>OZ241333.1:0-2834850 GCA_965200085.1 Dehalococcoidia bacterium
CAGATGTCTCCGGCAAGAAATCCGTTGCCGGCGCCCATTTCGATGACGGCAAAGTCGCTGGGCTCGTTCATAAGCCGCCACAGCGTAAACAGATGCACGGAAAGCAGCGCGCCGAACGCCGGGTGCACCGCGGGACTGGTATAGTAGTCGCCGTCTGCGCCGAATGGGTTGTCGCTAGTGTAATAGCCGTCGACGTGATGATATAGAGCCGTCTGCATAAACTCGGCAAATGTAATCTTGCCTCGCTTCCGAATGCGTTCTCTTATTGCCTGTTCCGCTTTGGTGGCTGGCTGCTGCATATTGCTTGGACATAAGAAGAGGGACATCGGCTGCGATGTCCCTTCTTCGTGTGTTGTGGGTTGGTTTTTGATGTTAGGAACTACTGGATCTTGCCTGCCGCATTCTTCTGTTGTGCGAGCCTTGCCTGTCCCATCCGGAGCCCTGAATAGAGTTATTGAACTCTCGGCGCTCGCCACATCGCTTGCACCTGCCTACACTCATGGGTCCGTTAGGGCTTTCAATCTGCCAGTGATGTGTACATTCAGCAGTCTCTTGCGTCATCCGCGATTCCTTTCGTTTAGCGCTTGTGGGGTTTTGCGCAGCGGCTTACCGTTGGTCTATGGGCACATACTCCAAATCCATATCTCCGACATAGAGCAGTCTGGGGCGGAGCAGAATGTTGTTATCGAACTGCTCCATGACCTGCACAGTCCAGCCGGGGATGCGTCCCATAGCGAAGATGGAAATGAACAGGTCTTCCGGAATATCGAGCAGGTAGTAAATTGCGCCGGAGAAGAAGTCCACATTCTGGCAGATGCCGCGTCTTGAGTAAGGTTCCATTACCTTGGCGACGGCTTCTAATATGGAGTACCAGCCGGGCTGCCCTTTGCGAACGCCCAGATCGCGGGCGTCATCCATCAGATGTATCGAACGAGGATCCACGGCTTTATAGACTCTATGTCCAAAGCCCATAACCCTTCCGCCTTTGCGCCGCAAGTCTGCCACGTATGATGCGGCATTGGATTCGTCCCCGATTTCCAGCGCCATCTTCATCACTTCCTCGGCAGCCCCGCCATGGGAAGGACCTTTGAGTACGCCAACTCCGGTGGTTACGGCGCAGTGCAGGTCGGCTTGTGTTGATGCCGTTACCCTCGCGCCGAAAGAAGAAGCGTTGATGCCGTGTTCGGCGTGCAGGATAAAGTCTTTGTCCATCAGCTTAGCATCTTGAGGGTCAGGCTCTTCACCGAAGAGCATGTACAGGAAGTTTCCGGCGTGATCCAGGGTGGCACTCGGCGCGACCGGCTGTTTGCCTTCTCGGATTCGCGCATGGGCAGCAACTATTGTGGATGCCTGCGCGGTCAGACGAATGCCTTTTCGGAGCGTAGCTTCCTGTGAGTTATCTTCGGTATCCGGATCGAAAGCAGACAGGGCAGAGATAGCAGTGCGGAGCACGTCCATCGGATGGGCATTCTGCGTAATGCTGATGACATCAAGGACTTGTTCGGGCAGTGTACGATTTGCCTTTAACTCTGTGTTAAATGAGTCGAGCTGCTCTTGATTAGGAAGTTCTCCATATAGAAGCAGGTAAATCGTTTCTTCAAAGGTGGACTGTGTTGCGAGGTCGTCGATATTGTAACCCCGGTATAGGAGCTTGCCGACGTCGCCGTCAATGAAGCTGGACCTGGTTCTGTCTATAAGCACATCTCGAAGGCCTCTGTGGATTTGGACCTTCTGTTCCCTCACCATACTTTATTTCCTCCCAGGTCTTGTATTTTGTCATTTGGGCATATATTTTGAACGCCAAATGTATATATAAGGCAGGTTAATTTTATCATTCTGCAGAACAGAGTGTCAAATAAGGCAAAGGCTGGTATTCTTAAAGTATTAGCGATACAAATATGCGAGGGACGACAAGTTTCAGCGCACAGTCTCTAATGTCCAGCAGGTTCTATCGGCAGGGTCTACGCCAGGATTCGCTCGCAGAACTGCGGCAAAGTGAGTGAGCAGCGTGTGTTTAGACGGCACGCCAATACGGCTTCCAGCAGCCTAAATCTATTCCCAGGCATCCAAAGTATTTAGAAGTTGTAGTGTGAAGGTGGCTGGGGTATTCTATACTGACTTCATATAGCAGATTGCAGCGTATCGTCGATGCGTTTGCAAAGACTATTCAAGGGAGAAATATACCAGTATGAGCAGTCAGCAGGTACAAGAGTTTAAGGGCATGATGACGCTGCCGGGGGAGCAGGACGAGCGAAGTGTGTCGCTGTCGTTCGACGCATCCGCGCCGTCTGTGGACATTTACTTCGACGAACCTATTGAGGGAGAGACGCATTGGCAGGCGCAGGGTTTGACGGTCTCCAATCGGCTGAGGTACGACGAGGCTGTGTTCATTACAAGCGGTCTGCCGAAAGAGGCCATCGAAGTTACTTGGAAGTTTAACAGCAGCCTCATCGATAATTCTCTTGCCGGGGTTGTCATTGCGCTGCCCAACGACCAGCGAATTACCGGAGAAAAGGGTTTTGTCCTTACCCGCGTTGAATAACCATCAGCGTCGCGCCTGACAGCGAACCCAACGACGTTTTGTCCTCACTCGCGTTGAATAAACCGGCGAGCAGATGGTATTGCGAGTTCTTCCAATATCGCGAATGGTATCCTGAATGCACAGGCAAGGCTAACTCGCGTCTTCCGGCGGGAACAGAAGCGTTCCTATCGTTTCGTATGCCTGATCGTTAGCAAGCCCCATCACTACGCCGGCTCTGGCATCGCGGAAGTAACGCTCGAATGGGAGTTCGCGCGCGAATGCGGTGCCTCCGAACATCGTCATTAGGTCTTGCGTAACACGCACGGCGACTTCAGAGCATATCACCTTGGCTTGGATGTACGGCAGCAACGACGGCGCCCTGCCTTCGTCTGCCATAGACGCCGCCACATGCAGGAAAGCGCGCGCCGATTCTATCTGTGCGCTCATTTCCGCAATTCTCCGCTGGTTGATCGGGTTGTCCAGACGTCTTGCGCCGCTTGGAAATCGTTTGTCCCCCTCGATGCAGGCAAGGTCGAAAGCGCCGGACGCTATGCCCAGATAAGCAGCCCCGTATGTAAGAATTAGCACGGGCATCATGTACTTAGCCATGACCGGCTCTTTTTCGCCTTCTAGTTCGATACCGAGCAGGTTTTCTTCCGGCACTACTCCATTGAACACCATCGCGGCGCTGCAATTCCCGCGCATGCCAAGCCCGTCCCACTGGCTAACGGTCTCCCAGTCAATCTTGTCCGCCTCTACCATCAGGAGATCGGGCGGGCCATCCATTCGACCGCCTTCGACGCGGCAGAACATGATGTAGTGCGATGCATGTCCTGCGGAAGTAACATAAGACTTGCGGATGTTGTCGAGCTTTAAGCCGCCTTCGACGCGAGGCAGCGGGATGTCCGGCGCAGATACGGGACGCCAGTCTCTGCCGGACTGGCCGCGCGATTCACCGCCGGCTGCAGCTGCGAACACCTCTCCATTTGCGAGCGGCTCGACGAACCGCTTCAGCTGCAGCGCAGTAGGAATGCGGCTGACGGCTTCGACCGATTCGAGGTGCATCTTGTAGCACATTGCGGTTGACGGGCATTTCTTGGCGATTTCCTCGACGATGAGGCAGGTAGTAACCATATCGCCGCCCAGCCCGCCGTGCTCCTTGTCCACACGCAGCCCCCACAACCCTAACTCTCCCAGGGCTGCGAGCGAATCCTCCGGAAACTGCGCTTTGGCGTCATACTCGGCTGCGCGTGGAGCGATTACGCGCTCCGCGAGTTCAGCAACGCGCTCTTTCCATTCCATCTGGTCGTCCGTTATGTGATAGTAGTTCATCTGCGCCCTCTGGTGTAGCTTGGTTATGATGCTTACAGCAGACTAATTCCCAATGCGCCTGATGTCAATGTGAACAGATGGGGAATAGTGGGATTGCTTATGACAACAGGTGGGTTAAGATATGCACATACGAATGCGTTAACTGGGCATCGCTCAGCACAAGAGGAACAGTGATGAAGAAACTAGGGCTGATAGTGAACCCGATAGCCGGAATGGGCGGAAGAGTCGGGTTGAAAGGCACTGACGGCGAGATTGTGTATCGGCAGGCTCTGGCGCTTGGCGCACAGCCGCGAGCGCACTTTCGAGCGGTTGAAGCTCTTAAAGTAATAACCGACGCAATTCCGGAAGTAACGCTAATTGCCTGCGCGAAGTCGATGGGCGAGGAAGCAGCGCGCGAATGCGGCATACTGCCCATTTTGATTGACGGCGCGCTTAGCCACGACTGCCGCACATCGGCTGAGGATACCCGCCGGGCTGCGCTTGAAATGCGGCACGCCGGCGTGGACATACTACTTTTCGCAGGCGGGGACGGCACTGCGCGCGACATCTGCGACGCCCTAGGCGCTGACGCCCTCAGTGCTGACACCCCAATCACTGACACCCCCAATGAATCAGCGCCAATGGCCGTGCTGGGCATACCTGCCGGCGTCAAGATGCACTCCGGGGTGTTTGCGATCAGTCCGAGCCGTGCGGGTGAGATTGCCCTGCGATTTCTTAGAGGTGAATCCCTGAAAATCACGCAGCTCGAAGTGATGGATATTGATGAAGACGCATTTCGCAGCGGGAGAGTCGCTGCGAAGCTGTACGGGTATTTGAATGTGCCGCAGGATTCGCAAGCAGTTCAGACCACAAAGTCCGGAGCAGTGCAGGACTTGGAAACGCCCTTGGACATCGCGCGGCAAGTCGTTGCGGACATGGAGGAAGACACGGTTTACATTATTGGGCCCGGAACCACTACCGCAGCCATCTCGGACGCACTGGGAACAGCGAACACTCTGCTGGGCGTGGATGTGGTGCTTAACAAGATTTTGATTGCGAAGGACGCAGGGGAATGCGAGCTGCTAAATCTGACTGAGGGAAAGCCTGCAAAGATAATTGTGAGCGTAATCGGAGGACAGGGATATATCATCGGGCGCGGCAATCAGCAGATTAGCGCGCGTCTCATCCGAAGTGTCGGGAAGGATAACATAATCGTGGCAGCCACTCGAAGTAAGCTTCTTGAGCTTAGCGGCAGACCTATCCTAGTCGATAGCGGGGACAGCAAGCTGGACGAAGATATGAGCGGATACATCAAAGTCGTAACAGGCTTTCGCGAATCGCACATCTACAAGGTTTCGCACTGATGTGTTGACTGCGCCGACTATTCGCGCTCGATGCCAACATCCAGTCCATAGGCGCGTATGCGGTCGCGGTACAATTCAGCCTGTTCCAGCCAGCATCGGATTACGACCGCGCTGCCTGTGTTATGTGCCTCCAGCATGATGCCCATGGCTTCTTCCACGACTAGGTCAGGCACGCTCTTGACCAGCGCATGCACAACGTAGTCCATAGCGTGATAGTCATCGTTGTACAATATGACGGCGTAACGCGGCATTCTCTCCATCAGCGCGCGACGCAGCGATTCCGTGTCTGTACGCGGATCAGTTACGGATGAAGGCACAATCGTATGTTTGCGGAACTTTGACATCTTCGAGTGATTATATTTGTTAGCGCGCCGCGTACACAAATAGGCGCAGCAGGATGTATTTATTGTTCATAAGGTCTGTGATGTAAGTCTATATAAATAACAATGATACGAGCTGATATATCGGAGTACCGGTTGAAGCCGTCCCGTTATTATGACACATCTATGACACATCGGGATTGTATCAGCAGATTAGCAGAGTGATTAAAGAGTAGAGTGATTAACTGATAAGGAGAACAGGACAATGCAAATCGGAATGTCCCTAACCACTAGCTACGACATAAGGCGCGACCCCAAAGAGTTGATGGACAGCCTTACAGAGCAGGTTATGCTTATGGAAGAGTACGGCTTCGCATCGCTGTCGCTCGGAGATCACCATGTAACCAAGCACAACTACTTCCAAGTTCTGCCAACTATGAGCCGTTTGTCGGCGTACACCGGGGAGGACATGCAGCTTCTGCCGCTGTTTCTGCTGCCATTCTACAACCCGATACTGCTTGCAGAGCAGCTCGCCACATTAGACATCATCAGCAGCGGGAAAACTAAGGTCATCAGCGGCTTGGGGCATCAGCCGGAAGCGCACCTTGCGTTTCAGACGCCCGAACGACTGCGCGTCTCCCGGTTCACCGAAACTTTTGAGATTATGCGCATGCTGTGGGCAGAGGATGATGTGTCATACAACGGCAGACACTACGCTTTCGAGAGTGTGTCGATCAACCCTAAGCCTGTGAATCGTTCCATTCCGATGTGGATAGGGGCGAACGCCGATCCTGCCGTGCGCCGCGCTGCCCGAATTGCGGATGCGTGGATCATCAGTCCGGGTTGGACACCCGAATATACAGAAGAACGTCTCAGGTTCTACCGCAGCGCGCTCGACGAATACGGACGCGCTGACGAAATTAGCGATGTGGCGCTGCGGCGAGATCTGCATCTGTCAGATTCGCGCCAAGCCGCAATGCAGGAGGCGAGGGGGCTGTTCGAGAACGGCTACCGCGGCTTCGGGGCTGACGAGATGCAGCGTTCGTTAATAGTAGGCGGCGCAGAGGAGTGCATCACCGCGCTGGAAGTGTTTCGTCAGATGGGCATAACCCAGGTACTGTTCCGATGCGCGCTCGACAATCGCGAGCAGTCGCTGCGGACTATAAGCATCCTAGGGGAAAGCGTCATACCATACTTCAGCTAAAGCGGTGTTACAGAGTGCCGCGCAGACGGGGATCTAAGGCATCACGCAGTCCGTCGCCGAATAGGTTGAACGCCAGAACCGTAACAGTGATGAACAGCCCGGGGAAGAAGACATGCCACCAGAACGGATAGAGCAGCGCAGAAGCTTCTCCGAGCATTCCGCCCCAACTTGGTGTGGGTGGGCTTACGCCAAGTCCAAGGAAGCTGAGAGACGCCTCGATGACGATGACTGTGCCCAAATGAACCGTGAACAGGATTAGGAATGGCGCGATACACTGGGGGGCAATGTGGCGCGCCATAATTCTGGTTTGGGAAGCGCCTATGCTTCTTGCAGCCTCCACATACGCCGTCTGTTTCACTGAGAGCGCCACGGAGCGTATGATTCTTGCTCCGAACGGCACACGGGTTACGGCGATGGCAACGATAATTGTCCATACGCCCGCTCCCATGACCAGTACCAGCGCAAATGCCAGTATCAGTCCTGGCAGCGCCATGATTACCTCGACGAAGCGCTGGCTAATCATATCGGTCAATCCACCTAAGTAGCCGCTGACCAATCCCCAAACGCCGCCTATCGTAGTGCCCAGCAGCACTGATGCCAACGCGACGAAAAGTGAGACGCGCGCTCCATACACAATTCGACTCAACAGATCTCTGCCAATCTGGTCGGTGCCAAACAGGCTTGCGCTGTCAGGAGCCGCGCTCATTTTGGTGAAATCGGCCTTGAGGGGGTCTTTAGGAGACACTATCGGGGCTGCCGCAGCCATCAGAATAAGCACCAGTCCCACGATGCCCCATATCGCCGCAAATGGACTGCGTTGGAAGAAAGTACGGACAGCACTTGTGGACCGTGAGAATCTTGCACTGACATTCCCTTGGGCTGCTACTGCTTCCATTGAAACTCCCTCTTGCAGTGCTTGAGGTTACACTCATAAAGTAACAAAAGTAACGCTAGTTCAGGCGAATTCTGGGGTCAAGCCAGCCATATAGCAAGTCTATGAACAGATTGACCAGCACAAAAATGACGGCGTAAACCAGAACGATATTCTGAACTACATTGAAGTCTCGGTCTATAGCCGCGACGACAAGCGCCTTGCCTAAGCCGGGAACGGTGAACGCCTGCTCAACGGCGACAGAGCCGCCCATAACGAAGCCGAGCAGCACACCGCTCAGCGTCAGAACCGGCAGCAGGGCGTTAGGCATTGCGTGGCGCGCGATGACCAGCCGCTCGATGAGACCCTTGGCGCGCGAGGTTCTTACATAGTCCTCTCTCAGCACTTCAAACAGGGACGAGCGAGCCATGCGCGCGATGAACGCCGCCTGCCCCAGCCCCAGGACGATAGCGGGACCCGCAATTATCTGAAGGTTTTCCCAGGGATTTTCCCAGAATTGAACGGAGACGATTGGGGCTTTGTACTGAAACCATGTGATAAGCGCTACGACCACAAGAAGACCGAGCCAGAACCCCGGAATGGCAAGGAAAAGCACTGTGAAGAAGCTCGTGCACATGTCCCACACTGAGTTGGGACGCACGGCGCTGATTATGCCCACGGGCAGCCCGATTATCCAAGATATGACGACTGATATGATGCCGATCTGCGCGCTTATAGGCCCGCGCTGAATCAAGATTTCGATGATGGGGTCGCCGCGGAAGAACGACTCGCCGAGTTTTCCTGAAGCGATGTCCCTCATCCACAACGCATACTGCACCGCTATCGGCTTATCCAAGCCTAGGTCACGCAGTATTTCCGCTCTCTGGGCTGGTGTCCATTTTATTATGGTCTCTATCCCATAGTAAGCGCCCAAAGGGTCGCCGGGGAGGATCCGCATGATAGCGAATATCAAGACCGTAATACCGAATATGGTGGGGATTGCATAGAGCAAACGCTTCAAGATGTAGTTTCGCAATCATCCCCTCCGCTGACTGGAGAGGCAGCGCTGATTTTAATCATCAATGAAATGATATTCCGGCTGCCTCTTCCGATTCTACCTGTTATATCAGGACTAATAGGCGGCTATCTGTCCAGCCATACATAGTCCCATTTGTGTAGTTCGTAGTTGGCGTAGAAGTCACTGTTTGCAGGCATCAAGCCCTTCACATGATCCCAGTAGC
Source organism: Dehalococcoidia bacterium (assembly GCA_965200085.1). Classification (GTDB taxonomy): domain Bacteria; phylum Chloroflexota; class Dehalococcoidia; order Lucifugimonadales; family JADFKI01; genus Bin90. The sequence continues at coordinate 8,833 of OZ241333.1, forward strand.
CCCAATAGGTAATCTCGGTAGTGTCGAGAGGCACCCAGGGCATCTCCTGATCTAGGAAGTCCGACAATTCCCGCGACATTTCAAGCTTAGTAGCCAGATCCAGCTCAAGCTCCATAGCCCTGAGCATTCTATCGAGTTCAGGATTGTCATAGAAAGCGGTGTTGTTGTCGCAGAGAGTATCGCCGCAGCGACCGAAGAGCTCTTTTATGTAGAAAGCAGGGTCAGGGATAAACGCCCATGCGCCGCCTTCGACCGAGATGTCGTAGTTGCCTGCCTTAATTTCTTCACCATGCGCGGACACATCAACGACGCGAATTTCGGTATCGATGTTCAGGCCTTCCTTCAGCATCGCTTGAATGGCGGGCGCTCTCTGGCGCTGGTTGATGGTCTCGCGAGTAACAAGGTCAAGAGTTGGTATGCCCTGTCCGTCAGGATAGCCTGCCTCAGCGAGAAGTGCGCGCGCCTCGGCGATATCTGCTTCAGTCGGATGGCGGAAATACTTTTTCTGCTTCAGCTCTTCCAAGGGAAGCCCGTAAGGGGTACCGTCGGTGAACCATCCGCCGCCGAACAGAGTAGCCTTAACATCTGCCGTAACATCGAGCAGCGCCTGCTGGTCTAACACGAGCGCAAACGCCTGGCGCACGCGCTTGTCGTCAAAAGGCTTACGCAAGTTGTTCATAGGAATGCCATGCCAGATGAGCAGGTGCTGGCGTATGCTGTTCAAGCCGGGGCGGTTGCCTATATCTCTGCCGTCCTTCGGAGCGAGCCACATCGTCCAGTCCGTCTGTCCACCCAGCAGCGCCGCCGTGTTCTCCGGAGTCCATGCCTTCAGCCAAATGTGCTCTATCCTGTCAACATACGGGGCATCCGGGCTCCAGTAGTCAACGTTCTTCTCCATGACCCAGTGGTCATCGTTGCGCTCCACATACTTGAACGGTCCAGTACCGGGGTGATTATCAACTCCCCTGAGATTGCCGTCGTGCTCCTCGAGCGTCTCTTTCTTCGTTACCAGATTCCACTCAGTCGAGAACGCCACCATCATATTCGCAAGCACTCTGCCTTCGCTGAGCTTGAATTCGATGGTGTAATCATCGGGCGTATTCACCTCGGTAACATTGGGGAAAAGCCCTTTCCTCAAGCTGACTAGCCCTTCCCTGGGGAAGATAATTCGGTCATAGGTGGCTTTGAGGTCTTCCGATGTGAGGTCGCTGCCGTCATGGAACTTGACGCCTTCTCTTATGTTGAAAGTGAAGGTTAGCTGGTCATCGGATATATCCCAACTGTACGCTAAGTCGGGTATAACCGGCACATCCGAAGTACGGGGATCACGGCGGAGCAGGGCATCGTACATTGGCGACTGCACGCCGTGGTTGGCAATAGTGCCGGATGCGTACCAGTCGAAGTGGGCGGGCGGTCCGTGTGCACCAGCGCGGAACGTGCCTCCTGGTATTGGGAATGGGTCGAGCGGCTTCACATAGAAGTGTTCCTGAGCCGGGCTTGGAGTCGCTATCACAACCCGCTCTATCGGAACCTCTTTGATTACCTCTTTCGTAACCTCTTTTACGACTTCGACTTCTTTAACAACTTCTTTGGGAACTTCGACTTGAACTTCTTTAACTACCTCTTTAAGCACTTCCTTCGGGACTTCAACCTCCTTGACGACCTCTTCCTTCACGACCACAGTCTCGACGACTGTAACCACTTCAGGTTCGGCGGCGCCGCAGGCAGCTGCTGTCAGCATAACTGCCACAGCGCATAACAGAAGCCAAATCGCCGACTTTCGTGTCCGCAAACTTTGCATAACTTTGCCTCCCAATCGAACTTTAACTGGTTGTCCGCATCAATCGCTAATGACAATTTTATTCTGACAGAATGTTGTTTGGTTTACATGCCCTCCCATAAGAATGTCGCCATTTAATCATTACTTTTATATATAGTCAAGATTGCGCTCTAAAATAAACCGAGCGCGACAGCGGTAATGATGAACAATTGCCTGCTCTGGATAGGGTTTTCTTTCAGGTGGATACGAGCCTGAAATGAGTAGAAAAGCAAGCTGATGAGCCAGAACGACAGCATTTCCATCTTAGATTGAGATGTTATTGGGTAGAACACTTGTATTGACTTTGGCGCGATCGTCTGCTATGTTGCATACACGAGGTTCGAATCACTGATGCACACGGATCAACTGCATCAATACCAAACAAGATATGGGAGGCAGCCATGCCGAGACGAAATGGGACATCGAAGACAAGCAGAGTCAGTTTAGCAGCGGACAAGTCCAAGGCGCTTGAGCTTGCTATGGGACAGATTGACAGGCAGTTCGGACAGGGCGCAGTTATGCGGCTCGGAGATGCCATTCAAGATAACTTGGCGGGCGCTATCTCCACCGGCTCCATATCGCTGGATGTGGCGCTGGGTATCGGCGGCGTGCCGCGCGGCCGTGTAGTAGAAATCTACGGCGCAGAATCGTCAGGCAAAACTACCCTCGCCTACCATGTAATGGCAAACGCCCAAGCAGACAACGGCACTGCGGCTTACATCGATGCAGAACATGCCCTAGATCCCGGATATGCTGCAAAGTGCGGCGTAGATATAGAGGAGCTTCTAGTCTCTCAGCCGGATACCGCAGAGCAAGGTTTGGAGATTTGCGAATATCTGGTTCGCAGCGGCGCAGTGGACATTGTCGTGGTGGACAGCGTAGCGGCGCTCGTGCCACGCGCCGAACTCGAAGGCGATATGGGCGATACTCATGTCGGATTGCAGGCTCGCCTCATGTCCCAAGCCCTCCGCAAACTCACATCTGCTATCAGCCGTTCAAACACCTGTGTGATATTCATAAACCAGCTCCGCGAGAAGGTAGGCGTCTTCTTCGGCAATCCCGAAGTTACGCCCGGCGGCCGCGCGCTGAAGTTCTACAGCTCTGTTCGCATCGACCTGCGACGGCTGGAATCCATCAAGCAAGGCTCCGACGTAATGGGCAATCGTGTACGCGCACGCATAGTCAAGAACAAGGTCGCACCGCCCTTCCGTGTAGCCGAGTTCGACATCATGTACAGCGAAGGCATCAGCAAGTATGGCGAGCTGATAGACATCGGCGTGAACGAGAACGTCATCCGCAAGAGCGGTTCCTTCTATTCATTCGGTGAAATCCGATTAGGACAAGGACGTGAGAACTCCAAGCGATTCCTCAACGAAAACGATGAGGTCGCATCCGAAATAGAGGAACTGGTGCGGAACAAGCTCTCACCCCAGATAGTCATACCGGAAATGGAAGAAGCAGAAGATACGGATGACATCCCCCTGACGGTCATCGGGGATTAGCGCCTAACGCTGATACGCGATATAAGCCAACTGGACCCAAGCCGCAAGAACCGCCACTCGGCAGACGAAGCTCGAAGAACGCCTCAGCCGACTTGAGCGCGCTTATGGGAAATCCGGCAATAAAGGCGGATGATGCGCGAAAAGGCGTTGGCGCTAGTAGGCATTAGAGCGGTCGGAGCAATCTAATCGTTGTTCCGGCTGCTCGGCAGCTAACGGCAGCACAGCGCGAATTCGTGTTTCAGCGCCGCAAGACCGCTTTTAATCCCCAGCCAAGCAGTCGTAGCATGTAGTATATGGCATCAGCAGATAGGAAATGGGCGGAAGGAGGCTATTCTGGCATGACATCAGAACATGTACAAACGCTTGAAACCAACCGCCTTATCGTCGGCAGCTGTGTGGATGCGCTGTCTGAAGTCCCTGAAAGTTCGATAGACCTAACGGTAACATCGCCTCCATACGACAAGATGCGCAACTACAACGGTTACGCTTTCGACGCCGAGAGCGTGGGGAAAGCCCTTCTCCGCGTAACTAAAGATGGCGGAGTAGTCGTATGGGTTGTCGGGGATCGCATCAACGGTGGCCGCTCCATGACCAGTTTTCGTCAGGCAGTGATGTTTCAAGACATCGGATTCACCATCCATGATGTGATGATCTATCAGAAGAAAAACACTCCTTTCATGCGCTCCAATGCATACACTAATGCTTGGGAGTTTATGTTCGTCCTGTCTAAAAACGGCTCACCAAAAACATTTAATCCTCTCAAAATGCCTACGGTTCGCAGCGGTGAAGAGCTTCTGACCCATAATAAACTTCCCGACGGAATCAACAAAAAAAGCGTGGACGCCTGAACAAAGAAAAAACTCGCACCAATATATGGTCGTACGCAGTAGGACTTGGCGGGACTACCCGAGACAAAATCGCATTTCAGCACCCCGCTGTGTTCCCTGAAAAACTCGCCGAGGATCACATCCTGTCCTGGTCAAATCCCGGTGATATTGTCCTCGACCCCATGTGCGGATCAGGCACAACCTGCAAAATGGCGAAGGCGCACGGCAGAAAATACATCGGAATAGATATCTCCGAAGATTACATCGAGATCGCTCGGCGCCGGGTAGAGTAGAGCCAACGAACTGAAAAAATTGCAAAGTATGAACAATACCGAAGCGCTTCCCCTTTACCCAGCCACTCACAGTTGATACACTACTCTTAACATTCTCAACATACGCCAGCATTCTCAATTGGAGTTTGAAGGGTCCGTGTGACCTGAAATGAACGACAACAGCGACAGCGACCAGACTAGGCGCGCAAGCGCTTCAGCCATCCGCCAACTCGCGCGAAAACCTAGGACCGAAGCAGAGGTCCGCGCGGCTTTGCGCCGCAAATACCCCCACAACATCGTAGAACAGGTCATAGCAGACCTGCGTCAACGCTCACTAATTGATGACGCCAACTTCGCGCGCTTATGGACAGAAAGTCGTCTGCGCACCAACCCCCGCAGCGCTTGGCTCCTTAAGCGCGAACTGATCGGCAAAGGAATATCCAGCGACCTCGCCGACGACGCACTCAATCAGTGCGACGACTCCCAGAACGCGTACCGCGCCGCATCCGCATACTCCCGCCGCTTGGCGAACACAGACCGCCAAACATTCCAGCGCAGGCTCTACGGTTACATGCGCAGGCGCGGATTCAGCGAATCCATCACTTATAACGTCATATCCACCCTTTGGCGCGCTCGCGAGCAAAGCGCAGGACTGAGGTAAATCTTCTATGGTGGATGTACAGTTATCGAACCTAATTCTAATCGGCATTTGCATCCTGTTATCGGCTTTTTTTTCATCATCTGAAGCTGCGTTCCTCGCATTAGAACGGGTCAGGCTGGCGCACCTACTAAACATCAACAGACCCGGCGCACAGCGCGTAGCAGCTATGCTCGAACGCCCCGAACGCCTGCTCTCAACCATCCTGCTGGGCAACAACCTTGTGAATGTCGCTTTCACTGCGCTTATAACCGTAGTCGTTCTGAATCTGCTTGGCGAAGGGCAGGAAGCGCTTGCAGCTATCGTAGCAACCATAGTAGGCACCGCACTTCTCCTCATTTTCGGCGAAACAATACCCAAAACCATCGCCGTTCACCAGTCAGAACGCATCGTTTTCTGGTACGCCCGCCCTCTCAAATTATTAGAAACACTCTTCTTGCCCATAGTTTTTATGCTGCAAGAACTCACAAACTGGACAACGCGCATCTTGGGCGTGAACCCTCAGGCGCGCGATTCTATCACCGAAGTTGAACTCCTGACGCTCATCGACATCGGCGAAGCGGAAGGCACTTTTGAGCCGTCCGAAGCCGAACTATTGCAAAACGTGTTTCGCTTCGGCGACCGCCAAGTGCGTGAGGTCATGACCCCGCGTCCAGAGATAGTCAGCGTGCAACGCAACGCAACCCTCCAAGAGTTCCTGAAGACGTACGGTGAACATTCCCACACACGTTTTCCGGTGTATAACGAATCCAGCGAAAACATTGTCGGTATCCTATCCTCAAAAGACGTTCTAAAAGCCATGGCACATAATGGCGGTCTCGCACTCGACGCAGAGATTACGAATGTCATACGCAACCCTCTGTTTGTACCCGAAACAAAGCGCACGGCGGAGCTGTTCGATGAAATGCGCAGTGATGGCCATCAAATGGCGCTCATCGTGGACGAGTATGGCGGATTGGCAGGGCTGGTAACACTCAAACGCCTTTCGGAAGAAGTCGTCGGAGCGCACGGCGAAGAAGGCGAAGCGCCGGAAGAAGAGTATGAAAGCCTTGACGAAAACACCTTCCAAGTCGAGGCGGCGATGAGCATCGATGAAGCCAACGAAGAGCTTAAGCTGAACCTGCCCGCCGGGGATTTTGATACGCTCGCCGGCTTCGTGCTGGACAGGCTTGGGCATATCCCTCATGAAGGCGAAACCCTTGATTATGAAAACCTCAAAATTGAGGTCATCGAAATGCGCGCACTCAAAATAGAGACCATCAAGATTACGCGCTCAAACACCGAAGGTGGCGTCTGAAAAGGCGTAGAAACAGACGATGCGATCGGTCGGCAGCGCACACGCGCTCGAACAGCATGTACGCTCTGCACTCAACGAGCACAGCCTCGCACGCAAAACGCTTCTGGTAGCCGTATCCGGAGGTCCCGACTCGCTGGCTCTGCTGCATGCGCTAAACCGACTCACAGATGAGTTCGATTTGACTCTGCGCGGCGCGCACCTAAACCACCGACTGCGCGGCGCAGAATCGGACGCGGATGCCTGCTTTGTCGCCGATACTTTCACGCAGCTAGGCATACCCTTCACACTGGAAAGCGCAGATGTAGCATCGTATCGCGCCAAACACAGGCTGTCCCTCGAAGACGCGGCGCGCAGAGTACGTTATGCTTTTCTTGCCTCCGCAGCAGCAGACCACAACGCAGATGCGATTGCTTTGGGTCATACTTCCGATGATCAGGCGGAAACGCTGATAATGCACATCATACGCGGCAGCGGCTTAGACGGCTTGCGAGGCATGCAAACATTGGGCAGCCGTGTTATCGAAGGCAGGCAGACAACCCTGTTCCGTCCAATGCTGGAAGTGAGCCGCGCCCAAACGCAGGCGTACTGCAGCGCATTCGGGCTGAAACCGCGTATGGATGTCTCAAACTCGTCCCCGGAGTTCATGCGCAACCGCATACGCATGGAATTGCTTCCGCTTATGGAGCAGTTCAACCCCTCTGTCCGCGCCGCGCTGCTTCGTCTAGCAAAAAATGCAGCGCAGGACAGCGACTATATCCGCGCCCGCGCAGACGAAGTTTGGCACAAAGTCGCGCGCGCTAACCAGACCGCGAACGGACATGTCATCACATTAGACTCACTTTCGCTGTCAGCGCAGCCGCCCGCGATTCAAGCACAAATACTTCGTTACGCCCTAGAAGAAATCAGAGACTACGAAATGCACATAACCCAGCGCCACATTGTGGACATGATGTGCCTGCTGGACGGAGCACCGAGCAAGACCTTGCACCTGCCCGGCGGGCTGATATTCGTAACGGGCTACGGCGAAGCGACTGTTGGAAGCGCGAAGGCGGTTGTGGACGCTCTGGCGCCGCTTCCCCAACTGCACGGGAAGTTCCTTGTCTCCGTACCCGGGGAGATGCAGACGGGTTTATGGCATGTGAAAACTTCGGTCGAAACACGCACACCCGGCGCGGGGTCTGAGTATATCCTTAAAGTAAGGCGCAATCTCAATGACATGCCGCAAGGCATATTCCAAATGAGCGAGACGCTCGACCTGGATTCCGTAGGAAACAAGTTATGGGTACGCGCAAGAACATCGGGCGACAGGTTTCAGCCGTTGGGAATGGCGCAGTCAAAGTCCCTGCGTGAGTTCATGATAGATGCGCGCATCCCGCGCAGGTGGCGCAATGGACTGCCCCTCTTGGTTTCTGAGCGCGGTATCGTCTGCATACCGGGCTGGCGTATAGCTCATTGGGCGCGAATTACACAGTCCACGAAGCGTGTCCTGCGCATCGTGGTAACATACAACCCTAGATAGAATCCTCGCCTAATCGATAGTCAGCAGCCGACTGGGAACACTGCGCCAATTTACAGCACGCGGTCAAGACGCGGGTTAGGCATTATGCCCGGCATCCTGCCGCGGCGTGCGACCGGAGCGCCGTCAATTTCGTGTATATCAACATTGAAACTCAGCGGATGCGCGCCGCCGATAGCCTCATCCACGCTGAATCCGTTGACAGGCGCGCCAGCCTCTACAAATTCGCGAATCAAATCTTTGTTGACTCCGTGGGTAACCAAAATGTCAACATAGTGAAATCCCTGCGAATCTAACTTAGCGCGCACCTCTTTTACAAGATTCGGTGTTACGCCTCCACGCTCCGTGGGAGTGCTCATACTCACTCCGCGCAGCCTATTGGGGAACGCTCGGGCTACGTTAATCGCCTCTTCCGCCTCATCCTTAAAGGTGTCTATTATGACAATTCTAGGAACTTCCAGAGGCATATGGCGGTCGTAAGACTGCAAAGCCCTCACGGTATCTCCGAGCAGAAGCGGCAGCGAGTGCTGCATATACCCTGTGGGCGTTACCCCGGCAAGACGCGCGCCAAGCGCCGATGACACCGCAACGCAACCGCCGATCACAGCTGCGTAATCTATCAGAGGCACAACATTGGGATGCGCATACGCGGGAACAGTGCATACTACAGGAATGCTGCCCGCCGCATTGACGCATTCGCGCGCCGCCGACGCCCAGCCGCTCGACGACGCCAGCATCCCGCAGATAGTCATCTCATACAAACCTATAACGTTGTACGGCGCCCTAATCCTGAGAACCACTTCACCTGCGTCTATCTCGCGTCCCTCGCTCAGCGCCCAAACTTCTACGCCGGTTTCAGGCAGCACTTTTTCCAGCAGGGAGCGCACCTCGCCTATGCCGCACAACACACCTGCTCGCACCGGGCTGAACTGCAATGTAACATTGGGGCTAACATTCTCGCTCCGTAAAATCGCCTGCGTTCGCCGAGACTGTACATCGCTTCTGTCGCCTGTCAGCACTGATGGAGGAACATCGAATACAGGAGTGGTCATGAGCGTATATCGTTACCCTTCACATACAAATAAAATTGCCAAGAACCCGAACCTACTACTATCCTAAGGACTATCTATCTTTTCTTATGCCTAGCCGCTCTATGCCGGCAGCAGCCGTGCGCCCAGTATCTTTTCCATGTGCTGCAGAGCGTTCTCGTGCGCCTGCTGATCGAAAGACGCCACACAGCCCTTCGGTACATCCACCGCATAGTCGCGGTTGCGCGCATCCGCAACGGTATGCATCACGCAAATGTCGGTGCACACCCCGCAAACTATGACCCGCTCCGGCGCAATCTCCGCAAGCATCTCTTCCAAATTAGTGTCAAAGAACGCGCTGTAACGACGCTTTTGCAGACGAATGCCTTCGTAGCCGCGCAGCTCCGGTATAACCTCTGCTTCCTCTGTGCCGCGAACGCAATGCACCGGAAACATCTGAAACTCAAGGTCATCCGGGTCGTGCGTGTCGCAGATGAAAATCACGCTTCCGCCCGCCGCCTGTTCGCTCTCTATCAGTCGCTGCACCCTCGGGATAATATCCCTAGCATCGTCTCCACAGTATAAATTATGCCCGTCTTCCATAAAGCCGACTACCATATCAGTTACTAGGACTACGTTTGCCATCACACTGCCTCACCAAGATAAGATAACATAAACCCCACAGCATCTTCTATTCAGATGCTAAATAATCTTAATGGATGATTATAACAGTTCCGAGAATAATTGCGTATTTCGTAGAAAGTCTGAAAAGACTAGATTCGCGCTTGTATAAGCCCAGCGAGCGCTGCACCGTCATCATATCGCCTATATCCAACCCATCCGTTCCATCCCACGCGCCCGGGGCAACACAATGCCGCCCATCATAGCATCGATTCAGGCGTCCGCTACCCACATCTCACTTTCACCGTCATCATACCCAATGTCATCATACCCAGTCCGGTTACAATCATAAGGGGATACGCATAAGGGCATACGGGCGCAAGGATACTCTCAGCATAATACTCCCCAAAAGTTTTTGTCTGTGTGTGGAATGTTTTGACATTGACTTATATTATACTGACTGCCGTTAGATGATGTTGACAACGAACAATTTAAGTATAAGGAGATACCCAATGGCAACTTTTGTACTGGTTCACGGCTCTTTTCAGGGCGGTTGGATATGGAAGCCCACAGCCGAGGCGCTGCGGCGTCAGGGACATGAGGTGTACGCGCCCACACTGGACGGGTGCGGTGAGCGCAGCAGGCTGATACGACCGGGCATCACAATAGCATCGCAGGCGCAAGAGATCGCAGACATGATGTTCTATGAAGACCTGCAAGACATCGTGCTCGTTGGCACCAGCACCGGCGGTTTGGTGATATGCAAGACGGCAGAGCTTGCGCGTGAGCGGATAAGTAGGCTGGCGTTCGTAGATGCGCTCGCGCCCCAGCCCGGCGAGCGCGTGAGCGACATCGTGCAGCGCGATCCCAATGCGCCCCCAATGCCCACCACCGACCTGACGCGCGGTCCTACACGCACGGAAATGGAGAACCGATTATTCGCGGATTTGGAGCCGAAACTGCGCACCTGGGCTGTTGACCGCTGCACGCCGCACCCCGTAGAGGCGTCAGATGCGCCCGGAGAACTGAATGCTTTCTGGGCGCAGGAATGGCCGGGAACGCGTGTCGTTCGATGCCGCCTGAGCCAGAATCCGCCCGAAGCGCACCAGAGGAATACGGCGGAGACGCTGAACGCCGCATGGTATGAGCTGGACGCGGGACACTACCCGATGCTGAGCCACCCGGAGGAGTTGGCGGAGCTGCTGGTATAGAGCGTCAGCAGTTAGCGGTTACGCAAGAAAGAGGATACTGATATGGCTACAGACACTGACATGGCTGCAGATGCCGAACAGGTAAGATTTGCGAAAGACTGGCTGCTGAGCAACGCACTGACCGCCTTTGTGGGCGCACTCATGCTGGAGCGCGAATGGAATCGGCTGGAAGAAAACATCGATTTTCTATTCATCGCAGAATTGCCGGACTATCTTGCGATGATACTGTTCCAGATAATGGCAGTCCTGTTCATCCTTTCGATCATCTTGGCGACTGCAAGCATAATATCGCCGCTGCGAGGTTTGGCAGTTCGCATAGCGAGACGCTTCTCGCGCATTCTTGGAACCTTGACATTAGTGTCATTCATTCTGAGTTGGGCGTCCGGAATATCCACAGTGCCGCTCAATGAGTGGTGGTCGCTTTTCTTCATACTGGGGGGCTTCCTGCTCATCATCCTGATTACGCTCAAGATATTTCGGTAGAGCTTAACTCCGGCTGTATCGGGTTGAGCAGAAGCGCAGGCGCGGATACTGCATCAAAGCTCGGTCGAGAGTTCGAGATTTGGAAGCCCGAGAGCAAGGAGGCACAATGGGGCAGTGTCCGCACTGCAGCAGCAGGAACATACGCAGGCGATATAGAGAGCACAGACGATACAAATGGCGGTGTCGCGAGTGCAACAGAGTTTTCCGCGCGCCTAAACGGGGCATCAGGATTTGGTTGGGACTTGTAATTCTCGTTGGTGCAGTCGTTAGCGGTGTGTGGTGGTTCACACAACAGCGCTTACCACAGACGAGCGGCACACTGCCACCAGCATCTGTCGAGTCAATCACAGCACTTACCACAACACTGCAATCGATGGCGACATCAAAGGCAGCCAACGCGCCTAAAGTTCAAGCGACGGTAGGTGCCAATGCGCGCTCGGCAATTAACAGTGTGATTGCCACCACGCCGCCGCGCCCGACTCCAACACTAACACCGGAAGCCGCCTCAAATCCTGTGAACACTCCAACAGCGCAGAAACTTGTACGAAAGGAGAATAATACACCGACAGCAGCACACACACCGATACCTATACCCAGTCTTCGGCATATCGACGAAAAACGATACATGCTGAAACTTATCAATGCTGAACGAAAAAAGGCAGGTGTTCCTCCAGTCGAGCTGGGCGACAACACCGCTGCCCAGCTGCATGCTGAATCAGCTCTGAAAAACTGCTTCTCTTCACACTGGGGTATTGACGGCTTGAAGCCATATATGCGCTACTCACTGGCAGGTGGCTACCAGTCTAACGGCGAGAACGGACACGGTATCGATTATTGCATCAAAAGCGGCGATGGATATGTCGCTATCGCATCGGTCGAAGATGAAATCACAGATGCGATGAACGGTTGGATGAGCAGCCATGGGCATCGGCGTAGCATTCTAGATAAGAACTATATGAAAGTGAATATTGGCTTGGCTTGGGACGAATATAACTTTTTTGCATACCAGCATTTCGAAGGTGATTATGTGAAATATGCCAATCTGCCATCTATCGAGAACGGACGGCTGTCTTTCGAGGGAAATGCAAAAAGCAGCGTATCGTTTAATACTAAAAGAGATTTGGGAGTGCAAATCTACTATGATCCACCGCCGCATGAACTCACCAGAGGGCAAGTATCAAGAACATACTGCTATGGTAGTGGTCGTCAGATTGCTGCGCTGCGAGAGCCACTGACCGGAAATCAGCACTGGACTACTGATGAGTTCTTCAAGCCTTACAACCCTTGCCCCGACCCATACGATGTTTCCCCTGACGCATCAGCGCCACGGTCACATAATCAAGCGCATACGTATTGGGAGCAAGCCTACCAAGCAAGTAAGAAACGTGAAGAACAAACTATCACCGTGCCTTGGATTACGGCGACAGAGTGGGAACTAATAGTGGACTGGGATGTTTCAGATATTTCGTTCGCAGTCGAGGCTGATATTTCCGAAGTCTTGAACAAATATGGCAACGGTGTATATACGGTTACCGTCTGGGGCAAGATCGACGGCGAAGATGCAGTAATCTCGGAGTATTCTATCTTTTACGGCATCACGCCACCGAATACCTACACACCACACTAACGCCGTTCGCGGTTGTGTATCATGTACAGCGCTTCGTCTGCGCTCATGCGGCCTATCGGTCCGGAGGCGTAGAGCGACCCCAGCACCGTGCCGCCGCGTCCAAGCAGGAACTCCGTGGGCTGGACAAATCCGCCGCGCTGATCCGCCCACCATGCGCCAAGCGTGTCGGCGTCTGCGCGTGTTATGCCGTAAGCAATGGGGAATTGCACGCCGGACTGCTGCTGCATCTTGCGTGCGTGCTCAAGCGTGTCAACACTGGCAGCAATTACACTGCAGCCCAGCGCTTCCAGTTCTGCGCTCTTCTCTTCCCATTCGGCTAACTGCCGAACACAGTAAGGTCACCAGTGCGCGCGGTAGAACAGCAGCGCAAGGTAGCGCGACGGCATCTGCTCCGGCAAACTAATCGTGCTTCCATCGATTAAGCTCAGCGTAACCGACGGAAGTCTGTCGCCTTGCTGAAGTTTGGTCATTTTGCCACCTTTAGGTCAGTCAGGTCAGCGCTATGCAATCGCGGATTCTGATTTAAGATGTCAGCGGCTGCTCTGTAAATCGTCGTCGCTGTCCTCGTCATAATCTTCGGCCGGCTCTTCGAGGCGTTCTCCGACTTCGTAGAGGAACTGCTCCAACCCGGGCGACAGAGAGACAGGCTCTTCATCATCTTCAGGTTCAGGCGGCGCTGCATGTGTGCGATCGTAGTAGTTTTCCAGCTGCTGAATGAGCGATCTTACTTCGGAATTGTTCCGCACGGCGCGGTTTATTTCAGAGTATTGCTGCTCCCCGCGCGACGGGTCGGCAAGCGACTCCGGGAAGTCATACATAGCACAGAGAACGCTCATCAGTCTCGCCGCGCCCATGTGATCCTCATCGAGCTGCACATACTGCGGAAGGTGCGCCATAAGGCTGACCGAAGTGGTTTCTTGCTGTACGAGGGACTCATTCACCAAATTGACTATGCTAGTTGGTCCCTGATATGTGCTGCCTCGCACAGAAACCAGCCCGGATGCGCGCCGCTCCTGCTCAGGCGTTAGGCTCCCGGTTATCAGCACCGGGCGGGTATGCGGCACCGAGTCATACATTCCCCCGATGCGACAGTATTCGGATATGCCGAAGTGGCGCAGCAGGTTGACAATGGCTTCGCAATAGTCTTCTCCAAACGCATGCGGCTCCCTGATGTGCAGGAAGAGGTAGTCATTGTAGTCGCCGTGCGCGTAATGAACGATAGTATTAGGCGTGGTGAAGACACGCCTTCCCTGTACAGTCCGCATTCGGGGTCGGTAGCGTGTGTAATCGAAAAACTTGCCCGGTTTCTCTAATCTCCCCAATTCCTGTGCGCCTAGGTAACGCTGGAGGCGGTTCAGCACCAGCGTACCGACTCGTCCAACATCTATCCAAGGACGCAACATTGCTATGGCGCGTACATTACGCAGATCCGGGACCGGCTCTCGTATTTCGAATTCTCCAATTCTCATTTAACCATCCTGACAGAATACGCCGATTTGTTCAAGTCTCTTTGGAGCATATTATCAAGTTTGTTTAGCATTCCGTTTAGTCAGTATATCATTTTATGAGTGTATGATGTTTTATATCGCTGATTTCATTGTTAGACACTATCGAATATCCAAACCGGTGGGGCTGACATCAGCAGGTGAAGTGGGTACGATATGGGCAGATTGACGCGGCAATTTGGAGGTGCAGCATGGATGTTAGCGGAAAGACGGCATTGGTAACCGGCGGCGGGCGCGGAATTGGGCGCGGCATATCGCTGGCGCTGGCGAGAAACGGCGCCGATATTGTGGTGGCGGACATCATCTTGGAGAATGCCCAGAGCGTCTCGGCAGAGGTAAGAGCGCTTGGACGGCGCGCGCTTGCTATGAGCTTGGATGTGGCGAACCGGCAGTCAGTTGCCGATATGGCAGCTCGCGCACTCGCAGAGTTCGGCGCAATCGACATTCTTGTGAACAACGCGGGCGTGATTGGGGCAAGTGGCTGGGAAGGGCGCGAGATTCCGAATGAAGAAGACTGGGATTTTATCTTCGAGATAAATGTCAAAGGCATCGCGCGGGTTACGGACGCAATTGCACCGCACATGAAGGAACGCAGATTTGGCAAGATAATTAACATTGCCTCCATCGCCGGCAGACAAGGCAGCTCGCGCAACCCTCCGTACAATGTGTCAAAGGCGGGTGTAATAAGCCTGACGCAGGCTCAAGCTCAGGCGCTCGCACCGCACAATATCAATGTCAACGCGATATGCCCCGGGCTGCTGTGGACGCCGATGTGGGAGCGCATCACAGCGCGCGACATCATGACGCCGAACCCGGAAGGCAAGACACAGCGCGAGCTGTTCGAGGAGCATGTGCAGGCGCAGATTCCACTTGGCAGAGAGCAGACGCCCGACGACATCGGCAATCTCGCTGCTTTCTTGGCATCAGAATACGCTATGAACATCACGGGACAGGCGATAAATGTGAGCGGAGGACTCTTTATGAACTGACCACTCACCGATTCGTTCATTGGCACTCAGCGGTTTTCAGTAACTGTCTTCGGATTCTGCCGTTGCTGCCGTCTCTCTGGGATTCAGGGATTCTGCCTAGCGCATTGCCCCTCGTATTCACTGCGCGTTCACAGCGCGCGCATAAGATTAGCCCAACACTTCTATCGCAAGGACAACGACCTAATGACACCGCACGAAGACCTCACGATAACCAGCGCCTCCCAATTCGAATCGCTGCTGCACCGTTCTGCTACATTCATACGCTGCGTGTTCGACGACACAGATCTGTCGGATTTTGACGCGGAAGAGCTGCGCTTTGAGGACTGCTCGCTGCGCCGGGTGAATTTTTTCAATCTGGCGTGTGATGCGCTGTATATCGAAGGCTCGTCCCTGGTGGGAGCGCGCTTCGACAAGGCAGATATACGCGAGGCAACTCTGCTTAGATGTGAGTGCACTTCTGCGCTGTTCCGGGACGCAAAGCTGAACTTGAGTAGGATTGAAAACTGCGACATGACTCTGTGCAACCTAGACGGCGCGAATCTGTTTGCAGCCGACTTAACGGGTTCGCGCTTTCGCACTGTCGATTTCAGCCAAACACAGCTGGACGGAATAACGATAGACCATGCCGACTTTAGCATGGCGACCCTGCGATATAAACGGTTCAAAGACAGCCGGCTGAAGGATGTCAACTTCACGGAATCCGACCTATCGGGCAGCGATTTTACGGACACAGTGTTTGAGGGCTGCCATCTGACAGGCGCAGTCGTGAACTCTGATACGCGGTTCGACCGCGCCGATTTGCGTGGCGCATACATTTCGGGTTCAGGCTTAGAGACCGCCAGACTGAAAGGTGCGATAATGTCCACCCAGCAGGCGAACACGCTGCTTTTCGAACGTTTTGGAATCGTGGTCGCTGAATCATAACAAAGCAGCTGCATATCTAACTGCAGACCAAAATCCGACCTTTCAGAATGTCAGGAGCAGCTGCGAAAATCTGTGCCTCAGGCGCATCCGTGTTACCATTTATAATCATGCATCTGTCGATCAACAATCATATCGCCACAATCACACTTGCGTTTCCGGATAGCAGCAGCGCTGTCAATGAGCATACGGCGCAGCGGCTGCGAGACTTCTGTGAGCGCGTTCGTCAGAACGACGAGGTTCGCGTGTGCATCATAACCGGAGCAAACAGCAAGTTCTGCGTCGGAACAGAGTTTTCGAGCGGCATGCCAACGCCGGATGAGTTCACACTGCTGCGAGTCAGCGAAGCGGTCGCCGCAATCGAGAAGCCCACAATCGCGCTCATCTGCGGAGATGCAATAGACCAAGGGCTTGAGATTGCACTGGCTTGCGACATACGGGTTGCGGCGTCAGATGCACGGCTAGGACTGACGAATCTTTCCTCCGGCATCATACCTTGGGACGGCGGCACACAGCGACTGCCCCGTATCGTGGGGCAAAGTCGCGCCATGGATCTGATACTCACATCCCGCTTGTTTAGCGCTCAGGAGGCGATGGATATTGGTCTGGTGAACTATGTCGCAGAACGCGAGGAGGCCGTCCAGTATGGTATGTCTCTCGCAGCCACGGTGTCGTCATACGCTCCGATAGCAGCTCGATACCTCAAAGAAACGCTGTTAAAAGGTGGCGATATGACTTTGACACAAGGGCTGGGGCTGGAATCCGACCTGACCGTCATCCTGCAATCCACTGTCGATCGTGCGGAAGGGATCGCATCTTTCCTAGAAAGACGCAGCCCCGAATATCATGGTGAGTGATATTAGTGATAGCCAGGACTGCTAACTGCTATTCGATGTATTGGATGGCCTACGGCGCTGCTCATTGCCATAAACGAGGCGCATAGACTTGGAGGCTAGACGATGGCAACCACATCAACTACCACTGTCGCGTGGTACGACCTGATACCGGAAGTCCCCGAACCGCCTGAGGACGGTATGCAGCAAGACGATACTATTACTCTCATAAAATCTATCCTAATGGCGCGCTACGCAGACGACCCAAGTGTGCTTGTTGCAGGACCGTCCACGAATGTCATCTATAACTCTGATATACCCGGGTCTTTTGTGGTGCCGGACATTTATGTCGTATTCGGAGTGGATGTGAGGTACATAAGGATGGAGCGCCGAAGCTACCGAGTTGACGAGTGGGATGCAGTGCCTTCGCTCGTAGTGGAGGTTGCGTCAAGGAGCACCGCAGGCAGGGATTTGAATCAGAAGCGTGAGATATACGCGCAGATGGGCGTTCAGGAATACTGGCGCTTCGACGCATTCGGCGGTGAGTATTACGGAGAGCCGTTGGTGGGTGAGCGTCTTATTGACGGAGAGTATCGGCGCATTGAGCAGCGTGATGAGCCTGATGGGAGTGTATGGTCGCGCAGTGAGGTGCTGGGAGTGGACTTCTACTGGATTCCTCATTCGGATGGCTACACTGAGTTTCGTCTGAAGGACGCTGTCAGCGGCAGGTGGCTAAACACATTGGATGAAGCAGAGCGCAGCCTCACGACAGAACAGCAAGCGCGCCGCGAAGAGCAGCAGGCTCGGCTTGCGGAACGCAGAATCGCAGAACGCAGAATTGCAGCAGAACGAGAGGCGAGACTTGCGGCTGAGCAGGCTAGACTTGCTGAAGAACAGGCTAAGCTTGCAGAACGAGAGTCGAGACTTGCGGCAGAAGCGCGTGCAGAGCAAGAGCGTGCAGCAAGATTAGAGCTGGAGGCTGAGCTTCGCAGGCTGCGCGGTGAGTAATGCAGCCTCACCGGCCAAACTGCTCTGCGGCTTTGTTTCCCTATGTCCTAAACTAGCGCCAGCCATTGGTTGGATAGCGACAGTTAATAACTTCCGAGCATTTTCCTGACACTTCCCGCTCTCGCCTCCAATTCATGTACATCGGTTAAACTTGGACCATATTCACTCTTGCATCAAGAGTTCACGGGTGCAACGGCTTGCATCGCTGCGATGTACGAATCTACATCAGGCTCGTTGAACACGAGGCGTATTTCATCCACGCCGGCATCGAAGAAATTCTGCATCTGCTGACGGCACTCCTCCGGCGTACCCATGATGGTCATAGAATCAACCATGTCGTTGGTTACAAGCGACGCAGCCACATCACGCTCTCGGTTCAGATATAACTCTCGTATCTGATCGGCTTGCCCACCGAATCCGATGCGGTGCATGTAGCGATGATAGAAGTCGCCCATTCCGCCTATATAGAAGGCGATGTGCGGGCGTTCGCGCCGTCGGGCTTCTGCGATGTCGTCCGTAACATATATGGAGACCTGAGGGCAAATGGAGATGTCGCTGAGAGACCTGCCTGCACTTCGCGCGCCCTCCTCGATGTCTGCGAGCAGGACGTCCATGCGTGATGGAACAAGGAATATGGGAAGCCATCCGTCGGCAAGCTCGCCCGTTACCCGAAGCCCTGCCTGCGTCAGAGATGCAACGTATATGGGCAGATGTGAGCGATAGGGCTGAAAGCGCAGGTGAAAGCGCTGGATCTTAAAGAAATCACCGTTGTAGTCTAGGCGTTCGCCTGCCGCTGCTTTTCGAATAATGCTAATGTACTCGCGCATGCGGCTTAAAGGTCTGTCGAACCGCTCGCCGTGAAAGTTTTCAATAACCGCCCTGCCGCTTGCGCCGAGTCCAAGAAAAAAGCGCCCATCGGACATTTTGTCCATGTTGAGCGCAGTCATCGCAATGTTAGAGGGCGTACGGGCATACACAGGGACGATACTTGTGCCTATGCGTATTCTTTGAGTTACGGTGGCAATCTGCGCGAGAGAGGTAAAGGCATCCTCACCCCAAGCCTCTCCCATAGTAATGCAGCTGTAACCCAGATCTTCTGACAGTTTCGCAACCCGCAGCGTTTCCTTCCAAGATGCGTTCGGAGCTCGCAGTCCGGAGATACCAATTTTCATGAAATCACCTCTAAACATCAATAATGTACTTCGCCATATTCGGACAATGCCTAGCACATATACTATCAAACTGGCTAATTAAAATACTATAAACAACTTGCGTAGCTTGTTTTCACTTAGTTAATCTCAAATCACGATACAGGAAAGATACCTATTAAGTCTATGTGCTGACAGACCTTATGGCTTAATGCACATTCCCACAGCAATAGGTTAGCAAAGCAATTCAACCCAATAGAATTAGGTGCATGCAGGAGGAAATATGAAACTTGTTCGCGCTCGAGTAACCGACTTCAAATCAATCGACGATTCCGGCTGGGTCGATATAGATGCCGTTACCTCAATGGTTGGCAAGAACGAGTCGGGCAAGACGGCATTTTTGGGCGCGCTGAAGCGGCTTAACCCCGTGGACGGCGACCAGAAATTCGAGCTTAAGGACTACCCCCGCAAAGGGTATGTCAAGTATCGCCGCCAGCACGAATCCAACCCTGCGCCGGCAGCAGCAGCCGTAATGACGCTTTCGGATTATGAGCGGGAGGAGCTGGCTGCACAGCTCGGAGATGGAGTGCTGGTCTCGGATGAAATTACGGTAACCAAAAACTACAAGAACGAACTCATCTGGGAGTTCGAAATGAACGAAGGCGCGGTAGTGCGACACCTGCTGCGGTGCGCCGACCTGCCGCCCGAGATAACGAACCATGCCAGCAGAGCTGCCAGCGTAACCGAGCTGCTGAGCGTATTAGAGGCGCTGGATGTCAAACCGGTGTCCGTCGGCAGGCTGATTACCAACCTTTATGATCGCTTCAGCAATAAGACTGTCAGGGAAACTATCGAAGAAATACTCTTCTCGATGATGCCAAAGTTCGTATATTTTGACGAATACAGCACGATGCGTGGCAGGATTTCTATCCAGGACATGCTCAGGCGTGTTGAATCCGGCGTTGATCTGGACGAGTCCGATCGCACCTTCATGTCGCTTCTGTCTCTTGTAGGCGCTAATCTTAAAGACCTCCAAAGCCAGACAAACTACGAATACATGAAAGCAGAGCTGGAATCGGCGTCAATCAGCATCTCCGACGAGATGTTCGAGTACTGGGCGCAGAACAGGCAGCTTCGCGTGGAGTTCGATCTGTCACCGGCAGATCCCAACGATGTGCCGCCGCTCAACGAAGGCACTATCTTACATGTGCGTATATGGAACAACCGACATCGTGTTTCGGTACCGTTCGATGAGCGCTCCAAGGGCTTCGTGTGGTTCTTCTCATTCCTGACATACTTCTCAAGCATCGAGGAGCAAGAAGAGTGCGATCTGGTGCTGCTCCTCGATGAGCCGGGGTTGAACCTGCACGCGCTGGCACAGGCTGACTTCCTCCGATTCATAGACGAGCGCCTTGCGCCGAAGCACCAGGTCATATACACGACGCACTCGCCGTTTATGATTAATCTGGACAACCTCGATCGGATTCGCACAGTGCAGGACGTGGACGACAGGGGCACGGTCATCAGCTCTGACACACTGAATAACGACGAAGACACGGTCTTCCCGCTGCAAGTTGCGCTCGGACACAACTTAGCGCATACACTCTTCCTGGCTCCCCACTGCCTAATGGTGAACTCTGCATCGGATATGATATACCTGCAGATTTTGGGGGAGATTTGCGCCAGCAAGGGCTACCAGCGATTGGACCCGCGGTGGGTCGTAATCCCTGTTGGGAACGCAGACAACCTGCCCATGTTCGTCTCACTGCTCGGTGAGAACTATGTGAGCGTTGCAGTGTTGATGGACGTTACGCCAAAGAACAAGGAGAAGATGGAGTTCTTCAACCGAAACAGCACCTTGCAGCGACACAATCCTGTCAAGTGGGTTGAGGTGCAGAAGATTCGCACCGCTGACATCGAAGACATTTTCGAGTCTTCGTTCTATCTGCGGCTTGTGAACGAGTCCTACGCGATGGATCTCCGACAGCCGGTTTCCATGAAGGCAATCTCGGATAAGGATCCCCGCATCGTGCATAGGGTACAAAAGCACTTCAAGTCGGAGTACATCTCAGGCGGACAGTTCGATACTTATCGCCCTGCGGCATGGCTGCTGGAGCACCACTCCCAGCTGAGGCAGGAAATCAGCGACGACACCATCGAGCGCGCAGTGTCCATGTTCCAGCGCATTAACAGTGTGCTTCCGCAAGACAGCTTCAATGGACATTCAAAGCATCCAATAAATGGCGGCGCCAGCGTCTCCAATGGCAAGCGGTTCTTAACTCCGTCCTTCACAGTCTAGCCTGTTTTTAAGGGCTGACATCCGAACTGATAGGGTTTAACATGGATGGACAGGATATGCGGGATATTCTCGCAAGCCTGTCCATCCATTTTCTTTTGATTAAACTTGTTACCATCTGAAACATAGAGTTGATAAGGGTGCCAAAGCGATGCAGTCCGGCGCAAATATAAGCTACGATGGCGCGCTGGAGCGCGTGATGGGGCTTGCTGACTTCGAACGCTCCACGCACAGCCCGGGCCACTCGGGATTTCACCTCGAACGTATGTCGCTGCTTATGGAGAGGCTGAAAGATGCTCATCTCGCCGTGCCTACTGTGCATGTAGCCGGCACAAAGGGCAAAGGCAGCACTTCCGCGATGACAGCGGCTATACTTGCGGCGCAGGGATACAAAGTGGGGTTGTACACATCTCCGCACCTTCACAGCGCAACAGAGCGCATCCGCGTTAATGGACAGCCAATCAGCAAAGACCAGTTTGCTGCGGTCGTGGAGCGCATCTGGCCTGTGGTCGAAGAAGTAGGCAACTCCGGCGGATACGGCGGTGTAACCACATTTGAAGCCATGACCGCGATGGCATTTGTTCATTTCAGCCATATCGGCGCTGACTTTCAAGTAATGGAGGTTGGTCTCGGCGGGAGACTCGATTCCACAAATATCGTTCAGCCTCTGGTATGCGCCATCACTTCCATAAGTCTGGATCATACCGCCACGCTGGGAGATACGATTGCCAAAATCGCCTTCGAGAAGGCAGGCATCATCAAGGAGAGCGTGCCGGTTATCGTCGCGCCGCAGACCGATGAGGCAATGAATGTAATAGCAAAGATTGCTCGGCAGCGCTGCGCGCCTCTTCTGTCGGTGGGTCAGCGCTTTGCGTGGCGCAAGCGGAGCGCCGACCTGCACAGACAAAAGTTTAGCCTCAGCAGCGCAGACACTGCATACGAACTGGAAACGCCGCTGCTGGGTGATTACCAGATGGAGAACGCCGCGACGGCTGTCGCTGCTGCCGAAACGATCAGAGCGCAAGGCGTCAGACTGGATGATGTAAGCATTGTGCAAGGCATCCGTGATGTGCATTGGCCCGCGCGCTTGCAGATTCTGGCTGCGCCGGACGAAGACGGTAAGCTGCTGGTTGTGGACGGCGCGCACAACCCATACTCCATGAAACGGCTTGTGGAGACTGTGCGGGAGCAATTTTCGTATGAGCGGCTGATACTGATATTCGGTGCGTTGAGCGGGCACAGCGCCGAAGGAATGCTGCGCGAGCTGCTGCCGTTGTCGCCGCGCCTGCTGGCAGCCCACTCGCGGCATCCGCGTTCGGCTTCCGGCGCGAACATAGCGCAAGTCGCCGCAGAACTTGGCATAGATGTAGTATTCGCATCGGAGAATGTGGGCGAGGCGACGCAAAAGGCGCTCGCAATCGCAACCGAAAACGACCTTGTGCTGGGCACCGGTTCGCTATCCGTAGCAGCCGAAGTTACCGAAGAAGTGCAGCATATTCCACCGGAGCTGTATCCATACATCAGACCGCCGCACAGAACGAATGTTACAAGATAACAATGGATATTCTGAAAACGAAATGGCGTTATCCCGCAGAACTTAATTTGATAGGAACACCTACTATTGTTAGGTAAAGGCGTCCAATTCCTAATTCTCTCAGTGTATCTTCGCACAGCATCTCTGCACACAAAATAGAGAGAAGCGACGGCTATTTGTTCACGGCCGTCGCTTTGTTGTGCTTTGTCGTAAGGTGTATGATATACACATACTTTCAATTGACTTGAACGCAAGATAGAAACATAAAAGATTTCGCAAAGAGACGTCTAATAGACTATGTCTCTGCTAGTTATAACTGCCGAGGTGAATGTCAATGGGCAATGGAAGAAAGCGAGTCGTCGTTACGGGCATGGGCGCAGTAACGCCTTTGGGCGATTCAGTGGACGAATACTGGGCAAGCCTTGTAAAAGGCAAGTCCGGTATCAGCGGTATGACGCTTGTTGATCCTTCGGACTATCCTTGCAAAGTTGCGGGCGAAATACCGAACTTCGATCCGGGCAAGTACATCAACCCGCGCGAGGCGAGGCGCATGGCGCGCTTCTCACAGACGGCAGTGGCGGCGGCGGCGCTTGCTCTGGAAGACGCGCATATCAACTTATCCGACGAGGATGAAGAACGGCTGGGAGTGGTAATGGGCAACGGCAATGGCGGTTTCCCGGATACTGAAGCCAACGCTCGCACGCTGTTCAGGCGCGGCGGAATGAGAGTAAGTCCGTTTTTCATACCAATGATACTGCCGAACATGGCTGCGGCGAATGTGAGCCGTATTTTCGGACTGAAAGGCTACACCTCCACCGTAATAACAGCATGCGCGGCAGGTACACAGGGAATAGGCGAAGCAGCGGAGGCGATACGGCGCGGCGCGGCGGATGTAGTGCTTGGAGGCGGCTGCGAGGCGGGCATCTGCCACCTTGGGCTTGGAGGCTTCAATGTCATCAAAGCGCTCAGCCGAAGCGATGTGCCGCCTGAGAAAGCAAGCCGCCCATTCGACGCGGGCAGAGACGGCTTTGTGCCGGCAGAGGGCGCGGCGATTCTGGTGCTAGAAAGCCTGGAACACGCTCTTGATCGCGGTGCGGAAGTGCTTGCTGAAGTATCGGGATACGGCGTGTCCTCCGACGCCTTCCACGCGGTGCAGCCGGACGAGGACGGAGCAGGCGCCGCGCGAGCGATGCGCTGGGCTATCGAGGACGCTGGCATGCAGCCTTCGGACATTGACTATATCAACGCGCACGGCACATCAACCCCGAAGAACGACATGGTGGAGACGCTGGCAATCAAGAAGGCGTTCGGCGAAGCTGCCGCTTACAATGTGCCTATTAGTTCAACCAAATCGATGATAGGACATGCGCTCGGAGGCGCAGGCGCGCTAGAAGCAGTCGCATGTATCAAGACGATACGGGACGGCATCATACACCCCACGATAAACTACGAATCCGCCGACCCGGACTGCGACCTCGACTATGTCCCCAATAAGGCGCGCGAGGCGAAGGTGGACACAGTCCTGTCGAACAGCTTCGGCTTTGGCGGCCAGAACGCTTGCTTAGTGATCAGCCGCTACGACGAAAGCTAAACAGCGCGCGCCACAAAACGATGGGAACCATCAGCACATAACAACCCTGCATATATCCTGTATCCTGCGGATATGTACAGGGTTGTCTATTTAGTTACTGACGGCTTCCTCCACCATACTGCTCAGCATAAGCTGCATCGCCATAGTGTGGCTGCACTCTCGGCGGCTTGTGAAGTAGTAGCAGGTACAGCTCCATTTGCCCGCTTCGTAGGAGATTTCGTGGTCGGAATTGTCGCCGCGGAAAGTCGCCTGACACTGCATCAGCGTCACTCGCCCTGCCTGCACGGAATAGTCCTTAGCCTTTTCCATCTTCCTTACGAAGCTCGAGTCCATAGAGTTCCCTCCTATGCTGACGGCTGTGCGTCCGCCGCTTTTCTGCAATGCAGTTCAATTTATTTTCACTCTAATTTTATCGGTTTGTGCTTTTCATAGTCAATTCTTGCACAAATCTTTTGCACAAATCCGGGCATGCCGAAAGAGGTGGCTACCTACTTACTCCCGCAAAGCACACCCGCCTCAACCGTACTGATACGGCCGGCGAGACTATCTCGCCCCCTTTCAATTCTTAGCGCTGAACTTCCCGTAACGACAACCTTTATGGAAGCGCTGTCCACTAAGGATTTAAGCTGCGTGCTCCACCCGTCAAGGTTCTGAATCTCGTCAAAAAAGAGATATGCTTGCTGATTATTTTGCGCCAGCGCATTGAAACGATCTGTTGATATATGGCGTTCAAACCAGTCAGAGATACGGAGAATCGGGTCTTGCAACCCTCTTATCGAATCCAACTCGTCGAACTGTACTCGCAGGATATTTTTCGGATGCACTCCCTCCTTGAGCAAATCGGAAATGATTTGATACTGTGCGGTCGTCTTGCCTACTTGGCGTGGACCTCTGACCACCACAATTGGAGCAAGTCCGGCTTCCAGTCTGCGGCGTATTTGAGATACAAGATGACGGCGCGTTTTCGGCTGCGGAGGCATGGACGCGCCTTCCCACCAGGGGTTCGAGCGCCGTAAGTCGGATACCAGATACTCTGAAAGTCTGACGGCAGCAAAAAACGACTCTTGACTATTGCCAACCACTATCCTTTTTGCACCTCGAAGTTCTCCGGATACTATTCTGCATACCGATTATGTTAACAAATATACCATACACTAAGGATGAACATTACTCGCTGCGGCTTGGCTGGCCAGCTTGCGTCAGAGCTACTGCTCCGGTGAAGAACAGAAACGCGACCAGCAAAAAGGCGAAGTGGTAGCTCCCAGTGCTGTCGAAGGATACTCCGGATAGAATAGGACCAAGCAATGACGACACCGCCATCGGCAAGCCCATCACACCCATGATGCTGCCATAGTGTTTTATGCCGAAAGCGTCCTGAACAATTAGCGGAGACAGCGCGCCGAATGCGCCTAGGAAGAAACCGAACAGAGGCACAAATATCCACACGAGCGGAATCAAAGCATCCGCCGAAAGTATCGGCAATGGGATGGCGACTCCGGCAAAGAGTGTCAGCAGCGTTAGAAAGCCCGCCTGCCCCAGCAAGTCTATCATCAGAGCATATCGCGCCGTTATGCGGTCTGCGAGCAGTCCCATAATGAACTTGCCCATCATGCCGCAGCCAGCCAGCAGACTCAGCGCGATGGACGCCGCGCCGGGCGAAACGCCTTCGTTCGTCAGATGGGCGGCGATCTGTGTCAGCACTGCGGTGTATGTAAATGTGCCCAGCATCACAGCCAGCGTCATTGCGTAGAACGCCTTCGTGCGCATCGCTTCTTTCAGTGTCCACCCCGTCAGTACCACCGCTGCATCGTTTCGCGTGTCGTCGTCACTATCAGAATCTTGCCGGCGCAGCTGTGCGCGTGTCGGGAATTCGCGCACAAATATCAGCGAATAGACCGTGAGCAGTACGCCAATTACGCCAAACAGCAAATATGTCCCTTGCCATGGATCGAGGCTGATAAACGCCCAATGCCACGACATACCAAGCGCGAGGGTTGTGAGAGGCGGAAAGGTAATGCCGCCAAAGTTGTTACCCATCAAGGTGATGCCCATCACCCTGCCGCGAGAGCGCGCAAACCAGATACCGACCAGCCTGCCAGCCGGCAGTATGGACGCCCCCGCGAAGCCCGTATACTGCACAAGACTAAGCGCATACCAGTGCCAAAGCTCGGTCATCATCGGCCGCAGCAGGTAGCTCACGGCTATGAGCGCAACCGACACTGCAAGAATGTTCTTGGCGCCGTGCCTATCCATAATGCGCCCGAGAAAAGGCGCAACCAGACTGCCCGCCGCAGTAAAGGACAGTGATAAATTAATCTGGGTGCGCGTCCAGCCGAACTCCTGCTCCAGTGGCTCTATCAGCAGTCCGAAGGCGTACTGCCCCGAGCCGACAGTTATCATTGCGGCGAGGAATGGCGCAGATATGACCCACCAGCCGGCGTATATCGGCAAGGGTCTGGGGCGAATTGCCTTGAGCATCGGTGAAAAGTATATCAGTGTTTCCGATTATCAGTAAGTATATTCGTGTGTGATTAAGCCTGTAAGTGTTTCAGTGCGACAGGCAGGTTGTCAGGAGACACAGCGTCTTGAGGCGAGATGCACCGCGCAGGATACACCGCAATACACATCGATTGATGCTGTGGCTTGTGCTGTTGATGCTGTGCGTCTTTGGTGATATAACTGACTTGTAATGGATAATAATGGATAACAGACTTGCTCCACCGCAGCACACGCGAACAGAGAGATATGATGAAGAGAGAAACATGCTGTTCTTCAAATAGATTTCAAAAACAAACAACTCATCACCAACAAACAACTCAACACCCACCGATAAACTGATATACTGACTGACCGACTGGCATATTTGATGAACTAACTGACTGACCGGAGGCATTTTCAAATGGCTGAAGATTTTCGTATCGCGCTTATCGGGCAGGCTGCCTTTGGCGAGAGTGTGCTGAACGCGCTTGTGGAGCATGGGGAAAATGTGGTTGGCGTGTTCTGTCCGCCGGACAGAGCGGGCAGAGCGGCAGATCCACTTAAGACTGCCGCCGAGGGGCATGGCATCCCCGTGCTGCAATTCCGCCGCATGCGCAATCAGGACTGCATTGACTCATTCATGGCGTTGAACGCCGACCTGTGCGTTATGGCGTTCGTAACCGACATCGTGCCGGACGCTATCCTAGAAGCTCCAACTCACGGCACGATACAATATCACCCTTCCTTGCTGCCGCTGCACCGCGGGCCCAGCTCCATCAACTGGCCTATTATTCAAGGCAGGACGAATACCGGACTGACGATATTCTGGCCGGACAAGGGACTGGACACCGGCCCGATTCTGCTGCAAAAAGAGACGGAGATTACCCCGGACGACACGCTCGGCTCTGTCTATTTCGGCAGGCTGTTCCCTATGGGCGTGGACGCAATGGTCGAGGCGGTGGACATGGTGAAGGCGGGCACAGCGCCGCGTATAGAGCAGAACCACGACGACGCCACCTACGAGGGTTGGTGCCGTGCGGAGGATGTCATCATTGATTGGGACAAGCCGGTGGGCGAGATTTACAACATGATTCGCGGCAGCGATCCCAGCCCCGGCGCAGGCACGACCTACGGCGATGTTAGCATACGATTCTTCCGCGCGAACAAGACGGACGGGGACGCAGACGGTGTACCCGGCGAGATAACGGAGATTACGGACGCCGGTTTTCGCATTGCAGCGAACGGCGGCTCCATATTTGTGGGCAGAGTGCAGCAGGGGCGCGAGCGCAAAGTTAATGCGCCGGAATGGATTGAATCAGTCGGCTTGAACGTGGGAGACAGGTTCGGCGGATAGGCTGTGTGGGCAGAGCCGGGTTGGCTCTCCTAGTGCCTATCTGTGTGAACCTTCGCTTGGATAGTGCATTCTCTCCCAGTCGTCCCGCAGTATGTCCATCTGAATGAAGTCCAACCCACGGCGGCGAACTCGCTTTACGCGCTGGAAACCCGACTTGCCGAAGGACTTCTGCGCCCGCGCATTCCAGTCCAGCGTATGCAGATAGATGCGCTTCATGTTGGCTTGCGTGAAAATGTACTTCAGCATGATATTCACGGCATCTGTCCCGTAGCCCTTGCTCCAATACGCTCTGTCGCCAATCATAATACCGAGCTCAGCCTGACGGCGGCGCTTGTCCATATCGTAGAACATGGAGTTGCCGATGTGCTTGCCCGTGAGGTCGTCGATGGCAAAGCGCTTAGAGCGTGAGTTTGGGTAGTCAATTTCTTCCTGCGAGTAGCGCAGAAAGTCGTTGTATACCATGTTAAGCGGATGAGTAGCGTCTAGCCTGGCGAGTTCCTCATCAACGCGCCAAGTGTAGTCAACAAGAGCGTCTTCGATGCGTTTCTCTCGAAGCACTACCTTTTTGCCTTCCAGCGAAAAAGGTTCATCCGGTCGTGGCTTTTTTCGAGATCGAGATAAGGGAAAGGGCATTCTTAACAACTCGCACCTCATTATCGTAAGTCAGCGTTCTCATGGCATCGGAAGCGGACAGCCAGCGCACATAGTCGAATTCGTGGTCATGCAGGGAAATATCGCCTCCGTCTGCGCTCATTAAGTAGAAGTACACCACCTTGTGGCAAGCGACGCCGTCGTCATATCGTTCGAAGCAGTAGTCGATGCTGCCGACGAACTCTTCGATGCTGACCTGCAATCCGGTCTCTTCACTCACCTCACGCAGAGCGGTCTGTTCATGCGTCTCACCGTCTTCCGGCGTACCTTTAGGCAGTCCCCAAATGATATTGCCGGGCTGAGCGTCGAATCCGCATATCACGACTTCCACATCGTCCCCGCGCACTCGTGCCACGACCCCGCCCATAGACTTCATTTCAATGAGACCTGCCAATACAATGCTCCTTAATCGATTATACAAACTACTCAATACGCAGGGTATTTGCGCTATTCTAGTGGCTTGCGCGAAAGGGCGTCAAGGCGCGCATAGGATATTTACCACGAATGGTGAGGACGCGCGGCCTGAGCCAATCGACGAAAACATCCCAAGCGTGAGGTCTATATATTACTTGAAGCATCCGTCCCAGACCATATAGAATGGACGGGACAACTTGATGATTATGCCCCTTTAAGTCAGTCCAGAGAGGCTGGCAAGGGAGACGAAGCTAATCCGTGAGTTTGCGTCTGCAAGCGCATCTCCCTATGGCTAGACCTCTTGCCGGCGTGCAGGAGGTTTTTTGTTGGAAGATTTCGTGGAAGCGAATGGAAATGCGGTCGAGCGCGGCATACTGGGCGCGGACGAAATTAGGCGCGCGCTGGTGCGTATCTCGCACGAAATCCTGGAACGCAACGGCGGCGTGGACGGACTTATTCTGGTCGGCATACAAACAAGGGGCGTGTGGCTGGCGAAGCGCATCGCTGCGTTCATACGGCAGTTCGAAGGCGTAGATGTGCCGGTGGGCGAGCTGGATGTCGGGCTGTACCGCGATGACATAAGCGAGCGCGGCCGTCCGCTTATGCACACAAGCATACCTTCCGGAGTGCATGAGCGCTGCGTAGTTCTGGTGGACGATGTGCTGTACACCGGACGCACCATACGCGCCGCCATGGACGCGCTGAACGACTTTGGACGCCCGCGTGAGATTCAGCTCGCAAGCCTTGTGGACAGGGGACATCGGGAACTGCCCATTCGCCCGGATTACGTTGGCAAGAATGTGCCGACTTCGCGCGCCGAATCAGTGCAGGTGTACATGAGTGAGATAGACGGCATCGACAAGATAGCGCTGCTGAGGGAGATGGACTACTGATGACAACTACCGGCCGACGCAGACTTCAACGACAAGCGCCGCCCTTTCATGCTAACGGCGCGCGCAGCGCAGCTCCCCGCCATATTCTCGACCTGGATGATTTCTCGCGCGATGAGATCGAATTAGTCTTGCAAAACACCGATGTGATGCGCGAGGTTCTGCGCCGCGACATCAAGAAGGTGCCAACCCTACGCGGCAAGACGATTATCACACTGTTCTATGAGGCAAGCACGCGAACGCGAGTGTCCTTCGAGCAAGCGGGCAAGATTCTCAGCGCCGATGTCATCAATGTATCGGGCAGCGGCAGCAGCGTCGAGAAGGGCGAGTCCCTATATAATACTGCGCTGACATTGCAGGCGATGAACGCAGACATTATCGTAATGCGCCATCCCCATTCGGGCGCGCCGCATTTCTTATCACGCTTTCTGAACGCAGCAGTGATAAATGCAGGCGACGGTATGCATGCACACCCCACACAGGCGCTGCTCGACCTGTTCACCATCAAGTCGCACTTCGGCAGGATTGACGGGCTGAAAGTCGTTATTGTGGGCGACCTGCTGTACAGCCGTGTTGCGCGCTCCAACCTCTGGGGACTCACACGCATGGGCGCAGAGATTACGCTCTGCGCGCCGCCTACGCTCATACCTATAGACTTCCTCGGCGGTATCGGACGGAATGAGGGCAGCGCGTCTGATCATCCATTCAGCGGCGTGCGAATTGAAACGAATGTTGAGCGCGCGCTTGAGGGTGCAGATGTGGTCATGGCTCTCCGCCTCCAAATCGAACGCCAGCAAGCCGGACACCTGCCCACACTGCGCGAATACTCGCGGCTGTATGGCATCACACCACGCCGTATGCAGCTTGCAAAGCCTCACGCGCTTGTGATGCACCCGGGCCCAATGAACGAAGGCATCGAGATAGACCCGGAAGTGGCTCATGGCGCACAGGCGGTGATCGAAGAACAGGTTACCAATGGCGTCGCAGTGCGCATGGCGCTGCTGTACGCCGCCGTTACGCCGCGAATGAACTGATATAAAGAAAGACGTCTGATTGGGCAAGGAGGAAGATTTGCGCGAAACTCCACGCCAGAGAGCGACCGCCATCCTGATACGCGATGACTGCGTACTTCTAGTGCGCGATGAGGGCAGGCTGTCGTTTGCCCTGCCGGGCGGCGGCATAGATGCGGGCGAGCTGCCAATATCTGCCGTAGCGCGCGAGCTTCAGGAGGAAACCACGCTGACAGCAACTGCCATACGGTACCTCTTTTCGCACAACGGCAAGTACAACTGCCACCATGTATTTGATGTGGAGGCAAGCGGCGAGGTTGATGTGGCGCAGGATTCGATGGTCGCCGAATTTGTCTGGTGGGACGGCAGCTCCGATGTGCCGGTGCATCCACACGTGAATGAGATTCTACGCAAGGCGGGCTTGATGCATAACGCATTAGATGGCTCGTCTGGTTTGATAACAGGAACCTGACGATGCAGATTTCAGCAGCAGAAAGGAGAATCAGACACAGGGCTACGGCAGTAGTGATTCGTGGAAGTGCAGTTCTGCTTTTGAGAGAACCGGGTGATGTTGAGTTTCACCTGCCGGGCGGCGGAATATATGAGACCGAACCGGCTTCCAATGCTGTTACACGCGAATTGGACGAAGAGACTGGCCTGATGACGGTTAAAGCAAACTACCTTTTCGATTACTGCGATTTCTGGGGAGGCGACGGCGGCGAGTACTGGGGACAAGTACACAACGTGTTTGGAGTGGAAACCAGCGGCGATGTTGCGCTGAGCGAAGAACACTGCGAGTTCATTTGGTGGGATGGCAAGTCCACACTGCCTCTGCTGGAATATGTCAAACCGGTGCTGGAGATGCTAGAAGGAGTGAAAAAGTGGCACAGCAAGGGATGATACATATCAAAGGCGGCAGGCTGATAGACCCTTCACAAGGCATTGACGGCATTGCCGATCTGTTGATAGAGAACGGCAAAGTGAGCGGCATGGCACGAAGCATTGAGCCACCCGAGCATGCCGATACTATCGGTGCCGAAGGTCTGGTAGTTTGCCCCGGCTTCATAGATGTTCACTGCCACCTTCGCGAGCCTGGATTTGAGGACAAGGAAACCATTGCAACAGGCACTCTGGCAGCGGCTCGCGGAGGGTTCACCACCATTTGCGCCATGCCCAACACGAACCCGACTATGGACACATCAGCGACGGTGGAGTATGTGCTGCGCAAGGCGCGCGATGAAGGGCATGTGCGCGTGCTGCCCATCGGCTGCGTTACAAAGCGAAGCATGGGCGCTGAAATTGCGGAGATGGGCGAACTCGCGGAGGCGGGCGCTATAGGATTTAGCGATGACGGCAACCCAGTGGCTGATTCCAACATCATGCGGCAGGCGCTCAGCTACAGTTCGGCGCTCGGATTGCCCATTATCAACCACTGCGAAGAGCCTTCACTCTTTCATGGCGGCGCGATGAACGAGAGCTGGGTGTCCAATCGGCTTGGCATTAAAGGCATACCGAACTCTGCCGAAGATATCATGGTGGCGCGCGACATCAACCTCGCGGAACTCACTGGCGGTCGATACCATGTGGCGCACCTAAGCACTACGGGAGCGCTCGAACTGGTACGGCGCGCCAAAGATAGAGGTATCACCAACATCAGCGCCGAGGTTACACCGCACCACCTGACCTTGACTGACGAGACTGTACTGGGCAGAACTTCTGAAACCGACATCGGCAACGGAGCATACGCGCCACTCACTCCGGCAGCTTACGACACATTCGCCAAAGTCAACCCACCGCTGCGCGTTCAGGATGATGTGGACGCAATGATACAAGGGCTGCGCGAAGGCGTCATAGACTTGATAGCCACTGACCATGCGCCGCACAACCGCATCGACAAGCAATGCACTTTCCAAGATGCTGCATTTGGCATCAGCACTCTCGAGACCGCGCTCGGTCAGCTCATGTCCCTAGTCCACAGCGGCGCAGTCGGATTGCCCCTACTCATCGAGAAACTGACGCTTGCTCCGGCGCGCTTCTTGGATCGAAGCGACATTGGCACACTGAGGCAGGGCGCATCAGCGGACATCACAATCATCGCTCCGGAAGCCGAGTGGATCGTGGACGCCGCGAAGTTCGCATCTAAAGGGAAAAATACCCCGCTGAACGGCGCGACACTTCGGGGCAAGGTGCATACGACGCTAGTCGCAGGGGAGGTGGTGCATCAATGGTAAAGCCATGTGTGCCAGATTCACTCCCTCTAAATAATATCAACTGGGGAGCGCTGGTGAGACTCATATCACAAGCTAATATAGAACTTGCCAGATATGACGGCGTTTTGCGGACTATTCCAAATGCAACAATGTTGCTTTCACCTATGACAACACAGGAGGCGGTACTTTCTTCCCAAATTGAGGGCACTCAGGCAAGTTTGAGAGAGGTCTTGGAGTATCAAGCCGCTCCCAATGTATCGGGTGATATAGGCAGTCAGAAAAGGGAAGATATTCAGGAAATCATTAACTATCGAATAGCAATGGATGAGGCGGTATTGCGGCTTGAGAAGAGACCCATATCGCTAAATCTCATTTTAGGTATTCATTCAACACTACTTGACAGCGTGCGAGGGTACAATAAGGCACGTGGAAACTTTCGCACATCGCAGAATTACATAGGAACACCCGGTTCAACTATTCAGACTGCGCGATTTGTACCACCGGAGCCTATGTTCTTGATGGAGCATTTAGACAATTGGGAGAAGTATATTCATTACGACGAAGAAGATAGGCTTGTTCAGCTCGCCATAGTTCACGCGCAGTTCGAAATCATTCACCCGTTCCTAGATGGAAACGGCCGCGTCGGGCGGATATTAATACCTCTTTTCCTATATGAGAAGGGACTGCTGTCCAGCCCCACTTTCTATTTGAGCGAGTATCTTGAAACACATCGCACAGATTACACTGACAAATTGCTTGCGATTACAGAAGAAAACGATTGGCAGGGGTGGATTGAATTTTTCCTACAAGCAGTATTTGAGCAAGCCAAGGCTGACAATCGTAAAGCGCAGGGCATATTAGATTTATACGATGAAATGAAGGTTCGGGTTCCGGAGAGCACACACTCTCCGTATGCCATCCAAGTTCTTGATACTATGTTTAACAAAACTATATTTACAAGCAGCATATTTGCAGAAATGGCTAACATCCCAAAACCAACCACAGATAGAATACTCAGCAGACTAGCCGCTGACGACATAATCCAAATCATCAGTCCCAGTAGAGGACAACTACCCGCGCTGTATATATTTGAGCATCTATTCAATATCGTTGAAGGGCAAAGCGTAGAAACCTATCCAATCGATATGCTATAAACCTTATCTCATTTCGCAATAATATTGATAGTGAATAAATCAGATTACAAATCATATTTGGCACTTATTGATTTGCAACTGGATTTATCAATCACATACGATTTACAAATGGAGTTGCAAATCATAATTTGCCAAAAATGATTGAATAACTATGGTGTGAATCATCATCAACCTGCAGACTCCAACCCAGGAGCAACAACATAACAATGCCACAACCTATACACGCTCACCTCGTCCTAGAAGACGGCTCTACTTATCGCGGATACGCCTTTGGCGCGAATACTGCCGCGCACGGTGAAGTCGTCTTCGCCACATCAATGACCGGCTATCAAGAGATGCTCACCGATCCGTCTTTCGCCGGGCAGATTGTCGTGCCTACATACCCGCTCATCGGGAATTACGGCATCAACACCCGCGACATCGAATCACGGCGCATTCAGGTGTCCGGCTTCGTCGTGCGCGAACACAGCCTGCGACCAAGCCATTCTCTCAGCAGCATGACGCTCGACGCCTATCTGAAATCGGAGGGAATCGCCGGTATCAGCGGAGTGGACACGCGCGCCATCACACGCAGACTGCGCACACAAGGGGTCATGATGGGCGCTATCAGCGTGGATGAACCGCCGGAGAGCGTACTGGAGCGTCTTGAGCACATACCCGCTTACGGTGAGTTAGACTTCGTGCGGCAAGTTACGACCGAAAGCGCCTACGACTGGAACAGCCCGCTATGGCAGAAGCCTGCGCCCGAAACCACGCGGCGCATTCTCGTCAGCGACTTCGGCTTGAAGTACAATATCCTGCGCATGCTCCGCTCCCGCGGCTGCGAAGTGGTCGCCATGCCTGCCACCGCATCGGCGCAAGACATTCTCGACCGCAACCCTGACGGCGTTATGCTCTCACCTGGACCCGGCGACCCTGAGCTGCTGGATTACGCAGTGGAAACGACTAGGGGGCTGATAGGCAAGCTGCCAATCTTCGGTATATGCCTTGGCAATCAGGTCGTAGGGCGCGCAATCGGCGGCAGCACCTTCAAGCTCAAGTTTGGGCACCGTGGCGCAAACCACCCGGTCAAAGACTTGCAGACCGGATTAGTGCATATCACCTCGCAGAACCACGGCTATGCAGTGGATGCCAACAGCCTGCCGCAGGAAATCGAAGTAAGCCATATCAACCTCAACGACAATACAATCGAGGGGCTGCGCCATAAATCTCTGCCGGTGATAACCATCCAGTATCATTCGGAGGCATCGCCCGGCCCATTAGATAATGAGTATATGTTCGACCGATTTATGGAAATGATCGACGATTCGGAGGGGAAATAGACAAGTGCCGAAGTTTATAAACATAGCCCATCGCGGCGCTTCAGCGCAGGCGCCGGAAAATACTTTCGCTGCTTACGACAAAGCGCTGGCAATGGGCATCAACCACATCGAGCTTGATGTACACTTAACCCGTGATGATCAGATCGTGGTCATTCACGATGACACTGTGGATAGGACAACTAACGCTCGCGGACGCGTGGCGGACTTCACATTAGACCAGCTTCGGTCTATGGATGCCGGCAGCTGGTTCAGCTCTGAATACAAAGGCGAGTCGATACGCTCTCTAGGCGAAACCCTGGAACATTACAAAGGCAGGCTGCATTTTCATATCGAGATAAAAGCGCGGAAGATTGCCGGCGGACTGGCGCGGCGTACTATAGACATGGTGCGCGGTTACGGTTTGACGGACAGCGCAACCATAACTTCGTTTAACAAGGAATGGCTGGAGGAGGCGGTGAGCTACGACTCCACCCTGCCTAAAGGATGGCTGGTGCCGTCCGGAAGCGCCTATTGGGATGACTCAATCGTCGAACAGGCAAAAGAACTTGGGCTTGCACAGGTTTGCCCGCGCGCTGACCTAACAACCCCGGAATTAGTGAACAACCTTCACGCTGAGGGGTTTGTCGTGCGCTGCCACGGCTTGTTTAATGAAGACCTGATGCGACACGTCGTCGATGTGGGCGCTGATGGGGGGACCGTGAACTTCCCGGACAAGATGGCTGATTACCTGAATACAAAAGGAATTGAGCAAAGTTAAGGCATATCAAAACCTGTGGTCGGCATACGACGGCTTCACCCGTATTTCTTAGCAGGTTGCCTAATCTATGCAGATGCGGCGTCTCGCTTCTACTCAGTCCGATCCCAAAGTATCGCCGTAAGGGCTTGTTTCTTTCAGCCGGCGCAAGATGACAGAAGAATACGAAGTAGCGAAAAATCACTTGCTGATATAATAGTCCTACGACGCTCAGGTCATAGACCGCCCGCGCCGTTCAATGTTCAACCCGAAGTTCCAATTCCACAAAGTAATGTAGAGAGCGGTCTTGCAGCAATTCAATCACACTTCCGAGCACCCCAAACCACAAAAAGTCCTAGTCATCGGTTCGGGACCTATCATCATCGGACAGGCAGCGGAGTTCGATTACGCTGGCACTCAGGCGTGCAAATCGCTGCGCGAAGAGGGTATCGTTACCGTACTGGTGAACTCGAACCCTGCCACTATTATGACCGACGAAGACATAGCCGATGTCGTATATATTGAACCTCTGACGGTCGAGGTGCTCACGCGCATCATCGCAGCCGAGCGTCCCGACGGCGTCCTGCCCACGCTGGGCGGGCAGACAGGCTTGAATCTAGCCGTGGAACTCGCTGAGGCTGGGGTTCTTGAAGAATACGACGTTCGCCTCCTCGGCACGTCTCTGCAAACTATACGCAATGCTGAAGACCGCGAACTCTTCCGGCAGCTGCTTTCGGACATCGGTGAACCTGTGCTGCCCAGCGCAATCGTTGAATCCTTGGAAGAAGGGTACAAGGCGCTGGATACACTTGGACTGCCGCTCGTAGTGCGCCCCGCATATACGCTCGGCGGCACCGGCGGCGGTATCGCCACAACGCTAGACGAATTCAACACAATCGTATCAAGCGGCATCGCCGCAAGCCCGATTAACCAAGTGCTGCTGGAACGCTCGCTAATCGGCTGGAAGGAAATCGAATACGAAGTGATGCGAGATGCAGCCGACAACTGTATCACCATCTGCAATATGGAGAACATCGACCCAATGGGTGTCCACACAGGCGACAGCATCGTGGTAGCGCCCAGCCAGACGCTCTCCGACAAGGAATATCAGCTCCTGCGCTCCGTTAGTCTGAAGATTATACGTGCGCTGGGCATCGAGGGGGGCTGCAACATACAGATGGCGCTCGCCCCCGGCGATGTCGTTGGCGAAACGCTGCCGGATGGAGGCGGCAAAGACAACGAATACTACATCATCGAAGTCAACCCGCGCGTCAGTCGCAGCTCCGCGCTCGCAAGCAAGGCGACCGGCTACCCTATCGCGCGTGTCGCCGCCAAGATTGCCGTAGGCAAACGATTGGACGAAATCCCCAACGCGGTTACTCAGCAGACTTTAGCCGCGTTCGAACCTGCGCTCGACTACTGCGTGGTCAAGATTCCGCGCTGGCCCTTCGACAAGTTCCCTGCCGGCGACCGATCCATCAACACGCAGATGAAAGCCACCGGCGAAGTAATGGCGATAGACCGCTCTTTTGAGGCGGCGTTCCAGAAGGCAGTCCGCTCACTCGAAATCACCAACCGAGACATTCTCTGGGAGGATACGGACTGGAGTTTCGATAGTGCGCGCGACACGGACAGCGCAGGTGATCCCACCACATCGCCGGCTGCCACATCGCCGGCTGCCACATCGCCGGCCAGTATATCACCGGAAGGTCTAAACAAAGCTCAACTGCCCTTGCATCCCAATGACGAACGACTCTGGGCTCTGCTCTACACTCTGCGGCGCGGCGTCTCCCCTGAGACGCTGTCCCGTGCAACCGGCATCGACCCCTGGTTCACGCGCGCATTCCAGAACATCGCGCTTATGGAGGAGGAGCTGCTGTCTTCGCATCTCGATTCCGATATTCTATGGCGCGCCAAGCGGCTTGGCTTCTCAGATGCGAAGATAGGCGAGCTGGCCGACCGCACCCAGCAGCAGATACGCGCCCTGCGCCGTCAGTGGAATATGCGCCCCGTCTATAAGATGGTGGACACCTGCGCTGCCGAATTCGAAGCGCAGACGCCATATTTTTACAGCACCTACGAGCAAGAGAACGAGGCGCCGCCGCTGAACTCCGGCAAAGCGCTCGTTGTGGGCAGCGGGCCTATTCGCATCGGGCAAGGGATAGAGTTCGACTACTGCTCCGTGCATGCGGCGTGGGCGCTCGACGAAGAGGGAGTGTCCAGCATCATGGCGAACTCCAACCCGGAAACTGTGTCCACAGACTTCGACACCAGCGACCGCCTCTACTTTGAACCGCTTGACGAAGAGAGTGTTCTGGACATTCTGGAAAACGAAGCCCTCCCCGATGAAGGCACTGATCCGTACTTTCCGCCTTCTATCGTGCAGTTCGGCGGGCAGACCGCCATTAACCTCTCGCAAACGCTGGACAGCGTAAAGATGCCCATACTCGGCTCTACTGCGCGTTCAATCGACATCGCGTCAGACCGCCATCTGTTCGAGGAGTTCCTCGCCCGGACGGGTATTCCCAATCCGCCCGGCGAAGCAGTAAACAACCTTGAACAGGCGCTCAACGTCGCGCAGAGTGTAGGCTATCCTGTGCTGGTGCGCCCCAGCTACGTACTTGGCGGCAGGGCAATGGAGATTGTGCAGAACGCCACCGAACTTGTGCGTTATATGACGCACGCATTTGAGGCGGGTATGGGCAGGCGCGTGCTCATAGACAAGTATTTCGAGGGACGCGAGGTTGAGGTGGACGCCGTCTGTGACGGCGAGAATGTGCTGATACCCGGCATCATGGAGCATGTGGAGCGCGCTGGCGTTCACAGCGGAGACTCCCTGGCGATTTACCCGGGGCTGACCCTGACCGAAGCGGAGATTGACACCATAGTCGATTACACAACGCGCATAGGGCGCGCCCTCCAAGTTAAGGGTTTGATGAATATCCAGTATGTTGTTGTCGGCGGCGCCCCCTATCGCAGCCCGGCGACAAACCGCGCTAACGGCAATCAGAACACACAGGTGTTCGTCATTGAGGTCAATCCGCGAGCCAGCCGCACCATCCCGTTCATATCCAAAGTGACGGGCGTGCCGATGATTCGCATTGCGATAAAAGCGATGCTCGGCAAGAGCATACTCGAAGCAGGATATGGAGACGGGCTGTGGAAGCGTCAGAATCTGGTCGCAGTGAAAGCGCCCGTATTCTCGATGTCCAAATTGTCAGGCGTGGACAACTACCTTGGACCAGAGATGAAATCGACCGGCGAGGTTATGGGCATCGACACCGATTTCTCATCAGCGGTCGCGAAAGCGCTTATAGCATCCGGCATGATGCTGCCTGAGAAAGGCTCTATACTGCTGACCATCGCCGACCGCGACAAGGCAGACTCCGTACCGATGATACGACAGCTCGCCGAATCGGGCTACCGCTTGTTCGCCACAGAGGGCACGGCGCGCATGATTCACGGGCTTGGCATCGACGCATTCGCAATCCCCAAGGCACACACAGGAGAACGACCCAGTACCGTGGACATCATCGCAGACGGCACTGTGCAGGCTGTTGTGAATACCATAGAGGGCGACCGCGAATCGCTGGAAGACGGCTTTGAAATTCGCCGCGCCGCCGTGGACAGACGTATCCCCTGCTTCACATCGTTAGACACCGCGCGCGCCGCCGTGGAAAGTCTAATAGGCGGCGCAGCTCATTACAACATCAGACCTTTGCCGGAATATCGCGCAAATTAACACAAATTAACCAGGGTAAGCGTGCCATCCTGTGATCCCTCTCAGACTAGGCTTAAAGAACTTCATGTGCTACCGAGATGAAGTGGCGCCTTTGCATTTCGACAGCATCCATGTTGCCTGTCTCTGCGGGGACAACGGGCATGGAAAGACAGCGCTGCTGGACGCGATTACTTGGGCGCTCTGGGGCACTGCGCGCGCAACCGTAGCACGCAACGGAAGCATCAGCGCACCGCGTATGGGCGAGCTTGTTCATCTCGGCCGGACGGATATGAGCGTAGAGCTTGACTTCCTCGCAAAGGGGCAGCGCTACCGCGTCATGCGCCGCCACAGCATCGGCGCGCGCGGCAGCAGCAGCCGAACCACTCTCGAACTCCAAATTGCCGCATCAGAAGATTCAGAGCATTTTCGCCCGATAAGCGCAAGCACAGTCCGCGAAACGAATGAGCGTATCATAGAAATCCTAAACATGGACTTCAAGACTTTCATCAACACGGCTTATCTGTCTCAGGGGCAAGCCGATGTTTTCACTACGAGTACGCCCACAGAGCGCAAGAAGTGCCTCGCTGAGGTGCTTGACCTATCCTACTACCAGCGCCTGTCGGACAGCGCGCGCGAGCACGGCAGAGACACACATAACCAAATGCTGAAAACCCGCACGAGAATAGATGACCGCAGCAGCGAGGCGGCGCGCAAGCCGGAATATCAGCAACGCCTAGCAGAATTAAGCACACGAATCTCGGAAGATACGCACCGCGCCAAATCTCTGCACAAGCAAATCGAAGGTCTCCGCATCGAAGTGCAGCGCATCAGGGCGCTTGAATCTGAATTCGCTGCCGTCCGACAGCGCTCGCAGTCCGCACAGTCGGATGTCGTTCGGCTGAAACGACGGATAAGCGCTGACGAGAAGCGCATTAGCGCATACCAAACAACTATTGATAACACACCACAGATACTCGAAGGCTTTGACGCGCTCCAATCCGCACAGGCCGGACTTGACAGGTTAGACGCCGCGCTGTCAGAGAAAAGCCGCCTTGACACGCAATACGCCGCACTCGCGCAGTCAATCGCTCGACAGGAAGAGCGTCTCAAGTCTGAACGAGATGCATTGCAACGCCGCATATCCAACGAACTGGAACCTCGCGCCGCGCTGCTGCCCCACATTAGAGAACGGCAAGCATCCATACCGCTGCGGCGCGCTGCACTTGCCAATCAATTGGACGCCATCGAGAAACAGCGCACTCACGCCGACTCCGCAGCGACACAGATACATGCTCTGGCACAAGAAAACGAACGCTTGATGCAGGAAATGCAGGAGACCCGCCGAAAGTTCGACATGCTGGAGCAAGGCGAAACGACCTGCCCACTGTGCGGACAGCAGCTCGGCGAGGCCGGCAAGAACCATCTCCGCGCCGAATATCAGCGCATCGGTGTGGCGAGCAAAAAATCATACAGCAGAAACCTTGCCCGAATAGACGCATATAAGGGCGAACGCAAAACTATAACCAAGTCGCTCGCGTCAATGGAAGCGAAGCAAAGGTCCGAAGACAGCGCGCTCGCTGCGGATGAGGCAAATCTGGCGCGCGATGAGCGCGATTCGACGCAAGCGCAGCAAGCCTTGTCGCCAACCTACAAGGAACTATCATGCAAGCAACAAGCCTTGCGCGATAAGACATTCGCACAGGACGAACGCAAGAAACTCTCTGACCTGCTCTCCGATATAGATGTGCTGGAGTATGACGCTGAAGCGCACCGACAAGCGCGCATTCAGGTAAACGCACTCCGCCGCTTCGACGCTGAACGCCATGCGCTGAACGAAGCCCAAGCCCGTCTTCCCGAAGTCAACGAATCCCTGCATATCAGCCGCCAGATGCTCACCGAGCGGCTGGATGACATAAACACGGCTGATAAACGCATGTCAGCGCTGACACAGGACATAGATTCGCTGCCCGCGCTCACCGATAAGTTAACCGAAGCCGAAGCAAGCAGTAAGCGGCTGGATGGCGAACTGCGGCAAGCGGAGATTGAGCGCGGTGTATTAGAAAACAACATCAATCGATGCGATGAACTGGAAGCGCAGATACGCTCG
Organism: Dehalococcoidia bacterium; assembly: GCA_965200085.1. Taxonomy (GTDB): domain Bacteria; phylum Chloroflexota; class Dehalococcoidia; order Lucifugimonadales; family JADFKI01; genus Bin90. Next base: position 51,563 of record OZ241333.1, read on the forward strand.
CTGGAGACCGACTATAAGCGTCTCGCCCGAGACAAGGGCATCTATGACGAACTCACGACGGCATTCGGCAAAAACGGTATCCAGGCGCTCGTTATCGAGAGCGCGATTCCGCAGCTGCAAGACGATGCGAACGAACTTCTCGCGCGCATCACCGAGAACCGTATGCATCTGAAGCTGGAACTAGACGAGAGCACATCGGAGCGGCTGGAGATACGCATTGCGGACGAACTTGGCACACGCGACTACCTGACATTCAGCGGAGGCGAGGCGTTTCGCATCAACTTTGCGCTGCGTATCGCCCTGTCGCGCCTGCTCGCTCGCCGCTCCGGCGCGCCTCTGCCCGTGCTGTTCATAGACGAAGGCTTCGGTTCTCAGGACAGGGGCGGTCAGGAACGCCTGACCGAAGCTATCCAGTCGATTCAGGATGAGTTTGAGAAGATAATCGTCATTACGCACATCGACCAGATGAAAGAAGCCTTTCCGGTCCGTATAGAAGTCAGCAAAGGAGAGCGCGGCTCGACATTCAGCATAGTGTGAGGTTACACACAATACATAGTATGCGAACAGGCAGGGCGTATGCGGCTGTTACGCAGCGGCTTGCCAGCGATTCATTGCGCGGCAGGGCGGCGTGCCTGCGGCGGCGCTGTATACTAATGCATGATTATGAATACCAATGAGACCAAGAAAAATACCAATAATATCGCCAGCAGAACTGCGCCTAAAATCGCCTTGCTCTGAGTTGGATTGGCTCTCATAGATTTTCTCAAAGCGTATGTGCCTATTCCCCACACCACACCTAGAAAGATGATTCTTACGGGATTTAGTGTGTCTGTTATCATTCCGGTAACAACATCCATCATTAAGTTGACTATCACCATATAGAATAAAATGTCGCATATCAAGATTCCCCAATGTCGCTGCTGCAATGACAAGTCAAATACCTCCTGTCGAGCGCTCCGGCAATCGGAGTGTAACCCTAACAGTGAGCAGTTAACAACCGACATGCTGACGGCATGCTGATTGAACTACATGACGACCCTTTTAATTGAGTGCTAATTAAGCAAGATAGGTAATTTACTCACACTGATATATCTCGTTATTTCATGGTAGGTTGTTAACATGAAGTTTGGACTTTTCACACACGTCCCCTGGCCCGAAGGAGAAGCCCCGTCTCGGCTGTTTGCAGAGTGCGTGGAGCAGGCTGTGTTCGCAGAGCAGATCGGCTTTCACAGCATCTGGATTGCTGAGCACCACTTCTCGCGGTATAGTCTAGGGTCGTCCTCGCTGGTGCTGGCGGCTGCAATAGCCTCGCGCACGGAGCGCATACGGCTGGGCACGGGCGTGCTTATACCCACGCTGCACAACCCGATACGGCTTGCGGAGGACACGGCGACACTCGACTGCGTGAGCGGCGGACGGCTGGACGTGGGCTTTGGACGCGGCACTTTCGGATATGAGTATGGAGGCTTCGGCGTGGACGAGGCGGAAGCGCATGCGCGCTTTCGGGAGAGTGTTCGCATTGTGCAGGGACTGTGGACTACGCCTGAGTTCTCGCACGATGGCGAATTCTACTCGCTAAACAAGCTAAACCTAGTGCCGCCGCCCGTGCAGACGCCGCATCCGCCCATCTACATCGCCGCGTCGTACACTCCGCAAACGCTTGAATTCCTAGTGAACGGCGGCTATAAGCTTTGCATCGCAGTTGTGCAGGACACGCAGCGTTCGCTCGAACTGTGCCAGCGCTATCTGTCGCTGGCAGCCGACACCGGCAGGGCTAATACGTTGGCGGATGTGCCGTTCTTCCGATACTTCTATGTCGCCGAGACGGAGGCGCAGGCGCGCGAGGACACGGCAGCACACATCAACTGGATACTGGACATTATGCAGTGGCGGCGCAATTTCAGCGAGAGCAGCGAAGTTCCATATCGCATGGCAGACTGGCGCAGAGAACGCACCGAGCTTCCGCTGAGTTTCGACTACATCCGCGACAACCGAGCCTTCATCGGCACGCCCAACCAGTGCACGGCGCAGATTGCGGAACTGCGCGAGCAGGGTGTGGAATACTTCGGCTGCAACTTCGCCATGGGCGGAATATCGCACGATAAGGTGATGCGTTCCATGCAGCTTTTCGCCGATGAGATAATGCCGCGCTTCACCGATAGCCCAAGTTAGCTCGCGCTATCGGTTGATTATGCCTCGTATGTGCGGCAATTCTGAATGGGAACGCTGTCCAATGCTCCAATCTAAAACCTTGATTGAAACAGCAAAAGTTCAGGTCATCTACGGATGACCGCACAATAGATACAGGATGAAGAGACAAATATGGACAAAGTAGGACTAGCCGTAATCGGTTCCACGGGTATCATCGGCAGAGTGCATATCAAGGCTATCCAAGAGCTGCAAAGCTGCCGTCTGGTAGGTATCAATGCGCGGCGTCAGGAGCCGCTGCGAGAGCAAGCCGCTGAGCTAAACACGAGACTCTACCCCACTCTGGACGATGCGCTGGGCGATGAAGAGGTGGACGCTGTCGTCATCGCAACGCCCCACCCGTCGCACATGGAGATAACGACCCGCGCAGCCGCAGCCGGCAAGCATGTGCTTGCTGAGAAGCCGCTGGGGGTTACGCCTTCTGAGGCGGAGGCACAAATAGCAGCTTGCCGCGAAGCGGGAGTGAAGCTGGGCGTGCTGTTCAACAACCGCTTCCGACCGGAAGCGCAGAAGATGCGGCAGATTGTGGACGATGGGATAATCGGTGAGATATACCGCTCCGAAATGTCATCGGCGATGCTCCGCAGTCAGGACTATTATGACCGGCGGACTGGCGCGGCAGATGGGACACCGAAGGCGGCGGCGCGCTGCTGAACCAGGGTATTCACGGCATCGACCTTTACCAATGGCTCGCGAGCCTGCCTGATACCGTATTCGGCATGACGGCAGCCTTGAAACACAGCATCGAGGTTGAGGACTATGCCACTGCGCTGCTGATGTATGCGAACGGCGGGCACGGGGTGCTACATTGCAGCACCGCGCAGGCGCCCAACCAGCAGCGTCTGACGCTGTGGGGCGAACGCGGCGCGCTCATAATGGAGGATTGGCGCATCACGCTGAAAACGCTGGAAACACCCGTGCAGCAGTTCATAGATACCGACAAGACTGTTGCATTTGTCAGCCCTTCGGACACGACGGCAACCTTCGAGTTCGAGGCGGTGGGCAGCACACACGTACCCGCGATCGATGACTTCGCGCGCGCGATACAGGAGGGACGCGAACCCGCTGTTACAGGCGAGGACGCGCTGCGTTCTCAGGAATTAGTTGCGGCAATAACACTGAGCGCCTTTCGCGGCGAGCAGGTGCGGCTGCCGGTTGACCGCGCAGAGTACGACGCGCTGTTAGCGGGGCTGCAGCGAAGGGGCAGGTAGGCTGCTATTGCGCCCGCTGCGTGTTTCTTCTGAGACGAGTTCCAATATTTCTTGCTTGTTCAGCTCGAAGGGGGTGTAGGAGCCAGCAGGCAGCACGCCCCACAGATTCTTGTAGCTATCAACGGCAACGGCTTTGAACTGAAGTCTGCCGGTGCCCTGCTCTATTTGCGCTACACCGGGGCGTCCGACATAAGCCCAGACAACATCTCCATATCTGCTTTCGAAGCCATATATATCGGTGATTTTTCTGAGGAATATCACATAGTCCTCACCTTTGGAGAGTTTCACTCTTTCTATTTTAGATTTGCCCCAACCCCAATTATATGATTCAGCCGTTTCAATCACCACGAAAGTCATATCACCGATTCGCGCGTGTCCTTTCAGCGCCTCGATATTCTGAAACTTCAGGACAGACAGCGTGAGTTCTCCAAGCACGGCGCCATCATAAGCATTCGTCAGGTCAACCACATGAGAATCCTCATCAAGATATTTTGCGAACACGATGCTATCGGATTCATTCACCAAACTCTTTGAGTGGGTATAGTTCCGTGCCTCACCGTGGGAAGTAACTGTGCATGCGGCTTCTAAAAAAATTAAAAACAGGCCGACCAAAACACCCGCAAGCAGTATTGCACAGAGGGTAACACGCAATTCCCTCAATACCATCTCAAAATTCCTTTACTATTTGAACGATTATAAGTATATGCAAATAATGGAATTCAGAGGAAACAGCAGAGTAATGAGCAGAAAGATGATGCAATCGATATGAAACTGAAAGACATACCTGCTCGTCAGCTTCCGCCCGAACCATGGTCGGAGGGGGACAACATCCCCTGGCACGAACCCTGCTTCAGCCGCCGTATGCTGCGTGAGCATATCAGCCAGTCGCATGATATGGCTAGCCGCCGTTATAAGAAGATAGACGAGCATGTGGACTGGATTAATCACAATGTGTTGTCTGCCAAACCGTGCAAGATTCTCGATCTCGCTTGCGGACCGGGTTTGTACACGAACAGGCTCGCTAAACTTGGGCATCACTGCGTAGGTATCGATTTCTCTCCGGCATCGATAGATTATGCGAGAAAGCATGCCATCAGCGAGAATCTGTCGTGTGCATACACCCACGCAGACATACGCTCTGCTGAATACGGATCCGGCTTTGGGTTGGTCATGCTCATCTTCGGGGAGTTGAACGTCTTCAAGCCTTCGGACGCAAACCGAATTCTGAGAAAGGCGTACTATGCACTGGACAAAGGCGGTGCGCTGCTGCTGGAAGCGCACACCGGCGAGTCTGTGCGAAGGTTCGGTTCGCGCCCTGATTCGTGGTATTCGTCGGAAAGCGGCATATTCTCAGACTCGCCGCATCTGTGCCTTCAGGAGAACTTCTGGGATGAAGATGCCGGAGCCGTTACCCGCCGATACTTCATCGTTGACGCCGCGTCCGGAGAGGTGTCGCGCTATGCACAAAGCCTGAAGGCATATACGGCGGAGGAATACGTCGGGCTGTTGGAGAATACTGATTTTGACAGCAGGCATATCCGCTTCCACCCTTCCCTAACCGGAATAGAGGATGCGTCGCAGTCTGATCTTCTGGTGATCACAGCGCGGAAATGAGCCTTTGGAACATTGTGGAACATGGCTGTGAATATCAATTTACCCGCCCCTGAGAAAAAAACCGATTAACTCAAGAACGGGTAATATGTATGGAGACTTCAAGTACATGTCCTACATGTCCCCAAGTCGCTCATAAACTCTGCGACGCTTGCGGCTGTTCCCTAGGCTACTCCTGCATCTTGCCGGGAGTTAGCAGCTCCAAGAACTCGATGTAGCTGTCCTCGATGTAGGGGCGGTATGCAGCGCCCGCTTCATACGCGGCTGGCGGGATATTGTTGCCTTCGCGCGACGGGGACTGGAAAGCGTGAGTCGTCCACTCCAATATGACGATGTTCTGCTCGCCGGGACACGTCCTGTCATTGTACGCGACCCTGAACTCCTCACGATGACCGGCGTCGTGGTATATCTGCACCTGCTTATGCACGAGAGTTGCCACACGGCGCGCCTCTCCGGGCTTGGTTTTATAGACCCGCCTGACTAGGTACATTCGGTTTCTCCCTTCGATCAGTTGTCAGTTTCTAGTTATCAGTTCACTCAGAGTAAGGCGAAGTCGAAACTCGCGGGAAACGGTTCCGTAATCCCTACTCCTGCATCTTGCTGGGAGTTAGAAGCTCCCAGAACTCGATGTAGGTGCCCTCAATGTATGGCTGGAATGCAGCGCCTGCTCGCATCGCGGAGGGCGGCATGACGTTGTCTTCACGGTACGGGGACTGGAAAGCGTGAGTCGTCCACTCCAATATGACGATGTTCTGTTCGCCGGGGCAGGTGCGGTCATTGTACGCGATCCTGAACTCCTCACGATGACCTTCGTCGTGAAATATCTGCACCTGCTTATGCACGAGAGTTGCCACGCGGCGCGCCTCTCCGGGCTTGGTCTTAAAAACACGCCTGACTAGGTACATTCGGTTTTCTCCCTTCGATCGGTTGTCAGTTTTTAGTTGTCAGTGCGAGGAACTGCGCTTGTACTTGCTCTGCGCTGACGGTCGTTTGCAATTCACCGTTGGCGTCGATGCCGAAGTTGTCCGGCGTGTGCAGCGCTTCGATCAGTGCGTCAACAATGGTCGTCATTTCGATGTCGGACTTATCGCCTGCCAGCGCCGCTGCGGTTGCGTCGGATCCGCTTGCCAGCAGTTGTGGTATCACTTCAAGCAGCAGTTCGCGCTCCACGACTGCGCGCTGTATGTCCGCGAGCGCATTCATGTGCCGCCCTAGGTAGCAGCCGCCGTATGTGAGAACCTCGAACTTCTCGCCTGCAAGCTCGGTGGTGTACTGCCGGCGCGGCTCCAGATGACGCTCTTCTAGGTAGCGACGTATGTCAGCATCTTCGGGATGTGGTTCTTCCTCCTTGAAGAACATTATCACCGTGTGCATGTTCCAGTCTTTTGGCTCGATTCTTATAATCATGGCAGTATCATACACTTTTCGGCTTCAGTCTGCCAAATTATCATAAATTATCATCAAGCCACTTGTTCGCTTCTGCTTCTGCGCGCGGCTCGAAACCCTTAGCTAGGAAAGGGAAGGGCAGATCTAGGTAGAAGTGGCTGTCGGTTACGGCAAGCGTGCCTTGGAAGCTCACCAGCCCTGACGCTCTAAATGCGAATACCAGTGTATCGTCGAGCCAAGAGTGAGACACATTGGATACAGAGCCTCCGAACTGATGGAGCATCTCGGTGATTTTATCGTCCACCCATGCCTTAGCTTGCTGCTTCGTGAAGTTGTGCTTTCTGACGATTTGCATATTTCCGTTCTGTCCGCCGGTTAGGATATATCAGTCTGTTCTTGATATGGCAGCGCGTAGGGCTGCGAAACTCTGCATATTATACCTTATGCCCCGCTGTACCCGCATTCAGTAGGATAGAATGATATTACAATACTGCCTGAACAAGCGAGCAGATGAAATAGATAGCGTGGAGACAATGATGGACAACAAAATCACAGCGCCTTATGGTTCGTGGAAATCGCCTATAACTTCGGAACTAATAGTCGCGGACAGCATCAGCATTGGCGATGTCATGCTGCACGGCAATGATATTTACTGGACTGAGATGCGCCCGTCCGACAATGCGCGCAGTGTGATTGTGCGACGCACACCCGACGGGACTATACAGGACATTACGCCGGCGGGGTACAGCGCACGCACACGCGTGCATGAGTATGGCGGCGGCGCGTTTTGTGCAGCCGGGCAAATCGACGGGGACAGCACGGTTTATTTCAGCAATTTCGGCGATCAGCGTTTGTATAAACAGACGATTTCGGCAGCAGGAGCGGTGAGCGCGCCGCAGCCTGTTACGCCTGATATTGACATGCGCTACGCCGACGGCGAAATCTGCGCGCGGCGCGGAATGATGATTTGTGTGCGGGAAGATCATTCGTCCTCATGGCGTGAAGCAGTGAACAGTATTGTCGCCATTGACCTTGAGCGCGGCGGCAGCAGAGTGCTCGTATCAGGCGCGTCCTTCTATTCCAGTCCACGCATCAGTCCGGACGGCTCGACTCTGGCTTGGCTGTCTTGGAATCATCCGAACATGCCTTGGGACGGCTGCGAGTTATGGATCGCCGAACTCCATGAGAACGGCAGGCTGGGCGAACCGCGTCTTGTGGCAGGCAGCGCGGACGAATCCATATTCCAGCCGTCTTGGTCGCCTTCAGGCATACTTCACTTCGTATCAGACCGCACGGGCTGGTGGAACATATATCGCTGCGCCGCGGACTTTGGCAGTGCGGTTCAGGTGTGCGCTGCGGAGGCGGAGTTTGGCAGACCCGCGTGGGTGTTTGGGCTGAGCACTTACGGCTTCGCATCGGACGAGCGCATCATCTGCGCATATACGCAGGGAGGCGAATGGCATATTGGGGACATCGATACTACAAGCGGGACGCTGAACACTGTGCCCACGCCCTTCACAAACATAGGCACGCTGCACGTTACGCCGCGCCAAGTGGCGTTCACCGCCGGCTCTGCCGATATGCCTATGTCTCTGATGCGACACGACCTGACTGACAGCAGCACAACGCGGCTTCGCAGCAGCAGCGAAGCCGCGCTTGACGCGGGCTATATCTCGCGCCCACAGGCGATCGAGTTTCCGACCGGGAATGACCTGACCGCGCACGCATTCTACTACCCGCCTGCTAACAGCGATTACGCTGCCCCCACAAACGAGAAACCGCCGCTGATTGTCATCAGCCACGGGGGACCTACCAGCGCGACTGATACCTCGCTCGACCTTCGCAAGCAGTTCTGGACAAGTCGGGGCTTTGCCGTGCTGGATGTGAACTACGGCGGCAGCAGCGGCTACGGCACAGCTTACCGGCGGAGGCTCAATGATAACTGGGGCGTGGTGGATGTGGAAGACTGCGTAAACGGGGCAAAGTATCTGGTGGCACAGGAGCTTGCGGACGCAAACAGGCTTATTATTCGGGGCAGCAGCGCGGGCGGATTTACCACACTGCTTGCGCTCACCACCTGCGACACGTTCAGCGCGGGCGCGAGTTACTATGGCATCAGCGAGCTTGAGGCGCTTCTGCACGATACCCACAAGTTCGAATCACGCTATCTCGACACTCTGGTGGGAAGGTTCCCTGAGCATGAGGAGCGCTACTATGAGCGTTCACCTATAAATCATATAGAAGGTTTGTCCGCGCCCATGATAGCGCTGCAAGGTCTCGATGACGAAATTGTTCCGCCTAATCAGGCGGAACTCATGGTCAACGCACTGCGAGAGAAAGGGCTGCCTGTGGCATATCTGACATTCGAAGGCGAGCAGCACGGCTTTCGTCAAGCGGCGAACATAAGGCGCGCGCTGGAAGCGGAGCTGTACTTCTATTCGCGTGTGTTCGAATTTGCGCTGGCAGATGATATCGAACCTGTGCAAATCGACAATCTGTGCTAGGGAGGCGGCTTATGAGGGACAGGCTAGTTGGGTTACTGCTGCTGTTGGCGTTCGTAGCCTTTATATGGGTTGTGGACATAGTTAACGGGATGCTATTAGATCGCAGTCTAAACTCCTACGGGCTGCGTCCGCTCGCACTGCCCTATAGGGGACTAGCTAATTTGGATGTGAGTGTATCTTATTTTGCAGTCAGCCTCCGAGGCGTTCTGCTCAGCCCGATACTGCATGGAAGTGGGTCCCATCTGCTGTCCAACACACTGCCTCTGCTGCTGCTGGGGGGATTAGTGGCGCTGCGCGGCACTAAGACTATCGTGGGCGTATCGCTGTTTGTGATTCTGCTTGGGGGCGCATTCGTTTGGCTCGTGGGACGCCCGGCAATCCACATAGGCGCGAGCGGCTTGGTGTTCGGGTACTTTGGCTATCTGGTGGCGCTGGGCTGGTATGAGAGGCGCGTCTTGTCTATATTAGTCGCGGTAGCTGTGCTGCTGCTGTACGGCGGAATAATTTTCGGTGTGCTGCCGCAGGGTGGTTTTGTTTCGTGGGAAGGGCACCTGTTTGGTTTGATAGCGGGAGTGATGGCTGCGCGTGGAGCAAAAGGTGAAGATGAACAAGACGAGTAGAGTGAGCAGACAGATCATACAGGATGCGGGTTCATCTAAATATCATCCATCGCACGTAATATATATGTAATATCCATTGTCACGACGAATATATCGCGGCAAATAATCCGTCTTCGCTGACGGGCGCACTCTCAGTGAAGCTTCGCTTCGCAATGAACATCAGCCGATTTTTGTATCTGAGTCCGAATGGCAGCCTTGCTGTTCAAAGCCTTACATTTGGCTTCCAGCAGGCGGCTTCCAGCAGTCAGCTTTCAGTAGGAATATACATAGAAAATATGCCCGCTTGGGCAGGTGATTCGCTCTTCCGCATCATTCTGCTCAAACCCGTCCGGATCAACTTCCAGATAGGGTATCTCGGTTACAACGAAGGCAGCGTCATCGTAGGGAAGGATGATTGCCGTAGGTTCGCCGCCTATCGGACAGGATATTATCTGAAAGCCCATTTCAAGCATCATTGCGGTTTGCCTTTCATTTGAGAGCTCGCGCGGCTTCTCGTATATATGATGTTGTCGCTTGCTTATCAGCGCATCTGCGGGAACAGCACCACTTCGCGAATAGTCTTGTGGCCCGAGAACAGCATGGCTAATCGGTCGATGCCGATACCCAGCCCGCCCGTGGGGGGCATCCCGTGTTCGATCGCTACTAGAAAGTCTTCATCCAGCCTGTCGGTCTCCTCATCTGCGAACTGCGAGCGCAGCGCCTCCTGATCCTCGAAGCGCCGACGCTGGTCAACAGGATCATTCAATTCGGTGAAGGCGTTGCATATCTCCATGCCAGCCACGAAGCCCTCGAAGCGCTCCACTAGGCGCGGGTTGTCAGCCTTCTTCTTCGCAAGCGGAGACATCTCTACCGGATAGTCCACCAAGAAACAGGGCTGTCGCAGTGTATCTTCCACGCGGGAGGATATGAGTTTGTCCATCAAGCCGGGCCAGCTCATCTGTTGGCGCACGTCTATGCCAATGTGCGCCATTGCGGACTTCATCGACTCTATATCAGGGTGTTCCAGAAAGTCTATGCCGCTGTGCTGCTGAATCTGATCAAGCAGGCTCAGCCTGGGCCAAGGCGGTGTGAAGTCTATGCGCTCGCCGTCGAACTCAACGACTGCCGTACCCAAGACCTCCATGGCTGCGCTGTACACCATCTGTTCGACCATCCGCATCACATCATTGTAGTCGGCAAAGGCTTCGTAGCTCTCCAACGATGTGAACTCTGGGTTATGCGTCAGATCCAGCCCCTCATTGCGGAAAATCTTGCCGATTTCATATACGCGTTCCAAGCCGCCGACAATGAGACGCTTCAGATGTAATTCGGTCGCTATGCGAAGGTATAAATCCCTGCCGAGCATGTTATGGTGCGTTATGAATGGATGCGCCATACCCCCGGCTGCAATGGGCACGAGGGTCGGCGTCTCAACTTCAAGGAAATCGCGCGCTTCCATGAAACGGCGAATGGAGCTAACGATACGGCTGCGCATCACGGCGACTCGGCGCGCATCCGGATTAGCGATGAGATCGAGGTAACGCTGTCGGAAACGAATCTCCACATCCTGCAAGCCGTGCCATTTTTCCGGCAGGGGGCGCAGTGATTTGCACAGCAGCGTGAACTCCTGCGCTTCTACCGTTACCTGCCCGGTGCGCGTGCGAAAGAGCGGTCCCTTCACGCCGAGCCAGTCTCCGATGTCCAAATCCCCAAGCATGTCGTATGTATCCGGGAGGGTGTTGCGGCGGAACATCACTTGGATTCGCCCGTCGCCGTCCAGCAGATCAGCAAACGATGCGCGTCCCATACCGCGAAAGGCGACTATCCTGCCCGCGACCGATATTTCATCGGTTCGAGCGTTCTCCGGCTGCGCGGCTTCGGCTTGCGCGAACAGGTCTTCAGCCTGCGCGCTGGTATGCGTGCGCTTGTAGTTGTGCGGGTACGGCTCTACACCGCGCTGGCGTATGCGCTCCAGTTTTTCGAGCCGCATCTGAAATAGTTCGTTTTCCGGCTGGGTCATGACTTCTTCTCGCCCGTTTTGCCTATTCTGCCTATTCTGACTGATAAAAATGCCTGTCCCATTCTAACAGGAGCAGACTAATATGGACATAGAAATGCGGCGCATCAGGGCTATTTTAGACGGGCTAATGCACCACATTTTCTTGTTCCTATGCGAGATTAAGGTAAATAGATATAAATCGCTTTCGGCTGTCCGCAATCTTTCATCAGAAACCCTAATACGAAACGCTGCTTGGCGGTCAGAACACAGTTCCAATCTTATTGCTAACAAATATACCAATACTTTCTCAAAAAGTGGTTAGAAAACACCTTTATCACAGAAAAATCCACATGCTAGGGTTGACGAAAGATTTGAAACAGAGGTATGCGCGAAGCGAGGTAAGCGGTTGAACCTGCGTATAACGGGCGGCGAACACCGCGGACGCAGGTTCAGTGTGCCAAGAGGTTCGGATCTTAGACCAACATCGGACAGGGTCCGAAGCGCTGTTTTCTCAATTCTGGGAGCGGATGCGATACGAGGAGTTCGGGCGCTCGATCTGTATGCCGGCAGCGGAGCGCTAGGGTTTGAGGCACTCAGCAGAGGCGCTGCGAGCGTTGACTTTGTGGAATCGAACGGGCGACGGTGCAGATTTATTCGTCAGTCGCTAGAAGAGATGGGACTAAGCGAGCGAGGCAGCGTACACAATGGAAAGGTTGAGCGCATAATGGAATCGCTTGAAGGCAGCTACGGGCTGGTGTTCGCCGATCCGCCCTATGCGCTGGACAACTGGAACGAGCTGATGCGGACGATGAACCGCGCGAGATTCTTAATCGAAGGCGGAATAGTAGTTGCGGAACATCGGCACAACACGGAGCTGTCGGAGGAATTTGGCAGGCTGGCTCTGTTGACGCGGCGGCGATACGGCGATACGGCTATATCTATGTATGAAGCCGGAGGAATGGATGGTTAGGGCACTTTATCCCGGTAGTTTTGACCCCGTCCATAACGGACATGTGGACATAGCGACTAGGGCGTCGCACCTGTTTGATGAGCTTATTATCGGCGTGTATGACACTCCGCCAACGAAGTCTCTGCTGTTCACTACCGATGAGCGGGTGGACCTGTTCAGACGCTCAATACCACACTTGACAAATGTACAGGTAGTGCCTTTCACAGGGCTTGCGCCGGCAGTAGCGCGCCGTGTGGACGCAGAGTTTATTATCAGAGGGCTGCGCGCCGGCTTCGACTTTGAGATGGAATTCGAGATGGCGCTGATGTGGCGCAATATAGATCCGGGGATTGATGTAGTCTGCCTAATGACCGCTCTCGAAAATCAGTTTGTACATTCAAGCCGCATCAAAGAAGTGGCGCAGCTCGGTGGCAGAATCGAGAACCTCATTCCAGCGCCCGTGCTGCAGGCGCTGAACGAGAAGATGAATCTAAACTCGACAGTACGGGACGGCTAGACTGCTTCGGCGCATACGCCACCCGTAATATTCAACAAATCAATTAGTTTTTGAACCGTCTGGCAAATCACACAATTTTAATAGAGGGAGGACAAATGCAGACCCCACAGATTGCAGACCAACTCAGGGCGCTGGCAGCCACGGGTACCCGTGTACCGGGATTCCGAGGCAAGGTGATGGTCGATGTTGAAAGCCTGAATCGGTTGAGCGATTCGCTTGCCCATGTCGATATGAATGACGACGTTCGAGAGGCCACTGAGGTCATTCGGATGAAGGAAAGCATTCTTAATCAGGCGTATCTTGAGGCAAAGCGCATTCGCGCAGCCGCCGATGATGAAGTTTCCAAGCTTACCGATCAGGCATCAGAGGAGTACCACGCCAAAGTGAGCGAGTCTTCGGTGCTGAAGCGCGCCGAGGAGCTGTCGCAGGAGATGCAGGAGAAGGCAGGCTACGAGTCGCAGCAGATCCTGCAAGACGCGCAGCGCAAGGCTTACAGAATCGTCAGCGAAGCGGAGAGCGTGGCTTTCGCACGCAGAGACGGCGCAGATAGCTACGCAAGGGAAGTGCTGTTTAATCTCGAAGAGCAGCTTGCCGACGTACTTGGACAGGTGCGGCGGGGCATCGATGCCTTGAACATTGAGGTCGAGGCGAGCAAGCGAAAGCAGCAGGAGAACAGCGTTCCTCACATCAACGGAGCCGCCAACGGCTTCACCACCAACGGAAACGGTGTACACAACGGCGTATCACACGCGTAATGAGTTCTAAACGGAGCGAGCGGGATATTGGAGTTAAACATAATTCCTAATATCCCGCTCGGTCGTGCCCGTGTCGCGTAGATTATTATTGTAGATTATTATTAATGTATGGCTTGAAGAACTAGAGCGCCTGGAAGGGCTATGGCAAAGAATATAAATATAAGCCAATAGATGAGGATATTGACCGCCGGTTTCCAGTTAGATATTGAGTATATTCTTCCTATTGCGCCATTCATTTCGTAGGCTCATTAAAAAGACTACAAGTGGCCGATGAAGATAACGAATATTGCGCAAATCTCAATAATTTCCCTGAGAGATATACCGGTAACCATAAACATTCTCATTCGTGCTACTCAGACAGATCCAGTTCTCGAAGTCTCTGCCTGAGCTTGCGGACTTCTGCTTCTGCAGCCTGACGAGATGATGCTTCTTCTAGCCGTGCCTGCCTCTCCAACTCACGCTCGTTCTCTGCTTCAAGATGCGTTCTCAAATATATATCCGTTATCGGGTCAAACCAGCGCAGTTTGCCATCTTCCCAACAGATGTACAGCCCCAGAACCTCACTGTACCCTCTGATCCGCTCGTCTCCTGTATCGTCAATCACGATTGGCTGGTACTCTCCATCAACCAGTCTATCTCCTGCAAGCGCTGCGGCATGGTACTCTCCGCCGGACGGGTCGAACCGCCAGTATTCGGATACTCCTAACTCGGCATACCGCTCTCGCTTGTGCGTATCATCCCGGCGTCCTGTACTGACGGATGCTATCTCCAGCACGAACTCAGGCGCCTTTCCCTGGCTCTCGATGGAGTAGCCTCTGTCAGCCAGATACTGCTCCTCATCAGCGTCGAAGGCTACCAGCAGGTCGGGTATCAGGTATCCGGCGTCTTGTCGCGCTCTCCTGCCGAGCGGCGCTTCGCTGGTAACCAATGTAGTGTCTTTGCCTAATTTGCGGTTGAAGTGATAGATAAGTGCAGGGACGTATCCGGGGGTGTTGAGATAGATAGTGTTCTGCATATCGTCTCTGGGCGGCACATCGGAAAAGCGGTCAAGGCCGACTTGACCTTGTATGACGGTGGTGTCAATAGTCATTAGAACTGCTCCGAGTTGCTGGACTGGCGGGGGTGCCCGCGAGTTACGTCGGGATTATCAATAGCGTCGGGACCGCCAATCCCTCTTGTACCGCGGCGCCCGCCAATAAATCCTTGTCCGCCAATATGACCGTACCCGTCAAAAGCACGCTGTACGGCGGTTCTTCTTCGAGCGGGACGATCACAGAACTTGTGGTCTTGGGCGATGCAGGAAACAATTCTGCTAATAATATCTTCCGGCAGATCTTCAGCAGAATTTAGCCCTGAAGCACCGTTATCAAACAGCTACTGCATGTCCTTCCGCAAACTCTCGAGAGGTACCACAGCGTCAATATCGGTTAAATTTACCGGATGACCAATCGACACCATTGGATGTAACAGCACAACGGCCATCGTTAGATACTGATAAATATAATCTACGTGGTCATCCGTAACTGTCGCTGTGGTATCATCTCCGAACAGGATGGCACTTAGGTTTTCACTGCGGCTCATATACTCAAAGAGTACGAGGGCAGAGCTTGTCAGCTGTTGACTAGGCGAGCGGCAACAGCCATCAGTAAGCGGTTCATTCGAACTGACAAGATTGCCGTAATTGTCGTACTTGTCCCTCGCCCAAAAACTGCCGTCAATATAGCTGTATTTACATCAGCGTCTCCAATAAATCCACAGACAGCGCATTCGTATCATTTCTTGTTCCTAGCCTGCTTACCCACGCTGCCGCAGACATTGTATCGTTGGCTAGTGTGCTCTCAGGTATATAATTCCCTAATATTATTACAATTACGGCTTATAGGCTTTAATGTTCGCGCTGTGCACGCGCGACGCCCAATCCTCTTTGCCTTTCCACGGCTTAGAGTCCATAATTTGTATGTCTTCAAGTCCCGCGTCCGCCATTCTGCCCATATACACATCCTGCGGCTCTGCGCCGGATAGGCAGGAAACCCAGTTCTCTGCGTTCTCGGTTGCATGCGCCGGAAGTGGCGCCGTAAGTATCATGTCCGATATGAACATCCTACCGCCCGGCTTCAGAATGCGGTATGCCTCGCGGAACACTGCGTCCTTGTCCGGTGCGAGGTTTATGACACAGTTGGAGATAATCACATCTACGGAGCCGGCTTGGATAGGGGTATTCTCCATTTCGGCTAGATGAAACTCCACATTGCCCATATTAAGATTATCGGCGTTCTTACGCGCAAGATTTATCATGTCAGGCGTCATATCGATGCCGATAACCTTGCCTTCAGTTCCAACGGCTTTTGCGGCAATGAAGCAGTCGATGCCTCCCCCGCTGCCGAAGTCCACGACCGTCTCGCCGGGGTTAAGATCGCCGATCGCGGTGGGATTTCCACAGCCGGCGGACGCAAGCAGCGCTTCGCTCGGCAGCCCTACCATCTGCTCCACCTCATAAAGCTGATTGCGTGTGGTTGGGGCTGGAGCACAGCAGCCATCCTCATTGTCAGATTGGGCACTGTCGGTGTCGGATTGGGCGGATTGGGCTAGGTTAGCGTAACGGTCGCGTACCAGCTCTTTCACGTCGGTGTCTGTGTAGTTTGTTACCATTATTCCTTCCCTCTATTCCTTCTTGTTGTGTTCCAGTTGGTAGTATATCAGCTTGAATCATACAACTTGTTTGTTCTTGTGCGTTAATGATGCAGCATAGACTTCAAACCGTTGCAATGCGCCGCAGTCTGCCGGATGGGCGTCTAAATCTAATATGTTTAGGGCTAACAGGTCATCTCTGACGCAACTCAGCGGTAAACTGAGTAGTAACCGTTGTGCTTGGGGTTGCGACCGCAACCGATCCGTATAGCGGTCAACGGCGTTTCCAAATATCCACGAGGGTATCGCCGTCCGCATCGCTGACACCCCATATATGCAGGTGGATTCTTATCTTGTCGTACACGGTGCGCTCTCCCTGCGCAGCGTCGAGGTCGCGGTAGGCTTCGACGCTTACATCCATCCAGTCGAGAGGGATATTTTCCTCGCTGGCGATGCGTTCGATCATGTTGACGGCGCAAGCGGATATGCCGGACAGGAAGAGTTCACCGGCGCCGATCTCCTCGCCGCCGGAGTCGTCAGCAACCCAATGGTGATTGCGCGCATTGCATATTGAGCGTCCGAGCGTGCCGGTGCTGTAACTCCGCACTTTGTAAGCTAATACTATATCTGTCATTTCAGACTCCTTGAGGGTGTCATAATAGCTCCCATCGTCTGCATCCGACCGCGCCTGAGCTATCAGCTGTCTGGGTGTCACCACCCATAGCAGCCGTTCATCGCCCTGTGCGCTCAGGTCCAGATTACAAAGCGCACCCTTTTTTAGCTTGATGAACCCTGTTGTTTGCTCAGTAAGTATGTACGAAACGATACTGCTTAGCTGCGGTTCGTGTCCGATTGCCATGAGGTTAGTCTCAGAGGGATAGACTGCCGTTAAGTTTTGCATCAGAGACGGATGCGCGCCCGGGACAAGCGCATCTGAGATAGTTAGGCGCGGCGGAGCGTTCAAGCCCTGTCGGACTATCTCTGCCGTCTGCACCGCTCGCACAAGCGGACTGGTGATTATCACATCCGGCGCTATGCCGATTGCGTTCATTCCTTCGACTTCACGGCGTATTCTGTCGGCTCCCTTGTCGGTGAGGGGGCGTTGACGGTCATCAGGATATTTGCCATCGTCGCGGTCTTCTGCAATGCCATGCCTGAGTATATAGAGGTTCATTGCGAAAATCCTTTATCAGCAGCCCAACGCTCCCGATATTAGACAGGCTGCTGTCTGCATCTCGGGCGGGCATTTCTACTTCTCTTATCGCGTTGTCGCGGCGCTATCCAAGACCCTATGAGCCAATGCCTATAAGGGATTACACCACTTGCAATCGAACACCTGCCGTAACCTCAATGCACCTATATGACACATTGAGGTTGACACTGTGCTGCTAACTCAGGTTAATGCCCTATTTGACTCTCCGCACGCTGATTGTGGCTTGAATGTCGTTCACCTTTAAGGTATGAGTGTAGACGTCATCGGTAGGCGGCATGTTCAGCAGCTCGCGCGACAGGGTTTCCTGTCGGATGTAATCGCTGTGCTCTGCGATTACGGCATCGAGCGCGGGGCTGCTTTCATAGTATGTAACTATGTGATCGGCTATATCAAAGTCTGCAGAGCGGCGTATGTTCTGTATGCCGTGTACAAGTTCGCGGGCGTTGCCTTCAAGGCGCAACGCCTCGCTGACATCCGTGCTGACGGCAACTGTGTAGCCTCCGTCGTTCGACACCGAGTACCCATCTTTGTCCAGCGTTTCCACCAGCACTTCTTCCGGCTCCAGCACAACACCGTTAAGCGCTATCGGATTACCTGAACGCACCTGATGATGCACTTCCGAGGGGTTCGACGCGTTCAGAGCGGCCACTATACTGCGCAATTCTGCGCCGTACTTAGGCCCAAGCAGCCGCAGATTAGGCTGCACCTTGTATTCCAAAACATCGCCTTCATCAGTTACCGGCGTAATCTGTTTTACATTCAGCTCGTCCTTCACCTGAGGGGCAATCTGCTCCAGCATCGCTGCTTCGTTCGCCGAGCGCAGACGAACCAGTGCCTCCTCCAGCGGCTGTCTGACCTTTAAGCCTGCTTTGCTGCGGGCTGCGCGTCCCATACTGGACAAGCGCATCGCCAGGCGTGTTGCGTCCGAAAGGCGCTCGTCAATCAGCGATTCGTCTGCCACCGGATAATCTTCAAGATGGATGCTTTCTTTCGCGTTGGCAAGCGCGCCGGTAAGGTTGCGGTACATCTGCTCGGTTACGAAGGGCATGACCGGCGCTATGAGTTTTACAAGCGTGAGCAGGCAGTCGTACAGCGTAGCATAAGCGCCGTGCTTATCGGCGTCCGCGTTCTCAGCTAATATGCCTGCTTTCCAGAAGCGGCGGCGGCTGCGGCGCACATACCAGTTGGACAGATACTCGATGAACCCTTCCACATGGCGCGCCGCTCTATCAGGCTCGAAGTTCTCGAAGGCATCCGTTACCTCTGCCACGAGCTGGTTGAGTTCTGAGAGAATCCAGCGGTCAAGCTCTGCGCGCTCGGACACAGGCGGCGGGGCTGCCGCAGCGTCATACCGGTCTATGTTTGCGTAGGTAACGAAGAACGAATAGACATTCCAAAGCGGAATGATGAATCGGCGGCGCACTTCGTCCGCAGAGCGGAACCCGAAGTTGATATTGAGCGCCGGGTTCTGGCGCAGGAACACCCAGCGCATCGCATCCACGCCCATGCGTTCCGCCGCATCCTCGAACCAGATTGCATTGCCCTTGCTCTTGTGCATCTCCTCGCCGTTGGCGTCACGCATGAGTGCGTAGCTGAAGACGGAATGGAAGGGCGCAGTGTTTTCCAAGACGGTGCTCATCGTCAGCAGTGAATAGAACCAGTTGCGGAACTGCCCGGGGAAACTTTCCGAAATCCAGTCGGCGGGGAACCACTTGCGCCAGTAATTTTTGTCATGGCGATAAGCGATAGTGGAAAATGAGACGATACCGGCGTCCAGCCATGCGTTGCCCACATCCTCGATGCGACTCACGGGCACTCCGCACTCATCGCAGCGGATTTTCACGGCGTCAACCCACGGGCGATGCGGCGAATTGCCCTCGAATTCACTCCACCCCTCGACTGCGCGCTCTTGAAGCTCGGTTTCGCTGCCGACGACATCAAACCAGCCGCAGCCGCACTTGTATATGGGCAGGGCTAAGCCGTAGTAGCGCTTCTTGGAAATCATCCAGTCGTCCATATTGCGCAGCCAGTCGAGTTCGCGCGCATAGCCGAATTCGGGAATCCAACGGATGTCGTCCACCACATCCATAATCTGGTAACGCAGGCTGTCTGCTTTCTCGCCTGCCGTCAGTTCCTCGCGCGGCTTGTCGTGTTTCTCGCCCATGCTGATGAACCATTCGTCCACCAGCCTGAAAACCAGCTCGGAGTCGCAGCGCCAGCAGACCGGATAGCGATGTGAGTAGCGTTCGAGATTATAGAAGACATTCTTTGCCTTGAGGCTGTCGTATATGGCATCGTTCACATCATAGACATTCCTGCCGGTGAGCCAGTCGAAGCCTTCCACAAAGTCCCCATACTCGTCGAGAGGAGCGATGGCGGGTATGTCGTTCTCGCTGCCTAGCGCAAAGTCCTCTTTACCTGCGCCGGGTGCGATATGCACAACGCCTGTGCCTTCACTCTCGCTGACCTCGTCCCATCCGACAACGCGATGCTCCACACCGTCCTGCGCTGTCAGTTCTGCGAAAGGAGCACGGTAACGCAGCCCTATTAGTTCGCTCGCCGGCACCTCGCCCAGCACTTCGTAGCTGCCCTTGAGCACCGGCTCGCACTCCTTGATGAGATACAGAAATTCGCCGTCCTGCTGAACTTTGATGTATGTCTTTTCAGGGTGTACGGCGGCGGCGGCGTTTGCGGTTAAGGTCCAAGGGGTGGTCGTCCAGACCAACAGGGACTCTTGCGTTTCCGAGTCCAGCAGGGGGAACTTTATGAACAGACCCGGGTGAACTATCTCTTTATATCCTTCGGTTACGATTTCGTGTTCCGACAGCCCCGTGCCGCAGCGCGGGCACCACGGCATTACATCGCGCCCCTCATAGAGCCAGCCTTTCTGGTGGCAAGTCTTCAGAAAGTGCCAAATGGTGTAGTTATTCTCGTCCGACTTAGTATGATACGAATCGTCCCAATCCATCCAGTATCCGAGCCGTATGCTCTGCTGGGAGATGATGTCCGCAAAGCGATCTACGCGCTGCTTGCACAGGTCAACGAACTTATCTACACCGAACGCTTCTATGTCGCGCTTCGACTTGAAGCCAAGTTCCTTCTCCACCTCCACCTCGATCCACAGTCCTTGCCCGTCGAAGCCGTTCTGGTAGCGTTGGTCATAGCCTTGCATCGCCCGAAATCTCAGGAAAATATCCTTATAAGAGCGCCCCCATGCGTGATGCACGCCCATCGGGTTGTTTGCAGTAATAGGCCCGTCAATGAACGAATAAGTATTCTCTGCCCCTTGGTTGCGCTGCATGTACTTGGTGGGGATGCCGTTGCGCTCCCACCAGTCTAATATGTCGCGCTCCATAGCGGTGAAGTCGGTCTTCGTATCAACGGGAGTGAACATTGTGGGGTCTCCTAGGGGTGAATTATCTGTTTGCCTGAACTGCGAATCCGGCGCGGGACGAAAGCTATCCATGTACTATCTATGTATTGTAACTTATTCTGTTTGAGTATCAATATAATTTCTATAATTTCTGGATTTCGATAGTGGGTCAGTTTGAATTATGCAGACATCAATGATGCGGTAGAAATCTCAAACTGATGCACTACCCGGATTTCAGGGCGGCGTTATAATCTCGCATGTCGGACCTGCAGCGCGGCTGAGCCTATAATCGAGTGTCGTCAGGGAGCAATCCAAAGCTTCGGCAAGCGCCGCATTAGTCATTTGCGGTCTGCGTCTCGCGCGTCAATGATGTGGGACGGCGGCACGTGAGTCTGCGTTATCGCTTTGCGGTCTCTGACGCCTTGCAGCCACAATCCGATGGTTGGTCGCGCGGCAATGCGTTCCAGTTCACAGCGGAGAAACTCTTGCACTGACTGGCGGTTCATAGCAGTTCGCACCGCCAGTTCGTCTCGCACCTCTTCGGGTACGCCTCTTATAGTAATCTGCACAGGCATGAAAGCATTATGACAGCGGAAGAGGCGTTTTGCAATGTGTTGAGTGCCGCCAGAGACGCAGGTGTAGATACAGGAACAGATGGATACGAGTGGTGCGTTGGGCGCTGCGCAATCGGCACGACAAAGAAGTGAGGTGAGCAAGGACAAGCCTGTACTCTGTTAGGCTGGTTAGATGTACGAAGAAATGCACAAAAAAGAACAGATGCCAGCGAATACACTAGCATCTGCCGGTGATAGTGGCTGCAATCAAATACGACTGCCTGCTGAAAGTGCCTGCTCTTAACGGCATACTTCTTGCCGGCGCTTAGGGCATTAAATCGAGCCTTGAAGCAACAAACCGATTCGTCGATTGTATGTACGCCCGCCTGCCGTACATATCTGTTTTAGCCACTACCACAATCCGCTTGTTATATACACACCCTGCCAACCGGAATCATCAGTAGAATCTTGGCGTATATCATCGTACGAAACGCATACGCTGGGCTTCTATTTCGCCATGATCCTTCCATTCCGTCGACAGTCTGCCATTCTCACCTCTGCATACTAATTGGCTCTTGACAGAGTATATAGCCGTGCGAGTAAGGTGGCTTATCAGTATTTCGCCGTCGAAATCGTCGAATGATTCCAGCGGAACCCTAGCGGTCGTCGTGCCATAAGTCGGATGAGTCGCCGATGCAACAGCTCTCCTAGCCCCAACGCAGCCGTCAAGAATGGTGTCGGCGTCCTGAATACGGATAAATCCCATTCCTTTGGGCGCGGCAGTCATAGTCCCATGGTCCTTCCAAGACGATGATATACCGCCGCTTGCCCCCCTGCAGGCAATACGGCTCCTAACCGTATATTCCTCATTAGGAGTAAGCCCACTGACCGTAATTACAGCCGTGAACTCTTCTACCGACTGTCGAAAGACCCTAGTGGGTTCCTTCTCAGTGCCTTCCTTATTATGCGTTACCCTGACCACATGACGCCTGTTGGAGAGACAACCGGCCAAATCAGTCTGCAAATCAGTGATCGTAATATCGCCGGCCGCAGCTTCTGCCTGACCTGAATTGACCCCGAATGCCAAGAAAAATACAAAAACAAATACCGCAGCTACCACCAAACCGTAAATATATCTCGACTTAATCATTTCGTAATCTCATATACCTACATATTCCCTACCCAAGATACTGCATATACCCTTGCCATTTGACAGAGTGGGCAACTACGAAAACCTTAACACGAAAATGCAAACAAGTAAATCTGTATATAGATAGGGATAGCGTTTCCACCTAGGTGGTTGAAGGATAAGATGCCCCGCATCTGAAGCAGCACCAACAGATTGTGCTCACTCCAGCCAGCCCCCATTCGCGCCTATTCTACGAGGTACAGGATATCCATTGTTTATAACTTCTAAACTGCATTTATCATGCCTGATAGACTTTTGTCACCTGATTGAAGAACGCTATCTAAATACAGGTGTTATTAGCTTGAAGTGATATAGTATTTTAACCACCGCTTCCAAAACACCAGCGCCAATGAATACTCCAGACTCCAGCATCTCTACTCTCTTTGAGTATCCCTTAGTCTGTCTCAATATCCTTCTTACACTTTTAGTCAATCTCTGACTCTGAGTCTTGACGGTGATTTTTACATCTCTACACTTTCAGAGATGCTATGATGCTACATGTGCAAAACATGTTATGCTGCGATAAGTG
The DNA here is from genome assembly GCA_965200085.1 of Dehalococcoidia bacterium. Classification (GTDB taxonomy): domain Bacteria; phylum Chloroflexota; class Dehalococcoidia; order Lucifugimonadales; family JADFKI01; genus Bin90. The sequence continues at coordinate 74,788 of OZ241333.1, forward strand.
TGCTATGAATTACCAGACTATCTAAAGGAGAAAATATGAAACGCAATTCAGAGCCTTGGCCTATCAGTTCTATCTATTTTTACAAGGGGAGTATAGATACAAATCCCAATTACCAAAGAGGGCCTGTATGGGCAGTTGCGCAGAAACAGTTGCTTGTAGACTCTGTTTTTCGTGGTTTTGATGTTCCACCTTTGTACTTCACCAAAGCTAAAAATTCGAACTATGAATGGGAAGTTGTCGACGGACAACAGCGTCTGAGGGCTATTTGGGGATTCATAGATGGTGAGTACAGCTTGTCAGAAGACTCCGAAAAACTTGGCAACCATGACATAGCGGGAAAAGCCTTCACTGATCTCCATCCGAAAGTGAAGAACAAGTTGCAATCCAGTTGGTTTACTATTATGAATCTTGAGGAAGAGAGCGATGGAGAGATCGAGGATATGTTTCTTCGTCTTCAAAGCGGTTCACCTTTGAATTCTGCAGAGAAACGAAATGCAATTTCGGGAGATATAAGAGATTTTGTACATGAAATTTCTACAACTCATAAGTTCTTTACCGGTAGTGTAGCTGTCGCTAATAAACGATATGCACATGATGAATTGCTTGCGCAGATGCTTCTAATAGAGAAAATGGGAGGCCCCATTTCTATTACGCATACTCAGCTAGTACCTATGTACAAAGACGGTAGACGTTACAATGCTAATGGCGCCGAAGCAAAAAGATTTCGACGAGTTCTGAACTTTCTTGCCAATGCATTCCCTGAAAAGTCACCAGTGTTGACTAAAGTGAATTTGATCTCACTATATACAGTAGCATCTGAGTTATTGGCAAATTTTGCCATTTCTGACAGATTTGAAGAATTTAGTAGATGGTTCATTGAGTTCGAAAAACGACGACGTGAAGATAGTCCACAAGAAGATAGCGAAATGTACGACTATACTTTAGCGGTATTACAGCGTACTGGAAGTGTAGCCGCACAAAAAACTCGTCGAGAGATTTTGCTCAAAAGTTTAATGGAAACAATTCCTGATTTGGATCTGCTAGATAAGCAGCGTCAATTTACTCATGAACAGAGGCTTGTCATTTTTAATCGTGCAAAAGGTTTTTGCACGAACCCAGACGATAACACCGAATGTACTGAAACTTGCGCCTGGGACAATTGGCACGCAGATCATATTATTCCACACTCAAAAGGTGGAAAAACAACCGTAGAAAATGGTCAGTTGCTCTGTCCGAGCTGCAACCTGAAAAAGTCAGATAGGATACCAACCTGACCAATTGTTCACTTATATTTCTTTCAAGCCATACTCCACAAACAACAGCTCGTCCCGCGTGATTATCCGCGTCTCGGCAGCGACAGCTTGGCGCAGAAGATTCGGCACGGCAAACATGCCCTGAAGAGCAGCAGAAGATTTTGGACTTTGCCGCTTTGGGTTAGAGTCTGCTAAATTCGTCGGGGCTTATGCCTGCCTGACGAAGTATGCTTCTTAGTGTGCCGACTGCAACCTCTCTATGTCTTGGTACGATTGCTGTGCGCATGCCGGCGGCAGTCGTTTTTGCGAACTTTATATGGCTTCCTCGTTGTCCGACTTCCACGAATCCCGCCGCTCTGAGTTTGCGCTCGACTTCGCGATATGGCAAAGGGTTAAGCTGCGCCAATGTCTATCTGGACTGTGTGAATTTGTGAGGCCAAAGTGGCTGTGGGAGATTGGAAATGGAGGGAAAGTGCCTCACGCAGATTGGCAAGCGCCTCAGATTCTGTCTCGCCTTGGCTGGCGATGTCTATTTCTAACGCCTGTGCAATGTACCATTCGCCTTCACGCCAAACGGCTGCTGTGAACTCTTGTTTCATGACGCAAGCGCCCCTTTCGCTACTCCACAAACAACGGCTCGTCCCGCGTGATGATGCGCGTCTCGACGGCGACGGCTTGGCGCAGGAATTTCGGCACGGCGAACATGCCCTGGTGCGCTATGCCGTCGTAGCTGCGAAGTTCGCCGCTGATGCGTCGGGCGATGCGCTCATCTATTTCCGCCGGGGAAAGCGTTAGAAGGCTGTCGTCGGGCGCGCCTATCACGAAACCCCAAGTCGTGCCGAACGATGGTATAAACGCCTCGCAAAGACTGGCGGACGGGAATATGGATGCGATGGTGTTTGCTACTGCGGAGAAGCACTGCTCGTAGAAGGTTGCGCCGGTTGGACCCGACTGAGCAACTACGATGCCGCCGGGGTTGAGCCGGGAGCGCAAGGATCGGTAGAACTCCCGAGTGAACAGCAGATAGGCGGGTCCCGCCTCCAACGGATCGGGGACATCTATGATGGCGACGTCGAAGCGTTCGTCTGTATTCTCGATGTACCGCAGCGCATCTTGATGGAGCAGGGTAAGACGCGGGTCGTCGAATGCTCCCTGATGGTGGTTCGGCAAATACTTCTTGCACATGTTCACGACGAGTTCGTCTAAATCCACCATGACCACGCGCTCGACGGATTTATGGCGCAGCGCCTCGCGGGCAGTCGCGCCTTCGCCGCCGCCGGCAATGAACACCGAACGCGGTTCGGGATGCGCCATCATCACCGGCTGCACGAGGGCTTCGTGATACACGAATTCGTCCAGCTCGGTGGACTGCGTCTTGTCGTCGAGTACGAGGCTTCTGCCGAAGCATTCCGCATCGTGTATGAGTACATGCTGGTACGGCGAGTCGCCCTCGAAGAGCACTTCGCGGATACGCTCCAGCTGCATCAGACCATCGGTGATTAGTTCGTAGTGCCAGTCGCCTTTGGGGGGATTTTTCACGAGTCAGCCAGTTATCAGTTCACAGGTTGGTTATTGATACGCCGGAGTGTACACTGTGCCGCGCTTCACTTCGGTGATCCTGGGATGTTTGGATCGCAGGCGTTCGACGATGTAGGATGCCGCTTTGTGGGGATTGAAGTCCTCGCCGCAAGTGAAGATGTCCACTGCGGCGTAGGCGTGTTCGGGCCAGGTATGGATGCTGATGTGCGATTCAGCAATGCAGACGATACCAGTTACGCCAATGGGCGAAAACTTGTGGAATATCTCGCCTACTATCGTTGCGCCTGCTTCATCTGCGGCGACTAGCAGCGCCTGTTTCACAAGTTCCATGTCGTCAATCAGTGTTGGGTCGCATTCATTCAAGTCTATAAGAAGATGCGTACCTAATGTCCTTGACAGCGCATTCAATCACCCGTCCTCCATACGATAAAACTTCACACTTTCTTCACATCTGAAAAGATATTATACAACTTTTTTGCACACATAGTTATGTAAGATAAACGGCAGAAAGCGTTTCGATTTAGAATGGCAATGCGTTGAGCAAGACTTACCCGCTGTGTGGGTTTCTGCGGGAATCGCGCAGATTATAACTTGTCGCAATGGAACTCATGAACCGGGATGCGTGGGTATGAAAGTGAGACGACAGCATCTGAAAGAAAACGACCTGCAACGGAATAGGACGAGTAGTGGTAAAATCTTATCTAACCTGTATTCAAAGTAGAAAGTAGGCAGATGCGGAGGTTTAGCTAATGAGTGCAGAGCGAATACCTGACGATGCGCCGGGCAGCGCGCTGTTCCCAGAGTTCAAGGCGCTGTACGACCTGATAGTCCCTGAGGTCGAAGGGTTGACTGATGAGCAGCTCGACTGGACATCTGACAAATGGGATTGGGCACACTGGAGCATACGGCGGCAGACTAGCCACATGGCGTCGCTGCTGTTTCGCTGGCTCGTTGTGCGCTGGGCGGATACTCTGTATCCGAACGGAGATCACGGCGTAGATGATGTGGAGGGCATAGCGATGTCCGCAAATGACAGAGCGCTGGATGTAAGTTATCACGATATGGATGTGATACTTGGCAAGCTCCGGGAAGGCATAGAGCTGGCGCAGTCGGTTCTAGCCGAGCGCACAGCAGGATTTCTGCGTGCAAACACAATTGTTACACAGTACGACGCGAGGCGTATATTCATCAATGGCGCGCATCCGCACGGGATAACCATGGACGCCGAAGCAGGCACGGAGACGACTACGCTGGAGGCGACCTTCCGCCACATGTACTTCGAGGAGACTACGCACCTATACAACATTCAGAGGCTTAAGCGGGCGCAGGGCTTGCCAACCGTTGTGGATGTACCGCGCGTAGGCTACTGGATGCTGGACGGCTGGGACAGGAGCGAGGCATAAGCAAGCCTTATCCTTACTTAGGTATTCTCCATCGTGTTGATTGTCGAGAGCTTATTAGTATTCAAAGAGGGGCGACATCATGATGACGAGCAAAAATGCTGCTGCAGTTGAGATTCCTTGGTATGACCTTATACCTGACGTGCCTGAACCACCGGAGGATGCCTTGCTGCAGAATGACACTACTTTGCGGCTCAATACGATTATAATGTCCAGATATGCTAATGATCCCAGTGTGCTTGTGGCGGGACCGGCAACGAATGTCATATATGACTCAGAGACGCCCGGCTCCGTCATAGTTCCGGACTGCTATGTAGTATTCGGCGTGCCGAACGATAGGATAAAGACGGAGCGGAACAGTTATAGAGTGGATGAATGGAACGCAGTTCCGGCATTCGTAGCAGAGATAGCATCCCCCAGCACTGCGCGCAGAGACCTGAACGAGAAGCGTGATATATACGCGCAGATGGGCGTTCAAGAATACTGGCGCTTTGACGCCACCGGCGGTGAGAATTACGGCGAGCCGTTAGTAGGAGAATATCTTGTTGACGGGGAGTATCGGCGCTTTGAGCTGCACAGGGAGTCTGATGGGACGCTGTGGGCGCGCAGCGAGGTATTGCGGGTGGATTTTTATTGGGATGGGGAAGAAGGACGGACGGCATTCTTAATGCGAGACGCTGACACCGGCGAATGGCTGAACTTCCTCGATGAGGAAAGGGAAGCGAGATTAGCCGCAGAGGACGCGCGTCAGGCGGCAGAGGACGCACGATTAGCGGCAGAAGCGCGAGCCGCAGAACTTGAAGCCGAAATTAGGCGCCTGCGTGGTGAGTAGTTCTTGTTAAGGTGAAGTAGCAGCAGAGACCTATGTCATACATTTTGTGGGCAAAAGGTTTAGTTAAGATCGTCAAAAGTAAGTTGGACTCCTTGCAAGATAAGTACAACGCATCAAAACAGTCAGAAGTCAGACACCGCTGGGGACACTAGCTTGTACCGGCAGGCATCCCCAGGGCGTGTCAACCCCGCGTGTGCGGGGGAGCGCGCCTCTACCAAGCATCCTTCATAATCGCTTCAAGACCTTTACTCTTGATACCCTCTGAGACGCGCTATCTCTGCTTCCAAAGCAAGTTTAGCCGCACGCTCGCGCTGCAGCCGTTCTTCTGCTGCAAGCCGAGCTTGCTGTTCCGCTTCACGCTCGCTCTCTGTTTCAAGATGTGTCCTCAGGTAGTTCCCTGTTATCGGATCGAACCAGCGCAGTTTCCCGTCCTCCCAGCAGATATACAGCCCCAGAACCTCGCTGTATCCTCTAATCACATCATCTTCCGTATCGTTAATCTCAATTGGTCGGTACTCTCCGTCAGCCAGCCTATCCCCTGTAAGCGGCGCAGCGTGATACTCTCCGCTGGACGGGTCGAACCGCCAGTATTCTGCTGCACCGAACTCAGCGTACCGCTCCCGCTTGTGCGTGTCATCTCTGCGACCTGTGCTGACGGACGCTATCTCCAGCACGAACTCAGGCGGCTTGCCCTGACTCTCGATGGAGTAGCCCCTGTCGGCTAGATACTGCTGCTCGTCGGCGTCGAAGGCTATAAGCAGGTCGGGTATGAGGTACCCGGCATCCATTCGCGCGCGCAATCCAAGCGGCGCTTCGCTGGTAACTAATGTGGTGTCTTTGCCTAGTTTTCGGCTGAAGTGGTAGATGAGAGCCGGGACGTATCCGGGCGTGTTGAGGTAGATGGTGTTCTGCATATCGTCTCTGGGCGGCACATCGGGGAAGGTATTCTCTGCCGATATTCCGGGCTGCTTTGACTTAATCTGCTGCGTGATCATCCTACATCCTAGTTCCCTGCTTTAGCGCTGCTTCTAACTCAGCGACTCTGCGCTCTGCAGCAATTCGCGCCTCGCGTTCTGCCGACAGGAAGTTCAGCCACTCGTTAGTCTCGCTGTCTTTCACCCAGAACCTGCCGTCTGTCCGATAGTAGAAGTTCAGCCCCAGCGCATCACTGTGAGACCATTGATCGCCCGATTCATCAGTGAATAGCTCATAGCGCCGATATTCTCCGTCCACCAGCCTCTCTCCCACGAGCGGCTCGCCGTAATACTCACCGCCAGCGGCGTCGAAGCGCCAGTATTCCTGAACTCCAAGACGCGCGTATATATCACGCTTCTGATTCAAATCCCACTCTGCTGTGCTCTCAGATGCCACCTCTGCTGCGAAGGCCGGCGCAGCGCCCCACTCCCATATCCGGTAACTTCTGCCTGCTTCTATTGTCTGTGCATCTACACCCATCACCACATAGCAGTCCGGCGCAACAGCAATGTGTTCGCCGTCAATCTCATGAAACACATTAGTCGGGCCGGATACGAACACAAGGAACCGAGTCATAGCGCAGCCACAAGATAGAGGTCAGGTCTGTGATAGTACGGTTTTGCTGCATCGAATCTTCGGGAGGCTCGGGATCTGCTATGAGTTCGTACCAAGGCGCTTCGACTGCATCGGACTGAGCAGCGGCAGATGCGGTACGCTGCTCGATATTAGTGTTAACTCGTATTGTTGCCATATTACCTAGCCTGCAAGTGACTCTGGTCTAGTTCGTACCAGAAGACATACTCCTGTTCCAGCGGCGCAGAACCAACCGGAGTTACGCCCTTCTTGATGAGCCTGTGTCTAATTCGATTTTCTGCGCGCGGGCCTGCAACAGCGGCATAGGCATCCACATTCATGAACCGACTTAGATAGCGTGCATGTCGTACTGCCTTTTCGATGTCATCGCCGCGCAGGTTGGATGAAATCTCAATCGCTATGAGAACCGTGTCCCCTGCTCGGTTAGTCGCTTCCGCTGCCAAGTCGGACTTTAGGAAACTCTCGACCTCATTTTCAGGTATGTCATCGGTAACATTTCCTTCGACCAGGTCGAATAGGTCATTCAGATCAAGGTTCCTAGTCCATCGCAGCTCCATTCTTCTGGCGAGACCCTGAACTTGCTCACGAACGCTTAATTCTACATTGCGTCCTTTGAGCAGCGCGACGTCATCTTTCAGAACCGCGACGTCATCTTTCAGAACCGCGACATCATCTTTCAGAACCGCGACATTTGCTTCTAGCGAAGACAGCCTTTTATTGGTGTCTTCGGAAAACTTGTTGACAGTTTCCGCAAGATTAGCTAAAGCTTGCGGAAGTTCAAGCACTTCCCGTGGGAGCAGCCGCTCACGCAGATACTGGGTTACTTCCGGGTTAGCGTCAAGCAGCTCGACTAAATCTTCTTTGGTGAACAGCCTCAGCAGAGCCATCCGAGCCTCTCGGTTGTCTCGCAGTTCGGTGTAAAGTTCTTCGTAGATCATTGTTGTTTCCTTTGGGTTGAGTGGATGCCATTTTCTTCTAGGATCTTGTTCACTTCGGGCTTGATTTGGCTTATGATTAGCTCTGTCTGGGTCATGCCTGTCAGGACGCAGGCGAGCTTCAATGCTCTATCAAACTCTTCTGACACTTGAAAAGTTATCGACTTGTACTCACCCGATTTAGAGATGTCGATAATGCGCTGTCTCCCGCGCTGACTGCTTCCGCGAGAATTAGTTTCCCCGGCGTTAGCCGATGGAGCTTCGCGAGAATTTTTTCTCAGCATTGAACGATGCGCGCCTCTTTGCGGGTTCATTGGCTGGGTCATCTTGTTCTAACTCCCGTTGAATACCGCATTGTAGATTGCCTCAAGTTCCGCTTCTGACTTGCGGTCTGGCGGTGCTCCATTCGGAGATTGGCTTCCCTTCACTGCAACTATCATGCGTATTCCCTTTGACCTGCTGATGGTTTGTTATTACAATTATATGGTCGATTACAGAAACACAGCAATACATATTTACATAAATCATTATTTCATTATTTATGTAAATAAAAGGAATATGAATGAGCACTACTCCGGTATCCACGATGCAGGACATCTTGGACGTTATCAGGGCAAACCCAGAGATTAAGGACGAACTGCGCCGCCTCCTGCTCGACGAGGAACTGCTTGACCTCCCGCGCCGCTTCTCTGAGTTCGTACAGATAACTCAGGAAAACTTCGCACTTGTCAACGAGCGTTTATCTCGGCTTGAAGAGGGTCAGGCGCGATTAGAAGTTCGAATGGACAGGCTGGAAGAAGGCCAGGCGCGGCTGGAAGTTCGAATGGACAAGCTGGAAGTTCGAATGGACAAGCTGGAAGTTCGAATGGACAAGCTGGAAGAAGGCCAGGCGCGGCTGGAAGTTGAAGTGCGCAGACTAGGAGAAGGCCAGGCGCGACTGGAGGTTCAAGTGGGTAGAATCGGCGGGAGTGTCAGAAGGCTGGTAGGGCTAGATTATGAGGCTCATGCCGTTCGCGTCACTCCAAGAAGAGTACGGCGGGGAATGAATGTGCAGGAAGGCGTAGTTATCGACCATTCAAGGTATCCTGAACCGTTTCTTATCAATCTGACCAATGAGCCCCACGTTGACAGTCTCATCGAAGAGGCGGAAGCGGAAGACCTGATTCTGGCTGATGTGGTTCTCAGCGGGAAAATCGATGGCGAAGAATGCCTGATTCTCGGCGAGATTTCAATCACTGTACAAGAGACAGATGTCGTCAGGGCTCGGAGCAGAGCCGCTATTCTGCAGAGGGCATCCGGGGTCAGAACGATGGCTGTCGTAATTGGCGATTCCATCGAAGATGATGCCCTTGCGGCGTGCGGGGCTGATGTAACATTCCTGCAGGTGAACGATCCGGAGAAGCTTTAGGATTAAATAGGATTGAAACAGAGCCGACAATCCTAAAACTGCCCGCCCCTCCTTATAGCGTGAATTAGCCCCATCAGCCTCATGCTCCCTCGATGGCAGTTATTTCTTCTTCCGTCAAGCCGTACAGGTCATACACCAGTCGATCTATCTCCTGCTCCAAGGCGCCGGTGTCTGCCTTCGGGTCGGCGTCCTTGGCGGCGAGAATCTCGTCCACCAGCCGCACGAATGGACGCTGCTTGACTGCGCTGATTTTGGGGACGGGGATATTTTCAACATAGATTTTCTTCCAGCGAAAGGTTCCCATACCTGAAGTTGGAGATATTTGTTGCAAAACCCATCGAGTCAAAGAGGAATTAAGCACAGCGCATAGGTATTTCAGAGACGAACCTGTCATCATGAAGGTTGTTGCCTCGCCGTACATACTGCCATTGTCGTAAGCAAATCGTCCATTTTCGACCAGTTCTATCCAAACCAACTTTTCTTTGGCGAAATTCTTGTTCGCGTTATCGCTGGGACTTCCTTGTAACTCGTACCATTTGTTTCTTCCGGTCTTCTGCGACAGCCTATTATAATGCTTCAACAAATGTTGATAGACTGCTGGGTATCTCTCAATTTCAATTCCTTTACGACTATATATCAACCACAGTCCTGCCCACTGCGCTCGGAAACGCTGAATGTCCCGCCCCCGCAGCACTGGCTTAATGATTTCTGCTGACTTGGGATCAGCCGCTGCCAAGGCTTCCTTCGTGGCGTTGTCAATTATGAACGCCTGATTTAGCCCAGTGGTAACGCCTCGATAGATATTTACCCCCCCCATTTTCTCAGCGAGGTTCCCTTTATCCGCATCTTCTCCAGGGCGCTGTGCTCCATAGCGGACAGGATACTCCACGGGGCATCGCCATCGGGCTGCACCTTTCCCCACAGATGAGCAGGAGGCGGGAAGTCCTCGGTATTCACCCGGTCGGTGTCAACTGCCGGGAAAGCCTTGCCGCCGCCGCCTGTCCGGAGCATCAGAACGCTGGAATCAACGATAGCCGACTCAAAGACGTCCTTGCCCAGCTCCAGCAGGGCAAGGGGGGTGTGGTTTTCTGTGAAATATCGGCGGGATTTCTTACCATAATTCGCTTTCAGCCAACTGTTAGAGGTGATGTAGGTGAGGATACTCTGTTGCGGGCGCAGCAATTGGCAGCCTCGTTCGTAGAAGAGCTGGTAAATGTCGCCTCTGCGGGCAAAGGTTGCATATCTTGATTTTTGATACAGATTCCCCAGTCTGCCGCCGTCCTTTTGGAGCTGTATGTACGGCGGATTGCCGATCACGACATCGAAACCGTCGGTTACGCCGAACATATACTCCGGGTCGAACCAGTTGGCAGAGGCGTTTTGGTCGTAGGGGTCCCAGGCGGCGATTTTGCCGGCGGCTTCGGCAGGGAAGTCGGCGGCGGCTCGCAGCGCGTCGGCAAGTTCTTTTCTCAGGCGGGTGTCTTCGTCGCGGAGGCGAAGCTTTTCTCGGCGGACGCTGGCGTGCAAATGGCGCTCTCGGTTTTCGTTCAGCTTGCGCTGCAGTTCGGTTACTGCTTCGGTCTGACTTAATGACAGTTGGGGCGGACGTTCCAATCCCAGCAGCGTGTCTGCCGCCACGAAGCGGGTTTCCAGATTGGGCAGGGGCTTGACGCCGTAGTTGTCTTTGCTGTCGTCATTGGACGTCTGTTCGATGGCTAGGGAGATGAAAAAGCGGAGCTTGGCAATCTGTGCCGCCACGGGCTGGATGTCCACGCCGTAGATGCTGTTCTGGATGAGGTAGAGCTTGCGGCCAAAGTCAGAGTCACGGTAGCGCTCAAAGGTTTGGCTGATTTCAGCAAGCTCATAATCGCGCTGAGACTGGTCAGCGGTATCAAAAGCGTTTCTGGCGCGCTCCCCTGCCAACTGCTTTTGCACCTTCTCCCACACGGCGTTATCCGAGTCCAGGCGGCGCAGGGCAAGGGTCAGCTTGTGCAGCACGCCCATGGGGAAGGCGCCGGAGCCGCCGGCCGGGTCCAGCACCTTCAGACCGGCGATGGCGCGCACGATGGCTTCACGTTCTGCCGGTTCGAAACGGGTTTCGGCTTCGTCAATGGCGTCGTTATAGTCCAGCAGGCGGCGGAGCTTACCTTCCCAATCTGCTGCGGAGTTGTCTTGGGGCGACGGTACCTTTTGCGAGAGAGCAGCCACTAGGGACTCTTCCACCATGTAGTCCACGACGGGCCTGGGTGTGTAGTAGGAGCCGGTCTGCTTGCGTGCGGACTCGCGGGTTTCCGGGTTGTAGGCTGCCAGCAGGTTCTCGAAGACCTTGCCCAGCAGCTCAGGGTCTAGGGCTACTTCCTGCTCGGTGGGGGTGTTCTCCTCCACAGTGAACTTGTAGCGGTTGAACAGGTCGATCAAGCCGGGGCGGTCCCGGTCCTCACTGAAAAAGAGCCGGTTGGGGATGGAGTAATCGCGGAGGTGTGCCGAGTTGTCGGTAAAGCAGTCGATGCGGTATCCGCCTTCGCCGGTGGCGGATACGCTGTCCAGGCAGTCGAACAAGCCGCCGTTGATGAAAGGCGTTTTGTTGAACAGGTCTGTCAGGGCGTCTGAGTCCGCAATCTCGCCGGCGTAGCGGAAGCGAGAAAAGTCGCGGTGGCCATCCCTGTTCTTATCGCTGAACCCTCGCCTTTCTATCTCCGTGTTCAGCGTGGCGAAGAAGAGGTTTTGCAGCACGGCGCGGTAGTAGGAATCGCCGCCTTTCGCATCGTAATCTTTGAGCAGTTTGCTAACCTGATGTTCCACAAACAGGTTTTCTGCCACCAGTCCCTTCTCTTTTATAAACCAGACGAAGAGCAGGCGGGTGATGAGCCGTATGACATGCTCCTCCGGCGTCAGAGTTTTTGACCATTTCGTGGGGAACTTGGCGGTGTCAACTGCCCGCTCGAACCACGCAAACAGGTCGCGGTAGAAGCGGCGGTTCAGTTCCTCAGTATCCAGTGTGTCCAGCCAGGCTGCCAGCAAGCCGTCGAAGTTGTGGGAGCGTCCGTTTCGGGTCATCCATTTCAGACGGTTATCCAAGGACAGTTCGGAGAGTATGTCCAAGTGGGCGCGATGGGGTTCAGCCGAGTTGATTTCGCGGATGAGGGAAACGCTGCCCAGCACGTCGCGGCTTTCGTCCCTGCGATTGACGCGGCGGGGCATAAACGCCAGAGTCAGCAGATTCGAGGCGGTCTTGAATAGTACGACTGTCGGTATCTGCCACCGCTTGTTGATCTCGCGGGCGAAGGCGGCATAACTGCTGCGGGGGTAGCTTCCGCCCTGCAGCTCGACGGCGGTAAAAAGAAAGCTCTTGGCGTTGCCACTGTCGAACCCGGCGGCATCAAATAGGGAGCCTTGAGTCGACGCAATCTCGTTGTCGGTGAGCTGGAACAACAGGCGAACCGACCGGGCTTTCTCCCGAAATTCATCCTCCGATTTTGTGCCGGGGTTAGATGCATCGAATCTGTTAATGAAATCGTCCACTTGACCGGTCTGCCCGGGCAGCGTAAGGTCGCTCTGATAGCCCAGCGTTCCAAGCAGGCCGACTGCGGCGTCCTCGAAGTTTTGATGCGGCATAGCGCTGAGAGCAGTCTCGATGGAGCTGCGAATATCGGTGAATGTCATATAGAATCCTCTCGCGAATCCTCTCGATTCCTCAGAATATCCCGAAGGCGCGCCGGCGTCCCGTTCGACTTGCGGCTATTCCGCCTTAACCAGCGCCAGCCATGTAACCAGCTCGAAGTCGGTGAGACTGCTGGGCGCCTCCGATGCCAAAGTCAGCTGGAAAGCTCGGTCGCCTCCGAGCCGAAGCTGCTGACTCTGGGCGGATGTATGAGTTTGGCTGATGTGGGCAATGCTGTCTTTCAGCAGTTTGTTGTAATGTTCCATATTTTGACCCATGTTGGTAGATCGGTCAAATATGTCGCATAATGCAGTGATTGGCTCGGTTTTGCCCACGGCTGCCTCCTCAAACAAGGCAAGGATTTGCCGGGCTTGGGCGCAGCCGTAGCGGATTGTGCCGTTGTCCTGAATATATACGAAGTAGTATGGGTGCACCGGGCTGGCGACCTGACGGCGGAATGAAGTGTTGCCGGCGTTGCGCTGGCGCAGGAAGAGTATCACACCGCCCCCGGAGGTTCCCCCCTGAGCTTCCGCAACCGCATAGACGCCCGGGGGCAGCGCCTCCAGCTCGTCCCGATTCTCATCGAGGTAACGCAGAAGCTGGGCGATGAAGTGGTCGAAGGTGAAATCACTCATTACAGGTCCATCGTCCAAGTCATCCATATCCAAGATTTCCTCTCGGAGTTTCAGCAACTGCTCATCTCGGAAGCTCAGCTCCTGTTTGGCATTCGCATTGGTTTCGGCTTCGTCGAAGGGGTCTTCATCGCCGCTGGCGGCAATGTTCGCCAGCGCCATTCTTGCCTGCACCCGGTTTTCCAGCCGCAGGTAAACGTCCATATCCTCGGTGGGCCAGTAGTTTTGCATATAGACGGCGGGGTTGCGGCTGCCGATGCGATCGATGCGCCCGAAGCGCTGGATGAGCCTTACCGGGTTCCAATGGATGTCGTAATTAAGCACTGTATCGCAGTCCTGCAGGTTCTGGCCCTCGGAGATGCAGTCGGTGGCAATCAGCAGATCGATTTCAGGATCGGACGCATTCCCGCGATTTCGGGCAGCAGGGGCAAAGTTGGTGAGGACGGCGTTGAAGGTGCTGCCGCCCTTGCTGGCGCGGACTTCGTCGCCGGATACCATAGCCATCTTTAAGCCCAGTTCGTCAGCCAAAGAGCTGAGGTTGTCATACAGGTATAGCGCAGTATCCTTGAAGGTAGTGAACACCAGCATCTTGCGGTTGGGTTTGCCGTCATTATCGGTATGCGGGTTCGCCGCCTTGTCTCGGATAGCCTGCCGAATTTGCCGCAGCTTGCCATCGCGTTCCGGAGTAACTGCGGAGACTCGCGTCAGAGCTGCGTCTAGGGTAATCTTGTCATCCTCCAGGTCGGTCAGCCAGGCGGTCAAGTCCAATTCGCTGAGCCGGTAGGGGTGGCGGCCGCGGTTAACAAAGAGGTCCTCGTCGTCTTCATCTTCATCGGGCAGCGCATCGCCTTCAAGCAACGAAATGCCGACTTGCGCCCGTTCTTGGTAACTCTCGATCTTCTCAATCAGGCTGTCAATCTTGCCGATGGTGCGCTCCAGAGTCAGTTTAAGGGAGTGGGGCGAGCTTTCCAGCCGTTTGAGGAAGTTGGTGCGCATCATAGCGACGAGGAAGCGCTCGCTGTCCCGCTGGTTAAAGTTCTGCCTTGCGCGAATCGCTTCCAATTCCTCGACCCTCTTCGCATCGGTTACATAAGATGTGGGCTGATAGACGGCAAGCTTGAACTTTCCGATGTCCTCCGCCAGTTCTTTATAGGACAGAGCGCCGGCAAGGTCGGTGGGCGGGTATGAATTGACAGGCTTGGCGTGTGCCGGGAACTTGCCGATGCGCTCCATTTCGGAGGCGTAGGACTGCTCGATGTGCCGTCGGGAGCGGGCAATGGAAACGCCGCCCAGTAGCCGAAAGAAATCTGCGCCCAGATTTTCCAGCAAAGTCCTCTTGTCGCGCCGACTTGCTCTGCTCTTGCCGGATTCCCAATCCTTGAACTGGCGCTGAGCTGTCGCCATCAGGCTGCCGATGCTGCCGACATCCAGACTCTCGCGGAAAGCGTCCTCCCGCCCCTCGGTCATCAGATAAATCTGGTTCCGCAGGTCTGTCAGCGAGGTATTGACCGGCGTAGCGGACAGCATCATCACCTTGGTTCTGGCTCCGGCCCTTATAATTTCATCTAGGAGTTTTTTGTATCGCTGGCCGTCGCTGTTCCTGAAATTGTGGGATTCATCGATGACCACCAAGTCAAAATTGCGCCAGTTGAAATTTGCCAGATCAACGCTGCCCGATATACCAGAGTCGCGGGATAGGTCGGTATGGGACAGCAAGGTATAACCGAAGCGGTCCTGAGGAAAGGGGTTCTGGATGTGTCCATTGTTTACTTGGTAGAGAGACCAGTTTTCGCGCAGCTTGCGAGGGCAAAGCACCAGCACCCGTTCGTTGCGCTGCTCAAAGAACTTAATCACTGCCAGGGCGGTGTAGGTCTTTCCCAGACCGACACTGTCTGCAAGTATGCACCCGTTGTGTTGCCGAAGTTTAGCTATGGCGCTTTTAGCCCCGTCTTTCTGGAAGTCGTAGAGCGCATTCCATATCTGGCTGTCATAAAACCCGGTATCTTCCAAGCCGTCATCGCCAGCCTGTCTGGCTTCTATGTCTTTGCGGAACATTTCGTAAAGGGTCTTATAGTAGATGAGTTCAGGCGCGTGGTCTTTGCCGATGCGAGCCAGCGCATCCAGCACCTGCTGCTTGACATCTTCGGTTCGCCGCCGGTCATTCCACAGGCGGTCGAACCATTCCTGCAGCTCGGCAAGAGTGGAAGCATCGCTGGTTGCCAGATTGATTTCCAGGTTCGATCTATCGCTGCCTCCCAGTCCTTGTCTGGTAAAATTGGAGCTGCCTACCACGGCGCTGGTGATTGCATCGTCTGACCCGGCGAGATACATCTTGCCGTGGAGGAAATTCGACTGGCTGATCGAGCGGATTGCAACGGAGTCTCCGGCTACCCATTGGGCGCACCGCTTGGCTAGGGATTTCTGACGCAATGTGTAGTTCAGAGCCAGACCTTTTTCGGTAACTTCAAAAGATTTGGGGGCTTTGGCGCCGGGATCTATGTCTTCTACCGAAGCGGGATCCCCATACAGAAAGCGCACGTCACGTATGGAAGCCAACTCGTCCGCCAGCAGTTCGTAGCCGTAGATACTGAAGTACGCAGATACGAAGCGGAAAGCGTCGGCGCCACTAATACTCCGCCGCAAATACTCGACAACGGTAGCTTGGCGATTGTCTATGACATGGAGAGGTAATGACATATTGTACTTGAGGGAATTATATCGCAGTGTACACTGCGTATCTTTCTGCCATATCTAGCACGGCGGCACGGTATCCCCGCGCACCATAGCTTGGAGGATATTGATAGCAGCATTGTGGTCTGCATCTCCAATAAACTCACATAGTCTTGGGATACTCTCACCAGTGGACAGCGTAAGCCTATCTGATACACCCATATCTATGCCCACAGCCTTACCAAATACTACATAGCAGTCAGGGGACATGTAAGAACGGGTCTTTCGGAATCGTAAATGACATAGGTCTGCCCCGACACCAGAATTCTAGGACCATAAGCGTAGCGCGCCATCAATAGACTGCACAGATACATTATTGTGTCATCTTGCTACAAAGCGTCCTCCGGCGGTTCAGGTACTTCCGTTATCAGGTCATACCATGCGACAGTCGATGTCGTTGCCATCTTCTATCCTCCACAAATCTATACGCCTCGTTTATGGCAATGTGCAGCGCCGCAGAGGGTTTTGATCAGTGAGCCTGCATTACTCACCGCGCAGACGGTTAAGTTCGGCTTCAAGTTCCGCAGCCCGCGCTTCCGCAGCCTGACGCGCTTCTCGTTCTACAAGCCTAGCCTGTTCGGATGCCTGACGCGCTTCTCGTTCTGTAAGTCTAGCTTGTTCTGCGGCAAGTCTCGCTTCTCGTTCTACAAGCCTGGCTTGTTCTGCTGCAAACCTAGCCTGCTCTGCTGCGAGCCTAGCCTGCTCTGCATCAATCAGCGTGTTCAGCCATTCGCCGCTGACAGCGTCCTTCAGACGAAACTCAGTGTAGCCGTCAAAATCCGGAATCCACCAGAAGTCCACCCCTAGCACCTCACTGCGCGACCATACACTCCCATCCGGCTCATCGTGCTGCTCAATGCGCCGATACTCTCCGTCAACGAGACGCTCACCTACCAGCGGCTCTCCGTAATATTCACCGCCGAATGCGTCGAAGCGCCAGTATTCCTGCACACCCATCTGTGCGTATATCTCACGCTTCTGGTTCAAGTCTCTGCTCGCAGTACTCCTTGAAGCCACCTCCGCCACGAATGCAGGAACAGCATCCCACTCGTCAACTCGGTAGCTGCGGCGATCTCTCTTTATCATCCTATCGTCAGGCACACCGAACACTACATAGCAGTCCGGCACTATGACGGAGCCGGGCACTTCTGAGTCATAGATGACATTCGTTGCAGGTCCTGCAATTAGCACACTGGGGTCGTTTGAGTAGCGTGCCAAGAGTATTGAGTTCAGGTGTAAGGTAGTGTCGTTTTGCTGCATGCCGTCCTCAGGTAGTTCGGGAACGTCCGGTATCAGGTCGTACCACGGGACTGTGGCAGTTTTTGTGGTTGTTGTGGTTGCCATCGTCTATCCTCCAAGTCTATGTGCCTCGTTTATGGCAATGTGCAGCGCTGCAGAGGGTTTGATCAGTGAGCCTGCATTACTCACCGCGCAGGCGCTTGAGTTCAGCTTCAAGCTCCGCAGCACGCGCTTCCGCAGCCTGACGCGCTTCTCGTTCTACAAGCCTAGCCTGTTCTGCGGCAATCTGAGCCTGTTCTGCGGTTAGTCTCGCTTCTCGTTCCGTTGCAATTCTGCGTTCTGCGTTTCTGCGTTCCGATAACCGAGCCTGCTGCTCTGACGTGAGTCTCGCTTCCGCTTCAACCAGCGTGTTCAGCCATTCGCCGCTGACAGCGTCCTTCAGACGGAACTCAGTGTAGCCATCCGAATGAGGAATCCACCAGAAGTCCACTCCCAGCACCTCACTGCGCGACCACACACTTCCATCCGGCTCATCGTGCTGCTCAATGCGTCGATACTCCCCGTCAACGAGACGCTCACCTACCAGTGGCTCTCCGTAATACTCACCGCCGAATGCGTCGAAGCGCCAGTATTCCTGCACACCCATCTGTGCGTATATCTCGCGCTTCTGGTTCAAGTCTCTGCTTGCCGTACTCCTCGAAGCCACCTCCGCCACGAATGCAGGAACAGCATCCCACTCATCAATGCGGTAACTGCGACGATCTCTCTTTATCATCCTCTCGTCAGGCACGCCGAACACTACATAGCAGTCCGGCACTATGACTGATCCGGGCACTTCTGAGTTGTAGATGACATTCGTTGCGGGTCCAGCAACAAGCACGCTGGGGTCGTTTGCGTAGCGTGCCATTAGGATAGATTTAATCACTGTAATAGTATCGTCTTGCTGCATGCCGTCCTCCGGCGGTTCGGGCACATCGGGTATGAGGTCGTACCACTTTACCTCGGCGGTAGTATGGGTTGTCGCCATAACTATTGCTCCTTTTAGAATACCGGTTTATAAGCCTGATTGGAACACTTGTACCATGTTACAAAACTTCCGGGAAATAGTAAAGTTCTGTGGAGAGGTTGGCGCTGTTCCAATTTTTGTTGGAATAGTGCAACGTGTTGGAAAAAGACGAGGACCACATAGAATTGGAAGTACGCAAGCCAATCCAAACTGAGTTAAGGCGATTGGCGGTGCATCTACTGGACAGATGAAAACAGATAACACTGTACAAAGAGGATAGTGGAAGTGCCTGACACCACGAACTGGCAGGAGGGAAGGTTCGGAAGGATAAAGCCAAGATACGAGAGTACGCGAGGACTGAAGACGGATGCAGGAACGCTGTATTTCATGTCAGGGGGCCACGATGTGCTCGCGTAAATACCACTTCCTCTCCGAGTACCTGCTTATCCCCATCAATTTACACCAACACTACCCGAAACAGTGCCCGCTTCACGATGGTTTGACGGACTAATCCCAGACATTGATATGAGCAGGATAGTTAGAGGCTATTATTGGGAAGAATAGACCTGTCTATCCTGTTTGTTTGTGTAATCCGAAGGGGTATATTCGTCGTCAGCTTCGATGTACTTGGATGGGCATTTGACTAAGACATTTTGGCTGTCGAACACACCGTCTGCGCCATAGGAGCCTTCGAGAATAATTTCGGAGTGTGGGTTGAAGAACAGGTCGGGCAGGACGCCGTCGTAGTGTGCGGCGACGATCTTTGTCGGGTCATCTTCATCGGTTAAAGTGAAGTGCGCCAGTGTGGAGCCGTCCGGGCGCAGAAAAGAGTTTTCGACTAGGCTTCCATTGACGCGGATGAGTTTGCCTTCGGGTGTAGGCCCCAGCGCAGTGAGTTCGCCGACAGTGTACGAGTACACCGTCGCGCTTTGGAATGCGGTGAAACCTAGGTATCCGAGCGCGCTAATCAGCACGATGGCGGCGGCGATAATCTTGCCTTTGCCGGCGAACAGGCTGCTCTGTTCTTCTGTGTCTTGCAGTTGTTTCATATCTTCTCGTCCATCAGTAGGCTAGTTGTCCTGTGTATCCATTTTAGCATCAAGGGCACGCTTGAGGGCTTCGATTTCGCGCTGCATTTCGCGTTGTCTTCGGGACATGATGAAGACATACCCGAAGAACGCTGCCCATGTAACGGTATAGACCGCGAATAGCCACGGCAGTTCTGCTTCGCCGCGCCGCTGCTGTGCCGGGTCTTCGGAGGCGGTGAAGTGCGCTGGAGGCTCTTCATAAGCGTGTACTCTGCCTGCTAATAAAGGCACGGCTGCGAGAACGATAAGAGCTAATGCAGGAATGATAAGGCGTCTCAAAGGTTTGTCTCCGTGTTTCCATGTGATTGATGCCGCGCCATTAGACAATATGAGCGCGGAGCGCTTGTTTACGAGCAGCAGTATATGTCATATGCGTAAGGCGAAGTCTTGATGCAGCCTGTCGAGCATGGATTCAGACCGCCGCAGGTTGAAGCGCTCAACCAGCAAGTAAGCATATAAAACAGTGAAAGTTAGAACGGCGACGAGCAGGGTCGTGTAGATTTTGGTAGAACCGATGGCGTCTCGTTCGTTCGCTGCCGGGCCTATATTAAGTTCGGGGTGCGCAGAACTCCACCACACGGTTGCCATGTATATGATGGGCGCGTCAATTGCGCCGAATAGGGCGATGACGGATGCGAATCGAGCGCCCTGCGATCCCTTAGGTGCGTATGCGCGCACCATCAAATAGCCGACATATATGAACCACAGAACGAGTGTGGTCGTGAGCTTTGCGTCCCATGTCCACCACCAGCCGAGGTCGCCTCGCGCCCAGATTACGCCGGTTACCAGAATAAGACTTGCGAAGACAATACCTACTTCCGCTGTGGAGTATGCAAGGTCATCCCACCATTGCCTGCCTGTGATGAGGTGGGTGATGCTGGCTATGGCTACGATGATGATGGAGAGCATGCCGAGCCAGCCGAGCGGAACATGAAAATAGAAGATGCGCTGAGATACGCCGAGATTTAGTTCGGTAGGCACCCAGAGAAAAACCATGTAGAGCGTTACGAGCAGAAGCGCGGCGCTCGCTACGAGTAATCCGTTGCGGACTAGCATACTACGAATTCACCAGTGAATTTGATATGTGTAATATATCACAAATGGTGGAAAATTGTTCAGATTCCTCGCCTTATAAATCGAAGTTTACTTTGTGAGAGTGCATTTCATACGCTCCAATTTAATTGGTGGGAAAAAGGAATATATGGAATATATGCTTGCATAAGGGATTTGCTGATCTCGAATTGACATAGGGATATAGGATTGCATAAGATAAACTAATATAAATCATGTGTAAAGGAGGCGACTCTTGACTTCGGAAGCGGCAGGATCTACGACTATACAAGAAGCCTTGGACATGTATGTGAGAAGCCTCATGACAGGGGGCAAGTCTAGGAGCAAATCCGGCAGCGTAGAAATTAATGACAAACCTCTTCAACACTTTAAGCGTCATTTTTCTTCGGATACTCCCATTCAGAAGCTGACCCCATCCGACATAGGCGCTTATGCAGACAGCGTTAACGGTAGAGGCACGACTCCCGGGGCGACCGAGCAGCTCCAAGCAGTGAAGAAGTTCCTTGAATATGCGAAGAAAGACAAGGGGCTTACGAAGGAGAACCTTGCGCGCTATGTCCGCATACGCAAGGTGCGCAGCAAAGCCGGCGCTGCTGTCGTTTCCGGTGAATCGCAGGTCATCGAGCTGACATCTGAAGGGCATGCTCAGCTGGTAGCGGAGCGCGAGAGGCTTATATTAGAGAGCGAAGAGCTGGTTCATGAGATACGCCGCGCGCGCGCAGACGGCGATGTTACGGAAAACTCACCTCTGGACGCCGTGCGTGAGGAGCAGGGACGGGTTGAGGCTCGTATTCAGGAGATAAAGACGACTTTGGAGAAGTCTGTTATCATCGAAGCGCGAGACAAGAGAGTCGTGAAGACGGGCTCTCGCGTAGAAGTGAAGGATCTCAGCAACGGCGTATTGCGAATCTACACGCTTGTGAATAAGACGGAAGCTAATCCGCTGGAGTATCGAATATCGGACAATTCGCCGATGGGTAGCGCTCTGCTGGGCAAAGTGGTTGGAGAGAAAGTGGTAGTAGCGACGCCTCGACCGAATAAGTCGAAGAATTACGAGGTCGTTAGCATCGCATAGCAAATCCCCCTGTTTGTCTAATTAAGCGCGGGCATCGTTCGCATGTATTCTCTTCTTGCTATCTCTTCCATAATTCGGCTGAGCACATTTGCGCCTTCGTAATTCCAAATATCGCATAGCATTGGTTTGCCTTCTGCGCCCTGTGAATTGGAGAGCTCCCCTTTGAATTCGAACGGATCTAACGGCAAACTTTGGTTTTCGGTAGTATTACTTGTAGGTGTAGGCGTTCCGGGGGTGGTGGTCAGATTTGCGGGCATTCATATTGATCCTGCGCTTGAGGCGCTGATATTCGGCATAGGGATAGTCGGCGGCGCATTTTTGCTTTCTTGGGCTGCGGAAGTGGCGCAGTTGGACGTGTCCGCGTCCTTTGCCATTGCGGTGCTGGCGCTGATTGCTGTGATGCCGGAATACATGGTGGAGGCGGTGCTGGCATGGGATGCAGGGGAGTCGTACAGGCAGGTGATGCCCACTGAGGATGTTACTAAGGAGATGTCGCTTGCGGCGGCAAATGTTACGGGGTCGAACCGTCTGCTGATAGGCATCGGCTGGGCGGCGGTGATTATTATATTCTGGCTAAAGCGGCGAACCTCATTCGATATGCGCGGGCTGCTGACGCTGGAACTGCCGATGCTGGTGATCGCGACGCTGCTGACTATAATTGTTGCCTTTACCAAGATGATTCCGGTGTGGCTTGCGGTGGTGTTCATAGGCGCGTATATCTTTTATTTATGGCGGAGTTCGACGCAGGAAGCGGAAGAGCCCGACTTGCTGGGCGCAGCAGCGATGATAGCCAGTTTTCGGCCGCTGTATAGACGGTTGTGGGTGCTGACGCTGTTCATATACAGCGCCGCCATCATACTGATAGCGGCAGAGCCATTTGTGCATGGGCTGAGAGGGACGGGCCAAGCGCTGGGTATCAGCGAATTTCTGCTGATACAATGGCTCGCGCCACTGGCGTCTGAATCGCCGGAGATAATCGTGGCGGTGCTGTTCAGTCTGCGCGGCGCCGCGAGTGATGGCTTGACTGCGCTCATATCGTCGCAGGTGAACCAGCTTACGCTGCTGGTGGGAAGCATTGTGTTGGTGTTCAGTATCTCCGCCGGGCAGGTGCTGAGCTTCCCGCTTGACAACATTGTACCCAGCGAATTGGGATCTAGGGTGTTCGGCAGTTTCGGTCTTCAGGCGAGCGAATTCCTTCTGACGGCTGCCGTGTCCACATTGGGAATAGTTCTAATCTCAACGCGTGTTATCAAGCTGTGGCATGGGCTTGCTTTGTTTGGGGTGTTCGCGGGGTATATGATTACGCTCCTGCTCTTCTTCAGCGGCGACGAAGAAAATGTGCAGCTGCGTATGTATTCATCATACATAATCTTCGGACTCTCTGCACTGCTAGTCGCGCTGGACTGGCGTCGAGTGGTATATGTCTTTAAGGGCGTGCCGGCTGACGAGAATTAGAATCAGATGGGATTCTCCGGTATTCGGTTCGTCTTTTAATCTAATCGGCGCGCTTAATAATTATTATGGATGAATATGCGCTGCAATTATATGTGCCTGACCAATGGCGCACATAGCATATAATTAACAGACCTGATTACCGAATAGGGGTGGAATTATGACTGATAAGCCAACGAAGATTCATATTCTTGGCGCAGGCACGCCAACACCAACGCCGACGCGCTTCGGTTCGGCGTTCGCGCTGGAAATCGGCGATGAGCAAATCATGGTTGACTGCGGACCTGCAGCCACGCACAAGCTAGTCAAAGCCGGACTCTGGCCCACAAACATCGACTACTTGTTTTTCACGCACCACCACTTTGACCATGACATAGATTACCCGTGCTTCCTTCTTTGCCGCTGGGACCAGAGCACGGGAGCAGAGAACACCCTGCAAGTATTTGGGCCCACGCTGACTGAGCGCATCACGCGCGGCATACTGGATGAGAATGAAGGTGTGTTCGCACATGACTGGAAGGCGCGCGTGGGGCATCCCCTAAGCCAGCGCATACACCAAAACCGCGGCGGGTCGTTGCCGCGCAAACCGCCGCATGTGATCGCAACCGATGTGGGACCGGGCTCTGTTTTTTCCGGCAGCGATTGGGAAGTTACCGCTGCGCCGGCTGAACATGTGCAGCCCTTTTTGGATTCACTAGCATATCGCTTTGATACGCCTGCCGGAAGCGTGGTGTTCACCGGAGACACCCAACCCTGCGACTCCGTAACCGAGCTTGCAAAGGGGGCTGATCTGATGCTGTGCATGTGCTGGGACGACCAAGAGATAATGGATGCGGACGGGGAGGCTCCGGGGCAGTGCGGCACGCTGGGAGCGGCGCGCATGGCGCAGGCGGCAGGTGTGAAGCGTCTTGCTCTTGTGCATATAGGTCCCCACCTGTCGCAGCATGGCGCGATGGAAAAAGGCATCGGCGATGTGCGCCAAATCTACGACGGCGGGATTTTGTTCACCGATGAGCTTCAGTCCATCGACCTGTAACCGCAAACTCCCAATCAAACCTTCTAATCCAGAAAGTAAATGAAAGTCCGAGGCAGGATTAATATCACTGCCTCGGACTTTTCTATTTCGACCTGTGTAAAGTTGCATCTAATGCTTGGGGTTGAAGTGTCGATTTTTCGGCAGATGTATTCTTCAGGGTCGGCATCATTCTCGGCTGGTCTGATATTGCGCTTTGGCGGAGATTTCGGCTGCGAAGTTAAAACACCAATGCCGCACATTTCTCCCAAAAATATACTGATATATTGCCAAAATTGCCCTGTGCAGCGTTCTATACTTTTGCTAAAATTTTATTCACCTGATTGATATAGCGTCAGGCTCAAGCAGTAGCTGAACACTTAGATGGGAGGTGTCAAGTAAACACAAGTGAATAATAACGGGTCTGGCGCGTTTCGCAAACCTGAAAGCTACTCTATTTCCACAGACCTTGACTCTAACCGGCAGACGGATAACCCTAATCCTGAACAGCCGGTGAAGAGCCTTTTGTCTATTCATACGGCTGAACCGGATGTGAGTCTCGAGACAAGTTCGGATCAGCAGAATGTCGCGACTGCACATCCGGTAGGCGATATTGTTGTCGCACCGGCGGATGCCGACGGGTTGCCAACTGCGCCGCGTCGGCGTTTACGGCGGCCGCATATCCACAAGCCGCACATACCGAGAATGGGTGCCAAACGGCTGCATCCACGCGTGCCGGCTATCCGTTCACTTCGCCCTTCCCGCCCGCTTCGGGTGCACACCTTCGATTCCTTCACGCACCGAAACTACCGCTTCCTCTGGGCTTCGACACTCTTTTTCAGTGGGGCATTCTGGCTGCAGCAGGTCATTATAGGGTGGCTGACTTATGAACTGACGCAGTCCGCACTGTTGACCAGCCTCGCTATGGGGTTGGATGCCCTGCCGATTCTCATAGCCGGACCACTCGGCGGCTTGCTTGTGGACAGATGGGACAAACGAAAGCTGCTCGCAGGCGTATTTCTGTATCAAGCGATGCTTTCGCTCGGATTTGGTGCGGTGGTTATCTCCGGCGCTCTGGAAACTTGGCACGTGTTCGCGTTCATATTCCTTATGGGCGTTGCCTGGGTTATTGCGGATCCCGCGCGCATGGCGCTGATACCTTCGATAGTACCGCGCCACAGCCTAGTGAACGCGTTCGCCCTGAACTCTCTAGCGTTCAGCATAACGCGCCTCATCATTCCTGCCATTGGCGGCGCTTTGCTTGCGTTTGCGGGCGCCGGCGTGTCTCTGCTGCTGGAAGGCGCACTCGTTGCCTGCGCCGGAGCGCTTGCATTTGGACTGACCCCCCCTGCTTCCTCTGCGATACAGTCCAAACTGAATCCTAAAGTTGCTCTATCAGAGATACTGGAAGGCGCACGCTACATCCGCGAGCGCTCGCTCGTGATGGGGCTTCTGCTGCTTGGATTCCTGCCAGCGGTTCTTGTCTCGCCGTTCCTGCACGGCTTGATTCCAGTGTACGCCGCAGAAGTGTACGAAGTGGGACCCGCAACACTAGGCTTGCTGATGTCATCTGTCGGCGCGGGCTTCCTCGCGGGTACGCTGATAATAGCATCTATGGGGGATATGCAGCGCAAAGGTTTGATGATTATCGCCTGTATCGCGATAATCTGTGTATCTATGCTTGCCCTAGCCCTAAATCCGACCATCACCCTGGCATATCCGCTAGTTGCGCTCGGAAGCATGGGCACAATGGGCTTTTTCTCCATTACGAGCGCAACAATGCAGAGCATACTGCCGGACGGAATTCGTGGCAGAGTATCAGGCATATACATAATGACATTCGGAGCAATGCCGGCAGGCAACCTTGCCGCAGGCATCATCTCTGAGAACATCAGCGCACCTGCCGCAACCATGAGCGCATGTGCCGTCGTCATCATCGCCGCTGCCCTGCTGATGCTTAAGTTCCCCGCAATCCGCAAGCTATAACTTCCCGATGTATCGGGGTTCGGAACGGCCGCAACCGCACGCGGCGCTGACCGGACCCGATACATCGGCTAATAGGCAGCCTTCACCTGCTGCCACAGCTCCTCCTTCTCGTCCATAGTCAGCGCCTTAAAATCCTGACGCTCCTGACGGCACACCTGCTCCATCGCCCTAAACCTCGTATAAAAACGCGCGCTGGCGTCATGAAGAGCCGTCTCCGCATCCACGCCTAATCTGCATCCTACCTGCACCACAACATACAGCAAACAACTCAACTCAAATTGGATAACTTCGCGCGGAATGCTATCCGGCTTTTCATGCGTCTGCATCCACGCCTCCAGCCTTCCCGGCTGCACCCGGTGCCCAACCGCCTTCCCTAGTGTACGCAGCCATACCATCAGATCCATCGTCTCGTTTTCGTCATTGCGATCCATACCACGCATATATTCCGAATAACACTTTCCGGGCGCGGGATAATCGTCGGACTTCCTAAAGTGTGTTCCCTCATACATATAATAGCGAACCCTGCCAAGACCGCCCCATATTCCTTGCGACGAGCCGTCATCATTAGAATGGATCTCCTCTTGGAACGCCTGCGAAAGCTTTAGGGCGCTCAAAGTTTCCATTCCGCTATGTGCGTCTGCATATTCACAATTGTCTTTATGATAAAAAGCGTTCACAAAAGACGATTTGTATTCGGGTATATAATCAGAGCGTCTATCCGCGCGCATAGATCCCGAGATGCGCTGCCGTTGCCATTTGTCCAAAGCGGACTCGGCGTCCACATCCAGCCAGCGCGCAGCGTTCACAATGGAAAACAGCAGATCACCGTACTCCGCCGCGCGCTCGCCGTCCGATCTCGCCTCCGCAAGCTCATCAATTTCTTCTGCGACCTTCTTCACTACCCCGTCGTAATCGTCCCAATCGAACCCAAGACGCGCCGCGCGTGTCTGTATCGCCTGAGCGTAAGCCAGTGCAGGCAGGCTCTTAGGCACGCCGTCCAGTATAGATACACGCTCAGGCTTCTCAGCACGCTTAATCTCCGTCCAGTTGGACACAACTTCTCCCACGCTCTCTGCCTGCGTATCACCGAACACATGAGGATGTCGGCGCACTAATTTGGAGATTAGAGTGCCGAACACACTCTCCGCAGGGTATGTGTATTTCTTACTATCATCCAAACCCTGCATAACGCATATCGCCGCTAAAAACGCTTTGCCTATCGCATCGTGAAGCCTGGGATCGCTCGTATGCTCAGGCTCATGCACTGGGTCTATACAGCGTATCAGCCGGTAGAGCCTGCGCCGTATCATCTTCGAATAAGGCTGCTCTCCAAAGGATGAATCTGCCCTGCGCAATATCGTCTCGCCACGATGTCCGAACAGCTTACTGATGGTTTCTTCGCGTTCCCAATCTACCGCGTAAAAAGCTTTGGCGTCCCTCGGCTTAGAATTCGCGACAATTACACGGAACACATGCGCTTCGCTGAACTGCCCGGCAGCCACACCAAGCCGTAACTGAAAGAGCAGATGCAGCAGCACATCCCCAAGTTCCTCTACGATTTGATCTTCGTCGCCATCCTCAATCGCTTCCATAAGCTCATGGCACTCTTCGCGCAGCATGCCCTGGAGCGACAGCTGCGTCTGTTCTCTGTCCCAAGGGCATCCATCCGGACCGAGCAGCCTATCCAAAACCTGTTCAACGCCTCTGTATGTGGCGGGGTATTGTGCATCCGTCATTTCGTACCTATCCTATATATCCGAAATCATCATCCTTACTCACCCCTATGGAAACGCTATCAGATTAGCCCGCCAGATGATAGCATTGAAGTAGTATGATACGCATCGCAAGGATAATCGCAGCAGCGCTGTTCGTCGCGCTGATACCGTTGCTGTTAATCACTAGCAGCGTCAGGTTCGTCATCAACCTGCCCGCGTTATACAGCTACGGCTTCGACAAGTACGGCATAGCCGAGTACACTCGTATTGAGCGCGATGACCTGATTTCGGCAGGCGCGCAGATACGAGACTACTTCAACAACGACGAAGAAAACCTTATCATCCGCACTTTTGTGGGTGGCGTTTTGGTGGAATCGCTATATAACGAGCGCGAGATACACCACATGCGCGATGTGAAGGTGCTAGTTCGAGGTGTGTATCTGGTGCAAATGCTCGTCGGACTGTACATCGCGGGCTACATCGCGGTGGGCTTTGGGCTGCGGCGAAGCAGCTTCTGGCAAACGCTTGGGCGCAACGCAAGCCTGGGCGGCAAACTAACCTTGGCGCTGGTTGTCATCGTTGCTCTGCTGGCGCTGATCGGCTTCGACCGACTCTTCCTGCTATTCCATCTAATCAGCTTCAGCAACGACTTCTGGATTCTCGACCCGCGCCGCGACTACCTAATAGCCATGTTCCCACAAGGCTTCTTCTTCGACGCCACAATGCTAATAGCATCCTGCACCATTGCGTCTGCCGCCGTGCTCGCAGCTGCCCCACGCATTGCGCGCATATCCGCCCGTATGTTTCAGAACGACGTAGGAGTTTGATGGAATTTGATATTTAATCCAACACAAGTGTGCAGACCGATAGCCCGCGCCTACACATTAAACCCGTAGTCGCGTTCGACTCGTGCCACTCGCACTTTGTAGCTCTTGTAGTAGGTTTGCCTGCCGCGCTCCTGTATAACCAGATGTTCAGCGAGTTCCTTAAATGCTCGAATGGATTCGTCGCTGTCCCAGTATGAGACGGCAATGCTCAGGTCGTCATCGCCGGCAGCTTCGATGCCCAGGAAGCCTGGATGCTGCTTCGCCAGATCCAAGATGGTCTGTGTATCATCAGCATAGCCTTCGTGGTTGCCGGTATGCGTAGAGGAAAATATGGCGACATAGTACGGTGGAGAAGGGGTATTTGCTTGCGTCATATCTGCTCCTATCTGCCAGTTAAGATAGTAACTACAGTATCGAAAATTTCATCCGCATGCGCCCTGAGCTGCTCCTCGCTCAGCCCCGCAATCGGATGTGGCGTAAATATAACGGGATAACCCGACGCTCCCCACATAGCCGCCATCGAGTTCGATGTTTCGATGAAGCGGTCTGTGCAAATTGTAACCGAAGGGATGCCGGCTTTCTCCACATGTACTCCGTCGTGCACACTGCACGCGCTGCATGACCCTCAATCCCCAACGCCAACAATCACATAATCACACTCATCCACCATCTCGGCGACCACATCAGGGTCGGCAGGTTTGGATGCCGAAGGTTTGGCATGATATTTGATGCTGGCAACCCCAAACCGCTCATCAAGCAGATCGGTCAGCTGTTCAAGGTACTCTTTGGCGTTCACCTTGCTGTCATCAATGACCCCTACTCGCTTGTTGTTCAGGTCCGACAAACGCGGCGCACCGTTGAACTCAGGCACGACCGGCAGAGTAGTAGGATCAATAAGCACATAACTCTGCTTCGTTTCTACAACCATGACTCCCTCCTGCAAAACCATTTATAAGGCTAGCCCTGTAAAACCCGTTATCTTCATAAATTATCGTGCCGCGCGCTGAAACAGTGCTTCACGCAGCCCTTCCAGCAAACCGCCAAGACGCGCCTGTTGACGCTCCATAGAGGTCATGCGCTCATTCGTAGTTCGCAGCTGCTCGTTCACCTCTTCAAATCTCGTACCTGTCCGGCTTTCAACAGATTGGAGTTCTGCCTTTGTACTTGCATCAGACGCTTCAAATCTCGTACCTGTCCGGCTTTCAACAGATTGGAGTTCTGCCCTTATGCGCGCCTCCGAAGCCCGCAGCTGCTCGTTCGTCTCTTCAAATCTCGCATTTGTTCGGCTCTCAACGGCTTCGATTTCTGCTCTTATGCGCGCCTCCGAAGCCCGCAGCTGCTCGTGCATCTCTTCAAATCTCGCACTTGTTCGGCTCTCTAATGCTTCGAGTTCTGCTCTTATGCGCGCCTCCGAAGCCCGCAGCTGCTCGAACATCTCTTCAAATCTCGCATTTGTCCGGCTCTCTAACGCTTCGAGTTCTGCCCTTGTACTTGCATCAGACGCTTCAAATCTCGCACTTGTTCGGCTCTCAACGGCTCCGAGTTCAGCCCTTATGCGAGCCTCAGACTCCACTATCTCCTTCTCTATAGCAGTTATGCGCTCATTCGTAGTTCGCAGATGCTCGTGCATCTCTTCAAATCTCGCATTTGTTCGACTCTCAACGGCTTCGAGTTCAGCCCTTGTGCGCGACTCAGACGCTGCTATCTCTCTTTTAGTACTGGCTTCAAGCGCATCAATACGCTTGCCCATCCGATTCTGAGAAGCCAGAATTAAACCGGCAAGGGCAACTCCGACGCCAAGCAGCGCAATAACCATCACAATAGTTTCAGCGCTCATTCAAACACCTTTTCATTCCGCCGCATTGTGCGAAACTAGATTACACACCCATCGCGCAGGCGCAGGCGCCTCCCGTGCCTCCACCGCAGCACCCTCCGGCGCCTGCAATGGCGCTTGCCTCGCCGCTGCCGTTAGATGAGAATGCGGCGAAAACTGAGAAAACACGCCGCGACTCGCTGCCGCAGTCCGGGCAGTTTGCGGGATCATCCATTTGACTCATAGACCGACGCTTGTCAAAGCGATTTGAGCAGGTAAGACAGGTATATTCATAAATGGGCATGGTGAACCTCGTATGCTTGTATTATGTTTGTAACGCTATATCATCAACCAGTTCAGCGATTTGGGGACTGCGGCTCTGTAACGAATCTCAATATAAGGTGTACCAACGAACCGAAATGCTGAACGATTGATAGACTTTCATTGGCTCATTTTAGGGTTATCGTTGCGTCAGGTCAACCGAGCGGCGATAATGAATTGGCAGATTTGACTCGACTGAAGCATTACATTAAAGGAATTCACATGAACACAGCCAATATGCAAACGGCGCTGCCGGACGAACGAGGAAGGTTCGGAGAGTTCGGCGGTAGATTTGTCCCGGAGACGTTGATGAGCGCAATCGAGGAGCTTGAGCAGGAGTACGCTGCAGCGCAGACTGACGAGGCGTTTCAGGCGGAGATGCGCTCACTGTCCGAGCATTATGTCGGGCGTCCAACGCCGCTGTATCATGCAGAGAATCTCAGCGCCGAGCTTGGCGGGGCGCAAATATATATTAAGCGCGAAGACTTGGCGCATACCGGTGCGCACAAAATAAACAACGCGCTCGGACAAGCGCTGCTCGCGAAGCGCATGGGCAAAAATCGCATCATCGCCGAAACCGGCGCTGGCCAGCATGGCGTCGCCACTGCGACCGTCTGTGCCATGCTTAATCAGCAGTGCATCGTCTATATGGGCGAAGAAGACATCCGCAGGCAGGCGCTCAATGTATTCCGCATGCGGCTGCTCGGCGCAGAAGTGCGCTCCGTATCATCGGGCAGCCGCACGCTCAAAGACGCCATCAACGAGTGCATCCGCGACTGGGTTACCAATGTAGAAACCACGCACTACCTCATCGGCAGCGTAGTAGGACCGCATCCATACCCCATGATGGTGCGTGATTTTCAGAAGATCATAGGCGCAGAAGCGCGCGCGCAGCTGCTATCTACGGTGGGCAGGCTGCCGGACTACGCGGTTGCATGCGTGGGCGGGGGCAGCAACGCAATGGGGCTGTTCTACGAGTTCATCCGCGACGAAAGTGTAAAACTAATCGGCGTCGAAGCCGGCGGCGACGGCCTGCACACGAGCAGGCACTCATCCACCCTGACATCCGGCAGTGTGGGCGTGCTGCACGGGAGCATGTCCTACCTGCTGCAAGACGACAACGGACAAGTCTTGGAAGCGCACAGCATCTCCGCCGGACTTGACTACCCCGGCGTCGGCCCTGAGCATAGCTGGCTGAGCGACAGCGGACGCGCTGAGTACGTGAGCGTTACGGATACAGAGGCGCTCGAAGGCTTTCAGCTTCTCTGTCGCACGGAGGGGATTATCCCTGCGCTGGAGCCGGCGCACGCCGCCTACTATATCTCGCAGCTTGCGCCTACACTCTCGCCCGACCAGATTATCCTGATGGGCTTGAGCGGACGCGGCGACAAAGACATGGACACCGTAGCATCCGCGCTGGATGTAAGCATATAGACAGGTTATTGTATGTTGTTGTGTGCCGTCAGCATTATACTTATAGCACACAAAGATTATCTGACAACACTCACGCGGGCGGTTGGCTTGACAAGAAGCTTTGGCAAGTTACAATTTGCCTGAAATACTGGGATTACGAAGGAGAAACTGCAATGCCATTTTTTACGAAAGGCGACGTGCGTATTCACTATGAGGAGGTTGGAACGGGTTTTCCTCTGCTGGTTACTCCCGGTGGAGGGCTGAACTCGGTTATAGGCGGTTGGCCCAACCAGGTGTTCAACGCGATGGAGGTGTTCAAGGACGACTTCCGGTGCATAACGATGGACCAGCGCAACGCGAACGGCGGAGAGTCGAGCGGACCCGTGCAGGTAGATGATCCGTGGAGGGCGTTCGCGGACGACCAGCTGGCTCTGATGGACGAACTCGGCATACAAGAGTTTTTCTTCATGGGTTACTGCATCGGCGGACCATTCGCTCTGAAGCTCATAGAGCGGGCGCCGGAGCGTGTGGTCGCCGCCGTGTTTTGCCAGCCGGTTGGACACGCGAGCAAGACGCCGGACGCTATGTATGATTCCGGCCATGACTTGTGGGGTCCTGAGCTGTGCGCCCGACGACCTGATGTAACGATGGAGATTGTGAAGCAGTATCTGCACAACCTTTATCGTTTGCAGCCGGACTTCATGTACAGCGTATCGCGGGACTTCGCGCGCTCGTGCGAAACGCCGATTCTGGTTATGCCGGACGACACGCCGTCGCACTCATTGGAAGCTGCGATGGACTTGGTTGAACTGGCGCCCAAAGCTGAGGTAACGGCATATCCCTGGAAGGAATCTGAAGAGACGCTCGCCAAGACGATACAGCAGGTGCGCGACTTTCTGCTCTCGCATCAGCCCGCGTAGGCGGTCGTCAGATCCCCAAGCCCGCAATGCCTTGCACAACTAACTACACGCTGCCTGCGCTAACTATATGCCCGTCTGTCCCTATGTCGCGGATGGACGGGCATAATCCTCCATGGAAATGAGCAGAATGCTTGCCACTATGAAACAGCGTTCGGTTCAGTTGTTTGTCTGCCTATTCCGAATGTCCCGTATGCTAAGCACGAGCACCGCCGGAATGAACAGGATGCCTGTCAATATGAAGGATAGTGGAGAAATAGTGTACATGCTTTGCTCGATTACCCCTTCTAAGATTAAGAGTATTCGCCACAAGATATGAATATCGTATAAGAACGAAAAGAACGACGGATATGACAGGGATAGCAGCAGCGTATCGATTACTATTTCCATCACAACTACGACAATCAACCCCAGCGCCACGAATACGGCTCGAATTGCGATGCGCGCAATCGCGAGTCGAGCCGTCTTATGCGGCGCAGTCTTTCTAAGCCCCCAGCAGCTCATCAAAATTACCAGTGAAATCAGAAGATTCTGCATCATGAAATAAGCGCCCACTGCCCTACCTAATTCATAATAAACCAATGACTGCGCCATAATCATCAACAAACTCAATCCCGAAGCGGCTGCCATTAGGCCAGCAGTCCTCGGGTGGTACATGTCATAAAGGCAGACGCCCCAGCTCACAGGCAGTATCAACTGAACCACAAGTATGAATGAATGAAATGGCAGGAGATCGAACAGCAGATACAATACAGTCGAACTCAACACTCCCAACGCCAATAACAACGCAACCCAAAACATCGCAACGTATAGGAAAATGACTTTGGAATCTTGCATATTCGATCCTCCTAATTCTCTCATTGCACCAGTGCCCGCCGTCCAGGCTTTCCGAAAATCATTCCAAGGTCTTCATCGCAGCGGTATGGTCCCAGGGCACGACCCACTCGTCCATAATCTCCATCCCAAAGCCCGGCGCGTCCGAAGGCACAACATAGCCGTCCTTAGGCATCGGCATACCCGGTATCGGACACACCTCTTCTAGCGGCACGCCCGGATCTGACCCCATCCAAAACTCTGCCATCGGCGACTCCGGCATCGCCATTGCGAAGTGCTGCCCGAACGGCGTCCCCGCGCCTGCATGCGGTATTGTCGCAATGCCCGCTGCCTCCGCTATCGTGTATATCTTCACCGCCTCCGACAGGCCGCCGCACCACTTGATATCCGGCTGCGCTATGTCTATCGCGCGGTGCTCCACAAGCTGACGGAACGCATGCCTCCCATGATGATCCTCACCGGTCGCAAGCGGCACCCAGTTGATCGCTTTCCTCAACTCGATATGTCCCTCCAAGTCCGAGGGAATCAGCGGCTCTTCCAGCCAGCGCAGCCCATACTTTCGCAGTCGTTCCGCCACGCGCACCGCGAACTCCACATTGAACGACATCACAGGGTTATACATCAGCTCCACATCATAGCCAACCATATCGCGCGCCCTGCCGATGTGCTCGTCCAGTATGTTCAGCCCGTCTATGCCCTCTTCATAATGCACCGGATTGCTCACCTTGAACGCCCTAAACCCTAGTTCCATCGACCAGTCCAAATCGTCCGATGTGCAGTACAGATCAACCTTGTCGCGGCAAGGTCCGCCCAGCAGTACATAAACCGGCTGCTCCAGCAGTTTGCCCTTCAAATCCCAAAGCGCAAGGTCAATCCCCGACTGCGCCACCGTAGCGATTCCCCCGGCTCCGAAGCGCTGCGTGGAGCGCCACATCAGGTCGTTCAGATACTCGATAGCCATGCAGTCGCGCCCTTGCAGCAGCGGCGCGAAGTGATAATCAACCAGCGCAGCAGTCAACTCTCCGAAGCTGCACTGCCCAAGTCCGTAAGCGCCATTTTCGGCAATGACTTGCACCCACAGCTCTTCGCGTGTGTTTGCGCCCGGCATCGCGCCGTGCATGCGCGGAAACTCCGGGTACTTGTTAATCGGCAGGGCGCGCCTCGCATGCGTGTTCCAGTTCGCGCGGCGCGCAGGCGTCTTAGGCGGCGTGCGCGGTATATTGACGCTAACCGCTCGGACTTGCTTGATTTTCATGGTTCGTCTCCTTGCTTGATAGGCTTTGCTGTGAGGTATAAATCGCGCCCAAGCATATCACACCGATTAGATGTCAAGCAGAATACGGGAAAATCAGTGCGGTCAAGACGATGCAGGCGGCTCATACTGATCGAGAGGAAAGGTCTAGTGTGATATGCTTTCCGTATGACGACACGCAAAATACGCCTGACCACAGAAGACTTTCGGCATCGTCCCGCGTTGGACACAGCAGTATCACGCGCCCTGCTCAGACAGGTATCGCGCGGTACGGAACCTGAAACACTGCGGATCTACATCCCCGCCGACATAGTAGCATTCGGTCCCCAGGACACACGCTCCGAAGGCTACTATGCAGCCGTAACCGCAGCGCGCACCGGCGGATTCGAGGCGATCGAACGGCTTGCCGGAGGGCGTGCCGCCGTATTCCACCAAGAGACTATCGCCTTCTCCTGGACAATGCCGGACACATCGCCCAGAACCGATGTGATGGCGCGTTTCGACGAGACTGCCGACATTATGATGCGCGCCCTGCGGCGGCTTGGCATCGACGCGCGCATCGGCGAAGTTCCGGGCGAATACTGCCCCGGACAGCACAGCGTTAACGCGCGCGGCAAACAAAAAATCATGGGAGTAGGGCAGCGCCTCATCAGAAACGCCGCCCATGTCGGAGGCGTAGTGGTAGCAGGCAACAGCAGCCGCATACGAGACATTCTGACGCCGGTCTATGATGCTCTAAAAATAGACTGGCTGCCACAGACCGTCGGCAGCGTAGAGGACGAGATACCCGGCACAAACTACGCCGCAGTCATTCAGGCGATACTTGACGAATTCGCATCCCGCTGCGAACTCTATCACGGCAGGTTGTCCGAACAAACACACAACCTTGCCGAAACGCTGGAGGCTGAACACCTTGCGCCGCGTGCCGATTCGGACATCGCAGTCGGATAGACGCAAGAGAGCATTGTTCTTAACGCGCTAATTTCGTCTCCCTCAGACGAATAAAACGAATTTGCGGCTGCTTATACATTGCAACTAAGTCATGCAATATATAGACAGCCGCATAGCCGGCGGTTTAAGGCATATCTCCGGCGCCGCCTATCTAAAATCTATCTAATCCACCCTGTCCAGAGGCGCCGTTCGACCTCGTTGCTTACGGTTTCGGTGAAGGCTTCCGCAGCGGGATTGAGCAGAAGTTGGCGCAGGCTGCGGCGCGGTCGGAAGTATAGTGGTTTTCGAGGTGCGCCTGAAATCTCTGCCGCTATGTCGAGCGCTCTGTCCAAGTCGCCGAGCTCATCGACGAGTCCGACCTCCTGCGCTTTCGGCGCCCAATAGACCTCGCCCGTAGCGATACTGCGTACATCTTCCTCTTTCATCTTTCGCGACTCGGCTACGATATGGACGAAGGTGTTGAATGAATCGTCTATAAGCTCCTGCATTTTGGCTTCTTCTTCCGGGGTGGCGTCGCGCCAGAACGCGCCCATGTCTTTGTGCAGCCCGCTTTTGTTCACATTGACCCCGACGCCCATCCGCTGCATAAGTTCCTGCAAGGCGGGGCGCACGGATATCACGCCGATGGAGCCCACGATTGCGGAGTGGCTGGCGACAATTTTGTGCGCGGCGCAGCTGATGTAGTACGCCCCGGATGCCCCGACGCCGCGAATACTGGCGACTACCGGCTTCTTTTCAGCGACTTTAAGCACGCTTCGATACAGGTAGTCGGACGCGGACACACCGCCGCCGGGCGAGTCAATGTCCAGTACGAGGGCACGCACATTGTCGTCGCTTGCGATGGATTTGAATATCTGCTCATAGGCCGGGGACTTTATCTGCCCGCCGATAGAACCGAACAGTTCCACGACTGCAATTCTGTTGCGCATTTTCTGAGTGGCTTTGAGTACAAGCAAGGTTACGCTCCGTTTTGAGTTGTGCGGGTTTATCGGAATTATGTTAGTTCAATTGTAGCAAAGTACGCTCGTCAGCATTACTCCTGAACGACAGAGTACGGATTTTCTCACTGGCTTGAGCAAGGGAGTGCGCTTGCTCTGCGGTGTAATTCAAGGTAAATCGTTATTTATAAACTCTCGCAGCGCATTGAAGTAGCGCGCGCCGCCAACTAGGTGCGTGTTGTTGTGATTTGCGCCTTCGATGGTATAGAAGCGTTTCGGCTGATTGGCGGCGGCGAAAAGCTCCCGCCCCATGCTAAACGGAACCGTCTCGTCTCGGTCTCCGTGCACAATCATCACCGGGATTTGGATATTGGGCATGTTCGCCAAAGAGTCGAATCTGCTTCGTACAAGCAGATGAGTCGGCAGGAACACTGCGAACCATGGGCGCACAGAGCGCGCCATCGCCTTCACCGATGTGAAAGACGACTCCATTATCACCGCCTTTGCCGTATGGCGGACTGCCATCTCCGCGGCGACCGCTCCGCCCAGCGAACGGCCGAACAGTATCAGTTTGCTGCTGTCGATGTCATCCCGCGAACGCAAGTATTCCAGGGCGGCATCCGCGTCCAAGTAAATACCCTGTTCCGATGGCTTGCCTTCGCTGCGTCCGTATCCGCGGTAGTCGAAGATAAAGACATTGACGCCGAGATTTCGGCTGAGCAGCAGGACGTTGTCCACGCGGTTACTTATGTTTCCGGCGTTGCCGTGAAACCAGACGAGAGTATCATCGCTCGTTCCCGGCACGAACCAGCCGTGCAGCTGTGTTCCGTCTGACGCGAAGAACGATACATCCTCGAAATACAGCCCCACATCGGCGGGAGTATTAGTTATCCCTTTTGAAGGGAAGAACAGCAGAGAATTATCCAGCAAGTTACACTGCCTCGCAGCAATTATCGATGCGATGATGAGGACGCATGTGAGTAGAAAGGTTTGCGCCGGCAGACGCCATCCTGCCGTGTCGAAGGCGAAGCGCCGCTGCTTGCTGCTGCGCATGCTTAAGGGCTGCCGCAGGCTTATGGCGTCTGTGCCCCTCTGGCGTTTAGGACGATAGAATAAAGCGACTTGTCGGCGCAGATGTATAGTCGGTTCTTTTCAGGTCCGCCGAAGCAGCAGTTAGCGTTACGGTCTTCGGGGACAAGTATCTTGCCGAGAAGCTCAGCGGCGGGGCTATACACATGGATACCGTCCGCGGCGCTTGTGAATATGTTGCCGTCGGTGTCGCACCGAAAGCCGTCCGACTTACCGGGGCTGACGACTGCGAACTCACGCGCATTGGTGAGCCGCCTGCCGTCTTCCACATCGAACGCCATTATATTGCCGGGTTCGCCGGTATCTGCGACATACAGAACGCTTTCGTCCGGGGAAAATGCGATGCCGTTGGGCCTGTCCATAGAATCGACGACGATCTCCAGGGCGCCGCTGTCAGGTTCAAGGCGGAACACGAAGCAGCCTGCAAGCTCGCTGTCAGCCTTGTGTCCTTCGCGGTCGCTAAGTATGCCGTATGGCGGGTCGGTGAACCAGATTGTGCCGTCAGACTTCACAACAAGGTCGTTGGGGGAGTTGAGCCTGCGGCCCTGATAGTTGTCGGCAAGGGTTACGATGATGCCGTCGTGTTCGGTACGGCTGACGCGGCGGTTGCCGTGCTCGCAGCTCACTAACCGCCCTTGGTGGTCTCGGTAATGTCCGTTGGTGTAGCCTGCGGGCTGTCGGAATACGGAAACTCCGTCGGCATCTGAGTAGCGCAGCATGCGGTCGTTAGGAATGTCGCTCCAGAGCAGATAGTCCCCTTCTGCGAAATAGACAGGACCCTCCGCCCACTCCATGCCCGTGAAGTGCTTGACCAACTTTGCGTCTTGCGGAATCATTGCGGCGAAGCGATCGTCGTATATCTCAAAGCCTTCGCGTGTTGTCGTCATGTTGAAAGTCCCCCTATTGGCTGTGTATAGTTTTGTGCGGATAAAGTGCCTCTATCTCTCACTGCCCGTATGCGGTATGTAGGTATGTATCGGTTAATCTGAACTGTCTCTGGTTGTGGAATCGTGCTATTGTCTAGCAGATAAGGGCGATACGTCTTTTGCCCGCTCATTGCTTAAGAAATTGGCAAATTTGCAATCCATAATCAAATTGTAATGCTATTATATGGTAGTTCTCAGAGAGTTGCTAATAAGAACGGAGCGCAGAGTTTCATGCAAAGCATTATCAGGGGATTGAAATCGGTCGCATCAGGTGTTGGCTTAGGAGGTCGAGGGCATTCGTTTGCTCTGGACGAAGAAGATGCGCTGCGCGAAATTGAGTCGCATGCGGTGGAGATCGTAAGAGAGGCAGGCGAGATACTGCGCTGGCACTTCGAGCGCGCCCTGAGCGTAAATTATGCACTGAGTGTGAAATACAAGGACGAGAAGCAGAGCGACCCCGTAACCAATGCCGACTACGAATGTCAGGATTACCTGCAAAAAGAAATTTCTAAGAAGTTTCCTGATCACGGCATACTCGGCGAGGAGGATGACGAACAAGAACGAAATAGGGTGGACAGCCTGCCTTCGCCCGATTTTGTATGGGTGCTGGATCCGCTTGACGGCACGCGCAACTTTCTTTCGGGGCTGCCGTTTTATGCCAGTTCCATAGGTGTGCTGTATAGAGGTACGCCGGTTGCGGCAGCAGTGTTCATGCCTTGGCCGAACGACAGAGGCGGGGTTGTGATGCATGCGCGTAAAGATGGAGGCGCTTTTGTTGATAACGAACCCGTAATCGCACTCACAGCGAACGAACCGAACGGCAACAAGCTTGTTACGCTGCCGGGCGGATTTGGAGCGTTGTTCAGTATGAGCAGAACGCTCCGCCGCAGTGCGGGCGAGCTTCGCATGACAGGCAGCATAGCTTATGAACTTGCGATGGTCGCTAAGGGAGTTACCCAGTACACGATAACGACTGCGCCGTTTTTGTGGGATGCTGCGGGCGGCGCTCTGCTAGTGCAGGAGGCAGGCGGCGTTGTGCTGCAAGCCAAGCGGCATAAGGTGCTCGGCGCGCTGCCGATAGGTGTGCGATGGCAGCCGCTGGAGTCTTTCGTGCCGTCTTGGAACAGCGGCAGCACCACGATGAAAGAGCTCCGGGATTGGCGAGCTCCGCTGCTGCTCGGCAGCCCAAATGTAGCTCGTTATGTGGCAGATAACATGCGCGGCAGCCCCAGGTTTAAGCGAAGGCTTTTGCGCGGATAATCAGCCGGACATTCCATGCCGCCTGCAGATTCAGACAGTCATAGCCTTTTCTGTCATCCGCGCAATGATGCTTTAATGATGCTTTATCGTTCAAATGCTGCCTATCCGTTCAGGCGGAGGGGAGACTGATTTGGAAGAGGATACGGCTGTGAATTTGTCTGATAGTGCATCTCCTCGAACGCCAAAAGGCATCATCGCCAGCCTAGAAGGCGTGTATAAAGAATACGAGGTCGGCGATACGACTGTCTATGCTCTCAGGAACGTTTGTCTGGACATTTTGCAAGGTCAGTTCGTGG
Source organism: Dehalococcoidia bacterium (assembly GCA_965200085.1). GTDB lineage: Bacteria > Chloroflexota > Dehalococcoidia > Lucifugimonadales > JADFKI01 > Bin90. Next base: position 115,228 of record OZ241333.1, read on the forward strand.
TGCTTCTTGGGCCCAGCGGCTCCGGCAAGACAACGCTTCTGAATATGCTGGGCGGTTTAGATGCGCCGACTCGCGGGCGGATTTGGGTAGGCGGGAGCGAAATTACCGGCATGAATGAGTCGGCGCTGACTATGTATCGGCGCAACCGAGTGGGATTCGTCTTTCAGTTCTTTAACCTTGTTCCTTCCCTCACTGCCAGCGAAAATGTGGAGATGGTCGCAGAGCTTACAGGAAACAAGCGCAATGCCATGCCCGCGCTTATTTCCGTTGGCTTAAGCGAACGCACAGACCACTTCCCCGCTCAGCTTTCCGGGGGCGAGCAGCAGCGTGTTGCGATTGCCAGAGCCTTAGCAAAAGAGCCTTCGATTTTACTTGGAGATGAACCGACGGGTGATCTTGATTATGAAACCGGCAAGATGATTCTCAGCCTTATGAGGCGCATCAATCGGTCTGGTAACACTACGATGCTCATCGTAACTCATAATGTGGCGATAAGCCGTATGGCTGACCGCGTTATTAGAATGCGCAGCGGTGAAATAATCGATGACAAGACGGTGCAAAATCCTGTTAACCCTGAAGACTTGGAGTGGTAATTGTGAACGCGCTGTTAAGAAAAGCGTTTCGAGACCTGTGGCGCACGCGTTCCCTGTTCATCTCAATCATAGCCTTGCTGGCTTTGGGCGTAGGGATATTCGTTACCATGTACTCGGCGTTCCTGAATGTGAGGAGTTCCGAGGAATTTGCTTATGAAGAGATGAAGTTTGCGGATGCTTTCTATCTTATCGCGCCCCCTATACCCGCCAGGGCTGTGGTGTGGATTCAAAGCATTGACGGCGTGGCTGTGGCAGAGGGCAGATATGTTGAGGACATAGCCATACGCCAGCCCGACGCGCGGGATGCCACAGATGACACGGTGTCCGCCAGAGTTATCAGCGTTTCTGACGATGAGACGCCGAACATCAATCGCGTTATAGTGCGGGAGGGCGAGTATCCGTCAGCCGGCGATGGACGGCGCCTGCTTGTGGATCACCTGTTCACGGCATACTACGGTTTGAAGCCGGGCGATTCCCTTTCCTTAACCTATCGCGGCGTGGATAGAGACTTCAAAATTGGTGGGTCGTTCACAAGCCCTGAGTATCTCTGGAAATCCAAAGGCAGCGCCGAACTTTTAACCTCACCCGGCGATTTTGCCATTTTGCTGGTTTCCAGAAGTGCCGTTGACGAGATGTTCGGCGTGGAGGGCTTAATCAATGAGATAGTAGTGCGGTTTGAACCCGGCGCAGACGCTGATGCCATTAAAGCGGAGATAGACGGCTATTTAGACAGATACGGTTCTCACCAACTCATTGAGCGAGAGGAGCAGCTCAGCTACGCCACCCTCAAGTCGGACTTAGAAGGCTTCGAGCAAATGGCGATTGCCGTTCCACTGCTTTTCTTGTCTATAACCGTACTGGTGGCATATGCGATGCTTACACGGATAGTGCAGAGTCAAAGGCATATCATAGGATTGATGCGCGCTGAAGGCTTTTCGCGCAGCCAGATACTGCGCCATTATCTCACTTTCCCGGTGCTGATAGCGCTCATCGGCAACGGCTTGGGGATACTATGGGGGAGTGCGGCGGCGGGTGGATTCACTAGCCTTTACATCGAGACTTTGGATTTGCCGTTCACAGTAATCGTCAGCCAAGTGTGGGTTCTGGCGGCGGCGTTCGTAACGGGTTTTGCCGCTTGTGTGGCGGCAGGTATTCAGCCTGCGCTGGCTGCCGCGCGGCTAACTCCGTCAGAAGCCATGCGCACAGATATTTCTTCCGGCGGCGCTTCGGTGGTTTTGGAAAAACTGCTGCCCCTGCAGCGTCTGCCCAATATGCTGCGACTGGCGATACGCAATGCGATTCGAGGGCGCTGGCGAACGATATCATCGATTATGGGCATAGCCGTTTCTGTCGCTTTGGTTACCGCGGTAATGGGGATGCTGGACACAATGGACAACGCGTTCGATGTGCAGTTCAACGAGATACAGCAGCATGACATTAAAGCAGTGTTCACCAAAGGCATCGACTATCGAAAGTCGGAAGTGTTTCAGTCGTGGGAGCAGATTAGCAAGGTCGAACCAATTGCTGAAATCCCTGTAAAGCTGATCAATGGCGATTCTGCCGAACACTCGTTAGTTACCGCCGTTTCTGACGATGCAACGCTCTTGAAGCCGGAACATGTCGAAGGCGCACAGCCGTTGAGCACAGACGGTATATTTCTTACCCAAACGCTGGCAAGAGATCTGGATTTGAGGGTGGGAGATACGGTCAGGGTTGAATCAGTGCACTGGGAGCAAGACTTTCCTGTGTCCGGGCTGGTGAGATTTCCGATGGGTGAGTCCGCATATATGCGGATAGAGCAAGCCGCAACTCTTCAGCGGGGCTTTCATGCTACTGCTGCGCTGATAGCGCTGAAACATCCTGATTACGAGGAAGAAGTAACGCAGATGCTGGAGATGAGGGCGTATGTGCTTTCGGTAGAACGCAGAGCAGATGTGCGTGAAGCGTTTGAGGAGCTTATGGCTCTGACCAACCAGTTCATAGGAATTATGACTCTCTTTGGCATGTCGCTCGCCGCAATTGCGGTTTTCAATACAGTAACCCTTAACGTCACGGAGCGCAGACGCGAACTTGCCACTATGCGAACTCTGGGGTTCAGCAAGTGGCAAGTAAATCTGCTAATCACCGCCGAAAGTCTAATATGCGGGATTGCCGGTATTATATTGGGATTTGTCTTGGGCTACGCAATCGAAGCGTACCTTGTCGGGCAGATGTCTTCACTCGATTGGAATATGGACATCATAATCGACGCTTCCACATACATCATCGTGGGCACTCTGACGCTGGTGGTAATGCTGCTGTCAGAAGTGCCCGGACTGCGTTCACTGCATAGACAGAACCTTGCGGATGCGACTAAGGAGATTGCCTCCTGACCGTGTGCAGGCTCTGCCGTGGGGCGACAAGAGATTGCTTACTTTATTGCATAGCGTCTCTTATCCTCTGCCGACATACGGCATTTTGGTAGCCATAATGGTGATGAACTGCACATTAGTGTCGAGCGGCAGGTTCGCCATGAATAGGATTGCATCGGCTGCGTGGTTGACATCGTAGGTTGGCTCCGCTATCACTTGCCCGCTTGCCTGAGGAACGCCCCCGCTCATGCGCTCGGTCATGGGAGTTGCGGCGTTGCCGATGTCTATTTGCCCGCATGCAATGTTGTATTTGCGGCCGTCCAGAGATGTTGACTTGGTCAGTCCTGTTATCGAGTGCTTGGTGGCAGTGTATGCGACTGAATCCGGACGGGGGGTGTATGCAGAGATTGAGCCGTTGTTAATGATACGCCCACCCATAGGGTCTTGGCTTTTCATTATCTTGATGGCTTCCTGCGTGCAGATAAAGGAGCCTGTTAAGTTGGTATTGACGACTGCTTGCCAGTCTTCTAGGGGAATGTCCTCCATTGGAACGCGCGGCGCGCCAATCCCAGCGTTGTTGAACAGCACGTCGAGCCTGCCAAAAGTCTCTTTGGTTTTCGCGAATAGGTTTCGGATGGATTCGGCGTCAGTTACATCCGTAACGACCGCAAGCATGCGTTCGCCACCCTCGCCTGCCAGAGAGATAGTTTCTTCCAGTGCAGCGATGCGCCTGCCGCCGATGGCTACCGAATAACCGTCTTCTACAAGCGCCAGAGCACTGTGTCTGCCTATGCCTGACCCTCCGCCGGTAACAATGGCGACCTTGCCGTTTGAACTCATAGTTTGAACTCCTTGTATGATAATCAGTCAGTAATTAGTTGTCGTTATTTTGTGCGTCATCCCCATCCCATGGAGGAGGTTCATCAAATGGTTCGCCCTTTTCCCGCGCGGCTTGCTCACGCATGTACCAAGATTGGGCTTTTGCCAACCCTTCAGATTCTCCTTCTGCGAGTCCTTCCGCCAGTCCCTCTGCCAGCCCTTCCGCAACCCTTCTGCCAGCCCTTCCGCTTTGGCCTCTTCACGACGCCTCTTGAGCCAGTCGTTTATTGCATCTCTTGTTCCCAGCATAAGCTCCAACACCTCCGAAAATGTTCCAGTCGTTGCTACTGACGCTCCGCCCACAAGATAACCGTCTTATACAACACCAGAGCGCTGTGTCTGCCTACGCCTGACCCTCCGCGGTAACAAAATGACGATCTTGCTGTTTGAACTTATGATGTGAACTCCTTGTAAGATAATCGGGTCAGTAATTTAGTTGTCGTTATTTTGTGCGTCATCCCAGGGGGGAGGTTCGTCAAATGGTTCGCCCTTTTCCCGCGCGGCTCGCTCACGCATGTACCAAGCTTGGGCTTTTGCTAACCCTTCCGATTCTCCTTCCGCCAGCCCTTCTGCCAGCCCTTCTGCCAGCCCTTCTGCCAGCCCTTCCGCCAGCCCTTCTGCCAGTCCTTCCGCTTTAGCCTCTTCACGACGCCTCTTGAGCCAGTCGTTTATTGCATCTCTTGTTCCCAGCATAAGCTCCAATACCTCCGAAAATGTTCCAGTCGTTGCTACTGACGCTCCGCCCACAAGTGCCGTCCCCCATAATATAGCCTTCACGGTGTCCACGAGGGAATCATTAACTACCCAGGCCGTCTCTGCCCAGATAATGAAAGCCATGCCCGGCAGCGCTTGCATAACAAAGAGTATGGAATACAGCGGTCGCCATCGACTTCTGATGCTCCCAATTGACTCACGCTGTTCTTCTTCGCGTCCATCGTTCGGCTGGTTCAATATCTGTCCTCAATGAAAGTTTGACAAAATGCACAGACGTTGTCAATTACGCCTGGGCTTCCTCCTGATGCGCAATAAAAACCGGATGCATTGCACCAAATTGAAAAGCGCAACCCTTATGATGCAGCAGAAACTCCAAACTGACCCACTACCAAAATTGGGCAGTTCTTGACACTTTGACAGGTGCGGCTTACACTTTTGCCACATTGAATTACATCAGCTGACTTCCGCTTGCGCGGAGTAACGCATGTTATTAGGAGTATGCTGCATGACACAGGAGTCGGTCATAACCCAGCAAATGCGAGATGCCATTGGTGTGGAATCGGAACCAATCACCCATGATGTGGAGAAGGGCGCGATAATCAAATTCGCGCAGGCTATCGGAGATACGAACCCTCTGTATAATGACGAAGAAGCTGCGCGCCAAACCCGGTACGGCGGCATCATAGCTCCACCGACATTTATGCGCTCGTTAATCTCTAACCCTGCGCCCGATTTCAAAAGTCCATATTCCGCCAACTTGGACGGCGGCAGTCATTGGGAGTATATGCACCCTGTGCGTTCCGGCGACCGCATCACGGTTACAACAAAACTTGCAGATTTGTTCGAACGCCCCGGCAGGCTGGGCAACATGCTGTTCAGTGTACGAGAAACCAAGTATGTGAACCAGTTCGGTCAGACGGTGGCAATTCAGCGCACGACTGGCATTAGCTACGAGCCGTAGGCAGTGTTCAATAACATAAACTACTGTTGGGATTGAATGACATAATCCCCTGAACTTGCCGGTAAGGAGTGTAACAATGGGCAATCAGATATATTTTGAGGATGTTGATGAAGGGACAGAAGTCCCCACATTGCGTAAGGACCCGACTACCCAGCAGCTCGTAAAGTATGCGGGCGCGTCCGGCGATTACTATCAGATACATTATGACCTGAACTACGCGAAAGGCAACGGACTGCCGGATGTCATACTGCATGGCGCGCTAAAAGGAGCATGGCTCGGACAGTTGATGACTGACTGGATTGGCGATGAGGGCGTTCTGAAGTCGCTGACTACGCAGTATCGCGGAATGGATGTGCCGGGTACTCCCATGTTTGGCAAGGGTGTGGTTACGAAGAAATACACCGATAGCGGCGAAAACCTTGTGGACTGTGATATTTGGCTGGAAGACCACGAGGGTAAGAAGACTACGCCCGGAGCTGCAACAGTGGCATTGCCTTCGCGAGCGTAAGCCCGGAATCCCATCCCATATGAGTTAAAGCTCCATTATTGTCTTATCTAAATAGACAGGATGGACAGGATATGCGACTTGAGGCGCGCTTCGTCCTGTCGTTCCTGTCTATTCTGTTGATAGGGCATCATCGTTATCACTTAGGCGTTATCAATTAAATGTAAGAGGGGGAAGAAAAATGCAGATTGGAGTTGGATTGGACGCGACGCTCAACCTGTCTTGGGATGATCAGTCCGTCCTTGCGCGCGAGGCGGCGGCACAAGGATACACCAGTATCTGGACTCCGGAAGGCACCGGACACGACTCCTACCAGCTCTGCCTGCGGCGCTGGGAAGCGAGCTGCGATGTTGTGGAAGGCGGCGTTACAACAGGAATATCCGTGTCTCCCGTGATGTATCGCACCCCGATGGCGTTTGCTATGACTGGCGGCACCGTGAGCGACATAAGCGGTGGGAAGTTCATTATGGGCATTGGGTCGGGCGGTTCGTATCGGCCTAGGGCGCGTCAGTCGCTTGGGCTGCCGAATATGTCCACGCTGGCGTTAATGCGCGATTATCTTGCTACAATACGCCCGCTCGTCGCTGGGGAGCGCGTAGATTATGTCGGTGATGTAGTTACACTGCGCGGAGCGAGCCTTGCCATCAGTCCGCCGCCTAAAACCCCAGTGTATCTAGGCGCGCTGGGACCGCAGATGCTGCGTCTTGCCGGCGAACTTGCAGACGGAGCCTGCCTGAACTGGTGCAGCCCTGAGCAGGTAGCGTGGAGCCGCCAGCGTGTCAATGAAGGGGCGCAGAAATCTGGGCGCGACCCGTCTGAAATCAAGCTCGCTGAATACATTCGCGTGTGTGTTGACGATGACGAGGATGTGGCAAGACGAGCGTTCGCCAAGGCTACTATGAACTATGCGCTAGGAGCGACCATACCTACCGACCGCGAGAGGCAGTTGGGTTATAGGGCGCACTTTGAGCGAATGGGCTTTACGGACGAGCTTGCGGGACTGGATGATATGCGACGACGCGGCGCAAATACAGACGAAGTGGCGGACGCCTTTTCGCCTGAGTTGCTGCGCACTGTGGGCTATTACGGCAACGCAGAAGGCGCAGCATCTGAGTTTAGGCGGATTGCTGAAGGGCTTGATATTGCAATCGTGCGCGTTGTGGCTGCGCGACCGAACATAGAGTCCGTGTGTGCTGTAATGGAGGCGTGCAGACCGGACAAGTGGTGATGGATTAGGAGTGTGAGACGACACTGAGTAATCTGGCATTGGCGTTGGTGCGATTCACTGATTGGGCAGATTTATACTTTGCCCGTGAACAAGGGTTTCATCATCACAGCAAAGTGGGAATATCGATATTCCTATATGGAATCAGTTTCGAAGGTTATTAGTTGGTACACTGGCGTACTGGTAAAAGGAGACCGTTCGTGTCAAACATAGTTGGAAGCGGTAAACATACTTATGAAGTGAACGAAGACTGGGCGCAGATACCGGTTGACTGGAATGTGCCTATGGCGGCGGTTACCGTTGACTCGCAGGACAGAGTGTACGGGTTCAACAGGGGGGAGCGCGGCGTCATAGTATTCGACAAGGACGGCGGCTACCTATACGACTGGGGCGAGACTGGTTTCTCTTTTCCACATGCTATCTATGCCGATGCGCAGGATAACATCTGGATTGTGGATCGCAACGACCAGCAGATATTGAAGTACACACCAAAGGGCGAGCTGCTGCTGACCATTGGCGAAAAGGGTTTTCGCTCTGATACGGGCGCAGATCCGAACGACTTTGGTTCGAGCGGTTATACGCAAGTTACGCATGGCGGCGAGCCGTTTAATATGCCTGCTGGTATCGCTGTTGCGGAGTCGGGAGACATTTATGTCGCGGACGGATATGCGAACGCGCGCGTGCATCGGTTCTCGGCAGAAGGTTCGCTGCTGCAGTCGTGGGGTGAGCCCGGCAGCGGACCCGGCGAGTTCATGCTGCCGCACGGAGCGTGCATTACCGCGGATGGGCGCCTACTCATCGCAGACAGAGAAAATGACCGTGTTCAAGTGTTCACACAAGACGGCGACTTCGTTGCAGAATGGCAAACGAAGCTGATAGGCCCTGCGGTGGTGTGGGAAGATACCGAGGGCGACTGCTATGTGGCAGAGCACAACGGCGGCTACTTCAGTGTGCTGAACGGTGATGGCGAGCTTTTGGCGCGCTGGGGCGACGAAAAGTATCGGAGCTGCCATGGAGCCGCCGGCGACTCGGAGGGCAGCATTTACTTCGTGCAGCCAACATCCGGCGAGGGCAGCACGGGACGGAAAATAGTGAAATACACACGGCGCTAACTTGCTCACAAAGCAAGAATTACGTGTAGTCAGGCAGCAGGAGGTTAGGCAATGACGCAATCACTATCAAACATCGTAGAGTCTGCAGAAGCGGAAAGGCTGGCGACAGGATTCATATTCACTGAAGGTCCTCTGTGGCATCCGGACGGCTACCTGCTCTTCGTGGACATACGCCGCTCGCAGATTTTTCGTCTCGTACCCGGCGAAGAGCCTCAGCTAATTCGGGAAAACAGCGGCGAATCGAACGGCATGACTTTTGATTCGCAGGGACGTGTAGTGATATGCGAGATGGTGAATCGGCGGCTTACACGAATGGAAGACGACGGCTCATACACTACCATCGCAGACAGTTCGGAAGGCAAGCGACTGAGCCGTCCTAACGATGTAGTCCTCAAGTCGGACGGCAGCCTCTACTTCACGAACCCGGGTCGCGACAGGCTCGATCCTGCCGAAGTGGATATGCAGTTCAACAGCGTGCACCGCATCAGACCGAGTGGTGAAGTGGAGCTTGTGGCGCCGTTCGAATATCCGAACGGAATCGCGTTCTCTCCGGATGAGAGCGTGCTGTACGTAGCAAATACACGGCCCGGACAGTACATCGTGGCGTATGACCTGAACGCTGACGGCGATGTGGTCGGAGTGCGGCACTTCGCGGATATGCCGTCGGAGCATGCGAACAACGGCGTGCCGGACGGCATGAAAGTGGATGTTGAAGGGCGCGTGTACTGTACAGGACCCGGTGGATGCTGGGTATTCGAGCCGAGCGGCGAGCTAATAGGTGTAATAGAATTGCCGGAGTACCCTGCGAACTGCGGCTGGGGCGGCGAAGACAACCGCACGATGTACTTCACATCGAACACATCCGTGTACAGCCTGCGGATGAAGACGGCGGGTACGGGAGTGCCTATAGAATAATGTTAGGAGACCGAACAAGCGTCATTCCTTACGAGGATTTGGTGTCGTCTTCTATGTTTTCTGATGGGCTTTCCGTTCCTTTTATGAGGTTTGACGCTTATGATCTTTTTGCCTTTTTGGGTCTTTGCCATCTTGATCCACCTTATTCTGCCCATTGATATCTTGTCTTTAGATAGGTCAGTCGGCTATATGGGATTAGTTTTTCGCGCTGCATCCTGCCGACGACTATGCCTGTGTCAATTCCCATTTGAGATGCGAACTCCGTGACACTCTTTTCGTCATAGCGGGATTCTTCCATGAATCTGTGCCATTCAGACGATGGTATAAGTAAGTTGGCTGCAAATGAATCCGCCTCATTTTCCTCCATTGAGTCGTTGTTAATGCCATCGATATGTATGAATGTATCCTTATGCTGGAGAATATGGTAACACTCGTGGAAAAAACTGAACCAAAAGATGTCGCTCCAATTCCGTTTAAGGCTCATTTGGATAAGTCCTTTTTGGAGTGTTAGCCACCTAGCCACGCCATTTGCACCACTTTTGGGTAGTTCTGGAATAAACACGACTGCTACTCCCGCTTCCGCGCATAAAGACGTCATTTGAGGAATGAAATCGCCCGGATCGTCCGAAGTCATCGTGCGAATCTGTGTGACAGCAGCCTGGAATTTGTTCTCTTCATAATGGGCAGTGTCTATTCTGCGTCCCTCATTCTCGCCTTTTCGCAACCAAGCTGCTAATGCACCCCGCGAAACTTTGGAGTTTTCACTGATTCGAAAGCCTGAAACTGGAGCCATCGAATGTTTATCCCAAGCGTCGAATGACGCGAAGCCCAGAAACTCTAATAGAGCACCTACTGTATCTGCCTTTTTTTTATACCGGCTAATCCAACCGCGATTTTCGATCTCTTTTACAGGGAACTCTTTAAGCCAACCTGCGTTAGCTTGTGCAGTCCACCGCTCGTGTTCTTTCAGGCGAGCTACTGTGAAATCATAGGTCGACTGAGCGTTTGTCCAGATTTGTGCCGAGATTCCCAATGATTTCTCTAATTCCATCGCAGTATCATAAGTGATACTTTTCTTTCCTTTAATGATTTCATTGATAACTTGGGGAGGCCTTCCCATTCGCTTGGCAAGCTCTTGTTGAGTCATTCCAATGACTTCAATCTCTTCCGCCAGTAGTTCGCCAGGATGTGTGGCAAGGTTGGTTATAGGTCGAAAGTATTGTTTAGTCTCCATAGTGATTTGTCACCTCCGATATGAGAACGGAATTTTCGTCCTCGTTATAGGTGAGTATTACACGCCAGCGATTGTTCAGATCAATAGCGAATTGCCCTGTCATTTGACCGTGGAGCGAATGTAGTCTTAAGGAGCGTATCTTACGCAATTCACTAAAGGCAGGTGTGTCCAATATCAGTTGGATACGCTGGATATATTTTCGCGCAACAGCGGTGTTCCATTCCCTTTGCGCCTGTCCATTATCTTCAAAACAATGGCGTAGTTTGTTGTTTGCAAATGTTACTTTCATTATTCACCCAATGGGTGAAGGGTAGAGTACAATATTATACATTGTCAATGCAATATATACGAAGATTATCAGAGAAAAAGGTTCTGAACACCTGCCCCTATTCCCTCTCTCAATGCTAAAATTAACGGCAAGGCGTTTTATTTACCTCCTCCGCGGCAAGTCATCGTTCTGATACGCGGAATTTGCAGGCACCCATTTATAAACTCGTCTTATCCAAACTGATCGATCGAATGTTTACCAAGCAAAGGACGAAATATGCCGTTGGAGAATATCGTTGTTCGGGGCGCGCGGGAGCATAATCTTAAAGATGTGAGCGTAACTATTCCGCGCAATAAGCTCGTGGTGATGACGGGGGTGTCCGGGTCGGGCAAAAGCTCCCTGGCGTTCGATACAATCTACGCAGAGGGGCAGCGCCGCTATGTGGAGTCGCTGTCTTCTTATGCGCGCCAGTTCTTGGGGCGCATGGACAAGCCGGATGTGGATTATATCGAAGGGCTTTCGCCTGCTATATCCATCGATCAGAAAGGTGTGTCTCACAATCCACGCTCCACAGTAGGAACTGTTACGGAGATATATGACTTCCTGCGCCTGCTGTTCGCGCGCACGGGGCATCCCCACTGCTATAAGTGCGGGCGACCGGTTGAGCGGCAAACGGTGCAGCAGATTGTGGACGCTGTTATGGGTCTGCCGGAGAGCAGCCGCATTCAGATAATGGCGCCGATGGTGCGGCGGCGCAAAGGGGAGCACAAGGAGGTGTTCGAGGATGCGCGCAAATCCGGGTTTGTGCGTGTGCGCGTGAACGGAGAGGTGCGCGATCTTGCAGAGTCATTCGATCTGGATAAGCAGAAGTGGCACGATATTGAGGTGGTGGTGGACAGGCTGGTAGTTGGCGCGAGCGCAGAACAGAGCAGGGTTGCGGATTCGGTGGAGACTGCACTGAAGATGGCGAGCGGGGTTGTACTGGTGGATGTGGTAGGCGGCGAGGAGCTTCTGTTCTCAGAGCAGTTTGCGTGCGTTCACTGCAATATCAGCATGGGCGAGCTTGAGCCGCGCACATTCAGCTTTAATAACCCGCACGGGGCATGCTCCACATGCACAGGGCTGGGGTATAAGTTAGAAATTGATCCTGACTTGGTCATTCCAAACAAAAACCTGAGTATTTCTGAAGGCGCGGTGCAGCCCTGGGCGCGCTCCGGCGCGATGAGTCCGTGGTATTACAGCCAGTTAGAATCGCTCGCGCTTGCGTTCGATTTTTCGCTTGACGTGCCGGTGAACAAGATGCGCAAGAAAGACATCGACCGAGTGCTGTACGGCACAAAGCGCAAGGCTATCGACGTCCAGCATCATACGCAGCGGGGCAAAACATATCGCTGGCGCTCAGCGTTTGAAGGAGTTATCAACAACCTGTCGCGGCGATATAAAGACACAGAATCTGAACATGTGCGCTCTGAGATTGAGAGGTACATGTCGTCGCGAGCGTGCAATGCGTGCGAAGGTGAGCGGCTCAGGCCTGAGGCGCGCGCGGTTACGGTGTGTGGGCTGAACATCATGGATGTTACGAACAAATCCATTGCACAGGCGAGCGATTGGATTGCGGCGATTGGAGGCGATAGCTCTCAATTGTCGGTTGTAGGAGCGCAGTCCGCATACTCTGCTCACCTGCCCAAGGAAAGCGGAACTAACGGCACAGCGGCGGATACGCGAAAGGGAAAGAGAAAACCGAAAGCGGCTCGCAATGGACGCGTAACGGTCGAACACCCGCAGACGCTGAGCGATCGAGAGAAAGCAATCGCTGAGCAGATACTGAAGGAGATAGCGGCACGGCTGAACTTTCTGCTGAACATCGGGCTGGATTACCTGACACTGTCGCGCACGGCATCGACACTTAGCGGCGGAGAGGCGCAGCGAATTCGGCTTGCCACGCAGATAGGATCAGGGTTAATGGGCGTGCTTTATGTGTGCGACGAGCCGTCTATCGGGTTGCATCCAGCGGATGACTATCGGCTTATACAAACACTAAAGCGGCTGCGCGACCTCGGAAATACAGTGCTGATAGTAGAGCACGACGAGGCGATAATGCGGGCTTCGGATTACATCGTGGATATGGGACCCGGCGCGGGAGAACATGGTGGGAACGTAGTGGCTGTGGGACCTGTGGAGAACATCATATCCGAGCCTGCGTCCATCACGGGGCAATACCTGGGCGGCACACGGCAGATTCCGCTGCCTGCGGAGCGGCGCAAGGGAAACGGCGAACGACTGGTCATTAGAGGAGCGCAGCAAAATAATCTGAAAGACATAGATGTCGCAATTCCGCTGGGGATGCTGGTGTGTGTTACCGGGGTGTCCGGTTCCGGCAAGAGCACGCTGATTAACGAGATTTTGTACAAGAAGCTGGCGCAGCAGTTCTATCGAGCGCGGGACAGGGCGGGTGCAGTGCGCGGTATCGAAGGCGTGGAGCATATAGACAAGGTGGTGGACATTGACCAGTCGCCGATCGGCAGAACTCCGCGCAGCAATCCGGCGACATACACAGACACATTCACGCCCATACGTGAGCTCTTCGCCACTGTGCCGGAATCCAGGATGCGCGGATACAAGCCGGGACGCTTCTCGTTCAATGTGAAAGGCGGGCGCTGCGAGGCGTGCTCCGGGGACGGATATATCAACATAGAGATGCAGTTTCTGCCGGACGTTACCGTGCCGTGCGAGGTGTGTGAGGGCAAGCGGTATAACCGCGAGGCGCTGGAGATTTACTGGAAGGACGCGAACATTGCGGATGTGCTGGGCATGACGGTTACGGAGGCTCTGGACGTGTTCGAGAACATCCCCCGTGTACGCAGGCGCTTGCAGACACTTCAGGATGTGGGCTTGGGCTACATACGACTGGGACAGCCGGCGACGCAGCTGAGCGGCGGCGAAGCACAGCGCGTTAAATTGGCAAAGGAACTCTCCAAGCGGGCAACAGGCAAGACGCTGTACATTTTGGACGAACCGACGACAGGGCTGTCGTTCGAAGACTGCGCGCACCTGCTGCGTGTGCTGCAGCGGCTGGTGGATGCCGGGAACACGGTGGTGCTTATTGAGCATCACCTTGACCTGATAAAGAGCGCCGACTGGCTGATAGACCTTGGCCCGGGCGCAGGCGACAGAGGCGGCGAGCTGATAGCAGAGGGCATACCCGAAGATATAGCGCGGATGGCGCACTCCCAGACGGGGCTATACCTTGCGCCGCTGCTGGGCGTTGATGTGGAAGGTGCGAGTGTAGGCATTGCGGAGGAAGTGAGCGCGGCAGATTAGAGGGTGTTTTGTCTCCTCGACTAAATTAAGATGTTCACACAACCGAGCATCACCGAACTCTTACAATGAACTAATCAGAATTAGGAGCAAGCCATGAAAGCAGGGGTGAACCTCATCAACTTTGGACCCGGCGCCACCGTAAACTCTATGCAGAAGTGGGTGGAGATTTCGGAAACTCTAGGCTATCACCTGATAATGACTTCGGACCATATTGCCGTTACATCAGATGTGAACGGGCGTTACCCTGCGCCCTTCTACGAGCCGCTGAGTACACTAGGCTGGATGGCTGGCATCACAAAATCAATTGAGATAGGCTCCACTGTAATCATTGTGCCATATCGCAGTCCCCTCGAAACGGCTAAAGCCTGTGCCAACATAGACAGGCTGAGTGGAGGCAGGTTCATCTTTGGAGTTGGCGTTGGCTGGGCGGCTGGCGAATTCGATGTTCTTGATGTCCCCTTTGAACGGCGCGGGGCAATGACCAACGAATATCTCGACGCCATCAAACTGCTATGGACTGAGGATGTAGCATCGTTCGAAGGCGAGTACGTCTCCTTCAAAGATGTGCACACAGCGCCGCGTCCTGTACAGAACCCGCATCCGCCTATATGGGTTGGTGGTCCATCGGACGCCGCAATGCGTCGAACCGTGCGATACGGCAACGCTTGGCATCCGATCCGCATAGCATTGGACAGGTTCAAAAACAGAGACATTCCTCGCCTGAGAGAGATTGCGGAGCAGGAAGAAAGAGCGATCCCCGACCTTTGTCCCAGAATTCGCCTGCGAATCACAGACTCGCCCCTGGACGACGGACAGCGCCTTGCCGGCGAAGGAACCATAGACCAGATTCGCAGCGACCTCGAAGAGCTCGAAGCCTTAGGATGCGCGTACGTTCTTCTCGACACCTTCTATGATGATGTAGAAGCCACAAAACACCACGAGACCTCCTGGCGCATGCTGACGACAGTTGCAGAGAAAGCGCTGGACTTGGAAAACCAGAGTGTGAGATAGCGCCGCGCCGGGGGAGCGCATCTGCAGACGGATATGTACGCAACGCCGTCCATAAGAGCGACGCATCGGGTGAGCGTAGGTGCTGCGGAGGGGTGGAAGTGGCGGATTGACAAGTTAAAATCTATCGCGTTTAATAGCCGCGTGTAAGTAACAGTTCTGATGTGAATATGGATTGGTATGTTTTATGGCACTGCGTAGGTTTGTATATTTTAATAGTAGGTCTGATACTGAGAAACGTCTCTTGGAAGCCTCATGCTCAGAGTATGGCGTTGCGCCTGAACTCGTGGATGAGCTGATAGGTATAGAGATTGATCACGAAGGGCGCTTGCGGCGCAGAGGTATATTCGACGATCTGCGGAGCGTCATTGAGAATCATGTAGAGGAGTATGAGGATGATTATTCGTAAAATTAAATTACGGAATATAAGGTCCTACTACGGCGAGAATATACTCGAATTGCCGACACCAACTCAAGGCAAGAACTTACACTTACTTGGAGCACGCAACGGAAGTGGTAAGACTACACTCTTCGAATCTGTCAAAGCTTGCCTTTTTGCAACAACAGACAACCCAATTCTCACAGCAAGTTACATGTCCAGAGGTGGTAATGCGCCTAATATGGAAGTTGAGATAGATTTTGAACATGAGGAGCAAGTGTGGCGCCTGAATCGCACCTGGGTCAGAAATACGAGTGTATCTGAAACGAGCGGGCGTAGTGTAACATTAAATACCCTCCTTCAAAACATTGATACCAGTGAAAGTTATCGGGGTGAAACCGATGAAGACAAGATAACTGCTTTCATCAATCACCTAGTTCCTGAGAAAATCAGTCACTTCTTTCTCTTCGACGGCGAGCAAATACAGGAATACACTGACGCGTCGGCTGATAGTGTGCGTGATGCTATTGAGAGACTTTTGGGTCTGCATCAATATATTCAGCTTCTAACAGACTTAAGGCAGGGAGTAGAACCTGGTTTAAGAAGGGAGCGAGAATCTCTTAACATCAGTGAAGATTACAATGAAAAACTCAACGCAAGCGTTTCTGCTGAGGCTGAACTCAAGGTGAACGCAATGCGAATTTCTCAAATCAAAAAATCTATTGAAGAGACCAAAAAATCCATTAAAGAGTTGGAACGCGATAGAGGTGATATAGAGCCGATATTCGATGAAGGTTTGAGATCGAAGCGAAGGGTGGTGGAAGAAAAGTACGACAGGCTGAAACAGGACATTGAAAATGCAGGAGGGGAACTCAAGAAAATTATATCCGAAGATTTAGTCGTCTCCATGTTTTGGCCTGAGATTCAGCAGGCTTACATTGATCTATCAAGTTCACAAACTGTTGTGGACTCGTCAGCACTGCCTGAACTGGATAGCTTGATAAACTTTCTGTGGGAGCAGCGTCAGGAGGTAATATCAGCATTGCAGGAAGATTCACCCGAGTTGCTTCAATCCCTGTTAACGCCGGCAACAGAAATCCAACTAGAAGAAATTCTATATCATGATGGTATTGAATACTTGGCACGAATCGTGGAAGGTTCAAGCGGTAAACTCTGGTCAATTCTCGATAAGGTTAACGGCTTGAACGCTGAACTTGATCGAACATCGTATGAATTGAATGCACTGCCTTCACCTGATTCAATTAATGTCGATATGCGCGCTCTTAATCAAGAATTCGAGGATAACCAGCGAATTTTGGCGCGCTATGAGAATAGAAAGAATAATTTGGATAACGAAGAGGAACGATTGACGCAGGAATTGGGGGAAATTAACTATGCCTTGAAAAGACTAGGAGAAAGGAACGCAGATTTTCGGCGTATAGATGCTCAGTGGAACCTTTGCACTAATGTGCAGAAAGTTCTGGAACGATTCATAGATGACTATCGTTCGTCTAGGATCAAAGAACTTGAAAATGTGCTCAATAAGAAGTTCCGAGATCTGACTAACAGCCCGGAAACTGTAGCCAGAGTTGAGATTAGTAGGAATACTTTTGATATAAGTACCATACTGCGATCATCTACGAATTTGGCTGCATCGGAAGGCAGCGCCGGACAGAAAGAGGTGCTGGCATTCTCTTTGATTGCAAGTGTCGTAGAGTTGTCAAACAAGCAACTTCCCGTCATTATAGACACGCCGCTGGCTCGACTAGATACTGTTCACAGAGACAATATTCTGACAAACTTCTTTCCCAATGTGGGAGAACAGGTCATTATCTTGTCCACAGATGCTGAAGTGGGATTTGAGCAATACAACAAGCTGAGTCGACACTTGGTGAGTGAACACCATCTGAAACGAGAAGATGGAAAAACCTCGATCGAGGAGGGCTACCTTGGCTACCTTATTCAGTAAACTAGAAGGCTCATTGCCGTCCACATCCGAAAATCTTATCCCAGAAAGAATAACTATTTCATCTGCTTCACACGCAAAATGTGAGGCGGTACGTAGAAAGTTTCCCGCGCTGGGTTCAGCAGGCAATGTTCGCAAAATGGCTGCGCTTGTGAGCCTCAAGAAGAACGGATGTATAAAAAACGCTCCACATGGGTTAGAAAATGCAGCAGAAAACCCCTCAATTCGTATCACGAGGGAATCGACTACCGAGATTTTCTTGACAAAGTCACGAGAGCGATACCCTATTTTGTTCACTACATTGCTCCCACTTCTTACAGGAGAAAAACTGACATACAGAGAAATCTACCAACAAGTGGCTTGGCACATCCATCTAGGATCTACCATGTTGGAAGAACTAGCACAACAAGCGGACAGTATTGAAGAATTGTATAAACTGCTGCTTGACCAAGTGCCTGAAGGCCTTGCGGAAACATCAATGTGGAACTCTTCAGCAGACGAAGACGGATTATCCATAAGGGTTGGTAGCGCTCAAGATGATATGGATGTATATTGGCCTCTAACCAACAGCGCCAAGATAGAGAATCCCCATGCCTGTATCATCGGTACGAGCGGACAAAGAAAGACCCAATTCGCGTTGGACCTGCTCTACCAGATTCGCGAGCAGAATCCAGATGTGAGTTTCACCGTTATGGACTACAAGGGAGATCTGTCCGAGCCCGACAGTTCAAGCAGGCGAATGTTCGAGTCCTACCTAGGATGTCAGGTAGTGACGCCTGGCACGCAGCCTATCCCTACTGTTCCTTTCCAGAACACATTCTCCCGCGATGCAGATCAGTACGCATTGGGAGTTACTGATCTACTTGGCCAGTTTTATACAAGACTTGGTACTAATCAACGGCTTGCCTTACGTGAATGCCTAGCTGATTTGATTTCAACTCCGGAACATTCCAACGGCATTGGATTTCCGGCTCTCGAAGAACGATTGCAAACCTACTATGAAGAGCATGAAAGAAGAGCGGACGGACTTACAGAGGTCATATCTCGCTTAAGCGTCCTGCGAGCCTTCGATGATATACCTTCTACAAGCAGTCCTAATTCTCTCATAACAGGTTCACTGTTGATACGCCTCAATGAGCTCGCGGGAGACACTTTGCCTGTGGCGTTTATGGTTATCAGCCGCCTGTATGACGAAATGAGGCAGATGCCAGAAGTTGAACGCCAAGGCGCAGTTACTGATTTGCGTCACGTCATTTTTATAGATGAAGCGCACCATTATCTTTCTGTTAAGTCGTCCCCACTTGCCCGCATTATCCGCGAAGGTCGCTCTAAAGGTGTTGCGGTATTTCTAGCCACTCAATCAGTATCGGATTTAGCAGGCGCTGAAGGTGCAGACTATCGAGAGTTCCTCAGCAACGCATTCTTCTTCAAGACCAACTTGACCAGTTCAGCTCATATTCGTGCATTGATGCCAATGTCTAATCAGGATGTTCGGCAGGCCGCTAATTTGATATCCACCCTCGATACCGGCAAGATACTGTTCAATCGCAACCTGCAGAGAAATATTAAGGCATCAGTATTGCAAGCATCTCAATTTTATCGAAGGGATTTGTAAATATCACACGCCGGTCGGAATTCGGCTGCAAGTCATCTCATAAACGAAGGAAGTAGTCAATAATCTGTATCTGTGTATTGTCCATTCGCTTCTCGCACATCAAACTCTTTTCTCATAGTTTATCTTATGAGACAGGCTTTCAAATACGATTGCCCTGCCGCCCCCAGCCTTTCTGTTGACACCCACAGCGTCGCCTTGTAACATTAAACCAGTTAACAACTGAATACAAAATCTCTTATCAAGAGTGGCTGAGGGACCGGCCCTGCGAAGCCCGGCAACCTTTTCGCATCATGCGGCGCGTGAATAGGTGCTAATTCCGGAGAGCCTTTTGAGGCTCGGAGATGAGAGCGGCAGCCATTATCTACTTCTCTCATCAGAGAAGTATTTTTTTGCCCGTTTTATTTAATATATCGACGACACCCGACAGCGTAAATCTAATTTCTACTGTATCTAACATATCGGAGGACAAAATGCCTACCAAGAACCCGGGCGAACCCTACTATCGCATCAGCATTGACGAAGCCGCGGAGATGCAGGAATCAGGCGATTCCGTCGTGGTGGATGTGCGCCGTCTCGACGAATACGCCGAAGGCCATGTCAAGGGCGCGCTATTTATCACAGTGGACGATCTGCTCGGACGCATAGACGAGCTTCCCCAAGACAAGAACCTGCTTTTCATCTGCGCTATCGGCGTCCGCAGCGGACTAGCCGCTGAAATGGCAGCCGCCATGGGATACGACTCGGAGCGGCTTTACAACATCGAAGCGGGCACGCCTGCCTGGATCGAAGCAGGCAAACCCACTAGCTACGGCGCGGACGAATAACCCAACCGTAATCGCAACTATCGCAGTAGGAAGTGTCTGGGCTTAGAACGATCTCTTTCATACGCCCTTCGTTCCGGCTGTTCCACAAGAACTAGGATAAAAGGACTAACATGACCGTACTCGTCGTCGGATCAGTCGCTTATGACTCCATAACCACACCCGCCGACAGCCGGATGGACGCGCTCGGCGGGTCGGCGATGTATTTCTCAATCGGCATCAGCCGCTTCGCCCCCGTTAGCATCATTGCAGTGATTGGCGATGACTTCCAAGAGCAGCATGTCGATCTTCTGCGTTCGCGAGGTGTGGATGTCGGCGGCTTGCAAAGACAGCAAGGCAAAACTTTCCGCTGGGCAGGCGAATACTATTCCGCCGACCTGAACGCACGAACTACATTGGATACGCAGCTCAATGTCTTCGCAGACTTCTCTCCGCAACTCAGCGCGGAGCAGCGGCGATGCTCATATCTCTTCCTCGCAAATATCGACCCCGAACTTCAGCTCGATGTGCTCAACCAGATGGAACAGCGCCCCAGCCTTGTCGCTCTCGACTCCATGAACTTTTGGATTGACGGCAAACGAGAGGCGCTTAACAAAGTCGTCAGCAGAGCCGATGTGCTCTTTATGGATGAAGGCGAAGCACGCGACTTCGCTCGTAAGGACAACCTAGTAACCGCCGCGCGGCATATCCTGAATATGGGGCCCAGCGCAGTCGTGATAAAACAAGGCGAGCACGGCGTTCTGCTCTTCAACGGCGAATCTATATTCTCCGCGCCTGCTTTCCCGCTAGACCATGTGATTGACCCCACAGGCGCAGGCGATACTTTCGCGTCAGGCTTCATCGGCTACATAGCCGCTACGGGCGACAAAACACCCGAAGGCTATCGCAGAGCAGCCGTATTAGGTTCTGTAATGGGTTCGTTCTGCGTTCAAGACTTCAGCGTGGACAAAATCCTGTCCCTCACCGCACAGGACATCGAAGACCGCTTCCGCGCTTTCACCAAACTCACAGCCTTCCCGCCTCTGCACAACGAGGATCTGCTCCTCAAATCTCTAACGACATAATCTCCAACACATTCACTAGACTCATCAGGCACCAAACCCATCAGGAGGAAAGACTTGACCTCACAGACCAACAGGGGGCACATCGCAGACCCCTCGCTTGCATCGGAAGGCATCCGCCGCATCCACTGGGCAGCGCGCGAGATGCCTGTACTGCGTCAAATTCGCGAGCGCTTCGCGAAAGAAAAGCCGCTCACAGGCTTGCGAATCGCCGCCTGTCTGCATGTAACGTCCGAGACGGCTAACCTGCTGCTTGCCCTCAAAGACGGCGGCGCCGAAGCCGCTATCTGCGCCAGCAACCCGCTCAGTACGCAGGACGATGTAGCTGCTGCGCTAGTCCACGAATACGGCATCCCCACATTCGCCATAAAAGGCGAAGACAGCGAGACCTACTATTCGCACATCCACTCCGCGCTCCACCATAAACCGCACATTACTATGGATGATGGCGCTGATCTTGTAGCTACGCTCCACTCCGAACGCACCGAACTGATCGACGGACTGATCGGCGGTACCGAAGAAACTACCACCGGCGTAATCCGACTGCGCAGCCTCGCCGAATCAGGCAAACTCAAATACCCCATCATCGCCGTAAACGACGCCGACACCAAGCACTTCTTCGACAACCGATATGGCACAGGGCAAAGCACCCTGGACGGTATCACGCGCGCAACCAACGTCCTGTGGGCTGGCAAAACTGTCGTAATCGCCGGCTACGGCTGGTGCGGACGCGGCGTAGCTCTGCGTGCTCGCGGCATGGGCGCACAGACGATAATAACCGAAGTCAACCCTATTCGTGCGCTCGAAGCCGCAATGGACGGACACCAAGTCATGAGCATGGACGAAGCAGCGAAGGTCGGTGATATTTTCATCACCCTTACCGGCGGCATGAAAGCGGTCGGCCGCAAGCACATCGAGGTTATGAAAGACGGGGCGCTGCTTGCCAACAGCGGTCATTTCAATGTAGAAATCGACATTCCTGCGCTGGAAGAATTGTCGGACGGCAAGCAGGAAGCGCGTCCCTTCGTAGAAGAGTACCTGATGGGTGACGGCAGGCGCCTGTATCTGCTCGGCGAAGGCAGGCTCATCAACCTCGCCGCCGCAGAAGGGCATCCTTCCGCCGTGATGGACATGAGCTTCGCAGACCAAGCCCTATCCGCTGAACATCTGGCGCTGTTCTCCCACACCCTTAAGCCGGAAGTGTACGACGTGCCGCGTGAGATAGACGAAGAAGTCGGACGACTTAAACTGCTGTCCATGGGCATAACCATAGATACGCTGACTTCGGAGCAGGAAGAATATCTCGCCAGCTGGGAGGTCGGCACTTGAACGCCCCTTCCGCCAAACAATTCCGCCAGCCTGACGAATCCTTTCGGCATGAACAGGTCGAACCGAAGCAGTACCCTAACTGCTTCGGCTGCGGCGCGCGCAACTCTATTGGTTTGCGCCTTCGCTATCACCACGCGGACGACACCCTCGTAACAAAGTTCACGCCCAAAGACGTTCACCAAGGCTGGCCCGGCATAATGCATGGCGGCATCATCGCCACTCTGCTCTACGAAGTGATGGAAAACTTCGCATATCACAACGGAGACACCACAATGATGCGCAGCATGGAAACACACTTCCACAGACCCGCAAGAATCGGAGAGTGCATCACCGCCATAGCGCGATTCGACAGACGCGTAGGCAGAGAAATTCGCGTAACCGCTGCCTTAACGCAAGATAAGCTCATAGCCGAAGGCACAGCGCAGCTCGTCGCACTCACGCCGGAACGCATCGAACGGCTGGGCATCACCTAAAAAGCAATACCCGTTCCATCAGTCCATATATCTAGCCCATTACATCCTTGCACATCCATATCATCAGCCACTCGTCTCAGGAGAGTAAAATTGAGCCACACCTTTACAGATTCCGCCTCATACCTGTTCACATCTGAATCGGTAACTGAGGGACACCCGGACAAGCTCTGCGACCAGATTTCTGACGCAGTCCTAGACGCCATCATCGCCGACGACCCCAAGGCGCGCGTTGCCTGCGAAGTCTGCACCACCACCGGATTAGTAGTCGTCATGGGCGAGATTACTACCGACACATACGTGGATATCGCCACAATCGTCCGTAACACCATCCGAGACGCAGGATATATCGACTCTCGCTACGGCTTTGACCATCAGTCCTGCGGCATCGCAGTATCCGTGCATGAGCAGTCCACGGATATTCAGCACGGCGTTGACCGCGCCCTCGAAGTGCGCGACCGGAGTGACGACTACGAAGACCTAGAATCAGTCGGCGCAGGCGATCAAGGCATGATGGTCGGTTTCGCATGCAACGAAACTCCCGAACTCATGCCCCTGCCCATATCCCTCTCCCACAAGATTTGCCAGCGCATGGCGCAGCTCCGCAAAGATGGTGTCCTGCCATACCTCCGTCCCGACGGCAAATCTCAGGTAACTGTCGAGTACGAGTACGGCGTCCCCAAACGCGTTCATACCGTCATCATGAGCACCCAGCACAGCGAAGATGTGCCCCAGGATGTCATCGCGCGCGACCTCATTGAGCACGCAGCCAAAGCTATCATCCCAGCCGAACTGCTCGATGAGGATACGCAGTATTGGATTAACCCGTCAGGCCGTTTCGTAACCGGAGGTCCCGTAGGCGACACAGGGCTTACAGGGCGCAAGATTCTCGTGGACACTTACGGCGGATTCGCGCGGCACGGCGGCGGCGCATTCTCCGGCAAGGACCCCACCAAAGTTGACCGATCAGCCGCTTACGCTGCGCGATATGTCGCCAAAAACATCGTCGCCGCAGGATTAGCCGACAGAATGGAGCTGCAGGTCTCATACGCCATCGGCATGCTCAAACCCATATCAGTATCCATCGAAACCTTCGGCAGCGGGAAGGTGCCGGATGAGAAGATAGCCGCGCTCATCGATGAGCATTTCGACCTGACGCCCGGCGCCATCATCCGCGACCTCAAGCTGCGCCGTCCCATATACAAGCAGACTGCGACCTATGGACACTTCGGGCGCGATGACCTCGACCTTCCATGGGAACGCACCGACAAAGCCGCGGCGCTGCGTAAGGCGGCGGGCATATAGAATTAGTTAAAGCCTGTTCTAAATCAGCCCGTCTCGCGCGCTGATTTAGAACAGACACACATAACCTACAAGCTCAACATCCGGTCAACGAGGCTTGTCTATACGACATTTCTACAACAGTTAACAGCCAATCCACTGAGTTAAAGACATGACTATAAAATTCGGAACCGACGGCTGGCGAGCCATCATCGCCGAAGACTACACCTTCGACAACTTGCGCCTGTGCGCGCAAGGCGCCGCAGACCTGATGAAACACCACAGTCTCGCCATTCGAGGCTTCGTGGTAGGATACGACACCCGCTTCGCATCTGCCGAATTCGCATCTGCCGTTGCCGAAGTAACCACCGCCAACGGCATACCTACTTACCTCTGCGACAGAGCCGCGCCCACGCCCGTTATAGCCTACAATCTCGTCGCGAAAGACGCAGGCGCAGGCGCAGTCATCACTGCAAGCCATAACCCAGCCGCCTACAACGGCTTCAAATACAAGCCCGACTACGGCGGCAGCGCTTCCCCCGAAATAGTCGAAGAACTCGAAGCTCGCATCCACGCAGCCGAAGCGTCGCGCAGCGTGGAGCGCATCCCCCTTGACCAAGCGATCAGCAGAGGGCTGCTTGAATACTTCGACCCCCAGCCTGATTACCTCAACCATGTCGCCTCGTTCGTGGACTTAGCGGCAATCCGAAACGCAGGCTTGAACATCGTCATAGACTCGATGCACGGCGCAGGCGCAGGCTACTTAGCCAGCCTGCTCTCCGGCGGCTCAACACGCGTCATCGAAGTTCGCAGCGAACCCAACCCTGCTTTCCCAGGCATGGCACAGCCGGAACCGCTTGCTCACAATCTGCAGCCGCTCATCGACGAAGTCGGCGACAGAACCGCCGACATAGGCTTTGCCACAGACGGAGACGCAGACAGGCTCGGCGTAGTGGACGACGACGCACGATTCCTGACCACCCTGCAAACCTTCGCACTGCTGTGTATGCACCAGCTTGACACACTCGGCAGGCGAGGACCCCTCGTGCGCTCAATCACCATGACCAGTATGATAGACAAGCTCGGCGCAATATACGAAGTGCCGGTACACGAAACGCCCGTGGGCTTCAAATACCTCGGACCCGTGATGATGAGCGAGGACGCACTCATCGCAGGTGAAGAAAGCGGAGGCTACGCATTTCGCGGCAACGTCCCGGAACGCGACGGTATCCTAAGCGGCTTGATGCTACTGGACATGATGATCAAGACCGACATGGGCGTCGCCGAGCTTCTCTCCGAGCTAGAAGATAGAGTAGGACCCCACCACTACGACCGTATCGATCTGCACTTCGAAGAAAATCAGCGCGACGACATACTCACCCGCCTGCACAGAGACGTGCCCTCATCTCTAGCCGGAAAACAGGTAGAGCAAGTGGACACCCAAGACGGCTTCCGTTATCTTCTCAGCGGCGGATACTGGGCGCTAATTCGATTCAGCGGCACAGAGCCACTGCTCCGAATCTACGCAGAAGCCGAGACGCCGGAAGATGTGCAGCGGCTGCTGGCAGATGCGCGAGCGTTAGCAGGGGTTTAAGCGTAGAAACAGGCAGCTTCAAAACCCGATCCTGCGAAGTTTTCGCTATAAGCCTTTCTGCAAGGACTTGTACGAGGCAAGCCGAATGCAGAAAAAAGATTTATGCTCATATACAACGAAATCATAAGAGGAATCGCCGGATAATCACTCACCTGTCATCACACACAGCCTAGCCACACAAGCCCAATCCAATCTCCCATGCCTATCCTAACCGCGTCCAACCTGACACTGCTCTACGGCGAAGTCGAGATATTCGCCGGCATTGACCTGCAAATCGACGAGCGGGACCGTATCGGCATTGTAGGCCCGAACGGCGCAGGCAAGACGTCTCTCATACGCATCCTCGCGGGGGAGCTTGAAGCCAACACAGGGTCTGTTACTTGGCAGCGGGGCATTAGGATGGGCTACGTGCCCCAAACTCAGACTCAGGCAGCCCAAGGCACTCTTCATGACGAAGTGATGCGCGCATTTGCGCGTCTTAGGCAGGTGGAAGACGAGCTTGCGTCTAGCGCGCTGGACATTCAAATTACAGACGGCGCCGCCAGACGCCAAGCAGAACGGCGATACGACACACTGCTCGGAGAATTCGAGGCGCTCGGCGGCTACGATTACCAGTACCGCACGGAGCGCGTCCTTGAAGGCGTTGGGCTTTCAGAGAGCACACTTGCGACGCCGGCAGCCGATGCAAGCGGCGGTGAGCGCACCCGCGCTGCACTCGCACAGGCGCTGCTATCAGACCCGGACTTCCTTATACTCGACGAACCGACGAATTACCTCGACTTTGACGGCTTAAACTGGCTGGAAGACTTCCTCACCGACTTCAGGGGCGGCTTTATCGTCATATCGCACGACCGCTATTTCCTCGACAAAGTTGGAAACCGAATACTGGAACTAGACAACGGCAAGCTCCAATCCTTTCCCGGAAACTACACCAAGTATCGCGCGTTGAAGGAAGAGCAGCTGCGACGCCAGCTCATCGAATACGAGCGCCAGCAGGAATACATCATGCGCGAAGAAGCGTTCATACGCAGATACCGCGCAGGTCAGCGCGCGCGAGAGGCGCGGGGACGCGCAACACGTCTTGAACGCCTAGAACGTATCGAAAAGCCGCACACCAACGACGACGCCATATATCTCGGAAGCATGAGCACATTCCGTACAGGGCAGGTCGCGCTCAGAACCAGCAATCTCGCCGTCGGATACCAGCAAAACGGCATCGGCGTGCAGCTCCTCACCGTAGCCAACACCCAGCTGGAACGCGGCTCGCGCACCGCAATCATCGGCAGCAACGGCATCGGCAAGAGCACGCTCGTAAAGACACTGCTTGGGCACATCCCGCCCATATCAGGCAGCTCAAATCTCGGGTACAATGTCGAACCCGGCTACTACTCTCAGGGTAGTACGGACTTGCCCCAGCGCTCCACAGTCATCGACGCGCTGCTGGACTCGCGCAATCTACGCATCCCGGAAGCGCGCAACTATCTCGCACGCTTTCTGTTCAGAGGCGACGATGTATTCAAATCCACAGCCGCGCTCAGCGGCGGGGAACGCAGCCGTCTAGCTCTCGCACGACTGCTCATCACCGAACCCAACCTGCTAGTCCTAGACGAACCAACCACTCACTTAGACATCCCCAGCCGTGAGGCGCTCGAAGCCGCACTCAGCACATACGGCGGCACTTTGCTATTCGTATCCCACGACCGCCGCCTGATTTCGCTGCTCGCAAACCAGCTCTGGATTGTCGAAGACGGCGAAGTCCGGCTGTTCAGAGGAGGTTTCGAGGAATGGACACGCCAGCGCCGAACTTCGCCGCAGCCGCACAGCGACACCAAAGCAGGCACAGCGAAGCCAAAGCAGCGGAGCAGGCAATCGAGCAAAGAACGCCGCACGGCAGCCGCAAACCAGCGTGCGAAGCAGGCTGTTGTTAGAGACTACGAAGCCCTAATAAGCAGTCTGGAAACGCAGCTCGCCGAAATTGACGCTGCCCTGCAATCAGCCACAGAGCGCCAGAGCGTAGCCGAAATCGCAAAACTTGGCGAGCAGTACACCGCAACTCAGGCGCGCCTTGAACAAGCCTGGGACGACTGGAGCGAAGTTTCCTGACCCTGGCGTTTGACAAACCCCGCGGTAATACTTACCTAATGTTAAGAATGTTAAGATTTAGCGACTAGCAGACAAATCGGGTGCAAGGGATTCGACAATGACAGACATCATCAGCTCTATGTTATCCGAAAGGGAACAAGCAGAGTTTCACGAGTACATAACATTCATACATACAAAGATGGACTCGGAGGATACCCTGGAAGCCCTGACTGTCGCGAATACGCCCGGCTCGCACGGCTTGCTTCTGGTTACAAACAGCAAGCTGTCCTTCTTGATTGGAAAGGATTATATCGCTGAAGCATACAAGATTCTGTACAAAGATGTCGGTATGGCGAGGGTTAACGGTTTGCGCCTTACCGTGAAAAAGCGCAGAGGCTTGTTCAAGAACGAAAACTTCGACCTTATCTCTGAATCGCCTCGAAGATTCATCAATGCGTTGTCAAAACATATTGATGTGCAGTTCAGCGAAGAGCAGATGCAAATTGCCATTAGAAAGCAAAGTGAGAATAGCATTAAGCTGGAAAAAATCCGAAACGAATCCATCATTTTCGATGGGAGGTTGGCAGGACGAGATGTCAGGTCGCTGCCTGATGTCCTAGAAAGTGATGAGTCTGTCTATGCGGTCGTATCAGGAATGTACGAACGCAGAATCGGCATCATCGCCGTTACAGATAAGCGCGTCATCTTTGTGAACAAGGGAATGATCAACCTTACCGTAGAAGTAATCTATTTCAAAAACCTGTCAGCCCTCCGCTATCACAAAGGAACAATACTTGGAGAAATTATACTCTACACCCATGGCAGCCGCGAACGAATAAGTTCCATAAGCAACCGCCATGTTCAGCCGCTTGTAGATTTGATACAGCATCAAATTGAGAAATCTCAAACCCAGTCGCAAATTATTGCGCCAATCCAAGTTAATTTATCGACTTCTGTTTCCGATGAGATTATGAAGCTGGCTGAATTAAGAAATCAAAGCATCATTTCCGACGAAGAGTTCACACAAATGAAGGCTAATGTTATCCAAAGTCAGGGATGAGGACTTTCCCCGCTTATCCGCCATACCGCCGCAGCGCATCTTCATAAGCGTCAGGCGTGTTCAAGTCCAAGCGTATCATCGGGTCGTCTATCACATACTCTTGCACGCTCTCGCGGTGCGCCTGAAACACCTCGCGTATGCCCTGCCGCTCTTCGCTGATGCGCGCCAACTCACCGCGCAAGGACGCAGCGAATATCAGGGGATGACCGCCATGCCCCTGATAACGCGGCGAGGTTATCAGATAGTCTCCGAAAATGTGCGCCTCCAGCACGGCGGATATTATGGATTCTGTACGCGGCTGGTCAACCGCAAGCAGCATAATGGCATCGGCATCGGCGCTGACGGCGCCCAGCCCCGCCTTAATAGATGTCGTCTTGCCTTGCAGGTAGTCCGGGTTCACCACGCAGCGAGCGCGCAGCCCCGCGACCTGTGCCGCCACCGCATCAGCCTGATGCCCCAACACCACCACAACTTCCGAGACACCGGCGCCGATCAGCGCGCCTATCTGATGCTCCACCAGCGTAGCTCCGCACCAAGGCAGCAACGGCTTGGGCTGCCCCATCCGTCTCGACTCGCCGGCTGCCGTAAGAATGGCTGATACGCCGGCCATCGCCTAGTCTGCCACTCCAACCGCAGCGCCGTGCTTCTCCTCGATGCGGCTCATCAGCCGATCCTCAAGCTTCATCACGCTGCCGGTACCGCCTAAACGGAACATCAGGACTTCTGACATAATGCTCACAGCAATCTCTTCCGGAGTGCGCGCTCCGATGTCCAACCCGATGGGCGCGCGCAGCTCGCGAATGCGCTCTTGGGAAATGCCCATTCGCATTAGGTCTTCGTAGATGAGTATTATCTTGCGCCTGCTCCCCAGCAGACCGACATACTTCGCAGATGTGCGCGCGGCGGCGGCGAGCGCCACATTGTCATACCGATGTCCGCGAGTAGCCACTATGATAAACGTGTTCGGATTTATGGGAAGCTCCCCTAGCGCATCCTCCGGCTTCTTCGCAACGATGATGTCCGCCTCAGGGAAGCGATCTGCGTTGGCGAACTCATGCCTATCATCCGTAACGAACACGCGGAAACCCAGCGTTTTCGCCAGTGGCGCAATGGACTTGGACACATGTCCGCCTCCACACAGCACCAGCTGCGGTGGGGTCGTGTACGCCTCTATGAAATACTCTGCGCCGCTTCCGGTAACGACATACTTGTTCTTGCCATGCACCATCAACTCAAACGCTTCGCCCATGGCGCTCTCATCCAGTTCAGCGCTTCCCAGAGTTCCAACGGTGGAGCCGTCGTGCCGAATGAACATCTTAGCGCCCATCATCGCAGGAGATCTGCTTCCTCCGCGTATCAGGCTCGCCAGCGCAACCGGACTGCCGCCCGAATATGCGTCCTCTATCTCCTTGGCGAAGTCCAGGTATTCACCGGGTTCATACACCGGATCAATCAGGAAGAACATAGTGCCGCCGCAAACCAGTCCGTCCTCGGCAGCAAGGTCTTCATTCAGTTGATATTCACGGTATTCCGCCGTGCCGCCGCTCCTCAGAAGTTCGCTCGCCGCAAACCAAATGTCCCCTTCCACACATCCGCCGCCCAATGTGCCTACACCGCTGCCGTCGCTTCTCACCAGAAGCTTCGAACCCGGCTTCTGCGGCGTCGAACCCTTTGTGCCAATCACCGTAGCCACAACTACGGGAGTATCGTTCTCAAGCTGCTTAACCGCTTCATTGAAGACTACCTGCATACCCAATCCCCCTTGAAGAACTGCTTATCGTAATATTTGATGCTGAATGCCTGCATCCAAGCGGATGCCCAGCATTTTCATAAATTTCATATTTACTCTGACTACGGCATCCGACATGTCCATAGCTCTGGATACGACATCCAACATGGCCGTATTTTCATTTGTAAATTCCTGTGTAGCCATACGCGATTCTAACAAATCGACTCTCTTTTCAAGACTCCGCACCATATTCCATCTCATCGCAATGCGCGAGCAAATCAACAATACGAATATAAGGGCTGTTCCTAATGCGATAAGTGATGCAAAGTATGAGTATGATGCCATCATGAGAAGAAGGGAAGCAAACTCAGCAGACCGAGGAGCATCGGCATAAGTATAACCCTGCAACATCGAATAGATTAGCAAAGTGCTCGCCAGAGTAAATCCGAGAGCGTATCCCGACATACATACAGCCGTAAACACATTTATTGATTTCGTGTTGTCGTAGCTTTTGTACTCTACAGGCGATACTCCGTAGAATACCCTCATTGCTTCAAGTCTTCTGATTAATTTATCTACCCTTTTCAACAATGCTCCTAGCGTGTGTTGGAATACACGACCGAATACATCTATAACGAATATGGCTATTAATAAGCCAAATACTGAACTGAACATAACTATTAGCGCGTATGAAGTGGCTAAGTCGCCGATTTCATTTCCAGTTGCACCCTCAGCCCACACCAAAACAACCCCGCCGCTCACCAAGCCGAGTACAACGCCGACCAATAAGACCGTCAACCCGAAGGGGGCTATTAAGCGGGTGTATGAATCAAGCAGTTTCATTTTTCAGCCTTTTCAAATGGCGATAAGTCGAAACTATAAACTCTGCCGATATTACTATTGCACCTGTAACAGAGATTACAATCGCTGTGCCCACGAACACCACATCAAGAACATAAGCCAAAACTCTGTAAGAATACCCATCGGGGTTGAGAACCAGAGCGGCAAGATTCTTAATGGCTAAATCAATACCCACAACCAAGACTGCCAAAACTATTTTTGTGAGGAAAATCAGCGCTTCCGAAGCAATCCTACGAATTTCCTCAATAACCTTCTCCATTACTATAGTTTAGCCAATATGCAACCCAATGGCAAAAGCTTTCGGACTAAACAGAAATCACCTGACCCTCAACAGCGAACATCCACCATCACCCCTCGATAATAAGCACCCACATCGGCCCCGCACCCACGTCGTAAGTCTCGAATCGCGTCAGGGTCCCATCGCCCTCAATCCGATATGCTGCAAGGCGGCCGGTATCCAGCCCTGCAGCATACAAGTACCGTCCGCTCGGGTCAATGCTGAATGCGCGCGGCACTGCCTCGCTCGGCGCATGCCCAACAGAAGTCAGCGTTCCGCTCTCCGCATCCACGCTGAAGCCTGCGATGCTGTTATGCCCTCGATTCGGCGCGTACAGGAACTCGCCAGACGGCGTAATCTGTATCTGAGAGCAGCTGTTCCGCCCCGAATACCCGGACGGCAGCGTTGAGATAGTCTGAAACGCGCTCAGCGTTCCGTTATCCGCGTCAAAGTTGTAGCCGGTAACGCTGCATCCCTGCTCATCCGAAAAATACAGAATATCTCTGCTGGGGTGGAAACAGAAATGCCGCGGTCCCAACTCCGCATCCGGCGTAACACTCGGCGGCGTGTTCGGTGTGATATGCCCGCTCTCCGCATCAAATCTGAACTGGTATATCGCATTAGGTCCATTACCGCCGGATATATGCGGCACGAATGCAAAACGATTCGACCGATCGGTCTGCATGGAATGCGCCCCTTTCGCCGTTGCCAGCCATTCGATAGGCGGAACAACAGCCGCGCCTTCGGCGTTAATGGCATGCACAGCACACAACCCGCCCTCATAGTACGCCGACAGCAGGTATCGTCCACTGCGATCCGTCGCCAAATAGCACGGGTCAGTATCCACTGCAACATTCCCTATATGCCGCAGCTCTCCACCGTCCTCTATCGTGTAGCTCGAAAGCACGTTCGCGTCTCGGCACGCCGCGTACAGCCTGTCCTGCGCAGGGTTTACCGCAAGCGGCGCAGGACGAGCCGCCGTAGGCACATCTCCAAGCCGGACGAGCGCGCCGGTATCCGCATCCAGCTCATACCGCGCAATCCTATCCTCTTCCGACAGCGTTACATACATATACACAGACATTAATTTCACACTTCCTTAAAAGCATCAGACAATTAGCTGCAGTAGCTCATTTGCGGCGAGCCTGCCGGGCTGCCGTCGAACTCTGCCCATCTTATCTATATACTGCCTGCCGCTTTCTATTTCTCACAACTTCAGCATCCGTCGTACCCGCTGATGCCCTCGACAAGGCCCCACAACCGCTATGTTCAGACGCTCCGTAACCAGCAAATCATTCGCTAAGCTTCGCACATCATCGGTCGTTACCGAATTCACATCTGTGATTACATCATCAAAATCCGCGATATACCCCAGCAGCATCTCCGACTGCCCCATCCAGTTGGCGACAGCGCGCGTGTCCTCTATTCGCAGCAGCAGCCTGCCGGTGCTCAGACGCTTCGCCTTCTCCAGTTCATCCGGATGCACTCCTTCACGCAGCATACCCACCTGCTCCAGTATAGTCTGCACTGCCTCATAAACCCGCTTCGGATCCACTCCCGCGGACACAGTAATCGCCCCTGTATCCAAAAAGTGGCTCACCTCACTGTGAACATCGTAAGCCAGTCCTCTCTTTTCGCGCACTTCCACGAACAGACGGCTGCTCATGCCCTCACCCAATACCACGCTCAGCAGGTCGAGCGCATAACGCTGTGGATGTGTCAAAGATACGCCGGGCAGCCCAACCGCCAAATGCACCTGTTCGGTCTTGCGGTACTCCACCTTCGACTTCGGTTCACACTGCTCACCCTTATACGGCAGCCACTCATTCGGCGCATTGCGTTCGCAAGGCTTGCGAACGGCTTCTAGCTTCCAGCCCGCGCTCAGCATATCCACATGCTCTACCACATCTTCATGTGATATATTCCCCGCAACACTCACCACAATGTTATCAGGCGTGTAATGCGCCGACAAAAACTCCAGCATCATCTCACGGCTGATGCCTCCCACGCTCTCGCGCGTCCCGCCGATGTCCCGACCTAGCGGATGCCCGGGCCAGAGCATCTCGTCAATCATCGCCTCCACTTTGTAGCTGGGATAGTCATTGATCATCCCCAGTTCCTCGAAGATGACATGACGCTCTTTTTCGATTGCATCAGGTTCATACAACGAGTTGCGAAGAATGTCGAACAGCAGCGCAAGACTGTCCTCGAAATACGGCTTCGCCACTTTGCACCAATAAACCGTCAGTTCGTGCTCGGTTACCGCGTTGATAACACCGCCCACGCTCTCAATCGCCTCGCTTATCTGCTGTGGTTCCGGACGCGCAGCCGTACCCTTGAAAACCATGTGTTCAAGGAAATGGGACATCCCAGCCTGTTCATCCGTCTCATATCGAGAACCCACTCCCACAAACACACAGATGCTCACAGACCGTGTATGCGGCATCGCGCCGGTTACGACACGCAGACCATTATCCAGCCTACTTTTGCGAAACATGCCTTTACTGCAATCCATCATTGCAACCCACTCGTGATGCAGCCGTCAGACCAACCATCCTACACACACCTCTCAATGCTTCAATTAACCCTCATCCGAAACGGATCGAATCTCGACTCCGGCTCTCTCTTCCTGCACTCGTGCGACAGCGCCCGCAGCCTGCTTGCCCCATCCCTTGTTCTGCCCTGCGATATACCGCTGCTGTACCACATTAGCCAGCTCCATCGGCACACGCAGCCGCCGTCCCATGTCCGTCGCCAGCCCAACATCCTTCGCAGCCAAATCGAGCTGAAAACCCGGTTCGAAGTTCCCCACAAACAGCCCTGTCGGGAATGCCTGCATGCTCTGCGTATTCCCCGAACTGCCCTTAACCGCATCAAACAGCGTCTGAGCATCCACACCCGCCTTCACGCCCAGGCTAAACGCCTCCGACAGCAGCACGCCCACGCTCAGCCCTACGAGATTGTTCACAATCTTGCATATCGCGCCCGCCCCCAGATCTCCGCAGCGCATCACCTTATCCCCAATCCTGTCCAGTACAGGTTTACACCGCAGGTAAGCGTCCTCATCTCCGCCCACCATCACGCACAGCGTACCGGCTTCCGCCCCTCCAACTCCGCCACTCACCGGCGCATCCAACACCGTAACCCCCAACCGTTCGCAAGCCGCGCTTATGCGGTATATGGTATCCGGATCGGTAGTGCTCAGGTCGAAATAGACCGTCCCCGCGCCTGCGCCGCTCAGAATGCCGCCCTCTCCCAGCGCAACCTCCTCCACATCCTGTGGACGCGGCAGCGAAGTGAACACGACATCACTTGCAGCCGCAACCGCTGCAGGACTATCCGCCCAAGCAGCTCCCATCGCCAGAAGCTCATCGGCGGCTTCCTTGCGAATGTCAAACACCGTCATCTCATAGCCGCCGAGCGCGACATTGCGCGCCATGTGTCGCCCCATAAACCCAACGCCAATAAACCCAACTTTCATGTCATATCTCCCTTGTCGCCTGTCAGCAAATCAGCCTAGTCTGGATAGTCTGGGATGAATGATACTTGGCGTCAGAAGCAGCCGCAAGGGGATGGTAATAGGACAGGAGGAAGATAAGTAAGACGGGGTGGCTTTCGCGTCAGAGCAGATTTTGTGCAGGAAGTAGTGTGTTTATAAATCAGGTCATTAGAAAATCAGCTGTATGATAAACGCAGCGGCGACAGTGACGGCAAACCCAAGCAGCAAATATGTGAGCCTGTCCATTTTGTTGGCATCAAGCGCCCTGTAGTTGCTGTCCACCTTCTCATCGAGCGCCCTGTAATTGCTGTCCATCTTCTCATCGAGCGCCTTATAATTGCTGTCTATCTTGGCATCAAGCACACGATAATTTTCGTCACTGCGGCGGCCGTTTTCGCGGGTTATCTCGACCAGCAAGCTTTGCTGAGCTTCCAGCCCCGCCATTCGCTCAGGCAGCGTCCTGAACTGCTGCGCCGGGTCCCGGCGTTCTTCCTCTTGTGGTTCCCTGTTAGCAGTAGCCAATACATCCCTCCCGGATGGTATGCTCTCATACTACCATACAGAAGCACACCACCCAAGCAGAACTTCCACGCCAAGCACAGCCCTATGCGCCCAAACCCCTATATCGCTTGCCGGTTACCGACGGCTCCGCAGCAATATGCCGGCGAATTGAAGCGACTAGCTCATGGTCTATGCCCAGCGCACCGCACCATACCTTAAAACCCACCCTCTGACTTAAACTTACAAACTTAGAACCCTTCCCACAGTAAACGCATCTAACCAAGCAAATCACCAGTAACACCCCAATCCATCGAGTTAAATAGCCCGAATTAGTGCAACAACATCATACAACATCAGGAGCGTTCATAATGAATGAAATCCACAAAGGCATGACAACACTCGCACTGCTGCTCGCGGCAGCGCTCTTGTTCGCAGCATGTTCTGCTGCGCCGGCACAGCAGAACGCATCCGAAACAACTGCCGCTTCCGCACAGCAGCCGGCATCTGCGTCCCAGCAAACGAACAGCGTCCCTGCCGCTCCCGCGCAGCAGCCGCCAGCAATGCCCGCAGCGACAAGCGCAACCCCCACCCAGCAGCCGGCAGCGACGCCGACGCCCCAGCCCTCTAAACCTGCGCCCGCCGCCCCAGAAGCAGCATCCTCACACGCAAGCATCGTAACTCCTCTCACCGGCGACGAGAAAACCGTGCCCGAAATTCGCGGCATCGCCAGCTGGATTAACTCAGAACCGTTCACTTTTGAGGAACAGCGGGGCAATGTCGTCCTCGTGGATTTCTGGACTTACACCTGCGTAAACTGCATCCGAACCCTGCCCTTCCTCAAGGCATGGCACGAGAAGTACGCCGACAAAGGGCTTGTCATCGTGGGCGTGCATACTCCGGAGTTCGAGTTTGAGAAAGATCGAGAGAATGTGATAGAAGCCACTGAAACTTTCGGGTTGGGATGGCCTATCGCCCAGGACAACGACTTCAAGACCTGGCGCGCGTTTAACAACCGCTACTGGCCTGCCAAGTACCTCGTGGACAAAGACGGCTATATACGATACACCCATTTCGGCGAGGGCGCTTACGAAGAGACGGAACTTTGGATTCGCGGCTTGCTGGAAGAGGCAGGCGCGGACCTCAGCGGCGTGTCCGCCAGCACCATCCCCGAACCGCGCCACGCTGTCAACCTGCGCTCGATGAATCAGGAGACCGGCCTAACCCGCGAGATTTATGCCGGTTTCGAGCGCAATTACAGCGCACTGCTGTCATCGGCGCCGTATGTCCTGCATCAGGAATATTACGAAGAAGAGAGCGCGGAGATTTTCTACACCGATCCCGGCAATTACAAAAACCACTTCCTATATCTGCAAGGTCTGTGGCGCAATGATGCGGAGCGGCTGGTACATGCCCGTGAGACGACCGACTATGAAGACTACCTCGTGCTGAAGTTCAATGCGACTAGCGTCAACGCCGTCATGTCTCCCATCAACGGCACAGAATACAAAGTGCGCGTTACGCTTGATGATAAGCCTATCAGCGCAGAGGCGGCAGGCGCCGATGTAATGTTCGACGCGGACGGCAACGGATACATAGTTGTAGATTCCGCTCGAATGTATAATGTAGTGAATCTGCCCGAATACGCCAGCCACGAACTCAAACTCAGCTCAAACTCGCCTGAGTTCTCGCTGTTCGCCTATACTTTCGGCGCTTATGATGGAGGCGAACCCGCCCCAACCGGACCTGAAATGTAATCAACTTCACATCGCGCCCACGCGTAGCGAAAAGGTGAGACAGCGGCAGCGACAAGTATGAGATAGCTCATTTCCGACCAATCGCCTATATATTAACGATGACCTTGTTAGCTTGGTTCACATTCGAACAAATTCATTAGGAGCAATTTCCACGCAATGCTCAAACCACTTATTGCCAATTTAACGCTTGCGGCTCTACTTATGCTGACGGTATCAGCCTGCCAGAACATCGCAGCTCCGTCTGAACAAGGGGCGCATGAAGGCGGTGAAGACGCGCAGTTCACCGAAGTGGAGCTCATCAAAGGACCAGTATCGCCCGACGGATTGCAGGCAATCTTCGCCACCCCCGACATCGGATTGGGCGAACAGCGCATCGCCGTTGTACTTACATCGGAGAAGGGACTTGTGCGTTCCCCAATCGCAACGCTCACATCGTATTACCACGCAGATGGTGCTTCCGAAGGCGAAATGCAAGATACCGCAGTCGCGCTGTTCAGGCCATTCCCGCTTGGATCGCGCGGCTTATACTCCGCACAGATGCAGTTCGACTCGCCGGGCAGCTGGGAGCTGGACATCGCAGTGCTCGACGAAGAAGCGAATACACTGCGTGCGAAACTGCACTTCGAGGTTCCGGAACAAACTGCCGCACCCGCCAACGGCGCTCAGGCAGCCATCAGCGCCAGCAAGACATTAGCCAGCCATAGCATCGAAGAATTGACCACAGGCACTCTCCAAGATACGGATCTATACCAGATTAGCATCGCCGACGCCGTACAATCCGGCTTACCTACCGTCATCGTCATGGCAAGCCCGGCCTTCTGTACCAATGCAGTATGCGGACCCCAAGTAGATGTGCTCAGCGAATTGAAGGATAAGTACAAAGGGAAGGCTCATTTCATCCATGTGGATTTCTTCGACAATCCGTCCGAAATTCAGGGTGATCTCTCCCGCGCTCGAGTGTCGCCTACTGTAATCGAATGGAACTTGCCGAGCACCGAATGGTCGTTCGTAGTCAATCCCGAAGGCATCATACACCAACGGTTCGAAGGGTTCGCACCAATAGAAGAGCTAGAAGACGCACTGCTAGAAGTGTTAGGATAAATGCCCTGCTAACCCCGACCCAGCCCAAAGCGATTTCTCTGCTATAATTGCTGTAATATAGTCTAGCAGGGGAAGTTATGGCCACTATCAACACCATCGAAGACCTAATTCGTGTACTAGACGAGAATCCCGCATGGCTCGAAGCCATGCGCTCTCGCCTGCTCACGCGTGAGCTGCTTGAACTGCCAGAGAGGTTTAGCCAGCTCACGGACAGGGTTGATCAGCTCGCCATTAGAATGGACCAGCTCACAGACAGAGTTGATCAGCTTACCAATACCGTGAATCAGTATATCGAAGCCTCCAATAAACGATTTGACGCTATTGAGGTACGTCTAGACAATCTTGAAACTGATGTCAAAGTCATTAGAGCAGACATGACAGAAGTTAAGTCAACACTTGCCCATAATGTCAAGGAAACAGCTGACCTGCGCTCCGAGACCAATGAGATGCGCTCTATACTCGAGCAAAATGTCAAGGAAACAGCTGACCTGCGCTCCGAGACCAATGAGATGCGCTCTATACTCGAGCATAATGTCAAGGAAACAGCTGACCTGCGCTCCGAGACCAATGAGATGCGCTCTATACTCGAGCATAATGTCAAGGAAACAGCTGAATTAAGGCACACTGTCAATAACCACTCTCAAGATATACGCGAGATGAAAGACGCTATCACAGAGAACTCCGACAAAATCTCTGGCATGCAAAGCGTCATCAGAAGGCATTCCCGGGAAATAGGGGAGCTAAAAGGCATCCTCGCCAGAAATGCCGTAATAGATGCCGCCGCCCTCGTCGCCAGGGAGATGGGCTTGCGCCGAATCAGAAACCTAATCCGTGAAGACCTCTGGGACATGACGGATTCATCCAATACATCGGACATTTCCACGAACGACATCAGGAGCTTCCGAAGAGCAGACCTTGTTATTGAAGCAACCGACTCTCAACAACAGATATGTTATGTCGCCGTAGAAATCTCATACACAGCCGACGAGCGTGATACCAACAGAGCAATACGCAATGCAAATTTCATAGCAAGATTCACAGGAAAACCAGCCCATGCCGCAGTAGCAGGCTTGCAAATGGACAACCGCATTCAGAACGTCATCGATGATGGGCAGGTCTTCTGGCATCAGCTGGACGCAGAATTACTCAGTCCGGAATAATACGTAAGCGTTCCCAAACCAACCTGTCAAATGCAGTCCGCAAGCAGCTCCACCAAATGCTTCGCCTTCTTCCCCGTTCCATGTTCCACTTGCTGACGGCACGATACGCCTTCCATCACAAGCTCAAACTCCCCCTTCTGTTCCCGAACCGCAGGAAATAGCGCCATTTCACCGATGCTCATCGAAATATCGTAATGCTCCTTTTCCATTCCGAACGACCCCGCCATACCGCAGCACCCCGACTGAATCTCTCGTGCATCACATCCGGGTATTCCGTTTAGTACCTGCATCGCGGCTCGCGTACCCACGAGCGCCTTCTGGTGGCAGTGTCCATGGAACAGCACCTTCCCGGGAGTTCGCGTATATTCCGGAACCGCGCCATGCTCTTCCTCAGCATACAGCAGAAACTCCTCAATGAGCATCGTGTTATCCGCAATCGCCTTCGCTTTCGCATCGCCGCCCAACAAGTCCTCGTATTCATCACTGAAACTCAGCACACAGCTCGGCTCAATCCCCACCAGCTTTGCCCCCTGCGCTACGTATGGATATACGCTGTCAACATTCGCACGTGCGCTCGCCTTCGCCTTGTCCATGAAACCCTTTGACAGCATCGGGCGTCCGCAGCAGACCGGCTGTGGCAGCACTACTCGATAACCTAAATGCCGCAGTACCTTCACCGCCGCAATCCCCAGTTCAGGATGGTTGTAGTTCGTGAAAGTATCCGCAAACAGCACTACCGTGCCCAGATTAGCATCTGATGCCGGTGATCCCCCAGACGCTCTGAACCACTGCCTGAAAGTCTGACTTGCCAGTGCCGGTAACTCCCTCCGCTTGTCTATGCCGGCATATCGCTCCAAAAGTTCCTTGCCAATTGCAGATTTAAGAGGCAGGTTAGTCAGCGGCGCAAGCGGCGAAGCCAGCTTGTTAAAGAAAGATACATTGCCCATCAACCTGTCGCGCAGCGAGTATCCGTTCTTCTTGTGATACTTATCCAGAAACTCATACTTCAGCTTAGCCATGTCCACATTCGACGGGCATTCAGCCTTACATCCCTTGCATTCCAGACACAAATCCATCACCGCCATCATCCGTTCGCTCGTCAAAGATTCGTGCGGAAGCGCGCCCGACATCGCCCCGCGCAGCGCATTCGCCCGTCCTCGTGTCGAATGCTCCTCATCCCGCGTAGCCATGAAAGACGGACACATCGTCCCACCCAACACTTTACGACACGCGCCCTGCCCATTGCACATCTCAATAGCATGCGCGAAGCTCCCCTCCTCCTTGTAAGCAAACCCGGTTTGCAATTCAAGCGGCTTATACTCAGGGCTAATCCTCAGACTGTTAGTCATCGGCGGCGAATCCACAATCTTTCCCGGATTCATTATGCCCGTCGGATCGAATGCGCGCTTCACATCGCGGAAGGCGTCATATATGCGGCTGCCGAACATCTTCTCGTTGTATGGACTGCGAACCAGACCGTCCCCATGCTCACCGCTTAGCGAGCCGCCATACTCCAGCACGAGATCACTAATCTCGTCCGATATTGCCACCATCTTATCCACACCTGTGCTGTCCTTCAAATTAATAAGCGGGCGGATATGGAGACAGCCAACACTTGCATGCCCATAATACCCCGCCTCTGTGCCATGCGCCCGCACAATCTCATCGAAGCGCTTCACAAACTGCGG
The DNA here is from genome assembly GCA_965200085.1 of Dehalococcoidia bacterium. Classification (GTDB taxonomy): domain Bacteria; phylum Chloroflexota; class Dehalococcoidia; order Lucifugimonadales; family JADFKI01; genus Bin90. The sequence goes on from OZ241333.1 coordinate 156,542, forward strand.
CAGTTTCTCCGGAGAAACTGCTGTATCCTCCACAAAAGGCAGCGGCTTCGCATCTCCCGGCACATTCATCATCAGCCCCAATCCTGCCTTCCGCACATCCCACACCTTCGCCTGATCGGACGGTTTAATAAGACGCGGCATCGCATACCCTAGCCCTTCGCGCCTCATACGCGCTTCCAGACGATCCAGCTTCGCCATCAGTTCAGGCTCGCTCTCTGCCAACATCTCCACAACTAGCAAAGACTCCGGATCACCTTCTATGAAATCAGTAATGCGAGAGTAAGCCAGATTGCTACGCGCCTGTCGAATAATCATGCTCCCGATGTGTTCTACCGCAGCAGGATCCATCTCTAAGGTCGCAACCGTGGCTTCCATCGACTCTATCAGGTCATTGAAATGAATCACCGACAGAGCGCGCAGCTTCGGACGCTGCACGAGCTTAAGCTTCGCCTCTGTGATGGTAACCAGCGTGCCCTCCGAGCCGACCACAAAGCGCGCCATATTGAAGTCGCTGCCGCCCACAAACTCATCAAGGTTATATCCGGACACGCGCCGCTGTATCTTAGGATAGCGCGCCAAAATCTCTGCTCTGTGCGACTCGCCAATCCCAAATAGCTTGCGATATATATCCCCTTCAAGGCTCTCCCCGCGCATCTTCGATTCCAGCTGCGCGCCGTCAAGCGCACCAAAATGCGCCCGTTCGCCATTCGACAGCACAACATCCAGAGACTCTACATTGTCAACCGTTTTGCCCCAAATAATAGAGTGCGCGCCGCACGAATTATTCCCCAGCGCGCCGCCCACATTGCCCCGACTGCTCGTACTCGGATCAGGCGTGAAAAACATCCCGCTGGATGCAATCTTATGATTCAGTTCATCCAGAATAATCCCCGGCTGCGTACGCACCCAGCCCTCTTCAGTGTTCACCTCCAGCACTTCTCGCATATACCGAGAAAAATCCATCACAATCGCATTCGCCACCGTCTGCCCCGCAAGGCTCGTACCGCCCCCACGCGGCAGCACGGGCACATTATGTCGATTAGCCGTCTCCAGAACCGCTATAACATCATCCACACCCTTCGGCAGCACAACCCCCACAGGCTCAATCTGATAGATGCTCGCATCCGTGCTATACAGCATGCGCGTCATCTTATCGAAGCGAACCTCGCCCGATACACTGCGTCGCAGTTCCTCCACCAGCTCCCTAGTATCCGCTTCTGTAGCCCGTGTTGCCGTTGCCATTACACTCACACCTTACGCCGTGCGCCTACCGAAACCCTAGTACCGCACCAATTTGAATTATGCACCGGCGGTACGAAATTCAAACCGATCACTATGAAAACTCTGCGCCAGCATCCTTTTGTATTCTATTCACAAACATAAAAATGCCTGCATAACAGCATAACGCTTTTAGCAGGCATATTCAAAGGAAAAGCCGATAGCGTCTCCACCTAGGCAGTTTAGGATAAAATGCATCGCCATTACGGAAAGCATGAGCAGGCAAACCAGTATGATGATGATCCTACACTACTCACCACGCAGCCTGCGAAGCTCATCTTCCAGTTCTAATCTTGCTGCACGCTCTTGCTCCGCACGCGCTTCTGCCGCAAGTCTCGCTTCTCGTTCTACAAGCCTATCTTGTTCTGCGATAAGGCTGGAATGCTCTGCGGTAAGCCGAGCCTGTTCTGCATCAGCCAGCGTGTTCAGCCATTCGCCGCTGACAGCGTCCTTCAGACGAAACTCAGTGTAGACGTCAGAATCCGGAATACACCAGAAGTCCACTCCCAGCACCTCACTGCGCGACCATACACTCCCATCCGGCTCATCGTGCTGCTCAATGCGACGATACTCCCCGTCAACAAGTCGCTCACCCACCAACGGCTCTCCGTAATATTCACCGCCGAATGCGTCGAAGCGCCAGTACTCCTGCACACCCATCTGCGCGTATATATCACGCTTCTCGTTCAGATCCCTTCTTGCCGTACTCCTTGAAGCCACCTCCGCCACGAACGCAGGAACCGCATCCCACTCGTCAATTCGGTAGCTGCGACGATCTCTCTTTATCATCCTCTCGTCAGGCACGCCGAATACTACATAGCAGTCCGGCACTATGACAGAACCGGGCACTTCTGAGTCATAGATGACATTCGTTGCAGGTCCTGCAATTAGCACGCTGGGGTCGTTGGCATAGCGTGCCATTAGGATAGATTTAATCACTGTAATAGTATGGTCTTGCTGCAGGCCGTCCTCAGGCGGTTCGGGCACATCAGGTATGAGGTCGTACCACGGGACAGTGGTAGTTGTTGTTGCCATCTTCTATCCTCCAAGTCTATGCGCCTCGTTTATGGCAATGTGCAGCGCCGCAGAGGGTTTTGATCAGTGAGCCTGCATTACTCACCGCGCAGACGCTTAAGTTCGGCTTCAAGTTCCGCAGCCCGCGCTTCCGCAGCCTGACGCGCTTCTCGTTCTACAAGCCTAGCCTGCTCTGCGGTAAGCCGAGCCTGTTCTGCATCAGCCAGCGTGTTCAGCCATTCGCCGCTGACAGCGTCCTTCAGACGAAACTCAGTGTAGCCGTCAGAATCCGGAATACACCAGAAGTCCACTCCCAACACCTCACTGCGCGACCATACACTCCCGTCCGCCTCATCGTGCTGCTCAATGCGCCGATACTCCCCGTCAACAAGTCGCTCACCCACCAGCGGCTCTCCGTAATACTCACCGCCGAATGCGTCGAAGCGCCAGTATTCCTGCACACCTATCCGCGCGTATATCTCGCGCTTCTGGTTCAGATCCCTGCGCGCAGTGCTCCTCGAAGCCACCTCCGCCACGAACGCTGGAACAGCATCCCACTCGTCAACGCGGTAGCTGCGACGATCTCTCTTTATCATCCTCTCGTCAGGCACACCGAATACTACATAGCAGTCCGGCACTATGACAGAGCCGGGTATCTCTGAGTCATAGATGACATTCGTTGCAGGTCCTGCAACTAGCACGCTTGGGTCGTCAGCATAGCGCGCCATAAGTATTGCATTCAGGTGTATGGTAGTGTCGTTCTGCTGCATACCGTCCTCAGGTGGTTCGGGAACATCCGGTATCAGGTCGTACCACGGGACAGTGGTAGTCGTTGTGGTTGCCATCTTCTATCCTCCAAGTCTGTGCGCCTCGTTTATGGCAATGTGCAGCGCCGCAGAGGGTTTTGATCAGTGAGCCTGCACTACTCACCGCGCAGCCGCCTGAGTTCGGCTTCAAGTTCCGCAGCCCGCGCTTCCGCAGCCTGACGCGCTTCTCGTTCTACAAGCCTAGCCTGTTCTGCATCAGCCAGCGTGTTCAGCCATTCGCCGCTGACAGCGTCCTTCAGACGAAACTCAGTGTAGCCGTCCGAATCAGGAATCCAGTAGAAGTCCACTCCCAGCACCTCGCTGCGCGACCATACACTCCCGTCCGCCTCATCGTGCTGCTCAATGCGCCGATACTCCCCGTCAACAAGTCGCTCACCCACCAGCGGCTCTCCGTAATATTCACCGCCGAATGCGTCGAAGCGCCAGTACTCCTGCACACCCATCTGCGCGTATATCTCACGCTTCTCGTTCAGATCCCTTCTTGCCGTACTCCTTGAAGCCACCTCTGCCACGAATGCAGGAACAGCATCCCACTCGTCAATTCGGTAGCTGCGACGATCTCTCTTTATCATCCTCTCGTCAGGTACGCCGAATACTACATAGCAGTCCGGCACTATGACAGAACCGGGCACATATGAGTCATAGATGACATTCGTTGCAGGACCTGCAATTAGAACGCTATGGTCGTTTGCGTAGCGTGCCATTAGGATAGATTTAATCACTGTAATAGTATCGTCTTGCTGCATGCCGTCCTCAGGTAGTTCGGGAACATCCGGTATCAGATCGTACCACGCGGCAGTGGTAGTTGTTGTCGTTGCCATCGTATAGCCTCCAAGCCCAGAATGGGATGTATGGTAGTTTAGCACAGCAGAACAGACGGCTACATTACGATCATTACAATCAATTAAGGAGATGCGCGAGTATGCCGGTCTGACACATATCTGTCGCGTTGTCAGTATGGCGAGCCTTTGAGCGCTTTTTTTCACACCCAATCCGCATATGCTCTCAATTCCGCCAAACTCATCAGGGATGACGCTGATACGCCCCAGCGCACGCCGGTGGGCAGGCCGCCGTCGTCATAGGCGCGACATCCAAATGGCAGTCGGACGGACGCAACACCCGCCTAATCCACGGCACAGACATCGACGACGGCGACCTGTTTTCGGGTTGAGTTCAGGCGTGTTTCTTTTCGCTTGAGCGATTGGCGCTGCTCGCGGCTTAGTTGAAATAATTGAAAAGCAGGCGCTACTCGACGATTATGTACTGCCCCATCATTCCCAGGTCCTCGTGGTCTAGAATGTGGCAGTGGAACAGATACGGGGTTTCTTCCGCGGCGTAAGTATCGAAGCGGGCGGCGATGACGACTTCGCGTTCGTTGTTCACCCACACGGAGTCCTCCCAACCCGACTCCTCCGGCGGCGGAGATTCGCCGTTTATCGCCAATATCTGAAACATAGTCTGATGTGTGTGGAATACATGCTCGCCTTCGGCGCTGGTGAGCGTCCAGCGCTCAGTATCTCCGAATCGCACAGTTTCGTCGATCCTGGTCATATCGAACTGAACGCCATTGATTGCCCAGCTTGGGTCGAACTCCCAGAAGTTGCGCGCATCCTCCATGTGAAAGCTCCTGTCCACGGTAATCTCGGACTCTGATATTCGATCTATGACGGCGAGCTTGTCTGGAAGTGTACCCGCGCCTACATCCGACCCGTTCGGGCGCATCTCCAGCACCCTGCCGAATGCGCTATCGACCAGAGCAACGGATTCCGCTCCGACATTAACGATAATCTCTGCCCTGTCGCCGGGCGCTAACGCGAGCTGCTCGATTACGACCGGACTTTCCAGATAGCCGCCGTCGGAGGCTATCTTCGTCATCCCGCTCCCCTCCACGCTCAGCTGATATATCCGCGCTTGGCTCCCGTTCAGCAGGCGGAGCCGAACCAGCCCCGTGGGTGTCTCGATATACGGGTTGATTGTGCCGTTCACCGTCAGAACGTCGTCGAGCTTGCCAGCTTCGCCGCCGTCTATGGCGAAGTCTAACTGCCCGTCGTCGGTGAAAGCGCGGTCCTGAATGATGACCGGAATATCATCTACGCCGTAAGTCGCGGGCAAAAGCGCGCCGGTAGAGTTATCGTCATCTATGATTATCAAGCCTGCCGCGCCTAGATAGACATGCTCGGCTGTGGAACCGTGGGCGTGGGGATGATACCAGAGGGTTGCCGCCGGCTGAATTACATCGAAGTCAGCCACCCAAGTCGCACCCGGCTCAATTAGACTATGGGGTCCGCCGTCGTCTTCGGCTGGAACATCACCGCCGTGCCAGTGGGTCGTCGTTACCTCGTCCAAACCGTTGGTTACGCTGATAGCTACCGATGCTCCGGTTGTGAGACGAAGGGTTGGCCCAAGCACCGAAAGTCCGTTATATGAGTAGGTGTCGGTCAGAGTTGCCTGTTCGTAATCATGGCGTGAAGCGCCTATCGTAAGCGCGTAATGCGCGATGCCGTTCTCGGTCGTCGGCTCCAGAAGCGGAGGAATGGATAATGGCGCCGATGTCGGCGTATCCAGCGGTATTTGCTCGATGGCGCCGCAGCCTAAATGCAGGGCGGCAACGATGAGGATGCCGATTGCAACGCTTATTCTGGTCAGGGTACGCTTTCCGTCTCGGTAGGAACGGTCGATGCGCGAGTTCGCGCCTACAAAGCAGTGCATAGCGAAATCCGTGATTGTAAAGGGCAAGGATGGTGGTGGAGCTGAGGGGACTCGAACCCCTTACCTCATGCTTGCAAAGCATGCGCTCTCCCAGATGAGCTACAGCCCCACGAAAGCGGCCGGCCTGTGCCGAAAACGTATGAAACTCCTAATGCTGCGGGCAAAATAAAAGGGCTGGTTACTTGTTGAAACCTGCCCTTTGGGCGCTATTGGGAGCGCCTTAACCGTTGGATAGTGGAAGGAACTGGTTTAGCAAAAATTGAGATTGCAATATATAAAACAGTAGGTTGTCTTAGGGAGGTGGTTACAGATTTCCGAGGAGCTCCCCTCATGGTGAATGAGGTCCGGCTCTACTCTTCGTCTGATGCACCCCGCCTACTGACCGACCTAGGATATTTCTTCGCGGTTCGGTGATTCCGACCGTGAGAAAACTCCCTAGAAAGGAGGTGATCCAGCCGCACCTTCCGGTACAGCTACCTTGTTACGACTTCGTCCCAGTCACCAGTCCCACCCTCGGCGCCTGCCCCCTTGCGGTTAGCCCAGCGACTTCAAGTGTTACCGACTTCCATGACGTGACGGGCGGTGTGTACAATCCCCGGGAACGTATTCACCGCAGTGTGCTGACCTGCGATTACTAGCGACTCCGCGTTCATGCAGGCGGGTTTCAGCCTGCAATTCCAACTGGGGCCAGATTTTTGGGATTAGCTCCGGCTCGCGCCATCGCGACCCTCTGTTCCGACCATTGTAGCGTGTGTGTAGCCCTGAGCGTAAGAGCCGTGCCGACTTGACGTCGTCCCCACCTTCCTCTCCCCTTTTAGGAGCAGTCTCGCTAGACATAGTAACTAACGACGAGGGTTGCGCTCGTTGCGGGACTTAACCCAACACCTCACGGCACGAGCTGACGACAGCCATGCAACATCTGTGCATCTGTCCCGAAGGAAAACCCGTTTTCACGGGCTGTCAGATGCATGTCAAGCCCAGGTAAGGTTCTTCGCTTATCATCGAATTAAACCACACGCTCCGCCGCTTGTGCGGGGACCCGTCAATTCCTTTGAGTTTTAGCCTTGCGGCCGTACTCCCCAGGCGGGATACTTATCGCGTTAACTCCGACACAGAAGGGGTCGATACCTCCTATATCTAGTATCCATCGTTTAGGGCGTGGACTACCCGGGTATCTAATCCGGTTCGCTCCCCACGCTTTCGTGTATCAGCGTCAGGCACAGCCCAGAAAGCCGCCTTCGCCTCTGGTGTTCCTCCGGGTATCTACGCATTCCACCACTACTCCCGGAATTCCGCTTTCCTCTGCTGTCCTCGAGCTTGGCAGTTTCCCATGACCCCTCCCAGTTGAGCCGGGAGATTTCACATGAGACTTACCATGCCGCCTACACACCCTTTACGCCCAGTAAATCCGGACAACGCTTGCATCCTACGTATTACCGCGGCTGCTGGCACGTAGTTAGCCGATGCTTATTCCTGTGGTACCGTCCTATCTCTTCCCACAGAAAAGGGGTTTACAACCCTGGGGCATTCTTCCCCCACGCGGTGTCGCTGCGTCAGGCTTTCGCCCATTGCGCAAGATTCCCTGCTGCTGCCTCCCGTAGGAGTGGGGGCCGTGTCTCAGTCCCCCTCTGACCGATCATGCTCTCACATCGGTTACCCGTCTTCGGCTTGGTGAGCCTTTACCTCACCAACTACCTGATAGGCCGCAAGCTCCTCCCAGAGCGGCCGAAACCTTTCTTCATATAGCCGTAACCACATGAACGTACGGGGTATTAGGCCGGATTTCTCCGGGTTATCCCCCGCTCCGGGGCAGATCACTTACGTGTTACTCAGCCGTCTGCCACTAGCGCCGAGGCCGAAACCTCATTGCCCGTTCGACTTGCATGCATTAAGCGCACCGCCAGCGTTCGTCCTGAGCCAGGATCAAACTCTAAACGTGTGTTCTCTTCCACTATCCAATTGTTAAGGTGCTTCCCAATTGCGGTAAGAACCATCGTACACGAGGTTAATATGCGTGTCAAGTAAATTTTCGCAGTATTTTGAAATTAGTCCGAAAAAATGTCAACTCAAAAGCGCCAAACCTTTGGAGACCAATCTATCCCCCTACCTACGCCTCCAGCTCAGCCAGTATCCCCCGCACATAATTCACGCTCCGCCTGTCCTTGTAAAGCTGATCCCCTGTGTTCGCGCCCTCAATCGCGAGGTAGCCGTCATAGCCCGCCTCTACCATCGCTGATATGGCAAAGCGATAATCTACGTCGCCGTCCGGCAGCGGCACTCGGATGTAGTACGAATGGTCAAGTTCCGGCACATGCACGCGGTTGAGGCTCTTGCAGTGCCAATACTTGGAGTGCGCCGCCAGCGCCGATATGCACTGCTCCATCGTCTCTTCCGGCACATCGTAGTTCCAGAGCACATTGCCAAGGTCTGGGTTCGCATGCACGAACGGGCTGTCGGCTAGTTCCAGCAGGTGCAGCGTTGACCAGCTGTTGTCCGCTATGGAGTGCTGATGCACTTCCACCGTGATGTTAATACCGCTGTCGCCCGCTATTGCGCCCACTTCGCGGAGCGTCTGCGCCGTGCGGACGAAATCCTCTTCCGATGCCATCTGGCTGGATCCGTGCGACTGCGGCGCTCCTGACGGACCCGTGTCCAGCATGCGGTTGGGCGGCGGACCGCTCAGCGCAGTGTTCACGACGTCTGCGCCCAGCCATGAGGCTATCTTCACAGACCTTTCCAAGCGCTTGCGGTTGTGCGCTGCGGTCTGGGGGTAGCAAAGTGCACCGCCAGCGCGTATGGCGACGCAGGGCGCGCCTTCATCATCAAGCCGCTTCTTCATCTCCAACACATCGTTCTTGTTCACCTCCAACCCGCCGTTGGACGACCCGGACAAAAAACTGTCCAGCCCAAGTTCGATGCCGTCGAAGCCGATGTCGCGCACCTTCCCAAGATACTCCGGCAGCGCGCGCTCATCCGGCAGCGCCCAAGCTGCGCCCGCCTCGAACGGGTAATATGTACTTCGGCGAAATGCGTATGCGATTTTCATGCTGAAAAACCTCCATATATTCTCCAGCGCGCTAGAATCTAACTGGAACGCGTGAGAGTAATTCACGCAGCCCATCAATCAGCCCTTCTATCCGAGCTTGTCCCTTTTCCACCTCCACAACGCGCAGTTCAAGCGAGTCTAGCCGTTTCAGAATTATCTTAAGCGCTGCTAAGCCAAATCCGCCCAAGCCTACACCTACGCTGATTATGGCGATTAATTCCGGAGTCATATATCACCATTTGTGATAGTTGAAAGGTATTAATTATCAATCAGGCTCGTGCTTCGGCGAAATGCTTGCACGATTTTTATGTTGAAATTACCTCTATGCGTTACATACTGCCTCTGATAGTCATCGCCAGAGTTTGTGCCTTTTCCTGATTGTACTTGAAGGTCAGGTTCTTATGGTTCACAGCGTCGATAATCGTTCCGATAAAGCAGAAGCCGGCAGTGAGCAGAAAGATTATTCCCATTCCGATCTGCCCCAGATAGAACCTTTGCATACCTGCGAGCACCGCGAAGCCGAGCAATGCCAGGAGAAGCACATTTGTGGGCTCTTTGCGCTGACTTCTATAGGACACCGCAAAAGTGCGTGCTTGTTCGTCTGACATATCTTTTATCAACCCGCTGATGAACAGCATCTCCTCACCTTCGAGCTCCGGCATTATCTGCATGATTTCAGCCATCCTGACGACCTCCTCATTCCGGCCATATTCTAATTAGCTTAGCATAACTTATACATCGTAATTGCCGATGTCAAACCTGCCGTACCAATTTACGATATTGCAGGCTTATGATGCGCCACAGCAACACCGCGACTACGGGTATCCCTAGCAGATGGGAGTTCAGCGAGCTTTGCAGATCCCCTCTGAACAAGTAGCCGATGGAGTGTCCCAGTCCGTAGCCCGGGCTTTGAATGCCGAAAATCCACTGAGGCCAGAACAGAGTGAAGTGCCGCTCAGAATTTGGGTCGCCGATAGCCACAAACGCCAAGCCGACTGTCCATATCAGCGCCTCAAAATCGATATATCTCTGTGCCCTGCGAATCAAGTCCGCTGTCCGATTGTGCATATTTTTCTTGTCAGTTTCCGTAAGATGCCGCTCCGAATGATGGTGCACTGATCAGCCTGGATAGCATTATCAGTCTCATAGATGGTGAAGCCTTACAGCAGCTTTCAGAATCGAAATCGACTACTTCTCTTCCTTACCTTCTGCCAGCGGCTCATCAACATTCTCACCCGCAATCAACTTGCGCTCATAGGTACGACCCCGCTCAAAGCCTTCAATTATCCCTTGTTCAACTCCTTGCTCAAGTCCCTGTTCAATCCCTTGCTCAAGTCCCTCTTTTCGCGCCCGTTCGATTAGAGCCTGTTCGCGTTTTATCCTGCGTTCCTCCAGCTTTCGCTCAACCCAGTTTGATATGACCATCGTAAGCCTTCCCCCTTACTCAAAGCAAAGACCGCAGAATCGAAATCGACTACTTCTCTTCCTCACCTTCCGCCAGGGGTTCATCAACATTCTCACCTGCAATCAACTTGCGCTCATAGGTACGACCCCGCTCAAAGCCTTCAATTATCCCTTGTTCAACTCCTTGCTCAAGTCCCTGTTCAAGTCCCTGCTCAATCCCTTGCTCAAGTCCCTGCTTAATCCCCTGCTCAATCCCTTCTTTTCGCGCCCGTTCGATTAGAGCCTGTTCACGTTTTATCCTGCGTTCCTCCAGCTTTCGCTCAACCCAGTTTGATATGACCATCGTAAGCCTTCCCCCTTCTGCGAATATATACGATGTTGATGCGGATAGAATCGGGATAGTTCCCGCCCTTCCAAGTATGTTCAGCAATGTTTCGGCGAGGCTGTCGTCTGCTACCACAGCAATTTCATACCAGATTATCAACGATAACCCCAAAATGAACTGGATTGTGAATAGCAGAAAGTAAGCCGTAAGCCAGCCTTCCGATACACTCCACACAGATGCTCGTTTCGGGCTGTCAATTTTGTTTCCTTCGGCGTTTGTCAAACGCATCCTTTCCGTCTATATCCGCTGACGACACTCGGCACCTGCGTCAGATTGCGCCCGCTATGAAACTCTTCGAAGTTGGGCAGGTGTAAGCCTGCATCCTACACCTCCAATCCGAACGCTCCCACAGCCATGTCCACGATGTATCGACTGATAGTTAGAGAAGACGTTGCCCCCGGCGACGGCGCGCTGAGCACATGGATGGCGTTCTCCGTCTCAGAGATAGCGAAATCTTGCAGCAGATTGCCATCGTGATCCACCGCCTGCGCCCGCACGCCTGCGCCCGGTTCGCTCAGATCGTCCATCTCGATTGACGGCACAAGCGTTTGCAGCGACTTGAGAAAGAGCGACTTTCGCAGCGAGCGATGCTGTTCGTCTATGCCGCTCTTCCAGTGTGTCATGGACATCTTCCAAAATCCGGGGTATGTCAGCGTGCCGAGCGTGTCGCCAAAATTGAAACTCGTCTTGGTGTAGCCTTCGCGCGCAAACGCAAGCACAGCGTTGGGACCTGCCTCCACACCGCCCGTGATACGCTTGGTGAAATGTACGCCCAGGAACGGCAGGCTCGGGTCCGGCACCGGATATATCAGGCCGCGGACCAGATACTGGCGCTCCGGGCGTATAGAGAAGTATTCGCCACGAAACGGAATGATTCGCAGACCTGGTTCAGCGCCCATCATGCGCGCGACCAGATCCGCTTGCAGCCCCGCACAGTTGATGATGTGCCGCGCCGAAATCTCACCGCGCGACGTCTCTAAGTACATCTTCCCGTCGCGGCGCGCAATACCGTGAACGGCAGTGTTCAGAAACAGGTCCCCGCCGTTCTCGCCAAACTCTATAGCATACGCCTGTGATACCTTCTTGAAGTCGATTATGCCTGTGTTTGGCGAGAATATCGCCTTGACGCCGGCAGCATAAGGTTCAAGTTCGGCAAGCCTCTCAGGACCAATCATCTCAAGCCCCTCGGCGCCGTTTGCAGTGCCTCGCTCGAACAGATCATCGAGCCGCGGCACCTCCTCATCGTTGATGGCGACTATCACCTTGCCGCACATCTCATACTCTATGCCGCGTTCGTCGCAGAACTGGCGCAGCAGTCTGCCGCCGGTTGAGCAAAAGTTCGCCTTTTGCGAGCCGGGCGCGTAATAGATGCCGGCGTGAATTACCCCGCTGTTATGTCCCGTCTGGTGCCGTGCAACTTCACCGTCCTTCTCCAGCACAACTATCTTGTATCGCGGATACTCCTGTGCCAGCCGCATGGCAGTCGCAAGCCCGATGATACCCGCTCCAATTACCGCAATGTCATATCCTTGAAAACTCATAATCTCTCCGTAGGCAGCAATGCATGTATTCAAGTAATGGTATAACCTAATCATACGAGATTGTATCACAGCGGAGTCGCCCTCCCCTCACATAAGTATCCGGGCTAACTGACAGTACCCGCTGCTTCATCTTGCATTTCCAAACCATCGCGGGCGTGTTAGTCTTCAGGGCAGAGTTCAGAGTTGAAGAATAGTTGAATAAAATAAATAAAGGATGCACACATGTCAGCGCACTATTCAGCAATCATCGTGGGCGGCGGACATAACGGACTGGTAGCCGCGAACTATCTCGCGCGTGAGGGCAACAGCGTCCTTGTGCTGGAACGGCGCGACTTCGTTGGCGGCGCATGCATCACGGAGGAGTTGTTTCCGGGCTTCCGTGTTTCAAGCTGCGCGTACATCTGCCATCTGCTGCAGGAGAAAGTAATCAACGAATTGGAACTTCGAAAGCACGGGCTGCATATATACGAAATGGATCCCGTAAGCTTTCACCCGCTGCCGGGCAAGCAGCACATACTGCGCTGGCACGATGACGAACGCACCGCCGAGAACATCGCGCGCATATCACCTGCGGACGGTGCGCGCTACCACGACTGGGTAGCGTTCTGGCGTCAGGCAGGCGGAATCATCCAGCGTTACTTCCTGACAGACCCGCCAACGCTTGCCGATGTCGCCGCCGATGTGCGCGGCACCCCGGACGAACCCGTATTCGAGCGAATGCTCACAGGCAGCATGAAGGACCTAGTCGAAGAACACTTCGAATCGCCGCTGGTGCGCGCCTGCTTCATAGACGCGCAGGACGCAGGCGACGTGCGAGCGCCGGGCAGCATCCTGGCTTGCGGCTACATTCGCAGCGACATACTAACCCCCGACGAAAACTTCGGCATCCCCAAGGGCGGCATGGGCGCTATCACTCAGGCGATGGCGCGTTCTGCTGAAGAGCAAGGTGTGGACATTCGCCTCAACGCTGAAGTGCAGCGCATCTTGACGCGGGACGGCAGAGCGAACGGAGTCCTGCTCACTAACGGCGAAAGTATCTATGCAGACGCCGTGCTGTCAAATGCCGACCCCAAGCGCACATTCTTATCGCTGCTGGACGCCAACGACGCGCCGCCCGATCTGCTCGCCGACATAAGCCGCGCGAAGACGAACACTTCGTATCTCAAGTTTCACTGCGCCATGAGCGACCTGCCGGACTTCTCAGCATACCTAGGAAGCGATTACGACGCGAAGGCGCTGGCATACGTCCGTATCTGCCCGTCTGTCGAATACTTCGAGCAGGGTTGGGATGATGTCAAAAGAGGCAACCCTTCGAGCTGTCCGGTGATGTACATACAGATTCCAAGTGTGTACGACGACAGCCTGACACCGCCCGGCAAGCATGTGATGTCCGTATGGTCGATGTATGCTCCCGTGCGCCTAAGTGAGGGCAGATGGCAGGATGCAAGGCAATCTGTAGGCGAGCATCTGATAGACACAATATCTCAGTACGCACCCAACTTCCGGGATGTGCTGCTGGACTGGGAGCTTTTCACGCCTTTAGAGTTGGAAGAGCGCGTTGGGTTAACCGACGGCAACATACGCCATCTGGACATAACCTCGCAGCAAATGTTCGCGCAGCGTCCGAGCCGAAGCATAGCAGGGTATCGCACGCCCGTCGAAGGTCTGTATCTGTGCGGCGCAGGCGCGCATCCGGGAGGAGAAGTTACAGGTGCGCCGGGACATAATGCGGCGCACACGCTTCTGCGAGACTGGGAGCAGATAACATAAATCTCGTCCCTATTTCTGCAACAGTACATACTTAATTCAAGGATGCCGTACTGCCGTATAAGATTCGAAGAGTGAAATCTTCAGGCACATCCCTAAACAAAAATATTGGCGCGTCGAGCAAGCCGCAGTGGCAATGCACCAGTACGCCTGACCCTTCAAGCAGCGTACTGCCTTGCTATGCCGCCCTCCGAATCGCTGCCCCTGATGAAATAATACCCGTCAATCTTATTTACATGGAGAACTCAATGACAACTGCCGACCTATGTTTTCTGACTGCTGTTGATATGGCGCAGCGAATCCGAAACCGGGAAATTAGCTGCGAAGAGGTGATGCGCGCGCATTTAGCGCAGATTGACCGCGTTAACCCGCAAGTAAACGCCATCGTTACTTACCATCCCGAACAAGCCCTGAAAAGCGCTAAGACTGCTGACGGCGCGCTGCAAAGAGGGGATGCCGTCGGTGTACTGCACGGCTTGCCCGTGGCGCACAAGGACCTCGTGGATACCGCCGGCGTTCGTACCACATACGGCTCGCCTATCTACGCTGAGCATGTGCCGCAGCAAGACGCGCTGATAGTGGAACGACTGAAGCGCGCCGGCGCAATATCTGTTGGCAAGACGAACACACCTGAGTTCGGAGCAGGCTCACAGACGTTCAACGAAGTCTTCGGTGCAACCCTGAACCCATACGACCTCAAGAAAACATGCGGGGGCAGCAGCGGTGGCGCGGCGGTTGCACTTGCCTGTCGCATGCTGCCGATTGCAGACGGCAGCGATCTTGGCGGTTCCTTACGCAACCCGTCGAACTTCTGCAACATTGTGGGGTTTCGGACGGCGATAGGGCGCGTTCCGGTGCCGTCTGCCACACCATGGACGGCTCTTGCTGTGCAGGGACCTATGGCGCGTACTGTGGAGGATACGGCGCTTATGCTCAGCGCGATTGCAGGGTATGATTCGCGCTCCCCAATCGCGCTGAGTGGCAGCGGAGATGCGTTCAACCCGCTTGTCCACTCATTGGAGCGAGACTTCAGCGGAGTTCGCATCGCTTGGAGCGCGGACATGGGCGGGCTGCCTGTTGACAAGCGTATCGTCTCCACATTAGAGGCGCAGCGCAATGTGTTCGAGACGCTCGGCTGCCAAATTGACGAGGCGTGTCCCGACTTCAGCGGTGCAAACGAAGTCTTTATGACCATGCGTGCCGCCAACATGGCAACCACGCGCGCAGATATGTTGAAGACCCATCGCGACCGCATCAAAGACACGGTGATATGGAACATAGAAGAGGGCTTAAAGCTCAGTGCCGCAGAGGTGGGCAGTGCGGAAGTCAAGCGTGCTGCTCTTTACGAGCGGATACGGCAGTTTATGCACACCTACGAATTTATGATATTCCCGGTCAGCCAGCACCCGCCATTCGATGTCAGTCAGCCATACCTGACTGAGGTGAACGGCGTTCAGATGGAAACTTACATCGATTGGATGCGCTCCTGCTATTATGTAACAGCGACCGGACATCCCGCAATATCGGTGCCTTGCGGCTTCACGGACGAAGGTCTGCCCGTAGGAGTGCAGATAGTCGGACGCCATCAGAGCGAGTTTAGCGTACTTCAGCTGGCATACGCCTTCCAGCAGGCAACGGAGTTCTGGAAACAGGCGCCGGAAATTGCCGCGTAATGCCGTCGAGCCGTTGATGCAGCGCACTAAAACACATACATTTTATTGCAAATTCGTGCGATACATGTAAAATATAAGTAATTCGCTAATGCGAAGGTGGATGGTTCTGCCATCGGGGGAGGCTTTAATGCCTCCCTTTCCTATTTAGATAAACTTCTTTCCGTATATTTGGCTGCCTCGCCTGTCATACTTGTCCGCTAGGATGTTTACGATTTCGGTCGCGAAAGTACCTAATCCCCTGCCAAGCAGGCCTCGCTCGTGAAGTATCTCGGAACGAGATGGATGGGCTATCAGGTCGGCAAGTTGCAGTCCCGTAACGTTTGCCGTCTTCGGCTTCACCTTGAGTTCTCGGCTAGTCAAAGACCGCTGAAACTGGGATGCCTCAACGAAGTGCGTACCATTTTCCCAAATGTTGCGAAACTCAATCTTCAGACGCTTATCTTCCCTGCCGCCTCTCGACTCCGCCATTACATCGCCAACAGCGTTGCTGCGATTCAGCCAAAAATTGAAGCGCTCCAGCAAAACAGCCATGCAGTAGTAGTATGGATTCTCTTTCCAGGTGCGATAGGTTTCAACGTGGTTTTTCTTATCAATGCACACTGTAATAACGCAATAATCCCACTCTCGGAGGTGTCTGAGTAAATCCTGATTGAACGAGTATTCAACTTCAATTTCGCGAAGTGCATGAAAAGGAGGTTTCTGGTTGACAAGTTCCTTTCTGTGCAGGATAACCGGATCGTCTGGGTGCGACTCAAAGTATCGGCTCTTAAGAGCTTCCATCTCCGGGTGCATCCTTCCCGCAACATAAGATAGGCTAATGATAACTCTGTAAGACTTAGAAATCGTTGATTCTGGTTATCGACATTCTTCAGATCCGCATTGCCGGTTTCGTCTATGTATAATCTATACTTCGTCATATAAAGGCTTTCTGAGTATAATTACGCTATGTAACAATTTTGTCGCGCAAACAAAAGCGACGCAACACACATTATCACACCCATCATCGTATAACTTGATATATGCTAGGAGTATCCCGCAATGACCACTATCCTATGCTACGACGACAGCTACCTCCGCGAGTTCGACGCGACCGTCATCGACACTGCGTCAAAAGGCGTCGTGCTCGACCAAACCGCGTTCTATCCGGGCGGCGGCGGACAGCCCGCAGACAGCGGCGTTCTCAACGACGGCAGCTCATCATACGCCGTCAAACGGCTGTCTCGTCAGAGCGGCAAAATAGTGCATGAGATTGACGGCGCATTGCCGCCAGTGGGCGCGAAAGTCCACGGCACGCTGGATTGGGAACGGCGCTACGTGCTTATGCGCACGCACACAGCCCTGCATATCCTCTGCGGTGTTGTGTGGCGCGACTACGGAGCGCAGGTTACAGGCGGAAATATGCAGCCCGGCAGCGCGCGCATGGACTTCGAGCTTGCGAACATGTCCGCAGACTTCGCCGAACGCATGGAAACCCTGGTGAACGAAGAAGTCAAAGCGGCGCGACCGATAGAAATCAAAACACTCCCCAGAGAGGAAGCATTCAGCATACCCGACCTCATCCGCACCAAAATCAATCTGCTTCCGCCTGCCATAACCGAAGTACGCACCGTAAACATAACGGGGCTTGACTTGCAAGCCGACGGCGGCACCCACGTTGCCAACACCCGCGAAGTAGGCGTTATCCGCGTCGTAGGACACGAAAGCAAGGGGCGCATCAACAAGCGGCTGCGAATTCGGCTGGACGAATAACTATGAACACTCCCACCTCTCAGTATCGCACATTGCGCTTCAGAGTATTGGGACCACCCCATGCCTATTCGTTCGTTCATCCCATTCTAATCGGACACGGAGAAACATAATGGTCGATCTGACCCTGTATGACGAGCTGCTGGTGCGCCAGCAAAAAGAAATGCTGGAAATATTTACTTCGTTTGAGACCGAAAACAGGTACAGCATCCACACCCTGAACGGCGATCAGATTATGTACGCCTACGAAGAATCCGGCGGTATGAGCCGTCAGTTCTTGGGAACGCACCGGGCGCTGTCCATCCATGTAGTGGACGACGCCAGTCGTCCCGTGCTGGAGTTAAGCCGTGATTTCTTCTGGGTTCGGTCGCACCTGCGAGTGGATAAGGGCGGCAGGCGTGTCGGCATGCTCAACCGGCAGGGGTTCATAGGGCGCAAGTTCAATCTGACCGACGGCAATGGCACGAGCCTTGCTCAGGTAAGCGGCAGCATATTTCGGCCGTACACATTTATCGCTGCAAACGCGCAAGGCGCCGAAGTAGCGCGCATCACCAAACAGTGGGCGGGTTTCGGACGCGAAATGTTCACCGATGCCGATACCTTCCACATCGAGTTTATCGACAGAGCCGTCAATCAGGACTTTCGCTTGCTGATACTCGCCGCCGCCTTCTCGATTGACCTAGACTTCTTTGAGAAAAAAGGATAACTTGTGGATCGAGATGGCTTATGCTTCAGGGAGACAGCAGGTACGTCTGCTTAACCGAGAGCCTGATAGGTGCAAGTTCGGTCTGACAGATGGTAATCATGAGACTACGGAGTAAATAAACGACAAGATATTTCACACTGTAAGACGCGTGGAGGCATCAACATGTTTTTTGTATATTTAGCATTCCCTCTCGCCATATTCGCGTTAGTTACTGCCGGACGCAAGTCTGAAGATCCTACCCAGAAGAAACTTCTGTACATCGCTTCCGCTGTCGTAGGTATCATCTACTTTATGGTAGCCTTGGCGAACGCTCCCTAATCTTATTGCCATTCCGCGGAAAACAAATCGCATCTGCCATCGTAAACGCGCAAGGCGCCGAAATGGCGCGCATCACCAAGCAGTGGGCTGGCTTCGGTCGCGAAATGTTCACCGATGCCGATACCTTCCACATCGAGTTTATCGACAGAGCCGCCAATCAGGACTTTCGATTTCTGATGCTCGCCGCCGCCTTCTCGATTGACCTAGACTTCTTTGAGAAAAAAGGATGATTTTGGGATTAGGACAAGCTGCACCACCGCTCCATCCGATTGTACGATAATCTTCGCAAGACACCCAATACCCTGCGCCTTCAATTGACAGGCGCAGACCTTCACCTAGCGCCCCGCAGCCTTGGATCGAGCGTATCGCGCAGTGCGTCTCCCACAAAGTTGAACGCAAGAACGACTAGAAAGATAGTTATTCCGGGCGTAAATGTGAGCCAAGGCGCCTGATCAACCACTTCAAAGGCGTGGCGCAGCATTCCGCCCCAGGTGGGCGTAGGCGGCTTCACTCCAACGCCCAGGAAGCTGAGCGACGCTTCGAGAAGTATGGCAGCTCCGAACGCGATGGACGCCTGCACTATCACCGGCGCGAGGCTGTTCGGTATGAGGTGCGAAGATATGATACGGAACGGATTTGCGCCCAGCGCTACTGCGGCGATCACATAATCCCGCTCCTTCACGGACAGCACCTGAGCGCGTATGAGCCGAGCCACAGCCGGCGTGAACACCAGCCCTATGACAAATATGATGTTGCGCATTGCGCCGCCGGTAACCGCCACCAGCACCAGAGCAAGCACTATGTTCGGAAATGCCGCGAGCGCATCCATAATCCGCATCAGAATCTCGTCCGTCCATCTGCCTGCCCAGCCGGAGATTGTCCCTATTGCGATACCCGCCACAACTGCGATGCCCACGCCCGCGCCGCCTATGACAAGCGAGACACGCGCGCCGTAGATGAGCCGTGCCAGCTGGTCGCGCCCCAGCCTGTCTGCGCCAAGCCAATATGTCGCGCTGGGAGACTCCAAACTGTCGCGCGGGTTAATCTTCACCGGGTCATGCAGAGACAAAATCGGCGAGAATACGGCGGCAATGACCGACAGACCAAGAATCGCTAACCCGAACTTGGCGAGGCGAACGCTTACAAGCTCTTTCAATGTCTGCAAAAAGCGGCTTCTTCGAACCCAGCTCAGACGCGCCTCTGAAATCTCATTTTCTGTGGCTTCTGCCATGTTTTCATCCATACCTAAGGACGCAGTTTTGTAATGAACGGATGCTTATAGTTGAGCGATAAATCCCTCTTCGCAGTGTGCGAACATCTAATCAAAGCGAATACGTGGATCGAGGAATGCGTATGAGATGTCCGCTATGAGATTGGCGACCAAAACCCCCAGAGTTAGAATCATCAGTCCCATCTGAACAACCAGGAAGTCCTTGGCTATGACCGCATCCACGATAAACTTCCCGATGCCCGGCAAAAAGAACACGGTTTCGGTTACCACCGTTCCGCCGACGAGTGTGCCGAGCTGCAGTGTGGATAGGGTTATGACGGGAAGCAGCGAGTTCTTCATAGCATGCAGCATCACGACCCGGCGTTCCATCAATCCCTTCGCGCGCGCAGTACGGATATAGTCCTCGCGCATCACTTCAAGCAGCGCGGCGCGCATCTGGCGCATCGTAACCGCCGAGAGCGCAGTCCCAAGCGTAATCGTGGGCATCAGCATGCGGCGCGCCCACTCTATCGGGCTGTCTTGGAAACTGACGTAGCCGCCCGTAGGCAGCCACCCAAGCCACACACCGAAGAAGATAATCATCAGCATACCCAGCCAGAAGTTGGGCAGCGCTATCCCGGACACCGCGAAACTCGTAACTGCGATGTCCCTTATAGAGTTGCGTCTGAGCGCAGATATTACGCCCATTGGGATGCCGATGAGCAGCGAAAGAAGCCAGGACAGCGCTGCAAGCTGAGCCGTGAAACTGATACGGCTGCGTATCTGCGGGAACACATCCTGTCCGCTTAGGAGAGATGTTCCCCAATCACCGCGCATCACTCCCCAAACCCAGTCGAAGTATTGCGTAACGATAGGCTTGTCCAGTCCGTAGCGCGCCTCTATCGCCGCAAGTACTTCCGGGTCAACGAACCCGGTTTCATCCACCGCAGCAAGCAAGCGTGCAGGATCTCCCGGCAGCACCCTGACCGTTGCGAACACCAAGACGCTGATGAGCGCAAGCACCGGAATGATGTTGATAACTCTGCGCAGCAGGTAGCGCTGCATCTGCCGGCCCTCTCTAATATGAAGAGCAGTCAGTAGTCGGAACAGCCCGGAATACTCTCCAAGAACTAATTCTCACTGCTGACTGCCGCTCGGTTCTTCTTATTGCTTAATCCAGAAGTCGCCGTTGCGCACAAATCCGTCGCCGCGCATCGGGTTCGTTTCACAGCCGCCCGTGGACGGTGTGTAGCAGCCCACATAGTTCACGCGCAGCATCGCGGGGATATAAGTGTACAGGTTTTCCAGCGCAATACGCTGAATTTCCTTGTATAGCTCAGTCTGTTCTGCGCTATCGAAACTCTCCGATGCCTGGGCAAAGAGCATGTCCAAACTGTCCTGTGTCGCCTGCCCGTCGGAGTCCAGCGCAGAACCCTGATCCTTGCAAGCTTTGGCAGGGTAGTTTCCATTGCTGCTGGAATGCAGAGAGCCTTCCATGTACCAAGGCAGCAGCATGCCCGAACCGGTCTGCGTCACATGGGTCTGGCACTGCTCCATCACATCGGAACGCTCTGATGCGTTGGAAACTATCTGGAACTCGAACTCCACGCCAATCTCAGCCCAAGAGCCTTGTAGGAACTCGCAGAACTGCTGTCTGTCAGGACGGCGCTCACATACACCCTTGATCTGTATAGGAAGTGTCAGCCCTTTTTCCTGCGCCACGGCTTCAACCAGCGTCTTTGCCTCATCTAGGTCGTATCGCAGGTGCTCTCCCTCCCAGAGGTCTTTCGCGTCTATTCCAAAAGGCGACTCCGGAGGGAAGGTGTGCGCTTGGCTGTCGCGCAGCGTGTTGAGGTAGATTGATGTGTTCAACGCACCTCTGTCCACAGACTTTATCAGCGCGCGCCTCATCCGCAAGTCGTCCAGAGGCGTAAGCCCGTGATTCCACACCCAGCCGTCCCAGCCTACGCCAGTGAAGTCCCACACATCGATGTTGTTGTCCTTCTGCGCCGCCGGTATCTGTTCTGCCTGCAGCCACGATACATTGACCTCGCCCGTCTGAAGGGCTGCAAGCCGTGTGCGCGTCTCAGAGATAATCTGGATGTTCACCTCGTCGGCGTAAGGCTCGTGCCGCCACCAGTCCGGGTGCTTCTCCCAATTCTGCGTTACTCCAACATCCCACAGTGTCAGCTTGTACGGGCCGGTCGCTATGGCAGTGCTCTTGTGGTCATCAGGCCCAACTGCTTCCCAGTGCTCCTTGTTGTGAACAATGCTGCCCCGGTCGAACATCTTGACAACTAGGTTTGCGTCGGGCGGGTCCATAACGACATCGACCGTATAGTCGTCGATGGCATTGACCTCAGTAACTGAACGGAAAGTGCTTGGGCAGCCTCTGCATCCCGACCCGTCATCAAACCAGCGGTTCAGGCTGAACGCGACATCTTCAGAGGTCATCTCGCCGAATCCGCCCTGGAACTGCACGCCCTCACGGATGTTGAACCTCACCCGGCTGCCTCCGTCCTCAACCTCGAACGAGTAGGCAAGAGATTCCGATGGATCGTAAACGCTGTCCTTGCCGATTGCGACCAGCACTTCATTCCCAGTGAAGAAATACATCCGGTCAAAGGTGCCGCCGGCTTGATAGCCGTCCGGGCTGGATGCCTGGCGGAAGTATGCGACATTGAGGACGCCGCCTTGTTGGGAGTTCGGATCTGCAGCTCTCGGCGGAGTGGTGTCCGATGACATCGCAGCCGTCATAGCCGTAGGTGCTGCCGCCGGTGCCGATGGAGCTGTGGGTGCAGGAGCAGGCGGTGGTTGAGTTGCAGCGGCAGGAGCGGGAGCTTCCTCCACCGGTTGCGCGCTCGAACAGGCCGCCGCCAGCACAAGTGCGGGTAATAAGAACAGGATTAAGAAAGCAGCATTTCGACGAATTGACATAGTTAGCATGCGCGTTTCCTCCGGGTCTATCTACTTGTTCCGCTTAATCTGCCAAACTCCTCCGCTATCCGTTTTTAATTAATATGTGCTGTTCCGAATTGCCCGAAATCGACAATAGCGCTTCACACACAGCACACATAAAACCACTCTTATGTTAGCTTACACGCAACTTAACATAATTTCCACAGCCTTTGCAACCCCTGATTTCGCAGACGAACATGACTGCTTCATCGTTAGAAATCTGCTGTGATACCGGCGGACACAGCCAACATGCGATGCGTCAGGTGTGCTGAATAGACAATATCGCAAGCTTGCCTTCCAAGTTAATCGGCGGCGTGCGCTGCGCTACCTTCTTCCAGCGCAGCAAGGATGTCGTTCACCAGCGCTCGCGCCGATTCTGCCGTAAGTTCGACTGCTACGCGCGCGTCAAGCCCTTTTTCCGGGTTCACGAAGTCTATGTTCAATGTGTGATCGGTGGTCATGTGGTATGGATGGTCGTAATACACTCGGGCTTCGGTTATCGGAATCCAGCCCGGCGTTCCCTTGCCGCTGCCCGTTATATCAGATTTCTGAATCACATAAGTGCACATTATTCTGTTCTCCTAATCATCGGCTTAAAATCAACTATCGACCTGTCTCGCTTATGCGCGCGGTTCGTACTCTGCTTTGCAGGGAGGGCATAAAACCGCTCCGCTACACAACTATAACATCATTCACAAGCGTTCCAATCCCACCTATCGT
Source organism: Dehalococcoidia bacterium (assembly GCA_965200085.1). Lineage (GTDB taxonomy): Bacteria > Chloroflexota > Dehalococcoidia > Lucifugimonadales > JADFKI01 > Bin90. Next base: position 179,844 of record OZ241333.1, read on the forward strand.
TATGCTCACAGTGTCGCCTTCCTGAAGTGTAAAATCCGGCGGCGGCACAATGGATGTGCCGGTAAGAACGGTGGTCATATTAGGCACCGCGTTGTGCCTCTGCAGCCAGTCCGCCAGCTCCTGACAAGTGCGCGCCATCTGCGAAGTATTCGTGCTGCCGCTGAACACATCTTCACCGTCTCGCGTAATAGTGCAGCTAACGTCAAGGTTGTGCGGATCGCCTATCGATTCCGCCGTAACGAAGCATGGACCAATGGCACAGCATCGGTTAAACACCTTCGCCTGCGGCAAATACAACGGGTTTTCGCCTTCAATCTGACGGCTGCTCATATCGTTCCCTATGGTGTAGCCTATAATTTCGCCCCCGAACAGCACGAACGCAAGCTCCGGTTCCGGGACGTTCCAGTCCGAATCCCCGCGTATGCCCACAGAATCATAAGGACCGACGCAGCGTTCAGCTGTCGCCTTAAAGAAAACCTCCGGCCTTTCCGCGCTATACACCTTGGAATACACATCCGGAGTTCCGCTTTCTCTTCTGCGTTCCATCTCGCTTGTCTTGTAAGTAACGCCTGCTGCCCAAACCTCCCTAGGCTCGAACGGCATATACGGTGAAATATCACTTTCACTGTTCATAACATCAGCAAGGTCGTACTCATCCGGCGTACCGCCTTTGATAAGCTCCTGCGCCATGCCGTCTATGCTCTGCCCGGCAGCCGCCGCTGACAGCGCGAGAGCGTCCAGGCTCTCCATATCCTGGTGCACGGAAGTCAAGTCAACAAGCATGCCGTCGCGCGCCTCCACTGCCAACATCGCATCTCCGTCCGCATCCCTTAGGCTGTAATATTTCATCAAGTATGTCCTTTGAAACTAATTCGAGTTTAATCAGGTACTCGTTTAATTGGCTTGAAGATAATCTATAGAACGAGATTACCGATTTCGAAAAGCGTAAAAACCATATCCCCCACCTAATCCTCCGATGAAAGGACCAAGATACTTAAAAATCTCGATTAATAAGTCCTTCATTCCTAGAAAAGCTAGGGAAATTATGCGGATGACTAGAGCAACTATTAAGAAACCTCCGAACAAGACTAACGTTATGCGAGAGTGCCTTCTGTCACTATACTCGTGGTCAATTTCACGATTTGAAGATGCGATGATATCTGTGATGTGTTCCGGGGTAACCTTTGATGCGATAGGGTGAGACATTCCCATGCTCATAGACATGGCAGTTCCCATGAATTGCTCTACAGGTTCTCTTTGTGAAGGTGGAAGATGTTCGAGGGCTTCTGCCGAAGACATCGTTGGTTGGGAAGGATTTTCTTCATTAAGACCGTCTGATGATACAGTGTGAGGCTTATCAGTCGAGCCTTCATCAAGTTTGTCTTGATTGGATGGCACGGGTATAGCTCCTATATGCGGACGTGATTAACTGACTTTAAGAGGAATTTAATGGATGGGACTTACGTCCTTACCTAATGTCTGGGATACGCGTGTCCCAGACATTAATGGGGTGTATACCATCGCATCCAACTTAAAGGCTATCAATCCTGCAACTATATCTCTAACCAGTATGTCCATTTCTTCGGATGTGATGTGTCCTTCATTATGAGCGGTTGCAACAGAATCGAGAGCGAGGTGAAACCTTCTATATAAAACTTGCACATCTTTGTGACTGAATAGCGGCCGTTTATCCTGATACCCACTCGTAGGAATATTCTTTACTTTGGACATTACACTATGAACCTCTTTTTTGATTATTGACCAATTATACCCCACGCTCCGACTACCCGCGCTCGCCAAGAGACTAGGAAGCGCGGACCAGTCGGGAGCATTCATCACGTTCTGCTCTTTAGATGCTGCTGCGCCAAGGCAGCATTACGCGCCGTTGTTCGACAGCGCGGCGACAACCTTCGCCGGAGACATCGGCAGCTCAGTCATGCGCACACCTATGGCGTTGCTGATAGCGTTGGCAATCGCAGCCATAGGCGGCACTATACACGCCTCGCCCACGCCGCGCACACCGTAAGGATGTCCCGGATTGGCGACCTCTATCAGAACCGTATCTATCATCGGCACATCTAGCGATACCGGCATGCGGTAGTCCAAGAACGACGAGTTTAGCATGCGCCCCGCGTCATCGAAGTAGTATTCCTCGTTAAGCGCCCATCCGATACCCTGAACTGCGCCGCCTTGCAGCTGTCCCTCCACGTAGCTTGGGTGCATCGCCTTGCCCACATCCTGCAATGCGGTATAACGCAATATTTCCACTTTGCCAGTGTCAGGATCAACCTCCACATCTACGATATGCATAGCGAAAGCGTTGCCCACGCCGCCCGGGTTCACCGTGGCACGCCCGACAATCGGTCCGCCGCTGCCGTTGAGCTGCTGCGCGAGCTGAACGAATGTAACCGAAAGCTCGCTGTCCTGCTTGTGGCGCAGCACGGCATTGCCATCATCGTATTCAACATCCTTGGCGTCCACATCCCAGATACGCGCCGCGCGCTCAATCATCTGCCGCTTCACATCCTGCGCCGCTTCGTAACAGGCTCTGCCCGTCTTGAATGTTACGCCGCTGCCTCCCGCGCCCGAGCAGTAGCCTACGGAGTCGGTGTCCACGACCGCAGGTTTCACCGCTTCCACCGCAATTCCCAGCACCTCTGCCACATGAATCGCCATCACCGCGCGGCTGCCCCCGATGTCCGGCGAACCTTCGATGAGTCCCACCGTTCCATCCGGGTTCACGCTCGCCACCGCGCTCGCAGGTCCGCTGCCGTTGAACCACGCGCCGCTGGCAATGCCCCTGCCCCTGTACTTCCCATCGATTGGTGTGCGGTAGTGGTCATGGTCACGCGCAGCCTCCAGCATCTCCACATTGCCTATACGCCGAAATATCGGCCCCGCTGGCTGACGTGTGCCCTCCTTCGATGCATTCAGCAGGCGAAACTCGATAGGGTCAATCCCCAGCTTCTGTGCAAGCTCGTCCACCACCGACTCCGCGGCGAACGCAGCTGCCGGCGAACCGGGCGCGCGGTATGCCGCAGACTTCTGCGTATTCACCACCACATCGTATCCTTCGATATGCGCGTTGGGGATAACATAAGGCGCGAGCATAGTGCGGCAGCCCGAAGGCACAGGCGAGCCGGGAAACGCGCCCGCCTCGTAGATGAGCGTAGCATCAGCGGCAGTGAGCCTGCCCTCACTCGTCGCTCCCATCTTCACCTTTATGTGCGTCGCAGAAGTAGGACCTGAGCCCTCAAACACTTCCTTTCGGCTCATCGCAAGCTTCACAGGTCTTCCCGCCTTACGTGACAGCAGCGACACCACGGGCTCAAGATATAGACCGCCCATCCCTTTGCCTCCGAATCCGCCGCCAATCTCCATCGGTATCACCTGAACATCCGACAGAGGAATCGCGAGCACTGCGGAGATATGATCTCGGAAAGCAAAGAGCTGCTGCGTGCTGCACCATACGGTCAGCTTTCCGTCGCGGTTCCAGAAAGCGGTTGCCGAATGCGGTTCGATATATCCTTGATGAACGGCTTTCGTGCTGAACTCACGTTCAACGATGACATCGGCTTCCGCAAAGCCCTGCTCCACATCGCCGTCATCAAATACAAAGTGATTAGCGACATTCGTCTGCTTGTCGCCGTCCCCGTATCCGCCGGATCGGAAGGCGGGGCTTGCCATAGTAAGCAGGCGCTCGTGCACAATAGGCGCGCCCTCCGCCATTGCATCATGGGCATTCAGCACAGGTGGCAGCACTTCGTAATCCACGTCTATGAGCGCAGCGGCTTCTTCGGCGACGTGTGGACTGGTAGCAGCGACTGCGGCAACTGCGTGCCCCATATACAGCGCCTTCTCGCGCGCCATTATGTTGCGGCTGAAAAAGCCGTAATTGACCGCCGCCCCTTCTTCCTGATCAACGAACTCAGCAGACGCTTCAGGGAAGTCGGACGCAGTAACGACCGCGTATACGCCGGGCAGAGCAAGCGCGCGGCTGGCGTCAATGCTGCGAATTCGCGCATGCGCATGCGGACTGCGTACAACCTTGGCGTGCAGCAAGCCCGGCATAGCGGTATCAGCAGCGTATCGCGCGCGTCCCGTAACCTTGTCCACCCCGTCATGCCGCACCGGACGCGAACCGACAACCTTGAACTCCTGGTTAGACAAAACCATATTAGGTTTATATTCAAGCATAAGCACATCCTCCCAATATAATGGTCATAATGTACCACAAAGCACGAACGCTAACATGAATGCAGGAAAACTGAATGTAGGAAAACTGATGTAGGACATCGGAAGATTAAAAGAACAGGGAATTGATGAAACTAGCGGAATACAGCACAGACCCCCCATATCTTCCCGCGCCACCCATTATACCCGAAAACTCTGCGCCGTATGACAACGAGAAAAGCCCCCAGCATTATGCAAGGGACTTTGTCTAATTACGAGTGTGATATATGCGCGCGCGGGTCAGGGCCCGCACACGCGGGGATAGACCGTGCGTGCAGCGTGTGATATATACGCGCGCGGGTCAGGGTCTTACGAACTGGACAAGGGCAAACGCCAGCGAGCCAAATCCTATAAACATAGTTACGACCAGTACCACCATAGTGAGCAGCACCATCCTAATAATGTCGGCTTTCATCGCCTGCATATCGGCGCGGATCGCCTGCACATCGGCTTTGGTGGCAAGATGCTCGTAGGCGCCTTCCATGCGCGCTACCCTGACATGCAGGTCGAGCTCGTCAACCTGCTGCTGTTCGGTTTCCGTAGTCATAGCGGATACTCCTTCCCGCGCCACCCATTATACACGAAAACTCTGCGCCGTATGACAACGAGAAAAGCCCCCAGCGCCATGCCGGGGGCTTTATCGAGCTAATAGTGTGATATATGCGCGCGCGGTCAGGGTTTTACGAACTGGACAAGGGCAAACGCCAGCGAGCCAAATCCTATAAACATAGTTACGACCAGTACCACGACAGTGATAAGTACCATCCTAATAATGTCGGCTTTCATCGCCTGCATATCGGCCTTGGCGACAAGGTTCTGCTCCGTTATGAGTTGTTCCATATCCTTCATATCGGCTCTGGTGGCAAGGTTCTGCTCCGTCAAGCGCTGTTCCATAGCCTGCATATCAGCGCGAATAGCACCTTCCATCTCTTGCATATCAGTGCGAATAGAACTTTCTATCTCCTTCATATCGGCTCTGGTGGCAAGGTTCTGCTCCGTCAAGCGCTGTTCCATAGCCTGCATATCAGCGCGAATAGCACCTTCCATCTCTTGCATATCAGTGCGAATAGAACTTTCCATATCCTTCATATCGGCTCTGGTGGCAAGGTTCTGCTCCGTCAAGCGCTGTTCCATAGCCTTCATATCAGCGCGGATCGCACCTTCCATATCCTGCATATCGGTGCGGATTGCGCCTTCCATCTCTTGCATATCGGTGCGGATTGCGCCTTCCATCTCTTGCATATCAGTGCGAATTACCTGCATATCGGTGCGAATAGCACCTTCCATAGCCTGCATATCAGTGCGGATTACCTGCATATCGGTGCGGATTGCACCTTCCATCGCATGCATGTCGGCTTTGGTGGCAAAATGCTCGTAGGCGCCTTCCATGCGCGCTACCCTGACATGCAGGTCGAGCTCGTCAACCTGCTGCTGTTCGGTTTCCGTAGTCATAGCGGATACTCCTTCCCGCGCCACCCATTATACACGAAAACTCTGCGCTGTATGACAACGAGAAAAGCCCCCAGCATTTAGCAGAGGGCTTGTCAATCTATATGAACACCCGGTCGCTGGGTTTATAGCAGGGGGTTATACACCGGGTTATGATTATGGGCAGCCATTCGGTTCAGCTAACCTCAGGCTCTACACCCTCATATTCAACCTGATACCAAAAGACGCTGCCGTCTTTGATCTGCGGTTCTATCCGTCTGTCTATCTCAATACCTGCAACCACCGGCAGCGCTTGTCTGCCCATAACACGCTTTAACAGCTCGCAGCTGAGGGACGCTCTGTTGGTATCTCGCTCGTCGCAGGTATAAGATACCTCCACCGCAAGGTAATAAGTATCGCCGCTGTCATGTTCGACAGCCAGAATCATGTCGGTGTTATAAAGCCTCATACCTTGGCTCAGAGTAATCTTTTCTGTGCTGCCATTATTATTGTTGTACTCGACTATGTATGGGCGAAGATGATCCCAAGACAAGACAGACACGGTAGGAAGATAGTCGTCAGCGGCGCCATTAGCCATAAGGAAGGCAGTAACGATAGCGTATGCCTTCGACCTGCTTATCGAAAGAGCGTAATGTCCGCGGAACCTCTGCAGGCTGCTCTCAATACGGTCGAAGCGGGCGTCGTGATTATCAAGCCTGCGAATGATCTCCTCCTGATTCGTGAGCATCTCCTTCTGTGTATGCTCTATATCATCGACCCGCTCCACAAGCGCAGCAAGTTGCTCCACAAGCGTAGTAACTTGCACAGTAAGCGCATCGACCCGCACAGTAAGCGCATCGACCCGCACAGTAAGCGCAGCAACTTGCTCAGTAAGCGCATCGACCCGCCTAGTAAGCGCATCAAGTTGATCAGTAATCGCATCAACCCGCCCAGTAAGCGCAGCAACTTGCTCAGCAAGCGCATCAACCCGCTCCACAAACGCGTTGAACCTATCCGGCAGCTGCAGCAGCTCCTCTGTGAGAAGCTCGCGTCTGAGCGCAGCCTTCGCCTCTGGGTTCTCTCGAATAACCCTTAATATGTCCTCAACGATGTTAGTCGTCATACGAATGTTCCTTCAATAATCCCTCTGCCCCACCATTGTAGCCGATTAATCAGCGTTTTGCTTCACATGTACGCCGTATGACAACGAGAAAAGCCCCCAGCGCCATGCCGGGGGCTTCTCTAATTAGGCTTTACGGAAGGCTTTACGAATTACTCCCCCCGCTACTCGACGATAGACGCCTCTATTTCCCCGTCGATTATCCGCCAGTGCAGCTCGATGTTGTCGTGGCCGCTCCGGGTGAAGGTGATTATCCGCACCGTCGTCGTCGTTACGTCGCCCCAGCCGGGTGATACCGACCAGCTCGCGCCGCTCCCGGCCTGTACCGTCGATGGAATCAGGGACGGCTTGCCCTGGTACTCCCTGAGCGTAACCGTGATCGGCTCATTGTCAGACCACTGCCACTCCACGTCAGGCGTATCCACCGCTTGTCCCGGCAGCGACGGGTTCTGCACCGGCGGCGGGTCCGGTTGTTGCGGCGGCCCCGGCGGCGGCGGCGGCGTGCCCGTGGTGGTGACGTTCAGCAGCGTCGTGACGTCGTCATCGTCCTGATCCCGTTGGTAGTGAACCTGCAACCGAAGCTCGTACGCCGTGCCCGCGGTGAGGTCGTCGTAGGTCGCGGACATCTCTCCGTCGCAAGCGCCGGGGGGACCGCTGCTGGTGCAGTTGATGGTATCGATCCAACTCCAGTCACTGGCGCCGGATTTGCGGCCGTACAGGGCGTAGGAGAGCTCGGACAAGCCCTTGTCGTAGGCCGGGTCCCAGGTGACCTTGATGCTGGTGTCGGCGGGCTCGGCCGTAACGTCTCGCGCCGGCTGATGCACGCCGTCGTGGCGGAGCGTCTCTTCGCGGACGATCAGAGCGTCTCCGCATTGGGCTTCGATGTCTTTGTTGAGACAGGCGCGCAGCCTGATGACGTATCTCGTGCCAGCTTCCAGGCCGGACACGCTGGCGGTGTAGCCGCTGCCGCTCATTTCCGGGGTGAAGTCCATCCATCCGGCCCAGGGCCCGCCCGCCATCTTCCGGTAGTTGTACACATATTGAAGGTACTCGCCGTAGTTGCCCAGCTCCTGCAATCCAATACCAATCTGGGTCGTGCTGATACCCCGGTCGCCGATTTCGACTAGCATGGCTGGAACAACAGGATTGTAGTCCACGTCTGTCGTTGCCGACCAACTGGTTCCGTGGTCGTTCATCGCGCCCACCTGCACGTCGTAGTCCTGGCTTCTCTCCGGATCCGGGCTAGCCGGGCGCCAGACATACGAGGGGCTCGTTACTGTGCCGGTTTGCTCGGTCCAGTCGTTTGTCCCGTCCCGCCTGTAGCGGAGTTTGTAGGAGGTCGCGTGTTCTACCTCGTTCCATTCGATGATGAGACCGTCGTACATGGCGGGCGCCGTCGGAGCGGCGGGCGCTTCCGGCTTTACGTAGAACTTGATGTTGTAGGTCTGGCTATCCTGGAAATATTCGCTGGACGCTACGTCTTCATAGTATTGGGTTTCCTGACTGTCCCACGACATGGCGGCAATATCATGGACCCGCCCGTCGGCTTTGAAAACTATGCGACTTTCCAAGTCTGATGGCAGCCGGATGTAGTTGCCGTCTTTGGCAAAACGGAGTAGGAACTTGGATTCGCTGCTGCTCTGTTGGTCATACAGCCGCCGGATGGCGTATTTATTGCCTTTCCAGAAGAAGCTGTCCTGGTCGAGCTGGGGGAGGCTGATGCCGAAGCTGTATCCGTACCGCCTGGTGTTGCCGGCAGCGTACTGCGTGTCGGCGGTCATATACTCGCTGTAAAGCAGCTCGTGGTTGGGCACGTATATAACGCTGGCGGTCCAGGTGGTGTAGCCGGTACTTGCGATTGTGGAACCAATTTGAACCGGGGCGGCTACTCCGTGGTTCAGTTCGGGGAGCTGGTACGGAGAAGATATTCGGTCGGCGTAGTCTGCATATGCGCCTGTGCCGTCCCAGTATCGGACGCTGTGATAGTCGGCGTCTGCGACGGCGTCAAAGGTAATCAATCCGGTTTCGCTGATTGCGAAGTTGCTGACGGGAGCCGGTTTTTGGAAGATAGTCAGCGTTCCGGATTCGGTGCAGATGTCAAATTCAGGGAAGAGCCACCAGTTGCAGGTCTTCGGGCTGAAGCTGGTTGGCGGCGTACTGGGATAGCGCCCGGTGGGTTTGATCCGGTACCAGGTTTTACCGTCCTCCTGGTATTTTTCGGTGTCGCTCAGCTCCCAGGTGAAGCCGGTGTTGACGACGCTGGTGTATTTGATGACCAAATTGTTTTTGAGATCATCGGGGATTTCGTTTTTGCGATGACTGTGCGGGTTGGAACAGTCGTCAAAACTGAAGCCCGGTTCCATGCCCCAATAGTGCCATTCCAGGCCGGTGAAGCAGTACTTCTGGCCGTCGTACCTGAAGTCGGCTTTTTGTATCGTCCCGGGGTGATGGTCGTGAATGTTGTAGCCGCTGCGCATCATAAAACCGACGGCAGAGGACTGGATCATGCCGGTGGTCATGCGAGCCTGCAGCAGGATTCTATTAGGCGTGAAGTCCTTGATGACGCAGGCGCTGTTTAATCCGTTAGGGAGATTGGCGCAGATATAAATATCGTAGTTGACGCCAGCTTCCAGGTCGGGTATCTGGAAACCGGATGATATGGGCTGGTGGCGGGCGACGTAATTGCCTTCTTTGTAGACGTCAACGCTGTAAATATATCCGTTGGGATGTTTGTCCCATAAGGCTGTTCCCGATCCGTAAATGTTGACGTTGGTCGGCACAACGGGTGCGATGTTGAGGTATATCTCGTACGCTCCGGCAGTGAGCGGAGCGCTGACGGTTTTGGTGTATTCCGTGTTTTGTGTCGTTACGCTTCGAGCGAAGTCGCGAATATAATACGCATTGTGGGATCCACCTCTCTTCAGGATCAGCGAGAGGTTGTCAAGCTTGTCGCCCAGATCTTTGTTTGTGCCCGGACGAGATACGCTGAACTTCAGAGTGTTGGTAGTTCCGCTAACAGTGGTGGTGATTTCGTCGAGGCGTAGTGAACTTTCACCGGCGTGTGAGAAATTGACGTTATAGGGATTACTTGATCCTATCCTACTCGCTATCGGGTAGCCGACGTAGCCGACGCGGTTGCTGTCGGCGGGGTCAGCAGCGGCGGTCATGTTGGCAGTAAGAACCATGGTTTCATCCCAGAGCCAGGTCAGGGCGTTGCTGCAGTTGATGGTGCCGTGGGGAACGCCCCAGTAGGAGCAGGCGCGGAGCTGGTAGGTCTTGCCGGGCTGGGTGTACCATTGGTCTTTGGCATTGAACGAAACCTCGGCGTCGCCCTGATGCCCCACCCAGGGATGCTTGTGCCACGAGCTGCTGCCCTGTTCGCGGACCTGGACCTGAGTCTGATCGGAGCCGGATGCCGCCCGGAAGGTGAACAGCCCCTGGCTGGTGACGTTCAGGTCGTACGGGGCGTTGTAATGGTCGTGAAAGCTATTAGGGTCCCCTGGGTGAGCTTCAACCGGCGCCAACCCTATGATGCCCACACCGGCCGCCAACACAGCAAGCGCGGCGGCGAGGGCGAGGGTTCTGATACGCAAAAGATAACTGCTGTGGCGGAGGTGGATGTTCTTCATACCCCCCCCATTTTTCGTTTGAGACCGGCTTATAAATGCTCATATCAGGCTTGTATCGTCTCAATTTAACTCCCTCCTCCATTGCAAAATACACACCATGAGATATATGCGTGCTGGACGGTTGCTCTGCGCGGTTATGGTAGATGTTCTATGTTAAGTTCAATTATCTGTTTTGTAAAGTTTTTGTTTCGTGAAAAACCGCAGTATCAGTAAATCAATAAATCTGGCAATGACGCAGATGTATAGGGTGTATGTGTATATGTATTAGTTCGATTAAGATAAAGTACACTTGAACGAACACTATATCGAAAAGCGGAGACTGTTAACACAGCATTCGTTAAGATCCTATCGATGAAACCGAAAGGAGCAATAGCTATGGCGACAACCCGTACTGCCGCCGAAGTAAAGTGGTACGACCTCATACCGGATGTTCCCGAACCGCCGGAGGACGGCATGCAGCAAAACGACACTACCATACACCTGAACGCAATACTAATGGCGCGCTATGCTGACGACCCAAGCGTGCTGATTGCAGGACCTGCAACGAATGTCATCTATGACTCAGAAGTGCCCGGCTCCGTCATAGTTCCGGACTGCTATGTCGTATTCGGCGTACCTGACGATAGGATGATAAAGAGAGATCGCCGCAGCTACCGCGTTGACGAGTGGGACGCTGTTCCTGCATTCGTGGCAGAGGTGGCTTCAAGGAGTACCGCAAGCAGGGATCTGAATCAGAAGCGTGATATATACGCGCAGATGGGCGTTCAGGAGTACTGGCGCTTCGACGCATTCGGCGGTGAGTATTACGGAGAGCCGTTAGTAGGTGAGCGACTTGTTGACGGTGAGTATCGGCGCATTGAGCAGCACGATGAGCCGGACGGGAGTGTGTGGTCGCGCAGTGAGGTGCTGGGAGTGGACTTCTGGTGTATCCCCGATTCGGACGGCTACACTGAGTTTCGCCTGAGGGACGCTGTCAGCGGCGAATGGCTGAACACGCTGGCTGATGCAGAACAAGCCAGGCTTGTAGAACGCGAAGCGAGACTTGCCGCAGAACATGCCAGCTTTGCGGCTGAGCAGTCTCGGCTTGCGGAACGACAGGCGAGACTAACGGAACGCAGAATTGCAGAACGCAGAATCGCAGCAGAACGCGAATCGCGGCAGACAGCAGAAGCGCGAGCCGCGGAACTTGAAGCCGAACTCAAGCGCCTGCGCGGTGAGTGATGCAGGCTCATCGGTCAAAGCTGCAAACGAAGCTCACAGACTTGGAGGATATACGATGGCAGCGACAACGACTACCACTGTCCCGTGGTACGACCTCATACCCGATGTGCCCGAACCGCCGGAGGACGGCATGCAGCAAAACGACACTACCATACACCTGAACGCAATACTAATGGCACGCTATGCTGACGACCCAAGCGTGCTGATTGCAGGACCCGCAACAAACGTAATCTATGACTCAGAAGTGCCCGGCTCAGTCATAGTGCCGGACTGCTATGTAGTGTTCGGTGTGCCTGACGAGAGGATGATAAAGAGAGATCGTCGCAGTTACCGCGTTGATGAGTGGGATGCTGTTCCTGCATTCGTGGCAGAGGTGGCTTCAAGGAGCACCGCAAGCAGGGATCTGAATCAGAAGCGTGATATATACGCGCAGATGGGCGTTCAGGAATACTGGCGCTTCGACGCATTCAGCGGTGAGTATTACGGAGAGCCGCTGGTAGGTGAGCATCTTGTTAACGGTGAGTATCTGCGTTTTGAGCTGCACGATGAGGCAGACGGGAGTGTATGGTCGCGCAGTGAGGTGCTGGGAGTGGACTTCTGGTGTATTCCGGATTTGGATGGCTACACTGAGTTTCGTCTGAAGGACGCTGTCAGCGGCGAATGGCTGAACACGCTGGTTGATGCAGAACAAGCCAGGCTTGACGCAGAACAGGCTCGGCTCGTAGAACGAGAAGCGCGGCGTCAAGAGCGGGAAGCCCGCCTCGCAGAACAGGAAGCCCGAATCGCAGCCGAAGAAGAAGTACGTCGACTCCGCGAGCAGCTAGAGCGCTTGCAAGGATCCGGACAAGACACATCAAGCTGATCCCACTCCACCGGGTTTTCAGCCCGCCCCATACAGAACCCCAACCCTACAATCCCACTCAACCCTCTCGGTGCAATACCACCGTAAATATCCTAAATAGATATTCCAAATTGGAGCAGATTGGTGTAAGATAATCAAAACTCAAAATGGGGGGGGGTGTCCGCAAAATTTAAGTGGCATATTCCAAGCCCGGAACATACCGGATTTACCGCCGCCAAATTGATGTGAACCCCCGATATTCGCGCAGTCTGAGGCCCGGCGCACCGCTTGCGCCGATAGATGCTGATGTTCATACATGGCTCGTAGAGCAAGGATATCCGTCAGCCAGACCCGCGAGATCCCCGTTGCAGGTGGATAGGGCGAGCCGCGTATAGACCGTTCTGGCCGCGCGCAGTGCCCTATTGTTGGGTCTCGATTTTTCGAGTCAAGGGTTAAGGAGGATATATCCGCATGAAATCTATAAGCAGCTTCAATCGGTATCGATGGCAGGTAGCGGCAGTGGTATTGCTGGCGGTGCTCGCGGTCGCCGCCTTCTCAATATGGGGGGGGGGTAATTTCCGCTGCCCAAGAAACCGAAGTCTCCAACCAGTGGTCAGACGGCACAGCAGTCTCATTAACGATCCGTGAATATGCCGGTCTGCCGTCCTATGTGCCAAACACCGTCAACACCGGTGGCGGCACGGTTGACATCGGCGCCTGGGGGGACAACCCCCGGACTATGGTGTTCTCCAAGAGCGGTGAGAACGACATCACCCTCACATGGGAGATTTCCAACGGTCAGCTAGATTGGTCGTGGACAGGCAGCAATCCGGCGCCGACACCAACATCCACACCTGAACCCACGCCGGTTCCCACACCTGAACCTACGCCGGTTCCTACTACTGAACCTACGCCGGTTCCTACCACCGAGCCTACACCGGTTCCTACCACCGAGCCTACACCGGTTCCTACTACTGAACCCACGCCGGTTCCTACCACCGAGCCTACACCGGTTCCTACTACTGAACCCACGCCGGTTCCTACCACCGAACCTACACCGGTTCCTACCACCGAACCCACGCCCACGCCGGAACCTGTCCAGCAGCTGGAGTTCCCGTGGAATGAAAACCACAACATCCAGATGACTTGGAGCGACGGCGACACTGCCAGCATTATCCTGAAGCAGTACCAAAGCACACCGAGTTACATACCGTCCAGCATCAATGTTGGCTCGGATGTGAGCTACACCATCAGCAGCTGGAGCAGCAACCCGCGCACGATGACGATGGAGCGCGCAGGCTTCGCTGACGGCGTGATGACCTGGGAGTACGCCACATCAGACTGCGCAGCCGGCGGAGACTGCATCCGGGTCAGCCTAGACCCCAACGGCAACGGGCTTACCGACATCGAGGACTTGGACGCGCCGACTCCCACGCCAACGGCGACGCCCACTGCTGAACCCACACCCGAACCTACGCCGGTTCCCACGGCCGAACCGACACCTGAACCCACAGCCACGGCAACGCCTGAGCCAACAGCCACACCAACGCCTGAGCCAACAGCCACACCAACGACCGAGCCGACAGCCACACCGACGCCAAACCCTGATTATCCGGACCCGATTATCGACCCTGATCCGGAGCCGTTCACTCCGCCCGAAGGCGATTTGACTACCGAAGTGCCCGGCTTGGTGGAGACCATCCTGGCGATCCGATCAGGAACGTTGATCACAATGATCTGGGAACCGCGCAACGACGCCTACGGCTACATGGTCTCCTGGACCACCCACGACGGCGTACTGCTGGGCAAGGTCAACGTCGGCAGTTCGCAAACCTACGAAATCACCAATGCGCCGCTTATCGGCGCAGAGTACACCGTAGGGGTGGCTGCCTACAACGCCTGGGGTCTCGGCGAGACGGCTACCCAATTAGCCGCTGAACCGCCGAGTTCTGATCCGGACGATCCGGATGAAACGGACTAGTCGCTATGGCGATTCAGATGAGCGCACAAGGCCGGAAAGCCCCGGCAAGTTGGAATAATCGGAGGGTGCACCAGCATGAAATTCATAAATAACTTTGGTTGGTATCGGTTGCCCATGGCGATAGCGGCGCTGCTGGCAGTGCTTGTCATCGCAAACCTATCAGAATCCGGGATAGGATCGGTTTCCGCCGCGCCGGATCCCGAAGCTCCGGGCGCCAGACTCGTCGCCGAGCAAGCGACAGAATGTGAAGCCGGAAACGGAGAGTTCTGCTTCGAACGCACCGCGCCCCGAGCGTTCAAGCTCTACAACGTGGCCGCGGACGAGAAGTGGGTAATGGTTCCCTTCTACGTACACTGGGGTTCCAGCTACACCTGGTGGCACTGGAACGGCTCGAAGAGCATCGCCATCACCACGACTGCGCCGCACCCGCCCCACGACGACAACATCACCTGGCACAAGAGGAACGACGGCAAGTGGCGAGCGCGAAAGGGCAGTACGACTATCGTTGACTACTTCGACCTCAACGCCTTCTACAACGATGACCCGACCGGCATGTCCTTCAACCTGCAGAACGAGACCAAGTGCGAGGACAGCGGCAACACCCCCGGCAACCAAGCCAGCAAGTACGAGCACTACTCTCTTGACGGCGCCTCCAGTTCTGTGGGCTGGCCGTCCGAACACCAGCACACGACCACGAACACCGACGGCACGAAGAACTACGAGGTGTGGGACCTACATCCGCTGGCGACCTACTACTTCTACCGCGACCTCGACGCGGACAGTGATCCAAGCACTCTGAGCAATCCCTCGCTGAACGACTTCGTGGAGTGCAAGGGCCTCGCTCACGTCGGCAACCCGCCCAAGAATCCCCACAATTTCGAGCTCATCACCTCCGGCAGCACCCTCGACTGGACCGTCGACGACGTGCCGCACATGATGGGTCTTGAAGGAAATAAGAGGTATGTATATCGTGCTCCGAGATTTGTACACATCGGACCCACCCAATTCCACGGATACCTGCGTTTCGGCGCCACGGTTTATGTCGGCAAGCTGCAGGATCGGAAGATCACCCGCACCATCACCGTGAAGGAGGCTGATGAGAGTTTTGGGGAGGCTACCGGTTGGCTGCATAAATACGGCACTGACGACTATGGCAGGGATCGTCTGTCGTTCCAGGTAGGCGGCTTGGAACCGCACACCACCTATCTGATCGGTGTCGAGTCGGGACAGCATCCCGGCCCGCAGCTGCCGAACCACCCGCGCTCCGACATCTGGCTCTACGACTTCAAATCTAGGGAGAACGGCGTCGCAGAGAAGGACTACGAGATCTTCCCCTACCCCTACCGGCAGGAGGGCTATCCCTCCGTGGCAACTCCGCACCTCGATGTGCCCAAGAGCATCTACGAGATCATCCCCAATGAGAACTACGTAACCGTCAATGTGGTGGACACCAGCTACCGTGATAAGTTCGTGTTCAAGTACCGCAAGATAGGCGACCCAGAGTGGAGCCGTCTTTCCAATATGAACAGCGAGGTCCTATACGACCTGGATCCCGGAACCGAGTACGAGATGGAGACGTACATCCGCGAGAAGGACGGCCCCCTGAAGGGCGACCCCAAATATGGACAGTGGCAGCCATACAAGTACACCCACTTCGGGCAGGACGGCTTCATAACGGCCGGCGCGCAGGAAAGCTCGCATCCGGAAGTCCACGTGGCGGCAAACCCCAAGCCGTACACGCAGAACGGCTACACCGCGGCTAGGCAGACGCAGGTGATGGTCAAGGGACTGCGTATGGGCGACCGGGTGAGGATCCGTGAGTCGAAAGACTGCGACAACATCGACATGATGTGGGACGCTCCCATAACTGCGATGCCGGGCAGCAGCGCGGTAAATCCTGACACCGCAACCAAGGCGACGCCGTACACGGCGACCGCGGACGGCGACTACTCGTTCCTGCTCTTCCGCAAGGGTACTGACCACTGCAAGCACCAGGTCGAGGTGATGCGCGGCGACGACAGCGGCGGATACTACCTCTTCGACGGCGTGCGTGCGCAATCCGACTGGGACAAGGTCATCACCCTCTGGCGAAACCCGCACACCGCCGAAGTGGTCATCACCGGGCTGGATAAATCAGACCAGACAATCACCTATAACTTCGATGGGGGTCCGCTCACGCCGGAGTTCACGATCGACGACAACGGGCGCGCCACGCACCAGCTTATGAAGACATTTAAGTCCGGGGGAGTGTCAACGGCGATTACCGTAAGGAAGCAGTCAATCCAATTGATTTGGGACTTCCAAAACCCGCGATACCCCAGTCAGTCCAAGATATTCCAAGTCCTCCCGCGACGCTGGGATAAGCACGGAACAGGTATCCCGGGCAATTACTACGAGTACAGCGATGTGCTGCCCTGGGTGGGTCCTCACGGCAATATAGCCGTGTCCAAGTCCGGCATCACGACAATGCGCGATGGGACGAATGTCCACGGCCACAGAAGACTCAAGGTGATGGTTGATGATTGGGATGCGGCGCTTGCCGGGTTCAAGGGCAGAGGCCCCAAAATGGAAACGCCGAACATCAAGACAATCGATTACGAGTGGCGGGTCAGACCGAGCTCCGACATCCACCCGAAGGCGTTGTTCGGCGTAATCTCCAACGAAGATAATGGAGCGTTCATGCTGCGGACGAAGGTGGATGAGAACGCGCACCCGGTTTACTTCCTCTGCGTGTACAACTACTTCACGGGAATACGGTATACGTTCCGAGATTATGAAGTTGACCGGCAATCAGCGCAATGCGCTCTCGCGACGGAGGGCATGCCCTCCGTCGCGAGATTCATCCGGTAGCAGCGCGAAGCCGCAGCGCCGGGTAGCGCCGTAAATCAGAAGGGGTCCGGGGGCAAATCGTCTCCGGATCCCTTTCTCGTTGGCGCCGTTTCGGCAGGCTCTCGCGCACCACCGCGATAATACAGCCGTCTGGCATGTAGCCGTCCGTCTGTTCTGCTGTGCTAAAATACCCGTACATCCTTACCCCCTTGGCTTGGAGGCTATACGATGGCGACAACAACTACCACAGCCGCGTGGTATGACCTGATACCAGATGTTCCCGAACCACCTGAGGACGGCATGCAGCAAGACCATACTATTACAGTGATTAAATCTATCCTAATGGCACGCTATGCTGACGACCCAAGCGTGCTGATTGCAGGACCTGCAACGAATGTCATCTATGACTCTGATATACCCGGCTCTTTTGTAGTGCCGGACATTTATGTCGTATTCGGCGTGCCTGACGAGAGGATGATAAAGAGAGAGCGCCGCAGCTACCGCGTTGACGAGTGGGATGCAGTTCCCGCGTTCGTGGCGGAGGTGGCTTCAAGGAGCACTGCGAGCAGGGATCTGAACCAGAAGCGTGAGATATACGCGCAGATGGGCGTTCAGGAATACTGGCGCTTCGACGCATTCAGCGGTGAGTATTACGGAGAGCCGCTGGTAGGTGAGCGACTTGTTGACGGGGAGTATCGGCGCATTGAGCAGCACGATGAGGCGGACGGGAGTGTATGGTCGCGCAGTGAGGTGCTGGGAGTGGACTTCTGGTGGATTCCGGATTCGGATGGCTACACTGAGTTTCGTCTGAAGGACGCTGTCAGCGGCGAATGGCTGAACAGCCTGCGCGACGAACAGGAAGCGAGACTAACGGAACGCAGAATCGCAGAACGCAGAATCGCAGCAGAACGGCTGGCTCGTTTTGAAGAGCAACAAGCAAGAATAGCGGCAGATGAAGCGCGTCAGGCAGCAGAAGCGCGAGCAGAGCAAGAGCGGGCAGCAAGATTAGAACTGGAAGATGAGCTTCGCAGTCTGCGTGGTGAGTAGTGTAGGCTTACCGCGCAAAGTTACAAACAAAGCGCACAGACTTGGAGGCTAGACGATGGCAACAACAACTACCACTGTCCCGTGGTACGACCTCATACCAGATGTTCCTGAACCACCTGAGGACGGCATGCAGCAGAACGACACTACCATACACCTGAACGCAATACTTATGGCACGCTATGCCAACGACCCCAGCGTGCTAGTTGCAGGACCTGCAACGAATGTCATCTATGACTCAGAAGTGCCCGGCTCCGTCATAGTGCCGGACTGCTATGTAGTATTCGGTGCGCCTGATGAGAGGATGATAAAGAGAGATCGTCGTAGCTACCGCGTTGACGAGTGGGATGCTGTTCCTGCATTCGTGGCAGAGGTGGCTTCAAGGAGTACCGCAAGCAGGGATCTGAACGAGAAGCGTGATATATACGCGCAGATGGGCGTTCAGGAATACTGGCGCTTCGACGCATTCAGCGGTGAGTATTACGGAGAGCCGTTAGTGGGTGAGCATCTCGTTGACAAGGAGTATCGGCGCATTGAGCAGCACGATGAGGCGGACGGGAGTGTATGGTCGCGCAGTGAGGTGCTGGGAGTGGACTTCTGGTGTATTCCGGATTTGGATGGCTACACTGAGTTTCGTCTGAAGGACGCTGTCAGCGGCGAATGGCTGAACACGCTGGTTGATGCAGAACAAGCCAGGCTTGTAGAACGCGAAGCGAGACTTGACGCAGAGCATGCCAGCTTTGCGGCGGAACAGGCTAGGCTTGTAGAACGAGAAGCTAGACTTGCCGCAGAACAGGCGAGACTAACGGAACGCAGAATTGCAGAACGCAGAATCGCAGCAGAACGCGAATCGCGGCAGACAGCAGAAGCGCGAGCCGCGGAACTTGAAGCTGAAATCAGACGCCTGCGCGGTGAGTAGCGTTTGATGGCGCTAGGAGTATCAACGGAATCAAGCCTAAGCCAAGCCCCTCTGGCATCTGGTGCCAGAGGGGCTTTGTAATGGTGCGCTGACTAGGTTTTCCCCGTCAGCCCGGCTCACAGATCAGGACTATTCTTCCTCCTCTTCCTCGTCGTCCTCGGTGGGACAGGCGCCGTCGCTGGCTAGGTCGGCGTCGTAGGGGAACTCGTCGGGAGTCCAGTCGTCGCTGAGCGAGTCGAACATCCAGGCGGAGGAGGCGCCGCTCCAGCCGTCGGAGTTGTGGGCCCGGACCTTGGCGTACCAACCGTTGAAGCCATCGGGCAGGTCGACCTTGAAGCGCACCGTCTGACCCTGCTCGGCGCTGAACGTGGTGTTGTTCTCGGCCGTGATGCAGAACCGCGCGTCGGCGCTGAAGTTATACGGGTAGGGCCTGTCGTCGCTCTTGTCGGTGTCGAGGATGAACTCGAACCGGTCGATGGCCGAACCGCCGTCATATGGCACCCGGAAGCTGCCGATCAGCGTTTCGCCATCGTGGAAGACCTCGGTCATGCCGACGAAGTACTGCCAGCCGTCGCGCAGCCAGTTGAAGCGCATCCGCTCGATCGAGTCGATCAGCGCGCGGGTCGAGAACGACTGGGTCTCCGACCACTGCATGCCGGCGGCGTGGTCAGCGCCGACGCGCAGTTCGTAGGCGGTGTCGGCGCTCAGCAGGTTGCTGGCGAAGTCGGCGCCGCTCAGCGCGGTGTCGGCGGAGTTGTAGCTCAGGGCCTCGGACCAATCCTGACCCGGCGTGCGGATCTGAACCTCGTAGCCGCGACCCTCGGCCAGCTCCTCAGCCGGTTGCCAGAGCAGGCTGACGAAGTCGGCGTCGCGAACGACGATGCGGACGTTGGTCGGCGCAGCCGCCAGGCAGGGGCCGCTGGAGAGGTCGGCCTCACCCGGCGTGCCGTAGGCGTTGTCGCGTGTGCTGCTGCTGTACTCACCCCAGCCGTTGGCGTTGTGGGCGCGGACCCGCGTGTGCGTGCCGGCGTAGCCGTCCGCCAGGTTGATCTTGACCCGCACGACGTCACCCGCGGTGGCGCTGAAGCTCGAGTTGTTCTCGGCCGTGACGCAGAAGCTGTAGGTGGTGCTGTCTGAGTCCGGGCCCAGCTGCTCGGTGTCGAGTTCGACTTCGAACATGTCGATCGACGTGCCGCCGTCGTAGGGCACCGTGAAGCTGGCCACGCCGCTGCTCCAGTCGTCGCTGCTCAGCACCAGGCCGCCGTGCGCGACCGGGTCGGGACGGTCGTGGCGGCTGCGGGCCGAGATGAGGCCGGACCAGGCGGTCGTGCCGTCGTCGTAGACGGTGCCGACGCGAATCTCGTAGGCCGTGTCTTGCGTCAGCGGGTTGCTGGCGAAGTCGGCGGCACTGAGCGAGGCCGTGCTGGTCTGGTACTCCTTGCCATCGGTCCACTCCTGTCCGTCCGTGCGGAACTGGACCAGGTAGTGCGCGATCTCGTTCGCGGGCAGCGTCGGCGCGACCCAGCCGAGCTCGATCGAGGTGTGGTCGATCTCGCCGGTCTGGAGGTAGATGGCGTAGGCGTTGGAGTTGCAGCCAGCGGCGCTGGTCAGGTCGGCGTCGTAGGGGAGGGCGTCGGCCTGGGTAATTGGGTGAGTGTCACTGTAGCGCGACCAGTTCTGGGCCCAGCCGTAATCGGTGGTGTGCGCCTGCACCCGGATGATCGTGCCATCGAAGCCCTCAGGCACGTTGAGCTTGAACGAGACGATCGCGTGCTGCTCGGCGCTGAACGTGGTGTTGTTCTCGGCCGTGATGCAGAAGTGGTGCTCGGCGTTGAAGTTGCTGAAGGTCCGGCCAAGCTGGACTTCGTACATATCGATGGTGGACTGGCCGCCGTCGTACGGCACCTCAAAGCGGGCCACCAGCTCGTCGCCGGCGCGGATGATGTCGTTGTCGATCCAGGTGCCGTCGCTGGCCCAGTCGTGCATGAAGTCGATGCGGTCAGCGCCTTCGTAGAGGGCGCGGGTGGTCCAGCGCGCTGTCTTCTCGGCCCAGCGCATGCCGTCTTCCCAGTCGGCGCCAACACGCATTTCGTAGCGGGTGTTGGGCGAGAGCGGGTTGCTGGCGAAGTCGGCCGGCTCGAGCCGGGTGGCGGTGGTCCGGTAAACCAGCGCGTCGTCCCAGGTCGTCGCGTCGCGGAGTCGGATCTGGACCTCGTACTCGCGACCTTCGGGCAGGCCGGCGGCCGGCTGCCAGGTCAGCTCGAAGCTGTCGGCCTCGCGGCTGGCGTACAGCAGCCGGTCCGGCCGGTCCTCCAGGCAGGGACCGCTGACCAGGTCGGCGTCGTGGGGCAACGTGGCGCTGCGCTGGAACTCGCTGTAGTACTTCGCGCGGTAGTCGATCCAGCCGTTGCCGTTGTGGGCGCGGACTTTGACGTGTGAGTCGCCGAAGCCGCTGGGGATGGCGATCCGGGCGGTTACCGTCTCGCCCTCACTGGCGCTGAAGCTGGAGTTGTTGGCTGCGGTGATGCAGTAGTCGTAGTCCGAGCTGTCCAGGCCAAACTGGTTGCCGTAATCGTCGACCTGCAGTTCGAACATGTCGATCGCCGACTTGCCGCCGTCGTACGGCACCGCGAAGCTGACCTCGATGAAGCTGCCGTTGAGGTGTACCTCGAGGTTCGAGACCTGGTTGGGCAGGTCGTGCAGCGGTCGGGTCGTGGCCGTGACCGAGTCGGACCATTCGGTCGTCTCGCCGTCGTCGTAGACGGCGCCGACGCGAATCTCGTACTCGGTCTCCGGCGACAGCGGGTCGGCGGCGAAGAGCGTGCTATCGGTCAGCGAAGACTCGCTGGTCTGCAGCTGCACGGCCTCGCTCCATTCCTGGCCGTCGGTGCGGAACTGGACCAGGTAGTGCTCGGCGCCGATGCCGCCGGTCCAGCCGTCGAGCAGGATGTAACTGCCCGAGACCGTGCCCAGCTCAAGGCTGTCGATCACGCCGCAGCTGGCGGTCAGCTCGTCCGTGGTCCAGGAGACGCTGGCATGGTAGGCCCAGCGGATGTCGCTCCACTCGCCCCAGCCGGCCGCGTTGTAGCCGCGCACCCGCGCCTGGTAGTGGCTGCCGTGGTCCATCCGCGCCCTGGCCCAGTCGATCTTGCCGTCCGCGTCGTGCGTACGGCCGCTGAAGCCGTTGTGGGCGGGCGTCAGGCAGAAGCTCGGGCCGGGGTTGAAGACGCCGTCCGCGTCCACGTCGCCCAGCTCGACCTGCCAGGCCTCGATCGCGGCGCCGTTGTCTGCACGCGGGATCCAGTTGAGGTACAGCTGCCCGTTCTTGATCGGGGAGTTCATGATCGTAATCTTGTCCGGCGGGGCGGCCGCGTTGGTCGTCGCCGAGAATGTGCCGGCCCAGCGGGTGCCGCCCGGCCACTTGGCGCCGACGCGGATGCTGTAGCTGGTCGACGGCTGCAGCACGGTGTCGTCGAACTCGTACCAGGACGTCTGGTACTCGAGCGCCTCGTCCCAGGTCTGACCCGACTCGCGGAACTGGATCCGGTAGCGACGGTCGATCCAGATGAAGCCGGAGGGCTCGGTCCAGGTGATCTTGACGTAGTCGGAGCCGGTCTCGGTCAGCTGGACGCTGCCCGGCGCGTTGCCGATGGGGTCCGAGGCCTGCGTCGTGATCGTCTTGATCGCGGACCAGCCCATGCCGGCGGGGAAGTAGAAGCCCTCGGGCCACTCGACCCCGACGCGGACCTGGTAGGTCGTGCCGGTGCTCAGCGGCTGGTCTTCGAAATCGCCGAGGTCGTAGAGGAAGTGGTACGAGGTGACCCACTCGAGGCCCTCATCCCACTCCTGACCGATCGTGCGGAACTGGATCGTGTAGGGCGTGCCGCGGTTGACCTCGTGGTAGTCCCAGTAGGGGTTGCCGTTGATCCTGGGCGGGTCCCAGTCGAGCAGCGCGAAGGTGCCGCCGACGTAGTCGACCGTGAAGTTGGGCGGGCCCACCAGTCCGGCATCGGCCTTGGCGGTCGTCGCCGAGGCCGAGTCGGACCAGCTGGTCGTGTCGCCGTTGTCGTAAACGGCGCCGACGCGAATCGTGTAGGCGGTGGACTCGACCAGCTGGTTGTCGTCGAAGACGGAGGCGTCGGAGAGCGAGGTTTCGCTGGTCTGGTACTGCTTGGCGTCGTCCCAGTCCTGACCGGAGTGGCGGAACTGGACGAGATAGTTCTCGGCTTCGTCGTTGCCGCTCCAGGAGAGCAGGATGGAGGTGGCCGCGACGGTGCCGACCGTGACGTCGGTGGGCGCCGGCTCGGTCGGGGTGGAGGTCGGCACCGGGGCGACACCGCTCAACTCCCAGGTCAGCCCATCATCTGTGCTCACTTCCCAAGTCAGTGTTACATCGTTCTCACCGGCTTTCGTGAACACCATCGTCCGAGGGTTGTCCAGCCAGTTTCCAATCGTTACATCTCCGCCGCCCTTATCCAAAGTGCTCGGCACATACGACGGCCTGCTGTTGTATATCCGAATCCGCACTCCGAAGGTCATTCCGTCCGTCCACTGCGCCGATATGTCTATCGGCCCCAGCTCCGGCGTGGGCGTTGCCGTCTGAGTAGGCTCTTCCGTAGGCGTTGCCGTTGCCGTCTGAGTAGGCTCTTCCGTAGGCGTTGCCGTTGCCGTCTGAGTAGGCTCTTCCGTAGGTGTTGCCGTGGCCGTCTGAGTAGGCTCTTCTGTGGGCGTGGGTTCCGGGGTTGGCTCGGTGCCGCCGGCCCATGACCAGCTCATAACACCATTGCTAACCTCCCAGCTAAGAGTGATGTTCGATTCTCCAGACTTTGAGAACACCATCGTCCGCGGGTTTGTCGCCCCACGGCCCTATCTCCACGTCGCCGCCGCCCGTATCTATGCCGCTGGGCAGATAGGACGGCTGTCCCGCATATATGCGGATCGTCGCCGTTATGATGTTTCCGTCGGACCACTGCCTAGACACCTCCGTCTCGTCGGACTGAGCCGACACCGGCGAAGTGTTGGCAAGCGATACGAAAACAACGAACGCGGCTGCAAGCATTCCTGCCAGCACAACCAAGTTCTTGGGCGTTCCGAATAACTTAACCATGTTATCTCCTAACCTAAACTAATAACCAATATCGCTAGCTTCATACAAAGCTGAAAATGCCACGAGGGCAATCCATTTCTGAGAGTTGGCAGCCGCAGATGGGAGCACGCTCCCGCGACTATGTGAGTATATAGATTTTATCATAAAACCTCCCTATCAGATATACATCTTTATAACAAATCGCGCGCAACCTGGGTGTATTTTGGTATATTCAGCGTCTCTCTGTCGGGTTTGCATTTTCCATTTTTCCATTTTCATATTGAGGGGTTTGTGGTATAAGTTAGCGTTGTAGTTATGGGGCGATATGAAGTTATTTGGAATGTTATCGGGTTTAATATTAGTCAGTATTACCCTGAATGTTAACCAGTATTACCCGCAATATTACCCAGTATTACAGGGGTGAACAATGAGAGATTTTAAGGCTGCGGATGATAATCCGACGGCGGCGGAGAACCGCAATCACGGAACACCGGAGTGGCAGCTTCGGAATGTGCGGTTCGATGACCCGGTTACGCTTGCCTCCTTTCCGCTGGTGCGGCATCTGCGGTCGTCTGCGATAGAGGGGTATGCCTCTAATACGAGCGTTTATGCGGGCGAGTCGATCGACATCATGGTGAGCGTGGAGCCGGAAGCGGAGTTCGTCATAGATTTCTACCGGCTGGGCTGGTACAAAGGACTCGGCGGCAGACACCTAGGGCAGATGGGACCGTATCGCGGCAGTACTCAGCCCGTGCCGATGATGTCAATTCAGCGGTTGCGGGAGTGCAGCTGGGAGGTGAGCGCGAGGCTGACGATTCCGTCCGACTGGGAGAGCGGAGTATATCTGGCGAAACTTTCCCGGACGGGGCATTACGGAGTGCAGAGTTATGTAACCTTCGTTGTGAAGTCGAGGCGCAAGGCAGATTTGCTGTTTCAGGTGAGCGATATTACTTGGCAGGCGTACAACAAGTGGCCCGGAAACGATTCCATTTACACGGACGGCACTCCGAACGTGTGGTATCAAGGCACGGAGGTTCGGGCTAGTTTCGATAGACCTTACGCAAAATACTGCCAGATTTTGGATGCGCCGCTCTCGCTGGGGTCTGGGGAATTTCTGCTGTGGGAACACCCGATGGCGTTCTGGCTGGAGGAACAAGGGTATGATGTGGCGTACTGCTCCAATATGGACTTGCATCTGGACCCTGCCGTGCTGGATAGATGCAAGGTTTTCCTGTCGGTGGGGCATGATGAATACTGGTCGCGGGAGATGTTCGAGAATATGCTGGCGGCGCGCGATGCGGGAATGAGCATCGGTTTCTTCTCAGGCAATTCGGTGTATTGGGAGATAGAGTTTCACGAGAGCGATGTTGCCGATGCGCCCTGCCGCGTATTCTCGCGCAAGCGGCTGTTCGAAGGAGAAGAGGCGAAGCTCATGGGCGTGAAGAGTTACGGGCCCGGCTACGGCGATTGGCAGGTTACGAACCCGCAGCACTGGATATTCGAGGGTATGGGGTTAAGCAAGGGAGACTACATCCCTGCGATAGTGGGATGGGAGTATCATGGCGCGCCTGCGGACATTCCGGGCTTGGAAGTAGTCGCGAGCGGTGAGCTTTTCCAGGGACACAAAGAGCCGAAAGAGCCGGCGCATGCAGCAGTGGTGTACCCGTGCGAACGCGGAAACTGGGTGTTCAACGCAGGGACGATATGGTGGCCCGAGGGGCTGTCATGTCCGCCGGGGCATATACCGGCGCGGCTGGCTATCAATTCGGTGAGTGTGGGAAGCAGCCCAGGCACTTTCGGGGTCAATCCTATGGCGCAGTCAATAACCGCGAATGTCCTGAACAGGATGATAGCCGAGTCGCCCAGAGTGTAAAACCCAGAATGTAAAATATCTGTGCTTATGCTTATATTGTGTCTATATGTTGTCTATCTATAATATTGTCTATGCGAAATAGGAAATATAATTCGCGCCTGATACGTGCCTGACATAATATGTGCGCTAAGGCAGACAGACTTGGCTTTTCCTTGAATGAGTGATATTTTTCGTTCCGTTGATGGGCTGAGCTCGATGAGTGCAGCTAAATTGTTTTATGTCGATATAGGGTTAGTACGAGGAGGCAGTTCTGGCTACAGCACCATCTTCCGGTAATCCGCGTTATGAGCCGCACGAAAGCCCGCCGCTGCTTTCGTCGATAGGGTATGGCGTGCAGTTCAGCCTGATTGCTTCGGCGACGCTGCTGGTTACCCCTGTGGTAGTGTCTAAGACGGCCGGCATGGATCAGTCATATCTGATATGGATGGTGTTTGCTTCTCTGGTGGTGGTGGGCGTATCAACCCTGATTCAGGTGCGGCGCATAGGTCCGATCGGAGGCGGCGCCGTCCTGCCGATGTTCACAGCGGCATTTTCCATACCGTTCTGCATCACGGCCGTTGCGGAAGGCGGACCCGGCACGCTGATGATGCTGGTGCTCGTTTCTGCGATTACGCAGCTGGCAATTTCCAGGTGGCTGTTTATTCTCAGGAGGTTCGTTACGCCGATAGTGGGCGGCACGGTGATGATGATACTGTCCATCACGCTGGCGTCAGTCGTCTTCGATCTGCTGAACCGCGCATCGATGGTCGAACCCACGGAAGCGACACTGACGGCGCTGGTTACGCTGGTGATAATTGCGGCGCTCAGTTTGCGCGGCTCAGCAATCCTGCGGCTGTGGGGTCCTGTGGTCGGCATAATAGTGGGGTGCGTAGTTGCGGCGGTGCTGGGGATATATGACTTCGACCTTGTGGTTGAGGCGCCGTGGATTGGGCTTCCGAGAGAGATACCTAATTTTGAAATAGATTTCGGCATCTCGTTTTGGGCGCTGATGCCTTCGTTTCTGTTTCTGGGCGCGATAATTTCCATTCAGGCTAACGGCGCGTCCATCTCTATGCAAAGAGTGGCTTGGCGCGATAACAGAGCGGTCGATTTTCGGAGTGTTCAGGCAACGCTTGCAGGCGGCGGCATAACGAATCTGATTGCGAGCGCGTTCGGCGCCGTACCAAACATCATCAATCCCGGAATAATCTCGTTCACGCAGACGACCGGAGTTGCGGCGCGCAGTGTGGGGTACTGCATCGGAATTATATTTATTATGATGGCGTTTGTGCCTAAGGTGTCGGGGCTGCTCAGCACAATACCAGGCCCCGTGATGACAGGATACCTGCTCATGGTTACCGGCAGCCTGTTTGTTGACGGCGCGCGCACTATCATACAAAACGAACAGAACGGGCAGAAGGTTGCGGTTGCGGGCGTCTGCTTCTGGATAGGCGCGGCGTTTCATTTTAACCTGTTCGCCCTGCCAGACCTGGGACCTGTGATAGGCGCGCTGTTCAAGAGCGCGATAACCACCGGCGGGTTCTCCGCGATAGTAATGATTCTGTACTTGGAGTTCACGAACCCGCGGCGGATGCGTTTTCAGTCCGAGCTTCATATAGATGCGCTGCCGGATCTGAATGAGTTCATCGCCAGATTTGCCGAACGCAGAGGCTGGAATGATGCAATGAAGAACAGGCTAAGCGCGGTTGCAGAAGAGACTTTGCTTACACTTGCGCCGCTCGACTTGGAAGGAAACGAAGATGTTGCGGACGGGCGGCGGCTGGTCGTCGTGGCCTCGAACGAGGGGGAGACTGCGGAGCTTGAGTTCATTGGCGGCGGGGATGATAGTACGAATATAGAAGATCGTGTGCGGCAATTGCAGCAGCATGACGCCGATGCAGTGGTGGAAAATGAGCTTTCACTGCAGCTGCTGAGGGGTTACGCCTCATCCGTTAGACATCAGCAGTACCACG
The DNA here is from genome assembly GCA_965200085.1 of Dehalococcoidia bacterium. Lineage (GTDB taxonomy): Bacteria > Chloroflexota > Dehalococcoidia > Lucifugimonadales > JADFKI01 > Bin90. The sequence goes on from OZ241333.1 coordinate 208,000, forward strand.
ACACGGACATCATTACGGTGCGGGTTGTGCAGCCCGGAACTTGACAGCGTCGCAGGGTCGGTCCTATTTGCGGGCATGGTTGCTCATATAGACATCATATAGACACGGCGATCACCCCGCCGATGGTCATTGCGATTGCGACTAGCTTGACCGCCAAGATTTTGCCTTCCAGCGGTTCGTCGAGAACCCCGGAGATGCTTAGGCTAAGAAGAGTGCCCAGGATGAAGACGAAGAGCGGGCGTATCGCCATGACGGTCGTAACCAGTGAGACTGGGCCGGAGTAGATTGCCCAGAGCTGCAGGAAAACGGCGCCTAGCACGAGTACGCCTTCGGTGAACACGGTCAAGCCCAACGGCAGCGGCGATCGGATGGTGTTTATGAGATCCTGCATCATGCTCGTTCTGAACATACAGACGGAGCAGACGATTCCCATTCCCAGCGCGCGCCACATGAACAATGACCAGATGTCTATGTCGTCGGCGACTGCTTTGCTGATGTATTGGCTGAGGCCAAATGCGAGGCTGGACACCATAAGCAGAGCGAAGGGAATGAGTTTGTTTTCGCCCTGCTCCGAACGCCGCGTGGTGGGACCTAGGGACATCAGGGCTGCGCCGCACATAGTTATGACTATGCCCACCCATGCGAGCGATGTGATGATTTCGCCGAGAAAGACCATCGCAAGAATAGCCACGAATATGGTGTGTGTAGATGTTACCGGTACTACGCGAGATACATCCTGCATACGCATTACCCAGAACATGAGGGCGAGGTAGATGCCGGACGTCAGGCCGGACGCGCAAGACAGAAAGGCAGTGGTAATGTCGTATCCGCTGAACTGGGCAAACGGTATTGCCAAAATTGCCAGCCCTAACTGGCACAGCCCCGCCAGGAATATGAAGACTCTGGGGGTTGGCATGAGCCTCTGGATTAAGACTTTATCCAGTGCGGACACTACCGCAAAGGCGAATGCGCTGGCGAGTGAAAGAATTACCCAGTTCATGTTTGGGATGTGTATCTGGTTTGCCGTTCGCGTGCGAATCGACGAACGCCGCCCATATCGGCGCCTTCGAGCGGCACAGTGCCAATGATGTCGGCGCGTTCAAGGTCTTGCAGAGTGTCGGCGGCGTAGCCCAGCAGGTCGCCCAGCAAATAGTGGTTGTGCTCTCCAAGCCCCGGAGCGGGGTCGTGGCGATCGGGTGTGCGCGGATCGTCTTCCGACACACCGCTTTCGGATGCGTACGACAGCGTGCGCCATACAGGACCGCTCATGGGGTATGTGCCTGCGTCGTCGTGAGTTACCAGCTGGAAATACTGGCGAGCTTGCAGGTGCGGGTCTTCGTAGGTATCTGGTCCGCAGTCCAGCACCGGCGCTGCGGGTATCTCTTGCGCCTGCAGCTGAGCGGCTACTTGGTGGCGATCGCGCTGCGCAGTCCATTCGCTGATGATGGCGTCCAAGGCTTCCCGGTTGGTGATGCGGTCGTCCATGGATGCGAAGCGTGCGTCTGTAACGAGATTTGGGCGCGCAACGACTGAACAAAAGCGCCGCCACTCGTCTTCGGTGCGAACCGCAAGGGTTACCCAAGCGTCATCGCCTAGGCAGGGGTAACAGCCATGCGGGGACATATATGGGTGGCTGTTGCCGCGCCGTTCGCGGGGCATGCCGCTCATCTGGTTTTCTAAGAACACTTCGCCGAGGTGGGGCATGAATGCCTCCGCTTGAGACAGGTCGATGAACTGTCCTTGTCCTGTGCGTGCGCGATGGTGGAGCGCGGCGCATATAGCGAATGCCGCCGTTACAGCGCCTACGGCATCCGGATGATGGACAAGTGAGTTGTAGGAGAGGTCTAGGTCTGGGTAGCCCCGCAGGGCGGAGTGTCCCGTCATGGCGTCGATTGCCATACCCATGCTGCGGTGCTGTCTGTACGGTCCTGTGTTGCCGTATCCCGGGGTGAATAGGACAATAAGGTCCGGCTTGATGGCTCGCAGCTCTTGCTGTCCGAGTCCCAGCCTGTCCATAACTCCGAAAGCGTAGTTCGTGAAGACGATGTCGCTAATGTTGACAAGTTCTTTGAAGGCGCTGATACCTTGCTTACTTGTGAGATCAAGCGTGATGCCAAGTTTGTTGCGATTGACGGCGTTGAAGTTGCTCTGCCGATTCCAAGGACGCTCGCCGGGGTCATAGTCAGGGTAGCCAGGTGTATTTGGCGCGGGGTTTATGGGCCCGCGGGCGATGCGCTGAACGGCTTCTACTTTGATTATCTCTGCGCCCATATCTCCGAGCAGTACGCCGCAGAATGGACCTGCCCATATTTCGGCGAGTTCGAGGGCACGTATGCCGCGAAGGGGCGGGTTTTTCATGTCAGTTCTCCGAACATCGGCAGGGCTAACTTTGATGCACAGGGGTCGCAGGGGTTGCAAAGTTTGCGATTTTCAACTCCATACCTAAACTACACCGTTTGCATGGAGTTGGGCAAGTTCCGAATCGGTGATGTTGAGCATGTCGGCATAGATTTCGGCATTGTGCTGCCCAAGGCGAGGTGCAGGGGTATTAGGTACGACAGAGGTTTCGGACAGTCGGAAAGGTAAGCCCGTGTAGGTCAGGCTGCCGGCGTCCGGATGAATGAGATCAATGAAGTAGCTGCGTTCTCGGAAGTGGGTGTTTTGCAGCGTCTCGTGTGATTCTAGGATCGGAGCGCAAGGCAGTCCTTCGCGCTGTCCGGCTGCAAATACTTGCTCTCTGGTGTGGTCGTCGAACCATGCCTGAAATATGTTTTCGAGTTCGATGCGGCGTTCCGTGCGGTCGTCTGCCGAATGGAAGCGCGGGTCTTCGATGAGATCCGGTCGGTCTATCATGCGAGCGAGCTGCGGCCACATGCGGGAGCCAAGCGGCAAGAAGCTGACGAAGCCGTCTTTGCATCGGAATGTGCCGACTGCGTAGGGTTCGCGCATGCCCGCCGCGGCTAGACGAGGAAGCTTGCGCGGGTCAGGCTCGCTGCCGTATATCCAAGGAGCGCGGCGTCCAATTTGGTGGGGATGACCTGCCATACACTCCTGCATAGATATATCAATCCAATCGCCCTCACCGCTCATAGCTACACCGAACAAGGCGATCATGGTAGCTGCGGCTGCTGTGGTGCCGCTGAAGTACTGGGCTATTTCAGCCCCGTAACGCAGCGGCTCGCGCTCAGGCAAGCCTTCGCGGTGCATGCCGCCGCCGGCCGCGAATATGGTCAGCTCAGTGAACTGGTAGTTCTTGTGGGGCCCGGACTGTCCGTATGGTGTAACCGATGTCATAACGATGTCGCTGCGGACTCGGCGCAGATCGTCATAGCTGATGCCCCAGTCTGCCATTTGCCCAGGGCGGAAGCTTTCCAGAACGATATGGCTTTGGGCGGCTAATCGTGTGAAGATGCGCTTGCCGTCGCGTGTGGATGGATCTAGTGTGATGCCCTTTTTGCCTGCGTTGAGATGCAGGAACAGCGCGCTTTTTTCCGGATGCGGGACGTTGTCAGGAAATGCGCCGGCTTCGCGCGAAGAGTCTGGGGCGCCGGGCAGTTCCAGTTTGATGACTTCGGCGCCATAGTCTGCGAGCATCTTGCCGCAATAAGGTCCTGCGATTCCCGTTGTAGCGTCGATGACGCGGGCGCCGGTTAGGGTTGAGTATGGCATAAGCGGGTATTGGGGTATTGATCTATGTGTTATCTTTCGGCTGGCTGACGGGTGATGGACTAGCGATGTATTTAGCGCCGATCTAAAACTCGGATATATTACTATTCGACATTTTCATCGTCATCGAGCGGCAGTTCTTCTAATGGTATGCCTTTTTTCTTAGCCCAGGCGCGAAGCTTAGCATTTGAGCGCTTGCGTTCTTCGGTAATGCCTTCTACGATGCCTTCGGTGCGGCCTTCGGCGATGCCTTCTGCGCGCCCTTCGGCGATGCCTTCTGCGCGACCTTGTTCCCGCTGCTGTTTGCTGAGTATGCTTGCTAGTACCATGATTGCCTCCACGAATAGTGCTACGGCTATTGCGTTCATTGCTGATCCTATACCAATAGGACCAGATGTTTTGATGATTTCCAGCGCTATGTTAGCGAAGTTTTCGTCTGCAGCGCGCTGCTGTATTAGCTGCTGAGAGCTGAATGCTATGCCAGAGCTCCGATCTAAAATTCGGATATATCACTATTCGACATTTTCATCATCATCGAGCGGCAGTTCTTCTAATGGTATGCCTTTCTCCTTAGCCCAGGCGCGAAGCTTAGCATTTGAGCGCTTGCGTTCTTCGGTAATGCCTTCTGCGCGCCCTTCTACGATGCCTTCTGCGCGCCCTTGTTCCCGATGCTGTTTGCTGAGTATGCTTGCTAGTACCATGATTGCCTCCACGAATAGTGCTACGGCTATTGCGTTCATTGCTGATCCTATGCCAATAGAACCAGATGTTTTGATGATTTCCAGCGCTATGTTAGCGAAGTTTTCGTCTGCAGCGCGCTGTTGTATTAGCTGCTGAGAGCTGAATGCTATGCCGGGTATGTATTGAATTAGAAATATGACAAAGTATATCCCTATTATATGAGGAGATACAGACCATATTGTTACTCGCGGTTTAGAATCGTTCCTTGCAGGTATAGTCATGTAAAAGAATAACTGTAAGTTGTAGTTCTGTCGAAGCAGTATAACAAGCGGCGCAGGTAATAGTTAGCCTGCTTCGCGGAGTTCTACGCCTAGTTCGCGTCGAAGCTGTTGCAGGATGTTCGACTGATAGCCGTCAACCTGTTCGGATGTAAGAGTGCCTCGCGGAGACTGAAATACGATGCGGTATGCTAGGGAGCGCTTGCCTGCGGGGACACCCTCGCCCTCATATATGTCAAACGGGATGCTGCGTGCGACCATACGATGTCGTTCAATGATTGCCTGTATGCGAGCCGATGTAACATCCGCATCCATAATGAGCGCAAGGTCGCGGTACGACTGAGGATAAGGGTTTGCGGGCAGGTGCTGGCGCGTTTCTTCAGGAAGTGCGGCTCTAAGCGCTTCTAGGTCGATCTCGAACATAGCGGCAGGCGCGCCGTCTATATCAAATCGTCTGAGTGCCTCCTGCCTGACTTCGCCGACCACACCTATAGGCGCATTGCCGCACAGTATGCGGGCAGTTCTGCCGCGCCGCAGTATAGGGTCGGCGTCGTAAGCTTCATAGCGGGCGGGTGCGCGGAGCTCTGACAAGAGCGTTTCCAGCACTCCCTTAGCGTCGTAGAAGCCCATGTCGCCGCTCGGTGTGTTCCAAGACATTCGGAATCGGTCGCCGCATAAAATGCCGACCAGTATCTCGCGCTCTTCCGGCAAGTCGCGCTCACGGGCTTCTTCTTTGGGCAGATATACCCTGCCGATTTCGTATATACGAATTCCTTCGCTCTGATAGATGCGGCGGTTATTCGACAGAGTGTTAAGTATGCTGGCGCGCAGGCTTGTGCGTAAATGTGTGAATTCGTTGCTCATCGGATTGGCGATGCGCAAGATGTTGGCGTCGTTTATGTCAACGCCGACGCGCTCCAGCATGTTCACGCTGACAAGGGAATACGAGATAGTCTCCTGCATGCCGGCAGCGGCAAGCAGGTCTTTGATACGCTCACGCAGGATAAGGCGCACTTGCGGCTGGTTATGCGGTATGGGAGTGGACAGCATCGTTGTGGGTATGCTGTCATATCCAATGATACGGGCGAGTTCCTCTACGATGTCGTCTTCGATATTGATGTCGGAGCGCCAGTATGGCGGCTTCATCCAGATAGTGCTGTCGGCTTCCGGCGCGCCGCCAACAGCGAATGCATCCATCGTGGGCATTATGGCTTCCGGCGCGCGATCACGCTCAAAGCCGAGAGATTCCAGTGTGCGTTCTACGCGCTGCATCGTGTAGTCCACACCGAGCACTTGTCGGAGGCGGTGGCGGCTGATTTGCACGGAAGGAGCTGGCGTGGGATCCGGATAGATGTCGAGTATGCCTTCAGACGCTGTGCCCCCGGCTAGCTGTATCATGAGCTGGGTAGCTCGGCGCAGCGCGAGGGGCGCGAGTTCAGGACGGATGCCGCGCTCGAAGCGATACGATGCTTCACTGTTCATTCGCAAGGCTAGACGGGTGCGGCGGGTGTTTATGGCGTGGAAGTTGGCAGATTCGAGAAGAACCGTAGTTGTCGCGCCATCAATCTCGGTGTTTGCGCCACCCATTACGCCTGCCAGACCTATGGCGTCTTGCGAATCTGCGATGACGAGCATCGGTGGCTGAAGGGTATGGCTTTCGCCGTCGAGCGTTACAAGTATTTCGCCGGGGCGGGCAGAGCGGACGATGATGGTGTTATCGCGCACTTTCCCAAAGTCGAAGGCGTGCAGGGGCTGACCATATTCCAGCATCACATAGTTGGTGATGTCCACAATATTGTTGATAGGGCGCAAGCCTGCTCTGGTGAGAGCATCCTGCATCCAGCGCGGGGATTCGGCAATTTGGATGCCATGTATGAGTGTCGCGGTGTAGCGAAAGCAGAGGTCAGGATCGGCAATTTGAACTTTCGCCTGCTCCGCTATTGGCGCTTCGTCTTCATTGTAGGAAAGGTCCGGCTCGGTTACAGATGCGCCGGTGAGTGCGGCAACTTCATGGGCTATACCTAGAATGGACAGGCAGTCGGGACGGTTAGGGGTTACTTCCACATCGAGGACTGCGTCGCCGATGTACTCGGCAAGGGGCATGCTGACCGGAGCGTCTTCGTCCAGTACCAAAATGCCTTCGTGGTCTTCGCCTAGCCCCAGCTCGAGGGTAGAACAGACCATGCCGGCAGAGCGCACGCCACGAATGGTAGCAGCTTTGAGTGCTTCCTTTTTGCCGGTGCGGGGACTGAAAAGCATCGCACCCTCTTTCGCAAATGCGATTTTCTGCCCGGCGGCTATGTTCGGCGCGCCGCAAACCACGGTAGCCGTCTCGCCGCTGCCGATGTCAACGGTGGGCAGGCGCAGGCGGTCGGCGTTGGGATGCGGATCGACGCTGAGCACATGTCCTACTACTATGCGCTCCGGATCTAATTCTGCGCCGATAATTTCCACATCGCCAACTTCGTTGCCAGCCATAGTGAGCCGATGCGCCAGCTCGTTTGCGGGCAGATTGACCGGCGTGTAGTTCTTCAGCCAAGAGAGGGGTACTTTCATGGAGTGTTCCTTTTGTGTTGTTGTATTGGCAGTGATAACCCTTAACTACGGATATACTAGCGTTGATTTTAACAAGTATGAGAATGTGTTTGTCGGGATGTAGTGGAAATCCAGCTCAAATAAAGGTTCATAGCCCTTGTTGGGACGTTCGATTCCGAAGTTCTCGAATTTCCCCTAATGCTTGACGACGCTTTTTACCGAAGGCTGCGCTGTCTGTCATGAATTATCTCCATGTGAGTTAGCGGGCGCATCAGATTTCCCTCTGAACCTATCGGATAAATCCATCGTTAGTATAGCATTTGGACAGGTGAGTAACAGATAACACAGGCGTGCGCCAAGTTCTATCTGCGCCGGCGTACTCGCATCTGTATCTTCTTTCGGAAGAAAAGAAAGACTGCTAAAACTGGCTTAGAAAGCGCAGGTCGTTGGAGTAGAAGAGGCGTATATCTTCAATGCCGTATTTGAGCATTGCGATGCGCTCCGCTCCCATGCCAAAAGCGAAGCCCGTGTAGATATTTGGATCCAGCCCAACGCCTTCAAGAACTTTGGGGTGAACCATTCCTGCGCCGAGTATCTCTATCCAGTCTTCGTCTCGGTTGATAGGACGCTTGCCCGTCTGAGGGTCTTTGAAATTGGAGATTGACATATCCACCCCCGGCTCAACGAAGGGGAAATAGTCGCAGCGGAAGCGCACCTGACGCTCTTCGCCGAAGATGCGGCGCGCGAATTCGTAGAGCGTGCCTTTGAGATCAGCAAAGGTAATGCCTCTGTCCACAGCCAAGCCTTCTACCTGATGAAAATGCCACTCATGCGTGGCGTCTGTGGCTTCATATCGGTAACATTTGCCGGGAACAACAACACGGACGGGCGGCTTACGCTGCTGCATTGTGCGGATTTGCATTGGGGATGTCTGTGTACGCATGAGCATGGGGTATTCCCCGTTATCGGGCTGGTCAACCCAGAGAGTTGCCCACATATCGCGTGCAGCGTGCCCCTTGGGTATGTTCAGCATCTCAAAGTTATAGAGATCCCATTCAACTTCAGGACCTTCGACAACGTCAAAACCCATAGAACTGAAAGCTTCGCATATCTCGCGTATCATCTGAGTAGTGGGGTGAAGTCTGCCGGCAGGCGATGGCCATCCGGGCAGGGTTACATCGATGGCATCGGCGCGGTCTTCTGCTTCAGCTTTGGCACGCGATAGGTCGGCTTGGCGCTGGGCAAGCTGCTGTTCGAGGAGCGCTTTGACTTGGTTGGAGACAGACCCGATTCTGCGGCGCTCTTCCGGCGGCAGGCTGCTTAAACTGCGCAGAACTTGCGTCAGGCGCCCTCGCCGTCCGAGCCAGGTGATACGCCAGGACTCGGTTTGCTCGGCTGTGCCGGCGGCGGCAAGCTCGGCAAGAGCGGTGTCTCGGACTGATTCGACTTGGCTGACGCTCAAGGTCTCGGGCATTCTAATTACCTTTCGGGCGCTGATAGAAGAGATATATGTGATATGTGTATAGGCAAATCATACCGCAAGGCTGATCAATTGGTGTCAATTATTATAGGTATCGGCTTGGAAAGCAGTCAAGGAACGGATTAGGCGGTGATGCGGGTAGCCCATTATGATTTATCCTGATATAATCGGCGAAAATCCATAGGCGCCCCCGTTCATATTATCAAGTACGGGCAGGTTTGCCCTTGTTGGATATGGCACTGATCATGTTGTTTTGGGAGGATTTGTATGGGTCAGTCAATTACCGTAGAGGTCAACGGCACATCCTATACCGGTGAAATAGAGCCGCGATTGCTGCTTGTGCAGTACCTGCGCGAAACTTTGAATATGACAGGTACGCATGTGGGCTGCGACACGAGTAATTGTGGCGCATGCACAGTTATTCTAAACGGCAACGCGGTGAAGTCCTGCACTGTGTTTGCTGTGCAGGCTAACGGCGGCAAGGTTACTACGGTCGAAGGGCTTGCGACCAACGGAGAGCTGCATTCCGTTCAGGAAGGCTTCTGGGAGGAGCATGGGCTTCAGTGTGGGTTCTGCACGCCGGGCATGATTATGATGTCTTATGACCTGCTCACGAAGAACCCCAACCCTTCGGAAGCAGAGATACGCGAAGGGCTTGCGGGTAATTTGTGCCGCTGCACGGGTTACCATAACATCGTTAAGGCGGTGCAGTATGCCGCGGAGAAGATGTCTTCGGAATGACGAAGACGGACGACTAGCTGATCTGATTAAGACTAGAATGGGACGCAAAACGGAGGTCCGAATATGGTTACTAGCGCATTCGCATATTACGCGCCAACAAGCGTTTCCGAGGCTGCGAGCCTATTGGCTGAGCATGGCGAGGGCGCAAAACTGCTGGCTGGCGGGCACAGCCTTATCCCGTTGATGAAACTGAGGCTTTCTGAACCTGATGTGATTATCGACCTTGGCAAGATCGAGGGATTGTCGTACATACGTGAGACTGACGGGGGCGGCTTGGAGATAGGCGCTATGACGACATACGCCGAGCTTGAGGCGTCAGATTTGGTTCGCAGCCGAGCGCCGATGCTGGCAGATGCGGCAGGTCAGGTGGCGGATGCACAGGTCAGGAACATGGGTACGATTGGCGGATCCCTTGCGCATGCCGACCCTGCGGGAGACTTGCCTGCGGTTGCGGTTGCTCTGGACGCGCAGATGGTTACAAGTTCGACAGGTGAGCATCGCACCATCAGCGCGGACGACTTCTTTGTTGATCTGCTGACGACTGCGCTTGAGCCGAACGAAATCTTGAATCAGATTCGGATACCTGCGGTTATTGCGAACAGAGGAATGGCATACGCGAAGTTCGGAAACAAGGCTTCACACTATGCTATCGTGGGTGTCGCGGCAGTTATAACACTGGATGACGACGGCAAGTGCGTGAGTGCGAGCATCGGAATTACGGGCGCAGGACCGAATGCAGTGCGCGCGCGAGATGCAGAGGCGGCGCTTGTGGGGAGCAGCCTAGATGATGCAGCAATCAATGTGGCAGCGAGTGCAGCAGGGAACGGGATCGAGTTCAATGAAGATGTGCATGCGTCGGCAGAATATCGCGCGCATCTGACTTCGGTGTATGCTGGACGAGCCATCCGCGCGGCGGTTGCTAACGCCGGATAGGCGACGCGCGGCGATTATAAGCGATTCTTTCTTATTGCATAATGAACAACGAGATGCTGCGACTGATATAAAAGTCGCAGCATCTGCTTTCTTATATCAGACGACCGAATTGCCTTTGCATATTACAGAACTTGAAGCAACGCGGAAATATCGACATGCTCATCTAATAGCTCAGTACAGCGCTTGAGTTTGTCCGGGTGGTTGAATTTACTCTCGTAAAGCATGGTATCGAGCTTTGACATGGTGTCGAGTGTGTCTGTTTCCACGATGATAATCGGCGTTTCCTCCTGTTCTGCCTCATAGCGGACATATTCGATAGGCATAATCCCGCCGGTGGCGATGAGGCAGGCGGTGAAGCCGGGGGCGCTAAGAGCGGACATCTGCAAGTCCGGCCTGTCGCCGCGTACTATGGCGGCGCGGTTATCGTGGATGCTGTAGTAATACTCGCCGGGATCTAGGCTCATCCCGCCCACCATCAGGTATTCTACTAATGCGTCATCGTCCATTTCCTCGCCGATGAATTCGCCGTCTAGGTGCGCCGCTATCTGGCTGACGCTGACACCTAGCAGCCGCCTGTCTTCTGGTATCATTCCCAGCACATGCGCTTCTTTCGATGAAGCCTGGGATGCATGTGCGGCCTTGGACGACATAAGGTTCGCGCGCGCATCCGTACCCATGTATTGGGTTACACCGTTGATGATGTACCCTATTGTCCTTTCGCCGTAAGGCTCTCCGGCAGCCAGCACTGTGTCGTAGGACAATGATGCGTCGAAGCCTGCGACTATCAGTACTTGTGCGTCTATGCTGTCACAGATTCTTCGCCCCAGCGCTGCGTCCAGCCGGTTTGAGCTTTCTACGATTACGATGTCATTCTCAGAAGCCAAGTGGCTGATTTGGGTGCAGACTGTGTCGAGGTTGCCGGCGTTCAAGTTTTCGGCAAATTCAATCTGCCAGTCTCGCGTATTGGCTCCCAAGAGATCGGCGTACGCGGCAGCGTCGGGGTCATCTTCGCCGTTGGAGACGGGTTTGATAGCTGCAACCGACTTTGACTGCGCTGTCAGAAGTTTCGCCAATGACATGCAAAGCGATGTCTTGCCTGCGCCCGGCCGGTCTGATACGACATATAGGATGCTCATTCATTGCTCCCGCGAATTGTTTCAAATCCATTGCCCTTTGCCGCCGCAATTATACCAAAAGGCGCAAGCAGAGTGTACTTTGTGCTAAAGTTAATGTCGTGAATAAATGTGCGATATTCAATCGTATAGATTAATGTATAGATTCAGAAATATAGGAGTGTTGGGTTCATTGTGTATCGGAGAGGCAATCTATGACCACTCGAAGCTCTATCAGGCCGCAAGTTGCTGACTACGCTCATCTGGCGCCGCTGCCCGATCCGCCAAGAGAGCCGGATATGCAACAACACGAGGGAATATTTTCTTTCCACGGGATACTCAGCCCTTACTTCGCTCACAGAGACGATGTGCTGATTTCGGGCGCAGGTTATCTGAGACGTGAAGCGACGAACGATGCGGAACGCCTTGCGCCAGACTGCGTGGTGGCGTTCGGCGTCAATCCGCGCGGCATAATATCGCGGAACGGTTATGTGATAAGCGAAGTAGGAAAGCCGCCCGATTTCGTGCTGGAAATTGCGTCCAGGAGCACGGGCAGGCGTGATTATACTGTGAAGAGGGAGAGGTATGCAGCCTACGGCGTGAGGGAGTATTGGCGCTTTGACCACAGCGGGGGACGCTTTCATGATGCGCCGCTTGCGGGTGATGTGCTAGTGAACGGCAAGTATGAGCGAGTGCAGATACACCGGGAGTTCGACGGCTTGTTGTGGGGACATAGCGAGGTGCTCGGATTGGACTTATGCTGGGACGATGGTAAGCTGCGCCTTCGTGTCCCCGAGACCGGTGAGTTTTTACCCACCCCCGAGGAACTGCTAGGCGAGCGCGATGTCGCTGAGGCCGAGCGTGATGCCGCTGAGGAACGAGCTGATACGGAGCGAACCGGACGACTTGCCGCTGAAGCCGAATTAGCTAGAGTCCGAGAGCAGCTGTATCGGATGCAGCAGGAGTGATACATTGCTAGGCTATCTGCCGTTAATTGATGAGCATCGTATATTTCGGAGAGGCAATCTATGACCACTCGAAGCTCTTTCAGACCACAAGTTGCTGACTACGCTCATCTGGAGCCCCTGCCCGATCCGCCAAGAGAGCCGGATATGCAACAACACGAGGGAATATTTTCTTTCCACGGGATACTCAGCCCTTACTTCGCTCACAGAGACGATGTGCTGATTTCGGGCGCAGGTTATCTGAGACGTGAAGCGACGAACGATGCGGAACGCCTTGCGCCAGACTGCGTGGTGGCGTTCGGCGTCAATCCGCGCGGCATAATATCGCGGAACGGTTATGTGATAAGCGAAGTAGGAAAGCCGCCCGATTTCGTGCTGGAAATTGCGTCCAAGAGCACGGGCAGGCGTGATTACACTGTGAAAAGGGAGATGTATGCAGCCTACGGCGTGAGGGAGTATTGGCGCTTTGACCACAGCGGGGGACGCTTTCATGATGCGCCGCTTGCGGGTGATGTGCTAGTGAACGGCAAGTATGAGCGAGTGCAGATACACCGGGAGTTCGACGGCTTGTTGTGGGGACATAGTGAGGTGCTCGGATTGGACTTATGCTGGGACGATGGTAAGCTGCGCCTTCGTGTCCCCGAGACCGGTGAGTTTTTACCCACCCCCGAGGAACTGCTAGACGAGCGTGATGTCGCTGAGGCCGAACGTTATGTTGCTGAGGAACGAGCTGATACGGAGCGAACCGGACGACTTGCCGCTGAGGAACGAGCTGATACGGAGCGAACCAGACGACTTGCCGCTGAAGCCGAATTAGCTAGAGTCCGGGAGCAGCTGTATCGGATGCAGCAGGAGTGATACATTGCTAGGCTATCTGCCGTTAATTGATGAGCATCGTATATGGTGAATAAAAGCAGGTTTTTCATATTATCTACCTTATTTATGTATGTTCTTGCCACTATCGCAGCGATAGGATGCAATAATGCGCGCGCCGCTGTTCCGGAACTAGAACAGCGAGAACAGGCGCTGAACAGGTCTATCATGTGTCCGGTGTGCCCCGGCGAATCTATCGACCAGTCGCAGGTTGCCCTCGCGGTTCAGATGCGCGGCATTGTGAGGGAGAAGCTATCGGCAGGCTGGACAGACGACGAAGTGCGCGAGTTCTTTGTAGAGCGGTACGGTCCCAGTGTGCTTCTTGCGCCTCCGACTGATGGGGTATCGCTCGCTGTATGGCTTGTGCCGCCAATAGGTGTTGTTGCTGCGGTTGGCGTATTTGTGCTGGCGCTGCGGCACATGCGCCGCCGACCGACGGTTGCGTATGATGGGGAAGACGATGATGATGGCAGGATAAAGGATGAAGACCTTCAAAGATACTATCAACGCATAGAGAAGTCTGTATCGGACGATTCTTAACCAAGCAAGTCGTTAATGATTTCTCCCCATCGGTTATCTTCAGGCAAGTGGCAGTGGCATCCTAACCGTGGATGGGGCGCCCCCTCCCAATGGGATGTTCAACATTGAGATTATTTAGTGAACTAACGAGGAACATACATGGTTGACGCAGGACAGCTCGCGCTGATAATCGCGCTTATTGTAGCGGTTTACGCAGCTGCTGCCTCTTTCATAGGCGCATGGCAGCGCATACCGGAACTTACTACGAGCGCGCGCTATGGATTTTATGCGGTGCCGATGCTGCTCCTGCTATCCACTGCTGCGCTCGTGTACGCTTTCGTTACGCGCGATTTCGGCGTTCGATATGTCGCTGAGAACAGCAATCTCGCGATGCCGCATATCTACACGTGGGTCGCCTTCTATGCCGGCAATGCAGGTTCGCTACTCTACTTAGCGCTAATGCTGGCGATCGTATCCGCGTTTGCAGTACTGACAATACGCAAGCGTCTTCCCCACACAACTCCTTACGCACTGGGAATAATGGCGCTCATACTAACCTTCTTTCTAGCCATCATGCTTTTCCTCGCCAATCCATTAGAGCGGCTGCCGGTCGTGCCCCCCGATGGGCAGGGGATCAATCCGCTGCTGGTGCATTTCGGCATGTTTATACACCCACCCCTGCAAATGGCGGGACTTGTGCTTGTGGCGGTGCCGTTCAGCATTGCAATGGGCGTGCTTGCGGCGCGGCGCGGCGGACGAGACGAATGGGTGGACCTTGGCAGGTTTTGGGGAATGGTGTCGTGGCTCGTGCTGACAATGGGGCTTATGCTCGGCAGTTGGTGGGCGTACACCATATTGGGCTGGGGAGGTTATTGGGCTTGGGATCCGGTGGAGAACTCGGCGCTGATGCCTTGGCTCGCCATGACGGCGTTCGTACATTCAATTATGGTTCAGAAACGGCGAGGCATGTTCCGCATGTGGAATATGGCGCTCATAATCATTGCTTTCACGATGGCGCAGATGGGCATGTTCATCAATCGCGGAGGTCCCGTTCCGTCTGTGCATTCCTTTGCACAGAGCACGATGGGCTGGCTGTTCTTGGCGTTCATGGGTGGAACGCTGCTCATATCCATCTTGGTATTCCTGTGGCGATACGACTCGCTGAAAAGCCGTCAGCGGCTCGAATCGTTTGTCTCCCGCGAGAGCGCGTTCCTCGGACAGAATATCCTGTTTCTTGCTGTCGCGTTTGTAACCCTATGGGGTACGATATTCCCGGTGTTCAGCGAAGCTGCGGACGGTACGGTGATTACCGTTGGGCGTCCGTTCTTCGATCGCGTGAACGGGCCGCTTCTGATGCTAATCGTGGCGCTGATGGGCATAGGTCCATTGCTCCCTTGGAGACGCTCTACCGGACGCAGCCTGATACGCGCGCTGCGTGCGCCGATTATTGCCGCCTTGCTAACCGTGATAGTGCTTCTGATAGCAGGGGTACGCCAACCAGTCGCACTCGCGGCATTTGCCTCCGTTGCGCTTGCAGTCGGAGGGGTTCTGAATGAATGGTTTCGGGGTACTCGGTCGCGCCATAGGCGAGGCGAATCATATCCCGCCGCATTCTATAACCTGCTTTCCGGCAACCGACCGCGCTATGGCGGGTACATCGTGCATTTGGGTATAGCAATGCTCGCTGCGGGAACAATAGCATCATCCTTCTTCAGTGTGCAGCGAGATATTGTTATGGAACCTGGCGATGTGGCGTCACTTGGCGGTTACACCTTCGAGTATGTGGGCGCAGTGCATACCACGCATCCTGACAGATCAGAATCCGTAGTTGCGTTTGATGTGTACGCAGGCGACAAATTTACGGGCAGGATTGAGGCGAGCCGCGCCTTCTACCCTGCCTTCCGTATCGCCTCGACCAAGGGCGCAATTCGCAGCACACCGATAGAGGACTTCTACATAATTCCATCCGAGTTCGGAAGCGGCGATCAGGCAGTGTTCCGCGTGCTAATAAACCCGTTGGTCTGGTGGATGTGGGCGTCCGGGCCGGTGCTCGCGTTAGGCATACTGTTTGGACTGCTGCCGTCAAGACACCCAGCGCCGGCGGTCGCACGGATTCCCAGCGGCGCACAAGCGGCGAGGGCGTAGCCGATGCTCGTATTTATTGCCGTTATGCTCGCGCTTATACCTGCGATTGCCATCGTGTACCCGTTTCTGCGGCGCGGCGAAAGCAATGAATGGCTGGATGACGAAAGGTCTCCGATGGAAATTCTGCAGCAGCGCTGGGAAGCAGCCTTTGACGGCATACTCAGCGCCGAGTTGGAATATGCGATAAGCAATCTGAGCGAAGAAGATTATCGCTGGCTGCGCCGTCAGTATATGCGCGAGGCTGCGCTGGTGATGCGCGCGATGGAACTGGAGCAGGAAGAGGAAGAGGCGATGCTGAAGCGGATAGAGACCGAAAGCAAGCGCGCCAGAGAACGTGTGCAGGGGAATGAAACTGTTGTTGGCGCTGATACTGATACCGATAACTGATATAAATTAACGCCAGAAACACGATTCCGCTAAGCCCTGCCCCTGTTAATTCCCCAGCGCCTTTCTGCTAAAATATCAGCCAGCTCAATCACTCTCACAAACCTGCTGCCCCACTAGGAGTTTTGCAATGAACACTAGCGAACTGAACGACACCGCTCAGGCACTGGTCGCACCCGCAAAGGGTATCCTAGCCGCTGACGAAAGCACCAACACCATCAAGCGCAGATTCGACACCATCAACGTCGAATCCACCGAACAAAGCCGCCGAGACTACCGCGAAATGCTCTTCCGCACATCCGGCGCCAACGAGTTCATAAGCGGTGTCATCCTCTACGACGAGACCCTTCGCCAGCGTGGGGCAGACGGAACTCCCATAGTCAGCATCCTCCAAGAGCAAGGCATCATCCCCGGAATCAAAGTTGACAAAAGCACCAATCCATTAGCCAATACCGAAGGCGAGCTAATCACCGACGGCATCGACGGCTTGCGCGACAGGCTTGCCGAATACCACTCTATCGGCGCGCGCTTTACCAAATGGCGCGCCGTCATCACTATCGGCGACCATATCCCAAGCCAGTATTGCATAGATGCCAACGCGCATCTGCTCGCGCGCTTTGCCGCACTCAGTCAAGAAGCCGGCCTAGTCCCCATCGTAGAGCCGGAAACCCTTATGGACGGCGACCACTCCATAGAACGCTGCCACGAAGTAACTCTCAACGCGCTGCGAAGTACCTACGATCAGCTCGCGCGACAGCGAGTTGATCTGCGCGGCACTCTGCTGAAGCCCAACATGGTCATATCAGGCAAGGACGCTGCGGAGCGAGCCGACG
The DNA here is from genome assembly GCA_965200085.1 of Dehalococcoidia bacterium. GTDB lineage: Bacteria > Chloroflexota > Dehalococcoidia > Lucifugimonadales > JADFKI01 > Bin90. The sequence goes on from OZ241333.1 coordinate 225,145, forward strand.
CCAACGAAGTCGCAGAACGGACACTGGACTGCCTTATGCGCGCCGTACCCGCCGCAGTGCCGGGCATCGTCTTCCTCAGCGGCGGACAAAGCGACGACGAAGCCACCGAAAACCTCAACGCCATCAACTGCGCCGCACAGAGCATGGACACGCCTTGGGAACTCAGCTTTTCCTACGGACGCGGTTTGCAGGCAGCCCCGCTAAAGGCATGGGGAGGCAGTGCGGCTAATACTGAAGCCGCTCAGCAGGAATACTACCGGCGCGCAAAACTCACCAGCGCAGCGCGGCAAGGCAGATATTCCCCGGACATGGATGCCTAATCAACCCGAATGTCTAACACTCACAATATCTAACAACCCACAAGGCTCAATGACACCATCCAAAACCACAGAGCAGATTGTGGCAGACATAGACGCTCTGCCCGTCAAGACGACACCTACGGTTCGCAAAGTGCGCCGCGGTTACTCGCGCGCGTTGAAGGCTGCGGAGCCGGAGTTCGTCATCAAGGTCGCGCAGGCGCTGCTCGCCCACAACAGCGCACCGGGGCGCGGCGGCTTGCGCTGGGTCGCATACGAGCTTATCCGAAATCATCCGCAGGCTTTCGGCAGCCTAAACGATGCTCTGCTCGACGAATTGGGGCAAGGCATGAACAGCTGGGACACCGTTGACGACTTCGCGCGCACCCTTTCCGGTCCCGCTTGGCTGCATGGCATCGTCTCCGACGCGCTAATACGGCGCTGGGCGGCAGATTGCGACCTCTGGTGGCGCCGCGCCGCCTTAGTCAGCACAGTCGCACTCAACACTCGTTCGTATGGCGGCAGCGGCGACACCCCGCGCACTCTTGCTATATGCGATATGCTCGCTGCAGATAGAGAAGATATGGTGCAGAAAGCTCTTTCTTGGGCGCTCCGCGAACTCGTATGGCACGACACCGAAGCCGTGCGCCAATTCCTAACCGCACACGATAAACACCTTGCTGCCCGTGTTAAGCGTGAAGTTCGCACCAAGATTAACACAGGCTTGAAAAACCCGCGCCGCTCATGACAGACAAACTTCTGGTAGCCACTCACAACGCAGGCAAGCTCGCCGAACTGCGCCGCCTCCTACACAGCCTGCCCTATACGCTCTTATCGCTCTCCGAGGTCGGAATTGACCTGGATGTGGAAGAAACAGGCAATACCCTGACGGAGAACGCCGTACTCAAAGCGACGACTTATGCGAATCTTTCCGGCTTGCACACACTCGCCGACGACTCCGGGCTGGAAGTGGACGCTCTCGGCGGCGCTCCGGGCGTCCATTCAGCGCGCTACGCAGGTCCCGGCGCAACCGACGCCGACCGCATCGCCAAAATGCTCCGCAATCTAGCGCCTCATCCTCAGCCTTGGACGGCGCGCTTCCGCTGTGTCATTGCTATCGCCTCTCCCAGCGGAAGCGTCCAACAGCACAACGGCGTATGCGAAGGCATCATCATCTCGCAGCCCCGCGGCGACAACGGCTTCGGATACGACCCCGTCTTTCTGCTGTCGGAATGCGGCCGAACTGGCCGAACTATGGCGGAGCTTTCAGACGAGGAAAAAAACACCGTCAGCCACCGCGGAATTGCCGCACGCAAAGCCGCCCAAGCCCTGCAAACTAATCCACTCTCATCATCCTGAGCCAAGCCAGCTGAAGCGCAACCTAACAAATCAAAAGCTCACCGCTCACATAGACCCGCAATATCTGCCCATCACAGCCGCCGAATCCTGCCGTAGAACAAGAATATCGCAATGGCAAGGATAACAAGCGTTATGCCATTGGCGCTCAATGTGATGCCCACTCCGATAGTGGCTGCAAGCGCGCCTACCTGCAAATTGCCAATAGGCGCAGTTCCAATACCCACAACCCAAGCTCCCATCGCGCGTCCTCGTTGTTCGTTAGGCACAATGTTCTGCATTATGCTCTGTGAGAATACATCCGAGAATGCCATTGCGCCGCCTATCACTGCGGTTGCCGTTAGCGCTATGATGAATGCCGGCGACTGACCTAGTATCGGCACCGATTCGCCGGCAAATAAGAAAGATGCGAATGCGGATGACTGCCCCAGCAGCAGCAGCGACGCACCGAAACCCAGCAATGTCAGCAGCAGCAGCGTGCCTTTGCGTCTCACCTCGCCGAACAGCGAGAGAAGCGCAATGCCCGCAACTGCGCCGCCGCTGCGAAATGCGTTTAGCCAGCCCAGTCCCTCCGCACCCACTTCCAGCACATCTCTCGCAAGACTTGGGAATGCCGTACCGCTCGAAAACCCCAGCGTCTCCGTACCAGCTACGATTATCATGATTACCAGCAGCGGGTTATTATGTCGCAGCTCACTGCCGAACTCGCGCAGGTTCTGCAATATCGGTTGCCGTGAGCGAGACGCCGCCTGCCCCGGCGAGCGTATGAAACTGAGCAGAGCTGTGGACACAATATACCCGCTCGCCAGCATCCAGTAAGCTATGTGCGCGCCCGGACCATCTATGAGATAGCCCGCCGCTATGGAACCTGCCAGCCCGCCCAGCCGCATGCCCAACCCCACATAAGCCAGCCCGCTTACTAGATTATCCCTCCCGACAACATCGAAGGCAAAGCTCTGTCGCGCAGTTTGGTGCATCGCGCTTATGCAGCCGCCCGCAACCGCGAACGCCAGCAAATGCCACACTTCGAGCATTTCAAGATAAATCAGCGCGCCAATGCCGACCATCAGCAGCGCCATGCCCATATTAAGCAGGCGTATCAGCGTGCGGCGGTCAGCCATATCCGCTATCGTGCCAGCAATTATCCCAAGGAAGAACAGAGGCGCCATCCGCAGCCCAAGCGCAACGCCAACCATGAAAGGATTGTCCGTGAGTTCCAGCACCAGCCAGCTGATGGCAACCTGCTCGCCCATGAAGCCGATGGCATCAAAGAAGGACGCGGACATCAGCACGCGCAAATCACGGTAGCGCAGTGCCGGGGAAGACTGCACTGCGTTTCGCAGAAAGCCTAACATGGCTGTGCAGGATAAACTGAACTTACCCAGTGTGCCATATTCACATTAGTTCCTTGCAAACCAACCTCTCTGCGCGTTCACGCAGCTCTAATCTGCATCATGTTATCTTAGTCGCAGTGCGCCGGCTTCTAAGCCTATCTATCATTCTCTCCCAGCGAAAGACGGCTTAACTCGTCTTCTCCAGCGGCGCCATCCCTAACAGCAAGCGCTTGATTCCGGCGCCGTCTCTGAACGCTACCGTTACCTCAAAATCGTTGCCGCTGGGTTTGCACTCGGTTACGATGCCTTCGCCAAACACCTTGTGCATTACTTTGTCCCCGACTGCCAGTCGCGCCGCCGCTGCATTTCCGTTTCCGCTTGCGGATATACCGCTTCGGCGAACCGGACGCTGCCCCGGCACATTCGGAGTTCGACCGCCCCGGCGCACCTGCGTTCCGGAAGTGCGCGAAGTGTTCGACTGACTGCGACTCGCGCCGGATGTGCGGCTGACGGTTCCCGCTCGCTCTTTCGTAACTGACGACTGGCGGCTTGTTCTTGACCGCTGTCCGCCGGCACTTGTTCGTTTGGGCTGTGCAGGCGCTGCCAGCAATTCTTGGGGTATGTCAAGCAGGAAGCGCGACGGAGTGCCCGGATCCGAACCGCCGCGAAAGCCGCGCCGGAAAGCGCGCAGCAGGTATAGCCTTTCTTTCGCGCGCGTTACGCCCACATAGCATAAGCGCCGCTCTTCCTCAAGCTGCGTCGGGTCATCTACCGAACGCGAGTGGGGCAGCAGACCCTCCTCCATACCCACCATGAACACCACGGGAAACTCCAACCCTTTCGCCTGATGCAGCGTGATGAGTGTTATGGCGTCCGTCTTATCCTCCATGCTGTCCACATCGGCGACAAGGCTCACGCTTTCCAAGAAAGCCGTCAGTGCCTCTGCTCTGCCAAGGTGCAGGAAATCGCGTGCAGATGCACGAAACTCCTGAATGTTCTCCATACGCTCTTCGCCGCGCTCGGACTGTTCCAGCAGCCAGCGCCTGTAGCCGCTGCGATCCAGCACGGCGTCTATGATGTCCAGCAGGTCCATGTTATCGCTGTCAGCTGCGATGTCTTTGATGATGCTGCCGAATCCGATCAGCGCATTGCGCGCGCGCGTCGTGAAAGGGCTGAGCACGGCGCTCTGATTCGCCGTCGCGTCTGAGAGCGCTTCGATAGCGGCGAACTGTGATGTCCCGGCATCCCTCGCAGTGCGCGCCAGATGGTCGAGCGTGCGCTGTCCGATACCCCGAGCCGGCAGGTTGATGACGCGGTTCAGACTCACATCATCGTCAGGATTGACGATAAGCCGCAGGTAGGCAATGATGTCCTTAACTTCCTGCCGCTGGTAGAACTTCATCCCGCCCACAACCTGATACGGCACTCCGTATCGCAGGCAGGCTTCTTCCAGCGCCCGCGACTGGGCGTTCACACGATACATTACCGCGATGTCCCCCAGATCTAACCCTGACCCCGCCTCCCGATTGCGCGTCAGCTGCTGTATCTCCCTGATGACGAACTGCGCCTCCTCCTCTTCGTTATATCCTTCCGCAATCACAATAGGCACGCCGGAACCGTTGCGGGTCCACAGGTCCTTCTCTATGCGTGCAGTGTTGGTTGCGATGAGACTGCGCGCCGCGTCCAATATCGTCTGCGTGGAGCGGTAGTTCTCCTCCAGCGCAATGAGCTTCGCATTCGGATAGTCGTCCTGAAAGCTAAGAATGTTGCGAATGTCCGCGTTGCGCCAAGTGTATATGGACTGATCGGGGTCTCCCACGACGCAGATGTTTAGGTGATGGCTTGCCAGCTGCTTGGCGATAGCGTACTGCGCCACATTCGTGTCCTGGAACTCGTCTATCATGAAGTGGACATAGCGTTCCTGATATTTGCGCGCCACATCCGGCGCTCGCTCAAAGAGTTGGTAGGTCTTCAGCAGCAGATCGTCGAAATCCACGGCAGAGCACTGGCGCAGCAGGTCATCGTAGCGTTCGTAGGTTCGCACCACAATCTCATCCCAGTAGCTTGCAGAGCGATGCGCCAGCCCTTCCGCGCCTAAAAGCTCGCTCTTCGCGCTCGATATGGCGGACAGAATAGAGCGCGGCGGATAGCGCTTGGGGTCAAGCTCAAGCTCGGTGAGCGCGCGCTTCATAAGCGCCATCTGGTCGGCATCGTCATATATGACGAAATCCCTGTCTAGCCCGATATGTTCGCCTTCGCGCCGCAGCACATTCGCGCAGAAAGCGTGGAAAGTGGACGCCGTAAGCTGCTCCGAGGTCTGCCCTAACAGCGGCGCAAGCCTCTGGCGCATCTCGCGCGCCGCCTTGTTTGTGAAGGTAACCGCTGCGATGCGATACGGCGTGATGCCCACCTCGCGCACCAGATACGCGATGCGATGAGTTATAACGCGTGTCTTGCCGCTGCCCGGCCCCGCTATAATCAGCAGCGGTCCGTCTATCGCAGTAACCGCCTTGCGCTGGTTTTCATTAAGTCCGTCAAGTATCTGTTCTGCGGCGCTTGCTAGGCGCCTGTTATGTCTGCGTGAAACCATAGTTCTTAATCACACTCCCGCAATGATTATATCACTCGATTTGCTCAGGAAATCGTAAAATTGACCGCTTAATCCGACAGCGATCGTGGTAAAATCGTCTTATGACTCAACGAGCGCTCGACATACTAGCAGAACTCGCAAAGAATCCGGCTGTACCTTTCCACGAATCGGCAGTCGCGGAGCACATACTTGGCGCACTTGCGTCTCTGGACGGCGTGGACTTTCGCCGCGACGAATTCGGCAACATCATAGCGCACTACATAAGCCCACAACTCGCCGCCCTGCCGGAATCGGAACGCGAGCCGCCAATCGCCTTCGTCGCGCACATGGACCATCCCGGCTACGAGATTTTCGCTCCTGATGACAGGGTACCCGATTCTGAGTCGGATGGCAGCAGTCGGTACATAGCCAGGGCGCTCGGCGGGGTGCCTGCGGCATCCATGACGAAGATTACTCCGGCCTTTGTGCTTCAGCCCGACGGCGAGCGAATATCCGCCGAGTTGCAGCCATTGGAAGCCGATTTGTCCTATGATAACGGTAACGACAGGCTGGCAATGGTGCACCTTGAATCTGATGTCGAGCTGGCACTGCCCGCTCCGGTGGTGTTTGATCTTCCGGACTTCGGTATAGATGGAGACTACATACGCATGCGCGCGGCGGACGACCTCGCCGGCTGTGCCGCCATTCTGTCTGCATTGGAACAGTTAGCTGGAAGCAGTGCAGAGACGGACTTCTACGCTGTATTCACGCGTGCGGAAGAGGGCGGACTGTTCGGCGCGCGACTGATGGCAGAAGCGGGCACGCTGCCTGAGAATACTCTGGTTGTATCAGTAGAATCCAGCCCGATAATCCCCGGCGTAGCGCAGGGCGACGGACCTGTCATCCGCACTGGCGACCGAGTTTACACATTTGACGCAGACGCAGAGCAAGTCTTCATCGCCGCGCAGCACAGCCTTCAGGAAAGGGACAGCGACTTCAAAGTGCAGCGCCAGCTCATGAGCGGTGGCGGATGCGAAGCTACCGCGTTCGCCGTCTTTGGCTATACGGTAACCGGACTTGCGTTCCCGCTTGGCAACTGGCACAACGCCACCACCAGCATACCAGACCCTGACGGCGGCGTGGACTCCGAATACATCAGCGTTTCCGACTACCTTAACGGCGTTGCGCTGATAGCCGAAGCCGCAATCAGCGTTTCTCACCGCCACGACTCGCCTACGCGCCGTTACATCCGCGAGATTCCCGACGAAGTGCGTCGTCGAATGATGGAGACCGCAGTATAGAAAGATACTGCTCATGACTCACTTCATATCCAATCAGACCCAATACTGTTCCTTCCCACACCTTTGGGTTTGGCTGCCATCGGCTTGCGTACTTCCAATTCTACGGGATTCTCGTCTTTTCCATCGCATTGCCCTATTTCAACAAAATTGGACAATGCCTTTCAAACTAAATAAACATAGTATTTTAATTCTCCAAATATGCAATCAGGAAAATGCTTGAACTTTCGCACAAACATAAGTAGGATTATCCCTAGTTTCGCGACAATGAGCAGTTAGATTTTGTACAGGTTCTAAAACGATTAACAGCATTAAGGTATTGACAATACTTGGTGGCATGTCTATTATTGCATCGTTGCCTGAACATGAGGTTTGAACCCATGGCGACAAATACATCTACAAGCTCTAAAAATCGGATACGCTCGAACGGACATCAAGCGGATATTTAAGAAGAGGGGGTCAAATGACGAACCGTTTCCCTTCGCAGGGTAAGATATTTACTCTGCTGCTTTCAATCTTTGTGGTGCTTCTCCTAGCATGCCAAGGACCTCAAGGTCCTCCCGGTCCTGCAGGTGCCCCGGGTCTCCCTGGTATCTCAGGGTACCCCGGACTTCAGGGGCCTCCCGGTCTCCCCGGCGAACCTGGCTTCCCCGGCAATCCGGGCAACCCCGGACATCCTGGTCCTCCTGGTCCTCCTGGTCCCGCAGGTCCTCAAGGTCCAGCAGGCATAGATGGCGTCTCGCCTCAGGCAGCTGTCGCGGTTGACTCCGATATTATTGCCATTGACGATTCGTTGACTATTGATGGCTCCGGATTCCGTGCTCACGAGCCCGTTGCACTTCTGTTAGTAGTTGACCAAAATCTGCAGCCATTTATCGGAGGCGGCAGTCGCGCCCAGACTCAGGCAAATTCCGGCGGTAACTTCACCTTCTCGGTGGACTCAGTCGGCGCAGCGTTTAAGGGTAACACCGTATCCCGACTGCTAGAAGCCTCTAATGGCGGCTCAAACAGCCTGTCCATACTGGCGAGTGGTGCAGATGGCAGCAAAGCCAGCGTACCTATCAGGGTTGTCGGATCCGGCGGTATAGCCAGCGCGCCCAGCATTGCCTTGAGCAATAACATAGTTGCGGTAGGCGAGATGGGCGAGGACGGCACACTACCGGGCGGCACAGTTACGATTATGGTAGCAGGCTTTATACCCGGCGAGTTCATCACCGTTGTAGCAACCGGTGCTTCCGGCGGCGATGACAGGGTACTGGTTGGCGGCTCTGCTAATAGCTTCGGCGCACTTTCACTCGAAGCGTCCATAACGCTAAATCCCGCTGTGTACACCATTGAAGCTATGGGACAGCCAGTTGGCGGTATGCAGGCATCCGTTACTGCTCCTCTAGTAGTTGTTACCACGAAGTAACCGCATACAAAAAAGAATAAAATAATAGAAACACTCCACCGATAACTGGTGGGGTGTTTCTATTTGGCGTAATTCCGATAAACTCTGGATGTGGCGGTATCGGTCCTATCACTAAATAACCTGCAAATCCACGCGCGCAATCCGAATCAGAGATTACAAACGCTAAGTCAGGGCGGCGTAATCAGGTATGGGGATGGGCTATAAATGAGAACCTACTTTTTCCCCGCATCTCCGTCCGTCTCCCGCGGACGCGCAGGAACACCCATCACGGTCATGCCTGCCGGAACATCTCTCGTTACCACAGCGCCCGCGCCAGTAGCTGCGCCGTCCCCCACACTTATAGGCGCTACCAGCATCGTATCGCTGCCGATAAAAGCGCCCCTGCCGATAACCGTCTCATGCTTATCGCGCCCGTCGAAGTTGCAGCTTATCGCGCCCGCACCCACATTCACATCATCGCCCAAAACTGCGTCCCCCATATAACTAAAGTGCCCCATCTTCGTGCCTCGCCCAAGACGGCTGTTCTTAATCTCTGCCGATGTGCCAATATGCACACCGCTCTCTATGTACGAACCGCCTCGTATATGGCTAAATGGGCCAACATCCACGCAAGCTTCCAGCGTAGAATCGCGCACCACAGACGAAACAACCTCGCACCCGTCGCCAACCGTAGCATTGTCAATGATGGAATTCGGACCTATCGTACAACCGCCGCCGATCACCGACTGCCCGGTAATATGCGTATTGGGAAGAATAATAGTATCCTGCCCCAATACTGCGGCGTGATCTATGTACACGCTGGATGCGTCTGGCATCGTAACGCCGTCAAGCATCCAGCGCTCTCGAATGCGCTGTCGCATAACTGCTTCCGCCTGCGCAAGCTGAATACGGTCATTGACGCCCGCCGTCTCGTCCGGATCATCACACGAGATAGACTCCACGCTTAACCCATCAGCGACAGCGGACTGTATCAGGTCAGTCAGCAGCAGTTCTCCGTTGGACGATAGCTCGAGTCGCTCCAAACTGCGCCAAAGCCACTCAGCCCGAAAGCAGTAGAAACCGCTGTTAACCTCGCGTATTGCGAGTACATCGCAGTCAGCATTATATTCCTCCACTATTGCGGCTATACTCCCGCCGGCGTCGCGGAGTATGCGTCCCATGCCGGCAGGGTTCTCACTGTGTGATGTGATTATGGCAGCGCACGCCTCGGATTCATTATGTCGGCGTATCAGCTTGGCAAGCGTATCAGGCTGAATAAGGGGCACATCACCATACAGCACAAGAACGTTCTCCACTCCCTCAAGCGCGCCGCGCGCCTGCAGCAAGGCATCTCCTGTTCCCAGCGGATTAGGCTGGACTGCGTACAGCGCCGAATCACCCAGCACAGCACGAAACGGGCTGCTGTCTGAAGGCACCACCGCCACAACCCTGTCCAAGCCCGCTCCCTTAACAGCATCCACAACCAGCAGCAGCATCTCCCTGCCGCAGACCCGATGAAGCGCCTTCGGAGTGTCGGACTTCATGCGCGTTCCCAACCCTGCGGCGAGAACGACAGCAGCGTATGTATTTGGTTCTATGTGTTCAGCAGTCAATTTTATATTCCACCCTCAACCTTGGCGATTCAATGAGCGATTCAAGCTCTACTCAGTAACGGCGCTCAGATTTCTGTGTTCCCCTCCGCAATCCCGCACGAAGCATCCCCGCTTATCGCACTGCCCGCACATTAAGAATAGCAAAGAATAGCATCACACATTCTTGCGAGATATACCTGCTTTGAGCACAGTTACCAGTTACCGCCAAATACGATGGAGCAAAATAGGCATACCTTCGCCATTCCTGCTATTCCCGGACACAGGCTAAACAGGACACCTACAAACTGCTTGCCCGGCGTGGCGGCGTCGCAAAGAGGGATATTATAGCGGTCAGAACGCCGATAGTACCGGCAGCTATGAAGAAGGGCATGTAGCTCTCGTCGCTGATATAGTCAAAGACTATACCCGGTATCATCACTCCAACCGCCTGCCCAAAAGTCGTGAAAGGCTCAGTTATACCGCGGATTGTCCCCAGTGAGCGTCTGCCGTAGTAATCTGCGTATGCAACAGGCGGCACAGTGAGCATCCCGCCAAGCCCAAAGCCAAAGAGCGCAGAGTATCCAAGCGCCTCTGCCGGAGTATTAGTCGTGATGAACAAGAACGATGCGGCTGCCATGACAAGCGCAACTGCCGCCATGACGAAACGCACCGGCGCTTTTTCCACTACCCTGCCCCAAACAATACTGCCAACACCCAGAAAAATGGCGTTGAAGCTAATTCCAACGCCGGCGATAACCGCGCCAAGGTCCTGGTCCTGAAAGAAGGCTGCGCTGTGGGTATTCGTCCCCGCCTGCATAAGAAAGAGCAGTCCGGTTGCCACTGCGAGCAGCCACAAGGTTGGCGTGCGTACAGCCTCCTTGGATGTCCAATCCGGCTCTTCCGGCGTATCGGATACCGAGACACCATCTGCCGTATCAGCACTAGGCTCTTCGCTATCGCCGTCCGGACGCAAGCCCAAATCTTCCGGCCGCTCCGATATCAGCAGCGCAACCGGCAGCAGAGCGGCAACAAAAACCAGTACGCTCAGGACGAGCCACGCATCACGCCACCCGCTCTGCGCTATTACAATGGACGCAATCAGCGGAAACAGCACCATGCCAATGGAATGAGACAGGTTAAGGATGCCATTCGTTCTGCCTCTAAGCCTGATGAACCAGCGCGACACAACTACGGAAGCCCCAATCTGCACCGGGCTGGAGAATATGACGCGCCCTGTGGCGTATCCGATGTAAAATACCCATGGAATAGTCGCGCCCATCACGGTAAGAGTAATATCCGACCGCGCAAGTATCATAGTCGCGATACACAAAACCAGAATACTCGCAGTAAGTACCGCCCGAGCGCCATATCGGTCGATGAGCCTGCCAACAATGGGCGACATAAAGGTTGCAGCAAGTCCACCGGCTGCCGCAGCGCCTGATATGAGAGTGCGGCTCCAGCCGAGCTCCTCGGACAAAGGATAGACGAATACGGCTATGGTAAGGCTCGCGGCGGCGTTGCGGACGAACATAGCGCAGCCTGCGGCGCTCAGTATAACCCAGCCGTAGTAGAAAGGAGTGCGGTTTGCGAGCCGTTGCTGCATGTGGCGCTTGCGATATTATGCGTCAGTGGTTGAAACGAAATGATGCTATCATCTTGCGAATGATAGCGTCAAATGGTTCTCTTATCAGACAGCCAGCAGGTATTGGAAATCAACAGACAAGCATTGGATACCGAATACACCTGATGGAAGGAAAAAATATGAATAGACAGATAACTAAGAAGCTGATTGTAGATTTGCTGAGATGCGAAGGCATGCTGCTGGTGATAGATTCAGGCGGAGCGGTAAGCGAAATGCACGCTCCACCCGAAATCCAGACCGAATTTGACGGAAGATGGGCGACTATCGAGGCGGAAGAGTGGCATGTTCACTTAGATTTAGACACCATTGCAGGGGCGCAGTTCGTGGAAAACTCGAACCATGGCCACGAGTCGATGATGCCCAAGCTCTACTACTTGCGGCTGTCGGGAGCTGACGAATCTACGCTGCTGCGGTTTTACTTCCCGAACCCCTGGCTGGACGACGCCGAACAGCCGACTGCATTTCAGCCGGAGCGGTTGAGCCTGTTCGAAGAGTTCAGAGACCGCTACGTGGGAAGTGAAAGCATCGTGTTTGTAGAGCGGACCGCCGATGGGGACACATACCATCACGAGACGGCGTAATAGCGCTGAAAACGGAGACAAATCTATGAGCGCACCATTGGAAGGCATAAGAATACTAGATTTAACGCAGGTACAGGCAGGCCCCTCATGTACGCAGCTTCTGGCATGGCTCGGAGCCGATGTCATCAAAGTAGAACAGCCAAGTGTAGGAGACCGCACCAGGCACGAGAGAGCGACCGATCCAAACTTGGACAGCTTCTACTATCTGGTGTTCAACTCAAACAAGCGCAGCCTAACCCTAAACCTAAAATCTGATGAAGGATGCGACATTTTCAAGCGGCTTACGGAAATCTCAGACGTCGTGGTGGAAAACTACGGCCCCGGTCGCATGGAGCGTTTTGGTTTAGGGTACGATGTGCTGCGGCAGGCGAACCCGCGTATTGTGTACGCAGCAATAAAAGGGTTCGGGACTTACGGCACATACTCACAAGTCAAGAGCTTCGAGCATATAGCGCAGGCGATGGGTGGCGCCATGAGTGCAAACGGCGAGGCTGGCGGCGAGCCAATGTTCGTTGCGCCGGGCGTCGGAGATTCCGGAACAGGGCTGCACTGCGCTGTCGGCATACTGGCAGCACTGCGGCAGCGCGACAAGAGCGGGAAGAGCCAGCGCGTAGAAGTGTCTATGCAGGATGCAGTGCTGAATCTGATGCGGATACGGATGTTAGATACTCTGGCAGACGGCAAACCGCTGGCGCGCAGCGGCAATCGCATTTGGGATGCGCCCACAATGATATATCCCTGTCATCCCGGAGGTCCCGACGATTATATTGCGCTGGTGCTGAGCGGCGATTCATGGGACACAATACTAGCCGTGGCAGGACGCAGCGAACTGATTGGAGACGCGCGGTATGCAACCCACGAGGCACGATGCAGTAACGCTGCGGAAGTGGAGGCGATAATATCAGGTTGGACGCGCACCATCACGAAAAAAGAAGCTATGCAGACGCTCGTTCCGCTTGGCATAGCATGCGGCATGGTGCAAGATACGCGGGAAGTGTTAGATGACGAACACTTGCGCACGCGTGAGATGGTCATAGATATAGAAGACGACCGGCGCGGCAAGTATCAGGCGCTGGGCAACCCCATTAAAATTGCATCCAACGACACCGCTGTCCAACGCCCCCCCCTGCTGGGAGAGCATTCCACTAATGTGCTTGCGTCTTTGCTGGGATTAGACGATGCGTCCATTACCCACCTTCGAGAGCGCGGAATTATTTAGTCTTCATCCGGCTGATCCGATATTCAGTTGTCGCCAACTGCGCCCTGCCCTCCGGAGCTAAAATATCTATTATTGCGCTAATTCCCATTATTTTGACAGACTATTCGGATTCGGCTAGCCTTGAACGAAATGGGTAGCGGATTAGTTTGAACTGCGTAGCCGTCGATAATTCAGTAGAAAGATGCAGCAGAAATTTCAAACCGATGCACTATCCGAAAGTTTATATTCGCAAATAAAACAAGGATGTAAGGGATGTATTTAAGGATGTATTTATGAATTACGTCAGGCTCGGGCGCAGCGGACTAAAAGTATCGCGCGTGTGCATCGGCACCAACATGTTCGGAGCAGAATACGTGGATGATGCGCGCGCAGTCTCTGTCATAGACGCAGCGTATCAGGCAGGCATCAACTTTATCGACACTGCGGACGCCTATAACTCCGGGCGTTCCGAAGTAGTGGTCGGAAAGGCAGTACGAAGTCATCGGCATGATTTCGTTGTCGCCACGAAGGGATTCATAGCCACAGGACCAGGCCCCAACGACATAGGGCTTTCCCGCAAGCACATAATAACCGCTGTTGAAGCAAGCCTGCGGCGACTGGAAACGGACTACATAGATTTATATCAAGTGCATTATTTTGATCCGGATACTCCACTGGAAGAGACACTCAAAACCATGGACGATTTAGTGCGACAGGGAAAGATTCGTTATATCGGCTGCTCTAACTTTGCGGCATGGCAGATTGTCAAAGCACTGTGGATTAGCGACAAGTATGGTTTCGAACGATTCGAGTCGGTGCAGCCGGAGTACAACTTGGGCAAGCGCGACATCGAAGGCGAGTTGTTCGATGCCTGTGAGAACCAAGACGTTGGTATAATCCCCTATCAGATATTTATGGGCGGAGTGCTGACAGGGCGCTACACTCCGGACGCGCCGCCTCCTTCCGACAGCCACATGGCATCACGCCACGCTCAGCGCGCTAAGGACACATATTGGAACGAACGCACTTTCAAGATGGTGGATGTGCTGAGAAACACAGCCTCGGAGCTGGAAACAGATGTACCCAGCCTTCTTATCGCTTGGACGCTCTCGAAGCCCCAGATAACTTCTGTAATTGTCGGCGCGTCCCGCCCAGAACAGGCAGAGAGCAACTCACAGGCAGCGTCTGTTGACCTGCCGAACGAGGTAGTATCACGGCTGGATTCCCTGTAAAGAACAGCGAAAGGGATTATTTGTCCGAGATATGCCGAGATATGGCTATCTACATGGCTGTATCGCAAGTGTGCTGTGTCGCAAATATATTCATGCCCGCGCAGCTGCACCGGCGCTCCTAAACATCTTCCCGAAATACGTTCCCTGACAACACGCTCGGACGAAAACTCCGCACATCAAATATATGCAAAATCTTAAACAGCCCCGAAACATCTTCTACGGGTGGTATCTAGTAGGCATATCCAGCTTCATGCTGATGCTAATGTCAACTACGGTATTTCAAGGGGTTGGCACCTTCTTCGTCGCCCTCGAGCGCACATTCGGATGGAACCGCACAACCCTGTCGGGAGCGTTCGCCCTATCGCGCGCCGAGGGAGCCCTTCTCGGTCCCCTGGAAGGCTTTCTCGTAGATAGGCTCGGAACGCGCAAAATGGTCATAGTCGGCTATCTAATAATGGGACTGGGGTTCATATTCTACTCTCGGATAGATTCTATATGGGAGTTCTATGTAGCATACCTCGCCATATCACTCGGTTCCGGCATTGGCGGGTGGATAGCATTCGTAACCCTAATAAACAACTGGTTTTCTCGCCGCCGCGCGCTCGCGATGTCTCTTGCCGTATCCGGCATTCAGCTCGGCGGATTTCTCGTTCCACTAATGGCATGGGGAATAGAAAACTACAATTTTCGCATAACCGCCCTCTTCATAGGCTTGCTGCTAATAGCAGTAGCCGTTCCCGCTTCCCGGCTGATTAGAAACTCGCCTGAGGACATAGGATTGCAGGCAGACGGAACAACAATTCCAAGGCGAAACACAGCTTCCCCCAGTTCCGCTCAATCTGAGCCCGGTGATGTGCCTGACATGACACCGCGCCAAGCCCTAAAAACGATCGCTTTTTGGGTCATAGCGGTCGCGCGTTTGACTTCTGTCGTGTCCATAATAACCCTGTCCGTTCACCTAGTCCCCAAACTGACAGACTCAGGCATATCGCTTATAACCGCCAACTTCATCGTTACCTTATACACATTCATGGCGTTTCTTAGCGGATTTGTAGCAGGCTACCTAGCCGATAGAACTTCCAAAGTCGCCGTTCTATTTGTGTGCATGTTTCTACAAGCCTTGGCAATGGGCATACTAACCGTCTTCGATTCTCTTCCCATGGCTGTGGTATTTGCCGTGCTTTGGGGCATCGGCTTTGGCGGACGCGTTCCCCTGCTCACGGCGATAATCGGCGACTTCTTCGGCAGAAAGCATTTCGGCTCGATACTAGGCATAAATATGGTTCCCTCGAATATAGCAATGATATTCGCCCCGCTGTTCGCCGGCTTCATGTTTGACCTCAGACAGAGTTACTTCATCCCGTTCGCTGTCTTCGCAATTATGGGACTTCTGGGTGCATTCGTTATCCTGCTCGCACGTATGCCAAGTCCCCCCGATGAAGCAGCATAGAACCAGCGCTGTCCACGGCGCGCTATAGATACGCGCTATCATTACAAAGATAAAGAGCGCGCCTTTACGGCAGTGGGTATATAATGAAACAGCCGTGAAACCATAAACCCGTATTATAGAGAGAACTTATAACCAAACACTTGTGCTTGCCTCTATCATAATCAACAAACCAGCCTATCGTTGGTGGGTATTTTCTGCCGTCGCGCTAGGAACACTGACTTCCGTGATAAATCACGGCGGCATGTCCGTTGCGCTCCCCACTATAGCTCAGTATTTCGAAGCCGATCTCGCCACAGTGCAGTGGGTCGTAATCGCCGAAGGCTTAACGATAAGCGCACTTCTGCTGCCGATGGGCAGGCTTTCGGACATCGTAGGACGAAAGCGCGTGTACATATCCGGGCTGATAATTTTCGTCATCGCAGCCATCTTCGCCGCAGCCTCCCAGAGCATCATCTTTCTCATAGCGGCTAAAGCCCTGCAAGGACTCGGCGCCGCCATGACACAGGGCACCGGAATGGCAATGATAACTTCCGTGTTCCCTGCTGAGGAGCGAGGCAAAGGCATCGGGTCGCACGCGAGCGTAGTAGGTACAGGCGGAGTACTCGGTCCCATCGCCGGAGGATTACTGATAACGGCATTCGACTGGCGCTGGCTTTTCTACGTCAACATAGTAATGGCGCTCGCAACTATCTTAGTAGTGCTGATGATAGTGAAGAGCGAAGTTTTTCGGCAGGACGCCCAAGACCGCCGCTACGATTTCACCGGTGCCGCGCTCTCCACCGCCGTGCTCCTGACATTCCTGCTTGCCGTGTCCAACGGTTCGCGATTGGGCTGGTCTTCACTCCCGATTATCATCGCCGCATTTGCGTTTGTCATCCTCCTCACAGCGTTCGTGCGCTGGGAAATACGCTCCCCCTCACCCATGCTAGACATGACCCTGTTCAAGAGCAGGGTGTTCAGCATAGGCATAGGCACCAACTTCATGTCTTTTCTCGGCGTTACATCAGCGCGCTTTCTACTCCCCTTCTACCTCCAAGCCGCGCTCGGCTATAACCCCGCCCTCGTCGGCGTGGTACTCCTTCCAAACGCCGTCAGCAGAATAATAATGGGGCCGCTAAGCGGACGCCTTTCAGACCAGTACGGCTGGAAGATATTCAACATAACAGGCCTTCTTATCTCAGCGTGCGGGCTGTTTATACTCGCTTCGCTCACCTCCACATCCTCGGTAGCCATCGTTATTGCAGGGATACTCCTGCAAAGCATCGGCTCCGGGCTTTTCCAGTCCCCCAATTCCGCATCCATATTCAGCGCCGCCGCAGCCGAACGGCATGGCGTCGTGGCAGCCTTCGTGAACCTGTCCCGCAACTCAGGAAATGTAACCGGAACTGCCATCGCCGCATCCATAGTAACGGGAATCATGGTCAGCAGCGGATACGAAGCCAACATAGACGCCGTGCTCGACGCCGCGCCCGGTTCAGGCTTGCTGGAGGCGTTCCTAACCGGTTTGAAGACAGCCTTCTTGGTAATGGGCGTACTGCAGCTCTTCGGAGCAGTCGCTTCCATATTCAAAAACGTCCCTCAAGAAGAAGCGTTAGACCCCGACAAGCTCAAATCCGCCGCGCGCTAATCCCGCGAAAACAAGTCTCCACTCATAGCAAATCACCGATGCCGAAACTTGCTAATGTCTCCCGGCGCCATTCCCCGCCTGCACACTGCCCTACACATTCCAACGATGCGAACCCGCCCCAGCATCCTCAAGCATCATCCGCGCAACCTCGCGCCCCATTCGCACGCTGTAATTCGTCCCCCTGTCCTCCGGGTATATCTGCGTAGTATTAGCCAGATACAGCCTCTCAAACGGCGTCCTGTGGCTCGGTATCCGCTCCGAATAGCCCGTACCGATAATCGGCTGCGCTGCGCCTACTCGATGGTGGTAACTCTTCTCGACCCACGAATAATCAAACTCAGGGTTAATCTTCCGCAAATGCGGCAGGTATTCCTCCAGAAGCTCCTCATGCGTCATCCGATACAAAGCATTGTCAGTCGTCAGGTAATTCGACAAATACACAATATGCTTGCCGCCATAATGCTCCGGCGCAATCAAGTTCGTATGCTCTATCACCGCCACAAAAGGCATCGAACGATCAGACACATTCAGCCAATACACATCCGTCAAAGGCCTGTCCAACACCAGCACAATAAGCACTGCTGCCATGTAATTCACATCCGTCAGCCTAGAAAGATAGTCCTCCGGTAGTTCGGGCACAAGCATCGGAAAAATATACGAAGGCGTAGTCGCCAACACCGCGTCAAACTCCACCAGCCTTCCCTCCTCACCCGGCAGCGCAACATACAGCCCCCTCGCTCTCCCGTCAACAACCTCCACTCGCTCAACACCCGCAGATATATGCACCTCGCCCCCCATCTCGCGCACCCTATCCGCCAGCACATCAAACACCTCGCCGAAGCTCCCTATCGGATACCCCAGTTTCTCCTTCAGCATACTCTTGCTGCGCGACTTCACCCGCGTCTGAATCTTCCCCCACACCCAAGCCATCCCCACCTCGCGGTAATGCTCCTCGCCAAACTTCCCCCGCATCATAGGTCCCCAGAAAACATCATACCCGCTCCTCCCCACATACCTTCTCAGCCACTCGTCCGCCGTGATGTTCTCATACTTCCTAAAATCTCGCTGCCGCTGCAAATAGAGCGTCGCCAGACCAAGCCGTATGCGATCCGGCAGACTCATCGCCGTGAACTTCAGCAAATCCATCGGCGTAACAAAATCGTATATCTTCCCGTCAACCAGCGTGCCGACCGTAGAATCTATCCAGCGTATTTGATCACCCAACCCTATCTCTACGGTCAAATCAACTATGTCCGTATCGCTCGTAAACCAGTGATGATATCCCCTCTCAAGTCTGGCTCCGCCCACATCAAAAGTCGATGCCTGCCCGCCCACAAAAGGCGCGCGCTCATACACAGCCGCGTAATGCCCCTGCTTCGCCAGCTCATACGCAGCCGCAAGTCCGGCAGCTCCAGCGCCAATTATCCCTACTCGCATATCGCCTCTTACACCTATATCCTGCACTTCCGTGCCAAACACAATCAGTCCGCATCAACGCGCGCCAGCCGTCGCAAAGACAGATTGCCCGCCCAAAGAAATACCTGCCCCAGAACAATCATCGGAATCAGCAGCGCAAAATGACTCACCGCCGCAAATGCCGCCGCCGCCGACCTGTCTATCATCGCCAGAGGCAGCAAAACCAGCGTCTCACGCGCGATTATCTCAAACAGCCCAATACCCCCCGGAGACGAAGGCACAGAACTCCCAATGTTCGCCAGCGCAGTAACCAATGTCATCGCAACAGCCAAGTGCCACAGATTATCATAAACATGATGAAATCCGAACGAAAACCCTATTAGATAAAACAAACCTATCTCGAAGATCCACACCGGCGCAGACAGCGCAAAAAGCAGGCATATCATACGAAGACTGCTCAGCGGCGCAAACCCGGCTAGAAAGTAATCCACAATATGCATCGCCCGCGCGTGTGGAAAGCGTTCCGGAAGCGGTTTTAGCACAACAAGCGCCAGCGCGCGTGTCCTCTCAGGCTGACGCGAAAACAGCACCATCACAACGAACGCCGCTATAAACGGCAGACTAAACCCCACTGCCAACACAGCCGGAGGCACACCCCACTGCGCCCCAAACCCTTCTGCCACACCGCTCACCGGCACAAACAACGCCACCGCAGCCACAAACAGCAGCAATATCAGCGCATCAAACACCCGCTCAATAAATATAGTCGCCAAAGCCGAACTCTTACTTATACCCTCGCGTTCACCCAGATAATAACTCCGCACCACCTCGCCAAGCCGCATCGGCAAAAGATTATTCGCCATATACCCGATGACAACCACCGGAAACAGACGGCGGTTGCTCACAAACTTAATATGTCGCAGCAAAACCTGCCAGCGTATCGTCCGAAACAGCACCGCAACCAGATAAAGCCCCACCGCTGGTACCACATACAAATAATTCGCATCTGCCAGCGCCGCCGCCATGTGGCCGACATCCACCGTCACAAAGAACAGCGCCACCAGCAGCACGCTCAGCCCCATCCCTATCCAAAACTTACCTGCAGAAAACAAAAAACCCCTCCTGCCAAAACACTAGCACAAATGCAAAAGGTTTTCACATATTTTCAAGCAAACTTATCCGCCATCCGCGCACATTACATACCAGCCACAATGAAAATCACCCCAACTAATCGCTTGCATTCTCAGGCGTTTAGCGCGATAATCGCGCGCGTTGTGAAACCTGCTACCAACAATAAACCGAACCCAAGTCGCAAGTCGCGCGCGCATGCAAGCAGCGGCGAAAAGCCCCCCCCCCCGCGCTTGCAGCCAAGCCAAATACCCAGACCAGTTCATTCGGCTCACCGGGCAGACGCGGACACGATTCATCCCGATTCTACGCAAGTCATCTATATGATGGCTTACCATCTGAACGAAGCGCCAAATATGTAGAAAATCCGCTTCCCGCAGACGCCACAAATACCATCTTTGGGGTATCGGCTGAGATAATGGACGCCCTGCCCGAATGCAGCGTCCATCTGATGGTAACCTCACCACCGTACAATGTCGGGAAAGAATACGACAACAACCTGACACTGGACGAATATCGCGCATTCATCAAACGCGTGCTGACAGAAGTCTATCGCGTGCTTGTTCCCGGTGGCAGAATATGCTTCAACATTGCTAACCTTGGACGCCGTCCATACCTGCCTATGCACCGCTTCATCATCGAAGATATGCTCACGCTCGGCTTCCTAATGCGCGGCGAAATCATCTGGAATAAAGCCGCAAGCTCGGCTTCTTCCACCGCTTGGGGAAGCTGGATGTCAGCCTCTAACCCCACACTGCGCGATGTTCACGAATACATCCTCGTAGGCTGCAAAGAAACTTTCAAGCGTCCAAAAGTGGAAGGCAGAACCTCAACTATATCGCGCAATGACTTCCTAGCCTGGACCCGTAGCGTGTGGGAGTTCCCCGCAGAATCAGCGCGCAAAATCGGACACCCAGCGCCGTTCCCCACCGAACTCCCCCGACGTTGCATCGAGCTTTACACATATACCGATGAAGTCGTGCTAGACCCATTCATGGGCAGCGGCTCAACAGCTCTTGCGGCGCTTGAGACTGGTCGGCAGTTTGTGGGATATGAGACCTCATCTGAGTACCGTGAGTTAGCAATGCAGCGACTGACTTCTGTGCCTAAGGTGTCCACGCACATAGGCAATGGTGAGAAAGTGATTGCAGAGCCAAGAACTTCTGAATGTCGCAATAATTATACTCCTTCATCACAGGGCGAAAAGATATGAATCGTGTCCTTGTAAAGCTCTTTCGTGATGAAAATTATGTGAAGTTGCTTCAAGAAAATCTACCCAGAGCATTTGAAGTGGCTGATGCGGAATCGCGCCGTATGCAGCAGCGTAGAGGTGGAAACACCTACGAGTCCGTTGGACAAGAGGTCGGCATAGTCAGAGAAAGGATTCTTATTGCATATTTCCGTCACACCCTGGGAGATATGAACGTTGATCTGCCTCGCGCCAATACAACAATGCGAGACGTGATTATATTTGACAATCCGCTTGAAATTAAGACGGTTACCGGGAACGGACAAGTTAAAGTGAAATGGACTGCTGACGCAGAATCTGCACAGCGCGATATAAATACCTTTGAGTTCAGGTCTGACTTGTTGCTTGTGCGAATATGGTGGAACGAAAAGAAGGATAGTCTATTCTATATTCCGTTAGATGTGTTACAGGAAATAGCGCATAAATACACCAGCTCTGCAGATTTTTTGAGCGGCAGCAAAGGCACAAACAACCGGGGTATTAATATCAGGCAATCTTTTCTTAATAGCGCAGAGAAGCATAAAGACACACTTCGCATTCAGATAAACTGGATAAGAAGAGAAATTAGAATTGATCCAATGGCTCGGTGGATGGCTTATTGGGCTGATCGCAGAGACAGGGACCCGCTATATGAATAAAGGGCAAATACAATTAATATAGAGCCGCCCCTTTATTCACATATTCTTTCCTAGTGCCATACCCACCCGACATACCACCCGCTGACATCAACCACCAACTCCCCCCAATCCACACTTGACAAACCAAACATACGTGCTTATACTATCCACACCATCAAACAGAACATACGAGTGCAACACACAACACACAACACACAACCGAATATCAACCAACAACCCATAAACCACCAACACCACCGCTATGTGCCAAAACTACCGACTACAATCCAAAATATACAAACACACCGACAACGGCGAACTCATCGCTCAATTCCTTGTCAACACCATGCAGGGAGAGTTCCAAGACGCCAAGTTCCACCACAGACTCGACGCAGCCAAACAGCTCGCCAAGTTCACATTCACACAGCCTCACAGCCAGCACCAACCCCTGCTCATACCCACACCTGAAGAAAAAGCTGAAGAAAAAATAACACAGCCCGACAGCGAAGAACCTGCACACACCCGGAAACCACAGCCTACACCAAAACCCACAACACCCACATACCTAGACATACTAAACTACGACATCGCAAGACAGATACGAGACGAAACATCAGACGGAAACCTCATAGTAGAGTTCCTAGTCAGAGTGATGAACAACCAGCAGAAAGCGTTCGTCCCAAAGAAACAGCGCATCAGCCCCGCAGACAGAATGGCAGCATCGAAAGAGCTTCTGAAACGCGGCTTCGGAGACTTCAGCGCATCCCGTCCCCATCTGTCAGAAAGCAGAGACAGCCACACCGACATCCACTCCTACCTGTCCCAGCGCATCAGAGAGCGCACAGAACAGGGTGGAGAAGTAGTGCGCTTCCTCTTGGACGTAATGTCAGGTCAGCTTCACGAAGAAGGCTTCACGATGAGCCATCGTATAGGAGCAGCAAAGGAGATGCTGCGACGCGCTTATGACATCAACTTCGATGGAGTAAGCTGGGAGGACGTGGAGACATACTGGCGTTCGCAGCGCGGAGCGGGCTGGACAGAAGAAGACGAGAGCAATTTGCAGTCTGACCTTGCGATGGAAGCGTTAGTGAGCGAAGACGGACACACCCCGACAGTGCCGCCACCGGCAGTGCCTCCGCTGACAGCATCAGGCAAGAGCGACACCGAAGACGAAGACACCTTGACCAAACAAGAGCGTCTGCTGCTGATACGGGAGTACAGCGAAGCGCTGGACAGAGGAGACGAAGAGGAAGCAAAGCGGATAGAAGACAGATACTATGGCAGGGATGAGCCAGAATATCTCGAATACAGTCCAAGCGACCCTGACCCGACAGTGGAGCCTTACGAGCCGTTAAGTCCTGAAGAGCAGGCAAAGTTCGATGAAGAGTTAAGGGCATACTTCGCAAAGATGGACGCAGGCATCGCTGCCGACCTTTCCCCCAAAATCCGCAGCCCCTAAAACCTATACATCTGCGCCCCAATGCGCTTACCATAAAACCCATGAGCATAACTCAAACTGCATATCCCCTCAGCGTGGTGCGCGCCGTCTCACTGCACACGCAGTCGCTTGACAATCCCATCGACGCTGAGGAGGTTTCACCTGAAGCCATCTACAACACCATCGAGCGCATCGGTTGGGTGCAGATTGACACCCTCCACATGGTGCGCCGCAGCCAGTACATAACGCTCTGGAGCAGGCTCGGCAAATATGACACTGCCGACCTCGACAGGCTCATCTTCGGCAGCAGCGACATCAAAGGCGACAGCACGCGTCGTCTCTTCGAATACTGGATGCACGCCGCCTGCATCATCCCGCTCACACTCTACCGATTCACTATCCCCGCTATGCGCCGCCACGCCAACCCCTCCGGTAAGCGCCGCCGCGAATGGCTGCAAAACCCCGACACCCTCGACCTTTTGAACGCCGTCCTAGACCATGTGCGTGAAAACGGCTTGGCGCGCTCCTCCGACTTCGAGCGCACAGACGGCAGGCGCGGAACATGGTGGGACTGGAAGCCCGCCAAAATCGCGCTCGAACACCTCTACAACATAGGCGAACTCACCATCGCCAACCGCGTCAACTTCCAGCGCATCTACGCCTTCACCGAATCCGTACTGCCCCGTTGGGTTGACACCGCGCCGCCCAGCGAGGAAGAGGCGTACCTAACCCTTCTCGACAAGTCTGCGCGCGCTCTTGGCGTCTCCGCCCCGGCACAGATTCCCGACTACTTCCATATGAAACGCACCCCCGCAAAGCCCCTCATACAGCGCATGCTAGACGAAGGCACGCTAGTCCGTATCAACGCCGAACTTCACGACCGCTCAGTCGCCGAACAGGTCATACACCGAGCCAACCTGCCCCTGCTGGAGCGTGCAGCCGACGGCGACATCATCCCAAGCCGCACCACATTCCTCTCACCATTCGACAGCCTATTCTGGGCGAAAGGACGCGATACCCAATTCTGGGGATTCCGACAGATACTCGAAGCATACAAACCCGCGGCAATCCGCGAGTGGGGATACTTCTGCCTCCCCATCCTTCACAACGACCGCCTCATAGGACGATTCGACCCCAAACTGGAACGCCGTACCGCCACCCTGCGCCTCAAGCATCTATATCTAGAGCCGGGCATACAGCCCGAAGACTCCATCGTTTCGGACATCGCCGCCGCAATGCGCAGCTTCATGGCATTCCACGAAGCCGACAGCCTAATCATCGAGCGCAGCAGCCCCAAAATACTGCGCCGCAAACTGCTCGCGTCTATGTGAGGATGTGCAAATTGTACGCGTCAGTCGTCCCCGTATGCTATAATCAAACTGCTTCAGGCGCCCAGCCGCCTATACCCCGCACCGGGGAAGTGTCGGAATTGGCAGACGAGCATGACTTAGGATCATGTGCCGCAAGGCGTGGGAGTTCGAGTCTCCCCTTCCCCACCACCCCCCCCTCAAACAACCGCACATGCTCATAGCATGCCGCAAGGCGCTTCCGCCCCCTCCACTATCTTGAAGCGAGCGCATACCCTGCCGCCTGCGCCCCCGCTATCCTGCCGAACACAGCGCCGGCCATCAGCCCCGAGCCTCCAGGGTAGTTGTTATAGAACAGCCCGCCGGTCAGCTCCCCCGCCGCGTACAGTCCCGGTATCTATCACCTGCGTCTGCGCGTTTATCTTCAGCCCCCCGAATGTGAAGGTCAAGCCGCATGTTACCGCATAGCCCATATACGGCGGCTCATCCAGCGTCAACGCCCAGTTCGACTTGGGCGGGGTGATGCCCTCCGTGCGCTTGCCGTCCAGCGCCGTTGGATTGTACTCCCCCGGCTGGACAGCAGCATTGTACTCCGCAACCGTTTTCGCCAGCGCCGCCACATCAATGCCCAGCCACTCTCCAAGCTCCTCGATAGTATCAGCCTCAACCACGGACGCCTGCGGTATGAAGTATTCATCGCGCAGCAAGTGCTTCGTCTTCTGGTCGAACAGCTGGAACGCCACCCGCTGCGGCTGCGCCAGAATCTCCTTGCCGTACTTGGCGTAGGTATAGTTGCGCAAATCCGCACCCTCATCCACAAACCGCTTTCCCTCCACATTCACGATTAAGCCGAACGGGTAGGAATGCTTTTGGAACAGGTCGGCGATGTTCCGGTCCCCGTATGCGGGCGCGTTCATGTCCCATGCGACCGCGTGACATCCGCTCCAATGCCCGTATGACTGCGCGCCAATATCCAGCGCCATGTTGATGCCGTCCCCGGTATTGAACTGTGTGCCGCGCACCTTCGCAAGTTCCCACCCCGCCCCCAAGTAGCGCGTACGCATTTCCGTGTTCGACTCGAACCCGCCGCACGCCAGCACCACGGCCTGCGTTTCAATCTCACGATACCCTGCTGCGTCTCGCACCGTAAGCCCTGTAATGCGCCCTCTGTTATCGGCACTCAGGCTGTGAGCCTTCGTACCATACAGCACAGGCACCCCCTTGCGTTGCAGTATCTCGAACTCTTGGTCAATCAATCCTTTGCCTGCGCCGACAGCCTCCACAATAAGCCCGCCCCAGAAGCGCAGCACCCCCTCATGCCTGAACGCCTGCCTGCCGTACGCCAATATCCAGCGCACCCCCTGTTCTTGCAGCCATTTCATCGCCGGATATGAATCAGACACCAGCACTTGCGCCAAATCAGGATCAGACAGCCCTTCGGTAACCCGCATCAAATCATCGTAGAACTGCGACTGCGTATATCTGCCAACATCGATGGTATTGCGCTCTTCCTCACCTATCTCTGGAATGATGCCCAGAATGTCTTCTATGCCGTCGTATGCAAAGCGGAACAGGCCCCCCGTAAAAAAGGAGTTTCCCCCGCGCAGATACTCCGGCGCGCGTTCTAGCACCAGCACTGAAGCGCCTTCGTCCGCTGCCGCCATAGCCGCACACAGCGCAGCATTGCCCGCACCTACCACAACAACATCGTATTGTTCACTCTTCGCCATTAGAAAACCCCTGTTTGACCTGTCATTTTTGTTAGAATCATGATGAGCATGTTGCCGCATTGTATCACGCACAACAACCCCAGACCTACTTAACGGTAAAATGCATCAATACAATATATGAACGGACCGGCTTTTCGTGGTTACAATCACAAGCCGATTATAAAAGCTGTGCATTAGGATCCATCTTAATCATCTTAGCTGCAAATCCTGTTGACGGCTCACTAATCACTGTGTTTCGTTCAGTCAGTCTCGAAAAGCTCATCGGATATGGAATATATCCTTGCAGATGTTAGTGAAACTTGACACTAATTTGCATTTATCGCTACAATTCTTTTTCAGTGTGATATGTGGGATAAGAACGTTGCTGCGGAGGTGAAACAAGATGTATTTCAACGTCTCGCAGCTACTAAAAGAAACGAGTGGATCAACTCGCATTTATGATGTGAACGACTTCGCCAACCTACAAGATGGTACGGCTATGGTACCTGTATCGGGTATAGTGGAAATGATGAGGACAGATGCAGGTATCTGGGTGAGCGCTCATCTGACAACCTACTTCGATTGTGAATGCAGTCGATGCGTTTCTGAAATGGAACAAATAGTTTATATGGACATAGAAGAAGAATATCTGCCCGAAATTGATGTCAGCACAGGGACCAGGCTAAATGCTCCTGACTCAATGTCCGACAACTTCTACATAAGCCAGGCACACATATTAGATATGAGTGAAGCAGTCAGACAGTATTTTGGTCTCAGCATTCCGTTCAAACCCATGTGCCGTGATGATTGCAAAGGATTATGTTTGACTTGCGGCGCTGATCTCAACGATACTATCTGTTCTTGCGACAACGATATTAGAGATCCACGATGGGACGCGCTATTGGCGTTTGTCTCGCCGCAAGACACAACCTACAATTGATGCATAATCTTTCTGCCAATAGAAAGATGTAATCTGAAGAATGAGGACGAAGAAATGCCACCACTGCCAAAAAAGAAACACTCGAAAGGACGCCAAGGCGGACGCTCGGCGCACTTCGGGATGAAACCGATGACTCTGGCGCAATGTCCACAGTGCCGTGCCGTGCGTATGCCGCATCGTGCTTGCGCAATATGCGGCTACTATAATGGACGCAGCGTCGCAGTCCGTTCAAACATCGAATAAACATGCTCGTTACTGGAAGATGAACTTACGTTGACGCGAGGCAATCAGCGCCTTAACTACGCTTACTTGATTGTTGATATACTGCACAACAGGAGATAGATAGATGACTCTCAGCTTTATGCATCAGACGCAAGGCGCAAAAGTGGGCTACCTGTTCCCTGGTCAGGGCGCTCAGGCTGTTGGAATGGGCAAGCAGCTCTACGACGAATCGCCCGCAGCACGTGATGTGTTCCAGCAGGTTGATACGGCGCTGGAGCGGTCTCTATCAGACATTTTATTCAACGGACCTGATGACACATTGCGTCAAACTATCAATGCGCAGCCCGGCATCATGGCTGTGAGTCTTGCGTGCATTAAGACGATGGAAGAGTGCCTTGGCGACAATATGCCGCAGCCTATCGTAACTGCGGGACACAGTCTCGGCGAGTACACAGCGCTTGCAGTATCGGGTGTGCTGAGTATCGGCGACACGGCGAAGCTGGTGCAGAAGCGCGGTGAACTTATGCAAATTGCTTGTGATCGCAACCCAGGCACTATGGCAGCTATCATCGGCTTGGATGAGATGATCCTAGAGCAGATTGCGGTCGAGACAGGCACTTATGTCTCTAATATCAATACCGCAGAGCAGATAGTCATCAGCGGGGATATTATGGGCGTTGCGCGAGCGTGCGACCTCGCTACCGCGCGCGGCGCGAAGAAAGCCATTCCTCTGCGTGTCGGCGGCGCATTCCATTCCGGGTTGATGGAACCTGCACGGGCAGGACTCATCGAAGCTATCAACGAAATGAAGTTCCGTGATCCACAGATTCCTATTGTCGGCAACTGCGATGCCATGCCTCTTACCACTGCCGAAGATGTGAAGCGGGAGCTTATTTCCCAGATATGCAGCTGTGTTCAGTGGAAGCGTTCAGTTGACTATATGATAGATTCCGGCGTGAATGACTTCATCGAAATCGGCCCTGGCAGAGCGCTCTCCGGCATGGTGAAGCGCATCTCACGGCGTTCTCAAATAACGAGTGTAGGCGATCTTGAATCTATCCTTCGGCTCAATAGGAATTAAGCCTGTGCCTAATACTTCAACGATTCAGCATACTGCATTTCAATCCAAAACGGGTGCCGGCAGCGTGAATATGCGCCGCCGTACGCGCTCCTTGGTGATGCAGTCCTTGTATGAAGCTGACACAGTTGAGCATTGCGCCGCCAGTGTTCTGAATGTTCGTTTGTCAGATGCAGCACTGCCACAAAGAGAAGAAATCTTTGCCCGCACGCTTATAGAAGGCATCTTTGCAAATGCTGCGGAAATAGATAAGATGATAATCCGGTTCGCCCCTGACTGGCCTATAAGCCAAATGGCAATCGTGGACAGGAATATCTTGAGAATGGCAATATATGAAATAATGCTCTTACGGGAAACTCCGCCAAGAGTCGCAATCAATGAGGCAATTGAACTGGCAAAAGCATTCGGCGCCGACAGTGCCCCTCGTTTCATAAACGGGGTTCTTGGAAGTGTAATGGCGGCAGAGACGGGCCGTTAACTAAACGATATTTTGAACAATCCGATATACACCTGATTAATTGACAACTTGGAGGTAATGGAATTGGCAACTCTAATGGAGCGCGTGCAGGAGATTGTCGCTGATAAACTCAGTGTGGATGAGTCGGAAGTGGTATTGGAAGCGTCTTTCATGGAAGACCTGAACGCCGACTCGCTCGACTTGGTTGAACTCATCATGGCATTTGAGGAAGAGTTTAGCGATGGTGATACGACCATTGAAATCTCGGACGATGATGCTGAGGGAATCACCACAGTGCAAGAGGCGATAGATTACCTCAGAGCGAACGGCATAACTGACTAACAAATACCCAGTCCTCAGCCCCACTGATTAAGTAAATATAGAACTGACTTGTATAGACAGGATGTAATGGATATGCTGTGAAGGCAGTATCCTGAATGTTCTGTCTATTCGTATTTAATTCAAGGAGGGTATTGATGAAAGCAGCCGTTTACAAAGGAGAACGCCGTCTCGAAGTCGAGGAGATACTTACTCCGACTGCGGGACCGGGCGAGGTCGTCGTTCGTGTACGCTACTGCGCCGTCTGCGGTACGGATGTGCATGCCTTCATGTACGACGTTGCGCCTCCCGGCACGGTAATGGGGCACGAATACTGCGGCACAGTTACAGAAGTCGGGGAAGGTGTTACGCGCTGGCAAATCGGAGACCGTGTTGTCGGCGGTGGCGGCAACCCTCCGCCGGGCTATGTGCCCGCTGGTCCTCGCAACGATCCCCGTTACAACTACCGCACGATGGGCTTTCCGCAAAACGCGAAGACGCGCGCTTATGCAGAATATGTCTTGCTCGAAGAGTGGGAACCTGTACCAATACCTGAAGGTGTATCTGATGAAGAAGCAGCGCTCACCGAGCCATGTGCCGTAACCGTGCATGCGGTGCGGCTGTCCCAGATAAAGCTCGGCGACCGAGTGCTCGTGATGGGCGCAGGCCCGATTGGGCTGTTCTGCATGCAGACAGCACGCGCGGCAGGCGCAACATCTGTGTTCGTGTCAGAGCCTGCCCCCGCACGCGCAGAAGCCGCCAGAAATTTGGGCGCCGATGCGGTTATCAATCCCTCTACCGAGAACGTCGAGCAGCGTGTCGTTGATCTGACCGACGGTAAAGGCGCAGACATCGTATTTGAGTGCGCAGCAGTGCCGAATCCATCCACTTTGGACAGCGCGTTAAACATCGTAGCGCGTGGCGGGCAAGTCGTGTTAGTCGCTATAGCCTGGGAGCCTACCCCGCTCGTAACGCCCGATTGGATGGCACGTGAAGTGAAGCTTCAAGCGTCATTTGGTACGCAGCCGGAAGACTGGCGCGTTGCGCTCGAACTCATACGTGACGGGCGCGTAAATGTAGAACCGATGCTGGGTGACACTAACTTCCTGCCGCTCGACGACATCCAGGGCGCATTCGAGTCCCTAATGAAGCCGTCCAATCAGGTACAGATGGTTGTGAGGCTTTGACGTCCTGCCCTGTGCATCATCGGGCATCCAGATACGCCTGCAATATAATCGCCGCCGCCGCCGAGTCGGTGCGGCCCCTGTGGCGCGAGGCTGGCGCTCCGGCCTGAGCAAGCATGCGCTCTGCCTGTACGGATGATAGGCGCTCGTCGATGTGGATTATAGGCATAGTGGCCCGGTTGGCGAGTATCTCAGCAAAGTACAGCGTCGCGCGTGTTTGCGCTCCGATACGGCCAGACATCAGATAAGGTATGCCCACCAGAATCTCCGCAGCGGCGTATTCATTCGCGAGTGTAAGGATTGCGTCTATCGCAGTATCAGCGTGCGGAGTGCGGCGTTCGATGGTTGTCAGCGGCGATGCGAGTGTGGCAGTAGGGTCGCTGATTGCGACGCCGATGCGCCGCTCGCCGAAATCCAGCGCTAATATTCTCACGAACTCGTCTTTTGTCGCACAATGTCATAAGCGCTGGATACGGCAGAATCGAGCTTGTCGGCGTTGCGGCCACCTGCCTGCGCCATATCTGGGCGTCCGCCGCCGCCGCCGCCGATAACCCTGCCGAGTTCACGGGCATACTCACGCGCATCTGCGCCGCTATCCACCAGATCGCGTGTGATGCCCACACTGATGGTCGGGCGGTCGTTGATAATCGAGCCTAGCACTACGATTCCACTGCCCATCTTATCGCGCAGCCAGTCGCTTATCTCGCGCAAGCTATCGGCATTGGCTGCTGATGTTCGCGCCGCAAGCACGGAGACGCCGTTCACATCTTGTTTGGAGTCGAGTAGAATCTCGGCAGCTTGGAGTGCGTTCCGGCGCTCAAGAGCCGTTATCTGCCGCTTTAATTCATCGTTCTCATTCTGGATTCGCTGAACCGCATTCTCAAGTTCGGGGAGTGTAGTATTCAGGGCGTCCGCCAAGCCGTTTTCGCGGGCAAATCTTTCCCAGACCAGTCGCTCCGCAGTCCTTCCGCTAACGGCTTCCAAGCGACGCATACCCGCGCCGATGCTAGATTCCCCAAGAATATAGACACTGCCCACTTCACCTGTGTGCCTCACATGGGTTCCGCCACAGACCTCAAAACTGAAGGTATCGCCGTTAGCGATTTCTATGAGGCGCACACGCTCGCCGTAGCGGTCGCCGAAAAATGCCAGCGCGCCGCGCTGTATAGCAGAGGCGTAAGTGTCTTCGTCGCGATGTACATCGGCATTCTGTCGTATCTTTTCGTTCACCAAATGCTGCACCTGCCATAACTCATCGTCTGTTACCGGCTGCACATGTGAGAAATCGAACCGCAGCCTGTCGGGTGCGACCAATGAACCTGCTTGTCGGACATGGGCCCCCAGCACTTCGCGTAGAGCGGAATGAAGCATGTGCGTAGCGGTATGGTTGCGCGCAGTATCCTCACGGCGTATTGGATCGACGATCGCTTCTACTGTGTCGCCC
The DNA here is from genome assembly GCA_965200085.1 of Dehalococcoidia bacterium. GTDB lineage: Bacteria > Chloroflexota > Dehalococcoidia > Lucifugimonadales > JADFKI01 > Bin90. The sequence goes on from OZ241333.1 coordinate 257,217, forward strand.
AAGCGCACTGTACCCTCGGAGACCTTGCCGAAATGCATAATTACATCCGGCATAACGGCCTGCGTGTCATGCACGTCAACGCTGCCCTCCGGTCCGACAATTTTACCGGCGTCTCCGATCTGCCCTCCGCCTTCAGCATAGAATGGTGTTTGGACCAGTACGATCTCAACATCCTTTCCTGCCGTAGCTTCACTAACGACCGCGTTGTCAGCTATCAGTCCCACGATAGGGGATGACGCATTGAGCTGCTCGTAGCCTAGGAACTGTGTCGATCCCACACCAAGGCTTTCGTATTGTCGTATCTTGATACGTTCTTCACCGAATTGCGAGGATGCCCTGCCGCGTTGGCGCTGCTCTTCCATTTCGCGTTCGAAGCCTTCAATGTCCACTGCGACGTTTTGTTCGACGGCGATTTCCTGTGTCATCTCCACAGGGAAGCCGTATGTATCCCAGAGTCGGAATACAGTGCCGCCATCCAGCGTCGAAACACCTTCAAGCGCTTCTGAAAGCATGTTGTATCCGTTCTGGAAAGCTTGCTGAAAACGTTCTTCTTCCAGTCTAAGTACCGTTAAGATGAAGTCTCGGTTGTTGACCAGTTCCGGATAAACCTTGCCCATCTTCTCGATGGTGGCATCGGCAATTTCGCCTAAGAAGTTATTCTGAATACCAATACGCCGTGCGTAACGAATGGCGCGGCGAATGACACGGCGCAGCACATATCCGCGCCCTTCATTACCGGGCACAACTCCATCCGCAATCAGGAATGTGACGCTGCGGCCATGCTCGGCGACCACTCGGATTGCATAGGTATCGTCCGGGTTGTCGTATCTTCTGCCGCTGACACGCTCGACTGCCGCGATGATGGGAGTAAACAGGTCTGTCTCATACGCCGTATCTACATTTTGAAGTATGCGCACAAGACGTTCGAAACCCATTCCCGTGTCCACGCTTGGCGCGGGCAGCTTGGTGCGCGTACCGTCTAGGTGGTGATAATACTGCATGAACACGAGGTTCCAGAGTTCGACATAACGGTCGCATACCACGCCGTCCTCCATTATGTTCGTACAGTTCGGTATGCAGTCGTCCTCAAGGCAGCCATACTCTACGCCGTAATCGTAGTGAAGTTCGCTGCACGGACCGCAAGGACCCTCATCACCGGCGGGCCCCCACCAGTTTTCATCGTCGCCGAAGCTGTACACGCGATCTGTCGGGATGCCTTTCGCAACCCACAAACCGCGTGTTTCTTCGTCGGTCTGATGTATTGCGGCGGCAAATTTGTCGAGAGGGATGCCGTAGCCTTCGGTCATAAGCTCTACGGCGAAATCGACGGCGTTACTCTTGAAATAGTCGCCTATGCTGAAGTTTCCCAGCATCTCAAAGAGTGTGTTGTGCGTGGCATCGCCTACTTCTTCGATGTCAGGGGTGCGGAAACATTTCTGCGATGTGGTGAGCCGTCTGTTAGGCGGTTCCGCTTCCCCTGTGAAATAGGGCTTGAACTGCACCATGCCTGCGGAGGTAAGCAGCAGCGTAGGGTCACCGACCGGAATTAGCGATGAACTCGCCATCCTGCTGTGTCCCTGCGCCTCGAAGTAGCTGAGGAACTTCTCTCGTATCTCGTCGCCGCTCATGTATTCTGGCATAAGCATACCCCGTACAACAGTGGAATTTCGTGAATAGCTGTGGATAATTTTAACATGAATTAATGATTAAGTATGAAAGATTACTTAATCAATGGTGCTAGTTTGAGACATAGTTGAAAATGCCACGAGAATAAGCCAAGTTAACACCATCCACAAAGGAGGCACATTCCTGTGGCTATAGTAGATATTATCACCGAACTGTTCTGCAGGATAGATGACAATATGACGGATGTCCCCAGGAAAGCCAGCAGGCTCTCACTCTCAGCGAACTGGTAGCGATAATTGCGCTTTACGCTATCAAGGACATGGGAAGCAGATACTTCTATCGCTGGATTTCTGCAAGCTACTTGGATATATTCCCCAATCTGAATAGTCGCGCACGATTGTTTCGTCGTCTGCACACACCCAAAGAGATGAGTCTCTCTAATTGACGCATTTGATCTTTAGACATTGCCTGAACTTCACCACTTGTCCGTAACACTACACTATCCTGCCATCAGAATTTGCTATAGTAGTAATTCCATCTGCCCGATCTATCCTATGGGGATCCGTGCCACTAAACACAACCTCTTTGAACTCCCAAATGCTGCCTCTGCAGATGTGTCAGCAATATGCGTGAACTCGTTCTCGCCCTGTGCTCTGCGCAGTATGCGGTAGCCGTCAATCGGCGCTGACCCTGTGGGAGCGTCCCAGCGCAGAGTTACGCTGCTGTGTGTAGCCTCAGCCGTCAGGTTCTGCGGCGGCAACAGCACAGTTGGAATGGGTGTGGGTGTAGCAGTCGGAGTGGGCGTGGCTGTGGGTTCAACCGTCGGCGTAGCTGTGGGCTCCGGTTCTGGAGTGAGTGTAGCTGTTGCCGTAGGTTCCGGCGCTGCTGTCGGTGTTGCAGTCGGATCGCCGACGCAGGCATCATTGTTGGTCACTCCGGTAAGATCAGGTTCGCTCACACGTATCCGCAGCCGTGGCAGGTCGCCATCCTGCCACGGCTGCTGGCACACCTTCCAGTGCAGTGTACGAGTGCTGCCTTCATCGCTCCCAGACGCGTCATCGAAATCCAGACGCAGCGCAACAGAGCCGTCCAGCGCGATGAAATCTATGTGGTGGTTTGCGAGCGAGGGCGCATCACTGATGGCTATGGATACTGCGTTGTTTTGCCAGTCTATGCGCTCTATCGCGCTGTTCGCGGAGAACGCTGCTGGCTTCAGCACACCGTTTGTACCGTCTGCGCCGACGGCATCTCCAAGCTCCACCGGGTCGAAGAACGCCTCGTGCAGTGTGCCAGCAGGAGCGGTTACTTTAATACTCCAAGGGCTAGGAGAGGTAGTGTAATTACAAGGCAACCATTCATACAGCACATTCTGCCAGCTCACACTGTAGCTGCCCTGCACTACAGGACGCTTGATTTGAGCTTCAATCCTGTAGCCATTTTGAGGGTTATTATCGGCATCTATCGTTGCGACCTTAAATAGATGTGTGTCTTTCCCCATGAAATAATTCCTGTCATAGTCTTCTCCACCACCAACATCACCATAGCTGAATACACTTCCTGCCGGAAGACCAGAGGCAATCTCATACTCTTTGGCGGGTCTAGGACCAGGACCGATCATCCTGCTGTAATGGAACTTCGAGATTAAGCACTCCTCGAACCCTGCCACATCTGCATTATCCTTCAACAACTCATCCATAGCCCTAATTCTAGTCTTTAGTCCAGACAGCGATATATTCGCATCGCTCGATGCTGTGCTTACTCTAGTATCATATACTCCTGCGGGAGCGTCTCCCAGCAAAAAGCTCTTCTCAACACTCGCAGCCTGCTGTACACCCGGAGACGCAGACGACGGCAGCCATACCCTGTTGCGCTCGCTCTCCACCGAATATTCACCATTTATATGACCGCCACTTGCATTTGCGTAGTTCGCCCAATATCTATCTTCTGAACTATAGCCCTGATGCAAGAACTTGTAGTGATTAGTCCTCGTCAGACCTTCTAGTTCTGAAAAGCCTCTTCCATCAGACCTTAACAGGAAGATAATCGACTCTCTCTCCTCCCACCAGCGCGGACTAATGTGGTCATAAACATCCGGAGCAGTGATCCAGCGGTTCGCCTTCGCAATTGCTTCCTGCTCATTCTCATCGAATCTTCCATGCAGTATCACGTCAGCGTACAGCACATCATCTCCATCACCTTTCAAGTACTCGTGCACATCGAACTTAAAGCGGATAATGCCGTAATACCCACGATAATAAGGCGCATAAAGGGCGTGTGCAGATACTGACCTCATCGTTGCCCTAGCGATGACGTCAGACCGCAAAATGCGCTCATCCACTGTTGAATACCCAATGTCTGGCACATAAGCAGGGGATGCTGTCACAGACGCAGGTTCAGCAGTCGGTGAAATTGTGCTCGTAGGTATGACGGTTGGAGAAGAGACAGGTTCTGTCAGGATAGGCGTATATGCAGGTTGAAGAGTTGGGGTAGGGATGGGTTCTTCACTGCCGGATTTAGAATTGGCAGTTTCGCGCGTCAAAGCAGGCGTGTGCATTGGCTCAGCCGGTTTCTCCACATCGATCACATTACTTTGCGCTGCTGGTGCGGAGACAGCTTCTTCCATAGTTGGTTCTGCGCAAGCGATGACAGCTGCAGCAAGCAGCAGACACAACAGGCGAGCGCAGACTGTCAATCTTAGATGTCGTGCAGTATTAGATATTGCAGCCATTTCAAATCCTTTAAGTCAGTTACTGTGATGCGATGTGCCGCCTAGATACAGCGCTTCCATCGCATCCTCATCGCCCGTTTTGGGGCCGGTTATGGCATCATCGCCTTTGTAAGGCAAGGTGTACATCAGGAGCTGACTGCCCGAACTATGAATAAAGTGATACAGCCCCGCAGAGTGTCCGAACTCGTGCGCCATCACACCCGGAAGAGAATAGTGGTAACGGGGGACCATGGTTTCATCGCTCCAGTCACCGGAGTCATTATGGAGATCGTCATAGTACATCTGCAGGTTATACAAATGATTATCAGAGTCATGAATAATGAGCACGCAGGCTAAAACAGATTTTGCTCCACATTTGTTATTGGGAGTCCCCAGCGCGGAATCGAACCAGATATTCACAACATTACCGCTATTGGATTTGCTACACGCAGAATGGCTGTCTTTCTTTATCTCAATTCTGTAAGTTGCATTGCAGCAGCGGTATCCGCGAATGGCTGTAGCTAACATCTCCTGGATGTGTTGGAGATGCGCCGCACATACTGTACTGAACCTTCTTGTCGTCTTGGTGTGGAGATCGCCGAACAGTCATTGAACCAAATGTGTTTTCTTTAGGCACACCACCGTAAGCAGTCTTGAGTGTTAGTTCAGAACTGCCGTCGCCAAACCTGCAGCGCACGAGATAGAAAGTCACTGATACGAGCTGTCCTGTGCTATTTACAGTCTTTGACACCTCTCTATTTGTAGGCGGCTGTGAGTAATTGCACGCCGCGTTCGAAGATGACGCAATATCCAAACCTGTGTCTTCAGGTACTCGCACACCCAGTTAGCCCACTAACCCAACGGCAACCGCCACTCGAACACCTACACCTACGCGCACACCAACACCTGCTTCGCCCACTAATCCAACGGCCACTGCCACCGTCACGCATACACTAACACCGACCGCGATAACTTGCAGCTCAGACGAATCAGGAAGTTCTAGTGTATGCCCCTCACCGGGAGTGCCTACTGGCTTAAATAGTACAGCAGGCGACGGTAGTATGACGCTTAGCTGGAACACAGCTAGTAGTGCTGCTTTATACGAGGTGCAGCAGTGGTGTGGTGCAGACGGTTATATGAACAGTGTTCCCATATGTCCCAACGGTATAAGAGACTGGTACACACTGCCCTTTACGGAGAGGGGACAAGACTACACGATAAACTTCACAAGCTCTACAGAGGTAGAGATACACGGTCTTACGAACGGTGATACGTACATTCACAAGGTTCGAAGTCTAAATAGTGACGGCACCTCTTCCGCATATAGTGTTTGGCATTATACAACTCTGCCAGGGAATACACCGACGCCGGCATCAACACTAACAGCGACTCCAACTGCATGCATCCAGCAGCTAAGCTCCTATTCACAGCAGTTTTCTGTCAGCCGCACAAATCAAAGTTGGCACAGTGGCTGCGTTTCTGCTCGGACTGGGTATACCTATTATGCTCAGTATTACAGCTTCACATTGAGCAAGGCTTCCTTTATCACAATAGACCTAGACGGCAATGTTGATTCAGAGATATTTCTACGTGAAGGGACTGGACCTCTAAATATACTGCTGCTAGCGCATGATGAAGGGGGTTATCCGGATGGCCAGCCCGGGATGGGGCAAGACTCTAGAGTGGGTACGAAACTTTCGTCTGGCACATACACTATAGAGGCGGCAACACGTAATCCGCAAACAGCTGGGAACTTTACGCTGAAGATACACGGTGAGAAGCCTATTCCGTCTATGGGGCACCAGAGGGACTATACAATTAAATATGTGGTCGGCACCATGCCGCCAACGTGGACTCCTACGCCAACTCCTATATCATATTACCCGTACGTAGCTACACCTATACCTACTCCACAAGATCCTGGTGTGATAATTCCCACCATATCTATTCCCACAGCAGTTGCTGCTTGGAATATAGCAGTCGCAACGCCTATATCTGCAACGCCGGCCGCTGCATCAAGCGTGTTTTTCTGCGGCTCCGATGTACCCTGCGGCAACAAAAACACCGACAATAAGAAAACCATCATAAATGCAGTAAATGGAGCTCGTGGCTGGCAGCGTTCGCTGCCATTGCCTTTGGCTGCCCCGTTCGGACACTGCGGAAATACTTTAGCTTGTGTAGTGCCTGATCCTTTCTTTGCCTTGTGGTACTTATCCGTTGGTATGCATATGGGTAATCTGAAAATGCTTATCGAGGAGCCTGCTTGGCGGCGTTCATCTGGAGGGACCCACATAAGAGTGATTTGGACCGACAATCACAGTCTTGATGGAGTATCCACGGGAGAGAACAACGAGGAGTATAGGTACCTCCCTTCAGTTGTAATGCACGAGTTTGGGCACACTGCAGGGCTACAAGATTTGTACAAATACACAGGTTATGACGACTATCTAATGGATTTCACCTATCAGGCCACGGCTATACCACAGGAAGATATAGACTACATACGACAGGTCTATCGAGACGGACATTCAGAACCGCATTAATCGAGGGAGGTTTGCTTATGCAGTATAGTGGACTACTGTCCAGGCTATCCAGGCGGTTCTATGCGCTCATAGGAATTATCGCTCTGCTGACTGTTATTGTCGTTACAGGCTTTGCTTTTGACATCGGAATCGCGTTAGTGGCAAGATTGCCAGGTATCGGATATGGCGGACATCCAGCACCCTCACGCGTACCCAGTTTAGTACGAGGTATAGAAAAAGGTCGGATACTCAGGTATAGATATAAGTTGACAAAACTCTGCCTGAGGAGTCCGACCAATGAAATGGTATAACAGCATCAGCACATTTCTCAACTGCGCTATCCCCAATATCAGAGCTACCAGAAAAGTTAACCTCGCTCTGTTAACCTGCTCTATCCTCTCTCGCCGCCAACTCTCACTATCCGTACTCGCAAGAGAACTTGCCCGATCCTCTCTAACCAGAACCAGCTCGCATCACCACAACAAGAAGCGACTGTTCCGCTTCCTGTCCAACCACCGCCTAGATCCCTTTCAAACACAGACCGCGATGATGCCTCACATCGTCTCAACCGCACGACTCAAAGGTCTCACACCCATAATGATAGACTGGTCTGATCTTGGCAGAGGTTTCAACGGACTGTTCGCTGCGGTCTGCTTCAGGAAGAGAGGTCTCCCACTTCTGAGCTGGGTGTCGCGCAGTGAGGAGCTGAATCCCTCTCAAAATCGCCTTGAGGAGATGTTCATTCGCAGACTGGTAACTCACCTGCCCAACACTGTTCGTCCGCTGATACTTGCTGACAGGGGTTTTGGCAGAGCCAGTCTGCTTCTGTTTATACAGCGCCTCCCTTCTTTCAGTGGATACCCTGTGGACTATGTCATCCGGCTCAAGAAAGATGTGATAGTGCAGAGTGAGGAGTTCAGGTGCAGATTGCGAGATTACCCTCTGCGGAAGCGGCGCATCGTGTTCGTGCCCGGGGTGAAGTATCGTCAGGATGGCGCAGTGACTACAAACCTCGTGCTGTTCTGGGGAAGCGGACATAAGAATCCGTGGTATCTGGCGACTTCCTTGTCTGATGCGAGACTTGCTGTGAAGATGTACCGCAAGCGGATGCAGCCTGAACAGTACTTCAGGGACGGCAAGCAGCGCTTCTCTCTTGCTTCCACGACCGTTACCACATCAAGGCGTCTTCAGCGTCTGCTGCTTGGTGTTGTGCTGGCGTGTGTTGTGCTCATTCTTGTTGGGATGCGTGTATCGCCGTCATTTCGGAAACAAGTCTGTTCCTGGGGCAAACTTGGGGTTTTGCACCTCGGACTGGAATACTACTTTGCATACTATGAACCACCTCCCTACTATCTCGGCATCACTCCTTTCCAAACTGGGTACGTGTGAGATCCAGCACCGGATGGACCGACCTCTCTTGAAGAACGTATTCTAAAGTCTGATGTCATAGCGCGTGTCAGACTGATTTCCGTTTCCGACGGAGTGGAAGTCTTAGATCCTATGCATATTGTGGGGCACGACAGTGAAGAAGAGATTGATCCATTTTATGTTGAGTCACTGGAGCACGAGTTTGAGGTTCTTGAGTACTTGAAGGGAAGCGACGAAGATCGGATTATAGGTATTGTGCCCGTAGATGTTGGTATGTTCTATCAAACTAGATTGGGCGCTGCTGTATTAGGTAAAGGTCGCCTCAAGGACAGGGATACGCGTTGGGACGACAGGGAGGCAATAGTATTTCTGGAAGACAACAATCCGATAATACCAAGCAGCCTAAAGCCTGGACGGTATCTTTTGGGATGGTTTGCGAATATATTCGAGGGATACACGGTGGCTAGTCGTATAGACAAGAGATGGCTTCCGGCTGTATCAAATACTGCAATAGCAATGGGAAGCGCAAGTCAGCAGTTCTTCACAGACGATCCGGAGAAAGAGAAGTACGTCAGCAGCCAAGAAGGAGCTGCATTGCTGGAGGCACCATCTACGACAGCTGCATCGCTGAAGGCTCGCATTGCTGAGCTCGAAGCAGAAGTTAACGCATCTGACAGTCCAGAAGAGTATCGCAAGTGCCTTATAGATGGATATAGAAATGAGAGGGTCAGAGGGACAAGAGGTGGTCGCAGACCCATACCGGATTATTACGAACGCTTTGATTATATTTTCGGTTCAGGTCTTCCTTCTGGAAGCGTAGTATACTCCAACGGATTTTGGGGAGCTGTTAAATATGGCGAGCATTGGCTTGAGGGAAGAGATAAAGACCTATTCGTTGTCAGCGCTCCGGGTGTGGTTGTTTCGGCTCGTCCACTTCCTGAAGGAGAGTATAAGTTTTACTCCAACGGACGTGGACAACAATTTGTTCTGTGCGACGCAATTCCTGACTTTGAACGGAACAGGCGAGAACTCTTCGTGCAGGTAACCGCCCCTTCCGACACACTGCACGAGGCGTTCTTCGACCCTGTGGAGATTGGCGATGCAGTGGGCGCTGACGGTGTGAACGGCGTGCTGAAGCCAGCAGCGTTCTCGGTGAACAGCAGCGACGATGCGACCACGATAGAGCGTATAGACTGGCAGGATAACGCAGTGTCTATAGCTATCAGTGATGCGCCTGCGCTCGCAAACCACCACATAGATTTCATCGCGCTGGACGGCTCTGTTGCGCTGCGTCTTGACTTCGATCACGCGTCTGTGAGTGATGAGGGCAGTACTCGCACACTGCGATGGAAGGTGTGCGAGCAGCCGTGGCAGTCTGGCGACCTGCTGATGCTGCGGATAAGCGAGAGCGAAGACGACCTCACTGGCGTGACCAACGATACTGCGTGCGATGGCGATCCGACTGCAACACCGGAACCGACGGCAACAGCTACGGCTGAACCTAAACCTGAACCCACGGCAACAGCTGAACCCACGGCGACGGTAGAACCAACAGCGACTCCCACTCCAACTGTGCTGCTGCCGCCGCAGAACCTGACGGCTGAGGCTACACACAGCAGCGTTACGCTGCGCTGGGACGCTCCCACAGGGTCAGCGCCGATTGACGGCTACCGCATACTGCGCAGGGCACAGGACGAACGCGAGTTCACACATATTGCGGACACATCTGCAGAGACAGCGGACACATCTGCAGAGACAGCGGAATATCTGGACACCGCAGACATATCACCAAGCGCCAAGTACATCTACCGGATGCGCTCGTTCGCAGCAGACGGCAGCACAAGCGAAGATGTAAGGGTCGAAGCAACTACGGCGTGAATGTGGCTGCAATATGCACCCAAACCCGACGGACTTACCAGTGCCTACGGTCGTCTGAAGAGCGATATAAACGAATGCCGGTTAAGCACAGGATAGCCCAAGTGCAAGAACTAACTCATCTCTGATGCAGCACACGAATCTCCGAAGTCCTGAAGTTGGTCGGTCTATCCCCGCGTGTCCGGGCAAGTAGAACGGCGCGCTGTGCAGAGAAAACCCCGCTATTCAGACAGCCCCAGTTCTTGAAGTCGCTGTCTGAGCCTGCGATTCTCTGCTTCCGCCGCAATGCGCGCCTGCTGTTCTGCAATGCGAGCCTGTCTTTCAGCAAGCCGAGCCTGCTGTGCCGCTTCACGCTCGCTCTCTGTTTCAAGATGTGTCCTCAGGTAGTTCCCTGTTATCGGATCGAACCAGCGCAGTTTCCCGTCCTCCCAGCAGATATACAGCCCCAGAACCTCGCTGTATCCTCTAATCACATCATCTTCCGTATCGTTAATCTCAATTGGTCGGTACTCTCCGTCAGCCAGCCTATCCCCTGTAAGCGGCGCAGCGTGATACTCTCCGCTGGACGGGTCGAACCGCCAGTATTCTGCTGCACCGAACTCAGCGTACCGCTCCCGCTTGTGCGTGTCATCTCTGCGACCTGTGCTGACGGACGCTATCTCCAGCACGAACTCAGGCGGCTTGCCCTGACTCTCGATGGAGTAGCCCCTGTCGGCTAGATACTGCTGCTCGTCGGCGTCGAAGGCTATAAGCAGGTCGGGTATGAGGTACCCGGCATCCATTCGCGCGCGCAATCCAAGCGGCGCTTCGCTGGTAACTAATGTGGTGTCTTTGCCTAGTTTTCGGCTGAAGTGGTAGATGAGAGCCGGAACATATCCGGGCGTGTTGAGGTAGATGGTGTTCTGCATATCGTCTCTGGGCGGCACATCGGGGAAGGTGTCAAGGCTGACTTGCCCTTGTACAGCGGTGGTGTTAATAGTCATTAGGACTGCTCCGGAGTTGGTGGTTTGGTGAGGGAATTGGGAATCATATATCAGTGTATACTGGGATATGATTCTCATCAAATCTGGGACCCACGAGAACATGAGCAATCTCCCCGCCGGTGCTCTTATACCCCTTGATGAGAACCCACTTATCGTCAAAGTATTCATCAAAAGCTCGAGCGGTGGCATTTTCTCCCTACTGTCCTGCTTGCTTCATACATGGCGCGCTGGTCTGGGTCAGTCAGTCCGCCTGAACTGCTTGGAACAGTGTATATCCTCTGCGTCTCATCACCCTCTATCGTAAACTACTCATCAGGTATAGGCGAGGGCACGCCTCCCTTTTCCGGTGTCATAAGCCGCCACTTATTCCACATCTTGCATAGGAGATACCAAGTAACAAACGCCCCTATAAATCCAATAACTATTGGCGCCTTTTCTGATCCGTAGCCGCCGCATCTAGGCTGGAGCGTTCGCACCGGGAGTTGAGATGGAGATAGAATGGAGACTGCATAGAGTGAGCACAATCTGTTGGCGCTGCTACAGATACGAGGCATCCTACCTCAATCACCTAGATGGAAACGCTATCGAAAAACATTTGAATAGCGAGGGAAGGATTGAGAATGGTATGATGGTTGTGGTGAATGGAACTTATCTGAGTGTTATTTTAGGAGGAATATCGAGTTATGACGAAGTATGCGCGGTATGAGCATGATGGAGGCATTTCGTATGGGATTGTCGAAGGGGATGATGTGCATGAAATTTCGGCAGCGCCATATGAGGATTATGAGCGGACGGGGGAATCGGCGAAGTTGTCGGATGTGAGGCTGCTGGCGCCGCTGATGCCGGGGAAGATTATTGCAATTGGGCGGAATTATGTGAGTCATTTGGTACATTCGGCTTCGCTAGTTGGCGGTGATATTGAACTTCCGAAAGTGCCGGAGCCGTTTTTCAAGACGCCTTCTTCGGTAGTGGGTCCTAACGATCCTATCGTGATACCACGCGAGGCAATTGAGGAAGGTGTGCGCGTGGAGGAGGAAGCGGAGCTGACTTTGGTGATTGGCAAGCGATGCAGACGCGCGACGCAAGAGAATGCGCTGGATTTTGTGCTGGGGGTTACTTGCGGGAATGATGTGAGCGCGCGGAATTGGCAGCAGGGTGATTTGTCGTGGTGGCGCGCGAAGTCGAGCGATACCTTCAGTCCGATTGGACCTTACATTGTTACGGGACTGGATCCGGATAATTTGGTGCTGACCGGCAGGGTGAACGGTGAGGTGATACAGCAGTCGAATACGGATGATTTGGCGCATGACTGCCGGCGGATTATTGAGTTTGTGAGCAGCGTGTTAACACTGGAGCCTGGGGATATGATTATGACCGGAACTCCCGGTGAGCCGGGTGAGATTAAGCGCGGCGATACGGTTGAAGTGGAGCTTGAGGGTGTTGGTACGCTGAGCAACCCTGTGGTAGCAGAAGAGTAGGCGCAGCGCTGAGGGAGTGGAGAGAGGCTGCATGCATGTACCTCTGGGCGCCGGATATTTTCGTGCAGCATATATTTCTGGAGTATTCTGTTTAGGAACTAAAGTGCAATTGTATTTATTGTACCTGGGATGAATCAGGAACCGAAACGAACGCCCGCCATTTTATTTTGGCGGGCGTTGCTGTTTATGAGGGTTGGAGACGGGTTAACGGGTTAGCCGAGGACGTTGCCGATGGTGAGCCAGTAGAAAACGATATATGTGCCGGCTATGAGCATTAGCCATGTTCCGATGGGCTGGATGTATGGCATGGCTTTGCGCATGCCGCCGACTACTGCGCCTTTGAATAGGGCGATGCCCAGTGTGAGTACAATGATGACGGCTCCCATGCCCAGAGCATAGAGGATGAATTGGGCGAAGGCTGCCCAGATGCTTGCTGATGCGAAGGATGAGCCGATCACGGTGAGGAAGATGGGCAGTGTGCAGCTGAGTGAAGCGATGCCGTAGGATATGCCGAAAAGGAAGTAGCCGCGCACGTTTGCTTGGCCAGGGTTACCGAATTTGTCTGCCATTTGCTGAGCGAATGCGGTGTAGAGTTTGCCTCCACCGAGAAGCCAAGCGCCTACGCAGGTTAGCAGGATGCCTATGGATAGTCCGAGCCAGGGCAGGATGCTGCCGACTACGGAACGCGCGCCAAATGCGATGACCGCGCCTGCGACTGCGAAGAGCAGGATGAAGCCCAGCGTTACGGATGCGCCGATTAGAAGCGCTTTGCCTATATGGGCAGCGAAGGATGTGTTGTCTTCGCTGCCGACGCCTAGATAGAGTCCCATGTATGCCGGGAGCATTGCGAAGCCGCATGGGTTGAAGGCAGCTGCGAGGCCTGCGCCGAACGCGAAGCCGAGCGGAGCGATAATGCCAAGTCCGCCGAGCTGACGGGCTGCGCCGCCGGATAGGGATTCTACGAAGAAGTTGATGCCATCGATATCGCTGCTACCGCGCACTAGAAGTGCGCCGATGACGGCGATTGCGAGTGAAATCGCTGCTACGGCTATGGGCAGGAGTACGCTGCGTGCGAATCCTTGTGAGCTTTGTGCTTCGGCGTATGCGGCTGTTTCGTTCATGTGCTGTCCTCGCTATGTGGTGTTATGTTATGGGGTAGTGCTGTACCCGTTCATTATATTGGATGCAGAATTGGGTAATGGGATTTGGCATATTGCGAGTTTTGGCAGCAGGTTATGAGATTCTAGCACGGCGACACTGCTGGGGCAGATTGACTAAACTTATGTTTCATTCTAATGGATTTTCGTTTTAACGAGAATTGTTGGGCTGATAAGGGAAATGACTGGGTGCGATCAGCGGTTGTCAGGGCTAGGCGTATATCATATCCTGTTTGGCTATTGGTGATGGCGTAGGATTGGCCGGGATTGAGGGATTATGATGTGGAATTCATTGCATCGTGCGACTGACGGAATTGGTATGGAGGATGTGGAGGTGATGCCGTTGGAGCGGGAGGAGCTGCCGTCGCGCTTTAGGAACTTTCAGCCGTCGCGAGAGTCTGAGTTAGATAACGAGACGATGGCGACGCATGGGTTTCCGGGGAGTGACGCAGAGCGATTTCGCAAGATCGGACGCATCGGCGGGTATATGCGGGAGTTTGTTGCTGTAGGTCCGTCGTTCGGTACGGACGGAGTGGATTTTATGGCAGCAACGGTGGCGCATTTGTTTGAGACGCCGGAAGCGGTGCATACTTGGATGCATGAGGTGTTTTTGAGGGATTTTGAGAGGAATGTGGGGGTTGATATTGGTGCGAATCAGAGGCTGGTGGGTGTGGAACGGCTGAAACCGGAAGGTCTTTTTGATGAGACGGTGGCGCTGAGAGCACTGCATAGAGACAATGAGAGGCTGATTTCGGTTACTATCGTGGACTTTCGAGTAGGTCGTGTGCTGGGTGTGGCGTTTGTGGGAACGCTGGGCAATCATGTGCGGCTGGAGGAGACGACTGATCTCGCGCGTGCGCTGGAGCAGCGCATTGTGAGCGTAGCGCTGGGATAGGCGTTGAATGATGCGGTTCGCTTTTATGCGCGGATGCCTGATGTTTTTGCGATTGTATCTGCCATTGTTAGAACCTCACAATCGAATAGTGGCGATACTGTGTCCGCTTAACACTATATAGCAATAGCACAGAGACAACACAGACGCAGGTTTTTTAATCCTCCTGCGTCTGTGTCGTTTTGGGTAAGGGATAAGAATGTAAGATAGGGGCGATAAGCTCTTTATCTTTATCTATATGGAATGAAGTGCATTTCCGACACTCACGAGGACATCGGGACACTGTTGTCGGTGTTAGCTCCTTTTTGCTGCACGGGGACGCGGCTATATGACGGCGAGGTCTTCGTCTTTCTTATCGGTGATGAACATGTGGCCCGGCGCGTGTGTAATCATGAGGGGCGGGCGGGCGCTCATAGCGACTGCCTGCGGCGTAACTCCGCAAGCCCAAAATACGGGGACTTCGCCGTCTTTGAATTCTACGGGTTCGCCGAAATCGGGCGAATATATGTCGTGTATGCCGATGGCAGCGGGGTCGCCGACATGTACGGGTGCGCCGTGGACTGCGGGGAAACGGGACGTTACCTGAACGGCACGGACTATCTGTTCCTGTGGGATGGGACGCATTGAGACGACCATAGGACCTGAGAATACGCCTGCGGGCACGGTTGGGATGGATGTCTTGAACATCGGGACGTTTGTGCCGCAGGTCATGTGGCGCATTTCCATGCCGGCGCGTATCAGAGCGGTCTCGAAGGAGAAGCTGCACCCGAGCAGGAAGGATACGAGGTCGTCGCGCCAGAGGTCGGTGAGGTCGGCGAGTTCGTCGGTGAGTTCGCCGTGTTCATAGACGCGGTATAGCGGAAGGTCGTGTCTGAGGTCTGCGCCGGGCGCGAATTCGTGCGGTTCGACTTCGCCTGCTTCGACTACTTCGA
This sequence comes from Dehalococcoidia bacterium, assembly GCA_965200085.1. GTDB lineage: Bacteria > Chloroflexota > Dehalococcoidia > Lucifugimonadales > JADFKI01 > Bin90. The sequence goes on from OZ241333.1 coordinate 272,757, forward strand.
GCAGGGGGCATGGTCTTGGGTTGCGCTGGCAGAAAAGCAGAAAGTCGAAGGCGAGATTACGCGGCAGAATGGCGAGGTTTGCCTGCACATGGCCGGGCGCCATGCCGCTGGTGGGCTGAACGATGGAACCGTGGCGCATCATTAGGCGAAGTTCGGACGGAGATTCGGGCAAGGCTGTGAGTGTCATCGAAGTATCTCCCTTCTTGAATGGATTTTCACATATTCAGGGGTTGTGGTCATCATAGGTTTAGTTTGCAATGCGGCGCGTTTGTCGGAACAGGATCCTGTCATTCAGCGGATTCAGGTCTGTTAAGCTGCTCCCGCAATCGACGGAGCTCAGCTTCTGCGCGATCGGCACGGGCTGACTCGTTCGCTGCGCGGGACTCTGCGCGGTCGGCGCGGGATGACTCATTCGCTGCGCGGGACTCGGCACGATCGGCGCGGGCTGTTATTTCTTCGTATGTTTGCAGATACTTTTCCTCGAACGGATCGTACCAACGCAGCTCGCCTTGTTCCCAGCACAGGTAGAGCCGCAGAGATTCGCTGTAACCCTGACAAGTTTCCTCATCCACGCATTCTATCTCTATCGGCACATATTTACCCCCGATCAGGCGGTCTCCCGCTAACGCTGCATCGTGATATGCGCCTCCGCTCTCGTCAAAGCGCCAATACTCTAACACGCCGTAGCGCTCATAGTCTTCTCGCTTATCCGTGTAGTCTCTTGTGCCTGTACTTGGGGATGCCACTTCCAGCACGAAGTCCGGAGGTTTTCCCTGAGCGTCTATCGCATATCCTCTTTGTTCTATCAGCAGGTTCGGGTTTGCATTGACCGACACCATCAGGTCCGGTATGCGAATGTCGTTCCAGGTTTCCAAGCTCGGCGAGAGCGGCACTTCGTTTGCAGCTATGGTGTGTTCAGGATTGCCGAGGTGATTTGACAGCGCTACCGGAAATGAGCGTCTGTATAGGTGTAGCCAGTTCTGCATATCTTGCCTTGGGGGAAAGTCCGGGAACTGCGTGCGCTTCCCTTCCATTTCTTTGATGGTGATTGGTTTTGTTGTCATGGCTGATTCCTCTTACACTACTTGCACCAATGGATTTGCAATGCGGCGCGTTTGTCGGAACAGGATCCTGTCATTCAGCGGATTCAGGTCTGTTAAGCTGCTCCCGCAATCGACGGAGTTCAGCTTCTGCGCGATCGGCGCGGGACTCTGCATGGTCGGCGCGGGCTTCTGCGCTATCGGCGCGGGCTGTTATTTCTTCGTATGTTTGCAGATACTTTTCCTCGAACGGATCGTACCAACGCAGCTCGCCTTGTTCCCAGCACAGGTAGAGCCGCAGAGATTCGCTGTAACCCCGACAAGTTTCCTCATCCACGCATTCTATCTCTATCGGCACATATTTACCGTCGATCAGACGGTCTCCCGCTAACGCTGCATCGTGATATGCGCCTCCGCTCTCGTCAAAGCGCCAATACTCTAACACGCCGTAGCGCTCATAGTCTTCTCGCTTATCCGTGTAGTCTCTTGTGCCTGTACTTGGGGATGCCACTTCCAGCACGAAGTCCGGAGGTTTTCCCTGAGCGTCTATCGCATATCCTCTTTGTTCTATCAGCAGGTTCGGGTTTGCATTGACCGACACCATCAGGTCCGGTATGCGAATGTCGTTCCAGGTTTCCAAGCTCGGCGAGAGCGGCACTTCGTTTGCAGCTATGGTGTGTTCCGGATTGCCGAGGTGATTTGACAACGCTACCGGAAATGAGCGTCTGTATAGGTGTAGCCAGTTCTGCATATCTTGCCTTGGGGGAAAGTCCGGGAACTGCGTGCGCTTCCCTTCCATTTCTTTGATGGTGATTGGTTTTGTTGTCATGGCTGATTCCTCTTGCACTGCTTGCACTAATGGATTTGTAACGTGGTGCGTGTGTCGAAGCAGTGGCAGATCATTCGGCGGATTCAGGTCTGTTAAGCTGCTCCCGCAATCGACGGAGTTCAGCTTCTGCGCGATCGGCACGGGACTCTGCATGGTCGGCGCGGGCTGATTCATTCGCGGCGCGGGACTCGGCACGATCGGCGCGGTCTGTTATCTCTTCGTATGTTTGCAGATACTTTTCCTCGAACGGATCGTACCAACGCAGCTCGCCTTGTTCCCAGCACAGGTAGAGCCGCAGAGATTCGCTGTAACCCCGACAAGTTTCCTCATCCACGCATTCTATCTCTATCGGCACATATTTACCCCCGATCAGGCGGTCTCCCGCTAACGCTGCATCGTGATATGCGCCTCCGCTCTCGTCAAAGCGCCAATACTCTAACACGCCGTAGCGCTCATAGTCTTCTCGCTTATCCGTGTAGTCTCTTGTGCCTGTACTTGGGGATGCCACTTCCAGCACGAAGTCCGGAGGTTTTCCCTGAGCGTCTATCGCATACCCTCTTTGTTCTATCAGCAGGTTCGGGTTTGCATTGACCGACACCATCAGGTCCGGTATGCGAATGTCGTTCCATGTTTCCAAGCTCGGCGAGAGCGGCACTTCGTTTGCAGCTATGGTGTGTTCAGGATTGCCGAGGTGATTTGACAGCGCTACCGGAAATGAGCGTCTGTATAGGTGTAGCCAGTTCTGCATATCTTGCCTTGGGGGAAAGTCCGGGAACTGCGTGCGCTTCCCTTCCATTTCTTTGATGGTGATTGGTTTTGTTGTCATGGCTGATTCCTCTTACACTACTTGCACCAATGGATTTGCAATGCGGCGCGTTTGTCGGAACAGGATCCTGTCATTCAGCGGATTCAGGTCTGTTAAGCTGCTCCCGCAATCGACGGAGTTCAGCTTCTGCGCGATCGGCGCGGGACTCTGCATGGTCGGCGCGGGCTTCTGCGCTATCGGCGCGGGCTGACTCATTCGCGGCACGGAATTCTGCATGGTCGGCGCGGGCTGATTCATTCGCGGCGCGGTCTGTTATCTCTTCGTATGTTTGCAGATACTTTTCCTCGAACGGATCGTACCAACGCAGCTCGCCTTGTTCCCAGCACAGGTAGAGCCGCAGAGATTCGCTGTAACCCCGACAAGTTTCCTCATCCACGCATTCTATCTCTATCGGCACATATTTACCCCCGATCAGGCGGTCTCCCGCTAACGCTGCATCGTGATATGCGCCTCCGCTCTCGTCAAAGCGCCAATACTCTAACACGCCGTAGCGCTCATAGTCTTCTCGCTTATCCGTGTAGTCTCTTGTGCCTGTACTTGGGGATGCCACTTCCAGCACGAAGTCCGGAGGTTTTCCCTGAGCGTCTATCGCATATCCTCTTTGTTCTATCAGCAGGTTCGGGTTTGCATTGACCGACACCATCAGGTCCGGTATGCGAATGTCGTTCCAGGTTTCCAAGCTCGGCGAGAGCGGCACTTCGTTTGCAGCTATGGTGTGTTCCGGATTGCCGAGGTGATTTGACAACGCTACCGGAAATGAGCGTCTGTATAGGTGTAGCCAGTTCTGCATATCTTGCCTTGGGGGAAAGTCTGGGAACTGTGTGCGCTTCCCTTCCATTTCTTTGATGGTGATTGGTTTTGTTGTCATGGCTGATTCCTCTTGCACTGCTTGCACTAATGGAAGAGTGTTTTTGGGATGTTCGCAGTATAGCATTTTGTGCTGTTGGACGATAAGCGGTGATCCGCTGCCAGCTGGGTGATTTAGGATGCGGGGTATTCTATTTCACAGAGGCAGCGCTATTTCCCACAAGCAAGAAGCCCCAATGACGATGTGTCATCGGGGCTTCCGATCTTCTATGCTGTCAAGGGTTAGGGTTTAGGTTATGGCTTTTCGAAGCGTCCGGTGGATGTAATCATGCCGTTTTCGACTGTCCAGATTTCGATGGTGTTGAATACGTCGCCTTGGGCATCGAAGTCATGGGAGCCGGATGCGCCTTCGTAGTTGATGTCTTGGCCGGCTTTGATGAGGGAGATGGCGTAATCGAACTCTCCTGGCCCGACCTTGATACCGGGAGGACCTGCGACTTCGCGCAGAGCATCTCGCACTGCTGTGGATTCATATACGCCTGCCTTTTCGACGGCAAGGGCTATGATGGCAAAGGCATCGAAGCTTTCAACGTTGAAGGGCTGTGAAGAAGGCTCGCCGAAGCGCTGCTCGTACAGGTAGTTGAAGAGCGCCTTAGAGTCGGATTCTTCGCCGCCGGGGGCAGTGCCGTAGGAGCCGTCCAGCGCAGGCTGTGCTAGGCTGTCGAACATGTCTTGGCTCTTGGTGCCGTCCACAAACAGGAATGTGTCAATTAGTCCGCCTTCAATCGCTTCGCGCAGATAAATCTCTGCATCGATGGGATAGCTCATGGCGATTAGAACTTCGGGGTTTCCGTTAGTGGCGTTTTCCAGTTCGGACAGATAAGTTGCCTGTCCCTCTTCCTGAGGTACTTGCGCGGTAACTGAGCCGCCGAGGGCTTCGAAGCTTTCTGTGAAGACGCGAGAAAGACCTTCGCCGTAAGGGTTGTTAACATAGATGGTAGCGGCTGAATGGTAGCCAAGCTCGTGGGCTAGGTTGGCAAGCACTACACCTTGCGCGGCATCGGACGGAGCTGTGCGGAACACGAAGTCGCCGTCGTCAAGCACGCTGATTGCGGGGGATGTGCTCGCCGGAGACATAAGAACAACCTCTCCGGGTATGGTAACCGACTGGGCGACGGCTATAGTTACGCCGCTGGAGAGTGCGCCAACAATGGCTTCAACGCCGTCAGTTGTTATGAGCGCCCGCGCGGAGTCGGTGGCTACTTGGGCTGCGCTTCCGCTGTCTCTGTGAACCGCCTCTACGGGTCTGCCCAGGATTCCACCGGCTTCGTTGATGAGCTCAGCCGCGAGATCTGAACCGTTGCGTATAGCAGGCCCATAGGGGGCAAGTCCGCCGGTGTATGAGAACAGAGTGCCGATTTTGATTGGGTCGCCCGTGGGTCCCATCATCATGGCTTCAGGCGTGGGCGCCATCATCATCGGTTCGGGTGTGGGTATGGCTGCGATGGCTGCGGCGACAATCGCCTCGACTTCCATAGCGCTGAGGGGCTCCGGCTGAGAGCCGGAAGCTTCCATCACGGCTCTGGAGACGAGCTGTTCGATTTCTTCGCTTGATACAGCATCGGCTTGCGCTGACATAACGGCGCTTTCAACCATTCTGCTGATTTCCGCAGAGTCGGCGCCTTCGGGCACTGCATCGGCTACCGCCTGCTGCACCATAGCTGCGATTTCTTCAGCAGAGGGACCTGCGGGAGCCGGCGCGGGCATTGCGGGCATAACAGGCGCAGGGGCATTTGCTACTTCCTGCTGTACGATTGCGCGTATTTCATCTGCGGTTGGTCCTGCAGGCGCAGCAGGCGCGCGCTGATCACACGCCAGCGCTAGAAGCGACAGCGCGCTCACAAGCGAGAGCAGGAGTGCGATATGTACTTTTTTGGTCAACATTGCTTCATTCTCTCCTTACTAATAGAACTAATGGGAATGTGTTGAGATGATACCTATTATACTATTTTTGCGCTGCTTTGGGTTCAAATAAACAGTGAATTTTATATTTGTAAAAATCTGCCGGCTTTGCCGACGGGCAGTATTTACTCTCAGTGCTGCTTGCAGCAAGTTAGCGCGCGCTGGGGCTGCTTCAGCCGGTTGACAGGGTAGTGTGTCTGACATATTATCGCGCAAACGTCAGATGCAGGAATCCGCACGATGCAGAGGAGGATATACTATGCAGTACGATTACATCGTTATAGGCGCGGGGTCGGCAGGGTCTATTATGGCGACAAGGCTGTCTGAGAATCCAAATAATTCGGTGCTTCTTCTGGAGGCGGGGCCGGACTATGCGGATATTGAAGATCTGCCGGATGAGGTAAGAAACGGGTATGCGACGGGAATAGATGTGATGACGAGCGACCACAACTGGCAGTTTTGGGGTCAGCCAACCGCGATCTCGGATCGTATGATGGTGCCGCGCGGGAAGGTTACGGGCGGATCGAGCGCGATTAACGGGCAGGTGTTCCTGCGTGGAATGCCGGAGGACTACGACTCGTGGGCTGCAAAGGGTAATGACCAGTGGTCGTTTGAAAATGTTCTGCCGTTTTTCCGCAAGCTGGAGACGGATATGGACTACTCTGACGATTTTCATGGGACGGAGGGACCGATTATAGCGCGGCGGTTCAAGAACCCTGCGGAGTGGCCGCCGATGCAGACGGCGTTTTACAATGCGGCGAGGGCGGAGGGTTTTCCGGACGGGCCAGACCAGAACGACCCGGATGTAACGGGAATTGGGCCCACGCCTTACAACAATCCGAACGGGATTAGGTGGAGCACGAACATAGGCTATTTGGGGATGTCGCGGCATCGGTTGAACTTGACGATACGCGCGGACTGCACGACGCATCGCCTGATTATCAAGGACGGACGCGCGACCGGCGTGGAGGTGGAAAGCGGCGGCGAGAGGTTCGTCGTGGAGGGCAGAGAGATTATATTGAGCGCCGGGGCTATCGCTTCGCCGCAGATTTTGATGCTGTCGGGCATTGGGCCTGCGGAGCATCTGAGGGAGCTGGGAATTGATGTGGCGCATGATGCGCCGGGAGTTGGGCAGAACCTGCGCGACCATCCGGTAGTGTGGGTAACTTGGCGGACAAAGCCTGAGGTGGAGTTGGACGGGTTTGCGCCGAGAAGCCAGCTTATGCTGCGTTACACGGCGACTGGCTCGGACTTGCGGAACGACATGAAAATCTCGATGCAGAACTTTGCCACGGAACGGGTTGACCGAGGCGGCAACAGGATGGTTCCTATCGGGGTGAGGATGTCCATAATTCTTGACCTTGCGGTTGGGTCGGGCGAGTTGAAGCTGGTTTCTAAAGATGCGAATGTGCAGCCTTCACTGTTCTACAACTATTTTGCTGATGAGTTCGACAGGCAGCGCTCGCGCGAGGGAATACGGATTTCCCTGAAACTCGCTGATCATCCGGATTTCGAGAATATACTGGATGAGAGGATAGAGCCGCTGGATTCGGATTTGGAATCGGACGATGCGCTGGATAACTGGATGATGCGGGAGGCCACAACCGGCCAGCACATATCGGGCACATGCAAGATGGGACCTGCTTCGGATCCGATGGCTGTGGTTGGGCAGGACGGCAGAGTGCATGGGATAGACGGGCTGCGTGTGGTGGACGCTTCGATTATGCCGGACTGCATACGGGCGAATACGAATGTTACCACGATGATGATCGGGGAGCGGATTGCGGATATGGTGCAGAGCGGGAGCTGATCATCTGATATTACGGCGCTGATGTGATGGATGTGATGTTTTAATGTTTTTCACAGGAATGCCGAATAAATATCGGCTAATTTAATCTAAACAGAAACGCGTGCACGCGGATTTATTAGTGCGGCGGACAGCGGACTTGTCCGGGTGGCTGTGTTGGATATGGCAGTTTGTCGAATACGGAGGTAATGAATATCAGGCGAAGGCGAATGAAAGACTGATCGAAAGGAGCGGATGTTGGCTGTGAAAATCTTATTTGCTGCTTTGGTTTTAGTGATGGCGGGCGCAGTGTTTGGCGCGGATACTGCGTTTGCGCAAGGTATACGGGATGACGGCAGTGAAGCGCCGTTTCCGCTGGGGACTAATGTTTATAATGTACTTGACAGAAGCGGAGTCGTAGTTGCCACTATACGAGGCAAATCTTATGTTTGGAACGATAATACAGGCAGGTGCTGGGCGTATCAGAGAGAGCCTGTGGATGACGCAGGGTTTTCTACCACCGCGATAGTTGCGTTAGAGAATTTGACCGGTGTTTGCGATCGTTACAAGCCAAGACCGGAGCCTCCGCCTCCGCCGTCAACAATGATTTGCAGCAGGGAGCAGGTCAGCACGGGGTACACTTATCGCATGCCTGTGATAGAGAGCGGCGGGTTTGCTTTTGGCGCAGTGCCCGCGACGACTAAGTCTCGCTGCACTACTTCTGACATGCCTAATATAGGCCAATATAATCCCAATATTAACTAATATGAGCCGGTAGAAGATATGCGGCGGCTCCCTTGCGGGGAAATGCGCGGCGATGCTACTGCTAACCGGGATATGTAGTTCGGTATTAGCTCTGTGTTTGTGGCAGTTCTGATTGGGATAATTGGCGTAGGTGCGGCTGAGCACGGACATGAAGGACAGGAAGAAATGGAGGAGGTGTTCGCGCATGACGAGGGCGGCATGACGCCGTTTGATTGGGGGAAGAAGTTCCCGGCACAGCATGGGGGTGTTGTAGTCGCTAACTTGAAGGCAAAGCCTTATGTGTGGGACGCCGATACCGTCTGCTGGTACCTCATACATATATGCTGATATAGGGTCAGGGTTTGCTGCTATTGCACCCGTCATTCTCGTGAAAGCAGAGATGACGGGTGTATGGTTTTTGGACGAAGCCTTTTGGACAGCACCGAAAGCGGCGCTCACAAACGCGAAGCGGGGGATTTGCTGGGGTGCGCTCTGCTTGGCAGTGCCGCTCTACATACGAGTGAATAATGGAGGTAGTAATATAGATTCACTGGGAGGTGTAAGTAAAATTGATGAATTGGATTCGAGGTATGCCCCCACTGGTGCGGTATCCTGTATTGCTGCTGATAGCTGCCCTAATACTCTTGATAGTATCGGTAGCTACGTTTCGGTACGGTTTGACAATAGTACCGCCGCTGTTGCCAATCGTATTTCTGGTAGGCATTATCCTTGCTTTGATTGGAATGGGACTAATTTTTGTCGTTACACATGTGATGAACAAGATAATAAATTTTGTGGACGGGATTGGTCGGAAGCGCTCTGATTAAATCATGTGATACTCATAGGTGATGGAGCTTCAGCACCGTGTTAGAGCACATGGTGGGGTGGCTGGTGCGACTATGCCGTCTGATGGTAATTTCTTTGTTTTGGGGTGGTTTCTTATAGGAATATTTAATCCTCGTAACAAGAAACTTCTGGAATCTACGAGTGATCCGATAAGTGGTGGTCCTCACACTCCAGAAGAGACGGGCAAGAAGAGACGGGAATTATGATTGGAGCTTGAAAGCCGGGTATGGATCCTTATCCTTTTGTTTCTGGTTATTTTGACCATGAGATGAGAGTTGACTAATTTGGCTACTCTCCCCGGTAGCAATCCACTGTGCGCTGTGAAAGGCACGCAGTGGATTTTTGTTGTACTGCGTTTACTCTCTATGCGGTTGTGCGGAGGCGAGTTATACGGCTTGAGAGCAAGGTTGCGATTATTACAGGTGGAGGAACGGGATTGCCGCTGATGGGTGCAAGATATTTGCGCGCGAGGGGCGAAGGTTGTTATCTCTGTTCTTGCGAGGATGAGCAGACATAAATTAGCACTTGCGTTCTTTGAACATTAGTGCTAAACTGCTTTCATGAGTTCATTATGACCAAGAAAGGAGGTTTAATCGAGATTGCTGGCTTGACTCCTAAACACCCTTAGCATTTGATTGATGCACATCCGGAATAGGATGCGCATACGGTTAGGTGGTGGTACGTTGGAATTGAGCAAGTTCTTCAAGGCAACAAGTATCGTATTCGGTTCGATGAGTGCGCTCTGCTTGATATCGTCGCTCTATATCTACATACGAGCGAATATGGTGAGGTAGTATGAAAAAGTACTCAGGAAGCGTGGTCGTTTTGGTGCTCATACTGGCAATAGTTTGGGTTTGTTCTGGAGGTTGATATGTCATATTCCCCTACTGGTGCGATACCCTGTATCACTGCTGGTAACTGTCCTAATTCTCTCGATAGGAACAGTACTCACGCTGAAGTTCGTTGTGGTATTAATACCGCCGCTGTTACCAACCATACTGCTGGTAGCAGTTATTCTTGCTCTGGTCGGAATGGGGCTACTCTTTATCGTTACGTATGTGATAAACAGGGTAATAAATTTTGTGAACGAGCTTGGTCGGAGGCACTCTAACTAATGTCGTGTGATACTCATAAGTGGCAGCGGCTTCAACTCCGTATTAGAGCACAAGGAGGGGTGGCTGGTGCGACTATGCCGTCTGAGGGTGCTTCTTTGTTTTGGGGTGGTTTATTAACGGGGATATTTAACCCTCGTAACAAGAGACTTCTGGAATCTACGAGTGATCCGATACTTGGTGGTCCATACACTCCAGAAGAGAAGGGATTTATGATCGGGGCTTGGAAGCCGGGTATGGATCCTTATCCTTTTGTTTCTGGTTATTTTGACCCGGAGAGTTAACTAACTTCGGCTACTCCCCAGTAGCGCTCCCCTGTACGCTGTGAAAGGCGTACAGGGGATTTTTTCATGTAATTCGTTCGAATAACCACAATATCTACTCAGTATGCTGTTTAAGCATTATCAATCCACGCATGAGCAGCGCGGCATGGGCTGGGCAGCGTGCGGTTCACATGGGTTACAATACAGCGAAGGGCGCGAGACGGGATACGAGCGAATATGGTGAAGGGTAGGTAGTATGGACTTTCTTCTGATAGGCTTCGTGGTGGTTCTCGTGGTGTTGGGTGTAGTGGGTTATTTGCATAGGGAGCGGTACAACGAAGATGGGAAATATCGGGCTGACAATGATAAGAACTGGGGTGGTTAAATATGGCTTATTAACACTGCATAATGGCTGGTATGTGCGTTGATGCTCATGGAGTTGAACGGCATAAGAATGAATGATAGATAGTGTATGACGATTTACGGAGGTGCGTTATGCGGCTTGAAGGCAAGGTTGCGATTATTACTGGGGGCGCGAATGGAATGGGCGCTGAGGAGTGCCGCATATTCGCGCGCGAGGGGGCGAAGGTTGTTATAGCGGATATTTTGGAGGATGAGGGCAGGCGCGTGGAGGCGGAGATTGGGGAAGCGGGCGGCGATGCGGTGTTTGTGCGGCTGGATGTTACGAGCGAAGCCGACTGGGAGGCTGCCGTGGCAGAGACGGTGGCGCGCTACGGCAAGCTGGATGTTCTGGTGAACAACGCTGGCATCGGGATGGGCAACACATCGGGCGAACTCCGCGTCGAAGACTGGGACGCCCTGATGAACATCAACGCTAAGGGTGTCTTCCTGGGGATGAAATATGCCATTGCTGAGATGCAGAAGGCGGGCGGCGGTTCTATCGTGAACATATCGTCCATATCAGGGATTATCGGTCAGCGGCAAGTTCACATGGGCTACAACGCGTCGAAGGGCGCAGTGCGGACTGTTACTAAGTCGGCGGCGGTGCAGTACGCGCAGGACGGAATACGGGTGAACTCGGTGCATCCGGGTTTGATGCCGCCGATGCTCACTTCCGCAGCGAGCAGTCCGGATATCCGAAGCGAAATGCTTGCGGGAGTGCCGATGGGAAGACCCGGACGACGCGAGGAAGTGGGATACGCTGCAATGTTTCTGGCGTCGGACGAGGCGTCGTATATCACGGGCGCGGAGCTGGTGGTGGACGGTGGGTGGACGGCGGCGTAAAGGAAGCGTTTCAGTCTGTCGGCGAGGGCGGTTCTACAAGCCCAACACAAGCGGAAGTGGCTTCCTGCCTCTTCGGGGATCGGGATTTGCATCATAGATAGACAGGATATATGAGATTTCGGGAAGGTGAGTCATGCGGCTTGAAGGCAAGGTTGCGATTATTACAGGGGGCGCGAACGGAATGGGCGCTGATGAGTGCCGTATATTCGCGCGCGAAGGGGCAAAGGTTGTTATAGCAGATGTTATGGAGGATGAGGGCAGGCGCGTGGAGGCGGAGATTGGGGAAGCGGGCGGCGATGCGGTGTTTGTGCGGCTGGATGTTACGAGCGAAGCCGACTGGGAGGCTGCTGTGGCGGAGACGGTGGCGCGCTACGGAAAGCTGGACATTCTGGTGAACAACGCAGGGATTAGCGGAACGCACCATCCGGATTCGATGAGCACAGAGGGCTGGGATACCTTCATGGACATCAACGCGAAGGGTATGTTTTTGGGGATGAAGTATGCCATTGCCGAGATGCAGAAGGCGGGCGGCGGTTCTATCGTGAACATATCGTCGATCAGCGGGATTGTGGGGCAGGAAGTAATACACATGGGCTACAACGCATCGAAGGGCGCAGTGCGGACTGTTACGAAGTCGGCGGCGGTGCAGTACGCGCAGGACGGAATACGGGTGAACTCTGTGCATCCGGGCGTGATGCCGCCGATGCGTTCGTCGAGCGCGGCGAGGGATCCGGAGATGCGGAGCAATATGGTGGACGCAGTGCCGATGCGCCGGCGGGGTCGCACGGAAGAGGTTGGGCATGCGGTGCTGTTTTTGGCGTCGGACGAGGCGTCGTATATCACGGGCGCAGAACTGGTGGTAGATGGCGGCTTTACGGCGGCGTAAAGTTAATGGAAGTGCATCAGGGCAGCCTTTCAGGAAAGCAGCGTGTCAGTCCGTCAGGCGGGCGGATTGGTTCGCGGCACGGATGTGGACAACCGGCGAGTTAGATGGCATGCGCCAACTCACTTTCTTGCAGTGTTTGATATACTACTCGCCAAGCGGTGCGCCTGCGGGGGGCGCAGCACAGCTACTAGGAGGACACGATGACTAACAGCAACGAACTTGCACAGATGGCGCACTTGATGAGGCGCGCGGGATTTGGCGCGAGCCGCAGTGAATTGGACGCGCTGGTGGAAAAGGGCTACGAGGCGGTAGTGGAGGACCTGGTGAACCCGGAGCGGCTGCCGGAGATAGACGAAGACATTATCGAGCGATATTTCGGCGGCGAAGGCTATCCCATCTACGCCGGCATTTGGATGTACCGAATGCTGAACTCGCAGAGGCCGCTGCAAGAGAAGATGGCGCTGTTTTGGCACCATGTGTTTGCGACGGGAATAACGAAGAACCAGCACGTGATGGCGGCGGTGGAACAGATTAGCACCTTCCGGCGTGTCGGCATGACGGATATGCGGACGGTGCTGCTGGAGCTTGCCAAAGATTCGGCGATGATATTCTGGCTCGACAACAACGAGAACCACAACGGCGAGCCGAACGAGAACTGGGGCAGGGAGCTGCTGGAGCTGTTCTCGATGGGCGTGGGGAACTACACGGAGCAGGACATCAAGGACGCTTCGCGCGCGTTCACGGGCTGGACATTCGAGCAGCCGATCCCGCTGTATCCGCACGGGTACTATCCGGCGCCGTTCAAGTACGTGGCAGAGGATCATGACGAGGGCGAGAAGACCTTCTTAGGGCAGTCGGGGAATCTTGACGGCGCAGACATCATAGACATTATCGTGCAGCAGCCCGCGACGGCGCGGTTCATAGCGCGGCACATGTACAACTTCTTCGTGGCGGACGAGCCGCAGGTGCCTTCGTGGAACACAGTGCCGCCGCGTGATCAGGACGCAATCAACACTCTGGTGAGCGCGTACTTGCAGTCGGGCGGAGACATTCGGGCGATGCTGAGCGCGCTGTTTAATTCGGACTTCTTCAAGGCGGCGCGCTTCCGAAAGGTGAAAAGCCCGGTCGAGCTGATAACGGGAATTATTAAGCTAGTGGGGACATATTCGGAGCCGGAGCCGGGTCTCGTAGCGTATTCGGGCACGGCGAACTTGATGGGGCAGCAGCTGTTTGATCCGCCGACGGTGGAAGGATGGCACACGGGGCATGAGTGGATTGACGGCGGGACGCTGAACGAGCGGGTGAACTTTGCGGTGAACGAGGTGGGGGATCTGAGCAAGCCGGGGATAGCGGAAGTTGTGGAGCGACTTGGCGCGGCCGGCGAGAGCTGCCCGCCTGCGGAGCTGGTGGAGCGGTCGCTGGAGCTGGCGGGTCCGGTAGAGGTGAGCGACGACACGCACGCAGGTCTGATGCGGTATGCGGAAGCTGCGGGCGAGCTGCGCTTCGACAGCGATGAGGCGCGTGAGAGCAGCGAGGCGCACATAGGACGGATGCTGCAGCTGATAGTGTCGACGCGGGAGTATCAGATGGCGTAGGGGGATTGTGCTAATAAGAGCTAACTGCAGCCAGCCTTGTCCTTAATACTCAATACGAGCGGAAAGAGTGTTGACAAGGCTGGTACAAATACCCCATAATGGGTTTATCACCCCTGTTTCACTTTCAATGGCAGGGCAGCGGAGCCGCCTTGATGGCGGCTTCTGCATTTTCAGGGATTTTTGAATGGTAACCAATGTTTATATTGACGGGTTCAACCTTTACTATGGCGCACTGAAAACTCGTTTTACGGATTTCAAATGGCTTGACGTTGAGGCTTTTTGTAAAAGTCTTTTACCAAACCGTCAGATTCATCGCATACGATATTTCACTGCGGAAGTTCAGCCGAACAGGTCTAATCCGTCAATTGCAATTAGGCAGCAATTTTATTTGCGCGCTCTTCGAACATTACCTAAAGTATCCATCCATTACGGGCGGTTTAGCAGAGCTAGCGGGAAACCACAGGAAAAAGGTTCCGACGTGAATCTTGCTACATTCTTATTGCTAGACTGCTTTGACAATGAATTTGATGAAGCGGTAGTCATATCGAACGACTCTGACTTTGCAACGCCCATAAAGAAAGTTCGAAACAGGTTCAATAAGCCCATTGGGGTAATTAACCCTCATCACCGCGACAAACAAAGCTCATATCTCACAAACGTAGCCTCATGGACATATCGCGACATCAACAAAAAGCACTTCCGAAACAGCCAGTTTCCAGAAGAGATGTCTGACGCTGCAGGTACATTTAGGAAGCCTACCAGTTGGAGAAGCACGCCATGCCCACACTAGATTTCAAAGGCAAGCAACATATATATGCCCACCATCTCTCCGTGCCTTACCGCCCGCTAGTCCCACACATGGACAAGTCTCTGCTACACAGCGACACTAATGTTCTTTTGGAGTCGCAAAAGTCAGTCAGTCAGTCAGTCAGTCAGTCAGTCAGTCAGTCAGTCAGTCAGTCAGTCATGATGTTTCGCCACAAACACTAACAGAAGTCAACACTGACGACAACTCTTTCCGCATATCCTCCGGCTCATCTGTATCAGAAGACAACCTCATCATCCACGGCGATAACCTCCACGCGCTCAAAGCTCTCCTCCCGCGCTACGCCGGGCGCATCAAGTGCATCTATATCGACCCGCCGTATAACACAGGCAACGAGGGCTGGCTGTACAACGATAATGTCAATAGCCCGCTGATGCAGGAGTGGTTGTGCAAAACTGTGGACGGCGACGACTTGGAACGACACGACAAGTGGTTGTGCATGATGTGGCCACGACTGCACCTTCTGCGTGAACTGCTGTCGGACGACGGCGTAATTTTCGTGTCTATTGACGACAATGAGCAGCACCATCTGCGGATGATGATGGATGAGGTTTTTGGGGATAACGGATTTATATCCGTAGTCGCAGTGGTTTCAAATCTAGCAGGTAGCAGCGATCAATTTGGATTTGCAGGCGCTCACGAATATTGTTTAGTCTATTCTAAAAATCGTGATTCTGTTAATTTAGGGCGTTTCAGCCTAAACGAAGATAAATTAGCAGAATGGCTCCAAGACGAAATTGGATTCTACAAGCCTGAACAACTAAAGAGGGGAAGTTTAACATATTCAGATTCATTGCATTATCCTATCTGGGTTGATGAAGAAGATAATATAGTTGTAACAGAAGACGATTCTACGCCTGATAGTAATGGGCAATTCACGTCTGTGTACCCTATTATGCAAAACGGTAAGAAGGGTATATGGCGATGGAGCAAAAAGCGCATATTAGAAAACAAATACGATGTATACGCCAGACGAAGAGATAACGGAGAAATAACCATATACTCCAAGCAGCGCCCGCAACTTGGCGAATTACCAACTGAGAAACCTAAAACAGTATTCTACAAAACTGAATATAGCAGCCGCTCTGGCGGAAGAGCCTTATCTACAATAATTTCTGACAATTCATTTTCATATCCAAAATCGGTAGACTTAATTACAGACTTCCTACGCATCGCCACCGGACCAAACGACATAGTCCTAGATTCTTTTGCAGGCAGCGGGACTACTGCCCATGCCGTTCTTGCGCTCAATAAGGAAGACGGTGGCAATCGTAAGTTCATTCTGGTGGAGTGCGAGAAGTACGCGGACAGCATCACGGCTGAGCGTGTGCGGCGGGTTATTAGGGGTGTGCCGAGTGCGCGCGACAAGTCGCTGAAAGAAGGTCTGGGCGGGTCGTTCACATACTGCACTCTGGGCGAGCCTATTGATCTGGAATCTATGCTCACGGGTGAAGGTCTGCCCGAATTCAGCGCACTCGCTGCATACCTACTGCACACGGCGGACGGGTTATCTGCCGGCGAATCTGAACTTGAGCCGCTAGGCAAAGATGGGCTGTTTTATGAGAGCGAAACTACGCGCTATCACCTGCTGTATAAACCGAGCGTAGAGTGGCTTCGCAGCAATGATGCTGCGCTGAACAAGGAGCGGGCCGAGCGCATTAGCAAGGCGGCGGGCAAAGACAAGCGCGCTGTGGTGTTTGCCGCCGCTAAATATATCGGCCAGCGCGATCTCACTCGCATGGGCATCACATTCTGCCAGCTTCCGTACGAACTGCACAGAGCCGGATAGCCCTTGTGATATGCTCCCTGATCCCTGACAAAAAAGGGTGATTAGCTGCTGGAGGCGCTGCTCCCGAATCTAAGTGGACGAGTTTTGCGCTGATCTGTGAAATAGATTGAATGGAGCGTTGCAATGGAATTAAAAGAGTATCAGGAACGCACACTCAACACCTTCACGCGCTGGCTAAGTGCGCTGGAAAAGGCACAGAGTAACGCAGACGCTGCAATCGCCGCTCTGCAAGGCGTGGGGGCAGATATTCCGATTCCGGATGACATCCGGAATTACCCAAAGGCCGCTTGGCAAGCGCTGGCAGATGTAGGCGAGATCGCTTCGACCGCCGGTGAGTATGTAAGCCGTACTGACGGCGCCAATCGGCCGATACCGCATGTGTGCTTCAAAGTTCCCACAGGCGGGGGCAAGACGCTGCTCGCTGCTGCTGCGCTGGAACGGCTCAACCGCCCCACGGGGCTGACGCTCTGGATTGTGCCTACGAAAGCGATATACGCGCAGACCAAAGACGCGCTGTGGAATCGTGATCATCCATACCGCCAAATGCTGGAGCGCGCCAGCGGCGGCAGAGTGAAGCTGTTGGAGAAGGATGAGCCGTTCACTCGGGCGGACATAGAGAACTACTTGTGTGTGATGCTGCTTATGCTGCCTGCCGCCAATCGCCAAAAAGGCAAGGAGTTTCTGCGGATGTTCCGGGACAGCGGACGATATCCGACCCTATTTCCGGACAGCGATGATGCGCTTGGCGACGGGCGTTTGCTGGGGCAGTATCCTGACCTTGATCGCACACACATGTTAGAACGCATGCTTGGGCGAGGACCAGTCAAACACAGTTTGTTCAATGTGTTCAAGATGCTGCGCCCGGTTGTGGTGCTTGATGAAGCGCATAAGGCATACGGCGCGCGTAAAAGGGAATCCAACCAAGAGTTTGCCGAATCCATCAACCGGCTCAATCCCAGCCTTGTTATAGAACTATCAGCCACGCCGAACCGCGGCATAAGCAATCTGCTGGTGGACATATCCGGCGTCGACCTCAAAGACGAAGAGATGATAAAGCTGCCGGTGCAGATAACCTCATTTACCAATGTGGATTGGCACCATACGCTCGAGCAGGCGCACGATAAGCTGGAGAAACTAGCCACAGAAGCAGAGTCCTTCCAGCATAGCACGAACCGCTACATAAGACCGATAGCGGTCGTGCGCACGGAACGCACCGGCAGAGATCAGCGCGACGGCGAACGTATTCACTCCGAAGATGTGCGTGAATATCTAGTCCAAAATCTTGGTGTGCCTGCTGAAGCGGTGCGGGTCAAAACCAGCGACAACGACGAACTTGGGCGCGAAGATTTGCTCTCCCCTCTATCACAGGTGCGCTGGATAATCACCAAATCCGCTCTGATGGAGGGCTGGGACTGCCCCTTCGCCTACTTGCTGGTGATGCTTGACAACACACGGGCTCAAAACGCGATTACTCAGCTTGTCGGACGAGTGATGCGGCAGCCCTACGCAGAACGCACAGAGAGGGATGCGCTCGACCAGTGCTATGTGTACTGCCACGACACCGATGTGGGCAAAGCGGTATCGCAGGTAAAGAACGGGCTGGAAAAAGAGGGTTTAACAGGATTGGGCAACGATGTGTGGAGCAGTCAGAGCGAAGATGTGAAGCGAGTAACGCTGCGCCGTCGGAAGCCTTACAGTAATCAAGAGATATTTCTGCCGTTAGTGCTGCACAAAGAAGACACCGGCTGGGTTGAGCTAGACTACCAGCGCCACATCTTGCCCAGCATAGACTGGGATTCTATCGATGCTCCAGCTCCGCAAGCAAGCCTTCCGGATCAAGCCAGACGACAAACAGCAAGTGTTGATGTCGGAGACAATCTGCCTGTATACCATTCTGATAATGATGTCTATGTAGATAAATCCCTTAGAATATCCTGGTTTGCTAGACGCCTAGCAGATGTCGTTCCGAATCCATGGCAGTCAGCCCGGATTGTTGGAGACATGGCAGAAAACCTGCGCGCTAACGACTACACGGACGACAAAATCCACGACACGCGGTCATTCTTATCAGCGCATCTCCGGGAGCATGTTGCCAAAGCTGTGGAGCAGCAGGCAGAACAGATATTTAAGCGCAAGCTTGGCAGCGGTGAAATCAGATTTGACCTAGAAACCAATACTCCTAATTATCGAATGGCGCAAACCTATGAAATCCCGGTGGCACAAAACGACGCACCACTTGGAAATTACGGCGAACCTACTCAACTCAATCTGTTCGAGCCAATGTTCGCCCACCAGTTTGACTCAGACTTAGAGCGCAAATTCGCATTTTATCTGGAAGAACAGAAGGCGCTGCGCTGGTGGCACCGCGTAGCAGTACGCCAGCAAGGCGAGTACTACTTGCGCGGCTGGGGACGGGAGCGCATATTCCCGGACTTCGTTGCAATGGGCGGCGAGGTAAAAGGAAAACCGCAGCTCTTAATCTTTGAGACAAAAGGTGAGAACCTGCGCGGTAACAATGATACCGATTACAAGCAGCGAGTGTTTGAAACGCTTGAAGGCGCATTTAACAGCGCCGGCACGATACGAATAGCGGAAGGTCCGGCAAAAGGCGTATTCCGTCTGGTATTCACTAAGACCGACATTGCAGAAGCGATGAGCAAATTACAAGGCGCATACTCTCCATAGCACCATAATAGCGGCGCTGTTGACACTCGTAGCCCCGCAACGCTAAAGTAGCCGAGAACTCTCCATTAATGAACATGACTTCGGAGGTATTACGATGGCACGACCTTATGGGCTTTTGCGGTGCGGGTTTCCTTTTGTGAAGTCGCTGGGGATGCGGCGGCTTACGAATTATCCTATTGATGTGGCGCTGGGACAGGAGGACCGGATGTATGTGCTGTGCCGCGCGGATAATGCCGCGCTGGTGCGGCGGTATAGTTATGCGGATGAGGATCTTGGGGCTTTTGGCTCTGTTGGCACGGGCGATGGACAGTTTGTCTGGCCTGTGGCGATTATTACGGATGCGGATGAGAATGTGTATGTGTCGGATGAGTATCTGAATCGCATCTCTGTTTTCGACAGGGATGGGGAGTTTCTGAGCAGCTGGGGCGTGTCCGGGAGCGAGCCGGGGCAGCTGAATCATCCCAGCGGGATCGCATTTGACGCAGCGGAGAATATATATGTGTCGGATACGATGAATCACCGCGTGCAGAAGTTTACGAAGGACGGGCAGTTTATCAGGATGTTCGGGGCGTTTGGGAGCGATAAGGGGCAGCTGAATATGCCTTGGGGAATTAGCATTGATGATGAGGGGGATGTTTATGTAGCGGACTGGCGCAATGACCGCGTGCAGAAGTTTACGATGTACGGTGAGTTTGTGGCGAAGTTCGGCGGCTCCGGAGACGGAGACGGACAGTTTAACCGCCCGACTGATGTTACGGTGGATGATGACGGGGATGTTTATGTGGCGGACTGGGGGAATGACCGCGTGCAGATGTTTAATTCGGAGACGCGGTATGTGCAGAAGTTCTTGGGAGATGCGGGTCTGTCGAAGATTGCGCGGGAATACATGCTGACGAATGCGGTGCCGAACCGCCTGCGGGATATGGCGAATATCGAGCTTCAGAAGTATTTGCGGCGGCCGAGGTCGGTTACCGTTTCAGGGGACGGACGGCTGTTTATTTCGGATAATTTGTCGTATCGGCTTCAGGTGTATCAGAAGGAGGTGATACATCTGACTCGGGAGCAGTATGGGCCGCCGATGCGTTCACCTACGCTGAATCAGGAGTAGGCACTGCGAGCCTTGCGTTTAGCCGGAATATTCATTCCTGACCCGACATTTCGGCTAAACGCAAGGTATTTTTAGTGATAATGCTTGACATTTGGCTAGATGCTATTTAGTATCTACGGAAAATTATCACAATCGCGCGTGAGGGCGTGCGTATGGGCACTTGTGCTGGTGCCTGCTTATGTGTTAACGGCGGGCTGTCCGTCGAATTTGATCGAGAGAGGGGTTAGAAATGAGAAGATCTGCATTGATCTTGGCGGCGATGTTCGTCCTGGGCGCTCTTTTAGCTGCTTGCAGTTCACAGCCTGCAGCAGAGCCTCAGGTTGTCGAGAGGATTGTCGAAGTTGAGAAGGTGGTGGAGAAAGAGGTCGAAGTGCCTGTGGAGGTGGTGAAGGAAGTCGAAAAGGAAGTGGTGAAAGAGGTTGAGGTTGTCAAGGAAATTGAGGTTGAGGTCGAGAAAGAGGTCGTAAAGGTCGAGCGCATCGAGGTACCTGTTGAGAAGGTGGTCGAGGTGCAGAAGATTGTTGAGAAAGAGGTTGAGGTTGTTAGGTCTAACCTCGGCGAATCTCCTGACCTTGCGGCACAGGTAGCAGCTGGCACGCTGCCGCCGGTGTGGGAGCGGATTCCTTCGCAGCCGATGATTATCCCGACGCTTCAGGACGGCATTGGGGAGTACGGCGGAATGGTGAGGCGGTTCTATCTCGGTCCTGCGGACGGGTGTAACTTCTTCCGTCTGTCGCGCGCATCTCTGGCGCGGTTCTCGCAGGACGGGCTGTCGTTTATTCCTTCGATCGCCAGGGGCTGGGAGGTCTCTGACGACGGTATGGAGTGGACTTTCTTCCTGCGTGAAGGTATGAAGTGGTCGGACGGCGATGATTTCAATGCGGATGACTTCGTGTGGCAGTATGAGAATGTGCTTCTGAATGCGGATTTGACGCCGAGTCCGCCTACTTTCCTGCGGATAGGGAATCAGGCTGGCAGTATCATGAAGGTGGATGACACTACTGTTAAGTTCATCTTCCCGCAGCCGAACTTCCTGTTCTTGGAGATAGTGGCGCAGGCTGACGAGGCTTGCTATGGCGCATCCAGGAATGTGCCTTGGGCGCCTTCACACTACATGTCGCAGTTCCATATTGACTTCAATGCTGATGCGGAAATGGATGCGCAGGCTAACGAATACGAAACCTGGGAACAGTACTACGATGCAATGACGCAGTACAACTTGAACCCTGAGAAGCCTACGCTTGCTCCCTGGAAGTTCACGAATCCTCTGGGCGACCAGGTGGTGATGTCCGAGCGCAACCCGTACTTCTGGGCGGTTGACCCGGCGGGCAACCAGCTTCCGTATCTTGACGGCATTCAACTGACGCTGGTGGAGAACACGGAACTCGGCACGCTGAGGGCTGTGCAGGGCGAGATTGACATGCAGGGTCGGCATATCCAGCTTGACCAGTTCACCACGCTCAAGCAGGGTGAATCCGGCGGCGGTTACCAGGTGCTGACATGGCCTACCTTCGCAGGTTCGGACGTGGCGTTCTTCTTCAACATGAGCCTTCCCGGTCCTACGGGTGAGGCTATCAGGACGAAGGAGTTCAGGCAGGCGCTGTCGCTGGCGATTGACCGAAGCGCAATCCAGGAGATTCAGTTCCTCGGACTTGGAACTATTCGGCAAGGTGTGCCTTCGCCGGCTCACCCGCACTATCCGGGCGACGATATAGCGAATCTGCGAACTGAGTATGATCCTGACGCCGCGAACGCAATGCTGGACAGCGTGTTCCCGGAGAGGGACGGTGAAGGCTGGCGGCTGAGCAACGGCGAGCGCATCGTGATGAGCGTTACCGTTACGGACGCATTCGGCACTTGGCCCGATGCAGCGCAGGTGGTTGGACGCGCCTGGGAAGCAGTGGGCGTGAAGTCGGATGTGAATCAGACTACGCGCAGCCAGCACACTACACGCTGGCAGACGAATGAGTGGGCAGTGATGGTGTGGAACGAGGACACGGCGGGCTTCACCTTCAGCTCGATCAACAAGCGTGCGCCTGAGAACATCGGCACATTCCACGGTCCCGGGTGTGCGCAGTGGCTGCAGACGGGCGGCAGAGACGGCAATCCGGACGCGCAGGGTTTCCCCTGCCCGCAGGAAACGCTTGACCTGCTCGATATGCACCTAGCGGGTCCCGGTCTGCCCCCGGCAGAACGCAACGCGCTGGGTAAGGAAATCTACAGGACTATTGTTGAGAACCAGTACAACATCGGTATAGTCGGGCTGTCGCCGATGGTGCAGGGCGTTATCGTCAAGAAGAACGAGCTTCGCAATGTGCCTGACACCGCAGGCAACGACTGGCCGCTGAGAACGCCGAACACGGGCTTCCCGGAGCAGTGGTTCTACGCAAGGTAATTCGTTAATGTAATTGGGGGCATGGCTTCATAACTTATTGATGCCGCGCCCCCAATTCACCACATCAGATATTTCATTTTCATTCGGTTATCTATGACAAGTGGGTTCCTGCTTACGCAGGAACGACTAGGTTAGTGTGAGTTGGCAGTATGCTCCAATTCATAATTAGACGATTACTTATATTCATCCCGATGCTGTTCTTGATGTCGGTGGTGGCGTTTGCCATCATTCAGGCGCCTCCGGGCGACTTCCTGACAGACTACATCGCGCAGCTTCAAGCGACGGGCGAGCTTGCTGATGAGAGCGAGGTTGAGGCGCTGCGGTCTCAGTACGGGCTGGATCAGCCTCTATATGTGCAGTACTTCAAGTGGATCTGGGGTATTGTGCAGTGGGATCTGGGCTTGTCGATTGAGTGGAGGCGTCCCGTCAAGGAGCTTGTGAACGAGCGGTTAGCGATGACCGTTATTTTGGGCGTTTCTACGATATTGTTCACATGGACGCTTGCGATACCTATTGGCATTTTGTCCGCCGTGAAGAAATACACGGTAATAGACTACTTCTTCACTTTCCTGTCGTATTTTGGGGTTGGGACGCCGAACTTCATGATTGCGCTTGTGGCTATGTGGTTTGCGTTCAGCTGGTTCGACATAAAGGTTACGGGGCTGTTCTCAGAGGAGTACATCACCGCTCCCTGGAGCCTCGGCAAAGTAATAGACATGATTAAGCACATGTGGGTGCCGATGCTGATACTTGGGACGGACGGCACGGCGCGCTTTACGCGTATCGTGCGGGCGAACCTGCTGGACGAGATGAACAAGCCCTATGTGGAGACGGCGCGCGCCAAGGGACTGCCGGAGTGGAAGGTTGTGTTGAAGTATCCGGTGCGAATCGCGCTGAACCCGTTCGTGAGCACAGCGGGTCTCGAGCTGCCGCGCCTGATTTCCGGTCAGCTAATTGTGGCGACTGTGATGAGCCTGCCGACGATAGGGCCGCTGCTTCTACGCGCGCTGCTATCACAGGATATGTATATGGCAGGTTCTATCGTGCTCATACTGACAACGCTGACACTTATCGGCGTTCTTATATCGGACATCGTTCTAGCGGCGATGGATCCTCGCATCCGTATTGGAGCGTAGTCAATGGCTGCACAGACAGAATCGCTTCCGATTCAGAGACCCTATGAAGAAGAGCAGATATACATAGCTTCGCAATGGAAGCTGATATGGTGGCGGTTTCTTCGACACCGTATAGCGATGGCTTCTACGGTAGTAGTGCTCGCATTTTATTTGGTAGCGCTGTTTCCGGAGTTTTTCTCGATACATGACCCGCGCGCGGAGTTTGCATCTCGCACATTCATACCGCCGCAGCGCGTGCACTTTTTCGAAGGTTTTACACCGCAACTGCCGTATGTGAATGGGCTGAAGGGAGAGCGCAATCCCGTAACCTTGGCGATGGAGTGGACGACGGACGTAGAGGCGAAACACACCATCAATTACTTCGTGCGAGGCCACGAATATAAGCTGTTTGGTCTCATCACTACTGACTGGCATCTGATGGGGCTGAATGTGGACACAAGCACTGCGCCGCAGCCGTTCTACCCACTGGGAACGGACAGGATGGGGCGGGATATGTTCTCGCGGCTGATGTATGGAACTCGTGTGTCGATGTCCATTGGTCTTGTGGGCGTGGCGCTGAACATATTCCTTGGTTCTATGCTGGGCGGCATATCAGGTCTGCGCGGCGGTTTGACGGATGCGATAATACAGCGCATCATCGAATTCGTGCGCGCAATACCGACGATACCGCTATGGCTGGCGCTGTCGGCTGCGGTGCCGCGCGACTGGTCTATTATGCGGGTGTATTTCGCGATAACGATAATCATATCGCTGATCGAGTGGACGCGTTTGGCGCGCGAGGTGCGCGGGCGGTTCTTGGCGATGCGCGAGGAAGATTTTGTGCTGGCGGCGCGACTGTACGGCACAAATGAGATTCGCATCGTGTTCCGGCACATGCTGCCTTCGTTCCTGAGCCACATCATAGCGGCGACTACGCTAGCGATTCCGGGCATCATCATTGCTGAGACTTCGCTGAGTTTCCTCGGTTTGGGGCTGCGCGAGCCGGCGATAAGCTGGGGTGTGCTGCTGCAAGAGGCACAGACGCTTCAAGCGGTCGCAGAGGCTTCGTGGCTGCTGCTTCCGGGTGTTTTCGTGCTGATAGCGGTGATGGCGCTGAACTTTATGGGTGACGGTCTTCGGGACGCAGCTGATCCATACGCGATAAGAGAGGGTTAAGACGGGTTAATCTGTCCGAACTTTTCGGTGGCGTAAATTGGCAGATTAGCGACTACAGCAGATAGAAGGGGGAGTGGACGGCGCAGCGGGGTCTGGCAGTAAGGTCTGAAGAATGATTTGCCGATGCTGAGATGCCGTGCCAACTGAGATGCAGGCGATTAACTCAAATCTACCGTCAACTTTGCTTGATGTGCGAAATCTGAAGACTTACTTCTACCTTGATGAGGGAGAAGTAAGAGCCGTGGACGATGTAACCGTGCGCATAGATCGCGGCAAGGTGCTGGGCGTCGTGGGAGAGAGCGGGTGTGGAAAGAGCGTCCTTGCGCGTTCGATTATGCGGATAGTGCGCCCGCCGGGTCGGACGGTTGACGGCGAGATTATCTACTATGCCGCTTCCTCCGGCAGTGAAGACGGTTATGAGGAGATAGACCTCCAACAGCTCCCGCAGGACGGCGAGCGCATGCGGCGCATACGCGGGGCAGACATCACGATGGTTTTTCAGGAGCCTATGGTGTCGTTCAGCCCGGTGCATACGGTAGGCGACCAGATTGTGGAGGGCATACTGCTGCACCAGGATGTTACGAAGGACGAAGCGCGGGAGATTGCGGCAGACACGCTGGGCAAGGTGGGTATTCCGAACCCTGATCAGCGCGTGGATTCATATCCGTTTAATTTGAGCGGCGGCATGCGTCAGCGGGCGATGATTGCGATGGCGCTGTCGTCTAATCCAGCGCTGCTGATTGCGGACGAGCCTACGACGGCACTGGATGTTACAACGCAGGCGCAGATATTGGAGCTGATGGCGTCTTTGCAGCGCGAGCTGGGCATGGCAATGATGCTCATCACGCATAATCTGGGTGTTGTGGCGCAGATGGCGGAAGAGATTATCGTGATGTATCTGGGGAAGGTGGTGGAGCGCGCGGATACCGCGACGCTGTTCAGAGACCCTAAGCACCCGTACACGCAGGAGCTGCTGAAGTCGATACCGCAGATGCGCCGCCAGAGGCAGACTTCGCGTCTGACGGCAATTAGCGGGACGGTGCCGCCGCCGTTTATACGGCCGCCGGGCTGTCCGTTCCATCCGCGCTGCCCGCAGGCTATGCCGGGCGTGTGCGATGTGGTGGCGCCTCAGCAGCTTGAGGTTGGTGAGAATCATACGGTGCGCTGCCTGCTATATGACAGCGAGGCGAAGGCTGTCGCAGGCGGGGCTGTCGGCGCGGATGCACAGGATTAGCAGGATTAGTTTATGACGATGGAACAGAACGGCAGCAGTCAGATACTGGATGTTGACAGGCTGAAGGTATATTTTCCGATAATTGCGGGTATGCTGCGGCGCACTGTCGGGTATGTGAAGGCGGTGGACGAGGTTAGTTTCGCTCTTGAAGAGGGCGAGACTTTTGGGCTTGTGGGCGAGAGCGGGTGCGGGAAGACGACGACCGGTCGGGCGATACTGCGCGCTATCGAGCCGACGGGCGGCGAGGTGCGGTTCACGATGAACAGCGGTGAGCGCATTGACACTGCGAACGCGGACCGCGAGACACTGAGGCTGCTGCGTCAGGAGATGCAGCTGATTTTTCAGGATCCGTTCGCGTCGCTGAATCCGCGCATGACCGTGTTTGATGTGGTTGCGGACCCGCTGCGGGTGAACAGGCTGGCGAGGGGTTCGGAGCTTGAAGACAGGGTTGCGGAGATACTGAGGCTGGTGGGTCTGTCAGTGGACTATGCGCGGCGTTATCCGCATGCGTTCAGCGGAGGTCAGCGGCAGCGCATCGGGATAGCGCGGGCGCTGGTGGTGAACCCACGTCTTGTCATCGCTGACGAGCCGGTGTCGGCGCTGGATGTGTCGGTGCAGGCACAGATTTTGAACTTGATGCAGGATTTACAGGAAGAGCTGCGGCTGACTTATCTGTTCATCAGCCACGATCTGAGCGTGGTTCAGTATATTTGCCACCGGGTTGCGGTGATGTATGTGGGCAAGATAGTGGAGGTTGCCTCAACAGAGGATCTGTTCACACAGCCTAAGCATCCGTACACACAGGCGCTGCTGTCTTCGGTTCCAGTTCCGAACCCGGCGATTCAGTCGCGGGGGATGACGCTGGAGGGCGAGGTGGCAGACCCTGCGAATCCGCCGCCGGGCTGTTATTTCCATCCGCGCTGCCCATTCGCTAAGGATATTTGCCGCGAGAAACAGCCCCCGCTTGTGGAGGTATCGCCGGGGCGTTACTCGAGCTGCCATTTTGCGAATGAAATCGAGCTTCCGGGCGTGCCGGGGTAATTAGTTGGTTTCTGCGCTGTCGGCTTTTGTATTCACAGGGCTAATCTCGAAGCTTCTACCAAACAGGGCTTGTCCTCTGATTAACGGCGTTCTCAACTACTTCGGCTTTGTTCGCCCCCAATCTCCTTGTTTTCGCAGGGTATGTTTTATAGCCTTCCTTCTACGCTGCCGTCTTTGGGACGGGGCTTATTTACTTCGTGCGAAAGGAAATGCTGACTGCTGATGGGTAAAATTGACGCCCTGTCTTTATGGGTCAACCGCGCACCGTTTCATTACGCTTGGGTGATTGTGGGGATACTAGCGCTGGTGCAGATGGTGGCGCTGTCCATCAACTTCGCCGGCGGCGTTCTCGTCGAACCTCTTGCGGACCCTACGGGGGACTTCAACTTCAGTTTCTCGAACATCGGCCTCTCATTCGGGCTGTACTATCTGAGCGCTGCAATGCTCGCCCCCGTCGCCGGCTGGCTCGGCGATCGCTATGGGCCGCGCAACATGATGATCTTGGGGGCGCTGACGTACTGCGGTGTGATGGTCTTGGTGGCATTCATAAGCGCTCCGTGGCATTTGTTGCTGTCCTTCGGCATACTTCGCGGCGCGGTGCAGGCGATATTCATGGTACCGCTGATGGCGGCTGTATCGGAGTGGTTCCGGCGCAGGCTCGGGCTTGGCACGGGGATACTTTGGGCAGCATCGGGCATAGGACCTGCGTTCATGTCGCCGCTGCTCATCAACCTCGTAGAAAGCTTGAACTGGCAGAGCACATTCATCTACTTCGGCTTGGCGGCAGGTATATTCATTATGCTGCTGGCGCTGGTGTTTCGCAGCAAGCCGCGTGATATGGGCATTGCGCCATACGGAGCTGAGGAAGGCGAGTCTCTGATAGGCGGGCTGACGAAAAAGATGGAACACACGCGGGCGAAGGTGTTCAACCAGCACGTGAGGAGAACCAAGGCGTTCTGGAACCTGCCGGCAATTCACGGACTTGGCTGCGCCGGACACGGCATCGTGCTGCTGTTCATTGCTCCTTTCGCCATCCAGAAGGGTATGAGCTATACTGAAGCGGCGCTGCTGCTGAGCATCATCTCTATTGTGAGCATACCGAGCCGCATGCTGACACCTATGATAGCGGAGCGGTATGGCACGAAGACGATAATGGCGACTTGCCTGATGATCCAGGGCGTAACGGTAGGGTTGCTGTTTTTTTCCAGCGAGATGTGGCACTTCTATGCCTTCGCTCTGTTGTTTGGAATAGGGTTCGGCGGCGAGTGGACGGGGTATTTGGTGATTAACCGTCAGTATTTTGGCAATGGGCCTATGGGTTCGGTGTACGGGTGGCAGATGTCGGGCGCGCTGCTGGGGCATGCGTTCGTAAGCTGGATAGCAGGCCTGATTGTGGATTTGACTGGCTCGTACACTATGGTGTTCGCGCTGTCGATAGCGGCGAGTGTGGGAGGAGCGCTTGTTACGATAAGTCTGGAGGACACTTCGCGGCGGCTGATAGGGGACTGGGAGGCTGCACTGCCGGATAGCGCACCCGCGCATCGATGAGGTAATCGGAGGACGAGGATTTGCGGAACGATGCGGCGGGATGAATCAAGTATTGCATATCGGTGTGCGTGGTTGAGCTGCCGTTCAAGATAGACTTGCGCCGGTGTTATATGTGCCTCATCAGTGTGCTTTCGCTTGTGATTCGCGAACTGCGCGGGCTTATCAGATTTCTGATATGGTGTGTTCCCGCATCTCACCAAACTACCGGACGCAGCAGATTCAGCCCAGTCAGTAGAAAGCCGCACAGCATCAATATGATAGAATCAATCCGTACCAAGGAGGATACCTATGACCACACAAGCCACTGCCATAGTCTATCCTGATACGGACGGAAATCCCTTGCCTGACGGAGAGTTCCAAGCTCCACTCTACATCCAAACCGTTGGCACACTCCGACTCCACTTCAAGGATGTGCGCGGAGCCAGAGTCAACGGAGACACCTTCATCTACTATGTGGAGGGAGACCCGCGACGCTGGGTGTCCCCGGACTGCTATGTCGCGCTGCACCTATCAGAGGATGCGATAGAGTCGATAGAGCACAGCAATGTGTACCTGCTGTGGGAGGTTGGTAAAGCTCCCGACTTCGTCTTGGAGATAGGATCAGCAAGCACAGCGAGGCACGATATGAGTGGCAAGAGGGAGCTGTATGCTGAGCTGGGAGTGAGGGAATACTGGAGATATGACTCTACGGGGGACAGGTTCTATGGAGAGCCGCTTGTTGGGGAGCGACTTTCAGGTGGTGAGTATCGGAGGCTGGAGCAGCGTCGTGATGCTGATGGGTCTGTGTGGTCTCACAGTGAGGTGTTGAACCTTGACCTGTGTTGGCTGGACGGAATGCTGCGTTTCTGGGATCCTGTGGAGATGCGCTGGCTGCTCAGCCACGAGCAAGAGCGGGAGGGACGCTTGCAAGAGCGAGAGAGGAGGCTGATTGCGGAAGCCGAGAGTCTGGAAGAGCGGGAGGGACGGCTGACCGCGGAGGCTCGCATAGCAGAGCTGGAAGCAGAACTCAGGCGCTATCGCGGTGAGTAAGAAACTCCTTTACCTCACCAAACTACCGGACGCAGCAGATGCAGCCCAGTCAGTAGAAAGCCGCACAGCATCAATATGATAGAATCAATCCGTACCAAGGAGGATACCTATGACCACTCAAGCTACTGCCATAGTCTATCCTGATACGGACGGAAATCCCTTGCCTGACGGAGAGTTCCAAGCTCCACTCTACATCCAAACCGTTGGCACACTCCGACTCCACTTCAAGGATGTGCGCGGAGCCAGAGTCAACGGAGACACCTTCATCTACTATGTGGAGGGAGACCAGCGACGCTGGGTGTCCCCAGACTGCTATGTCGCGCTGCACCTGTCAGAGGATGCGATAGAGTCGATAGAGCGCAGCAATGTGTACCTGCTGTGGGAGGTTGGTAAAGCTCCCGACTTCGTCTTGGAGATAGGATCAGCAAGCACAGCGAGGCACGATATGAGTGGCAAGAGGGAGCTGTATGCTGAGCTGGGAGTGAGGGAATACTGGAGATACGACTCTACGGGGGACAGGTTCTATGGAGAGCCGCTTGTTGGGGAGCGACTTTCAGGTGGGGAGTATCGTAGGCTGGAGCAGCGTCGTGATGCTGATGGGTCTGTATGGTCTCACAGCGAGGTGTTGAACCTTGACCTGTGTTGGCTGGACGGGTTGCTGCGTTTCTGGGATCCTGTGGAGATGCGCTGGCTGCTTAGCCACG
Organism: Dehalococcoidia bacterium; assembly: GCA_965200085.1. Lineage (GTDB taxonomy): Bacteria > Chloroflexota > Dehalococcoidia > Lucifugimonadales > JADFKI01 > Bin90. The sequence goes on from OZ241333.1 coordinate 303,348, forward strand.
AGCAAGAGCGAGAGGGGCGGCTAGCTGCGGAAGCCGAGAGTCTGCAAGAGCGAGGGAGGCGACTTACCGCGGAGGCTCGCATAGCAGAGCTGGAAGCAGAGCTCAGACGCTACCGCGGTGAATAGAAACTCTCATTTTTATATGCCTATCCACCCCTTTATTTGTCATTGCTAACTATTCCGCGTTCAGATTCTAAGAACGCTGTGCCGCTAACACACCATACGTCCTCACACTCAAACAGAAATTTCGATTTGCGGGCCGCACTACGCCAATTTCAGCCGTCTGACATGATTTTTATACAGATTACGAAACATTTGACGCCTTGAATTGTCTGGATAAGCAGCAATATGATTGGAGAGTAACATGCCCACGTCGTCATGATTTCACAAGGATTTGTGAAATATACCGAGAACATCTCGGCATCGCGAACCGTCTGAGCGGGAAAGGATCCACGATTGTCCAGCCGTACACAGCAGCCAAGTCAGATATGGGACGCAGCGTTAGGAGAATTGCAGCTTCAAGTTGCGCGCCCTGCATTTGAGACGTGGCTTAAGGATACCGCCGGCCTAGCGCACAGCGACGGGGAATTCGTAGTTGGCACTGCAAACGTCTTCGTGTCCGAGATGCTCGAACACCGCATGTACCCCCTCATCGAACGCGCAATCGAGCATGTAACGGGCGAACCCACTTCGGTGCGCTTCCAAGTAGTCGCGCGATCGGCAGAATATGAAGACGCGCAGCAAATTGACATACCGCCCTTGGCAGACGTCGGACAGCAGATTGGGTCCACAGCAACACTTCAGCCCCAAGCCGTTATCACTCCCCCTCCCTCACTGAACGGCCGTTATACCTTCGAGCGCTTCATTGTGGGCAAATCGAACGAACTTGGATACGCAGCGGCGCGCGCAGTCGCAGACAATCCAGGCAATGTGTACAACCCCCTGGTGATGTACTCGGAGGTCGGACTGGGCAAGACGCACCTGCTCCACGCCATCGGCCATCAGGTGATTGCCAACGGAATGAGCCTGATATACGCCACGACCGAAGAGTTCACCAACGAATTCATCCGCGCGATTCGCGAAGGCAAAACAGAGGAGTTCCGTCAGCGATACCGCAGCGTCGATCTACTTCTGCTCGACGACATCCAGTTCCTTATCGGGAAGGAACAGACACAGGAAGGCTTTTTCCATACCTTCAACGCGCTGCACATGTCCAATCGCCAGATTGTAATCACAAGCGACCGCCCCGTATCCTCTCTGAACATTCTGGAAGAACGCATAAGCTCGCGTCTAAGCGCCGGTTTGGTAGTGGATATTCAGCCGCCCGATCTCGAGACACGGCTGGCTATCCTTCGTGCCAAGGCAGAACAGACAGGGATCGACGCCGACCAAGAAGTGCTTGATGTCCTGGGCGGGCGCATATACCGCAACATACGCGAGTTGGAAGGCAGCCTGAACCGCGTAGTCGCATACGCAAAGCTGATGCAGCGCCCGCTGAACGCAGAGCTTGCTCGACAAGTGATCGCCGATACACAGGACGAGAGCGCAAGGAGGCAGCCGTCGGAGCGAGAAGTCATAGAAGCGGTATCAGAGCACTTCGGCGTGGACACGGCTGCGCTCTGCGGGCCAAAGCGCGACAAGAAGACGGCGCTGGCGCGGCAAGTTGCGATGTACATAATGCGCGAAGACGTGGCAATGGGAGCAACCGCAATTGCGCGCGCGCTGGGGCGGAAAGATCACTCCACAGTGCTGCACGGCTGCAAAACCATCGAAAACCACCAAAACGCAGACGCCAAACTGAGGCGGGATATTCTCCGCGTGCGCGAAGTCTTGGCATCCACAGGATGAAGCTACGCCTTAACCTTACTCCACTGGAGTCGGAAGTTTCTTGTTTCTCCAATCTGCACCATATATGTGTTCCAGCATCTTGTTGCGTTTATCTTCTGGAAATTCAGCACCACCCATGTATGCGATAAAATCAGAGGCATACATCATAGTCGTCTTGCCCGACATTATCCGTCCGTTTGGATTCATCAACACGCCGTGCCATATCTCATCACCTAGATCCCAGTTTATGCGGTTCAACCGCTTACAAAGCTCGTCTTCGGGGACTCCATCACAGCAGTCACGCATAGTCATGAATGCGTTCACGAGCGCACGTTGTCCAATCGGTTTGCCAAGAACCGTCTGTTCCCGGATCTCTCTACGCGTGCCATCACCTTCCGTTGAGGCGTCAGCAACAGCCTTTGCCCACAGATCTATACCTGATAACAGCTTCTTCCACACACGTCTGACGTCTTCCGTAACACACTCTCGTTGTTCGTCAGTCATCTGATTTACAGAACCTGCACCGATGGTGTTCAGTCCTTTGACAATATCGATAGTAGAATCATAGAAGGTGGATATAGTCGTGAACTCCGGCGCAGTTTTGTTAAGGGTGTTTGCGCCTAATTTGACTAACCTAGCAGGAATTACACCCTCTTCGCTTAATAATTCTCTCGTCATAACTGCCATGGCGTCATCATCGTCTGTTATAAGGTTATCTGCTTTTGAAGTGGGTTTTGCATAACGATTTATCTTGCTGAATATATGACGCGCGCGCGTAGGTTCGAATCGCACGAGAATAATCGAAACTTGGTCTTGAGCTAGATCAGTATTGCTCTTAGCGTGTTCAATAGGGCGATTATTATCATCAACACCGTCTATTGCAAATTTGAACGCTTTTGCACGGTGTTGACCGTCCAGAGGAACTAAAATCTCATCTCCCCGCATCGTCAGAAAACCCATATCCCCCGCTGCGCTTTGATAGAGAGCTGGAACACCGGAACGCCCCCCGAATTTAGTCAACGGTTCAAACACCATACCTTCGTCGTGCATAACCGCTAATATGAGAGAGCCAGAGAATCTATGAACTTCATTCGCAAAGTAAGGCGCTAATCCCTTGCGAACACGGGCAAGGTTAATATCACGCTGATAGCGTTCTTCTATGGACAAATCTTCCCAACCGGGAATATCACGCGGAAGGCGGACAGTTCTAACGAACTCGCCCACCTTCATCGTAGTGAGATAGTACTCCGTGTCACCGAACTTTCCTTGTAATGCCGGTATTGCGGTAGGCATCTGCTTCACCTAGTCCTTTCGTTGTCATCGTTGTTAGGGATTGTGATTTATGTTAGTGGCTGGGCGCAAAAACCGTATCGCTTTTCGCTCTAAACATCGCAATTCGATACCTGACTTATCGCCCAAAGCCACATACGATACTTCTATGTTCTGTGGGAATGCTCTAAAATACTTCGCAAGCATTGCATTATGCTCCCTTAGACGATGAGAAAGCATGCGCTGGTGTAGATTCGTACTCATCCCTACATATAGACAACGACTCCTGCACCAAAAAGAGTACAGTCCGCATTCGCCTATGCTTACTCGATTATGGTAGTTGTATGTAAACGCACAGCGCCGCGTGCGTAGGGCATTGATAACACATTCAATAATGACACAATCAGACACCACAGAGTCCCTCACATTCGTTACCAAATTCATCGTTGAATAAAGACATTTGCATTGGTTTGTACTGACGAAATTCAACTTCGCTGAGTGGCACACGGCTTCTGTGTAGATACATTTCACCATTTTTTAGCACACGACGAGGTTTGGACCTGAGGACACTGTCTATATAAACTGCATCTTGCCAAGATTCAGGATCAAAGCTCTTCATCCTAGACCATTCCGAATCAGTATGATACGGGCATCCAATGCAGGCGCTACGCGGTAGCATTCTGTCAGGATATCGTTCTTCAAACCATTGCTTGCAATCTGAGCGCGAATATCCCATTTCAATAAGTGGCCAATAGTTGTTTATCCATGTAAGACGGCTTGGTTTCATTCTGATTGCTTCATCTTTACTGATGCCGATCCAAAGCTCCACGAATACATCCTGCGGCACACGCTCTTTGTAGCCTACCCCGAGCATATCGCGCAGATCTTCCTCAATCGGCTTGAGTTTGTATTCGCGGGTACACTGCCGCTTGACGATGCTTGTCTTGCCATTGGGCGAGCGTATGAATGCGGGGATTGATGTGAATGGTTGTCCGGTAGAATTAGTTCCTGCAAGTATGTTTTCACGAATGTTACTATTGCTCACACGACGTATAGGGAATGGGATCTGTTCGGCAAGCCAGTCTATATGGTTATATACTTCTTTAGGTTCCCACCCAGTGTCTGCGAATACTGCAAAGTCCGGCATAGGTTTTATCAACCCTTCCGCTGCCATCAATGTAAGTACAGAGCTTTGCACACCCCCACCGAGTGATATAACAGTTAATTCTGATTCTCCAGCCATTGTCATCTCCAATCCGAAATTATGCTACGCATAATTTCGGATTGGAGATTTGTCAAGTTACGAATAAACTTTCTTGCAAAAATTTCCATGTATAAATTGAATACCACCTGGACAAAGAATGAACACTCATCCTCAAATTTCGTGGATAACTCGCATATAAGCGTGGATAACTCACCCCGAATGTGCACAACTGTGCCTGCTTCATGGTTAAACATATTCAAGAAAAGTTCTATCCACATAGTACCCTTATCTATCCACATCATTCCACGCGCCATAAACATACCGCTGTGATAAAATGTCAGGGTCGGGCAGATACCGAATATGCATATCTACGCCATAACGAACGCAAGAAATCTGGAAAGCCTATTGAGAAGAGCACTGTTATCCACATAATCAACGCGATTATTACGGATATTGTTATGACATGAGAAAATGATAGACGATGTACTTATCCACATAACTAGTGGCAATGGCGGGGATGGCGTTGTCAGTGGTCGGCGTGAGAAGTTTGTCCCTAGAGGCGGACCGGACGGTGGGGATGGCGGCAGAGGGGGCAATGTCATTGCCGAGTGCGACAGCAACATGAATACTCTGCTTGCGTTCAGATATGAACGCCGCTTTAATGCAGGAAGCGGCCGCAACGGCGCTTCTGCACTCAAACATGGCGCAGACGGTGATGATGTTGTCATTCGTATGCCTGTGGGTACACAAGTGTGGGATGCGAAATCAGCTACTCCGAGTCTCATAGCAGACTTAACTACGCCCGGGCAGACTGTTGAACTCGCGCATGGCGGGGCAGGAGGGCGTGGAAACGCCTATTTCGCCTCTCCCACTAACCAGTACCCCCTGCTGGCAGAAAAGGGTGAATCAGGCGAATCCCTCGACCTCAGGCTAGAACTGAAACTGCTCGCGGATGTGGGAATTATCGGTCTGCCGAACGCCGGCAAGTCCAGCCTGTTGTCCGTCGTCAGCGCAGCGCGGCCGAAGGTGGCTAATTATCCATTCACCACTCTTGAACCTGTGCTGGGGGTTGTCGAGCATCGCAGGCAAACTTTCGTAATGGTGGACATTCCCGGAATTATCGAAGGCGCACACGATGGCATCGGGCTGGGACACGACTTCCTGCGACATGTGGAGCGCACACGCGTCCTCGTTCACATGATAGACGGCTCTTCACAAGACCCCCTTGACGATTACAGGCAAATCAACAGCGAGCTGCGTCTTTTCAATGAAGCTCTCGCCGATAAACCCCAAGTGGTCGTCATTAACAAAATGGACATCACTGAAGTGTCGGAGATTGCGCCTCTTCTGTCTGAAATGTTCGCAGAAGAGTTCGGGCTGCTGCCCGTAGATGCGCGCCGCGAAAGCTCCGCTCGAGGGCGTCTGCGCGGCAGAAGAGACGAGTCTAACGATGGCGCAGGCACGCTGCATTTCATATCAGCCGCAACTCAAGCAGGTGTAGAGATTTTGCTGGACAGCGTTATTGCCGCGCTGGACTCGTTCGGTGATGTGCCCAGTACGGCTGAGCCCATCCCCCAAGATATGTTAGTAGATGACGCTGATTTGCCGGTTCTGCGGCCCAGACCGCGCAGGGAGACCAAGCTCGTCCGCAGGCGCGGCGATGTATTTGTGGTGCAGGCTAAGCGGGCTGTGCGGATTGCCGCGCTGCTGAACGAAGACGACTGGAACGCGCGCGTGCAGTTCTTAGGCTACTTGCAGCGTGCGGGAGTCGTGCGCGCGCTCGAAGAGGCAGGCGCAGGACCCGGCGATACCGTGCGCTTCGGCGATGTTGAGTGGGAGTGGGAATAGGCGTGCGAATAGGCGTGTTTGGCGGCACATTCGATCCCATCCACTTGGGGCATCTCTTAGTTGCTGAAGATGCCTGCGCTGCGCTGGAACTCGATAAGATGCTCTTCATACCCGCAGGCAAGCCGTGGTTCAAGTCGTTTAGATATATCACTGAAGCACATCATAGGCTTGCCATGGTGCGCCTTGCCGTAGGCGACAACCCGCTCTTTGAAGTCTCCGACATGGAAATCAGGCGCAGCGGCCCAACTTACACGGTTGATACGCTTGCTGAGCTGCGGGAGCAGTACGCGGATGCGGAGTTCATCCTGATTCTGGGCATTGATGCCCTGCGCGAGATAGACCGTTGGTATCAGCCCCGCCGGCTGTTCGAGTTTGCGAGCGTGGCTGGCATGGCGCGTCCCGGCTCATCGCTCGACATTAGCGTGCTGAATGCTGCTATACCGGGCGCGTCAAGCCGTATTCGGCTGCTGGACAGCGCGCTTATAGACATCAGCGGCACCGATATACGCCAGCGTGTCTCAGCAGGGCGTTCAATTCGCTATCGTGTTGCATCCGCCGTAGAGCAGTATATATATGACAATCGTCTGTATGTCCCTGCCGGATGAAGCCGCTGTGTCTATTCAGCAGCGTTGTTCGCTCTTGCGCGAGGTGCAGGTTCGCCCGAAATCCGTTATTCCCGCTAATCCGTTGGTGTACAATTTGATGTGCCCTGCTTCTCCGGCAGGGAATATACAGGAAGGGGCTGCTGATAACGACATGGCTACGCAGAAAAGAGATATAAAGTTCACATACGAAGACTATAAGCATACCCCTGAAGATAAGCGTTATGAGCTGCTGTACGGTGATTTGATTATGGTTCCGGCGCCTCGGATTGCACACCAGAGAACTTCCGTAAAGATAGAAATGCCACTTTATACATTCGTTATAGAAAACGACTTGGGCGAGGTATTCGATGCGCCGTGTGATGTGGTGCTGTCGGACACGAATGTGGTTCAGCCTGACCTGCTGTTTGTCAGCAAAGAACGGGCGCACATCATAACGGAGGATAACATACGCGGAGCGCCGGACTTGGTGATAGAGGTGCTGTCGCCATCTACTGCGCAGCGAGACAGGACGCTGAAGCGCACATTGTATTCGCGTTATCGTGTGAGCGAATACTGGCAGGTTGACACGGACGCCAAGATTGTGCTGGTTCTTACCCTTTCCGATGACGGTTACGATGTTGACGGCGTATATGGCGAGGGACAGACTATCGTTTCCCGATTGCTGCCTGGGTTCACTCTGGAGACCGATAAGATATTTTAGATTCGGGCTATGAGTATATGAGTATGCTCGGTGGGTGTGTGTGAATAGTGCAAAGGATAGAGGGTTTGCTATGGGCAAAACTGATGCTGAGATCATACTTGAACTTGCGAAAGAAAAGGGCGCGCTTATGTTTGGCGAGTTCCGTCTTTCTGCGGGCGGCATAAGTTCCTACTATTTTGACGGGCGAATAGTTACTCTTGACCCAAGGGGATCGCACTATGTGGCGCGCTCGTTTCTGCGTAAAGCGCGTGAGTGCGGCGCATCTGCCATCGCTGGTCCTACTTTGGGCGCTGACCCGATAGTAGCCGCAGTTTCCCTGATGAGCTACCAGGACGGCGGCACAGAAATCCCAGGCTTGATCGTGCGCAAGGAGGCGAAAGGGCATGGCGGCAAGCGCGCCATAGAAGGCTCTATCGTACACGGAGCGCGTGTCGTAGTCGTGGACGATGCGTGCAGTACCGGCGGCAGTCTGTTCCACGCCATCGAAGCCGTTGAGGATGCAGGCTGCCAAGTGGTCAAGGTGCTTGCCATTATCGACAGACACCAAGGAGGCAGCGAAGAACTGCGGCGGCGCGGCTATGATTTCCATGCCATTCTGGAGGCAGATGCGGACGGAGATATTCGTCCGACGGCTTCCTGATATTGGTGAACGGGAGTGAATGTATGAGTTTGGAGTTGGACGGCGTTCGCTGGCTGTTCTTTGACCTTGGATATACGCTGATTAACGAGGATGAGGCGGCGTTAGGGCGTTTGAGCCAGGTGTCCGATGCACTGGCTCAGCGCGGCGTTTCAGCCTCTGTGTATGAGCTGCGCGAGGAGTTGGAGACGGCTTCGGCGCGCTTCGATCCAAATCCGTTTCGCAATGTGCTGCGCGCCTTTACGCACGATGATGATGTGATAGCGTTCGTCCGAAGCTCGGGCAAGTATCCGAAGGAACTGGAATCGCCGTACCCGCAGGCACAGCGGCTGCTCGCGCGACTTGCGAACCGATATAGACTCGGCGTCATCGCCAACCAGCCTCCCGGTACGATGGAGCGCCTCGAACGATATGGGCTGGCGCGCTTCTTCGATGTCTGCGTTTCTTCCGATGATGTGGGCGTGGGCAAGCCCGACCCAGCGATATTTGAGCTTGCGTTCGAGCAGTCTGGCTGCGCCCCCGGCGATGCAGTAATGATTGGCGACCGGCTGGACAACGACATCCGTCCGGCAAAGGCGCTTGGCATGCGAACTGTGCGAATCCTTCAAGGACCTGGACGGATGCAGCAGCCCCGCGGACAGGCAGAAACGCCGGATGCCACGGCTGCGAACCTAGATGAGCTTGCAGATATATTCAATGTTCAGCTCTGACGCGGGCGGACATAGTTAGGAGAGGTGATTAACAAATTATTGTGTTCGTGTCGGCTGTGCTATGATTGCCAGCGACTTAATTGGATGGAGGAACATAGTGGCGCAAACGGGCGTTGGAATAATATCAGAGGAAGTTAGACGGGGCAGGAACAGACTGGCGGTAACGGTTGTTCTTGGTCATGCAATCAAGCATATTTACAATTCAGGCATGCATTCGGTCTTGCTGGCGGTGATGAAGGCTGATCTTGGTCTGACCGGCGCGCAGTTCGGGCTTTTGACCACATCCGGGCGGGTTACGAGCGGCGCAACGACTATGGTGGCGGGCTATCTGGGAGACAGGTTTGCCAACAGGTCGGGCATCATGCTGATGATTTCGCTGGGGATGATGGGCATATCGTACTTCCTGCTGGGGAGCGCGCCGAACTACTGGCTGATGTTCATGGCTATGCTGTTCGTGGGCATAGGTCCGTCGCTGTATCACTCCCCGGCAATAGCTGCGCTGTCCCGCAAGTTCCCGGATAAGCGCAGCTTTGCCATATCTTGGCATGGCACCGGCGGCAGTATAGGCGAATTCGTAGGACCCATACTGACGGGCGGTCTGATAAGCGGTGTGTATCTCGTCGCGTTTGAATGGCGTGATGTGCTGAAGATAAGCGTGGGTCCTGCGCTTTTGTTCGGGCTGCTCATATACCTCATGATGCGCGGTATCCCCACCGCGAGCACCGAGACCGAATCCCTGAGGGACTACTTCTCTTCTCTGATCAAACTGCTGCGGCGCAGGGGAATGCAGGCGCTGGTGCTGACAACCGCACTGCGCAGCATGGGGCAGGGCGCGATGATGGCATTCCTGCCGGTTTATCTGCTGGAAGACCAAAACATATCGCCGATAGTCATCGGGCTGTTCATGTCGAGCATCCAATTCGTGGGAATACTCGCGCAGCCGGTTATGGGTTTCATGGCAGACAAGTTCGGGCACAAGAAAGTTCTGGTGCCTGCGACATTCGCGCTAGGCTTGTTAATGATTGCGCTTAAGTACGCCCCGACAGACGATGCCTTCATGGTCAACATAGTGCTGCTGAACATCACCGTACCCGGTGTGCAGTTCGGCATAATTGCCTTGGCAATGGGGGCGTTCTTGTACGCGCTTCATGCGATTTACATCGCGGCTGCGATGGATGTGGCGCAAGGCGAGGCGCAGTCAACGGTCGTTTCCTTGATATACGGCGCATCCTTCCTGGGCGCATTCTCTCCGTTCCTAGCGGGCGTGATAGTGGACCGCGGAAGCACATCCGACTCCTTTGTGTACGGCGGCATCACTGTGATTATCGCGGCGGTGATACTCGGACTAACACGGCTGCCAAGAGTCGTGCGCTGATAACGGAAACGTCCGGCGTCCGGCGGAATCTATGGCAAGATATTAGGGCGCACAATAGTAATTAGGAGAGCCTGATGGGAACATTCAGCATTAAAATTGAGATTGGCGACATTCAGGGGGATCGGTTCGATGAAATTGAGGCGCTGGTTGACACCGGCGCAACAACCACGATGGCGCCGCGCTCTTTTATTGATGCTCTTGGGATTGTTCCCACAAAGCGCCAGACCTTCGAGTATGCCAACGGAGAGCAGGTCGAACTGGACATGGGTGAAATCAGGGTTAGGATCGACGGCAAGGAAACGCCCACCTGGATCATATTCGGCGAAGAGGGCAGTATTCCTCTGCTCGGCGCGCACGCACTGGAAGGGTTGCTGCTTAGCGTTGACCCCTATGGACAGCGTCTGATACCGGTGCGTGGCTTGTTGGCATGATGCGGCTCAGCAGTCGATAAGCACGACATCGCGCTGCACCTGAGTCGTCAGCACCGGCCCGCTCTCGCTGATGAACACATCTATCTCTGATCGCACTCCGAACTCGCCGGGCAGATATATTCCCGGCTCTATCGTTACGGCTATGCCGGGGATGAGTTTGCGTGTGTCGTGCGTCTCCCAGCCGTCCAGATTGACTGCGTTGCTGTGTACCTCGCGCCCTAGGCTGTGTCCCAGTCGGTGGTTGAAGTATTCGCCAAAACCCGCTTCGGTTATGTAGTCGCGCGCAGCGGCATCGAGCTGCCGTCCCTCAAGCTGCACGCCGTCTCGGTATGCTCGCTCCAGAAAGTCCACGGCGGCATCTCTACCGCCGATGACGGCGTCGAAAACCTGCCTGTGGCGCGGAGGCACGCTGTTTCCCACATACGCCGTCCAAGTAATGTCTGCGAACATCGCATCCTCATGCGGTTCGCGCGTCCACAGATCAATCAGCACCCAGTCGCCGCGCCTTATGACCGATGCCGCCTCTTCGGTCGGTTCGAAGTGCGGGTCTGCCGCATGCGCATTTGCTGCGACTATGGGACCGTCGGTTACGATCATGCCCTCCTGCAAGAAGCGCTGCCGTATGAACTCGGCTATGTCGAACTCTGTCGGGCTTTCGTATATCGTGTCGCCGATTCGCTGAAACGCCTGCAGCACTATATTTCCCAGCGCACTCGCCGCAGTGAGATGCGAGCGGAGCTGCGTTTCATTCCATCGCTGTGTGGCGTGCTGCAGCAAATCCGCAGACGAAACCACTTCAACCCCGAAAGAGCGTACAAGTTCGAGTGTGCCGGCATCGATGCGGGAGACACGCGGCAGCGCGCCCTGAGGGGAGTATTCCATCGCGATGCGCTGCGCCGAACCCAGCATCGCACCCAGCTTGGCAGTCATGTCCTGTCGGCTGACAAACAGCGTTGTTTCTATTCCGAGATGGCCGAAGCGCCCCTGGTCAACGTAGCTGACCAGCAGGCGCGGGGGCGCATCCGCCGCAATCCAAAGCCAGCACGGGCGGGTTACATTGGCGATGTTCCCGACGGTATCCCAGAAGATAGGGTTCATTTCGCGATAGTCGTAGAGCAGCCAGCCGCTAATTGCCTGGGCGCGCAGGTACTCTTGCGCGTGCGCTACCACCGATTGAAGCGAGGCGGATGGTCCCGCATCTGCCGAAGATTCGGATGGATCGAACTGATGATTTTCCGTAACAGTCGTAACCATAAAGCTTCTCACACACCTTCCACTACTTGCGGATGCACCATAACTGCCATCTGCTCCAGCCCGTCCACCAGACGAGGACCGCTTCGGCTGAAATACGCGCCCGCATCCACGAAATAAGTCCGCCCATTACTGACTGCCGGCAGCCTGCGCCACTCTTCCAAGTTTTCTAAACTCTCGAACTCTTCCTGCGCTCTGACTTCGTCCATCCCGCAGGGCATCAGCACCAGCACATCCACCTCTGCGTCCACAAGTTCTTCCATCGTAATCCGACGGGACGGCGCGCCCGGCTTGGCAAGTGCGTCAATACCACCGGCAAGCTCGACCATCTGCGGTATCCAATGCCCCGCCACTATCAGAGGATCCAGCCACTCGATACACGCAACGCGCGGCGTCACTCCGGCGGCGGCAGTCTGAGAACGCACCGCATCAACCCGTGCCTTCAGCTCAGCCGTCATGACAGCGGCGGCGTCTGATGCGCTGCACAAATCCCCCACCATCTGAATGTCGTCCAGCACATCGGCGATAGATGTGGGATCGAGCGAAATCACATTCGGCGGAGTTTTCAGGCGAGACGCGGCGTGCCGCACATCCTCGTATGACACCGCGCATACATCGCACAGCTCCTGCGTGATGACCAAGTCCGGCGCCGCATCGCGCAGCACATCCTCGTCCACCTCATAAATCCTCTCACCTCGCGCGTACATCTCCGTAACGATGCGGTCAATCTCTTGGCTGCTCATCTTATTCGCGTCAAACTTGCTGCGGACGACTTTGGGTTTGTCGAGCGCAGTATTAGGGTAATCGCACTCATGGCTGACGCCGTATAGGGAATCTCCCAGCCCAAGTGCGAAGACAATCTCCGTGCCGCTCGGCAAAAAAGAACAGATTCTCATGACAAACCCCCGATTTTCGCCCAACACTTTCGGCGCCCAACGCCCTCGGCAATAGAATTCAGACAATACCCTAAAATGTAAAAGATGGGCAGAAACGAAATCCTGCCCATCCCATACGCCAAATCTATTCAACCCGTCTAATTCTTCAGCACGCCCTCGCGCTCAAACGCCTCCGCCAGTCGCGCGATACCCTCATGGATTTCCTCAGGCGTGTTATAGCCGAAGCACAGCCGGGCATAGTTCCGCCCGGACACCCCGTCCGGCGCAAACAGCGGGCCTGCCTGATACCCGACATCCGCCGTATCCAGCACCTTGTCGCGGATAGCGGTGATGTCCGCTTCATCTGGCATTCGCAGCCAGATGAACAGTCCGCCTTCGGGCCTGCTCCATGTCGCTGCGCCGCCGAAGTTCTCGCCCAGCGCTGCAAGCATAGCGTCCCGCTTCGTCCGCTGAATGTCATTAATTTCTACGATGTGGTCATCGAGGTGTTCAGCCGCATAGCGATGCACAGCCCACGAAGCGAACTGATTCGCCGCGCCGCCGCTCTTCACCACGCGCGCCACATCCAGCACCTCACGCGGCGCAGTCAGGTATCCCAGCCTCATCCCGGGCGCGATAATCTTCGAGAACGAAGCCGCATACATTACGCTGCCTGTGTCGTCCAGCGAATACAGCGAAGTAACATCCTCGCCCTCGTAGCGCAGGTCAACATAGCAATCGTCCTCAAGAATGGGCACGCCGTGCTTCTGAGAAAGCCGTACCATCTCCTTGCGCCGCTCCAGCGACATTGTCCAGCCTTGCGGATTTTGGAAAGTCGGAATCGTGTAGATGAACTTGGGCCGCTTGCCCTCGCTCGTCGCCTTGACAATTGCGCTCTCCAGCGCATCTGGCAGCATTCCTTCGGTATCGCAGTCCACGCCGCGAATATCTGCCTGGAAGCGTCTCAGCTGCGCCAGTGTGCCGGAATAGACGAAGTCTTCCACAAGCACCACATCGCCCGGATCCAGCAGAACTTCGCAGACCATGTGAATGGGCTGTCCCGACCCGTCGCCGATAATCAAGTCATCGACGCCGATGTTTATGCCCCGGTCGCGCGCGAGCTTATCAGCTACAAACTGTCGCAGCGGGGAATACCCGCTCTGATGCGCATATATCGCTAGGTCATCGCCCTCATCGGCAAGCCCCTGCTGCAGCGCTTCCACTAGCCCGTCCAGCGGCATCGACTTAGGGTCCGGATATGCCACTGCAAAATCATATTTTCCGCGCTTAACAATCGGCGCATCCCTGCCCTCCGGCGCACTTTTCGCGAAGAGATTCTTAAAACTAAAAGGTTTGGCATCTGCCATTGGTAAGTCCTCCTTGTATCCGCCCCTAGTTAGACAAACGTCCCTAGTTAGCCAAATGGATTATGGCTGGTAAGCCAAGTGTATTATCTTTCGCCGCAGTTGACAACTGATGCTCTTCTGAATGTTGCTTGCGGACGTCGGAGCTTCTAAAACAAAGCGGCAGTGCCGTGAGAAATCTCATCACGAATTTAATGTGTTCGTGCGTCAAAATATCAGGTTCGCCGGAAACTTCTCCATCGGGCTTCGTTATCAAGCGAACCGAGGTAATCTGGCGACGATAACATTGGTGCGCTACAATGGACCGCACGGAGAAACTTCACGGTCGCCGGACGGGCACTATGCGCTGCCCCATATTCACTACATCACTGAGGAAGAGATTGCGCGCGGGCACATGCAGCCACAGGAAAATCATAGGGAATTGACGTACCGATACTCAAGCTTCACAGAAGCCCTCCGCTCACACCACGCCCATTCCGCGCAGCCGCACCAGATCGGTTCTGCTGTAGCCTAGCATTCCGCAGTACACGTCCGCATTGTTCTGCCCAAGCGTGGGCGCCGGGGGCATGTCCGGCGAATCCCCGCTATGCGAAGGGGCAGCGTTCTCGCTCAGCCCGCCAGCGCTAACTCTCCATGGCAAAGTCGGATGTTCCAGCAAGCCTGCCTCAGGGTGCTCCACGCCGGCGAAGAATCCCCGCTCCTGCAGATGCTCCCAGCCCAGGATGTCCTGTGGTGTGGCGACATACGCAAATGCCAGACCTCTATGCTGCGCCCGCTCGAATATCTCGTGCCTGTCGTGCTGCATCAGCCAGGGCAGCATCAGCGCGTCCAGCTCATCGGCGTTCTCGCCCCTGCCCGCGCGGTCTCCAAATCGCTCATCCGCGAGTTCGGCAATTCCCATTAGCTCCGCCATCTCATGCCACTTGTGATCAGGGCCGGCTATCACGCCCACATACCCGTCTCTGCACGGATAAGGCCCCCACGCAGCGCGCCCGTATCCCCGATTGCCGGTGCGCCGAAAGTTGCTCCCGGTGTAGCTGTACTGGCTCAGCGCATTCTCCAAAATAGTCGCCAGATACTCTGAAACGGCAACATCCACCTGCTGACCTCTCCCGGAAATATCACGGTGCATCAGTGCGCCCATAGTCCCTGCGAAAGCGTTCTGCCCCGCGCCGTACTGCGCCAGCCGCGCCGCCATGTGCAAAGGCTCGCGCTCCGGATCGCCTGTGATGTACATCAATCCGCCCAGCGCGTACAGGTTGATTTCGCGGGCGCCGTAGTCTCTGTACGGCCCGGTTTGTCCGAAGTTCGAGATAGAAGTCATTACTAGCCCCGGGTTAACTGCCGAGACGCTCTCATAATCCAACCCAAGCCTTTCCATCACGCCCGGCCGAAAGTTCTCGACCAGCACATCTGCCCATTCTAGCAGCTCGCGCATAATCGGGTTCGATGCACCGTTCTTCAAGTTCAGCGTAATCGACTTCTTCCCGGTGTTCAGATACAAAAACAGCGCGCTTTTCTCGATATGCGGCACATTGTTCGGAAACTGGCCGATACGACGTGAGCCGTCGCCGACGCCCGGACGCTCTATCTTGATAATCTCCGCGCCCTGCGACGCCATCAGCCGAGTCGCGTAGGGACCGGCGACATAATGCGTCAAGTCCAGCACTTTCAGACTGTCAAGCATCTTGTCTTCTCCGCTGCTCTCACGCTCGGTACTCACTGCGTAAATGCCTCTTCCAGCGTATCGGCGATACGCCCGAAATCGTCCGCAGTTCGCTCAAAGTCCGCTCTCGCATCTTCCAAAGCGTCTGTTGCTCGCGTAACGTCTGTCCCCGCTTTCTCCAGCACATCCCGCGCCCTCGCCGCATCCTCGCCGGCGCTCTCGACAGTGCTTACAACACGCTCCGCATTCTCGCCGAGCTGGACGGCGAGCGCGTCAATCGTATCCGCAACAATCTCAAGCGACTCCGCCGTCTCGCCGATTCTGTCTATTGTTTCAAATGCATCCGAAACATTGATAATGACCAGCGCCAGCAGCACGTTCGCCAGCAGAAGCAAAAGCGCCACGCCGCCTCGTAACAGCCATTTCCAATATAAGTCCGCTGCTTCGTCTGACAGCGCGTTCCTAATTCTACTCATATATCCGCTCTTGCCGTCTTGTCTTCGCAGAAAACCGACTATCGGAATCTCGTTACTGAATGGGTATGATAGCGCGCTTGTGTGTAGCCACGGCGATGCGCTTGTCGCCTTCATGCGCTTCTATCTGATATGTCAGGCGGTTGCGGTCAATCTCCGTAAGCTCCACACTCACGACGACCTTGTTTCCGATCGGCGTTGGCGCCAGATGCCGCAGCCCGTCCACCGCGTAACCCACCGTCGTATGCTCGGCAGGCATATACGGCTCAGATTGCAGTATGCACGCGCCTTCCATCAGCCCCAGCAGCGCAGGCGTTGACAGCACATCCGCTCCCGGCTTGCCCATCCTATTCGTCGTATGCTCTTGGGTAACTTCTATCTCCTGCTCGAACCTCTGCCCGGCTTCGAACTTCTCCGTTGTCATAATCACACACACTCCATTATGTCTTTTGCTTCTATCGTAAGGAAACCAAGTGTTATCTACCATTTGTTTTTACCGACAAGGCTGCAACGTTTATCAGTTAACCGTCGGTGAAACTTCGACTATTGGCTTGGCGTATAGTAATCGAACATTCTGCTCACATCCACGACCAGCCCTGACAGCAGCGGCGTCTCCAAGTTCATTCCCTCCGTGAACACGCCCGCCTGCTCGAATACGCCGTCCCGCGCTCGTAAAACTGAGATTGTCTTAGCGGTTGGGTCAGCCTGCCAATACTCCTGAACGCCAAACATAGCATAGCGGTCGCTTTTCAGCGTGCGGTCGCGCTGTTCTGTGCCGGGCGACAGCACCTCGATTACCAAGTCTGGTGCGCCGTGAAGTCCGTCAGAGCGTATGATGCCCAGCCGCTCGTTGGATATGAACACTATGTCGGGCTGAAATACGTCTTCATCGGACAGATACACATCGAGCGGCGCTGCGGCAACCTGTCCCTGCCTATTCTCTTCGACGAATACACTCAACAGGGTTAATAAAAACCCGGACAATTGCTGATGTTCCCAAGAAGGCGTAGGCGCCATATAAAGCTCACCGTCGATAAGTTCGTAGCGGTTCTCGTCCTCTTCCGGAATGCTCAAATAGTCCAGCACACTCAGCCGCACTTGCGGATTAGTAACCATATTCACCTCTGACACTAGACCCTGATTAGCTGACCAAATTGCTTATGTCCAACTCAAAAGATTTCTATCCGCTTGAATGCTTCTGCATAAGTTGCGCCGATCCTCTTGCCGACCTCCGAGTACCTCGTGCGCGCTCGCACCTCCCTCAGCTCCCATCCCTGCCCCACTTGGCTGCGATGCCGACTTAGTGCGTCCAGCTTCTTCTCGAAGGTGTCCGTAACATCAAGGTAAGTATCCGGATCAGGCGATCCCCACAGATATACTTCGCGCGTCCTGTGCGGCTCTAGTCCTTCTATTATGTGTTCCGGAAACGCCAGCCGATCCCGCGCGTATGGGAAGACGCAGTTCAGCGTAACCCGTCCGCACACATAATGGTCTTCGTGCCGAATGTAAGGTCGGTTTGGATCAATCGTCAGCACAGTATGCGGCGTGTGGATGCGAATCTGCCGCGAAATCTGTTCCCGAAGCTCATAAGTGTCCCGCAGATGCTGGTCTGTGTGCCGCAAGAACACCACTTCGGATACACCCATAACTTCTGCCGCCTCTCGCTGTTCCGCTTCACGGATAGCAGCGAGCTTCGGCGAAGTCATATCGGGGTCCGAGCTTCCCTTATCTCCGTTCGTGCATACGACCAGCACGATTTTTCGACCCTGCGCCGCCCACTTCACTATCGTCGCGCCCGCGCCGGACTCTGCGTCGTCCGGGTGCGGCGTAACCACCAGCACCGGCGTAGTGCTGCGCGATACATCCGTCGTCTCATCCGGATTTGGATACGGCTGTGTCCCCGGCTGAGCGGCAGGGTTTCTGTTAGAACTCGAACTCGGTTGTGTCATTGATCTCCTCTGTATCTTGTCCTGCTTATTCCGTCCATCTACCTTAGCCCAGCTATGTTTGTGCCGGCAGGTCGAACTGTATCTATTGAATTGAAAACCTACCGCCGCGCGAAGGCCGCTAACTCCCCCTGAACACAGGCTTCCGCTTCTCCTGAAACGCTTTGATGCCCTCGATGGCGTCGTCCGTGCGCTGCAGACGACGATTCACTATGCCTGCGAGACGCACTCTGTCCTCCAACCGCATGCTCAGCCCGCGCACCGCGACTTCTTTGATCGCGCGCATTGGCAGCGGCGCGTTCTGCAGCAGCTTCTGAACCATCTCTTCCGTTCGCTCCATAAGCTCATCGTGAGGCACGACCATGTTCACCATGCCCAGCTCTCTCGCGCGCTCTGCACTTATCATATCCCCTGTGAACAGAAACTCCAGCGCAAAGTTCAGCGGCACCCGCTGCGACAGCATGCACGGCCCGCTCACCGACCCGATGCCCCGCTTCGCTTGGGGCCAACCGAACTGCGCCCGATCCGAAGCTATTCGTATATCGGACGCCAACGCGATGCCGCCGCCCTGTGCCAAACAGAAGCCGTTTATTGCCGAGATAATCGGCTTAAAAATCTCAGACTGATATACATATAAATCCTCAGTCGAAATCTCCGGGTCATACAGGGCATCACTTCGCCCGGACATCGACACAAGGTCGTGCCCTACGCTGAATGCTCTGCCGTTCCCTGTTATTACCGCTATCCATATCTCCGGATTATCATTCACTTCATGCAGCGCCTGCCAGAGCAGGTCCCGCATCTCCACATCTATCGCATTCAGTTTATCCGGTCTGTTAAGCGTGATATACGCCACTCGTTCTCGCAGTTCATATTCCACTACAGCCATTGTGCTACGCTCCTTATTGAATACAATAGTGAACACACCTTTGCCGTGTTCCTAAAGTAGGCTCCGCTTATCGAAAATCCGGTCCCTGCCTGTCTAAAACCTAATTCCCGCTGCAGCGTATAGGCAAAAGCGAAAATCCTCAACGCCGAAAATCAGTCTCCGCAAAACTGGGACACCTGGGCAGTCTCTTCTTCTATCAGTCCGTCAATGTTAGTCTTTCACCACATCATCCGCAAGTTATCCCGCCTCTGACAAGCAATGCCTTGTGATACACTTTTCTTACACCAAAAAGCGAGCCTAATATGAGACGGAGGCTTGAAGATGACGACACCCGGAACCGCACAGTCTGTTGAGTGGTACGACCTGCTCGACGACCCAGATATGGCAGAGGACGGAATGCAGCAAAATCGAACCATCTTCGACATAGCGACCGTACTCTGGTCAAGATACGGCAGCAGACCCGATGTGCTGGTGTCGGGTCCAACGAACATAATCTATGACAGACACGACCGCAGGGCAGTAATAGCGCCGGACTGCTATGTGGTGTTCGGTGTAGATGCTGAGATGATAGAAGAAAGCAGAAGGAGCTTTCTAGTGTGGGAGTGGGATAAGGTGCCGGCCTTTGTGCTTGAGGTGGGATCTGAGAGCACGGCAAAGAGAGACTTGGTGGAAAAGCGGGAGATATATGCGTCTTTGGGAGTGAGTGAGTACTGGCGTTTTGATGCGACGGGAGGAGAGTTCTATGGGGAGCCGCTGGTGGGAGAGGTGTTAGTGGAGGGAGAGTACAGGCGGTTAGAATTGGATACTGATGCTGATGGTGGAATCTGGTCGCACAGTGAGGTGTTGGGTTTGGACTTTTGCTATCGAGCGGACGGGAGATTTTGGATAAGGGACAGTGAAAGCGGTGAGTGGCTGAACTTTCTGGATGCAGAGCGAGAGGCGCATGCATCAACACAGATAGAACGTCTGCGTGAAAGAGAAGGCCGTCTGCGCGCCGAAGCGAGAGTACAGAGTTTGGAGGCGGAGCTGGAGCGTCTGCGAAGACAGCATCCGGAGTAGAGCGTGAGCGCCTGGGAGTTTCAGGTAGATTGCATATACACCAAAAAGCGAGCCTAATATGAGACGGAGGCTTGAAGATGACGACACCCGGAACCGCACAGTCTGTTGAGTGGTACGACCTTCTCGACGACCCAGATATGGCAGAGGACGGAATGCAGCAAAATCGAACCATCTTCGACATAGCGACCGTACTCTGGTCAAGATACGGCAGCAGACCCGATGTGCTGGTGTCGGGTCCAACGAACATAATCTATGACAGACACGACCGCAGGGCAGTAATAGCGCCGGACTGCTATGTGGTGTTCGGTGTAGATGCTGAGATGATAGAAGAAAGCAGAAGGAGCTTTCTAGTGTGGGAGTGGGATAAGGTGCCGGCCTTTGTGCTTGAGGTGGGATCTGAGAGCACGGCAAAGAGAGACTTGGTGGAAAAGCGGGAGATATATGCGTCTTTGGGAGTGAGTGAGTACTGGCGTTTTGATGCGACGGGAGGAGAGTTCTATGGGGAGCCGCTGGTGGGAGAGGTGTTAGTGGAGGGAGAGTACAGGCGGTTAGAATTGGATACTGATGCTGATGGTGGAATCTGGTCGCACAGTGAGGTGTTGGGTTTGGACTTTTGCTATCGAGCGGACGGGAGATTTTGGATAAGAGACAGTGAAAGCGGTGAGTGGCTGAACTTTCTGGATGCAGAGCGAGAGGCGCATGCATCAACACAGATAGAACGTCTGCGTGAAAGAGAAGGCCGGTTGCGCGAAAGAGAAGCCCGCCTGCGCGCCGAAGCGAGAGTACAGAGTTTGGAGGCGGAGCTGGAGCGTCTGCGAAGACAGCATCCGGAGTAGAGCGTGAGCGCCTGGGAGTTTCAGGTAGATTAGCATATACACCAAAAAGCGAGCCTAATATGAGACGGAGGCTTGAAGATGACGACACCCGGAACCGCACAGTCTGTTGAGTGGTACGACCTTCTCGACGACCCAGATATGGCAGAGGACGGAATGCAGCAAAATCGAACCATCTTCGACATAGCGACCGTACTCTGGTCAAGATACGGCAGCAGACCCGATGTGCTCGTGTCGGGTCCAACGAACATAATCTATGACAGACACGACCGCAGGGCAGTAATAGCGCCGGACTGCTATGTGGTGTTCGGTGTAGATGCTGAGATGATAGAAGAAAGCAGAAGGAGCTTTCTAGTGTGGGAGTGGGATAAGGTGCCGGCCTTTGTGCTTGAGGTGGGATCTGAGAGCACGGCAAAGAGAGACTTGATGGAAAAGCGGGAGATATATGCGTCTTTGGGAGTGAGTGAGTACTGGCGTTTTGATGCGACGGGAGGAGAGTTCTATGGGGAGCCGCTGGTAGGAGAGACGCTAGTGGAGGGAGAGTACAGGCGGTTAGAATTGGATACTGATGCTGATGGTGGAATCTGGTCGCACAGTGAGGTGTTGGGTTTGGACTTTTGCTATCGAGCGGACGGGAGATTTTGGATAAGGGACAGTGAAAGCGGTGAGTGGCTGAACTTTCTGGATGCGGAGCGAGAGGCGCATGCATCAACACAGATAGAACGTCTGCGTGAAAGAGAAGCCCGCCTGCGCGAAAGAGAAGAGCGGTTGCGCGAAAGAGAAGCCCGTCTGCGCGCCGAAGCGAGAGTACAGAGTTTGGAAGCGGAGCTGGAGCGTCTGCGAAGACAGCATCCGGAGTAGAGCGCTAGTCCTCTCATCTCGAACTTAACCTTGATACGCGCAGCCGCCTTCGCTAAACTTAAAAGTGCTTAATGTTTTGCATAAGCTTTCGGCAAAACATTAAGAGCCGTCTCACATACACAAAATCCGTGCCGCCCTGCACTTGCCAATCCGCCCCGATGCGCAGATACGAAGGCGCCGCAAATATACGAGCGCCAGCAGCGAGTCCACATATGACCACTACACCACCACAGATGACCATCGATCAGCGCAAACAGGCGGTTAACCGACTTCATGTGCGCCTTGTCCAAAGCCTTGTAATATACGGCTTGCTGATAGCCGCTGCCTCTGCTATGATCGGCACAATATACTCTCCCGGAATCGATATGCCCCCGCGTCGGCTCATAGGAGTCAACGCCATTGCCACAGTGATAGGCAGCGGCGCATTTACTCTCATCTTCCTCGTGCCTGTGCTTCGATGGATCGGCGGCCGCGCCGAAGAATCACGCATCCTTCCTATCTGGCTCTTAATCGGACTAACCTACGGCATCTTCAGCGTCTTCCTTACCGGTGCCTCGCTGCCTTTCGTATTCGCCTTCCAGATAAATCTCTTAAACTTCACCTCCATGGGCACACTCATAGATGATCTCATAGACTCTCTATTCCGTGCTCCGCTAAGCGCCTTCACCTACGGCGTATTCGCCCTATACATCGGCTTTATCGCAGGGCTGTTCTACGGCGTGGGCGCCTGGATCATAGATATGCTCAACAGGATGAACTACCCTTACGCCTACTCAGACCCCTGGATTGAAGCCGTAGGCGACATACTGCCCACCACACGCCGTTGGGCATCCGCCGCAGCCCCTTGGCTTTCGAGCATCGGACCTTGGGTCATCGCGCTTGTCGTGGGCGGGGCCATGCTGCTCTTTGCGGTTACCGGTCCGATGGAATTCCTTGCCAGACTCAGACTTGGATAGCCGTATCCATAGACGATTCGCAACAATCTTCGCCTTCCCTGAAATTCCAATTACGGATAAAGCTCGTGCCTAAATTGCCTTGCGTGTCTACTCAAGTACCATATGCGCTGAACATCGAGCTTGCGATAAAACCGGCCAATCGCACATTGGCAGTTACGCTGCTCACAACATCCTTGCAATCGATATGTCATTCTGCGTTAGAATAATCAGATGAAAACACTCACAATTTCTTCCGCAATGCCCATACGAATACGCACACGCAAAGTCTTGCTGTCCATTCTGCTCGCTGTCATCGCTGCGCTAATCGGCTTTCCGGCGCTAGCATGCAGTCAAGAGCGAGTGCCTCCGCCGTCCCGAACTATCGTGCCTGCGTCCACACGCGCCTTGTCTGCTCCGGTTCCGCCCCCTACTCCTACTGCTATTCCCACGCCGACAGCGCAGCCTATAGTCATTGGTGGCGCAGAGAGCTCCTCCGTCTCCGGCAGCAGAGGCGTGCTAGCACGACGCTTTCGCCAGCCTGGTTTCATAGGCATATCCACCGATGACGTTGTGCCGTTCACCAACATCGCCCAGCAGGCGCTCGGCGACAATGCATCGGTTGCCAACGATCTTACTGGAGTAGCTATCTTTGACTATGACCGCGACGGCGATCTCGACTTCTACATTACACAGTCGCGCGGCAACCCCAACCTGCTCTTTCGCAACGACGGAGACGGAGCTTTCAGCGAGGTTGGGGTGCCGGCGGGCGTTTCCGCCAATGCATCCAACAGCACCGGTGTAGTCGCCTGCGACATCAACAATGACGGCTACCAAGACCTGTACATCAGCGCACAAGGCATTATTGGCGATGATAAGGACTTCGAAGATGCAAGCAACGACGATCAGCTGCGTGAGGCAGTCAGCGACCGCCTAATGCGCAACGACGGCGACGGTACATTTACCGAAATAACCGCGGCGGCATTTGGCGACGCTGCTAACTTTCGCACGGGCACAAGTCCCGCCTGCGCCGACATCGACCGTGACGGCTGGGTGGACATATTTGTGGGCAACCGATCCGACATGGACGCTGTACACCCAGGCGCACCCACGCGAGGCAACGAAAACGTCCTATATCTCAATAACGGCGACAGTACATTTACCGAAATAAGCGCAGAAGCCGGCGTCCGCGGCGAGCAAGTCGTAACTTGGGCTACCATGTTCTTTGACTTCGATGATGACGGCGATCCTGATCTCATGACCGCAGACGACGGTGGTCCCGTCAAGGTGTACCGCAACGATACAGACGAAGAAGGTGTGCGTTTCACGTCGGTCGAGCGTCCTATGGGGCTGGACAAGCGAGGCAACTGGATGGGCTTCGCGCTCGGCGACTACGACAGCGACGCCGACCTTGACATCTTCGTCGCGAACATTGGATACCATCCTAAAACGCGCCCTCTGCCTTTTGAAGGCGCAAGCGGAGACTGCTCTAGCGAGCAGCTCTACTCTATCTCTACCTGTGCCCATTATCTGCTCCGCAATGACGGCACGATGGTCGTCCCTCGCCTTGGCGAAATCGGATTTTTCCCCGATGTCGCTCCAACCATCCCTATTGAGCCTAGCCGCATTATGCCGCCGGAATCTATCGACCCGGTGCGAATATGGCTCGACTGGCGCGTTCCCACAGGTCTAGCCGCCTATGATTTTGGCTTCGGCGCAGTCTTTTTCGACCTCGAAAACGATGGCGACCAAGACCTCTACTGGACAGGCTCCGCCCTTGGACGCGGTGAATCACCAGACGGTAAATGGTTTCCCGCTGCAGGCCGAATGCTGCGCGGAGATGGCACCGGCAGCTTCCAAGATATTACAGTTGAAGCGCGTCTGCTCAACATTAAAGATGTGGACTACAGCGTACTTGATCCGACCAGCCCGCGCTTCGACCGAGAAAGGCAGCGCATTGACACAGCATACCATGAGAACGGCAAAGCCTTAGCCAAAGGTGACCTCAACGGAGACGGCTACATAGACCTCATATCCACCAACAGCGCAGGGCCTATATTTACCGGCTCGGGCAACGACGAGCTTGGCTTTGAAAGAGGCCCAACCTTCCTGTGGATCAACGGCGGAGGCGATAACAACTGGCTTATTTTGCGCCTCAAAGGGCGCATGGCAGTGGACGGTACAGGAAGCAACGCCGACGCCATTGGCACGCGAGTCTTCATGACTACCACCGACGCCGCGGGCATGCGGCGTACTCAGACTGATGATGTAACCGCAGGCTCCAGCTTTCTATCTATGTCCAGCCTAGACCTGCACTTCGGTATCGCAGATGCCGCGTTCGCCGACGAAATAACTATCTTCTGGCCCAGCGGTATCCGACAAGTCATCCGAAACATTGAAGCCAATCGACTGGTCGAAATAATCGAACCTGTCTTGCCCTAGCTACTTAATGAGCCGAACATAGACAGATGGATACGAGGATTTCGCTTTTAGGGAACGATTTGATAATCCGTCAGTGCGGAGTTTCTATTCACCGCGATAGCGTCTGAGCTCAGCTTCCAGTTCTGCTATGCGAGCTTCCGCGGTCAGTCGCCTCCCTCGTTCTTGCAGGCTTTCGGCTTCCGCAATCAGCCGCCTCCCTCGCTCTTGTAAGCGTCCTTCCCGTTCTTGCAGGCTTTCAGCTTCCGCAGCTAGTCGTCCTTCCCGTTCTTGTAAGCGTCCCTCCCGCTCTTGCTCGTGGCTAAGCAGCCAGCGCATCTCCACAGGATCCCAGAAACGCAGCAACCCGTCCAGCCAGCACAGGTCAAGGTTCAACACCTCACTGTGAGACCACACAGACCCATCAGCATCACGACGCTGCTCCAGCCTACGATACTCACCACCAGAAAGTCTCTCCCCAACAAGCGGCTCTCCATAGAACCTGTCCCCCGTAGAGTCATATCTCCAGTATTCCATCACTCCCAGCTCAGCATACAGCTCCCTCTTGCCACTCATATCGTGCCTCGCTGTGCTCGCTGATCCTATCTCCAAGACGAAGTCGGGAGCTTTACCAACCTCCCACAGCAGGTACACATTGCTGCGCTCTATCGACTCTATGGCATCCTCTGACAGGTGCAGCGCGACATAGCAGTCTGGGGACACCCAGCGTCGCGGGTTGCCCTCCACGTAGTAGATGAAGGTGTCTCCGTTGACTCTAGCTCCGCGCACATCCTTGAAGTGGAGTCGGAGTGTGCCAACGGTTTGGATGTAGAGTGGAGCTTGGAACTCTCCGTCAGGCAAGGGATTTCCGTCCGTATCAGGATAGACTATGGCAGTGGCTTGTGTGGTCATAGGTATCCTCCTTGGTACGGACTGATTCTATCATATAGACACGGTGCGGCTTTCTACTGACTGGGCTGCATCTGCTGCATCCGGTAGTTTGGTGAGGTAAAGGAGTTTCTTACTCACCGCGATAGCGTCTGAGCTCAGCTTCCAGTTCTGCTATGCGAGCCTCCGCGGTCAGCCGTCCCTCCCGCTCTTCCAGACTCTCGGCTTCCGCAGCTAGCCGCCCCTCTCGCTCTTGCAGGCTTTCGGCTTCCGCAATCAGCCGTCCCTCCTGCTCTTGCTCGTGGCTGAGCAGCCAGCGCATCTCCACAGGATCCCAGAAACGCAGCATTCCGTCCAGCCAACACAGGTCAAGGTTCAACACCTCACTGTGAGACCACACAGACCCATCAGCATCACGACGCTGCTCCAGCCTACGATACTCACCACCAGAAAGTCGCTCCCCAACAAGCGGCTCTCCATAGAACCTGTCCCCCGTAGAGTCGTATCTCCAGTATTCCCTCACTCCCAGCTCAGCATACAGCTCCCTCTTGCCACTCATATCGTGCCTCGCTGTGCTCGCTGATCCTATCTCCAAGACGAAGTCGGGAGCTTTACCAACCTCCCACAGCAGGTACACATTGCTGCGCTCTATCGACTCTATCGCATCCTCTGACAGGTGCAGCGCGACATAGCAGTCCGGGGACACCCAGCGTCGCGGGTCGCCCTCCACATAGTAGATGAAGGTGTCTCCGTTGACTCTGGCTCCGCGCACATCCTTGAAGTGGAGTCGGAGTGTGCCAACGGTTTGGATGTAGAGTGGAGCTTGGAACTCTCCGTCAGGCAAGGGATTTCCGTCCGTATCAGGATAGACTATGGCAGTAGCTTGTGTGGTCATAGGTATCCTCCTTGGTACGGACTGATTCTATCATATTGATGCTGTGCGGCTTTCTACTGACTGGGCTGCATCTGCTGCGTCCGGTAGTTTGGTGAGATAGGTACAAAGTCATATTAGAGAGGGGCGATCGCGTGGTATTGATAGTATTGCTCGATGGGGGCAATCGTGCAGACTTTCAGCGCAGCAGTCCTGGCAGGCGTTTCAGGCTTTCTACATCCCGCGCCGATGCGTGATAATCGACGTGCGGCAGCGCGGCTTGCAGGCTGCGTGTCAGCGGCTGGTAGTCCTCGCTGCCGAGCAGAGGGTTCAGCCACACTACGCGGTGTACGCGTCTTCGTATGCGCTGCACTTCATACGACAGGCTGTCCGGTTTCCCCGTATCCCAGCCGTCGCTCAGCAGGAATACCGTCGTATAGCGATCGAGAATGTGTTCGTGTCGCGTATTCACATGCGCCAGCGCCTCTCCGATGCGTGTGCCGCCTGACCAGTGCGCCGCGACTCGCCCGATACGTGCCAGCGCCTCGCCGAATGATGGCGCGCTCAGCTCCCGCGTTACCCTCGTCGCAGTCGTGCTGAACACAAAGGTCTCCACACGCTTGGTGTGCTGCGTAACTGCGAATATCAGCTGCAGCAGAAGCTGAACATGCCTCTCCATCGAGCCGCTGACATCCAGCATGACCAGCAGACGCGGTGTTCTGGGTACGCGCCGTTTACGCGGCAGCATCACTGCATCGCCGCCGCTGCTCATATTCAGTCGCATTGCGCCGCGCAAATCCGGGCTGCCCTTGCGCCGATGCCGCTTACGGCGCCTTCCCGGGCGCGACGCCATCGCTCGAATCATCCTCGCTGCTATGGCGGACAACTCGGAAAGCTCGTCCGCACGGAGCAGGCTTAGATCGGGCGGCTTTGCAGTGGCGCGGCTGCTAGCTCCTGTGCGCAGCATTTGCACAAGTGTGTTCTCCGATGATTCATCCTCCTCCGGCATCATCGCAACACTTGGCGCGCGCCGGAATTCCTTAGCGCCGCCCACAAGATCTTCATCTGACTCGATATGAGGACGCAGCGGCAGTTCTTCGAAGTTCCAGAACCGCTCGAATAATGAGTCGTAGATTGAAATATCGTCCCGCCTCGAAAGCAGTAGTGAGCGCAGCGACCAGTACACCCGGCCTCTGTCCATCATGTCCACCGCGCTGAGCGCGCGCAGCACGTCCGCCGTTTCTTGTGGACTGATCAGAAAGCCATGCGAACGCAGCACACGGCAAAAGTGCGTCAGGTGCGCCGTAAAATCGTATTGAAGCCTGTCGGCAGTAATATTTTGCATAACTACGCTATTGTATCAGCCGTCAAATCGGTTAAGGAGTGGGTGTTTACTGTGAAATCACTTCTGATATTTGTGTTTAGGTAAGTCATTAGATTAAAATAACGCCTATCTAATATCGTAGATCTGTGTATTGGTATTTCAGATTGCACAGAATGCAGCTAAATAATTTGAATTAACAAGTTCTGTATCTTATATAAAACTATGTAAGACGGAATAACCCCCGCATTATCTTTCAAATCCTGCTTTAAGTGGATAGCAGCGATGATACGATGGTATAGCACGAACTTATTCTAACAATAATTTACCGATTTAAGGTGCATCTTTGTCATCAGAGAACACGAATGGCGGTATTCTCTACGAACCAGAAGAGCCTTGTCCGCCTCTGACCGCTGCTATCACCGGCTTTCAGCTCGCAATAGTTGTAATAGCGCTTGTAGTGGTTCCGGTGGTCATCATTGTCCGCACGGCAGAGCAGCAGGCGGTTGGCCTCACATGGTCACCAGAGAGCTATCTCACATGGGCAGTCTTCGCGTCGCTGCTCATCTGCGGCGGCGCTACAATACTGCAATCTTTTCGCCTCGGGCGGCTAGGCACCGGTCATACACTCGTAATAGGGACTGCCGAACCAGCAATCGCCATCTGCATAACTGCTCTGGCGAAGGGCGGGCCCGAGATGATGGCGAGCCTTGTAGTTCTGTCTTCGCTGCTAAAGTTCTTTGTAGCCGCGCGCCTGTCTCTGCTGCGCCGCATAATTACCCCTGTCGTATCTGGCACTGTGCTTATGCTGATAGCTGCCACAGTTATTTTGGCAGTGTTCGACATTCTGACAAATGTGCCTGAAAACGTATCGCCTATAGCCGCTCCGCTCACGTCTGCGATTACGCTCGCCGTGGTTACTTTGCTTCTGCTGCGCGCTCCGCACAACTGGCAGCTTTGGTCACCGATAATAGGAATAGTGGTGGGCTGCGCAATTGCGGTGCCGTTCGGTTTGTACGACTATGAACGAGTGCTGACATCGAGCTGGGTCGGAATCCCGGAGAGCGCTTGGCCCGGATTTGATTTGAATTTTGGCTTGAAGTTCTGGGCTCTTCTCCCAGCATTCCTCGTGATAAACATAATAACTTCGTTCAAGGCGATCGCCGATGTCGGTGCGATACAGCGCGTTTCCAGACGCCAGGACCGCGCCAGCGACTTTCGTCTTATACAAGGGGGACTTAATATCAACGGGCTGAGCAATCTGGTGTCAGGGCTAGCGGGAACAATCCCGACCATGACAGCCTCCCCAAGCGTGGCGATGGTCGCACTCACCAAAATCGCGTCTCGCAGAGTTGGAATATGCGCGGGCGTTATATTTATCCTGCTTGCGCTACTGCCTAAGCTCACTGCCATTCTGCTGGCGATTCCTGCTCCGGTCGCCGCAGCCTACATCCTGATTATTATGGGGCTTGTGTTTGTTGAAGGTGTGCAGACGGTCGTTCAGGACGGCATGGATCATCGCAAAGCGGTCGTAGTCGCAGTATCTTTTTGGATCGGAATGGGCTTCCAAAATCAGGCGATTTTCGCAAACCTTCTGACTGGAACTTGGGATGCGCTTCTCAGCAACAGTGTAACCTCCGGCGGACTAGCCGCTGCGCTGATGATTGGATTCATAGAGATAACCTCCGCGCGGCGCAAGCGTTTGGAAGTTGACCTAGACTTCTCCTCTATGCCCCAGATAGACGAATTTCTGCAGAAATTCTCAATTGAAAGAGGCTGGAACGAGGCGTCAACGCGGAATATTCGAGCGGTGGGCGAAGAGACTCTCAGCATCATGGTGCTTTATGAGAGCGAAGATTTATCGGGTAAGGAGAGGCGTCTGATTATCAACGCGCAGGTCAACGATGATGTGGCAGAGCTGGAGTTTTTGTCGGCCGCTTACGATGTGGAGAATCTCGAAGACCGTCTTGCGTATTTGAGCGATCAGCCTGAGGTGCTGGATGAGCATGAGGTCTCATACCGACTTCTGCGGCATTACGCATCGTCAGTCCGCCATCAGAAGTTCCACAATATCGATGCTATCACAGTGCATGTAGATGTCTCGCGGTAGTACGGGTAGTACGCTGCAGACGGGCGCTCACAGGCGCACCAAAAGCAGCGCTAGTGCTAATAGTTCGAATGCACTGACGGCAGGCTAGGGTGCCTCGCACCCCAAACCTGCCGTCGTATTATTGGCGATTATGTGCCGGTAGATACTGCCGCTTGAAGCCTATTCCATCCGTGAGCCGCCCCATGCGCGGGAGACGCCTGCGGCGGTCGGCTCTACGATTACATTCACGACTGCGGGCTTGCCGCTTGCGAAAGCGCGCTCCAGCGCAGGTCGAATCTCGTCCGGGTCCGTAACTTCTTCGCCATATGCGCCAAGCTCGCGCGCCATGCCGTCGTAGTTGGTGAAGCCAAGCTCGCGCCCTGGCTTGCGGCGGTCGGGCGTGCGCGCTGTCCAGCCTGCGTTGTTGCTGATGACCGTAACAACCGGCAGATTGAAGCGGACGCAGGTGTCGAGTTCCATCGCGTTCATGCCCATGGAGCCGTCGCCGTGCAGCACAAGCACTTGCGTGTCCGGCTTTGCTATCTGTGCGCCGATGCCGTAGGGCAGCCCCACGCCCATCGTGCCGGTTACGCCGGAGTTTAGCCTGTGCCCCGGCACATAAGTCGGCAGGGACTGTCTGCCGAAGTGCAGGATTTCGTTGCCGTCAACGCAGAGGATGGCGTCGCGATCGAGGAAGTCGCGTATCTCTTTGCACAGGCGCAGAGGATGTATGGGTGTTTGGTCAGAGTTCAGCAGTACGGCTTGCTGGCCTGCTCGGCGGTCGTTGTCTTCTTGCAGCCGAACAATCCAAGGAGATTCCAGCCTGCCCGCGAACTCGTCCGCGCGCTCTTCTATTTCCGCAACCATCTGTCCCAAAATTGCTTTCGCGTCGCCCACGATGCCTAGGTCAACATCGCGGTTGTGCGCTATCTCGCTCGCTTCGATGTCAATCTGTACTACCTTAGCATCGGGGGAGAACCGCCTTCCGTAGTTGACCATCCAGTTCATGCGTGTTCCGATGACGAGCACGAGGTCGGCTTCTCGCAGCGCGGTGCTGCGCGCGCCCTGGAAGGATACGGGGTGGTCTTCCGGCACGACGCCGCGGGACATGGGCGCTGTGTAGAATGGGGTGCTGGTGATGTCAACGAGCCGCTCCATCTCAGGCGATGCGCCGGAGAAGAACACGCCGCCGCCGGAGAATATGACAGGTCGTTCTGCGGCTGCGAGCATATCTACGGCTTCGCTAACTGCGGCAGGGTCGCCTGCAGGAACGGACTTGCGCGCTGCGCGAGTGGGCTTGACTGCATCGTCTTCTTCGACCTCTTCGTAGAGGACGTCTGCGCCGCAGTCGATATAGACGGGGCCGGGTCTGCCGGACATAGACTGCCGGTAGGCTGTGCTTACGATTTCCGGGTAGCGCGCTGCCATAGTGGGCCGATGCCAGTATTTGACGATAGGCTCCATGATGCGCTCTTGGTCAACTTCTTGGAAGGATTCCCTGCCGATTTCGTGCACTGCGCTTGCGCCGCCTAGAATGACCATCGGCGAGCAGTCGATAGACGCTGCGTACACGCCCGTCAGCAGGTTCAGCGTGCCGGGGCCGGACGCTGCGGTGCACACGCCGGGCTTGCCGGTAACGCGCGAATAGGCGTGGGCTGCGAACGCCGCCGCCTGTTCATGTCGGAAGTCGATAGTCTCTATGCCGAAGTCCTGACAGCCCATCACAATGTCGAAGTCAGGACCTCCCATTAGGTAGAAGAGCTTCTCCACGCCCTCTTCTTTGAGCGTTTTGGCTATGAGATAGCTGCCGGTAACCTTTGCCATATCAATACTCCTGTATGTTTATGCTGCTTGTATCTTCGCGCTGGACAAGAACCAGCAGACATACCTTAACGGCGCGCTGGCATGGCGCTAGGTTACCATATTGGGATAATTAAGCCAAACAAAAATGGCGTTCGCAAACAAATCAGACACTACTGAAGCGGCATTGTGTGCAAGACTTATGGATAGTTATTGACAATACCTATATTTCAGTTACTATTTGGCGCGACCTAAGAGCAAATATTAGGAGAGAGTGCAATTATGATGGAAGTCCAACCACAACATCTGTCGCTTTATGGGTTACTGAACAATCGGTTGTTTAGAATACCTCAGTATCAGCGTGCCTACAGTTGGGTGTCAAAACAGAGGAAAGATTTGTTTGAAGACATCGAAACGGGTTATAGGAAGGAAAACACCGAACATTTCATGGCGACGATAGTAGGTCTTCGCAGAGAAACTCGTAACGTCATGGCTATCAATTTCCAAATCATCGATATAGTTGATGGGCAGCAGCGGATTACCACACTCATTCTGATTTTGAAAGCGATAGCCAAGGCAATCGACTCGAATAATCCTAGCGCTGCAAGTATTAAAAACCAAATTGATAACCTTTTGATCAAGCAAGATGAAGCATCTCAGCTGTTGTTGCAAACTAACCACGACACCAGCCAATACTTCGCAAACTACATCAGAAACAGTGAATGTCCGGAACCGAATAAAGCCAAGACGCTCGCAGATCGACAGCTTCTTGTTGCTATGAGTGAATGCGAGGCTTTTGTAAGCAAATGGAAACACTCCCTTGTAGAGCTTTACAGTTACCTTATGAATCACCTGACCTTCATTTTTCATGAAATCAGCAATGAATCTACAGTGTATTCCGTCTTCGAAGTGCTTAATAGTAGAGGTTTACCGGTATCTTGGTTTGACAGGCTCAAGAGCATGCTGATGGGAGTAGTTTTCGATTCTGAAACAGAAAATAGGCAGGAGATAATTGATGAAGTCCATACACTCTGGGCAGACATCTATAGGACTATAGGTTTGCGAATGGGTTTGAGCACAGAAGCGCTTAGATTCGCTGCAACCCTGCGAAGTAAAAATCGCCCAGGTAGGACATTGAGCGAGGAAGTATCTGTCGAGACTCTGATGTCGCAATCTACGACTCCTTCTGAAGTGATCGAGACATCACGTTGGATTTTGCGTGTTATCGAGGCTGTCAATGCACTGAGAGCAGACACCCGAAGAAGCGCAGTTACAGAGTTTGCGCATGCTCGGCTGGTTGCCGTTGCAGTGGAGCTTCGCAATGACCTTACGAGTGACGAGAAAAGAAGGATATTTAGTCTATGGGAGAAAATTACATTTCGCATTTACGGTCTATGTGGAAGAGATGCTAGATCAGGAGTGAACCCCTATATGAACCTTGCTTGGAATATACATAAGAACAACTTGTCTGTCCAAGAAATAGTGTCCGGACTTGGGGTGATCGGAGGAAGATACGCTAACAATCAGTCAAGTATACGATTTGAGCTCGCGACTTTGTATAATTACTACTATGAGAGGGCAAGGCGGCTCAATTCGGTGGAATTACGCTATTTCTTCCATAGATATGAAGAATATCTGTCAAAGAAAGCCGGTCAAAACTTCAACAATGAGCAGTGGAATCGTATATGGGAATCCAGCGCTTCCAATTCAATAGAGCATATACTCCCACAAAGCAGTGAAGAAGAATATATTCATTCGCTTGGCAACCTTACAATGTTGCAGCCTAACCTAAATTCCAGGTTGAAAGATAATACCCCAAAGGATAAGGCTGCTGAATATATCAAAACAGGCTTGCTAGACGCACGGGATGTTGCGGCTCGGATCCACGCGGCGGGCGGTAAATGGCGAGAAAAGGAGATTCTCTCTAGGGAGAGGGAGCTGATCGATTGGGCTGCGAAGGAATGGGCTGATTAACTACGCGCGCCTATAACACAGCCAGCAGTAACGCAAGCATGCTGACTACGATTAAGCCGACTACGCTTAGGATGGGCAGCAGACAGCCGGAGCCGGCTGCGGGTTTCAGCGATGCTCCGTCTTCCTGCATCTGCCCCTCTACTAGCGGCAATGCTGCCGCCTGAAACCACTCGCCGGACATGGCATAGGCGCTGCAAAGCGAATGGAGACGGCGCTCCTGCTGCCTGGCAATGTTGCGTGAGGCGCACCTGAATATGTACAGAAAGCGAAGTTCGTATGGATGCCCGGTTTGCAGCTGCGCGATTCTCTTGTCAGGGTTGACGCTGATTCCAATCTTGATGGGCATGTCGGGGGCGGCGCTCTGTATCACATATAGATAGCACTCGCGCGAGTCGGAGCTTCCTGAACTGCTGCTGTATCGGCTTGAAGATCGCCTGCGTCTGGGCGGCGTGGGCGCGAGTATGCGCTCTAATGTGGACCTTCTGCGCCTGCGTCTGAACATACCTTATCCGTTACAATATCTACTAATGCGCGGCGGTTGACGCGCGTAACCCTGCTGCGCGAGTATGCGATGTACAACTGCGCGCGATGATTGGTTATGCGCCGGCGCTAGAAAGTTACATCGGGTATCTGTGGCATAGGCTCATCGAACGTTTCGCCCCGCTCATGATGCTCCAAGAAGCGCCGATGCCAATCCTGCATGCGGTGGTCGTAGTTTAACCAGCGGTTTCTTTCTTCGGCCTTGCCTTCGGCTTTGCCTTGGGCTTTGCCTCTGGTTTCACCTCGGGCTAAGCCTCGGGCTTCACCTTGGGTTTCACCTCTGGCAAAGCCTTCTTCATAGGCTCTGTCTTGTGGTGCGTCGATTAGTATTCCCATTAGGCATCATCTTGTGATGGAGGTTTTGGCATAGGCTCATCGAACGTTTCGCCCCGCTCATGATGCTCCAAGAAGCGCCGATGCCAATCCTGCATGCGGCGGTCGTAGTTTAACCAGCGGTTTCTTTCTTCGGCCTTGCCTTGGGCTTTGCCTCTGGTTTCACCTCGGGCTAAGCCTCGGGCTTCACCTTGGGTTTCACCTCTGGCAAAGCCTTCTTCATAGGCTCTGTCTTGTGGCGCTTGTATTAGTATTCCCACCAAGTACCTCCCTATATCTACAGTGATTACGCTTGTAGCAAGTGCAAGATAGCACATATCGTCTATCTTCAGCAGGGATGCTATCAAAAGATCGAAGAAATTGGTATGCCCGCCGGTCTCACCCTCGCGCCATATAATGATCGCGCTCATGGGGATAACCTGCGCTCCGAAAACGGAGAGATATATCCAGCGCAGCCTCTGGTAGATTCTGAACATCTATGACTTCATTCCCATCCTCAACAGATTATACATCATATATTCGTAAATCATGACCAACCGGCGATATGCCCGTACTTAATTGTATAGCGCCTCGCCCCTGTGCAGCCGCAATGCGATGTTGAAGGTCTGGTGCACGGCGCGCGATGTGGGCGCGTGTGCCGCGAGGAAGCGCGCAAGCGCAATCAGAACGATGCGCCCGCTGTCTGTGCCTCGCCGCTCTTCGTACTGCTTTATCGCAGCGTCCACAATTTGGAAATTGTGAAAGCCCGACTCTTCGCGGAGCATAGCGTGCGCAAGTGTGGCGATGACGCCTTCCGGCTTAGCCTTGCCGCTGATGTAGTCGGATACTATCTTCGCCGAAGGTTCTACCCTCTGCTGCACATCCATGCCTTCGAGGAGCTGGGAGCGCAAGACATCACCGTCAGTTGCGCCGTTCGTCAGCGGTTCGGGCGTTCGCTGCGCGGGCATGTTCAGGAATCTGTCCAGATAGACGCTCATAGCCGTGTCCAGAGCAGCCCTTAGAAGTTCGAGGGATGGAGCGCGCTTTAGAGCTTGGTGCAGTGCGTTCGCTGCCGTTAGTGTGTTGTGCAGCGTATCCCAGTCGTTGAACTCGTTGGATGTGTGGAAGCGCGCCATTCGCAGGAAGGAGGCATAAGCCACCGCTGATCCAATCTGCTCTTCGGATGCCCCGAAACGGACGGCATTCACTATGGCGCGCAAGGTCGCCTCCGGGTCGTCTTCCAGCATAGTGGTTACGAGCGTATCTTCCAGCATAGTCGTTACGAGTGCACCTTCATCGTTCCAGTTGCCGCGTCGCGCAGCGCCTTCGTTGTATGCTTCGGCGAGCGCCTCCCGCGCCTGCCAGACCATGCTCGAAATATCAATCGGGTTGCGCCATGAGCTGAGTTCCTCGCTGCGTCGAGCAGCAGTCATGCCGCGCACAAGGCTGGTTAGAACCTGTCCGGCGTGCTGCCATCCGAGATGGTCTAGCATCTCGAAGGCTTTGTTGGCGAAATCCAGTGTATGGCCTGCGTCCACATAGATGTGGTCGGTGATGGCGGCGAATATCATATCGGCGATAGTCTGTTCGGGGATGCCTATCTCAATAGCTGTGCGCAGACATCGTTCTGCTCCGTCTGAGTCGCGCACATCTATGAAGTTGCGGAACCATAGTTTGAACACGTCAGGGCGAGTTTCGCCGGTGGGCAACGGGTCGAGTGTGAAGCGCGGCGCCATTCCGGCGTTTGCGCGCGCGACGTGCAGCAGACCTTGGTACATTGCAAGCGGGCGGTCTTCGTCTTCCAGATACGGCAGCATATTTACGCTGCATGTCAGGATTGTCATGGCTTGTCCCCAGCCTGCGGCAGAGTATGTTGTGCCGAACTCTGCGCCGATGCCTAGTGGGATGCGGTAGTCTGCGTGTGCCGCTTCCAGCCCCAGCACGGATTTGGCGATGACCAGACGAATGTTATCTTCTAGCGCGTCTTCCAGTCTCTTCGACCAGCGCGCCGTTTGGTCGGCTTCCGGCGGTGAAGGATCGACCCAGACCTCTTCGTCAACTATTGATACCGGGAACGAGCGCACATCGTCGGCGAACGGGTCGAAAGTGCCGCCGCTGGACAGGTCGAAGCGTGCGTGGTGCCAGTGGCAGGTGAGGATGCCGTCCTTCACGGTTCCTCTGTCTAAGGGGAAGCCCATGTGCGGGCAGCGGTTGTCCACTGCGTACACCTTGTCGTTGTGAGCGAACACTGCGATAGTATGTCCGCCTCCCGTAACCACTGTGCACCCGCGCGCGCTGAGCTCGTCCAGCGTTCCGACTCGAATACCAACATTAGTTGCAGTAGTCATATCGACCTCCTTGAGCGTCGTATAAGTGTTGTATTTGCGAACGGGGTTTATGTCAACCTATCATACTACCAATGTAGCAGAGGACGGAGCTGCGTGCATGGTTGGCGCTGTGTTGCGATTATGGAAAGACACGGCAGGATTTCCTGTCGTGTCTTTGATTGCAGGGGCGGGTAGTTTGTATTTGCGTCGGTATTTTGCGCTGTATGTCCGTGTCAGCGGCGGAACTCGATGCGCTTGAAGGCTTCGGCGTACTGCATGCCTTTGCCGATGGCTCGCTCGCGCCGCCAGCGCCGCATCATCTCGTGCGCCCAAGCTTCATCGCGTCCATTCATCTGCGATGTGTGCTTCATCAGCGCCGAAACCGATGTATCCAGGTGCTTTGTAACATCGACATAGTGATCCGGCTCCGGATGTCCCATAATCCAGACTTCGGCGACCTTGTGCGGCTCGAAGCCTGCTTCCAGAAGATCGGGAAAGGTCATGTGGTCGCGCGCGGTGGGGAATACCGCCTGCAAAGCGGCTTCTCCCGCTGCCATGTGATCGGGATGTCCGACGCCCCAGCCGCCGTTTAGGCTTCGCATCGGGTACATTGTGATAAGCACGTCCGGCTTATAGCGCCGTATTTCGCGGGCTATGTCCTTGCGGAGTTCCAGCGTAGGCTGAAGCATGCTGTCTTCGTAATCTAAGAAGACTACATCCTTCAGTCCCAGCACTTTGCCTGCGTCCTGCTGCTCTTTGCGTCTTATGCGGGCAAGTTCGGCCTGCGTAATTTCACGGTCGCTGCTGCCTTTGCTGCCGTCCGTGCACATCACGTACACCATTTCCCAGCCTTCGGCGCACAGCTTCGCCACAGTGCCGGAGCAGCCGAACTCGGCGTCGTCTGCGTGCGCTACTACTACCATTCCGCGCGAAAATTCTTCGTCCTGTGTGTTAGGTGTCGTCATATACTATCTCGCCATTGTTCAACTTTCCGTCTGTCCAGTACATTGTACATTCAAGAGTGTATCCAACGGAGAGCGTCTTCGTCCATAGATATTCACAGGGAGACGCGTTTTTAGTTGAGGATCACACATGGGAGTCAGGCAGGAGAGTCAGGCATAGCGGCGTATATTGATATGAAATTCGGCCTGCGAAATCGGAAATCGGAATGAATAAATATATGAATATATAGTGCGCCGGTATGATGCCGCACTAAGCGAAAACCCTAATTGTGAATATAACGGCAGGCTGTGTGAAAGCGAACCCTGCCTTACACATATATCGTGATGAGTAGTGTGTAAGGCAGGCAAAATCCTGCTGTCTCTACTACCTGTGTTCCACCAGTGTTTGACAGGGCATACTCATCCTCGTAACATTCGGTTGATACTTAAGATATTAGAAGGTGTTACAGGCGGTTAAGACAGGAGGCTCCCGAGATTATGGGTAACTCATATATTTCACAGGTAAAGGCGCTTACATTTGATGTTTTCGGTACGGTGGTGGATTGGCGCAGCAGCATCATCCGCGAGGGCGTGAAGCTGGCGAAGGCGAAGGGGTTGGATGTGGACTGGGCTGCGTTTGCGGATAGATGGCGCGGCGGCTACGGACCGTCGATGGAGCGTGTGCGCAGCGGTGAGCTGCCCTGGACGAACATAGACACGCTGCACCGCATGATTCTGGATGAACTTCTGGAAGAGTTCGGCATAGCAGGCCTTTCTGAAGAGGAAAAGCAGGACTTTAACAAAGCGTGGCATCGGCTTGAGCCTTGGCCTGATTCTGCGCCCGGACTGACGCGCCTTAAGAAGGGCTATGTCATCGCCACGCTGTCGAACGGCAATGTTGCGCTGCTGACGAATATGGCGAAGTGGGGCGGGCTGCCTTGGGACTGCATACTGTCTGCGGAGCTGTTCAAGCGATATAAGCGTGATCCGAAGGTGTATCAGGGGGCAGCAGACCTGCTCGGCTTGCCGTATGACCAGGTTATGATGGTTGCGGCGCACAAGTTCGACCTTAAGTCTGCGCAAGAGGCGGGACTGAAGACCGCTTTCGTTCCTCGCCCCGGCGAGCACGGGCCGGATGTGGAAATCGATACCACAGACGAAGACTGGCTGGATGTGTATGCCACGGACTTCATCAACCTAGCTGAGAAACTCGGAGTATAGGCATAGGCAAACCTGTCGAAAGCGGGCAGTGTAAGATTTATGCGAAAACCCTGACTAACGAAAACCGCCAACTCATTATATTCGGAGGCTTCACATGGGGAGACTTGACGACAAGGTAGTCATTGTAACAGGCGCAAGCAGGGGGATTGGCAAGGACATTGCTGTGCTGTTTGCTGCGGAGGGGGGCAAGGTTATTTGTGCGGCGCGCACGGTTGAGGAGGGCACTCATCCGCTCGAAGGGTCGCTGAACACTACTATTCAGGAGATACGAGACGCCGGCGGAGAGGCGACTGCGGCTGCTGCGAACATATCTTTGCCGGAAGACTGCGAGGCGCTGGTGCAGACGGCGCGGGATACATACGGGCCGGTGGATGTGCTTGTGAACAACGCAGCGCTGACATATTTCATTCCGGTGAAGGATTACCCGCTCAACCGCTGGATGCGCTCGTGGGCGGTGAACTTCCATGCGCCGTTTATTCTCAGCCAGCTCGTGCTGGAAGACATGATACCCAGCGGCAGCGGCAGCATCGTGAATATATCTTCCGGCGCTGCCATAGGACCTGGCCGCGGCCCGTATCAAGATGTGCCGCCTAACAGCGGTGGGACCTGCTACGGCGCAGAGAAGGCTGCGCTGGAACGCTTCACGCAGGGCTTGGCGCAGGAGGTATATCAGTACGGCATATCCGTAACGGCGTTGTCTCCGTCGCTCGTTGTGCCTACGCCGGGCACCGTGTTCCACAACCTTGTCAGCGGCATAGACGATCCGCGCGGCGAGCATCCGGAACTTATGGCGAAGGCGGCGCTGCTGCTGGCGTCCGAACCGCTGGATGAAGTTACTGGGCGCGTTACATACAGCCAGCAAATCCTGAAAGAGTACGGCTGGATTGAGGAAGCAAAAGGCACAGGCACGCCGGCGGGCCGAGAAGGCAGCGGGTACAGCCTGATATAAGGCCCGCCTGTATTCGGCAGGTTAACTCGGTGTCCTATCCTGCTAATCTTACATATCGCACATATCGCATCGTCCGAACAAATATAACCTAGCGAATAGGAGCAAATAATGGCAGATACACCAACTGCATCAGACATGCCCATGCACAACGATGAGCCGTTCTACGGCTACCATGTGGATGTCATACAAGATCAGTACGCGACGCGAGGCGTAAAGAACGTCGTCGATTTTTTCACACAGCACCTAAAGCCTGGTATGAGCGTACTGGACTGCGGCTGCGGTCCGGGCACAATTACCCAAGATGTTGCGCGTATAGTAGCGCCCGGCAAGGTCATTGGCTGCGACCTTGAACCCGGCATGGTTGAGCGCGCTGCTTCGCTTGCTGAGAGTGAAGATTTGCCGAATCTGAGTTTTCAAGTGGGGAATATCCTGGATCTGCCGTTTGAGGATGACACTTTCGATGCGGTGATGTCCTGCGCGGTTACGGAGCACCTTAGCGAGCCGGTAAAGGCGATGAGTGAACTGGGACGCGTGGTCAAGAAGGGCGGGATCGTGGGCATCACCCGAACGGACTGGAGCGCGAACCTAATCGCGCCGCCGTGTGATGCAGTCAGCCGATTCTTCGAGCTTTTCGAGAGCGGCTTCCATATTCAGGGCGGCACGATGAACGGCGGCAAGAATCTCCCCAACATGCTGAGCGAAGCGGGTCTGAAGGTTGTTGATTTGTTAATTGCATTCAGCGGCACATATATCTCCGAACCCGGGAATCCTATGGTAAACGGCTGGGCAGAGTGGATAGAGAATCTGCCGCTGTTCGACCGGGTAATCGAAGAAGGCTTGACCGACCGCGCCGAGCTTGACGCGATGTGCGCGGAGATGCGTGAGTGGGCGGCACAGCCGGGAACGCTTGCGGCGACGGCGGGATGCCGCGCATTGGCGCGTAAGCTATAGCGGCATATCAATAACGTTCGCTTACTTCCGATATGAAATATATGCTTCCCAATATATCGTACAGCCAGTGTCGTACAATCAGGACGTTGTTTTGCAGCTCTGCTTTTCAGGATAAATGGGGCGGTATCAGCAGGTTGTGTGATAAGTCCGGCGGAAATCGAAACACCGGTGTGACGCTGGACAGGTGCAGAATTGGCTCTAACGACATCTAAATGTCATCGCACATATTTCACGCACAACATAAAGCCGTGATATAATAGTTTATATGTGATTTTTCCGAAAAGAACGACTTTGACAGGAGCATAGCGTGGTAGCTCAGCGACTACGGGACTACGAAATTGTGTTTATACTGACGCCTGAGGCGAATGAATCAGAGGTTCAGGCGGCGATACAGCGTATCAGCGCTTTTATAACCGATAGGGGAGGCAGCTTCGATGAACACGAAATTTGGGGTTTGCGGCGTCTCGCATATCCCATAAACAAGTTCATGGAAGGTATTTATGTGCTCGCCAGATTTAGCTTAGACGCCTCTGATGTGCTGGACCTGGATCGCAGCCTTATCACCTCTGATGATGTCATTCGGCATCTCGTTACCAGAGCCGTATAACCCGCCTAATGCGACCGTTCTGAAGCAGGAGGAAGGCTATACCCATGCTTAACAAGGTGCTCTTAATAGGCAATGTGGGCAGAGACCCCGAAATGCGCTATACACCAAGCGGCAGCGCTGTTACCAGCTTCAGCCTTGCTGTCAACCGGCGATACACGCCGCCCAATGGCGAGCCGCAAGAGGAAACGGAGTGGTTCGACATCACAGCTTGGAATCGCCTCGCTGAAACCTGTAACAACTATGTTATCAGGGGCATGAAGGTGTATGTAGAAGGCAGGCTGAGAAGCCGATCCTGGGTGGGGCAGGACGGACAAACCCGCTTCCGAAATGAGATAGTGGCAAGTACGGTAACATTCTTGACCCGTCCTCAAGGCGGCGGATACGGTGCGCCACAGGGTGAGACGACGGGCTATGGCGGCGGATATGGGGGAGGAGGCTACGGGGCAGACGGCGGCTATGGCGGTCCTGAACAGTCTTCGGACGCGGATGACTTGCCATGGTGAAGCGTATGTACATATTACGAAGCTAAACGAATGAAACTTTCAGCGATTGAAGGTTTGGGCTATATCGAATAACCGAAACCGACTAAATTATGAGGTATCTCTATGACCACACAACAGTCCAGCAGACCAGCGCCAAGCGCTGCACCAAGGCCGTCAGCGCCGGGGGCTCCTCGCCCTGCT
This sequence comes from Dehalococcoidia bacterium, assembly GCA_965200085.1. Lineage (GTDB taxonomy): Bacteria > Chloroflexota > Dehalococcoidia > Lucifugimonadales > JADFKI01 > Bin90. Next base: position 345,994 of record OZ241333.1, read on the forward strand.
TCTACCGGAAGGCCTCCATTCAGGGGTGGCGGGCAAGGCGGCTTTCAGCGCCGTCGCGGCAGGCCTCGATATTACGCTCGGCGTAAAATCTGCACCTTCTGCGTGGACAAGATAAAGAATATAGATTACAAAGATGTGGGCAGATTGCGGCGCTTCACATCGGACAGCTACAAAATGGAAGCGCGCCGTAAGACCGGCGTCTGTTCCAAGCATCAGCGCGCACTGTCGTTGGCCATCAAGCGCGCACGATTTCTTGCGCTCATACCTTTCAGCCCCGACCACAAAATGCCGGGAGGCGGTTACGCTTCATAGAGGCTTGCGCTGCAGACTATACTCATGATTGCCTCGGGTTGAGATTGTCAGTCTGAAATCCGGCATTAGTGGGGCGTGTTTGCCGTATTTCTCGCTATCAGACAAATGGACGGTTTGCTGATAGACCTGATAACGAAAGTAGCCATTGGCTTAGGGGGATATGGAGCAGAGCAGGTTGGGCTGAATCATCACATCCTGGGCGCAGGAGATGATGAGCTGCCTGTTAGCTAATGTAAGGCTGCATACGAATAATACCCAATGATATTCCAGATTGTACAAGAGACTCTGAAAATTGGTGAACGAATCATCTGAAACACAGGACGAAAGAACCCTAACGGATAGGCGGAGAGAGACCGGCCGCATCCGGCAATTGCAGCGCAGACGCCGGCTCGCTTTCGGCGTGATTGCGGTTTTGCTGCTTGCTGTCGTGGGTATTCTGTTCGCGGGGTATGTCGTCATATTCGTGCGGCCGCCGCAAGAGCGTGTCGTCAGCGTCAACGATGTAACCTACACGCGCGGCGATATGGTCAAGATGCTGCGAATACGGCAGCGTCTGCTGGAAGACTCGGGGCAGCGGATAGATACTAGCACCGACATTTTCCAAGCGCTGCAGCTAATCGTAGAAAATGAAATTATCTCCCAATCCGCGCCCAGTCTGGGCATTACTGTGTCGGACGAAGAGGTTGACCAGCAGATTCAGGCGACTATTATCTTCCAAGCGGGAGCAACTTTGGCGGGCAAGTCAGACGAACAGCTTGACCGCGAGTTCAGGGAGTTTTACGGCAACTTCCTGAACTCATCACAGATTAGCGAAAGCGAACACCGGGATATAGTGCGCCGTTCCCTGCTGCGCGAAAAGGTGCGGGAGTATGTGGGGGAGAGCGTGCCGAATGTCGCTGAACAGTACCATGTCTATCGGCTTGCGGTGAGCCACGAAGATGAGATAGACATCCTGATTACGAAGTATAACGACTATGTGAAGAACAGCACCGATCCGCAGGTTCTGCATCAGGCGTTCAGGGCTATTACGCGAGAGTTCTCCCGCGAAGCGCCGGAGCTTGTGCGGCGCGGCGGCGAGCTTGGCTGGCTGCCTCTTGGAGTGCTCCAAGACGGCGAATACGATGATGTTTTTGTGAATCTTGAGATAGGCGAGCTGAGCGATCCGATACCCAATCGAGAGCAGCGTCAGCAGGCGTATGTGTTTATGGTTTCGGAGGTTGACGAGCTGCGTGAGCTTGCGCCTGTGCATCGCACTGAACTGAAAACACGCGCGCTTGAAGACTGGATCAACCAACAGCGCCGCGAACACGATGTGTACGCTGTGTTTAATTCAGACATCTATTCTTGGATGATCCAGCAGCTGGGAATATCCACGGCGATAACGCCTTCGCCGCAGCCCACCAATCCGTTCCAGCAGTTTCTTGGTGTAAATTAAGGCTGAATTGCTGAATTAAGGCAGTTCGGAGCCGATGCCCCGCTCCAGTGCGAGCTGATATATGCGGATCCCGGTGGTGATGTCCTGCACTGCCAGCCCTTGCGACTCGAAAAGCGTGATGTCGCTGCCCGTGCTGCGTCCTGGGACAGAGCCGCCCACGACTTCTGCGAGGCTTCGCACCTGCTCCCAGCGAATAGAGCCTAGCTCGGCGGGGTATATCAGGTCGCCACATTCCGCTTTCGCCTGCTCTACATCGTCTGCAACGATAATGTCAGAGCGGCGCACCGCGTTTCCGTCGAGTTCTCGGCGCATCCAGTGGTTGGCGCCGGCGGCATTGATGTGCATCCCCTCGCTCAGCCACTCGCCGTTGAGTACGGGTCGATTTGCGCTCGTCATGACGATGACTACATCGGCGCCGTCAACGCAGGCTTCGCCGCTGTCCACGGCAGTTATGTCTATGCCAAGCTTTGCGCTCGTCTCGTCTGCGAAAGCCTCTCTGTTTTCAGGTCTGCGGCTGAATACACGCGCGCTCTTAATCGGGCGCACTTTGCAGACGGCTTCGAGCTGGGTTCGCGCTTGATAGCCGGAGCCGATGACGCCGACGGTTTCGGCGTTTGCGCGCGCCATGTACTTGGTGGCGACGCCGCTGGCAGCGCCCGTGCGAATTTGCCCGAGGTCGCCTGCTTCAATGAGGGCAAGCAATTCGCCGGTTTCGGTGCTGAAAAGCTGCACATAGAACTTGACGGGATTGCCGCGCGTAACGCCGTAAGCCTTCAGCCCCATGACGCCTGCGCCGGGTGCTGCTGCGCACATGAAGTTGAACAATCCGCCTGCGGGCAGCCGAATGCGCGAGCGCGGCGGGTTGGTAGCGGCGCCTTCGGACAGCAGGAGAAAAGCCTGTTCCACCGTCTCCAGCGCCAGCTCCATGGTCAGGATTTGATTAACTTCGCTCTCAGTTAGATATAAAGCCAAAGTGGGTTACTCCTTAATGGGTTGGTATGGGTTTCAGTCATCAACTATATTGCTTGGTATGATTGTTATGTGTGGTGTGTGATGCTTGTTCGCTCGGTCATCTATTCGGCGCGCTCATCCGGAATCTTAGTAAACTCACTGCCAAAACATCTTACGCAAGCCGAATCTCCTCGAGGAACGCGGCTGATCTTTTCGATAACAAATATCACTACCGGTATTAGGATTAAGAGTATGAGAACAGCGTCGCCTCCTATATTCAAAAGTGCAATGCATATCGCCAAAACACATACTGCAAGAATACCGCGCATTACACATTGAAAAGCCGGCCCACCGAAAAATGCGCCGTAGTAGGATTTGTAATTTTTCGTAGCCACATAGATTTTAGGATTTTTCGAAGAACACCGCGCGCAGGAATATCCGGTCAGTATGTCCTCCCGCACGACTCCCTTCCGCAGCATTCCATCGATGTGCATTATCATTTTGCTTATTTTAGGTTCGGCGCCGCCCTGTGGAGCTACACTTAGCATAATCGTTGCCTCCTGATTGCGAAAGTGTACATTCAGAACCACGAACTTTTGGTCGATCAGCCATCTATGTGGCGTGGTCATCCGGAAGTTCAGACAATCTAGTATCGAAACACTCGGCGCAAGCTCTTTCTCCTTTATGGACTCCATCATTTGCACCCAATATTAGAAGGATGGGCAGGATTAGAAACAGAAGTCCAACAATGAAGAGAGGAGGCGCTTCTCCAGCGATAAATATAATAATGCCGCCGCATATAGCAGAACCCCAAACGAGAGGAGTTAAAAAGATACGCGGATTAAAATAAAAATAATCTTCCATCGCAATATAGACTTTAGGATTTTCTAAAGAGCACCCTTGACAAATACAACGCATTAGCTGAGCTTCTTCCAGGATGCCTTGCGCTTGCATCTCATTTAGACAATCTTTTATCTTACTTTTGTAGGTGGAAGTGCCACCACCTGTACCACCTGGCACGCCCGGCATAATCGTTCCCGACTTCCTTCCGTCGCATCCCAGATAGATAATCTCGCACGCGACTTCTGCTGCGCTCTGGGCTACTTGGTGGAACTATGATGGAATTGGAATGTGTTTCTATATCCGATGTTCTGCTCACTCATTCATCTATTTGGCGGGCGCGTTCGGAAGCCTAGTAAATTTGCTGCAAAAACATTCTATGCAAGCCTTGTCTCCTCATGCGATTTCCTGCGCTTAAACGCGCACTTTGCCCACGCCTCGGTCTATGCGGATGTCTGTGCCAAAGGGGCGGGAAAGGCGCTTGATGCGTTCCAGCGCACGCGAACTTACATTGGAGCCGGCGAGCAGCGGTCTGCCGCGCTGTGAGCGTTTTGCGCTGTGACCAAGGTCTATGGGGTGCAGCGTGAGGCTGTGCAGGGACTCGCGCTTGAATTCGCAGCGCGCCACGACGCTCTCCCAGTAGAGCGCATCGGCGGGGAAGCCGCGCGAGTCGTGATTGCTGCGCGCATCGTAGAAGTCGGCAGGGGTGGATTCGGCGTCCAGTTTCACTGTCTCGTAGTTGTAAGACGGCTGCCATCGCACTGTGTCGTTCTGGAAGATGAAGTTGCCCAGGCTGTACATAATGGGTCTGTCTCTGTATATCTCGATGCCGCGCGTAACATGTGGACCGTGTCCGATGAAGACGTCCGCGCCCTCGTCTATGCAGGCGTGGGCGAAGTCCACTAGGAACTGCGGCGGTTCGTCGCGGTGCGCGCCGCTTTCGTGGCAGTGAACCGACACCATAACCCAGTCTGCCATTCGGCGCGCGTCCCGCACCCACTTAAGGTTGCCGGCGAGGTCTCTGCTGTTGAGCTGGGTGCTTATATCGAAATCTTCGCCAAGAGCAAACACCTTGTCCATGAACACGAACCGGCTGTCCGTGTCCTCTGGGATTGCGCCGTGGTGTCGGAAGTTTCGCAGTGCGCTGCGCTGCGCTTCCAGTCCTAGCTTGGTGTTGACACGGCGCAGCGCATCGAACGCAGGGCGATCGACGGTGTGTGTGGTGCTGAAGCGCAGCGGGTTCAGACCGGGGCGGCCGTTGATGTCCGGGCGCTGTTCCAGAGCGCGCCCTGCCTCGGCGAATGTGGAAGACGCAGAGATGAGTGCAATGCGGCCGTTCGGGGTGTCCAGATATGCCGGCGCGCGCGCCTCGCTGAGATTGCGCCCAGTGCCGGCATGTACGAGATTTGAGCGGCGCAGGTGCTGCAGGTTCGTCAGCACGCCGCCTTCGCCATAGTCGTAACTATGGTTGTTCGCGCACGATACAAGGTTGACCCCCATCCACTCCAACTCGCCGAGATTTTTCGGATCGGATGCGGTGAAAGTGCCGCCCGCCATTCCGGGCGAATGTTCGTAGTCGTGCATAAGCATTTCTAGGTTGGTGAACCCGACATCTGCCTCTTGGAACAGTTTTCGCAGACGCACGAATCCGTCTTCGCCGAATACTGACATTCTGCGGGTAATCATCGTGTCGCCGCTCGCGACCATCGTCAGATTCCCTGCTTGCGCTTCATACAACACTTGCATCACCTCTTAAAAGCAGCAGAATTATACGCGCGGGATTTCTTGAATTGCTGTGCCGTCCAAAGGCACATACTCATTCGCAAGCAACCCCATGACTACTGAGTCGAAGCGTGCGCCTTCATGCGGGCGGCTCTTGCGCAGTGTGCCTTCGTGCTGGAACCCCAAGTGCGCGAACATGTTGCGCGCGGCGGTATTGTACTCCGGTATGTCCACCCAGACGCGGTACAAGCCATACTCGTTGAACGCCGTTTCCAGCGCGCGCCGAGCCGCCGCCGAGCCGTAACCGTGGTGCCACAGGTCTTTCCGTCCAATCAGCACGGAAAGCTGGCCGTCTCCCAGTGATTCCTCTATCGCTAAGTGGATTTCGCCGATATGCCCTGCGTCCGGGCTGTATATTGAGAGAATTCGATGCTCCGGGTTGTCAAAGACATGTGCCCATTCCTCATCGGATACATCGTGCATCTCGTTTGGGTGGTAACCCAAGTGCGCCGGGTCGCCGTAAGCGTATCGCCCGAACCATGATTCGGACACTTCGGTGTCATTGAGCCAGCGCCTAATGCGCGCCACATCGTCCCGCGTTACCATCTGCAAATAGATTTCCTGAGGCATGTCTTACCTCCTTTTTTCAAGTCTCTCTTGCCTAATTGCAAGTTGTTATTCAAGTTTCCCCAAATGCTAACAGAGGTAAGTGTATGTCGCAAATGTATGCTTGATGGATAAGAATATATGTGCTATTATCGTAAATATCAAAGGGCGGACCCGCGAGGGTTCGTCTTCATTTTGTCAGAAGGAACGCCGACGGTATTACTTCGGATAATACTTATGGACATTGGGCATGGGACGTCGGCGGAATGGAATGATAATTAGCAGGGCAGCAGTGATGGGAGGGGAAGTGCGGTACGACGAAACCATAGACGAACATAGTTTGAATGACCAAAGAGAGGCTCCGTTCGCCGATATGTCGGCGCTTGATTTCGTGCGGGATGTGCTCGGCGAAGACCCATACGGCAAGCAGCAGGAGATTTTGCAAGCCGTCGATTCGGATGCGCGCCGCATCTCGGTGGTGGGCTGCAACGGATCGGGGAAAGACTGGACGACTGCACGAGTTGTCCTCTGGTGGGTGCATAGGCACTCCCCGGCAAAGGCGGTAGTTACAGGGCCAACGCTGCGGCAGGTGGAAGACATCGTTTGGAACGAAGTGAGGTTTGCATACGGCAAGGCATCGAACAGGTTCGACGACAAGTTTCCAGGCAAGATGCTCAGGGCGCGCTACGAAATAGATGAGCAGACCTTCGCCATCGGCTTCACATCGAATTCGCCGTACAAGATACTGGGCTTTCATTCGCCCAACCTGCTCGCGGTCATCACCGAAGCGCATGCCGTTCCAAACGAGTATATCCAGGCGGTCAAGCGTCTTCATCCGTCCAAACTGCTGCTCACCGGCAATCCGTTCACGAGCAGCGGAATCTTCTACGACTCCCATCACCGCCATCGGCCTGTGTGGAAGACGATACAGATAGGCGCAGACGACACGCCCAACATCCAGCAGAATCGGATTGTGATCCCCGGCATGATAACGCCGGAGGACATAGAAGACCATAAGCAGGACTGGGGCGAAGATTCGTCGATGTATATCGGGTCTGTGCTGGGGCAGTTTCCGGACAACCTTGATGAGATGATAGTCCCCTTGCGTGCCGCCAAAGCCGCCGTGGAACGCGAACTTGAACCCGATGGCGAGATTATCGTGGCATGCGATGTCGCGCGCAAGGGGCATGACCATACCGTCGTTATGCGGCGTCAGGGCGGGGTCGCGCGCATCGTGCGGCGTGTTCGCGGGTACGACACAATGGAGGTCTCCGGCATCCTGAAAGCCTACTGTGATGAGATTGGCGCGGATGTGCTGGTGATAGACGATGTCGGAGTCGGCGGCGGCGTAACCGACAGAGTGCGCGAGGTGGGACTGCGGTCTGCCCGCGTAGAGGAGTTCCAGGGCGGTAAGAATGCTAAACGCCCCGACCGATTCAGCAACCGAAACGCTGAAGTCTGGTGGACTATGCGCGAATACTACCTAGACGGCAGCCTAGACACGGAAGACGACGAAAATCTCATCAGTCAGGTAACCGGCAGGGCGTACAGCCTCGACAGCAAGGGGCGCATCAAACTTCAGAGCAAGCGGGAATTGCAGGATTCGCCTGACGAAGCAGACGCGCTCGCGATGACATTCGCGACCATCCACGCAAAGGGGCAAGCCATGAAGCTCTGGGTATGAGCAGCCTTGCAGCCGTTAGTTCGGACAGGGCAGGCGCAAGGCGATTAGAAAGCCTGCTCTATCTGAAAACATACCTGTCCTTTTCTTAGCACGAATAATAAGCACTTGGAGGCATCAATTGGACATCATACGAGGCATTAGAGCGTTTTCGACTGCGGTGAAGCGGCGGGGTTCCGACGACGCTTTTCCGCACAGGGGGAGCTTGGCAGGGGAAGGAACACGCTGGGATCAGGCGACATTCGGCGCTGTGGGCTTGACGCAGGCTGCGTTCGGAGCAGCGAGTTGGACAGAGCCGGCATTCGGAGAGTATTATCCGCGCTCCGCCATCGTGTACTCTGCAATCAAGGTTCGGCAGGAAGCCATAGCGCGGCTGCCGCTGCGTGTGTTCAGACAGGCGCCGGTATCGCGCATACGAGCAGGCGCAGCTGCATTGGAGCCGGTCGGCGCTCACCATCCGCTTCAGCGTCTGCTGGATTCGCCCAATCCTTTTTGGAGTCGCAGCGATCTCTGGCGCGCAACGGAGACATACCTCTCGCTCTGGGGCGCGGCGTTTTGGGGATTGGAGCGGAACGAACAGGGCATCATCACAGAGATTTGGCCCCTGCGCCCGGACAAAATGCGGACGATACCGGATGCAGAACGATATATCAAAGGCTTTGTGTATGTTGGTGGCGCGGGAGGCGAACTTGTGCCGTATCTGCCCGAAGATGTTGTCTGGATGCGCTACTTCAACCCGCTGGACGAATATGCGGGGCTGTCGCCGATTGCCCCGCTGCGCCAGTCTGCGGACATGGGCATAGACGCGCTGCGGGCAAACCGCAAGCTTCTGCAAAACGACAGCACGCCCGGCCTTATCATCGAAATGGAGGGCTTCCCCACGGATGCTGAAGTGAGCGAGTTTTATGCGCGCTGGGAATCTCGGTTTCAGGGCGTTAACAAGACGCGCAGGCCTGCGCTGCTCAGCCCGGGCATGAAGGCGACGAATCTTGGTTTTAGCCCGCGCGACATGGAGTACATCGAAAGTTTGCGCTGGAGTTTGGAGGATGTTACCCGTGTCTTCGGCGTGCCCAAAGTGATGATCGGCGACTTGGAGAACACGACCTTCTCCAACTTTAACACGGCGCGCCGCCTATTCTGGGAAGACACCATCGCCGCGCAGCTCGCCTTCTACCAAGAGACGCTGCATCGGCATCTGCTGCCGCACTTCAACGACGATTCCCTGACGCTTGAGTTCGACCTGAGCGGCGTGGCGGCGCTTAAGGAGAACGAAGAGAATAAAGCTAAGCGCCGCCGCATTTATGTGGAAGCGGGCATTATGACTATCGACGAAGTTCGCCGCGAGATGAACCTGCCGCCGCTGGAGAACTGAGCGTTCAGGAGCATGTTGGCAGCAGCATATCGACCGAACAGGTATCCCGGCAATCGTCAACCACCCTGAAAACACAAAGAGACAGGTGCATGCAATCTTACAGAACCAGAGCAATTCGCTGTGAGCACGACGGCTTAAAGATGGCGGAAGTCAAAGCAGGCTTTCTAATTCTGCGGCAGAGGCATCACGGCGAAACGCACATACAAGTCGTCTCGCTGCGCGATCTGCTGGATGAGTCCGGCGAGGAGAGCGCAGCGACTGGTGGGCAGTGGATAAAAAACGTGTAGCGCTCTCGGCGTGTGGTGCCTCAGTTTGAATTATGCAAGTGTCAATGATGCAGTAGAAAGTTCAAACTGAGGCACTATAACCTTCAGGGTTTCACAATAATGTGTTCATGTGTTCCGTAAAACGGCGCTGCTGTAACCATATTCAGTCCATAATCCCATAATCAATCCCATAATCCGACTGCACCCTGCGCCTCAATTATTGCTACAATAGTATGGTCGCTTCTGATTCATGTTCATGACCCATGGGCGACAACTCAGGGGCGACATACATACTCCACAAGCCGGACGAAAAATTGCAGCGATATTCCGAACAGCAAAGCTCTAATATCACAATTCAAGCGCGCAATCTCACCAAGCGATACGACAGTCTCACAGCAGTCAACGGCATCAGCTTCGACATATTCGAAGGAGAGTGCTTTGGTTTTCTAGGTCCAAACGGCGCGGGCAAAACCTCCACAATGAAGATGCTGTCCTGCGTATCACCCGTCAGCGGCGGCGAGCTGCTTGTTGACGGCAAAGATGTGCGCGGCGACCAGCGCAGCATCAAGTTCGCGCTTGGCATTGTGTCTCAAGCCGACAGCCTCGACCCGGACCTGAGCGTGCTTCAGAACCTGCTCACTTACGGGCGCTACTTCAACATGCCGCGCCGCCTTGCCATGGAACGCGCTTGGGAATCACTCGCGCTGTTTCAGCTTGAAGAAAAGGCGTACCAGACCATCCACGAACTCTCTGGGGGGATGCGCCGGAGGCTGCTGATTGCGCGCGCGATGCTCCATAACCCTAAGATACTGGTGCTGGACGAGCCGACGACAGGGCTGGATCCTCAGGCGCGCCTGCTTGTGTGGGATAAGATGGCGATGCTGAAATCTCAGGGGATTACCATACTGCTAACCACGCATTACATGGACGAGGCAGCGCACCTGTGCGACCGCTTGGTCGTGATAGACCAGGGCAGCATCTTAGTCGAAGGCAAGCCGCGTGAGCTTGTCCGCGAGCATGTGGGCGAACAGGTCGTTGAGCTGCGTGTGAATCCGGCGCACATGGCGGGTGTGGTGCAAGGCTTGACCGATGATGGAATGGAGTTCGAGTATGGCGGCGACTCGCTGTATTTCTACGGCAGCAGCGGCGATTCGTTGCGGGACAATGACCGCCTCAACGGATACGAGATGTTTCGGCGTCCGGGCAACTTAGAAGACCTGTTTCTACGGCTCACCGGTCGGGGACTGCGCGAGGGCTGAGGCAAAGCAATGGCATCATTCGCACCAATCGCACTTACTCATATTTATAGAACGCCGGTGTGGGGCGGTTTCCGTGTGTGGCAGCGTAACCTGGACGCCTTCCGACGAGCGTGGCGCTTTGAGGTCGGAGGTCTCGTCGTTGAGCCATTCGTCCTGCTTGTGGGCGTGGGTTTTGGGCTGGGTGCATACATATCCAACATTGGCGAGGGCATCAGCTACCCGCACTTCCTTGCCCCGGGGGTCATCGCCGCTTATGCGATGTTCCATGCGACCTTCGACGCTACTTACGGCGCATATATCCGCATGGAGACGCACCATATCTACGAATCTATTCTGTTCACGCCGCTGGGTCCGGAAGACATTGTAGTGGGCGAAGTGTTCTGGGGCGCGACACGCGCTCTGATGTCAGCGACCGCCGTCATGTTTGTGGCGGCTATATTCGGCTTGCTCGGTTCGCCGTGGGCAATTCTCGCGCTGCCTGCCGCATACCTAATCGGCATGACCTTCGCAGCTCTAGCGATGGCAATGACGGCAACTGCAAGCACTATTGGCGCGATTAACAACTTCCTGACGCTGTTCATTCTGCCTATGTTCTGGGTGAGCGGCGTATTCTTTCCGCTTGACAGGCTGCCCGAAACGGTACAGACCGCAGCCTGGGTTCTGCCTCTGACGCCTGCTGCCGCTCTTGTGCGCGGACTGGTTGCCGGGGATCTATCGCCTTGGATGCTGCTCTGGGCAGCAGAATTGCTGGCGTTCACGCTCTTTGGGCTGTGGTTTGCGTCTCGCCTGATGCGCCGCCGACTGATTAAGTAGGCGCAGGGCGCTCGCCTAACATCATTCCGTATTGCCCCAAACCGTATTGCCCCAAAGCACCAGCGTATGTTTCATACAGTACCCGCAGTACCCGATAATATAAGACCGTTATCTGAGGATGAAATCCCTCTTCTTGACGCGCATTTAGACGTGGATCGGCTGTCGGGTCGGCACGATGAACGCTTCGCGCAGCAGCAGGAAGACCGCTTGACATACCTGATAGCGTGGCTGGGCGGACTTCCCATAGGGCACACGATGGTGCGCTGGACAGGCACGACCGATAGATATGTAGCTGAGCGCATACAGGACTGCGCGCATGTTGAAGACCTGTTCGTGATGCCGGAACACCGATCAGATGGCGTTGGCACACAGATACTTGCGCGCGCCGAATATCTCGCCGCAGAGCGCGCCTTCACGCAGATAGGCTTGGCAGTTGGCATAGACAATCTGCGCGCACGCGCCTTATACGATCGACTGGGCTATGTGGACACAGGCTTCGGGGTGTTCGAAATCGGGGGAAGCTACCTAGATATTCACGGCAATCGGCGTCAGTGGCGGGAAGTCTGCGAATATCTGGTGAAGACGCTCAGCTAACCGCACTCACCGAATCGTTCCCTTCACGAAAGCGCGCTCTGTTAGCCCTGTGTCGGATGACCGCAAAGGGTATGAGCGCAGCCAGAAATACGGCAAGCAGCGCGGGCGCGACATACTCGTACCGGGTGTTGTTTATGGCATCCTGCGCGCGGTCTGCAAGCGTGGCGCGCGGCAGCCCGGTCAGCCGCAAGCTGATGCGCTCTCCGCGCTCAATGTCCGCAGTTTCAATGAGCTGATAGGGGCGCTCGCCGATGCTCACCGACTCCGGGGCGCCGATGTCCTCGCTTGCCAGCGTCAGCACCTCGTCCGGCGATAGAACACGCAGGCTATCCGCTCCGAAAGGGAACGATTTTGTAAAGCTTGTCTCCACGCCGTCATAAGGGAAGCTGTAAGTGAACATGATGTCATGCTCGCCCGGGGGGATGCTGCCGATCACTGCGAAGCCCCTGTCAACCTGCACGATGTCTGCCCCGAGAAGGCGGGTATCCACCTGCAAGCTTTCCGCATCCGGAGGCAAGCCGAAGCGAAGAAGGCTCATCGGGCCTCCGCCGCCGGGTACGAATGTGAAGTCCGAATCGTTGATAATCTTCACGATTTCCAGCGCGGCGATGCTTCGCGTTATGCGGTCGGCGTCTGCAAACAGCAGCGATGATGACCCTATCCGTATTACGTCCTGCTCATATACCGCGTCGAAGACCTCTATGGTTACGGGCGCCGGTGTGCCGTCTGCGATGCTAATCTCTGTGCCGTACAGCGCATCCTGATAGCGGACTGACACGGCGTAGATGAGGGACGGGTCTAACACTATGCCGTCGAATCGGAATTGCCCATCGTCATCGGTTGTGGTCTCCATGCTGTCGTAGCTGTCAGCGCCTTGCATGTGCAGGATAACGACAAGGTCTGCCACGTCGCTCTGATGGGTTCCGTTCACGATTTGCCCTGTTACCGAAACAGGTACGCTCTGGGCTGATGCGGGCGCAGACGCTGTCGCTAGAACGCAAACTGCCACAAGCAGCGCCAGAAAATTGAAGATGTGAGCGCGCAGCTCAGACTTATTTCTCATAGCATTTCCCATAGCACATTCCAAGTTACCAGTTTCGGTACGGCGTGGCTAGTGATAATCGACTGAAAGCAGGGTAAGGAGGCGCAAATATGTGAACGAGAGGCAACGGCGTAAGCTTGTGAACGGGCGAATGAAACGGCGGTGTGCCTACTATTATATTAAAGGCACACCGCCGATTTTAGCCGCAAATGAGCGCAGCCAGAGGTTATTCTGCTTGCTTATGCGCTGTTCCCGCTATTCCATTGAAGCTTCTAATCCGTCGCCGGCTTCGTTCAGCCGCCAATGCACCTTGATCTCTTCAGAGCCGCGTGTGAGGGTCATGGTACGGGTATCTCCTACATCGAGATCGCTCCAATCGGGTGTAACTACGTAGGTAGCGCCGCTTCCCGGATTCACACTGCTCGGAATATACGAGGGCTTACTCTGATAAATACTCAAGGTCATGGTGATGGGTTCGTTGTCCGACTGCCAGCTGATGGACACATTGGGAGCGTCGATCGGCGTACCCGGCATCTGCGGCGCCTGTATGAATTCGATCGATGCCAGAACTCCGCTGCCGGATGAGTTCACCTTCCAGCGCAGCTTAGCGGTTTCATCCCCACGGGTGAGGGTCATAGTGCGTATATCGCCTTCACTGAGATTGCTCCAGGAGGGCGCGACTTCGTATGAAGCGCCGCTGCCGGGCTGCACGCTGTTAGGATAGAACGAGGGTTTGTTGTTAAAAACACGCAAGGTCATGGTGATAGGCTCGTTGTCCGATTGCCAGTTTATGGACACATTCGGGGCGTCGATCGGGGTGCCCGGCATGCCCGGATAAGGTGTCGGTGTAGCCGTAGGAGTTGATGTGGGCGTAGCCGTAGGTGTCGCGGTTGCCGTCTGCGTAGGAGTGGCGGTCGGCGTCTGTGTCTGTGTTGGCGTTGGTGTCTGAGTGGGCGTCGCGGTAGGTGTCTGGGTGGGTGTAGCCGTGGGTGTCTGGGTGGGCGTCGCGGTAGGTGTCTGGGTGGGAGTAGCCGTTGGTGTCTGGGTAGGCGTCGCCGTGGGTGTCTGAGTGGGCGTCGCGGTAGGTGTCTGGGTGGGCGTAGCCGTTGGTGTCTGAGTAGGTGTGGCTGTGGGTGTTGCCGTGGGTGTCTGAGTGGGCGTCGCGGTCGGTGTCTGAGTGGGCGTCGCTGTAGCCGTCTGTGTAGGTGTAGCGGTCGCTGTAGGTGACTGAGTAGGCGTCGCCGTGGGATCCTCCACCTGATTCAGGTCTTCGATGGAGATTGTCAGATTGTACCCGTCATCGTTCCAGTATTGCCCGCTGGTGCGCCAATGGATTTTGATGTCGTCGTAGCCGGAGCGGGAGAAGGTGAGTGTGCGCGTTCCGCCCAGTGCGCCAATATCTGAGAGAGGCGGCTCGACCGTGATCGTAACGCCGGGGTTCTTGTTTTCGGTGTCGGCATGGTCATAAGTGGGCTTTTTGTCTGACGACAGGGCAAGAACGACTTCCAGCGGCGTCTCGTCGGGCCACTCGGTCGTTACGGTTTTGGTTTCCGATGGGCTGCTGGTGCCGGGATATTCGGCGCCCGGAAGCGGGCACATTGGGCCGTGCGCCTTGCCTACCGGTTTCAGCCCTTTACGCCAGTCATTAGTATCGGGCGCGCAGAGGCCGTCATTGCTGCGAAAGTCAAACATCCATAACTCGCGATTCGCCAGTTTTCTGCCCAGCCAATCGGGCAGCTCGCCGCTGAATTTGTTGCCGTTGATCTGTACTAGAAACAGGTTTGTCAATTCGGTATCTTCGCTGAATGGATTGCCGGTGAGCTCATTCCCATAGATTTTCAGAACCCACAGATGTTCCAGATGTGCCCATTCGGGCGGATAGGGACCGGTCAATCCCATAGCATACATTTCGATCTCATTTATCCACGCCATGTTTCCCCAAGATGCGGGAATGCTGCCGCTAAGACCGTTACTCTGAAGTGAGAGGTTCGCCACTCCTCCCATGTCGCCCATTCCCTCCGGGAGAGAGCCTGTCAGATCGGGGTTGCCGTAAATGTGTAAGGTTCCAACGGCATTCAGCCAGCCCATCTCGTCGGGCAGCGTGCCGTTCAGATTGTTTCCGCCTCCAGCGCCGCCGCACATGTTATTCGCCATGTTTATCCACTTGACGCGCCCATTATCGCCGAGGTCAACTCCAGCCCACTGCTGCAGCGGCCAGTCGGTCTTCCAGCCGTGGTTTTGGCACCAGTCTTCCCCGCCTGCCGGTCGCATTCGGCGCTGCCGCCTTCCACAGGGCATTCGACGGGGTCTTCTTCTGGAGCGGGCGACTGTGCGTCAACTCGTTCCTGTGATACCGCAACGTTAGATAGAATCATTAACGCTAATGTCAGTCCGACAATGTACAATATCCGAGCGAATGTGGATTTCGCAGATTTCGCTTTGAGTAAACTCTTCATTTACCCCTCCCCTGTTTTGGTCAAGTTAGTCTTGGCTTATGCGCCCCAATGGTTTAATCATCAATTGCCGAACATTGCATAAGCGCATTATTAAAAAATATATTACCCCCCCCCTTTTTGTTTTGGTCAAGTTAGTCTTGGCTTATACAGCCCGATGGTTTAATCATCAGTTGCCGAACATTGCGTAGGGGCATTATTAAAAATGTATTGGAAAGATGCATTGTGTTGTACGTAAATGTGGGTTAGTTTGCTGATATATTTCAGGGCGGAGGGATCGGAAGGGGTGAGATATAGTGAGCATGACTTGTTGGTTCTGCTGCGGATATGAAACCGGGTATCCGAAGCTAATTGAACGATGGGTCTGCCATTTCAAAATTACCGCTTGACAATTACAAACATTAGTGCTAATTTGGATTTGCAAATTAATTGACGCTCCGTGACGGAGCTGCCGGTTTGAGGGTGAAGAAGCCCCCGATTTCGTGGACTGAAGACAGTCCTGCGTATCGGGGGTTTGTTTGTTATGGATCAGTTGGAATTGTGTGATGAAATGGAGATTTGCTCGTCCGGGAACGGTGCGGGAAGGGCTAGGTCGATGAGCATGGATGTGCTGCGGCGCGGCTCTGTGGACGCAAGACGCCGCAGTATTGTGATCGCGGCGAACAGCAGGGCGCGAACTGCGCCGGAGATTGATCTCGCGGGTTTGCAGTTCGAGAACTATCGGCGCAACCCGGTGGTGATGTGGGCGCACGATTCGACCGGGCGCTCTCCGTCGGGCGGGCTGCCTATCGGCAGAACGCTGAACATTAGCCGCGCTGAGGACGGAAGCATAGTGGCGGAGTTTGAGTTTCTGGAGGGCGACCCTTTTGCACAGCGCATCCGCAACGCTTGGGATAAGGGCTTTTTGCAGGCTGCGTCGATAAGCTGGCTGCCGATTGAGAGCGAACCTGCGGCAGGCGGCAGTGTTCGGGATGTTCGGGCGGAGCTGCTGGAGTGGTCTATCGTCTCTGTGCCTTCGGATCCGGACGCGCTGAGGGAATCGCATCTGCGCATGCTGAACTCTCTGCTGGGCGGTCAGTCGGGCGCGGCGGAGTCATCGATAGGCGTGGAGGCGGACTGGGCGGAAATTCGGACGCTGACCGCCAATCTGCTAAGCACGCTGCGGGGACCGCCTAGTGGTGGTTTTGACGGTTCGCACCGGGAGGGCTGATGAGAAGGTTGAATAGGATTTCGCGGAATAATGGAATAGTTAAGAAAGGGATTGGAGATGACGACTTCGGACATTGATGTGATTAAGAAGGATTTGGTTGAGGTTAATGCGTTCGTGCGGGAGCGGTTCGAACCTGTGAGCCGTGAGGTGGGGCTGCTGCGCGAGGAGACAGAGCGGATTAAGCAGAGTGTTGGCGCGGCTGCTGAACGGGAGCGCAGTGTGCGCCGCAGCGCGCTGAGCAGCTACGCGCAGGAAGCGGCGCTGCCTACCGTGCCCTCGGGCGCATACGCCGGCATGGACATTCTGGACTTGGCTCTGGTGCGGCGTTTCGCACGTTCGCAGCGGCGTGAAGGTTTTGGGCCGGCATGGATAGAACGCGCCGAGGAGGCTAAGCGGCTGTTGGCGTCGAGCATCACTTTTTCAGATATACAGTCTTCGCACTTGGCGGCTGAACGGCGTCTGGAGCGATGGTTCAGCGTTGACTCGAAGGATACGGGGCAGTTTCAGGGATTCAGCCGTCAGCTGCTGGGGTCGATGACACGCGCAGCGATGGACAGTACCACGGCCGGCAGCGGCGATGAGCTGGTGGCTACGCTTGAGTCGCGCGAGCTTTGGCAGGATGTGAATCTGCAAACGCTGGTCGCGCCTATCATCCCAACATTCCCGATGCCGTCCAATCCGTTTGAAGTGCCGCGCCAGCTGGGCGATGTGAACTTTTTCCCGGGCAGTGAGAATACCGCCACTTCGGACACTGCGCTCACCACAGGCAGGACGACATTGACCGCTTATGAACTGGTGGGGCAGGTGCCGTACAGTTTCACGCTGGAAGAGGACGGAGTGATTGCTATGCTGCCTGAGATAAGGGCAGGACTGGTGCGCAATGTGGCAGAGGTGCTTGACGACATCATCTTGAACGCCGACAAGAGCGCTACGAATAACATTAACGCCGACGGTATAACCATTTCGAAGAGCACAGCAGGAAAGGCACACTGGCTGATCGGGTATAACGGTATACTGCACCTGCCTCTGATGGACAACAAGTCGCAGGGGAATAATCATAACGCCGCGGTATCGGACGATATGTTCAATGAGCTTCGCGCGAAGCTGGGCAAATACGGCGCAAGACCCTCGCAGCTTGCGTGGATTATGGATGTGAACACTTTCATACGGGCGCAGTCCATATCGCAGTTCAGAACTATGGACAAGCTAGGTCCTAACGCAACGCTGCTGACGGGAATGCTGGGCGCGGTTGAGGGGATACCGGTCATTGTGTCGGAGCAGATGCCGCTGGCGGATACGGACGGCAAGATAACGGACGGCGCCAGTTCGAACACGAAAGGGCGCTTGCTGCTGGTGAACCGAACGCAGTGGGCGCAGGGCTTCCGGCGCCAGCTGATGATTGATGTTGACCGCGACACCCAGAAGCGTCAGACGGTGGTTACGGTGAGCTTCCGCCATGCGCTGGAGGAACGCAGCGGCGCGCGCAGTTCGGCGACGCATACTGCGCTGCAATATAACATCAGTTTGGCATAAAGGATTTTGTGCTGCGTCAGGTTGAACTGTGCGGCCGGCTGTGATGCAGCCCAAACACAAACATCAAACTGACGCAGTACGAGGCAGTATCGGGCGGGATTATCGGAGATTACGGATTATATAGAGGCAGCCGGTCGGTCAGCAGTTCGGTGATTTCACTTGCCGAGCGGCTGATGCACGGATAGGAGCAGCGATGACACACACATACGTAACGCTGGATGCACTGAAGGGCGCGTCGGCGCTGAACATAACGGGAACGGCTAATGACGACAGGCTGCTGGGGCTGGCTGAGGCTGCGAGCAGTGTTGTTGACCGCTGGTGCAACCGCCACTTCTACGCTCGCAAGGCAGCGCTGCGTTTTGACGGGAGCGGCGAGGCAACGCTGGGCGTGCCGGATCTGGTGAGTGTTGACGATGGAGGTGTCCGCATTTATGCCAATGGATATAGCAGCAGCAATGGCGCGGCGACCATTTGGGGCTCATATGCGTACTCTCTGCTGCCGTTCAACGCGGGAGCTGCATCGGCGAGCAGTCCGAATTCGCGGCCGTACACGCGCTTGCTGGCTGTGGGAGGCGCAAATGGCAGCGGACGCTTTCCGCTCGGACGCGGCAATGTGGAAGTGCGCGGCGTTTGGGGCTGGTGCCAGCGCTTACGGCGAGCATCTCAGGTTGTGGGAACAGCTGCATCCGGGGACGCCGGGACGCTCCATGTGTCTGAAGCGGCGCAGGGAACGAGCGCAATTTCCGCCGGCCATACGCTGCTGATAGGCGATGAGCAGGTGTATGTCCGGGCGCGGGACAGCGGGAAGCTGACGGTGGAACGCGGTGTGAACGGCACGACGGCGGACGCAATCGCCAATGGCAGCGCGATAGACATCTACGAGTATCCGGCTGCGGTATCGGAGGCAGCGCTGCTGCTTGCCGTGCGGATGTGGCGCAGCGCGCGCGGCGGTGTGGACGATTGGCAGGCAGGTGAGATGGGCATAGACCCTGATATCGGGATGCTGCTAAGCATGTATCGCAAGCCGGCGCTTGGCGTTTTCTGAGTTTTCTGTCCAGGGCGCTTCTTTGCGGTGAACCTGCCGACTCCCTTCGCACTACTACATACTATTACGGAATTAGACGCAGGCACAGAGCGATGGGATCGGTTCGAGCGGCTTCACTCATTTAAGTTGTGTCGGTGTTCATTGCTTGCAGGTAAGCGATGCTGTTCCTGTCTTTTTATACAACAATGTGAATTAGCGATTTTGACTGATATATCGGACGAGGAATACTTATGTCGAATGAGATTTCGGAAGCTAAGAAGGGATTGGCGGCTGCGCTGTCTGGCATTGAGGGGCTGCGGGTGTTCGATTACACGCCGGACAGCGTACATGAGTTTCCGGCAGCGATAGTGCGCTTGGAGTCTCGCGACTCGTTGGGGACGCTGAGCGGCGGCGTTAGAGGAAACCTGTGTGCGGAGGTGCTGGTATGGGCAGCGGACACACAGCAGGCAGAGCGAGAACTGGGCGTGTTAGTGGAGCCGCTGGGCGCAGGCAGCGTGGAAGCGGTGGCGAGCGCGGACCCGACTTGGGGCGGCGCGGTGGACGCCGGACGGCTGGTGAGCGTGGACAACATCGGGCGGAGGAAGGCGGGCGGGGTGAGCTGCGTAGGTGCGGATTTTCACTTCTGGTTTGTGAAGAGCGGGTGAGTGGGGGAAAGGGTTTGCTATAATGTGGATGGTGTGAGACACAACGGCTATGATAATATCCATAGCACCACTTCAGATTGACGCAGTTAGGAGCGACGCTATGGCAAGTATCACTGATAAGTGGCGTACGCAACCGATGTACAGCTTTGGGGAAGCCGCTCGTTTGGCTAATGTATCAACTTCCACCGTTAGGAACTGGTTCCTCGGGCACACGACAGGAAACGCAGGGGAAATGCCACCGTTGTTTCCTGAAGGCGTTGGTCAGAACTTTATGATTTCTTTTCTTCAGCTGATTGAAACTGTCGTGGCTGCACAATTCAGAAATGCGGATAATGTTAGTTATCGCAATGTACACGACGCTTATCGTAATGCTAAAGAGATTTTCGGGGTAGAATATCCCTTTGCTCATCTGGATTTAGAGGCGCTGGGAGGGCATATCATCGCGAGGTTGGAAGGCGAACAGCCTGGCGAAAGCCTGCAAACATTGGACTCGCCGGAACAATGGACACTACCCACCCTTGTGCTTGAAACCATAAGTCAGATCGAATATGAGGGCGACTTAGCAGCTAGATGGTTCCCTGTGGGTAAGGAGCGCCATATTGTTATTGATCCTCAAATTAGTTCGGGTGTTCCCACAATTACTGAAAGGGGCGTTAGCGTTCGGACAATTCGTAAGCGCTGGGAGGCGGGACATGATGTTGAGTTCATTGCCAATGATTTGGCGCTGGAAACAGATGTAGTCGAGACCGTGCTACAGTACGCAGACAGAATTGCTGCGTGATACTACTCTGCGACGAAGATGTCGGGACAGGGGTTCCGTCTGCCCTTACAGCAGTAGCATGATGCCCGCGCGCTCGTGAGAATGGGGTGGGGAGGCAAGCCCGATGTTGAATGGTTGGCTTATGCAGGGAAAGCAAAAATGTTTGTGTTCAGCTGCAATAAACGGATGCTGCGTGTCCCTACAGAGCGTCAGACCATTATAAAAGAGAAGGTAGGGATAGTCTTCCTGACTACTGGTGAGGAACGCCCCGCTAGAGTTCTGCTTACATTGTTAAGAAAATGGGATGCCCTAGAGTTACTTGATGCCACAGAACCGCGCCCTTTCGCAAAGTTTCTCTCTCCTATCGGCAGATTTTCTGACAGCTATCGTGGGGTCAGACTGTAAAAATCAGATTACCTTACGTTCGATATCCTGATGTGTCACCAAAGTAACCATTTATTCAATAAGCACACAATGCGCCATTAGGCACGCCGCTCAATTTGACATCTTGATGAAGGCGGTGCTTAGGGTAACGGTGAGATTATAGTCTGGCTGAAGAGAAACATACGGCGAACCGGGCTGCGGCGCTCATCGCGCATCAGGCATGAAGGCAGGCGCCGGCACAGGATTAAGGGTGAGGTAATAATTTCTGTGCGCGGGTTGCTTGTGGGGTAAGGCGGATATTTATTCGGGAACGGCGGGTATTTCGTCGTTTCGCTCGCCGGTTACCATGTAGATGACATTTTCGGCGATGTTCGTGGTGCGGTCTGCGATGCGCTCGATGTTGTGGGCTGCCCAGAGCAGGTATGTGGCGCGGCGAACGACTGTCGGATCGCCGAGCATGAATGTGAGCAGCTCTCGATAGACCTGCTCGTACAGAGCGTCTATCTCGTCGTCGTCCTTGCGGACTACCATGGAGGACACGACATCTCGGTTGACGAAGGCGTCAAGGCTGCGGCGCAGCATGTCGGATGCCATTTCTGCCATGCGGGGTATGTCTATGAGCGGTTTGAGCGGAGGTTCATCGTCCATCATCAGGCATATCTTTGCAATGCCTTCGGCGTAATCGCCCATGCGCTCAAGTTCTATGCCAAGGTGTATTACGGTTACGAGGATACGCAGATCAACCGCCATAGGCTGCTGCGTGGCTATTAGGTCGATGCAGCGTTCTTCTATGTCGTCCTGCTTCTGATCGATGATGTCGTCTTCGCGTATCACCTCTTCCGCCATAGCCAGATCTCGGTTTTTGAGGGCATCCAGAGATCGACTAATGGCTTTCTCCACCATGCTGCCCAGCATCAGTAGGTCGTCCTGAACTGCCAGTAGGTCGCGATCAAATCCTGCTCTTGGCATGGCATGTATCCTTGTGAGGAGAGGTCGTCTCCTCTGGGGCGGCTTCCGTTAGCTGAAGCGTCCTGTTATGTATGCCTCTGTTCGTTCATCTTTGGGGTTGGTGAATATCTGCTGTGTGGGCGCGAATTCTACGAGGTAGCCGGATCTGTTTTCGTCCACCATCAGGAACGCCGTGTCGTCGGAAACGCGCGCCGCCTGTTGCATGTTGTGGGTTACGATGATGATAGTGTAGTTGACCTTCAGTTCGCGTATAAGCTCTTCGACTGCTAATGTGGCGATGGGATCTAGTGCGGATGCGGGTTCGTCCATCAGCACGACTTCCGGTTCGACGGCGATAGCGCGCGCTATACAGAGGCGCTGCTGCTGTCCGCCGGAGAGGTCTAGTGCGCTCGTATTCAGCCTGTCTTTGACTTCTTCCCAGAGCGCCGCCTGCCGCAGGGATCTTTCTACTGCCTCTTCGTAGTTCCCTTGGTAGCCGTTGATTTTCAACCCAAACGCCACGTTGTCAAAGATGGACTTAGGGAATGGGTTAGGCCTCTGAAAGACCATACCTATGCGGGAGCGTATTTCGGTGGGGTCAACATCGGGTCCGTATAGATCATAGCCTTCGAACATTATCTTGCCGCCGATTGTGGCGCCGGGGATAAGGTCGTTCATGCGGTTGAAGCAGCGCAGCAGAGTGCTTTTGCCGCAGCCTGATGGGCCTATGAGCGCGGTAACTTCGCGCCGTTTGATGTCCATAGAGATGTTGCGCAGAGCGCGGAAGCTGCCGTAGCTGACGCTCACATCTTCGGAGCGCAGGACTATGTCGCCGTTTCTGCCGTTATCCATCTGACCTCACCTGCTGACGGTCTCTTAAGATTATAGCCACTGCGTTCATTGTCAGCAGCACGAAGAGCAGGACTATGATGCCTGCCGCCGCTATGCCGCGGAACTCGTCCTGCGGGCGCGATGTCCAGTTGAATATCTGTATCGGCAGCACGGTAAACTGCTCAAGGGGATGCGCCGGCACGAATGTTAGATAGACGAGCGCGCTGATAGCGATGACCGGAGCCGCTTCGCCAAGTGCGCGGGACATCGCCAGTATAGTGCCTGTGAGAATGCCCGGAAACGCCTGGGGCAGCACGATCCCTTTTACAACCTGCCATTTCTCTGCGCCGAGCGCGTAGCCCGCCTGCCTATATGTGTCCGGCACGGCACGAATCGCCTCGCGCGAAGCAAGAATGACAATCGGCATCACCAGCAGCGCCATTGTCATTGCGCCTGCGAGGAGGACGCGTTCTCCCTGGAACATCCACTGCACGAAGAGCGTAAGTCCGAGCAAGCCATAAACGATTGAGGGTACGCCCGCAAGGTTGGACAGGTTAACCTCGATGAAGGCTGTCAAGCGGTTCTGCGCTGCGTACTCTTCTAGGTAGATGGCTGCTCCCACTCCGATGGGGATGGCAAAGAGCGCGGTGAGTCCCATAAGCCAGACGCTGCCCCACAGCGCAGATTTCAAGCCTGCCTCCTCAGGGTGGCGCGACGGGTACGAGTTTAGGAAGTTCCAGTTGAGCCAGGGGGCGCCTTCTGCGATGACCTGAGCCAGCAGCACTAATAACCCCACGATGCCGACCATTGTGGCAATCAGGAACAGGACATAAATTGCGCCGCCGAGCTTCTTGCGCAACGGCAGGCGCGGGCTGAACAGGCTTCCGGACTGCTGCATTAGTATTTCTCCCGCCATCGCTTAACGACTAAGTAGCCCAGCAGGTTCATCGCAAGCGTAATCAGGAACAGGAGCAGGCCCACGGCAAAGATGGTGTTGTACTCAAGCGAGCCGTGCGGCGTTTCGCCGAGGCTGAGCTGCACGATGAAAGCTGTCATTGTTTGTATGCTTTCGAGCGGATTTATCGTGAGGTTGGGTGTTGCGCCCGCGGCGATGGTAACGAGCATGGTTTCGCCGATGGCGCGCGATATGGCGATGATAAACGATGCGACAATTCCGGAGAGCGCGGCAGGCACGACGACGCGCAGGCTCACTTCTACGCGGGTCGCGCCCAGGGCGTAAGCGCCGTTGCGTAAGGAGTTGGGCACCGAGTTCATGGCGTCTTCGCTCAGCGACGACACCATGGGGATTATCATCACCCCCATTACGATACCGGCGCTAAGGGCGTTGAACACCAGCATCTCCGGAAATATGACCTTCAGCAGAGGGGTTACGAATGTGAGGGCGAAATAGCCGTACACAACGGTTGGGATGCCTGCTAGAATCTCAAGAACGGGCTTGACGATGCGGCGCACTTTGTTGGGCGCATACTCAGACAGGAAGATTGCGGCTGCGAGACCTACGGGCAGCGCAACCATCGCTGCGATGGCGGCTATGAGCAGGGTGCCGCCGACGAGAGGCAGCACACCGTAGGCGCGGGGCTTCAGGATAGGTGTCCAGCGCGTTCCTGTGATGAACTCCCACAGCGAAACCTCAAAGAAGAAACCCATCGCCTGCGATACGAGCGTGAAGATGATGCCAAGGGTCGTGAGGATGGAGATGAGGGCGCAGCAGAAGAAGAGCCAGCGCACTATTCTGCCTTCAAGGGAAGCGCCGCGCTTTCGGCGCATGCGCGGCGCAGTTACGCGAGCTGACGGAGACGCGTCTATACTTTCTTGAGACTGCGGTATTGTGCTTTCCATACCTAAGCAAGGCTACCCGCCGATGATTAAGTTCCTATGAACGATGTATTAACAATCGGTTAATACTTATGTGTCAGGAATTATGTGTCGGAGAGGGGAAGATAACCGAAGTGTGATAACTTATTTGCGAATTTCAGCAGGGATGAGGAAGGGTTTGATCTAAGAAGTGCGGCGTGCGTTCTGCTGCGTCCCTAATGTTTCAGTGTCTCGGAACCGTAAAACTGAAAGCGCTGCCTGCGCCTTCCGTGCTGTTCACGCTAATCTCGCCGCCGTGCGCCTGCACGATTTGCTGCGCTATTGCCAGTCCCAGACCGCTGCCACCGTCGCGGCGCGCACGGTCAACCTTGTAGAACCGTTCGAACACATGCGGCAGGTGTTCGGACGGTATGCCCACGCCCGTATCGCGCACGCTTACATGATGGCTGTCCTCTGCTGCGTCAATGGACACCGTAATACTGCCTGCCTCTGTGTTCTTCAGCGCGTTGTCCAGCAGGTTCACGAGCACCTGCCGCAGCTTGCCGATGTCTCCTAATGCGAACGCAGGCTCCGGCGGAAGGCAGACGCTGAACCGCACGCCGTTTGCTCTGTCGCGGTACTCAGATACTACTTCCGCGGCAAGCGCTGAAAGGTTGAAAGGCGTCAGGCTGGGCATCTGCCGCCCGCTTTCGAGGCGCGAAAGTTCCAGCAAATCCTCGACCATAGTGTTCATGCGGTCGGTCTCGCGGTTTATTCGGCGCAGGAAGTTGCGCGCCGTTTGTCCGTCTTCCAGCGCGCTGTCTTCGAGTGTCTCGACCATCACCTTCACGGATGCCAGCGGACTTCGCAGCTCATGCGAGACATTGGTTACGAATTCGCGCAGCGTGTTTTCCATCTGGCGGTCGGCGGTGAGGTCGTGCAGCGTGAGCAGTGTGCCGTTAGCGCCTCCGCCAAGCGGTGTGGCTATGGCTTTCAGAAATCGGCGCTGCGGCAGAAGTTCAACCTCTACCTGACGAAGCTGCCCTGATCTGATCGACAGCGCCGCAGCCTGCTGAATCTCATGGTCGCGAAGCACTTCCACTAAGCGCACCCCTATTCCATCTCGCGCGCTGATGTTGAGAAGCATTTCGGCGGCGCTGTTCATTAGCGTAATTCTGCCGTCGGCTTCTATCACCAGCACACCGTCTTCCATCGTGTTCAGAATCGCCGTGAGCTTGCTGCTCTCGGCAGCCATATCACGCAGAAGACGGCGGACAGTGTCTGCCATGCTATTGAACGCCGCTGCGAGTTCCTGTGTCTCGTCTGAGGCTGCGGCGGCAGCGCGATGTTCCAGGTCTCCTTGCGCGAATCGGTTCGCTCCTTCCGCCACTGCGCGCACTGATGCGGATGTGCGGCGAAACAGGATGTAGCCTGCGCCGACGGAAAGCAGCCCGACCAGTATTGCGGACACGGCGATGCCGATAATTAGGCGGTTGATGTGCGGCTGCAGTCGCGATGACGGTATGGCGAGGCGAGCTGCGCCAATCACATCATTTCCGTTTGATATGGGCGCTACCGCATAGAGCATTTCGCCGTCTTGGCTGTTGTCCAGAGGTGAACCGATGCCTACGCTGCCTGCGCTGTCCTGCGACAGCACGGCGCGAACTTCGCTGCGTCCGAGCTGCGAGGGGAGCTGTGAGGGCGAGCGCAGACTGTCTGCGACGATTATGCCGTCCGCGCCGATGACGGTAACGCGCGCGTCAATGCTTTGACTGACACGCGATATAAGAGCCTGCAACTCTTCGGCATCTTGTTCGGCGTCGGCAAGCAGTACGGCCGCCCTGTCGCTGATGAGGCGCGCCTGCATGTTTAATCCGGATTGCAGATTGGCGATATATGTATCCCGCACCAAGCCGACTAGATACAGGCTGACGACGCCTAGGCTCACGAATATCAGCGCAGTATATGCCAGGGCAATGCGCCAGTGGAGCGCGCGGGGCAGCCTCATCCGTCGAAGCGGTATCCTACACCGCGAATCGTTACGATTCTGACGGGTTTGCTCGGTTCAGGCTCAATCTTCTCGCGCAGCCAGCGTATATGCACGTCCACCGTGCGGCTGTCGCCGTAGTAGTCGTGCCCCCAAAGTCGTTCGAGTATCTGATCACGGGTGAAGGCGCGCGCGCGGTTCTTGGCGAGCAGCGCAAGCAGGTCAAACTCTCGCGGTTTGAGTTCCAAGCGCACACCGCCGCGCCGCACGATATGGCTGGTGCTGTCGATTTCGAGGTCGCCGGTGCGAAGAATGTCCACATCGGCGGATTCGCCGGCTGCCAGAGCGGAGCGCGTGGAGCGGCGCAGCATGTTGCGTACACGCGCCATCAGCTCGCGGACACTGAACGGCTTAGTAACATAGTCGTCGGCGCCCAGCTCCAAGCCGACCACGCGGTCTATCTCCTCACTGCGCGCCGTAAGCATGAGTATAGGCACATCGCTGTCGCGTCTCAGGATACGGCACACCTCAAAGCCGTCTAAGCGTGGGAGCATCACATCGAGGATTACAAGGTCCGGACGAGCGGAGCGGGCTGTGTTCAGAGCCTGTTCGCCGTCTATCGCCGTTTCCACAGCATAGCCTTCGCGCTCCAGATTGTATCGAAGCGCTTCGAGCAGGTTCTCTTCATCCTCAACGATAAGCACGGTAGGCATAATGCCAGTATGTCAGCATTACGGCTTGTCAGTCAATAAGAGATTCAAAGAAAGATATTGAAAATTGACCTCTTCTGAAACTGACAAGGTCTGGCAATGTGTGCTGTATATGTGTGTATCAATTATCAATCAGACTCATACAGCAGACGCATACAGACATCTGGCTGCAAGGCGGCGTTCCAGCTCTAATCCCGCTGGGAGCGGCATGTCCATGCCTTCGAGGATGGCGCGCTTGGCAGATGCGAGAGCCTGCGGGTTGAGAGCAGCCAGCTGCCGCGCGACCGCGTCTGCCTTCGACATCAGTTCGGCCGGCTGCACGACGCTGTGCACCAGCCCGATGCGGCGAGCCTCATCTGCGCGTATGCGTCTGCTGGACAGGAGCATCTCCAAGGCTCTGCTGGCGCCTATGGTGCGGCGCAGCGTTTGCGTTCCGCCCGCTGCCGGTATCATGCCAAGCGCGACTTCCGGCATCGCGAACTGCGTGTCGTTGGCGGCTATTCTGATGTCGCAGAGGCAGGCAATCTCCACGCCCGATCCGATCACATAGCCGCGCATCGCAGCGATGAGGGGTTTTTGCAGTGATAAGAACAAGCCCCAGATGTCGCGTTCCCAGCGCACCTGCCGCGCTATGGCTTGTGAGGGCGCAGTACCGAACTCCGTCAGATCTGCGCCGGCGCAGAACGCGCGCTCCCCGGCGCCGCTTATCACTGCCGCTTTCACATCCGGGTCATCGCGCACTGCCTCCAGAGTTAAGAACAGCTCGTCGCGCATCTGGACATTGTAAGCGTTCAGCACCTGCGGGCGGTTCAACACGATTTGCGCCACCGCGCCGCTCTTGTCGTACAGGACTACAGGCTCTAACATAGCCATAATTTAACACAGATGCGCCGCAGGTGTGGATGTTTATGAGTGTTTGATGGCGCAATATATGGGGAAACAAGATTATGGTACAGTAATTCCAACTGATTACGGTGCGAACACAGAATCCCGGAGATGTGTAAATGAATATCGGATTCATCGGACTTGGCAACATGGGCAACGGTATGGCTGCGAATGTGCTGCGCGCTGGGCATAGCCTCACAGTGCATGATTTGCGGCGCGAAGCGGCTACATCGCTGCTGGAAAGCGGCGCATCGTGGGCGGATACACCTGCGGAACTTGCGGCTTCGTGCGAAGTCGTGCTGACGTCCCTGCCGGGTCCCCGCGAGGTAGAGGCAATCGCGCTAGGGGAAGGCGGCATACTTGAAGGCAGCGCGAACGGCAGCGTTTATATCGACCTGAGCACAAGCTCGCCCACGCTAATTCGCAGTATTGCGGAGCAGTTTGCCGAAAAGGGGGTGAGTGTGCTGGACGCGCCGGTGAGCGGAGGTCCGGTCGGGGCACGCACCGGAAGACTGGCGGTCATGGTCGGCGGTGATCGCGCCGTGTACGACAGGGTAAAGCCTGCCCTGGACGCCATCGGGGATAAGGTCAGCTACATCGGCCCTATTGGCTCCGGCAGTGTCGCTAAGCTGATGCACAACTGCATCGGGTACGGCTTGCAGACCATCGTCGCGGAATGCCTCACACTTGGCGTTAAAGCGGGCGTTGACCCGGCGCCGCTGTTCGAGGCAATCTCAAACGGCTCCGTTGGACGGGGCAGTTCGTTCGCCAACACCTACCCGAACACATATCTTGCCGGGAACTTCGATCCGCCCAGTTTTGCGCTGCGTC
This sequence comes from Dehalococcoidia bacterium, assembly GCA_965200085.1. Classification (GTDB taxonomy): domain Bacteria; phylum Chloroflexota; class Dehalococcoidia; order Lucifugimonadales; family JADFKI01; genus Bin90. Next base: position 374,923 of record OZ241333.1, read on the forward strand.
TGGCGCATAAGGATGTGAGCCTTGCGTTGGAACTGGCGCGAGAGTACGGCGTGCCGATGAGCGTAGGGAACATCGCGCACCAAGAGCTGACGGCAGCGCTCAATCGCGGCTGGGCAGACCTAGACTCGCGCGTGGCGATGAAGCTGCAAGAAGAACGCGCCGGCAATGTGCAGGTACGCATAGAAAACCCGGACGCAGACGCGCTGGACGCATAGCGGTTATGGAGACGGCTTCGCCGGAAATGAGAGCGAAATGAACGCGAAATGAAATGCGTTAAAATATGATTTTATGTGTGTATCATGCGGTAAAATCTGAAATGAAGTTGAAATGAACCCGAAACGAGGCTGATATGGCAGCGGTAAATGTCAGCCGATATGCTATTCCGCAGCGGTGGATACGCTATGACGCCGCGGCGATATTCAATCCTCTGGTGGAGGCGAAGACCGCTGCTGCTGTTCTGCGGCAGATGCCCTACCTGCGTCAATGGATGAGGAAGCACACGAAGAGCAGCTGCGGCTGGAAGCCGCCGGCACTTCTCGAATAGAAGGCGCAGAGTTCACTCAAAGAGAACAGGAAGAAGCGCTTGCTCCAGACTTACCCCAATTCGCGAACCTGACCCACTCTCAGAGACAATTGAAATGCGCCGATGCCACATACCGCTGGCTGCAAACGCAACCGGCACAGCGCCCACTCACACCTGATTTTATATTGGATACTCATCGGCGCATCGTAACCGGATGTGATGATGACCATTGTGAACCTGGCGCTCTGTGTCCCGATGGGTGGAATGTAACTTTCGGGACGCCTGTCTGTCGCGGGGCGGAAGGCGGTGATGAGTGCCACGCCGCCTTCGATGCTCTCTGCTATGCAATTGCACACGAATTTCGGCAGCATGATCCGATTATCCAAGCAGCTGCCGTACACTACCATATCGGCGCGATGCATCCATTTGGCGACGGCAATGGGCGCACTGCGCGCGCGCTTGAAGCGTTTATGCTGCGGCGTGCCGGTGTCAATGATGTCGTTATGGTCAGTCTGTCCAACTACTACTACGAGCACAAAGACGAATATCTAGCATCATTGAATCAATCACGGCAAAACGGGCATGACATCACTCCGTTTGTGATGTTTGCGTTGAAGGCGATAATCGACAGGTGCAACGCCTTGACCAACGAAATCACGACAAACCATCAGCGTATTTTGTTCCGTGAATTCGCAATATCGTTGTTTGGGCAGTTACGCAGTCCTCGCCGCAGAGTTATCGCTGAAAGGCAGTTGAGAATCCTAGATATTTTGTTGAATAACAATTCTGTAGATATATATAGCTTGCTGGAACAAGCCGAAACGCATTATAGACATCTCAAGTTTCCTGACCGCGCGTTGTCCAGAGATGTAATTGGATTGCATTTACTAGGCGCTATCCTTTTTGAAGATGACAGCGATCGAATTGCGCTTAACTTAGACTGGCCGCAAGAGGTCTCAGAGTCCGAATTACTTGAACGCTACGAAAAGATGCCGTCAGCGGCGTCAGCCAATCATCCGGCAATGGCAGAGCTTCGCCGCCTGCTGGGGAGACAATAAATAAGACCGCTGCTTGACATGCGCCGAAAGCCGCAAGTATCATCCTGCGCATGTCAGACACAGTGCACGCATCAGATTTGGACATCCCCACGCTCCGAGGGGCGCTTGCGCGCCGTGTCATCGGCTGCCGTATCTGCCACTACGACGAAATCGGTTCCACTATGGACGAGGCGCGCAAACTTGCGATGGAGGGCGCGCCGGAGGGAACGGTTGTCATTGCCGAGGAACAGACGGCAGGCAGGGGACGATTCAAGCGCGCATGGGTATCGCCGCGCGGCGAGAATCTGTCCTTCTCCGTCATACTTACACCGTCCGCCCGCAAGCTTCCGTACATGAACATGGCGGCAACTCTCGCCGTTGCGCGCACGGTCGCAGACTGCACAGACTTGCAGCCCACCATCAAGTGGCCCAATGATGTGCGCGTGAGCGGTCTTAAAATATCCGGCATCCTCATTGAGACGGCTCTTGAGAGCGAGGACGTCGTGTGCGCTATCGTGGGCATTGGGCTTAATGTGAACTTCGACCCGTCGCTGTACGCCGAAATTGCCGATATATCGACCAGCCTCTTCCGCGAAACCGGGCGCCGCCGTAACCGCACGCCGGTTTTGCGCGCGCTTCTGGAACACTTTGATGACGCTTATGCAGCGGTGCGCGCAGGCAAATCACTGACGGCTGACTGGTCGGCAATGCTGGATACGCTGGGGTATAAAGTAACTCTGCGCTCTCAACGCGAAACTATAGAAGGCATCGCCGAATCGGTTGATGAGCAAGGCAATCTGCTTGTGCGCCTTGCAGATGGCAGGCTTCACACTGCTTCGGCCGGCGAGGTAACATCGCAATCCTGATGAATGCGGATATTCAGAGTTGAATAGGATAGAATAAGGCATCATATCCGCTTTATTCTGCCTATTTCTGTCAAACTCAAGGAGGAAAAAATTGCTTGAAAAACTGAGTCTGGACGGCAAGACCATCGTCATCACAGGCGGAGGCACGGGATTGGGGCGCGAGATGTCGGTTGCGATGGCAAAGGCGGGCGCAGATCTGGTGATTGCATCGCGGCGCATGGGGCCGATAGAGGAGACGGCGGAAGCAGTTCGGGAGTGCGGCAGGCGAGCCGTCGCCGTCTCCACCGATGTTACCGACTCCGCGCAGGTGAACCATCTGTTTGAACGCGCCATCGATGAGTTCGGCAAGGTAGATGTGCTGTTCAACAATGCGGGTATTGTGCGAGGGCAAGGCTCTATTCCCATCTGGGATATTACGGACGAAGACTGGCGCATTGGGATCGACACCAACCTGACAGGCGCATTCTACTGCTCGCGCGCTGTTGCCAAGCACATGATAGAACGGGGCGGCGGCAAGATTGTCAATGTGTCCTCCGGCTTTGGTTTTCGCGGCGGGCGCGACAACTATATGTACACCTGCGGCAAGGGCGGCATAGTGCAGCTTACGCGCACCATCACCACAAGTATGAGCCGCTACGGTATCACCTGCACATGCATCGTGCCGGGGTATATCCCAACCGAAGGAACGGAAGCATCCAACGACACACTGCCCCGCGGCGGGTTCATTCCGATGGGGCGAGTGGGCAGACCTTATGAGATGGGACCCCTAGCCGTGTACCTCGCATCGGACGCGTCCGACTATATGAACGGAGAGATGTTCACCATCGACGGCGGCGGGCTGGCGGGCGGCTACGCGCCTACCGGTTACGCGCCTGACATACCCCTGGAAGTATAGCATCAGGGCTAATTTGTCGGCAGCCTCATCGTAAACTGCGGGAAGGAGCTTGGCGGCTTACCTGCCCCCGGGAAAGACCGAGCGCTGATGGCTAATTACCGACCGCTAACAAGGAGATTCAATATGCCAATACCCGAAGAGTGGAACCTCAGCGGCAAGTCCGCAATCATCACTGCCGACAGGCGCGGCTGGACGCCGTATCTGGCGGCTGCGCTTGCAGAAGCGGGCGCAGATGTGGCAATCGCAGGCTCAGCGCGCTCAGACGCCGCAGACGCCGCTCAAGCAGTGGAACAGCAAGGGCAGCGGGCGCTGAACATAATCACCGATGTTACTAATCTTGATGATGTTGAGGCGATGACACAGCGCGTCGTGGATGAGTTTGGCAAGGTGGACATTCTGGTAAACAACGCGCGCGCTGAGTTTGGCAAGCCGTTTGAGGATGTTGAAGAAGGTGAATGGCAGACCCTCATGGACTTCAATGTGAAGTCCATGTACCTGTGCAGCCAAGCGGCAGGCAGGCGCATGTTGGAGCAGGGGAGCGGGCGGATAGTGAACATCGGCTCCGGTCTTGCGGTGCGCGGGCTGTGGAACTCGGTTGCGGCTTGCGCTGCGGCAGGAGCGGTGCACCAGATTACTGCTGCGCTCGCGCTTGAATGGTCGCGGCGCGGCATACGCGTGAACTCTATCGGCGCCGGCTGGATTACGCCCGAAGAGCCGACCGAAGAGAGCCAGCGCGAACTGCTGGTGCGCTACCTTCCCGCACGCAGAAAAGGGCATCCGACAGACCTGTGCGGGCTGCTAGTCTATCTGGCGTCTGACGCCTGCGACTTTGTTACGGGTCAGACGATATTCATTGACGGCGGAGCGCTGGCGCATGCGTAAACCCCGACTTATGCAAATGCTCGCATATATCGAAGAGTATTAGAGCAGCGGCTTCCCGTAGCGGCTTCGTATTGATGCCGACTATTTCTAGCAGTGATGGGTTGCGATTTGGAACTCGACATCCGTGTACAGCCCCGCGCAAAGCGTAATGCGATAGAAGTTGACGGTGAGCGAATATTGGTGCGTGTTACGGCGGCGCCTGAGAACGGCAAGGCGAATGATGCAGTAACGGCGCTGCTGGCGAAGCGGCTAGGCGTGGGGAAACGAAGCGTTCAGATTGTGCGTGGCGGTAAATCCCGCGACAAGCGCGTTCGCATCGAAGGCATATCGGCGGAAGACGCAATCAGTATGCTCCGAACTTAGCGCGCCTTGCCAATGTGCGGCGAATACGCACGGCTAGGTCTCTGGCTCAAGTTCTCTGCTTTGAAGCGCGTGCTTATATCAGGCTTAGCAGAACGCGCTGAATTATCATCATCACGATGAGAGCCACCATCGGGGACAGGTCGAGCATGCCCATTGACGGCAGCACTTTTCGGATTGGTGCGAGAATGGGTTCGGTTATTCCGTACAGCAGAACGACGATAGGGTTGTCCGGCGACAGATTCAGCCAAGAAATGATGACGCGCCCGAGTATAGCAGCCCAAAGCGCATAGAACAGGATGTTTATGAATGTAGCCAGATACGCAGTCATTACTTCTTCCCCAGCGCCTGCGATTTGTCGTAGGCCGCTATGACACCGTCAAGCACGGCAGCGCGGAATCCGCTGCTCTCCATTGCTCTCAGCGCCGCTATTGTCGTTCCGCCCGGCGAGGTTACCATGTCCTTCAGTTCGGCAGGATGCCGCCCCGTATCCTGAACAAGCTGGGCGCTGCCGAGAACCGTCTGCAATACGAGACTTCGCGCCATGTCGCGAGCCATGCCCAAATAGACGCCGGCGTCTATGAGCGCCTCGATGAACAGGAACACATAAGCAGGCCCGCTTGCGCTGAGCGCCGTGGACATGTCGATCAGTTTCTCATCCGGCACATATATCTCATCACCGAGCGTCCGAAGGATGTCGCCTGTGGCTGTCCGCATCTCCTGCGGCACTGCATCCGTTGCCGTCCATACGCTCATTCCTGCGCCAATTTGTGCAGGTGTGTTCGGCATCACTCGCACCACGGCATCGCATCCCAAGCCGCTTAGCAGTGTATCGAGCGTCGCGCCCGCAACTATTGATGCGACCGTGTGCTGCGAGTTCAGGTTTTTACTGAGATCGGGCAGCACCTCAGGCAGCGACTGAGGTTTGACTGCAAGGAATACCAGCTCTACGTCCTTAACGGCACTGGCATTGTCGGAGAACGTCTTTACGCCGTGGGTTTTCGTGAGGTGGGTGCGCCGTCCCTCAACGGGTTCTCCCACACTGATGTCTTGCGGGGGCGTCAATTCGGACGCAAGCACGCCGCCCACTATCGCCTCCGCCATTATCCCGCCGCCGATAAACGCTATTTTCATGTTAAAGCCTCTGATTAATACCTCTGAACGAGTTTACCCGGATGGACGGGTTTGGCAGTATGCAATGTGAATGCACATATCCCTCTCCGTCCTGAGTATCTATGCAAGTTTTGGTAACGGGTTAATTTGAACCTTCTACTGCATCATTGACGCCTGTATAGTTCAAACTGACCCGCTCTATCCAAGTTTTTACGGCAGCCTGCTCTCGCTCGCAAGCGACACGGCTACGCGGATGGATTCCAGCATGCTCTCCGCGTCAGCGATGCCTTTGCCTGCGATATCGAATGCGGTGCCGTGATCAACGGATGTGCGTATGAACGGAAGCCCTAAGTTGACGCTAATGCTTTTCGCAAAGTCGTGCACCTTGATTGGGATGTGCCCCTGATCGTGGTACATAGCCAGGACTGCGTCGTATCTGCCGTTTATCGCCTGCGGAAACACGCTGTCGGCAGGTACAGGTCCGGTTGCGTCGATGCCTTCGGCGCGCGCTGCTTCAACTGCCGGCGCAATCTGGGTTGCCTCTTCGTCGCCAAGCAAGCCGCCGTCGCTGGCATGTGGGTTAAGCGCGGCAACACCGATGCGCGGCTCCGGAAAGCCCCACTCTTTGAAGCACTGGTCGGTCAGGCGCAGCTTAGCCAGCACATTGTCCTTAGTAACATAGTCGCAGGCGATGCGGAGTGATCGATGCGTCGTCAGATGCACTACGCGCAGCGTGCGCGCAGTGAGCATAGTTGCCACCTGCTCTGCGCCCGTCTGGCTCTGAAATATCTCCATGTGTCCGATGTCGGTGTAGCCTGCGAGCTTGCACGCCTCCTTGTTGATGGGCGCAGTGGCGATCGCCTGCACGGCGCCGCTGCTGGCGAGTTCGCCTGCTCTGAGTATCCATTCCACGGACGCTTTGCCTGAGGCGGCGGAAAGCTTGCCGTATTCGATAGTGGAGTAGTCTAAGTTTTCTAAATCCAGCACATCAATGCTGCCGTGCTCGCCGGCTACCTCATCTACGGAGTGTGCGATTTTGGCTGTGCCGGAAGCGCCTATCAGTTTGAGGGCAGCGTCCATAGCGGCGGCGCTTCCCACAACGAACGGGCGTGTTTTTTCATATACCCACTCGTCTTGGAGCGCCTTGGCGGTAACCTCAGCGCCGATGCCGGCGGCGTCCCCCATCGTAATCGCAAGCAGTGGCTTTTCGCTCATATCGATACCTCTCAAGACTAAATAGCTGCATACGCGCTGGCGCTTGTAACTGTATCCAAAACATGTCCCACACCCGTGCGTCTGACACGCTCCCGGTGTGGGCATACAAGTATGCGTCGATTGCGAACATTATAGCATTAAAGCGGAGCTAGTATGGCGGATGGGCGAAGATTTCGATGCAGAGGAGCAGAATAAAATCGGCAAGCGCGTCTGCGTTGCAGCGTATATGAGGCGATGGTAGTGTAACGCCATTTCATATTTACGGGAGATTCATCTATGGTACAGCCTCTCTATCCAAACAAAACTAAAATTCAGACAGCGTTGCAGTATTATGTACCTCCGGTGCGTAAGTTTATAGCTGATAATCTGCGTCGTAAATATGGCGATGATGGACTCAGAAACCTCATAATCAGATTTCTGGTTAATAGGAGGTACTCAAACTTCAATAGTAGTGATCTGAAAGATGACACCCTGGAAAACCTAGTTTCTAAGTTGGAACCAACGCACATGGAGTCGATAGTGGAGGAGTATTGGCGTGCGGATTTTGAAAAACTTTTTAACAATGACAAAAGTGTTATAGACACTTTTCAACATATTACAAGAGCTAGGAATGAAGTCTCCCAGGACGAAGGTGAAGATTGGAATGACGATGATACAAGGCGTCATTTCAACAATCTCGAAAGGGTATTATCTCGCATAGGCGCTCATGAGGAGTTGCGCATTGTAAGACAGATACGAACAAGTGCCTTAGCTAACCGACAAAGTCGCACTCAAAGTTCCTTTCAACAAGATACGCCCAAGAGCGCTGAACCAGAACACATCCGGCCTGCTGAACAGAAACCCACTTCGTCTGCCAGTAAAACATCTGGATCATCAGACCGACCTGATGATAAATCAAGCGGAGGAGGAGGGTGCGTAATCTTCTTTGTGTTGTTTGTGCTTGTGTTATTGGTGGCAGTATTAGAGGTGCTTGGTATTACATCATATACGCCCATTCCTTCGCTTTTCGGTTCATCCCCGTCGGGCAGACCATCGAGCCCAGCTGTAGCAGCTCCTGTAATGATGCAACAGGCGCCGGCTGCTGCCGCCGCCGCACCTTCCGCGCCAACATCAACACCTACTAGCACGCCTACTATGACTTCTACAGTTGTGCCAACACCAACACCAACATCAACACCTACCAGCACGCCTACTATGACTTCTACAGTTGTGCCAACACCAACATCGACATCTACCAGCACTTCAACACCAACATCTACACCTACCAGCACTCCAACACCCATGCCTACTACGATTAGCGCGCCTGAACTGCCTATATGTACTGTAGTGCAAATGCGTCTGCTGGGTGTCCAGGGCACCCGGCGCCAAGTAGAGGGGAAGTGCCGTACACCTGTGCCAGGAACTCCAACACCAGAGCCGACTTCTGCACGCAAAGCCAATGTTGGCGAAATTCTTGTCGGCAGGTCAGCGCCTATTCCTACGAGTACTCCTGTAAATTGCCATCTGATAGGCTCGAGCGCTATTTTGGGCGGATGTGATTTAAGCGGTAGTGTTTTGATGGGAAGATTTAACTTTGAGGAGGTGTCTTTCAGGGATGCTAATATGAACGGCTTGAATATAAGCGGCGTCAATCTGCACAAATTCGACTTTACGGGTGCAACTTTGATGGAAGTTGATTTCAGCAGAGCTAATTTAATCGGATCTCAATTCCGAAGACACTGACCTGTCATCCGTCGTGGGTTGGGAACGAGGGTACTGCCACTCCGAAGCCCATTTCCAAAATGTTACTTGCTCCGATGGAAGCGTACTCAACTTCTGTGGTGTGATAGTAAGACAAAATAAGCAATTAGCGATACAGAGATGTCTGTACCGCTAATTGCTTTTGTATTCATACTTCCAGTATGTGCTTCCCCAAGTTTGGTTTGTTCAGATTGAAAGCCGTTATAAATTGACAGGCTAGAACGGCTTTCAGGCTATTCACATTTGGTGTAGCCGCATTCGAGGCAGCGGATGCAGCCTTCCTGGTGTACGATGCGCCCTTGGCACTTGGGGCATCCACTGTTGACGGGCGGGTGTGAGCCGTCTTCCGCAATTTTTGTCGGTGCGAACAGCCCAAGCTGCGCTGCGCTGTCGCTCTTCATGCTGGGGATGCCGGGCTGGTTCGGCCCGTTAAGGTGCCGCTTCAGCACATGAGCAACGCCGTCTTCTGCCGAACGTATGAGGACGCCGTTGTCCCAGACGGGTTCGGATGTGATTCCGCTGAGCTGCTCGATGATGACCTTCGGATCTATGCCGGAACGCAGGCAGAGCGACACCATCCGAGACAGCCCTTCAAGGTGCGCGGGTTCGCTGCCGCCTGCCTTGCCGATTGCGGTGAACAGCTCGAAGGGTTTGTTATTTCCGTCGAAGTTCAGTGTTACATACATCGTGCCGTGCCCTGTGCTGACGCGCTCAGTTACGCCCAGCACTGCAGTAGGACGCTGGCGCGGAAGCAGGAAGCCGTTCGTATCCGTGCTTGTGCTGTTGGCATTGGCGTCCGCTTCTTCTTTGCCGGTCTCCAGCACCTGCATCGACTTAGAGCCGTCCCGATAGACCGTAACCGCCTTGCAATTCGTCTTCCATGCGAGATAGTAGGCGTCTTTGACATCTTGGATAGTGGCGCTGTTGGGCAGGTTGATGGTTTTCGATACCGAGTTGGTAACATACTTCTGCCAAGCCGCCTGCATACGCACATGCGCTTCCGGGCTGATGAGCATGGAGGTGCGGAAGTGCGCAGGGTTTATGCCGTTCTGGGTGAATATGCGCTCTGCGTCATCGGGGTCGTCTGCGAGCTGCTCCAGCACCGTCCGCACCTGATCTTCATCGGACAGGCGCTCACGCAGCGCTTCCCAGACCGACTTCGGCGCGTCAAGGAGGCGTTCGCTCGTGCCGTCATGGTCTTCCCAGAGCACATTTGACCACCATGCGTTGGCGAAGTGCGGTTCTATGCCCGACGAGCAGTCGGCGATGCGACTTATTGTGCCTGTGGGCGCGATGGTAATGACGCTGGAGTTGCGCACAGGGGGCATGCCGCGCGCTTTGAGGGCAGAGCTCTCGTATTCAGGGAAGGCTCCTCGCTCAGACGCAAGCCGCGCCGACTCGTCCCAAGCGGTGTCGTGAATGAACTTTGCAGCCTTTTCGGTGAGTTCAAGCGCGCGCGGTGAGTCGTAGGGGATTCCTAGCCGTATTAGCGAATCTGCCCAGCCCATAACGCCCAGCCCGATACGCCGAGTTACGAGATTTACATCGCGCAGCTTCTGCATCGGGAATTGGTTAATCTCAATCACATCGTCGAGGAAGCGCACCGCCGTCCGGACCGTGTGGTTAAGGCCGTCCCAGTCGAAATCTTCGGCGCCCACGTGCTTATCTAGGTTTATGGAGCCGAGACAGCAGTTGCCGTAGTTCTCGAGGAACTCTTCGCCGCAGGGGTTGCTCGTCTGGATGTTCCCAAGCTGCGGATTCGGCTGCGTGTCCCAAACGCGGTCGATGAACACTACGCCGGGGTCGCCCGTCTTCCATGCCGACTCGCATATCTCGTCCCACAGGTCTCTCGCGCGGACTGTATCCACAACCTCGTTTATAGGACCGTTGCCGGTATCGCGCGGGTTGTGCAGCGCCCATTCCTCATTGTTGTCCACAGCGCACATGAAGTCGTCGGTAATCTGCACCGATATGTTGAAGTTCCGCAGTGTGTCGTCGGCGTCTTTGCAGTGGATGAACTCTTGTATGTCCGGATGAGTGATAATCAGCTGCCCCATGTGCGCGCCGAGACGGAAGGCGCCTTGCGTCAAGGTTGCGCCCACTGCCGAATACAGCTTCATGACCGCGATAGGCCCGCACGCCTCACCGTGGGTTGTGGCAATGCGATCGCGTTTGGGGCGCAGCCGTGAGAAGCCGAACCCTATGCCGCCGCCCCATTTCTCTATCATGGCTGCGTCGCTTGCGACTTGCATGATGGAGTTCATGTTGTCTTCCGGCGACACCACGAAGCAGGCGGATAGGCAGCCTCTCCCGCCTGTGCCTGCATTGACCAGAGTTGGCGAGTTAGGCAGGAACTTGAGTGAAGTCATCAAGTTATGAAACTGACTCGCCCAGAACTGCCGAGCTTCCGGCTTTTCGCCCTGCGCCACTGCATTTGCGACTCGATGGAACAGCCCGTCTGCGTTCTCGACGGGCTTGCCGTCGTCGCCTTTCATCAAGTATCGCTTTTCCAGGATGATGCGTGCATTATCGGACAGCAAATCATCCATAGATATGTATGGAGCGTCCAGGTGCAGCGCATTGCCGTTCGCGGCATCGACGGCTGCGTTGGTGTTATGCGGTGCAGCGTCTATCAGGTCGTTGAGCTGGGCTACCAACTTATCGATGCTTTCGTCAGCCGCAGTTACGCCGTGCGCCGCAAGCATTTGGCGCACTTCGTCTTGCCGCTGTTCCATAGACCATCCGTTTATTGAGCCGTTTGCGTTGTGATTCTTTAACATCGGGGTTCACTCCCCTCTATTGCTGTTGATCCGTTCCTGCTGGATTTTCAAAGAAACTTATGTGCCGAACATATTATCATACATCAGCACGGTTGTGCGACATATCTGTCAGAGATTTCCACACAACATCAGGCATTTTGGCATGGGCGGCTTAGGAGTTAAAGGTTTCCCAAGTTTACATGTTGTCTTGTTTGGGCGCTTTCGTGCTGTCTGATAGCAGAGCCAACTGGTTGGCTTCCTCGTTCGCAGGGTTCGCTGTGCTCTTATCCAGCAGCACATCGATTTCCTTCTTAAAGCTCTCGATGTCGCGGAAATCGAGATATACGCTGGCGAAGCGGATGTACGCCACCTCGTCTAATTCTGAGAGCCTGCCCATGACCATCTCGCCGATCGATTTAGAGGCGATTTCTGCCTTGCTCTGCTCTGACAGGTTCGCCTCAATGTCGTCAATCATCTTGTCTATCCTGCCGACTGCTAACGGGCGCTTAGCGCACGCCTTTGTGAGGCTTGCCCAGAGTTTGTCGCGGCTGAACTCCTCCCGCCTGTCGTCCCGTTTTACCACCATCATGGACTTCATCTGCGCTCGTTCATAAGTGGTGAATCGCCTGCCGCACAGCGCGCACTCGCGCCGCCGGCGTATGCTAGAGCCGGATTCGCGGGAGTCCACAACCTTCGTATTAGTGCATTCGCAGTATGGGCATCGCATCGGACAGGTATTTTGTACAAGTATAAGAAATATACAATATATTGCATTCAGTGATATTGTAACCACTATATCTTGTGAGATTTGCTCTGTCAAACCCAGTTTACCCTATAATTCGCCATATAATTCGGCAATTCAAACTGGCGCTTTTGATATTAGTCAGCCCCATGCACGGCGGCTTTCCGCCTGATACGCTTGAAACACCGATGCACAGGAAAACCCGCCTGCGAGGTACCAAACATGACGACGGCTAACACTAAGCTAATGACAGCCGAAGAACTGCTGAGAATGCCCAAGGACGGCTATCGCTACGATCTGGTGAGAGGAGCGCTGAGGAAGATGGCGCCCGTGGGACACAGCGGCGGATTTTACGAATTAGGCATCGGGGCGAGCCTGTTCTTGTTCGTGGAAGCGAATGGTCTTGACAGGGCGTATGGAGGCAACACCGGTTTTCTGCTGGAAAGAAACCCCGACTATGTGCTTGCGCCGGACGCCGCCTTCGTGCGGCAAGAGCGGGTGGATGCAGTTGGAGACGCCGCCGGGTACTTTCCGGGCGCGCCCGATCTGGCAGTTGAGGTCATATCCCCAATCGACCGCTATGCTGAAGTCGAAGCAAAGGTGTCCGAGTGGCTGAGTGTGGGCGTTCGCATGGTCATCGCAGTGAACCCGCGCGACCACACCGTGAGCGTGCATACACCTGATTCTGCCGAAACGCTCACAGAGGCGGATACGCTCGACGGAGGGGATGTCGTTCCCGGCTGGCGCTTAGCGGTTGCCGACATCTTCGCGTAGATTTGCCAGCCCTGTTACACCGATCACATGAGATTCCAGCGCGGATACGCCGCCGCCTCTTCGCGAAGCCTGTCCGCGAGCCAGTCTCGAACGCCCGCTTCGATATAGAAGGTCGGGCGCAAAAGCTCCGATTCTGATGCTATCAGCCCTTCGCGAAGCGCAGTCTGCGACACCGCCGTATTGGGAAGCACGCGCGTTCCTACGCGCAGCACGGCGAACGCAGCCTCTACGCGCTTCAGGAACGCCAATTTTTGCTCTGCCGAATCTTTCGTTTCTCCCGGTTCTCCGAAGGTAATGTTCATCGTGAAAGGCAAATCCGCCTCTCGGCTCAGCGCAGCCATACGCTCCAGCGCATGCAGCCTGTCGCCAAGTCCTTCGCCGCCGCGGCCGCCCTCTGCCATCAGCGCCAGCGAGCAGCCTGACTGTTTCATCAGCTGCATAAGCTCGGCATTCGCATCGTCAGATGGGCGCACGTAGCTGTTCCAGCGCACGCGCAAGCCTGCGTCTATGATGGCGCGGCAGGTGGCTTTAGCATGATCAGCGGGGATGTTGAAACCGCTGTCTATAAAGAATACTTTGCGGATGCCGAAGTCTGCGTCGAGCGCGCGGATTTCGTTCACCACCTCTTGCGGCTCTCGGATGCGCCAGTCGCCTCCGTTGTAGTCTGCACCCGGCGTGGGGTAGTATGCCTGCGCCAGCTTCGTAACAACGCCTACGCCAAAACCGGAGCCGTTGTAGGCGCGCATGTCCAGCAGGTCGAGGCGGGGAGACCTGTGGAAGTTGGAAGTGAACCCGCCCTCGCTGACGATAATCGAGCCTGCGGCGGCGCTGTCGTCAGCATCGGCGCGATGTACGATGCCGGGGATGTCGCGGTAGTCTGCGCCTATACTGATCCGCTCGACAAGTGTTGCGAATGCTTCTGCGGCGTCGCCGGCTATGCCTAAATCTGCGCCAACATAGTCGAGGCACTCCGCAGGCATGATGCTGAACGCGGGACCCCCCACAAGCGTAGTTGCGTCGCTTAACTGCCGTATGCGCTCGATGATGTCGCGCACGGCGGGCAAGTTCCACACCGGATTGAGACTGCTCTGGTTATCCAGATTGCGGATTGACAGACCGATAAGGTCCGGCCCGAACTCGCGCACTGCCTCGGCTACTTCCGATACGGCATCATCGGCAAACATCAGGTCGAGCACTCTAAGTGTGTGTTGATTCTCGTCCACGCTGGCGGCGAGATATGCCAGCCCGATGGGTACTGGGCGCACGACCATGCGATCCATAAATCGGTCTGCTTGATTCGTGGCTACGAGTAAAACTTTCATCGCGCGCTCCTCAATATTCACACTAGGCAGTCAGACGTAAACCGATATATCCATCAACTCCCCTTATTCTACATGTTCCCTGCGTCTTGTAAATCTGTGTGCACCCGTCAAAACTCATTTGCGGCGGGTTCTTCCGCGCAGCGCCATCAGCGCAAATGTGCCGCTCATCGTTCCGATCAGCGCGATTGCTGCAACACCTTTCAGCAGCGCCTCGAAGTCCCAGCCCACGCTGATAAGCGAGCGCAGCGCATCCAGCAGATATGTAACCGGGTTGTACATGGCTATTGTTGCCATCCAGCCGGTCATCGCCTCAAGAGGCATGAATACCGTTGTCAGAAACACGAACGGGAAGAACAACAGGAAGCTGGAGTTCACGGCTGCCGGATTTCCTGTCTTGAAGGCAATCGCATAGGGGAAGCCGGTATATGCCAGCCCCCACATTCCTGACAGCAGCACGAACAGCAGCAGGCCTGGAATGCCAGTTTCGAATCTGACGCCCACGATTAATCCCATCAGCACAACCGGCAGGGACAGCGCTACCACTAGCACGAAATCGGCTACCGTAAAGCCGAGAAGCATCGCCAGCCGGTTGATGGGCGTCAGCGACAGCCGATCGAAGTAACCCGTCTGTATGTCGGTTACCATCGTTACGGCGCGGGAAACTCCCGTTACTGCGAATATAATACCGACCGGCAGCTGAAACGCCTTGTAGTCTATACCCGGTATGCGCTCGGCGACATCTTGCAGTGCGCCGATGTTGATAGCATAGAAGAACACGGGGATAATCAGCGCGGGGTATATCGCCTCCGGGTCGCGTGGAATGCCGCGAAGCGCCCTGATTGCTACTGAAATCACATCCTTGAAGAACCCCGCGCGTCTCGCTCGTATCTGCGTATTCGGCGGACTGCTAGGTGTAGTTATCACTGATTGGCTCAACTCGTTGTCTCCTTTTAGAGGGGTTAGCAATAGATGTTAGAGGGGTTAGCATTAGACGGGTTAGCGCGCCGGCTTGTTCTTCGGTTTATTCTTCGGCTTCCTGCTCCATGCGCGCGCCCGCTACTTGCAGGAATACATCGTCCAGTGTGGGGGTGCGCAGGGTCAGCTCATTAACTTGTATTTGCCGTTCATTCAGCGCAAGCGCGATTTCGCTGATGTGCGCGGCGCCGTTGACAACCTGAATAATGACCTCGCCGTCTGACGCGCTCACATCCACAACGCCGTCTAATTCGGCGACTGCTGCCATTGCATCGTCCGACCGCCCGTCCACCTGCACAATGATTACATCATTTCCGAGCGAGCGTTTCAGTTCAGCCGGCGTGCCTTCTGCCATAAGCCTGCCTTGACTGATGATGCCCACGCGGTCTGCAAGCGTGTCCGCCTCTTCGAGATACTGCGTAGTCAGGAATATCGTTACCGAAAGCTCCCTGTTGATGCGCTGTACCTCTTCCCAGACACGCGCCCTGCTGATTGGATCAAGTCCGGTGGTCGGCTCGTCCAGAAACAGCACTTCCGGGTTGTGGATAAGCGACGCCGCAAGGTCGAGACGCCGCTTCATACCGCCGGAGTATGTGCCGATGAAGTCGTCGAGCGCATCTCCGATGTCAACCAGCCCTTTAAGTTCGTCCAGGCGCGTGTCCAGCTCGCCCTTGTTGAGTCCATACAGCCTGCCCTGCAAGCGCAGCAGCTCGCGCCCTGTCTGTTTCAGGTCGAGCGAGGCATCTTGCAGGGCAGCGCCGATGCGCAGCCTGACCTCGTCTGCCTCTCTGACCACATCGCATCCTGCTACGGTCGCGCTGCCGGTGGTGGGCATAAGCAGCGTGATGAGCATGCGAACCAGAGTGGTTTTGCCCGCGCCGTTCGGTCCCAGAAAGCCGTATATTTCGCCCTTCGGTATATTCAAATCTATGGAGTCAACCGCTTTCATGCTGCCGAAAGTTCGTCCTATTCCTCGTGTTTGAACTGCATATTCCATGTATCTGTCATATCCCCTTGTACATTTTCTGATACTGCCTCATGTTGAAGTTTTGAACGGCATCGTTGGTGGCTGCATAATTCAAAATGAGGCGCTGATTATTTGTTGACTATTTGCTGCATGCCTTGACTGCTATTAACAGCACAAGAGTTCTTGATTTATATTATCCAACATAGCAATGTTTGTCGGTCTATGTCAACAATTTTCAGTATCAGATAATGCTTTATTTTGAAATTTTTACTGCATAATTGACGGCTGCATAATTCAAACTGAGTCGCTGCCCAGCATCAAACATTCGGCATTAAGTATCGCGCTCTCCATCATCTAGCATCCCCTAGTATCCGCGGTTATTCGGGTTTCCATATTTCCATGTTGATTCGGCTGGGGCATGTTACACTTGCGGCGAAAGATTCAAAGGAGGAATGCATGCGAGTCAATAATGTGATAACAAAGATGAAGTCAGGGGAAATGGCTTACGGCTGCGGTTTCTCGTTCGCATCGCCGACGCTCATAGAGCTTGCGGGGCGCGCAGGCTTCGACTTCGTATCGTTCGACAGCGAACACGGTCCCTTCACGGTGAATATGCTGGATGACCTGTGCCGCTTCGCAGACATGGCAGGGCTGACGCCGATGGCGCGCGTGCCGGATATCGAGCATCCCACCATCCTGCGCTTCCTAGACCGAGGCATTATGGGCATCACGGGACCGCACATTGTCAACGGCGACAGGGCGCGCCAGCTCGCAGATGCCTGCCGCTATGTTCCGCGCGGACACCGCAGCTTCGGCTCGGGGCGCGGCGCGTACTTCGGCGACTTCCCTTCCGGCACAGAGTACATGGAACACACGAACAACAACATCCTTGTCATAGCGCAGCTCGAGGACATAGAGGTGCTCGACAATCTTGACGATATTCTGTCGGTAGAGGGCATAGACCTGTTCGCATCCGGCGCGCAAGACATCGCTCAGTCGATGGGTTTGCAGGGGCAGCCAAACCATCCCGATGTGCAGCAGTTTGAGGCTGCGGTGCGGGCTGCGGTTCATGCTGCGGGCAGGCAGATGGCGGACGATGTGATGGCGTCGATGCGCGCCGACCACTGCTTTCTCGATGGCGCGCGGGCGTTTATCGAAAGCGTGAGCGCCGGCTAGTCGCCGGTTAGTCGAAAATATCAGCGATAGGCATACGCCAGCCGGGAACCACATCGCCGCCGTCCAGCGTGTCCGCTTCCGTCAGCACTGTAACATCGGTCAGGGAGCGGTACACCTTTGCCGTGCGTGTGCGGGATTCCAGCAGGATGACCATTAAAGCGCCTGCATCAAGATAATCGAAAATCTTCTCTTCCACATCGGAATAGCGGTCGCTGGGAGAGATTACTTCAATGGCTAATGTGGGCGGCTCAGGCCAAAAGCCGTCCGGCCGCCCTATTCGCTCTATCTGCTCACGCTGAACGAAACCTATATCAGGAACACGCACATGTGGAGGATCAGAGGACAGGAGAAATCCCGCATCTGCAATGTACACTTTGCCAAGTCTATTTGCCCGCACATGCGGAACAAGCGTCCCCGCAACATAAGCTGCGATTTCTCCATGGTAATTTTTGGTGGGCGCCATCCGAATCAGCTCTCCCTTCACCAGCTCGTAGCGAAAACCGTCGTCCGGCAAATCCATCAGTTCGTCGGCTGTCAGAGCCTGAGTTGTAGTCGCCATCGAACACCTCACCTTATTCGCTGATATACCTGTATCCTGTAGCGGTTGCCCTCAGTGACATACACTCTGCCCGAGTCGTCGAGTTTCACCGACATAGGCGCCCAGAAGAATTTTTGATAATGGATTACTTTGAACTTTCTACCGCATCATTGACATTTGTATAATTCAAACCGGCCCGCTTTTTCTATGCGCGCCGACCACTGCTTTCTCGACGGCGCGCGGGCGTTTATCGAAAGCGTGAGCGCCGGCTAGTCGCCGGTTAGTCGAAAATATCAGCGATAGGCATACGCCAGCCGGGAACCACATCGCCGCCGTCCAGCGTGTCTGCTTCCGTCAGCACTGTAACATCGGTCAGGGAGCGGTACACCTTTGCCGTGCGCGTGCGGGATTCCAGCAGAATGACCATCAAGGTGCCTGCCCGGAAGTAGTCTTGGAGCTTACTTTCTACTTCGGCGTAGCGGTCATTGGGCGAAATCACCTCAATTGCCATGTCCGGCGCACCCGGAAAGTATTCTCTTATGACGCCCACAGCGTCTATACGTTCACGGCGCACGAACGCTAAATCCGGAATTCGCACTACATCTGGGGCGTTCTCCAGCCGATAACCCAAGTCGGAAGGCAGCGCCCTGCCAAGATTGTGTCTTCTGGCGTAACCGCTCAAACTCCAATAGCAATTGTCCACAATCAGGGCCTGCTCAACTCCGGTTGCCATTTTTCTTATCAGTTCTCCCCTCACCAGTTCGTAGCGAAAACCGTCGTCCGGCAAATCCATCAGTTCGTCGGCTGTCAGAGCCTGAGTTGTAGTCGCCATCGAACACCTCACCTTACTCGCTGATATACCTGTATCCTGTGGCGGTTGCCCTCAGTGACATACACTCTGCCCGAGTCGTCGAGTTTCACCGACATAGGCGCCCAGAAGAACTTTTCTATGTGCGCCGACTGCGTATGCGGGTCATCGGAGTCGTCCACTTCCAGCGCTGGTTCCAGGTTTGCCTTAGCGCGCGCATCGCCCTCCTCTCTGTTAATCGCCAGAAAGTTCGCCGCCCACTTGGACAGCCCTGCCTGTCCTCTTAGGTTCTGCAAAAATACGCCGTCAGCATCGAAAACTTGTACGCGTTCGTTGCCCCAGTCAGACACATACATGTAGCCGCAGCCGTCTATCGCCACGCCGGAAGGACGCAGCAGCTCACCTTCACCACGCCCCGAACTGCCGTAAGAGGCGGCAAACTCACCGCTGGGCGAAAATCGCTGAATGCGGTCGTTGCCCCAGTCTGCTACGTACAGGTCGCCGCTCGGCGCGACCGTAACTCCCCAAGGCATGTTGAACTCGCCTGAGCCGCTGCCGCTCGAACCGAACGCTAGAATGAACTCCCCTTCGGAAGTGAACTTCTGCACGCGGTTGTTGTGGGTGTCGGCGATATAGATATTGTTCGCTGCATCGGCTGCGATCCCTGAGGGCCCGTTGAGTTCGCCTGTTCCATTGCCTTGCGAACCCCAAGCGCGTATGAAGTTCCCGTCGTGGTCGAACACGCTGACGCGGTGGGTATAGTCGTCCGTAACATAGATGCGCCCATGTCCGTCTTCGGTTATGCACATGGGCGAAATCAGATTGCCTTCGCCCTGTCCGTGATGCCCGAATGTGCCGTAATACTCGCTGTCTATGTCCATAACCGTAACGCGCACACCTCGTTCGCCCAGATCTCGCGCGCGGTTTGCGACATACAGACGCCCGTTCCCTGCCGCTACCATGTCGGTCGGATACTCGAACCCGCGCCCCTCCATAGCGATAAAGCCCAGTGTCAAAGAGTATTCGAGCACATCGGAGCCTGTCTTCGTCTCACTGCTCACCATGGCATCTCCTCTCGAAAGTCGGCAAGTTTGCTCAGTGCATTGGTTCAATCTATTAGTCGGTCTATAATCTATGAAGCGACTGCGGCTGTATCTGTCATGATTTGTCAGATGGCTGTCTAGCTTCGCTGGAACTCTTTGGACGCCGCCGTCAGACGCAGCATCTGCGCCACATTCTGCCGTGCATCTCCGTCCTGTTCCGCAACCCTTATCAGCGCCTCGCGTGTCTCGTCAGACACTGCCAGCGCGCCCATCTGCTCTAGGCAGCGGCTTGCCATCTGCTCTGAGCGCGCGCCCTCGCCGTTCGCCGCAACGATGCTGTCCACCATTGCCCGGACGCCGGGCTTGTTTATATCGCCCAGCTGCTCGGACGCAAAGTTTATGCGCTCCATCAGTGTGCCGGTGTCGATCCATTCCACGCCTTGGTGCCAGCCTTCCACGCTGGGCGGGTTATTAAGCTCCTGCCCCATCCAGTTTATCTGCCTGAACCTCGTTATCATCTCACGGTTGGGCGTGTCGAACTCCCGTGTCATGCGAAGTATGCCCACGGCGAACTCCGCAGGTCCCTTCACCTTTTCATAGTAGGCGTCTTCGGACTTGAAGAAATCCGAGTTGAACAGCGCGCGCAGCATTTCCGTAATGTCGTATCCGCTGTCGAAGTATATCTGCGCCAGCATGTCAATCGCGTCATTGTCTCTTGAGGGCGTGTAAGGCCAGGCAGGCACAGGAGGCTCGTCCGCAACGAAGAAGTGGTACATGTGCCTTGCGATGAAGCGCGCAGTGGCTTCCTGACGACAGATGATGTTAATTATGTCGCTGCCGTTGAATCGCCCCGTATGCCCAAGGAAGGTCTTCTCGCCGTCGTCGTGGTCGTCTTCGCGGTACTCGAAGTGGTAGTCTATTCTGCCGTAGGGCCAGTCCGAATCGCGCGCCGAACGCACCATCATGTACTCGGTATTGCCGATAGTCCAGCCGGTAAATGCCCGCGCACACTCCTTGATGTCATCCTCAGAATAGTTGCCCACGCCCATGGAGAACAGCTCCAGCAGCTCGCGTCCCCAGTTCTCGTTGATGGCTTCGCGGTGATTGTCTTGGTTATCCAGCCAGACTATCATCGCCGGGTTCTTCGCAAGTTCCAGCAGCAGCCTGTCGAACTTGCCCATGCCATAACGCCTGAACATGCTCACCTGATCAGAAAGCACCCTGCCGTTGATGACCTTAGGCATGCCGGTGGCGAAGATGCCGTGCCAGAAGAGGGTCATCTTCTCCTGCAAGGGCGCCTCAGAGGTTACCATGCGGTACAGCCAGTTTCGCGCAGAGCCGGGGTGATTGATCATCCCCGATGCTTCGTGGTCGAAGCGCCGCACCATGAAGTCGCCGACCCACTGGGCATTGCGGGGGTTCAGAAGATGCTCTACCGTCGCCTCGTACCCCCTTTCGACGCCTGCCTCAATCTCGTCCGGAGTCGCGCCAAATCCCGCGCGCCGCATCAAGTGCGCCATAAGTTCGATGTCTTGTCTGCTCATACTGATGTACTCCCCCCTATAAAATAGCCACTCCACAGGCTGCATATTCGGACAGCAGTCGTGCGGTGCGAGCATGCACTTCTATATCTTCTACAGGTTCATGCGAAAATATACATCATTTCGAAAAGTGTGTCAGGCTCATTCTCTTATTCAAACTCTTATTCAAAAATATCGGCGACCGGCATGCTCCAGCCCGGCGCCACATCGCCGCCATCCAGCGTATCCTCCACTGTCAGCGTCTCCATGCCCGTGGCAGTATGCGCCTGCACCGTGCGATTGCGCGGGTTCACGACCAGCACCAGCCCGGCTCCGGCCGCAAGCCATTCGTCAATCTTGTCGGCCACATCCCCATACCTGTCATGCGCGGATATAACCTCCACTACAAGGTCGGGCGCGCCGGGGAAGTACACGAACGGACGATGAGTTGTGTCCACTCGTTCCTGTCGCACAAAAGCTACATCAGGAACACGCACATGGTCAGGGTTTGTCGCCAGCAAGAAGCCAGGCTCTGTCAGGGGAACTTCACCGAGCCTGTTTCGTCTTACATGCGGCAGCAGCGTCTCTACAATACGACTGGCATACACTCCATGGTCAAAACTCGCAGGCGCCATCTTCCGCAGCTCCCCTCTCACCAGTTCATATCGATAGCCGTCATCGGGCATAGCGAGCAGTTCTTCTGCCGTCATCAAGTTTGCTGCGGTGGCTGCCATATCACACCCCTGCTTGCTGCCAAGTCATCTATTCAGGGAGCTGGTCTTCTATTGAAATATATCGGCGACCGGCATACTCCAGCCCGGCGCCACATCGCCGCCATCCAGCGTATCCGCCACTGTCAGCGTCTCCATGCCCGTGGCAGTATGCGCCTGCACCGTGCAATTGCGCGGGTTCACGACCAGCACCAGCCCGGCTCCGGCCGCAAGCCATTCGTCAACCTTATCGGCTACATCCCCATACCGATCATGCGCGGATATAACCTCCACCACAAGGTCGGGCGCGCCGGGGAAGTACCCCGGAATATCCCTTGCTGCTTGAGCGCGTTCCTTGTGCACAAAAGCGCCGTCGGGCGCGAGAACCAAATCAGGCGATCTTGCCAATATAAAACCTGTCTCAGCGAGATAGGTCTCGCCTAAGTCATTGTCATAGACATACCTAGACAGGCTCACATTAATCCTGTTGCCTTCCCGTCCATGAGAATGACTCGCAGGCGCCATCTTCCGCAGCTCCCCTCTCACCAGTTCGTATCGATAGCCGTCATCGGGCATAGCGAGCAGTTCTTCTGCTGTCATCAACTTCGTATTCGTCGTCATGTGGCGCCCCTCATTTCGCCTATATCAATCCCGCCATATCAATGTTTAATCTGCTGGATGCTATACCTATGATACACTACCCACGCACCAGCCAATTCCCTATCTTACTGACATCACTGACATCAAATACAGGATGGCTGGCACATTAAAGAGGAGGCAGCAAAATGGGCAGACTTGACGGCAAAGTGGCATTCATCAGCGGCGGCGCACGCGGTATGGGCGCAGAAGAGGCGCGGTTGTTTGCGCAGGAAGGCGCAAGGGTCGCTATCGGCGACATACTGGACGGTGAAGGCAGCGCGCTCGAAGCCGAGATAAATGAGAGCGGCGGTGAGTGCCTTTTCGTTCACCTGGATGTAACGAGTGAAGCCAACTGGCAGGACGCCATCGCTGCGACCGTGTCCCGTTTCGGCGCACTGCACATCTTGGTGAACAACGCGGGCATCGGGGGCATCGGCGGTCGGGTCGAGGACACCGCTGTCGAAGACTGGGAGCGCGTGATGGACATCAACGGCAAGGGCGTGTTTCTCGGCACGAAGGCGGCGATACCTGAGATGCAGAGTGCGGGCGGCGGCTCCATCATCAACATATCGTCGCAGCTCGGCATCGTTGCCACGGACAACAGCAGCCCGCAGTACCATGCATCCAAAGGCGCGGTGCGTATTCTAACCAAGTCCACCGCAATTCAGTATGCTACGGACGGAATACGCGCCAACTCCGTGCATCCGGGACCTGTGATTACCGCGATGACGGAACGCCGCCGAGCAAACCCTGATGAGTACGAGCAAATGCGCTCGCGCATCCCGCTGGGCAGGTTCGCAGAGCCGATAGAGATTGCCAACGCTGTTCTATATCTGGCGAGCGACGAATCGTCCTATGTTACCGGCAGCGAGGTCGTAGTGGACGGCGGCTGGATAGCGCAGTAGTTGTTAGCGGCAGGTGGCGGACAAGTTAGGAATTGGGCAGAGGAGCTACCATGAAAATCACCGACATCACAACACATCTAGTTCACCCCGGCAAAGCCAAGAACCTGTGCTTTGTGAAGATTGACACCGACGAAGGCATACACGGTTGGGGCGAGTGCTACACGCAGTCAGATCGCGATGTGCAGATTACGGCGCACATCTCCCAACTTAAGCGATACCTCATCGGGCGCGACCCCACGAACATTAAGCACTTCATGCAGATGGCGTTCGACGACTTCGCGGGCAGGCGCGGCGCGATGGACTACTACTGCGCCATCAGCGGCTTGGAGCATGCGATGTGGGACATCGCAGGGAAGGCTTACGGCGCGCCGGTGCATAAGCTCATCGGCGGCGCCTGCCGCGACAAGATTCGCGTCTATGCCAACGGCTGGTCGGGCGGCAATCCCACTCCGGACGCTCTTGCTCAGCGCGCATCGGAGGTCATCGAGATGGGGTTCACCGCCCTCAAGTTTGACCCGATTCCCGGCAGGTGGCGCACCTATGTCAGCAAGGATGTGGAGCGCGCCGCAGTGGAGAATGTGCGCGCCGTGCGGGAAGCGGTAGGCCCTGATGTGGACATACTGGTAGAGATGCACCGCAGGCTTGCGCCCATGCACGCCGTCCGTATCGCGCACGACATCGAGCAGTATCGCCCGTTCTGGTACGAAGAGCCCGTGCTCGCCGAGAATATACCTGCCCTTGCTTCCGTGCGCCAGAAAATAAACATCCCCGTGGTTACCGGTGAGGAGCTTTACACGAAGTTCGAGTTCCGCGAGGTGTTCGAAAGGCAGGCGGCGGATATTCTGAACCCGGATGTGTGCAATGTGGGCGGCATACTGGAACTCAAAGAGATTGCGGCGATGGCAGAGCCGTACTTCGTGGTCATATCGCCTCATAACTTCAACAGCACCACCGTAGGGCTGGCAGCTACGATACAGGTGTCGGCGGCAATCCCCAACTTCCTGATAACCGAATACTTCGTGAACCTCGAAGAGTTCGGCAAGGACATCGCCAAGAACGCCTTTGAGGTGCAGGACGGCTACATACAGCTTCCAGACACGCCCGGGCTTGGCATAGACCTTGACGAAGAGCGACTAGCGGCATACCCGTATCAGCCATTCCCGGCAAGGTCGCCGGCGCAGATTTGGGACGAAGGGCCGTAACGGATACACAGGGCGGCAGGTACAGCATGCACAATGACAAGCTAATCTGTTGGCTTGCGCTGCTGCCGCTGTTCGCAGTGCCAACAGCGATTGTCGTTAGGGATTTCTTGGGTCGAATGGAATCTGATTCGCCACAGCGTCTGTGAAGCGCTCTCGAAGCTGACGGGTGTGCTGGGATGCGAGTATCTCTGTGGTTGTGGCGTCTTCGGATACTTGAATCTCAAGGTTGCCGTAGCCGGGCATTAGAGTATGCCAATTCTCTTCCCGCAAGAAACGTGTGGCGAACATGTAGGTTTTGCCCGGCTCTAACAAATTGGGATCGCCTTCCCGCCTATATGCGCTTCCGTCCGAAGTTCGTACACCACCTTGCTGGTTCACTGTTATCCCTCCGGACACCGTACCTTTGAGGATATCAAGCACATCAACTCTAAACTGTGTCTCCGGCCATCCACGCTCTTCAGTCTGTCCCAACTTCTCAATAACCTTGCCTATGAAGACATTTTGTGAAAAGCCAACCAGTTTTCTGTCATCAGACAAATCAGTAACCGGATGAACATGGCTTATGTATGTCTCTTGGGATCTTCGATACTCGCGCACATCATCGGAAAGGAACATCCACCATGCCAATACTCCGACGGAGGCAACTGTGATTCCCACAAGTATCGAGCCAATAAAACGTTTGGATAAAGCCAGGTTGCTGATCATGATTTACCTCATAGTTCTTCGTAGTCGGCAATGTGTTGCTAGTCTAACCCAAATTGCGTCAATAGAATGTTTGTGGCAATCTTCGCATTTCGACAGCCCGATTGACCAGCACGCAATCGGCTTGTAGTATGAACCATATTGCCTCGATATGTGATGCAAAGGAGGCCCCGCACATGCCACAACAAATCTCCCTCGACGACTTTCGCGCTCTTACACAGCGCGCCGGTCTCGACCTTACTGACGATGAGCTTGAGCATCTCAAGCCTATGTACGACCATTACCTAGAACCGATTGAGCGCATGAACGCGCTGGACTTGGACGCCGAAGACCTGGCGGTCGTTTACCCGCCGGGCTGGGATCCGGAGGTGTAGCCATGACTACTGAACTGCACTATCTGACTATCGGAGAGGCGAGCGGGCTGCTGCGCGACGGCACTCTGTCGCCGGTTGAGCTTACGCGCGCATTTTTGGAGCGCATAGACGCGCTCGACGACAAGCTGGAGTGCTATATCACAGTTCTGCACGATGATGCGATGTCGGAGGCGCGCCAAGCCGAAGCCGAAATCCTGCGCGGAGACTATCGCGGTCCGATGCACGGCATACCCATCGCGCTCAAAGACCTGTACGACACTGCCGGAGTGCGAACTACGGCAAGCTCAAAGGTTATGGCTGATCGGATACCGAGCGAGGACGCCACCACTACGGCGCGGCTGCGCGCAGCAGGCGCTGTGCTGCTCGGCAAGCTGGCGATGCACGAATTCGCGCTGGGCGGGCCGGACCCGACGAACGGCTTTCCGCTGGCGCGCAATCCATGGAACTTAGACCACATTCCCGGCGGCTCCAGCAGCGGCTCGGGCGCGGGTATCGCCGCCGGCCTGTGCATGGGCACGCTCGGCTCCTGCACCGGCGGCTCCATACGGGGACCTGCGGCGTTTTGCAGTATTGCAGGTATTAAGGCGACTTATGGGCGCGTCAGCCGGTACGGCGTCGTGCCTCTCAGCTGGACGCTGGATCACTGCGGGCCTATGACTTGGACTGTCGAAGATTCCGCCATAATGCTGCAAGCTATTGCCGGCCATGACCCGAAAGACCCTACTACCAGCCGCGCGCCCGTGCCAGACTACTCCGAGTCGCTGGTAGAGGACATCAAAGGCTTGCGAATTGGCGTGCCGCGCCACTTCTTCTTCGCGGACGACCCCACCATAAATAAGGACACCCTCGACGCAGTGGACGGCGCGTTGAGGACAATGGAGGATATGGGCGCGCATGTGGAAGAGGTCAGCGTGCCTATGCTGGAACACGCCGGCGCAGCCCAGCCCGTTATTATGCTCAGCGAAGCGTTCGCCTACCACCAGAACAACCTGCGTGCCAAGCCGGAGCTGTTCGGCGAGATGGTCAGGGCGCGCTTCCGCACAGGCGGGCTGTTCTCGTCCGGCGACTATGTGCAGGCGCAGCGCGTCCGCAATGTGCTGAAGCGCCAGTTCGCCGAAGTTCTGAGGAAGGTGGATGTGGTCGCATCGCCCACCATGTCTAACCCGGCGCCGCGCTTCGACGCGATGGACGCCATGACGACATCGCGCGTTCCCAGCTTCACATGTCCGTATAACCTCACCGGAATGCCCGCTATATCCGTTCCATGCGGGTTCACACAGGAAGGGCTGCCCGTGGGCTTTCAGATAGCAGGCAAGCCGTTCGACGAGCCGACCGTGTTTCGTGCTGCACACGCCTATGAACGCCGCGCCCGCCTCTACGAACAGCGGCCCGGAGTGTAAATCATGAAATAACCCTACCTGTAGTGGGGTAGGGTTATCAATAAACCTTTGTAGAAGGCTTGTGCCGTTAATGAAACACTAGCGAGCCAAATTGATTACTGCCAAAACCCAGACTACAAGTTGGCTTAGCCGAAGCTCGCTTCTATTTCATTAGTTCATATATCAGTTCGTTAGCAGCAACAGCGAGAGATTCGGCACGGAGTTTGATGAAATTACTATACTGATCGACGGTAAACAGATTCCTATCGGTCGGCACATATTGCTCTCTGAGTTGCATGTCGCTGATGCCCTCCATATATTCCATCGGAGATTTCTTGCCAATTTTCAGATTAGTCTCCTTACGAATGGCAGCAATGTTAGCGGCAGAGTCAATTATATCGAGAGGTGCATTTTCTTTCTTAAGATAGGCACGCGGAAATATATGGTGCCAATCAGGATTAAATTTTTGCAATAGATCTGTGCCGGAGAAGCCTATACGATCATTGCTTGCGCCCCAATCATGAGCTTTATTAGCATATGCCAGTAAGTATAGTATCAACTTCACCGAGTCGTCTCGATACCCGCCTTTGAGAAAATACTCGTTATCATCTGATGTGAAATCCAATGCATCAAGGTGTTCGATGGCATGTTGGACTGCGGTATCAAAATCATCACTATCTCGAATAAAACGTATGTCTTGCCTCAAGCGTGTGTCCGAAGTTCGACTGTATCGGTTAGTACAAGTAGCACGAATAAGCCAAGCTAGCACAGGTTCAATCCGAAAATCTTTCTCGAAGTGAAATGCCATCACCACAGGCGGTATAAGCACGTTTTTACTTGGAAGGATATCACTGTTAAGAATGCCATACTTATTCAAGCCAGAAATAATAGTACGCCACGCTTCTTCTAATTTGCTCCACTGCCTATTTAGATTATCTTCATTCCAAAAATCCCTATCTACATCTTTGAATCTAGTACGTCCTATTGATGCAGCAATGAGTGACCGAAAAATCAATGTGGGTTCTAGATCAAATCCGCTGTTCTCAAGATCATCCAAAAACTGTTCAAATGTATTATTCACCCAATTTGGATTGCGAGATGCCACCAAAGCTCTTGTAATATCACCTTCATTTACTTTAGTGCCAGTCTGATTAAGACGGACGAAAATTTCTACAACTTCTTCCAGTTCTTTATCTACAACAAATGTGGATACATTCAATTCACTAATGGAGCGTATGCTGTTAAGTTTTCTCAGAACTTTCAGCTGGTTAATGTCAGGGGTGTTTTCATACAGTCGCTCGGTTAACTGTTCAACATTTGTGTCATCTGCGTTAAGTAATTTTCTAACCGAGATGTAGTTAACATCATTAATGACTGCCTTTTTCGGGGTTTCGAACTTAACTCCGTCGGGGTCATCAGGGACAATAGGGCTAACATGAATGTCGAACTTTTCTAAAGCCGCATTCCAAGCTTTGTCGTCTCCCTGCCACCAATATGGCTTACGTCCGAATAGCAGGCACATAGCAGTGGTGCGCTGTTGCCCGTCAACTATCCATAACATATTAGATCTGTCGGAGTCTTCAGTTCTGCCAACCGTTAACGAGTCATTTTGCTGGTACCATAGCAGTAGAGACCCCACTGGATAATCATGGTACATTGATTCCACTAAATCGCGCACCTTACCCGGCGTCCAAACGAAGCCTCGTTGAAACTCATGCATCCCAAATTCGTTCCTCACCGCCCTGTTGACAATTCCTTTAACATCATATTGACTAATCGCCATAGATTTACTCCCGCGTGTAACCTGGATGGAAAACATCCGATTCTAATAGAGGGTTTGAAATCAACCGGGTAGGCTGATTTTAGTACAAATTATAAAATGTGGGAAATCAAGATTCAATTCCTCACGGCTGTTCCAGAAGCTGCAGCATATTGCCGTCCGGGTCTTCGAATGTGGCGACCCAGCCTCCCCAATGTTCCTGTTCCGGCGGCCTGATGAAGCGTACACCCGCAGCAGTGAGCCGCTCGTACAGCGTATGAATGTCTGAAGTGCCGAAGTTCACCATGACGCGCTGAGGCTCTGCGCTCCTGCCATGCACCTCTGAGTGCGCGCCTATGCTGAAGCGCATATCCCCCCACTCGAACGCCACGAAGTGCGGACGCTCCGAATGAAGCGGCAGCCCCAGAATATCGCGGTAGAACGCTGCCATCGCTGCCATGTCTTCGGTCCAAATTATCACTCCGGCAACACCGTCAATCATTGCAAATTTCCCTCGTTGTAGTTCGTAACATCTGCCGCAGCGCTCGGCTTGGTGATGTGAACAAGTCTTAAAATGCTCGTGTAAAATCGTTCAACTATGTGTATAATATGTTCTGAGAGACAGGGAGGCGGTGGCCGAAAGCTTACTGAGGGTCTCTAGAAAGGAGGTTGCTGCATTGGATAGTAGTATGAGGAGGTGCTCCCGGTAGGTGTTCCCAGGAGCGCCTTCTACACCTGAGGGGCTTTCCCGCTAGTCGGGAGGGCCTCTCTTTTTTGCCCGTCGTTAACGATCGGGTATAACAGCTATCAGCAATTTGCGGTCAGTTTGCATTTCGCGCGCCGAGAAGCTGCTGCAAACTTTGGACCGACCGCTGAATTATTCTCACTGCCTTCCTTCAAAGAATCGGCGCGGATTGTCCACCATGATATTGTGGATGTCGTCTTCGGATGCGCCCAGTTCGCGCAGGCGCGGCAGCACCCGCCGCGTGATGAACAGGTAGCCGTCCGGGTTCGCCTTATCGCGGGCTTCTCGCGCTTCCCGCAGCGCGATTAACAGCACTACCGACCAGTCATGCCCCAGCATGATGCGCTGGGCGTACCCTGCCTCGATGAGCTTGTATGCCGTCTGAGTGCGCGCCTCCCAATCCAGCACTTCCGGTCTGCCGGGGTATCGGTCAAGCCCAATCCATACGCCTTTTTCCAGCAAGCCTATGAGGTAGTCGGTGTCATCGGTGTCGTTGCTGTGGCCAATATAGACTTTGTTGAGATCAACTCCCTCATCTTCGAATATGGCGACCTGCTGCTCGCCCACGCGCTCCGGCGCCCAAGTGTGCGTGGAAATAGGCACGCCCGTAGCCTTCTGCGCCCTTGCTGCGGCGCGCAGAATAATCTCGCCTTCCGGTGTTACGCCGCCCATATCATTGGCGACCTTGATTATCCCCGCCTTAATGTCCGTTCCCTCGATGCCTTCTTCAATCTCGCGGATGTACAGCGGCGCGATGTCGTCGGGCGTCGCCGTCCAGAACACGCGCGGAATGTCCCGCCATGTGCCGGTGGCGCAGACAATGTTTACGCCCGACCCGCGAGACACCTCTTCGATGAGCCGTATATCCCGCCCAAGGTCGATAGTTGTAACATCTATGATGCTGCGAAGCCCTTCGTCATAGGCTGCCTTCAAATCGCGTATGCCGCGCTTGATCGTGTTTTCGCGATCGATGAACTCCGGATATATTTGCTGTATCCCTGCCGAAGTAACCAGCACATGCTCGTGCGACAGCGTGAATCCTAGATCGGCTGTGTCCATGGGGCCAAGAACCGAGTTGATAGTTGCCATATTTTGATAAATCCTCCGTATGGAATTAGATACCGAATACAGGCTGATTGGACAGAATAGTGGCTAGCCGTTGGTTATGTTGATTATGGGGTTGGACAGCGTGCCGATGCCGCTTATCTCCACCTCGCATGTGTCGCCCGGTTTCATGTTTTGTGTCGCGCCGTCCGTGCCCATCCATATCATGTCGCCGGGGTACAGTGTCAGATAGCGGGTCATTGCGCTGATGTACGTCTCCACACCGAACACCATATTGTTCGTGGCGAACTCAGAAACTACTTCGTTGTTCAGACGGACGGTCGTGCGCAGCGAATCTAATTCGACATCCGTCTCAATCCAAGGTCCCATCGGCTTGAATGTATCGCTGTTCTTGGCGCGCCACAGAGTGCGGTCGCCTGCCTGCCATGTGCGCTCGCTGACATCGTTTCCGATGGTATAGCCCAGTACGCAGGACAGAGCGTCTTCTTCAGAGAGGTGTTTCGCTTCCTTGCCGATGACCACCACAAGCTCGCCTTCGTACTGAAATCGCTCGGTGGAATCCGCGGGCTTGACGATAGGTTCGCCGTGCGCGATGAGCGCATTGTTGGCGCGGTATCCGATGTCCGGCTTCTGCGGAATATCCGGCTCTCGTCCCAGCAGGGCGGCAGCCTCACGCACATGCTCTTCGTAGTTCACCCCCGCAGCGTAGAAAGTTTTCGGCTCAAACGGAATCAGCAGCCGTACATCTGACAGCGTATGGCGCCTGTCTGTGCGTTCATAGCCGTTAAATGGATCGCCGCTTACCTCCACAACCTCATCACCCTCCACAATCCCGAACACAGCGCCGTCATCGCCCTCATATCTCACCCAGCGCATTGCAAATCTCCTTAAATGTTATATCTCTCCGTCTAGTCATCGGTGTTATTTATCGCGCTGCCCTCGCGCAGCCGGTCTATTAGCGGAATGATTTCATCGAACGCAGCGCGCACGCTCTCGTAGCTCATGTCCGGAGGTTCAGGAAATCTACTGTCCGAAGGGTAGCGTCCTCCGATGTAGTAATCTTTTACGAGATTGCATACATTGCGGTAGTGTTCGAACTCAGGGTCATATCCTACCGCCGCATCGAGCAGATCAACGAGGTTATGAGTCCTCCGCAGCCGCCAGCCGTGTCTTATCAAATACGCCTTGAGGAATTTCTCTACTGCCTGCTGTAACCGAAAGCCTGCGTCTTCGGGGTCGTCATCCGCAAAATTACGATGCACCCTTCTCAAATCCTGCTCGGCTATTCGCAACCAGTATTGTGGGAACTCTGAATCCTGCGGGTTCATGTGGTAACTTTCCTTAGCCAGTTCAATCAGACTTCCGAAGCAGCCGTCCTCGCTCAGCACCTTGCCCTGCAGTATGACATCCTGCACGAAGTGGTTGCCGCGCGCGAGCATCCCTGATACCTCTTCTTGTGTATATACGAGCGTATCAAGTTCATAGGAGGCGCTGAAATCGCTCAACAGAGATTGCACCTTTCTTGAGCGCGCGAAAGAGCTTGTCTCCGATGACTGCTTGATTATCATCAAGTCGATGTCGCTGTAGGCGTGGGTATTTCCGTTGGCGTGCGAGCCGAAGAGTACGACCGCTTCTGCGCCATACTCGTCGCGCAGCCGAACGGCAATCTCTTCGATAGCCATCATAGCGTCTGTTCTGTCAGCAGTCGTGCTCATCTTCGCGCCCTATTCGCCCTGCCTGTCTAGTCCAAAAACATCAGCCACCAGCTCGTATGACCGCACTCTGTCGGCGAAATCGTAGCATATAGTAACGATTCCGATGTCATCGGTTGCATAAGCATCCGAAAGCGTCTCTATCTTGTCGCGCACCTGCTCCGGCGTTCCGTCTATGTAGCTCTGTTTCATCTTCGACAGATACGCCCATTCATCAGGGCGATACTCATACGCAAGCGCCTCTTCTATCGGCGGCACTCCCTCACGCAAGCCTTGCACCGAGCGCACACGCGACAGATTGCGGCTCGAACCGATGCGCTGGGCTTCTTCCTCTGTTGAGGCGCACAGCACTTGCAGCGCCACATTGACCTTTGGCTCGGAGAGATACTTGGACGGTTTGAAGTTTTGACGGTACATCTCTGCGATGGCTGGCCCGTGTTCAGTAGCCAGCCCGAAGAAGTGCGCGAAGCTGAACGGCAGACCCATCTCCGCAGCCATCGATGCGCTGTCGGCGCGCGAACCCAGCAGCCACACATCCGGCGCAGTGAACTCGCCGGGTCCTGCATGCAGCGCAGCAAACGGATGCTCATCGTCCACTGTGTCGTGCAGAAAGTTCAGCAGGTCGCGCACAACGATAGGATAGTGGCGCACATCCAGCTGCGGACGCGGATACGACAGCGCCGCCGCCGTAATCTGATCGCTCCCCGGCGCGCGTCCGATGCCCAGGTCTATTCTGCCCGGGAACAGCGTCTCCAGCATGCGAAACACTTCCGCCACCTTGAACGCGCTGTAATGCGGCAGCATAACGCCGCCGCTGCCCACGCGGATGCTCTCGGTCTTTGCGGCAATCTGGCCGATAAGAATCTCCGGGCTTGTCCCTGCGAAGTTCGCGAGGTTGTGATGCTCCGCCACCCAGAAGCGCTGATAACCCAGCCGCTCCACAGCGCGCGCAAGTTCGATGGTTTCGGTGAGGGCGTCGTGCGCCGTACCGCCCTTCCGCACGGGCGACTGGTCAACGACGCTGAGTTGTATGTCAGATGTCACAGAGTACCCTTCCGCTTTGTCATATCCGGACACTTAACTTGTTAGTATTCCCTTAATTCTGAGCTGAGTTTTCAGATATTCCATACTGCGATTGCCCTTGATAGCGTTGCAAGTATGACAGAGCAGTTGCAAGTTACCCACAGAATCCAGTCCGCCCCTTGAGCGCGGTACGATGTGGTCTATCGTCAGCACATGCAGCGGTAGTTCATACTCGCAGCCTACGCACCTACCCTTCTGGTTTGCATACAGCAATTCCTTTTCGGATTTGATGTCAACCGGATTGAGCAACGTGAGATCGGTGCGTTGCGTAGGATCAGTGCGTATAAATGGTGTCCAGTCTTCCCACCCTTTGCCGCTTCCGTCGTCCAGGGGTATTTGTAGTTCACGCTTTGCTCTATCTCTTAATACTTCTGCTGCTTGTGGAAGGATGTCGATGCCAATCCATTCACGCCCAAGCTTCTCAGCAGCGATGCAAGCCGTAGCACAGCCGCAGAATGGGTCTAGTACAAGGTCGTCCGGATTGGATGATGCGCTAACGATGCGCTCCAATAAAGCAACGGGCTTTTGTGTACGCCATCCGGTTCTTTCTCTTGCACGCGGGCCTATGGGTGAAATATCCGTCCATAAGGCAGTTGGAACTTGTCCTGGATTGCTTTCTAAATAACGCTTAAGGGCTGGCATACCCTGGTTTGGTGGATGATAAATTAATCCTGCATCATTCAAAGCATCCAAACGAGCCAGCGGACTTGCAATATTTCTATATCCTGGTATGAGATTGTTCTCAATCCACGCTGCGTAAAGACCTGTGCGGGGAGCACTCCAATGTCTGTTGTTGTTGTTTGGATTATGACCTTTCCAGGGTTGCCCAGATTCGCCTGTCGATGCGTCTTGGGCAGTAAGATCTCCAAGTCTGTAAACTCCCCGTTCATCTTCATATCTGTAGAACTGCCCTACATATTCAGGGTCAAGTGGAATACGAATATCGTCGGTATTTATCATGCCTTGGCGGCTATAGAACAATATGTAGTCTTGTACTCGTCCAAACCTGCGTGAATCATTGTGAGCTGAAGTTCGCTTCCAAATAATCCCTGCTCTGTAGTTCTGCCATCCAAACAGTGCATCCATTATGCCCTTCAAGTAATGCGCTGCCGTATCATCGCAGTGCAAGTATATGCTGCCTGTCGATTTCAAAACGCGATGCAATTCCAGCAGTCGCACGCTCATGAAAGTCAGATAGCCTGCCATACTTTCACTATGTGCAACTTTTGCTCCATTGATGAGGTGGAATATCGCCGGCATGCGATGTTCAATCTCGTCTATCCACTCTTCCTTCATATCACTGAGTGTCCACACATCATCGAATTCAGCGCCCCTTGCTTCGCTGTCTAACGGAGCGGCGTATGTGCGGTTGGAGTTAAACGGTGGATCAAGGTAGATGAGATCAACACATTCGGAGTTAATGCCTCGCAGTATGTCCAGGTTGTCCCCTGTGAAGATAGTGCGGCTTGGCACATTGCAGGCATTAGCCATAACAAGTCTCCTATGTTGGAATAGATAACCACAATGGTAGCACATTTGCACTTGTTATTAGTACAAAGGGAAGGCGGTCTTTTTTGACCGCCTGCTGAAATTTGTCCGCCCACCTATTATCCCCTAAAACGCCTCCAGCGTGTGGCTCTTCCAGCGGTTGATTGCGGCTTGGCCACGCGGACTCACGGCGCGCTGCACCTGCACATTGATGAGCGCCGGACGCTCCAGCTTCAGGCAGCGCTCCAAGGCGGGCTGAAGTTCCTCGGGATTTTCCACAATCTCACCGTATCCGCCAAGTCCGCGCACCACTTGATCGTAGCGCGTGGGCAGCAAGTCAGTCGCAACGGGCTTGCCGTACACTCCAAGCTGGATCTGACGGTCGATGCCCCAAGCCGAATCGTTGCCCATTACGCACACAATCGGCAGATGGTGGCGCACCGCCGTGTCGAACTCAATGCCGTTGAACCCGAACGCGCCGTCTCCGCTGAACGCAATTACGCGGCGGTCAGGATGCGCCAGTTTCGCCGCGAGCGCGGTCGGGAAGGTGTGCCCCAGCATTCCTGACGGCGACACATACAGCCAGCTCTTCGGCATCCGCGCCGGCAGATACGCGCGGCCGAAGTGGCAGTAGTCGCCGCCGTCGAATACCAGGTAGTCGTCGGGAGTGAGCATCTGCATCACTGTGCGATGAACATACATAGCGTGCATCGGCACACCAGGAACCGCAAGTGATTCCAGATACTCCCGCCAAGCGGTGCGTTCAGCGCGCAGCTCGCCAATCCAAGCGGGTTCGTCCCATGCATGCTTTGCCGCTTCTGCGGTGAGCTGCCGCAGGGTTGCTTCTACATCACCCGCTATACCCACTGCAACACCGCGGTTGCGCCCAATCTCCGCCTCGGACGGGTCAATCTGGATGATGGCAGCGTCCGGCGCAATCGTGGGAGACATTGCGTAGCCTATAATCAGGTCCTGCTTGCGCCCCAGCATCAGCACCACATCCGCCTCACGTATCTTGCGCGCCGTCTGACTTAGCCCTTGGTCAAAAAAACCCAAGCAGTACGGATGTTCATCGGATACCATACCGCGCGCGTCCCCTTCCGTCAGCAGCGGTAGGCGCGTAGTCTCGATGAACGTTTGCAGCGCCTCGCCGGAACGCGCATACGCCGCTGCGCTGCCCGCCACGATGAGCGGACGCTCTGCGCCGCGCAGTATCGATATCGCTTGTTCGATGTCGCCCTGTGATGCCTGCGCTGCCCCAATGCCGCGATATTCGCGCGGCGCATAGAACGCCACCTCATCCTCGCGCACTATATTCTGCTGTATATCGACAGGAATTGTCAGATGCACGGGACCGCGCCGGCCGCTGTACGCCACCCGCAGCGCATGCGCTATCATATCCGGAATGCGCCGAGTATCGGTTACCATCCAAGCGCCCTTAGTAACAGGGCGCGCCATCCCGACCTGATCTATCTCCTGCATAGCGCCGCGTCCCAGCTCGTTGAGTTCCGCAGAGCCGCTTATCGACAGCAGCGGGCTTTCAGAGTGCATTGCGTTCGCCAGTCCCGGTATGGCGTTGGAAAAGCCGGGCGTCGTGTACATGGCTACGCCCGGTTCTCCGGTGATGCGCCCCCAGGCGTCCGCCATGTGCGCCGCCGCCTGCTCGTGCCGCGTATCCACGAACCGAAAGTCCATATCCGCCATAGTGTCCAGCGCAGGCAGCACATGGTCGCCCGCAATCGTGAAGACATTCTTCACGCCTTCAAGAGCCAACGCCCTGCCAATCAGCTCGCTGCCGCTTACCATACCCGAAACCGATGTACTCATCTGTCTTTCACCTGCACTCATCTGTGTATTTTGTATATGTATAGCGTCAATACCGGTTCGTCTATGTTAGATTGTTCTGACTTCGCGCACAACTGGGGTGTCTGCACGCTTGTGATAACTACAAACGCACAATAGCACCAGCAGGTACGGAATCACAGAAGCCCGGAACAACTCACAGTACGAAATACCCTTCCCCCAAAAAATTACTTAAAATAAAGCACTGAAACTTATGTGCGCCCTGAGTTGTTTCTGATAAAATTATTAAACATCGGTTGCCATACGAACTTGTAACGCCGTGCAACTTCAATAATTCTGTCAGGATGCTTCACTTTGCTACCATACCACACGCACCCTTCTGAAGATGTGTGGGTCGCCTTCGACCTAGAAACTACGGGACTTGATTCTGAAAAAGATGCCATCATCGAGATTGGCGCGGTTAAGTTTCAAGGCGGCAAGACGATCGACACCTTCCAGCGCTTCGTCAACCCGCGCCGGCGCATAACCCCTTTCATCGCAAACCTCACCGGCATCCGCCAGCGCGACCTCGACCGCGCCGATACCATCGAGCGCGTGGCAGCGTCCTTCATCGCCTTCGTAGGCGCAGCCCCGCTTATCGCGCACAACGCCGACTTCGATCTCGGATTCCTGAAGCACAGCGGTATATCGCTCTCCAATCCGGTTGTGGACACCTACGACCTCGCATACATCGTCCGCCCAAACCTGCCCAGCTACTCGCTTGAAAACTTGGCGCAGTACCTCGACCTGTCCCACGACAGGCCGCATCGCGCCCTTGACGACGCAATTGCGGTTAAATCGCTCTTCCTTAATCTGCTTGGATGTGCCGCTGCCCTCGATTATATGACACTCGCCGCAATGCAGCGTCTGGCGCAGACTTCCGGCTGGTCCCTCACTTATTTGCTGAACGGCATCACCGACAATGTGAATACCGTTAATACCGATCGCATGGACGCGGCTGCTTCCGATTCGTCCAGAGGCATCAACGGGCTCGACATGCAGCAGATTTCACGCAGACTGTACAGCGGCGGCGCTCTGCGTGAGCGTGAGAACATCACGCCCATAGATGCAGATATGGTTGCCGCGCTGCTGGATGAGGACGGCGCTCTCTCCCATGCCCTCGATGGTTTCTCAGTGCGCTCCGAGCAGGTGCAGATGGCGCAGGCGGTTGCCGAAGCCGTCAACGAAGGCGAACGCATCATAATAGAGGCAGGCACCGGCGTTGGCAAATCACTGGCATACCTGCTTCCCGCCGCGCTCTACGCACTCGCCAACGGCAAACGGGTCGTCGTATCCACCAACACCATCAATCTGCAAGAGCAGCTTCTCAAAAAGGACGTGCCTATACTTGTCGAAGCTCTGAAATCTGTTGAAGGCGGCGGCGAAGGACTGCGCTTTGCACCGCTTAAAGGGCGCGCCAACTATCTCTGTCTGCGCCGCTGGAACAATATGTTCGCTTCCGGCGAGCCGTCCACGGAAGAGGCGCGTATGCTCGCCAAGACGCTGGTCTGGATGCAATCTACCGACAGCGGCGACCGCGCTGAAATCAACATTGGGCATCCTGCTGCCGCAGCTCCTTGGGATCGTCTGTCTGCGAACAACGCGCGAGGCTGCATGCGCAGCGAAAGCGTCTGCTTCCTGCGATCTGCCCGCGAACGCGCCGCCGCATCTCATCTAGTCATCGTCAACCATGCCCTGCTTCTGTCTAATGCCACTGCCGGCGGCACGCTCATCCCTGACTACGATGTGCTCATCATCGACGAGGCGCACCACCTCGAAGAGGAAGCCACAAATCATCTCGGATTCGAGCTGACACAAGCAGGCTTCAATGAGCATTTGCAGTCTATGAGCGGCGACTCAGGCTTGCCAAATCAGGCAGTTATTGCATTCCGCACTGCGTCCGCTGAAGCCGGCGCGCGCAGAGAGACAGTTGAAGCAACCGCAAACGAAATCGCCCAGCTTCTGCCCCGTATGCGCGACAGCATCGTTCGACTAATGGCAGGAATGGAGGCGACGGCGCGCGCGTCCAATGGGGGACGGGGAGCGTCGTCTTCCTATGCACAGCAGATTCGAGTTACATCAGCGACCCGTTCGCGCCCGAACTGGTCTGAACTTGAAATCGGCTGGGAAAACGCAGACCTAGCCCTCGCCGAACTCGGCAGACAGCTCGCAAACATTCATAGGTCGCTGGAAGGGCTTGAAGAATCAGGTCTGCTTAACTACGAATCGCTTCTGAACGACATCGCCTCTACCGCACAGGCGAACGACACACTGCGCCGCCAGCTCAAGGAGTTCGTAGTCGCACCGGAAGACGAGACTATTTACTGGTTTACCCTTTCGGCACGGCGCGGAGAACTTTCACTCCACGCTGCGCCTCTGCATGTCGCCGAGCAGCTGGAAGAACTGCTATTCTCGCAAGCTCGCAGTGTAATCATGACCAGCGCCACGCTGAGCACAGAGCAGAACTTCAGCCACATCATCGAGCGTACCGGCTTCACGGATGCCCGCGAACTCCTGCTGGGTTCGCCATTCGACTATCCCAGCGCCGCTGTGCTTTGCCTGCCGCGAGATATGCCCGAACCGCGCTCGTGGGCATATCAGGACGCGCTCGAAGGCGCAATCAAGGATGCCGCAATCGCTGCTGAGGGGCGCACGATGGCGCTCTTCACCTCGTACAGCGCGTTGAGAAGCGCCGCCAACGGCATCAGAAACGACCTCAAGACGCACGGGATCGAACTTCTTCAGCAGGGGGCGGATGGCCCGCCCGCTCAGGTAGTGCGGCGCTTCATGCAAAATCCGCGCGCGGTCTTGCTCGGCACCGCCAGCTTCTGGGAGGGCGTTGACCTAGCCGGAGATGCGCTGAGCGTCCTAATTGTCGCCCGGCTGCCCTTTAATGTGCCCACCGAGCCGGTATTTCAGGCACGCTCAGAACTCTATGACAACGCTTTCATGCAGTATGCGGTTCCTCAGGCAATCCTGCGTCTGCGGCAGGGTTTTGGCCGTCTCATACGCACCAAGACCGACAGAGGCGCGGTAATCATCCTCGACAGGCGCGT
This sequence comes from Dehalococcoidia bacterium, assembly GCA_965200085.1. Classification (GTDB taxonomy): domain Bacteria; phylum Chloroflexota; class Dehalococcoidia; order Lucifugimonadales; family JADFKI01; genus Bin90. The sequence continues at coordinate 414,839 of OZ241333.1, forward strand.
CATATCAAGCCGCTACGGTTCGGCGTTTCTGCGTTCTCTGCCCCCTGCGCGCAGAGCCGATTGCAATCTCTATGAGTTGCCGGACATCATCAGCACGCACCTAGCCTGATGCGCCGTCCAGCCAGCGCTTGTGGTGAAACATATACTGGTTCGCGTAACCGGCGTATCTGCCGAACCGTTCCTCTGCCCACATTCCCAGTTTCATCTTCTGACTATCGGTGGGGGTATTCTTGTTGCCTTTGCTGTTCAGAGCAGGTGGAACCGGCGCCTCCGGATACCAGTCGCGCATCGCCTTGGTAATCCAAACATCCACAGGGAAGGCGCGCGGCTTGTCCAGTGAGAACAGCATAACGCAGTTCGCAATCTTGTCTCCGACTCCTCGCAGGTCCGTAAGCGCTGTGAGTACATATTCGTGATCCGCATCGGGCAGCTCATGCAGGTCAAGTTCACCCGTGGCGACTGCCTTCGCTGCGCCTATCACATTCGGCGCACGAAATCCCAGCTTCAAATCTCGAAGCGCCTGCTCTCCTGCTCCATAAAGAGCCGTAGGTGTCGGAAATGCGTTGCGCCTGTAATCATCAACATCGGTTTCAGAATGGGGCAGCGGCTTGCCGTAGTTCGCAGCCATATCCTCCACATTCGCCGTGATGCGCGGAATGTTGTTGTTCGCCGAGCAGATGAACGACACGAGGCACTCCCACGGTTCCTGCCGCAGCAGCCGAAGCCCGCTATGCTGCTTCACCGCTTCCGCCAAATGCTCATCCTCGCTCAGCGCTCTGTATATCTCATCTAGGTCATCGTCCAGTCGAAGATAATCGACAACCTGCTCTACCAAAGACCCCTCGCTGTCCGGAAAACTCACGAACTCTATGCCGTCTTCAACCTTTCGCATCCTCACGATATTCTCGAATATGATGCCGCAAAACCAGCCGTTGCCCTCATCGCGCCAGCGGAACGCCTGCCCGCCGCACAGAGTGGCTCTTAGGTCATAAGGTTCTGTAAATGGAATCAGCATATTAGAACCCCCCATTCAAGCAGCATATTCAAGCCGAAGTTATATCAGTAATCGCCGTTCAAGCCGCAACCGGAAATACTCGTGTATTCTAACTGTGCTGCTGTTAGAACACGCCTCACCCTCTGGCAAGCCGACAATCGGTGAGCCGACAATCGACTGTACGATTAGCTCGAACCGCTAAGCCTTTCAAGCTGCGCTCTCAACCTGAGAATCTCCTGCTCCGCCTTCCGCCGCGCTTCGGATTCCGCAATAGCGCGGGCTTGTTCCATATAAACGCGAGCTTCTGCATTGGCTCGCGCTTCAGCTTCTTCAAAATGCGTGGTCAGGTAACTATCTGTCGATGGATCGTAGAACCTCAACAGTCCGTCTTCCCAGTGCAAATACAGCCCCAATACCTCGCTGTATCCACGCATATCCCCATTACCTAACATCTCTATCTCTATCGGCACGTACTCCCCATCCACCAACCTGTCTCCTGCCAGCGATGTATCGTGATGACGTCCTCCTGTGTCGTCAAACCTCCAGTACTCCGATATCCCATAACGCGCATAGTCCTTGCGCTTGGCCGTGTAGTCTATCTTCCCTGTTGTGCTAGACGCTACTTCCAGCGCTAAGTCCGGCGGCTTGCCATTTTCATCTATCGCATAGCCATTACAGTCTATGATGTCCTCCACGTCGCAGTCGAAGACGACAATCATATCCGGGATGCGGAGATCGCTTCTGTTGCTCAGGCTGGGGGCTACGGGTATTTCGCTGGCGATTAGGGTTGTGTCCGAGTTGCCGAAGTGGATTATGAGTGAAGAGATGATGGATCGTCTGTAAAGGTGAAGGTAGTTTTGCATATCGTCGCGGGGAGGGAAGTCCGGGAAGCGCTCACGAGTGCGCGGTTTCTGTGTGATGGTGGTTGGTTTTGTGGTCATGGTGGATTGCTCCGAATATGGTGGTTGGGAATATGTAAGTTACGCCGCATAGATAGAGTATATCATCTTGGCTTTGCGGTCGTTCCGCTGATTAGCGCTTATTCGGAGTAAGTGTCAGCGCTATAAGGCGTCTGCGGAGATACAATGAAACGCAGGGAGCAGGGCAGCAGGGCAAGGTAATGAGCATCGTGGAATATCGATGCCCTTGCTGCGCTGGTTATTAGTTCTATTTTGGGCTGCAAACATCACTTTTGAGTGATGTTCAGGGCGCGCATTTCCCTTATGTCTCTTTTGCGCAGGAGCTGGGTGCAAGCTGACGGATTATCTGCTGAGTTTGCCAATACGGAAGACTGATGCGTTGCAAACAGAGCAAACTCCTCTTGTCGCGGGACGACCATTTTTGAGCGTAACTTCTTCTGGGTTTCTGACTTCGCGAGATGCGCGACACTTGAGGCAATAAGCTTGCATCGAACTTACCTCCGTGTTTGAGTGGGGAGCGGCGGGCTTGCGGGATAGGGCATGGGGTCGAATTATATCAGAACGCAGGCGGTTGTTGGGCATTCCCTAACCTATTTTCAATACTAAATCTATACATGTGGTTAGATGCAGGTTTACAAAATCCGTCTTCAAGTGATGGCATTTTTTCTTTATTTCATAAGCTCATAAGAATAATCTATAAGGATTGGCAGTTATTAGATGGTATAATTGTGAAGGCTTGCCCGACTGGATGTTGGGGAGGCCTTCGTGTGTTTGTATTGATCTCAAGTTATTTCGTTTAGCAGTATTTGATTTGGAGAATTGCCACGGAAGGCACAGGGAAAGAAGGAATTTGTATGACGCTTGGTGTGTTGCGTGAGCTGATGGATGATGTGCCGGAATATCGCAGAGCGCTAGACGGTGTGCGCAGCGGCGCAGGAAGACTTACGGTGGAGATGCCATCGCAGGCTGCTGCGTTTACGCTTGCTACACTGCGGCGCGATTTGGGGATGCCAATACTGGTGGTTGCTCCGCGCCCTGAGGATGCGCGGCGGCTGCATGAGCAGATTTCGGTGTGGTGCGGGGATGATAAAGGGCTGCTGCATTTTGCGGAGTCGGAGATTTTGCCGTTTGAGCGACTGGATTCGGACCTGGAGACGGCGCATCAAAGGCTGCGGACGCTGGCAGCGGTGCTAGACGGCAAGCGTGCAGGCGTTAGAGGAGCGATGGTTGTGGCGTCAGTGGCAGCGCTGATGCAGCGCGCGCTTGGGCAGGCGGCTATGGATAGGGGCAGCCATACGCTAATGCGTGGAGAGCAGGTAGAACTTGGCGAACTGCTGGATTTGTGGCGGCGGCTGGGTTATCGCTTCGAATCGGCTGTGTATGCTCCGGGCGCAGTGAGCAGGCGTGGCGGGATTATTGACATATTCCCCGTGGCGGCAGATATGCCCTATCGGATTGAGCTGTGGGGCAGTGAGATAGACAGCATACGGCTGTTCGATCCGGGGACGCAGCGCTCGGGCGAGATTGTGGATTCGGTACGTGTTATGCCTGCGCGTGAGATATTGCCCGCGATGGCGCCGTACGGAGAGTTGGAGCGTGTGGCTGCGCAGGTGGATGTGGGCAACTGCACACCGAAGGTGCAGGAGCGCATACGTGAAGAGTTGGAGCTGCTGATGGAAGGGCAGGATGTTGAAGAGCAGGGGTTTTATGCAGGCTTCTTTAATCGTGGCGGAATTGCGGACTATTTTGCCGAAGATGCGCTGCTTGTGGCGTATAAGCCGGATGATATTGCGGACGCAGCATGGGAGTTGCAGGAACGGGCGTATCAGCTGCGCGAGACGAAAGAAGGACGGGGCGAGCTTCCGCGTAATTTTCCGTCTTCGCATCTGTCATGGAGTGAAGTGGATGCCCAGTTCCAGAAGATTAGCCAGCGCTTAGACTTGCAGATGAGTTCGCCTCTGGTGTCGCCTTGGGATGAAGGTAGCAGCGTGATACTTGCGAGCGAGAGAAACGGCGTGGGTAAGGGCGCGAGAACTGCGAGAACTTCTCCAAGTACGAAAAAATCCGCTAGTATCGCGCTGCCTTTTTCCGGGGCTGCGAACTACTTTGGAAATCTGGAGCGATTTGTAGAGGATGTATGGGAGCTTGCCGAAGAGGATGGAGCGATGGTGGCTGCGGTGAGCAGTCATTCGCGGCGGCTGTCGGAGATTTTTGAGAGCGAAGGGGTCGATGCTTCACTGTCAGAAGGGTTGGAGCGGGTGCCTGATGGCGGAAGTATAACCTTGATGCAGTCGGCTGCCGGCGGACTGAGTGAAGGGTTCGTGCTGTCGGTTGGGGACAGTCGTGTTGCTGTGTTCAGCGATGCAGAGATATTTGGTGTGGCAAAGCAGCGGCGCACTAGAAGGCGCTCCGTGCGTTCGGCGCGCGATGCGTTTTTGTCCGAACTTTCGCCCGGAGATTATGTGGTGCATGTGGAGCATGGGATCGGCAGATTTGCGGGCACGGTGCGGGGCGTGGGGTCTGACGAGAAGAAGGATTATGACCGAGAGTACCTTGCGATTGAGTATGCGAATGATGACAAGCTTTATGTGCCGCTGGAACATTTGGACAGGGTCGCCCCTTATATCGCGCCGATGGACAGACCGCCTAATCTGACACGGCTGGGCACGCAGGAGTGGCGTCGCGCAAAGCAGCGCGCAGAGCGTTCGACGCGGGAGATGGCTTCGGAGCTGCTGGCGCTGTATGCGGCGCGGGAACTTGCGATGGGTCATTCGTTTGTGCCGGATGCGCCGTGGCAAATGGAACTTGAGGAGTCGTTTCCGTTTGAGGAGACGCCTGACCAGCGCAGAACAATTGAGGAAGTGAAGGCAGATATGGAATCGCCCAAGCCGATGGATCGGCTAGTGTGCGGCGATGTGGGCTACGGCAAGACTGAGATTGCGCTGCGGGCTGCATTTAAGGCGGTCATGGACGGAAAGCAGGTAGCGGTACTGGTGCCGACGACGGTGCTTGCTCAGCAGCATTACGCAACATTTTCGCAGCGGCTGAGTGCGTTTCCAACCCGCGTGGAGGTGCTGAGTCGGTTTCGCACGGTGCAGGAGCAGCGCAATGTGGTTGAGCGTTTGGGTGAGGGCAAGGTGGACATTTGCATTGGGACGCATCGGCTGATACAGAAAGATGTGAAGTTCAAGGAGCTTGGTCTGGTCATTGTGGACGAAGAGCAGCGGTTTGGCGTGGGGCATAAGGAGCGTCTGAAGCGTATGCGCGAAGAGGTGGATGTGCTGACACTGACCGCTACGCCGATACCGCGCAGCCTGCACATGGCGCTCGCGGGCGTGCGCGATATGAGCACGATGGAGACGCCCCCGGAAGAACGCCTGCCGATTAAGACTTATGTGTCGGAGTTTAGCGACGCGCTGATACGAGAGGCGATATTGCGGGAGATTGACCGACAAGGCCAGGTGTATTTTCTGCATAACCGAGTGTACAACATAGACTATATGGCGCGGTATCTGGGGCGGCTGGTGCCGGAGGCGCGCATTGGCGTGGGACACGGGCAGATGGCGGAAGGTGAACTGGAAGATGTGATGCTGGAATTCGCTGAAGGAAATCTGGATGTGCTGGTATGCACTACTATCATTGAGTCGGGCTTGGATATCCCGAATGTGAACACGCTTATTATCAATCGCGCGGATACTCTGGGGCTGTCTCAGCTGTACCAGCTTCGGGGACGTGTTGGACGAAGTGCGCGGCGGGCGTATTGCTATCTGCTGGTGCCGCCGTCGGCGAGCTTGACTGAGCCTGCGGAGAAGCGACTAAGAGCGATGCTGGATGCGACGGAACTGGGCGCCGGCTTTCGGATTGCGATGAAGGACTTGGAGATACGCGGCGCGGGGAACATACTAGGGGCGGAACAAAGCGGGAATATACACGCGATAGGGTTTGATCTGTACACGCGGCTGCTCTCGAACGCGGTAGAGGAGCTGCGGGCGATCGGACATCAGAATGGCGCTGTGGGTGAAGGCAATACCGATATGCCGCGGACAGGGAACTACCCGGGAAGAGCAGTTGACGGGAGTGCGGCGAGAGAAGAAGAACGGGCTGATCCGACGCTGGATATTGGGGTACCTGCGAGCATACCGGAGGAATACATCGAGGATATGCCTTCGCGTCTGCGGATGTATCAGCGCATTGTTACGCTTGGTGCAGAGCGAGAGCGGTTTGCGCCGGAGGAAGTCGCGGTTGCGGAGGGAGACGGATCGGTTAAGTCTATGGTTGGGGAAATTGAGGATGAGCTGCGGGACAGATTTGGACCGCTGCCGTGGCAGGTTCGGAATCTGCTGTATGTAACACGGCTGAGGCTGTATGCAAAAGATGCGGGCATAGAGTCTGTGGTGCGGGAGCGCAACCGAGTGGTGCTGCGGTATGCCGGAGAAATTGGAGGCGCGCGGCTTCCGATGCAGCGCGTGCTAGGCAGACGCGCGGAGATTGGGAATACACAGGTGCGCCTGCCGATGGACGTTCTAGGCGCTGATTGGGAGACTGAGCTGGAAACTGCGCTGAGCGCGCTGGCGGAGTTCACACGGCGGACCATGGCTGTGCATGCAGGAGTGTGAGCTCGGGGTGGAGGACGAAGCGATCGTTGTTCACTGGTGAATTGCCCATTGAGGTTTGACAAAGTAAATTGGCGCAATTAGTGTAAGCACACATCGAAGATGTGCCGTAGAACCAAAAGGACATTCTGTAAGCGAATGACAGGCTTGCAGGAGGCAAGAATGGCAAAGACTACTTTGACATTTGAACTTGGTGGACAAGTCGAAATTAAGCACTTTGAGAAAGGGGTCAGCTTATTCAGCCGGCTCATATATGCACTTACGCCCAGAGGGGAAGTGGAATGGATTGTGCGAGATTTGCAGCCCGGTAGTGCAACGATAACTCTTGAAGGCGAGGCTGATGTTGAGTCCAAAGTTGAGCAGGTTGTAGAAAATTACGATGAGATCGGGCGACATATTCAGACGTGGCAAAACTGGGAATATCAGGATGCACAAACGGCGATGAGTTTCGATAAAGGGCGTGCGCTAAAGGTAGCTCGTGAGATTGTAGATTTTGCTAATTCCGTGGAATATGTACGATTCCGAACTCCGGACAATGATTACATTATCACCGGTCGAGGCGTTTCAACCAATGTCAATGATGCTGTCTCGGTGAGTATAGGCGCGATTACGGGCATAGTGCAGACTTTGAGCAGCAGAAACAGTCTGATGTTCAATCTGTACGATGCGCTTCATAACAAAAGAGTTGCGTGTTACATGGAAGAGGGGCAAGAAGAACTCATGCGGGAGGCTTGGGGCAGGCGAGTCAGGGTTAGCGGCAGCGTGTCGAGAGAAACGGATACTGGAAAGCCTGTGGCGGTCAGGCAAATTCTAAATGTGGAGATTCTTTCGGAAGTGGCTGCTGGTTCGTATCGGCAAGCCAGGGGCGCTGTACCTTGGCAGTCGGGATTTGAGAAGCCTGAAGAAGCCATTAGACAGATGAGAGATGCCTGATAGTCGTAGTGTCATATATTGGGATTCGTGCGTGTTCCTCTCGTATGTGAACGAGTACCCTGAGCGCATCAACACTTTAGAAGATTTGTTGAAGGGTAGCAGTGATAATCAATTCAAAATCTATACTTCGGCGCTTTCGCAAGTTGAAGTGGCATTTGGCGCTTCTGAGCAGCAGCAGCGAATATTAGACGCTGAAACTGAGAGGCGGATAGACGCATTATGGGGCGATTCAAGTGCTGTAGTCTTGGTTGAATACCATGACGGCGTAGGTCAGATGGCAAAAGCCTTGATGCGCCAAGCCGTTACCAAAGGATGGAGTCTTAAACCGCTTGACGCAATTCACTTAGCTACGGCGCAATGGCTGCTCAGCGTAGGTGGTATTCCAGTCGAAGAGTTTCATACTTACGACAGAAGCCTTAATAAGTTCGAGGCTATTGTGGGATTCAACATCCTAGAACCTTACACTCAGCAACCCAGAATGTTATAGAAGGTAACGGACACGCTCCGCGCTCGATTCGTAGCAGTTAAGCCCCAGCGGCTCCCTGCTTTGATTTTCGTTGTATATGCGCTTATGCCTCATTAATTTCGTCAGGGTCAGGGACGGGGACGATGCAGTAGTTGGAGCTGTGTTCTAGGATTCGGTTGATGATGTGGGGGGACAGGTTGCGGGGATACGCGGACATCGCCCAGCGCCGGGAGAGGTCTTCGCTTATCTGGTCGGCAGACATAGGGCTGTTGCCGTTGGCGAGGATGAGACGGAATATGGCTTCTTTGATCGGTGTATCAGGCAGAAGGTAGTCTGCGTCGTGGCTGCTGCTGTTTACAATAAGGTCAATGTACAGTTGGATTTCGGAGTCGGGCGTGGGTTCTTCTTCGAGGGACTGGCGGTCCATATACCCCAGCCGATTCGCAATCATGAGAGGGAGCGCTGCGCCGATGTGAATTGCGTGCTCTTCGGATATGACAAACTTTCGGTATTCTTCGGCGCTGGGATTCTGTTGTATGTAGTTTTCGATGGTCAAGTCTTTTCCTCCGTACGGATACGATGGCAGTGTGTGTATGAGCTTGTTCTGCGGATGTTCGCCTATGAGGGCAAGGACTTTGGTAAGGCGCTTGAGGCGCATCCGCACCCATTACCCATTATGAACAGCGAACAGCATGCTGCGCTAGAAAGTTTCTTCTGTCCAGTCAAGCATCTGCACCTGAACCAGTTCGCCTGCGTGTTTTACCGGAATGTCTTCCGGGCAGATGGCTAGTCCGTTTGCGCGCGCCATAGAAGTGAGCAGATTGGAGCTTTGACTGCCGGTTAGGGATGCGCGATATACCCCGTTTTCGCGCCGTATGACGGCGCGGGCGAACACTCTTCGGCTGTCGGTATTGTGTATCGGCTCGTCCAGGACGGCCGTTATGGTGGGTTTGGGCGCGTCAGGCTTCCCAAGCATGCGGCGGATTGCGGCTCTGCCGAACTGCTCAAATGCGACGAGCGCACTCACAGGGTTGCCCGGCAAGCCTAGCAGCGGCACCTTTCTGCCTGAGTCTGCATTTAATATACCAAATGCGAGTGGCTTTGCAGGTCGCATCCTGACCGACCAGAAGTCTATTTCGCCGTGCTGGGATAGGACGTCTTTGACCATATCGTAGTCGCCTTTGGATACGCCTGCGGATGTAACGAGCATGTCGGACTTGAGCCCTTCGCGCAGTTTAGCGTTCATTGATGACAGGTTGTCGCGTGCGATTCCGATAAGTTTGGGAACACCGCCGTACCGTATAACGCTGGCGGCGATGCTGTAAGTGTTGCTGTCGTATATCAGACCGGGCTGATATGGCGCGCCCGGTTCGAGCAGTTCGTTGCCGGTTGCGAGGATTGCGACAACAGGACGGCGCGCCACTTTTACGGTGTCGCACCCCAGGGACGCCAGCACGCCTATTTCGGCAGGACGCAGCATTGTGCCGGCTTGCAGCACGAGATCGCCTTTACGCATATCTTGTCCTGCAGGGCGGATGTCATCGCCGACTGATACCGCGTATTGGATGCCTATCTCGCTGAGAGGCGTGCCGTTTGCCCTGCGCTGCATTTCGTCTGTATCTTCGAATGGCACTATGGCATCCGCTCCGTCGGGTACGGGCGCGCCCGTCATGATGCGGACTGCGCTGCCGGGCGTTACGGAAACGGTTGGCAGTTCGCCGGCGGCAATTGTACCCGCTACGCGAAGTGTTATCGGTTGTTCTTTCGATGCGCCGCGTACATCGGCTGCCTGAATGGCGTAGCCGTCCATCGCGGAGTTGTCGAGCGGCGGGATGTCGTGGTTTGCGAGGGCGTCTGCGGCGAGAACCTGCCCTATGGCGTCGAGTAGTGGTGTTTGTACGGCTTCCAATGGCTGGAAGTACCGCAGGATACGTTCTGAGGCGTCTTCCACGCTGAGCATGGCTTCGCCGTAGTGTCGGTGGCTGTGTCCGTCCGTGTGTCCCTGCGCCGTGTGCCTCTGGGAATGGTGAGCGGATGAATTGTGTCTATGTCCTTGATGGGAATGTTCTGCGTGTCCGTGCGTATGTCGGGCGTGTGTCGTCATTTGGAGTCCTGTTAGCAAGTGTTGTTTTAGTCAATCGGTTGACACATATTGGGTTGGCAGGTCAATTCAGTATTCATGTAAACTCACAGAGGTCAATCTGCCAACCTATTTTGTTTCCGTATGGCTGCCGGGTTCATTCGGGCAGGCTATCTAGGAATGTACTTGAATCGGCGGGCAAGTCCCTCGACGGCGGAATCAGGATATTAGCCGCCTGAATTGCGGGTGAAAACTGAGCAGCTCTGAATGATGCGAATACGTGCGTTTGTTCGAGAGCTCCATCTGTGCAGGTATCGCCGCGGAAGTCGTCAATGCTAAGCAGCCAGTCTTGAAACTCTCCGTCGGCAGGAGCGCACAGCCCTGGATTGTCGTGGAAGTAGAACACTCGCATTAGCGTGAGGTTTGTCATTGTGGGCGGGAGTTCTCCGCCGAAGCTATTGTCGTTGATTGCAAGTCTCTGAAGCGTGGGTATTTCGGACAAGCCTGCAAGCGTCTGTGGGTTCGACAGGCTGTTGCCCCTCAGATTCAGGAACTCCAAGTTTAGTTCTTGCAGTTCGCTCATGTATTCCAGCAGTTCGGCATCTGTCAGATCGCTCTTGTGCAAGCCTAACCCTGTGACATTTTCGAGGCTGGTGATGCCTGGCAGCAGATGGGCGCCTCGGATGTTGTTGTCCCCCAGATCTATGAATTGCAGATTATCTAGGGCGTTTAGTCTTAGGGTGAGCCCGCCTTCTGTGAGTTCGTTGCCCCAAAGGTAGATGTGCGTCAGGTTTACGAGATTTACAAGCTCTGTTGGAATGGTACCGCTGAGCTGATTCGAGGCTGCGGAAAGCTTACGCAGGTTAGCCAGATTGCCCAATGCGCTGGGGATGCTGCCGCTGAGTTGATTTCCGGTGAGGTGCAAACCGTGCAGGTTCTCCAAGCTTCCTAGACTTGTGGGGATGCTGCCGCTGAGCTGGTTTCGTCCGAGGTGGAGTTCATATAGTTTGGATAGATTGCCAATCTGCTCCGGTATGCTGCCACTGAGATTGTTGTTTGAGAGCATCAGGGTTTGCAGATTTTGAAGATTGCAGAGTTCTTGCGGGATGGATCCCGACAGGTCGTTGTCTGCGAGGAACAGCCCTTTGAGCTGGCTGAGAGCTTGCAGCTCGCGCGGAAGCGTGCCGCTGAGATTGTTGTCTATGAGATATATCTCGGTTACACGGTCATTCTCGTCCGTTTGGATGCCGTGCCATTCGGATAGAGGCGCTTGAGTGAGCCAGTTGTCGCTGCGTTCCCAGTTGTCGCCGTCAGTGGCATGGTAGAACGCGATCAGGGCGACGCGGTCTGCGGGCAGCGCACCGAAAGTTACGCCATCGACGGTTAAGGTGAAGCTGCCGACCTTATTTCTGTAATGAGTCGTGGCTTCAATGGTATAGTCTCCGGGTTCTAGTGTGCGCCGGATGCGCGAGTTTAGGTTGGAGCTGATGTCATCGTTTTCGTCGAAGACGGGCGCTTCAGAGCCTGTTCCCGCGAGTAGATAGAGGTAGGTGTCGGTGCGTGATTCGAGCGTTATCGTTACGGCAGATGTCTGCGCTAGTGTGAAGGTGTAGAAGCGAGCGTAGGTGTTTTCGCGGCGCCCTGAGAGACATTCGCGGCTCCATTCGCCTTCAGTTACGGTAGCGTTGAGCGGCTGAATGCATTCGGATGTGGTTGGGTCCGGGTTGGGTGGTGGTGTCTGCGTTGGTATTGGCGTGGGTGGTGGTGTCTGTGTTGGAATTGGAGTGTGTATTGCACTTTCGCAGAAGGGCAAGTTGAGTATGTCGAAGTCGTTGTATGCGATGCCGCGCAGGTCGGCGGGTATACAGCCAGTGAGCTGGTTGTATACGAGCTTGAGAAAGCGCAAATTGTCGAGGTTACCGAGTTCAAGTGGGATAGAGCCGGTGAGTTGATTTCTACTGAGTTCAAGAGATTTCAGGTTTTCTAGGTTGCCGATTTCAGGTGGAATAGAGCCCGTGAGTTGGTTTTGATATAGCGATAAATATACCAGATTATCTAGGTTGCCGATTTCAGGTGGAATAGAGCCCGTGAGCTGGTTGTTATGGAGCAGAATCTCGTCTAATTCCCCAAGATTGCCGAGTTCAGGTGGGATTGGCCCGGTGAGCTGGTTGCCTTCGAGCTCCAGGGCTTGCAGTCTGTCCAGATCGTCAAGTCCTGGCGGGAGTTGCCCTGTCAACAAGTTGTTATTGAGATGCAGCTTGATTACACGCCCTTGCTCGTCTGTAACAACGCCGTGCCATTCGTCCAGCGGGGCGTCCGTGAGCCAGTTGGCGCTGTATGACCAGTTATCGCCGTCTGTGGCACGGTAGAGTGCGATGAGGGCTTCGCGGTCAGCGCAGTTATCGCCTCTGAAGCCCACCAATGATTGTGCCCAGGCTTGGAAGCCTACATCGGACGAAGCGCATAATGAAAGGTTGTTGTCGAAGTAGAAATACTCAATATGAGCTAGTTCCGTCAGTATGAGAGGCAGCTTCCCTGTCAGCTGATTGTGGCTGATATTTACCCAATTCAGGTAAAGCAAGCTGCTTATAGCATCTATATCTTCCGGCGCCTCTCCTGACAGATTGCTTCCTTCGAGGTCTAATCTGATTACGCGGCCTTGCTCGTCCGTATATATACCATACCATTCGTCCAGCGGGGCATCAGTAAGCCAGTTGTCGCTGCGTTCCCAGTTGTCGCCGTCTGTGGCATGGTAGAGCGCGGTTAAGGCGACGCGGTCTCCGGACGACGCGCCGAAAGTTACGCCATCGACGGTTAGGGTGAAGCTGCCGAGCTTATTTCTGTAATGAGTCGTGGCTTCGATGGTGTAGTCGCCGGGTTCTAGTGTGCGCCGAATGCGCGAGTTTAGGTTGGAGCTGATGTCGTCGTTTTCATCGAAGACAGGCGCATCAGAGCCTGTCCCCGCAAGCAGATAGAGGTATGTGTCGGTGCGGGATTCGAGTGTTATCGTTACGGCCGATGTCTGCATTAGAGTGAATGTGTAGAAGCGAGCGTATGTGTTTTCGCGGCGCCCGGAGAGGCATGCGCGGCTCCATTCACCTTCAGTTACGGCGGCATTGAGCTGCTGGGTGCACAGCTCTTGCGTCGCTGCGGGATCGCTGCTCTGCGCTCCAACTGGGTCTGGGCTGTGAATCGACGCCAATACGATGAGCGCCAATGCTAGGAAGGTTGCTGCGAGTATAGTTGCTTTTTTCACGGGACAGGCATCTCGCGGTTGTGATGTTTTGGTATATTTTTAAGAAGTTTATACATGGGGCGGCGTCCTGTGTCAAGGAATGGAGTGTTTTGATGGCGCCTCATTTTGAACTTTCTACTGCATCATTGATACCTGCATAATTCAAACTAAGGCATTACAAGTGTTTTAGACAGAGTTTGCAATCGGGTATATGAGACTAGAATGAGTAGAAACGCAAGTCGAGGTGTGGGAAGACGATACGCCAGCCGATGCACCCCAACTACCTGTCCACCTCGCCCAAGATAATGTCTATCGACCCCAGTATCACCACCGCATCCGCCACATAAGCGTCTCGCAGCAGGTGCTGAAACGCCTGAAGGTTGGCGAACGAAGGCGCGCGCACCTTTACGCGGTAGGGCTTGTCGCTGCCGTCGCTCACGAGGAATACTGCGAAATCCCCACGCGGCGACTCGGTTCTCACATATACTTCCCCCTTAGGCGGACGCGCAATCCGCCGCACATTCGCCATTATCGGCCCCGGCTCCATCTGCGCCATCGCCTGCTCGATGATACGCATAGACTGGCGCATCTCCTCCACACGCACGTAGTACCTGTCCCAGCAGTCGCCGTAAGTGCCCACAGGTATGCCGAAGTCAAATCGGTCGTAGATGCTGTACGGTTCGGATATTCGCACGTCCTCCGGCACTCCGGTTGCGCGCAGCCCTGGACCTGTCATGCCGTAATCCAGCGCATCCTGTGCGCCGATAGCCCCGATGCCTTTCGTGCGCGCCAGAAACATCTCGTTCTGTGACAGCAGTTCGTCGCATTCGGCGATGCCGCGATTCAATTGCTCGGTCAAACGCTTCATGCGCTGATCGAAATCGTCCGGCAAATCTTCTTTGATACCCCCAATGCGAAAATAGTTGTGCATCATGCGCGCGCCCGTTACGCTCTCGAACAGCGCCTGAATGCGCTCTCGCTCGCGGAAGCCGTACAGCACGGGCGTCATTGCGCCCACATCCAGCCCATATACGCCGTAGAACAGCATGTGGCTTGCGATGCGGTTCAGCTCCGAGAGTATGACGCGGATGTACTCCGCCCGCTCCGGAACTTCGATGCCCATTAGCTTCTCGGCAGCAAGCACGAACGCAAGCTCGCAGTTCAGATTGCCCACATAGTCGAGGCGGTCGAAAAGTGTGATAATCTGGCTGTACAGCTCACCCTCGCACAGCTTCTCCGAGCCGCGGTGCAAGTAGCCGATATGCGGTTCGGCACGCACAATGCGCTCTCCGTCGACCCAGATGACCACGCGGAACACACCATGCGTGCTCGGATGTTGAGGTCCCATATTCACCATCAGGTCAAGGGCGTTGGCTTGCTCTGTTGTCTGTTGATGGATTTGCATAGCTGATGTATTCCGAATTGCAGTTGGTTCGCGTTATTCCTGCCGAACTTATTAGCCGAACCTGTCAACTTGTGGGTAAGCGTAGGATTTGCCTGTCCCTGTTTACGATGCTTCTCACCACTCGTCATATTCATGAAAGGGAAAACTCTTGCGTCCGGGAAAGCCCTCGAAGCCTTCGTACAGCAGCAAGGGCGAAAGATCAGGATGTCCATCGAACACAACGCCAAAGAGATCGTGCGCCTCGCGCTCAAACCAGTTCGCGCCGCGCCACACCGATACGATAGACGGCACATTCGGCTCGTCTGGCGGTACGTTCGTCTTCACCACGAACTTGTGCCGCTTATCCAGCGAGAACAAGTGATAGTTCACCTCAAGCCGATCCACATAATCCACCACAGACAGACAGCGCAGGTAGCCGCAGTCTATGTTCGGATGCTCGCGCGCTATGCGGCACACAGCCAGCACATCTCGCGGTTCGACTGTCAAGGTAACTTCGTCAACGGCAGCGCCCACATCAGCGGCAAAGTCGGCAAAGACTTGCTTCAGCAGTTCTGACAGCGCATCACCGCGCGCATCAAGCACTATTGGCGCAGTCGGTATTACGGGTTCTCGGCGCCGTCTGCGGGGACGATTTGAAGAGGTTGTCATCTGTGCTCACCTTTCGGCGAATCGACTAGCTGCCCCGCTTCGCGTCCTGCTGTATCTTCTCCTGAAGCTGCAATAAGCCATACATCAGCGCCTCAGGGCGGGGCGGGCAGCCGGGCACATACACGTCCACAGGAATAAGATGGTCAACGCCCATCACAACCGAGTATGAGCGGTAGTATGGTCCGCCGTTAGTGGCGCAGCTCCCCATAGCAATCACCCACTTCGGGTCGGGCATCTGCTCGTACAGCAGCTTGATAGGGTCTGCCATCTTCTTGACAACCGTGCCGGCGACAATCATCACATCCGCCTGCCGCGGAGATGGCCAGGTAACGATGCCGAAACGGTCGAGGTCGTGGTGAGACATATGCGCGCTTATCATCTCGATGGCGCAGCAGGCAAGTCCAAAGGACAGCGTCCATAACGACGACTTGCGCGCCAGCGCGAAAAGCTCATCAGACTTGGCGACCACTGCGTTTGGCAGCGCCCTGTGCAGCACGCTGTCGGCAGGTGAGTTCCCCCTGCCCGGTTCGTATCCAATCCCCAGAGGTTTCATCTCCAATGCAGCACCCCCTTGCGCCATCCATAAATCACGCCGAAGAACAGAATCGCGATAAAGATGAGCATCGCATAGAACACGGCGGGAATTGTGTCCAAGAATACGACCGCCCAAGGGAAGAGAAACACCGCTTCCACATCGAAAATCAGGAACAAAATGGCGAACACATAATAGCGAATCTGAATCTGAGACCAGCGAAAAGGCGCAGGTTCAATCCCGCACTCGTAAGGAATATCCTTCATTGCTGACGGACGCTTGGGAGCTAGGAAGTAAGAAGCAGCGAACATAGCGACAACCGCAGCCGCCCCAAAGCCCGCCACAATGAGCGCCGCAGTCCAGTTCACTGCGTATTCTTCAGCCAAAATACCCCTCCCAAAGCTGAGTATAAGCCTCCACTATCGTAGCATTGGCTTCATGGGAGTGTCAATTTGCAGAGCAGCGCATACTAACGCAGCTTTATATTTGTGTTTGTCTGCCGACTTCAAGGACAGGCGAGACGTACAATCCCCGCTGTCCTTGCGTTCCGGACGTAGGGACGGCTGACTACGATGTGGCGGCGTGCAGCCGAATTCTAATTTCCGCGAATATGGGCACGACACGCTTGGTAAAGCTCTTGAGTTGTTTCATCGTTGATATGTTCACGGATACCGTCTTGCATTTCGAGTAAAACTGGCAAATCCTGTGATGGGATTTCATCTATGTTATCAGCAACTTCTTCCTCAAAAGTTTTGAGCCACTCATCAAGATGCTCATAAAGGCGTACCACACTTTCGCATCTTTCCTCGGAAGAAATTCTTCCTGCACGGAAAAGAGCTACTACTTTAGTATCTTCCTCGTACAATTTATCATACTCTTCAGAAAAAGCCCGGTTCTTTTCATGTATTTGTTCAACTGTATTAGATCTTTGTCTTGATGCAGGTACGGACTTACTTATGTTGCGGGTATTTGGTTCAGAGGTTGCAGTAGACTGCGATATTGGCTGACTTGTAGGTGGTGATGCCGTGTGTAATTCACTGTTTGAGTCTGAGCATCCAGCGGTAAATGCTGCTAATACGGGAAGGATTAAGCAGACGACAAGAACTCGTATGTTCATAAAAGAAGCCCCTTCATGGTTTGGGTGTGCACCGGTTGCAAGGAGCTTCTACCCACGGTTACCACTCAGGGGCACAACAGTGCCACCCAAGTGCCGTGAGAAATATAAATATGGGTAATCCAAGCGCGTTTTACGCACTCGGACACACTCCTTGCAACGGGTTTAGACTACCATATGCAAGGGGGTGATTCAATCAATAAATAAGCAATAAATAAGAGCGAGTAAGACGTCCTGTTTTGGAAATTACCATCCTAACCTGCCGCGTCTCATTCGCCCTGCTATAATGGTTACGCACCCGAATAAACGTCCTCTCCAGTCAAGGAGCTAATCGAATGATGCCGGAAACTCCGGTTACGGGAGATGTCAAGCAAAAGATAGCGAGTATCGTCAAAGATACGCTCGCAGAACGATTTGACCCTGACAGCTTCGTATTTGACCCTATAATCGTGGAACCCAAAATCGTGTACTTCCCAGACGAAGATTACGAGTATATCGACATTCTCATCGTGTTCCACGGCACCATAGAGCAGTTAGACCACAATTGGACGGTGGGCTTGATAAGGCGCATACTTCCGAAAATGGAAGCGGAAGGCATATATGTCAAAAATTATCCGGGCAAAGGCTTCGTAGAAAAGGCGGAGTGGGACTATCTCCAGGAGCACGGTTGGCCGGAGAGTGAGATTTTTGAATCCGCGTGATTTGCTTAGGATTGCAGAAGGACTGGCTAGAGGCGCAATCGGCGGCGCCAGGGGCAGGCCGCCTCAGGCTGAGCTGCGGCGAGCGGTGAGTGCGGCATATTATGCGCTGTTTCATACGCTTGCCCTATGCGGCGCGAACACCCTTGTAGGCGCAAACCGAGCCGGTCGCAGTCAACCCGCATGGAATCAAGTCTATCGCGCCTTGGAACACGGACACGCTCGGAATCAGTGCAGCAACCGTACCGTGATGAGCAGTTTTCCGCCTGCGGTACAGGACTTTGGAGAGTTGTTAGTCCTTATGCAGGCTCAGCGCCAAGCCGCAGACTACGACCCTAATGCCAGTTTCTCCCGTTCTTATGTCTTGTCTCTGATCGAGGAAACGGCTGGGATCATCGAGCAGTTCGATAACACTGACGTCAGAGACAGGCGCGCATTCGCCGTTTTCGTTCTCTTCAGGCGCAGGAGCGGCTGACTACGATGTGGCGGCGTGCAGCTTCCCGAAGAAGTCGCTGAAGATTGCGTCTCTGTCGAGCCAGTCAACGATGCGCATCGGATGTCGGCTCGCGTCCCGTATGTAGCGCAAGTCGGCGTTCAGTATCAGCGCAGCTTCGACGTGCGTCTTCAGCCAGTTTGAGTTTAGCAGCCAAGCGCCCGGCGCCAAATCCCAGATAGGCTTGCTGCGCCCCGGGTAGTCCTGCACAAAATCCTCGTAAAGCCGGAATAAGTAATCGCCGATTTCCCCGTGCCCCTGTACCTGCT
This sequence comes from Dehalococcoidia bacterium, assembly GCA_965200085.1. Classification (GTDB taxonomy): domain Bacteria; phylum Chloroflexota; class Dehalococcoidia; order Lucifugimonadales; family JADFKI01; genus Bin90. Next base: position 433,239 of record OZ241333.1, read on the forward strand.
GCTGCATCTCCCAGCGCGTTGTTCTAAGCAGCTCAGACACGCCGAAGCCCGTTACCTGCACCAGGGCAACGCCGCTGTCGAAGACCGCCTGCGCTGCCATGATGTCCTGAATGAAGTTGAAGTCGTGGAAGTTTGAAACGTGGTGTGGCCAGCCGCCCAACGCAATAACACAGATACGCTCGCGGATGCGCGGCTCCGTAAGAATTGCGGACGCGACATTCGTCAGCGCACCCAGCGCCAGCACATACAGCGTGCCGCTGCGTTCCTGCAGCGCAAGGCTGATTATGTTATCCGCCGCCTCGCTTGGTACAGTCTCGCCGCCGTTCGAGGTCAGTGTCTGCCTCGAACCGTGCAGCACGGGGCCGTCGTAACTGACAGGAGAAAGATCCAGCACACGCACAATCTCTTCGTAGCTCAGTTCCATACCATGCTCGAAGCTTTGCGTGTTCCGCACTTCTGCATGAAAGCCGGCTGCCTGAATCGTCTCAATGTGCAGCTCATCCGACATCAGCGCGTGGATAATGGCGAACTGGTCGTCAATCTCATTCCAAGTGTCTGTGTCGATTATGACGCTGCATCCCCCGCTAGGCGGTTCGAGCAGGTTTACAGTTGCGGCGTGGTCGATAGGCGGCAGTGTTTTCATGTCGGCAAGTATATCACAGATAACTTTTGCGGATGTAAGCGTTGAAGCGAAAAAGACTTATGCAGGCATACTAATGGAGACTGCGATGGTGAATTCGTTCCACTCGTTAAATGGTTGAAGCCCAATCATTTATCTGCCGCTTATCCGCCCGATGCCGCTCCAAAATCTATGCTACGATGGATCATCAGCTTTCTGGATTCAAGGTTGAAATTAGGAGGATGTATCGCATGTTACCACACTTACTAGGCGCTAATGTGCTTTCTTGGCTGCCGCAGGAACAGATTGAAGATGCCGCGCTGCAACAGATATACGCTCTGTCCCAGATGCCCTTCATCTTCAAACATGTTGCTGTAATGCCCGACTGCCATTTCGGACTAGGTGCGACTGTGGGTTCGTGCATCCCTACGATGGACGCGATTATCCCGGCGGCCGTGGGTGTGGACATCGGATGCGGTATGATTGCCGTCAAAACCGATATGCGCCAGTCCGATCTGCCCTCCGACCTGTCCGACATCCGTAAGGCAATCGAACATCAGATACCGCTTAGCGCAGGCCGCTATAACGCCAGTATCAAGAAGACCGCAAGACCGCGTATCAAAGACTTGGAAGCAAGCGCCGAAGAACTGGGAAGGCTGGACTTTTACAACAAGACAGATCGAAACTGGCGCAAGCAGCTTGGCTCTCTTGGTTCGGGCAACCACTTCATCGAAATCGTGCTGGACGAAGATGACAGCGTCTGGGCGTTCCTGCACTCCGGTTCGCGCGGTGTTGGCAACCGCATCGCCACGCACCACATAAAGGCTGCTAAGTCTCTGATAAAGCAGGAAGGCGTCCGGCTGCCGAATGCGGACCTCGCCTACTTGAAAGCAGGCACGCCCGAATTTGAGGATTACATGACGGATCTCGAATGGGCGCAGAAGTTTGCTCTGCTGAACCGCGAAGAGATGATGGAGCGCATCATCAAACTTATGCAGTATCGCTGCGGCGGATTTGAGGTTGTGGAACGCATTCAGTGCCACCACAATTTCACCCAGCGTGAAAACCACTTCGGCGAAGATGTGCTGATTTCGCGCAAAGGCGCAATCGAGGCGCGCGAGGGGCAGCTGGGACTAATACCGGGGTCGATGGGCACTCGCAGCTACGTAGTGCGAGGCAAGGGCAATCCGCAGTCATTCAACACCGCACCGCACGGCGCAGGACGCAGTATGAGCCGCCGCAAAGCCAGAGATTCGTTCACGATGGACGACTTCGACCGGCTGATGAGCGGCATCGAGGTCAATCGATCCGAAGTGTTCCTAGACGAACTGCCCGGCGCATACAAAAACATCGACCTCGTGATGGAGCAGTCCAAAGACCTCGTGGAAGTGATGCACACCTTTCGCCAAATCGTCAATGTAAAGGGAACATAGAACATAAAGGGAGCGTGGATGAAATTGCAGGGCGGGCGCTGGGGTGTCCGATATGTCAGCAGCGGTGTCCATCTCGCTCAAAATAGCCTAGAACCGATCAAGCACCCAGAGCACCAGTGCCAGCGCCAGCGCGAAGAGCGCGGCGTATGCCAGCGCCGAGCATCCGTTGCGCGTCATACGCCAAATCGTCCGCAGCGCGAACTTTAACTCCCTGACTACCTCTTCCATGAACATAATTCCACAGCTCCCGTCCGGTTCATCTGCGTTAGAACTGGTTCCATATCCAAAGCCCCGTCAAAGCCGCCAAAGCCAGCAGCACATAAAATAAGAACACTGCGAGTCCGTTGACGGTGAACCTCAACAGAACTCGCAGCGCGGATTTCAGCTTATTCATCAATAAATATAGCAGTTAGTCCCAAACAGCCGCATCAAATGTACACTTAATAGCCACTGCTCTCCGAATGGATGATAGCAAATACAAACCGTCCAGCATCTATAAGAAAAGAGCGCATCTAAAGCAACCAAGAATACAACCCACCAGAGCGTTGGGGGCAGCCAAGTACGAGGGTGCACCAATAACTTGACGAATATGACCAGTTTTTCCCAACCGCTCACCAGCCGGCAATCTCCTAAATAAAGCGCTGCTTCCCCTTAGCTTAATCGTTTCCCAGTAGGCTCATAATCCCATAAATTAGCGCTATCACGATTACCAGAGCGAAAACTATCAGTCCAACAGCAAACCACAGCGATATGACGAACAGCACGCCGTCTATTGCCAGTGAAAGCAGTTTACCGGTCAAGCGTAACAATCGCTTAATGAGCGTCACGCAGGCACCCTCCGAGAGAACTCAAACAGTGCCTCAGCACTCCTCAGTATTGCCATTATACCAACCTAATCAGCGCGCAGCGCTATTCCTGAATCACCCCACCAGTTGAAAAGCAGATCCCCCCTACCTCGCTATGTCTCGCCTCATCGTGTTCGTAATCTAAATCCCTCCGCCAGATTACCCTTGACATGTGCGAACATATTATCTATATTGTTCAGCAAGGGACAGACCCATCTATCTGATGCGTTGGGGTCTGTTCTTTTTTGACCGATTTCTTGGGATGTGCAATTCAGGTTCGTTTCTGAGTGGGTAGGGAGGTTGACGATGGCGGTTATGGACGGGCAGAGATCGCGCTTCCGGATTGCGGACGTCGGCGGCGTTATGCGCGACCTGTCGGCACACATCATAGAGGTGAGCGGCTTGCCCGGCGAGCGTGCGCTCAGCGAAGTAACGGCGCTGGGCGACTCGGGCGCGCGCTTCAATCCAAGCATAGAGTCGGTTCTGTTCACCCTGTGCGGCGTATTTGACGATACCGCCAACGAAGGCGCAGACGCCGTGCTGGGCGCGCTTCGTTATCACACTGCCCCCACTCGCTTTGAATACGCGCCGGCAGGCTTGAAGTCCGGCAGTGTGCGATACACAGGCGTCTGCTTAGTGAAGTCCTACGAACTGACCAGCCGCGCTGGCGAGCCAATCTCTTGGAAGGCGACGCTTCAAGTCGATGGCGCAACCAGCAGAACATACGGGAAGTAGATGATTAGGGAGGTGTGAGATATGGGTGAAGTGAAGTGGAAACTGATGGTGGACTGGGGCGGCGAAGAGCAGTTCACGGGCGCGCACGACGAAATTACCTCAGACACGCTGGGATTTTCGCTGCGCCACATGCGAGACCTGCGCAGCGAATACATAGACACGGCGAGGCTTGACATTCGGCTGGCAAACTCCGACCACAAATACAGCCCGCCAAACCCTGCGTCGCTCCTGTCCGGCACACTTAAGCCGGGACGCAAGGTGTGGCTGTGTGCAGCATTCCCCTGCGACGAATTTGAAGACACAGCCGGAGTCAGTCTGTCCGCCCACGCCCCCAATTACGGCTCCGCGTTTAGCTGGACTATGCAGAATCAGGACTTTCGTATCGCGGCTGGCGGCGGCGCACAGACGAACGGCGCTCACTCAGGACGGCGCATCGCAGCCATGGACTTCGGAATTGCGGATGCGTCTTTCGGCTCCGACTTCACACGGGGCACAGATTCCGAACGGCATGGCGGACTGGTTATTCGATATGCAGACACCAATAACTTTCTGTATCTCCGCATCAACGGCAGTTCGCTTCAATTGCGAAAAGTAGAGCAGGGAAGTGATACGCCGCTCGCCGAAACCGACCTGCAGTGGAGCAGCGGCGAGCGGCGCTTCGTACAGGTAGCGCTGCATAGCGCTCGCATCCGTATATTCGTCAATCGAGTGCAGATTATAACGGCGATCTCCGATTTCAACACCGGCGCAACACGGCATGGATTGTATTGCGATGGAGCAGCCGACCATCTGTGGCAGCATTTCGGCGGCTGGGCATCACTCTTCTACGGTAATCTGCACAGCATAGAGCCGCATCCTAACGTCAGTCAGTGTCGTTTGCGCGCCTTCGACGAGATGCGCCGTCTCGAAGATGTAACCCTGTATATGTACGCCACATCCTCGTTTCCCCAGACTTCGGACGAAGTTCTGGACGACATCTTAGACTATGCGGGCGTTGATGCTGAGTCTCGCGCGCTGGACGACGGCATTGAGCTTGTGCCGAGCCTGTGGTCGCCGCCTCTCTGGGGTGTGCAGGCGACTGATGAGATTAGGCGCTTGCAGGACGAGGAAGACGGCTTCATATTCGTGGATGGGCATGGCTTTTGGCGGCTGCAAAACTGTACCCGCCGGGCGACCGCTCCACACACAACGCCGAAGGCATCCGTGAGTTCGCAGAGCAGTGGCACGGACGCATACTTCTCCGCATTGGAGTGGAGCGACGGAGTGGACAATATCGAAAACAAGATATTTATGCGAATCCGCGATGCCGCTAACCACGGTCATCGCACCGCTTGGACTCTGGGAGAGACGCCCTATTTCGATGCTAACCAGACGCGCGAGTTTCTTGCTGAAAGCAAGAGTTTTGATGTTGTGGGCGGGCAGCTGCGTCCGCTCCAAAGTACCGATTATACCGCGAACACTAAGGCGGACGGATCCGGCGAAGACATCACCTCGCAGCTCTCAGTTACCCACCCGGCTACTCAGCTGTACAACGGCAAGGGAACTCTCATACGGGTGCGTTTCGGCTCAACTTCGGGTTACCTGACAAAGTTGAACCTGCGCACCGTGAACGCGCTGACCTTCAATGCGCCGCTGCTTCTAACGGCAGGTGATTCCGATAGTCAAGACGCATACGGGCAGCGCATACGCAGTATCGACGCGCGCTGGACACGGGAAGCACAGCGCGCGCAGGCGACCTTAGACAGGCGGCTGGCACGGCGGGGACGTGCGCGAACCGTTCTCAGCATAACGCTTCCCAACGGTTCGGACGGCAACACTCTGCTAATCATCCAAACAAAATTGTCGGATCGCATTAGTGTTGACTATGAAGATATGGGCGTGGACAGCGATTTCTTCGTGGAGGGATATACGCTCGAAGTGGGGCAGGGCGGAAAGCGCATTGAACGAACCTTGCTCTTGCAGCAGGTTTAATTCAGCGAAAACAGGAATTACAAGAGACGCTTACGGAGACGAATTATGGTTACGGATCTGATTCAATTCATCAACATAGGGCTGGCGGGCATACTGCTGCTGTGGTTCATGTTCCGTTTGGAGCGCATGTTAGTGCGCCTGGACAAGACCTTGCATCTCATGGCGCGAGCCACACTTCGCATGCTCGACCGCAGCGACGCTGATATGGCGACAAACCTCAGCAAGGAGTTGTACCGTGTAAGCGGCAGCGAAGATGATTAGAGAGCTGCGCTGCGCCCACTCACAGACGGCGCAGCGCCCGCGCCACAGCAGCCCAAAGCGGGTTTAGTTGATACGAGTTGACACAGGCTGACACGAGTTGACACAAGTTGAGGGCGTTTCTATTATGATTTCATCTTAATGTAGGAGTGCAAGATGGCAGACGAAGGCAGCGCAATTCCTGACCTCTATGTCGATAATATGCAGATTACCACAGGAGTTTACGGCGTAAACATCACATTCTGCTTGACCGAACCGCATCCGGTTTCCAGCGAGGTTGGACGAGCGCCCGAGGAAAAAGTGCGTGTGCGCATGAGCCTGCAGCACGCCAAAATCGTGGCAATGATACTGCGCCAGAACCTGAAAAACTACGAGTCAGGCACTGATACCTCCATCCAAATCCCCCAAAGTGTGTACACTAGCTTAGGCATATCAGAAGAAGATTGGTAGAAGGGGATAGTATTGACATCCCCAGACATAGATTCAATATCAGCGTGTTTCAGGCAATTCGAATTTAGTATCTCCGAGCATGGCAACGATAGGATGATTGCCCGCAGCATCACAAGGGCGATGCTGAGAAATGCGATTGGAATGGATGCGCCGGAAATTATTGAAGATTACCCTGAGGATAAACGAGGCCGTTCGTGTTTGATATTAGGTTGGATGACACAGACACAACCTCTTCATGCTGTCGTGGCGTATCAAGGTGCGTACCCAAGATTAATAACAACATATCGCCCCAGCTTGGATATATGAGAAAATGATTACAGAACACGAAGATGACACCCCTTGGTGGATTATCACAGACGAAAACCACCCGTACGGATGTGAGTATGAACCTGCCGTAGTTATGATGCGACAGAAAGTGGGAAATCTACTATTCACCGTGCGAATGAACGGTGAACGCTGCAAATGGTGCGGTGAAGGGTTTGTTTCAGCTAAATTGCTCAATCAGTTAGATGAGAATTTCTCGAAGGTTTTGTCAACTGAATCTATTGACCCGGATACCAAATCCAGAAAATGGACTTTTACTGCACCTGAAATACATGTGGAGCATAAATTGTTTTCTACTGCTATCGATAGCACTGCCAGGATTCGGGATAGTGATACCGCGCGCATCATATTTAGTAATAGTACACTATCGCTGTAATCATCTGTTTAATGACGCAAAAAAGAGGCGGGGGTTGAAAATAAAAACCCTCGCCTCTTTCACATTCTATCCAGTTAGATATTTAGATATAATCCGGCTCTATTCTCTTGCGCCCTGCCCGCTATGCCTATCCCAGCTGATACACCTGAATGCGGTGCCGCGAAGACTCCGTTACGAACATACGCCCGTCGTTGTCGAAGTTCACCGATGTAGGCCCCCAGAAGTACGGCTCAATCTGCGATGAGATGAGGTGCGGCGTGTCCAGATGCGGGGGAAGCTCAGGTGTTAGGTTAGAAATCTTGCGCGTCTCTACTTCGTCCGGGTTGGCTGCAAGGAAGTCGAGCGCCCACTTGGACAAGGTCGCTTCGCCGCGCAGCGTTTTCAAGTGGCTGCCGTCTGCAGCGAGTATCTGCACGCGCTCGTTGCCCCAGTCTGTAACATAGATGTTGCCGTCCGCATCAATCCCCACACCTGCAGGACGGCTAAACTGCCCATCTGCGCCGCCCGGTTCACCGAACACGGCGATGAAATTACCACCCGCACTGAACTTCTGTACTCGGTCGTTGCGCCAGTCGGCGACATAAACGCTGCCGTCTCTGCCCACACAAATACCCCAAGGCATGTTGAATTCGCCGTCGCCGCTGCCTTCGCTCCCCCAGCTAAGGATGTGGCGCCCGTCCGGAGTGAGTTTCTGAACGCGATGGTTATTCTGGTCGGTGATGTATAGGTTGTCTTCCGCATCAACGGCTATGCCGGACGGACCATCGAACTCACCCGGCTCTCTGCCATGCGTTCCCCATGCCTTCACAAAATCGCCGCTGTCCGAATCAAAAATGCTGATACGATGGTTATACTCGTCGGACACATAGACCTTGCTGCCGTCATTGCTGAGCGCAATACCTGCTGCCAGTCTAAGTTTGCCCTCGTCGTCGCCGTGCGAAGAGAACTCATACAGGTAATCATCATCCATATTAGTAACGCCGATACGCGTAAACACAGGCGCGCCGCGGTTTAGTACGAAAATACGCCCGTCCGCATGCACCGCTAGGTCAACCGGATTGGCGAAGCCGCGCCCCACCGGAGCGTTGTTCACGATGCCTATCGTCTTCAGATACTCAATCTTCAGCGTCTTTGCGGCAGAAGTTGTCATGCGTCAGTCCTCATTATTCGTCTGCATGGTTAAAGCGGATGCACAGGACGCGACAGAAAAGGCAGCCCGTCCATCCGCGTGAGTTTCCTATACTAACTGGTATTCGGTCGTGGATGCTATCAAGCCCAGCAGTTCGCCGATGCGCTGCTCAGATTCGTCGCCCTGCTCTCGGCCGCTCAGGCACACATCGCCCTTGATGCCGACATGCGCGATGAGGGCAGCCCGCATCTCAATGTCCATTTCCGGCGTGCCCATTATGTCCAAACAGGCGTCCACTATCTCGCTCGGCGTGTACGCGCCTCCGTTTTGCTCCGACAGTCTGTCGAGTATGAGGCGCACGCCCGGCGCGTCAGTGTTGCTTATTTCCTTGGCAGCGAAGTTCACGCGTTCCACGAGTGCGCCGCTGTTAATCCATTCCGTGCCCTCATGCCAGCCCTCGACTGACGGCGGGTTGAGCAGCGTCTGCCCCATAAATCCTGCCAGATCGGAAGTAGGAATGATTTCCATGTGCGGGCGCGTTACGCTGCCGCTAAGCCGCATTGTACCTGCGACCAGTTCCGCCGGGCACTTCACTCGCGCGTACTGTGCTTCTTTGAAGAAGTCTGAGTTGAACAGCACACGCAGCATGTGCCGAATCTCGTGATCTCCGTCAAAGTACGCCTGCGCCATCAGGTCTATGGCATCCGGGTCGCGAGGCGCGGTGTATGGCCACTGCGGCACAGGCTCTTCGTCCGCCACGAAGAAGTCATACAGATGGCGGGCAATAAAACGCGCCGTAGCAGGCTGCCTGCAGATGATGCGAACAATGTCGTCGCCGTTGAAATCACCACTCTCGCCCAAGAAGTGCTTTTCGCCCGCGTCATGATCGCTGTCCCGGAAATTGAAATGCCACGCGATTCTGCCATAAGGCCAGATGGAGTCCTTAGACGCACGCACCGCCATATATTCTGCGTTGCCGAGTGTCCAACCCGTGAAGGCGCGCGAAGCTTCTTTGATGTCATCCTCTGTGTAGTTGCCGATACCCATGCTGAAGAGTTCCAGCAGCTCGCGCCCCCAGTTCTCATTGATAGCGCCGTCGTGGTTCTCCTGATTATCCAGCCAGATAATCATCGAAGGGTCCTTGGCGAGGTCAATCAGCAGATCATCCAGCTTGCCCAGCCCCAGTCTGCGGAACATGTCAATCTGGTTCAGCAGCGAGCGCGCCTGATTTGTCTTGGCATAGCCGGTGGCGAACACGCCGTGCCAGAAGAGCGCAATCTTCTCTTCCATCGGCGCCTGTGTGGTTACCATTCGGTAGAGCCAGTACGCCGTCGCGGAGTTGCCATAGCGAAGCTCATGCATATCGGTATGGTAGCGCTTGATAATATCGTCGGGCATGTTCTGCGGGTCGCTAGGATGCAGAAGCTCTTCCACAGCCGCTTCATAGCCCAGCGCTTCGTAATGGTCAAGCTCTGACGGAGTCGCCCCGAAGGACGCCCGCCGCAGCAGGTGCTTGATAAGCCCGACTTCAGATTTTGTTGCTGTGGTCATATTCCGCCTCCTCGTTGGGGGGTGTTTGCTGTTCTGTCCGATTTATTTGGAATTACGGAAGCAGCGCTTCATTCGGTACTAAGCGTCTGTTGTATGGAACAACCGTAAGTCTCGACATCTCCAAGTGCGCTATCTCGCTCAGAAGTTCAAGCTGCGTTCCTGACGGATTGACTATCTCCGCAAGGTATCGGGATATCCCCATTAGCAGCTTGGCGGCATGCTTCCGCTGTATTCATTTTAGATTGTCATTCATCTATCCAGCACATTTGCCTGTTCCAGCCTGTCTATGAACTCCCTCACGCGTCCGATGTCCTGCTCAACATCTTCGTCCGGCGCGATGGGTTCATAGAAGTTCTGCTGCAGCACACGTGCCGAATTAAATAGAACCCTCACTCTATCCGGGTTGTCCGTCTCCTCCGCCAACCGATTTTTGATGGCGAAGAAATCTCTGTGTGAGCCATTGCGCCACCCACGCTGCTTGGCGACCGCCTTCAGGTAGTGCGCCGCTGCGCCCCAGCCCTTCTCCGACGCCTGTATTATGTCGCCGGCGTGCAAAAACTCCTCGGCATGGGTAAGCATACGCAGGCTTATTTCCGCATGTTCGGTTGATGTTGTCATTTGACGTATGCTGTTGCTGGCGCAGCCCTGTCTTGTGTACTCTCCGGCGTCCTCGGCTGCTCGCCAAACAAGCAGCCGAGGAACACTGTAATTCCCTTTATGAAATGAGCGGGCCTTACTTCTTGATGAAATCCATCTTCTCGAAAGTGCCGTTCACGATCGGCTTTGCATCGACGCCCATCCAGTCTTCCAGAAGAGTGGTGTACGAGGAGCGGAAGTCGTTGTTGAAGTACATATCGCCTTCGAGCTGATCTTCCGGCGCCAGCGACGGGAAGTCTCCGTACAGACCGCCCTTCACACCTCCGCCGATTACGAATGCCACACCGCCGGAGCCATGATCGGTGCCGGAGCCGTTGTCCTTGATGCGCCTGCCGAACTCGGAGAATACGACGATAGCCGTATCGTTCTCATAGCCATGCTCTTCCACGTCGTCCCAGAAGTCGCCGACTGCGTTGGACATCTCAGATATGAGTTTCGCGTGCATAGGCACTTCGCCTGCGTGCGTATCGTAGCTGCCTTGTCCTGTGTAGAAGATGCGCGTTCCGATGTCTGCGAACATCACCTGCGCTGCGTCCCGCAGGCTTTGTGCGATAGAAGTGTTCGCATATTCGATGCTCGACGAATACTTGCGCGGCGCAGTTCCCAGCGTATCGGCGCCCTGCAGCACGCCGCGTCCGGTCTGCTGTATGAACTCCTTTACTGCGTTCTTGCCCGCGCCGCCGTACATCTGAGAGAACATATCCAGCGTCTGATTGCGGATAGATTCGTCCCGTATGTCCGGGTACAGACCATAAGTTGCGAGGTCGCCCACAGACGCCACCGGAACACCCTGCGCCGAAAGCGCGCGAGGCAGGCCGCGCCCGAAGTTTACCGCCGTCAGGACATTCTCCCCTTTCGGATCGAGGTCTCGCGTGAGCTGCCCCAGCCAGCCCTCTGTGGCAACCTTGGTAGGTTCAGCTGTGTGCCAGATGTCCATCGAGCGGAAGTGCGAACGGTTCGGGTTCGGGTAGCCGATACCGTTGATAATCGCCACTTTGCCCTCGTCCCACAGCTCCTTGATTGCCGTCATATTCGGGTTCAAGCCCAGATTGCCATCCAGCTCTAGCAGCTCTTCGGGCTGAAACTGCACCGTAGGACGGAAGTTATAATAATGCTCATCATTCAGAGGGACTATCGTATTTAGAGCGTCATTCCCTCCTGTGAGCTGCACAAACACCAAAGATTTGCTATGCCCATTGCTGCTGCCGTTGGAACCCATTGCCTTACTCCTCTCCTAAATGTGTGTATGCAATGCTTATGCCCCGCGTTATTTTTATCTTTTTCAGTCGGTTTTTGGCGAGCCACACAGCCCAAAATGCGCCAACTGGACGCACTTATACCCAGTATCGTAATTGTGCGCTTTTCTTGGAAATTGGTCAAGTCCCCAACAGCGTTTCGCTCAGCCTTCTTATCACGATTTCCAGCTCATCGTCGTCCAAATTGAGCGGGTCAACCGCCAACTCATCCGGATCGAATATGTCATGCAGATATATCGGCGGGTCGCCGCTTATCATCGCCTGATATACTTCGTTTCTCCCCGGTCCCTGCCACTCACGCGTGAAGCGCATCACCGCGTGCGGAATCAAGTAATTGTGCTCATCATGCTCCAGCGTAACCCGCAGCCCTCCTACCTCCGCCAGCGCGTCAACCACCTGCTGAACCATTCTTCTGTAGCGTGCCATCTCCGCATCTTCGTCCTCATCTACAAAAATCTCGATAGCGCGCAGCAATCCGATAATCTCCTCTTTCGAAACCTTCATCCCGCGCCCTATGAACTGATGCGGCGCGGCGTTGGCGAAAGCCGCGTCTATCAAGTCTGCGCGGCCGCACAGAATCCCGGTGCCCTGCGGACCCCGAACCGCCTTTCCGCCGCTGTATATCACCATGTCCGCGCCCTCTTCCGTGAAGCGCCGCAGGTTCGAGCGCGGCGGCAGCATAGACGCAGCGTCCACTATCACAGGCACGCCGTGCTTGTGCGCTATCTCGCACACCTCCGGGAACGGAATCGCGCGCCGCGTGATGAACGGCGAAAACAGATATGCCACAGCCGCCGTATTCTCCGTAAACGCCGCCTCAAGCTGCCACGGCTGGCACCGTCTGCCGTCCCCTATCTCCACAAACTTCGCCCCCACCGATGTGTAGCACTGGTCATAAGGAAAGCGATGGCTCTTGTGGATGATAATCTCGTTTTTCATGCCCGTCGTGTCAGGCAGCCTGTCCATCAAGGCAGGATCCGAGCCGGCGATAACGGCTGCCGCCTGCAGCACAAGCCCGCCTGCCGCGCCGCTGGATACAAACCCCGCCTCTGCGCCCGTCGCATCCGCGATAATGCTGCTCGCCGCTCGGTTTAACTCATCAAGGTTCACCATCATGCCGGAAGCCTTGTTCATAGCCGCCAAAATCTCCGGTCGTGTCTTGCTCCCGCCATACGCCGTCGTGCTGCCGGATGCGGTTATGATTCGCTTCACGCCAAGCGCGCTGTAAATGCCGTCAGGGTCGCCGATCCATGCCATAAGTAACCTCCCGCACAGTGTGTATCCATTAGCCCGATACGATATATATGTGTCAAATACACTATTGGTATTATTGTATGGTAATTATAGTGTAGGGCAATTATAACATTAGGAATTTGATAAAAATAAAAAAGGTTTCATTGAAAACAACATGAAGATGTGCTGAACTCAATATATAGGACATTACCTTGTTAATCTGTCTTACCTAAATATGTGATATGAGAATTGGAATTAGGTTGTCATATTGTCATCTTTCTGTGTGTACCCATAGCGCCTTACCGTCAGTGAGCACCTCAACCGTCCCGTGCTCCGCCGTCTGAAGCAGCCCGTCTTCCGCAACGAACTCTTGCAGTCTTTCCACCACATCCTCGTTCGGATGCCCGAAGCGATTATCAGCGCCCACCGAAATGACCGCAACGGAAGGGCTTACTGCGCTGATGAACTCGGAAGTCGAACTGCTGTCGCTTCCATGGTGCGGCACTTTCAGCACATCGCTGTCCAGCACAGACCCGCTTGCCAGCAGCGCCCGCTCCGCATCGGCGAAGATGTCCCCAGTCAGCAGCACGCTCACATCGCCATATATCAGCCGCAGAACCAGCGATGCGTTGTCAGCGTCTGATTCAGTGCCGCTAAGCAAAGTGCGCGGCGGCCCCAGCACTTCAATCCGCGCGCCGCCATCCAGCGCTATAATCATACCTGCGCTCGCCTCTAGCGCTATTGCTCCCAGCTCTTCTTCCGCATTTACTGCGCGCGCCCATTCTTCATAAGGCGCGCTCTCATACTCCTCGATGCGCCGTTCCAGCACAGCGCTTACCTCATATCGCTTGAGCACTTCCGCCAACCCGCCCACGTGGTCGCTGTGCGGATGCGTCGCCGCTACTATGTCCAGCTTCCTGTCGTTGAACTGCATACGCTCCCCCAGCAGACGCATCATCGGCCGAGGATCAGCCCCGCCGTCAACGACCACCTGCTTGCCTCCCGGAGTCTCTATGAACACTGCATCGCCCTGACCCACGTCGAAGAACACCACCCGCAGCCTGTCGTCCCTGACAAGAGTCTGTGACCAAGCCAGCGACACCGCAAACACAGCAGGCACGAGCAGCCACATCACGATGCCGCGAGCGCGAAATCCGCCCTCTGCTCGTGGCGCGGCTCGCGGCGAACTTTCATAACCCCTTCGGTTTCCTCTCGCATGGCGCCGTAATAATCCGCGTATCTTTTCCACGGAAAGCGCCTTTGAGCCGTATGCCAGTACCAGTGCGCAGTAGTACGCGACAATAGCCCATACAGGGATATTACCGATGTCAACCGAAACGCCCGGCAGTTTTGCCATTAGCGTAATAACTACGGTCAAATACGAACTTGCAAGCCATACCAGCCAGCCTAACGGCATCGCAGCCGTAGTGTTCCACAGCCCGACCATAGCCGTACCTGCGCTTCCGACAATGAGCGGCGGCAGCGCGGGCAGCGTCAGCACAGACGCCGGTATTCCCAAAGTGGACACTCGCTCGAAGTGAAATCCAATCAGGGGCAGCGTGGTTATAGTTGCAGCAAGCGACGCAGCCAGCATATCTGCCACAGCATTAAAGAAGGAGCTCAGCGCAGAGTTCCACCTAGTTCCGCGTTCGATTGCCGTCCTGGCTGCGCCGCCGAACATATCCGAAAACGCAGCAATACCCGCTATCGCTGCGAAGCTGAGCTGGAAGGACACGCTGAAAATGATCGCAGGCGATACCGCGACCATTAGAGCGGCTGCGCATCCAATCGCAGCGAGCGAACCGCGCTGTCTGCCGAACGCCAGCGACATCAGGTACACACTGCCCATAATGCACGCTCTGGTCGCTGACGGCGACATCCCGGACAGAAAACCATATACCCAGACGATGACCAGAGGCGCAATCAGGTGCAGATGATGCTTTCTGCCGAGCAGCGCGGCCGCCCCGTTGAGACTGATGATGAGCAGGATGCCCACATGAAGCCCTGAAATCGCAAGCAGATGCGCCGTGCCTGTGAGCCGAAACGCCTCCGTCAATTCAGCCGGGATGTTCCGTCGCAGTCCGAGCAGCATTCCCTGTGCGAGCGCAGCCTGCGGTTCCGGCACAACGGCTGCTATGGACGCAGCAAGCTGTCGCCTGATGCTGTACAGCGAGCGATAGAATGTGCTGCCCTCGCGTTCACCGATGAGCGTAACTTTGTACGCATCCTGAACTTCCGATATGCCCTGTCTCGCCAGATATGCGGCGTAGTCGAATCCATCCAGCAAAGGCGGCGTGCTGATATGCCCTTCGAGGTGCAGCCTGTCCCCATATTGGAAGTACGGCGCTTCCCGCTGCCTCGCTATCTCAGCGTTGGCGCGCGCTGACACAAGCAGCAGCCCTTCCGCAGACGTCCATTCTCCCTCGCCTGTTCGGATGCGCTTCAAATCCAGACGAAAGCGCGCGAAATTACCTAGCGCCTCCACATCGCTGACCACTAGGCCCTCTACTTGCTGCGGAACAGAGCTCGCGTACGAAGTCAGCGGCGCATCGCCTTCTGCCACTACACGCACTGCGCCCAAAACAGCCGCAAGTACAATCAGCGCAATCCAAGGCGATCTGCCAAGATTTGTCAGCAGCAGCGCGCAAAGCAACCCCGCTACAGCGAACAGCGCAAGCGCCGCCAACGGTACACCGCCTCCGAACTCGAAGGCAAACAGCGTTCCACCAACAAACGCAGCAGAGGCGGCGAGAAGCTTCATCTAGGTTTAACGGACGCGGACATTTAGGATGAAGAGCTTATTCTGCAATCGCGGAATCTGACATCCCTTTCGTATGATGTTTCAGCCTGACTAACGGCGGCGCAGCTTCGCTTCCAGTTCGCGTATTCGAGCTTGCGCCGCTTCCAGATCGGCGTCAGACTTAGACAGAGCATCTTGCGTATCGCGCAGCACATCTTGCGACATCTCTAAGTCAGATTCTGCTTCTGCGAGGTTGCGCAGATACTCACCCGTGCTGGGGTCATATAAGAGAAGTCTGTCTAGGCGAATAGTGTTCGCAATTGGATGCACCCCTTCCTGCACGCACAGGCTTAGACCCAGCAATGCGCTATATCCACTCAGCATATCGGCTGCATTGACGCCTATCTCTATGGGCTGGTAAGAGCCGTCTATTAACCTGTCTCCTGCTAGGGATACGCCGTAATATTCGCCGCCGCTGGGATCAAAGCGCCAGTATTCACGGACCCCAATAGTCTCATAAAGCTCGCGTTTAACTGTAATATCACGCTTCGCAGTAGTCTCAGAGGCTATCTCCAGCGCGAAGTCCGGCGACTTGCCCACCTGCCAGGTGAGATAGCCGTTCTGCGCGAAGATGGCGCCGGCAGGCACATCAAAAGCAACATAGCAGTCCGGATAAACCCTATTGTTAAGGTTGTTCGGGTCATAGCAGATGATAGTTCCGCTATCGACGAGCACTGTCGGATCATCTTTGTAGCGAACTTTCAGAATTGTTGCCGTGTCAAGAAGGTTCGGATTCTGAAACATGCGGTCAGGCACCACATAAGGCTCATCCAAGTCGCTTGGATCTATAATGGGGAGCGCATTCGTCATCGCTCCGAATGGTATAGACTTTGTAGTAGTCATAGCGAACTCCGCTTAACTTGTCATGGTGCAGTGCGAAGTAAAACCACAGAACAAACATACCTTATATTCGTATGGCATGTCCATGTGGATAGCCGCAAGATTGCAGCGTCCCTACCTATACTCGCCGGTTCATTCGGCATTCCCTCAAAGCAGAGAGCCGTAACACTCCGCACAGATTTGCAGCGCCGACACCTGCTGATAATACACACACCCAAGACTGCGCCCTATGCTATAATTTGGCAGTATGATGAGGCATAAAGCGTTTGTTAAAAAATTCGGCGCGTTCGTTGCACTGATTGTCATTGCTGCGCTAATTGCTCCGCTGCTGGGACCCGTGCTCGACCACCACTTCGCCGAGCGTCAGCCAGGCCACCTGCACTTTGGCGCCCCCGGCGAGCACAGCCATGCCTTCGAAACCGCATACCACATACACAGGCATCTTCAACCTGACCCTTCTGACCCTTCAAACGGCGCGTCTCCCATCGCCTTATACAAGAGCGAGGGCAGTCTTGCCGTTACGCTTGCCACATCTCCCGCAGATGTGGACGCTGCGAACTTGCGGCAATTCCAGCCCACTTCCATATTCATACTTCCGGCAGCTGTCATTATCCCGGTGCGGCAGCGCACCCCGGCGGCGCCCGATAAGCCGCCTGCGCTTCTCCCGCAGCATCCTGCTGTTTTTCTCTTCCATTCGTCTGACGCAGTGTGAGGTTTGCCGACATTGCCATCAAATCTGCTCCGACTCGTCGTCATTGGCGCGGTTCTGCTCGGCATGGCAGGCGCCGCAGTCGTACACTTTGTCTCATCATACGCCTATGCAAACGGGCGCGTTGTGGAGTTCGACCGCCGCATCGCAGGTTCTTATGAGATTGCGCTCGGCAAGATACCGCCAACGCCCATAGTAGGCAATTTGTACCTGTCGATCCTGCTTACCGATACAGCGTCCGAAACTCCTGTTACTGGCGCGGAGGTCATCGTATCCGCCATTGGACCCGATTCAGCCGAAGTAGAAGTAGGGCCGATCGTCGTCAACCCAGACCCAGACCCTCAGAACTACCCCGGCTACTACGACACCGAGCAGCCGATTATACTAGACAGGGTGGGAACATGGATGTTCACCGTGAGCGTGGACGCCCCGGCTGCAGGTGCGGCAGAGGCAGAGTTCCTCGTGGATGTAACGACCCCCAATCCCATAACGGGTATCGTTACTCTGGTCGCGCTGCTTGCATTCATCATAGTAGTCGCGCTCGCAATTCGGATGTATATTAGAGAAAAACGCAGGAGCAAATCATCCTAACCCTATCCACCGGTATCTAATGAATAGCGAATTAGGAGAAGCCTCTTGATGAAAAAACTCTTACCCGTTTTGGCGGCTTTATGTCTGTCAGCGCTTTCGCTGGGAACGGCGCTGGCGCACGAACCGAGAGACATCGAAGATTATAATTTGGTCGTAGGCTTTTTGAACGAGCCTGCATTTGAAGGAGTGCTCAACGGCGTTTCGCTTCGCGTAACCAAGGTGGCATCGCACGAACATGAACATGACGAAGATGCGAGCGCCCCGCAAGCAATGGAACATGAGGCGCACGGGGACCATGACCATGACAGCATGAGCCATGAGCCTATCAACTCGGAGGTGCCGGTCAGTGTACAGCTGATGACTGAAATCGCTGATGACGGCGGCGTCAATATTCACCTAATGACCGAAAACTGGCGCTGGACGCCCCAAAATGTGAACATGGAGAACTCGCCCGGTGAGGGACACGCGCACGTATATGTGGACGGCGAAAAAATAGGCCGCATCTATGGACCATACTATCACCTCGGCGGACTCGAAGCAGGAGAGCGTCAAGTGCGCGTTACGCTCAACGCCAACACCCACAACGAACTGCTGTATGATGGCAAGTTAGTAGAGGCGGCGGCGGTGGTATCCGTCCCGGAATCGGGCAGGCGCATGACGGCGGATATGCACCACCACGAGTCAATAGACGCTCAGGGCGCGATGTCCCTGCATGTGATGGCGCACTCGGACGGCATGGGCAGCCACTCTCTTCAAGTCATGCCGCACGGATTCACATTCTCACCCCGGAATGTTGACGGAGAGCATGTCCCGGGTGAAGGCTACGGCATCGTGAGCATCAATGGCGAAGAGCGCTCTCGCATTTATACCGAATGGCTGGAACTGCCTGCCCTAGACGCCGGCATGCACACTATTGAGGTAAAGCTGGTATCCAACGACCACATCCCATACACGTGGGGCGGAGATCCGGTGCATGCATCTGCCACGGTTCAGGTCGAAAGCGAAGATGGCTCAGATGCGATGGCAGATGCTGCGGACAGCGATCATGACGATCACGACCATGCTGATGACCTTATAGTAGGCGTCGAAGGCTTGGAAAACACACTTCAAGTCGAAGTTACCCATGTGCCTTCCGGCACAAAGCGCCTTATGCCGCTGTATGCCGTCTTTGAAGCCCCCGGCTACTACAAGGCAGACTTTATACCCACCGCAACCGGGCAGTACATCTTCCACTTTTTGGGCAGTATTGAAGGCATGCAACTCGACGAGAGGTTTGAGTCCGGCGTCGGTAGATTCGACGACGTACAGCCTGCGACCGCCATACAATTCCCGGACAGCGCAGCATCCATGAGAGAGATAGAAGCTGCGCTTCGCGGCGCCCTTGATTCCGCTCAGCAGGCGCAAGACACGGCATTAGCCCTTGAATCGGCTGCGAACAGCGCGCAAAGCAGCGCATCCACCGCATCCACACTGGCAATAGCCGGGATTGCAGTGGGCGTGATTGGGATCGTCATCGGCGGTATAGGCGCAGCTGCCGTCCTCCGTCGAAAAAGTTAAATTAGACCGCCTAGACCATCACCTGACATAGACATACAGAATAGACAGGCTGCAATTACAGTAAGGTACAATAAGGTCCAAAGCATCCTAATTCAACCTGTCTATTCTGCAAAGCCACTCGCATGAAACTCGTGCTCACATTAGTATTGGCTTGCGCCCTAGCGTTTGCCGTTCAGTCGCAGACTGCGGAGGCGCACGCCAACCTCGTGCGTTCAGAACCGCAAACCGAAGCCGTCCTCGACGCATCCCCCGATCGCGTTACAATCTGGTTCACCGAACCGATGGAGGCGCGATTCAGCAGTATCCAAGTCCTAAACAGCGACGGCGCGCGCGTGGACAACGAAGATAGCACGATTGACGCCAACGATCTTACCGTCATGTCTGTCAGCTTGCCCCCGCTGCCCGACGGCACATACACAGTCGCATGGCGCAACCTTTCAACTATTGACGGCCATACTCTGCGCGGATCGTTTATATTCTTTGTGGGCGAACCGTCGGCTGCTGCTCCAGTATCGGCAGCAGATTCAAACGCTGCCCATTCCCCACTGCTCCATGTGCCCTACGAACCCGTGATACGCTGGTTTGTACTATTAGGCGCGCTTGCTCTCACCGGCGGACTGGCATTCGAACTGCTGGTGTCCGCGCCCGTGCTTACAGCCGCCGGAACGCGCTCCCCGCTCGGCAGGCTCCGTCCGCGTCTGCGTTCCCGCTCACAGCGCCTGTTGTGGCTAAGCCTAATAGCGCTGCTCGCCGCCTCGCTCGTCCAGCTTCTGATGCAAGCCGCGCTGCTATTCGAAATCTCAATTCCGCAGGCAGCAGGCGCGCCCGCAGTGGAAATCCTGCAGCAGACCGATTGGGGCAGAATGTGGCTCTGGCGCGCCGGGGCAGCAGCGCTCACAGCCGTACTGTTCCTGCTGCCCTTGATCGTGCGCTTCAGACGCCGCCCGCTTCAAGAGCGCTTAACAACCATCACCCTTTCGCTCGCCTTGTTGGCATCGCTTGGCATACTCTTCACGATTAGCCTCACAAGCCATGCCGCTGCCACGCTGGGGATAGCGCGCTATGCGCTCATCAACGACATGCTGCACCTCATCGCCGCGGCTGTATGGGTTGGCGGATTGCTGCAGCTCATCGCAAACACCCCCCTGTTCATAGGCGGCATATCCCAATCTGCCAGAAGGCACGCCCTCTCTCGGCTGGTACGCCGCTTTTCCGCCGCCGCCGCGCTCAGCGTCCTTGTCCTGACGCTAACCGGCGCATACAGCGCATGGGCGCAGGTTACGGACTTCTCCGCTCTCAGCACCCCATACGGCATCGTGCTTCAATCCAAAGTTCTGGTGATAGCTCTGGTTCTCGCAGTCGCCGCCGTCAACTTAATCTGGATCAGGCCTAGACTTCGAGGAAGCAGTTCTGCGGCGGTATGGCTGCGCCGCACAGTTATAGCCGAAATCGTCCTAGTCGTGCTGATAATATTCATCGTCGGCATCCTCACCGCTCTCGAACCGGCACGACAAGCCGCATCCCGCCTCCTCCCTCCTCAGCAGCAAGCGTTAACCTTCACGGATACTGTGGAAAGTGCGGACATAACCTTCGCCATAGAACCTGCGCGGGTAGGTGCGAATACCCTCACGGTCAGCTTGGCGGATCGCTTGGGCAGCCCTATCGAAGACGCCACCGAAGTGCGCCTGCGCCTGTCTTACCTTGACGAAGATTTTGGCGAAGAATCGGTTCCTGCCGTCAACATAGGCGGCGGTGAATATCAGATTGCCGACAGCACAATTAGTATCACCGGCGCATATCAGGCAGAAATACTTGTGCAGCGTCCCAACGCCTTTGATGCCCGCACAGCCTTCCGTTTCGAGATTACAGGCAGCTCAGGATATACAGCAGGCGGCACCGCAGCCATCTCTCCCGATGCCGCAAACGGAAGCTTATACCTCGCCATCCTGCTGGGACTGTTGGGATTGATATTCCTTGGCGCAGGCATACCCATGGGAGGCTGGTACAATCGCACCGGTGCGATTACTATGGCGTGCGGCGCAGCAGGCTTCATCGCCGGCGCATGGCTGCTCATCAGCGCGCAGGGCGCAGCCGAAAATCAGGCAATCGTGCGCAACCCCATACCTCCCACGTCCGATTCCATAGCTGCTGGACAGATCGTCTATGAGCGTTACTGCCAGACCTGCCACGGCGAGAACGGACGCGGCGACGGCCCCGGAGGCGCAGGTCTAGAACCGCCGCCGGCAGACCTTTCCATACATGTTCCCCTGCACCCTGACGCAGATATATTCAGATTCATCAGCAGCGGCATCGAAGGCACTTCAATGGTAGGACTTGGCGACCGCCTCACCTCTGACGAGATTTGGCATGTCATAAACTTCATTCGCGCCCAAGCAGACGAGCAGAACTCGCAGTAGGTACGCCCACAACCGAAGAATTACGTCTGACCACGAGTAACTTCTATGAAAAAAACTTTGGCTTTTCTGACACTGTTGTCAATCCTCGCCTTCGCAGCACCGTCCGTCCATGCCCATGCCTTCGGACAGCGATACGACCTGCCCATACCCCTCAGCTACTTCATGGCGGGCGCTGCGGCTGCGGTTGCGCTCTCGTTCCTTGTCATAGGCATCTTCCTCAAAGGCGGCAGCACAGCATACCGCTACCCCCGACTCAACCTGCTCGCCGTTCCGGTGCTCGGTCGTGTGATAGCGTCCCGCATAACGCTGTCTCTGGCGCGCACCATAGCAGTGATTCTGCTTCTGTTAATCATATCCGCATCCTTCCTTGGCAGCGACAACCCGCTCGAAAACTTCGCGCCCACCTTCGTCTGGATAATATGGTGGGTCGGAATGGGCTACATCACAGCCCTGTTCGGAAACTTGTGGATGCTCATCAACCCATGGAAAACGCTCTACGAATGGACAGAACTTCTGCTCGCGCGCGCGGGGAAGAGCATGCCTGCGCCGCGCCCATACCCCGAAGGCTGGGACTCCATGCCCGCGCTTCTCGCCTTTCTCGCTTTCGTTTGGCTGGAAAATGTCTATCCCGGCTCAATCGTGCCGCGCTACCTTGGGGTGCTGCTCATCATATACTCGTTCTACACAATCGGCGGCATGCTGCTGTACGGCAAGCACGTCTGGCTTCGGTACGGCGACCCGTTCACGATGCTGTTCGGCATATTCGCCCGCTTCTCGCTCACAGAAAGCCGAGTGTCTGGCAGCGCATGCCGCGACTGCGAACTGAACTGCGCCGACGCCAGCTCTGACGCCAGCCCTGATGCCAGCTCTGACAAAAATTGCATCGACTGCTACGCCTGCTTCGAGCGCGCCCCTGCACAACGGCGGCAATTCAACCTGCGTCCCTGGGCAGCAGGACTGGTCTCGGTAGGGCGCGTATCTTGGCAGGACTGCGTCTTCGTAGTGCTTGCACTCGCAGCCGTAACATTCGACGGCTTGCAGGAGACCGAGAATTGGCGCGGAGTGCAGTCGTTCGGACTTCAGCTCCTTGGTGTTGGCGGAATCAGCGTGGTGGATACACTCGGAGTAGTGATAATACCGATGCTCTTCATCGGCATATACCTGCTCTTCTGTATCGGAATCCGCGCCCTCTCCGGCGAGCATGCATCATTGGCAGAAGTCGCGCGCGCCTATGTGTACTCCCTTGTGCCCATCGCGCTCGCATACAACATGGCGCACTTCCTAGCGCTGCTGCTTGTGCAGGGTCAGCTCATCATTCCCCTCGCATCCGACCCGTTCGGCTTCGGCTGGGACATCTTCGGCGCCGCAGCTTATCGCATCGATCCGACTGTAGTAGGCACAAGGTTCGCTTGGATAGTCTCGGTAGCAGCCATAGTTATTGGGCACATCATATCCGTGTACATCGCCCACACCATAGCCGTCAGGCGCGCCCCCGCACACAGCCTTGCCCTGCGCGGACAGTACCCAATGCTCGCCCTCATGGTCTTTTACACCGCCGTCAGCCTCTGGATAATCGCCCAGCCCATAGTCGCGCAGTAACGGTATATCCATTTATTTTAATTGTATGGGAGTAATGCGATTGATAAATCTCAAGCAGTTGCACAGATTTCTGCTTCAAAAGTGCGACTTCAGCATCACCCCAAGATCACCCCAAAGCGGCAATACCTCCCCCCAATCTACATTGCGCTAACTGCCGTCCAAACCTTATAATCTATTTATAATGATACTTATGATACTTCTCTAAACAGCCGACTCGCGCGGAGCTGAACATGAACGACGCTTTCCAACGCCCCAATGTTACAACCCCGCTCCAAGACGACTACCCCCGCGAGGCTTGCGGTATAGTCGGTATATACTCTCAAGACGAAGATGTCGCCCGTCATGTATTCTTCGGCTTATACGCACTCCAGCATCGTGGCCAAGAGAGTGCCGGCATTGCTTCCAGCGCCGGCGACGGCATACATCTTAGAGTCTCTATGGGGCTCGTCGGTCAAGCGTTTCAAGAAGATGACATCGCCAAGCTGCCGGGCAACATCGCAATCGGACACACGCGCTACTCCACCACCGGCGGCAGCGTAATCGACAACGCGCAGCCGATATGCTCCGTCAGCACAGCCGTTAACCTTGCGCTCGCACACAACGGCAATGTGATTAACGCCGCAGAACTCAAACAGGAACTTGCCCTGCTTGGCTGCGAGTTTCACGGTAGCAACGACTCCGAAATCATCGCCCACCTTCTGGCGAATGCGCCCGCTCTCGGTTGGGAAGACCGCATCGCATACTGCATGCGCAAGCTCCAAGGCGCATACTCTCTAACTGTGATGACCCCAACGGAGCTTCTCGGTATTCGAGACCCCCTCGGCGTGCGCCCGCTGTGCATCGGCAAGATAAGCGGCGGCTGGGTGATTGCTTCTGAATCCTGCGCCTTCGACCACATCGGCGCAGAGTTCGTCCGCGACATAGAGCCGGGCGAAGCCGTCCTGATAGACAAACACGGCATCCGCACCATATACAAGCGCGCTCCCGACAACGGAGTAGTTTCCGCCGGCTGCGTTTTCGAGTACATCTACTTCGCCAGACCCGACAGTGTCATTGAGGGCAAATTAGTGCATACTGCGCGCACCGAAATGGGCGCTGCGCTCGCCAACGAACACCCCATAGACGCTGATCTCGTCATAGGCGTCCCCGACTCAGCGACTGCCGCTGCTGTCGGCTACTCTCAGGAATCCGGCATCCCATACGCAGAAGGACTGGTCAAAAACCGCTATGTTGGGCGCACCTTCATTCAGCCCGACCAGCATCTGCGCGATCTCGGCGTGCGCCTCAAACTCAATGTCCTCCCGGAGATAATTAGCGGCAAGCGCATCGTCGTCGTGGACGACAGCATCGTGCGCGGCACTACCACACCGCATGTCGTTAGCCTGCTGCGGCGAGGCGGCGCTCGCGAAGTCCACCTCCGAATCTGCGCGCCTCCCATCGTGTCCACATGCCACTTCGGCGTCGATATGGCAACACGTCCCGAACTCATCGCCGCCAATATGAGCGTCGATGACATCTGCGACTATGTAGGCGCAGACTCGCTCGGATTTCTCACGCCGGAAGCCCTCGTCCGCTCGGTCGGTTTACAGTACAACACACTCTGCATGGCGTGCTTCACCGGCAAGTACCCCATTCCGGTGCAGCTTGAAATGGACAAACTTGCCCTCGAAGTGTGAGTCTGACCATCTGCCGGTATTCAGATTTCGGATGCTCTGCCAGACCCGTCATCCTAACCTGTTTATGCGATTATTTCACTAAACAACTAACCTGCCGGCAATACCAATGACCGATCGACAGACTCACAAACTCCGACTAGGCATCCTCGCATCTCACGGCGGGACCAACCTTCAGGCAATCATTGACGCCTGTAAGCGCGGCAGTCTCAACGCCGAAGTCTGTGTTGTCATCAGCAACAACTCCGCGTCCCTCGCCCTCAAGCGCGCCCGCGCCGAAGGCATACCTGCATACCACATCAGCTCAGTAACCCACCCGCAGCCGGAAGCCCTGGACGAAGCCATCATTCGCGCGCTGGAATCCGTTCGCGTGGATTTTGTGCTGCTTGCAGGGTATATGCGCCTCGTAGGTCCCGCTGCCCTCTCCCGCTACCACAACCGTGTGCTCAACAGCCATCCTGCGCTGCTCCCCAAGTTCGGCGGCAGGGGAATGTACGGCAGCCGTGTTCATCAAGCAGTGCTGGACGCGGGCGAAACCGTAACCGGTGTAACAATCCACTATGTCGATGAGCAGTACGACCACGGCGCAGCTCTCGCTCAGTGCGAAATCCCCGTCCTGCCCGAAGACACCCTTGAAACCCTTGAAGAGCGGGTCAAGCAGCGCGAACGCCGTTTCTGGGTCGAAACTTTGGCAAATCTCGCAAAATCCTTCCCCAATCATGATCCCAATAGTGATCCCAATGATGATGAGTGCAGCCCAAACCTTCGCCCAAACCTTCGCCCAAACCTTCGCCCAAGCCTTCGGATACCGCAGGAAGAGAACTAGAACTAGCCTAGCCCTAGCCTAGCTGTTGATGGATAAGATGAATAATTTGAAGAAAATGGTGAATAAAGGGAGAAGTATCTTCCACGCCTGTGCATTCTGCCGGATCAGGAGCAGACATTGGAGCAGATAACCTACAAAGCAGCTGGCGTCAACCTCGACGCAGCGCAGGACATCAAGCAGCGCATCAGAGACATCGTAGCCCCAACGCACGGCGCGCAGGTGCTCGGCGGCATCGGCGGCTTCGGCGCGCTCTATCAGCTCAGCGAATACACCGATCCCGTGCTAGTTTCCAGCACCGACGGCGTTGGCACCAAGCTCAAACTAGCCATCATGATGAACCGCTACGACACCATCGGCGAAGACCTCGTGAACGCCTGCGTCAACGACATCATCGTCTGCGGCGCGCAGCCACTCTTCTTCCTCGACTATCTAGCAGTAGGCGTGCTGGACAGCGAAGTAGTAGCGGCGCTCATCGCCGGCATGGCGCGCGCCTGTCAGCAGGCAGGATGCGCCCTCATCGGCGGCGAGACAGCGCAGATGCCGGGTTTATATGCTGACGGCGACTTCGACATGGCAGGCTTCGTAGTCGGTGCAGTGGAGCGCAGCGCCATTCTGGACGGCAGCGAAATTCGCCCCGGCGACGCCATCATCGGAATACCCTCTAACGGCCTACACACAAACGGATACTCCCTAGTGCGCCACGCCTTTGAACTAGACAGCAATCCCGAATCCTTGCAAGAACTCGTCCCCGAACTCGGCGAAGGCGTAACGCTCGGCGATGCGCTCCTGCTGCCCCATCCGTCCTATGTGGACGCCGTGCGATCCCTGCTGCCCCTGCTCAAAGGCATGGCGCACATCACCGGCGGCGGCATAGTCGAAAACATCCCGCGCATACTCCCCGAAGGCGCTGCCGCCCGATTCGACACATCCGCGTGGCGCATCCCGCCCATATTCACTCTGCTTCAAGAACGCGCTGCCATCTCCCGCGAGGAAATGTACCGCGTATTCAACATGGGCATAGGCATGGCTCTCGTGTGCGACCCGGCACACGCAGCCGACATTTTGGACGCCATCCCCGAAGGCGAAGTCGTGGGCGAGGTGGCAGCAGACAGAGGTGATGGGCAAGTTGTTATATTATGAGTATTCACTGGGTATCTCGTATGTATCAATCTCTAGTATATGAAAGGTGAATTAGAATAAATGTTATCAAACAAAAATGAAACAAACAAAGTTACGTATAAATGGAAGCCGATAGAATTGATAGCAGACGAGGAAGAAAATTACGATTTTCATGAGATCGACTCGCTGCAAAACCAGTGGCTACAAATCAAAAGAGATGTGGAAAATTCGACTCCCGATGCGTACAAAAATTTTACGGAACGTCTGACACGAAGATGGGCCATAGAGACCGGTATTATAGAAGGCATATATGAATTAGATATAGGCGTTACAAAAACTCTGGTAAACAATGGGATAACCGCTGACTACATCGAAAGAGGATCCACGAACAAAGAGCCCTCTGAATTAGTCCAGATACTCAAGGACCATGAAGCCTCCGTCACATCTGTGAATTCCTGGATCGAGGAAGGGCGTCATCTTACACGGTGGTTCATTTGCGCGCTGCACAGTCAAATTTTGAACAACCAACATACTACTAAAGCGATGGATCAGTTCGGCACTAGATTCGACGCAAAACTTGTGAAAGGTGAGTTTAAGACATTTCCTAACAATCCAACACGGCTAGATGGCCGTATTCATGAATACTGCCCTCCTGAACAAGTTGAGAGTGAGATCGATAATCTTCTTTCGTTTTATGAGGAGTACGATAAAGAAGGGTGCCACCCGATATTGTTAGCTGCTTGGCTGCATCATAGATTTGAGCAAATACATCCTTTTCAAGACGGCAACGGTAGAGTTGGTAGGGCGATATTAACTTGGCATCTAGTCAAGAATCATCTATTTCCCATAGTCATATCGCGGGATGACAGATCTGAATATATCAGAGCTCTCGAACAGGCTGATACGGGCGATATGAAATCCCTTATAGACCTTTTTGTTCGACTAGAAAAGAATACAATCCTGCAAGCGCTTGCGGTTAAGGAGGGCGAGGCAGAAACGACAATACCAGAGCCTCAGGCGCAAGTTGACCTAGTAGATCAAGCCATTGGTGCTCTCGTAAAGCGCGAGGAACGGCGGCGCAAAACGGAATCAGAACAAATGCGTTCTGTCAATGAAATCGCCACCGCATTGCGAGATAAGTGCGAAGAGTATCTGTACGAAAAATCTGAAAATATAGAGGTTCAGTTCGAAGCCGTAGGCATCACCATAAGACCATCAATCTTCAAAGGTGGCCCCGGCAACAATGAACACTGGTATCACAGGCAGGTGATTGAAACTGCTAATGCGTTTCAGCAATGGGTAAATCTTTTCGAGCCTAGATACTACATCAAATTGTCCTTGAACCCTTATTCAGGTGCTTCTGTTCCGCGCCTGTCATTTGTAATTTCCTTGCACAATACAGGTCGTCAGCTCACCGGTATAATGGCAGCGACTGCATTTGCCGAGATAGAGTATGATGAAGATGGAGAGACAATTACGAGTCAACGCTCCCGTTTTGACAACTCCACTTTTATGAATTGCACCCTAGACCCGTTCACATTTACATGGGAAGACTCGGCAGAGAAAATATGCGACAGATTTATCCGATGGACAGAAGTCTGCTTCAGCGTCGCGCTGCGCTACTGGATGGACAATTCTTAACCCTAATCTGTTAAACAGCATTTAACCCAGGAGGACAACTTGAAAGCGCTAATCAGCGTGTACGACAAAATCGGTCTGGCGAACTTCGCCCGCGATCTCAACACCGCCGGCTGTGCAATGGTCAGCACCGGCCGCACCCACGCTGCCATATCAGACGCAGGTCTGCCCGTTCAGCATGTCGAAGACCTCACCGGATTTCCCCAAATCCTCGATGGCCGTGTCAAATCTCTGCATCCCGCAATCTACGGCGGAATACTGGCACGCCGCGACGTTCCCGAACACACTGCGGAGCTCGCCACGCACAACATCGGCACGATAGATGTCGTAGCCTCCAACCTCTACCCCTTCGTTGACGCAGTTAGCCAACCGGACGCCACCCTGATCGATGCGCTGGAAAACATCGACATCGGCGGACCCACTATGATCCGCGGAGCCGCCAAGAACTTTCCGCATGTCATCGTCGTTGTCGATCCCGCAGATTACGGCTGGATAGGCGCGCGTCTTGCGGCCGGCGAAGATCTGACCCTGCAAGAACGCCGCGCACTTGCCCGCAAAGCCTTCCAGCACGTCGCGCTTTACGACACCGCCATAACCCAGTATCTTGGCGGCGATGTGCTTGATCTGCACGAAGCCACATTCGGCTTCAACCGCATATCCACCCTGCGCTACGGCGAAAACCCGCATCAGCAGGCAGGAATCTACGCCGCTCCTATGTCTGCCGGCGGCATCGTGCGCGCCAAGCAGCTCCACGGCATCGACATGTCCTACACAAACTATCTCGATGCAGACGCCGCGTGGCGGGTAGTCTATGACTTCGACAAATCCGCAGTCGCCGTCATTAAGCACACCAACCCCTGCGGACTCGCAGTGCACGACGATCAGCCGACCGCATACCGCCGCGCCTTCGAGGGCGATTCCGTTTCCGCATACGGCGGCATCGTCGCCCTGAATCGCACTCTCACCGCCGAAACTGCGCGCGCAATGCGCGGCGTACTCTTTGACATCATCATCGCGCCCGCATACGAAGACGCTGCGCTCGATGTCCTTCGCCGCCGCAGCCGAACCCGCCTGCTCCAAGTTCAACCCGCATCCGGACCGCAGGAAAGCTTGGACATACGCTTAGTATCCGGCGGCGCATTGGTACAGCACACTGACGACATCGCCGAAACTCCCGCCGACTGGAAGGTCGTTACCCAGCGCAAGCCTGCTGATGCTGAGCTGGAAGACCTCGCATTCGCGTGGAAGGCCGCAAAGCACATCAAGTCCAACACCATCGTCCTAGCCAAAGATAATACCCTCGTCGGCATGGGCGCAGGTCAGCCCAACCGAGTCGTCAGCGTTCACCTAGCTCTCCGCATCGCCGAAGACAAGGCGCAGGGCAGCGTGCTGGCATCTGACGCCTTTTTTCCGTTCGCTGATAACATAGAAATGGCGGCATCGGGCGGTATCACTGCCATAGTCCAGCCCGGCGGCTCTATCCGCGACGAAGAAGTCATCGCGGCTGCCAACGAACACAACATTGCTATGCTCTTTACGGGCACTCGACACTTCCGACACTGATTGGTAATTCAAGAAAAATGACCTTAAAAAGCCTTGACATCGTAATACCCGTACTCAACGAAGAGCGCGCCCTGCCTCCCAGCATAGCCGCGCTTCATGCTCACCTCAGCGCAAACTTCGCCGACTTCGACTGGCGCATCGTCATCGCCGACAACGGTTCAGAGGACGCCACGCCGGAAGTTTCTGAACGCTTATCGCGCGAATTCCCGGGCGTCGCGCCATTCCGCCTAGAACAGCGCGGACGCGGTTTGGCGCTCCGAACCGCATGGCTCGCTTCCAAGGCTGACATCGTGGCATACATGGATGTTGATCTTTCTACCGACCTTGCCGCACTACATCCCCTCGTTAGGACGATCGCCGAAGGAAGCTGCGACATCGCGATCGGCTCCCGTCTGATTAGGGGCGCGCGGGTAGAACGCAGGCCGATAAAACGTGAAATAACATCACGCGGTTACAGCGCCCTCTTCCGATCAATGTTCTTCACAGGCTTTCGAGACGCCCAATGCGGCTTCAAGGCGCTCAACCGCCGCGCCGTTACCCAGCTCGTTCCCTTAATAAAGAACAACCGCTGGTTCTTCGACACCGAACTTCTCATTCTCGCTGAAGCCAACGGTTTCAAAATAAACGAAATTCCCGTCCACTGGACAGACGATCCGGACACCCGAGTCAAAATAATCGGCACCGCCATCGAGGATGTTAAGGGACTTCTGCGCCTGCGTTTCGGCGGCATACCCAAATGCTGATGTACGCCTTCCATTAAATCAAATCTGCTCACCGGCGCTGTGCATTATTATTCCGAACAATGATAGGCCGAACAGTGATAGGATTATCCGTCGAGGGCAGCATGTACGGCTGTACCGCTGCTCCCGCAAATTGTCTCTGTCTATAAGCGTGCAGTCGCATGCGCCCCTGATGCCTAGCCGTTCGCGATTTAGCCAACACAAGCCGTAGAAGAAGGAAATCGTATGCGATTCACACTGCTGCTAAGGTCCGCGAAGTCGAGGCTGCGCTCCGATATTAATGAATTGCGCAGCATATCGATGAGGTTGGGAGCAGACAGGTTCGACGGCAGGCTTGCCCCGCTTTGGGCGGCGTGCTGCGAAGGCGCGGCGGACACCGTAACACAGCTCTTTGTGCAGAACAGCGACAAGACGCTGGACTGGGGATTGAAGCGACACCGCAAGCGCCTTAATGCGCAAAGCCTAGCGGCTATCTACTGGTGGATGCTGCTTTATCAGTTAGTTCTATTCCGCAACAGGGGCATCGAGGGATACGACAGAACCGCAGATTTTCAGACGCTGTGCGAAGCTTCCGATGAACTTATGGCAGAACTGGTGAATGCCCCGCACATTGGCGCGGTAAACCCGGGTCCCTGGCAGGCACACTGGCAGCGGCAAGTCGCACTGGAGGCTGCGCTAGACATGTACAACAGCGTGATGGATATTCTGGATATCCGCATCAATACCGATGCGCGCATAATGAGCGTATCTCTGTTCACAACGACGACAGAGCGCAGATTCGATACTGTTACCAAGCCTATGGTAATGGCTGCTAGACAAAATGGTCTCAGCTGACCTGTGCCTGTGGGTTGGATTAGCGGCTAAGACAGAAGGCTGGATATGCCCTCTGTCCCGCCTATGCTTGTATATCTATCCTGGGATTAACTCTTCTTGAACTCCGGTATCACGTACTTGCCGAAGAGTTCGATAGACTCCATAACCTTCTCGTGAGGCACGGTCTCCGTCTGCATCATAATCATCATCTGGTCGATGCCGATGGCTTCGTGCTTCTTCAGCGCCTCGATGCAGCTGTCCGGATTGCCCGCGATGACCACCGCGCGGTCGCAGAGTGTATCGGCGTCCAAATCCTTCCAAATCTGATGGGCGATCGCGCTGCCGCCAGAATAGTCTAGTATATCTTCCTTCATCTCTTCGCTCTCGTCGACATCCACATAGCGCGAGAAGTTGGCTTTCAAGTGCTCAGGCACGCCGCCCCACTTATCGAGGAGCTGAGCGTACACGTCCTTCTGCCCCTGAACATACGGCCTGTCCGGCCCGAAGAAGTTTTTCAGCGACTGCGCGCCCATCTCCTTCGCCTCGCGGTCGTCTTCAAGGCAAACCCCGAGCGTGGAGCTTGCCCACTGGTCGTTGACAAATCCGCCAACCGGTTTAGACTTCTTTACGTTTTCGCGGTACGCTTTCACATAAGGTTCAAGAGATGAGGGCGCGCTCGAACCGAACGAAAGCACACCGATGCCCTTTTGCGCCGCAATCTCATAAGTCGCCGGCTGCAGCGCTGCGACCCATATCGGCGGGTGGGGGTTCTGGTAAGGCTTGGGAAGAATCTGGCGCTCCGGCACCTGCCAGTATTTTCCCTCATAGGAATACCAGTCGCTCTGCCAAATCTGCGGCACCATAGAGAGCGATTCTTCCCACATCTCACGGCTGTCGCGCGGGTCGATTCCCATGCCCGTCAGTTCGTATGGCGCGGAGCGTCCGGTGCCAAAATCCACGCGCCCTTCCGACAAGTGGTCGAGCATTGCCACACGCTCGGCTACGCGGTTAGGATGATGGTAGGGCAAAATAACCACACCAAGTCCCAGCCGTATTTGCTTGGTGCGCTGGCTGAGCGCCGCATAGACCAGATCGGGGCAGGGAGACGCCGAAAATCCAGTGAGGAAATGGTGCTCGACAAACCATAGATAATCGAAGCCGACTTCATCGGCTAATATGCACTGTTCCATCGTCTCGGTCAAAACCAGATGATCGTCGAGCGCGGGCCTTTGCATTTCGTATTGCAGCGCGAGTTTCATGTATTGCTCCTTCGGCGGATTTGTCGGTTAGCCGGTCTGTCGGCAGGTCGCGCGATATGTGTTCCGCAGCTTGCCGCTCTGATACACACAGACCGATTAAGCTAACCGATGCCTGTCCTAAAAATTTACAGCACAGCCTCAGCCACACGCTCCAGCTCAGTGCCCATCTCGTCTTCGCTGTGGCACAGCTCAAGGCGCACGATGACGCGATTCGCGCCGGCGCTCAGATATGACTCCACAAGGTCGCGATCAGGCGGCTGGCCGTGGATATTGATTGTGAGTGAAGCAGGATCTCTGTCGTACTCGGCGGCTAGTGTGTCTAATATGACGCGGCTCTCGCTCACCTGCTCCGGGGTTACGCGGTTGGGCAGCCAGCCGTCTCCCCAGCGCGCCACACGGCGCAGCACATTCTTCGCCATGCCGCCCAGCAGCACCGGCGGATGCGGCTTTTGAGCCGGCTTCGGGAAGCAGTGCACCGGCGGAAAGTCGTAGTATTTGCCATGAAACTCCGCCTCATCCTCAGTCCACAGCGCCTTTAAGGCAAGGGTCGCCTCGCGTGCCTGTGTCCAGCGGTGATCGAAGTCGCCGCCCATCATCTCCGTCTCTTCGCGGTGCCAGCCGGTTCCGATGCCAAACAGAAAGCGGCCGCCGCTGTAAAAATCCAGCGCGGCGATGACCTTGGCTAACACCAGCGGGTTGCGCTCAGTGATGAGCGTAATGCCAGTGCCCAGCTTCAGGTCGGTTGTAACCGCAGATGCACGCGCGAGCGCGATATACGGCTCGGTAAAATGTGAGTATGTCCATGGGATGATGCCGTCATCAGAGCCGGGAAACGGGCTTGTAGATTCAACGGGCATTATGGGATGCTCGGCGAACCAGATCGATTCAAAGCCGAGCTCCTCAGCGCGCCGCGCCACAAATGCCGGATCAACCGTGTAGGCTGGCAGCGCCATCGCTACGCCAATTTGAGATGCCATCTGTGTACCTCCTTGATTTCCTGCTTGGGAATTGTATTATGTTGGCGGTGTATCAGCAATCAGGCTATATCATAACTATCACCACGATACTAACACATGCCGGCAAACAACACCTTAACTCCGCCTTCCGCTTGCCCTCCCCCCTTGACATTCCCGCACATTGGCATTATCTATAAGCAGTCAATCATTGACCCGTCAATCATCACTCCTGTGCGGCAGCGAACAAACCGAACCCACAGATCATCTTGCTTACTATATGTGTATTGCCGTATCAGAAAAGGAGAAAGCATGAAGTATGACTACATTATCATCGGCGCAGGATCCGCAGGCGCAATCCTTGCGGCGCGCCTTACCGAAGACCCGAACACATCTGTGCTGCTGCTCGAAGCAGGTCCCGACTACTCCGACATCGATGACCTCCCGGAAGAGGTGAAGTACGGCTACGCATCCACACAAGACATCATGACCAGCCAGCATAACTGGCAGTTCACCGCCCGCGCCACGGAACAGGCGCAAATCCTCGTGCCGCGCGGCAAGGTTACTGGCGGTTCCAGCGCCATCAATGCCCAGATTTTCCTGCGCGGCATACCCGACGACTACAATCTCTGGGCATCCTGGGGCAACGACGAATGGACATTCGAAAATTCGCTGCCGTACTTCCGCAAGCTGGAAACCGATACCACATACAGCGACGATTTCCACGGCACGGACGGTCCTATCATCTGCCACCGTTTCCCCGAAGAGCAGTGGCGCAGCGGCTCCAGCGCGTTCTACAAGGCTTGCCTAGACTACGGCTTCCCCGACTGCCCGGACCACAACGCCCCCGACACGACCGGCGTTGGTCCATTGCCGCTGAATAACCCGAACGGTATCCGATGGAGCACCAACCTAGGCTACCTCGGAATGGCGCGCCACCGCCTCAACCTGACAATTCGCCCCAACTGCCTCGTACATCGCATCGTTTTCGAAGGTAGGAGAGCAGTCGGTGTAGAAGTGGAAAGCGGCGGAGAACGTTTCGTGGTGGAAGGCGAAGAGACTATCCTCAGCGCAGGCGCGATCGGCTCGCCCCAGATTCTCATGCTGTCGGGCGTAGGTCCTGCCGATCACCTCACCGACTTCGGTATCCCGGTCGTAAAACATTCCCCCGGCGTAGGGCAGAACCTGCGCGACCACCCGCTGATTGGAGTAACTTGGAGTACGAAGCCCGAATACGAACTCGAAACCCTTGGTCCGAATATGCAGTTCGGCTTGCGTTATACTGCCGGCGGCTCGCGTCTGGAAAACGACATGATTGTCTATATGAACAACGCTGCTACCCAGCGTCTGGACCGCGGCGGCGACCGCATGACCCCAATCGGCATACGCATGTTTATCGCGCTAAATCTGGCAATAGGCGCAGGCGAACTGAAGCTCCAATCGACAGACCCCAATGTGCAGCCGATGATTGACTACAACTACTTCCAAGAAGAATTCGATCGCGAGCGCATGCGAGAAGCCGTGCGTATCTGCATGAAACTCGGCGAGCACGAAGTTTGGAAGGACATCATAGAAGAGCGCACCGAACCGCCCGACTATGCGCTAGAATCCGACGATGCCCTAGACGACTGGATGATGCGCGAAGTAACCACCGGTCATCACATATCCTGCACGAACAAGATGGGACCCGCATCCGATCCTATGGCGGTCGTCGATCAGTACGCCAAAGTGCACGGAATAGAGCGTTTACGCGTTGCAGACGCTTCTGTCATGCCGGACTGCGTGCGCGCCAACATCAATGTAACAACTATGATGATAGGCGAACGCATAGCCGACTTTATAAAATCGGGAAGCTAATGAACCCAATATACCTACCATTACTGATGCTGATTTGGTAGTGCACCATTGATTTTAGATAACCGACATTGATATAATTCCCACAGCGAAAGGGGGTACTGAAGGGGTATGTTTACCTCGAAATAATCAGGCATTTCTGTTAGTCAAATCTCGAAAGAAAGGAAGACATCAATTGAAGCGCTTTGCAATTCTAATGGTAGCCCTCGTAGTCGCTGCAGCGATGACAGTGACCACTGTGGCAATAACCTCCTCGGACACCCATGTATCCAAACACTATGTCTTATTGACAGATAACCTAAGCCAAGAGCTGTGCATAGCCATTACGCTTGTCGGCGGCGGTGACAGTAACTCAAGATCAGAGGTCGGCAGCTTGGACCTCTTGCTCGCGGAACGCAGCAAGTGCGACCCGCCTATGGAGCCTATGATGCCGGAACCTATGCCCGAACCTCCTCCGCCGGAATGCGATCCTACTTCTGGCTACATCTATCAGCAGTACATGATTGATGCAAGTGGTAACAGGGTACCGCTGCCCGCTCCGGACGGCGTTCCTTCGATTCCTTGCACATAAACCGGAAGGCTTGCGCTAACGAATAACGGAAGGGGTCAGGTCATCATCCCACCCCCGATTTGACCTGACCCCTTATGATTATGATTTCGAACAGCGCGCCTTCGTATTAACCAACCCGTTCATTCCGTCCTACCCCTGTATCCCCCGCGCTCGTCCCCGAAACTCGGCTTACGCTATATTCCACATTCGGCTAAAACGCCACATATCCCCCATCCACCGGAATCGACACACCCGTAACATAGTCAGACGCCGCGCCCGCCAAAAATACTGCCGTTCCTGCCATGTCGTCCGGTGTTCCCCAGCGGCCGTGCGGTATCCGCGCAGAGATTAGCTCATACCGCTCCCTAAAGCCTTCCTCAGTGCGAAGCGGCTCGGTCAAGTCGGTCTCTATCCAGCCCGGCAGTATCGCGTTTACCTGTATGTTGTCCTTCGCCCAGGCGGTCGCCAAACTCTTGGTCAATTGCACCACGCCGCCCTTGCTGGCAGAATACGGCATAACTAAGTCGTGTCCGAATATGGACGTCATCGAACCGATGTTTATAATCTTCCCGCCGCCCGATGACGCCATATTCGGATATGCCTCGCGGCACGGCAGAAAAGTCCCCGTCAGGTTGATGTCCATAATCAGGTTCCAGTCGTCCAGTGTGTAGTCCTGCGGAGCTTTGCGAATGCCAATCCCTGCGTTGTTCACAAGAATGTCTATTTTGCCGAAGTCGTCCAGCGCCTTCTGCACCATGTCCGAAACCTCAGCCTCATTCTGCACATTCGTGATAGTCCCTGCCGCGCGCGCGCCCAAACCCTGAAGCTGCTCCACTGCCGCCGCAGTCTTTTCCGGATTGCGCGCCGCAACCAGAATGTCGGCCCCCGCCTCTGCCAATCCAACGGCGATTCCAAGTCCAATGCCGCCATTGCCGCCCGTAATCACTGCCGATTTCCCGCTCAAATCAAACATTCCATTGCTCATTGTGCTTCTCCTATCTCCTAAATCCATATTAGCAGTTCACATATTGCTCACTGCCGTATAAGTCATACCTGTTAACCGGATGCGTTGCTCGTCCATTCTGTCGTATGCGCCTGTTGTATGTGAATCTATGCAAACTGCAGACTATCTGCCTTCGTTGATAAAACCCGCAATCCGTTCGCCTATCACCATCGAGGTGGCGTTGGTGTTGGCGCGGATACAGTCGGGCATTATGGATGCGTCTGCCACGCGCAAACCTTCAATGCCGTGTACCTTGCCGTACTGATCCACCACCGCCATGGAGTCGTTGGCATCGCCCATCTTGCAGGTGCCGGATATGTGATGGCTGGTAGTTACATTACGCATCATCCAGTCATCAAGCGTCTGATCAGACTCTAGCTCCTCATCGGTCGGTCTGATCCTATCCTGTATCAGATTAGCAAGCGCATCATTCTTCGCAAGTTCTAGGCATATATGGACAGATTCGCGGAGACGCTTTCGGTCGAAATCGGTTGCCAGCAGGTTGTAATCGAGAAAAGGCTGAATGCGCGGATCTGCGGCTCTAAGGCGCATCTCGCCTGCCGATTCAGCGAGGTATATCGCTGCCGTCATGCCGATACCGACCGGCTCCGGATCAGGGTCGGTATAGTACAAACCCTGTGTGGCATACGAGGTCGGGTGTATCAGCATGTCGTTTCGCAGCGCAGAACCTTCCGCAGTGTAGCGAAGCACGAACTGGATACGCGGCGCGAACTTGTCCTGCGTAAATGAAGGTTTGGTTCGCCAGACAACCTGAACTTGTGGATGGTCGCGCAAATTCTTGCCGACCCCGGGGGAGTGATGAACAACCGCAACGCCCATATTCCGAAGGTGTTCGGCTTGTCCTACGCCGGACAGCATCAGCAGGTGGGGCGAGCCGATTGCGCCTGCCGACAAAATCACCTCTTCTCCATAAACCGCCTCTAATGCTCCGTCCGCTTCATACTCCACGCCAACGGCTTTGGCTCCTTCGAAGATAACACGGTGTGCCAGCGCTCGCGGCACAATCGTCAGATTAGGACGACTGCGCGCCTCGCTCAAATACCCGATGGATGTGCTCCAGCGAATTCGGTTCGGGTTGTTGAATGGACAGGGACCAACCCCCGTCGAGTCCGGATCGTTGTGATCCGGGCAGTCCGGAAAACCGTATTCGCGGGCTGCCCGATACCACGCCTGCTGGTCATGTACCCACTCATCCGCTTTGTAACGCCTGATAATTGTCGGCCCATCAGCTCCATGAAAGTCATCTGAGAAGTCGGTGTCCGCTTCCATCCGCCTGAAAAAGGGTATCAGCTTCTGAAAACTCCACTCATCGTTGCCCCAAGACGCCCAGTCGTCATAGTCTTCCGGGACGCCGCGTAGGAATATCTGCGCGTTGACGGCGGACGAGCCTCCGGTCGTTTTGCCGCGCGGTACGACCATCGGCGCCGCTTGCTCGGTCGCTTTCCCTACGAAGTGCCAGCGGTGCTCCGCACCCAGCAGCTCCCTGCCGGAAAAGCCGTGCCCATACCCCCATTTCACATCAGGCGGCATGTCATCTATTTCAGGAAAGTCCGGACCTGCTTCAAGCAGAAGTACGCTGCGGTTCGGGTTTTCAGTCAGGCGGCTGGCGATGATTGCGCCTGCCGAGCCTGCGCCTACGATAATATGGTCGTAGCTCATGACTGCTCCTTCGGAATTAAGATATTAAGATTGTTCTCAAGGGACTGTTTTCAAAGGAATACCGAATGTGCGTATCCTACCATTGTTGACTGCGGAGTGGGAATCGGGATGAACTTGCTGCTCTCGCTTCTTTTTGCGAAGCGGCAAAGTGTACGTCATAGTGGTGGATATTAGCAATCTTATGTTCTATGATTGCAGTACGAACTAATACGCCAACAGGAGCATCAATGGACATCGACAAGTACAAACGGATTAGCCTAAATGCCAACGGTTCGACCGATGCGAGCATAATTGAAGCCATCGCTTACCTTAACAGCCATTTCGACCCTGACGACTTTTTCGTAACTAACAACGGCGCCGAAGTGGACATCTGGCTTCGTCAGGTGAACCTGAACGATCTATCCGCTGCCGTTGACAAAGTGGCTCACGAATACGGCAATAATGCGGCAATGCCCGATATACTCACAGATATACTCACAGCCGTGAAAAACGTCAGAAGCTACGGCATCAACGGCAGCAAGCGGCTGTATGTGGGATACAACAGCGAGCGCAAAGTCGTTGACCGCAAGCGCAAAGAGCGGCGGCGCGGCAAGCACTACTACGCCAATGACCACAACTTCAGCAGCCAACCCAACCCGATGCCGCCGGAGTTCGAAAACCAAATCCTCTGCGGCGACAGCGAAGCGCTCCTGAAACGCCTGCCGGACAACTGCATAGACTTAGTGTTCACATCACCGCCGTACAACTTCGGTCTTGGTTACCAAGTATCTGACGATGCCCACGACTGGGAAGCCTACTTCTCGAAGCTGTTCGCCGTTTTCGACGAGTGCATCAGAGTTCTAAAATATGGCGGACGAATAATCGTCAATGTGCAGCCGCTGTTCTCCGACTATATCCCTAGCCATCACATCATCTCCAACTACTTCATGCAAAAAAGCCTGATTTGGAAGGGCGAAATCCTCTGGGAAAAGAACAACTACAACTGCAAGTACACCGCTTGGGGAAGCTGGAAAAGTCCGTCCAGCCCATATTTGAAATACACATGGGAGTTCTTAGAAGTATTTTGCAAGGGCAATCTGAAAAAGCAAGGCAAGTCCGAAAATGCAGACATAGACGCCGACTCATTCAAAGAATGGGTAACGGCGAAATGGTCAATCGCGCCCGAACGCCGCATGCGCGAGTTCGACCACCCCGCGATGTTCCCGGAAGAACTCGCCCGCCGCGTAATGCTGCTGTTCAGCTTCCGCAGCGACATCGTTCTCGATCCGTTTGCT
This sequence comes from Dehalococcoidia bacterium, assembly GCA_965200085.1. Lineage (GTDB taxonomy): Bacteria > Chloroflexota > Dehalococcoidia > Lucifugimonadales > JADFKI01 > Bin90. The sequence continues at coordinate 473,534 of OZ241333.1, forward strand.
GGCGCAGGCACGACCTGCGTGGCAGCAGTGCGGAACAATCGCCGCTTCTTAGGCATGGACATATCGCCCGAATACTGCGCTGTGGCGGAATCAAGGCTGAACGAAGTGCAGCTGCGAGGTATTTTTTAATTTTAATATGAATTCGTCAGGTTAGGCAGCGATTATCCCGGCACTAGCCTGTTAGAACTCCGAACGCATAACTCATCTAAGCATCCACCACACAGCGAAAGCCCAGATTGCCGGTCGAGCTGTCCGGCGTGTTCGATGTCCGCGCGGCGACCCTATACCGATTGCAGTACGAGTCGTGGCACAGATATGACCCCCCGCGGATAGTCTTGGATGCGCCGGAGGGAGGTCCTTTAGGATTGTCTCGCGGCCCATTGATGTGGAATGTCGGGCTGAACCAGTCGTTCGTCCACTCCCACACATTGCCCGACATGTTATATAAGCCGTACCCGTTAGGCTGGTATGCGTCAACCGGAGCAGTGCCTTTGTATCCGTCGTCGGCGGTATCGTCGTCCGGGAATGTGCCCTGCCAGATGTTGCAGCGGTGCTCGCCTTGCGGGGTAAGCTCGTCCCCCCATCCATACCGCTTCTGCGATAGACCGCCGCGCGCAGCGTACTCCCACTCCGACTCAGTCGGAAGGCGCTTGCCCGCCCAGCGGCAGTACGATATTGCGTCGTTCCAAGATATATGTGTTACAGGGTGATTCCAACGGCGCTTGAGATTAGAGCCGGGTCCTTCCGGTCTGCGCCAGTACGCGCCGTTGATGACCCACCACCAGGGAGCGTCTGCTGCTGCCTGCTTTGCAGTGCGCCGCGCCTTGATGCCCACGAACATGTGAAAGACGAAAGACCAGCCGAATCGTTCTGCGTCCGTCCTATAATCGGTGGCGCGCACGAACCGCTCGAACTGCGTATTAGTTACTGCGTGAGTATCCATATAGAAAGAGTTCACTCGAACGCTGCGAACCGGCCCCTCGCCGTCCGCAGGAAAGCCGCCCGCGTCATCCGTCCCCATAAGAAAATCGCCCCCCGGGATGAGCGACATCCCGTCTATGCTGCTCGTGGCAGCTCGCTTAGATTCAGACTCGCCAGTGACAGGCACAGCCACAGGCCGACTCGGAGACGGTCTGCCAGCGGTGCAGCAGGCGGAGGTTTCGTATTGCATAGCAACTATCCTGAGTGTGTTATGTGTTTCATATCATAAACTTCCTCAACAGCGGTAAAGTCTCTGTCATGTGAAATCAGAGGACATTTCAGCATAACAGCAGTTGCGGCTATCCAAGCATCCGCGACTTTCAGTTCTCTTCCGATCGCTCTAGTCTTGCTGCGCAAATCGGCAGAAATCTCGACAAGTTCTTCATTAGGCCAAACAACATCGAATCGTGCCAGATGTTTCTCTAAATATCCTATTCTCCTATCTCCTAGTTCCCCACTTGGCGCTGTATGCGCCATACCATGATTCCTGCAAGGTTTGAAATGATATTAGGGTGTGGCGATCTTCAACTTGCTTCTGATAATAGGAATATAGATGAAGGCTTGGACGAAGCAGTATAGACACAACGCTCGTATCTACTACCACTACTCGCTGTGTAGATGTCATACATCACGGCCCTTGTGGACGACTTGGATAAACTCTCGCAGCTCATCATCGCTTTCAAAGGGGTCATCAATGAGCAAGCCATCGTAGGTATTGAAGACCTTTGGGTTTACTGAAAAATCATTTGTGTAAGGTTTGGACCAGTCATTATCATTCGTGATGCTCTCTACCTCAATGCTTGTCCATTCACCATCCTTATTCAGATTACCCTTGCCTTGTATTTTCACAAATTGCGCCAACATACCCGGTATTTCACCATGAAAATCGGTATTAAAGCGCAGCCTAATAGATTTGCCCACACGAGAGTCGAGACGTGCGGTACCGTTTGCCCAATCGACTTCCATCAGATAGCCGCGCACTCTAGCTTCTTGTCCCCGCGCACTGCTTGAGGATAAATTAGGCGAACTAGGACACGGAATGACTACTTGCCGCTTGCCTGAATAGTCTTCCAACATCACAGTATTAATTCCGAGAGACAGGTTTTTGTTAATACCAAGCAATTCTTGCGCAACCTGATTCGGCAATGAGCTGTCATCATCAGGCTTCCAACTAAGTATTGCATCTAACGACTTGGAGCCAAGGTCATCGCCGAAAAGACGCTCTCTTTCACCTGACAGTTTTAGCTCAGCAACAAACGAACCTGAAGATACTCCACACAGCATCAGCTTGCTTTGGTTACGCACAAATTCGGACGGGCGACCCTGTGTAGATTCACCCGTTACGAGATACTCTACCATAAGCCGCACCGCACGCTGAACGCTGTTGAAGGTTTCGGCAAGATCGGACAAGGGCACGCCTTCACTTACTTGGGGACCATCGAAGATTACATTCAATTGATTTGTAAACATGTGTCCCTCCCCTCTACACCTGAAAATTGCAACTATCTTGGTAAATTGTGCCATAAAACTGTAAAACTACGTGCATTAGCGCCAGAAAATTGTAAAACTACGTACATTAGCGCCGTAAAACTGTAAAACTATGTGCAAATTGTGCATACTTCTATATTAAAAGTGTGCGGTAATGCACACCAATGCCGTAATGTCCGGCTATCCGGGCTATCAGAATGGTGTGTGCTTACTCCGTGAGTGTCCAGAAAATTGCACGTTGGTGTACATTAGCGCCGTAAAACTGTATGTTAGCGTACACTCCCTGCACATACTGCTTTCGCTGCAGCGATATTATGCCTAGCTACTCCACAAGCGCCTGATATGTCGCTATTTGGAACTCGCGGCGCAGCGGATAATGCGAGCTGGGCATGAACTGCGTCAGCAGTATGGCTGCCAGATCCTCCACAGGGTCTATCCAAAAGACCGTGCTTGCCGCGCCGCCCCAAGAATAGATGCCGTTAGAGCCTATAATGCCGTGCTGCGCTATGTCCATGACGACGCGGAAGCCCAGCCCAAAGCCGCATCCTTTGGTGTCCGATGCCGAGCTTTGCCCCACTGCGAAAGGCTTCAGGTCGTCGGAAAGGTGGTTGGACCGCATCATCTCCACCGTCTTCGGCGCAAGCAGGCGTTCACCGTCCAGGACGCCGCCATTCAGCAGCATCTGGCAGAAACGCATGTAGTCCGATGCTGTGGATACGAGACCGCCGCCGCCTGAAAAGAGCGTATGCGGTCGTGCGTGTCTGTTGATGAGCGAGTTGTCAAGCGGAGCAATCCCGTTGTTGTTTGTAGATTGTCCGTACACGGTTGCAAGCCTGTCGAGATTTTCTTCGGACACGAAGAAGGAAGTGTCCGTCATATTCAATGGAGAAAGTATTCTTTCCCTCAGGAACTCGTCGAAGGGCTGCCCCGAAATCACTTCAATAAGGTACCCCAACACGTCGGTAGCGAAGCTATAGCGCCACTTCGTGCCCGGCTGACTGATAAGCGGAAGCTTGCCCAGCTTCTCTGCCATCTCTTTCAGGCTGCTGTCCGGGTCGGTAACATCCGCCTCGCGATACATCGCCTCCACAGGGCTGTCTTGGTGAAACCCGTAGCTCAGACCGGAAGTATGCGTAAGCAAGTGGCGTATGCTAATCGGAATATGCTGATCGACGAGCCGCATGCCCGTTTCACTCATCCCGTCGTACACCTTCAAATTCGCCAGCTCAGGGATGAACTTCCCAACTGGGTCGTCGAGCGAGAAATGCCCCTCCTCATACAGCATCATGACCGCGGCGCTGGTGATGGGTTTGGTCATAGAGTAGATACGAAACAGGCTGTCCCGTTCCACAGGCATGCCGCTCTCTAAGTCCAGCACGCCGTAAGGCTGAAAGTGGAAGACTTCGCCGCGCCGCGCAAGCATCGTTACCGCGCTCGCCAGCTTGCCCGCGTCTATGTAGGATTGCATATTGTCGTTGACACGCTTGAGTCGTTGAGACGAGAACCCAACGGCTTCAGGAGATACTTTGTTCATCATTGTCAGCTCCTTATTCGGACGAAATAGATAAGATAATAATACGAGTTTGGAATGAAAACGAAATTGATTATGAAATCACGCAACGCCCAGCTGCTCCGCCATCCTTAACATTGCACGGGCAGTCTGCTCATGCGCTATGTCAACCATATCGCCGCCGTAAGTTACAGCCGCGCCGCCGCTCTCGCGCATCTGCTCCATTGCGTTCACAAGACCGCGCCATTCCGCGATTTCCTCCGGGCTTGGCGTGAAGACCTCGTTGACGACGGGCACATGGTACGGGTGAATGAGACTCATGCCATTGTATCCTAACCGTTTAAGTTCGCCGGCATAGATTCGCAGACCGTCAAGGTCGCGTATGTCAAACCAGCCGCCGGATATGGGGAACTGCACGCCCGCAGCTCGCGAATCCACAAGCACTTTGGAACGAATAAACAGCGTCTCCATGCCCTCTGGCGTCCACTCATACCCGATGGAGCGCGCGGTGTCCCCGCCCTTGCCGCCGCTGCCGCCCATGTGCGCCACGCGGTCAGACGCCATCGCTATATCATACGCGTTCCGGATACCCTGTGCCGTTTCCAGCCCCGGGTCGATGAATATCTTGCCGAGTTCTGCGCCTGCCTTGCGCTCGAAGAAGCGCAGCAGCACATCAACTTCCAGGACATCAGCGGGAGACTGCACCTTAGGCAGCGTGATGCCGTACAGGTTCTTGCTCGTAATCGCTTCCAAGTCATATCCCGTCAGGCCGGTCTCCAGCGGATTGACGCGCACAAAGAGCGTCTGCGTCGCCCCAATCTCATCGATCATTCTGCTGACGATTTCGCGCGCAGCATCCTTCTCCGCCGGCGGCACAGAGTCTTCGAGGTCTAATATGAGTGCATCCGCGCCGTACTTGGGCGCTTTGCGTATCCAGTCTTCCTTGTTGCCGGGCACAAACAAGACCGAACGCAGGGGTTTTGCTTCAAACTTCATTGGAACGCTCCGGACAATATGTATCTATGATTAAATTAGCCAGTGTATCAGTCAAGTGTTAGTATATACTAATACACCAACCCACCGCGCTCGCACCACCTGCGCGAATAAGACAATTCCCCTGAGCAATCCGCTAATAGAATGAGCAATCCGCTAATAGAATGTAAGGACGCCACAAAGCGCTTCGGAGACGTGTGCGCGGTTGATAGCGTGAGCCTTCAGCTTATGCCCGGCGAAGTCGTGTCAATCCTCGGCGCGAGCGGATGCGGCAAGACGACCTTGCTGCGTCTCATCGCCGGATTCGAGGCGCTGGACGCCGGGCAGGTGCGCCTTCTGCCCGACCTTATATCCAGCGCCGAGTACCACATCCCGCCCGAACATCGCAGCATAGGCATGGTGTTTCAGGAGTACGCTCTGTTCCCACATCTCACAGTGGAGCAGAATATATCGTTCGGCTTGCACCGATTGGCAAAAAGCGAACGAAAAAGCCGCACCCATGACGCCCTCGAACTGGTTCGGCTGACCGGATTAGAACGCCGCTACCCGCACGAGCTTTCAGGCGGTCAGCAGCAAAGGGTTGCGCTGGCACGGACGCTTGCGCCCTCTCCAATTGCGGTGCTGCTCGACGAGCCGTTCAGCAACCTCGATGCGGGAATGCGGCAGGATGTGCGGCACGAAGTAGAGACGATACTGCGCGATAAAGGAATAGCCGCCATATTCGTTACGCACGACAGGGAGGAAGCCTTTGCCTTTGCGGACAGAGTGGGAGTGATGAGCGAAGGACGGCTGGAACAGATTGACACCTCCAGCGCGCTGTATCAAGCGCCCGTAAGCCCTGAGGTGGCGCGAATTGTGGGCGACTGCGACTTTCTGGCGGGAACGGCACAGGGCGGCGGCGCAGACACCGAACTCGGAAAGCTGCCTTATCTGCACAAGGATGACCCCGTGTCGGACGGTACGGAACTTATGCTAATGGTGCGCCCGCAAGACCTGACAGTGAAGGCAGACCGCTTGGGCGACTGCGTTGTGGAATCTTTGGAATATCGTGGTAGCGAGACGATGCTGACGGCGCGGACACCTCGCGGCACAAAACTGCGCTGCAGGCAGTTAGGCTATTCGAGCTTGTCGAAAGGCGCGCCCATCACCGTCAAACCCAGAGACGCGACGCCTTTTCTGGCGTTCTAGCCTTAAGCATAGGGCGCGGTTGACTATGCTCACTCCAAAATGATAATCTCAAATCATACCTACGAACGGTTGCTGCATCACCATGCCAAGAACTAAGGCTAAATCCAAATCCGACAACGTCCCACCGTCCAGACAAAGACTATCTATGACGGCAGAAAACTACCTGCTGTCTATGTATCGGCTGCGTGAAGAAGACACTCTCATTACACTCACTCAGCTTGCCGAACATCTGAAAATGCTCCCCGAAGGCGAAGGGCTTGGCACATCGCTGCCCACTGTCGGTGGTATGATCCGCCGCCTAGAACGCGAAGGCTTGCTCTCTGTTGACTCCAAAAAGCAGCTCTCCCTCACCAGAAAGGGCGCAAAGCACGCAGAAAGCATCGTCCGGAGACATCGGCTTGCAGAGCGAATGGTCGTGGATATGTTCGACGTCGAACTCCACCGCGCCCATGTCGAGGCTCATCTGCTGGAGCACGCCATCTCCCCCTACCTCGAAGAGCGCATCATGAAGAAGCTGGGCATGCCCACGACTTCGCCCTTCGGCTATCCGATACCCGGAACTGCGTATGAGGACGAGGGAGATTCGTTTCGGCTGAATGAAGCCGATACCGGTCAGTGGTTGGAGATTGACAAGATACCTGTAGATGACGAGGTGCTGCTGGAGCATCTGGTACGGAACGATGTAATTCCGGGAAATGCGATAGAGGTCAAAGAGATAAACACATCCACGGGGATTATATCGTTTAGGTGTTTGGACAAGGATGTGGTTGTGGGCTATCAGGTGGGGCAGTTCATCTGGGTAAGGCCGCGCAACGAGTAACCTGCCAGCTCTCGTCCCCGCGGCAATCACTCCATGTTTGGCAGCCTGGCACCCCACATCTGGCACATCAGTCCCTTCTGCGTTCTTCGCCCCCAGCCTGTCTGCCCAGCCTGCCTGACGGAATGAATCATCTAAATCTACACCACGCCCTCCCGCTTGAGAGCATCCAGTTCGTCAGACGACATGTTCAAGACGCCGCCGTAGATTTCTTCGTTGTGCATGCCGAGCGTGGGCGCGCCATACGGCTCCGGCAGATTGCCCCCTGAGAATATGACCGGAAAGCCTGCCATGATACCCGGCACTGGCTCGTCAATTTTGCCGTGCCGCATCGGAAGCAGACTGCCGCGCTCCCAGAAGTGCCGGTCATTGATGGCTTCGTCAACGCTGCGAACTGCGCCGCTGGGAACATCCGCAGCCTCGAAGCGTTCCAGCGCCTCCGCGCGAGTTAGCTTCTCCACGCGCTTCTGTATCTCTTCGCGCGCCTCCACCACATTCGCAGTGCGGCTGTGAAACTCAGCGAAGCGCTCATCTTCCAGAAGCTCCGGAGCGTCAAGAGCGTTGGCAAGCCGCCGCCACTGGTCATCGCTTGCGGCGGTTATGGTCAGCTCGCCGTCGCTGGTGCGGTACAAGCCCGTAGGTCCCCCGCGTGTGGTGTTGCCCATACGCAAAGGCAAGCCCATTTCAACATCGTCTTCCAGGGTATCCATCAGCATGATGGAAGTCAGCGTGTCCATCATAGACACATCAAGGTATTGCCCCTGCCCGCTGCGCTCTTTCTCGCGCAGAGCAGCCAAAATCGAGTAGCAGGCGAACAGCGGCGTTACGAGATCCCCGATATAAAACCCCACACGCGTTGGAGGCCCGTCCGGGTGCCCGTTAATCTCCATTAGTCCGCTCATGCCCTGAATCTGCGGATCGTGCGCAGGCCTGTCGGCGTACTCGCCGGTCTGCCCATAACCCGATATAGAGCAGTATATGATGCCCGGATTGACGGCGGAAACATCGCCATACCCCAGTCCCATGCGGGTGAGCGAGCCGGGCGCTAGGTTTTCAAGCATCACATCCGCGGACTTAGCGAGGTCAAGGAATATCTGCCGCCCCTTCTGATGCTTCAGGTTGAGCGTTACACTCTTGACGCCTTGGTTGCGCTTGAGGAAGCGAGTTGATATGTCGTCAATTGTCTGCTGCTGCGGATGCTTGCCCTCAGGCCCAATGAAGGGACCGTTTCCGCGCACCGGATCACCCTTGCCGGGCAGTTCAACCTTGATTACCTCTGCGCCAAGCCGCGCAAAGTTCATGCTCGCGTACGGTCCGGCGAGAAAGCCCGTAACTGCGAGTACTCGGATGCCTGTGAGGGGTTGCATTGTTCCTCCTGTAAGTTCCCTGTTTAATCTACTCCGCGCAGCTTCCAGTACCGCCAATTAGGCTCAGACGCGCCGGGTCCGCCGTTATCTAATAGTATGGCGTCTCCCGCATCTTCCGTCTTCGCGACGAAGCAGACATGGCCCTGCTCCGTGTTGTCAGTCTCATCGGCTGCATCACTGTCATAGCCGATTACGTGGCTGCTCCGCAGCGGACTGCGTATAGACTCATAGCACTTCTTCCCATCCCCCAGCTCATAAAAGAAATCCTTGCCCGAAATTGCGCTTACCAGTTTCAGGCGGCTAAACGGGTTGTAAGTGCCTGCAACATCGCCTTCGTTTGTTATCTGAATCCTGACTATCACGAAGCTGTAACCCCTGGGCGCGCGTATATTTCCGCGGTCATTGAAGTCCTGAAGATCCTCTTCTGCGGCATCACCCCAAAGCACTCGCTGCACTCGCAATTTGAGCTTCGGGTCGGTGTTGGAAATGAATCCGTACTGCTGAAAGGCAAAAGCTCTATCGATCATATCACCGACAGGTACGGGTGTATGTGTCGCCGTGGGTTCCGCTGTGGCAGTAGGCATGGGCGTGTCTGTGGGTTCGGGCGTGGGCGTGTAGGTTGATGTAGGCTCCGGCATCGGTGTATGTGTCGCCGTAGGTTCCGGCGTGCTGGTAGGCTCCGGTGTTGATGTATGTGTCGCTGTGGGTTCCGGCGTGTCAGTGGGTTCTGGTACGGACGTATGCGTTGCCGTGGGTTCGGGCGTGCTAGTAGGTTCGGGTGTGGCAGTATCGGCTGGCTGCGCCTCCATTGTCGCGCGAACATTTGCCGCCACCGCCGCTTCCATTTCGGCAGTAGCCTGATCGTTCGCTGCCTGCGTCGCTTGTAGGTCAGGTGTGCTTGTGGGCACCTGAGTAGAAAGTTCGGGAGTTTCCGACTGTCCGCAGGCGAACAGCAGGAGCAATATAGGTGAGATTAATATTGACAAGCGGGTGAAATGCTTCACATCGAGTACCCTCCGAAAATAAGTTTGTGTGATTGGAATGCACAGCCTTGAAATACATTTCTAGGTAAGGGATCAGTGTAGTGGATCAGTTTGAATTATACGGGTATCAATGCGCCGTAGAAAGTTCAAATTAACCTATTCATTATCCATTTCTAGATGTGGTTTGGAGTTAACGAAGAAATTCATCATTATGTCGGTTAATACTGTATTTGCATTATTTGATATGAACTATTACTATACTTGTCAAATTTCTAACATATATGAGCACATAATCACATAGACGACCCTAATAGTATATCTTACACTTTTTTTCAATGCATACTTCGTGGTCGCAAATTACGGTTAGAGAAAGGAGGGTTAACAAAAGAATAGGGTAAGAAATATGCTCGATAAATGGAGTGAGCAAATGGTTATATCGAAGTATATTTACGGTTCAGTGATAGTCACGGTGTTTGTGCTCATATTATCCTTGGCATTTGCAGGCACTGCCGGCCGCGCAGAAGCTAACGAAGGGCATATCACTATCACTAATGCACAGACTGAATTGGATGGTTGTGTATCCCATAAGCGTTATGTGGTCATGGCTAGAAATGGAAGTCAACCCGCTAATGTCTATAGGCATGCGGTAGAAGAGTTCACGAGCACAATTAAGATTAATAGGCTTACCCCTGGATTGAGATATGCTGTTATGAGCCGTATAGCCTGCAAGGGTGAAAATGGCGGTCTGTCAACCGGCTGGAAGAACCATGGTACTATAACTGCCCTGTCTAATGGTGGAGGGCACATCGTCATTACGAACGTGAACACTAACCTTGAAGGTTGTGTTGCGGCTATGAGAGCCGTTGGTGTAGTGTATCATCAGACCCATGGTCAGAAGGTGGTTAGGGTTGAGCTGGATTCATTCGAATCTTTCGACGGCACTATCAAGGTGGACGGCCTTGTACCCGGGGCGAACTATTCGGTCAAGAGTCGGATAGCCTGCAAAGGCACAAGAGGCGGTCAGTCAACTTCCTGGAAAAACCATGGAACTATTACCGCTGTGCTTGAAGGAGAAGGATATGTCCTGGTCCTGAACGCCAACGCCAATATTGACGGCTGTGTTGAGGCTATGCGAGTTGTTGGCTCAGCGCGTAATGGGGCTTATGGCAGGAAGATTGCTAGGGTAGAGTTAGAGTCATTCGACGATTTCGACGGGAAGGTTGTGATAGGCGGACTCGCTCGCAAGGCTGAATACTCTGTCAATACCCGCTTAGTCTGCAAAGGTGAGAACGGAGCTCTAACAACGCCGTGGAAGAGACATGGCAGTATGGAAGCCAAGCGTATTGGATATATTGACCTGAACGACGTGGAGACTGAACTGACAGGATGCGTATCTGACAAACGCATCGTAACAAGGGCCTATAACAGTATGTACGGCGTACAGACGGATAGGCATCCGGTAGAAGAGTTTAGCGCCAATGCGCGCATTGATAATATTCTCGCCGATACCACTTATGCCGTCAGAAGTCGTATAGCCTGCAAGGGCGCAGACGGCGCTCTGTCGACGAGTTGGAAGGCGCACGGGAATATAACCCCCACGCCGAAATGATCGGTATCGAACGCAGCGGCAGGCGATTGGTTTTATTACAGTTATTATAGGCGGATTGAGTTATAGGCGATTAGTTATAGACGGATTGAACCTGAACTTAACGCTCCCGCGGACTGCACATCCGCGGGAGCTTTTTGCTTTGGGCGCAGCGTAGAGTGTTCGCTGATTATGCTGTCCTAAGCCTGCTGCGCGCTTCACCGGTTCATCGCTCTAGTATCCGCACAATTCCGCCCGCGCAGCACACCTATGCAGTAAATGAAATCAGCGGCACATGTTCCGCTTTCGCAAGGAACACACAAAGGAACACGCAAAGATTACTTTCGGATACACTTCTCGCCTTGAGCCTTGCGTCATATCACACATTGTGATTATGCGGATGGCGCAAGTTCATCATCCGCGCGCTGGGCGAGATAGGCCACGGATGCACATCACAGCGTTCTGCCCATGCTTCGTACAGCCGTATCATCTCAGCGGCTTTGGGCGCGTTGGCTTCCACGAGGTTGTTTAGTTCGGTGCGGTCTTCGTCCATGTCATAGAGTTCCCAGTCGCCGCCAACTTCCGCTACCAGCTTCCAGTTGTCTATACGCACTGCGCGGCTGCCCTCATGCTCCCAATAGATAGGCAGATTACGCTTCCACCCGCCGGTATTGATGGCGTCCATGAAGCTGACACCCTCGATCGGAGTAATGGCGTTATCGTTCATCTCGGTCGGATATTCTGCTCCCGCCGCCTCTATGCAGGTTGCCGTGATGTCCGATATGTGCGTGGGTTCGTGTACAATGCCCGGCTGCTTGATGCGCTCCGGCCAGCTCACGATGAACGGCGTCGATATGCCCCCTTCGTGTGTCCAGCGTTTGAAAAGGCGAAACGGGCTGTTGCTGGCGTTAGCCCAAGCCAAGTCGTAGCTCATAAAAGTATCGCCGGGCCCAGGTCGCAGCCCAACGATGTTGCCCATCTGGATAGGCGTGCCGTCCGGGTTTGGGCTGCAGTACTGAGACGGCTCCGGGCGCTCAGTGTCCTCCGCAAGAAACTCGGCGCAGCCGCCGTTGTCAGACAGGAACATAATCAGCGTGTTGTCCTCCGCCCCCATCTCACGAACCTTGTCCAAAATACGCCCAATACCCTGATCCATTCGATCTATCATGGCAGCGTATGTCGCCATTTTCAGGTCTTCCCAGTCCTTATTGCGCTCGTCCTCCCAAGGATGCGATGTCGCATTACGGGGCGAGATTTGCCACTTGTCGCTGAGAATGCCGCTCGCTTTCAGCTCTTCATGCCGGTTAGTTCGCAGGGTATCCCAACCGTCTCGGTACATGCCTTCATATCTGGCAATATCTTCTTCATGAGCATGCAGCGGCCAGTGCGGCGCAGTGTATGTTACATGCAGAAAGAACGGTTTCTCGTTCTCGCCGTTCGCGCTTGCGGAAGCATTGGCGGCGGCGCTCTCATCGAGCATCTTTACGGCATTGTCCGTAATCGCATCAGTAAAGTAATAGCCGGCAGGGTCTAGTTCCAAAAAGCGGTCATCTTCCATAAGCAGGCGCGGGAAAAAGTAGTTCGCGCTGCCCGCCACTATGCCGTAGAAGCGGTCGAATCCGCGCTGCGTGGGTATGGGATATCCGCGGGCGCCCTTATGTCGTTCCCAAGTGCTTTCGTCAAGCAGGTCATATCGTCCGCCTACATGCCACTTGCCGCTCATGTAAGTGCCGTATCCCCCGGCGCGCAGCACCTCTGCTATTGTGGCGCAGCTCTCGTTCAGATAGCCTTGATACGCATCAGGACCGAGCGCATCCATCATGTGCCCCACGCCCGTCTGGTGCGGATTGAGTCCCGTGAGCAGGGATGCGCGTGACGGACAGCAGCGCGCAGAGTTGTACATTTGCGAGAAACGCAAGCCGGATGCGGCGAGCCTGTCCAGATTTGGCGTGCGAATCTCAGAGCCGTAGCAGCCAAGATCTGAGTAACCCATGTCGTCGGCTAGAATAAGAATGATGTTTGGTCGCGTCATTACGGGTACCTCAAAGGATGAGTTTGTCGGATGAGTTTATCAGTTTTAATATTTCGTATTTGTATCGGTTTGAAGTCTCTGCCGCATCACCGGCGCTTAACACAATCTGAAAATTGATGCGCTGCACACTGTTAGGGGACGGCGAGAGCTTTTGTAATTGTACTACAACAGCGTCAAGGGCGGGGCGCAGTCTGCGGGAAGTTATGAAGTTATACGGGAGGCTGAACGCTCGGCAGACGCCGCACGATTTCCTCTGATGGATTCCACAGCCCCTGATGACCTCTGCAAGGTATGAACGGCACAGGCTGAACATTTGCCAGCAGCCAAGCATGCGCGCGCTCGTACAGCTCCACACACGCCTGTTCTTCGTCAGATTCTTGCATCGGACGGCAGTCGTACAGCCATGCGACAGCAAGGATACCACTGAACGGCAAGTCCTCGTACCGCTGTCGGCTTGCATGTATGGCAAGCGGTCCCCGATACTTAGTAGTCCAAACGCGCGTCTCGATCGTTTTGTCCCCATCGGCTATCAGGCTTGCCCATGGCTGATGGATAGTCAAAGCCTTCATCGCTTTTTCTCCTATGCGCGCTCTGTCTTCGTGCTTTCATGTATCGGAAGCTTGTCTTGTCTTGTTATCGGGTGTTATCGGCGGCTGCGAACGGCGCTAACTCCCCAGTTCGCAAAGATGATGCCCAAACCCACTGCCGCGCCTCCAAGCAAGCCGACTATCGTGCGCAGGATATGCACGTCGAGAGATAAGGCAAAGTCCGCCGACAGCGTCTGTCCTAATATGACATAGTGGAACGATGAGCTGGATGCGGTTATCGCCGTTATGATGCCGAGCATAATCCCGATGGCGCTCACTGGGCTGCTCGCTCCGGGTTTTGTTTTCGCCATCCGCCTGTGCGCCGCTGCGAGGAGCGCGCCGCAGCAGATGCTCGCTATCAAGGTGGGCAGGTGTGTAGTCGTTAGATATTGCAGGATGAAAATGCCGCCATACATGCTCCAATCCGGGGTTGAGAGCACTGCGGATATAGCGCCGGGCAGGGCAAAGGACACCGTGGCGAGAATGCCGACTGCCGCATCCGGAGTGGCTGCGGTAAGCGATGTTTTGCCCATCAGCAAGCCGGCTGCCGCACCGATGAGGACGGCGACTGTAATAATACCGCTGAATCGCGTCGCCAAAAACCCGTACTCCACATTGTACTCTTGAAGCAGTGCAGAGATGAGCACTAATACTGCCTGCCCCAGAATGAGCAGGATTGCGGCGGCGCTGCCAATTACTGCGCCGAGCAGAAAGCCGTCTGCCCGGTCAGATGAGAGCGCCAGGCGAATGTTCGCCCCTGACAGCGCCCCCACCACTGCGCCAATTATTAGCTCGGCTGCGGAGCGGACTTCGAACTGATAGCGCCAGATGCCGTCTATGTAGTTTTCGAATATCTCGATGCTGCCACTGAGCAGGGAAACCCAGAACCCGGCGAGGATGCCGATGAGCGCGGCAGATATTACGCATATTAGCACGGCGTTACTCCTCTCCGGTGTGCGCTGACAAACAGGCGGCGCGACAGACAGGATAAGAACAGACCTCAATCCCTGCTCACGCTATCCTGCCTGTCGCTGTTTATTTGTCCGGTTTCTATGTAGTTACTGCGCCCACTGAAGCCGACGACACCAGCTTGGCGTACTTGGCGAGCACACCGCGCTCATAGTTCGGCGGCGGAGCCGTCCATTCGGCACGGCGCTGAGCGAGTTCTTCGTCTGAAAGTCGCACACTCAGATCGCGCGTCTCGGCGTCAAATGACACGATGTCGCCGTCTTGCAGCAGTCCGATAGGTCCCCCGACTGCGGCTTCCGGCGCCACATGGCCGATGCAGGGACCGCGTGATGCGCCGGAAAAGCGCCCATCGGTTATCAGCATCGTGGAGTCGCCAAGCCCAGCGCCCATTATCGCGCCCGTAACGGCAAGCATCTCCTGCATGCCCGGTCCGCCCTTCGGTCCTTCGTACCGCACCACGACCACATCGCCATCCTTAATCTCGCCGTTCACAATGGCATCGAAAGCAGGGCGCTCGCTGTTAAAGACACGCGCAGGTCCCTCATGCGCAATGTGCTTCGTGCCGGAAACCTTTATGACAGCGCCTTCAGGAGCAAGATTTCCTTTGAGGATAGCCAATCCGCCTGTTGGGCTGCGCGGCGCTGATATGGGATGGATGACGCGGCTGTCCGGCTCCGGCAGGTCTAGCTCGTCCAGATTTTCCGCAATTGTCTTGCCGGTTATGCTCAGCGCATCACCGTGCAGCAGCCCGGCGTCAAGCAGCTCCTTCATGACTACCGGCACGCCGCCCGACTTGTCCATGTCAGACATGACGAAGCGTCCGCCGGGGCGCAGGTCAGTAATATAAGGCGTTCGGCGGCTTATCTCATCAAAGTCTTCAATGCTCAATTCGACTTCTGCTTCGTGCGCTATGGCGAGCAGATGTAGCACTGCGTTGGTCGAACCGCCCATCGCCATGACTACCGTAATGGCGTTCTCGAACGCCTCGCGGGTCATTATCTGTCGCGGCGTGATGCCCCTTTCGAGAAGGTTGTACAGCAGAGCGCCCGAAGAGTGCGCCACATCGTCATTGCGCGAGTCAACCGCAGGTATGGAGGACGCGCCGGGTATGGACATGCCCATAGCTTCGATGGCAGATGACATAGTATTGGCAGTGAACATGCCTGAGCAGGCGCCCTCGCCCGGGCAGGCTACGCGTTCCATCGCAATGAGTTCGTCAAGCGTCAGTTCTCCCGTGGAGAACGCGCCGCATGCTTCGTACATGTCTTGGATATTGATGTCCTGTCCCATGTAGTTGCCCGGCAAAATTGCGCCCCCATAGACAAACAGCGACGGAACGTCAAGACGCGCCATAGCCATCATCGCGCCCGGCATATTCTTGTCGCATGCCGCTACCACGATGAGCCCGTCCATTCCCTCCCCGAATGTTACGGTCTCTATCGAATCTGCGATGACTTCGCGGCTGACGAGGGACGCCTTCATGCCTTCCGTGCCCATAGATATCCCATCGCTGATTGTGATAGTGCCGAACAGGAACGGAACGCTGTTGGCGTCCCACAGTCCCTGCTTCACCTTTTGTGCGATGCGGTCCAAGTGGACATTGCAGGGCGTAACATCGCTCGCAAGGTTTGCGATGGCGACAAATGGCTTCTCAAAGTCTTCGTCCTGCAGTCCTACGGCGCGGAGCATGGAGCGGGCGGGCGCTCGGTCAGCCCCATCCACTACGACATGACTCTTGTGCCGCAGCATCGAGATTGTTTCAGTTGCCATAACTAACTCTTCTCCTTCTTCTGTGTATGCATAATTTCCAGCAGGATAACGGGGAACATAACGGAAGTGATAGTAACATGTTTATCCTGCTGTGATTTCGTTATTCGTCCGGGCTGACGGCTGGGGTTGGGGGGTTACTGGCAGTTGACGCGCTCGTAGAATTCGCTTGCCAGCCGGACTGCCTCAGCTATTTCCTCCGGCGTGCGAACTCGGCGAGTGTACCTCCCATCCTGACTTGCCGCGCCTGCGCCTGCGCTGCTGTCGAACTCTACCTCTATTGCCATGCGCTCCTTGACATGTTCCAGCTCCTCTTCGGGCGTGGTTGAGAAGAGCATAGCGTCGCACTTCGCAAAGTGCGTCATCGCCTCCATCTGCGAGTATGTGAAGAACTCGTCGTATTCGGACGGCTGATGCTCTATGCCGCCAATCACCGTTTGTCTCTCTGCAAACTGGAAAAAATATACTATTGTCGAGATGACAACGAGTATCACCACGACTAGGGCTATCGAGAGAGGATGTCTGATGCCAAATCGCATCATACGCCTGGAACGGCGTCTGGCTGCGGGCGCCCGGACTGGCAAGGATTGCGGCGGAGGCTGGGGTACAGCGGGAGTCTGCGCAGATTTGCGTCTGTCTCCATAGGAGCGGTAGCCTAAGATAACGAGAGCCACAACACCGACAAAAGCGATCGCCGCAGCCAGTGGACGCAGAATGCCGATTTGAGATAATCGTTTCATGCTAGTACGCCGAAAATGTTCAGTTTTCAGTTCCAAAAGTCTTACAGCCTTACAAAGCGCCTGAATTTCGCATGGTTTCTAATTTAACGGGGAACCATACGCATAAGTGTATAGTAAAGCATAACAAAAATAGGGGTACGCATAAAGCGTACCCCTACAGTTTATAGCCTTATTCCCAAGCTCTGCCCAAGCCCTGCCTGCCCGAGTCCTGAAATAGCGAATTCGCTATTCAGGCTTGTGCTTTTCAATCAGGGCGAGCGCCCTTTCGTCCAACCCTGTGCCGGTGAGCGATTTGCCGGCGTCATAGTATGCGATGCCTAGGTCAACGTCGCGATGAATCTTCTCGAAATCGCGCGTGCCTTGCCATTCACGCTTCAACTCGGCGAACAACGCCTCTATCTGTGGCCTATTGAACATTTTCTCCTCTTGTTCGGTGAATAAGGCAAGCTTCAGCGAGATGCCCTTATTCTATAAACCTAACCGGTATGCTGGTCGTTACTCGTCGCCGCGAGTAGTGCCGCCCTCGTCAAGAATCTTCTTCAGCTCGACCGCGAAGTCCATAATCTCCTCGGTCGGAAGCATATCGTTTTCCAGCCTCTCTTTGAATTCCTCGAACAGCCACTCTTCCCTGCGGCCATGCGGAATCTCAAAGAACTGGCGGTTAAACTGAGGCAGCTTGCCCGGGCCGAAGTATCCCTTCTCAGGAATCTCATAGCCCTCAAGGTTGTCCGTTCCCTTGCCAAGCACTTCGCCCGTCTCTACATAATGCTCCATGACGGCGGGTGCGCCGTACTTCTGAATGGGGCAGACCTTCATGCAGACGCCGCAGCCGTCATAGCGCGCCATAACCGGTCGGCAGCGTTCGTAAATGAGCTTGTTCTTTTCTGCGCCGCGCCACCAGACCTTTTCCTTCACCAGCGCCCGTCCCGGGCAGCGGTTTACGCAGACTTGGCAAATCTGACAGAAATTGTGCAGACCGTAGTCAACAGGCTCGTCATAAGTTACAGGCGCATCTGTTGTAATCATCGCAAGCCGCGCCCTGGAGCCGAAGTGCGGTGATAGCAGCTGTCCGTTCGCGCCGAGCTGACCCAAACCGGCGGCAACGAACATCGGGATATACACGCCGCTGTTGTCGTTGGGGCTGTGTACCTGCGCATGGTAGCCCAGACTTCGGATATAGTCCGCGAGGTCGAGTGCGAGTGCGCCTTCAATCTCGTAAGTGCCGAAGTGAGCAAACTCTGCTTCGAGGCTGGGAATGGTCTGTGTCTGATAGTAATCCTGCTCAAGCGCAAGGCAGATAGTATGCTCGTACTTGACCCAGCGCTTCTTGCTGAGATAGGCATACTTATGGTCAAACTTTGTGAAACCGACCTCGCCGAAACCAAGCTCACGCGCCTTCAGGCGAATGACATCAGTCATATCCTTGCCTACTTCCGGTGCCGCCGTCGGCTGTATATCGCCGGTAAGCAGCGAAGCGTCCACAAGGGGTTGGTTAATTTCATCGTGGCGCTCGCGATACTTGAGCACTTCCTCGCGATAGACCGTCCAGACCCACTCACGGTCGGCAGCCTTCTCGATGTTCTGGGACTCAACAGGATAGACCCGGCTGTAAAAAGCGACGTCCTCATCCTTCTTCGGGATTCCAGGTACGGTCGCCAGGTCTTCTGCGACAGGAATCTCTACATCGGGGTCTCCGTGGAGCCTCCCGGGCCTTCTAACAACATGGCTTACGCTCTTTTTCGGAACTTCTTTAAGCATCTGTATTGACTCCCTCCCGCAGATAATATTTTGATGCTCTGGCGAGTGTACGCCCCTTTTTGATATATGTCAAGAATGAATACTCATTATTTTTCTAGAAATAGGTAAAGGCTTGAAAGGCTATCGGCAGGGCTGAATAGACCCTACACAGCCTATCGGAGACCAGCAGTTAAGATGCTCTCCCCGAACACGAAGCCGCATAAATGGCCATCCTCCACCTCGTGTCAGAACAACCCTCATATCGGTTGACCTCTATCATTTCTTGGGAACATGCAAAGTCAGTTCTCTTACGATGAAAGCGTCGTCCCCAACCCTGAGCGGGATAGCCCACCTGTAATCGTTCAGAACAATCCATTGACCGCCAAATCCCCTGTCGAAAGCCAAACCGGTAGCGTTGTCTTCACATTCGGACTGATAGCAGACCTTCGTTGTTGTCGCAGCTGCTGACAGGGCTTTACCTAATCTAGTTCGAGGCGGGTCAGAATCAAGGTCCGCATCTACGAAAATATGGAGCGGTCCCAGGAACTGGTTCGGAATAACTATGCTGTCAGTGATCCGATCGACACTTGAATCATCGTTAATTGAGTCATACGTCTCGAATTGTTCGCCGTTTCTGCGCGTATATGATCCAACAGCATTTATCGCCCCGAATGCTTTGGTTTCTATCGAATCAGACGCAATCACCGTGTCCGTCCAGTCTGACTTCGAGTTATATTCCAGGCGATGGATTTCCCTTAATGTTGTGCCATTATGCACAGATCCATCAATTTCATAAGTCATAGTCAAGGGAGGCCAATGCTCCGTCTTGGCTTGGGATGTGCCGCCGAAAGTGAGGAAGAGAGCTACCGCTGCGACGACTATTGACAGCATTAAAACTGCGGCAAGGATGAGCATGTGCTTTTGCGTTATGTGAGCAAACATTTCCCTCCATTAAAACCTGCCACCGCTGCCGCTCTCATTTCTTGGGAACATGCAAAGTCAGTTCGCTCACGATGAAAGCATCGTCCCCAACCCTGAGCGGAATAGCCCACCTGTAATCGTTCAGGACAATCCACTCACCGGCTAATCCCCTATCGAAAGCCAAACCGGTGGCGTTGTCTTCACACTCGGACTGATAGCAGACCTTCGTTGTTGTCGCAGCTGCCGACAGGGCTTCACCGTATCTAGTTCGAGGTGGATCAGAATCAAGGTCCGCATCTACGAAAATATGCATTGGAAGCACGAACTGATTCGGAAATGTGTTGTGTTCAGATCGATCGAAATCAGTGTCATCAGTGATTGAATTGTAACTCTCTATCAGCTCACCTTTTTTACTCTCATACGATCCTACGTATGTTATTGTGCCGAGTGCGATAGACTCTATTGGATCGGACGCAATCACCGTCTCCTTCCAGTCCGATTTCGATTTATATTCCAAGCGATAGGTTTCCCTTATGATTGTTCCATTAAAATTCTGACCATCCTTTTCGTACACCATAGTCAAGGGAGGCCAATGTTCAGTTTTGGCTTGGGATGTGCCGCCGAAACTGAGGAAGAGAGCTACCGCTGCGACGATTATTATAGAAATCAATGAAAGCGAGATGAGAATGGCTGTGCGTCTTTGTATTAACAGGAAATTCATTTATTCTGCCCTTACTCCGGACTGCTGTGCCCCGGACGCCATATCTGAGTTATTAAGAAGATGATACCGCCGATTAGGATGACGCTGATGAATGTTATGGAGCGGTCAACTAGAGCGATTGATACGGCTTCGGGGCGTTGGATACTCAGCAGCAGGATGCCGATGATGCCCGATTCCACGAAACCGATCCCGCCCGGAATTGGCACGGTGCTGAGTATAGCCGCGCTGAGAGCTGCGATTGCGATGAGAGCTAAGGGAACCTCGACGCCAAGCGCCTGAGTTACGAAGTACAGCCGCGCAATCTCCAGCATCCATGCACCACCGCCCAGCGCGATGACCGCGGGCATCTGCTTCATGCTGCCGAGTGTGCCGCTCTGAAAGCGGTGGAACTCCGTTTCCAGTCTGGACGGCAAGTAGCGCGCAAACTGGGCTCCCCACAACTTCATCGCCAGAAGAAAGCACATCGCCCCAATCAGGGCCGCGAGTGTCAGCCATATCAGTATCTGCGCCACATTCGACATGGAAATAGTCGATAGCAGGAAGACGCTCACGACAAGTATAAGCAGTATGGAAGCCACATCCAGAACCCGCTCCGCAAGCACAGTGCCCAAGCTCCAGGAAAACCCGCCGCCGCTGCCCCGTGCGAACAGCCATGCGCGATAGCCGTCCCCCATCCGCAGCCATGTAATCGAGTTCACGAACCACCCGATAAGAATATATGTTGCCGCAGCTCTCACGGTCGGCAGTCTGCCATGCGGCAGCCTGTCCAGCTCTCCCGTATTGTTCGCCAGCATGCGCCAGCGTTGGCCGCGCAGTACGAATGTCAAGTAATACAGCACAACACCCAGAAGGTAATACCAAGCGTTCATGCGGGCGATCGCGCCGAGTGTGCCACGCCAGTTCGGGTCGAACCGTGTTATCAGGAAGTACACAAATGCGGCTAATATCAAGAACAGCAGCAGGGTAGGGAGTGAAAAGATGCGCCGCTTGATGAAGTTAGTATCGCGTCCATCATCGGAAGATGTATTCAGTTTCGGTAACCGCCAAAGGTTCATAAGTATCTTCAATCGGATAAGTCCGAACTTAGCATATTCATTTTGTGCCGATTACAGATTTCCATCCCCGCAGGAACCCCAACGAGTATGTAATGTCAATGAGTGTATATAATGAGTGTGTGCCTGTTATGCTCCACGACTGCGGCTAATCGGGCGTTTCGCGGGCATCCCGGGACGGCGCGGGTATCGTTTCGGCGTGGGGCGTACCTTTTCTAATACTACAAGCATCCTGTCATCCAATCCCGGAAGCGTTACGGGCAGCGCAGCGTCAATCCTGCCGCCCATCGTCTCTATCGCGCTCCGCCCTCTTTCCAGTTCTGCGGAAACATCCGACTTCTTGTGCATCACAACCACGCCTCCGATACGCACAAACGGCAGCGTCAGTTCGGCGAGCGTACCCACTTCTGCGACAGCCCTGCTGAACGCTATGTCGAACGCCTCCCGCATTGCAGTGTCATGCGCCAGCGTCTCCGCTCTGCCCGTACATACCGCGATGTCTTGCAGTTCCAGCGTCTCGCACACATGCCCAAGGAACGCCGTCTTCTTAGCAGTCGCGTCAAGCAGAGTGCCGCGCATTCCGGGAAACGCCAGTTTCAGCGGCAGTCCGGGAAACCCGCCGCCGCTGCCCACATCTACGAATGTTCCCTCACGAAGCAGCCTTGGCGGCAGCGCCTGCGCCGCAGACAGCGAGTCCAGAAAATGCCGCAGCAGCGCAGATTCCCAGTCGGTTATCGCAGTCAGGTTTACCCGCTTGTTCCAGCGCACAAGCTCAGCGTAGTATCGCACAAAGCGACTAGCCTGTGTTCTCGTCAGGCGAACCCCAAGCTTCCTCGCGCCCAGTGCCAGACTATCCGTCTGTATTTCTGCCGATACCGCCATATAGCTGCCCCATAACGAAAATCTATCCCATAACATACCCTTAACATAGAAAGTGAACAAGCCGAACAATATAATATCTTGATATGGAGGTAAGGATATGATCAACGAAAAAGGCCGGTTAGCCGGTAAGACAGCGATTGTAACGGGCGCCGGGTCGCGAGGACCGGGCGTGGGCACAGGCAAGGCGACGGCTTCACTTTTTGCGCGGGAGGGCGCAAGCGTACTTCTGGTTGACGCCTTTGCCGAGCGTGCTGAGGAGACGCGCGCGTCCATCGAACAGGAAGGCGGCGCCGCATCCGTGCTGCAAGCGGATGTAACAAATGAAACCGATTGCGCACGCATTGCCGAGCAGGCGGTCGAGCGCTACGGCAGGCTGGACATCCTGTTCAACAATGTAGGCATAGGCAGCCCCGGCACAGTGCTGGATGTGGAACAGGAGGACTTCGACCGAGTTATGGCGACTAATGTGCGCAGCATGGTATTCACAAGCAAATATGCCGTTCCGCGCATGGCAGAGTCCAGCGGCGGTTCCATCATCAATATGTCGTCGATTGCAGGAATACGCGCAGGCAGCAGCGGCGCAAGCATCCCATACGCCATATCAAAGAGCGGCGTCATAGCGTTGACTACCCAGATGTCTGTGCATCACGGGCGGGACAATGTGCGCGTAAACTGCATCGCGCCAGGTCCTCTGTACACACCAATGGTTGCGGGCAGGCTGTCGGAAACGGGGCGCGACCTGCGCCGGCGCAGCACACCGCTTGGCATAGAGGGCAGCGCCTGGGACATCGCTTGGGCAGCAGTGTTCCTCGCGAGCGACGAAGCGCGCTGGATTACCGGCGTAACCCTGCCGATTGACGGCGGCGTACTTGCCACAACACCCTTGTCCATGCTGGAGCATTTGCGCTAGTTATGGCGGGCAGTTGTCTGTGTGCTTGCCTGAGCGCCCGGCGCTAACCCTGACCGTATGCGAGTGGTAGAAACCCGTGTATTCCTGTGCCGCAGCAGGCATCGGTTACTGCGGCACGCACGGAAAGCGATTTATCCGCACTCTCTCTGGGTAGCTGACCGGCGAAGAACACCGTTTGAACAGCGCGCCCCAAGAACGATTTAGCGTATCCCGGTTCACGCTGCTCAGCCGACAGTCTCATTCACTAAGGACAATCCGTCTTCCAACCTTCGGCGCCAGTCCGCTTGAGGATGGCGAATCACGTTTGTGCATATTCTGAACAGACAGACGGCTTCGCGAAGTGCGAGTTCCCGTTCATCCCAGCGAAAACGCTCCAGAGCGGCACGCCGAAATATGTACCGATACGCGCCTTGAGCTTCGGCCTCTTTCTTTCGCCTAAAGTGAGCGCCCCAACTTAAGTGCGCCAAGAAGTTCCCCACATCCAGCATAGGGTCGCCGGGTCCCGCTTCTTCGAAATCCACCAGAGATATTCTGCCGTCAGGCAGCACTAACATCTGGTCATCGTAGAAATCGTTCTGAGCTAAGTGAGACGGTCTCCATGACTTAACAAATGGCTCCAGCGAATTAACGGCTTCTGCGAGTATATGTTGTGCCGCATCGCCATCGTCAACTGCGTTTGTGAAGGCGCGCTTTGCTCGGCGATACGCCCCAGCCAAGTTAAACGGCCGCCCGTTTTTCGACCGCATTGGCACACTCCATAATCCACTAAGCCCGTCGAGAAGTGCATCGGGCGGCGGATTATTGCCGCGTCGTATGTATCTTCGCATGTTCTTGCCGGGTATTTCAGACAGCCATATCACGCCACCATCTTGCCAGCATCCAGCAATACGCGGAACGACGAACCCGGAGTGCTGCACAAGATGAGCAGCGCTCAAAAAAGACTCTAAAGCAGCAGGCCGCATCACGCGGGCATAGAATCTGACCTTTCCGATCCTATGGCGCAACACTGCGCGGTTGCCGGGTCTGTATCGAACCATGTCCACACGCAGCCGCCGCGACGGAATGGACAGGACATGTCTGTTGACAAGTTTAAGCGCGGATTCAACCGATGCGGCTTCGTTCAGACCCGGCAGGTGCGGATCGTCAGGGTATCGATACAGGTTAGATAACCCGCTGCGCCTAACCTCGACTGCAAACTGTTCCGCCGGGATAAACTCGTCCGGATGCCACTCCGCCACGTAGCTTACAATGGCAATCCTGCCAGGGTTATGGCTGAGTTGTCGAATACGAATGCGCTCCGGACTGAGCTCTCGCTCACCAAATCGCGAGCAGTATTCTTTCCACACCCATTCGCCATTGAATAGCCTGGATAGCTCAGGCAGCGAGCTGTCTTCAATGGCAGTTTGTGGATAAATCGGTACGGAGGTACGCGCAGCAAGCATTGCTAACTACTGTTGCCAGAATCGCTGTCGTCAGAATCGCTGTCATTGTCAGTGGGAGTAGGCGTATCGATGCCATCGCTGTCAGTGCCGTCATTGTCAGTGGGAGTAGGCGTATCGATACCATCGCTGTCAGTGCCGTCATTGTCAGTGGGAGTAGGCGTATCGATACCATCGCTGTCAGTGCCGTCATTGTCAGTGGGAGTAGGCGTATCGATACCATCGCTGTCAGTGCCGTCATTGTCAGTGGGAGTAGGCGTATCGATACCATCGCTGTCAGTGCCGTCATTGTCAGTGGGAGTAGGCGTATCGATGCCATCACTGTCAGTGCCGTCATTGTCAGTGGGAGTAGGCGTATCGATACCATCGCTGTCAGTGCCGTCATTGTCGGTAGGAGTGGGCGTATCGATACCATCGCTGTCAGTGCCGTCATTGTCAGTAGGAGTGGGCGTATCGATACCGTCATTGTCGGTGGTATCGATGCCGTCATTGTCGGTGGTATCGATGCCGTCGTTGTCGGTGGTATCGATGCCGTCGTTGTCGGTAGTATCGATGCCGTCGTTGTCGGTAGTATCGATGCCGTCGTTGTCGGTAGTATCGATGCCGTCGTTGTCGGTAGTATCGATGCCGTCATTGTCAGTGGGAGTAGGCGTATCGATACCATCGCTGTCAGTGCCGTCATTGTCGGTGGTATCGATGCCGTCATTGTCGGTGGTATCGATGCCGTCATTGTCGGTGGTATCGATGCCGTCATTGTCGGTGGTATCGATGCCGTCATTGTCGGTGGTATCGATGCCGTCATTGTCGGTGGTATCGATGCCGTCATTGTCGGTGGTATCGATGCCGTCATTGTCGGTGGTATCGATGCCGTCATTGTCGGTGGTATCGATGCCGTCATTGTCGGTGGTATCGATGCCGTCATTGTCGGTGGTATCGATGCCGTCATTGTCGGTGGTATCGATGCCGTCGTTGTCGGTGGTATCGATGCCGTCGTTGTCGGTAGTATCGATGCCGTCGTTGTCGGTAGTATCGATGCCGTCGTTGTCGGTAGTATCGATGCCGTCGTTGTCGGTAGTATCGATGCCGTCGTTGTCGGTAGTATCGATGCCGTCGTTGTCGGTAGTATCGATGCCGTCATTGTCGGTAGTATCGATGCCGTCATTGTCGGTAGTATCGATGCCGTCATTGTCGGTAGTATCGATGCCGTCATTGTCGGTAGTATCGATGCCGTCATTGTCGGTGAGAGTTGGCGTTGGCGTTGGCGCTTGTGCGCCCAAATCCACAATCTGCATGAATCCGTTGTTGTTGGGGTCGACGCTAACCTTTATGCAGTCGCTCCCGTCGTCGCAGCCCCCGGTCGCGTATTCCCAAGTCATCACGCCATTGGCAAAGCCTGACCGCGACATGGTTATCGTGCGCGGGTTGCTGCCCCAGCTGCTGATAGCGTAGCTCACCCCGGAGCCGACGTTGATGCTGGAAGGTATGTAACTGGGAACGCCTTGATACTGATCCAGGACGATGCTGGCAGTCTCACCGTCGCTCCAAGTCATCTGGATGTTATGGTCTTCATCCCAGGGGAACTGTAACTCGATTGCCGGCGCTGCCGTAGCCGTTGGAGTTGCAGTCAGCGTGGCAGTGGGCGTTGCCGTAGCAGTAGCCGTCGGAGTAGCAGTAGCTGTCGGAGTAGCAGTAACCGTCGGAGTAGCAGTAACCGTCGGAGTAGCAGTGGGAGTTGCCGTAGCTGTCGGAGCTGCCGTTGGCGTATCAATGCCGTCATTATCGGTAGTATCAATGCCGTCGTTGTCGGTGGTATCGATGCCGTCATTATCGGTGGTGTCAATACCGTCATTGTCGGTGGTGTCAATGCCGTCATTGTCGGTGGTGTCGATGCCGTCATTGTCGGTGGTGTCAATGCCGTCGTTATCGGTAGTGTCGATACCGTCGTTGTCGGTGGTGTCAATGCCGTCATTGTCGGTAGGAGTGGGCGTATCGATCCCGTCGCTGTCCGTCCCGTCATGGTCGGTAATGATGTCGGTGTCGTAGCCGTCATTATCGGTAGCGGGCGTGTCATAACCGTCATAGTCAGTGTATGGCGTATCGATCCCGTCGCTGTCCGTCCCGTCGTGATCGGTGTTTATGTCAGTGTCATAACCGTCATTATCAGTAGCATCGGCGGTAACAGTAAAGGATAGTTCGCCGGAGTCCGTAGCAGTGGCGGTCGCGGTCATATCGCCTGTCGCGGTCGCAGTCGCAGTAACGGTTATGCCGTCGTCGTCCTCTTCATCGTCGTCCGTATCCCCCTCATCCTCTTCCTCCTGAGCAGGCACGGGCTCGCGCGAAGTCAAAGCAACCTCGGATGAAGAGTTGTCATTAATGCCAATAACAACACCGCTCCCTGCGACTAACAATCCAAGTATTAGCCCCAATGACATGACTGCGACAAGTAATCGTTTCATCGTTCTTAACCACCCTTACAGCACATAATCTCAACAACACAGAAGCAAATTAACAGTACGCATTAACAATATCCCATGCACCAATAATACCATAGATTTTAATGATACCATAGATGCGAAAAGTGTTCGGAAAAGTATTGCTCACGCTCGCTGGCTCATCACAGCAGCCCATCCATCCGAATAGACAGAGAGCTTACTCCGTTTCTATAACGACATAAACTTCATCTAGTTCGTCCGTCGCTCTAGCGTCAGCAGAGTTCTCATCCGTGATGCTGAAACCATACACAACCGGAATGGCTTCGGCGCTATAGATCTTTTTCAGTGCATTGGCAGATATGCGAGCACGGTCGATGTCTTCTTTGTTGATTACGCCCGAAGCTTCGACCGCAACATAAACAGGCGAGTCGTCGGATGTGCTAATGGCGCGAATAACCATATCGGTAACTTGAAGTCGCTCATACTCGCTATCTGAAATCTGCCCCTTGTCGAGAGCAGAATCGAGTTCATCTTCAAATTGCGCCGCTCTTCCGCCCATAAATCCAGTAGTTCGTGCAAGCCAGACGATTCGTGTCCGCCGTATTTTAAGCAGCGGGCTTAACTGCTGCCGAAGTCTCGAAGGCAGTTTCTCTTCCAGCGCATAGCCTCTAAGTGCATTGAGATCCGCCTGCATTCTATCCTGCCTAGTACCGAACTTATCCTGCCTAGTACCGAACTCATCCAGCTTAATAGCGAACTCGTCCTGCCTAGTACCGAACTCATCCAGCTTAATAGCGAACTCGTCCTGCCTAGTATCGAACTTATCCAGCTTAATAGCGAACTCGTCCTGCCTAGTACCGAACTTATCCAGCCTAGTACCGAACTCATCCAGCTTAACAGCGAACGCATCCTGTCTCTCCGACATCTCATCCTGCTTGATCAGCAATATGGAGACGGTCTTTTCCAGAGCGCTAAAGCGTTCATTACTCGTCTCTACGAACCGCGAGAACCTATCCGGCAGCTGCAGCAGCTCCTCTGTGAGAAGCTCGCGTCTGAGCGCAGCCTTCGCCTCTGGGTTCTCTCGAATAACCCTTAATATGTCCTCAACGATGTTAGTCGTCATACGAATATCCCCCTCGCCACACCATTATACCCGAAAACCCTGCCGGCTGGGCTGCAAGTTCCGGAGAGCAGTTCCGGGCAGTTGTTGTGTTCGCCGCACCATCCACTTTCTAGCATCCCGAACCGCTTCGGCAGCCGGCGGCCCAAATACAAAGAGGCCGGAGACCAAAATCCCCGACCTCTTTTCGCTGTGGGCTTCTCGGGCAATCAGCCCGAGCGCCCTCCCGCTACTCGACGATGGACGCCTCGATTTCGCCGTCGATTATCCGCCAGTGCAGCTCGATGCTCTCACTGCCGCGGGTGAAGGTTAGTATCCGCACCGTCGTCGTGGTTAAGTCCCCCCAGCCTGGCGATACCGACCAGCTTCCGCCGCTGAGCGATATAGACCCTGGATCGAAGGACGGCTTGCCCTGATACTTCCTCACCGTAACCGAAATCGGATCATTGTCGCTCCACTGCCACTCCACGTCAGGCGTGTCCACCGCTGTTCCCGGCAGCGCAGGGTTCTGCACCGGCGGCGGGTCCGGCGGCGGCGGCTGCGTGTCGTCCGGCGGTGGCGACGGCGGCGTCCCCGTAGTGGTGGCGCTCAGATACACCGTGGCGTCGGCATCGCTCTGATCCCGTTGGTAGTGGACCCGTAACCGAACTTCGTACTCAGTGCCCGCGGTGAGGTTTTCGTAGGTCGCCTCCATATCGCCGTCGCAGGCGCCTGGCGGTCCGCTGCTGGTGCAGTTGATGGTATCGATCCAATTCCCCCAGTCGCTTTCGCCCGACTTGCGGCCGTACAGAGCGTAGCTGAGCGGGGACCGGCCATTGTAATAAGCCGGTTCCCAGCGGATCACCATGCTGTTGTCGCCGATATCTGCCTGGTCGATGCGAGCGTTGCGCGCCTGCTGATGCACGCGGTTGTGGCGGAGTGTCTCGTCGCGGACCCGCGTCGCAGGAGCGCTGCAGGTGTTGCTGGCGCCCGATTTGTCAACGTCGTCCTTGTTGAGACAGGCGCGCAGCTGAATGACGTACCTCGAGTCCGCTTCCAGGCCAGGCACCTTGGCGGTATAGACGTTGCCCTTCATTTCCGGGGTGAACTCTGTCCAGCCCGACCAGCTGCCGCCAGACATCTTCCGGTAGTTGTAGATGTACTGCAGGTACTCCCCGTAGTCAGGCTTCTCGAACTGGGCCATGATGCTGCTGGTGCTGAAATCCCGTTCGCCGGTTTCCATCAGCTGGCCCGGCGTGACCGGGTTGTAGGCGACCCTCGTCTCTGACGACCACGTGGTTCCGTAGGCGTTCACCGAGGCTACCTGCACGTCGTACGACTGGCCGCGATCCGGATGTACGCCTTCGCCGGCGCCCGGACGGAAGGCAAACGGGCTGGTAACGGCTCCAGCTACCGTGTACTCGACGTTCTGGCTGACCGGGCTGTAGCGGAATGTGTACGAAGTGGCTTGCTCCACATCGGCCCAAGTGTAGCCCAAACCCTCATGCATGGACGCCGGAGCGTTGGGCGCTTCCGGCTCAATGCCCAAAGCGATGCTGTAACTCTGACCGTCCACCAACATCTCGGACGCGGTGAGTCCCGAAATACGGTAAGCCGCGGAAGAGTTTAGATACGTGCCATCCAACGCGTAGGTGTTAGAGCCGACCTTCAAATGCAGCCGCTCCTCTAACTCGGTGGGAAGCTGCTCAGCCCGACCCGGAGGCTTCCCGAATCCCACGAAGAGGCGACGGTCACTGCCTGATAGATACGAGAACAGGCCCTGAACTTCCCAGCGCTCACCGTTCCACCAGAACGAATCCACATCTATCTCACCGATATCCCACCCCACCGGGTAGGGAGGGGAATAGCCAACCAAGTCAAAGGCACCCGCCGAACCTGACCCGGCGGTCAATGTGGCCTCAAGTAGATGCTCCGGCGTGTAGGTGATGGCCTGGTCCTCGCTGCAGTTCTCCGCCTGGGCTTCTTGGTTGAAGGCGCAGACGTAGGCCATGTATTCCATCCCGCGTTCGAGATTCGGGATCATGTCCCCGGACTGGATATCCTGCTTGGCCCACCGGTCGCTGCCGCTCTTCTTGTGGTAGAGGATGTGCTTGTCGGCGTGGATCGACGGGTCGAAAAAAACCTGGCCGTTGGGCGCCAACACCACATTCGCCGGCGCGTCGGGGCGCCGCAGGATGCGAAGATAATGCTGAGCGACGTTCTGTCCCGAGACACTGCCGGCAACGTTGGGGTCATTGCCGGTAATGCAGCAGACATCTGTGTTCAGGTCTGCAGTCTGGTATCCGCCACCAGGAGCATTGTCGTTAAGGTAGGCGTAGAGCACGCCTCCGGCGCCCGCTCCAGTTTGCTCGGCTTCCCGGAGATCATAAATGTATTGGTGGGAATACGGCGGCCGGCCCCGTGCCGGCCAATCCCCGTGTTTGGGTGAGGTGATATGCACCACCAGAGAGCCCTTCACCGAAGCCGGCAGCACCGCCCGGTAATCATCGCCGCTGGCGCCGTTGTCGAACCCCAACGCCGGCTCCCAGAAGCCCTGCTCGTAAGCAACCTGGGACAGCTCCCATCGCTCACCGTCAACGTAGAAGTAGGGCTGCTCGATGATGTTGTAGGGGTCGACCAGAGTCGGATTCCCGGGGAGACTCGGATACCTGTGGTTCGAGCGCGACGCCGGGTGGTTCTTGTAATACAAGCCCTCGTGCAGACCGATCCTGGTGTCCAACAACACCAAACTAGGCGTGAAATCGTCGTCGGTGTAACACTCCTCATCCCAGCCGTTCAGCAGCATGGCGCAGACTGTGATCTCATAGGTCTGGCCCCATTGCAGATCGGGAATCTGGAAACCCGGACTGACGTTGTGGAAGTTCCTGGCGGACCCTCCCGAGTCCTCAACCCGCACGTCGTAGCGGGTGATTCGGGGAATCTCCTCAAAGCCGACAACCCCGTCACCCTGAATCCACGCGTCGAACCCGCTCGACACAGAAGTCCACGTAACCGTGTAGTCCCCGGCAGTCAGCGCCTCACCCGAATCGATACTCCACTCATACTTGTCATTGCTCCTGGTAGCGTCAGCGATCCGATAGGCATTCACGGTCCCGCTGCGCTCGATGGTCATCGTGAGGTTATCGAGTTTGGTCCCATGGTTGTCATTGATCCAGAAATGCAGCTTCCAGTTGCCAGTGGTCACCTCATCAGTCAGAAGCCTATCGACCCGCACCGAAATGTCGCCGTGCTTGAAGAAGTTGTAGTACATCTCCCCCGTGTGAAAGTTCCCATATCCACGGAGGTCAATCATGCGGAAACCAAGCTCTTTGGTGGTGGTAGCGGACACGGCCGCCGCCTTCATCGTCACGGAGTGTTCGGTCCCTCCCGACAGAACAGGCGCGATATAGAGGGAGACCTTGTAGTTTCCAGTAGTGAGGGCTTCGCCGGCAGAGATATCCCAACTGAAAACCTTGCTGTCGGAGTCGGACTGCGCGCCTCTGAAGCGGTAGGCCTCAGCGGTGCCGCCTCGTTCCAGGAGGATCACCAGGTTGTCAAGTTTGACTCCCGGGTCGGTGTTGACCTTGAGCTCCAGGGTGTAGTCGCCGGAGTCCTCTTCGCTCTTGATCTGGTCGATCCGGAAGGAGGTGTCGGCGTGGTTGAAGGTCTGGTCGGTCATCGACCCATAACCACCGCCGCCGCGCACATAGCCAACGTTGGTCCCTGTGCCCGCTGCCGCAGTCATTGTATTGGTGTGAACCAACCCCGGGTCAGACTTCCATCTGAGGGAGCTGCTGCAGTTGAGGGTCCCGTGGGGAACGCCCCAGTAGGAGCAGGCGCGCGCCTCGTACGTCTTGCCGGTCTTGACGTACCACTGGTCTTTGAGGTTGAACGAAACTAGCGAGCCGCCAGGATGCCTCACGAAGGGATGCTTGTGCCACCGGCTGGCGCCCTGTTCGCGGACTTCGACCCGAGTCTCATCAGAGCCGTTCGCCGCCCTGAACGTGAACAGTCCCTGGGGAGTCATCTTCAGGTCGTACGGCTTGTCGTCATGATCGTGCCAGCTCCCGTCGTTGCGTTCGTGAGCTTCGACCGGCGCCAACCCTATGACGCCAATACCGACCGCCAACACAGCCAGCGCCACGATGAGGGCGAGGGTTCTGATACGCAAAAGATAACTGCTGTGGCGGAGGTGGATGTTCTTCATACCCCCCCCATTTTTCGTTTGAGACCGGATCATAAATGCTTGTGTCAGACATGTATCGTCTCAATTGGTTTCCCTCCTTCATAGTAAAATATATGAGCGCTAGATGAGTGTGCATCTGGGCAGTAGTTGCCGTAAATACATGTGGATACACTATGCTAATTTCAATTGTCTGTTTTGTAAAGAGCATGTTACGTAAAAATTGCAGTATCAATATGGTATCAGTAAGGTTAGTAATGACGCAGGCGTATAGGTGGGTATAGAGGCGTATAGATGTATGTATAGGTTCGATACCGCGTAGGCAGGGTGCGCCGATACACCGGCCGATACCCTAGGATGATATGCAGGGATGATAGGTGATGCGTCAGTTGGAAGAATAAAGCTGATGAGCCGACAGCCCGCACCCTGGTCCCTGTATGCGCCGCGTCTGTACGCGCGAAACCTAAACCTGCGTCAGTCCGTATCAGTATCAGTATCCAAGGCAAGATGGACTTCATCCAGCTCGCCTGTCGGTCTGATGTGGTTTAGCTGGTCGTCTGAGATGCTGAAGCCATAGACTACGGAATAGACAGGGGCGTCGAACATCTTTTTCAGGGCTTCTGCGGAAGCGCGAACCCGATCGATGTCGTTTCTTCTGATTACGCCCGAAGCCTCGACCGCGATATATACGCGGGAATTGTCGGACTGCCGAAAAGCCCGAACTATCATGTCGGTAACTTGAAGTCGCTCATACTGGTCTTCTGAAATGACTTCGTCATTGAGAGAATCTTCGAGCAGATTAGAATATTCTTCAACCCTGCTGGGCGGCTGTACAAAGCCTTCCGCAAGCCACAGAACCTGTGTCCTTCTGATGTTAAGCAGCGGGACCAGCTTCTGTCGCAGACTCGAGGAAAGCTTTCGCTCAAGCGCATATCCTCTGAGAGCGTTCAGGTCATCCTGCATCCTGTCCTGTCTCGCAATCATCACATCAAATTTTGCTTCAAGATTATCCTGTCTTGCAGTCATTCCATCAAATTTTGCCGCAAGCTCATCTTGCTTTACCGCAAGCTCATCCTGCCTTACCCCAAGTTCGTCCTGCTTTATCGCAAGCTCATCTTGCTTTACCGCAAGCTCATCCTGCCTTACCCCAAGTTCGTCCTGCTTTATCGCAAGTTCGTCCTGCTTTATCGCAAGTTCGTCAATTCTTACTTCCAAAGTGCGGAAGCGCTTTTCGGTAGTTTCAGCAAACTCCGTCAATCGCTGCGGCAGAGCGAGCAGTTCTTCAGTCAGCAAGACCTGTCTGAACGCCTGGCGCAGCTCCGGCTGCTGCTCGATTATGCTAAGAGCCTGCTGCACTTGTTCAACAGTTACCATAGTTTAACTCCTTGCTGACCATTATAGCCGATTACAAAGCGCCCTGCTGACCTGTGGGAGGAGCTGATACTATGGGAATTGACTATGGGAGGCTGACTTATGGTAACTGCCCATGGGATCTGACTGCGGGAGCGGAAAATGCCCCGCCTTCTAAATTACAGCAAAAGGGGAGGGGACTATTACCCCCCCCCTTTTTCAGCAATATGAGCAATATGTTTGTTTCTGCGCCCTCGTCCTACCCCCTACAACTGAGGCGCCGTGTCATACCCCTCCACGCGTATGCACGATACCCAGTGCCCCGGCAGCACCTCGCGCAGCCTCGGCACTTCGAGCTGGCAGTCGGATATCATATCCGGGCAGCGCGTATGGAACACACACCCCGCAGGCGGATTCATCGGGCTGGGCACATCGCCCGTCAGGATGATTCGTTCGCGCTGCTGCTCCACCACAGGGTCCGGAATCGGAACAGCCGATAGCAGAGCCTTCGTGTACGGGTGCAGCGGGTTTTCGTACAGCTCATTGCGGTCCGCAATCTCCACAATATGCCCAAGATACATCACCGCGATACGGTCGCTGATGTGCCGCACCACCGACAGATCGTGCGCGATGAACAGATACGTCAGCCCAAACTGATCCTGCAGGTCTTCCAGCAGGTTAATCACCTGCGCCTGAATAGACACATCAAGCGCGGAGACAGGCTCGTCGCAAACTATGAAGCTCGGATTCACCGCCAGCGCGCGCGCGATTCCGATGCGCTGACGCTGACCGCCGCTGAACTCGTGCGGATACCGGTCCGCCATATATGGGTTAAGCCCCACCGTTTGCAGCAGCTCGGTAACGCGGTCCCGATACTCCTGCTTCGACGACGTCAGCTTATGCACAATGAGCGGCTCGCCCACGATGTCGCCGCAGGTCATGCGCGGGTTCAGAGAGCCATACGGGTCCTGGAAAATCACCTGCACCTTGCGGCGCATCTCGCGCAGCGACCGGTTGTCCAGCGCATTCAAATCTTCGCCCTCGAAGATGATGTCCCCCTCGGTCGGCTTATACAGCTGCAAAATGCAGCGCCCCGTGGTCGTCTTGCCGCACCCGCTCTCGCCCACCAGACCCAGCGTCTCGCCCTTGCGTATGAAGAAGCTCACATCGTCAACCGCCTTAACATCCGCTATCTTCCGCTGAAAAAAGATGCCCGATGTTACCGGAAAGTACATCTTCAAGTTCCGCACTTCCAGCAGGATTTCGTTGTCGTTTACATTGCCGGCCTGTGTTGTCATTGAACCTGTCATTGAACTCTCCCTGTCTAAGCGCGTACCAGCTGCTGCAGCTCAGTTGCCCGCCAGCAGGATGCGTCGTGTCCATCGCTAATCTCAGTGAGCGTGGGCTGCTCTTCTAAGCACTTCTCATAAGCAAACCGGCAGCGCGGAGCAAAGGAGCAGCCTGCTGGCATATTCACCAGATTCGGCGGCAAGCCCTCGATAGCCTCCAGTCTGGCGCGCTCCGCTTCGTCCAGGCGGGGCACCGACGCCAGCAAGCCCATCGTATAGGGATGCAGCGGGTTGTGGTAAATCTGCCTCGCGTCTCCGGTCTCGATTATCTTGCCCGCGTACATAACGATGACACGATGCGCATAGCGCGCAACCACGCCCAGATTGTGCGTGATGATTATCATCGCCGTCCCAAACTGCGCCGCCAAGTCCTGCATCAGTTCCAATATCTGCGCCTGAATCGTAACATCCAGCGCAGTCGTCGGCTCGTCCGCGATGATAAGGCGCGGATTGCAGCTGAGCGCCATGGCAATCATCACGCGCTGCCGCATACCTCCGCTGAACTGGTGCGGGTAGTCTCTGAGCCGATTCTCAGCGTCAGGTATCCCCACAAGCTGCATCAGCTCCGCCGCACGCGAGCGCGACTGCTCTTTGGTCATCCCCAAGTGCAGCTCAAGCGTCTCGGTCAGCTGACGGCCTATCGACAGCACAGGGTTGAGCGATGTCATCGGCTCCTGGAAGACCATCGCTATCTTGTTGCCCCTAATGTGGCGCATCTCCGAATCGTCCAGCGTCAGCAGGTCCTCGCCTTCAAAGATGACCTGCCCGCCTACCGTCCTCCCCGGCGGGTTCGCCACAAGGCGCATAATGGATAGCGCGCTGACACTCTTGCCGCAGCCGCTCTCGCCCACTACGCCAAGCACCTCGCCCTCTTCCAGCTGGTAGCTAATGCCGTCCACTGCCTTCACTACCCCTTCCTGTGTGAAGAAGTATGTAGCGAGGTCATTTATCTCTAATAGTGCCATAGGCTCGCCTCCCAAAGCGCCGCAACGCTGCTTATTCTTTTAAGCGCAAATCAACAGCAGATACCATAAGCTCTGCCAAAATCAAGTAACCCGCGCAAGTGATTTCTACAAGACACATCGGATTGCTAACAAACGAAGCGACCCTCTTGCTGTGCGCTATTCTAGCCAAACGATGCCATAAGCGCAACCGCCCGTGCCAAGCCTCCGTTCATCATGCATCAGACATCAGGCACTGGGCATCAGGCAGTTCCGCCTGCAAATGCCCATGCTGTCCCAGACACCCCATCGCGCTAAGTCAGCTTCCCCTCGCGCAACGCCTCAACAGCATTCAGTATCATCTCAATAGCGTACTCCTGCCGTATTACGCTGGTGTTAATCATAAAATGGAACAACTCCGGCGCATCCGGGTTCTCCAAATCAAAGAAGCGGTTAAAGAAGTACAGCCGCGCCTGATCCCGTTCCGCAACTTTCCGCAGGGCTTCATCCATGCTCAGACGTTCACGCCTTGCAATCACGGCAGCTCGGTCCTCCACCTGCGCCTCAATGCCCACGCGCAGCACATTCGGCATGTCGCGCAGTATGTAATAGCAGCCGCGCCCAACCATCACGATATTCTCGTCAGTCGCCATATCGCTGATAGCGTGCTCCACACCTTCGATGTATTTCTCATCCTCAAGCTCGTGCCCCCGCGTAACGGTCGGCTCCGGTAGGTCTTCATACTCTTCCGTCAGAAAAGCGGCGACCCCAGGCCCAAAGTACGGGTCGCCCCCCGCGCCCGTAACCGCCGATCGTTCCAGAACGCGCTGCAAAAACCGCGTAAACCGCTCCCCGCGCGTCGGCGGCCGCTCTTCGCGCTGATGCAGCGCTTCCACAGTCGCGCCCACATGCCGCGCCACATTAGTCAATATGAGCCGGTCAACATAATCGGCTCCCATCTTTTCCGCTAGCACAGGCCCCATCGTCCTGGCGCCTGCGCCCGTTAGTCCCCCTAACGCTACAACCGTCATGACGCACCTCCGTTATTTTTCCTGCCCACTCTTCTTCAATCCCTTTTCGCCAGCCCTGCTGAACTCAGCCCTGTTTTGAACCCAGCCCTGCTGTAAACTTTGCCGTAAACTTTGCTGTGAACTTTGAATATAAAAATCAGCGCACAGACTTCACTCGCTGCCATAGCCATCTACATCGGCTACACTTCCGCCCCGCGCCAAACCGGGTTCAGCCGCTTCGGATCCCCCACATTATCTGAAAGTATAGCAAGCGTATAGCGATAGCGGTTCATTATAATCCCGCAGCTTGCCCTGTATATGTGCAAGCCTATCTCAGGCTCCAATTCGCATAATTCCATCAGCCTCACACGCGGAATCACATACGCGCTGACATCCGTAACCGCATGCGTAGTCGTAACCAGCAGGGGAGGCTCCATAAGCACAGCTATAGGAAAAGTCTCTCGCTCTCGCACCGTCCTTACAACAACATCCGTATCCTGTGAACCGACAGTTACTCTTATCTCTCCCTCGCGTATGATATACAGTCGAGCCCCCTGCTCATCCTGATTGCCTAACATCTCCCCCGGAGCGAAGGTGAACTCTTCGCATAATGATGCGATCCTGTCCAGATTCCGCTTAGACAGACCGCTGAACATGTCCACCTCACGCAGAAAATGGCTTATGTAACTGACGTTTGTTCGATAAACCATATAACATCCCCTGCACAGCTTCCCCAAATTATCCGCAGACAGCCCAAGCGTATTCGATTCATAGAACTTGCGGAACTAGAACGAATACATGGACAAAGGCGACCGATTGGCGGCTCCGGCGGACGACCAATCACGCGCTTTCTGAATCGTATGATTGCAAACAGACGCACCTTTTGTCAATTCAATCATTACGGCGCTTGCGATACCGCCCGCAACACCAAACAAAAGGTATGCTGTTTCACAGCGCACATAATTTCTATATGCGCTGTTATCTGTTATAAAGCCCAGTTCAAATCCCCAGCTGCGAATTGCCGCCTAGAATATAGAATATGCGAATATCGCAATGCCTCTGCATGTCAGCATGCCGCCCCGTCAATTCGCAGCCTCGCTCATGGCTATGCAGACTCTGCCGCCTCAGCCATCTCTGCTAGGTGATCGTTCCAGTGATTAACAATAGTCTCAAGCCTCTCGGCGCCGCTCGCTTCACTGCCGTCGCCCCTAACTATCACCGTCGCATTGGGATCGGGCAGCGCACGTGCAGCAGCGACTAACCGCCCCTGCAGCTCCTCCATCTCCTCCACAAGCCATGCGACTGAAACACCGGACTTGCGACCCACCGCACGCGCATTCATCTCATCCGCATCAGCATAGATGTGATGCGGACCTTCTCCCGAAGCCGCAGTCTCCATGCCTTCGGCGGTTGCGGCATGCCAGTATATCCAATGGCACAGCACCTCACGCGGCGTCCATATATCTATCTTCACTTCTGATTCCGCATTTGCCTGAACATAGGCAATCCCTTTGGCTACCACATCTTCCACTTCGGATATAAGATTTTCGATATTCACATCCGTTGTCATAAGAGATTTTCCTTTCTTTGCTGCGCTGCGCTCTGAAATCTTGAACGCAGCTCAATCTTAACTCATCAGTCAAAGGGTTTTGTGCCCCAAGTGTTTCTGTGCCCCGATTCAGCCAGATTCAGTCAAATATCATCAGCGACATCACATTCTCGTCGGGCAGACGCCTCCTGCCATTCAGTTCCGCAATCTCTATCAGAAAAGCGTACCCCACGACATCGCCGCCGCACTCGCGCACTAATTCCGCCGTCGCCGATACCGTCCCTCCGGTAGCCAGCACATCATCCACAATCAAGGCGCGCTGGCCCTCGCCTATGGCGTCTTGGTGTATCTCCAGCGCATCAGTCCCATACTCCAAATCGTAGCTCGCGCTGTATGTATGATAGGGTAGTTTGCCCGCCTTGCGAACAGGAACCAGTGGCTTATCCATACGATAAGCGAGCGGGGCGCCCATGAAAAACCCCCTAGACTCTATGCTCACAATCACATCCGCGTTCAGCGGTTCGCACAAATCAGTCATCCCGTCAATCGCATACTGAAATGCGCGGGCATCCCCAAGCAGCGTAGTGATGTCGAAGAACGAAACCCCCGGAACCGGAAAGTCCGGAACGTTTCGTACATACGATTTAAGATCCATCCTTCGAGCGCCTCCATACATAACATATACAAAGTACCAGGTATATGTATATCGTAGTCGAGTCTGACACACCGAATTGCCAGTGAAATAATAATTCGCCTTCATTGTGCGGTCAAGGGTATGAAACAGCGAAGCAGAAACTTGCATTAGCCATAGCGCAAGTTTTACCCATGCATTATAAACATAAACATAAACTTCCCCTTGACACACCGAACATTCGTGCTTACACTAATCACACATCACAAACAGAACATCCACCAATCACCAACAACACTGATACCGAACTGCCTTGAACACAACACCGGTATTAGTTAGCATCAGATTTCAGCAACTCAATTCGTACTCCCTTTTTTTCAGGGTGAACTCATGACAGTTACAACCATATCCGATCGCGTCAGCGAACTTCGTGACATCCTCAACCACCACAACTACCGCTACTATGTGCTGGACAATCCCGAAATCAGCGACCATCAGTACGACGACCTCATGCGCGAACTCCGCGCCATCGAAGCCGATCGCCCCGAACTCATAACGCCCGACTCACCCACCCAGCGCGTAGGCGCACAGCCGGCTGAAGGCTTCGCACAAATCGAGCATCCCAGACCGATGTTCAGCCTCTCCAACGCATTCGACGACGACGAGTTTATGGCATGGCACAAGCGCGTTTCCGACCTCCTAGAAGGCGAACACTTCAACATGGTCTGCGAACTGAAATACGACGGATTAGCCGTCGCGCTCACATACGAAAACGGCATATTCGTGCGCGGCGCAACGCGCGGCAATGGCTTTGTTGGCGAGGACGTATCCCTAAACCTACGCACCATCAAAAGCATCCCCCTGCGCCTGCTGTCTCCCCCTGACATAACCGTCCCCGACCGCCTTGAAGTTCGCGGCGAAGTCTATTTCCCCAAATCCCTCTTCGCCAAGTTCAACGAAGAGCGCGCCGCCAGAGGCGAGCAAACATACGCCAACCCCCGCAACACCGCAGCGGGTTCACTGCGTCAGCTCGACCCGCGCAGCACCGCAGAGCGCCCGCTCGACATATTCATCTACTCGCTCGGATACGCCGATGGCAGCGGCTTGCCCGAAACACACTGGGAGATGCTCCAATACCTCAAGCGGCTGGGCTTCAAGGTCAGCGACGATAGCCGTCTGGCGCACAGCCCAGAAGACGCCATAGCCTTTTACAGATACTGGGTCGAGCGCGCGGAAGAAAACTTAGACGCCGCCTCCGACGGCGTAGTCATAAAAGTTGACAACCTCGACTACCAGCGCCATCTCGGGATAGTGGGCAGAGAACCCCGCTGGGCAGTCGCATACAAGTTCCCCGCAGTGCAGGCAGTAACACGTCTGCTAGACATCCGCGTCAACGTCGGCAGAACCGGCAGCATCAACCCCTACGCCGTTCTGCATCCCGTTAACATCGCCGGCGCCACCGTTAAGCAGGCAACCCTCCACAACGAAGACTACATCCGCTCCAAAGACCTGCGGATAGGCGACTGGGTAATCGTCGAAAGAGCAGGCGAAGTCATACCCCAGGTCGTCAGTGTCATCGCCGACAGGCGCAGCGGCGAAGAGATTGACTTCCAAATGCCCGAACTATGCCCAAGCTGCGCCGAACCCGTCGTCAGCCCCGAAGACGAAGCGATGTCATACTGCGTCAACGCATCCTGCCCCGCTCAGCTTGTGCGCCTGCTGGAACACTTCGTCAGCCGCGGCGCGATGGACATCGAAGGCATGGGCATCAAATGGGGCGAATACATAATAAAGCAGGGACTAATCAACGATGTCGCCGACCTGTACTACCTAAAACGTGAACACCTCGTGCGTCTGAACCTGCTCGACTCCATCGAATCCGCCAAAGCCCGCCCATTTGCAGAAGCCCTCGCCGCAAGTGGCATCCCCACAGTCGGCAAAAAATCCGCCGCAGTCATCGCCGAACATTTCCCCGATATGCGCGCTCTGTCCCAAGCGGACGAACTTCAAGTCGGCTCAGTCAGCGGCATAAGCGCCCGAACTGCAAAAGCGGTAGTCAGCCACTTCGCCGAAATCCATAGCAAGCAGCACATCGCCGAAATAAGCGCAGACTTCATTCGAGACGGGCTAATCGCCGCGCCGTCCGACCTCGCCTATGTGAACAAAAAGCACCTGCTGAACCCCGATACCCTGCGCCAAAAAAGCGTATCCAACCTCCTGAACGCCATCGAAGCAAGCAAACAGCGCCCCCTCGCGCGCGTTCTAGTCGCGCTTGGCATCAGGCATGTCGGCAGCGAGGTCGCAGAACTCCTTGCCCGCTCATTCACCACAATCGACAACCTCCTGAACGCCGATGAAGAAGCGCTCACCGCCATTCCCACAATAGGCCCCCGCATCGCCGACAGCGTAGTCTCATACTTCCTCAACGACGCAAACCGCCAAGTCATCGAGAAGCTCCGCGCCGCAGGCGTCCGTCTGGAAGACGAAGCGCAATCCCTTCCCACCGAGCAGCCTTTCACCGGCTTGCGTTTCGTCGTAACCGGCAGGCTTCAGCGTTACAGCCGCTCCCAAATCCAAGACACAATAAAGCAGTACGGCGGCGCAGTAAGCGGCAGCGTCAGCAAAAAAACCGACTATCTCGTAGCAGGCGAGGGCGCAGGCTCCAAGCTCGCAGACGCAGAACAACTCGGCATCAATGTGCTCACAGAGGACGAACTATTGGACATGCTGCCCACAAAATAACCCACATACTCCGCCCGGCGCCCGACTAAGACGCCGAATCCGGCAGCCACCCCCACGGGCGCGGACCCCAGTCCGGCGAGAACGCTTCCCCATCCTTCACTGTAACCACAGGCACAAGCGCCTTCTCCCCTCGCAGCGTGTCCCCCTCAGTGTCGTGGAACACCCATGCGCCCGTCTCCTCCTTCAGCACGCTTATGTCCGCGGCTCTGCCCACAGTCAGAGACCCGAGCCTGTCATCCATCCCCAAAGCGCGCGCCGGATTCGAAGTCGCCATGCGTATCACATCTTCCAGCGAAAAGCCCAGCGCCATGAAGCGCGCCAGCATCTCCGTCATGCTGTGCACCGTGTTCATCCGCCCCGGCGGTGTCATATCCGTGCTGATGCTCAGCGGGCGCACCCCCTGATCCAGCGCCGTCTTAGCAACATCAAAGCTGAAGTTCTGCCGCCCATGCGCCGTATCCAAGAACACCCCGCGCTCCTGCGCCTCCAGTATCTCCGGAATTACCCCGCCTCCGTCATCTATGATCCGCCCCGGATTGCCGCTGAACAGGTGTGTGATAATATCCCCCTCCTCCAGCAGCGGCAGCAGCTCCCGCGTAATCGTCGGCTCCGTACCATCCCCGCCCGCGATGCTTCGATCGCCGATATGCACCATCAGCCGCACGCCCCCCTCACTCGCAGCCTGCTTCGCCAGCCGCACCATCTCAACCCCCATGCGAGGCACGCCAGGCCCCACCGCGCGTATCTTCACACCCTGTATAAGCGGTCTGTTCGCCCTAATCACGCTCACCGTCTCTTCTAGGTCGATGTCTTCGCGGCGTGATGTATCCGGCTGATAGCTCAGCCCCACCCGCGAGATGTGCAGCATGCAGAAGATGCACGTATCAGCGCGCGGCACAACATAGCGCGGAAACCCGCCGAATGTATAACAGCCCGCGCTGCCAGCGTCCACAACCGTCGTAACGCCCGATCGCACACCCGCAAGGTCCGGGCTGATCCCATTCTGATTCACGCCCTCATACACATGCGTATGCAGGTCAATCATCCCCGGCGCCACAATGTTCCCGTCCACATTGATGACACGCCTCGCTCCCGACGGGTCGATGTTCGGCTCAACCGCCGATATAACGCCCCCCGTAACCGCCACATCCAGCTTCGCTCTCAGTCCCTGCGACGGATCAATAACCTCGCCGCCCTTCAAAAGCAAGTCCGTCATAATCCCCCTCCTGCATATAATCCAGACCCGGCTTTATTTATTTCAGTCTCAGCGCACCACAACCTCTACGCGCTGCACCATGTTGTTCCCCATCCCCTGAAGCGTCCAAGGCTGCGCCGTAGGCTGCACATTGCCTTCTTCATCCGTCGCGCGCACCGAAAGAAAATGCCTGCCCGGCTTTGCGTCCCACGAGTACGACCAGTTTCGCCAAGCAAAACGCCCCACCTGCGAACCGAGCTCCGCTTCCTCCCAACTCATCCCGTCATCAGTGCTAACCTCAACCCTAGATACGCCGAGCCTGCCCGCCCAAGCCTTGCCGCACAGCGTTGCGCTGCCGGCGTCCATAAGCCGAGTGCGGGTCATAAAATCCGGTATCCCCGGAGGTATCATAAGCGCCCGCACACGCATCGTGCTAACCGGCTCGCCCGGGTCGTCCGGCGAATTCTTGTACCGA
Organism: Dehalococcoidia bacterium; assembly: GCA_965200085.1. Taxonomy (GTDB): domain Bacteria; phylum Chloroflexota; class Dehalococcoidia; order Lucifugimonadales; family JADFKI01; genus Bin90. Next base: position 517,159 of record OZ241333.1, read on the forward strand.
TATGTCTGCTCCATCTGGTATCCGGTAAACGGCTCTGCCACCGCCTCTATGCTCTCCAGCCACTTCACGCTCGTCATACCGTACCAGCCCGGCACAATCAGCCGCAGCGGATAGCCGTGTTGCGGCTCAAGAGGCGCGCCGTTCATCTCATAGGCGAGCAGAACTTCCTCGCGCATCGCATCATCAACAGTCAAACTGCGCTGATACAGCTGCGCCTCACCGCCCTGCACACCCTCGTCGCTCCCCGTGAACACAAGCTCCACCGCGCTAGAATCTACCCCAGCCCCCTCCAAAACGCCGCGCAGTGGCGTACCCGTCCATTCAGCCGTGCCGATAGCCTCCAACAGCCACGGCTGACTCACCGGACGCGGATTTAAGCGCGCCCTGCCGTTGCCAGCGCACTCCATCGTAACAGGCATCTTAACGCTCGGCAGGTTCCTAATGTCCTCCATACTCAGACTGGCCGAATTCGCCACCAACCCCTTGACATCCAGCCGCCACGAATCTGCATCTGCCGGCGGAATATCGAAGTGTATCAGCAGATAATGCATACCCGTAGGCGTAATGTCATAGCGCAGCCCTTCGAGTGGCATGCCTCTATTGCGAAACGCCAGCGCCAGCTCCTCTTCGTAGTAGGTATTGACATTGCTAAGTCCACTCCCGTCTCCCACAGCCCGAAACAATTCTCTCAAATCTTCCTGCGTCATATCTCACCTATACATCTGCATATATGCAAAAGGCGACCAAGCCGAAGCAAGGCCGCCTCTCGTTTTCTTCGTTAGTTAGCGCCCGTTATCGCCCGCCCGATTAGCCACAATTAATCTCGGTTAGGACCCCGGTTTAGACCCAGTTAAGCCCGATTGGTCCCCGGTTTTAGGCCCCGGCTGGGATTAAAAAATACCTACCGCTCAATCGGAGCGCGCACAATGCTGCCGTACTCAGTCCACGAACCGTCGTAGTTCGTAACATTTTCCAAGCCCAGCAGCTGCGTCAGAACAAACCAAGTGTGAGAAGAGCGCTCACCAATACGGCAGTACGCAATGGTCGGCTTGGAACCGTCAATCATCTGATAGATGTCAAGTAGCTCCTCTGCTGATTTGAAGGTGCCGTCCTCTGCGACTGCTGATGCCCAAGGCACATTGGCAGCGCCGGGGATATGCCCGCCGCGCTGTGAACCTTCTTGTGGCAGCGCCGGAGGTGCGAGCAGTTCGCCTCGAAACTCCTCAGGCGACCGCACATCCACCAAGTTTGAACTGCCGCTCTGAACCGCCCTCAAAACATCTTCACGGAACGAGCGGATGCTGTCGTCTGCATCGGACGCGGTGTACTGAGCAGCTGCATACGAAGGAACATCCGTAGTCAGCGGACGTCCTTCCGCCTCCCACTTGGCGCGCCCGCCGTTCATCAGTTTCAGATTTCCGTGCCCGTACATCCGCAGCTGCCAAAATGCCCAAGCCGCGAACCAGTTGTTATTGTCGCCGTAAAGCACGATCGTAGTATCGTTGCTTATGCCCGACGCACCCAGCAGCTCTTCCATATCAGACTTAGAGATAATGTCGCGGCTAAGCGTATCCTGAAGCTGCGATTGCCAGTCCCAGCCGACAGCGCCCTCAATGTGCCCTTGATCGTATGCAGCCGTATCCACATCGACCTCTACCAATCGCACATTGTCATCCCCGCCGTGCTGTGCCACCCAATCCGTACTAACCAACGAATCCGCATGTGCATAGTTAGCCATCATAATTGGATACCTCCCTAACAAGTTTCATGTATATTCCCTGTGTATTTCATGGAGCGTCCGCTTGCAGCCCTGCCGGTCAGGCACCGGCTCCAAAACCTCCACCCATACCCCCCTGGCCCATACCCTTTGCGTATGTAAGGGATATGCAAGGTAAGTCTAACACCCATGCCTAATCTCTGTCCAACCAGCCCTTGACACACAAAACATCCGTGCTATAATGGTCGCACACCAATCAGAACATAAGAGTGCAGCACGCGATCAACCTTGCAGCCAGCACACGAAAGCACAACTCAGCTAACCTTATGATTACTCACATCCACCAAGCTCAACAAGAGCAGCAGCGCTCACAGGAACCGCTGAAGTCCATTCGGCAGATCGTCCTCGACGAAACTCAGAACGGAAGACGTATCGTCCGTTCCGTCATATCCGTCATGGAAGGCAACGCTCCAAACAGCACTCCTTGGCACCAGCTCGAAGCCGCTAAACTCCTGCTCAAGCTGGGTTTCGATGAGGCTGAACACGTCATTAGCAGCATCAGCTCCAAACACAAAGACACACAGCACAACTCAAACTCACAAGCCAATCCTGAACACACCAATCACAACCATCTAAACCCCGACCAAGTCAAACTCAACAAGAAACTCGTTAGTCAAATCCGTGTAGAAACCTACGACGGCGCAGCTATGGTGAAGTTCCTCATAGATGTGATGGAAGGCAACGAACCCGAAGCAAAGGTGAAAGACAGAATAGAAGCAGCCAAAATACTGCTGCACCTGTGCTTCGACAACCCATCACAGCCGGACCCTGAGTTTATGATGTTCTATGCGCCGTGCCACCCGGACTGCCTGTGTGTCTGCAAAGACCTTCCCGAAGACCACCCCGAAGTGGAGAAGAACCACACACCTGCGACTGCTGAGCAGCGAGAGGAGTGGGATAAGCAGGAAGAGTTGATGGAAAGGGCAGTGGAGTCTGCGGAGCGAAAGGCGAGGTCGGATGGAGAGTGGAAGAGGCTGATGGAGATAAACCCAATAATGCAGGAGGAGCGGCGGATAGAGGAGTCGAGCCGCCGCCGTCAGCGCAACCGCAGTCCCTAGTGTTCAGCCACCGCTGAACTCCTGCCCACTCACAACTAAATATCCCCATCGGCTAACGGACTAAAAGACTGGCGCAGCACGCAAGCGATGTAGATGTATTGTGGATGTACTATAAAGTCCCCCCAAATCATCCCCGCCAGCCTGTTCGCTGAAACCTCAGCAGCTCATCTCAGCAGCCTATTGAGGTTCGCATGCCTTCTTGGATCCAAATCCCTGCCGACCAGCGCCGGATGCTCCGCGCCGTATCGGTGGCAGCGAAAAGTCGCGTTAGAGTATTCCATTCTCTGACTGCCCGTCCTTTTGCCGTACACATAAAACGGATTGATGTACTCCCAGACGATTTCACCGCGCGGCGTAACCTCGAAAAGGCGTCCCGGCGCGCCTTCACATATCAGCGTATTGCCATTGGGCAGGCGTTCCGCCCCGCTGATGTTATAGCTGTAAAACGATATATCCGGTGCGCCCTCATACTCCCAGTGGATTTCATTAGTTTCAGGGTCAATTTCCACAACACGCGAGTAATTTATCCCGCGTCTGTGTGCGCCATTGTCAAAAATCAGCACACGGCCGCTGTCCAGCCAAGTAGGATGATGCTGGTGATAAACATACCCCGGCCCCCACTTCCACTTGAACGCGCCGCTCGCGCGATCTACAATGCCCACGGTGCTGGTCTGCCGAAAACTCACCAGCAGATCTCCATCCGGCGTAAGGTTCACGCAGTTGCCGTGTGTCCACTCACGGCGCCCCTCCAATGGACAGATTATATCTTCGTTCACATCCAGATGTTCCCACGAACGCCACTCCCAAACCGACTCCCCGGACGGTGTAATCTCACGCACCACATCTCCCAGCATTCCCAGTGCGAAATCCTCCTCATACCCTCCCCGAATCTGCGAAGGCAATACATCCGGAAGCTGTTCCCACAGCAGAACCAGCGTATTGCCGTTAGGCAGACGCTCATAATCGTGATGCAGCATCTGGTTGCGATAAGCCCACACCAAGTTGCTGTCCCAGTCCAGCTCCAAAATACTGGCGGAAGAACCTCCAATCCCCTCCACGCCGCCAGCGTCCTCCGGCGGCGTTGTTCGGCAAAGCAGGTTCCCGCTCTCCAGCAGGTAAGCGTAATGAATTCCCTCGCCCGAATGCCAGCGGTGAACCACATCGCCGTTCATATCAATCAGATACGCATCCTTCCCGCCCCGCGTCGTGGAGAGCAGCGTATATCCCGGATAGCACGCAGCAGGTGTGTAGTGAATCAGACCTATTGGATGATGAATCGACCAGCCCATTAGTCGCCCTCCGTAAATTGCAAATTGGTTAATACTGATACTGAACCAGACGAGGTAGCGAGTTAGTATTGACAAAGATTAGACGATGCCCAACCCGTATAACCAGCTTGATTATAGCAGGTCAAAACATGCAAAAACGCCCAGCCAGTATGATGCACGATGCACCAGCCAAAACCAACGGATAACCTATATCATACATACCCGCGCACGCAGCCTGATCAGCGTCCGCCAGTCCTGTGCCGCCACGCCATGAACGCCGTAGGCAGCAGCGCCAGCAGGCACAGCCATGCCGCCGCCGCAAAGAAATCGCTGAACAGAGTCAGCCCGGCATTAGTGATCTGCTGGTGCACCTCCGCAATGCGTAATTGCGCCTGCTCTTGCGTTTCGCCCGGCAGCATAAATGGCGAGCCTATGCCCGCAATCAGCGCATCGAACCTGCCCGTCCCCCAGGCAGTCAGCGCGGCAACGCCCAGCGTCATTCCCACCACGCGCATCGTGGTTATCACAGCAGCAGCAGCGCCCCGCACATCATCACCAACCGAATTCACGGCAGACAGAGCAATCGGCGCGATGAGCAGACCAAATCCGAAACCGGCCGCAGCCAGATGCACTGTGCTCCATGGCTCTGTAATCTCCAGTCCCCAGCTGCTCATCAGCCAAAAGCCCAGTGCAGCCATCCCAAGACCCAACACAGCAGGGAGGCGGTAATCATATCGTTGGCACGCCATACCACCCAGCACAGCGCCCACAGGAATTGCCACCGTCATCCGCAGCAGCAGCAGCCCGCCCCCAAACGGCGTTTCCCCCAGCAGCGTATTCGCCATCAGAGGAATGGTTATCATGCCTATTATCAGCGCCCCGCCTATGAGCAGATGCGAGACATTCGCGGCGACGAATGCTCGTGCTCGGAACATCGCGCGCGGAAGCAGAGGCTCCGCAGCCGTGCACTGTCGCACCCCAAACAGCACAAGCGATGCCGCCGCAAGAAAAAACCAAAACATCATCAGCGTGTCCGGTTCGTCTATTCGAGCCAGCCCCAGCGTCAGCGCAGCGATACTCAATGTGATGAGCGCGCCGCCGATGTAGTCCACTTTCGCCGGGTATCGCGGACTTTGCGGCAGCAGTGCTAGTGTCAGCGCAATAATGACCAGGCACATCGGTATGTTCAGCCAAAATACCCACTGCCACGCCAGATACTTCGTGATGACGCCGCCCCACAAGGGCCCGATCACACCACCCGCCTCCGCTGAAGCGCCCACCAGCCCCAGCGGAGCTCCCCTGCGCTCACGCGGGAACAAGTCTCCCACAATTGCGATTGCGACGGGCACAAGCGCGCCCGCACCAAGCGCCTGAAACACGCGCAAACCTATCAGCCAGTTGATGTCATTAGCCAGCGCTACTCCCGCCGAGCCAAGCATGAATAGCAGCAGAGAGCCTATGAAAGTGTTGCGATGCCCCCAGATGTCCGACAGCCTGCCGATAAGCGGCATTGCTGCCACATATCCCAGCAAATACCCTGTGATGATCCATGACGTATGATCAAGCTCAACAACCGTCAGATTCAAATCGAGCATTATCTGCGGCAGCACAGTAACCACAACTGTCTGATCGTCCGCAGCTACAAACACCCCGGCAAACACCGCAGTCAGCGCCACATAAGACTGCGTGCGCGAACCTATCATTGCCAAATCCCATCAGTGGTTAGCCTATCGAACCATATTGCGCCAAACTCTATCTCGTCTGTTCGCCTACGCTTATATCATTCCAAGTTCGGCGATGATATATCCACAGGCTCGTTAAACTGAGACAGTGTTATAGTGCGCACAATCCCATCCGCTTCCGCAGGCGTAATTCGCCCATCCAGACGCGCTTGCGTCAGATACAGATGTGCTTTATCGATTGTCAGACTAACATCAATGCTGCTCTCTGCGTCAGTTTTCCCGAACAGTGGTGTGAGGGCATCAGCCGGTAAGGTTCCGCTTATGCGATAAGCTGCGGTATCGTGCGATATTAGCGCAACATCGCGCACTTGCGCCAGAATGCCCTCAATGCCTCGGGACGGATCGAAGAACTCTAACGGGCTGTTTGCAGACGCTACAGCAAGCCACTCATCCGACAGCGGATTCGTCATGTACACATCCCCACCGACAGCGATAAGGCTACCTTTCATCGCGAATCTGCCAGCCGTTCCTCTGAAATCCACGGCTATCCTGTCCGGGTTGGCAACTTTCCCACTCGCTTCTGTGAGCGTCATGCCTCGAGAGAGCAGTGTACCGCCATCGTTGTGTTCGAGCAGAAAGTGAAAATAGTTCAGAGCGGACATCGTCCTTCCGCACTCATCGAGTATCGCCTGAGGGTTGATTGGCGACGGTGTAGCGGTTGGTTCGTCCATTGTCAGAGCTGTAATATTACAGCCCTGGGCAAGCAATACCAGCGTAGATGTCAGTAACGGTATGAACCATCGAGCGAGCGCAGCCATTCTCACTCCATACCGAGCGCCTGGAAGATTTCAAAAAACTGCGCCGTATTGCCGGGCTGAAACCACGGTATGCTGTGTACTATACGTCCTTGCTTGTTCACCACAAACACCGCACGCACCATAGCCGAGCCTTCATCATTGGTCGCGCCGTATGCGTGAGCGACCATTAGGTCAATGTCGCTCACGAGTGGGAACGGGCATCCACCCAGCGATGCGCTGAAAGCGTCATGTGAATCTAGCGAATCTGCACTTATCGCTATCACTTCAGCGTCTAGTTCTCGTATAGTGTTGTACTCTCTTTGCAGCGCACTCAGCATCTGAGTGCATCTCGGAGTCTTGTCCTCGATGTAAAACACAAGCACAACCTTGCTATTAGCCGCAACCGCACTGAGTTTAATGTCGCCCATTGTGCTAGGCAGTGTAAAGTCGGGCGCAATATCGCCTGCTCTCTTGTCAACTCTCATATTTGTTTCCAATCGGTGGACCTGAATCTGCCTTTCGCAGTATCAGGCTTATCAAAAATGGTCTTTCGTCTAAATGCAAAAGGCTTCACTCATTTGAACGATGAGTGAAGCCTCTGCGTTTTATTCGTCTGTTACTTCGCCATTCCTGGAAGTGTATATCCCTAATCCCCGTCCATTAAAACGGGAGTGGTACATCTATCTCTGCTGAGAGTGTGTTACGCCCTTGCGTTCAGCCTGCGCTCCCTGTACATCAATGCGCCGCCGCCGATAATCAGAGTCATAGCTACGATTAGCATAATCTGCATCGCCGCAGGAACGTAAGTATCACCCACTATGGGACCTGTAATTATTTCCGGAGCCGGAGGAGCCGGTAATGTAAAGGTTGCCATCTTCTGCGCGCTGACGTATGCGTCACTTGCACCGCCCTGCTTTGCCACCTCTACGCCGTTCAGAGCAGCGATGAGTTTGCCGTTGACAATATTAAGCAGAACCTTGGCTACTTCCATGTCGCCCTGCGCGGTTACGACAGCCGCATCTTCTTTAGCAGCGGTAGCCCACTCCTGAACATTGTTCATGGATGCACTTACTTGTCCTGCATACATGCTGACTTTTGCTTCACCCGGAGTGTCCATAGCGGTAGTGGCACTCTCTCCGGCAGCCATAGCCAACGCCATTATGCCATCATCAGCGTCAATTATCCCAACCACCTCTTCCGTGGCAGATTTGACGCCGTCAAGGCTATCGGCAGATTGCGCCTGATGAACCTTCGCCATAGCTGTAACAATCTGCATTTGCAGCATATAGAGGGAACTGCTGTCGCCGACAATCAAGCCTCGTATATGCTCCATCGCACCACCGCCGACCGAATCCGAGAACGCCACCTCTGTGGATGGAGCGGGATCGGAGTCCGTTTCAACGGTGATCTCGGCCATGTCATACATCTCCAGCAAGTTGGCGCCGTCCGGAGATATCCAGGCATGATTAAGGCTGCCGTCCGGTAAAGCCATCATCATACCAGTACTAATTCTTTCATCAGTGCTGCTGTTGACCAGCCAGCCCTCGTATGCAGAACCAGCGCCCAAAACCGTAACCCCGGACAATGAGTACGTAATCTTGTCACTCATTGCGCCCGCGTCCGATATAACAGCGGTACCGGAACCGCGATACGCTTGAGAGTCTGCGTGTGCGACCGCCAGAGGCGTAGTCATTAAAAGTATAAGACCTAGTGTTATCAGAAGCTTAGACATAGACATGCTAAGAGTCTTTCCTCCTTGTTTGATGAGATTGGAAGAACCTTGCTCAATAACAGACAATATCACAACCTAATGGAACATAACAGACCTTGATAGTCCTGATTTTGAACATTTATTAGATTTTTGAAGCATTTCTGCAATCTATGATGGTGCCCGATTGGCATTTCGGTGCATATGATACCACATTAATATGCTTTTGGTATATCAGTACCCACACGAGCAAACATTATACATTAGCCAAACGCAGTTAGGCTACACCTTTACGCGAAGATATGCAATATTAGCTAACCTCTTATTACGCGCCTACATCGATAGGCTGTGTCGGAATGTTCCCAGCTAATATCGGCGGAAGCAGCTCTGGCAGTCGACGCGGCACAAAAATCTCCACATCTTTACTGTTGTGCAACTCTGCTACGCTCCACCAGCGCTGCTCGTGCATGTACTCTGTTTCCCAGACGTCAGGCGCGGCGGGCATGGGTTCAAATGTCTGCACGTACAACAGATAGAACCGCTCCTCAGAGTCTATCCATTTTTCTCCCCAGCGCCATATATGCCGGCGCTTCCAGATACAAGGTCCCAAACTCGCAGAGCGTAAACCGGTTTCTTCATACAGTTCCCGCAAGGCGGCGTCCTCGCCTGTTTCGTCCGAGCCTATTCCGCCTCCCGGAGTAATCCACAGACTGTTGTCCCTTCTCTGGGGCAGTGTAACACGTATCAGCAGTACGCGATCCTTATCATCTACAAGCAACACACGTGCCGCCGGTCGAAACTCGGGATTGTCCCTGCTGGAATGCAACATATTCTCTGTGTTTGGTATTCATCTATGATAGGGATTAGAGTAACGGCTTATATACCGTGTATAACTGATCCGCAGTTTGTTTAACGCCGTGGCGCCTGGGATTATTTAATATCCCGGAATACCCGTCAACAACGGCATATCTTTTGCCATATCTCTTGCCGTTGTCTATCCTGATTTCCTGCGTAGCGCAGCCAGCACCTCATTCATGCTGCCGGAACGGAAGCCCTGCAAGTCGAGCGTCACATACGAATATCCGATTTCGCGGAATTTTTGAACCACCTGCTCTCGGACAGATTCGTCCGTCAGCGTAATGAAGTCTTGTGGCTCTACTTCGATGCGTGCGATGTTATCGTGGTGACGCACCCTTAACTGGCGAATGCCAATATCGTGCAAATACTCTTCCGCCTGCGCTATGCGCGTCAGTGCCTCTACCGTAACCATCGAACCGTAAGGAATACGGGACGACAGGCATGCCTGCGCCGGTTTATCCCATGTCGGCAAATCCATATCCTTCGACAGCTCGCGTATCTCCGACTTGGCAAGACCGGCTTCCACCATTGGGCTGCGCACACCATACTGCTTGGCGGCATTCAATCCCGGACGGAAATCCCCCAAATCGTCCGTGTTCGTGCCATTGGCAATCGCATTATACCCTTCCCCCTCTGCGTAGCTGCTAAGGTAGGTGTACAGCTCGTCCTTGCAGAAGAAGCAGCGGTTTGGGTTATTGGCAGCGTAGTCCTCGCGCTCAACCTCATGCGTCTCGATAACTCGATGGTTCAGCCCAAGCCGGTTCGCAAGCTCCACTGCCTCCCTAAGTTCAGACGGCGCTAAGCTCGGGGATTTGGCGGTAACAGCAAGTGTTCTGTCCCGCAGCACTTCGTGCGCTGTGGCAGCAAGAAACGCGCTGTCCGCCCCGCCGGAGTATGCAACGATCACAGACCCCATATCGGCAAGGATGGACTTCAGCGCATCCATCTTTTCTTCAATTGTCCTAGTAACTTCCGTTTGTGTTGCCATAAGTACACCTCCGCTCCTCCTGTCCTGCCCATCCTTATCATCCTGTATAGTTCTAACGTTCACTCCGTCATCATAGCTTCGATGATAGCGCGCATCTCATTCGAATAGTGCTGGTATGATCTGTTCTGATACTGCAAAACCCGTTGAGATTCTTCAGTGTCGTACCAGTCAACCCATCCGGGCGTCTTGCGATAATCCACATCCTCAAACGGCGCGCCCATAAAATCATAAAAGTCACGCACATAATCCTCACCGCGCAACTGCCAAGTAGGCCCGCCCGCGATATTGAGAACCTTGTTCGCCGCATCCGGCGCATCCACGGCAGCAAACAGCGCATCGACAACATCGTCTCGGTGCACCATTTCAACGCGCTGGTCTGATACAAATGGCCATGGGCTGGGCGGCTCCATAAACGCAGGCACCATTATCCCGGCTATTCGCAGCGCAATCCAAGTCAGCGAAGACTCGCGCACCATCTGCTCACCCACAATTTTGCTGTCCGCGTAAATATCAATCGCAGACTGTGGATGGTCAACACGCACAGGCGGCTCTTCGTCCATCGTGTTGCCGTAGGTGCTAATCGATGATGTAAAAATCAGCGCAGCGTCCGGCGCATTCGCCTCCATCGCTTTGATGATATTCTTGGTGCCGCCCACATTCACCGCAAATGTGCGATCTCGGTCGCGCTCGCTGTTCGGCGGGAGCAGAGCTGCCAAATGCACCACCGCACTCACGTTGTGAATGGCGTCTGCAACCTGTGCCGCGTCGGTAATGTCGCCTTTCACAATATCGATGCCGTCCCTGTCTTCCAACCCCTCGAAATCCATAAAAGGCAGATCGAATATGCGTACGGATTGCCCCGCCGCCGCTAGTTTCTCCACCAGCATGCGACCTACGCTTCCGGCGCCTCCAGTAACAAGAACCACGCCGCTCATGTGAGGGTTACTCCCTTCATACCTGCCTTGTCAATCAGATTCTGCGAAGACGCTATCAGCGATTCTATCGCAGTACCGAAGCTGTCCCAGTCCTCAGACTGTCGCAGCGCTAGTGCAGACTCCGATTCGCGCACTACTGCACGCGCAGCAGGCACGCTAGGCATCGTCTTAAAGAAGAAAGTATCGCTAATCTCGTCGAACTTCTCCAATATCTCTACAATAGAAGTCTCCCACGCAGCATTAACCGTGCCCAGCCCATTCGCAATCTGCTCGCAGTTGGCTATCGACTCTTCCAAAAGTTCCTGTCCCGAAACTGGCATTTCACTGAACCTCCAACAAATTTCTTTTGCCTCAACATTGTGCAACCCAAATGCCCTTCCGTCAACCCTGCGAGGCGCAACTTACTCCCATAATCATCCACAAACACCATCCATTTTGCGCTATCAAAATAAACCGCCGGCAACATAGGCTCCGAATGCACATAATCACTATCGTAGGCTTTGTCAGCGAAAACCTCGCTGCTGTGCATCCCGCACAAACAGGAACGCTGTCCCGTCATGAAACAGCGTCCCCTATTTCTATCTTCCTTCGCGCCCTCTGAGAGCGCTTAGAGCCTATTCGTCATCGTCAGCCGGCTGAAGCTCCCTGATCTCGACGTCCACGTGGTGTCCATTCGTTGAATGGTCATAGTGCCGCTTCACGCGCTCGAAATCAACCTCGTCATTGCGTGCAAAGCCCTTGCCGTCGTGCCTGTCATACGGGAATGGCTGGAACTTCTTGAATCGCTCCTTGAATCGCTGGCGGCTAGGCCTGCGGTCATACGGGAACTTATGCCTGTCTGCGTCCTGCGGCTCTACCTCAATCAGCGTATAGTCGCGGCTGCCCAAGCCAATCTCATGCCCGGTGTTAATGCTCGCAACCTCGCTCTGACCATGGAAAGTCGCGGCGGCGGCTTCAAACTTGTTATCGCCTGGATGGTGCGCTTCCATCATCTCAGATGCCGACCCCGGCATGCCCGGCGATTCTTTCGCCTTGTCCACGCACGCCATGTCAATCGCAACCGCATCCTTGCTCGCGAATACGCCCAAATGAGGCACTATCGGAACGTCCGAATGGTTGCCGCAGTCGCACTTCGGCGACACATCAATAGCCATGTTGATGTATCCTACCTTGTCGCGGCCAACAGCCTTCTCGACGCCCAAGCACGCATCTGCAATAGCGACATCAACCGCATCAAAGTTGACAGGTGGAATCTCTGCCAGACCGCGCGGCCCCATAACTCCGAAGCAGCCCAGGCAGGTCGCACAGCGGTCGCGGTCCCACTCAAGCTCATCGTTCTCGTTTATGTGATACAAATCGAACGGGCAGCAGTCCTCCAGAATCTCCCAGTCCGGCGTATTCGCCTTGCCCTGGAATCGCTCCGGATGGAATATCGCCGCAGCGCCATAACCATAGTTCGGATGTCCGCCCATGTGCACATTGAGCTTGCCGCGTTTAGACTGTGCGCCAATGCCCAAATTCTTCAGCGCGCCGCCAATGACGCCCATGCCGTGCCCCTTGAAGTGAGTCAGCGTGATGAGTGCATCTGCCGCCGCAATAGCCTGCGCCACATACGCTTCCTTCAGCAGATAGCCTTCCGGAATATCAACGCGGAAGTCGCTAGTGCCGATGAAGCCGTCCGCGCAGATGAACGGGCAGCCCAAAGTTGCGGAATTATAGCCGTTGCGCTCTGCCGTTAGCAGAATGTCCAGCTCGCTGGAGCGCGAACCCCAAGGCGAGTAAGTCGAAGTGGTCGTATCGCACACAAATGGTCGTCCGCCTAACTCCTTAATGCGATCCGCAAGCGCCCGCGCATACACCGGACGCAGATACGCCGTGTTATTCCACTCGCCGCAGTGAACCTTAATAGCCACCATATCGTTGGGCTTAATCATCTCATCAAGCCCGGCAGCGTCGAACACCGTCACCATCTTTGCGACGAGGCTAGTCTCGGTGGATTCCGAATGGGCATCCATATAGAAAACTTCGGATCTTGCCATATCTACCCTCCCAATTAAATTCGGCGGAGGGCGACATGCCCCCATTGCCATACCAGATATAGATTATCACTGTGAGATTAGCACCAAGCTAAGCCTTTGTCAATCAACATTTACACAACAGCCCCAACTTACATCGGTGGCTTTTGCCATCCACCGAGCGCACCCTCCAGATACTGCGCCACCGCCAGCGATACATCCTCACGCCATGGACGCGCCACTACCTGCACTCCGATGGGCAGACCTTCCGGCGATGTCCCGCCGCGTACAACTGTGGATGGCCAGCCTGTGATGTTGTATGTGCTCGTATAACTCATTCCAGGCTCATTCTCGCGTATCAGCGACTCACCGTGCGGAAGCGCAGCAAACGCCGAAACAGGGCATACGATTACATCGTAGTTCTGCATAAAGCCCAGCATCGTGCTTCTGAACCTGTCCACCTGCTCCAATACCGCTGAGTATTCGCCCACCGAAACCGTGTCTTCATCCGCCCTTTTCAAACGCCGCGTCAGCCAAGGATGCGACTCAGTTGTACCCCACTTCTCCAACAGCCTGCGCGTCCACGCTCTTCCGTCCCCGCCCGAAAGCATATTAGATATGTTCGGATTCTCCGCAATCACCGACGGAACATTCTCTTCGACCGAACACCCTGTATCCGCCAGTGCGTTAACAGCCGCCTGAACCGCAGCGACCGTCTCATCAGTTGGCGCTCGCATTCCGTTGTCCGTATAGAAGCACACACGAAGTCCGTTTATATCCACATCCGCAGGATCGCCCAGTGGCATCGGTACGATGAACGGATCGCTCCAATCCGGCCCCGATATGATAGGAAGGATAAGCGCCAAGTCCTCCACATACCGCGCCATAGGCCCATTTTGCGTCAGCGAATCGACAGCGCCCATGCTGTGCGGCACAATATGCCCCGTGCGCGGCACACGTCCGGAGTTCGGCTTGATACCCGCGATACCGCAAAAATGCGCCGGATAGCGCACACTGCCGCCGGTGTCGCTGCCTATATCGAACGCCGCCCCTCCGCAGCACACAATAGCTCCTGCGCCGCCACTGCTTCCCCCCGTTGTGCGGCTCACATCGAACGGATTATTCGTCTGCCCATACACAAGATTGTTCGTCTCGCCCGCAAGGGTAAGCTCGGGCGTATTCGTCTTACCGAGCAAAATGCCCCCGGCAGCCCGCAGCCGTGCAGCCACCGTGGCGTCCTGCTCCGGCACATACTCAGACCGCCCCAAAGTGCCGCCCGTAGTTATGACGCCTTCCGTATCGATAGAGTCCTTCAGAGTGAACGGAACCCCATGCAGCACACCCTTGCTTTCGCCCCGCGCAAGCGCGGCATCCGCATCAGCTGCTTCTGCCCGCGCTCGTTCCGCCGCAAGCTGCACAACAGCATTCAGAGCCGGGTTCACCTCCGATATTCGCTCCAGATGCGCCTCGACCAGTTCCACCGCGGACACTTCTTTATCGGCAATCGCCTGTGCCATAGTCTTAGCCGATGCGTAAATAATCTCGTCCATATCTAATTACCTCACATTACATTTCCCTGAATATATCCCACACTATATTCGTACCTGTCTTCTATCGCACATCGCACCCAGCCTACATCACATCCCCCGACGGATATAATCCGCTATTCTCTCGCCTATCATCATCGTCGTTGCGTTTGTGTTCGCGCGCACGGTGTCAGGCATTACGGATGCGTCCGCCACGCGCAGCCCTTCGATACCATGCACGCGCCCGTACTGGTCAACTACGTTCATGGGATCGCTCTCAGGTCCCATGCGGCAGGTGCTTGTCAGATGCTGTCCGGTCGTAACTTCACGCAGCAGCCAGTCGTTTAGTGCATCGTCCGACGCCAAGTCCGTATCTGACGGCGCAATGCGATCTGTGATTATGTCGCTGAATGTAGGGTAGGCGAATATGTCCGATGCAAGCCTCACTGCTTCGCGCATACGGCGCAGGTCTTCCGGGTCTTCCAGCAGATGGTAGTCTAAGAATGGCTGCACATGGGGATCCCGCGATGTGAGCGTAATTCTACCCTTACTCGCAGCAAGAAATACGGATACCGTGATGCGGACTCCGGTAGGCGTCATTCGGTTGCCTCCTCGGTTGATGCGCTCAGACGCGAACGACTGCATCCACATCATCATATCGTTTTGACGCTGAGAGCCTGTTGCGGTATATCGCAGCCCCACTTGAAGTCGCGGCGCAAGTCCGTCCAGCGGCACATCGCCTCGGACAGCGGCGTCGATGAAAATAAGCGGATGGTCGCTGAAGTTTCTGCCCACTCCGGGCATATCCTGTACGACAGGGATATCCATCTCCTGCAAGTGATCGGCAGGCCCCACACCGGATAGCATGAGAATCTGAGGATTGGCGATAGTACCGCCGCTCAGCACTATCTCGTTTCCTTCTGCGATGAAGCGCTCGCCGCCACTCTCCACATCCACGCCGGTAACACGTTTGCCGTCGAATATCAGGCGATGCACCATGCAGTTCGCCCTGATGGTCAGATTGAGACGGTGGCGCGCTTGGCTGAGATAGCCGACGCTAGTGCTCCATCGAATGCCATCCGGATTGTTGCAGGGGATAGGTCCCACTCCATGCGAGTCCGGCGCGTTCAGGTCTTCGACAGTGGGGAAGCCCAAGTCTATACAGGCGTTATAGAACTCAATCTGCGATGGATGCCACGTCTCCCGCTTGAAGCGGTGGCAGATGATGGGACCCTCGGTGCCGTGAAAGTCATCGTGGAAATCAGTGTCCGTTTCCAGTTTGCGGAAGAAAGGCAGCACATTCTCGAACTTCCAGTCGTTGTTGCCGTAAGCCGCCCAGTCGTCGAAATCGTGTGTCAAGCCGCGCAGAAACACCTGCCCGTTGATGGCGCTGGTGCCGCCTGTAACTTTTCCGCGCGGAACTAGCATTGGCTCGGCAACATCGTTGCCCTTTCCCATGAACTGCCAGTTATGTTCTTCGCTGACCATGATGTCTGTGCCTGTAGCATAGCCGAACTTCAACTCTTCGGGTAGCGTTTCGAAGTCAGGGTAGTCGGGCCCAGCCTCAAGCAGCAGCACCGATCGATCAGGGTCTTCTGACAGCCTAGAAGCGACTACGCCTCCGCCCGAGCCTGCGCCTATGACAATAACATCGTATTTCATGATGCCCTCCTGCGTTCGGCTAGAATTCACGCTATATCCTAATAGCGCCACTATACGCCCGAATTCTTGAAAGTCAATGCTGTATGTCGGATGTCGGACGAGTTGCATTAACATCCTTGTGAATAGGCGATAATTCAAACGCACATGGGGTAAAATACTTTGTGGACGCTATTTGTGTGCAGAATAATGCAGAATACTGCCGGATGATACATGAGGAGAAGTTGTTTGTTGCTCACAGAGGAATTGAGAGCTGCTAATGCCGGTATGTGGGAGCGTATGGTAACGCATCCATTCGTCGAAGAGATGGGCGAAGGCACATTGCCGCCTGAGAAGTTTCGCCGTTATTTTCTTCAGGACTATGTCTTTGTGAAGGACCTTGTGCCAATGATAGCCATGGGCGTCGCGAAGGCGCCGACCATCGAAGACGGCGCACCGCTGGTGAAATTCCTCGCGGCGCTTGGTCCGGAGAATGACCTTTTTCAACGCGCTTTTGCCGAACTGGGCGCGAGTGAAGTCGAATACTCCGCGGCGAGCGCAACTCCGACTACTCAGGCATTCGGCGACTTCATCATGCGCACGGCGCTGCAAGGCGATTTCATCGACATACTTACTATCCTCTATGTAACCGAAGGCACATACTTAGACTGGGCGACGCGTCTGCTAGAATCTGGCAAACGCCCCGAAACGCCGAAAATATATGCAGAATGGATTGACATACATGGCCCCGATGTTCTCGGCGAATTGGTAAGCTGGCTGGCTGACTTCATTGACAACGCCGATATAGGCAGCAGGCGTGCCGAAATCGCTCGCATATTCCATATTACGCTGCGATACGAGTATCAATTTTGGCAGGCGGCATATAACGGTGAGACATGGGATTAACTTATAATAAGCATATTTAGTGTTCCGGTGTTAAGTTCACTATGAAGGAAATAATTATATTATGAAGAGGGTAATGACTGTCGCAGGAAGCGACTCCGGAGGCGGCGCGGGCATACAAGCCGACCTGAAGGCGTTTGCGGCACACGGCGTGCATGGCACGTCCGCCATCACAGCAGTTACGGCGCAGAACACAGTGAGCGTGACAGATGTGCTTGCACTACCGCCTTCGCTGGTGGCGAACCAGATTGACGCGATCGTCGATGACATCGGCGCGGACGCAGTCAAGACCGGCATGCTGCCGAACGCTGCGATCATCGAAACTGTGGCTGAGCGAATTCGCGCGCACTCTCTCAACCCTGTTGTGATTGACCCGGTTATGGTAACCAGCTCCGGCACGAGGCTGCTTGAGGATGACGCAGTAGAGGCGATACGCGGCTCTCTTATGCCGCTTGCCACGCTTGTAACTCCCAACACACGCGAGGCTGCCGTGCTTACCGGTGAGCCTGTCGAGACGGTTGACGACATGCGACGCGCTGCACGCTTTCTGGCAGAATCCACGGGAGCGCGAGCAGTTCTCGTCAAAGGCGGGCATATCGAAGGTCCCGCTATTGATGTGCTGTTCGACGGCAACGAATTCACCGAATTCACTGCGGAGCGCATCGATACCACAAGCAACCATGGCACAGGCTGCACACTCGCATCTTCGATTGCCGCCAATCTCGCACAAGGCGAAGACTTGACCACAGCAGTCGCCAACTCCAAGTCGTATGTTACAGATGCCATGCGCGCCGCTGTTCCAATCGGCGCCGGACATGGCCCTCTGAACCATTTTTTTATGATGGCGAAATACTCATAGACAAACCGGTAACTCACTCGTAAAGGAAGAAGAGCATCTAATGAAAAAATCGGTAGGAATAGGACTGCTGGGTATGGGCGTGGTCGGCGGAGGCGTGGCAAGCGTGTTGGCGGATAAGGCAGCCTTGTTGACAAATCTGGCAGGCGCGCCTCTGGAGCTGCAAGGCGCGCTTGTGCGCGATCCCAGCAGACAGCGTGCCGTTAATCTGCCCGAAGGTGCGCTCACCACAAGCGCCGACAGCATTTTGAACAACCCGCAAGTTGACATTGTCGTGGAAGTCATGGGAGGCGAACAGCCCGCCCTAGACTACATCTTGAAGTGCATATCGAACCGCAAGCATGTAGTAACCGCGAACAAAGAAGTCATGGCAAAGCACGGCGCCGAGATACTGACGCAGGCGCACAAGTTCGGCGTGCAGGTGTTGTTCGAAGCAAGCGTTGCGGGCGGCACTCCCATCATCTCTCCTTTGCTGCGCGACCTCGCTGCTAACGAAGTTGTCAGCATAAACGGCATAATAAACGGCACAACGAACTACATCCTGACCAAGATGGCGCATGAAGGGCAAGACTTTAGCATTGCGCTGTCTGATGCTCAGAAACTGGGTTATGCAGAGTCTGACCCCACCAACGACGTTGAGGGCATAGACGCCGCATATAAGCTGGCAATTCTCTCTACGCTCGCCTTTCGCGCCCGCGTCAGCGATGCGGATGTGTACAGCGAAGGCATATCGCACCTGACTGCACAGGATTTTCGTTATGCAAGCGAACTTGGATATTCCATCAAACTGCTCGCCATTGCGGGCAAAACGAACGGCGCAGTTCAGGCGCGTGTGCACCCGGCAATGCTGCGCTCCGATGTCATGCTGGCGAAGGTGGACGGTGTGCTGAATGCTATTGAGGTGCAGACAGACCTCGCCGGGCGCGTGCTCTTCCATGGGCGTGGCGCAGGCGATATGCCTACTACTAGCGCCGTCCTTGCGGATGTTGTGGACATAGCCCGCAACATCGTCAACGGCGTGGATGCGCCGCCCATGCCTGCATTATCAGACGATGTGCGTATTAGCCCAATGGATGCGCTTGAGACGAAATACTACATGCGCCTGAATGTAGCCGAGCGCCCCGGTGTATTCGCTCAGATACTGAAGATACTTGGCGATCTAGACATCAGCATTGCCTCTGCGATACAGAAAGAGACCGACGAAGCAGCGCGCCGCGCCGAGATAGTTCTAATGACCCACCGCGCGAAAGAGGCTTCAGTACAAGCCGCGCTGCAAGCCGTCAGCAAGCTGGAAGTGGTTAACGAAATCGGCAGCCTCATCCGCGTCGAAGAGTGGGATTAGGACAATCTGATTTGATTAGCGATGCCTCACTCCACATCAACCGCATTTCGCCAACGGATGCGGATGAACTGCTGGCGTTCATTCGCCGCATTCAGCGCGACGATCCGCTGCGCCCGGTTACGGTAGTTGCCCCCAGCAACTACGCGCTCCTCTCTCTGCGCCACAGACTTGGGCGTTTTGGCTTGGCGAATGTGCATTTCATGGTCTTCGCGCGCCTTGCGGAGCTTCTCGGTGCGCCTGCGCTCTCTGCCCAGGGCAGGCGCCCGCTGACACCTATATACAGCAGCGCTGCCGTGCGCGAAGTCGCATCTGAGGCGACTGGCGTGCTGGAACGCGTGCGTGAACACCCTTCCACGCATATAAGCCTGCGCTCGGTGTTCCAGCAGCTTCGCCATGCTTCACCGGCTGCGCTCGATAGCCTTGCCGCGCAGGGCGGATTGCGTACCGAGACGATAGCTTTGTATCGCAAATACCTCGAACGCATTCATGGCTTCTATGACAATGAAGAATTAGCCGAATCTGCTTCGGCAGCTGTGCGCGATGGGAGCGCACACGGACTCAAAGACTTGGGTTTTGTGATTTTCTTCCGCGTGCGCGGATTAAATCCGTCCCAGCGACTTCTCGTGCAGGCGCTTGCCGAAGCAGGTCAGTGTGCGATGCTGCTGGGTGAAACCGGCGATGCCCAAGCCGACGAATCTACACACGCGTTAGCTAACGACTTGCGAGCATTATTGGGCGAACCTAAAGCGCCTTTCAGTAATGCCGCGCAAACTCATACTAACTCTGCCGGCGCACATCTGCTGATTGCTCCCGACACACATCAAGAAATTCGCTGGGTCATACGGCGCATCATGCAGCGCGCAGAGTCGAACACTCCTTTCCATCGCATGGCTGTTTTGTATCGCAAAGAAACGCCTTACGGCACACTGATACGCGAGGAACTCACGCTCGCGGGCATACCCGTAGCAGGTCCTAATCCTGCATCACTCGCTGATACCGCAGTTGGCAGTACGCTTCTTAAACTGCTGAGCTTGCCCGAAACCGAGTTCGCGCGTGACGCCGTGATGGTATGGCTCACCGGCTGTCCGATAAAGCCTCCTGCCGGTATAGACACCGCATCCTTCAATCCAAGCCTGTGGGACACCGTCTCAAAGCAGGCGGGTATAGTGAGCGGCATAGAGCAGTGGGGACAGAGACTGAATCAGTTCGCCGATAGTCAAGAACAGGACGCTGCCGAATGGGAGGCGCAAGATTCAGCCTATGAATCGCGCGCTGCCCGCATGCGGTTCCATGCTCGCTCTGCATGCCAACTGCTGCGCTTTATAGAAGATCTGACGCAAAAAGTAGAACCGGCATCTTTCATAGGCGGGTCTTGGAGCCAATACTCCGATTGGGCAAAATCTCTGCTCGACAGCTATCTAGCAGACAATCTGCCGGATGCCGAATCACGCGCTTATGACAAGATAGTTCGCGCATTGGACGAACTGAAAGCAGCAGATGAAATCTCCCAGACTGCATCCTTTGAGGAGTTTCGACGCGCGCTGAACGAGGCGCTGCAAGTGTCTGTCGGACACTTAGGTTCGGTCGGACATGGTGTATTCGTAGCGCCGCTTCGACTTGCAGCCGCAATGAGCTTCGATGTTGTGCATATAGTAGGGATGATTGAGGGAGCCGTGCCGCCTGCCATGCGGGATGATCCTCTCATACCGGAACGCGACCGTGAACGCGCAGGCGGCGCAGCAGAAGGACTCCCTCTCCAGCAGCAGCAAAAGGACGATGAACGTTACCGGTATCTGGCGGCATTAGGCACGGCGCCTGAATACACTCTGTCCTATCCTGTCGCCGACGCCGCGGCACAGCGCAAGAACTATCCCTCACGCTGGCTGCTGGAAAGCGCCACAGCGCTTCATGGAAGCCCTGTGGCGTCGTCAGACCTTGATACGATAGACAACAATGCCTGGCTCACCAGAATTGTCTCAATTGAGCGCTCTCTGGATATGGCGCGTAACATTTCCTACGCAGATACGCACGACTATAATCTGGAACGCCTGCGAAACTGGAAACAGGCAGAGCTTCATCCCGCCTCGCATCCGTTCAGTGCAGAGGACTTGCTTGCATCAGCCCTGAATCTTTCCGAAGACAGGCAGAGCAGCGCCCTCACGGATTGGGACGGCGACCTCAGCTCAGCGGCGCCCGGCGCAAAGTTCGCAAAAGGACTGCTCGAACGCTCCGTATCCCCCACCAGCCTAGAACGCTGGGCGAAGTGTCCGTTCAGCTACTTTCTCGGCACGGCGCTGGGACTCAGCAGCGAAGAAAACCCTGAAGACATATATACCATTACGCCGCTTGAAAGAGGCTCGCTGATACACGGCATCCTTGAACAATTCATCTTGGACTCGCAAGAGAAAGGCTTACTGCCTAGACGAGGCGGCGCTTGGAGCGATGATGACAGACAAAGGCTGCGCGAGATAGCCGAAGTCAAGTTCCGAGACGCCGAACAAAGAGGCGTAACGGGTAGAAAGCTGATGTGGCGCATTGCGAAGGATGAAATACACACCGACCTCGAAGCATTTCTTGATGAAGATTTGCGGATGCGTCAAATGTACGGCGTATCCCCTGCTCTCGTTGAGGTAAACTTCGGGTTCAACGATGACGGCTGGCATCAAGCCATGTGCGAGCTTCCGGATGGAACTACCCTTAGATTCAGAGGCAAAATCGATCGCGTTGACACCTCATCGGATGGCAAAAAAGCGCTGGTACTGGACTACAAGACGGGCAGCCGCCGCATGTACGAGAAAAATTTCAAAACAGATTCCGTCATAGGCAACGGACAGCATTTGCAGTTGGCAATATACTCTCTGGCGGCTCAGCAGGCTTACGGCAGTGGTTGTCATGTTGGCGCCGCATACTGGTTCACCAGCATCAGGGGTGGTTTTGACCTGATCCCCGCATCACCCGTGAACATCAGCAGCGAAGAAGCGATGTCTCGCTTTAAGGACGGAGTGTCAACGATTGCAGACGGCATCCGAAACGGAGTGTTCCCCGCTAATCCCGGTGAATTGACTTGGACAGGCTCAGGTTCAGGATTAAAGAACTGTACATTTTGTGACTTCGATACACTCTGCCCATCGAACCGTGAAAGGCAGTGGCTGCGCAAAAGCAATGATCCGCGCTTGGAGCAGTACCTTAACCTTATCGAAGGCGAATAAAGGACGCATATCTATGGCGATCGAAGCGGAGATGACCGCCAAGCCGATATTTACTCCAACCGATAACGCCGCGCGAAAGCGCATAGAGAATTCGCTGGATGAAACTCTTTTCGTGGAAGCAGGCGCAGGCACCGGCAAAACTACAAGTCTCGTGGCGAGAATTGTGCGCCTCATTTCGTCCGGCGCTGCTACTCTGAACAGAGTGGCAGTCATAACATTCACGGAAGCGGCTGCGGCTGAACTGCGCGACCGAATTCGCGAGGAGCTGGAAAAGTCAATCTCCGATAATATTAAGGACGAAATCGAGCGCGAACGCTGCCGGCGCGGTGTGGAAGATATTGACCAAGCATCTATACAGACCTTGCACAGCTTCGCTCTGGCGCTCTTGCACGAGAAGCCGCTCGAAGCGGGCTTGCCGCCGTCATTCGATACGATGGATGAGATTGAAAGCGACCTTGCCTTCGATGAAAACTGGCGTGAATGGCTCGACAATGTGCTCGAAGACGATGCAATTAGAGAAGCGCTCTACCTCGCCTTTTCGCTGGGAATGACTATACCCATTCTGCGTGACATCGCCGTGAACTTCCACGAAAACTACGACCTTCTGACAGACGCCGCCTTTGAGCGCACTCCGATGCCCAGTCCGGCAACGGCGTCCCGCGTCCTTAACGCTGCAGACGAGATGAAGCGACTTTGTAACTACTCCAATCTTGCTGACGATAGTGACAAACTCTACTCGCATACGCATTTGAAACTGCGGTCTATCAAAAGGCTGAACGGATTGGATACGGGTTCGGCTCAAACATATAGACTGCTTAATCAGATGCTTCCACTCAAACAGACAGGAGGTGCTCAGAAGAACTGGCAGACCGATCCACTCACGAACGAAAACGCTTGCGCCCGGCTGAAGTCGCTGCTGTTGGAGCTGCATGAGCTGGCGGAAGATGAGATTTCGGAGGTTCGCGGGTCTGTTCTGGTAGAGATTGTCATCGCGCTCAAGGACTTTGTGCTCGACTATGCACAGAAGCGCAAGGAGCAGGGGCGGGTAGGCTTTCAGGACATGCTCGTGTGGGCGCGGGACATGCTGCGCGATGATATTGGCGCGCGCGACCACTTTCAGCAGAAGTATTCGCATCTGCTCATAGACGAAGCTCAAGATACCGATTTCATTCAGGCTGAAATTGCCATGTATCTTGTGGAAGATTTTTCGTCCGAACCTCAGCCCACAGCCTCCGGCTCGGAGATGACCGACGCTGGCAGACCCCGCGAATGGGACTCCATAAACCCGAAAATCGGCAAACTCTTCGTGGTGGGCGATCCCAAGCAGTCGATATACCGCTTTCGCCGCGCCGATGTGCGCCAGATGCGCCGCCTTCAAGAGCGCATGGGTGGCGATACGCTTCAACTCGTGCAGAATTTTCGCTCGCAGCGCCCCGTGATAGAGTGGGTGAACCATCTGTTCAGCTCGTGGATGCCTAAGGGCACGAAAGAGCAGGCAGACTATATCCATATCTCACACCGCTGGGAAGCGGCGACCGATCACGTTGCCGCTCCGAGTGTCTGGGCGCTTGACGCCGAGATGGACGGCAAAATAGATGCGGTGCGCCAAGAGGAAGCCGCAAGTATTGCAGAACTGTTGCACCAGATTGTAGGCGAGCAGTGGCAAGTGCTCGACTCCGGTAAGCCTGTGGATAGTTCGGGCGCTGAACGTTACAGAGACGCAAATTATGCCGATATCTGTATTCTTATGCCTACTCGCTCAAGTCTTCGCTCGCTCGAATTCGCTTTCGACGATGCGAATGTGCCTTACCGCCTCGAATGCGGCTCGATGCTCTTTGCCACACAAGAGGTAATGGACCTGCTGAGCTGTCTCAGAGCGATTGACGACCCGTCTAATCATATAGCGGTGGTGGCAGCCCTTCGCTCGCCTGCATTCGCCTGCACGGATGTTGAACTGCTGCAATTCTATGAGGCAGGCGGAAGCTTCAACTACCTTGCACATCGCCGGGATCGAGCGCTCGATAACAGTAATCGGTGTGCAGTTTCCCGCTCCCTAGATGTGCTGAGAAGCATCCATGAGAAGCGAATGTGGATGGCGACTGCGCCGTTGATAGACGGCTTCATACGCGATCGAATGTTGATGGAATCCGCCATCGTTGAACCTCGTGTGCGCGAACGCTGGCGGCGTTACCGCTTTGTGGTGGAACAGGCGCGGGCGTTCGCTTCTGCCGGAGGCAATTCGCTGCGCGAGTTCATAGACTGGATGGACCGACAGTCTCAGGAAGGCGTGCGTATTGCGGAAACACCTGTACCTGATGCAGACGAAGATGCGGTGCGGGTCATGACCATGCATGCGTCTAAGGGGCTGGAGTTTCCGATAGTCATTCTGACGGGCTTGAACTCCGAATCAAAAGGCGGCAGCGCCAGTACCAAAGTCTTCTTCGACAGCGTAAATCACGAGATTCAGATTGGCGCAGGGAATACTACCAATAAGACTAAACCCTTCAAAACGACCGGCTATGATGAACAGGCAGGTCGGGAAGATACTCTGGATGATGATGAGCATGTACGGCTGCTCTATGTAGCAGCCACTCGCGCAAGAGATCATCTGGTTCTTAGCCTGTTCAGGAAGAAGAACAAAAACCCTAGGTCGGATGCCGCATTGATTGCAAAACTGGTTACTAGGCAGGATGTGTGGAAACGGGTTGAATTGAACCCTGAATATCAGACGCAAGCGATCATCCAAGGGAGGCAGAACGGCGCACAAAATCAGCAGCCCATAAATTACGCAGCGCACACTCAGGAAGCGCGAGCCGAATGGCAGCACAGACGGCAGGAAGTAATCGCTGTGCAAGGCAAACCTGCGTCCGTGGCGGCGACTTCGCTCTCTCATATAGTCAAGGATGAGACGGATGCGGAATTAGAGGAGGCGCAGGTGTCGCGGCGAGGTCGTGGAGGCGCGCCTCTGGGCAGGGCTGTGCATGCGGTCTTGCAGACGATAGACATTGCGACAGGAGAAGGTATCGCCGATACTGCCCGCGCGCAAGCCGCCGCCGAAGGCATCCCACACATGCAGACAAATATCGAGGATTTGGTGCGCGCTGCAATCGAAAGCGAAGTAGTACGGCGTGCGGTGAAATCCGACCGCTACTGGCGCGAGGCGCATGTGGCAGCCCCCGTAGGCGTAGGCGTGCTGGAAGGGTTTATCGACCTGCTCTTCGAGGAAGACGGCGAACTTATCGTAGTTGACTACAAGACCGATGCTATAAACGCGAATGCTGCAGAGTACATCGCCAACACCCGTTATCGCAGGCAGGCAGGCAGCTACGCGCTAATCACCGAACGCGCCACAAATAAGCGCGTCAAAGATGTGGTTTTTCTGTTCTTGAACCCCAGGAGCGAACACAGCATGGCAGATATTGATGCGCTTAAAGCGGATGCTGAACGCGCCGCGCAGGAACATCTGCAAGTCGCAAGGAGCTAATGTAACACCTCTGTTCCTGCGGCTGCCCGCGGATGCCGGTTGTTGCACTTGGCTCCCCCATGGCTAATTGACAATCGCTTCCAAATCCCCGCATTCCCATCAAGCCGGTTTCCTACTAAGACTATTCTGTCCTGCCGGTCCTTGCACCTCGAAATTGCAACGCCCCAGCTACCAGATGCTGCTCATCTGCCACGCGTCGAGCGAAGTCAGCCGCGCACCGCTTCCACGCGCGAACACGGACACGCCAGTGCTGTCTTCGCGCTGCGGATATGTTCGCAAGGTGAGACACTGGCGGTCGTTGGCGAATACCTCAACAATGCTGCGGTCTATGAACACGCGCAGACGCAAAGGTTCGTTCTGCGCCATTCTGATTTGACCCGTCTCCGGAGTGCGCGCAAACACTTCAGGGCTTATGGACGCCTCGGAGATGTCGATTTGCAGCGAACTTATCCCGAATCGGCGATGGTCTTGTGGGTACAGCGAGATGCGCGTTCGTTCAGCGCCGTCGGGTGAACGGAGGACATACAAGCCCACTTCGCGAGCGTTGTCAGGCTCAATAGTCGCCTGAATCTCTAATGCTTTGCCGTTGATGCCTTCCAGCACAATCTCTGAGTTCGCAGGTATATCCTTCGGCGCAATCTGCCTGTGCTCTGAGCGCAGAGATTCGACATCACCCGCAACCGACATGCCCAAAGTGCCGTCATCAGCAAGCCAGTAATGGCGAGGCAGCGTCATGATGTCTTGCCATTCGTCGTTTGGTTTGCCTTCCTTCACATTGAAAATAGCCGTGAATAGTCCGTCCGGCCCAATGGCAGCGGACGGCGCATGCAGGCTGCCAACCGTCCATGGCCCGTAGTTCATCCTGTCGTGGGATTGCGGTCTAAACTCTTGGGTGTCCGGATCATAGTCGCCGATGTAACAGCGTCCGGAACGCTTATGGCTGAACAGAAGCAGCATGTGTTTGCCGCTGGGTTTGCCATGTATGTCGCTCAATTGCCAGAAGACGGGGACGGCAGCATCCTCGCCGCGC
The DNA here is from genome assembly GCA_965200085.1 of Dehalococcoidia bacterium. Taxonomy (GTDB): domain Bacteria; phylum Chloroflexota; class Dehalococcoidia; order Lucifugimonadales; family JADFKI01; genus Bin90. Next base: position 544,233 of record OZ241333.1, read on the forward strand.
TCTGCGTAGAACTTGTCCTCCAGCAGTGCGCCGATATGCTCCCAGTGCGCCAAATCTTTCGACCGGAAGAGATGGTCAATCCCTTGACAGTCTTCCCCGCGCACGCCGTCTTTGTATGTGCCGGACAAGGAGTAGTAGAAGCCGTCGTCCTGCTTCCAGATGCATGGGTCGAACACGCGGTACGGCAAACCGTCTTCATCGATTGGCACAATGGGGATGACAGGGTTGTTTGGGTGCTTATCCCAGTTAAGCAGAAGTGGGTCTGATGCGGTCGCGATCGCATTGCCCGCTTCTGTGCCGTGGTAGATGGCTATTACGCGGTCGTCCTCCACCAAAGCCTGGCCGCTGTAACAGTCTTTCTCAGTGTCCGGGTAAAGCGCCAGAGGCAGGTCGCGCCAGTGAATCAGGTCATCGCTGACCGTATGCCCCCAGTGAACCCTGTCCTGCGCGCCGCCCGGTCTGTACTGATAGAACAGATGCCACCTTCCTTGCCAGAAACATAATCCGTTTGGATCGTTCAGGACATTTTGCGGCGGAGAGAAGTGGTACAGCGGGCGGTGCGGATTGGACGCAAGACGGCGGCGCGCTGCTGCAAAGGCTTGCAGCATATCATCGGCGCTTAGGGCGTTGAGCTGATCTTCCAGTGTATCGGGGTATGTGGGACCTGACAGGGGCGGATAGTTGGCAGTGAACATTTTTCAAACCTGATGTTTTGCTGACGCTTATTTCAGCCAAAAAGTAAGGCTGACATTCCCTCGTATGATAACAGATGCCAGCCTCACCTTTTGGCGCGCTGCTTGGCAGAGCAGGGCGGGTTGCGTGCCCCTTATGGCTTATGCTTATGCTTGATAGAAGAGGGCTGATCCCCCTCAAAGGAATAGGACGACTGGGAGCTGCACATCACTAAAATATCAACTCCAGCCTAGGAACAAAAAAGACGCTCCCGCCACCCGGCAGAGAACGTCTTTTCAAACGGTAATATTATGGCAGACCATGGTCGGGGAGACTGGATTTGAACCAGCGCCCCCCTGCACCCCATTGCAGGAGACCATCAGTATGTTGGAACTCTACATTATCGATTTCAGGTCCTGGAGTATCTGAGAGGCAGTGATATAGATATAATCACTGCGGTGGTATCAGGTATTGGGTATGGCAGCAGTGTTGAGCAGGAAGCATTGGAAGGAATTACATCGACATTGAACTGGAGGGACAACCGCTGGGACGATAAAGAAGCGATTGTGTTCGTGCAGGACACAGGGAAGTTAAAAGGAAGATCTGAAATGATAGCGAGAAAGATGGTTCCCCAGCACATTCGATCCGCATCACTACTATTTAGGTGTGGTAGGCAGCTCCTATGGTGGTGAATTACACGCATTATACCTCTCGTACAAGCTCTGGCTGCCAGCGGTCAGCACGGGGACCGCTGGTACAAATGCAGGTGAGTGGAGTTACTTCATAAAGGACCCCGCGACGCACGGCGTGTCCGCGTCATCTATGATGAGCTTGGCGGAATTGAGAGAAGGAATTGCGGAGCTTGCGCGCGAAGAGGCTGAACGAGAAGTAATCCTAACGCCTGTACCCGAAGTGTCTCCAACTCCGGAACCGACAGCAACACCGACATCCACTCCAGAACCGGAGCCTACGGCAACGGCTGATCCAATAGTAACGCCTACTCCAACTGTGCTGTTGCCGCCGCAGAACCTGACAGCTTCGGTTACACACAGCAGCGTAACTTTGCGCTGGGACGCACCCACAGGATCAGCGCCGATTGACGGCTACCGCATACTCCGCAGAGCACAGGGCGAGCACGAGTTCACGCATATTGCGGACACATCTGCAGAGGCAGCGGAATATCTGGACACCACAAATATATCGCCGAGCACCAAGTGCATCTACCGGATGCGCTCGTTAGCAGCAGACGGCAGCACAAGCGAAGAGGTAAGGGTGGAAGCGACAACGATGTCTGCGCCATAGGCAGCATAAAGCAAGAGAGTATATGCAGTCATTGTGCGGGGTACCTGGTAAAGGGGATTAGCGCGCAGACTGGAGTCCTCGGTGTACATTTGAACCGCTGTCTCTCTGATCCCTGCGCTGGGACAGTGATATGACGCATCCGGTGAGTGTCGTCTTTTGCAGTCTCTGCAACTGAATTATTATTTGCCACGTGAGTGTCCGTTTTTGCGCAGCCAGTCGGAGTAGCAGTGTACACAGTGTAAATCGTGGCTGTATGTACGTGGTCGAGACATTCGCTATCATCCTGTTCGGCGTACCTCCTTATTGCTGTTGCTCACTTTAACTGCTTTATCCATTATCACTCCAGCCTCACAATACCCAACTAAAATAGGGGAAATTATATCCAAGGTGGACCATCCTTGGGTGGGTTGCCAGATCGCTATTCTAATTCTCATACAGATGGGGGATGTACAAAATATAACTTCTCGGGTTATAATCCCTATATGTACTAACTACAGTTTCACGTCCGAACAAATGGCTCATGTCCGTACGATGAATATGTGAAGCGCGTTTATCAATCTGGTGCAAAAAAGGAAGCCGCGAAAATTAGGGCTACCGTGGATCGACTAAAGCAATCCGGATCCAGTGGCCTCACCAAGATGAGGCTGTCCGAGAAAATGAACGATGTTTGGCAGCTTCGAATTGGTGTACACCGCGTATTCTATTTTTGGAATGGCGATGCTCGGCGGTACGTTATACTTAATGGTTTCCGAAAGCAGTCGCGCAAAACTCCACATACGGAGTTGCAAAGAGCAGAACCTCTGCGAGCCGAGCATCTCAAAGCAGGAGGAAGACGGTGACTCAAAGAAGTGACATCAATGACTCCCATACCTTGTGGTTGGAGGATGATATTGAGTACCGAAAAGAGTTCGGAGCTGAGAACGCCAAATTGGAGATGGCCGAAGCATTTGCGAATGCGCGAGAGTTGGTGGGTTTTACCCAAGCGGCGCTTGCGGAACTGGCAGGCACTTCTCAAGCTTATATCGCTAAGTTGGAAAGCGGGGAGGCAAATCCCACAATTGGGAATATCGGAAAATTGTTTGCATGCTTGTGGTTAAAGCCCGATATCGGATTCAGACCTATGGAACGTTTTGAATCCATTGAATCGGTCGTTATACATATGAAAGCTACAGAGTCTGCCGTTGAATTTTCTACACGCGACAACTCTCCTTATTCGGTACGAATCCGCGGCTGAAAATAACGAGCAAACGCACTGGCTTTGATAAGTTCGCAATCGCGAAAGAGGATTACGACATGACACAACGAAATTGGTCAACCAATCAGCAGAACGAACCTCCCGTATCCTGGAATCAGGATACAAAAACCTTCTCTATAGTTTTGAGTGGGTTGAGGGATCTGGAGAGAGGGGACACTCTGGAAGCAGAGTGGAAGCCGCCGATTACTTACGTGGTTAGGATTAGGGAAGCAACTGATGGTCGATGGAGTTATGGATTCGAGACTCCTTTGACTGCATGCGGCTTCACAAACCTAAAGCCCGACACTGAATATGAGCTAGAAGTACGTTCAAAGAATTTCCACGGCGAGAGTGAACCTGTACTGTTCAGAGGTCGTACGAATTCTGAAGGAGGATTGGTTGTCTGACGTGCCGATCGTAATTGAAGGGAATTACGGTGATTCTCTTTACATATGGAATCTGTTTTGCACTAATAAGAAACAGCAGCAACAGGATATAAGGTGGAGAATAAGCCGGATCATCCATATATTGTAATTTCACTTTGGATAGTAACCAATGATGCTAGCTGAAAAGTCATAGAGAGAATTGAGCGATAGAAAGTCGTACCCTATCTTGGTCATTGGTCTTTAAGCCATCCCACTGCACAAGAATGTTGAACGCAGCCATCAGACAAGCAAGCCTAGTCTTGATGGTAGTCCTAGACCTATGACGCATCCTCTTCATATGACATACCACCGTCAGTATCGACAGCACAGTCTCCACCTTAATCCCCTCGTTCCACTCACCTCTGCAACAGAGCTTGAAGTTGGAACAATCCCCATTAGCTCTGTGGAAGCCCATATCTCCCAGAACTATCATTTGATCCTCGAACCGTTCAAGAAGAAGTCGCAGGTGAGGAGTGAATGGCACGAGCACGAACTTACAGTCAAGATGTACACTGTCCCCACTGTGGCTCCGACTGGATGCGCAAGAACGGACACTCACGCGGCAAGCAGGTCTATAGCTGCGGAAACTGCAAACGGCGTCATATACCGGATGCAGCATACCGCCGTCCAAACGAAGCGCTCAAAGCGCTGGCAATTGAAATGTATGCAGAAGGCAGCAGTCTGAATGCAATAGGCAGGATACTGGGATACAGCGCCACAGCAGTACAGGGGTGGATTAAAAAAGGGGCGTAACGTGTTGAGCAATCTGCGTAAGATGGTTAAGGGAAGGAGTGAGTCAATATGGGTGGTAAAGACGGCAGGTGGTGTCATTCGATGAGATGTGGACTTATGTGGGAGCTAGGCGTGGTGAGAAGCGCAAAGTGGTATGGATATGGACAGCGGTAGTAGAGGAAGAGGATGGAAGCAGGTGGATGGACTATGAGGTGGGCGGTAGAGACGAGAGTACGTTCTTAAAGCTGTATGAGAGGTTGCCGGAAGCTGAAGTGTACAGGAGTGATGACTACAATGTGTACAAGTGGCTGTCTGCAAACAGGCACAAGGTGGGTAAGGGAAGTGAGGTGAACAGGAATGAGGGTCTGCACTCAGTGTTGAGGGGTAAGTTAAACAGATTGGTGAGGGAGACTAAGGGATACTCAAAGAGAGTAGAGATGCTGGACTATTCATTGGCGCTGGTGTTTTGGAAGCGGTGGTTAAAATACCATATCACTCCAAGTTAATAACACCTTTGTTAAAGATAGCGTTTCCACCTAGGTGGTTGAAGATAAGATGCCTCGCATCTGAAGCAGCACCAACAGATTGTGCTCACTCCAGCCTGTTCCCATTCGCTCCCTCCTCCTCAACTCCCTATGATGACGTTCCAACCTAGATGTTGTCTTGTATTCGCCATATCCACTTCTCAGATACGCTAATCCCTGCTTTATCGCCTTCACACCAGTAGCTTGCTCTGCCTCTCGTCAACTCCCTCCCTAACTTCCGCGCTTGCGTTACACTTTCAGCATTAAGCAGCTCTTTCGCCAGACCAAACCCTAACTTTCCTATGTTCCTCCGGTACTCCCTCAACAGATGAAACTGACACAACTGATGACTCACTACTCTTCCATACACCATACTCACTGCCGATCCTATCGACCTAAGTTGCCAGTCTCATCGCCTCTTCTCGCGTTTTTTGAGTACCGTTTCCCTCGATCCACACTCCCTATCAGCTCCATCCCGCTCCCCATATCTCCACAGTGAGTGCAGCGAAACACAGGCACTCTCAATCTGAGCTCCCCGTACTTTGAGACTATAAGTCTGCTGTATGAGTGATGGCGAGCCATTGCTATGTTGCAGGATTCACACATTACTTTGTAGAGATCAAGCGCTGACTGCAGCGCTTCTTGCATCTGGCTTGTGATTGTTCTATCTGCTGCTTCTTCCAACCGGTACAGCATTCCCATCGCAACACCTCTACTAGAGTTTATTGCACATATTAGACTTTTATCCACCTGATTGGAAACGCTATCTTGGAACTGCGGTTGGCTCTCTCGTAGGAATTGCTGTTGGTTCAACCGTCGGCGCAGCTGTGGGCTCAGGTTCCGGCGCTGCTGTCGGCGTTGCAGTCGGATCGCCATCGCACGCAGTATCGTTCGTTACACCAGTGAGGTCGTCTTCGCTCACACGTATCCGCAGCATCAGCAGGTCGCCAGACTGCCACGGCTGCTCGCACACCTTCCAGATCATCGTTCGAGTGCTGCCTTCATCGCTCACAGACGCATCATCAAAATCCAGACGCAGGCTCACAGAGCCGTCCAGCGCGATGAAGTCTATGTGGTGGTTTGCGAGCGCAGGCGTATCACTTATAGCTATGGATACTGCGTTATCTTGCCAGTCTATTCGCTCTATCGTAGTAGCATCGTCGCTGCCGTTCACGGAGAACGCTGCTGGCTTCAGCACACCGTTCACACTGTCAGCGCCCACGACATCTCCTCCAAGTGACACCGGATCAAAGAACGCCTCGTGCAGTGTGCCAGCAGGAGCGGTTACCATTATGTTCCAGTGCGAATGGGGCTCTTCAGGAACATAATTACACGGGAACCACTCATACAGTTCATTGTGCCAGCTCACGCTGTAGCTGCCCTGCGCCACGGGACGCTTCGTGCGTGTTACGAACTCGTAACCTGTCTTTGGGTCGTTGTCCTCATCCTCGGTCACTATCTCGAACAGATGCGCATCTTTCCCTGATAGATAGTCCCTGTCGTATTCTTCGCCGTGGGCACTGCCCTTGCTGATTACGTTTTCGTCTCTGAGTCTGACAGGGCTTCCTGCCGGCAGCCCCGATGCAACCGCATCCTCTCTGGTAGATACGCCCGGACGGTTTACTCTGCTGAAGTGGAACTTTGACAGTATGCACTCCTCAAAGCCCTCTATGTGAGCGTTGTCCTTCAGAAGCTTGTCCATAGCCTTGATCCTGTCTTTCAGCTCAGACAGCGACACTGATGCGCCGCTCGAAGCCGTGTCAAACCTTGTGTCAGGCGAGTTGTGCGGCGCATCACCCAGAAGGTAGCTTTTCATACCGTCCGCAGACTGTATCTCCGGAGCTGAGGATGAGGGCAGCCAAACCCTGTTGACATCGCTCTCAATTGAGTAATGCCTAGATGCGTAACTGTACCACCGCTCTTTAGGCAAGAAATTGAAATGGTTAGACCTCGTCAGACCTTCCCGATCTTTCAGCCTTGCAAGGTCTTCAGAGTCAATCCTCTTCAGAAAGATAATGGACTCCCTTTCCTCCCACCAGCGCTCTGCCGGATCGTGATAACCGTCTGCACCAGTAATCCAGTTCTGCGCGACAGAAAGCACTTTCTGCTCATCAAATCGTACATCATAGGTGCGACCAAGCAGCACATCGGCAAACAGCACATCAGCACCCTCGCCCTTCAAGTACTCGTGCACCTCAAACCTAAACCTGACTATATCGTCAAAAATAGGACCTAAGTCGGTCTCCGACTTGCTAACATCGGCAGACGCCGATAGCATCGTTGCGCGTGCGATGACATCGGCGCGCAACACACGTTCGTCCAGCGTGATAAAGCCGCTATATATATGAGCCAGCTGCTGGTGCCTGTACCGGTACTTCTGTTTCAGACCGGGATATTTCGATATTTCCATCTGTACATGCAAGCGTAGCCGCAGCGAGCAGCACAAACAACAGAAGATTCACTAGATTTCGTACAACTTCAAGCACATATGCCATCTCATATTCCTCTGCTTAACTTCAGTGTGAATGCGAGCTGCTTGGATAGACCTGCTTCATCGCATCTATATCTCGCGTTTTAGGATTAGTTACAGCATCCTGACCTAGTTGGGCTTCGAAATGCATCAGGTTATCACTGTCAGGGTCGTGTCCTAAGCCAGCAACATGCCCAAACTCATGCGCCATCACACCCGGTAGGGAAAAATGGTCAGGTTTAACATTAGGATCATCGTCCCAATTATAGGAATCATTCTGCAGGTCATCGTAGTACATATGCTGATATGTGATGTGTGGGCTGGTGGTGGAATCGTACCAACTGTTCACACAGGCTAAAGCAGGGGTGCCACAAGGGTTTTTATTACTGTTAGCTCCTAAATTGGGATCAAACAGGTATTTAGTATATTCCCATTGCTACGGCCATTATTACAAATACCAATAATAGTATTGTCGTCTTTCACCACTCGAAGCCTATTGGAAGGCATCACGCTGTTCCACTTGTCTGCGCCACTGTCTATGGAAGCTTCGTAGTCAAATCCGGCAGGATGCGAAGGCGGGCTGCCGCATATAAGATACGAAATACGCTTATCGTGATGGTGCGGTGCGCGAGGAATAGTCAGGGGCGCAAATGTGTTTGGCTGATATTCATTATCGAGGGTCGTTGTAATGGTCAGTTCCGAACTTCCATCGCCAAGCCTGCAGCGCACCAAGTTGAACTCTACTGATATAGATCCGCCGGTGCTGGTTATGGATTTAGACCTTGTCCTTTGGGACGGCGGCGGCTGAGAGTAGTTGCACCAAGCGTCTGAGGATGCCGCTATGTCCATTCCTGAGTTGGAAGGCACACTCAGCGTGAACTTATAAACCCCTTTTGATGTGTTAGTTGATGATACTTTGACCGTAATTGTCTGCAGAACTGGGAAATAGTTATAGATTGATAAGTTTGATGCATTATCTAGCGCCTTGCCATCTACATGAGTAACTTGCACACTGATTGGAAAAGGCGTGGCGTGGCTGTTGGTGTAGGTGTGGATGTTGGCAGAATAGTGGTCACATGAGCTGTCCAGGCAGAATAGGAAAGACCATTTTTACTTCTTATTCTGTGATAGTAGGTATTACCATTCGTAAGATCACCTACTACTGCTTCTGTTGCGTCGGTGAAGGTTATCGTGTAGTTGCTGTTTCCTTCGGAGAACGGCAGTATATTCCAATCAGCTTTATTGTTGGGACATATCGATGCCTTGCCGCACCACTGCTGCACATCGTAGCCGGTGGCATTTGTGACACATCGTTCCAGTCAAGGGATATACTTCCGTTGCCTGCTGTGCCAGTCAAACCCGTAGGGATTGTCAGTGATGGAGGTGTTGGGGTATGCGTGGCAGTAGGATTAGTGGGCCAGCTAGGTGTAGGTGTGGCAGTAGGGGTAGGAGGTATCGGTCCGTAAACTGTAGGAGTGGGAGTAGGTGTATGAGTGGGTGTACGAGTAGGCAGCATTGTACCTATTGTGTACTTAACCCGATGTGCGAGTTAGATACTCTCCGACTATCTCCATCGTCAGAACCTCGCTGCCTGCGAGCGTGGGCATAGGTTCCCTTTGCCTGATGCGTCTGCTTCCTAAAAGTTCTTTCAAAGTATCGTCAATTGTGCAAAAAGTGGTTATGATGAAATCGTCCAGGTTCATAGTGTCCTCCTTGGAGTTTGGTTCAACCCCATTAAAGACTCTGGGACCTGGACTTTCAACTATCACTGTCTTTTATATTTAACCTGCACATCGGGTTAAATATAAATAGAACTACAACTTCATCATCCAGATGCCCTATTTCCCGCTTCAGCGGCTACTGCTCTATACCCTTCGATGCTTTCCTTTCTCGCAGATAATTGTTTGCATAGACTATTACAAGAGTTAATAACTCCGACACGATTAAAACATTCACTCCAATAAGGAGCGTTTCTGTTGTGATTCTTACTGCTGTTTCCATATTTACAGTAGGCTGTCCTACGATTTGCGACACCCAGAAGTAGCCGATCGGCAATCCAAATAAGGCGAGAAACGCACCCCATCATGAGGGCTTCTTCATCGACAGTTTTACCCCCCTACATTAATCCTCTTTCTGTTCTCTTCTTTTTGCGAATCGTCGGAACTTGCCGCTATGCGATATATGTTCATGGCGATAAAAACCGCAGTTACTAATCCCACCAAGATAATTATCAGTTTGGTAATCAAGGGTAAATCATTGATTATTTCACTCATGTACGGTTCTCCTTATGGGGTCATTTCCATTCCAATTTTCAACACCTCCGTGTTATTTGAACGAGCCGGTCCGGAACACATCGAAGTCTTCGTCCCAGACCTCAATATACATTTCGGTCGTCCCCAGTATGTCTGTGGAGAGCTTGCCGATTAGGGGCGAAAGGTACTTTGATACATAGATCGCATCCTGTCGCTCCTCTATGCTTATGTTGAGCACAGGCTCGTCCATAAAGAGCGTCATTGGGCACGCACCTTTCAGCCGGTCTTCAGTCTTGCTATTTATGCTATTTCGAGCTTCTCGCAGTATCAGCAGCCATAGCAGCGCAGGCACCGGATCGGCTCCGTCTGAGGTCAGCCTAATCCACTCCTCGCCAAACTCAACGCTCTCTTTTTCTCTCGGCTCAAGCCTCTCTTTCAGTTCAGGAGAGTGCGTGTAGCTTAAAGATCGAGTAAGAAACTCGGTTATCTCCGGGTAGTCGGCAATGTCAAGACCTGTAAATTCATAAAGACGCTCACCGATGCTTTCCTCAAATCTCTGCGATATTTCGATACCCACGAGAAGATGCCAAGCGGTATTCGGTACACCGTATTTCCGGGGTCTGCTTCTGGAGCCAGTCCCTTTTCTTGCATCTGCTTGTATGCCAGCGTGTCTGTTTCAATCCTGTTAGTCATCGGTTATTAACTCTCCTTAGCATCTGCTTGCGCTCTGCCATGAGCCTATCAAGCTCGACTCGGTTTTCTGCAACCTTCGCGTTGCAGGTCTTGCAGTAATTGCTGTCCACTGCCTTCGCATGTTTCGGCTTTATCTCTAGGCAGCCTGAGCAATGGAAGTAGTCGCAGTCGCCGCAGAACCTGCCGTCGATAAGCGAGTACGACTTTGCGCCGCAGCTCTCGCAATAACCGGGGCTTGCCTTCTGCTGCTCCGTGAAGCCGTCCTGCACACAGCGCCGTAGAACTGCCAGCGCGTAGCCGTGATAGCTCTTTTCAGAACTCTGAGCCTCGTTGAGTGCATAGGTTATAAAGTCTTCGGGTATTTCTGCGCCTTCGTTCTTCGCCATCCACTCTGCTTCGATCTCCTTCGCGTCTTGTCTCTGAATCCGCGAGAGCGGCGGGGCATCTTTCATCCTGCGAAGCTGTGCGTTGATCTGCTGAACTATCGTGGAGTCGGCGGCGACTGCGGCAGCCAAATCAGCCTGAGTTGGCGTGGTTTTTGCCGCTGTGTTCTGATTTTTGGCGGAATTTCGCTGCTTCTTGCGCGCCGCACGGGATTTCTTGCGCTTCGGCTGCGCTGATTGACGGCTCGGGACGTGCTTATCCGCCGGCTTTTCTGTCGTCTGTTCTTTTTGAGCCTTTGCGGGCGGTTTGAATACCCTGCCGCGCCTCTCGGAAGTCCTGCCTGTGAGGTCTTCTACCTGCGCTTCAAGGACGCTGATGCGCTCCTTGAGTTCTCGAACCTCCCGGGTTTCCGACTTACTGTCGGAGACTGGAGATTCGGCTTCAGGCGGTGGTCTCTTCCTGCGGATACTGTCGGATTTCTTCTCGGCTATCTCACTGACATACAGCCTTTTCTTCTCTTTTGTGAAGATAACATCCAGACGCATCCGCCAACGTGTGCGCTGTGTGTACTGATTTCGGGCGGTATAGACCTTCTCTAAAAGGTCGAATTTGCCCAGCTCCGTCAGGTAATTCTGGAAGGTTCTGTAAGTCGTTCTGAGGTACGAATAGACTACGGATCTCAGGATGTAGAACTCACCGTTCTTTATCTGAAAGCCTGTATAACAGTCTATTACCACGCTTAAGGCGTCTCGCTGCGCTGCGGTCAGCCCTGTCTGAAGTATCAGCCGTTTGGATCGTTTATGACATTTTGCGGTGGAGAGAAATGGTACAGCGGGCGGTGCGGATCGGATACAAGACGGCGGCGCGCTGCTGCAAAGGCTTGCAGCATATCATCGGCGCTTAGGGCGTTGAGCTGATCTTCCAGTGTATCGGGGTATGTGGGACCTGACAGGGGCGAGTATGCTGTCATTAGAAGATAGTCTCACTTGCTTCATTCAACGAACCGACCGAAAACAAAGAAACTCACATAAGCCTCTAAAGAGTTGAACTTGGGAAACTTATGTTGGGCTAGTTTCCGCCAAAACTTATTCGCCTCTCGCAATTCAATCGACTCTGCTGCGTGGATAAGTTGTATATTGGGGTCTTCTCGGTAGAACCACTCAGCAAAATCGTCTTTCATTGCTAACCTTAGCTGCTTAAATGAGGGTAAGGTAGTCCAAGGTTTCTTTTCTGAAAACCAATCCGCACTACTTCCGCCGCTCCTATAAAGTTCGTACACAACAGGTATAAATAATTCAAAGTGAGGGGCTTTCAGGTGAGGTAGAATCTTGCTCTCAATTTGCGCAATGTCGGTTTGAACACTATTCGAAGATCGCTTATCAGGATAGAGTTTAGTTCTGATTCCATGCAAATCAATAGATATCCTATTCTGATCTCTTGAATGGCTGTTAGCAACCATTCCTTTGGATTCAATGGCAACAGCAATAGTATTATCACGAATCATACATAGATCAATCTTTTTCTGCACTCCTTTTGGATATTCTGACTCTATGGAATATCCACTGAACTTATCGGACAATGCCGATTTGATAATTGCATTCAGCGATCCTTCATAACGAACGGCTTTTGCTTCGGTGGCAATCTTTTGCGTAAGTGCGGTGTTTGCTTCACCTCTAATTCGATCTTCTGCTAACCTAAATGCATTTTGTAATGTTTCCACAGAAACTGGAAGTATGGGATTCATGTGTTTTCCTCAACAAGTAACATATTGATTTATCATATTCATTCAACAAAACGAACTGACCTCTCGTATGATAACAAATGCCAGCCTTACATTTTGGCGCGCTGCTTGGCAGAGCAGGAATGAGCCGCGTGCCGCTACGACTCAAGAAGAGGGTTGATCCCTCTGACATTGATGCCGTAATCGAATACCAGATCGCCGCCGGTCATCCCGGACATCGTCAGGAAGCCGGTCCCAACAAGGATAACGGCAAGGTATATTATTGATCTGCCCGCGTCCGAGCCTCTCCAGCGGGAGATCGACCTCCAGACTACCAGTGCGATGAAGAGGGCGGTTGTTGCGAAGCTCCAGTTCTGATGAGTATCTATGACGTTGTGTACGGGAGTGCCCTCGTATGCTTCGTGTCCTATAATCCCAGTTATGCTTGCTGCGATTGCCCCGACAGTCCCTATCAGAAGCAGCACCCAGGACGCCTGATTCATACTGTCGCTTCCTCGCACACGCACCCAGATGCTTAGCGCCGCGCTCACAATGAGAAGAGCGATAGGGAAGTGGACTATGATGGGATGTATGTCTGTAATCGTGTCAGAAATTATATCCATTCGTAACCTCTCCGCTGTATATGAGTTCTACCTTGCTTGCGTACAAAGTAAGAGAACTTTGAGGGCTGCCTAAAGATATAACGATGGGGAGTTGCAATGGTTAGGCTTAGGCTCTGCTGTTGAGGTTATCCTGACTTGAAATCTTGCTTATGAAAATATGTCGCCTGTCGGATTTATTCTCCCTTCTCAAAGGAATAGGACGACTGGGAACTGCACCGCTGGAATATCAACCCCAGCCTAGGAACAAAAAAGACGCTCCTGCCATCCGGCAGCGAACGTCTTCTCATAACGGCAATACTATGCCAACTATGGTCGGGGAGACTGGATTTGAACCAGCGACCCCCTGCACCCCATGCAGGTGCGCTTCCAAACTGCGCCACTCCCCGTCCAGCATCCAGAATAGCACAGCGCTTAGACGTGTTCAAGAGCAATTGCGAGCTCACGCGTACCCAGTTTGGAAAGGAGTGATGCCGAGATAGTAGGGAGGAGGTTCATAGTATGCAAAGTAGTATTCCAGTCCGAGGTGCAAAACCCCAAGTTTGCCCCAGGAACAGACTTGTTTCCGAAATGACGGCGATACACGCATCCCAACAAGAATGAGCACAACACACGCCAGCACAACACCAAGCAGCAGACGCTGAAGACGACTTGATGTGGTAACGGTCGTGGAAGCAAGAGAGAAGCGCTGCTTGCCGTCCCTGAAGTACTGTTCAGGCTGCATCCGCTTGCGGTACATCTTCACAGCAAGTCTCGCATCAGACAAGGAAGTTGCCAGATACCACGGATCCTTATGTCCGCTTCCCCAGAACAGCACGAGGTTTGTAGTCACTGCGCCATCCTGACGATACTTCACACCCGGCACGAACACGATGCGCCGCTTCCGCAGAGGGTAATCTCGCAATCTGCACCTGAACTCCTCACTTTGCACTATCACATCTTTCTTGAGCCGGATGACATAGTCCACAGGGTATCCACTGAAAGAAGGGAGGCGCTGTATAAACAGAAGCAGACTGGCTCTGCCAAAACCCCTGTCAGCAAGTATCAGCGGACGAACAGTGTTGGGCAGGTGAGTTACCAGTCTGCGAATGAACATCTCCTCAAGGCGATTTTGAGAGGGATTCAGCTCCTCACTGCGCGACACCCAGCTCAGAAGTGGGAGACCTCTCTTCCTGAAGCAGACCGCAGCGAACAGTCCGTTGAAACCTCTGCCAAGATCAGACCAGTCTATCATTATGGGTGTGAGACCTTTGAGTCGTGCGGTTGAGACGATGTGAGGCATCATCGCGGTCTGTGTTTGAAAGGGATCTAGGCGGTGGTTGGACAGGAAGCGGAACAGTCGCTTCTTGTTGTGGTGATGCGAGCTGGTTCTGGTTAGAGAGGATCGGGCAAGTTCTCTTGCGAGTACGGATAGTGAGAGTTGGCGGCGAGAGAGGATAGAGCAGGTTAACAGAGCGAGGTTAACTTTTCTGGTAGCTCTGATATTGGGGATAGCGCAGTTGAGAAATGTGCTGATGCTGTTATACCATTTCATTGGTCGGACTCCTCAGGCAGAGTTTTGTCAACTTATATCTATACCTGAGTATCCGACCTTTTTCTATACCTCGTACTAAACTGGGTACGCGTGAGCAATTGCGAGCATCGAATCCGAGGGATGTCGTGAGATGCTACGGCATGATAGATGCCTGCAGCTGATATAGGCTGGCGGTACACTGGCGGTGCATTATGTCAGATTTCTCACTGCGCTGTCATCTCGTCCGAAATGACAGGTAAGAAGAACATTGCGCTGTCTTCGGGATGACAGCTCGGATATTTGGGCGCTTAAGCGGCGTTTCTGTAAAGTGGCTTGCGTGGGCTGATGTGCTAAACTGGGCGCAGAACGATGTGGATGATATAGCAAAGCACTCGGAGGAGAATATGAACGGCAACGGAACTCTGCTGCAAAAGACCGAACCATACGGACCGCTGGCAGGCGTAAAAGTGCTGGACTGGACGATGTGGCAGTTTGGGCCTGTGGCTGCATCGATGCTGGGCGACATGGGCGCGGATGTGATTAAACTGGAGGCGCTGGACGGCGATGTGGGACGCGCTGTGTCCTCGATGGAATCTGCGAAGGCAGGTATGCCCAACGGCAGGAATGCCTATTTTGAGACCTGCAATCGCAATAAGCGAGGGATCTCTCTGAACCTGAAGACGCCGGAAGGCCGTGAGATTGCGCATAAACTGGTGGCGCAGTCCGATGTGGTTATAGAGAACTTCCGCAATGGAGTTGCGGAACGGCTGTCGATGGATTACGAGACGCTGAAGAAGATTAACCCGATGCTGATATACGGCTCCGCGTCCGGGTTCGGAACAGAAGGTCCCGACGCGATGATGCCGTCTCTGGATGCGTGCGGTCAGGCGCGCGCGGGTCTGATGATGTCTGCGACTCCGCCATGGGCGAAGCACCCCATATCCGTCAGAGGTGCGCCGTCTGACCAGATCGGGGGAATTATCCTTTGCTTAGGGATACTCTCTGCGCTGTGGGCGCGGGAGAGTCAAGGCATCGGTCAGAAGGTAGAAGTTTCACACATGAGCAGCACGATGTGGCTTCAGGGACTTGCGGTCGGAATGGATTTGCTCATCGGCAACCATATGCCCACCCTGAACAGAGAAGATGTGCGGAACTATATGTACAACATATACTTGTGCAAGGACGGCTGCTGGCTTCGGATATCGAACCCGCAGCCGAAGCGGTATTGGAGACCTTTCGTAGAAGCGCTGGGTATTCCGCAGGTGCTGGAAGATTCCAGATTTCAGGGAGTGGAAGACGGTGCGGAAGTGCATCCGGAGCTGCTTGGGCTGATTGAGGATACTTTCGCGACGAAGACCTATGCGGAGTGGGACGCGATATTCCGTCAATATGGGTTTATCTATGCGAAGGTGCAGAGCGTATCGGATCTCAAGAACGACCCGCAGGTGATTGCGAACGAATATATCACGGACTTTGATCATCCGGACATTGGGCCAATCAAAGTTTGCAACTTCCCGGTGGCGTACAGCGAGACACCGCCATCCATTGTACGAGGCGCACCGGAGCTTGGGCAGGATACTGAGGCGGTGCTCATCGATGAGCTCGGGTATGACTGGGATGACATT
This sequence comes from Dehalococcoidia bacterium, assembly GCA_965200085.1. Taxonomy (GTDB): domain Bacteria; phylum Chloroflexota; class Dehalococcoidia; order Lucifugimonadales; family JADFKI01; genus Bin90. The sequence continues at coordinate 560,399 of OZ241333.1, forward strand.
ACAAGATTTCAGGGCGCCGGGGCGATACTCTAGGCGGCACTTTGACGAGTGTTAGTTGGTCAGTTCGGTACTTGTAATCTGACGATGAGACCTCCGCAAGGCGCAGATGTACATGGTGGATATAATAAAAAAGTCCGCCTGCGACATGTGGTCAGCCCGTGGCATACAAATAGTCTGACTTCCATCCTGAAACGTCAGTCCTGAATGCTGCTAATACCAATGCTGCTAATATCGAACAACCGGATATAACGATCCGACAAATAAAAGCCCTCTTCCGATAAGTAGGAAGAGGGCTTCTTCTATTTCGGTTCGAGAGGCAAACCGTATGAGTTATGAGCGCGGCCACCAGTCGGTGTCAGGCAGGTCAACGATACCCGGGTGGAGTTCGTCCGGTGTGCGGCAGCCGACATAGGCGAGCGCGCGGTCGAATTCAACCCTTAGGATGTTGAGCATAAGCTCGACGCCCGACGCGCCGTTGTACGCCAATCCCCAGTACAGCGGGCGTCCCACGAGCACGGCACGCGCGCCTAGGCAGATTGCTTTAAGCACATCTAGACCGCGGCGCACTCCGGAGTCGAGGTATATCTCAAGGCGGTCCCCGACTGCTTGTGCGATGGGCGGCAGGGTTTCGATACTGGAAGGCGTGCCGTCGAGCTGTCTGCCTCCATGATTGGAAACTACGATGCCGTCAACGCCGTATTCGGCGCACTGGATAGCGTCTTCGACAGTGCGAACGCCCTTTATTATGAGTGGCAACCCTGTGAGATTTCGCAGCCAGTCGAGCCTGTCCCAAGTTAAGCCGACATATCCGGGTGGGTTCCAATCCGTGAGATCCGGAACGCCGACTGCTGATCGGTTGATGAGGTCCGGTCTGTCGCGAAGGCTGCCCCAATGCAGACCCGGCGCTGCCATGTAAAGATTGCGTATGTCGCGCTCTTTGGGGCTGCCGACCGGTGTGTCGATCGTGAGGCAGATGGCTTTATAGCCGGCTTGCTTGGCGCGCTTGACGAGGATTTCGGTTACTTCGTTGTCGTGGTGGTAGAGTTGGAACCAGAGGGGACCTGTGGCGACCTCAGCGACTTCTTCGATGCTGTATCCGGAACTTGTGGGCAGGGTGTAGAGGGTCCCGACTCGGCCTGCGCCGGTCGCAGTGGCACGCTCGCCTTCGGAGTGCGCTTGGCGCTGCCCGCCGGTGGGAGCGACCATTACCGGGAAGGAGATTTTTTCGCCGAGAACGGTCGTGGAGAGGTCTCGGTCGGAGACATCTTTGAGAAACTGGGCGTTCACGAGTATGCGTTCGAATGATGATCTGTTGCGGCGCTTGGTTATCTCGTCGTTGGATGCGGCATCTACGAAAGTCCACATATTATGCGACATCGTCTGTTTTGCGAGAGCTTCCATATCGAACAAGTTTACGGGATCCATCGGACTACTCCCTCCGTAGTATTGTTAAGGTTTGATTAACAGCAGAGCGAATTATACCCTCAGAAAGGGGAATGTCAAAGGTTAGATGATGGTGTTAAATGGAATGTTGTAGTGAGTTGTGACAATGAGTTGTCGTAGATGACGCAGGCAATTGGCAGGCAATTGAATTGATACGAACTTAGTATCGCTGTATTCTAGGCGGAGTACGACTTTGCAGTCGTGCAAGTATTGTGCAACTGTGAGTGTGGCTGCAAATGTGAATAGAAAAGGCACAAGTTTTCGCCGCCGCGCTTGCTTATAACTTTGCGAACAGGCCTGGCTCTTTTATATGGCTGTAACTTGCATAGGAGATTTATGAATGACGGCTAGAATTACAGAGATTGCGAATGGCGTACACCAAATGGTGGTAGGCGAGGGAGCGCATGAAGGAGTATATGCGCCGAATGTCTATCTCGTAGTGGGCAGTGAGCGGGCTGTATTTGTGGATACGGCTTACGGCAAAACCGAAGAGGTGGACGGGTACTTGGAGTTTTGGCGGTCTGTCAGCACGCCGGAGATTGCTGCGATTATCCTGACGCATAGACACGGAGACCACATCGGGGGCGCGATGCGTATGCGAACCGAGACTGGGGGCGACGTGATTTGCCATGCTGCTGAAAAGGAGGCTATTGAGTCGGACTTCGTCTCCGCACGAATGCCTGATCAGCCGTATCAGCAGCCCGGGGATCCAGCGATTGACCTCGACAATATTCCCGGCACGAAGGTGGACGCAGCGGTGGGCGACGGCGATACGCTGGCTCTCGGCGATGCTACGCTGGAGTTCATCCATACGCCTGGGCATACGATGGGCAGCCTGTGCATATTCCATCGAGAGAGCGGTGTGCTGTTCAGCGGAGATATGATTTTAGGAACAGGCACAACGGTTATCAGCCCGGAGCATGGTGATATGGCAGCGTATATCGCGTCGATGCGGAAGCTTCTCGAATATGATTCGCGCCTGATTGCCCCTGGGCATGGGCCTGTTATCGATACGCCCCAGGATAAACTGAATGAGCTTATCAGACATCGGATTGCGCGCGAAGAGCAGATTGTGGAGCTGGTAGATGCAGGCAATCGGAGTATTGACGCGCTGCTGGATGCCATCTACGCAGGTAACATACACCCTCAGCTAATGGAAACCGCACGCAGCCAGATACGCGCGCACCTGATTAAGCTGGAAGATGAAGGGCGGGTTTCCGGACTGATTTGATTAGGCTCAGCAGGTTAACAAAGCCCGCCTGCTTCTCGCCGGACCTAACACAAACTAACCACAGTGAAAAAGGATGGACATGCTTGACTTTGAAAAATATGACGCGCTGACTTTCGACTGCTACGGAACGCTGATCGACTGGGAAGCAGGAATTGCGCGCGCGCTGCGTCCGGTTATAGCGGCGCACGGGATATATGTCGAAGATGCTAAGCTGATGGATCTGTATGCGGAAATTGAGAAGGATGAAAAGTGGGGAGAGTACAGGCTCTACCGCGATGTGCTGCGCTCCACGGTTCAGGGCATTTGCGGACGGCTGGGTTTCATCCCGTCGCAGTCCGAATCTGAATGTCTGGCAGAATCGCTCGAAAACTGGCGCCCATTCGCAGATACCGTGAACGCGCTGCGGCGGTTTCAGCGCAGATATATGCTGTGCATAATCTCCAATGTGGACGATGACCTGTTCGAGGGGACTGCGCGGAGACTTGGCGTTCAATTCGACCGCGTGGTTACTGCGGAGCAGGCTAGGTCTTACAAACCTATGCACAATAATTTCGCTATGGCAGTTGAATATCTAGGTGTTCCAAAAGAGCGAGTGCTGCATGTGGCAGAGAGCGTTAGTATGGACATAGTGCCGGCGAAGGCTTTCGGTATGGGTACGGTATGGGTAAATCGCAATGCGGGAACAGGGCGCGCCGGCAGCGCTTCCGGCAATCCGTCAGGCGAATCTTCGGGCGCAGACCTTGAAGTGCCGGACTTGAAGACACTCGCCGAGCTGATGGGACTATAAGTGTGGCTGAACAGGTGAAGAGATATGCTCAGCGCCAGCCTAATTCGGCGACGGACGTCGTGCACATTGACAAGCCCCATAGTGTAATTTTCGACTTCGATTATACCCTCGCTGACTCCTCTGTGGGCGTAATCGAGTGCGTGAACTATGCGTTCGGACGGCTGGGGCTGCGCCTTGCGGCAGATAGCGCGATACGGCGCACCATCGGAATGTCGCTGCCCCGCACATTGACGACGCTGGCGGGCGAAGAATACGCGGCGCACGGCGATGAGTTCATGCGGCTGTTCATCGAGCGCGCAGATGAGGTGATGCACGATTCCACACGGCTGTTTGAATTTGTGCCGTCTATGGCGGACGCGTTGCTGAGAGAGGACATCTCACTCGGCATCGTGTCGTCGAAGTTTCGGCGGCGCATTGAGGCTATCTTGCGGCGGGAAGGTCTGGATCAACGCTTTGCGGTTGTGATAGGCGGTGAGGATGTGGAAGCTCTGAAACCCAACCCTTCGGGACTGCTGCGCGCTGCGTCGGCGTTGGGCGCGCCCATAGATAGGTGCTTGTACGTGGGGGACAGCGTAACCGATGCTGAAACCGCACAGCGCGCGGGTGTGCCGTTTGCGGCTGTGCTGTCCGGCGTTACCGAGCGGAACGCCTTTGCGAAGTATGAGCCTGTAACGGTTCTTGCGTGCGCAGGGGAACTGCCTGCGGTGCTGAGATGCAGCATTATCTGACAGAAGTGTGGATGATAAGGCTGATAAGTGTGAACCGCTTCGATTAGCCCAAAACCTTTCATTGTTGTAGCATGTCAGTGGCACGTTGCCTTGAAACCCTTTAATGGAGCAGGAATGACTATGAGTTTTGAGAATGTAAGCCTCTTTCCGATTACGGCAGGGGTTAATGAACGGGATCACTTGGAGCTGGGGGGATGCGATGTGGTGGATCTGGCGTCCGAGTTTGGGACGCCTCTTTATGTATTCGACGAGGAGACGCTGCGCGGTATGTGCCGCGAGTTCGTGGCAGAGTTCGGGTCGCGCTACCCAAACAGTCGCGTAGCATACGCATCCAAGGCGTTTGTGAATCCTGCGATCGCGCGCATCGTTACAGAGGAAGGATTGGGGCTGGATGTGGTGTCCGGGGGAGAGCTTGCCGTGGCGCGCGCTGCTGATGTTCCGCCGGATGGTATTTATTTCCACGGCAATAATAAGACCCCGGACGAATTAGAGTTTGCGCTGGACTATGGCATCGGACAAATCGTCGTGGACAGCTTCCACGAACTGGATGTGCTGGATGCGATAGCAGGGCAGCGCGGTGTTCGACAGAATATCATGCTGCGCCTTTCGCCCAGCGTTGATCCGCACACGCATGTGCACACAACCACCGGCATCTTGGACAGCAAGTTTGGCTTTTCGATAGAGACGGGAGACGCTGCGAAGGCGGTACGCCAAGCAATGTCTGCGGCAAACCTCGATCTCGTAGGCATACACTTCCATCTGGGGTCTCCGATATTCGAGATTGAGCCATACGCATTTGCCGTGGAGGTTGTGCTGAACTTTCTGACACAGTTCAAAGAGGAAGGACTGCGGCTGGAGCAGTTTAGCCCGGGCGGCGGTTTTGCCATTGGTTATGTGCGGAGCGAGCCGCCGCCGGAAATATCAGAGTACGCCAATGTTATAACAGAAAGTACGGCGCGCCTGTGCGAGGAGCTGGGATTCGGCACGCCCCGCCTTGTAGTGGAGCCCGGCCGGTCGATAGTAGGACGCGCGGGTGTCGCCCTGTACACCGTGGGAGGAATCAAAGACATCCCAACCGTCCGCAAGTATGTATCACTGGACGGCGGTATGGGGGATAACATCCGCCCGGCGATTTACGGCTCGGAGTACGAGGCAGTGCTGGCTAGCAGGATGTCGGCGAAGCCGGCAGAAGTGGTTACGCTTGCCGGAAAATACTGCGAAAGCGGCGATGTGCTGGTACGAGACATAACAATGCCGGTTGTCAGGTCCGGGGACATAGTGGCGATACCCTCTTCCGGGGCTTATGCTCCGTCAATGGCAAGCAACTACAACCTCAACGGCAGGCCTGCCATCGTGATAGCGAAGGACGGAGATGCGCGGCTAATTCGCAGGCGCGAAACCTATGCGGATATGATGATGGCGGATGTGTTTTAGACGAAATTAGAGATGAACTTGTATGAACAATACCCGTGAGGATAGGTTTCACATTAGACGCTCTTTATGCCACCCAAACTAACCGCTTGCCACATCGCCCCATGAAAGGTATTCTCACCGTGCAATAGCAACGCACTTATTAGGATTAAGGCTTTATCTGTTGCGTAGCTTCTGCTTCTACATAAACCCTGACGCCCAGCATACAAGTCAGAACATCTGATTAAAATCTTTCAAGGAGGCACATCTATGAAATACGACTACATCGTCATCGGCGCCGGGTCTGCGGGCGCGATTGTCGCTGCGCGCCTAAGCGAAAACTCAAGCAAATCGGTACTGCTGTTGGAGGCGGGACCTGACTACGCAGAGATAGAGCAGCTTCCGGACGAGGTGCGATACGGTTACGCCACCGGCACGGATGTGATGGTTAGCGATCACAACTGGCAGTTCTGGGGCCAGCCCACGGAGCGTGCAGAGCCTATGATGGTGCCGCGCGGCAAAGTTACCGGCGGCTCAAGCGCCATCAATGGTCAGATGTTCCTGCGCGGCGTCCCCGAAGACTACGACGGCTGGGCAGACATGGGCAATCCGGACTGGACATTCGACAAGCTTATGCCGTACTTCCGCAAGCTGGAAACCGATACCGACTTCTCCGACGATTTCCACGGCACGGACGGTCCCATAATCGCACGGCGCTTCAAGCCGGACGAATGGCTGCCCGCACAGCAGGCGTTCTACGAAGCCTGCAAAGCAGCAGGATACTCCGAAAGTCCCGACCTGAACAACCCCGACTCAACCGGTATCAGCCCAACTCCATTCAACAACCCGCAAGGCATCCGATGGAGCACAAACATCGGCTACCTAGGAATGTCGCGCCACCGACTGAACCTCACGATCCGTGCGAACTGCGCAACTCGGCGCATCTTGTTCGAGGGCAAGAAGGCAGTGGGCGTGCAGGTTGAGAGCGGGGGTGAAACCTTTGAGGTGTTCGGTGATGAGATAGTTATGAGTGCTGGCGCGATAGGCTCACCCCAGATACTAATGCTTTCAGGAGTGGGGCCCGCAGCGCACCTCGCAGAAATGAACATCCCGCTGGTGCATGACATGCCCGGAGTCGGGCAAAACCTGCGCGATCACCCTATCGTATGGGTAACTTGGAAGACGAAAGAGGGCTTCCCGCTGGACGGACTCGCGCCGCGCAACCAGCTTGTGCTGCGTTACACGGCAGAAGGCAGCGACCTGCGAAACGACATGATTATGATATTCCAGTCGTTCGCCACAGAGCGCGTTAATCGTGGCGGCGGACGCATGGATCCGCTCGGTATCCGCGCCATCGTCTCCATTTACCTTGCGAAGAGCTCCGGTGAACTGAAACTCACATCAGCAGACCATAATGTGCAGCCGTTCCTAAACTACAACTACTTCGACGACGAGTTCGATCGCATAAGAATGCGCGAGGGTATCCATCGTGTAATTCAGCTGGGTGAACACGAAGCGTTCAAGGACATTATAGAAAGTCGCATCGAACCGCTAGACTCTGACCTAGAATCCGACGATGCGCTAGATGACTGGATGATGCGCGAGGCAACCACCGGGCACCATATATCAGGCACTTGCAAGATGGGACCCGCGTCCGACCCGATGGCGGTAGTTGACCAGCACGGAAATGTGCACGGATTAGAGGGCTTGCGCGTAGTGGACGCCTCCGTAATGCCGGACTGCATCCGCGCAAACACCAATGTTACCACGATGATGATAGGCGAGCGCATGGCAGACTTTATTGCCGGCAAGGCGTAAGCGCCTAACTTGAATAACAAACAGAATGGACAGGGTTGGCGTCATTCGCACTTTTCGCGACCTGTCCATTCTGTCTATCTATGTCCCACAAACAGCCGGCCCACAAGTAATCTGATTTAACCGTGTGTCTGAATGTGTGGGTTGGCGTGAATAGGTTCAGGTAAATCACGCGCTGCCGTCCGCTATCACCGGGTTCCGAAGAACCCCGATACCCTGAACCTCGACCTCGACCTCGTCGCCGATATTGATTTCGTCAACACCAGGGCATCCGCTAGGGATGATGTCTCCTGGGTATAGAGTCATCACATCCGATACCCAGCTCACGAGTTCCGCCACGCCCCAAAGCATATCTCTGCTGGATCCGTCAACCACTCTTTGTCCGTTCACGCGGCACTGTATCCGCAGGTCGTCGCCGTCTAGGTCAGTGGCTATTACTGGCCCAAGCGGGCAGAAGGTGTCAAAGTGTTTCCAGCGCAAGCTCATGCCTGCGCCTACATCGTTGTTGGTGAGTTCGGCCGCGCTCACATCGTTGACGCATGTGTAGCCCAGCACATAATCCAGCGCATCGTTTACGCTGACCTGCCGCGCCTGTTTGCCAATGACTATGCCGACCTCGGCTTCGTGGATGATGCGACGACCGATACGCGGGTATATGATAGGATCGTCAGTGCCTATGACGGTTCCGGGCTGCTTCATAAAGATGCCAGGGCCGTCGCGTCCCGCCTTCTCGCCATAGTTCGCTGCGATAGCCACAACCTTGTTGGCGTGGCGGTCTATCGGCGCAAGCAGTCGTGCTTCGGATAGGGAACACAACCGCCGTCCTGCGCGCGGGCTGGCGTAGAGATTACCCTCAAGCTCGCGCACTTCGTCGCGGTCTATGATGCCCCAGTGTGTCCCGTTGTTCCAAGAAAATCGCGCAATGTGCATTAGGCTTGCCTCATTTCTATCAGCCTTCTGGTTTCCAAGATACGATTGCGCTCCGCCTCGGCGCAACGCCCCGAACAGACAAGCCGTCCGGCGTGTCCACTAGCAGGTCATCTGCTGCTGCGCGAAGTCGCTCTTCTGCGGCGCTGTCCTCTTCTATACCGAGCCTCTGCATGAGATGCTCCATCACCGAATCGCGGTCGGCGTCGATAACGGAAGGCTCAGGGCTGACCATTTGCACATCAGGGTAGATGTCCATCGCCCACAGCAGTTGGAGTATTTTCGGCAGTCCCGGCAGCGGTGGCGGCGCTGTTCCGTGTACCCGCTCGTAGAAGGGCATTTCAACTGCGCCGGGCGTCTCCATCATCTCCACTATCACCACGCGGTCTTTGGCGTGCTGCGCCAATCTTTCCACGAATGGCACGGCGTCCATGACATGATGCAAGACCAGCGAGCAGAGAACGATGTCTGCCGGCGGGACTTCCGCCTCTGCCCAGACTTCGTTGACGATGGTTATGTTCGTGATGTCGGCGTCTGCGGCGCGCTCTTTTAGCAGCTCGATTGAATCTTCCGACGGCTCTACTACCGTTACCTGCTTAGTGTGCGTTGCAAGAGGCATGGCAAGCCGCCCTGAGCCGCCGCCGACATCGAGAACATCAGCGTCTGTGCCAACAATGTCGAATAGGGTGTTCAGCACGGGGTCGTCTGTACGGCGAGGGTCGAGGGGCTTGTTCGTGTAGGTGAAGCGTCTGCGGCCGCCGTGTGCCTGTGCGGCTCCATGCGTTTGTCCGCCTCCGTGTCCAGGTCCGTCGCCTCGCAGCGCTTGCATGTAACGATCGTAGGATTCCATCTGTTCTGTCCAGAAGTCAAATGTTGAACTCATAGTATATCCCTCAGGAATAGTATCAGCGATTTAGCTAACAGGCCATTATATCACAACATTGCAGGCGCAAAGCCCGCAAAAATCGGTTTGCAGTTACTATGCAGGGACATTACATTTGGAGGGCTTGTCAGTTCGTATGGAACGCTTGTATAGAACCTATATTTTGCAGGAACGGTATCTTTATATTGCAGGAGCAATGTTTTTATAATAACCGCTTTATTATTACTGCGAAGTTGCCATAGCCAATGCCGTACCCAATCTATCATTTGCGTCAAATCTAGTTAGGTATTACTATATTGGCGCGTCCGGTTTAATATCGCTTGGACGCGCTGCAATGCACACCATTAAGTTAAGGAGGCGCATATATGCCACATAACTATACGACCGATATGTATGAAGGGATGATTGCGGAGACCATCACGATTAACGGCGCGAATGGCGACGCAATTAACACCTACTTCGCACGACCTCTGGGCGATGGTCCCTTTCCTGCGATGGTTCTGATTCACCACCTGCCGGGCTGGGACGAGCTTTACCGAGACTTCACGCGCAAGTTCGCGCACCATGGATATCTGGCTATCTCGCCCGACCTGTATCATCGCTTCGGGCATGGTACACCCGACGATGTCGCTGCGAAAGCACGCGCAGAAGGCGGCGCACCCGACGATCAGGTTGTCGCCGATATGTCTGCGGCTGCAGACTACATCCGATCATTGCCCTACTCTAACGGTAAAGTCGGTGTGTTCGGCACATGCTCTGGCGGACGGCACGCCTTCCTGTGTGCCTGCCGCTCAGATTCGTTTGACGCCGCAGTGGAATGCTGGGGCGGACGCGTGGTGCAGGGACCTGACGACCTGACCCCCGAGCAGCCCGTCGCGCCTATCGACTACACTGCCTATCTGTCTTGCCCGTTGCTAGGTCTGTTCGGCGCAGATGACCTAAGCCCCACGCCGGAGCAGGTAACACAGCATGAGCAGGCTCTCAAAGATGCCGGCAAGGACTACGAGTTCCACATGTACGAGGGCGCGGGACACGGCTTCTTCTACTACGACCGTGGCGCATATCGACAGGAGCAAGCGGTGGACGGCTGGGACAAGCTCTTCGATTTCATCGGAAAGCACCTTGCAGGATAGCAGTTCAAGTTCACGATCAGCAGTCTAAGAACACAAATATGGACAGGATCGCAGATTTGGAAGAGTCTGCAATCCTGTCCATTTATGTCAGCAGGTTAGTTATAACTGAGTGTTGGAGCCAGATCCTAACGCCAATAACGCGAGATATTCTCTTCTTCCTTCGTCATCATCTCCAGCACCGCAGGCTGGTTGTTCTGCGTAGCTTCTAGCGCGCGCTTTATCGCTGGGTTCACCTCGTCAGGCGACGACACGCGTTCAGCGTATGCCCCCAACCCTTCTGCAACTTTGGCGTACTCGCCGCCCAGCCTGTTGCTGCCCCAGTGTTCGGTGGCGTGTGGGAAGTGGTCATAATAGTGCGTCATCACGCCGTTGTTCAGTATGATGGTAAGCGTGCCGATGTTAGAGCGAGCGGCAGTCTCGATGTCCAAGCCTGCCATTCCGAATGCGGCATCGCCCATAATGTTGATGACCGTCTTGTCAGGCGCAGCCATCTTCGCGCCCAGCGCCAGCCCCAAGCCGTATCCGAGCTGCGTTGACTTGCCCCAGCCAATGTAGCCGCGCGGTGTAGTAACGGGCCAGAATGGCACAATCTGCTCACGCGGATATCCAGAGTCGTGGGTAACGATGGTGTTGGCAATGTCCACATTCGCCATCATTTCGTTAAAGACGCGGTAAGGACTTATGGGTACTTCATCTGATACGAAGTTCGGTCCCCACTCTGCCATGTACTCGTCGCGTATGTTCTTGATTTCGTCGCGTACCCCGTTCACATCGCCGCGTCCTTCTGCGCCGAGCTGACTCTTCACCTCTTCAATCATCTGCTGCAAGACTATCTTGGCATCGCCGACTGCCCCGTAGTCCGCGCGGTAGTCTTTATTTACATCTTCTGCGCAGTTTGTGATGTGCGCCAGCGTTACGCCGGCAGGCATGGGTGCGTTGAAGTTCGATATGGTAAAGCTTGTGCCAATGCCGGCAACTATATCCGCCTTTTCGAGGAAGCGCGCACACATGAGAGTGCCGCTGGATGCGCCTGTGCCAAGCGAGAGCGGGTGCGTCTCCGGGAAGGCGCTCTTCCCTGCGAGAGTGGTCATCACAGGTATGTTTGTGAGTTCGGCAAATTCGATAAGTTCCGGCGTGGCTTCTGCGTACAGGACACCTTGCCCCACATTGATTACCGGAGAACTTGCGCCGAGCAGCGCTTTCACCACATCGCGCACATCCTCTTGAGATGCGCCGGACTTATGCACTTCCACAGGCTTGTAATTCAGTTCGCCCGGAAACTCCGCAGCGGCAACATCGCCCGGAAACTCCAGCAATACAGGTCCCAGCCTGCCATGCTTCAGATGCGTCATTGCCCGCCCGACCATCTCAGGAATCCGCTCCGGCATATTAATAATCGCCGCCCACTTGGTGATGCCTTGGTAATTGGGAACAGACTCAAAGTTGGGATGCACGCCTTGACGCGGAGCAGGGTTGCCGCCCGGAATACAAAGGAAAGGCACTGAGTCTGCGAAGCCCTGTGCAACACCCCCGAATGCGTTCTCAGCGCCCGGCCCAGTCTGCATTGTGAAGACGCCAATTTTGTTGCCGTTGTTGATACGGCTGAAGCCGTCCGCCATATTCACACCCGCGCGCTCCTGTCTGCACAGGATAGGGCGTATGCCCTCGCGCGAGCATGCGTCGATTAGGGGTTGTGCCGGAAAGCACGACAGCCATTCGACGCCCTCTGCCTTCAAGATTTTTGCCATTGCTTCGTAGCCGTTCAATTCATATCTCCTTCTATCATCATTTCCGCTCGTTGGTATATCAGTATATCAGTTTGAAAATCTTCCTTCACTGCTAACTCTGCTGACGGCGCAATCTCTCCAACTCCGCCTCTAGCTCTCGATTGCGCGCAGCAGATGCGCGCATCTGCGCTCGATATTGTTGTGCCTGCACTTGCGCTTCCCGCACCTGTTCTTCAGCTTCCCGTATCTGCACTTGTGCTTCCCGTACCTGAGTTTCGGCTGCCTGTACCTGCACTTGCGCTTCCCGCACCTGAGTTTCGGCTGTTCGTAACTGTTCTTTGGCTTCCCACAATGCTTCGTAAGATTCTGTTAAGTTTATCCATTCGCCGGTAACGCTGTCACGCATCAGAAATCTGCCAAAGACTTCTTCCCGGCGATAGAAAAAGTCCACGCCAAGCGCCTCACTGTGCGCCCATATATCGCCGTTGTCAGCGGCGTGAAGGTCAAACCGCTCATACTCGCCGTTGACAAGCCTCTCGCCCACAAGCGGTTCCCCGTAGTATTCGATGCACTTGTCCAGGCGCCAGTATTCTTGCGCCCCCATCCGAGCATATATGCGGCGCTTTTCGTTAAGGTCGCGACTTGCGGTACTCTCGGACGCCACTTCAAGCACAAACGCCGGTGGCACACCCCATTACGCGATAACTTCGGTCGTACACCTCTATTGCCTTGCTGTCCACACCGAACACCACATAGCCGTCCGGAACTACCACCGAGCCGGGAGTATCGGAATCGTATATGAGATTCGTCCGCTTAGACACAAGCACATCGGGAGCATCTCCGTACCGTGCAAAGAGTGCGGACATGATTTCGATGATTGTGTCGGCTTGCTGCATTGCGTCCTCAGGCGGTTCCGGGGCTTCGTTTATGAGTTCGTACCAAGGCAATTCATCAGCATCTGTGGATGCCGCAATCGTCGCTTGGGACGGGTTAACGCCTGTGGTTGTCATGGTGTGGTCCTCCGTGTGAGCGGTGTTTGGGTTAGTCAGTCGCCGGCTGATAATGCCCTGAGTTGGCGCGTACTCTGCTCAATTTCAGGAATCGATGGAATCTCGTTAGAAGTGGAGATCCCTAATTCTTTGAATCTGCGTGCGGACGGAAACACTCTTGATTCCAAGGAACCTACACTTCTGTTGAAGTGCAACACAGTCTGGTTTAGGGAACCTCGCACCTTTTCCATGTGAGTCCCGAATGTGTATAACCTGTTATGGAGCTCTTTCCCTAACTCACCTATTTTCTTAGCTTCCTCTTCAATCTGTGCCTCCTTCCATCCCATTGCAACGGCTTTTAACAATGCCATAAGCGTATTTGGCGTAGCGATAATTACATTGCGCTGCATTGCCCAGTCAAGTAAATCGCGATCCTTCTCTAAAGCAGGTTGAAGCAGGAATTCGCCGGGCAGAAACATCACGACGAAATCGGGCGATCTTTCGAAAATCTTTTGATAAGATTTTTGAGCTAACCCGCTGGCGCGATCTTTCACTTGCTTAGCGTGCTTTTCTATGGCTAATTCTCGTTGTTCCGGTGTATCAGATTCAATTGCTGTTAGATAAGCGTCCATAGGTGTTTTAGCATCAATCACAATGGTGCGTTCATTTGGCATGCGTACCACCATATCTGGACGATCGTTCCTACCGTCATTAGAAGTAACACTAACCTGTTCCTCATAATCACAGTAACTCGACATACCAGCCAACTCCACTACTCGGCGGAGCTGCATCTCACCCCACGAACCGCGCACTTCCGGGCGTTTGAGAGCATTAGCAAGGTTGCGTGTCTCTTCGGTCAGTGCGTTGCTGTTCTTAGCAAGCGACTCCAACTGCTGCGTCAAGCTGCCCTGCGACTCTGCGCGCGCCGTCTCAATGCGCTTAAGTTCATCGGACAGCGGCTTCACCAGTTCGTTTACAGCATCTTTGCTTAGGGAGAAGTCACTTTTCGCCTGCTTGACTAGCGTGCCAATCTTCTCATCGGCAGCTTTTATGAAAGCATCATTGTTCTGACTAAGCGCATCATTCACCATAACTTGAAACTGCGTTTTCAAAGTCTTTTCTATGTCGGTTTGTTCGTCAAGTCGCTTGTTGGCAGCATCCAGCTTGGCGCTGAGTTCAGCGTTTTCTGTCTCGGCAACTGATGCTTTTTTCTGCCAGTCCGCTACCTGTGCCTCGAGTCCACTCTTTGTTTCCGCAAGTTCATTAACGCGCTTTGTAGATGCGCCTAGCTGAGCTTGAAGTTCAGTCCGAACATTGTCAATTTCTGTGGCATGTTTACGCCAATGTTCGACCTGTTCTTGCAGATTGCCGTTTGCCTGTTCAACACTATCAAAGCGTTCCTGCGATGCTTGAGACCTTTCCTGAAGTTGCACAACCAACTTTTCTTGCTTTTCGGCTCTGGCGCGCTGTGTATCCGCCTCACGTTTATGCCCGTCGGATATGCGATTCAATTCATCAAGATTCTTCTGGCTCGCATCTAGTTGAACGCGCAGTTCAGCATCGCTGCTGCTCGACTTGGGCTTCACTATCTGCATAATCAGAGCGCCGATCACGGCTCCAGTTATCAGCCCAAAGCCAATCCAGACAAGCGTTTCCATCACTAATCCCTTCTTTGCTAATTTGAGAATATAATTAGTAGCCAGCGGTCAGACTTCACGACCACACAGTAGAATATAGAACGTCATCTGCCCCGCTGACTAACTTGAATATCGCTAACGCTAACTATAAATACACAGAAATCTACCTCTGTCGGATGAACTTCTGTATCCGCTGCCCTTCCAGTACCTCGCCCACATAAATGTCGCCGTGCGAGTCTATCGCCATGCCGTGCGGCGCATAGAACAGTCCCGGCTCGTGGCTGTGCTCGTCGCCCCAGCGCGCCAGAAGGTTGCCCTCGCCGTCTATAATGCTGACGCGGTGCTGCAGCTCCGGCACATATATCTCGCCGTCCGGCCCGAACGCCACAGAAGTCGGCTGCTGGAAGCCCTCCCACATGAACTGAAACTCGCCATTCTCGTCGAAGACCTGTATCCGATGGTTCTCGCGGTCCGCAACAACCACTCTGTTCTCTGAGTCAATGCCAATCCCGTGCGGCAGGTGGAAGTCGCCGGGGTTAACCTTTCCGGGCAAGCCCCAAGAGTTCATCAGAGAGCCGCTGGAGTTGTAGTGATGCACACGGCAGTTGCTGTAACCGTCCGATATGAACAGATCTCCGTAGCTGCCTATCGCAATGCCGGTGGGCATGTTAAAGGGATTGCCGGGCTTTTCTACTAGGAAACGCTGGCTCTGCTCGCCGGTGTCCGAGGGCATGTCGCGTGTGCCCAGCGTCAGTAGCAGATTGCCTTCTGCGTCTCGTTTTTCAACCACATGCGAATCTCGATCCGCCAGATACACATTGCCGTCATCGTCCACGCAGACGCCGTGCGGCTCTTTGTGCTGCAAGTCCCAGGAATCCAGGTAGTTGCCCTCTCGGTCAAATATCACCAAGTTGTGAGTGCCCCGGTTATAGACGAACACATTATCGTCCTTGTCCACCGCGACATCTGCAACCTGCTTGAACTCAAAGCCATCGGGCAGTTGCCCCCATCCCTCTGCAACCTCATACATATAATCGCCACTTCCGAATGCCATATTATTGACCTCCCATCTCAATGATTTGGCTCAGCTGCAAGGGCATGGAAGCCAAGCCCGCAACCATACACTCGAGCACACACTAATTTTGAGGTCAATATACGAGGTTTAGGCGAGAAGGGTCAAGTGAGTAATGCGACAGAAGCGAAGACAATAGGATATACGGCACAAACAAAATGAAAGAATCCCCCCCCCAATAAAGGGATGCCCCGCATCGTCCCGTGTATCCTGCTATTTCACTTTTGTGTGAATTAGAGGTATTAGATGCGTTAGAGGCGATACGCCTTCACAGCAGTGTCATGGAAGAGAGACGCCTTTTCGCTGTCTGAGAAGTCGGCGACGATGCGCTTGAACGAATTCCACATCACATTGTAAGAGTAAGAAGCCTTGTCCACCGGAAAGTTACTCTCGAACATGCTGCGCTCCACGCCGAACTGCTCGATGACATACAGGTAGTATGGCGCAGTGGCTTCCGCAAGCTCGACCGAACCAGGCGGGACATCGCGTTCGTGCCAGCCGTTGCCATAGTTCGGCATGCCGCACCCGCCGACCTTCACGAACACATTCTCACTCTGCGCTATCTCCGCAATGCTGCGCTTCCAGACCTCCATCACCTCTTCGCGCCTGCCCGCATAGGGACCGACGCCCAGTGGTGCGCCGATGTGGTCTAGGATGATTATCGTGTCCGGAAACGAGCGCGCGAGGTCATTGAGTTCGCCGAGCTGCGGATGAAAGAGCCACGCGTCGAAACTAAGTCCCAGCTTTTGCAGCTCCGCGAACCCCTCGCGGAACTTGGGTGTCATCATGACGCCGGGTCCCTGATCGCGGTATGCCGGAATTACCGGGCTTGGATCGTGCGAAGTGCCGTGCCGAATGCCGCGAAACCTGCCCTTACCCAGCTCGATATGCGCCTCAAGCACCTCCGCCACCGCCTCCCCGAGCGTCAGGTCTGCGTGGCTCGCAATCCCCGCATTGATGTTCGTATGCACATCAGCGCGCGCTGCGGCTTCCTCCGCCACCGCCGCTACAAACTCCGTCTCCCCCAGCGGCTTCAAATGTTCAGGACCATCAGTGCGATACATAGATGAACATTCGAGAAAGACAGTGCTGACGATATTATGCCCGGAAGTGGTGTCGCGGAGCAGGTCATCGAGCATATAATTATTGCCCGGGCGTTCCCAAAGGTGGTGGTGCGGGTCGCATATCGGCAGGTCAGGGTCGATTGGTTCCTCAGTAATAAGTTGCAGCCAGTCTTCGCGCGGGGCAGCCATAACCATACGGACGTCTCCTATTCTAATGCTGATTAGATGTCAGCCCGTCATTATTCAGCAAATCGGGCGAACATCCTATATGCTATGCCTATATGAGTGAATTAACCATGTATTAGCTTCGTATATTAACTTTCCCGTCAGACATACCATGCCCTATCTCCTCCGAGAGAGTTTGGCGCATTATAACATGCCCAATACGGCATATATTCACCGTAATCAAGAGCGCCAATTTTCCTGATGCCACTTTACATATCATTGAATCTCGTCTAAACTCTGGCAATCCGGCTGTAAATTAAACGATAACCAAGCCAACATCAATTAGGGAGGTGAAAGTTATGCCAAAAGGAAGTATCCCTAAGCGTGAGGCTAAGAAGCGCAAGAAGAGCGCACAGAAGCGAGATACCTACGCATCTTCCGTCGTTGCTGTGGATACGGTGGAAGTGGTGGGCAAGCGTCGCAAGCGCAAAGTCGAAGCAGACTTCTAGCCCATTTGTACAAATGGCGCAGGATTCACCAATGGCAATCTTGCGCCACTCATTTCAGCCTATACGGCTTTAATTAAGACTGCCCGGACAAAACTACCCGGACAAATATCCCTTCAGCAGCGGCAGCAGCTCCGGCAGCTCTGCGATGCGTGGTTGCGCCGTGTAGTCCTTGTGGTTGCCGTCTCTGTCTAGCAGCACAGCGTTAATGCCGACATTCACAGCGCCCTCTATGTCCGACGCAATCTGATCGCCTACATGCACGGCGTTTTCCGGCTGCGCTCCGGCGCGCTCCAGCGCACGCTCGAATATCAGCGGGCTTGGCTTCTCTGCGCCCACTTCTTGCGAAGTAATCGAGAAGTCGAGATGAGGCAGCAGCCCCAGGTTGTCCGCCAAAGATTGGCCGCTCTGGTTTATATTGCTTATAAGCCCGATAGTCAATCCCATCTGTCTGCATGCCCCTAGGGTCGGTATCGTATCGTCAAACAGAGCAAGTCCGTATTCAATCTGCCGTATGCGTCGCCAAATCTGCCCCGCCAGCTCCTGCGATACCTCCACACCCGCCCCGCGCAGCACTCGCCGCTCATACTCCGCGAAGAACACACGCATCTCATCCCGCCCCAAACTTCGCAGGGGCTTCGTCGCATTCTGCTCTGACATAAACGCGTCCGCGAGATAGTAGCCTCGCAGTATTCCATCAGGTGTTACACTGATATCGAAGTCGGCGAGCGCCTCGGACTGTATCTCATATCGCGAAGGGCGAAACCCTGCCAGTGTGTTATACAAATCGAAGAAGACGGCAGTTATCATAAAATCTACATCCACTCGGTATTTCAACCCGCTAGTCTGGTTAACCTATTAACATCCTATATCTATCATTCGTGCCATGTTACCTTATTATCAGCACACTGACGAACTAACACACCGAAAGAACTCTCATGCTTGCCGGCAAACTACCGCTTGAACTGCTTTCACGGCTACTGTCCGACATCGAAGTGCGCGATCCTCGCGTAGCTCTGGGCGCGCGCGCAGGCGAAGACGCCGCGCTCATCGACATGGGCGATCGCTACCTCGTAACCAAAACAGACCCTATCACCTTCGCGACTGACCTCATCGGCTGGTATCTGGTGCAGGTGAACGCAAACGACCTAGCCTCAATGGGCGCTGCCCCGCGCTGGCTGATGGCGACACTGCTCCTGCCTGAAGGCACCACCGAAAAACAGACGGAAGCGATATTCACTCAGCTTCTGGAAGCCTGCAGCTCGCTCGGCGTTACCCTCATCGGCGGCCACACAGAGATAACCTACGGCCTGCCGCGCCCAATCGCCATGGGCGCTATGCTTGGCGAAGTGGCGAAAGACAAAGTTGTGCTGACTTCCGGCGCCCAGATAGGGGACAGCATCGTTCTTACGCAGGGCGTCGCAATCGAGGGCACATCCATACTCGCGCGAGAGGCGGAAGCCATCCTGTCAGCCAAAGGCGTGCCTCAAAGCATCATTGAAAGCGCAAAGTCGCTCCTGTTCACGCCGGGTATCAGCATAGCCTCAGCAGCAAAGATAGCGTGCGAAAGCGGTGGAGTTAATGCGATGCATGATCCCACTGAGGGCGGAATCGCCACTGCGCTGCTAGAACTCGCCACCGCCGCAAATGTCGGATTGAGTATTCACGCAGACCGGATACCCATACTGCCCGAGTGCCGCGCCATCTGTGAGGCGCTTTCGTTAGATCCCCTCGGACTCATCGCATCAGGCGCGCTTCTCGCAACACTGCAGCCACCCGACGCCGAGCGCCTCGTCGCCGCGCTGAGCAGAGAAGGCATTCCGGCTGCAATAATCGGCAGCGTCGTCCCTCTGTCTGATGGCAGGCGTCTCATCTCGGGCGGCGCAGAACTTCCGCTACCAGTCTTCCCCCGCGACGAGCTTGCGCGCTTCTTCGCCGACGATAATGATTTAGATGACGCGTAAGATTTATGTGATGTATGTAAGGTAAGGGGCTAGGGCGTATCTCTTTTTCCAGTCGTTTCGATTTTCTTTCTGGTTAGACTCAGTCGCGGGAAAATCTCTCGGTTTTCCATATCAGGATGCTTCTATGAATATATGATTTCTGCCTATTTATTATTGTGAATATCTTCGGAATTGCCGTACTGCTCAATAGCATCAGCAATATCCCTGCCCACAGCCTCCCAATCCGACGCAATCGCGCGCGCATCCGCCTCTTTCGCGTCCTTGCCGCCGGGACGGTAGTGATAAGTATTGAGCGTGCCCCCAAAATCAAACAGACGCGCTATGCCAGTTAAAAAGGACGGTCTGGCATATACGAATGTGCCTCTATATATTCTGTTGTTCCTTCGTCTTCTGTTTATTAGTTTCGCCATCTTTATCTTCATCAGGAGTAACGCCCCTCTGTTAGAAGTCTTTGTCAAACATCATCTTCTACCATTCTATCAGACAACCCTTATCATTCAATCTCCGGCTCTCCCTATGCTATGCTGATATGAAATATACTCAATTCACACCCGCTCGATTGGAGTTACACGCTAAATGCCCTATCAGTTCAACCGCTTCGCAGTTATCGCAATCTTATTCGCCGTCGCAGCAGCAGCCCTCATCGCCTGCTCACAGCAGCCTGCAGCTCAGCCCGCACCAACGCCTGCGCCTACAATCGCAGCAGCAGCGCCCCCCACAGCCGCAGCGCCTCCCGCACCAACGGCAACATCGCAGCCCGCCCCAAGTCCGACCGCAGAAGCCACGCCTGTGCCTACACCCGAACCCACATCTACTCCAACACAGGAACCTGCCGCCGCTGCGTCCGAAGAAGCCGCCACAGAGACCCATGACGCGATTACTTTCAATCTAAACGAAGAGACTATTGCCCGCTACAAGATAGAAGAAGTGCTGGCAGGTACCGGCTTTAAGGTCGCCATCGGCGAAACATCAGAAATCACAGGGCGCATCGTGTTCAACGACGACGGCTCAATATCAGCCGACGACAGCAGCATCGCGCTGCAGGCAGGCACATTCGTCTCCGACAGCGACCGCCGCGACCGATATGTCCGCGACCGCACGCTCTCCACATCGCAGTACCCGGAAATAGTGTTTCACCCCATATCAGCCGAAGGACTGCCATCCCCTTTGAGCGATGCAAGCGGTAAAGTCGAATTCACCATCAGCGGCAATCTAACCGTCCTCGACCAGACGCGCCCTGTAACCTGGGATGCATCGGCAGAGTTCGGGGATGATGATAGTATCACAGGCACAGCCGCCGTAGAGATAACCTTCGAGCAGTTCAATATAGACAAGCCCAGAGTAGCAGTCGTCGTTAGCGTCGAGGATACGATACGATTAGAAATAGACTTCGTAGGCAGCCTAGAACGATCCGTCGCAATGAACACAGCCGCAGATGAAGAGGGCATCGAGGAGCACATATACGATGTCGACGGGATTGACGACGAAGCCTATGCTCAGATACTGGGCAGCGCAGACGCCCCCGTAACCGTAGTGGAGTTCTCCGATTTCCAATGACCGTATTGCCGCACGTTTGCCCTCGGGTCAGGGCGACAGATAATCGAAGAATTCGTAGATTCAGGTAAGGTGCGCTTCGTATATCGCCACTTAATCGTCATCAGCGAGGCTTCCATAATCACCGCGATGGGAGCCGAATGTGCTGCCGAGCAGGACATGTTCTGGCAGTTCCACGACTCTGTTTTCGAAAACTGGGCAGACGGCAGGCAAAACGGCTTCTCATACACTTGGTCGCTGGACAGAGCAGAAGACCTTGCGTTGGACACCGCAGAGTTTAGGGAATGCATGGAATCCAGCGAAAACGCATTCGAGCGAGTCAGAGCCAGCCATTTTGACGGCAGAGAGCGCGGCGTCAACTCCACGCCAACCGTCTTGATTAATGGCATACGCGTTGGCGGAGACTACGAGGCGTTCCGGCAAGCCATCGAAGATGCCCTTGACGAAAATGATGGCAACTGACGGCAATTGACGCTAATCAACGGTCAGCGCCAACCTACATCGTCTCCGTCATATCCAATCCGCCCTGTCCTTCATCCACATAAGTCGCACTGCCAATGCGCGAGATTGTCATGTGCTGGCGGTATGTCCCGTTTGCGAGCCTGCGCTCAGCCCTGTGCGTGCTCGTCTGCCAGTCAGCCGCTTCGCCGCCCGCCAGCGCCTCATGCAGCACACGCCCGTCCATTGCCTCACCCCCGCCTATACCCAACAGCCGCAGAATAGTTGGCGCAAGGTCTATATTCCCGCTTGGGCTTTCAACACGGACGCCCCTCTTGAAACTGCTTCCCTTAGCAAAAAGCACATTCCGCATCTCATGACGGCTCATGGAGCCATGCTGCCCCAGCTCCGGCGCGCCCCCGCTCGAATAGACATAACCCGCATACCCCGCAGCATTAACGCGCGAATCCCCGCGAAAAGACATCGCAATGTCAGGCGCGCGCTGCCCTTCAATCCCGGCGAGCGACGCAGGCAGAACTCCCTCAATCGTTCCCACAGCATCAGACGCCGCCACTGCGCCGCACCAAGTCTGAGACATAAGCCACACTGCAAGCCTGTTCGCCGTCGCCGCATCTGACCTGTGCACATAGAACAGCGCAGACCCGCCATTGGGCGCGACAGTAACACCGCCGGCTTCCTCACCCGGCGGAAAGCCAGCTTCCCACACCAGCGCCTCAATGTCTATAACTTCAATTATCGTGGAATATCCATGGTCTGACACAACCAACACATCAGCGTCTGCGCCCATACCGCTTTGTTCCAGCCATGCCATCAGCCTGCCGAACTCTGCGTCTGCCTCTCGCAGCGCCCGTGTCCCCACATCCGAGCCTACGCCGTGGGCATGCTGTGCGTGATCCGGCTCAGAAAACCAGACGAACGCCACCGCAGGTTTGCGCTCCGGAAGCACGTACTCGGTCATGACATCCACCGCGCGCGTCAGCTTGTCTGCGTTGGTCTCTCCTTCCGCAGGCCACTCTCCGAAGCGTGTTCTTATTTCACTGTGCAGAGTGCGCGGCAGGCAGAAGTCAGGGTGTATTGTCGCGCCGCCAACGCGTTCGGCGTTCGGATTATGCACATAAGCATTTCCGCTTGTGCCAGTACCCACGGCGATATACTCGCGCCCATGCTGAAACAGCAGGTCTGCGAGGGTAGGGGACAGCAGAACCGAAGTCTTGCGCGCGGCTTCGGCAAGGGTCGGCTCCATCGCAGAGAAGGCTCTGTACTCATCGGCATCGCGCATCACCAGCGTATTCGCCGCCAGCCCATGCGCGCCGGGATGCCGTCCCGTAACCATGCTCGCAGCGTTGGTGCGCGTTACGCTCGGATAGACCGGATGGTGATTGTCAAAGACAACGCCGTCAGCCGCAAACGCAGACAGGTTCGGCATCAGTTCCGGCGTAACTTGCGCCGGCTGCAGCCCGTCAAATGCAGCAACTAATACAAATCGCATTTCAACATAGCCCCGCTCAGAAAAAGCTGTCAATCAGCGGTGATATTATTCCCTAATACCCAATCCGCCGCCCAGTCCGAAGTTCATCTCGCCAATCGCTAATCGTACACCGTCGTCTCGCTCGCCGGATGCGTCAAAGATATGTGCGAAAAATCCTCGCCGTCCACCGCGCCGTGCCAGTGCTTCTCGCCTGCCGGTATCAGCGCAGTATCCCCTTCGCCCACCTCAACCTGCTCAGATTCGGTCGCTACATAGCCTTTGCCGCTGAGCACAAACAAAATCTGGTCGCTGGTGTGCGTGTGAAACTTGTTCTTCGCCCCGTTGAAAAAACTCACCTTGTTGAAGTTAAAATCCCCGCTCATGCCGCCGCCCACAATCGCCTCACCCGTAACCTTGCCGCCATAAAATATCGGCGCGTCTGTGCGGTCTTCCGCCTCGTTCTGTCCCTTCCTGACAACCTGCATCTGGCATTCTCCTTAGTAAGATAGTGTGATAGTGTGCAGTTTCGTTAGATATATTTAGGTATAAACAAACACTTGCTCTTGACCAGTCATCGTTGTTTCAACGGATTCAAACCATGGCAGACCGCCTACGCTGGCATAAGGCGCAGTTCCGCTCTAACAATCCGATGCCAACCCTGATACGCCAACTCTTATACAATTATATACGATTACCCGCCGCATAAGCATAGACCAGCGAGCTAATGCGCCAAAATCCATAACCGATTTCCACAAGCCGCACCCCATATCGGCGGCGTTGGATTGAACATCCCCCTCAACTTCCCGCTCAAGCCGCAAAAACACTTGTCATCGGTGCGCTTCTGCCGTAATGTATATGCGGCATTTTATAATAGCCGCCAACTATTAGCGAGCGGCAGCCAAAATAATCAGTGCCACAGGAGGGATCGAGCTAATCATGAGAGCAGCGCGAATTGTGGGACCCAAAAATATCGAAATTGAAGAAGTGGACATCCCCGACATCATTGACGGCGAATGTCTCATTAAACTGGAAACTTGGTCGGTGTGCGGAAGCGACATCCGCCATGCTTACGGGCCTATTCAGCCTGAGGAAGAGTACCCAATGCGCGTCGGCGGTCCCTGCCACGAGTGCGCCGGGACTATCGTCGAAAGCCGATCAGACAAGTTCTCCGTGGGACAGCGCGTTATCGTACTCCCCGGACCTAACACAAGCGGCGGTCTAGTGGAGTACATCAACGGCCACGAAGGGCGCATGGCTGCCCTGCCGGACGAAGGCGATCTGTCCAGCTGGGTAATGTGCCAGCCGTCCGGAACCGTCCTATACTCCTGCCAGCAGATGGGCACAATACTGGGCAAGGACGTGCTGGTTATGGGACAAGGCTCTATCGGGCTGTCCTTCACCGCGATATGCGCCCGTGCAGGCGCGCGTAAGGTCATCGCCGCGGACCTGTTTGACTATCGTCTGGAGTTCTCCAAGCGGTTCGGCGCAACTCACACCATCAATCCTAGCAAAGAGAACCTTGACGAAGCCGTTCTTGAACTCACAGGCGGACAGGGCGCCGACATCACCGTCGAAGCGGCAGGATACAGCGACACACTCGAAGCCACCTTGCGCCTTGTCAAGAACCTAGGCACGACTATCATCTTCGGCATACAAGAGAACGCATCTGAGGAGCGCGTCCCGCTTGACACATCGCTCTTCCTGCGCAAAGCGCCGACCATCATCCCTACTCAGGGTGCCTCTAGCGGCGACCCTATCACGCACATCGAGACGATGATTGCGCTGAAAGAGCGCGGCTGGTGGGATCCCGGTGAGATGGCAACGCACCTCATGAAGTTTGACGATGTGCAGCGCGCCTATGACATGTACGAACAGCGCGAAGATAATGTCATCAAGTCCGTCATGACCCTGTAACTTCCATAACCAAACGGCAGACCCCGCAGCATAGGTAAAACGGCGCATCAGCGTGGAAGCGCCCGACAAGTCCGTTCGTTACAGATGCTGCGGCAGTCTGCCAAATCGGTCAACCGCGTCCCGCACGAACGGACACCGAAGTTGTCCAAACGAATTGCGTCAGCCAGATTCATCAGCCACATTCGGCGTACTCATGGGACTGCTCATGTGCCTTTTCGCTTGCACAGCTGCAACTGAGGAAACACTTGCCTGTACCACCGACGGACAGGTGCTCAACTTGGGCTTCTACGCATTCTTTGCCCCCGTCAGCCACTCCGCCAGTGATGACCCCGCATCAGCCGACTTCAGAGCCCATCAAGGCTACGAAGCAGACCTGCTGACGGCGCTTGAAACGATGGAAGGCGCCGGCTTAAAGTTCGCTCGCAAACCCATACAGGCTTGGGACGACATCTGGCTGCTGTCATCTAAGCCGGAATACGACATCGTTGGCGGCGGAATAACTATCCTGGATAAGCGCACAAAGAACGCCGCAGGCGAGGAGGTTGTTGCTTTCACATCCGGACACATCGCATTCCGTCAATCGCTGCTGGTGCGATCGGAAGACGCAGATAGAATTAACGACTACGATAAGCTGAACAAAGATGTGCTTGTGGGGGCGCTCGCAGACACTACGGGCGAGGCACGCCTGCTCGTGCTAACGGGGATTGCGGATGCTGACGGTGTGCTTGCAGCAGGAACGCGCATACAAACGGCTCAAGGTGAAATTGTTGCGGACGGAAGCGCTGATTATTTCATCAGCGCTTCGAGTGAGTCGCCCAACTTACAAGGCAGGCGCCGCCTGTACCCGCCTTCGCCTTCGAATGATATGGATGACAATATGGATGACATGCCTCAGGTGATATATCTTGGCGATACAGCCGGAGAGCAGGAGCTTTTGGATGCACTCTCAGCAGGGGAGATAGACGCACTCGCGCGAGGTGAGCTGGGCAACCGCGATGCCGCGCACGCATCCGGCGGCGCATTCACAGTAACCGCTCTGGACTCCGAATTTGAGCTGGGCGGCTTCACACTTTCCGCCGATAATGCAGACCTTCTAGCCTGTATCGACGAAAAGATTAACTACCTCACAGACGAACGGCGCATCGGATACGGAGAATGGCGAGCGGATCCCAGCATCTTTATACAGCGCGCCCGAATGTGGACATCGGACAAATAGGTTCGGATAGAAGTATCGGAAATAGTAACCGCAAATCGATCACTTCCCGATCACTTTCATTGTTGCGTTCGGGGATGGTTGTGAGAATGTCCGAGCGAGATATTTGTTGTGTTTGTAATTTTCGTGATGTTAATATTATCAACGATCTAAAAATAACCTAAATGGAGGTATTATATGAGAGGTTCTAGGATTTCTTGGGCTGCGATTTCAGGGGCATTTGCGGTAGCCTTAGTTGCAGCAGCAATGCTCTTGCATATTGGCGCACAAAATGTGGCGGCGCATACTGTGATAGAAGACCCTGACGACAGTACGAAGGCATGCGTCGAGATAACTGAAAGCGACTACGGCATGACGGACAAGCCGGGTATTGTTAGCTACGCATACAAGTATCGCATGATGGCACAAGGGCAAAGCTTCAGCAGTGAAATGGCTATCAGCTCCTGGCCAATTAATGTGTGCAGCTTGGAGAAAGGCAAAAAGTATGCGTTCAGAGTATATGGGAAGAACGCTAATGGCAAATCCAAATATGGCAAAATGATTCGTTTCCGCGCTACCCCTCCTTTGACAGGGAATACCGTTTCGTACACCGTATCGTGGACTGCCGACAGCTCCATGTACACAAACGGATATAAAATAGGATACCGCGCGAAGGGACAGCCGGCTAAGTACGATCCTATAATGGTGTCCGACCCTGCTGCATCTTCTCAGGAGATAACGGGTCTCATGCCTAGCACGGATTACATCGTTAATATCTGGGGCATCAAGAGCAATAACTCCAAGACCAAGGTAGATAGAGTAACCTTTACTTCGCCTTCCAGTTAACCCCCGGCACTTCATAACATTGTCATTATGTTGCTCTGCTGCTGGTGGTGAGTAATATCACCCCTTGCCTACGGAAGCGCTGAAGAAAAAATGGAACGGGAACGCCATCAATGTCGGTGGCGTTCCCGTTCCATTTGACATCGCTTGATTATCATATCTGCTGTAGCAGGACTAGGCGCGCAGCACAGCCCCCGACAATCAGCGAGCGGGACTTCTTCCTAGTGAGGTCATCCGCGCCGTCATCCCATAGCGCCGTGATACAACACTTTGATGCCTACTCGCTGATGCCTACTCGCCGCTCTCTTCATGGTAACGCTGTATAGTTGCATCCGTCGGCGGATAATACTTGCCCGGAGCCACGCCCTCATTCTCTATCAAACCTTTAATATACTCCTCCACCGCTTCGTGCTCTTCCACCCAGTCTATCACCTGCTCCACGATACACTCCGGCACTACCACAACCCCATCATCATCCGCCACAATTAGATCGCCCGGGCGCACCGCCACACCGCCGCATCCAATGGTAACATTCGCCTCGAACGGGTCGATTTCGTCTGCGCCGCCCATAGGCGTTCTGCCACCCGCGAACACCATCAGCCCGTAATCCTTCACAATATCCAAATCTCGGATAGACGCATCCGTAACCAGCCCCGCTGCGCCTTGCATCTTCAGCTGCAGCAGCTTCACATCCCCTCCGATAGCCGCATACTTCTTGCCCATCCCGTCGATGACCAGCACGTCTCCGGCATCACACGAACCCATCGCCTCGTACTCCGGCGAATCCGCGCCGCGGTGCGTTTCAGCAATAATATCTTTGCGCGGCGGAACAAAACGGAGCGTCTTCGCCCTGCCCACGAGCATCCCGCCGGGTGTGAACGCATGCACATCGCGCATAAAGCACGGCTCATAGCCGAACATGCGCACCGCGCTGTACACCGTCGCGCCCGCAACCTTCTTATACCGTTCGATAATCTCCTGAGTAATAACACCTTCTGCCATTATCGCCTCCATCTGAACTTACTTTTTCCATGCATAACACATCAGTATGAAAGATGAAAGTTATTTTACACGAATAAGCGCTATACGCCGTACAGCCGCAACCCGTACTGTAATACACCATTCATACATATTATCGTCCTCTGTGGTAATATAAGCCTTGTGAAATCCAAACCAATACGAGGTGATATGCATGACAACAATGATACCCCAGGAAGAATACAAGGTCGTCGGCACGCGCCCCGTGCGGCATGACGGCGTTGACAAAGTAACCGGCCGCGCCCTCTACGGCGCCGACATGAACCTCGCCGGGCTGCTGCACGGCAAAGTTCTGCGCAGCCCGCACGCCCATGCGCGCATCAAATCCATCGACACCAGCAGAGCCGAAGCGCATCCCGATGTCAAGGCGGTCGTTACATCCGCCGACTTCGCTCCTATGTCGCCTATTCCTCAGGTCGCGCGACAGGGTGTTCCCATCGCCGAAAACGTCCTCGCCAAGGACAAGGTTCTCTACAAAGGACACCCCATCGCCGCAGTGGCGGCAGTCAACCCGCATGTCGCGGAAGAAGCGCTCGCGCTCATCGATGTGGAGTATGAAGTGCTGCCCAGCGTGTCAAACGTCGAGGACGCTCTTGAACCGGACGCGCCCGTACTGCACGAGCACTGGATAGAGCGCGGTGGCGACGGTATCATCCCCGCAAGCAAGAACATCGCCGACCACGAACAGCACATTTTCGGCGACATTGAGGCAGGTTTCGCCGCTGCTGACAGGGTGTTCGAGCGCGAATACCGCACCAAAACGGTGCATCAAGGCTACATCGAGCCGCACACTGCCACCGCGCTCTGGACAGCAGACGGCGCGCCAAACGACCGGCTCACCATTTGGAGCAGCAGCCAAGGCCACTTCGCCATGCGCGACAGCACAGCCGAAGTTCTGGGCATTCCGAACTCGCAAATCAAAGTAATCCCGATGGAGATTGGCGGCGGATTCGGCGGCAAAACGCTCGCATACCTCGAAGCCGTATCATCGGCGCTCTCCCGCAAGAGCGGCAAGCCCGTCAAATCAACAATGACGCGCACGGAAGTCCTCGAAGCATCCGGTCCTACAGCCGGCGGCTACCTGAAATGCAAAATCGGTGTAACTGACGAAGGGCGCATCACCGCCGCCCAGATTTACTTCGCCTTCGAAGGCGGCGCATATCCCGGCGCGCCATTGCCCGGCTCTTCCGCCGCCGTCTTTGCTCCATACTACATCGAAAATGTCCGTATCGACGGCTACGACATCATGACGAACAAACCCAAGACAGCAGCGTACCGCGCTCCCGGAGCACCAATAGTTTGCTTCGCGTCCGAAAGCCTTATAGACGAGATTGCTCAGTCGCTCGATATGGATTCCGTGGACTTCCGACTGCTGAATGTCGCAACTCCCGGCACGCGCAGAGCAGACGGCGTACTAAACGGCCCCATCGGCGCAAAAGAGACAATGGAAGCCATCAAAGCGCATCCACACTACAACACTCCGCTGGAAGGCGCAAACCGAGGACGCGGCATCGCAATGGGATTCTGCCGCAACAACTCCGGCATGGCATCCGCCATCGCCAACGTCCTCTCCAACGGCACCGTCAGCCTCATCGAAGGCAGCATGGACATCGGCGGCTCGCGCACCGCAATTGCTCAGATGTTCGCCGAAACGCTCGGGCTGCCAATCGAAGATGTCATACCCACCGTCGGCGATACCGACTCCGTAGGCTACACATCCACATCCGGCGGCAGCGGCGTAGCCTTCAAATCCGGCTTCGCAGCCTTCGAAGCCGCAAACGACGTCAAGCGTCAGTGCATCCAGCGCGCCTCCATGCTCTGGGAAACCGACGAAGACCAAGTCGAGTATGCGGACGGTGGACTGCGCCACAAGTCCGACACCGAACTCACCATGTCCTTCAAGGAAATCGCATCCCGCATGCCCGAAACAGGCGGTCCAATAGTCGGCAGGGCAAACATGAACCCTGGCGGCTCCGCAGGCTCGTATGCCGCCAACATCGTGGACATCGAAGTTGACCCCGAAACCGGCAAAGTCGAGATTCTGCGCTACACCGCCTTCCAAGACGTCGGCATCGCAGTGCATCCCAGCTACGTCGAAGGGCAGATACAGGGAGGCACGGTGCAGGGTATCGGCTGGGCGCTCAACGAAGAGTATTACATGAGCGCAGACGGCGCCATGCTTAACAGCAGCCTGCTCGACTACCGCATGCCCACCGCGCTCGACCTGCCCATGATAGAAGCCGTCGTGCTAGAAGTGCCCAACCCGGCGCATCCATACGGCGTAAAAGGCGTCGGCGAAGCCAACATAGTTCCGCCACTCGCCGCACTCGCCAACGCCATCCACGATGCAGTCGGCGTCCGCATGTACGATCTCCCCATGAACCCGCAGGCAGTAACAGCAGCAATCGCCGAATAAAGCCGCCGAACATCGCCCTAAGTCCTGTGTACTAACATATCGGGGACGGCTTTCAAGCCGTCCCCGTTTGCTTGCAATTCCACCAGCATTCCATAGCGAACGAAATCTTAAGCAGAGGCATTTTTGTACTGATAGCTGCGAGATTTTGCCTATATGATAATAGATCACATTTTCGCAAATGTGCTATGATGCAAGTAGAATGTGAGAAGTATAGAAATGCAAATCAACAGCACAGGCGAAATGCAAGTAATTACCACACCAACCTTTGACTGGCTCGCCGAACAGGCAATGGCTTGCAAGTCGCGGATGCTCATCGGAAGCCCTTATGTCAATGACGGAATCACCGACTTAACAAATCTAGTCCCGGGAAAAGTATCCCGAACGCTCATCACACGCATGGACTTGCGCAATTTCGCCGTTGGCGCATCCAACCTGGATACACTTTGCGCCTTGGCGCAAGACGGTATAAGAATCCGCAGTTTAAGTAATCTTCATGCCAAGATATACATTTTCGACGACAAATCTGCGTTGGTTACTTCTGCGAACGCTACATTCTCCGGTTTGTACCGCAACCTCGAATGTGGAATAGGGCTATCAGACAAACCCGTCGTCGAGCAGCTGGCGGATTCGTTGTTGACAGGGTTCGGTACGGAAACATCCCCTTCTTGTCCATTGAAATTAGACGAGCTTGAATCTCTGCAAATACCTCTAAAAGCCATCAAAGCATCATTGCCACATCAGCCTCGTGAAATCTCCGAAGGCGACAATCCACCTACAGTTGACGCAGAGTTCTCCATATCTGACCCAAAAGCCCTGTTAGAAGGGTTCAGCGGATGGCAGAAACTCACATTGAGAGGGGTGTTGGCGATGCCGGAGGAGGGATTTGTACTGGACGAATTGTTTAATGTATGTGCGCCTATAGCAAAAGAGGAATATCCGAACAACCGCAATGTCCGCCCAAAACTGCGTCAGCAGCTCCAAATGCTGCGTGATTTGGGGCTAGTAGAGTTTGTAAGCCTCGGACGATATAGGCGCACGATGAGCTAAACAAAGAGTCGATCTGACGTCGAATTAGTTTTAATGCGAGGATGGCATATGGCTACCCAAAATTCCAGATACGCCTGCCCCCACTGTGGAAGTAATGAGGTGAGAGGGGATTTCGATACATATCCAGTTTTTCTTGCAGAGGGGGATAGGCTCGTTTATCAGCGATTAGAGTCCACTCACGCAGGAGTGTTGGAACTCTATTGTAATTTTTGTCATGAATTGATAACTGATGACCTGGATGATGTGCTAATCGAGTAAAGACTTCACTGCTACCAATTCGAGACCGATTAGGAAGCCTCACATGCCACACTTTCCACCGCCCATGACACAGAGATGGAACGCGATTCTTGAACGACACGAAATCGACAAGCACGATTTCGACAACGCGCCATTTACTATATCATCCAAACAAATAGGCAAGGCTTGTCAAAGCTTCCCAAGGCCAAGCCAAAAAGAAGCACGAATCTTATGCAAGCACGACACCAGAGAGTCGCGCCCTCAAGCCTTCCGCGAGAGAGGTCTTTTTATTCTGCCTGTCAAAAATGGGCATTATGTTATCGTCAAAGGTGAAGGATATACAGATGTTCCGCCGATTCGCTCCCCGTTGCTTGAATATCGTAGTGAATTCCCCTTTGAACTGGAAACAACACAAGTCGGTAACTCAGAGATGCAGCATCTTGACAGAGCTTATGCTCAGAGTTTGATTCGCCATTTTACTGGCGACGAATCGTTGGTGCTAACCATTCGGGGTAGAAAATACACCGGCGAATTCGAGTTCGTAACCGGCGAATTTCAGATTAATGTGGAGAGCGTTCAAACCGAAGTTGACGCAGGTTACGAAGGCGAAAATCAAGTTGTATTAGTCGAGGCAAAAAGCGGAACCGCCACCAACACAATCATCAGACAACTCTACTATCCGTTTCGGCAATGGCAACAGCACACGACGAAGCCGGTTTCTACACTTTTCTTTCAGCGTACGGCTGGAGACGAACACCACATCTGGCACTTCGGATTTGACGACCTGAATGACTATAACAGCATCCGCCTACTGAAGTCCGCCCGCTACAAAATCATCCTTCCGCATCACTGATCTCTCGGCACCCCCCTACTGCTGCTGCGCGAACCGGCGGTATATCTCCTCGTCGCTCAGCGCTTCTCGCCCGAACCACTTATCCTCAATAACCTGTCCCGCGTCCGCAATCCTTCCTATCACCGCCGTCGCCACATCTATAACCCGCTGCGGCGAATCAAGCTCATCCACAGGCAGCCCTTCCACCTCCAAGACAGCCTCAGTCAGCGCGCGCATCAGCTCCACAGGTGCAACTTGCGTCGCCGATAGCCGCGCCTTAAGCAGGCTCTGCATCACAGACGAACCCGAGTTACGCAGCATCAGCTCTGCCGCCACTTCAGCCCTGTTTTCAACCTGCACACCCAGCGAACTAGCCAGATCGCACAAGCAATTCACAAGCGTATCCGCGCTTCCGCCCTCACTCGCTGCCTGCTTAGCAGCAGTGTCCATAGCACGCGCTATGCTCTCTGCGCGCTCCAGCCAGCGCCCTAGCCAGATAAGGTTGTACGCCCTAGCATCTGTCAGCCAGTTATCCCTCGCGACGCTTATCGAGCGCGGCTCCGCCATCACTTGAATCACCGTTCAGTCCTCCAAATCAATCATTTCCCCGAAATTGGAGCTAACTCCGTGCCCTTTTGAGAAAGAACTACCATAACAAAATCTCTCACACCATCTATTCTACTATTATAGTCGCGTCAAAGTGTTATCATAGTGTTATCATTCTGTTAACTTTTCACACGCCTGTTATATCACGCAGTATGATGTTATTCCCATTCACGCAGACTTGGCGTTCTCGATAAGGTTCATTGCATCCTCAAAAGATACCCTCTCAGATGACGCCGTTACCTGAGCTACAACCACATCCAGCCATCCCGTCCCCTTGGAAACAAACGACCCCTCGATTGGAGATGCCTGCGTATAGTCTCGCCCCACCGCAAACTTCACGAGGTCCGTACCCCTGACGATGAACAGCCCGCGCGTCGGATCAGACGGCAGCCAACCAAATCTCGGATGCAGAAACTCCAGCCATGCATGCGTCTCACCCACCTGTCCGCTCATCAAGCCGCTCACATACCGCACCGGTACGCCAAGCGCCCGCAGCATGCCCATCGCCAAATGTGTCATATCTTGACACACCCCCTCACGCGTATGAAGCACTTGTTCCGCAGTCGTCGCGACTGTCGTGCTGCCGCGAATGTAAGTTACATTCTCATACACCCAGCCTATCACGCGATCCACCGCCTCCAGCAGCCCCCTGCACCCGTCCGAAATCGTCCGCGCCGCATCCGACACCTTATCAGGATCCACCATCGGCGTCGGAAAAAGAAACTCTTCTGCAACTGCGTCATATCGCAGCTCATCTAGCGCAATCTCTTCAACAGCCGACGGCGGGTTGCTCAGCCGCACGCTGCCCACAGCCAGTATCGTCAGCTCCCTGTGCGGCGATGTGAGGCGCACCCGATGCGTCGGATTGCCCAGTCTGTCCTTGTACTGCACCGGCCGAGTCGCAGGCACGGTTATCACAGCAGATGCCACGGGCGTCTGAAATGCGTCTGCACACGCCGAGACGCGCAGAAAATTATCGTTGAGAATTACTGTGTCGGTATATATGTAGCGGGCGCCGTATGTATAACTGACATGCGTTCCCGCGCCGTTTACCGAACTACCCAGGTCGGCTTGCATAGACCACCCGATGAGTTATTCGTAACGCGGTTGCCCGCCTGCGATACCCTCGTCAGACCGCCCGGAAACGCTGTGGCTTCACCGCGACCGTTCTGCACAGCGTACACGCGCAAGTCTATGTAGCGCTCGTCGTACTCGCCGCTTTCTTCGTCAAAAATGACATGCTGCGAGAAATCTATCGTCTCCTGCGCTATCATCGCTCGCGGGTTCTCTATTATCTGGCGCGTAAGCTGCGCCCGATAGTTTCCGCCAAGATCAGGCATAATATACACGCCCAGCCCGCCGTAACCCTGCCGCGTCTTCAGCACCATCTTGTCCAAATTCTCCAATACATACGCGCGGCTTGCGGAATTGTCCAAGTCGTAGCTCACCGCCTGATCCAAAATCGGCTCTTCGTCAAGATAATGCCGTATCATGTCCGGCACCCACAAGAACACTAGCTTATCATCCGCCACGCTGGTGCCCATCCCGTTTACCAGCACGACCTTGCCATTCAGATAAGCGTCCGTAAGACCGGGGACAAAAATCTCCAAATCTTCTACGCGGCGGTATATCAGATCAACATGCACATCCCCGTCCATCGTCTTCATCCGCACATCGCCCTCGTAGCCTATGTAAAGGTCGCTTCCTTCCACCAGCGGTATGCCCAGCAGCTCCGAAAGATAGCGATGCTCAAAAAACGCCGAGCCAAACTTGCTGTCCGTAAGCAGCACACACATCGGATCAGGCTCGTCGCACAGCGATGTAAACAGGTCTAGGTATGTATCCCGAATGTCGTAAGGTACGATGTCGTAGGCTTCAGCGAGCTCCGGAAATA
Source organism: Dehalococcoidia bacterium (assembly GCA_965200085.1). Lineage (GTDB taxonomy): Bacteria > Chloroflexota > Dehalococcoidia > Lucifugimonadales > JADFKI01 > Bin90. The sequence goes on from OZ241333.1 coordinate 595,380, forward strand.
CGGAGTTCGCAATCTCCAGCGACTTCAGCTGATACGCAATCCCGGACGGTATCCGCAGATTATCTTCCAGCACCACATACCGCCCGTCCCGCTGCTGCACAAGGTCAATGCCATATATATGCACAAACACATCCTTCGCCGGACGAAAGTCCTGATACTCAGGATAGAAGAACTGGCAGGAATACACCACATCATCCGGCACCACATCCTGCTGCCCCGCATACAAATTCAGCAAAAACAAGTTCAGCGCCTTCATGCGCTGCTCCACGCCCGCCTTGATTACGCGCCACTCGTCCATGTCGATAATACGCGGAATCCAGTCCGTCGGCACAGGGCGGAACTCCTTCGGGTCAAGCGCAAAGGAGAATGCGTCCAGTTCCACTTCTCGCTTTGCCTGCTTCCAGCGCTGCCGCAGCTCGCCCTCACCTATCTCATCGAGCGCCGCCATAACTTTCGAATACAGCGGACGAAGCTCGCCCGTATCCGTGCGATACTCGCTTACCGCAGCTTCCCTATGCCCTGGTAAGTGCGCCATACCTGCTGCCTCCAAATTGGCTCGTCCGCCTTCACTTATATGCGAAGGCCCCGGCTATATCAACAAAACCCGAAAATAAGTCTCTGCTAAACCCTCAACATGAAACCCGTAGAATACACAAGAAGTATTACATATATGTATCCTATCTTCATATCCCCAGCGTCAATATATTGGCTAATAAGATTAGTTGGGAACTCTGTCCACGCGTGTGGCGCCGATAAAATCGTGGATTGTCCTGTGATCCGCCCTAAAAATGAACAGCGAATCCACAAGAAAGTAGATACCTCCGATAGCAGGTATCCCAATCAGAATACCGTTTACAATGGTTCGGAGCAGAACAATGCGTGCCCAGCCGGGATGCCCCCCTGTAACGCTGTCCACCACACGCACCTTCATTGCAATTTTTCCGATTGTCTGACCGCGTCTCCCCAGCAGAACCATTTGAATAACGATGAAAATAAAGGTTGACACCATTGCCAAACCGACTGCGCCTCCTACATCGCCAATATAAAACCCGACAGCTGCAAAGAATGTTCCCACTGCAATACTAATCGCTATATCAGTAATAAACGCAGCCAGCCGCGACCACGGACTAGCTAACTCGCTCGCAGGCTGTTCCACTCCCATCTCGTCCGTCTCGTAAGGTCTGTACTCCATATCCGATCCCTTTCCCTGATTAAGTCAAGCAGGACAACCGCCATTATAGCAAGCAAACTATACGCTATGGGTGCAAGTGTCAAGCAGAAACTACGGGTAGCATCCGCCGCTCGCTCCCCACCTCGATCGCTAACGAACCAACCGCCTAATCTTGCCCAAACTGCTGTATCATAGCCGTCAGCCTTTGGCAGCAGACCGCCGCATCCTCACCGGAGCAAAGACGTGTTAGCATTTATAGATGAATCGGGAGATACAGGAAGAAAGCTGCTGAACAATTCCAGCAGGTATCTTGTAGTGGCTGTAATTATATTCCAAAATAACTCGGACGCCCAAGCATGCGACGATGCAATCCATCAACTGCGAAGAGAACTTAATCTGCGCGCAGCCTACGAGTTCCACTACGCCGATAACTCACCCAGAGTCAAAGAAGCCTTTATCAGAAAGGTATCGGTACATCGTTTTACCTATCATGTATGTATTATCAACAAAGCGGCAGACAGCCTAACCGACGCAAGCCTGGAATACGGAAAAGAACTTTACAAATTCGCCATATCAAAAGCGATTGAAAGTGCAGAACCCCATCTGCGTAACGCATCCGTAATTATCGATGAGAGCGGAGGTAAAAGATTCGGACGCGAGCTGTCGGCACATCTACGACAGAACCTGCGGGACAAAGGGATGGAACGATCAGCCAGAAAATTAGCGATGAAAAACTCAGAAGGAAATAATCTGCTGCAACTGGCAGATTATGTCGCAGGAATCGTAAATCGTGCGCTGCAAGGAAGACAAAGGGAAATGAGCTTTATGACACAATACTTGGCGCCTCACGAAATAGGCAGGCAAGTGTTGTGATAAAGCGCGTAATCGCGTAATAATGATGACTGAACCCTATCCATCCTCATGGGAATGGCAGGCCCCCAGTCAAGGGGACTTTTCGGGTTCAGCCCAATTCCAATTACCATTCTAACGAACGCCGGACGAATGTCAAGCGCGCCTTGAATCGTAAAACCGTCATCCAATTACACCCGCGCCGCCCAACTTAATGCCAACTTAATGTATGATGGTAGCAAACTTGTACCATACTCACGCCAAACTTGTAATTAACACTTTGTATATCCTGTACACTAATGCCAATGCCCATTTGGAGCCCAAATAGGCTTTCGCTCACAAGCCCCCATTCCAAAGGTGTTGTTATGACCACATACAGATACTACCGCTGGGACGGCAGCCAGCAAGTCTTCAGCATGGATGCCGACGACCTCATGAATTCCATCGCCGACGACATCCTCGAACACGGCGACCCCACCCGCGCGCTCCGCAGCCTATTCCAGCGCGGCATTGACGACAGCCAAGGACAGCACGCCCCCGGCCTGCGCGACCTCCTGGAACGCCTGCGCCAGCAGCGTCAGCAGCAGCTCGAACGCTACAACCTAGACTCCATTATGGACGACGTCAAGGAACGCTTGCAGGATGTCATCGACACCGAACGGCAGGGCATCGAGCGCCGCCTGCAAGACGCCGAACGCCAGCTCCAAGAAGCAGGCGCCGACGCCGAACATCTGAAGGCGCCTATGCAGATGCTTCAAGAGCGCGCCCAGCGTAACAGCGATGCCCTCGATACCCTGCCGAACAACACCGGCGGAAAAATCCAGCAGCTTCAAGACTACGATTTCATGGATCCCGAAGCGCGCCAAAAATTCAACGATCTGCTCGACACACTGCGCCAGCAAATGATGCAGAACTTCTTCCAGCAAATGAAGCAGCAAATCCAAGACATGACGCCTCAAGACATCGAAGGCATCAAAAATATGATCCAAGCCCTCAACCAAATGCTGCACGACCGCGCTATGGGCGAAGACCCGGACTTCGAGGGCTTCATGGAGCAGTACGGCGAATATTTCGACCCCAACCGACCCGCAAGCCTCGACGAACTCATCGAACAGCTTCAGCAGCAAATGGCAGCCATGCAGTCGCTCATGGACAGCATGTCTCCACAGATGCGAAACGAGCTCGAGTCCATGCTTGGCGCAGCAATAGATCCCGAATTCATGGACGAACTCGCGGAACTCGCAAGCATGATGTACGACATGTTCCCATTCGACGACATGGCGAACGATTATCCCTTCATGGGCGAAGAATCCATAACGCTGGACTCCGCAATGGAGCTTATGGCCGAACTGCGCGATATGGATCAGCTCGAACAGCAAGTACAGCAGGTCATGCGCAGCGGAAACATCGAAGACCTCGACTTAGACCAAGTAGAGCAGATTATGGGAGAAGACGCCCGCCGCCAGCTCGAACAGCTCCAGCGACTCATACAGCAGCTCGAAGAAGCAGGCTACCTCAAACGCAAAGGCGACAGGCTTGAACTAACACCGCGCGGCATACGCAAACTTGCGCAGCAGGCGCTCCGCGAAGTCTTCTCCGAACTCAAGAAAGACCGCATGGGACGCCACGAAATCTACTCGCGCGGCGACGGCGGCGAGCGCACCGGCGAGACCAAACCCTACGAATTCGGCGACCCGTTCGACATCGACCTGCACCGCACCCTGTTCAACTCCACCCTGCGCAACGGCCCCGGCACGCCCCTGCGTATCAGCCCGGAAGACTTCGAGATTCACCACACCGAACACATGACACAGACCGCCACCGCCCTGCTCATCGATCAGAGCCGTTCAATGGGTATGTTCGGCAGTTTCTCCGCAGCCAAAAAAGTCGCGCTCGCACTCTACTGGCTCATCCACAGCCAATATCCGCGCGACTACCTGTACATCATCGGCTTCTCAGACTACGGCATGGACATCGCCACAGACGATCTCGCCGACCTAACTTGGAACGCCTGGGTGTCCGGCACAAACATGCAGCACGCACTCATGCTCGCACGCAAAGCGCTCTCACGCCAAAAGGTCGCCACTAAGCAAATCCTTATGATTACCGACGGTGAACCTACCGCCCACCTCGAACACGGGCGCGCGTACTTCAGCTACCCACCTAGCTGGCGCACCATCGAGGAAACGCTCAAAGAGGTTAAACGCTGCACACAAGAAGGCATTACCATCAACACCTTCATGCTCGAAGCCAACTACTACCTCATGGACTTCATCGACAAAATGACCCGCATCAACAAGGGGCGCGCCTTCTACACCGATCCCAGCCAGCTCGGACGCTATGTAATGGTGGATTATCTGCGCAGCCAGCGCAAGCGCATCTCATAATCGGAACACCGGATCAGCCCCGGAACACGGCTCAGCCCCGGAACACCGGATAAACCCATGGAGAAGCTCCCATGAACAGCATCATGACCAAATGGTGGCTCATCGGTGCGGCAGCGTTCATAGCCGTGCTGCTCATAGCAAGCATCGTCATCGTCCTGCTGTCCGAAGAGACCGAATTCGCTCCGGGTACGCCCGAAGCAGCAGTCCAAACTCTGCTGCGCGCCGCCGAGAACGACGACATCGAAACGGCTTACGGCATGCTGTCTGAAGACCTTCAGCAAAAATGCAAACTCCAGCAATTCATAGACGATAACAACAGATACGGCTCTTACAGAGAGACAGACTTCAGGGCAACACTGCGGGATACCAAACTCATCAACGGCGACGCCGTCGTAAGAGTACAGATAACCGAATTCTACGGCGGGGATCCCTTCGACAGCTCACAATACTCCCGCGACTGGCGCTTCGTCTTGCAGCAGCAGGACGGCGACTGGCGTTTCGCAGAGTATCCTTGGCCCTATGAATACTGCCGCGAAGAAGACAACTAAATCCTGTGCAGCCGTAAGTTTCGCCAAAAGCACACACTCACAGCGTCTTTACCTTTGTTCTGTCCACTCATATCAGCCTCACCCATGAGGCGCCGAGCCATTACGCACTATAAAAGGAACTCCCTATGAACGTATTATTCATGTTATCCATTCTCGGATCGCTTATCCCCATAATCGTCATAGGGCTGATAATCTACGGCATCATAGTCTGGCGCCGCCGCGCCTCCGCTGCCGCTCCCGATACACACGAAGACCCTGGCATCGGAACAGTGCGTCGCCTCTACTTCTACATCGTCAGCTTCGTATCTCTCATGATGGCGGCGAACGGCATCACAATGCTCGCGGAGTCCATCCTCGACGCCATAGTCATCGCCGGCATAATTTCAGACTCCGCCATAAGGATCGCCGCCGGCGCGTCCCTCACCATCGTCGGCTTGCCCCTCTGGTTCTTCCACTGGCGTTTCATACAGCGTGTCGTGCGCGATACCCCGGTTGAAACCCGCTCCATCCTCCGCAAACTCTACATCTATCTCGCCCTTGCAGTCGCCGGCGGGTTCATCATCTACAACTCCTTCCACCTGCTGCAATGGATATTCGGCGTCGGCGATTTCAGTGGCTACAACATCGCCGCGGTGATAATATGGAGCGCCGTCTGGGCAGTCCACTGGTTCATCGAAGAACGCGAAAGGCAATCCACCCAATCCACCCCGGAAACCCTCGCAATCCGTCGCCTATACATCTACATCGCCGCTCTAACCGGTTTGGTGATGCTCTCGTTCGGCATCGGACGCATAATTTACTTCATCCTGCTCGAAGGATATATCGCCCTGACATATCTGCCGGTCATCTCAGGCGAATCGGGTCTATGGCGTCCCGCGCTGCGCGGAATGCTGTCAGTCTCAATCATCGGCTTGCCAATATGGATACTCCACTGGCTCTACATCGCGCGCCGCGACTACGGATCCGCCCTGCGCCAAGTCTATCTGTACATCTTCGCAATTCTCGGCGGAGTTACCACCACCCTGTCTGCAATCGGAATCATCATCCACGAAACGCTAGTCTGGGCGTTCAACAACTTCAGCGCAGACTCAACCGCCGAACACTTCGAGTTCCTGCCCGGCGCCATCGCCCTGCTGAGCGTTGGCGCTGCGCTCTGGGCATACCACTGGCACAGAGTGCGGCACGAAGCAGACGAAACAAGCCAGCTCACCGGCGCTTTGCTCTCAGCCCGCCGAGCATACACCTACATCATGGCAGCCATAGGCACCGCCCTGCTCGCAGTCTCCATATTCATTCTCGTCAGCGCAGTCATCAGACTCATTGCAGGAAGTTTCAGCGATGCCATCGTCCTCAACGACCAATGGAAATCACCCATTGTGAATATCATCACCCTCACTGTTCTGGGCGTTCCCATCTGGGGATACTACTGGCAGACGACCCAGCAGCGCAGGCAGTCTCACGGCCCCGATGAAATACTCGCCATATCACGTCGCATATTCCTGTTTGCCGCTCTTGGTGTAGGCGTACTGTCGCTCCTCGGCAGTGTCAGCGTAGTTCTGTTCGTGCTCCTGCGCGACCTGCTGGAACTCTCGCTCACCCTAGACACCGTAAACTCCGTGGCGGATCCAATCGCCGTAATCGCAGCGGTCGCAGCCTTCCTGCCGTATTACTGGTCAATCTATCGGCAAGACCAGCAGGATGTCCCCGAAAGCGCAGCGTCCCAAGAAGACGCCCCCGTCAGCTCGGAGCCGGCCGAAAAGCAGCGTCCCACCAAAATGATAACCCTGCTCGCATCGGCGGACAGCGGCACACTCGCTCAGCGAATTGAAGATGCTCTTAACTGCGATGTAAACGTACTGCGATGGACAGACGCGAACGCCTTCACGCCTGCGCTCACGGACGCCGAGCTTACCCTGCTTGCCCAGCGAGTCGCAGACACCGCAGGCGAACACATACTCCTAATCCCGGACGGCGATCGGTTGCGTGTCCTGTCCCACGACTAATCCGGATTCCTAATCCAGAGCAGGCTCTTCACACTTGGCTATCCGCCCCGCCTCGGCGGTATAGGTGGCATCGGTGGTGTCGGCGGCGCTGCGGGTGCACTCCCTTCCTCAGGCGGGAACACCAGCTTCCGCACAGGGTAATTTATCTCAATCCCCTCAGCCGTCAGTCTCGAATGGACTACCTTCACAAGTTCGCTCGTCAGGAAGAAACTCCCAATCCTGTCAGTTGCCCGTATGAACACCCAGAAGCTGATATTTGAATCTCCGAACTCCTCAAAGCCGAACCATGGCTCGCTCTTCACCGCATGCTCCGACATATCCACCAGCTCCTGCGCCGCATCGCGCACCACACGTTCCACCTGCCCAAGATCGCAGTCGTAGCTCACACCACAGTACACCAGTACATCTATCGCAGGCGACGGACTGTAATAGTTCGTAACAATACTGCTCGCCATCTGCGAATTAGGAATAATCACCAGATTGTTGAACATGGAGCGTATCTTCGTGCTGCGCCATCCCACCTCCACGACATACCCCGCAGGTCCCCCCTGTATCTCAATGTAATCGCCCACATTCAGCTCCCCCTCCGTTACCACATAAGTCCCTGCGAAGAAATTCGCAAGCGTAGGCTGCACCGCCAGCGCGACAGCAAGCCCCCCAACTCCTAAGCCCGCTAGTATCGGACTTATCGGGATATTCAGCACCGACAGCGCCATCAAAAAACCCAGCGAATACACCAGCAGAGGCATAACCCGCCTCAACGGAGGCAGCAGACGATCGTCCAGCTCCGTCTCCGTCTTGTCCGCCATACTGCGGATGTACCAGCTCAAAGAGGCATCCATTACGTGATATAGCAGATACGCCGCTTCGACGATTACCACCACCAGCCATATACGCAGTATGTAATCTTCAAAACTTGCCAGCAGACCATAGAGTGGGTTATCCAAATTCGCCAAAATCAGCAAGCCAATAAACAGCCCTGACAGCGCGATGAACAGCGTTATTGGTCCGCGCATCGTGTTCAGAACATCGATAGCCAGCGCACCCGGCACTTGTCGCGCCCAGTGTCTCAGCACTGCTTGCATAACCAGATTTGCAATTCCGGACGCAGCCAGAAACACCACAAACACTATTGCGGCAAGAACAGGCCCGCCCACATCTGATTGGCTAATAAACGGCGGCAGCATCTACATACCTTTCATACTTATCCATCAAAACCCCCGTCATAACTCCGGATCCCTCACCCCACTCATTCCACGGTTACAAGATTCCGTATATTATCCAAAGTCCCCGTGCCTATGCCGTTCACATCCAGCAGTCCGTCCACACTCACGAAATCGCCGTTAGCCTCACGATAACCCACGATCGCCTGTGCCTTCACGTCCCCAATGCCCGGCAAAGTCTTCAGAAGTTCCACATCCGCACTGTTTAGGTTAACCTTGCCGTTCAAACGGGCGTCTGCCCGACCGTCTACCCGACCGTCTGGCTGATGGTCTGACTGACCGTCTCCAACCCGCACATCGCCTCTGCCGGAATCAACCAATCCCATATTAGGCGGCGCAGCTTCCCCCCTCCTCGGAATGTGCCAATGCTCTTCATCGCGCACAATCACCGCCAAATTGACCGCAGTAATATCCGCATCGTCAGTTACTCCGCCCGCAAGCAGCAGCACATTCGCCAGACGGCTGTCTCCGTTCACAATGTACACGCCCGGGTTAACTACTGCCCCGGTTACGTACACGCCTACTCGCGCATCCCGCAGCGAAGGCGTGCTCGTAGGCGCGGGGGTAACTGTTGGAACAGCTTCTACCACCCGAATCTCGCTCCCGTCGGATATGCCCGGCAGTACCATAACCACAAATCCGCCCAAAGCAGCCAGCAGAACCAGCACGCCCAATATTATGTTAGGAGAGTCCGACTTCATATCCGCCCCATGCACAAGTTAAACAGCACAAATATGACGCAATCGCGCTTCAAGTGTCAAGTGGCGCGCCTCCGTATTCCGCTGCGCCGGCGTCAAATCCCCATTCTGCACATCTCTGACAATCTTCAGCTTACACAAGAGCCTTGTCGATTCTACATACAGACCTGCTAACATTAACACTTGCAAACAACACTTATATTATTATCGAAAAAACATTATAACGACTCGCTATATGCTAAAATAACCTGCATTCCAATATCCGCATATCATTTCATCCGTAATCCATCAGCCGAGAGGAGTTGCCGCTTGAAAGTAGAAGGCACTTTCGCAATCAACGCCAAGCGCGAGCAAGTATGGGACTCGCTAATGTCGCCCGAAACCCTTGCGGGCTGCATACCCGGATGCCAAAGCTTCGAGCCTGTGGATGCCGACACATACAAAGTTGCCATGCGCGTGGGCGTGGCGTCCGTGCGCGGCAACTACACCGGCAGCGTAACCATCGCCGACAGGCAGCCCCTGCAATCATACAGAATGATTGTGCAAGGCAGAGGCAGAGGCGGCAGTGTGCGCGGCGAAGGCGTCCTTACCCTCACCGACCTCCAAGACGGCACGCAGCTCAGCGTCAGCGGCGACGCGCAAGTAACCGGCGTAGTCGCCCGCGTGGGACAGCGGCTCATGGGCAACGCCTCCCGCATGCTCATGAACCAGTTCTTCAACTGCCTAAAATCTAAAATAGAAGACTAACCTGCAGCGTCTAACAGGATGCACAACCCAGCCGCAAGGCGCACAACCCTTTATAGAAAGCCAACCAGTCTATCTACAAGATCGACAATGGCAAAGGACAGAAAATGTCATTTGAATATATCGATACGCAGGAAATCGGCGGCGTGCTCGTTATCACGATGAACGACGCGCCCACGCGCAATGCCATCGGAGACGAGATGGCAGCAGAAATCAACTCCGAAATAGACCGACTGGAAGCATCCTCCACACTGCGCGCCCTTGTGCTCACCGGACGCGATCCATCCTTCTGCTCCGGCGCCAATGTCAAACGCATGAATCAAGCAAACGAAGAACGCGAAGCCGAACCAATCCCCCAAGACCTCACTCCTTGGGAATACCTAGACCGCGAGTGGGAAGCAGCGGCAGCAGGCGAAAGCTACATGGACGGCGTGCGTTTCATGCCCCTCACACTGCACAACATGCAGAAGCCCACCATCGCCGCCGTGAACGGATACGCCATGGGACTGGGTATGGGCATCGCGCTCTCCTGCGACATACGCATCGCATCCGAAAACGCTCGCTTCTCAGAAACATTCATCAGGCGCGGACTCATACCTGCAGACGGCTCATGCTGGCAGCTCCCGCGCATGATTGGCATCAGCAACACCTTCATCTTGCAGTACACCGGAGACATCGTGGACGCCGACGAAGCATATCGGCTGGGCATGGTCAGCAAAGTTACACCGCACGATAAACTAATAGACACCACCCTCGAACTCGCACAGCGCATCGCCGCCGGCCCCACATACTCCATGGCGATGATAAAGCGCCTCGTCCACAAATCCCTGCACACAAACCTCGCCGAAAGCCTGCAGCTCGCCGGCCCCGCGCAGAACATAGCGCGCCGAACCGCCGACCACAAAGAGGGCGTGCGCGCCTTCGTGGAGAAGCGGCAGCCCCGCTACATCGGCAGATAAGCGACACGCCGACCAAGTGAATTCACATGACAAACGACGCTAATCACACGACACCACTAGCAACTTATTCCAACGAAATGGAAGCCCAGATGATCGCGCAGCTCCTGCGGGAAAACGGCATCGGAGCGTATGTCAAACCATTGGGCTTCGGCTACGGCGGTATCGGCGTAACCCAATTCATACCCCATCGCGTTCTGATATATCAACGCGACATGCTCCGCGCGCAGGAAATCCTAGGCGAAGACTAATTACTCTTCAGCATCCAAAAACCAGCGCACCGTCGCCTCAAACGCCCCGGGAAACTCCTGATAGAACCAGTGCCCGCCTCCCTCAAGCTCCGCAAGCCGAAGCATCGGCGCGCTCCCCGCTATCGCCTCACGCATCCGCACCGCAACCTCATGCGTCAGCAGGTTACTCTGCCGTCCGCGCACAATCAGCGTAGGCACGGTCAGGCTGCTCCACTCAGCCCATAAATCCGGGCGCTCATACGCTCCCAGCAGCAGCCGGTCTCGCTTCCACACCCGCCTGCCGTCCGCAAGTTCGCGCGTCATCCACCGCGCCTGATGCCGCAGCATTTCATCCGTGGACTGAGGCTGCCGATCTCGCAGCCTCTCTACCACCGCATCCAGCGAGTCCCACTCATCCGATTCCGCATTATACCGCACGAACATGCCCCGCGAATCCGGATTTACCGCGTCAGGATCAATATCTACCACCACAAGCGAACTCACCGCATCTGGATGCTCCGCAGCGAACACAAACGCATAGCGCCCACCGGCAGAGTGCCCCACTAAAACAAGTTCATTCGGATCCAAATGAGACACCAGCGCTTCAACATCCGCGACATAATCGCGAAATCCGTATGCGTCCGGCGCAGTATGCGCGCTGTCCCCATGCCCCCGGCTGTCCAGCGCAGCCACACGATACTCGGAGCGCATCGCAGCCGCAAACACATCCCAGCTTCTCGCGCAGTCCTGCAAACCATGCAGCAGAACCATAGTCGGCGCATCCGGAGCAGGTGAACCCCAGTCTAGGTAGTGCAGCCGAACGTCGTCAGCGTCAAAGAATCCGTCTGTCGGCTGAAAATCCTGCATCGCCATCATCTATATCCGCGGCAGATAACGCCTAGGAAACTTAGCAACCACCGAATACAGAATATCCACCATATTAGCAAGACGCACACGCGCGACCTGCGAACACAGCTGGTACCCTGTCAGGCGGTCGATGCCGTAATCCGACTCCAGCCACATCACAAGCTCATAGAAAGCGATGCGCGCTGCATCCTCCATAGGGCGCGCGCTTCCGATAGTCATCAGAAACTCGTCTGACTCCACCCTGGGCGTCGCGATTGCCTGCCCCTTAATCAGATTAACAGTGATCGTACCGCGCGTCGGGATTTCAGTAGCCACGCCGCAAACCTCCGCATCCCCTTGCGCCGCATGTCCGTCTCCCACGTGCAGCAGCGCGCCCGAAACATTCACCGGCAAATGAACGGTATTCCCCGGGCAAACATCCGCAGCGTCCATATTGCCGCCATGAAAACCCGGCGCGAGCGATGACACAGCCTCAAGCTCCGGCGCCGTGCCGATAGTTCCATAAAACGGCTCATAAGGTATCGTCGCTATGTCTAGCGAATCAGAGAAAGTAATCTCGCCATTGCGTATCGGATGCAGCATAACGCGGGCGGGTAGGGGAGGATTCAGCGTGCGAGTAAACACCGTGCCGCACAGACCGCCAAACTCCGGAATCAGCGCGCTTACGCCGTAGTCGCGCGTAACATCAATGGAATGAATCGTTACGCTGAGCGTATCGCCCTTCTCAGCGCCCTCCACATAGATAGGACCCGTCAGCGGGTTCACATAAGGCAGCGTGATTATCTGCGTAATGTCAGCGTCCGGCGAATCTATTCTGTTCTCGAAGGCATCCGCCGTCTCCACCACAAAAGTCTCGCCCGGCACAACCCGCGCCACAGGCTGCTTATACGGCCCAATCACATACGAAAAATCGCCCGTATCATTAACAATCGTCTGCAAAATACCGCCCTCTACAATCTCAACCGTCCCGCACTATCCCCAATTCATCTATGTATGGCGATGATGCAGAACCTTGCCCCAAATGCTTGTCCACCAGCATCACAATCCGAGCTTTTGCCCGTGTGAACGCCACATAAAATACACGCCGTTCTGCCTCCATCTGTTCAGGAGTTTTTGCATTTCGGTTTGGCCATATACCATCCACTACATCGAGCAGCACCACAGTATCAAACTCTTTGCCTTTAGCGCGTAAAGCTGTCATTAAGTGCAAAGGATCTTTCCAAAGATTATCTTGGTTGCCGTCATCCTCAAATGGTGGAACATACAAAAGTGTACGCTTAGCAAGCATCACAGCATGAACGAATGAATCGTAATCTTCGCCGTATCGTTCTGCATATTTCGCAAGCTGTAGGAAAGGTGGATCCGTGTAGAAAATATCTTCTTCAGCTTTGCCCATATCATAGTGCAAGCCTTCGAAACAATCGCTTAATGTGTGAAGTGTATCTGCTACTGTATGAGAACTAACGAAATCAGATATAGCATCAGCCATTTCAATGCTCATTTGGCGTCCGTGGTTTTTGCCTTTAAGTTCTCCATCATATTGCTCCAGGGCTTCTATTGCAGACCTTATATCTCTGGGGAAGGCTTGATGAAGATGCCTAAGCACCCCTTGTTTGTTTTTCCTATTCAGCGGGTAACGCTTCACCAAATCGCATAAATCTACTATATCATTTACTATTTGACCACTACTTTGACGACCTAATGAGCGTGCTTTAATTTCCAAAAGGTTAAGTAAGCGGTCAAAAGTCTTACTTAGAAAAACTTGCAAATCTTCTGCGGCACAAAAGGGAACTTTCTTTGATGCAAAATATACTTGATACGGGATAATTTGGCTCCGCTTGCGTCCGATAATTGCAACACGACTCGGACTGCCGCCCGCCGCTGTCGTCTCTTTTACTAGGTTATGCACATAATCGAGTGATTCTTCAAATCCGCTGGTTTCGATGATGTCAATAAGGGCAGAATCACGGCTGGATGCCTTTATTTGCTTGGGCACCCTTCGTCCGTTATGTTCAATCAACATCTGAGAGTGGATAACAACATTCGCAGGTGAACGATAGTTTACACCAAGAGTATATGTCTTGAACTCAGTGCCAAAGAATTCTTCCGGGTTAAGAATATACTCAGGTGTTGCTCCACGCCATTCGAATATTGCTTGGTCATCATCCCCCGCTATGGTCAGTGTGGCTCGATTGCGCTCGACAATAGCTTTGACCAATGCTAAGTCTAATGGATTAATGTCTTGAAACTCGTCAACAAAGATATGGTTGTAGCTCGCAGCACCTGAAAGGCGTCTGCCTTCCTCTACATTCTTGTACTCATCAAGGTAAGCGTAGTATTTCTGATCCTCCAGCGTAAATGTAGCGCTCTCTATTAAATGCGCCGTAGAATCTCGCCAAAATCTAAAGAAGGCATTATATACTTTGCGCTTGTTCCCTATGGGAACTTCCTGCCTATCTTCAATGATTTGGCTGTCAAGTACATCTAGCTTGGTTAGCTCGTTGCATTGCTCTTCCAGCCGCCAACCCAAACCCTGCCGTACCAACTCATCCCAATGCTTGGCAAATTTCTGATAGTTCGTATGTCGAACATGATCGAATCCAAGTGACTTGAAAGCATCTATTGAGTCCATCAATTTTCTCGGCGAATTGCGTTGAGTCCATGAATTCTTGTTTATTGCATCTCGAATGCTTGTGTGCTTCTGCCATATAGGCTGAAGCTGATTCAACATTGCAAAATGATAATCATCTTTCGATGTGATTAACTTAGGATAGGAAGAGACATTTTTAATGCGCCTGAAACCCCAAGAATTCAGCGTAGTAATCTCGACAAAATCTCGTATGGAGGAAAACTCGAAGTCTTCGTTAAGCCTCGTTGTAAGTTCCTGTTGTGCTGCTTTAGTGAAGGTTACTATTAAGAAACGCAATCTGCGGGGCCGAACAAGATTGGACGCTTTATCCGCAAGGTATTTGCATATGTACAGCAGGCAGAGCGTCTTACCACAACCTGCCGGAGCAAGCAATCTAATATTGTTCGTAGAAGGCGCTCTGCAAAAATTCCTTTGGGATACATCTAACTGTTCTAGCAAACTAATCCTCCTTAACAGAAATATAACCACGGAGTTCGCTAATCTATTGATAGCGTCATCCCTATCCAAAACTCATCCCCACGCACGCCGCATATCATACACACTCAATACAACGACCAACAGCACAAGAACAGCACAGTACACTACATTCATCATGGACAAAACTTGCCATGCCCAGTAACTCGCACCATAGGCTTCCATAGCAAACCGAAAAAACCAGTTGCCCGCAACACCGACTAAAATCAGCCCGCAAATGGTCAGCATGGCAACAACCGCCCTGGCAAGTACGTCAAAACACTTCCTCACAAAAGCGATTAGCGCAGGATGAAACATACCCGAAAAGCCGCCGTCGCCAGCCAGCCCTACGACGTCCCCACCACCTCCTCATCCACCAGCGACTGCACCTGATCGTCCGAATAACCCAAAATATCCGACAGCAGCTCGCGCGTATGCTGCCCCACCGTCGGCGCAGAACCCACCACCATCGGCGTGCGGCTGAACTTGATCGACTCGCCGCTCACCCACATCGTCCCAGCCACAGGATCCGGCACTTCCATCATAATATCGCGCTCGTGCAGCTGCGGCTCGTTCGCTGCCTGCTCCGTCGTGTTCACCGGCGCGCAGGGTATGCTGTGCGCCGACAGGTCATCCACCGCCTGCTTCGTGCTGCGCTGCTTCAGCCATGCGCCAATCTCCCCCTCCAGCACATCCACATTCTCCGTCCGCGAATCCCTGCTCTGGAAGCGCGGATCCTCAAGCCACTCAGGCTTGCCCAGCGCATCGCACACCCGCAGCCACATGTTATCGTTCCCCGCTGCCAGTATGACATAGCCGTCTGCCGTCTCGTACATGCCGCCGAACGGCGTTCCCCCGCCTCCGACCGCCGAGTCCGGCCGCGTAGTCTCCACGCCGCCGCCCAGATACGCCGATATCGGGATCTCGTTTACAGTAAATCCTGTATCCGCAAGGCAAACTTCAAGCGCCTGCCCCTCGCCTGATAATTCACGCTCACGCAGCGCCGCAAGCGCGCCAATGCAGGCATGCAGCGCAGTAATGCGGTCTATCAGCGGGAAGTACGTCTTAATCGGCGGCAGGTCGCCGTACCCCGTCAGCGACATAAGTCCGCCCATCGCCTGTCCTATAGGATCGAAGCCAACCTTATCCCGATTAGGACCATACTGCCCATACGCCGACACATTTATCATAATAATCTTCGGATTAAGCTTCTTCAGCGTCTCATACCCAAAGCCCATAATGTCAATTGTGCCGGGACGGAAGTTCTGCAAAAGAATGTCCGAAACTTTCACAAGATCGCGCAGCACCTCCTTGCCTTTATCAGTGCGAAGGTTAATCGCAAGGCTCTTCTTGCCGCTGTTATATTGCACCCAATATGCGGACTGCCCCCTCACTCTGGGACCATTGGCGCGGCTCTCATCGCCGCGCACCGACTCCACCTTGATAACCTCAGCGCCCATCCGCGCGAACATCAGCGCACATCGCGGACCAGCCTGATATCGGCCCAAGTCCAGCACTCTTATGCCCTCAAGCGGCGTACTCAGTTTGCCATTCTCAGCAGTCATTGGAATATACCCTCTCGCAGTTCTTCATTTATCCTTGTTCGGTGTTGTCAGCCACCCCTACGCATCCTTGCGCCCCTTGCGCGCCAGAAACTCCGCAAACCCTTCCTCAACAGGCGTCGGGCTCAGCTTGCCTTTCTGCGCCTGCGCCTCATTATCATGCATCCAGCGCCAACCCTCGCCCACATTGTCCAGCATCAGCTCCTTAATCCCTTGCACCATCCGTGGATCATTCGCAGCAATCTGCTTCGCAATCTCCATCGCCTTGGGCATAAGCTCATCCGCACTCACGAGATGATTCAGCAGCCCAATCCGATACGCCTCTTCCGCTCCCACAACACAAGTGGTGAATAGAAGCTCTTTCGCTTTCGGCCATCCCACCTGCATCGGCAGACTCCAGGTAGAGTTCACCCTGCCATAAGATGCAGCCAAAAACCGAAAGCGCGTCCGCTCGCAGCCAACCCGAATGTCGAAGCTCGACGCCATGACCGCCGCGCCCCCATAAGCAAGGCCGTTCAGCGCACCGATGGTCGGCTTCGTGCACGCCGCCACATGCCACGCATACTCGGCGCGGTTCGGATCCGGCGGCGGTGGATTCTCCGCATCCCGCACCTGTTCATGAATGTCCGCGCCCGCCGAGAACGCGCGCTCGCCCGTCCCCGTGAATATCACAGCCCTTATATCCGCGTCCGCCTCCATGTCGCTTATTGCGGTATCAACCTCTCGATACAGCCTCTTACTCAGCGCATTCAGCACCTTCGGCCTATTCAATCGAATTATGCCAACGCCCTCTTCCTTAGTAACAACAATATCTTCGTAGCTCACACTCTCGCTCCCGGATGTTGCATAGCTTATAAAATCAATCAATCGGCGTAAGTATATTCCCCCACAAGCTAAGCCGTCAAAACAGGACAGCGACTCCGTTCGGCAGGCTCATCTCGCTCACACATCTGCCCGAAAAGCGGGAATGCCAACCCGCTGTAATGTATTAGTTATGGGCAAACGCTTAACCCAAAGGAGCCCCCTTGCTTATCGTCAGGACGCAGTGGCGGCTATGACTATAAATAGCTATGAATGGCTATATGAAATAGCGGACTCAGAGTAATCAGAGGCAAAAAAACCTAATCCAGCGGTATCGCCACAGACACCCGCGTCTCATCTCCCACCGCCTTCGTGGTATGTCCCTGGCCAGTCAAATCTTCCGCCAGCATCATATCGCCCGGCCCCAGCGTATAGACTGTTCCGTCGCCCAGCCCAATTTCCACCTGTCCTCTCAACGTGATAATGTACTGACGACGCGGTGCCGGATGCCAGTCAATAAAATACCCAACCTCCTGCTTGCGAACCACAATCCCAGTCGCATCCTGCTCCTCCGGCGGCTCAAACCCCTCTTCCATGTGCGACTGCCCGTCCTCACCCGTGTACAGCCTGTAAAACATGCAACCCCCCCTCCGTTCAAATCAATAAAGTCGAAATAATTAATGGCACAACCATACAGGCTCTACCGCGCATCAGATAAGCGGCGCCCGCGCTATCCGCCGAACCCGTCCGGATTCAGGGAGCCTGTAAAATAGTGCAGTCGCCCGCCCGCACAGAGCATTAGCATCAAACAAGAATCAAGAAAAGCCGTCTGCCGCAACTGTATCCACGCTCAGCGCAGGCTAATCAGATGCACAGCGACAGCGCCCGCCGTCAACCCGCCCCGCTCTTATATTACACAAGCGCGGCGCGCGCCTTCTCAGCGATCCCTGTGTACTCTCCCAGCACATCGTTGTTCAGAAGCACGGTCGGCTTAGAAGTATCACGGTATTCGGGGCGCAGTTCCAATCTGCCCAGAAACTCCAACCCCAGCTCACCCGCAAGCTCTTCTCCCGCTCCCCTGCCAAATATATCGCCGGAAAAGTTCTCCACAACGCCCAGCACTTTCACCTGCAGTTTGCGTATCATATTAATGGAGCGCTTGGCGTCTATCTTAGCAAGTTCCTGCGGCGTGGTTATAACGATGAACCCGTCCAAGTCCAGATTCTGCATCACCGTTAGCGGTGCGTCCGATGTGCCCGGCGGCAGATCAATCACAAGATAATCCAGCGTTCCCCAGTTGGTCGTCTGAAGCAGCTGGTTAATGGCATTATGCACCATCGGACCGCGCCAGATAATCGCCTCTTCCTCGTTCTGCTGAAAGAAGCCCATAGACATCACCTTCACGCCAAATCGCTCAGACGGCAGAAGCTTATTGTCATCACCCACCTGCGGGCGCTCCGATACCTTCATCGCCCGCACCACATTTGGGCAGTCAATGTCCACGTCTAGGATGCCTACGCTATACCCTTCGTGCGCCAGCGTAGCCGCAAGGTTCACCGCGACAGTCGTTTTGCCTACGCCTCCCTTGCCGCTGTACACACCAATCTTGTGCCCGATCTTCGCCAGCGCATCAGACACCTGTCGCTTCTGCTCAAACTGGCGGCGCATCGCTTCTATGCGCTGGCGCGCGTGCGCCGCCTGCTGCGGATTCATAGTCATTACAACCCCTCAGTTTCCCTGTCCATGTTAGGCGCTGTTACGGCAGTGTGTCAGCCGGACACACTGCCGTAACAGCGCGTCCGCACGCTGACATATCAAGATAACCGTAACCGCTCGGCTTTCCTAGTCCAGCCCAAGCAGCTTCTTCCCCTCTTCCGTAATCTCATCCGGCGTCCAAGGCGGGTCGAACACGAGGTCCACATTAATATCATCCACGCCTTCAAGTTCAGCCAGCCGCCACTCCGCCTGCTGCGCGATATACGGACCCATACCGCAGCCCGCAAAAGTCAGCGTCATCTTTACATCTATGTTGCCCTCAACTAGCGACACATCCCGCACCAGCCCAAGGTCAACAATGTTCACCGGAATCTCCGGATCATACACATCCCTCAGCGCCTCATACACTTCATCCAGCGTCAATTCTGCTAAGTTAGTCATCACGAACCTCCATTCATCAGATATTCCTATTCCTAGAAAGCCATTGTATCACGCCATACCTATTGTGTGCCTTAGTCTTATATCTATCCGCCCAACAGCAAAAGTTCCGTCTCTCGGAAACAAGTCTGTTCCTGGGGCAAACTTGGGGTTTTGCACCTCGGACTGGAATACTACTTTGCATACGATGAACCGCCTCTCACCCCGGCATCACTCCTTTCCAAACTGGGTACGCGTGAGGGTCGGGGCTTGACTAGGGGCGCTTGACTGCAAGCGGGTGGGGAACATCTCATTCTATCACTAGAACAGGGGCAAGTTTTCTGCTTGACTAGGAGCGGATGGGGAATATACTATACCTAATAATATAATGTGTGCCTCGGTACAGCCCTCGATAAGGTTGCCATCCCCGGGCGTAACTATCTATCTATAGTCACAAGTATTCTATGCGCGATACGCAGGGAGAGTTAACATTATGATGACAGTAGCCTTTTGGAGAACGCCTATCGGCCGCGCGCGGTGGGTTGCCGTCTTCGCTGCGGCGGCGCTCGCAGTGAGCATCCTCATCGCGTCCGGGACGGTCGCTCTTGCACAGGAGGGCGATGAAGAGGATATGCCCCCGGATTACACCGAGATGCGCGAGAACACCGCCGGTTACATCAAGACGACGCCGGTGGAAGGCGGCATCCGCATTGAGTGGAATACCTCCGGCCACATCACCCTGGTGGGGGAAAAGGTGTGGGGCGATAAGGAGAGAACCATACTCCGCGGCGTTCAAAGCCCCTACTTCTTCGAGGCGGAGTCTTGCGTGCCCTACAATTTTTACATTCTGGTACGGCCCCACGCGAACTCGCGTAGCATTGCACGGATTCCCACGCTGGAAGGATACGAGGTATGGAATGCGCCTGCCGTAATTACGGTCCCAGGCATCATCGGCGCCGCGCCGGGAGAACCGCCGGAGCCCGGCCGCGAGCTCGAGCTTTCGTTCCAGGCCGCGTCTCATGATCAGAGTCCCGGACCCGCCACGCGCGTCCGTCTTCACTGGATTCCGGCGGGAGCTTTGGAGGATGGACGGGGAGCGCATCCAAACCATTGGCCCCACTGGGCCCAGGTCGAGCGGCCGGACTGCGCCGGAGGCCCCTACGACCTAGACTGGATCCAGCACGGCTATGATCCCAGGATCGACGAGGTCATCGAATCGGAATTCGGCGACACGCCAAAAGTAACCGGACACATGTTGAGTGAATATTACATCAACGACCTGCACGCCAGCCTGCAGTACCGATTCCGCATGCGGGAGGTGTACGATAGCGGGCCCGGGCAGTGGTTCGAAGTGCATGGATCACCCGTGTCGCTGTGCCAAGTCCGATGGGAGTCGTGCGTAGACCGGAAGACTCCCCAGAACGATCAGGATGCCGACAAGTCCGACGAAGCGGAACGTCGGGCAAAGGACGCTCAACCTCCGCCTGAGTACGGCGTAGCCCCGGGCAGTCCACCGGCCGGCGACCCGCCGCCCACTGACAGCATCGTCGTTCCGATACCGGGCACTGACAGTAGCATCGTCGTTCCGATACCAGACGCCAACCCAACCACGCCCGACACCGGCGATGAGGCTCCCCAAGATAGCCCCACCGAAGACGATGATGGCGACAGCGGCAACGACAATCCGCAATTTATACCGCTGCCTCCGGAAGAGATAGACGTCGGAATCGACTTCGGCTCTACGCCGCCGCAGCCGGTCTGGTAATCCCCAACCCGCATCCAGTCCAAAGCGGAAAACCGAGCGGTCGTCCCCACCCAGTGTAGGAACGGCCGCTCGGTTTTGCTTGCTGACTCGGCGCATCCCCGGTAATCCGGTAAATCATAAAAATCATGGACATCCTGCTTCTGACTGCGCCATGGGCAAAGAAAGTGGGTACGCATGAGGCTAAATCCACCCTTGACACACCAAACATCCGTGCTATAATGATTACACCTTGAATAGAACATAAGAGTGCAATACATCAACAACCTTACAACCGGCACACGAAAGCACAACCCACCAGCCAGATAACTCTATGATTACTCACATTCACCAAGCTCAACAAGAACAATACTCACAGGAACCGCTGAAATCCATTCGGCAGATCGTCCTCGACGAGACACAGAACGGAAAACGCATCGTCCGTTCTGTCATCTCCGTGATGGAAGGCGACGCTCCGAACAGCACCCCTTGGCACCAGCTCGAAGCCGCTAAACTCCTGCTCAAGCTGGGTTTCGATGAGGCTCAGCACATCATTAGCAGCATCAGCTCCAAACGCCAAGACACACATCACAACTCAAACACACCTGTCAATCCTGAACATAACAACCTTGAACATACCAATCCTGACCAAATCAAACTCAACAAGAAACTCGTCAGCCAAATCCGTGTAGAAACCTACGACGGCGCAACTATGGTGAAGTTCCTCATAGATGTGATGGAAGGGAACGAACCTGAAGCAAAGGTGAAAGACAGAATCGAAGCAGCCAAAACGCTGCTGCGCCTGTGCTTCGACAACCCTTCGCAGCCTGACCCAGAGTTTATGATGTTCTATGCGCCGTGCCATCCGGACTGCCTGTGTGTCTGCAAAGACCTTCCCGAAGACCACCCCGAAGTGGAGAGAAACCACACACCTGCGACTGCTGATCAGCGAGAGGAGTGGGCGAAGCAGGAAGAGCTGATGGAGAGGGCAGTGGAGTCTGCGGAGCGAAAGGCAAGGTCGGACGCAGAGTGGAAGAGGCTGATGGAGATAAACCCGATAATGCAGGAGGAGCGGCGGATAGAGGAGTCGAGCCGTCGCCGTCAGCGCAATCGCAGTCCTTAGCTTTCAGCCACCGGTAAAGGCTCCCACTCACAATTACCCACTCACAACTAAATATCCTATTGAGACTGAAACGCCGACGATTGTTCCTTGAACCAGCGTTGCGCTAATGCTATCGTGAATGTAATACGAATGTAGCACATCCTTCACAATAGAACACAGCACAGCGAAGAAGGCGCAATGCACCAGTCTGAGCGCGATCAATCTAACTCTACTAACGGCGATCAGGATCGGGAAGACATCAGTCGATCTCTAATTCTGCCCGGCGCAGATGGTAGAGTCGTCATAACTTGGCTGCTTCTCGCAATCAACATCCTCGTCTGGCTGATGATGCAGCTCCTTGCCGACTCCGTCAGCCAAGACGTCGATATCCTTCTAAGTTTCGGTGCAATGTTCGGCCCCCTCATCGCCAGCGGAGAATACTGGCGCCTCTTCACGGCTATGTTCCTCCACGCCGGCATCATACACCTATTCTTCAACTGCTTCGGGCTGTTCATATTCGGCAGACTGGTCGAAGGAGTTTATGGAAACCTCCGATTCACCGCAATATACTTTCTCGCCGGTTTATCCGGCGGCACACTCAGCTACATGTTCAACAGAACTGCAATCGCCGTTGGCGCGAGCGGCGCAATTTTCGGTGTACTCGGCGCGCTCACCGCATACTTCATCGTTCATCGCAGCGCGCTCGGCGAGATGGGCAGACGCAACCTCACCGGTCTCATAACCGTCGCCGCCATTAACCTCTCCATTGGCGTACTTATCCCCGGCATAGACAACTGGGCGCACCTCGGCGGGCTGGTAGGCGGATTTATCATGGGGTTGGCTCTCGCGCCCCGATACACATACGAATTCATCAGCACACCCATCGGCGTCTTACGCCGCATAGCCCACCAAAACCCCATCGGTGTGCGCTGGTTCGCTGTGCCCGCCTTCGCTGCCCTGCTTGTAGCATTAGTCTGGTATGCAGGCACAGACATTTCAGAAGTCGAGCAGTCTCAAGTCTTCGTAATTCGAGCTGAAAAACTCCTCGAAGAAGGCGACACCATGCAAGCCCTCGACCTCGTAGAGCGCGCCATAGAACTCGACTCCATCAGCGCGCGTGCCTTCTATACGCGCGGCAAAATAATGGCGCGAATAGGCTCAACCGACCGCGCCAAATCCGACCTCAGCGCCTCGCTGCGTCTGCCCGGCCTAGACCCTGCTCGTCGCCAAGAAGCCATTTCGCTTCTAGTCTCCTTACCCTAAACTGCCGTCCCGTATATTTCTGAAAACCGGCGTCTCTAATCGCAGTCAGACATGATACAATAAGACCTGAACATGAACTTCCCAACATTCCCCACGGAACGCTCCGAAAAGCGGCAATTCCTGCTGAACGCCGTATCGTCCGTGCGTGATGTCGTCTCTGCCAGCGCCGACGAATCCGAACGGCTGGGTACCCTCGCTCCCGCCGCAGTTGATGCCATCCGCGAAGCCGGACTGTTCACCCTCAAACTCCCACAGGCGCTCGGCGGCGCAGAAGCCGAGCCCGTAACCCAAATTGAAATCATCGAAGAATTAGCCTACATAGACGCCGCCGCAGGCTGGTGTCTCATGATTGGCGCAACTGCGATCGGACGTCCCGGCGCATTCGTCCACGACGACGCCGTCGCCGAAATCTTCAAAAACGGCAATATCCCCACAGCAGCGACATCTACCGCGCTCAACGGAGAAGCGACCCCTGTGGATGGAGGATACATCCTCAACGGCAGATGGCCCTTCGCCAGCGGTGTTCGCCACGCCGAATGGATGACCGCAGGCGCAAACATTCCGGCAAAAGGCAACACCGAAGAAACCGGCTTAACCCTCGTCTATCCGGTAAAAAAGGGCAGCATCCATGACAACTGGCATGTCGCAGGGCTGGAGGGCAGCGGCAGCAATGACATCTCCGTCAAAGATCTTTTCGTGCCAGCTGCCTTCGCTTGGGAAACCGCTAACTGGACGCCCAGACGTGGCGATGCAATCTACCGTATGGGTAGGCCCGGCTTTGTCGCCAACGAACACCCCGCCGTCGCGCTCGGTATTGCCCAGCGCGCTCTCGACGAGATTATCGCCGCCGCGCCCAATAAGAAGCGTGGCAATCCGCCAACATCCTCTCTGGCAGACCGTGAAGCGTTCCGCGGCGACATCGGCGCCTGCGACCTTCGCCTTCAGGCAGCGCGCCTGCTGTCGCACGATGTATTTGAGCGTGCCTTCGCAACCGCCTGCTCAGGGCAAGTCCCAGATGCATCTGCACAGGCGGAAATGCGCGCCGTCGCCTCTCATGTAACCGCCGAAGCAGTCGATGTTGTAACCACCGCATTCCGATACGCCGGCGGCTCTGCCATACACCGCAGCAACATCTTGCAGCGCTGCCTCCGTAACATTAACGCCGCCGCACAGCACTTCGTGGTCAGCGACACCGCCCTGGAAAGCTACGGCGCTGCCCTGCTAAATCGCTCGAAAATCATCCCTATGGCTTAACGCCCATGGCTTAACGATTGCTCGCGCAAAACTCGCAGCCCAAGTCTAATTCCGATACCGCAACCCAATCTCCGCCTTCTCCAGCAGTTGTCCGTCGCGGATCTCCTTCACCTCATCCGCCATGGACAGAAGCGTCGAGTCGTGCGTTGCCGATACTACACTTATTCCCTGCTTAATCACCATGTCCTTGAACAGCCCGAATATCGCGTGCGCATTGGTAGAGTCTAGCTCTCCCGTCGGCTCGTCCGCCAGTATCAGCGAAGGGCGTATCACGATAGCGCGCGCTATTGCGACCCGTTGTTGTTCCCCTCCGGACAGCTCATACGGCCGATGCCGCGAGCGCGTCCACAACCCCACAATGTCCAGCGCCTCCCGCGTGCGCTCAGCGCGCTCACGCGCATTCGTCCCCCTTATCCTCAACGGCAGTTCCACATTCTCAAATGCCGAAAGCAGCGGCAGCAGTCCGAACGACTGGAAGATGAAGCCTATCCGATGGCGGCGCAAGTCTGTCAATTCCTGCTCGTTCATATCCGAAAGGTCCCGCTCCTCAAACAGCACCTTGCCGTCGCTCGGCTTATCCAGCCCCGCCATAATGTTCAGCAGCGATGTCTTCCCCGAACCCGACCTGCCCACCACCGCGATGAACTGCCCCGGAAACACATTCAAGTTCACGCCGCGCAGCGCATGCACTTCCTCCGAATCCAATTCATACCTGCGCTCCACATCAACCGCCGCTATTAGCCTCTGTACTCTGCTCAACTGCCTTTTCCCCTTCCATTATCTCGTTATTTCGTCTATACTAATTTCACAGAACAAATGTGTTGCACAGGCTTGTAAATCTATTCTAATCATAACCCATCACTTGTCATTCTAAACGCAGCGAAGGAGAAGTGAGGAATCTTAAAATCTTTGTGCTGCCGGTCTCGTTGATACCCGCCATCATTCGGTAGTGGACGGTTGTTGAGCAAGAATGCCCGGTTGTTGATACTCCACTAAGACTTAAAGCTCAAACAAACTGTTATTTATATCTGTGAAAGCGAAGCGCCAACTGATGTTTCAAGTGAAGCACAGTATCGCGGTTGTGATAACATTGCCTGCTGCGTATTCACATGGAGCAGATGTAGAGGCAAAACGAAAACGGCGAACGAATGAAAGATAAATGAAGATACGAAGCGTGCGACTTGCTCGTTACTTACTGCTCATCACTTGGAGTCAGCGTAACCATGCCGTCCACCGCATCAATGCGAGCCCGCTCGCCAATTTTCAGCTGATCGATGATGTTCCTCGGAATCTGCACCCTGCCACTTCCATCCACCAAGATAAACTCTTCGAGCGGCTGGTCTGTCTCAGCAGAGCCGGATAGCCTCTGATAAGTAACCCGCCGTCGCACCTCGGTTGCCATCTTGCCGTCGCGTATCATTACCACGCGTCCCACCTTGTACGCTATGTCCGGGTCGTGCGTAACAATAAGTATCGTCGTGTTCAGCTCGCGGTTAATTTCGCCGAACAAGTCAAGAATCTCTGCGGCAGTGTTGTCGTCAAGTTCTCCCGTTGGTTCGTCCGCCAGCAGCAGGGGTGGGTGATTTGCAAGCGCGACTGCAATTGCCACACGCTGCTGTTCACCGCCGCTCAGCTTCTCAGGCGTATGCTCCATCCGATGGCCAAGCCCCACGAGTTCCAGCAGCTCCTCTGCCCGCCGCTGGCGCGCTCTAACCGATGTGAAAGTCAGCATCATCGGCAGCGCCACATTCTCCACTGCCGTAAGGTACGGAAACATATTGCGGCTTGTCTGCTGCCAGATGAACCCCACCTCATCACGGCGATATCGTTCCGTCTCATTCGGCGTCATACGCAGCAAATCCTTGTCCCCCACACTCACACGCCCCGCCGACGGACTATCATAGCCCGCAAGGATGTTCAGAAGTGTGCTTTTGCCGCTTCCGCTTGCCCCCACGATAGCCACCACCTCACTGCGCTGCACACTCAGGTCAAGCCCTCGCAGCGCCACCACCTCCAAGTCCGCAATCTTGTATATCTTGAACAGGTCCTCGCAGACGATATACGCCTCCCTGTTAGCATAAGTCATATTCCGAAACTCCGATCCTGTCCATCTTGTCCTGCGCCCATTCAACTGCCGCCGGCGTATCTCACATTCCTTAAAGTTCGCCTAGCCTTAGTATCCGTTGCAGCGAAATTCTTCGTATGAACCATATCATCCCTAGAATTATCGCTGTGAACACAAGAATCATAAAGCCATAAGTTATTGCCAGTGTACCCCAGTCTATCTCCAACACGAACGGCGGCAGCACCTGCGTTCCTCTATCGTTGTGACTCAGGAACGGCATAATGATTGCGCCCAGCCGTCGTCCCATCTCCGCGCCCAGCGCCATCCCCGCCCCTATAACGATTGCCTGCTCCAGCCACACCAGCGTTATCAGCTGCCTCATCGAGAAGCCAACAGTCCGCATCAGCCCGAACTGCATCTCGCGTTCGCGGAAGGACACGTATGAATGCACCAAGAAACCCAGGCAGCTCAGTATCAGCACCGCTCCAAATGCCATGAACAGTAGCGCGCGCCAGCCAGCCTGCACCAACGGATCCACCGCCGCATCTTCCAGCGCTTCAACACGGTCATGTACTGCGCGGTTCTGAAACGGCTCTCCGCCGTCTCGCATCTCCGACACCAGCTCTGCCCTATCGCCCCCGTTGGAATCAATTTTCAGCCATATCTCGTTGGGCTTAACTTCGGCAGAAGTCGGTTCTAAGTTCGTGTACCGAATCACGGACGCTACATCCGCAACTAGAAAGCGCTTGCTTACGGTGTCCAGGGTCGGAAAGTACTCGAATGAGTCTATGATGTGTATCGGTACGCGATGCCCTGATACTGAGACTGTGAACTCTTCACCAACTTTGTGCCCCGTCTCAGATAAGAATGATTCACTCGCCAGCACGGGTAGCGGGCTTGCCGGAGGCCCGTGATATATCCCGCGACCGGTCAGCGGCGGGCCTTCTGACCAGATGAATTGCGCTGCATCGTGTGCAGCCGGATCATCCGAATTCGTGCTTATTGGCTGCACATTGTCGGTAATCGATTCGCGCGCGCCGCGCAGCACAGTCCATTCCGAAACCGAGTCGAAATCTTCAATAACAGTCTCCTGATTCGCGTCATCCCGCGTCCATATCTTGTCAATAGCAATGTTTCCCGCACGCAGCCTGCCGCGCGAATTAATATCATGTATTGCCAGCGACACCATAGTGAGCGGGCGTTCAGGCTGGAGTGGAGTGAATCGCCTGAAACTACTCCGCCGCGTCAGGTTCTGTTCCATCGTAGTCCAGTCGCCATTACCGCCCAGTCTGCCCATCACATAAGTGAAATACCTGTCGTTCGCATCCTTGATGCGGATAGATACGGCAAGGCTTTCTCGAGGTCTGTCCGGCTTCACGAGCATCCCTATGGCGTGTGCGTTGTCCGGTATGTCTATGCCTATAGGCGGTTGTTCGTGCTCCAGCTGCGTCAGCATATCTTCAACCGGACGGTCCGCGAAATCCCCTCGGAACCAGCCAATGCGGTTTAGCACATCGCCTTCCACACCAACCATTGTGTAGCTCTCGCCCAGCAGTTTAGACAGATCCGACCCGAAAGCCTTGATAACGGGCGAAGCTTCTTCTACCAGCGGCAGGCTTTCATAAGTCTCAACAAGCGACACGCTGCGACCGCGACTGTTGATGGTAAGACCTTCTACGCGAATATCTGCTCCTGTTGAATATTGCGCCTGCTCCTGGAAGCTGCGCTCCAGCGTGCCCCCGAAGCTCGCCGCGAATATTCCCAGACCCGCCATAAGTATGAGCAGCAGCGACATGCGCGCATAGTGCGTAGGATTGCGTGCCATCTGCCACATCCCCATCGAGAAGCCTACCGGCGCTCTGCGCGCGAATGCGCTGAATAGCAAGAAGATTAAACCCAGCGGCAGAGGAACAAATAGATTTATACCCGCAGATACCCCCACGACCAGTACGCCGCCTATAATCCCCGGGGTTATTTCAGTGCCGCCGTTACTGTACGCAAGGAACTCAAGAACGGGCACATTGACGGGACTCACCATCAGGGCTGCGACTGCTGCTGTTTGAATTACAAGTCCCGCAGCGCGTAGCCTTCCGCTCGAAACGCGCTCCGTCAATCCATATATCGCCGTCAGCACGGCAATTACTGCTAACGAAATCCCCCGTGCTGCCCAATCCACTCCGTCGGCGCTTCCGAACACAATCGTAACTGCTTGCACCCCTGCTGCCACGCCGATTATCAGATGCATCAAGCTAGGCGAGTCGCCGCTGATATAGCGAATAGACAGAGGGAACAGCCTCAGCAACACCACCGCAAATGCTACCAGTATCAGTGCAGGAACAGCGAGCAGTGCCTGATTCACCGCCACACCGCCGAACAGCCCCGTGGCTACTACGGACCCTTGGTCGTGCAGCTGGCGAAACAGGAAGATGCTCACGACTAGCAGCATTACATCGAGGTAGTATCGCTGGTAGAAGGGCTGGCCCGTGGGGCGCGCTGACTGCTGTCGGTGCCGCGTAACTCCGATGCGGGACGCGCGCACGGCGGGTATCAGAAGCGCGGCGAAGCTGAACAGACCGCCCAGCGCGCTCATCATATAAGCGCCGCCGGTGATGAACACGCTCAGCCGCTCACCGCCGCTTATACCTGAGAAGGCAGGCGTATATCCCATCAGACTAATTATAGCGGCAGCGAGCAGAGGCGCTGCCGCTATCGCTATGATGGATATAGTCGCCCCCTCAAGTATAAAGACCGCCAGAATCTGCCCTGAGCTCGCGCCTCGGCTCCGAAGCAGTGCAAGTTCACCGCGCTGCTGCTCCACAAGCAGGGAAGAAAGTGTAACCACATAGTACAAAATTACAACTGCTATCAGCACCATTACCACGAACATCGGTATCTTGCTAAAGAACAGCCGTCTGTCATACTCCGATAGCGTATCGTCAAGCGCGGTTATCTGACGATACCCGTACAGGTTGGTGGAAAGCTGCGACCGCATTCCCCTCACCTGCAGGTGTGTAATCGTTGTATTGCTTGCGTTCAGCTGCTCGCGGTCGGTATCCAGATGCCAGGCGTAAGAGGCATCCAAATCTGTGAAATTCGTTCCTAAAATGTTAAAGAACATTTGCTCGGAAATGTGCAATGGCAATGTGCGGAAGGAGCCGGATGTAACCGACCGGAACAGCGTATCGTTCTGGTGCCAAAACTCTGAGTCAGGGGCATTGCGCTCAAATAGACCGCTAATGACTATGCTCGCGTAGGGAGTGCTGTCGCGCCAATACGGAACTGCGGATATTCTATCGCCTACGCCAACACCGAAAATCTCGGCAGCTTCGGCAGGCACCACGGCTTCGAATTCCAAGGGCGCGGTCGTAGTAGCGAGAGGCTGCTCACTTGGGAATCTGCCGCCGGGTAAAAGCGTTATATTATCTGTAAGGCGAGGATTAAAAGTGAAGAATGCGCGCGCGTCATCCTTGCCTGCGTTCTCCTCGTTGCCCGGCATGGCGAGATAGTAAGTGGCGGACTTTGCACTGCGCTGCACATCTTTGAACAGCCAGCCGAGACGGGCTTCGTACTGGTTCCTCGTTGCGTTAGCGACCTTTTCATACTCTTCGACAGTCGTTGGTCCCCGTTCTGCCTTTATCAGAATGTCGAGGTCTATATCATCGACCTTGGCTAGTGCATTCTTCAATGCAAGCTCGCGCAGCGCGTCGAAGTATATGACTGTGCCAGCCATCACAGTGGAGGATAGCAGAACGCCGATTACTACGGTGGAGAGCAACCGCCAATGCGACAAACTGCGCTTAGCTACCATTGGCCACGCTGCAACTATTGCGGATACTATTTGACGCATTCGTTGACCGATTCCTTCACCTGTGATGGAGTATGGATGGGGGAAAGAGGATCAAATCACTCCATCCTAGATATAGCATGGAAATCCAGATTGCGCATGCTTTGAGTTAGGCGATACACCGCCAGGGCGAATATACCTATTAGCACGGCGTAGAGCGGCACAAGTAAGCGCAAATCGGTCTCCATTATGAAAGGCGGTATGACCTGCCTGCCGTTCTCGGTAACTGCAACTGATGATACCATAAGGTCGCTCATAAGCCAGCCCGCGCCTGTGCCAAGTCCGATGCCTACCGCGACTATTATGGAATGCTCCAGCATGAGCAAGCCTGCCATTTGCCGAGACGAAAGCCCGACAGACTGCAAAAACCCCATCTCATTGCGGCTGCGATTGGCGAACGCCAGCAGATATGTAACATATCCCAATCCTGAGGTAAATATGATGATTGCTATTGCCAGCAATACCATCGCCTGCCATCCTGCGGTTATCAGCGGATCGAGTCTTATCTGTTCGAGCTGCGCCTCACGATCATGCACAAGATCGCGCCCAACCAGACGTGTAACCACATTACGCACCGAATCGCCGGCGCCTGAAGCTTTCTCGATGAATATCTCATTTGGTGTCGCTACCAGTGCCGGACTGAGGATGTTGATGTGACGGATGAGGGTTTCGAGGTCCGCGAGTATAAACCCTGCTCCACGCGGGTCTAATGTGGGGAAATAATCCACTGTGTCGCGTACATGCACCGGAACAAAGCGCCCCCTTAACTCTACAATGAGTGCGTCCCCCACACGTGCGCCGGATGTGCGCAGGAACGAACTGCTGGCAACGACCGGCACAGGTCCCCCGCTCGGACTTCTGTATATCCCCCGCAGACCGTTGTCAGTATCCTTGCCAAATGTGAACAGGCCGGATATGTCGCCTTGGGTTACATCCTCGTCTGTAAATGTCAGCGAATCCGAAGAAAGTGTGGAGGTTGCAAGCGGAAGCCAGGAAGAACTGGTGTCCTCGAAGTCTTCAAGAGGGTGTATCGTGCCGTCGCGTCTTATAGCATGTATATCATCGATGAGTATAGAACCCGCCGTGCCCGCGGGCCCGAATACAGGCTCAAATATCTGAATCGACGCCACCTGCACGGGGCGTTTCATTCCAGGCGGCACTTCTAATGTTCGAAGATACCATTCGGGCGGCCCCATATTTCCCAGCGACTGCGTGCTTAAGACGCCGTCTGCGTCCTGCAATACCAGCCACATATACATATTCGGATACATATCTTCAGGTTTTACCCATACCCCGATAGTATTCGCATCGTCCGGAAGTGTGATTGCTTCGTTCACGCTGAGCGGATTTAAGGCACGCATAATTTCAGGTAGCGTACTGCGCGAGAAATCGTCTCTGTACCATGAATAATAGTGAAAATCATCGGCTTCCACTGCGAGCATTCGGAAAGTGTTGCCGGTGTAATTGGCGCCCAGCGTGCCTCTGTCCCGAAATGCCATAGAGACGGAAGTTACTCCAGGTATAGTAAGATAACGCTCTTTGAGTCCGCTTATGCTGCGCGAAATATAGCCAGGTATATTGGACACACGCATATCGGCTGCTACATCGTATAGGATGCGCTCCTGATAGCTCCTGTTGAGCGTGCCTCCGACAGTTGTAGCCAGAACCGCAAGCCCCGTAACCATAACTAACAGCAGTACCAGCCAGCTATATTGCAGTGGGTTGCGTGCCATGTGCCACAGGCTGAGTGACACCCAGATCGGCGCTCGATGCGAAAGCAAAGCCAGCCCATAGAATAGCAGCTGCAGTGGTACAATTGCTGTAAACCCTAATGTCGGCAGATATGCCATAGTTCCGTCTGTGGGCGGGTATAGATATACCAGTCCGGCTATGAAGGCAATCTGAGCCGCTAGTCCGTACAGTCGGGAGCGCAGTTTTTGTGCGCGCTGAGTTGCCCAATATGCTGCTGCCGCGCCCAGCATAAGGCATAACGGCAGCGTAACGCCTACGATGTTAGATTGGCGCATAGCGTCTATGGTAAGCGCCAATCCAAGCGCCAGCGCTGCCACCCACACATACAAATGTATCAGCGCAGTTGATTCCCCACTGATAAATCTCACGAACAACGGGAAGAAACGCATGAACACTAATGCTACTAGGGTCAGCAGCAAAACGGGGGCAAAGAGCAGAGCTTCGTTTATCTCTACTCCGCTGAATAGCCCTCCGGATACGAGACGCCCCCTCGCGTTCAGTTCCCAGAACACAAGCCCGCCGATAACAAGCACCATAACATCGAGGTAGTATCGTTGGAAGAACGGAACGTCAGGCGGGCGGGATGAGCGCAATTTATGTATGACAAGACCTGTGCGGGCGCCAATCACACTGGGCACAACGAATATGATGAGGCTGAGCAGGCCCACTGCGGCAGATACTAGGAATGGCATCCAGCGCCAGTTCACAGGAAGAAAAGCGCCGTTAGTTATGTCCGTGAAGTACGGCAGCTTGCCGGAAGTCGCAATAATGCCCATAGCCAGCAAAGGTGCGATGACGACTGCCATCGCAGTGATAATTAGTCCTTCTATGGCGTAGATGCGCACCAACTGTGCCATGCTAACGCCGCGACTGCGCAGAAGCGCAACATCATCTTCGCGGCTCTGCACAAGATATGACACCATCATCGATAGATAGTAGAGCACCGTGATGACCATTATCGTGAGCAGCAGCAGCAGCGGAATGCTAGTAAAGAAGCTGCGGCGCTCAAAGCGATCCAGCAAAGCATTAATACCGGTGAACACGGCGCTGCCCTGCATCCGGATAGCCATGCCGCCTTCGAGATTGTCGAGACGCTGCCTCAAATCTTCGGGGCGAATCCTCTTCAAAGGCTCTTTATCAACGAATATGAACCAAGATGACGACACCAGACTGCCGGGATACGCCTTGCCCAGGCTGTCCAGCAGCGCTTGCTTTGTAACGAATAGCGCAATAGGGGGTTCCTCAGGATCTACCTCGATGCCCACATCCGGTATCTCTTCGAGCGGCGCAGGCTCCATGAACACATTGGCGTTTTGCTGCCAGTAATCTTCGGTTGGGTCAATGGGTTCAATGACGCCTACTATCTCCGCTATGACGGATACATCACTTCCAAGCGATGGTTTCATTTCCAGCTCATCGCCAACTTTGAGGCTGAACACATTCGCAGGGGCGCTGCCGATTAGCACCTCGACACGCACACCGCTGTCTGTTGAGGTAACCCTGTCTGTATAGGCTCGTCCTGATGTGAACTCCACATGGTGTTCTACATTAGACAGATACTGCAAGTATCCGCGTGATACCAGATCAATATCTGCATTGGCAAGCGGCCGCCACGGTGTGCCTACAAGCAGGGTAGAGCCCTTGAGATAGCGTTCACGGCTCACATAGAAATCAACGATATTAGTCTCTATCAGATGGTCTATGTCCCTGTCAGTTACAATCAGGCTCTCTTCATTCAGAGGCACATTGGGAGCGAAGGCGAAGATATTTAGAAAGAGATTCGAGGAGCGATCGATGGAAGTATTCAGGGTAAGACGCGCCAGTGAGTTCAAGTACACCGGCGCGCCCGCAACCAGAGTGGACGCTATGATAATGCCTGCGAATATGCTGAGCAGGAGCTTCCAATCGGAGTTGAGGCGCTTGATAATGAAGCCGAAAGTAGAAAAAGAACGCATTGATTGTTTTGTCGGCTAACCGCTGTGTTGAGGGCAGGTTAGCGCCTAATAATGAGTCTGTCCGGTTTGGCGGTAATTCGGTAATTCGAGCAGGCGACACTCTAACGGTCAGTGTTGCTCAACAGCAGAAACCCGCAAAGCCATAGTAGCACATTACGGCGCAATAGGTGTATGTAAAAGAATTCTGCTTGCTGCCTTCGAACGCTTGGCTGGATTCTACTCCAGCGCCTGCGCCATATCAGCAAGCAAATCCTGGACATTCTCAATACCTATGGATACGCGCAGTAAGTTATCGGGTGTGCGCGTGTCCGGGCCTTCTACTGAGGCGCGATGCTCTATCAGGCTCTCAGTTCCGCCTAAGCTCGTAGCACGCGTGAATAGACGTAGTTTGGCGGCAACGTCTAACGCCTGCTGCCGTCCGCCCGATACTTGAAATGAGAGCATCCCGCCGAAGTCGGACATCTGCGCGGCTGCGACTGCACGCTCATTGCCCGCTGCCAGTTCGGGATAGTGAATGGCTTCTACGCTCGGATGCTCGCTGAGGAACGATGCGATTGCCCTCGCATTCTCACAGTGAGCGCGCATCCGTAGGTGAAGTGTTCGCAATCCGCGCAGAGTAAGCCAGCAGTCAAACGCAGATGGAACCGCTCCATAAGTCGCCTGCACACGCCGCAAACCCTGGAAGAAAGAATCCTCACGCGCCGATATGACAGCGCC
This sequence comes from Dehalococcoidia bacterium, assembly GCA_965200085.1. Taxonomy (GTDB): domain Bacteria; phylum Chloroflexota; class Dehalococcoidia; order Lucifugimonadales; family JADFKI01; genus Bin90. The sequence continues at coordinate 630,348 of OZ241333.1, forward strand.
GCCCATAACGTCGCTATGGCCTGATATGTATTTGGTCGTAGAATGAACCACTAAGTCGGCGCCCAGCTCTAACGGGCGCTGGAGAATTGGAGTCGCCCATGTGTTGTCGCAGACACACAGCGCTTCCGAGGCATGCGCGATTGCTGCGGTACGCCTGATGTCAGTTACCTTCAGCATTGGGTTAGATGGCGTCTCCACCCAGACAATCCGTGTGTTGGGCAGTATCGCCTGCTGAACCTTTTCCGGATTAGTAACGTCCGTGAAGGTAACCTGCAAGCCCCAGTGTTCGGAAACATCACGCAGCAAGGCGGCTGTGCCATGATAGCAGTCGTCGGGAGCTACAACGTGATCGCCGATAGCGAGTGATTGGAACACTGCGGCGCTTGCGGCTGACCCTGATGAGAAGGCAGCGCAGGCAGCGCCGCCTTCCAGAGTTGCAAGAATGTTTTCCAAGTGACTGCGGTTGGGGTTGCCAAGCCGCGAATATACATATCCGCTTGGGTATTCTCCGTCAGCGCCGCGTTCAAAGGTAGTTGACGGCTGTATAGGCGCCAGTATAGCCCCTGATTCGGGGTCGATATAATGGCTTGCACGCGACGCGACGGTGTCAATTTTCATATGTCATCTGCGGCTGACTTGGTGCATATTAGGTCAGATACGAGAGAGTAGTATTAGTCTTTACAGGCCGATGCTGTCCGCTACCTTTTCCAGATGGAAGTCTGTGTCGCCGAATGCGAGTTCCGCTGCCTTTGCTCGGCGTGAATATAGCTGCATGTTGTGTTCTTTCGTGAAACCGATAGCGCCATGGCACTGATGCCCAAGCGCACAGATGCGCCGGTAGGCGTCGCTTACCCATGCCTTCGCCATAGCCACTTCCTGAGTTGCGGATTCACCTTCGGATAGAAGCCAGGCTGCCTGGTAGGTGATGTAACGGGACCCTTCAACGTCGGTGGCCATGTTGGCGCAATGGTGCTGAATTGCCTGGAAAGATCCGATGGGTCTGCCAAACTGCGTGCGCTGTTTGGCGTATTCCACGGTCATATCCAGAACCTGCTCAGCGCCGCCGACCATCTCCGCACACTTGCCGATTGCGCCCCATGCCAGCACCTTCTCTATGGTCTGCCAGCCATTATTTACTTCGCCAAGTACAGAAGAGGCAGGCAGTTTAACATCGTTGAACGACAACTCGGACTGCCTATCCGATGCGATAGTCTTGAGCAGCGTGTGGCTCACGCCGTCTGTACCGCGCGGCACCAAGAATAGCGTAATGTCTTTCTCACCTTCGCCGGTACGCGCCGCGACCACATAAGTATCCGACACGTGTGCATTTGGCACGAAAAGCTTTGTGCCATTGAGTATCCAGCCGTCGTCGTGTTGCGCAGCTGTGGTCTCCACACCCTCAGCATCCCATCGCGCGCTAGGCTCAGTCAGCGCAAGAGTAACTATGAGCTGCCCTTCGCTAATCTGCGGCAGGAGTTCTTGCTTCTGTTCCTCTGAACCGGCGTCCATAATCGCCATACCGCCCATCAGTACAGTAGAAAAGAACGGTCCCGGCAGCAGCGCCCTTCCGGTCTCCTCTAATAGCACCGACAGATCTAGGTAGCTGAGTCCCACACCACCGTACTCTTCGGGGAATATCAACCCCAGCCATCCCTGCTCGGCAATCTTCTGCCACATATCGGGTGTATATCCGCGTTCATCTTCTTCCATCTCACGCACATAAGTGTCCGGACACTCCGCCTGCAGGAACTCGCGTGCGCTGTTCCTGAGCATCTGCTGCGTTTCAGTCAATCCAAGGTCCATTTATTGTATTCCTCCATATATTGGAGCAGCGCTATATGGCTGCGTGCCCTGATGTTCTATATGTGTGAAGTCAGTGTATGAGTTTGATTAGCGGGACTTATCGGGATTAGCGCGGCAGCTCCAATCCTCTGGTGGCTATGACATTACGCTGAATCTCTGATGTGCCCGCAGCGACCGTACCGCCGTGTGAACGCATCCAGCCGTTCTCTATGCGCCCTCGCAGCTGCGTCCATTTTGATTCCGGGTCAAGCTGACCATACAGACCCATCACCTGCATGCCCAGGCTGTACAGTCGTACCATCATCTCAGTGCCGTAAGCCTTTGTTATGGACGCCTCGCGATTGGGAATAAGGTCTTGACTCTGCATCCATGCGACGTTATAGCACATAAGGCGGCACGATTCGATCTGCACCGCCATATCAGCCAGTCGATGCCGAACCATAACATCCTCAACCAACGGTTTTCCGTTACGGTTGTTCTCTTTACAGAAGCCTATAATGTCCTCCAACAGGCGTTTAGCCCGTGCAGGACGGTCAACACCTGATCGCTCAAAGTCCAGCAGAGCGGCGCCCACATACCAGCCGCGGTTAAGCTCGCCGACCAGATTCTTTTTAGGAACTCGCACATCCTCAAAAGTTACCAGCGCCCGGTGAGCGTCCCACATCATCGGTATTTTCTCGACCGTAACACCCGGCTGTTTCATTTCCGTTAGAAGGAAGCTGATACCGCGATGCTTGGGTGCATCAGGATCGGTGCGCGCAAGCATGAACATCCAGTCCGAGCCTGAGTGCGCGCCGTTCCATATCTTTGAACCGTTGATTACAAAGTCGTCGCCATCCTCGACGGCTCTGGTTTGCAATGATGCCAAGTCCGAGCCTGAATCCGGTTCTGAGTATCCCTGCGACCAGTCGATGTCAGCCTGTGCAATGCGAGGCAGAAAGTATTGCTTCTGTTCTTCCGTGCCGTACAGCATTAGGATAGGCCCAACCATACGCACCCCGGAGTCGCCGGCAGGGACACCCCTGTATGCCATCTCTTCGTTGAAAATCATCTGCCGAATATGAGGCGCAGCCTGACCGCCATACTCTTCGGGCCAAGCCATGGTCAACCAGCCGTTGCCAGCGAGTTTCTTTTTGAACTCGTTCACCAGTCCAGCGTCCTCGGGCTCTTCAGCATCAACCGCGCGCTCGCGCCAGTCCCAAGGCAGCTCTCTTTCGACGAAATCGCCTACTTCTTTACGAAAATCATAGTCTTCAGGGCTGAATCGGAAGTCCATCGATTCACCTCATCTTGGTTCTTTAAGTGTCGCATTTCGATTGAGAAAAGTTATATGTCAGATCAGTCCCGCGAATAGTTCAGACTGCTTGCGGCGGTAAATCAGAAAATCGGACTGACCGTATTTCACTGTACCGTCTGTGAGTGCCTAAGCCTCTGACAATCTGGCGAAAGCTTAACGCGGCAATCCTAGTCCGCGAGTGGCGATGATATTGCGTTGAATCTCTGATGTACCCGCCGCGATAGTCGCAGATACGGATGTCATATAGCTCTGCTCTATGCGGCCCTGAAGCGGCGCGTACTTTGAACCCGGCTCCAGCTGACCGTACAGTCCGAGAATCTCCATACCCGCGCGCGCCAGCGCCTGCTGTAACTCAGTGCCGAAGCTCTTGCCCATTGAAGATTCCTTGTTTGGCACAAGTCCGGCGCTTTGCATCCACGCAATCTGATATGAGATGAGACGGCTTATCTCGGTTTTGACCATTAGGTCGGCGAGTTTACGACTAATAGCGGGATTGTCTATCAGGCGCTTGCCGTTTCGCGAATTGTCCTTGCAGAACTGGATTAGCTCTTCGAGTGTGCGCTTGGACCCTGCCGAGTATTCCACGCCGGAGCGCTCAAAGTCCAATAGGGTCGCCCCCACATACCAGCCTCGATTGAGCTCCCCGACAAGATTGCGCTTTGGCACTCGCACATTGTCGAAGATAACCATATTAAAGCTATGGTTGTTCGCCATATTAATGATGGGGCGCACCTCCACACCGGGCTGACGCATGTCCGCCAGCAAGAAGCTGATGCCGCGATGTTTGGGAGCGTCCGGATCGGTGCGCGTCAGCACCATCACATGGTCGGCGTGATGTGCGTTGGAAGTCCATATCTTAGTGCCGTTGATGACGAAGTCGTCGCCGTCCTCGACTGCGCGTGTCTGAAGCGAGGCGAGGTCCGACCCCGATTCAGGCTCTGAGTAACCCTGGCACCACTGTACTTCACCGCGCGCTATGGGCGGAAGGTACTCGCGCTTCTGCTCTTCAGTACCGTGAATCATCAGCGTGGGCGCCAGCATCTTCGTGCCGAACTGGTCGCGACCGGGCGCACGCTGGTAAGCCATTTCTTCCGCGAAGATGAGCTGCATCATGTGTGAAGCGCCGCTGCCCCCGTACTCTTCCGGCCACGCCATCGTGAGCCAGCCCTTGTCGGCTAGCTTTTTGCGCATCTCCAATTCGAAATCCCAATCGTCGCCTTCACCTTCTCCCCCACCTGTCCACCCTTCGGGCAGCTCTCTGTTTAGGAACTCGCGAAGCTCTGCGCGAAAGTTCTCTTCATCAGCCGTGAATTTGAACTCCATTTGACTTCCTCCGTCAATTCAATTCTGTAAATCTGGATGTTAGACGCTGCCGACAGAAAGGCAAGTTACAGTGCGAACTATGCCGTTGATGGTGTGAATACGGCTCGTAACCATATCACCAATGGAATTAAGATCCGGAGCGGCAGCAACGGCAATTATGTCGTATGGACCGGTAACCGCATCGACCGTCTCGATGCCGTCAAGGGAGCGCAGCGTATTCGCAACATCCCTTGACTTGCCCACAGAAGTCTCGATCAGAATATATGCTTTCGTTGACATTTGTCTTTCCTCCTAATATAGGTACGGCGACTTATGACCAGCTTGCTAATCAGACGCAAGCATTAAATAAATAGAAGACAGCCGCTGCAACAAACATTATGTCTCATAGTAGGAAATACAGAGACACACAACACCTATTATTCTAATGGTAGGAATTGTAGAAATGATTCTGCATTTTATAGTGGCGCAAGAATGAGTGTCAAACAAACCTGCTCCCCGGAGCGCCCATTTGCCTTATCGCAAAGGACGGAAGAACGAACGCAAATCCTCTGCCAGTTGCTGGGGCTTCTCCAAAGCGGCAAAGTGCCCTCCGTCGGGCATTTCTGTCCAATGCTGAAGGTTGAACACGCGCTCTGCCCATTCGCGTGGCGGATAGCCAATGTCCTTGGGGAATCGTGCAACGCCCGAAGGTGCGGTTATAATCTCACCTTGTTTCAATGTCAGAGGCGCGCGCTGCGATTCGTAGTATATCCGCACCGATGAACTAATCGTCTGCGTTACCCAATATATGGTGATATTCGTCAGCAGTTCGTCTTTCGTATAAACGCTCTCCACATCGCCATCGCAGTCAGACCAAGCGCGGAACTTCTCTACTATCCACGCCGCAAGTCCGACCGGCGAATCCATCAGCCCGTAGGACAGCGTTTGCGGCTTCGTTCCTTGTATATGCCCGTATGCGCCCTCGTCCTCGCGCCACTGTGCCCGTGCGCGCTGAAACTCTTTCTCCGCCTCCGTAAGCGGGGGCGAGTCCTCATCGATGTGTGGAGTTGCCGATACCGCCGTTACATGTACGCCTATCATCCTGTCAGGATGGGCATACCCCAGACGCGCGGTAACCCCTGCGCCCCAGTCGCCTCCATGGGCGCCAAATTTGTCGTACCCGAGCACATCCATCAGGCTCACCCACATATCGCCGACCCGCGACACACTCCAGCCCCTCTCCGTCGTGCGATCTGAGAAGCCGTAGCTAGGCATAGATGGCGCTATCACATCGAAGGCATCTGCCGCATCTCCGCCATGAGACGCAGGATCGGACAGCATAGGGATTATCTTGTACATCTCGAAGAATGTGCTTGGCCAGCCATGCGTTATGACCAAAGGTATTGGATTGGGACCTTTGCCTCGCTCATGAATGTAATGGATGCCCATACCTTCTACATCCGCCCGGAAATGCGAAAAGCCGTTCAGCATCGCCTCTTGTTTGCGCCAGTCGAATTCGTTGAGCCAATAATCCGCAAGCTCGCGCACATAAGCCATGTTGGAACCGTAGTCCCAATCGCTGTTAGGGATTTCGTCGGGCCAGCGTGTATCGGCGATACGACGGCGCATATCGTCGAGAACTTCTTCGGGAATGTTTATTTCGAACGGCTGTATTGCCATAATTACATCTCCTTCTAACTATATGCCTATGAATCCTGTGTCAAGAATGTTTATATCTAGCCAAGCGCCCCAAGACTATTTCTTTCTCTCTTGTCCTGTGCACATATCGCCTGTGCACATATCGCCTGTGCACATATCGCCTGTGCACATATCGATTGAATCAAGCCTGCCTGACCACTCTAAATCCACTACATCGCCGGTCTTCCTCATCTGGCGGCTGACGCCCAACGGATCGCTAACGTTTACTGACCGGTTTGTTCGGCTTCTTCGCCATCAGAAACATCGCGCCTCCGATGAAGTTTAACGCCGCGAGGGACAAGAACGCCAAGTCGTAGCTGCCCTGTATGTCGTGCAGAATCGCAGGGTAGATTGGCGCTCCGAGAAGCATGATGTTCATAGGTACTTGGGACATTCCCATTATCTTGCCAAATGAACTCCGCCCGAAGTATTCACCGCGTATTGATGTGCTCAGCGGGTTGCGTCCCCCAAACCCTATGCCGAACAAAATCGCGAAAGAAAACACTACTGCGAGGCTGGGCAGATGCAGCGCCGACGATATTTCCGGCACGAACACAAGAACCACCACCGCGCCTGCCTGTATGGAAGTGAAGCAGAAGTACGCTACCCTCTTGGAAATCACATCACCCACATACCCGCCGACAATCTGGAATATCATAGACATGGCGGTATATGTGGATACCACCCATCCTGCCATAGGCACAGAGACGCCCTGATCCCAGAGCATAGGCGCTAGGTGTGCCATCATCGCAATCAGCACCATGGAGGTAAAGCCCTGCCCGAATGATATAAGCCAGAATGTAGGAGTTCGCAGCGCATCAGTCAGCGTAAAGTCCGACTCCGAAGGCGGAGCGCGCCTGATAGTGGAGCCTCTTGCACGAGTGCTGCTTGGAGTCGGAGTAGGTGAATCTCCGTCAGGCAGCAGTCCGTAGTCCTCCGGGCTGTTGCGGATGAGTCTGGTGATCGGCAGCACCATCGCTAAAGTAACGACTCCCAGCAGCAGCGCCGTCATCGACCACCCAAAGTTGTCCTGCTCCGGATCCACTGCCCAAGCGATCGCCGGGATAAGCACTAGCGCTCCAAGACGCCCAATTGCGCTGGAATAACCCATAGCCTTTGCCTTATGGCGGGTGAACCAGTTGTTCAGCATCGTGTTCATCGTCAGCCAGCCGCTCAAACCCTGCCCCAGCGCCATAACCATGAAGACAATGTAGAACATAAGCGCAGGTTCTACTACTCGCATGAAATCCGGCAGCAGATCGAAAGGCAGGTCCCGCACTATCGGAATGTCTTTAGTGTCCCGCACCTGACTGAACAGCAGGAAACCAACTCCCAAAATGCTCAGCCCTATGAGCACCATTCGCCTCACACCCAGCCGGTCCACGAGGTAGCCTTCGATTGGTCCTAGAATGCCCCCTTCGATCCGCGTGAACGAGAACGCCAATGAAAGCTGCGTCCTATTCCAACCGAAAGTGGATTCCAGCGCCACAAACCACAAGCCCATAGCGTGAAACAGAGGCACACTGGTTGTCATGTGTACTATGCCGCTGACAGGCACAAGCCACCAGCCGTAAAACACGCCGCGAATGCGCGATCGGGCACGCGATAAGTTGAATGCCCCTTCTCCGAAAGCCAAGCTTCACTCCCTTAAGTGATGTTTTCTGAAAACTGCTTGAACCCGATAAGTCTATCACACCCCATAAGAATAATAGTTTTAGTGATAATCCTAAGGGATGGGTTACGATGGATTACGCTGTCAGTGAACGCAGGTCAAGATAATGAAATAACAAAATTGCAAAGCATGCAGTTGCGCAGAAGCGCGCAAGATTATATGCGCTTTGCTTGCGCAATACTCACGCCTGTATTATATTGAGCGAGTGCAATACCATTGCATTTGCTGTCCCTTGTGTAAAATTAGATTTCCGCGCCAACTTGAAAGTTAACAGGAGGCTTACGATGACCACGCTACAAAATGAATCGCTGCAAGCCGTAAGAGAATATGCCGACGACTATGAACTCGACCTGTCGTGGCTGGACTCGCGCGGCGAGTGGGGCATCAAAGCTGAACCTGATCAGAAGCGCGGAATGACTTTATCCAGCATCGAAATTGGTTCGTATGGCGAGGCGCCCGATGCCACGGATAACATGACGGGCAGGCCGCGTGGAGCGGCGAAGCGCCCCGATGCCTACCGTATCGGAGGATACGGCGTGCGCACCAAATCCGAAATCTGGCTGGATAACGCCGCAGCGCTCTACGAAGAGTCTTTGCAGCGTCAGTGGAGTTCGGCAACCGACGTCCCCTGGCATACCATCAAGCCGTTGCCTGACGACATAGAGCGCGCTCAGTGCCAGCTCGCAACTTTCTTGACTGAGGTTGAGTTTGTCGCGGCAGACATTCCTGCGCGCTGGGTGGCGACTACCAGCCCCGACTACTTCGAGCCGCGCATGTTCCTGCTCTCGCAGATAATGGATGAATCACGCCATCTCGACGTATTCCGAAAGCGGGCTTTGGCAAACGGCGGAGGCCTCATGCAGCGCCCCGACATCACCACTAGCGGCGTTGTTGGCAGCATCGACCTATCCCGCGAATTCACCGAAATGTCCTCACGGCTGCATATTTCCGGCGAAGGCGCTGTGCTGACGCTCTTCAGAATGGGCGAACTTATGGCATATAACGAAGCCGAAAAGCGCATATACCGACTCGCCGCACAGGACGAGTCGCGGCACGTAGCATTCGGCGTCATGCACATGCGCTACCTGTCCGAGACAGAACCTGATCGCCGCGAAGAGATACACTGCTACCTCGACGAAGGTGAGCGCGGCCTGCTCGCCGGCAATCAAAATCCTGCTGCAATAGATACGCCCAGCAGCGAGGCTATGGCAATCTTGCTCGGCGGAGGCGTCAAGAACTACGACGAAGGCGCGCGCAAACTAATGGCAATTCGCCGCCGACAAGTGCGTGAATATGTGCAGCGCATTCGATCCGCCGGCTTCGGTGAGCGCTTCGACAACGGCCGAGCAGACCCGCGCCTGCTGGAGATTATGTGGAGCTAACATAGATATTCATAGAGTTACTCTTTCGCAAAGCGCTAATCTTTGTAGAGCAGGACGAAATGGCAGACACCAAACAAGATAAGCAGGGACAACCTCAGACCCTTCAAGCATCGGCGGCGCGTGTTACCGAACGAGAAGCAGGCAGCGACGATTCTGACGAAGTTGAAATCGCTCCGCCCAACCTGTCCTGGATGAAAAACACTCTCCAATGGGGCACGCGCGCGCAGCCAACAAAAAACGGACTGACCATAGACTCTGTCAACATCGGTGTGTATGGCGATGTGCCGGACTTCTGGGACGATCAGACGCGCAAGCCGCGGGGCGCATACCCTGTGCCCGGCGTCGCCCCTCTCGGTTTCGAGGTTCGCGAGAAACGCGAACTATGGGCGGACAACGCAGCAGACCTCTACGAAGAGGCGATACAGAGACGATGGGCGCCTGCCACCGATATTCCTTGGGATACGATTCAAACCCTCCCCGACGACGTGGAAGCGGCTGTCTGTCAGCTCTGCACCGAACTTTCTCAGTATGCCAGCGTTGAAATTGAAGTGATAGGCGGCTGGCAGCAAAAACTTTCCTATGGCTTCCACGAAGTCAAACTATTTCTGGCTGCGCAAATGTTCGACAATGCACGCCACTTCGAGGCGTTCCGAAAACGCGCGCTCTCCAACGGAGGCGGACTGGGAATCGAAAACAAGGGCGAAGTCAATCGTATGCTGCTGGAGAGTACCGGCGGCTGGCCCGAGACGGTAGTCATGCTGCATCTGCTGCGCGGCACATTTACCTTTACGCTATACCGCTATGGCGAACTCTTCGCACATAACCCTGCCGAGAAAGTCCTGTTTGCTCGCTGCCTCCAAGATAAAGCGCGACATCTCGCATACGGGCTTTCCCACCTGCGATACGCTACATCCCATAACCCTGACAAAGTTATCGTATTCGGACGTCTGATGAGCATAGCCGAGCGCGTGTTCGAGCGCGAACTCAACGACCCAGTGCTAAGAGAAGCGCTCGCTATTATCTTCGGAGGCGGTATCGAAGGCGCGCGCAGCGGCATGCGCCGGTACGAGCGCATGATGGGAGATTTTGTTCGCCAATACCTGACTAACATGGAACACATCGGCGTCTCCCGCGAAGCAGGCTTCCCTCAGGGATTGGCGAAGTTCATGGAGGCTTAACAAGTGCCACAGTTTCCATCAATAGAATGGTTTGAACAGGTGCGTCAAATCTTTAACGGCGAAGAAGCCTACCAAGAAGCGGGCGGCGGGATGTGCGATGCAATAGTGGGCATCAAAGCGGCAGCGCATTCCTATATCCTTGTGTTCGAAGGTGAGGAATGCTCCGAGGTTCGCGAGGTTTCTGAGGCTGACCTTGCCGAAGCTGACTTTTACCTCTACATGGCGCCCGATGAGTGGAAAGATATGATCCGAAATATCAAGGACAACGATGGCGCAGACCTTGACTACACTCTTAATACTCTGGACATGGATAGAGACGAAGGATTAGCGCTCACGATGAATGGTGATCAGTATCGACAGGACTACTTCTATCGTTACAACCAAACCTTCCAATACTTCTTCGATGCATCAGCCCGAATAAACACCGAATTTGCGCCGGCGGACTAATCAGTGTTGACGCTTACGAACATTTTTGATGAAAGCCTGAAGCCGAATAGTATTAGTATCAAGGATAATATGCCAGAGTTTCCTTCCGTAGAATGGTTTGAATCCGTGCGAGAGCGCGCAAATAACGACGTCCAGTTTACATCTCAAGGTACTGTAAACTGCCTTATAGGTGTCAAAGTGGATGATGCGGCGTTCACCGTCAAGTTTGAAGGCTTCGAATGTACCGAAGTGGACTCAATCCATGCAGATGAACTGCGCGGAGTAGATTTCTATATCGACATGTCGCCGACTGATTGGAAGGAGCTCTTGGATAACATCGCCGCCAACGACGGGGCTGACTCAACGCATACTCTGAACACACTTGATCTGACAATGCCAAATGGCTGCATCAAATCCGACAACGAGCTTCGACGCGCCGCTTTCTTCCAATATCATCTTTCGCTGCAAGCATTCTTCGATGCCTCTGCGAAAGTAGAAACCACCTTCTCCTAACAGACGGATACTGACCGATGCCGATATACGAATACAGATGTGAAGGATGCAACCAAAAGTCCAGCGTGCTTTGGCGCAGCTACTCGCCGCCGGATGCGATTGAATGCAAAGGCTGCGGCGATAGTAACACTCATCGCATAATTTCGAGCGTCGCGCTGCACAAAACGATGGCGACGAAGATGTCGGAACTCGACTATAAGTACGACAGGATGCTCGATGCCGCAGATTCTGGAAACCCGCGCGCAGACCCTAACTATTATCTCAGCAAAGCGACTCCGCTAAGCGAAGGAACGCCGGATTAGCAGGTCGCTTTCAGCGATTGTAATAGGTCAGAGAAACCCTGACATTTACCGCGTCCCTGATTTTCTTACTTCGGAAATGTCTTTGCCCGCCGCCGAATCTGGTCGTAAGGGATATACCCGCCTGCTCGGCTGTTCGATCGAAGAATCCCTTCGCCATCCGGCTGCGCCCTGCATTATGGACGCACACAAATAGAATGTCGCCTATTCTCTGCCGTCCTGCCTGCTTGATGTGGGTTCATAATCAACGAACTCATCAGTCGAATCGTTGCGAATTAGACCGTCTTCATCCATTGAAGGCAATCCCGGTTTGAGCAGCAGCTCATGCACTGCCGCGCCAATGGGTGCGCCCACTAGCGGCCCCACGATATACGCCCAGAACCCGCCTGATGGACCCGGTATGGCGATACTGCCCCAGCCCGCGAAGAACGCCACTATCCTAGGTCCGAAGTCGCGCGCAGGGTTCCATCCCGCCTGCGTCAGTGGCGCGAACACGCTGATGAGCACCGCGACTGTGAAGCCTATGAAGAACGGCGCAAGTCCCTTGTTTGGCAGCGCCGCGTTGCGCCGATCTACCAGAGAGAATATTATCAGCGCTAGTATGGCAGTCCCCAACCCTTCTATTGCGGCCGCCATCGGCGCTGACATCATAGCCCGCACCTCTTCGGAAGTGCCAATCATATTAGCGTCCGGGAAGTATTCACCGAATATCATGGCAGAGTGCTGGCTGCCCGGCATTCCGCGGATATAGCCGTTCATCTGCTCAAAGCGCTCTATGAAAGGCGCAAAGGCGATAAGAACCGTTAGCCCTGCGGCTGTTGCTCCGAGAAGCTGCGCGCCCCAGTAGGGGAACATTCTGCTGAACGGGAACTCATTTCGGCGGAATATAGCGAACGCAAGGCTGATAGCAGGATTGAGATGGGCGCCGGATATGGCAGCAGTTGTATATATGGCGAGCGTTACACCAAAGCCCCACACGACAGCCACCTGCCATAAACCGACTTGCGCGCCGGTGATGACTGCTGCTGCGACTACACCTGTACCGAACAGCACTAACAGGAATGTGCCTATCGCCTCGGCTATCAGGGCGCGTCCTAGATTCATGCTCTGCGGCTCAAGTCGTGTTTAATATGTCGTATTAGTTCATGCTTCATAAACGGGTAAATTAGCTCGAACCAGCATAGGTATCAGATGACGGATGATAGATGATATTTTAAGACGCTGAGTTTAACGGCGCTTTAACACGGCGTTATTGACAGACAAAGAAGGCGGCTTGCACGAGCCGCCTTCTGGGTTATCTTGTGGATGTGGATTGCTCCGCTAAATGGCGTAAGATTCGATCATCTTGTCCACTTGGCGCGAGAAGGATTTGTCATTGATGATGTCAATGCGCTCTTGGAAGGAAGGCCTGTCACTGTCTTTGTAAATCACACCGACGGGTACGCCGCCCTGATTAACAATTTCATGGGCTGCTTCATAATCGCTGGGGTCGTGGTGCTCAGGGATGTCCCAGGCGAGCGGCGGAATACCTCGCCGTACATTTCCTTTGAGTTCCTGGAAGGTATTGTTGTAAGTAGTGCAGGGAGACTGAACATGAACGATCGAGAAGCCTTCGTGGTTCATCGCGTCCTGAATTGTGTCTCCCAGGTCTTTCACCTTTGTGGAGATGTGCGAGGCTATGTAAGATACCCCCAGTGTCAGATAGAGGGCAAGTGGGTTAAGCTGAGCTTCAGGCTTGCCGTAAGGCGTGGAGCTGGTGATGCCGTCCAACTTAGTCGTGGGAGAACTCTGCCCCTTCGTCAGCCCATAAACAGCGTTGTCCATGATGACGACCGTAACATCGAGGTTGCGTGCCGCCTGAGGTGCAATGTGTTCGTTGCCTATGCTGAGGAAATCGCCGTCGCCTGCTACGACTACCACATTGAGGTCTGGCCGCCCCATCTTGACGCCCAGCGCTATCGGAAGTGTCCTGCCATGAATGCCGTGAAGCCCGTAAGGCTGCTGCCCTTCGAGCAGATGAACCATATTGCCGGAACAGCCGATTCCCGCCACAATCACATTGTTCTCTATTGGCAGCTCAGTCTCGACCCTGCGCTGTTCTATCGCAGCCTCAAGGGCGCGCCTAACTCCAAAATCTCCGCAGCCGGGGCACCACTTGAAATCGTATTCTGGATTCTTGACGCTCATACTGTTACGCTCACTTTCTGCTCTTGTTCGAGGCGTTCGTTAACGCGATTGACAAGCTCTCCGACCTTGAATGGAAGTCCTGTGTACTGGGTAATAGACTCCGCTTTTACGCCCAGCGACCGCAGAATACTTGAGAACTGCCCCAAGTAGTTAAGCTCCGGCACTAGCACCAGATCTTTCTGACGGAGCTCTTCGAGAAGATCTGTCGGCATAGGGTTAAGAAACATGGTGTAGTACCAACCGATGTCAACACCACTGTTTATTAAGGTGTCATAAGCTGCCTGTGAGGGCCCCTTCGACCCGCCCCAAGTCATCATTGCAATGCTCGAGTCCGTATTGCGCCTCTCGTATGTCTCATTCTCAAGCAGTTTAAGCTTGCTGAAGCGCCGTTCGGTCATCTGTATATGGCGTTCCGGCAGGTGTGTAGTGTCGCCCATTCCGTCGTGCTCACTGCCGTTTGCCACGTAGCTGCCAGGACCTCCGGGCAGAGGCATCGGCGAAAGCTCCCAACTGTCGTAGCGGTTATAGCCGTTACTGCCGTTGTATATTTCGCGCCTTTCTACGACGAGATCGCTTAAGTCGGGTTTGGGGATATTCTGTTTCCGTTCAGAGAGCATATGCTCGCTCAGTAGGATAACAGGTCCTTGATATCGTTCTGCCCAGTTAAACGCCATTACCGTAGCGTAGAAGCACTCTTCTACGCTGCCTGGAGCGATGATGGGAATGCTTACATCGCCGTGTCCGGGCGTCATCGCCATGAGCAGATCCGACTGCTCGGTCTTAGTCGGAAGTCCGGTTGACGGACCGCCGCGCTGTACATCCACAACTACTAGCGGGATTTCCGCCATCCATGCCAGTCCCAGGCCTTCGCCCATAAGCGATAGCCCCGGACCGGCGGTAGCAGTCATCGCTTTCTGTCCGCCATAACCTGCGCCAACAATGGCATTTATCGCTTCAATCTCGGAGCTTGCCTGATATACAAACTTGCCGGCGCCGGTGAGGTTACTCTCCATCCAGAGCAGTATCGAAGTTGCAGGGGATATGGGGTATCCGATGTAGAAATTGATGCCTGCTACACAGGCGCCGAGAGAGATTGCTTCGTTGCCGTTGAGCAGAATCTGGTCGCCCTCCGGCATTATTGGCGGCGCAAGCTCGCCAAGACTGAAGCCGCTCTTTTCCGCTTCCTGCCTGCCAAGAGTCAGAGCCTGGATGTTGGATGTTATTATCTGTTCGTCGTTGGGGCGTCCTCTGGTGAAGCGTTCTCTAACGAAGTCTTCGAGAATGCTTTGGGACATGCTCACCAGATGTGCGAGTGCCCCCAGAACAATCATGTTTTCTGCGCGGGCATTTCCGGTGGATCTGGCTAATTCAGCGAAAGGCATACCGAAGCTGTTTGCGGTGTCTTCAGGTTCAAAATCGCCTGAGTTATAGATGACTACTCCGCCGTCTATTACCTCATCTCTGTGGTTCTGGTAGGCTTCTTCGTTGAAGCAAACCAGAACATCGATGTTGTCGCCGGAGCTTAGTACAGGCGTTGTAGATAACCGCGCCTGCGCCATTGTAGGACCTCCCATAATCTGGGAAGGGAATGTAACGAATGTTTGTACATGGTAGCCCACATTGCTTGCGGCTTGCGCTAGGCCTTCGGACGATGTAACCATGCCCTGTCCGCCTTCGCCCGCAAATCGAACTACAAAGTCAGTTTTCTGCAAGTCTAGCCTCCTAGCTCTCGCATGTCAGGTATGAGGCGTGCGTAAACAGCCTTCAAAATAGATACTAAAGAGAAGATGTCCCAAATCACACAGCCTTTGGGCTGCACTCTTTGGGCGCAGTGCGGAATGGGGAGCTTGCGCCGCCTGTTGTAGATGTTCTGCTCGCATTATTAGATCAAGAGAGCATTGAAAAACGGTTACAAGTTCTAATAGATTGCTCGATATATTTCACGTGGTGGAGAATTAATATATCAGGTGCTTCATTTTAGTGTCAATTTTGTGATATGGCGAACTATCTGCTGCCGAAGCATCCGATTAAAATAGGTAACTCCTGTATAACCTTAAATATAGTTTATCATTTATCTTAGATTAGCAACAAGCGTGATTTGGTCTAACGGCATATTATTTGCAGTGGCAGCCACTTCTATTCTTCGATTACTAGCTGGAATGCGAAAGGGCAGATGACTAGAAATAAAGCGTCAAAGGCAATTAGGAAGGGTATCCATCGCTCGAAGGCGCTGTTTCCCTGAATAACGGCAGTAGATGCCTCAACCGCAGCTATTATGGCAGGTACTAAGACCGGGAAGAACAGCAAGGGCAGCATTATCTCACGAGATCTGGTATTCACCGCAATTGCAGAGAACAGCGTTCCCACGGAAGCTATGGCAAGGGTCGTAAGCACAGCCACGGGGATTAGCCCGGGAAGAAGCAAAGAGAAGTTGTAGAGCACAGCGAAGATTGGGAAGACCGCGACTTCTACCAGCAGCATGAAAAGGAAACTGCTAATCATTTTACCGAAGAATATAAGGTCGCGGCTTGCCGGAGTGAGCATCAGCGCATGAAGCCCGCCGCCCTCCCGTTCGAGTGCCATCGAGCGGTTTAGCCCCAATACGCCTCCAAATGTGAAGGCAATCCATAGAATTCCGGGCGCGACGAAGGCTACCGTTTGGGGTGTGGGACTGATGGCGAAGCTGAACACTACAATGACCAGCAGGGCGAACACCAGCGCACTGACGACAATGTCTTTCGTGCGAATCTCAAGGATGATTTCCTTCCACAAAATTGCCAGCACCGTCAACATAGATGTCTTCATCTGTTGTGTGCCTCATTCTCCGCGTCATCCGTGTGGTATAGGTATGCCGCCTTGGCGGTATCCGCATCAGGCTTGCCTTCATAGGCGATGCGGCCACGAGCTAATATTGCGACTCGGTCGCTGAGTGCAATGTTCTGCTCAAAGTTGTGGGTAGTCATTAAAATGGCGCGATCGGGCTGGCTCTTATCTGTTATGAGAGCCTCTAGGATGCTCAGCGCTTGCTGATCAAGGCCGCTTTCAGGTTCGTCTAATATAAGCACACTAGGGGAGTGGAGCAGAGCGCGGGCGATGCTGAAGCGGCGGCGCATGCCGTGTGAGAGCGCGCCTACTCTGAAGTCCAGACGATCGGCTATGTCCATCTGCGCTGCGACTTCACCGATGCGTTCGTCGATATCATCAAGGGAGAACATCCTTGCGAAGAAGCGCAAGTTCTCAGCGCCGGTCAAGCCCTCATACAGAAGCGGTTCATGAGCGACAAAGCCCAAGGCTCGCCGCGCCTGCGCGCCGCTGCGCCGCGTGGAAAAACCGGCGATATGGATATCTCCGGCGTCGGGCTTGACGAGTGTGGCGAGCGCCTTAATCAGAGTGGTCTTCCCCGATCCATTCGCGCCCAGCAGCGTGAGTGTTTGCCCCCAAGGGATTTGCAGGTTCAGATTTCGCAGGACATGAATGCGCCCATAGGATTTACTAATGCCGCGTGCGTCGATGGCGAGGTCTGTATTGTCTGCTCCCAATGCTTGCCTGCTATTTAGAATCTGATACGGCTGCGAATGTTTGCGGCACGTCTATCATACACACTAAGAGTATTCTCATTTCCACTCTAAAAATGTTGTGTATCGTGATACTTCTGTGCTGCAAGCCTTCTATCGCTGACCTGCTGTCCAGGCATACTCGTATGTCAGTTGACCTGTGAGGAGTATTTGTCATGCATGTTACAGATATTAGACCGGGCGGCGCTAGTCTAACGCAAGCCTGCAAATGGCTTTCTCGTCGATCTCGATGCCGAGTCCCGGCGCAGTTGGAACAGTAACGAATCCATCTTGTTGATCAAACGGCTGCGCAGCAATGCCTTCGCGGATGCCGCTTGGGGTGCGGTCGAACTCCATCACCGGCTCCTGTTCGTAGGGGCGGGGAGTGTATGCGGGCGGGCATGGCGGAATGATGGAGGCTAGGTGCAGGCTGGCAGCAATCATGATGGGCGAACCCCAGACGTGCGGATTGACGAGAATACCATAGGAGTTCGCTGTCAGTGCGATGTTACGCATTTCGGTGATGCCGCCCGCGTTGACGACGTCGGGCTGGGCGATGTCGTAAGCGCGGCGCGCGAAGAAGTCCTTGAACTCGTAACGTGTGCGGAGGTTCTCACCGCCTGCAACGGGCATGGGTACGGCATCTTTGACCTGGAGGTAAGCATCCACATCTTTGGCGTTGACCGGCTCTTCGAACCATGTGATGTCTAGGTCGGCGAGATGGTTGCCGATGCGAATTGCCGCTGCTGCCGGGTACGCCTGATTAGCGTCCACCATAAGCCTAATATCGTCTCCGATAGCTCTGCGAATTGCGGCAACTCGGCGCACGTCTTCGGCAATTGGCAAGCCGCCCACTTTGGTTTTCATGCCTTTGAAACCGAGTTCGACATAGCGCGTGGCTTCTTCTAGCAGGCGGTTGGGGAACTCGCCCTCAGTGTAGTAGAGCCCGGTAGCATAGACAGCGATTTTGTCTCGGATCCGACCGCCCAGCAGATCTGAAACCGACATGTTAGCTGCCTTGCCCGCGATGTCCCAGAGCGCAATGTCTATGGCGCTGATGGCGCTGCCACCGAATCCGCCTGCGTTGTTGCCGTTATACACGCGGGCGAACATCTGCTGCCACAGCGTATTGCGGTTCAGTGGGTCAGAGCCAATGAGTAGATCGCCGAAGTGTTGATGTACGAAGCTGCCGCGCGTACCGATATAGCCTTCACCCCAACCCGTGATACCCTCGTCGGTCTCGATCTTAAGAATGTCGATGGTGCGTTCGGATACCCAGCCGTTAGACCAGCCGAACGGACGCTCAAGAGGAGATGAGAGGTTAAAGCCTTCGATATTGGTGATGCGCATGCTGATGTCCTCGCAGTGTTAGCCTGTGGGAAGTCTAGCGATGGACGAGTGATTTTGTCAATTGAGGCATGCCGCAGTATTTCTAATGTTTATTGGTGTTGCAGATTTATTGGCGCGCTGACACCTCTGGAAATGGCGACAAGATTGTCCCTGAATCCTGCGCGGCCGAATCAGGTCATTGACCTCAGGAAGAGCAATTTGTATACGGACTATTAATCTTACCAAGATTCTCGCTGAGTTGACATTACTTGGACATTTGATACAGAACATATGTATACTAGTGAGTATAAAACACTAACAGGTTATGTGTTGTGAAATCAACACTAGGTTAGATGCTGATGATAATAAGGATTAACCGATTATGCCCTCTGCAATAGAGTGGACGGACGAGACTTGGAATCCGATAACAGGTTGTACGCGTGTGTCGCCCGGATGTGATCATTGCTACATGTTCTCGCTGTATCCACGCCTTAAAGCCATGGGAGTTGCGGGCTATGAAGATATGCCCAGCCAAGTACGTCTTCTTCCTGAACGCCTGACAACTCCAATGTCGTGGAAAAAACCGCGACATGTTTTCGTGAACAGTATGTCAGACCTATTTCATCCTAGGGTGCCCTTCGACTTCATTCTTGAGATATTCCGCACCATGTACGATGCTGCATCTGTACGTGGGCATGTTTTCCAAGTTCTGACAAAAAGACCAGGGCGGGCAGTCGCGTGGTGGAAGGAAAATGAGAGATATTTTCAGGACGGTTGGCATCCTAACATATGGATAGGGACTTCTGTGGAAAGTCAGAAATACGCTCCGCGATTAACGGTTTTGGAGCGCCTGCCTGCGCCTGTGCGCTTTGTATCTGCCGAGCCGCTGCTTGAATACCTAGATTTGACACAATGGTTAAAGCGAGACGCGATCCAATGGGTAATCGTTGGCGGAGAAAGCGGTGTGGGTGCGAGACCTATGCAGATCGAATGGGCATGTAATCTCAGAGATCAATCTATTGATGCAGGCGTGCCATTTTTCCTGAAGCAGCTCGGCGGTGTGCGCAATAAACGCGGCGGAGAGCAGGCAATTATAGGGGATAACATTTGGCGGCAGATGCCCCTGATCAATATGAAAGATTGAGTACATATATGACCAATACGCATTTTGGGGGAGATTGGACAGGAGAAAAACTTGAGATACTCGAAAGATATTTAGATAGATACACTACTGCTCTGAAGAACCGGGGTTTCCAACTGATATATGTTGACGCATTCGCGGGAGAAGGAACCTGGTCTCCAAGAACACAATCTGAATCGCAAGATCAGTACAGCATGTTTGGATACTCACATGAGGATTACGGCGACTTCGAAGGATTACGGGACGGTTCAGCGCGAATTGCATTGAGAATTAAAGATAAGCCTTTTGATAAGTTCATATTCATTGAGAAAGATACAGAACGCTGTGAAAAGTTGGACGAGATAAAGAAAGAGTTTCCGAATTGTAGTATAGAAATCAATAACACTGATGCGAACACAGCATTAATTTCGTTCTGCGACAATCTTGAAAATTACGAGCGTGCTGTGGTGTTTCTCGACCCATTTGCTACACAGGTGTCTTGGGAAACAGTAGCAGGAATAGCAGCGACCAAGAAAATAGACTGCTGGATTCTATTTCCATTGAGCGCGATAGCGCGACAGATGCCCAGGGACCAAACACCGACGGATATATTGGCGTCAAACCTTGATAGGATTTTTGGCGGCCGTAGCCATTGGCAAGCTCTCTATCAGCCCTCGCAACAGTTGTCTATGCTGGGAGATGAACCTGAATTGGAACGTCCTGCTGGAAGCGGTCGTATAGCCGATAACTATCGCTCTCGCCTTGAAAAAGTCTTTGAAAAAGTAGCTCCGACACGCCGTGTATTCAAGAATTCGCGAAACTCTCCGATGTTTGAATTGTTTTTTGCTGCCAGCAATCGGCGGGGCGCGCCAATTGCTATAGATATAGCGGATTACATTCTGAAACGCTGGTAGTATTATGCCGCACACTCACTTAACCAAGTACAGAATCTGCGGTTTCGCGGGCTTTGTCCGCGGCGCGCTGGGCAAAGATGCTGCACACACCGGTATATGCGGTGGGGTCTAGCAGCTGCTGAATCTGTTGGGGTGTTAGGCGCGCGCTGACTTCTGGTTCTTCTGCGAGGGTTTCCACGAAAGGCTTGTTTTCAATGAAGGCTGCCTGCGCCGCCTCGTACACAGCATCATGCGCCTGCTGCCTGCCTATTTGCCTGCCGAGCTCGAGCATTACGGCTTCAGACATTATCAAGCCGCCGCTGAGATCTAGGTTTTCGCGCATGCGCTCGGGGAATATTCGGATTCCTGCGAAGAGGCTGTTCATGCGTTGAAGGATGTCGCCGGTCAGGATACAGGCTTCGTTAAGGGCTTTGTCCATCATGACGCTGGTGGTGCGGTCGGCTTCGTGTTCGGTTTGCATGGCTTCTAGCGCAAGCGGAACAAGCGCGCGGACTTGCGCTGCGCCGGCGACGATGTCTTGGGCAAGCTTAGGGTTTCGCTTTTGGGGCATGGTGCTGCTGCCAACTGTGCCTTCGGGCACCGGTTCTTCGACTTCGCCAAATTCCTGCTTCATTTGTGTATAGACTTCTCTGCCGATTTTGCTGCATGTTGCTGCCAGCAGAGCGAGAATGGTTATGTATTCGGCGAGGTGGTCTGATATGGTACGGCTGGGGTTGGACATGGATTCCATGCCGAGCCGCTTTGCGATACCGTCTTGAATCGCCAAGCCGATTTCGCCAAGGGATGCGAGTGTGCCTGCGCCGCCGCCGAGCATGGCGACGAAGACGCGGCTTTCGCAGGCGCGGAGACGTTCTATATGGCGGCATAGTTCGTCTATCCAGACGGAAACTTTGTATCCGTAGGTAGCGGGTACGGCGTGCTGTCCATGGGTGCGTCCCGGGAGTGGCGTGTCTTTGGTGGATTCGGCTAGGTCGGCGAGTAGGAGCAGCAGATCAGCTAGCTGGCGCAGGAAGATGTTGTGTGCGCTGCGAAGATTGAGCAGTTTGCCGGTTTGGGTAATGTTCTGGGTAGTTGCGCCCCAGTGGATGTATCCGCCGGCGTCCCCTTCGCAAATGCGGTCTAGCTCCCAAACCATAGGAACTATGGGATGTCCGGTGCGGGCTAGGCCTTCACGAATGTTGTCCATATCTAGGTTTTTGAACTGGGCTTTGCGTTCAATTTCTTCGGCAGCGTAGTTAGGTATGACGCCGAGTTCTGCCTGCGCCTGTGCGAGAGCGACTTCGACGTCGAGCCACGCCTGTATGCGGGAGGCTTCGCCGAAGATGTCGCGGATGCCGGGGTCGCCAACTCGGAATGCGGTGGGTTCGTTTTGCATTTCTTCCTCCTAATGATGCCGAAACAAAAGGGCGATGTTGCACCAGAATTGTTCGAGAAGTTATTCGAGAATAAATAGAGATTGCCGCTGACATGCTAACATACATATTTAATGGATTGGTCATCGAAAGATGGATAGGTAGTTTGCCCAACTCAATTGAAGCTGCTTTACATCAGTATGAGGATAGAGGCATTAAGAAGCCATTATCGGCGAACCCGCTCAATCGCGCGGAATCCTGCTTTATCGGGAGCTGCAAATTCGCTCTCACTGCAAGGTAAGGTATGAATATCATAATAATCTTGTACCGTTTGTTTGATATACTATGCTCCGGTTGACGAGTTGATGATATGAACAACAACTTCCTGCTGCTCCTCCCGGAATTCATCGTAACAGGCGCTGCCTTCGTGGTGCTGACGCTCGACCTGTTTCTGCCTGATCGCCGCAAGTGGACGCTGCCTTTTGTAGCGATTGCGGGACTTGCGGTCGCATTCGTCGCCTCGCTTGCTTATTTATGGGGCGTAAACGACTCGCTATACGGCGGCGTTATCCGTGTTGACGGCTATGCCCTGTTCTTCAAAGCGTTCTTCATTGCATTGGGCGGAGTGGTCATACTGGTGTCGGTGGACTTTGTGCGTCGCAATCTGGATCACCCAGGCGAATACTACGGCATCCTGATGTTCACTGTCGTTGCTATGATGCTGCTTGCGGCGTCCGGCGAACTCCTAACTGCGTACATATCGCTGGAGCTGATGAGCTTCGGGCTATATGTGCTGGTAGCGTATGACCGATACAACGCCAAGTCCAACGAAGGAGCGACTAAGTATATTCTGCTGGGGGCGTTCTCCTCGGCGCTGCTGCTGTACGGCATCAGCCAGGTCTATGGCTTGCTGGGCACGACCCGCTTCGACGAGATTAGCCGAGCACTTGCCGCCGATGCGCTTAGCCCAGGCCTGATACTGGGCATCGCGCTGATAATCTCCGGACTGGGGTTCAAGGTTGCTGCCGTACCGTTTCACATGTGGGCGCCGGACGCTTATGAGGGTGCGCCCATACCGATTACGGCACACCTTGCGGTCGGTTCAAAGGCGGCGGCATTCGCCCTGACTTTGCGTCTGTTCGCCGAGGCGTTTATGCCTATCGTAGAGCAATGGCAGATTTTGCTGATAATTCTTGCGGTCATAACGATGCTGCTGGGCAATCTTGTCGCACTGGCGCAGCGCAACCTAAAACGGCTGTTGGCGTATTCCAGTGTGGGACAGGTGGGCTTCCTTCTAATGGGTGTTGCCGCGCTCGCCGATACCGGCTCGGAAAGCATATCGCTGGAGCTGTCGCACCTAGCCTCCAACGGCGTAATGCTCCATCTCGTAGCTTATGCCGTAACGAACATGGCGGCGTTCCTGTGCCTCGCTGCCATATACAACATCACAGGACGGGACGACATCGCAGGCATGGCGGGAGTTGCGCGCCGCGCTCCGCTTGTAGGCATGGTGTTCGCCGTGTCGCTTTTCTCCCTCGCGGGCTTGCCGATATTCGTGGGCTTCACCAGCAAGTTCTATCTGTTCAACGCGGCTGCCGCGCAGGGGCTTCTGTGGGTAGCGGGCGTTGCCATCTTCGCCAGTCTCATATCGCTGTACTACTACCTAATGGTAGTGCGGCAGCTCTACATTGAGCCTGCGGAAGATGCCACACCGATAGCGACACCGCGCCTTACGCTGGGCGTTCTGGGTGCGCTGTTCGGAGGAATGATTCTGCTCGGAGTATATCCGGCGCCGCTGATGGAGGCGATACAGCACGCCAGCGACGCGCTATTTTAAGTGGTGCGGTGTACTAATATAGATGCCATGCGCTTATTTTTGCCGTGTGTTAGGCGGAGAGAGATAGTGATCAAATTCTTCGCTATTGTAACGCTTGACATAGGAGTCAATAATGCATATATTACTTTCATATCCCCCCTAGTCGCTTCCGGTGACAGGGTAGTAATGACCACCCCTCAGGGGTGGTCATTATATTTGTAAGGACTTGACTTCCCGATTGACCACAAATACTTATATAGACGGTTTCAATCTTTACTATGGTGCACTGCGAGGTACGCCATACAAGTGGCTCGATCTATCCGTAATGTGCGACCGACTATTGCCGAATAGAAAAATTAACCGGATCAGATATTTCACAGCCCGTATAGCAGGACATCAGCACGACCCACAAGCACCGGATAGGCAGGATATTTATATAAGGGCGCTACACACTATCCCTAATTTGACAATACATTATGGAAGATTTGCTAAGCGTACTCAAAGAGCTCACTTACATCCTTTGACTTATCCTAACGGTCCATCAAATCCACCTGAAAGCGTGGAAATTATTAGGACTGAAGAGAAGCGATCAGACGTGAACCTCTCTACAATGCTGTTGATAGACTGTTTCGACGATGATTTTGAAGAAGCAGTAGTTATTTCTAACGACTCGGATTTGACCCTTCCAATTAAGTATGTTGTTCAGAAATTCAACAAAAATGTGGGAGTAATTAGTCCACATCCGCGCCAGAGAATAAGCCGAGAGCTGGTGGGTGCAGCGACTTGGAATTATAACACCATTAACAAAAGCGTAATCGCTTGCTCCCAATTTCCCGATGATATGTCGGATGCCAAAGGTGCTTTCAGGAAGCCTGATAGATGGTAGCCGCGTACATCTATCCCTATCGCAAAGGGCATTTCTTATATCGTAATTAGCGCGGACAGCTTCACAGATCCTTTTCCATCTCATCTCCGCACCACCAGCGCATCCAACAGCGTCCGCGACGCTAAAGCAACTTCGTCCACTGCCTGATTGAACGCCTGCTCATTGATACGCGAGGGCTTGCGATAGCCGCTAATCTTGCGCACGAACTGCAGCGCGGCGGCGCGCACCTCTTCGTCGCTGGCGGGCGTATCTTGGTTCCTGAGCGTCTTTATGCTTCTGCACATTTCGCTGCGTCTCCTTTCGCCCGAAAGCACAGGCAAAAAAACAGGTGCTTTCAGCAGATCTACTTGCCGATTTTCCTGAACGACGAGAATGTGCGGTTATAAGTGTTCGGACGAATCTTACTCATCCAGTCGCACTCTATATCCGCTTGTTGACGCCATTCGTCGCTTTCATGGATATTCGGCGAATCTACCTCATACATGGCAGCGTAGCGCGCCATCCCCTCGTCTGACGATGCTGCAAGTCTATACCTCGTACACTTGTGCACGCCCTCGACTTGCAGCAAGTTGGGTACATGCTCCGTGTCGTAGAGACGGTTGAAATCGTCCTCCAATTCGCTTGGAATATCCATCTGTATCAGCAGAATGTAACTTGCCATTACGCTACCTTCTATTCTTGCTGCCTTATCTCATATACGCTTATGCTCTGCTCCGCGAATTATATTGCCAATAGTAGATTGCCAATAGGATCGCTGCAGCCTGCATACCCGTGCACTTCGACTATGCTCATACACACTTGACGCCCTCGCACACCGCTGCCCTGATATTATGCCGTATATCGATCAGTTAATCTTCTTGAAAATCGATCGTGTGCGATTGAAATAATGCGGGCGAATCTTAGACACCCATTCGCCTTCCTTATCCGCCCACTTGCGCCACTCGTCGCTGTCCGGTATGTCGGGCGAATCTATGTGATACACCGCGGCATAACGCGCCAATCCCTCGTCCGTCGATGATTCCAACTTATACCTGTCGCAGCCGTGCACACCCGAAACATTGAGCAAATTCGGCACATGCTCGTCGTCATAGGCGCGGTTGAAATCGTCCTCCAGCTCGCTCGGAATATCCAGATGCACGACCAGAATGTAATCAGCCATCGTTTTGTCTCCCGTCTTTATCTACCCAGTAATATTAGTTCAGAAGCGCCCACCACACCAGCACAAGCACTATCGCGCCTACCGCCATTGCCGCGCCGTAGTTGTGCAGGAAGCCGGTCTGTGTCAGGCGCAGCCACCAGCCCGTCAGACGTACAGCAAGAGCAGAGCCGTCAACGGCGCGGTCATTCACAACGGCACGGTCGAACAGCGCGATGAAGCGGCTGAAAGCGAGCGCTGCCCGGTCTATCAACCACTGGTACATCTCGTCCATGTAGTATTTATTCAGCAGCGTGCGGTGTATCACAGGGAAACGGCGCGCTATGGCGTTATGCGGCTGTTCAGAGTATTCGCGCCTGCCGTAAACATACCAGCCTGCCGCAGCTCCGCCTACCGCCAGAGCGAGCGACGCCGCCGTCAGCCAAGGAATGATGTGGAACTTCTCGTGCTCCGTTAGCCAGTAAGCGAAGCCCGAGTAAGTGAAACCATGGTGTACGCTGCCCCAGTCGATTGCCAGCGCTCCCAGCACAACTGACAATACGGCGAGCAGCAGCAGAGGCACGGTCATGAGAGCCGTGGACTCGTGCGCCCGTTCCGCGTCTGTGCTGCGTGCATTGCCGAAGAATGTGAGCCACACCATGCGCGCCATATATAGCGCGCTAATAGCCACACCCGCAAGTGTGAGCGCAAGAAACGCGGCACTGCGATGCTCCAGCACCGCTACCAGTATCTCGTCCTTGCTGAAAAACCCGCTCAGCGGCGCGATACCTGCAAGAGAAGCCGACCCAATAACAAATGTCAGCGCAGTCAGAGGCATCGTGCGCCGCAGCCCGCCCATCCGCCGCATGTCAGTCTCCTCGTGCATGCCGTGCATCACACTGCCCGCGCCCAGAAAGAGCATCGCCTTAGATATGCCATGCGCGACGAGATGGAATATCGCCGCCGCAAGTCCGAACGCGCCCAGAGACAGCATCATCAGCCCAAGATGGCTTATCGTAGAGTACGCCAGCGCGCGCTTGATGTCCGTCATCACCAGTGCCAGCGTCCCTGCATACAGGAAAGTTATCAGCCCTATAATCGCCACCACGAACATCGCGAAAGGTGCCAGCTCGAACATCGGCAGCATGCGTGCCACCAGATACACGCCGGCTGCGACCATCGTCGCCGCATGAATCAGTGCGCTCACCGGCGTCGGACCTTCCATCGCGTCCGGCAGCCACACATGGAACGGGAACTGAGCCGATTTGCCCATTGCCCCCATGAACAGCAGCAGCGCAGATGCAGTCAGCGTACCCTGTCCGATTGCGCCCGCCTGCGCCGCCGATATGATTTCGCTGATATTGAACGTACCGGTGGCGCGGAAGAGCAGGATGATGCCTATTAGCAGCCCCACATCGCCGATGCGCGTAGTGATAAACGCCTTCTTAGCCGCCTCCGCCGCTGAGCGTCTCTCCCACCAGAAACCTATAAGCAGATACGAGCCAAGCCCCACAAGTTCCCAAGCGATATACAGGAACAGCAAGTTATCTGCAAGTACCAGCGCAAGCATCGCCGCGCCGAAAAGCGAATGCACCGCGAAATACCAGCCGAACCTAGCGTCGCCGCGCATATACTCCAGCGAATATATCTGCACCAGCAGCGCAACGAACGTAACCAAACCCAGCATCACCACCGACAGGCGGTCAACATGCGCTCCCCAGCCGATAGAAGTATCACCCGCGCGCAGCCACTCCACGCCATACGCGGCATACGATGCGCCGCCTCCCAGCATATCCCCCAGCGCGACCCAGAACAGAACGAAGCCCGCCGCCATCGCGCCGATAGAGACCAACGCGCCTCGCCCCGGCAGCCAGCGTCCGGCAAGCGCCACGATAACAAAGGCGGCGGCGCTAATGGTGGGTATCAGCCAAGCGAGGTGCAATTTAGATTTACTCCCACCACTTCATCAGGTTTATCTCACTTACAGCCGCCGCTGAACACTTGCGTCATCTGCCCTGATCGGTGTTACGACACAACCGCAGAGGATTACATACACTATGGAACGGCTTGCGGCGAACGCAATGTTCAGCAGAGCGTTAAGTTACTATGAGCACCTCAACGTCTGCGTCATCGGCTTGTTGGGCTTGTTCACTGGAAATGCGGTATCCGGCGACTACGGCAATAGCCTCTTGCTTGAACACCGTTGCCAAAGTATCCGCAGACTGACGAGCATCCTCTATGTCCTGCCGCTGAATCGTGCTTGACGCTTCCGCCGCAATCCAAATTACAGACTTGTCAAATTGGCGTCGTGCGCGAACTATCAGGTCCGTACAGACAATACGGCATTCTTGCCACGTTTCAATAATATTTGAATCAGTGGCTTCATATAACGGCTCGAAAAGTTCATCGTTGTGAGTCCAGAGCAAATCTCCCACATTGAGCATTATTTCGAATCTTCGAAGCATCACTTTCTGGTTGACAAACGGAAATATCGCTTGGCACATTTCCCGCTCTAATCTGCTTTCAACGAGGAAACTGTCCATGTGTCCATGACTCCACTATTCATTCCTTACCTGCGCTGACATTTTTCAAGATTGTCTATGCGCTTGACAATGACATTTAGGGAAGTGTCTATCCGCCCTGCAGATATGACATATCGACCGCCAAAAATCTTCCCTTTCTACCACTTCATCAGATTTATCTCATCCACATTCACCGTTGATCGATTGCGGTACAGCCGCAGGATGATTGCTATGGCGAGCGCAAGTTCGGCGGCGGCTATTGTGATGACGAATATAATCAGCACCTGTCCCAGCGCGCGCTGCCCTTCGGTGAAGTCGCCGAATGCGGCAAAACCGATGAGATTCACATTCACGGCGTTGAGCATCAGCTCGATGGACATCAAAATCAGCACCGCGCTGCGTCGCGCCAGGACGCCATATACTCCTATGGCGAACAGCGCCGCACCTACCACCTGAAAGTGTGCCAGTTCCAGCAATTCTTTTGACCTCTGTCAGTGAAACCTCTGCCCCCGCATTCCGGCAGAGGATATTAGCGCGTCCTAGAAACTCAATAAATCAGTCTCTGCCTCTCGTACTTCTCACCATCACGATCGCGCCTATGAGCGCCACAAGCAGCACCAAAGACGCCACCTCGAACGCCACCGCCCACTCTGTGAACAGGTTTTTGCCCAGCGCTGTGAAACTCACGGCGGTTCGCCCCGAATCAGGAACGGCAGTGCCTACTATAGTCGCCGCTATGACGCCAAAAACGGCAATGGCGACTATCGCAGCAACGGGCCACTGCGGGTGGTCTGACAGGTTCTCAAAATCTTCAATGCGCGTGAGCATCAGTGCGAACAAGATGACGATAACGACCGCTCCGCCGTATATGAGAAGTTGCGCCAGCGCCAAAAATTCGGCTAATGCCAGCAGGAACAGCCCTGCCACGCCGACCATAGATGCAAGCAAGCCGAAAGCCGCATACACGATGTTTCGGCTCATAACCACAACCAGAGCGCCCCCAAGTGTGAGCGCTCCGGTAACATAAAACAGCACTAGCGAAGGAGTTATCAGCATTGGTTATTCGGTAGGATTTTGTTGGTCAGCAGGCTGCTTTCTGTTCTCCTGAACGCGTCGTTCTTCTTCTCTGGCTCGCATCGTTGCTCTGCGATGCTCCAATGCCGATGTGGAGACTTGAGCAAGCTCGATTACCTCAGGTTTCTTGGCAGGTTTCGCAGGAGCGCTGGGTTTGCCGCTGTTCTTTTTCGGATTTTTCGGCTGCCACGAGGTATCTTTCTGATAGCGCATGCCCATCTCCAGCAGAGCCGGAAGTGCGACACGGTTGCCGTTGCGCTCATACTTGCTCAGCTCGTGTTCGTGGCTCATCTCTATCGCGTCGAAATTGCACACATCCACACAGATGCCGCAAAGGATGCAGCGCCCAAGGTTTATCTCAAACTCGTCTATAATCTTGCGGCGTCGACTCTTCCCTTCGGCATGCAGCGGATTGTCCTTCATCTGCGCGCTCATGCACTGCGTAGGGCAGTTGCGGATGCACACCATGCAGCCTGTGCAGTACGGCTCGTTGACTTCACCGTCCCAAGTCAGCGCAGGAAAGCCCATGTAGCGCTCTTGCACTTCCAGTCGCTTTTCAGGTTCCGGATACTCCGCAGTAACCGGCTTGCGTCCTGCTGTCCTCAGTGTGGTTTTCAGCCCTTCGAGAAAGCCTATCATGTTGCATCTCTACCCTGTATGTTCCGACATTGCTGCTAAATTAGCGCGATGATGCGCCTACAAATCCGTGCGTAATTGGGTGCAGATTGTCCATTTCCTGGTTCTCCCACCATTATCACTCGGACAGCCTCAACCCCTCACTGCTGTCTGCGCAGACTGCTCGCAGCATGCACGGTTACCGTGTTTCGTTCCAGCCGAGTGCCGGCATTCCTGACTATTATGTAGAAGGTTATCGCTAATGTTATCACAGATAGCAAACTCAGCATCCACAAGGGCAGTCCGTAGAATAGAATTGCGCCTACAAACACAATGTTGATGAACGACAGCGGCACTAGCAGTTTCCAGCCGAACGCCATCAGCTGATCAATACGCAGGCGCGGATATGTGCCGCGTATCCAGAATATGACCAGAATGACGGCGTATGTCTTGACCATAAACCACAGCACGGAAAGCGCCGAGTGCAGCAAGCCGTCGAATGGCATCGTGGGCCAGCCCCATCCCCCCAGAAACATCAGCGCCGTAAGCGCCGCTATCGTGAAGGTGTTTATGTACTCTGCCAAAAAGAATACCGCCCAGTGCGCCCCGCTGTACTCCACGAACGGCCCTCCCACCACCTCTGATTCGGCGTGATGTATATCAAATGGTGTTCTGCCAAGCTCCGCAAGCCCCGCCGTCAGAAACAGAAACACGCTCAGCGGCATTACCAGCGCATAAGCGACTGTGGATTGTGCCGCTACAATCTGGCGCAGATCAAGCGTTTGCGCCAGCATCGCCACCGCCAATATCGCCATTATGAACGGTATCTCGTAGCTCACAAGCTGCCCGGCGGCGCGCAGACCGCCCAGCATTGCGTACTTGTTCGCAGAACTCCAGCCTGCCATCACAAGTCCCATCACCGACAGCACAGACACCGCCACGATGTAGAACAGACCCAAATCTAAGTTGGCGAGCGCAACATCCCGCGCGACCGGTATCGTTACCCAAAGCAGAAACGCCGGTATGAACACCGCAAGCGGCGCAAGCCAATACACACGGCGGTCGGCCCAAGACGGCAGAATGTCCTCTTTGGATACGAGCTTCACGGCGTCCGCAATCGGCTGCATCGCGCCATGAAAGCCCACACGCATCGGCCCCATCCGCATCTGTATGCGCGCCAGAGACTTGCGTTCCAGCCATGTCAGTACGAGCACCATCACCGACAGGAAAACGAGCAAAACCGCTGCGCCGATAGATATGTAGATTAGCTGGGTTATGTCCATCGCGAACCCACTACTTGCTTAATCTTCGTTACGCCGAACTTCCGCTCTTATCCCGGTTCCATTTGCCCAGTGATTTCAGCCCCGTTCTGCGCTTTTTAGCTCCACATGCCCGTACTGAAATACCGTTCACCTATATCGTTGAAAATGGTTACTATCTGCCCATTGCGTTCGCGCTGGGCAATCTCGTATGCGCCCTGCACATACGCGCCTGAAGACTGGCCGGCGAACAAACCCACAGCCGACAGCCTGCGCGACATCTCATAAGAATCGTCCACGCTGATTTCCAGCATCTCGTCCACCACCGAAGAATCGAATGTGTCCGGAATGATGTGTCCCGCGCTCAGCGGCTTCAGCCCCTCAACTCCGGGCCATTCGGGCGGATCAATGCTGATGACCTTGATAGCCGGGTTGTGCTCCTTCAGACGCCGCCCCACACCCGAGATGGTGCCACCCGTTCCAACGCCCCCAACGAAGTGGGTTATGTCCGGCATCTGGCGCAGAATCTCCTCCGCGGTCGTATCGTAGTGCGCTTGCGGGTTGTTGGGATTGCTGTACTGGTCGCTGTAATAATACTTGTCCGGCGACTCTTCGTAGCGTCGCTTAACTTCATACAACGCTTCGTCGTACCCCAGCATCGGGTCGGTGAATATAATTTCCGCACCGTGAGCCAGCAGACGCTTCTTCCGCTCCTCACTCGCATTTTCCGGCATCACCAGCGTTACGCCGTAGCCCAGCACCGCGCCAATCATCGCATAGGCGATGCCCGCATTGCCCGAAGTCGCGTCTATGATAGACTTATTCTTAGTCAGCTCACCTGAAAGGATTGCCTCAATCAGCATACGCAGTACAGGTCTGTCCTTGATTGAACCGCCTGGATTAAGATGTTCATACTTCACGTGTATTTCCGCATCGCCAATATCGAGACCGGCGTCAATCTTGACCATCGGTGTGTTTCCAATTGCCAGCAGCGGAGGATACTTGGCAATGAACTCCAGAAACTCTTTTGACTCGGGCAATATGTCATCCCTCACTTCAGATGTTTTCGTTCGTCTGTGGTGTGCTTGTATAATCAGCTAATCTAAACCTAAGCTAACCACAAGTTGTACCTTGTACTATTACGTCTATCACGAACCCTGACAATTTCACCTGATTTTTCTAAGTATGCAATAGTACGCAATTACAGATTATATGCAATTGGGGCAGTTGCAGCCCTCGTACTCTTATGAATACTTTAACTCCCGGCTGCAATCAAGCTGATGATTATCCCGAACCGTTTCCCAGATGGAAACACTGTCCATAAACCTGCACATCCCCAACTAAAAACCAATTAAAAACCTTCTAATCCCTGCAATTATCCTATGAGTATATCTAGCCCGCAATTGTGCGTCCACTTTTCCATTCCAGCGTAATCATCCTGTTGTTGGCTGCGTGGTTTGGTATTATCTCATTACTTACATTACCCGCAATTATTACTCGCAATCAGACAGCGTTCTTTAACGGCTGTTTTGGTGTTATACTGACAACACAGGTATTGGTACGGGTTTCTACACAGAAAG
This sequence comes from Dehalococcoidia bacterium, assembly GCA_965200085.1. Classification (GTDB taxonomy): domain Bacteria; phylum Chloroflexota; class Dehalococcoidia; order Lucifugimonadales; family JADFKI01; genus Bin90. The sequence goes on from OZ241333.1 coordinate 663,261, forward strand.
GAACAGATATGACCACCGAACACACACATTCGAACGGACACGGTCACTCACATGCCACGGCGCAAATGGCAGAGGCTGCCGCCAACTGGCTTGACAGTCTCTCGGAGGATCAGCGCTCCAAGGCTACATACGACTACATGGACGGCGAGCGCGTCTTCTGGTACTACCCGCCACTGAACAGGCACGGACTTGCCCTACGCGATATGGACGATAACCAGCGCAAACTGTCGTATGCCATCATGGAAAGTGGATTGACCGAGCGCGCGTACAAGCAGGCAGCGCAGATTATCGACCTCGAAACCACGCTCGGCAAAATTGAGAAGGACAACGGCATCGTTAGCTTCCGCCGCGACCCTGAACTCTACTACTTCACCGTGTTCGGCGACCCGCGCGACTCTGAGAACCCATGGGCTTGGCGTGTAGAGGGACACCATGTGTCCCTGCATTACAGTATCTGGGGCGACAAAGTCATATCCACTACTCCGTTCTTCTTCGGCTCGAATCCGGCCGAAGTTCTGAACGGCCCGGACAAGGGACAGCGTATTCTAGGCGACAGGGAAGACCTCGCGCTGGAGCTTGTGAATGGCCTAAGTTCCGAGCAGCAGCGACGCGCCGTAATATACCCCGAAGCTCCTTATGACATCCTCACATACAACTCATCCCGCGCCGTATTCCCGCAGCAAGAGGGATTGCCCGGCTCTCAGATGAACGGCACACAGCGCGAAATGATGATGTCTATCATCAGTGAGTATGTCTCCACAGTCCGAGGCGATGTGGCGCAGGACAAGATGTCCGCCATTCGCGAGCAGGGGCTTGACGACTTCTACTTCGCATGGGGCGGCGGCATGGAGCGCTTCAGCAAGCACTACTATCGCATTCACGGCGGCAACTTCGTCGTTGAGTACGACAACCGCCAGAACGATGCGAACCACATCCACTCTGTACTGCGCGATGAAGAGAACGACTTCGCCAACGACGTGCTGCGCGAGCACCTGCTGCTCTACCACGTGCTCTAGGCTTTCCGCTGCCGGATACGCTGCTTGGGCGGATATAGTGTATATATAAATATATAAAACGTGTCCGTCCAATGATGGCGGCTGATATGTTCGGATAGGCGCTGCTCTAATGTGAACCGACACCTTATCGGAATGTGGTCGATGTTGACATTCCGGGCAAAATCGCTCCGCCCGATAAGGTGTACAAAGTCGCACAAATACAATGTCGCCCCCCCCCGACTCGCCCGGACCCGATTAAAGAGATTAGCAGCCATGCCGCCAACGCTTTTCCTTGAGGCTTTCGGAAAGATGTCCGGCTCGGCGACCATCGATTCCCAGGAAGAAGATTTATACAGCGTTTTCAGAGCGCGCTCTGTATTGATGCGCTGGTCTGCGATCTTAAATGCCCCCCGCTGCTATGGGGAATTGAGGAAGCAGAGATAACCGCCGATACTGACCCGTACCGCATAGGATGGGTACAGGTTGGATTGTCAGCTGTACCCGTAGAGGTATCGGATAAACCGACGAACCCTATCCCAGGTTGGTTAGAGCTTCCGATACGCTGGAGAAGCGCCGAGTCCGTCTCAGGATTGCCTGCATTGGTTCAATGTTTCTGCGACGCACTCAGTCGGTTTGGCTGCGTTGAATTGTCCGGCATCCAGGTAACAGCATTTGTACTGGAGTCGAATGAGAAGTCCTGTGTTTGGGATCTCGTGTCTGTGCTCAACTGGTTCAATACGAACTTGAAAGCAAGGGCAGAGGCGATAGTCGCCTTCGATCAAGGCTTGCTCGGAAGCTGCAAGGTTTCCGAGCTGGTCGCCGCATTACAATACAGGAACACCGGCGCATTCGAGTTCGGAACAACTTCATCTATGCATGAGAAATACAGGGTCAAGGTTCCGGCTGAAATGCCATTTTATCAGGCCGTTCCGCAATCGGATGTAGGCGTGTTCGTCTCCCTGCCGGAATGGACTCCAAGTGCAGGGGGGTGGCTGCTTGCCAGCGTAGTTGATATAGCCCAATCCATCGAATCGTATTCAAGCAGCTTCGCAATTCGAGTAACGCGCGTTCGCTGATATGCAGATTCCCGGATTGTTCCGATAGGTGCGGGTCAACCATATCGCATCGAATATCAGCAAGGTGTCCGTGTGTGGCGGCTGACTTTGGTGTTCGCCGATGTACAGAGGCAAAACCGCTGTGTGTTCTGCCGCTATAATGGTATCTTGTAAAGGAAGTCTTTATAAAATACTCGCAGCTCTGACGAACTACACTCTCAATTGACAACGCGGCACAACAATACTGATACTCCGACCGATAATTCGCACTCAGCGCATTTTCCACAAACCCTGATGTCCTACGCGCGCCGCCTGACTGCTTGGCGTATCCTGCTGATTGCCATACTTGCGCTCGCAGTCGCACTGCGCTTCTACGGGCAGATGTGGGATGACGGCTTCGGATACACGCCACACCCTGACGAACGCGCCATATTTGACAGGGTAATCGGCATTTCTCCGCCCGAGCTTGATGAGATCGGTCTGCTTTTCAGCGCCGATGAAAGCCCCTGGAACCCAGGCTGGTTCAACTACGGAAGCTTTCCGCTATATGCCCTGAAAACAGCGCAAATACTCGGCGCTCCTTTTTTTGGCGAAGACGCCGACAGTCTGCGGATATTAGGGCGCAGTATATCCGCCATCGCAGACATCGTAACCATACTTGCGATGTATGGCATCGCAGCGCTGGTTTTCGACCGCAGAACAGGCTTGCTTGCTGCCGCTCTCACATCGCTTGCCGTCATCCACATTCAGCTCAGCCACTTCTTCGCAGTGGACACAATTCAGGCAATGTTCGCCATTGCTGCGTTGTACTTCATGGTCAAAGTGGCGCGGGAATGTAATCTGCGCCACTCACTGCTTGCAGGCGCTCTGATAGGCTTGGGGTTTGCCACCAAGGCGAGCCAGCTTCCCATAATAGCGCCTTTCATCATAGCGCACCTAATGTTCGCTTTCGGGCTTAACGGAAAGAAAGCTGCGGATAGGTTCGATGTCCGTTTGAAAACCGCGATTGTGGGACTTGCCGGCGGAGGCGCGGTCGCTGCGCTCGCTTTACTGCTTGCCCAGCCGTATTCACTGCTCGACTGGAGCACTTTCCTCCGGCATGTCAGCGAGCAGTCGGAGATGGTTCGCGGCATCCGGGACTACCCCTACACGCGCCAGTACGCAGACACGGCGCCTTATCTGTATCACATTCGCCAGCTCACAGCGTGGGGCTACGGACTGCCGCTGGGTATCGCAGCGTGGGCAGGACTGCTGTACATATCGCTGCGCGGCATGCCCCTGAAGCTGGGATTCGTGTACCTGATTATCGGATGGGCGCTCCCTGCGAGCATATTACTCTTGTCCAACGGCGCTCTTGCAGTAGTCGCCGCAGCCGGAATATCGCTGCTCGCGCTGTTTGCCACCCTTCTCGTGCGCTCAAAGAACACACAGCTTGAGGTGCTGCTGCTCTGCTGGGTCGTGCCGTACTTTCTTATTACGGGCGCATTCCATGTGAAATTCATGCGCTATATGCTGCCCATCGCGCCTCTGCTGGCGCTGTTCGGCTCACGGGCGTTATGGGCATTGTGGGACAGCGTTCCCCGATATAAGCCTCCCCTGGGCAGGAAGATACTGCGTCCCCTCGCGGGCGCTCTAATTGCTCTGGTATTAGCATCCACCGCCTTCTATGCGTTCGCCTATGTACAAGGCGTGTACGGCAGCGCGCATACGGCGGTGCGCGCGAACGACTGGCTGAATCAAAACGCTCCAAGCAATTCGTTCGTACTCAAAGAACACTGGGAAGAGTCGCTTCCGTATCTGCGCTTTGACTTTCGGCTGTTCGAGCTGCCGCTGTATGAGCCTGACCGCAGAGGTAAAATTGCGCTTGTCGCGGATATGCTCGAAGGAGCAGACTATCTGGTGCTGTTCAGCAACCGTCTGTACGGCACGATACCGCGCCTGCCTGAGCGCTACCCAATTACTTCCGAATACTATCGGATGCTGTTTTCCGAACAGTTAGGCTATACACTTGCGCGTGTCGAAACATCCTATCCGACGCTGTTCGGAGTTACGCTTATGGACGACACGCTGGGTCGTCCGAACTTGCCTGCTCCCCCTGAGCTGCAGCAGGCACATAACACCGAGGACATCGCCCTGAACCTCGGATATGCCGATGAGAGCTTCTCCGTGTACGATCACCCCAAAGTGCTGATATTCGAGAACACCGGTCGTCTGAGCGCCCACCAGATACAGAGCATCATAGACCAGATGGTCCCAGCGCAGTCGTCCATCGTGCCTGAGTTGGGTCTGATGTACTCGCCGGATGACGCCACAATACAGCAGAACGGCGGTGCCTGGACTGACATCATCCGCCCCGCGAGCTGGACAAACCGACTGCCGCTTCTCGCGTGGCTGGGCGCATTAGAACTTGCCGCGCTGATTGCGCTGCCGCTGACCTTCATCATTTTCCGACCGCTGCATGACAGAGGCTACCTGCTCGGAAAGACGCTCGGAATACTGCTTATCGGGCTGATAGTGTGGCTGCTCACGAGCCTGCAATGGATGGCGTTTTCGCGCACTTCGATCGTGTTTGCGGCGGCGCTGCTGGCTGTTCCGTCTCTTGGCGTCTTGATATTCAGATGGCAGGAGATTATCGACTTTGTGCGGCGGCGCTGGGCAGCTCTGTTAGTCGCAGAGACGATATTCATCGCAGCGTTCTTGATATTCGTGCTTGTGCGCATGGCGAACCCGGACTTATGGCATACCCATCGCGGCGGCGAGAAGCCCATGGACTTAGCCTACCTAAACGCCGTAATGCGCTCCACCATAATGCCGCCGTATGACCCATGGTTCGGCGGAGGCTACCTGAACTACTACTACTGGGGACAGTTCCTGACGGCGGTATTCATCAGGATAACGGCAATCGAGCCGGTGGTCGCTTTCAACTTAGCCGTGCCGACCTTCTTCGCGCTCACAGTTGGCGGCGCATATACCGTCGTGTACAACTTGGTGGAATCTGCTGAACGCAGGCTGCGCGCGGTCGGAGGCGGCGTTGTCGCTTCGGTGCGCCGCACGCCTGTGCTTGTCGGCTTGACGGGCGCTGCATTCGTAACGATTTTGGGCAATCTCGACGGTGCGATACAAGTTGGGCGCAGCCTTATGAACTTGCTGCTTGGGCTGCCGATTAGCGAGTTCGATTTCTGGCGAAGCAGCCGAATGATGCCGCCTGACCCGCCGGGACACGAGATTACCGAGTTCCCGTTCTTCACATTTCTGTTCGCCGACCTGCACGCGCACATGATGGTGATACCCTTCACGCTGCTGGTTATGGGGCTGGCGCTTGCTGCCGTACTTTCCGTCCGCACATCGGGATCGGGAGCGTATGCGGACCGCGCAAACACAAGCCGGATTCGGCGGGCAGCATCCGCTCTGTTTAGCTTCGACACCATGCGGTTAGTGATACTGGGAATATCCGTTGGCGCGCTTGCCCCGCTGAACACCTGGGATTTGCCCACATACCTCATCGTCGCCGCAGCCGCAATACTGTTCGCAGAGTTTCTAGCGCACGGCGGATTGGGGCTGGTCGTTCTGCTGCGAACGGGTGTCAAGTTCGCATTCGTGGCTGTGATCGGCTTTGTCTCGTTTCTGCCGTATCACTTATCAAGCGAAACCTTCTACAACAGCGTGCAGTCCACAACCAACACCACAATTTTGTGGCAGTTCCTCGCAATATCGGGGCTGTTCGTGTTCATCATCGCAACATTCGCCATAGACGAGCTTGCAAACGGCATCCGCAAGTATGGCGCTGCCTTCTGGCGCAAGTTCGGACTGCTGCAAGCTGTGCTCAATGGCGCAGAAGGCGAATCCGTCAGTGTCAGGTGGCTCATCACTACGATAGTATGCGTCTTGCTGTTCGGGTTTGCCCTGACAGCAGCGTTCACAGGCGTGGTCGGCAGCACCGTGCCTTTCGTACTGCTGCTCGCGATGCTGCTTGCCATTGTGGGAATAAAGATTCTTACGCATAAAAGTCCCGATGAACCACAGACTATATTCGCGCTGATTCTGGCGCTGGTATCGCTGTCGCTCGTCATTGGGCTGGATTTCCTGCGTGTGGAAGGCGATATAGCCCGCCTAAACAGTATCTTCAAATTCTACATGCAAGTATGGGTCATGCTAGGCATCGCATCCGCCTATCTTCTCTGGCGGTTGTTCCACGTGCAGCGCAGTTTCCTGTCGCGCATCATGCTCATCAAACGGACTTGGGTTATCGTGCTGGCTGTGCTGCTGGCAAGCGCAGTGATATATCCCATAGCCGGCACTCGCGACAGGCTGCGCGATCGCTTCAACGGCTATGTTACGCCTCTGACGCTGAATGGCATCGCATTCATACAAGGAGCTGCGTACACGGAGAGTTCGGGAGATGTGATTGAACTTGCGCCGGACTATGAAGGCATCCGATGGCTGCAGCTGAATGTAGAAGGCTCGCCCATCGTTTTGGAAGCCGTAACTCCTGAGTATCGCTGGGGCAGTCGTGTATCCATACACACGGGGCTGCCGAGCGTAGTCGGCTGGCAGTGGCATCAGGAGCAGCAGCGCTGGGGCTACCGCCATGAAGTAGCACGCCGCGTCAGAGATGTGCGGACGATATACACGACGCGCGACCCGAAAGAAGCAATAAGGCTGTTGCGACAGTACGGCGTCGAATATGTTTACCTAGGCGAGCTGGAGCGCGCCTATTTCCCCAGGGGGATGCACAAGTTTGAAGACGGCTTATCCGGCGCGCTTGATAAGGTGTTTGACAACGGCACGACCACAATCTACCGCGTCAAAGCGGATGCTCCTCCTTGATCCGCGACTCTGTCTGTCCTGTCATCAATGATGTCTAATTCTCACCAAACAACAAGAACAATATCGAGCATCAAGCCGAATTGCGCTTGTCTAATCTGTCCGCCTTCGCTATCCTATTCATAATTCACAGGAGGTAATTGTACGCCATGACCACAGTAAAATACGCCCTCGATGAGTTCATCTACGACATGTCCAGGCTGGTTGATGACCAGCCCGATCAGGCAACGCTGTTCGACAAAGGCTCGTCATACTTGGAACGCCTGATAAACAACAAATACGCCATACCGGAGGAGTACAGCGTCCCTATGCCCGGCAAGAACCACGGCACATACCTGCTGCACTACGGCGACAACGGCTTGTTGGTTACATCAGTCGTATGGGGACCCGGCGACCACATCGGCCCGCACGACCACCGCACATGGGGCATGATTGGCGTAGTAGGCAACGGTATCACCGAGACGCGCTTCCGCCGCATGGACGAAGGCGAGCGCGACGACTATGCCGTACTGGAACGCGACAGGGTGAACCTTGTTAAGCCGGGAGATGTATCCCTGCTGATACCCGACGTGGATGAGATTCACCAGATGGACAACCACACCGACCGGCCGACCGTTGAGATACACGTCTATGGCAACGACCTGCGCGGCTTAGAGCGCAGCAGCTACAACCTCGAAACCGGCGAGATAAAGCACTTCGCGACCACACGTTTCAGCAACTGCTAATACCCAAACCCATCCCTAGATATTTAGATACGGTGAAAAAACCCATGCCTGCCGCAATATCTCCCAAATCGCTAGATTCGCTCTTGAAAGGCAGTTCGCAGTTCGCGCTCATAGATGTGCGTGAGACCGGCGAATACAACAACGCTCATATTCCCGGCGCAAGCCTGATACCGCGCCGCGACCTTGAATCGCAGATTGCCGCCGCAGTGCCGCACGCCGGCACGCCCGTGGTGCTTTGCGATGACGATACACGCAGAGCCTCACTCGCCGCAGCCACACTGGAACGGCTTGGCTATTCCGATGTGTCTGTGCTGGACGGCGGCGTCAACCGCTGGGTAACCCAGGAATACCCAACCGAATGGGGCGTCAATGTGCCAAGCAAGGACTTCGGCGAGCGCGTTGAAGTCGTACATCATGTCCCTGAGATTGATGCCGTAGAACTCCACGAACGCATTGAACGCGGCGACGAGATTGTCATCCTTGACACGCGCACGCCCGAAGAGTATCAGCGCATGTGCATCCCCGGAGGACGCAGTGTTCCCGGCGCCGAACTTGCGCTGCGAATCACAGACATCACCAAAGACATCGGCGATAACGCGACTGTCGTTATAAACTGCGCGGGTCGCACCCGCAGCATCATCGGCACTCGCGTCTTGCAGCGTATGGGTATGTCCAATGTCGTCGGGTTAAAGAACGGCACTGCCGGATGGTCGCTCGCAGGCTATGCGCTTGAAGCCGGGGCAGACCGCCTCGATCTCCCGACGCTGTCCGCAGAAGGTATCGCCGCTGCGGAAGCCTACGCAGACCGACTTGCAGACGAAGACGGCGTGCGCTATCTGGACGCAGAACGCTTGCAGGTGATGATGGCGCGCCGTAACGATGAGACCGTGTATCTCGTAGATGTGCGAACCGAACAAGAGTATGCGGCAGGACACATTCCCGGCTTCCGCTGGTTTGCCGGCGGACAAGCAGTGCAGCGATCAGACGAAGTGGCAGTCGTGAAGAACTGCCCCATCGTATTCTGCTGCGACGGTCGCGCTCGCGCTGCCATTACCGCATCGTGGTATCGGCAGATGGGGCACAAAGAGGTATTCGTCGTGTATGGAGGCACTGCCGAATGGGAGCGCGCCGGAAATTCCCTAGAACAAGGGCAGCCGCAAACACAGCCGCTCGGACTGGATGATGCGAAGAGCAAAGTTAAAGCGCTGGATGCGAACCAAATATCACATGATCCCGAAGCCTCCGTTATCTTTGTAGGCACAAGCCAGCAGTTCGCCGAAGTGCACATCCCCGGCTCGCGCTGGGTACCGCGTGGCTGGCTTGAAGCGCAGATTTCCGACATCGCGCCGGACAAAGCATCGTCCGTAATCGTAACCTGCGTGGACGGCATCGCTTCCACATTCGCAGGCGCGGCGCTTGTCGATGAAGGATACGCCGATGTATCCGTGCTGGACGGCGGTATGAACGCCTGGCTGCAAGCCGGGCGTGATACAGAGCAGGGACTTGCCGGCGTAATGTCAACACCTGCCGATGTAGTGCCCGCAGGCACCGATCGAGGATATGCCGACATGATGAACTACCTGCGCTGGGAAGAGGAACTCGGCAGAAAGTACGAGTCATGAGCCTGTAACGAGATCGGATAAGTGATAGAGGAATTGCCATTAATTTGACTTCGTTCTCTGGCGCTCGAGCCTTCTATGCGATAACTTTCGGGCAGTTCGTCTCCCTCATCGGCTCCGGCATGACACGCTTCGGGCTGGGCATCTGGGTCTTAAGGGAAACCGGCGACCTCAGCGCCTACACTGCGTTACTCTTCTTTGCCGCAGTTCCGGTTGGGCTAGGCTCTATCTTCACCGGAACCCTTGTTGACATCTGGAACCGCCGCATCGTCATGCTCGTCGGCAACACCGTCGCCAGCCTGAGCACGCTGGTCGCGGCATTGCTGTTCTTCAGTGGCGTGCTCGAGATATGGCATCTGTATATAGTGCTGACCGTTAATGGAGTTGCGAACGCATTCGTAATTCCAGCGATGGAATCCAGCGTGCCGATGCTCATCAAGAAAGAAAATCTCGGACGCGCAGCCGGCCTCACCCAGATGACCATATCGCTGGAGATTATCATTTCTCCGGCGCTTGCCGGTTTGCTGGTTGTGTCAGCCGGGTTGGGGTTCATTTTCATCTTGGACTTTGTAACTTTCGGCGCGAGTGTCCTTGCGCTTGCGCTCTGTGCGATCCCGCAGCCCGCGCCGGATTCTGATCGCGAGCGGGTAAGCCTGCTGGGTGAGTTCATCTTTGGGCTTCGCTATATCGCTGAGCGACCGCCGTTTGTGTATCTGATGGTCTTTGTTACGATAACCATGTTTCTGATGCCGGGCATCGGCTATGCGCTTTCTACCCCGTTAGCGCTGAGTATCGCCGATGAGAGGGCTGCCGGTCTTATACTGTCGAGCTTCGGCGCAGGCGCGCTGATTTCAGGCGTGCTGCTTACGACATGGGGCGGTCCCAAACGCCGTATGAACGGGATGCTGGTAGGCTTGGCGCTGGCAGGTCTGGCAAGCGCAGTAATAGGACTGCGCGAGAGCGTCCCGCTGGTAGCCGTGGGGATCTTCTTCATCGGTGTTACCTTCATGTTCATGTTCGGGCTGAACAGAGTTATATGGCAGGTCAAAGCCGCCCCGGAAGTTCTCGGGCGGATATTCTCCATCCGCATAGCGTTAAGCGTAGGCGCTCAGTCGCTCGGTGTGCTTACGGCTGGCCCACTGGCGCAGCATGTATTCGAGCCCATGATGGCGGAAGGAGGCGTACTTGCCGGAAGTGTGGGCGCATTTATCGGCGTGGGGGAGGGAAGAGGTATGGCGCTGATGTATATCATAGCGGGACTGATGCTCATCACACTCGTGATTGTATCCACACTGGTACGCAGGATACGTCTCATGGAAGACTACCTGCCCGACCATACACCGCTTGTTGTTGACACAGCAGTTCCTGCAAAATAGATAGTGTGCCGAATAGGTTATCTGCCCAGAAATCCTATGCCCTGGACCTATGCTCTGCCCCATGCTCCGTATTAAAGCAAGCAAGCATATTAAAGGTCATATTAAAGGGTAACTGCAAGATTAAGTGAAGCCCAACTGCCAGATTTGAGGCCAGATTTGAGAAAGGACAAAACATGAAATTCGGAGCGATAACAAACTCATGGCGCGAGCATCTTGAGAGCGAAAGCATCGAATCGCTTGTCGGACAAGCGGCGGCGCGCGGCGCTATGCATATCGAGCTTCGGCAAACCTGCCTAGGAAACTGCGAGACAGGCGGGGGCGAGGACTGGAAGCCCGACATCCCAAACCTCAAAGCGCTTGTGGCGCAGTTCCCAGCGCTCTCATTCAACCTTGCAGTAGCATATCCATGCCTGTCGCAAAAGGCGCAGCCCAAGTCCGCAATGTTCCAGTCCATGCTGGAAGCAGCGATCGCCGTATCTCCTGATGCGCCCCACCTGCGTATGGTAGATCCCGCGCGCTTCGATTCGCTGTGGGATACGCCCGAGGACATCCCGAACACTGCCCTGAGCATCGCCGATCTGGTGCGCGAATCAGCAGCGCACAATGTTACGCTCTCTATGGAAAACTCCGGCCAGCCAATACGCAGCCTCGCTATGCTGGTGCAGGCGGTCAGAGACACCCTGCCTCCTGAACAAGGCAGCCTGCTTGGGCTTTGCCCCGACCCCACGAACCAGCTCCGCATAGACCCTGACAGCGATCCTGTCAGCGAAGTGGAGGCACTGCCGGTGGATATGATTAAAATCGCGCACTTTAAGCAGACGCGCGCCGGCGAAGCAATTCCAACAGTTGATACAGGCGATGTAGATTGCCTGCGGCTTATGCAGTCGCTTCGTAACAAACGCTATCAGGGCGCAATCATCATGGAGATTCCGCCACACGAGCAAGTGTTGGATAACCTGTCCGCGAGCTTCTCCTACCTAGAAAGCTGATACAGCCGCCGCGAATTCAGTTCCTGCTTATACCCCTGGACTTGCCGTATGTCTAATCCGTTACACGGTAGGCAACGCAGTTCACAATCTCGATTCGCAAAGGGGGCTGTGCCAACCCTGTGGTGCCGATGACAGCCCTGCACGGCGGATTGGGTATGAACTCGCGGTACACTTCGTTCAGCAGCGGCCACTTGTTCATATCGGTCAGAAATATCACCAGCGTAACCACCCGACTGAAGCTGCTCCCCGCAGCCTCAAGCGACGCCTGCACATGCCGAAATGCGGCGCGGTACTGCTCTTCGTCACTCTCGCCGCCTATAATCTCCCCGTCAAACCCTGAGGGCGTAGTCCCTCTGACGAACACCTTCACGGCGCGTACTTTCAGCATACGCAGCAAGTCTTCCTCAAAGTAATCGCCATACAGACCGATTCGATACGAGTGAAGGGATGTCGTCTGCTTGCGTCCATCCGCGATAATCATATCCAAAAGCGCATCGCGTTCCTCGAACGACAACGCGTTCGCTTCCTCAATACTCATAGTGTCCAGATCGGAAAGCGTATAACTCATATCTAACCTTCGTCGATCACGATGCGCCCGAACTTCCCTTGGCAGTAAGCAAGCGCTTCGCCCTCATTCAAATCAATACGCTCCACCTCGCCGATGAAGATCGTATGATCCCCCGCCACCTGTTCATGCACTGTTCGGCAGTCCATAGACGCGATGCTGTCGTCAATGAAAGCCGCCCCGCTATCCGTGAAGGTGAACGCCACATCGAAGTCTGCACTGCGCGACTCCGCAGGGCTGGCGTAGTAACGCGCAATGTCTTGCTGCTCACCGCTGAGGATATTTATAGCAAAACGCCCCGCCTCTTTGATGAGCGGATATGAGTTGCGGTTATGTCCGACCGATACAAGCACAAGCAGCGGATCCAGCGACACAGAGTTAATGCCGTTAGCCGCCATTCCATGCACGCCGCCGTCCGGTTCTATCGATGTAACCACTGACACGCCTGTCGGATAACTGCCCCACGCCTTGAGAAATGCTTCTTGGGCGTCCATGCCTCACCTCACATAAACTTTTGGGTATATTTGTAATCTATAAAAGTTCTTGTACAGCGCTGCCACCAGTTCTGTTGACTTAGTGGCTTTTTCTGACTTTTTATACTAACTTAATAAGGCGATTATAGAGCGGCATGCGTAATAATGAAAGTCCCTGACTAATCTATGCCGCAATTCATACATTATTGTCATACACTATTGAATATCCATTGCGCATCCTGCTCAATACCCATATCAGCAGACCTTCACCATCCGTTAGAATAAAAGCAAAAGTCAGCCTTTATCCTGATGTGTGAATCAAGGGGGAGGTAATCCATGCCCGACCTTCGCGGACCCGAGCGTCAGCCCGCCTTCATGGGCATTCCGACATACATCCACTCTCCGCTCGCTCTATCTCAGGACGAGCTCGCCGAAATGCAAGCGGATGTTGCCGTCATAGGCGCGCCTGTCGATATGGGCGTAGTCAACCGCCCGGGCGCGCGTTTCGGTCCTCGCGCTATCAGACAGGCAGGCTACTCCGGCAGCCCCAACGATACGCTTTACCACATGGAGTTCGACCTGTACCCGACTCAGCAGATAAAGGTTGTTGACTTCGGAGACGCGATATGCCCCCCAAGCTCGCTTGAACAAAGCCATGATGCGATCCGCCTGAAGACAATGCAAGCGCTGCAAACTGGTGCGATACCGCTCGTGTTGGGCGGCGACCACTCTATAACCCTGCCTGCAGCAACCGCAGTCGCGCAGCATCACGGCTACGGTAGGGTCGGCATGATACACTTCGACGCACACGCCGACACTGGGGAAGCAGGCTACGGTGGCATACTCATATCGCACGCCAATCCGATGCGCCGCCTGCTGGAAAGCGGCGCAATTCCCGGGCGCAACTTCATTCAGATTGGACTGCGCGGATACTGGCCTGACAAGCCTTTGTTCGACTGGATGCGCGCGCAAGGCATGCGCTGGCACCTCATGGCAGAAATCGTAGAACGCGGCTTTGATGCCGTTCTGGAAGATGCCATCAGCGAAGCGCTTGACGGCCCCGAAGTCATTTATCTGTCCGTGGACATAGATGTGCTGGACCCTGCGTTCGCACCCGCAACAGGCACTCCTGAACCCGGCGGCATAACATCCGCTCAGCTTCTAAAAGCAATACGCACTATCGTATCCACGGTGGAAATTGTCGGAGCAGACATCGTAGAGGTCGCGCCCCACTATGAAGGCCCCGCAGCGATCACTGCGGAAGTTGCGAACCGCGTAGGGCTGGAGATTATCAGCGCACTCGCCAACCGCCGCGCTCGCCTTTAACCATCTTTCGCAGCTATCCTCCCCACGCCTAACGAGGCTGGGTTTGTACTTCGTGCAAGAACTTTTGTGCGCTTTGCGTTTGATTTCGCCACCAAAGAATGGTAAAATTAAGAACATATAAGACCTTGATAAGTCCTGCTGTATGTTGTCCACTCAGATGGGGATATATGCCCCATCATTATCACATATTTGGCTCCTCGCTTCTGCCGGCACTTCAGCCAAATATGTATGCACAACCACTGAGGGGCAGTCGACTCTTGTCAGCAAATGTACTTGCCGAAAAGTTTGGATTTCCATCTTTTGGCTCAAATCTGAACCTTAATCTCCAGGAGGTAAAACATGGCGACAGCTAAAGAAGCTGACATGTACACCGCGGACGACATCCAAGTGCTTGAGGGCATGGAAGCCGTCCGAAAGCGCCCCGGCATGTACATTGGAAGCACCGATCAGCGCGGCTTGCATCACCTCATCTATGAGATTGTGGACAACAGCGTGGACGAATTCATGGCAGGATTTTCCACTCGGGTGTACATACACATACAACCTGACGGCTCTGTCCGAATCGAAGACGACGGACGCGGCATACCCGTTGATGTCCATCCCACAACAGGCATGACCGCTGTCGAAACCGTCATGACCACCCTCCATGCAGGCGGCAAATTCGGCGGCAAGGCCTACGCAGTTTCTGGCGGGCTGCACGGCGTAGGCGCATCGGTCGTCAACGCGCTCTCCGAAAGCCTCGAAGTCGAAGTCAGCCGTGACGGCAACCTGTACCGCCAAACCTTCTCCCGCGGTCGAGGTCAGTCCGAACTTGAATCATCATCCCTTCCGCGAGGCAGCAAACGCAAGACAGGCACGGCGGTTACATTCCTGCCCGACGTGGAGATATTCGAAGACTTCGCATACGACTTCGATGTACTGCGTCAGCGCTTCAAAGAGATGGCATATTTGAATAAGGGACTGGAAATCACATTTCGCAGCGACTGGCAGTCTCATGAAAACCTCTGGCCCAACAACGAGGTAACCTACTACTTCGAGGGCGGTATATCCAGCTTCGTGCGCAGCCTCAACCAAAAGCGCGCCGTTATCCACGCTGACCCCATCTATACCGAAAAGCAGATAGACAACACCATTGTCGAAGTCGCAATGCAGTACAACGACAGCTTCACCGAATTTGTTCACTCCTTCGCCAACTGCATCAACACTATCGACGGCGGCTCACATATCACAGGCTTCCGCAGCGCGCTTACGCGTATTATCAACGACTACGGACGTAAGCAAAATCACATCAAAGATAACGAACCGAACCTCTCCGGCGAAGATGTGCGCGAAGGTCTGGCTGCGGTAATCAGCGTAAAACTCACCGAGCCTCAATTTGAAGGACAGACCAAGACACGGCTAGGCAACCCGGAGGTCAGAACACAGGTCGAAGGCGTAGTAGCCGAAACGCTCCAGTATTACCTAGAAGACAACCCCCAGGACGCCAAGCGCATTATCGACAAGTGCCTCACCGCGCAGCGCGCGCGAGACGCCGCACGCAAAGCCCGCGACCTCATCATCCGCAAAAACGCTATGGATGGCGGCGGACTGCCCGGCAAACTCGCCGACTGTTCTGAAAAAAATCCTGAGTTCTGCGAGCTGTATCTCGTCGAAGGCGACTCCGCGGGCGGCACCGCAAAGATGGGGCGCGACCGAAAGACGCAGGCAATCTTGCCTCTCTGGGGCAAAATCCTAAATGTCGAAAAGGCGCGCGCCGACAAAATACTCGCACATGATGCCATCCGCTCCATGATAACCGCCATCGGTGCGGGGCTGGACGAAGACATCGATCTCAGCAAACTCCGATACCATCGCATCATCATTATGACAGACGCGGATGTGGACGGCTCCCACATACGCACGCTCATGCTCACATTCTTCTTCCGCCACATGAAGACGCTCATCGAGCATGGGCACCTCTACATCGCACAACCCCCGCTGTACAAGATAACATCAGGCAGACAGTCCCACTATGCTTACAGTGAGGGCGAGCGCGAAGGAATAATGATGCAGCTCAACGGCAGGCGCAACATCAACCTTCAGCGCTACAAGGGGCTGGGCGAAATGAACGCCGATCAGCTCTGGGAAACCACGATGGATCCGGAAAAGCGCACCCTCCTGCAAGTATCCATCGCCGACGCCGCCGTCGCAGATGACATGTTCTCCGTGCTCATGGGCAATGTAGTAGAACCGCGCCGCAACTTCATCCAAGCTCACGCCCTAGAAGTGCAGAACTTGGATGTGTAAGCGTCGGATGGACAGATAAATCTGCGCTGCACACCCGGAGAGCAAAACAGACACCGATACCGGAGACTTCGCGATGGCGACCACAAGAACAATAACCAACGCCTGGGTCAATAAGACGCTGCCCGACATCTTCTACGAACAGATGGTTCTGGCGGAGGAACCTGTGGTACAAGAGAACGTGTTAGACCGAGTCAAACATCTGCTGCGTGCGCGCTTCGACGGGCTGCCGGATGTATTTATATCCGGCCTGCTTTATATCTGCTACGACATCAATGACGGCAACCGCCGCCTTCAGCCGGACTGCTTTATATCCTTCGATGTTGACTCCGAAGCCATACGACAAAATCTGCCAAACTACTGGATATGGGAGGTGGGCAAGTCGCCCGACTTCGTGATGGAGATAGCGTCCCCGAGCACGGCGTCGAACGATCTGGGGTACAAGCGGGACAAATACGCCGAATTGGGAATAAGCGAGTATTGGCGTTTAGACCCGACGGGCGGCGAGCTGTACGGACAGCCCCTCGTGGGAGAGCGTCTGATAGACGGCGAATATCAACCGTACAATCTGCACACAGAGCAGGACGGGACGGTCTGGTCGCGCAGCGAACTTCTGCACCTAGATTTTTACTGGTATCCTGATGAGGAAGAGTTCGATGTGTTTGACCCGGAAACGGGCAGAACGATAGACCCTATCGAAGTGGAACGCGAAGCTCGCCAGGCAGCTGAATACCGCGCCGAAGTGGAACGCGAAGCGCGCCAAGTAGCCGAATACCGTGTCGATGCGGAGCGCGGAGCGCGACTAGACGCCGAAGCGCGTGAGCGCGAACTGCTCGCCGAACTCAACCGCCTGCGCCGCCAGCAGCACTTGGATGTGTAAGCGTCGGATGGACAAATAAATCTGTAAATCCGCGCTGCACACTCGGAGAGCAAAACAGACACCGATGCCGGAGACTTCGCAATGGCGACGACAAGAGCAATAACCAACGCCTGGGTCAATAAGACACTGCCCGACATCTTCTACGAAGAGCCTCAGCCGCCGGAGGACGCCTTGGTACAGGAACGCACGGTACACAGGATAATCCACCTTCTCTGGCAGCATTACGAATCTTGGTCTAATGTGTTTATATCGGGCATGGTCTATATCTGCTACGACATTGCCGACGGCAATAAGCGCGTTCAACCCGACTGCTTTATCGCCTTCGATGTTGACTCCGAAGTCATACGGCAAAATCTGCCGAACTACTGGGTCTGGATAGTGGGCAAAGTGCCCGACTTCGTGATAGAAGTGGCGTCGCCCAGCACCAAGGAGAACGACTTAGGCCACAAGCGCGACCTATATGCCGAGTTAGGTATACCCGAATACTGGCGGTTCGACCCGACGGGCGGCGAGCTATATGGACAGCCCCTCGTGGGAGAGCGTCTGATAGACGGCGAATATCAGCCGTACAATCTGCACACGGAGCCGGACGGGACGGTCTGGTCGCGCAGCGAACTTCTGCACCTAGATTTTTACTGGTATCCTGATGAGGAAGAGTTCGATGTGCTCGACCCCGAAACCGGCAGAACGATAGACAAGCTGGAAATTGAGCGCGAAGCGCTGTTAGTGGAACGCGAAGCGCGCCAAGCAGACAGATACGCTTTCGATGCCCGTGAACAAGAACTTCTCGATGAGATAAGCCGTTTGCGCCGCCGACTGGAAGAGTAAAACTATAATACGCTCTATTAGACCGGCACGCGCATATCATCAATCCGCGCCACCACTCTGCCGTTCACAAGCACAATGCCGTCCTCACAGCGGCATTCCACACGTCCACCATCGAACTGCTCTTCGTATAGGCTTGCGTACAGCCCATCCTTCTCGAGCAAATCTTCATGCGTTCCCTGCTCCACGATCCGCCCTCCATCCACCGCAAATATCACATCGGCGGACATTATTGTGGACAGCCTGTGTGCAATGGCGATGGCGGTACGCTCCTTCATCAGTGGCTCCAGCGCCGCCTGCACATAGCGCTCACTCGTAGTATCCAGTGCCGATGTTGCCTCATCCAATATCAAGATGCGCGGGTCATGCAGAATTACGCGCGCGATAGACAGCCGCTGCCGTTCACCGCCCGACAGCCGATATCCCCGCTCGCCCACAATTGTGTCATATCCGTCCGGAAACTCCATAATCCGATCATGTATGAACGCAGACTTCGCAGCAGCCTGCATCTGCTCCTCGCTCGCCTCCGGGTTGCCATATAGCAGGTTCTCCCGCAGAGTAGCGTGGAACAGGTAACTTTCCTGTGATACATACCCAATCAGCCGCGCCAGCGACGCCAGCCGAATGTTGCGCACATCCACATCATCAATCTTCACAGCCCCTTCCGTAACATCGTATAGGCGCGGTATCAGGTACGAAATCGTGGTCTTGCCCGCACCGCTTGGCCCCACAAATGCCGCAAGCTGCCCCGGCGCAATCTCCAAACTCACCCCATCCAGCGCAAGCCGTCCGTCTGCATCCACGCCATTCATACTGCCGTTCAGATGCTCTTCGGCAGACAGACCGTAGCGCAGGCGCACATTCTCAAGCGTAATCTTGCCTGCCACATCCTCCGGCGCAATCGCGATCGCGTCATCGGCGTCCACAATCTCCGGCTCAATGTCCAGGTAGCCGAATATGCGCTCAAACAGCGCCAGCGAGCCTTGAAGTTCGACCGACACTTGCAGCAGACTGCCTATCGGGAAGAACAGCCGAGATTGCAGCGTGGTGAAAGCGACTATCGTGCCGGCAGACAGACTCGCAGATGCGCTGCCCGACAGCAAATAGCCCGCGATGAGGTATATCATTACCGGCGTCAGGGAGAAGAACACCTGAACCACGGTGAAGAACGCACGCCCGGTCATCTGTTGTTGAAGTGTCAGGTCTGCAAGCTGCTGGTTCTCTTCGTGAAACCGCCGTATTTCCCTATCCTGTCGTCCAAAAAGCTTGGACAGCATCATGCCTGATATGGACAGCGTCTCCTGCGTGATAGCGTTGACTTCTGCCGCAGCCTTCTGTGTGCGGGATGACGCCGCGCGCCTTCGCGCCCCTACAAATTTCGACAACAGCGCGAAAATCGGCACGGTACACATAGACACAAGCGTCAGCTCCCATGACAGCACGAACATAGCCACCAGTGTGCTAATGAATATCACGCTGTTAGAGAGCACATTGGACACGGTGCTGGATACGACATTCTGCACACCGCCCACATCGTTCGCCACACGCGACTGTATCTCGCCTGTGCGCGTATCCGTGAAAAAGCTTAGGGACAGCGTTTGCAAGTGCTCATACAGCCTGTCGCGCAAATCTCGCATCACGCGCTGTCCCACCTGATTCGTGAAATAGGTCTGCACGATTCCGAGTGCGCCTGTCGCCACCGTGATCCCTGCCATTACACTCACGATGACCCAGAGCAGGTTTAAGTCCGGCGAACCGGACGGCGGAAACAGAGCTGAGTCGAACACAACTCTGATAAGCACCGGGTTGACCACGCCCAGCCCTGCGGTAATGAAAATAAGCGCGCCCACGACCGTTACCTTAAACCAGTACGGCGCAAACGCGCTCACTATGCGGCGCCCAAGTCCTGTGTCTGCGGCTCGCTCTATATTTCGCTTGTCGTTTTGCATACCCATCCGCTTGCAGATATACGATAACCTGCCTGCCATATATCAGTATAGCATCACAGCATCAGCGCTCGTCGCCAAGGAACCGCGCGAAAATCTTGGTAATAGGTTAGTTTGGACTTTCTACCGCATCATTGACATCTGTATAATTCAAACTGACCCACTACCGAAAGCTTTTACAATATATGCACTGAATACGCACTGACCTTAATGGCCCTAGCCTGTCTTGGAAAGCCTTTGCAGCGTCCTGAGGTCGTCTGGAGGCGTTTCGCCTGAGTTGCTGATATTCGTATGCGATACTTCGCCCACATAGATATTGTGCGCAGAGTCTATGCAGATGCCGTGCGGCGATATGAACTGACCTACTTCCGTGCCGTAGCCGCTGCCCAAACGCGCGAGTGTGTTTCCACGCCTATCCAGCACCGACACGCGCGGACCTATATTGGGCACATTCCGCTGAACGCTCATGCCCCAGCCCAGTTCGCCGACATATATATGCTGTTCCGGCGAGATGTACAGCGCGCAGGGACGATGCACATTGGGCCACTGCTCTTCAAATCTGCCGTTTCGGTCGAAAATCTGTATTCGGTGGTTCTCGCGGTCTGCGACATACACATACCCGTCTGCGTCAGTAACGATGTTGTGGGTTATGCTGAACTCTCCGGGGTCAGTGCCCGGCGCGCCCCACGAGAAAAGCAGCTTGCCGTCCGGCGAATACTTGTGAACGCGCGAGTTGCCGTAGCCGTCAGACACATATATGTCGCCCGTTTTGGGATCGAGCGCGGTGTGCGTGCATCGATTGAACGGATCGCCGCTGAACAAGGGTGCAGGCTTGCCGGGTACACCGAGCGTCATTAGCACTTCGCCGTCGAGCGTGCATTGACGCACCGTATGATCGCCGTCATCGCTGCAGTACAGCGTGTTGTCCTGACCTAATCTGACGCCGTGCGCCCTTGTGAATACGCCTTCCCCCCAGGACTTCACGAAGTTTCCGTCCTTGTCGAACACCATCATCGGATGGTCGCCGCGGTTGAACACATACACATTATCGTTCGCGTCCACCGCGACGGCGGCAACTTCGCGCCACTCATAGCCGGGCGGCATAGTTTGCCAGTTCGGTTCTACTCGGTATGTGAACTCTCCATCTCCCAGTATGCAGTTTTCTGTCATTCTTCTAACCCCTCCTGATAGAAGTCTGAATCGTGGTTTTTCTTTCGTATAAGCCTGTGCCGGTCGTCTAAGGTTGCACCTCCTGATTGTCAGCGAGCGCGAGCATCTGCCAAACGAAGCCTTTCGCCAATGGGCGGCTCATGTCCAACTCGCCGTCTTCCATAAAATCGTGATATAAGTTCGCATGGAACTTTTCTGCCACAGCAAACCCCAGCCTAGCGCTGTTGTCATCCAGTTCGTCTGCGATGCGAAGCGCTGCTTGCCTGAGGATTTGATGATTTCCGTATCGACAGCCCCGCTGCTGAGCGACAGCGGTTACGGCGTGCACAACGGCGCCCCAAAGTTTCTCTGAGCCTTGCAGCACATCGTCTTCCGCGAAGTAGCCGTCTGACTTCTGCAGAAAATCGTGAGCCGTCCGTATATGCTCTTCAGTTACCATTGTGTCTGTCCTTGCAAGTTGTCGGGCGCAGACGAGGAAATATGCGTATCATGTGTATATCACCTCGTGCCAGATTATACACCCTGATACCTGGCCGCACATGCCCTGGCCGCACATGGAAAATTGACGGCAGGGTGATGGCAGGGATTGAATAGCGCGGTGGTAGAGCGTATCTTATGTGCAGAGTTGATGAGCCAAACTGAATGACGGCAAATGACGGCAGCGGATCGGATTATATATATAATATATATGGAGACACAGGAGGGAGCAGATGACAACCAATCAGGAAGGGCGCATACTATCTCTGCACATCTGCGTCGGACATCTTGAGCCGATGAAAGACGCAGACAGCGTGGATATGATAACCGGCTTCGGCATAGAAGGAGACCGCCACGCCTCCGAGCATCCTTCGCGTAAACCCCGTCAGGTACTTCTGATGGACAAAGAGACGCTGGACTTTTTCGGACTGGAGCAGGGGCAGATACGCGAGAACATCACCACGTCAGGCATTGATCTGGCATCGCTGCCGACCGGACAGCAGCTCTCGCTTGGCGACGACGTGGTGCTGCAGATTACCGGCGATTGCGAACCCTGCACTTTCATCGACGGCATACGCGACGGACTGCGCGCCGAAATCGAGGGCAAGCGCGGCATGCTCGCGTATGTAACCAACGGCGGTTCGCTGAAGGTCGGCGATGTGGTTAAGCCGATTTAACACAAGAAATTGACTGACGGACGCATATTCGAGGGGGGAAAACATGGTTATCAGAATGCACCACACCGGCTTTGTCGTGAGCGACCTCGATGTATCCGTGCGCTTCTATGAGGATGTAGTAGGGCTAACCCTGCTGGGCAGACGAGAGCGTGACGGAAGCCCCATATCCCAGATTCTCGGTTACGAGAATACCCATATCAAAATTGCGGATTTCGTCTATGGCGACCCGGAGCAGCCCAACGGACACCAGCTTGAACTAATCGAATATGTGCATCCCCCCGGCAGCGACGCCCATATCAAGGAACGCAACTCATTCGGGGCATCGCATATCGCTTTCGAAGTTGAGAACATCTTTGAGACTTATGAACGGCTCATAGCCAACGGCGCACAGAAAATGAACCCGCCCATCGAGATTGTTGAGGGCAAGAAGGGCTGCTACTTACAAGACCCCGACGGCAACTGGGTGGAGCTTCTGGAACTTGGTTAGATATGTCTGAGATTATCAGCCTGTATCGATGTGGAGGGGACTGGCGCTTGATGTCAGAAGATGCGAAGGTGCGTCAACCCCTTGCGGCATGGCGAACTAACGAATAAGATTAATAGCACTATGGCAGATCCGAAACTGGAATTCACGAATGTAAGCAATCTGAACGCTGACGCTGTTGGCGAGCCGGGCAGGCGAACCTTTCGCATTCTGGCAAGCAGCGAGAGCAGCAGTGCGATATTGTGGCTCGAAAAAGAGCATCTCTTCGAGCTTGCGATGGGCATCCAGCAGCTCATAGCCAACTTGCCGGAAAACGCGGGCTTGGACGGATTCATCCCGGCTGAGCGCGAGGCGCCGGGCCTTACGAGGCTGGAGTTCCAGATTGGGAAGCTCGCGCTTGGGCACGACGGCAACAACGGCCTGTTCCTTATCGACGCTTATTCTCCTGAGGACGCCAATGCTGAAGCAGCCACCATACGAATTTGGATGGACCGCGAGCAGCTCGAGAACTTCTCTGAGGAAGCGCTCCAGGTCTGTGCGGCAGGCAGACCAATATGCCCGCTTTGTGACAGACCGATAGACCCCAGCGGACATGCCTGTCCTCGTGTCAATGGCCACGCCAAAATTGGCGGACTTGAATAAACGCCTTTCCCATTGAGCAATGCACTCTATCTGCCCTGTTCACTGGGGCGGCAATACGACTGATACGCCTTGCCTTCAAGACGACGCAGACGCCGAAGAGAACCCCAACCCCAGCGCTCAGATGCGATCCCCGTTCAGATGCCCGAAGCGGACGCTATCCCACTGCTGGAATCTGCCGAGGTTATCGGCGGGTATCGTATGCCATACGGCTCCAACTACACTTTCATGGTGCATTTGGACGCAGGGGAAGGGAAGTGCATTCGGGCTATCTATAAACCCCGCGACGGAGAACGCCCGCTCTACGACTACCCGCGCGGCACGCTGTATCTGCGCGAGTATGCCACATTCATTCTGAGCCGCGCGCTGGGCTGGCCTAAGGTGCCCTACACACTGGTTCGCGAAGGTCCCTACGGCATAGGCTCGATGCAGATGTACATCGACTGCGATCCGGACATTACATACTTCAACCTTGTCGAGGATAACGCCGATGAGTTCACCAAGTTCGCGGTGTTCGACCTAGCCGTGAACAACGGCGACAGAAAGGCGGGACACTGCCTTCAGGACGACGCAGGCGACATTTGGAGCATCGATCACGGCTTAACCTTCCATCCTCTGTTCAAGCTTCGAACGGTGATGGTGGAGTTTTGGGGCAAGCCTATACCGGATGAGCTTGCCAGCGACATTGAAGAGCTGCTTGCCACGCTGGAATCTCCGACCGAAAATCTGCCCTATCTGCTGGGAGACCTGATAGAACCCGGAGAGATGCGCGCGCTGATGGATCGACTGGAAATAATGCTGAAACAGCGCAGCTTGCCGATTCTCGACCCTTACCGCAATGTGCCTTGGCCCTGGGTATAGGCTGGCTGCGCACGGATATTGCAGATATAAATATATAAATCCCGGCTCTTATCAGCCCGAACTACCCACTCTGAACTGTCAGCCTTCGTATCACATCTGAATCGCTTCTACGAATGTGCGAAGTTATCTCAGTTACCAAATCGTTAGCGTTTCTGGATTGCGAGTGCGAAAGCGTAGAACTCCACAGATTATCCGCAAATTCCATCGCAGCCTTAGGTGTGGGGAAGCCCTCAACATTCAGCGCCCCGTAAAAGTTCCCAGTTATGCGTAGGTACACCTTTTCATACTGGTCATACCAAACGGAGTGGCACGAATCATCATCGCGGTCTTTGTCCCAAGAACTCCTGTGAGTAGTCATCTCGCGTATGGAAGAGCTGCGATCGTGAAACTCCCAACCATGTATGGTTTCGTACTGACTAGCTCCCAGTATTACCTGCTTGCGGTTCTTTTCTTCTTGAAAGTTTGAAATTATTGTTCCAATCAGAAACACAGCTATACCCACAACCACAATCAAAGGAACAATGACTTCCATCCTCTCTCACTTCCAAACCCTCATCGTCGCCAAGACGATAACGGATGTGCTTCCATACCTGTAAGTACATACCCTAGACGCGAAGTCCACAACAGATTAGGTGGGTGAGAGGCATTATGCCTGGCGCAAGTATCGCTCCATTTCGCAGGCGAACCAGAGAGCCATCGCGCCACCGCGTTCGTCCCAGCCGAATATGGCGGGTCTGTCTAGATATTCGCGGGTGCTGGCCTGAACGCCCGTGCCTGTGCAGACATCCACAAGCCCGCCCTCGTCGTCGATGCGCTCAGATACTCCCTGCCACGCAAGCCTGAGCGAGTCCGCAAACGATGAGTCGAGCCAACCAAGCCGCATGCCGCGCGCCATGGCATAGCCAATCATGCAAGTGGCGGTCATCTCCTGATATGAGCCGGGAAAGTCAATGAGCTGCCTCCACATGCCGGACGGCTGCTGGTAGTCGATGAGCGCAGTCAGATGCCGCGTGTGCTGCTCGATCAGCGCGGCGCGGTCGGAGTGGTCTTCCGGCAAGTAGGTCAGTGTTTCGGCGTATCCAAGCGCCGCAAATCCGTTGCCCCTGCCCCAAAACCACGCGGCGTTGTCGCAGTGCCAAAACAGCCCGTTATCCTGCTGCACATTGGCATCCAGCAGGAAGCGCGTCTGTATATCTAAATAGGACGTGTCGCCGCTTACTGCCTGCGCTCTGCCTAGCACGGCGCCGCCGAAAAACATGTCCTCCACACGGTAGTCGTCGTCCGACGCAGGCGGGATGCCGTCTGATGCAGTCGGGCGAAACCGCTCGTTTGCGGCGCGAATTAGCAGGTCGTTGTACTTGGGATTGTCCGCAGCATCGGCAAGCTCATCCGCATAGACCAGCCCCGCAAGATTTGCGCCGCCGCTGTCTTCTCCGAACACAGCGGTTACTGAGCTAACGGCATAACCCTTGACCATTCGCTCTATATTGGCGACAGGGCTTTCGCCGTCCGGGTCGAGTTCAGCCAGCCGAAGCCTGCCGCTCAGCGCAACGCCCTGTGTGTATATCACAGGGTTCAGTTTATGCCCATAAGCAGCCGCGAGGACGCGCGCCGTCTCAATTGGAGTGCGATTGCGGCGGTTGTCAAGCGTAATGCGCGCAGGAGATGACGGCAATGCCGATTCCTGCTGCAAAATGCGCCAAAGCTTAGCAACTTCGGCTTCGACTGCGTCCAAGGGACAAGTCAATGTCAATGTCGGTATAGGGGCGAGATTGTTAGGGGATTCTGCCGCCAGCGCGCTTGCTAGTGAACTTTCGGCTGACAATATCGGATATGCGTTAAGAACAGCCGCAATTCGATCGATGGGGCCTGCATACTCCCAGCGAACGCTGTATGCCTGCCGTACTTCGAGCACTATGTCCGGAGCATGGAAACAGATCCAGCGCCATAGGTATCTATTCTCAGGGTTGTTCGGATCGCCATAGTAATTACCTTGCGGCGGATAGCCTTGCGCCGGATTGCCGCCCACACCATTGCTGAGAAGCGTCCCCTGCGACAGTCCGTCCGGGTTGGCGTAGGGTATAGCGCTCAATGCGACTTCACGCTGAAGTGATTCGCCTATGCTCGCGTAAGACTCAAGCACTCGCAAGCCGTTCTCCACGCCTTCATTCCTGCCTGTAAGTCCGCTTAGAAGCAGTACGCGGGCGCGGCTTGTATCCGGCACATAAGCGTCGGCGTGTAGCATCGCCGGGATCTGCGTATCGGCGCGGGTTACGCCGCATGCATCCAGCGTCCACAGGTTACTGTGTTCGCTCACAAGCTTCTCAATTCTTTCGGCAAATCCCATCAGATTACCCCCTATTTCTCCCTACACCTACATTACAGACAAAAGTCCGGTTAGAGCGCGTCAAGCCCGGTACCGCCAAGCCGTTAAATGCGGCAAATGCCAGCCCGACATGATACGCGGAATCACTAATTAAGCAAGTCGTTGCAAATCTTGGAGTTCGAGCGCAAGGCTGCATCGCTGTCATTAGCATCAGAATATCGGAATTATCGGATTGACGCAGACAGCATCGAGTTCAGTTGTACATGTTATACATACTGATCTCTGCCGATGCCGTATCACTGCATACCCGCGCCTGCGTATTCGGCAGGCGGCAGGCGGTTGATGAGCGCAGCCATATATCCTGCGCCGAACCCATTGTCTATATTAACCACGCCGATTCCCGTGGCGCAGCTGTTAAGCATCGCAAGCAGCGCCGCGAGTCCGTCGAAACTGGCGCCATAGCCTATGCTCGTAGGCACGGCTATGACCGGCACCTGCACAAGACCGCCGACCACGGAAGGCAGCGCACCTTCCATGCCCGCGACTGCTACGACTACGCGCGCTCGCTGGAGGGACGGTATCTGCGCCAGCAGGCGGTGAATGCCCGCCACGCCAACATCAAAGACGCGCTCTACTTCACAGCCCATTATCTCCGCAGTTACAACCGCTTCGCTCGCCACCGGCAAGTCTGAGGTACCGGCACAAACCACCAGCACTCCCGGCATCTGCTTGCGTTCGGATTTCGAGCGGCGGTCAACGACAATACAGCGCGCGAGCTCCTCGTAGTGAGCATTCGGGATTTTTTCCAGCACGGCGTCATAAGCCTGCTGCGACGCGCGCGTTACCAGCAGACGGTCGGAGTTCCGCAGCAGCGCCTCGGATATAGACGCGATATGCTCAGGCGTCTTGCCCTGACCGAAGATGACTTCCGGAAAACCCTTTCGCAAGGCGCGGTGATGGTCAACCTTGGCGAAGTCCAGGTCTTCAAACGGCAAATCTATCAGGCGGGATATAATATCGTCCTCGCTGATTTCATCCGACTTGAAATTTCTCAGTATTGCGCGCAGGCGCCCCTCGTCTATGGTCGTCCTCCGTCTGCGTTCGTCTTTCTATAAGTCTGTGAGTAAGCCTTTCGACGAACGGATGATATGCGAACATTATGCATTATAATGTGCACTCTAACTTTGCGTAAAGACTAGGCGTAAAGATTAGCGCGGGTAGTCATTCAAGAGCGTGTGATCGATCCCGATGTTTGACATCCACCCACAACTCTTCCACGCCTCTAAGAACCACTTGCTCCCGATATTCAGGCTGCGCGGCTAATGTTATCGACGGAAAGCGCTCAAGAAGAGAGGAAAACGCGATACGCCCTTCAAGTATCGCAAGCGGCGCTCCAAGGCAGTGGTGTATGCCGCGCCCGAACGATATATGGGACTTCTCGCTGCGTCCTATGTCGAGCTTGTTGGGAGCTGTGAATGCGTCGGGATCGCGGTTTGCCGCTCCGATAGCGCAGATAACCTGCTGCCCGGCTCGAATGCGGTGTCCGGATATATCCACATCGTTATGTACAATCCTGCCGTCCAGCTGCACCGGGCTGTCATATCGCAGAAGTTCGTTTATCGCCGAATCTAGCAGTTCGGGATTGTCCCTAAGCCGCTGAAGCTGGTCAGGATGCTTGAGCAGTGCGATCATTCCGTTCCCGATGAGATTTCGGGTAGTTTCATTGCCGGCGACAAGCAGCAGCATAAGAGTGCTGAGAAGCTCTTCGTGAGTAAGCCTGTCCCCCTCATCCTCGGCGTTCAGCAGAGCGGTTATCATATCGTCCTGCGGCTCGCGGCGGCGCTGTTCGATGATGGCTTCGAAGTATTCGTAGATTTCCTCTGTGGCGCGTTCTACGCGGCGGATCTGCTCATCGCGCAGCGAGGGTTCGATGGTCAGCGCTATGTCGTTAGACCAATGCTTGAACCTGTCCCTGTCCTGCGCCGGAACACCGAGCATTTCGGCGATTACTATTACAGGCAGCGGAAATGCGAAGCTCTCGATAAGCTCGAACCTCTCCTTGCCTTCGAGGTCGTCCAATAATTCATCGACTATGCTGTGAACCCTCGGCTGAAGCTCTGCTACGGCTCTTCGGGTGAACGCCTTTGATACGAGAGCGCGCAGGCGGGTATGGTCGGGCGGATCGTGGTGCAGCATGCTCCTGTACTTGTCCTCGCGGCCGTCGTTTTTAGAGAACCGCTTTTGATCACGCAGAACCATATCCACATCTTCGTACCGCGTCAGCACCCAGGAGTTTATCAGCCGCATGCGGTGGATGGGGTCTTTGGCGCGTAGGCGGTCATAAGTGTCGTATGGATTGTTCCTGATTTTCGCGGAAGTAGGATTGTAGCTGACGCCCGATTCCATGTGCTCCCACGTAAGCAATATAGGAGTCATCACGGGCTTAAGTGCGTTTCGCACGGCTTTACGAACAGTGGGCATAAAGGGCATTCTCCATCCGCATCATTCATCTACGACTATCGGTTTCAGTGTATCACGAAGCAAGAAGCCTGAACAATTCTGGAACCGAAGCATGCTGTCGAAGCGCCTGAATGATGCGGATCGGCGGGCAGCTACCCTATGGGGTCAATCGGGGGGTCAGGCGTGGCTTATGCCGCCGTCTAGGTACAGCGTCTCGCCTGTCATGTAAGCGGAGGCATCCGATGCCAGATAAAGCGCCAGCAGGCCGACTTCCCGCAGTTCACCCACGCGCCCCAGTGGTATATTCGCCTTTGCGCGCTCTCTCGACGCTGCTACCTGCTGTGGATCGCCGGTCTCAGGGTCCGGGAACATGCCCGGCGCTATGCAGTTCACTGTAACGCCGTATGGCGCCCATTCGAGCGCAAGCGTCTGAGTCAGGCGCGCCAGACCCGCTTTCGCCGTGGAATACACTAGCGCTTCGGGAGAGCCTTTTCGCGCCGCAAACCCGCTGATGTTGATGATGCGGCCGCTGCCGCGCTCAATCATGTGCTGACCCACGGCGCGGCACCCTTTGAACGCCTCGGTCAAATTGATGTCCAGTACGAACCGCCACTCCTCATCCGTTATAGGAGTGCCGTCCGTACCGGGCGGCGGAACTAATGGCTTGCGTATGGCATCGCCCAAATTGTTAACGAGCACATCAATTCGTCCCCATGCTTGCAGCGCAGTGTCAACCGTGCGCTGCCAATCGTCTGTGTCGGTTGCGTCCGCCGTTAGCGGAATGATTGGATGTCCTGCCGTTTCCATCTCTGCTGCGAGGGGCGCAAGATAACGATCCGTGAGGGAGGTTACCATCACTTGCGCGCCCGCCTCTGCGAACACCCTGGCGATGCCCTTGCCTATCCCACGCGCCGCGCCGGTTACTATTACGCTCTTTCCTGCCACATCGAACTCTTTCGGAATCATCTTTTGTTTCACCTTGCTTTCTATGAGATATGTCTAATTCGCAGTCAGCTGGCGCCGCTCGATAACTCGGTCAGCCTGCGTTCTTGGATCAGTCTTGAATCCGTTCTTATAACTATAAGGGAGATTCGACTTATTTCAACTGTCCCAGTTTGTTTTCGTTTGGATAGACAAGTGATTAGGGGCGGTTAGAAACGCTGGTTTGAAACGGCACTAAGTATGGGCTGCCCGTTGTGCTATTGCGCGATGCGTTGTAACCTAACGGCAGAGAGTTGTATCTTGAATACAGCGCACAAAGGCTCGAAGGAAAGGGATTAGAAATGGCAACAGTCAGTATAGATCACATAGCGATGCCGACTGCCAACGCGGAGAATCTCATTGCGTTCTATAAGAAGCTCGGCTTCCATATTAACGATGAAGCCGACTGGCGCGCCGGCAAAGCAAGCGCTTTCTCTATACAGGTCGGAAACTCCAAGATAAATGTGCATCCAGAGGGTTATACGGCGGCGCTGAGAGGCCCAACAGCAGTTCCCGGAAGCGCGGACATCTGCTTCGTGTGGGACGGTACTGCCGCAGAGTGTGAGGAAATGCTGCGAAAAGCGGATGTAGAGATAATAGCGGGACCGGGTCCCCGACGCGGCGCGCTGCGACACAGAAACGCAGTAAGTTTATATGCGCGAGACCCTGACGAAAACTTGCTGGAATGGATGATTTACGAGTAGATTAGTTGGTAATTAGCGCTGAATTGGAGGTTCATTATGGGACGGCTCGACGGCAAAGTTGCACTCATAAGCGGCGGCGCGCGCGGACAGGGCGCTGCCGAAGCTATGCTGTTCGCACAGGAAGGCGCAAAGGTGGTCATCGGAGACCTGCTCGATGATGACGGCAAAAAGATTGAAGCCCAGATCGCAGAACTCGGCGGCGATGCCACCTATGTGCATCTAGATGTTACCAGCAGTTCTGACTGGGACGCTGCCGTGCAGACCGCGCTCGACCAGTATGGCAGGCTGGACATTCTGGTAAACAACGCAGGCATACTCGGCAAAAGGGTGAGCCTTGAAGACAGCAGCGTTGCAGATTGGGATGCCGTGCTGGATGTAAACGCAAAAGGCGTGTTTCTGGGTACGAAAGCGGTAATACCTGCACTGCGCGATGCTGGCGGCGGCTCTATCGTGAACATATCGTCCATCGCCGGACTTATCGGAAGCAGAAACAGCATACCGGCGTATCAGGCGAGCAAAGGCGCGGTGCGGCTGCTGACGAAGTCAACTGCAATACAGCACGCAGGCGACAACATCCGCTGTAACTCCGTTCATCCGGGTATGATCGTTACCGCGATGACCGATGAGATTCTCGCGAACCCTGATATACGACAGGACTACTATGACCGCATTCCGCTCGGCAGGCTGGGCACGGTGGACGACATCGCCAGCGGCGTGCTGTTCCTTGCGTCTGACGACTCTTCGTTCGTAACGGGCAGCGAGCTGGTGATTGACGGAGGACTGGTAGCGCAATAGGGTAACATAACCGCAGTAATGCGGAGCCCGTGCGTCTCTGCCCGGGACTCTATGAATAAATGTCCATGTTCTCTTCACCAAACATCACATTCTCACATTGTCGTTCATAAAAGCCGTCGTAGATTGGAGACCGCACACGCCGTTCTACTACGGCTGGCTTATCCTAGCTATGTCTGCGGTCGGAACTTACGCCGCCACCGCTTCTACCCAGCTCGTATTCGGAGGGGTGCAGAACTTTATCTTCGAAGACCTGCAATGGGACCGCAGCACCATCGCCTACGCCGTAACCGCCGGCACTTGGGTATCCGGCTTGTTGACGCCGTTCGCAGGCAGGCTTGCCGACCGCTACGGCCCACGCGGGCTGATGCCGCTGGCGGCGCTCATTGCAGGCCTATGTTTCTTTGCGCTCGCCGGCATACAGGCAGTATGGCACTTCTACGTCGCATACATCATCGCACGCTCAATCGCCAGCCCGATGCTGGTGGGCGTAGTGCCGCGCACCGCTGCCGTGAACTTCTTCAGCCGCCGCCGAAACCTCGCGCTTGGCATATCCGCTATGGCGCGTCCCTTCGGCGGCGCAATCAGCATTCAGATATTCTCGCTAATCGCTCTCATGTCCGGCTGGCGCACGGCGTTTCGCGCGCATGGAGCAGTATCCCTGCTAATAGTCATACCCCTCTTTCTCATCATGCGCCGCCATCCCTCGGACATCGGCTTACAGGCTGACGGTGAATCCACAGCGCCGGCGTCTTCGAGGCGCAGAGCAGATGCCAACCCCGCGCAAACTGCCGCTCGCAGTGAGCCGGATTGGCGCGCGGGCGAGGCTGCGCGCACATCAGCCTTCTGGCTCATCGTGATTGCGGAGGCGCTCATAATCCTCACATCAGGCACCATAAACTTCCAGATAGTGCCGTATCTGCGGGATGTCGGCATATCGCCGGCCGTTGCAGCGGGTGCGCTCAGCGTCAGCTCCCTGCTCGGTTCACTAGGAAACCCGTTCTGGGGCTGGCTGTCCGACATGTTCTCTCCGCGCCGTCTCGCGCTCATAACGCTCGCAATCTCCGGCGCAGCAGTATCGCTATTTCTGATTATCCCGGAAGGAAGATTAAGCCTGTTTGTTGTTATACTTTACGGCAGTTTAGCAGGCGGGTTGAACATACTTGGGCACATGATGGTAGCGCAGTATTTTGGCAGATCGTCCTTCGGTTCAATCACCGGGCTAATGGGACCGTTCCAGACCGGCGCGCTCGGCTTCGGTCCCACATTTGGCGCGCTCCTATTTCGCATCACAAACGGCTATCGCGCCATCTACTTCTACGGCGTGGTATCCTACATCCTAGCTCTGGTATGTATCCTAGCCGCTAGACCTCCAACCCGGCGCAGACTAACTGCCGATGTGCAGACTGGCTGATAACCTTGGTATCCTTACTCATACCCATTCCGTATATATCCTGATATTTCATATTTCCGGAGGAAATCAAATGACAGATGCGACTGAAGTAGCCATAATCGGCGGAGGCGCAATGGGATGCTCCGTCGCGTACTACCTCGCAAAGGCGGGCATCCGCTCCACGATTATCGAAAGTGAAGGCATAGCAAGTCAGGCGTCAGGTTATAATGCCGGCGGACTGAACCCCTTGCAGGGCGCCGGCCTCCCCGGTCCGCTGACCGACATCGCCGCCGTATCATTTCAAATGCATGCAGACCTTGCGCGCCCGCTCGAAGAGGAATCCGGTGTTGAGTATCACTACAAAACCATCGCATTTGTCAGCGTGGCATTCGAAGACGCAGATGTGCCGGCAATGCAGGAAACTCACAGCACATTCGAGGCTGCTAACGGTTTCAGCGCTCACTGGCTCGAGGCTGCAGAACTTCGACGCTTAGAGCCGCGCCTCAGCCCGGAAGCACAGTGCGGCTTATATGCTTATGGCAATGCAGTTCTAAGCGGATACGAATACACACTAGCCCTCGCTCGCGCCGCAGAGCGAATGGGCGCGCAGGTGCTGCAAAACAGAGCCGTCAAATTACAGACCGACGGCAGCCGCGTAACGAGCGTAATTCTGGAAGACGGAGAACTCGCCTGCGACACCGTCGTCATAGCATCCGGTCCCTGGAGCGCGCAAGCCGACGACTGGCTCGGAGTAAAAATCCCGATAGAGCCGTACAAGGGCGAGATACTGCGCCTTAGGATAAACGGAGCGATGCCCCCTTATGATTTCAGCGGCGGCGGCGTATCGCTTCACCTGCGCGCCGACGGCTTGCTCTGGGTGGGCGCAACCGAAGAGAGCAAGGGCTTCGACCGTGAGCCGAGCGAATCTGCGCGCCGCACCCTCATGAACGGCGCTGTCAAGCTCATGCCGTCCTTAGCGGATGCCGAGATAGCAATGCACACGGCTTGTTTGCGGCCGCTCAGCCCGGACTGGATGCCGATAGTCGGCGCTGCGCCCAGCTGGGACAACGCATATCTGGCGACAGGCGCAGGCAAGAAAGGCATTCTGCTGAGCCCCGGCATCGGCAAGGCGGTCGCAGACACCATTACGAACGGGGAAACCGCCATCCCCTTAGACGGGTTTGGCGTAGAGCGGTTTGCTTAGATGATACTTGAGATGCAGATAAGCAGGCGCATCAGAGAATATCAGTGCGAACTCCGCAATTTGAAAGACTATAAGCCAAAGTGATAACATTCTTTGGCGCAATTCAGACTATCGTTACATGCGAAGGTATAGGGGAAAGATGAACACTACCGAGTTTCTGATGATTTCGGCGGCTATCGTACCTGACAGGCTGGCGATGATTTTCGAGGACAGCCGCATTAGCTACGAGCAGCTTCAAGAGCGGGTGAACCGGCTGGCGAATGCACTTGCCAATTTAGGCGTTGGCGCCGGAGATCGAGTAGCTATGCTTCAGGTCAACTGCAATCAGTACATCGAGGCGTATTTCGCCACGGCGAAGCTGGATGCGGTGTTTGTGCCGCTGAACTTTCGAACGCGCGCCGATGAACTGACGCACATGCTCAATGACGCCGCACCTAAGGCTATATTCGTGGGCGATAGGTATGTGCGCCTTGTGCAGGAGTGCGCAGAGGACGCGGCGTCGTTGGAACACTTCATCACAATGGAAAGCGCGGTCGAAGGCTGGCATGCTTACGACGCGCTGCTCGAAGGCGCAGACGACTTCGAGCGCTTCCCCGAAGGCGACGGCGATGACTTGACGATGATTCTGTTCACATCAGGCACTACGAGCTTCCCAAAGGGCGTGATGCTTACGCACGACAGCTTCTCATCGTATATTCTGAGCACGGTAACGCCTGCTGACCCGGACGAAGAAGACTGCAACATCCTGACGGTGCCGCTGTATCACATCGCGGGGGTGCAGTCGGTTATGGCAGCGGTATTCGGAGGACGCACACTGCTTATTCAGCGCCAGTTCGAGCCGAAGCAATGGATGGAGCTGGTTGAGAGTGAGCGCGCAACCCGCGCGATGATGGTTCCCACGATGCTGAAGATGCTGATGGACCATTCAGACTTTCATCAGCACGATTTGAGCAGTCTGGAGGTCATCACCTACGGCGCCGCGCCGATGCCGCTCCCTGTCATACGCCAGGCTATCAAGGAGTTCCCCGGCGCTTTCTTCATCAACGCGTTCGGACAGACCGAAACTGCGGCGACTATTACGATGCTGCCTCCCGAAGACCATGTGCTGGATGGAGATGAAGCGGAAATTGAGCGCAAACTGAAGCACCTCAGCTCTATCGGCAAGCCTCTGGATGATGTGGAAGTGCAGATATTTGACGAGGACGGCGAGCCTGTGCCGCTGGGAGAGACGGGCGAAATTGCGGCGCGCGGCGCTCGGCTGATGAAGGGATACTGGAATCAGGAAGAGGCGACTACGGAGACGATACGCGGCGGATGGCTGTTCACCGGCGACCTTGGCTATCAGGACGAGGACGGGTACATCTACTTAGCGGGACGGGCTAAGGATTTCATCAAGCGTGGCGGCGAAATGGTATCCCCGGAAGAGGTGGAACAGGTGCTGCAAGCGCACGATGCGGTTGCAGAGGCGGCTATCATCGGCGTGCCGGACCTGTACTGGGGCGAACAGGTGCGCGCAGTCGTGGTGCTTAAAGAAGGCGCAGAGGCAAGCGAAGAGGATATATCAGAGTACTGCCGTCAGCGGCTTGCGAGCTTCAAAAAGCCGGAGTCAGTGGTGTTCTGCAGTGAACTGCCGCGCAACCAAATGGGCAAAGTGCTGAAGCGTCTGCTGAAGGAAGAGTACGGGTATCCGGTAGCTGCAGAGTAGATTTCGTATAGGTCGGGCTACGGTATGGGCACATTCGCCGTTTCGATAGAAATTGGTGATCCGCAAGGCGCTAGTTTCGAGCAGATTGAGGCTGTTGCAGATACCGGCGCGTTTTACACGATGCTGCCCTCTTCTGTGCTTCACGGGCTTGGCGTAACGCCTCAGGAAACCGAATCCTTTGAACTCGCGGATGGCAGCGTCCGCGAGTTCGGCATAGGCGAAACCCTTGTACGGATAGACGGCAGGGAGCGTTCTACAATCGTGGTTTTTGGTGAAGACGACGCAGCGCCGCTGCTAGGCGCATATACGCTTGAAGCCTTTATGCTAGGCGTTGACCCTGTGCATGGGCGTTTGATGAAGGTTACGGGGCATCTATAACATCAAAGCCTGTATAGGGACGCAGCGCTTCCGGCACGACGACCGATCCGTCTTCCTGCTGATAATTCTCTAAGATTGCGATGATGACGCGGGGCAGCGCCAGCCCTGAACCGTTGAGCGTGTGTACGAAGCGCGGTCGTGCGCCGTGTTCGGGGCGGTATCGGATGGCTGCGCGGCGCGCCTGAAAGTCAACACAGTTGGAGCATGAGCTGACTTCGAGCCATTCGTCGCAGCCGGGCGCCCACATCTCGATGTCGTATGTTTTGGCGGACTGAAAACCGAGATCGCCCGTGCAAAGCTCCAGCAAGCGGTACTGTATGCCAAGCTGCGCGCATATCGTTTCGGCTTGGCTGAGCAGACTTTGAAGGGCGTCTGCTGAAGCATCAGGCTCAACAAATCGGTACATCTCGACCTTCTCAAACTGGTGCACGCGCTTGATGCCGCGTGTATCTCGGCCGGCGGCTGCCTTCTCACGGCGGAAGCAGGGCGTATGGGCGACATATTGCAAAGGCAGCGCGCCCGGAGGCAGTATCTCGTCGCGGTGCATATTGGTTATCGCCATCTCAGCGGTGGGCAGCAGCCAGAGGTCGTCCTCGTCGTCGCGGTACATAGTATCAGCGAACTTAGGTAGGTTGCTGTTAGCGGTGGCAGACTCCGTAGTAACGATGTTCGGCAGGTATAGCTCTTCGTAGCCGTGCTCTTGGGTATGAACATCGAGCATCCAGTCTATCAGGGCGCGCTGGAGACGAGCGCCTTTGCCTTTTAGGACGAAGAAGCGTGAGCCTGATAGTTTTGCGCCGCGCTGAAAATCGATGATGCCAAGCCTCTCGCCGAGTTCCCAGTGGGGCAGCGGACGGAAGTCGAATTGGGGAGGCTCGCCCTCAGTTCGGACGATGATGTTGCTGGTCTCGTCGGCGCCGTCCGGTACATCGTCTAGCGGGATGTTCGGAATACTCAGGAGCAGATCGCTGACTTCGGATTCCAATGTTCGGACGGTTTCCTCAAGCGTCCTAATGCGCGCTCCGACTTGGCGCATCTCGTCTATCAGCTCCTGAGGGCGTTCGCGCATCTGCCCAATTCGGCGGCTTACCTCATTGCGGCGCGCACGAAGTTCGTCGGCTTCCAAAATAGCGCTGCGGCGGCTGACATCCAGTTCGGCGATACGCTCGATAGGGGCATCTTCATGTCTGCGGCGCATCGATTTCAGAACTTCGTCAGGCTTGTTTCGTATGAGCTGAATGTTAATCAATGAACACCTCGATTTTCAGTAGTAGTGTTATAAGTATAACCAAAATTGGTTCATGACGGGCAACCTAACCTGCCGGTAATTTGGGTAATGGGTTACTTTGAACTTTCTACGGCATCATTGACACCCGTATAATTCAAACTTACCTGCTATCTAGCTTTCAATCAACAGAAGTTGACCGAAGTTGACCGAAGTTGACCGATCAAATCATTCCCAGCCTGCCATACTGATATACAATCTTCTAATCGACTTGCCGTATGACAGGCAGGCTGATTGGCGGACAGACCTGATTGGCGGACAGACCTTATGAAGACCTATGAATTGACTAAGGAGCGCAGGTTGAGCGAGAAATCTGTGGAGATTACGGAGTATGCGGATGAGCTTATCAGTGTGCCGCGCGCGAGACTGCGGCTGGAGCTGACGCAGGTGGATTCTGGGGTTACACTGATGCATGAAGGGCGCATGCTGGTAAGCTGCAGCCTGACGAGTGAAGGAATGGCGGCGAGCGGGTTCATGGCGCAGGCGCTGGGCGTGAAGATACCGGCGCTGGGTGAGACCGTGGAGGCGCGCGTTAATACTGCGGTGCTGTTTCGCGCGCTAAGCATAGTCGAGCTTGACTATACGAACGATGCTTCATTCGTGCTGCTGGAACGAATGTTGGAAGAAGCAGAAATGCAGAGAGGGGGCGGCTCTTCCGGATAGTCCGTTGCGGATAGGCTCTTGGATCCCCGGACACATACCCAAGAATACCCCTAAACAATGGCAGCTTGCGGTTGCATATTATACCCTTGTTCGGCTTATAATATGTGCTTGATGAATAACTAATTTAAGGAGAGTCCTAACATGCCTCAGCCCCTTGCCTTCTTCCGCGGACAAGTAGTTCCTCTATCGGAGGCTAGGGTAAGCGTTACGACCCATGCCCTCCATTACGGCACCGCAGTGTTCGAGGGCATACGGGGCAATTGGAATGCTGACCACGACAAGCTTTATGTGTTCCGCATGCGGGAGCATTATGAGCGCTTCATCCAAGGATGCCGCATTATGATGCTGAACATCCCATACAATGTGGATGATCTGTGCGAAATCACGCTCGACCTCCTGAAAAGGTGTGGGTACAAGGAAGACTTGTACATCCGCCCGCTGGCATACAAAAGTGAAGAGCGAGTGGCAAACCTGAAGCTTCAGGACTTGAGCAGCGATTTTACGCTGATAGTAGTGCCGTTCGGCGCATATATCGAGGCAGAAGGCGCGATACGCTGCTGCACATCGTCGTGGCGGCGAGTGGACGACACTATCATTCCGCCGCGCGTGAAGATTTCAGGGCACTATGTGAACAGCATCCTCGCTAAGACGGAGGCTACGCTGTCAGGGTTCGATGAAGCAATCATGCTGACGCAGGACGGCAATGTTTCTGAGGGAAGCGGGGAAAACTTGTTCCTCATATCCAACGGCGTCCTCCACACTCCGCTGGTCGCAGACAACAACCTGACAGGCATCACGCGGGATTCGGCGATGCGCATCGCTTCGGACGAACTCGGGCTGAACATAGTGGAACGTCAGATTCGGCGCAGCGAACTCTATCTGGCAGATGAGATATTCCTAACCGGCACCGCAGCCCATGTTACGCCTGTGGGCGAGCTGGATATGCGGCCTATCGGCGACGGAGGCGTGGGACCTATCACACAGCAAATCAACGACATGTATGTGGACATCATCGCAGGCAACAATCCAAAATACCAGGACTGGTGCGCTGCTGTGGCGCTTGAGTAGATATACTCGTCCGCTGATGTTCAATTTCGCAGTCGATTACTTCATCTTTGTGTTCATGGCGAGCTTGGGCGTGATACAAACGGCAGCGTCCATCGGTGGTCTGCGCGGCTTGCTGGTATTCAAGAACCCGCTGGTTGCGCGCTCGTTGGGCATTGCCATTGCCGTAGTCGCCGTCATCTGGTTCTTCGCGGTTGCCGAACGCAACATAAACGACTATGCGGGAGGCCTCGATTCGAACCAGCAGGGGATTCTGTTCTTTCTTGCGGCATTGATGAGCGGCGCCCTCACCTGCCTTCTGACGACCTTGCTAAACTTGCGGATGCGGGATAACGAACGCGCGCCGGATGCGGGGCTAGGCGCGCTGTACCGGAGCTGCTGGGGGCGTGCGCTGGCGCATAACTATCGTTACTGGTTCACTGAGGCGAGATGCTGGCGGACGCAGATAAAGCGCTATTTCTTTGGATAAACGCGTTAGTCGGACGCGCTCCCGTCATCGATATTGTGATGGCACGGGTAGCCAGCGACTATTTTGCGCCTGTGTGCATGGGGCTTACACTGCTCGCGCTGTGGTTTATAGGCAGAGACGGCGCGGATCGCATGCGCTACCAGATTGGCGTGTTCACTGCGCTGACGGCGATGGCGCTCTCAAGCCTAATGGTGCTCATCAGCAATGCCCTGTTCTTCAGACCGCGTCCATTCGACGGGCTGGAGGGCATCAGCCTGCTGTTCTACCGGCCCACAGACTCATCCTTTCCCTCGAACAGCGCCGCCGCGGTGTTTGCCATATCCGCTGCTGTGTGGTGCGTTAACCGGCGCATCGGAACTGTTCTGTTCGCCCTTGCTGTGCTGTACGGCTTTTCGCGCGTGTATGTGGGTGTGCATTACCCTGCGGACATTCTCGGCGGTGTCTGCATTGCCCTTGTGATAACGGCATTGACCCTGCGGCTGCGCGATCTGCTGATGCCGATTCTCGTCGCGATCATCAAAGCGGCGCGGCTGTTCGTAGCAGCGTAACCGACGGATACGAGCCGGTTCGCCAGACCTGTCGCCGCACACTATGGCCCTATCGGATAAGTAACCATTGAACCTTCTCCTCGCGACACATCTAAATAGATGTCATCGGCTGTTAACGGAGTGGCTGCCGCGCCTCGTATCTGATACACACTCTTTAGGTGTTGATTAACTGCTGGTAAAAAATCCATAACTGTAGGTTCTGGCACGGACGTGTCCGTAGAGATTTGCATAGTTATACGGATTTTATTGTCAATCGGGCTGTAACCTATCCAGTAATTAGAGTATCCCAGTTTGTAAAGAATCTCCTCCACTTCACGAGCGCGAAGATTGTGTTCATCATAAGATAAGCCTCCCTCGCCCATTATTCGGACGTTGTCTGTGCTTCTGACACCAGGGGGAACTACTCCTTTGAAGCGTATGTTAAGCCTCGTGCTTAGATTATTGGGTCCATTAGGCGAGCCCCACCATGTTCCTGAAATCTGATTTGGGAACATTTCGCGGAGTCTGACAGCATATTCACTAAACGACTCTTGCTGGGCTATTACCTTGTCAACATATTCTCTGGGCAATCCCATTTCAGCCGCAATAATAGCATTGTCACCATAAGGGTCATCAGATGTTTCATTTTCCTGTTCTGGTGTATCCGTTGTACTCGGTCCGTCAACCAGTACACTGGACACCAAAAGCACGCCAATTACCAGAACCAGCGCAATGCCGGCAATAATTTTGATTTTCCAATAAGACAAAATATCCTCTCCTCATACCCAGAATATAATGCGCAACTAATGGTATATGTAGGGAGCGATTAAACCAACTATAATTAATTCAACTATTAGGAAGATGCAAAACGGAAATCCTTCCAAACAAATACAAAAAGGAGGGGGTAAGAATCTCTTACCCTCTCGCAATTACTGACACGCTAGAAATATGTCAGTTTAACCTACTATTTTGTTTTCAAGGTTACATCAAGTGCGTCTTCAATCTCCTCAATTGGCATGAAAACGGCAATACTGCCGTTGCCCCCAACATTAATACCATAAGCAGTATAACCACTAAACCAGGGTCCACCGCTATCCCCACTTACAGAACCAGGATCACTAGCTGTCTTAACTAAATTGCCAACTTTTACACCGCCTACCCTGCCTGTTTGATCAATATATGCAACCTCAATGCCGCAAACCCGTTTGTTCGACATGCGTCCATAAAAGCATATATGATTGCCCACCATTTTACTGGTTGGTTTTCTGTAACGCGCAGGCCTCTTTGATGTATTGCTGGCATAGAACTCTGCAAGCTCCACATGGGAGGTTGTGTAATACGTAGCATCTCCGCTAAGACCTAAAACATGGCTCCTATAAGTCATGCTGTAAGGAGCAAGACCGGGCTCTTCAAACTTGTTTAGTTCGTTACCACCGCCGTGAGCGACAGTAACGATGCCATCACCGTTTGGACCATCAACAGACCAGCCGCTAGTGGCTTTACGTTGTGAGTCTTTCCAAAGCCAATTCCCGCCTCGACTATGGTGAAAGGAAAATATCGGACCGTCTTTTATGATGATATCAAGTTGAATATCATCCGCTGTTAACAATGTCCCTGCTGCTGTACCTCGTAATTCGGACACACCCATTAAATGCTGATTAAATGCTGTCAGTAGATCCGCTATCCTCGGCACATTCGCGCTTTCAGCTTCAGGTATCTGAATCTGTATCTCGATTTTATTGGAGACATGGCTATAGCCCATCAGATAATTCTTGTATCCCAGCTTATCAAGAACATTCGACATTTCGTTAGTGCGCTGATGATGCTCATCCCGAGACAACCCTCCACTTCCAATCAGTCTGACATTCTCCATAGTTCTAATGCCTGCGGGAACTTCGCCCTTGAATCGGATGTTGCCTCTCGTGTTTAGACCTTTGGAGCTATCAGGTGAGTCCATCCATGTCCCTGAAATCTGGCCTGGGAACTGTTCGCTTACCCTGTCCACATAGTCATCAAACGCATCTTGGGCGGCTAGTGCACTGATAACCTCTGCTATTGACACGCCTAATGCAGCTGCGGTAAGGGCGCTGTCCGGGTGCGGTACAGTGTCTGGGGTCTCAAGCACTACAGACGGGTCTATGGGTTCGGCGTGTGGTGCAACTTCCTGCTCATACTCCAATATTTCGGGGCCGTCAGCCAGTACACCGGACACCAAAAGCACGCCAACTACCAGAACCAGCGCAATACCGGCAACAATTATGGTTTTCCAATAAGACAAAATACCCTCTCCTCATACCCATAATATAATGCGTGGCGATTAATGGTACATGCAAAACG
Organism: Dehalococcoidia bacterium; assembly: GCA_965200085.1. Classification (GTDB taxonomy): domain Bacteria; phylum Chloroflexota; class Dehalococcoidia; order Lucifugimonadales; family JADFKI01; genus Bin90. Next base: position 705,739 of record OZ241333.1, read on the forward strand.
GAAACCTTTCCAAAGAAAAGAACGGCATATACATAAAGGCCCCGACTCCACCAAAAGCTCCCCTTACTATCCTATCAGGGAAGCCTTTGATGGGTGGCAGTTATAGCACTTCATCTTCCTGTGATTAGCCTTCTATGAGAGACACCTCTTCGCGCAGGCGGTTGAGGTCGTATGCTTGATCCGGAGACGCATTTGAACGCACGAGTATCACTACGGCTGTGATGACGGAGGACACTGCCAGCGCGGATGCGAACGAGAAGAACATCTGCGTGCCGAACGGCGCAGAGAGCGCCCAAGGTGTCAGAAGGTCGGGCAGGGGATAGTAGAGCGCTCCGATGACGATGCCCACGCCGCCTGCGAGCATCACGCCCCACCCGGACATGTGGCGCGAGTACAAGCCCGCGAGCATAGGCACGGCAATGGCTGCGCCGAGCAGGTCGGCTATCAGGAACACATAGAGAACGCTGAAGCCTTGTGAGGCGACATATATTGCCGGTATAGCAATCACCACGGTTATGATGCGCGCAATCCACATGAGCGCGCTGCCCTCAGTGCTGATGTGGGTATCGGCGAGGTCGGCGGCTACATTGCTGGCAAGCCCGTTCATCAGCGTATCCAGCGTGCTCATTGCGAGCATCAGCGCGCACACGAGCATTAAGAAGTGCATCCAGAGCGGGAATATGTCGCTGCCTAGCGCGAAGAGCGCAGCCGCTACTTCGGGATACTGAAATGGTGCGACCGAGCCGTTGGCTACTGCGGCGATGCCTGCCAATCCCATCAGAAAGGTCATAGGGATGGATATGGCAGCGGCTGTCCAGAGGCTGCGGTTGAGCGAACGCTGGTCCTTAATCGTATATACGCGCTGCCACATACCTGGGTGGAAGGCGTTTGATGCGACTATGCCGATAATCAGAACCAGCGCGAAATAGTAACTGGCGCTTATATCGCCCGCGCCGTTCCAGGCGTTGGTTCGGGTGGCAACACCCCACGCGCCGCTGTTGCCGATTAGAACGGCGGCGACCACTACGAGCAGCAAGAGTACAGGCATGAGCACCCAGAATTGGATGCGGTCTGTGTGTATGGAGACGCGCAGTCCCCCGTAGGCAGTGTAGATGACCACCACAACTCCAACGCCGAGGGCGGTCAGCCAGGCAGGTGTGCCCGTGAGAATGGTTACCGCTGTGGTTATGGCAGTCATTTCGGCTGCGATGAATATGCCCATCACGAAGATTATTACGACGGCAATAGAGATGAAAGCGCTGTCCCCGAAGCGATGCCGCACATATTCGGTGATGGAGTGGCCGTTGGGCATGAGCTGCCTTATACGCGGACCTACGAACATGAACATCACCGGGATTAATGCCATGCCGAGTGCATATCCCACGAGTGAGATGACGCCGAAGTTTGCCCCTGCTTCACCAGGACTCATCAGCACCCAGGTACCGAACATAGACGCAATGAGCGTGGCGATTCCAACATTCGTAGGGGCATGGCTGCGGGACACGGTGTATTCCTCCACGCTCTGCTTTCGGCGTCCGATATGCGTTATACCCAGGACAAGGAATACCGCTCCTGTGATTATCAGAGTTATGATCCCGATCGTTGCGTTTAACATTGCCCAGTCCCCTTTCGCTGTGTGCGGTGTGTGTCTGATTTCAGATAGTCAGCACATTTATACCGCGCTCTAATCGCATCCCGCCCCGAGATAGAACAAAATAAAAACCGCCTCTTTGTCTGGGCGGTTTAAGTGCATGGATACCATGTTCCTACGCTGGCATTACCCAGATCAGGTCAATAGGGGTCGCTCCGATGCTGTCGGAGCCTCTCAGCCTGGCAAACCAAGCTCCCCCGAGGCGCATATTCTATTGTTGAGCGTACTTTATCATTATGTGCCGAGTATGTCTATGCAAATTTGTCAATATTATTAAAGGCCGGCGTGGCGATTATCGCCTGCCGTGCCGCGGAGCCGGGTACGAACCGATGGTATATGCTCACAGACGCTGTATGACGGCAACAGCAGCCCCTACCGCCACAATCAGCAACCCCAGCCGCACAAACAGCCGATTTTCGAGGTCTTTCATATCGGCTTTTAGCTCGCCTTTTGTTTCTTGCATGTCGGCTTTTAGCTCGCCTTTTGTCTCTTGCATATCGGCTTTTAGCTCGCCTTTTGTTTCTTGCAAGTCGGCTTTGGTGGCGAGGTGTTCGTATCCGCCTTCTAACCGACTGACGCGATTATCCACCGAATGGATTTTATCGTTCGTCTCATCGCGTACTTCTTCTGCTGTTGTCATCGTACTGCCTCACAGATTCTGATGATTGCTTTTTCCATACCTTTGGGATTGTGTATGTCTATGCGGATATATCAATATTGTCGTCTGCCCAGGCGCGGAGCCGGGTACGAACACGAACCGGTGGGTATATGCTCACAGACGCTGTATGACGGCGACCGCAGCTCCTACCGCCACAATCAGCAACCCCAGCCGCACAAACAGCCGATTTTCGAGGTCTTTCATATCGGCTTTTAGCTCGCCTTTTGTTTCTTGCATGTCGGCTTTTAGCTCGCCTTTTGTCTCTTTCATATCGGCTTTGGTGGCGAGGTGTTCGTATCCGCCTTCTAACCGACTGACGCGATTATCCACCGAATGGATTTTATCGTTCATCTCATCGCGTACTTCTTCTGCTGTTGTCATCGTACTGCCTCACAGATTCTGATGATTGCTTGGTCCATACCTTTGGGATTGTCTATGTTTATGCAGATTTGTTAATAATTGTGGCTGTTGTGGCGATTATCGCCTGCCGTGCCGCGGAGCCGGGTGCGAACCGATGGTATATGCTCACAGACGCTGTATGACGGCGACGGCAGCTCCTACCACCACAATCAGCAATCCCAGCCGCACAAACAGCCGATTTTCGAGATCTTTCATATCGGCTTTGGTGGCGAGGTGTTCATATCCGCCTTCTAATCGACTGACGCGATTGTCCACTGCATGGACTTTGTCGTTCATCTCATCGCGGACTTCTTCTGCTGTTGCCATGGCGCTGCCTCATAGATTCTGATGATTGCTTGTTCGATACCTTTGGGATTGTCTATGTTTATGCAGATTTGTTAATAATTGTGGCTGTTGTGGCGATTATCGCCTGCCGTGCCGCGGAGCCGGGTACGAACCGGTGGTATTGCTCACAGACGCTGTATGACGGCGACCGCAGCTCCTACCGCCACAATCAGCAACCCCAACCGCACAAACAGCCGATTTTCCAGGTCTTTCATATCGGCTTTTAGCTCGCCTTTTGTCTCTTGCAAGTCGGCTTTGGTGGCGAGGTGTTCATATCCGCCTTCTAATCGACTGACGCGATTGTCCACTGCATGGACTTTGTCGTTCATCTCATCGCGGACTTCTTCTGCTGTTGCCATGGCGCTGCCTCATAGATTCTGATGATTGCTTGTTTCATACCTTAACAGAAACTAAGGCTCATTCAAAGGTGAACGGCGCAGGCTGTGTGCCGTCTATGTCGGTAAAGCCGTATTCGCGCGCAAGAGCGCCGGTCTTGTATGCTCTGCCGCTCCGCCGCATCACGGCGCTGTCCGCTGCTAATGCGACCACGGCGCGTCCGGCGTAGCGCGGCGATTCAGCAGACGCGAGTTCGTCCGGTGATGCAAAGCGTTCTACGCGCTCAGTGCGCGTGAGCCCGGGATACAGGGCGAGAGCGGCGATATTGTACTGGCGAAGCTCTTGCGCCATTGCAAACGCCATTCGGTCGGTGGCTGTCTTAGCGATGTCGTATATGGCTTGTCCGCGATATTTACCGTCATCGCCGGAAGATATGTTCACGATAAGTCCCTGTTCTTGCGGAATCATCAAAGGAACTGCCAGACGGCTCGCAGTGTAGTGAGCGCGCACGCCTGCATCGAACATCAGCTCCCAGCGCCATAATGGCTGCTCCCAGAATGGCGCAACGAAATCAGCATCGCCGAAGCGTTCGTAGCCGCCCCAAACATTGTTCACCAGAATGTCCAGCCGTCTATGCTCGCGCCGTATGCGCTCGAACAGCGCCTCGACATCTCTGTCGCTTGTGTGGTCGCATCGCACGGGAATGCCCACACCACCGCTGGCGGTAACGAGCGCCGCCGCATCATTCACATCGCCGCCGAGAGCCTCCGTCGTTGTGCCGCCGCTCACACTGCGTCCGGTTACATAAACCGTCGCTCCCGCTATGCCCAACTCGTGAGCGATACCGCGTCCTATACCGCGGCTTGCGCCGCTTACAAGGGCAATCTTGCCTCGCAAATTCATCACGCTTCACCTCATAAATTACACTCATCAGCAGCCATCAACCCATTCGCCTTGTTGACACTGGATTATGCAAGACTAAAATAAGCCTATCTTACACAAATTGGAGGGTATTATATGATTACGAAGTTCGACAGCCTATACGCTGGGCATGTGGATATGGACAGCGTGGGCTATGACGGAACAGCCGTGAACGACAGGCTGTTCGAAAATGAACATCTGGCGAGTGTGTACGCTAAGACCGATGCCATTGCCAAGACCATGGACGCAAACGGATACGACACTTTCTGGCTTGCCGAACACCACTTCCAGCCCGAAGGGTACGAGTGCATTCCCAATGTACTGATGAGCGCGGTGCACCTAGCGCACATCACCGATAGGCTGAACATCGGCTGCGGCTTCAACATCGCCCCGATGTGGCATCCATTGCGGCTCGCCGAGGACTATGCAACTGCCGACATTCTGACAGGCGGGCGGGTGATATTTGGTGTAGGGCGTGGATACCACAGCCGCGAGATTGAATCTTTCGGCTCGCCGCTGTTTGACCAAGAAGGCAACAGAGACCTGTTCGAGGAGCAAGTGGACATCATCTTCAAGGCGTTCAACGAGGCTTCGTTCTCGCATGAAGGCAAGAACTACACCATCCCGCCGCGCGTGCCGTATAGAGGATACGAGCTGAGCGAGATAACACTCGTGCCGCGTCCGCTGCGGCTGCCTGTCGAATGCTGGCAGCCGATACAGAGCGCGACTCCGCGCGGCCTAGACTTCATGGCAAAACATGGAATCAAGGGCATTATCGGCGGAGGCGTCGCAGAGGGCGGAGCGGTCCACCGCGTTGTAGAGGCTTTCCGCGATGCTTACGCGCGCAAAGGCACAGACCTGGAACTTGGAGAAAATCTGAGTTTCGGCTTCCACTTCTACCTTTCGGAGAGCAAAGAGAAAGCGACACGCGAGGCTGCGCGCTACTTCGAAGAAAACTTGAAGATGTTCGGTCCGCTGCGGCTGGTGCGCGCCCTAAGCGACGATCAGATCGATGCGATGAGCGACCCCAAGCGCGCGCCGACCGCCGACCTGCCGCGCATCGAGGGCGCAGTAGAAGCCGGAGGCTTCCTGTGCGGCACGCCTGAAGAGGTAACAGAGCAGCTAAAGCGACTGGAAGAGATATATCCCGGGCTGGACAGAGTTAGTGTGAGCCAGCCCGTCGGCACACCGGAAGCGGTTATCGTAGAGCAGCTGGAATGGTTTGCCGAAGAGGTGATGCCTGCGTTCTCAGGCCGCGTGGCAGAGGTTGTGCCCGGGGACGACTAGGTGGTTGATGGAGACAGAAACGAATGAACTAAAAGATTTAATTATGGAGAAGACACAATGTCGAAATTGAAAGGCAGTGCGCTGCTGATGGTGTGGGCGGAGGTGCCTGCCGATAAAGAGGCAGACTTTAACGCTTGGTACAACGAAGAGCATCTGGCAGAACGGCTGGCTGTGCCGGGCGTGCTGAGCGCGGCGCGCTATGAGTCGAATTCACCGGGCGCGCCGAAGCATCTTGCGATGTATGAACTGGAAAACATCGATGTACTCACTTCGCCGGAATACCTCGCCGCGCGGCAGTCCCCGACCGAATGGACGCAGCGAGCTTCCCCCGAAGTCATCGGCACAACCTACATACGCAACACCTACGAGCAGATTTTTCCGGCAGAAGTTACAGAAGATGCAGCGCACAGCGGAATGGCGCCGGCGCTGCAAATCGGGCGCATGTCCGTCCCGTCGGAACTCGATGCAGAGTGGAACGAATGGTACAACAGCGTATATGTGCCGAACTACATGAAAGTGCCCGGGTGCATTCGCGGCAGGCGATACAGAGCAGTTACCGGGTCGCCCGCATACCTAACCGTATATGAGTTCGAGCATTCAGAAGTGTCGCAGACCGCCGAATGGCACAGACAGCGCGCAATAGACCCGCGCAACGAACGCTGGCAGAACACCATGGATCACGTAGCCGGTTCCCCCGGCGTATGGATAAAGACCTTTGAGCTGGGGTAGGTGAGGTGAGAACATGAGAAGTCCAGGAGTAGTTTATCCTGGGCTTCTGAACTCTGATGTTTACAGGCACACTGCTAATTTGCGCTTTTGCCCTAATATCATTGTGCCTGTAATATAAGTATGAAGGATGGTGATGTGAGTCCGTTGCTTAGGAGTCTATAATTGTCTATCAGAGAAGAAGTTGTACTGTCATCATCGACACTAACTTTCACTAGGCACTGCTTTAAGTTTGTTAGCCAAGAGTGGCCGCATGCCAACCGAGAAGCAGTTCCTGATGATGGGTTTGAGCAACGTTTTCGAGAAAGTTGCATTCAAAATCTGCAAGGATGGTCCGTCTCCGGACAACGTGAAATGCACCTTGGAGCTGGGCTTGACACTGCATCGGGAACTAGCCACGAAATCGATATAGTCGCTAGATCGACAACCGCAACTGCAATTTTAGAAGCGAAAAATCTGGGAGATATGCCAGGAAAGAATGATGTTATTGTTTTCTTTGCTAAAGTTTTAGATTATCTGTTGGCTAATCCTATACTTTCTTCCAGTGAAGTATGTCTTGTGTTTATGTCCAGGAATTCTTTTGAAGATAGAGCGCTAGCCGCCTGCTTAGGGTTGGGTATTCATCCGGTAGCGTCCGATATAAGGCCTCTGCCGGTTTTGAGAGATAGTGCAATTCGAATGAACTGGGAGTTGCGCAATGGGCTGAATGTTTCATCTGATACATATAACCGCTTTGATGATCTGTGTAATCAGTTGAACAATCTGACATACAAGACAAATGAAACTTGGCTAGATAACAGATGTGGATACCATTCTGATGATAGACTTTTAATCAAATCTGTTGCGCCTCAGCAAATAGATACATTAGCTCAAGATATTAGAAATGCCAATAGTGCCTGCACAGACCTCCTCTATGAATTCAGATTAGCTAAATCTAGGAGGTAAACTCAATATGAACATTAGCAGCCATAACATCACCGATGTCAGTTATCACTACATAGGGCTTCGTGTATTAGATGGTTTAACGTCAGCGTCGAAACGTAGTGAGCAAATTGAAGCTGTATCTAGAAGCGTGCTCAAATTCGTAAGTGACAGAGCTTTGCGTTTAATGCTGGATAGACCCCGAGGGACATACGAATCGACCGGAGAGAAAATCTACCAAGAACTCGTACATTTTCAATTTGCACGATTAGCGTCGGGGCGTTATGAATTAACTGAAGAAGGCAGAGGGGCGCTTTCGCTACTGAACAACCAACAATATACCGATCTGCGTCGATTGATGGTACGCGTTCATTTGCAAACTTACGATAACCTTCGAGTATTGGTACAGACACATCTTACAACCGGGGCTATACTCAGTCCGATTGTAAAATCCCCACACCTTAGTGAGATCAACTATGCTGAAAAGTTCCTTAAACCTACATTTGACGGAATTGCAGGAGTAAAAGCGAAAGAGGCTTTAGACAATCTACCTCGAAAGAGCCCGAGTAAAGTTGAAGATGCCTTGCGCGCTAAAATTCTGCAACACGCGATGCCTAGCCAAAAGATGGGAGTGGCGCTTTTTCGGAGTATGTGTGACCGTTTAATTAGCCTACGGCTGTTGAATAAATCTCATATATCGATTGGTAAGTTTGATTTCGAGAAAACTTATTCTCCTTGTGTTACAAGTGAGCCATCTCATTCTTGGTATGATTCTTTGCAAATATTGCTGGATAATGGCGAGCTGTATGAAATTTACTTGTGTGAACCAGACATGGCTAACAAAGATCACCAAGAACTTTTGCTGGATGCAATTAACAAGGCATTTTCTGAACTACAATCAAGGGTTGGATATTATGACATACCGGAGTTACGAAACTGGGTGTGCGAATATCTTATGATTCCAGAAGCTGCATTCGATGATGGTCTTAATCGTCTGTTAGATCGGACACCACCTCTGTTGTCCGTTGGTTTACAGTACGACAAGATAACAAGCCAACGGAAGCCGCTGGTTCGCATCGGCCAAACAGCACAGTTACACAATTTAATCCGGAGGTTCTAATGCTGAATATACCTCGAAGGCCATCTACACCGCCACCTTCGCCATACGAGGTTTGGGGACTTAAAGATTTACCTTTTCCAACTAATCCTGTTGTAGATCCATATAGCCAAGACCATAGAGTAAATGGTCGAATCTATGCCCAATCACCGGTACAGCGTGCGATAGAAAAATTTGAACGCTTGCTAATTCGTCCAAATGATTTCCCCAACCGAGTTAAAGTAGCGACTCTTTGGGCTAAGGGAGATACTGAAAGCGGCCGTGGCATGGGTAAAACGGCTTTGCTGCGATTTTTTCAACAGCGAATCAACCAAGACTGGGGAGCTACAGAGTTTGACGGCAAATTTTCGGCTTTAGTAGTCTATGTGGCGTTTCCTGATCAAGTTGATCGGCGCTATATGGAGCAGCTTGCTTGGGCAGCTCTTGTGGATGTATGTAGAAGCAATGTCCTTGATGCTGCGTTAGCAGCACTGCGATATGGAATTCTTTCAGATGAGCAATCAGAAGCGGTTATCAATGCTAATGGCAGTGTGGATTACGCCAATCTACTTGACTCTAGTATTTTGAGAAAGAACAAAATTTCAGTAGAAACTTTGAATACTGCCGTTGAAGAAATTTTGCTGCGCGAAGGGGTAGATCACGCGCCAGCGAATTCTCTGGCAAGAGGTGATTTTGAAAATTACTTACGCAGTCTCCGGAGGGATGGAAACCTTCGTCCATACTACGTTCCGCGTGACAATAAGGGATTAGATTATTCTCGCCAACTTTTTTTCAATGACATGGTGCGCTATCTAAGTGCTGCCGGTTTTGCAGGTGGTTATCTGTTTATCGACGATATTGAAAACTTAACTGACCAAATGACAAGACGACACCGTAACGAATTCGCCAAAGAGTTTGGAATTTGTACCGTGCGCCCCGGTTATGCTAATACTGCATACAACTTTTTCTCCTGCGTATTAACAACTCATCAACAATCAGCCTATGCGCTTGGAGAATCATGGGGACAAGCGGGTTTGGAATCGATGATTCGCCTTGCACCTAACGCACCCACATCTGTAGAACTTCCTTTACCCACTCAAGACCAAGCACGGCAAATTGTCATTGCTCATTTGGACCATTACCGCATTAATCAACATGAGCATGGAGAGATAAAACCGTTTACTGAAGACGGTTTGAATGCCCTTGTTTCCCAAAGTCAACATCCTAGAGATTTACTATCAACGGCTGCACATGTGTTGAGCGCTGCTGTAACTATGCAGATTTCTAGTATCGATGCTAATACAGTAAGACAAGCAATGGACGATAACATTTCATCACAACCGCTGGATTTTTCGGCAGGTATTGAGGGTGCCCTTTAATGTTTGTCCACCGAATGCCATTGAATTGTTAAGGCAATGTATAGGAGCACACACCAATGACCACCACCACACACCAAACCTACATCTACATCGGGCTTGCGGGCGAAGGCGACGCCATCGGCCCCGGCGGTATGCTGCGCCGCGCCGCTGGCGATTCGGAATGGCAGCACATTACCAACGGCCTGCCCGATAATCCCCAGGTGCGCGCGCTCGCGATCCACCCCAATGACCCTGCGGTGATTTTTGCCGGCACGCATGACGGAGTATATCGCAGCAATGACCGCGGCGATCACTGGGAGCGTCTGGATTCGCCAAAGGGTGATGTGTGGTCGCTGGCGTTCTGTCCGAGCAACGCCGATGTGCTCTACGCCGGCTACGAACCGTGCGCGGTGGCGCGCTCACAGGACGGCGGAGATTCTTGGCAGACAATGGACACAAGCCGCGTGCGCTACCCCGATGTTACGACGTACATGCCGCCTCTGGGAAAGCGGGTTATCGGCATCTGCGCAGACCCATCCAATCCGAACGACGTCTATGGTGCTATCGAGGTCGGCGGCCTGATCGCCAGTCGGGACGGAGGCGCGTCTTGGGATTCTCTGACGGACGGGCTGTACCGAGATAATCATACCGTCGATTTGCATGGCGTTCAGGTGAGCGCAGCCGCGCCCGGCACCGTGTTTATCATCGCACAGGTGGCGATGTTCCGCAGCCGCAACAAAGGGCGCAACTGGGAGCATATTCGGTTCGGCGAGATGTTCGCCGGCGGATCATACTGCCGTGGGCTGCTCGTCGCGCCCGACGATCCGCAGACGATATATCTAGCAGCCGGCGCAGGCGGAGGCGGCGCGCCCGCAGGCACTCAGGAGGCGGGCGCCCTGTTCCGCAGCCGCGACACCGGGGATAACTGGGAGCGGCTGCACATCGGCGATACGCCGCCCGGCAGGATGTTCCAAGTGGCGATAGACCGCAACGCGCCTGACAACATCTTTTGCACCACGAATTACGGACACTTCTTCGCGAGCGCAGACGGCGGCGAGAGCTGGAAGCAGGACAAGATTCCGCTGGATCTGCAGCGCGGGTATCATGTGTATCCTATGGTGAGTGGCTGATGGTAAGCGACTGATAGCAATCGGCACCGAATTCGCGGTACAGGATGCACAGCATAAGGAGAAAGAGATGGCGAACCCAACCCCCACTATCGACTCACAAGTGCATGCTTACGAGCGCAATAGCCCTGAGCGCCCTTGGCAGGGGCATCTCGAAGGCCCCGATGAGGTTACCGGCGACGATATGGTAGCTGCGATGGACGCTGTTGGGGTGGATGGCGCCCTGCTGGTTTCGCCGTACTCCATGTATCGTTTCGACGCCAGCTACGCCCTCGAAGTACATGCGAAGCATCCGGGCAGGTTCGGTCTAATCAGGCCGTTCAATCCGCAGGCGGAAGCGATTGCTGACGAGATGGCGGAATGGACTGGGACGGAAGGTGTCGTCGGCGCGCGCATTATGCTTTCTTACGGAGAATACGAGGCGGACGATCCCGGTCTCAACGAAATACTGGCTGCTGCCGGACGGGCAGGCGTTCCCGTGAACATCATGTCAGCAGGGAAGCTGCCCCTGCTGCGCGAGCTGGTGCGGCGCAACCCAAACACACAGATTGTGATAGACCATGTAGGTCTGGCGCAGCCCTTCCAGCCGCCTGCGCCGTTTTCAGATATTGCTAACGTCCTGTCGCTCGCAGAGCACGACAACGTCGCCATAAAGATTTCAGGAGCGTGTACGCTATCGCACGAACCATTCCCGTATGAGGACATTTGGGCGCCGCTGGGCAGGATATTCGAGGCGTTCGGATTAGAACGCTGCCTGTGGGGAACCGACTGGACGCGTGCCGTAAGGCTGCTCACCTACCAGCAGGGCGTAGAAGCCTTCCGTGTTACGGAGACGCTCTCCGACTCCGAGCGCGCCACACTCATGGGCGGAGCGCTGGCAAAGATTTACAACTGGTCCCCCGGAAACTAGGCAATCGAGCGCTGCCACTACTCCTGTCTGTCCGCACTGTTCATACTCGTCATTCACTAGAGGCGGCAATTTTTCGCTCAAATCTCAATGTACATCCAATTCCGGACTCGTTAGAGGACGATACTGGCGTGTTGTATAAGCCTGAATGATGTTGTAAATCTTTCAACTGCGGCTGCAATGCAATTGTGAGATGTAGTACATCAGACACTGCTCCAATTGGTACGGAAGTCTAGCTCGTCTATGAATTGGAATGTGTTGTGATGACAAACCCCAAAATCATCGCACACATCTGGGATATGACGATTTGCCCTTTGTCTGTTTGGTTTTGAAGTTTCAGTCGTAACCACGCAGCGTTGTGTTCTGTCGGCGAGCGTATATGCAATTAGGAAGGGATCTTCGTTCAACTTCCCGATTTCATCGTCTGCCAAGTCATCTGCATAGCCTTGCTCAGTCACGTATCTCAGCAACGTACCGTCAACTTCTTCTTCAAGTAGCATTACAGATTTATTGTCTTTCAGCCAGTTTGAGAGCGCGTCATTTTGGGCATCTGTAACCTTTTCATAGACTTCCCGTGGAACTTTCACCATACCTTGTTCGCCCATATGCACAAGCCATTGCCAGAACTCAGGCACTCTGTGAATAGGATAATAATCGCGGTTTGCATCAATGAGTACATTTGCGTCAAGAAGATACAGCAAACTCATTTATCCTTATCTAGGTTCAAGCATGCTCTGTACTTGATGCGGTTTGACGCCTAAAACAATTGCAGCTTTTGTCGTTGACAGCGCCCCGGTAGACATCATCTGCTTGACTAAACTAATAAGTCCATCGCCCGTGCGATGACGCCGGGTAGCGTAAAAATCTCCTCCATTACCCTGACGTTCTCTACGGTTGTTACGATTGTCGAGCCACTGCCTACGGAAGCGCATCGAAAGCCGCTCATAGATACTTTGGTTGATTTCGTTTGTGCGATAAGCTCTGTAAGCAACCATTGTGCGACTGATATTTCTAGAGTTTGCAAATTCACTAATTCGCTCTAACAAATCATCAGTGTCTCTTGAGCGCTTCAGATCAAGACATTGCAACTCCCTATTCGGCAACAGAAATCTCCCCGCAACATCATCGCAGAACATTTCTATATCATTATCAGGACGAGCGTTGCTAACACCGGTTTGCCCCAAAATAAGGTGTACTATTTCATGCAGCAGCGTGAACGACCAAGCAGTTCTGGCATCGTATTCGTTGATAATCACGAACGGCGCTATCGCATCTGCAATAGAGAAACCACGAAAGACTTCTGTCCCAATTTCGGTGTGGTATGATCCTAAGTTCCCTTTGAGAACTACGAATACCCCCATATTTTCAGTATTAGTACGCAGCATATTAAATGCAGTGGCTGCGCCAGGTTGAGCATAGTAATCCTCACGGCGCACTTGAAGCAAATTTTGTAGAGACTTGAGAATGGCTTGACTTCCGTCTGATATTTCGTGTGAGCCTATGAAGGGAAGTTTTTCTATCTCATCTTCGTCTTCCAACACGGCACGTACCAGGCTTTGGCGTGCTTTTATGTCCCGTATCAGCGTATCAAGTATCACGTCATCTTTGATGGAGATACCGGCGTGCAATGTGCGAAAGTCTGTCCCACGGTCGCCTTTTTGCGGCGGCTTGGATAGGTAGAATGTGAGTAGTGGTCTATGGTAGTGTTTTGACATTCTGACCAATACACTACGGCTGGGATCATCCTGCCCAGATTCGTAAGTTCTCAGTCGCTCGGCAGCAGTCCGTTCGCGAGTGTCTTGGAAGCCAATCTTTTTGGCCGCTTCCTCGCGGGTGAGCTCGGCTGTCTCTCGCGCCCAAGTTAGTATTTCGGGATTGATTTTTGGCATTGTCCGAGTACATCGATTTAGGGTGTTTGGGGCATTGTACCTGCTGACAGCAGAAGTTTATAGTATTCTTCAGCTTGTGCTATTACATCTGCGATGCGCCAGCGCAGCTGGCGAACACGCGCGGTCAGTGGCTCAGGCGCACATCGAAGAGTTGTCCTCGCTGACCCTCAAACCCATCTCATACTCATTCAGCGACCCCAACCGCCATCGCATAGACGCCGTCGCGCTGGACATGCTGGGATTGGCAGATGGAGAAATTATGCGCTCGCTCGACAGACTGCGCAATATATGGTGTCGTGAGCCGTCCGTACACGGCGGAAACAAGCGCATCATGAAGGCGCTCGGCATAGAGTAACCCCATCACCCAAACCGCGCCAGCACATCGGCGGCGTGGATGTTACGGATTTTAAGCCAGTTGTTCAAGCGCTTCTTGTGGACGGATGGCGCGGATCGGCGAGCGTTCATAATCTCGTATATTTCTGGTTACGATATACTGCGCTCCGCAGGCGTGCGCAGCTGCTACCTGCATGGCATCTTCAAAATCTGTCATTGGAAGCGTAGCAGCGTAGTGAATGCCTTCAGTATTTGTCATTGCCACTCTAACGAACCCTGTTAGTTCGACTATGAAGTCTCTCGTACTCAACCCACCGCGAGTTGGCGCCACAAGATAATAGATGTTAGATACAGAGTGCCAAGCGATGCATGCCGTCTCTGCTCCGGACTCAATAATATCTAACAAATCCGCAGCTGCTCCTGAGTACGGACGCCTATCAAGCGCAACGTCGATGAGTACATCAGTATCAAGCAGCATCATTTTAGGTACTTTTTCGCCAGCGCGTCATAACGCGTACTATCGCGCTTGGCCTCCCTGAACTGTCCACGCCAGCGCGATGCGAAAGATGGTGCATCCTTGTCTGCAAGTAAATCCTCAAGTTTCCTGAACTCCAGCCCCTTTTGCCGCATTTCGTTCAGGACTTCGAGGTCTTCCAAATCTTCGAGGCGCTCCAGCATCTCTATGTAGTCCTGCATCTCCAATATTACGGCGGAAGGTTCGCCGTCGCGCATAATTATTTGCACCGGATGCCTTGTCCTGTGCGCGTGTTTCATCTCAACACCCCAATCCTTATGCAATAAATCGTCGCATTTCGTACATCGTGCCGCTTTCCATAGCCTTATAGCCTGCGTCACGGCGCGGACCTCAATGCAGCGAACGCCGCTTCCCATAGCCGCATATACTCTTCACCCAAACCGCGCCAGCACTTCGGCGACTCCGCCGTCTATCACACGCAGGAACGGGAACGGGAACAAGCCCACGAGCAAGATGAATGCGGTGAGTATGGCGGCAGAGATTTTTTCCTGCGTCGTGGCATCTATCTGTTCTATGCTCTGGGCGTGTACCGATGCGCTTTGGGAAGATGCCTGCGCGCCGCCGGCTGTTTCAACAATGGGCTTTGCTTCCTGATTCGTGGCATCTATCCGTTCTGTGTTCTGAGCGTGTGCCGATACGCTTCGCGGGGATGCTTGCGCGCCGCCGTCTGCTTCACCAACGGGCTTTGCATCCTCCGCCGTGGCGTCCATCTGCTCTATGCTCTGGTCGTGTGCCGATGCGCTTTCGGAGGATGCCTGCGCTCTGACCCCCGCCTCCTGACCGATGTCTGTGTCCAGCTCTGTCATCGCCTCTTCCCGTTCGTGAGGCAGCGGGCTGACTGGCCCAAAGAACACTTTGGCGAGCAGACGCAGGATGTAAACCGCCGTTATCGCTGCGCCGATGACGCCCAGCACGCCGAGTGCAGGGTATGTCTTGAACAATCCTAAGAATACGAGCAGCTCTGCGACGAAGCCGCTCAGCCCAGGCAAACCCAGAGATGTCAACCCGGCGATGGTGAAGAACACGGCGGTTACGCCCATTCGCTTCGCCAGCCCGTCCAAAACCATCATGTCGCGCGTGTGAGTGCGGTCATAGATCACGCCCACGACTGCGAAGAAGAGCGCCGTCATTATGCCGTGCGAGAACATCTGCAGCACGGCGCCGCTCAGCCCCAGCGGGTGCAGGGTGGCGATACCCATCATCACATACCCCATGTGGCTGACGCTGGAGTAGCCGATGACATACTTCAGGTCAGACTGCCCCATCGCCGAGATTGCGCCATATATCACATTCACCGTGCCAAGCCCTATGAGCGCAGGCATCCAGAACTCAGCGCCTTCGGGCAGTATGACCATTCCCACGCGAATGATGCCGAAGGCGCCCAGTTTCATCAGTACGCCGGCATGCACCATGCTGACGGCCGTGGGCGCCGCGACATGCCCGTCAGGCGACCATGTGTGAAACGGCCACAGTCCGGCGAGTATGCCGAACCCGACCGCCAAGAACGGAAAGAATATCTTCTGAAATGTGGGAGAGTATTCGACTACGGAGAGACGCCTTATGTCGAATGTGCCTAGTCCGGCTTCCACAAAGATTGCCATCAGTGCAACCCATATCAGCACACTGCCCGCCACGAGATACAGCGTCAGCTTCATAGCGCTGTACTCTTTCGTGCGGTTGAACTTCGGAAATCTGCTGCTGCTGCCCCAGACTCCGATGAGCAGGTACATTGGCAGCACGGAAAGCTCGTAAAAGAAGAAGAAGAAGAACAGGTCATAAGAGGCGAATACGCCAAATACGCCTGCCAGCAGCAGAAAGTACAGGATGAAGAAGTCTTTGTTCCACGACTTGATAGACCACGAAACGAGAACGCCCGTGAACATCACAATGCCGGTGAGCAGCAGCATAGGAGCTGCGACGCCGTCCGCGCCCAGCGTCAGTGATATGCCGATGTCGCCGAACCGCCACGGTCCCGGTATGCTCAGCCAGCGCCAAGAATTGGAGAAACGCTCCCCGCCGTCATCGAAGTAGTAGCGCAGGAATATATAGAACGACACCAGCATCGCCGCCAAGCCGAAAGCCGTTGCCGTGCGGCGAACCGCAGCCACACGCACGCCGGGTATTGTCATGATAACCACCGCGCCCAGCATTGGCAGCGCAATGAGACATAAAAGAATGTGCTGGTCTATGAATTGCATGGAGTTATTTTACATGCTTATGGGGATAATGGGGATAGCTTATATGATTATCAGATCGGGCGGAAGTTATGGCACACGACTGATGCAGACAAAACTCACCATAGTTACAATTAATAATGATTGCTGTAAAGAATATCACTAATGCCAATCCGATAATTTTCCGAAACAAGACTTGACACTTTCGTTCTATCTGCTGTAAACTGCGAACATGCGTACTTTCACTGCGCAACACAATGTATTCTCATATAGAAGGAGGATGATATGACGACAACCAAGAAACTGTCGGAACGCCAAAGCAAGATACTAGATTTCATCAAGCAGTTCATGAGCGAGCACCAGTTCCCGCCAACTGTGCGTGATATTCAATCGGGTTGTGCGATAAGCTCCACTTCGGTTGTTGACTACAATCTGCACATCCTGCAGCGGCACGGATACCTGCGCCGCCTGCCCGAAGTCTCGCGCGGAATCGAACTGCTCGGCGAACACGCCGCCTCGCGCTCAAATATGGCGACCATCCCCATTTATGGCAGTATCGCCGCGGGTGAACCGCTGCACATCCCATCTGTCGCATCCCGGCACTCCGACGAGTTTGAGTCCTATGATGTGCCTCTTTCTATGGTAAGGGGCAGGGAAAACGCTTACGGCCTTCGCGTCAAGGGTGATTCTATGATCGACGCCTTCATCGCTGACGGCGATCTGGTCATTATGCAGCCCACAGATAACCCTGCCGTAGGCGATATGGTCGCCGCCGAAATCAGCGACCGAGACGAGGTTACGCTCAAGCGCTTTTTCCTAGAGGGCAATATGGTGCGCCTGCAGCCTGAAAACTCCACTATGTCGCCCATCCGTGTTCCTGCTGAAAGCGTCAAGGTGCGGGGACGCGTCGTCGGAGTCATACGCTCCTTCTAATCGCCCGCGTATCTTCCTGCTCCGTCTCCATTGTCGGTGTCGCATCGCGAGGATAATCGGCGTTCGGACAATTCGGTCAAGGTAGCGTCAGACAGCGTTTCCTTTGGAACGGCAAACTGATAGTATCGCGGTATAGTTGCTCGATACGGATCAGCCGCCCCAACGGAAACGCTGGTTCTTTTGGCTGTTTCTCTTGACAGCAGGTGGCGCGCAGGCTCTTTTGGTGCGATAATTAATTCAAATGCGCTAAACTATTGGATAAAGCCGTCTCAGTCCGGCGCGCTGCCTCACGGCTAAACTAATAGACCGCGAATTGCGCCCGGCATCGCCTGATAATAGGATAACAGTCATAATCCCATAATCCCCCGAACGCAGATGACTCTTAATACCCAAGACCGCATCACAGTGCCGATAACCGGTATGACCTGCGCAGCCTGCGTCAGCCATGTATCCCATGCGCTCGAAGAAGTGCCTGCCGTCGCAGATGTCAGCGTCAGTCTCGCATCAGAAAAGGCTACTGTCGCTTTTAATGACATGCCGAGTCTCGAAGAACTGCTCGAAGCCGTAGAAGACGCGGGCTACGGCATTGCCACACAGAAAGTTACTCTGGCTATTGGCGGCATGACTTGCGCCGCCTGTGTAAGCCACATCGAAAACGCCCTCACCCGTGTGGACGGCATAGTGTCCTCAGGCGTCAACTTGGCGTCCGAACGCGCTGATGTCGAATACATCCCAGGCATCGCCGCCGTGTCCGACATGCGCCATGCGGTCGAAGACGCCGGATACTCCGTTATCGGCGTCGTAGGCGAGCAGGATGACGCTGCGACTCCCCGCGACCTGTCCGCGCTTCGGCTCAAACTCGCCTTTAGTCTCATAGCATCCGCCGTCATAATGGCGCTGATGTTTGCCCCCTTCACGCACCAGCTGCTGCCGTTCAGTATGGACTACTTGCTGCTGGCTCTCGCTACTCCGGTCCAATTCTGGGCAGGCAGGCAGTTCTATCACGGCGCTTGGTCTGCTCTCAAACACCGCACCAGCAATATGAATACCCTCATTGCGGTGGGCACCTCAGTAGCCTACTTATACAGCACAGCCGTTGTCTTCCTAGGCAGTTCAGCCTTCTTCAGCGCTATTCAGGCTGACACATTTTTCGACACTTCCACAGCGATTATCGCTCTCGTGCTGCTAGGCAAATACTTGGAAGCACGCGCCAAACATCGCGCATCCGGCGCCATACGCGCCATGATGAGCCTGCAGCCCCAAACGGCTCAAATACTTCGCGACGGCAATGAAACGCAGATTGCCATAGATGACCTGCAAGTAGGGGACACGGTTATTGTGCGTCCTGGCGAGCGCGTCCCGGTTGACGGAGAAGTCCTGCAAGGCACGTCGTCCGTTGACGAGTCTATGCTGAGCGGCGAAAGCCTGCCGGTCGATAAATCTCAGGGCAGCGCTGTGTTCGGCGCCACGATAAACACCACCGGAAGTTTTACCTTCCGCGTAACTAAAATTGGACGCGACACCGCATTGGCTCAGATTATTCGCCTTGTCGAAGAAGCGCAAGGCTCGAAAGCGCCCGTGCAGCGGCTTGCGGATACGGTATCTGCGTACTTCGTTCCTGCGGTAATCGCCGTAGCAGCGCTGACATTCGCATTTTGGCTGGCTTTCGGGCCATCCCCGAGTTATATCCACGCCACCCTTACGGCGGTTGCCGTGCTGATTATCGCATGCCCTTGCGCTCTGGGCTTGGCAACACCGGCAGCGATTATGGTCGGCACAGGCAAAGGCGCCGAGTTCGGTGTGCTCATACGCAGCGCCGAAGCCCTTGAACGCGCCCACAAGATTCAAACTGTCGCGTTGGACAAAACAGGCACGCTCACCCTTGGAGAGCCTTCGGTCGTCGAAATCACAAGCGATCACATGACGATTGACGAGTTTATAAGCCTCGCCGCATCGGCTGAGCAAGCTTCGGAGCACCCGCTCGGAAGGTCAATAGTTAAAGCTGCCGAAGAACGCAGTTTGGCTCTGACCCCGCTGGAAACCTTCGAGGCTTTGCCCGGTTTCGGCATATCCGCAGTGCTGCATAACGATCTGGTTTTGCTGGGCAGCCGCGCTCTTATGCAAAGCGCGCATGCTCATCTAGGCTCCTACGATGCGCGCGCCGCTGAGATGGCAGAGCAAGGCAGCACGACTGTGTTCGTTGCGCGAAACGGCACGGTCGTAGGTCTGATAGCCATCGCCGATACGATACGCCCGGAAGCGAAGAGTGCGGTCAGCCGCCTTAAAGAAGACGGAATAGATGTCGTAATGCTCACGGGAGACAACAGGCGCACCGCCGAAGCCGTGGCGAAGCAAGTCGGCATCGAGCGGGTAGTGTCTGAGGTGCTGCCCGCCGATAAGGCTTTGCAGATTAGCCAATTCCAATCGGAAGGGCGGGTCGTCGCTATGGTCGGCGACGGCATCAACGACGCACCCGCACTCGCTCAGGCCGATGTGAGCTTCGCCATTGGCACAGGCGCTGATGTAGCAGCAGAAACTGCCGACATCACGCTAATCAGCGCCAACATGCATGCACTGTATAAGGCTATCCGACTGAGTAAAGCGACGATGCGCTCCATTCGCCAAAACCTTTTCTGGGCGTTCGCATACAATGTCGCGCTCATTCCGATTGCCGCCGGCGTCTTATACCCTCTGTTCGCAGGCGGCGGTGTCCCGGATGCGCTTGTGCCCGTGCTCGGCGAGCATGGCTTCCTCAATCCCATACTCGCCGCCGCTGCTATGGCAACAAGCTCCGTAACCGTGCTTGTCAACTCGCTTCGCCTTCGCCGTTTCAGTTAAGCCGCTTCTTCGCAGCTATAGTATGTTAGTACGCGTTAGTACGCAAAAGTGAGGAATACACAGAGAAACCAGACAATAACCGGGAATATCAGGTAGATGTCAGGAGATACAAGATGCTAATCAACCTGTTCAAGAGAAGCCCCGATCTGGCGACCGACCCTGTCTGCAATATGCAGGTGGACATGAAAAAACCCAACGGCGGTACTTACGATTATGACGGCACAACATACTACTTTTGTGCGCCCGGCTGCAATCGCGCCTTCCAAAAAGAACCGCAGGCATACCTTTCAGGCGAGAAGAAAATCAAAATGTAGTCAAATCGTTGACCTCAACCCCTCTAATGGATAATAATTGAACTGTGTCCTTCGACGTGCCGAAGTGGCGGAATGGTAGACGCGACGGTCTCAAAAACCGTTGGGAGCGATCCCGTGTCGGTTCGACTCCGACCTTCGGTACCACACCCACCCCAATTCTTCATCCAATCTATCTCTTCTGCCCTCGCTGATACCCATTCCTGAATGCCTGCCTGATACCCTAGTCTATATATAGTGATATACTTCGTTATGCTTACCGCCCTCGCAATACATAACGGAGTCCAAAGCTTCTATGAAGATTGTCGATATTACCACCACGCAGCTCTTCTACCCGCATACTAGGCCGATTCAGGACGCCACTATCCCCAATCCCCCAGCAGGCGCCGGAGGCAGAGGCCAGCTCTTTGTGCATATACGCACCGACGAAGGCGTGGAAGGGCTTGGCATAGGTCAGTCATCACCGGGCGTGCGCCAAGTCGTAGAGCAGGGCTTTCGCCGTCTGCTTATAGGCAAAGACCCGTTCAACATCGAGCAGCTTTGGAACGACATGTTCTGGCATGTGCGCGGCTACGGGCGCAAAGGTATCGCATTTTGCGCCCTTTCCGCCGTTGATATAGGCTTATGGGATCTGAAGGCGAAGGCGCTGGGCGTTCCCCTGTTCAAGCTCCTGGGACCGTACCGCGAGTCCGTGCCCATATATGGTAGCGGCGGCTGGACGAATTTCAGCGAATCTGAACTGGTGCGCGAAATGGTAGATTACGCCGAGCAAGGCATACCTCGTGTCAAAATGAAGGTCGGAAAGGACTTTGGTCAGTCTGATCGCGAAGATATACAGCGCCTTGCTGCGGTTCGGAAAGCCCTTGGCGATGATGTTGCCATCTACATAGATGCCAACAATGGATACTATCCCAAGCAGGCTATCTACATGGCGCGCGAGTTTGAGCAGTTTCAGGTTGGCTGGTTCGAAGAGCCGCTCATTGCCGACGATATACAGGGGCTAGCCCAAGTGAGCCAGGCCATCAATATTCCCGTCGCGACCGGTGAGCACGAATACACCAAGCATGGCTTTCGTGAACTCATAGCCGCAGGCGCTGTCGATATAGTGCAGCCCGATGTTGGCAGAGTAGGCGGAGTTACGGAGTGGATGAAAGTCGCTCATATCGCCCATGCTTTTAATCTGCCGGTTGCGCCCCACGCAGTACAGCTTGTTCACCTGCACCTCGCTTGCGCCACGCCAAACCTCAAAGTCGTTGAGTACATGAACACAGGACTCGAAGGCGACCGTATATGGTACACAGAGTTCCCTCAGCAGCAAAACGGCATGTGGGCGCCATATCCGGACAAACCCGGCTTGGGGCTTGAACTCGACCCGACCGCAGTCAAGCAGTGGGCAGTATGAGCACTTCGGAAACCATCGGAAGGCAATCCGACGCCACTCGGACGAACGAACCCGCTGTTTCTGCAAGAAGATTTCGCATACCGCGCCCGCAAACGCTCGACTCTCTGCGCGCATATCCCAATTTTCGTCTGCTGTGGATTGGCGACTTCTGTTCCAACAACGCTCTGTGGCTGCAAATGCTCACCGCCGGTTGGCTCATGCGCAGCCTCACCGTTAATTCCCCATACTCCACATTCTTCGTCGTAACGGTCAGCGGTATGGCGATGCTGCCCGGCTTAGTCATGGCGCCGATAGCAGGCACACTCGGCGACAGGCTAGACCGCCGCAAGCTCGTCATCGGAATACAGAGCTTCATGGCGGTCTTCGCATTCCTCTTCGCCATTCTGGTTGGAATGCAGCTCGTATCAGTGTTCCACGTGTACCTATATGTGTTTCTTGGGGGAATATGCCTGTCCATAACACAGACCAATCGCATGGCGCTCATCGCCAACACCGTGCCGCGCGAGTCAATGGCGAACGCCTTCGCAACCAACGTGCTCACCATCCCCGGTACCCGCATGATAGGTCCGTTTGTCGGCGGCATTCTGATAACCACACTAGGCTTCTTTTGGAACTTCACCCTAGAATCGCTGCTCTACATCGGCACGATTATTGCCTACCTGCCCATGAAGACGCCATACTCACACCGCAGAGCCGCACAGGAAGAAACCTCCTTCATATCCGATTTGCTTGAGAGCTTCACCTATGTTTGGAAAGATAAGCGAGTCCTGCTCTACATAACCCTGCTCGGCTTCATCCCCAACACCATTCTGGAGCCGGTTATGTTCCTGCTGCCGGTATTCACAAGCGAAGTTTTGAAGCGCGGCGCTGACATAGGCGGATACCTAGTCGCAATCAACGGCTTGGGCGGGCTGCTTATGGCTCTTTTCATCGCATCCTTTGGCTTCATATTCCCCAAAGGCAAAATAATCCTTATTTCCGCGATCGTCAGCTCCGTGTTTATCCTGTTGTTCTCACATGCGGTCATACTCCCCCTTGCGTTTCTGCTGATAATGGCATTTGCGCCGAGCCAGACGGCTTTCAGGACTGCCACCGTAACACTAATGACCCTGATAGCGCCTGACGAGATGCGCAGCAGAGTGATGAGCCTAATGCGTTACAGCATGGGCGGTGTAGTTATATTCAGTCTAGTAGTCGGCTGGTTCGCAGACGTAACCTCTGTATCCATCGCGCTTACTGTGATGGGGCTGATGGGCATCGGACTTGGCGCCCTGTTCTGGTTCTTCGCCGGCCAAATTCGCGAGCTGGACGCATAGTAATGAGCACACCCAATAAAACGACACGTGCTGCCCGTGCCCGCGCTGCGAGAACACGAACACACCCAAGACGAACACACCCAAGTCAATGGCCTCGATACAGCATACGTCTGCCGCGCCTGCGAACCTTCGACTCGTTCGCTTACCCCAACTACCGCTATCTATGGATAGGCAACTTCTTCTCCAACAACGCCCAATGGCTTCAGCTTCTCACGGTAGGCTGGCTCGTGCGCGGGCTTACATCACACTCTTCCACATCTACGCTTTTCGTAGTAACCGTCGGCGGAATGAGCTTGCTCCCCGGTCTGATTATGGCGCCCATAGCAGGCACGCTGGGCGACAGGCTGGACAGGCGCAAATTGGTCATCGGCATTCAGTGCTTCATGGCGGTCTTCTCGTTCCTGTTCGCCATAATGGTCGGGCAAAATCTGGCTAGCGTCTGGCACGCCTACATCTATGTATTTGTCAGCGGTATCTGTGTGTCCATCAGCCAGAACAGCCGCATGGCGCTAGTAGCGAACACCGTGCCGCGCGAAGCTATGGCGCACGCATTCGCCACTAATGTGCTCACCATCCCCGGCACCCGTATGATAGGTCCGTTTATCGGCGGCGTTCTAATAACCACACTGGGCTTCTTCTGGAACTTTACGCTTGAGGCGCTCCTTTACCTCGGCACAGTCTTGGCATTTTTGCCGATAAAAACCCCTTACGCCAACAGGCGAAGAGCAAGGGCAAATGAATCCTTCCTGTCCGACCTGATAGGCGGCTTCACCTATGTGTGGAAAGACAAACGCGTTCTGCTCTACCTTACGCTCTTGGGTTTCATCCCCAATACGATACTGCAGCCCGCGCTGTTCCTGCTGCCGGTGTTCACGGACGAAATACTCAAACGCGGCGCGGATGTCGGCGGATACTTCCTGGCGATAAACGGCTTGGGCGGGCTGCTGATGGCGCTGTTCATCGCATCGTTCGGCTTCGTATTCAAAAAAGGCATGATTGTGCTCGTCTCCGCGCTGGCAAGCTCGATATTTATCCTGCTTTTCTCTCACGCTATCATTCTGCCCTTGGCATTCCTGCTGATTATGCTCTTCGCCACCACCCAAACCTCGTTTAGAACGACTAACGGCACCCTAATGCAGCTTCTGGTATCGGATGACATGCGAAGCCGCGTAACCAGCCTCCAAAGGTACAGCATGGGCGGAGTCATTATATCCAGCTTCGCTATAGGCTGGTTCGCCAGGCTTACTTCGGTATCAATCGCCCTTGCTGCCATGGGAATCGTGGCAACCGTATTAGCCATAGTTTTCTACCTCTTCGCTCACCAAATACGCGAACTCGACGCTTAACCCCTGCGCCTCATGCCCACTCCGGTTCACGATGTACGACCCTGTGTAGCAGATATGTTAATAGAGCAGGATAAAACCTCTGCCCTAACCCAAGGAGATGACCCAAAGGAGAAAAGATGGAGTATCGCACACTTGGCAAGACGGGACTGAAGGTCTCGCTCGCCGCTTTCGGTACAGGCGGCCCCAGCCAATTCGGTCAGCACAAGGGACTGGAACAGCACCAGCAGACCGCGCTCATCCGACGATGCATTGATCTGGGCGTCAACCTGTTCGACACTCACGAAGGCTACGGCAGCAGTGAGCAAATTCTTGGCGTCGCGCTGCGTGGCGTGGCTAGGGATTCCTACTATCTGGTAACCAAGTGGGCGTACCACCGAAACGGCGGAGCAGGGCAGGACGCTGCTGCGCTCCAAGAATCAGTTGAGCGCAGCCTTGCTCGCCTCAACACAGACTTCATCGATGTCATGATGATTCACGGCATACTAGCGGCAGAGTACGAAAGTGTAGTGCAGCGCTTCATGCCCACCATCGAACGCCTGCGCGCGCAGGGCAAAATCCGCTTCAATGGCTTCAGCACTCGATACATAGCCGACCCTGCTCAGGAAGTGCTTCCTGTCGCGCTTCGTTCTCACCCAAACCTCTGGGATGTCGTAATGCTGAAGTACGGCATACTCAACCAGATAGCCGCCAAGAAAGCGCTTCCACTCGCAGCGGCGCACAATATCGGCGTGATGAACATGGCGTCCGTGCGTATTAAGCTTCCCGTCCCTCATCTGCTCGAGCAGCTTATAGCCGAATGGAAAGACAAGGGATACATCCCTAATGACAGCCTGCCGATGCATAATCCGCTTGGCTGGCTGGTGCGCGGCGATGTCGACTCCGTGGTGAGCGCAGCGTACAAGTTCGCCGCAGATCATCCCGCCATCCACAGCGTCATCACAGGCACATCCAGCATAGCCCACCTCGACGCCAACATCGCTGCATTGGAAAAGCCGCGCCTGCCCAAAGAGGACAGCGCGCGGCTGATAAACTTATTCGGCGATATTGCAGAATACGCCTGACTACAAGACAACCACCGAGCGCAGCACCTCGCCGCGCTCCATCTTATGGAACGCCTCCTCCACATCGTCCAGCGCGATAGTCTCGGACACGAACCTGTCCAAGTCAAGACGCCCCTGCATGTACAGGTCTATGAACATAGGGAAGTCGCGCGTAGGCAGGCAGTCGCCGTACCATGAAGACTTCAGAGAGCCTCCCCGTCCAAAAATCTCAATCATCGGAAGCTCAATCTTCATCTGCGGGTCAGGCACGCCGACCATTACAACGGTTCCCGCGAGGTCGCGCGCATAGAACGCCTGCTCATAAGTAATCGGATTGCCCACCGCTTCTATGGCGACATTCACCCCGTTGCCTCCGGTCAGCTCCCGAATTGCCTCCACTGCGTCCGTCTGGGTCGCGTTAACGGTATGAGTCGCTCCAAAATCCTTCGCCCACTCCAGCTTGCGGTCGTCTATATCCACGCCGATAATCGTATGCGCACCAGCAAGCCTTGCCCCTGCTATCGCCGCATCTCCTACGCCGCCGCAGCCGAACACGGCAACCGAATCGCCGCGCGACACGCCGCCGGTATTGACCGCAGCGCCCAGTCCCGCCATTATTCCACAGCCCACAAGTCCTGCCGCCGCCGCTGACGCTTCCGGGTTCACCTTCACCGCCTGTCCCGCTGCGACCAGCGTCAACTCCGCGAATGCGCCTATCCCAAGTGCGGGAGACAGCGGGCTGCCGTCATCAAGCGTCATCGGCTGCAATGCGTTCCGGCTGTCGAAGCAGTACCAAGGCCGTCCGCGCAAGCATGAACGGCAGTTGCCGCACGGCGCGCGCCATGCGATTATGACGAAATCACCCGCCTCCACATTGGTTACGCCGTCCCCGACCTTCTCCACAACACCTGCAGCTTCGTGTCCCAGCAGAAACGGAAACTCATCAGTAATTGCTCCCTCGCGATAGTGCAGATCCGTATGGCACACCCCACAAGCCTGCACTCTTATCAGCGCCTCCCCCGGTCCCGGATTCGGCACTACAATAGTCTCCACGGAGACCGCCTCACCTTTCGCCCCTGCGATAACACCTCTAACCTTGTTCGACATATCTTTTAACCCTCCAATACTCGCTCGAACGCAGTAGTAGTAATATAGTATATATTGATACTGGAAATAGGCATTCCGATCAGCGTGTCGCTGCACCGCTTGCGGTTACAACCGCCTGCACGCCAATATGCCCAAGCGAGAATATGTCAAGCGCAGTATCAGTGTCAAGCCAAGATGACCGGAAGCGCTCCCTCTTACCCGCTGCTATCTGCTGCATAAATCGGCGAATTGCGCTATATCCCGTCTGCTGGGCGGATCTGCGCCCTTCCGTGTGCAGGCGATAGCTGCCACGCGGTTAGCATACGCCAGCGCATCCGCTATCGCATCCTCGCCCAGCGCAGCCAATCCGTCGTGGTTCAGCAGCCCCAGATCATCCAGTCGAGTGAGAAGCGCAGATGTAAATGCGTCCCCCGCGCCTACTGTATCCGTAACATCTACGCGCACCCCTTCGCTCTTCACGACGGAGTTGGCGCTCATCCCAATCGCGCCCTCTGCGCCAAGCGTAACCGACACCAGCGAAGGACCCGTACTCAGCCACCGCGCCGCCACACATTCGGCGCGCTCTCCAGGATAAAGCCATGCGAGATCGTCCGCGCTTGCCTTGACCACAGTCGCAAGCGGTACAAGTCTTTCGATGCGCCGCTGATACAGAAGGCGATCGGGGAACAGCGCAGGGCGCACATTCGGATCCAGCGAAATAACTCGTATCCCGCTCTCCCGCCGCATCAGCCTCTCATAAACGCCGGCGCTGCTCCCTAACATCAACGAATACGACCCGAAGTGCAGCGCGGTTACATCCTTCGGCAGTGCATCGGGAACATCGCTGTCAGCCAGCGTTTGCTCTGCGGTATCATTCCCATAGAACGCGAAATCGTGTCCGCCTCCCGGAGCCGGGATGACGAATGCGAGCGCGCTAGGTTCGCTTCCAAGTGTCAGCCAGCGTAAATCTACTTCGTTCCTCTGCAGGTGCGCGTGCAGTATGCTGCCAAATATGTCATTGGAGAGCTTCCCAATGAATGTTGCGGGCTTATCCAGCCGCGCCAGCCCAACCGCTACATTGCAGGGTGAACCGCCTGGGCGCAGCGCGTATGCCTGCCCCTCATCGCCGTCGAGAGGTGTGAAGTCGATGAGCGCCTCGCCGCATACCCCAATCACTGCCGGCTCGGTGTGCCAATCACTGCCGGTTCATTGTGATTGTTGATCGCTGCGAGCGCGGCAAATTCACCCTTAACAGCAGGATATATACGCTTATAAACGCCGTACAGTTCCTCATATCTGGCTGCCGTACTCCTGTCCGGCTCAACGGTGTTGTCTGTTCTAACACAGGACAGCACCGCGTCATCAATGCTGCCGAACATCCCGCATCCCACCGCAGCCAGCAGCGCTGCCCCATAAGCAGCTCCCCCTGACGGCTGCACCGTTGCAATGGGCAGCCCGAACACATTAGCAAGCGTTTTCAGCCACATCTGGCTTCGCGACCCGCCGCCAATCACCCTGACCTCGCTTGGCGATACTCCTTGACACCGCATAAGTTCCAACGAATCGCGCATGGCGAAACATACGCCTTCGATGACCGCTCGCGTCAGATGTCCCCGACCGTGCGCGAAGCTCAGCCCGAAGAATATCCCGCGTGCGTTGGCATCATTGTGGGGAGTTCGCTCTCCGGTAAGATATGGTAAAAACAGCAGTGAGTTGCTGCCCGCGCCGATTCGCTCCGCTTCTGCCGTCAGCGCATCGTACGATTGACCGGCCGCGATCGTATCACGCAGCCACCTCAGCGCGCTCCCCGCAGACAATATCACACCCATCAGATACCACATGTTTGGAGCGCAGTGGCAGAAGGTGTGCAAGTTCATGTCCTCTTCAATATGCGGCGCGCCTGCCGGCAGCAGCACAGCGCCCGATGTGCCTATGCTCGCCTGCATAACGCCGCTGTTTGTAGCGCCGCAGCCGATTGCGCCGGCTGCGTTGTCAGCACCTCCCCCAACGATAGGTATCCCTGCCGAGATGCCAAGCTCAGCCGCTGCTTCAGGGGTAACCACGCCGGAAACTTCAGTCGATTCCAAGACTTTGGGAAGTATGTCAGCATCGAGTTCCAGCTCTTGCAGCACCGCCTCCGACCAGCATCGCTTTCGCACATCATACAGCAATGTTCCCGCGGCATCTGACGGTTCAGTACAGTATTCCCCGCTCATGCGGTAGCGGATGTAGTCCTTGGGCAGCAGAAGCTTGCGCAAACGGGCATAGTTGTCAGGCTCGTTCTGCCTCAGCCACAGTATCTTAGGCGCGGTGAAGCCTTCCAGAGGCAGATTGCCAACAGTGCTGCGAAGTCGCCCTATGCCAACCTTATCGGTGATGTAGCGCCGCTGAGGTGTGGTGCGTGTGTCATTCCACAGCAAAGCAGGTCTAATGACTTCGTCATCGGCGTCAAGAAACACTGAGCTGTGCATCTGTCCGCTAAGCCCAACCGCTGCTATCGTTACCTTGCGGTTACCGCCTGATGCCGCCTGCACAACCTTTCGCACCGCAAGCGATGTACTGCGCCACCACATTTCGGGATCTTGCTCCGACCACCCCGGACGCGGCACACTGACAGGATGCTCCACTTCGGATTCCGCCACTACATCGCCGGCGCCGCTGACCAGCATCGCCTTAACGGCGGTTGTGCCCACATCTATGCCAAGAACCGCTTGAATAGAAACTGCCATAGCGCTTTGCTCGAATTCGCCTGTGTCCCGCTGTGTCCGCTGTGTCGGCTGTGCCTGGCTGTGTCCGGCTGTGCCGGCTGTGGTTATATTTGCCGCAGGCGCGGATCAAAGTAATCGCGCAGCCAGTCGCCCAAGAAGTTCAGCGAGACCACAACAAGTGCGATTGCAATACCCGGTATGACCGCAATCCACCACGCAGAATCGATGTAATTCCTCCCGAAAGAGACCATGCTCCCCCAAGCGGGTCTGGGCGGCGGTATGCCTACGCCGAGGAAACTGAGCGTGGCTTCAGTCAGGATAATCTGGCCCGTTCCCAGAGTAGCGACGACTATGAGCGTGTTGGTAACGCCGGGAAGAAGGTGTCTGAATATAATTCGCGGGGATGACGCGCCAGCAATTCTGGCGAGCGCAACATAGTCCATCTGCTTCAGCTGCAAAATCTCCCCTCTAATCTGGCGCGCAGTGGGACCCCACGAGAATATCGCAATGATAACAAGCAGCGTGGAGAAGCTCGCGCCAAAAACCCCCACGAATACAAGTGCCGCTAGAATAAAGGGCAGGGCGTTCTGCAAATCAACAAGCCGCATTAAGGTCTCATCGACATGCCCCCCGAAGTAGCCGGATACTGCGCCTATCACTGCGCCTAAGGCAACGCTAAGAAGCATGGTAATCGCAGCGAAACTGATAGACACCCTTGCGCCATGGATTATACGGCTGAAAATATCCCGCCCCTGATTATCCGTGCCAAAGATATGCTCGGTCGTTCCTCCAAACCCTAAGGGCGGTTTGCTGCGCGCTCTCAGATCCCCTTTAACCGGATCATAAGGCGAGATTACAGGCGCTGCAATCGCAGCCAGCACCAGTATCGCAAGTACCAACGCCGGAATGTATGGCCACTTGCGAAAGTTCGCATAAGCCCTGGATAACCGGGATGATCTACTAACTTGTAGAAGCGATTCTTGCTGTTCCAGTTGCATAGTATCAGCTCTTACTCATATCTTATGCGTGGGTCAACAAGGGCGTAAATCATGTCCAATATGAAAGCGAACACCACATACATGAAGGCGAAAAAGAGCACCGAACCTTGCAGTATGGGAAAGTCGTTTGCATAAACCGCCTGCAGCGCGAGCCTCCCCAGACCGGGCAGCGCATAGATGGTCTCTGTCAGCACGGTGCCCGTAGCAAAGCCCGCCAAAAGCAGTCCGCCGTATGTAAGCGGAGCTATCAGTGCGTTTCTGAACGCGTGCTTCCAGACAAGCGTGAATTTGTCCACACCCTTCGCCCTGGCAAGCTTAACAAACTCCGAATCCATCACATCCAGCATCGCAGAGCGCGTAAGACGCAAAAAACCTGCGGAACCAAACCAGCCCAAAATAATGCTCGGCATGATGTAGTGCGAAAACCCGCCCTGTCCAGCAGCCGGCAGCCACTCCAGCCTAACGGAAAATATAAGAATGAGAACAATAGCCAGCCAAAATGCCGGCACAGACTGTCCCAAAACTGCCATCGTCCTGCCCATATAGTCCCAGACGGAACTTCTGTACACACCCGACAGCACACCCAGCGGGATACCGACCAGCACGGCAAATACGAACCCGCCTCCTGTGAGTTTCAGCGTGAGGGGAAGCCTGTCAGTTACGGCAGTCCAAACCGGAATCCCGGTATCAATAGATTCGCCCCAGTCTCCCAGCAAAACATCGCGCAGCCAGTATAAATACTGCAGCGGCAGGGGCTTGTCTAATCCCAATTTTATGCCCCATGCTTCCCATACCTCCGGTCCCACATGGGAGAAGGCATTCAGATACAGCAGGCGTGGATCTCCCGACATTCTTGACAAAGCAAATACGATTACCGTGGCAAGAATAATGGTAACGACTGAATAGCCGATCCTCCGCAGCAAAAATCGGAGCATAGTCCTCTAATACTTCATCAAAAATCAGATATGGTGGACAATTTCAATAATATCCCCTCCTAATACATTGGGGAGGGGATATGTGATTCTGTGATGGCGGCGAACTACGGCGCGCCGCGATAAAACTGCGTCCCAATTCGCTCGCCGTTCTACTGCTGATTGAGAGTAATCGTTTCGAGGTTATTGAACAAGCCGGTTATTTCCATCTGCCAACCCTCTACGAATTTCGGATTCACCCACACCGGATTATCAGCATGGACTACGCCTGTGGATAGCATCCAATGGTGGAAGAAATCAGCTTCTTTGATGTTCGCCGCTATCCTTGCTTCCCTGTCAAGTGGGTTTGCTTCAACCTCATTGACATAAGTCATCACTTCTAGCACCTCGAACCCAGGGTTCCAGTCGCCTTCGCCGATGGTGGAACCTTCGCGCGCTGCGAGCCTCGGCTGATCCATCAGCAGCAGAGGACCGCCGCAGCCGGGCCAAGCACAGCATGAAGTCAGCCCGTTCCACTCGCGGTCAACCAGCCTCGGCCTAAATGCCTGATACGCCGTGCTGTCCACTGTTACATCCAGCCCGAGGTTTATCCACATCGTTGCAACCGCATCGAACACCTCAAAGTTCACATTCGGAAGCTGCTGCACATAAATCTGGAACGCAGGGAAATCTTCCACAGGGTATCCCGCCTGCTCGAGCATCTCCACCGCGCCATCGGGGTCATACGGAATTACCCATTCATCCTTATGCTCCGGAAGCGAACTGGAATAGAAGTTAATATACTCAGGAAAGCCATTGCCCAGCAGGACTTCTTCGACTATCAGGTCGCGGTCAATGGCTCTCGACAAGGCATGACGCACCAGTCGCGCCGACTCCATTCGCTCCGGATCATTTGGATCCCCAATCCAAGGATGGTCATCGTCAGGCTCGAACCCCGGGCGTGGCGTTACCGCCTGTCCATCGCGGCCCTTGTTGTCGTTCTCAGGATACTCAAACATCCAGAAGTTGCCGCTGTAAGTGATAGCCTGCGTCGCGCCGCCCAAGTTATCACTGTTCGGCGTCAGCCCCGCTTCGAGCAAATCGGGCAGGAAACTGAACGGTACCGGGTCTATGATATGCACTGCATCCGTCTTAATCAGCGCTACACGCGTGGAGTCTTCCGGAATCTCCTTCACACTCAGTTCGTCAAAAGATGCGGGAGTATCCCAATAGTCTTGGAAGGTGCTGCCGATAAACTCGTCGTTCGCGGTCCAGCTCTCCATCTGGAATGGACCTGTGCCTATGGGGTTCTGGAAGGCATGGTCGCGTCCCATGTCATCAATATATTTCGAGCTGTACACGAAGACCAGCCCTATAATCGCGCCCTCAAACTCAGAAGTGAAGCTCTTAAGCGGAAACTCGACAGTGTGCTGGTCAACCACAACATGCGGTTCCTGATACTCATGCAGATAACCCACATTGCCGAACACGGACTCTTTGTTCTCCACGCCCGCGTCGCCGAAGCTCCACTTGACATCCGCCGCGCCCATCTCGCCCCATCCATGGTGGAACTGCACTCCCTCGCGCAAGTTGACGGTTATCTTCGACAGATCCGGCGCCACATCATAAGATTCTGCCAGATGCGGATAGAACAGGAGGTCCTTTGCCTTGCGCTCGGTCAGGCTCTCCATCAACCCGATCAGACCGGGAATCGTATCCCCGGTACCGCCCGATGCTTGGCTGGGAAGTCCCTGGGGATTGCCCAGAGTACGCATAGCCACTTTTAGCTGTCCGCCGCCGCTCGCTTCTGCCGGCGCTGTTGTGGGCGCAGGCGCGCTGGTCGGAGCGGGCGCAGCAGGCGCAGGTGCAGCAGTTGTCGGAGCCGCCTGCGCGGGAGCTGACGGCTCCGAAGGCTCGGGCGCAGCAGAACTGCACCCCATCACAGATAACACCGCCATCGCTGCGATGCCCATACTTATCAGGAGTTTGACTTTCATTCCTTCACCTTCCTTGATTGGTACATTAGCTAAAAGTCAATCTGACATAATAGCGATTAAGGTGTTGCAGACAAGTGAACTATATTTCCTGATTTTCATTTTGGTTATTAAAACATTAAGTAAATTAATAGTCAATATGCCATTACATGATGGACATGATGAAAAAGTGTTGCATATAAACTATTCGGATACTGAAACTGACTCTGGAACCTCCTTCTACAATTCCGGCTCAGTGATAGTCATCACCTGATTGGCGTCAACATCTTCTATAACCTGCGTTCTGCCGCTTGGCCATAGGATTTCAATCTTCGCAACTTTGTTTGCGCTCCCCAGCCCGAACTCCAAATCAACGCTGTCCATCGACAGGTAGCTGGAGCCAGCCCGAACTTCCTGCACTTGTGCCTGTTCGCCAACCGTGAGATAGACGCGCGCGCCTATGCCATCCGCATTGCTCCCCGTTCCGTCCACAGCCATGCGCCCTTTCAGCCGAAGCGTCAGCCAGTGATTTCCCTCATTGCCGTTTATCCACACAAAGAGCGGACCCGTCCTAGCAGCCGTAGCCGCCGGAGCGCCGGGTAAGGACGGAATGTAGATATCTCCGCTGCTGTTAGTGCCTATCAGATCCACAAAGCCGTCGCCGTTCAGGTCGCCGTGCGCGAGCCCCTTCCCGTTTTCGTGGTTCTGTCTGTCGATGCGTCTCGCTTCTAGGGCAGCAGGGGTTCTATGTGTCGGGGCTTCTTCCAGCCCGTCGTAGCTCACATGTGTTATATCCAGCAGTCGAGCGCGCACAGTTATGTCTTCAAATACACCCGTATTATCGCCGCGCAGCATCCGGCCCGACGCCGGGAAAATATGCCCGTCCGGACCGCCTCCTCTGCCCATCGTCGAACCCAGCCAGTATAAATCCTGATCTCCGTCATTCTCGAAATCGAAGAAAGTAGCCCCAAAGCCAAAGTCATAGGCGGCAATGCCCGTGGGTATCTGATGGTTCGGGTCAATAGTTGAAGGGTCAAGGGATATTGGCGGAAACCAATAACTAGGTTTCACAGCTGTTGAGCCTGCCACATCGATGAACTGACCTTCACCCAAATTGCTGAGAAGAAAGTGCGCGCAAGTGCCGGTAGCAAACCTGCCGAAGTATTCGCAAGTTCCGCGCGGCACCTGTCTGGGAGGCTGTATCATGGTGTGAAATCCAACATTTGGCACGAACACATCCAAATCTACATCCCCGTCAATGTCACCTACCGCAAATCCCATCCAGGCGCCCACCATATCTATGCCCAGGCTGCGCGCCACAGAAGTGAACCTTACGCCGAATTCGTCAGAGTCGTTTCGATACAGATGCAGCCTGTCCGCATCATTGGCAACCCATAAATCCTGATCCCCGTCATCGTCATAGTCGAAGAAGAGCGCAGCATGGGACTGTCCGGTCGGCTCACCCACGCGATTTCCTTGCGCATCTATCGTCGCAGGGTCATACCCTTCATACACATCTCCTGTTTCAGGGTCTCTGTAACTGACGGGACTGTTATCAGGATACCGCATCAGTATCTGTGGACCCTGCACGCCGGCGGATTCACTCACATCCTCAAAAGTCAAATCCCCGTTGTTGATGAACAGAACGTTATAGTGTCCCGGATGGTTCAGGTCTTCAAAGTGCCGAAAGTCCTGATCCATCAGATTTCCGACGAATATATCGAGCCATCCGTCATTGTTAACATCCGCACAGGCGATGCTGGTCGCCGAGCGCGCGTTCACCATCTCGCCAAACGCCCCCGCGGTGATGTCCGCAAAAGTGCCGTCTCCCATATTGAGCAGCAGAGCATCCAAGTTGCCCTGCTGCGGAGACCTAAAACCCAAGTCGTCCGACGGATTGCCCCACGCTCCCACATACAGATCCTGAAAACCATCGTTGTTGATGTCGCATGCGACCGCGCCGGTGCTGTGGGAGTTCTCGAGAGCAGCGCCCGCTTCGTATCCGACATCGCTGAAAGTGTCATCGCCGTTGTTGCGATACAGCCAGTTTCCGTAGCCCGCCATCTGCGTTACATAGAAATCCATATCACCGTCGCGGTCGTAGTCGAAAATAACCACGCCGGGACGATCGTTCCAAACGCCGTATCCGTCCTCCAGCGCTGTGGCTGCAACATTCGTGAACGGCACAACCATGCTGGGATCCTGAACATAATCCGTCGAGATAGTTTCAGATTGCGGCGCGCCGACAAGACTTGTAAACTGGCAGCCGGTCGTGAGCGCCAATGCGGATAGCAGGATCAGAGTGAGATAAAGAAGTTGTAGGCGCATAATCGCATTCTTCCGCTGCTCCGAGAGGAATATGTATCCCTTGCAGTGTAATTGAGCCTGAAGGCGAGGGCAATGTCAAGGAAGCGCAACTTTTTGAGTTGACATAGAAAACTAACGCAAGCAATTTGAAAGGCTTTGACAGCAATTCGACTACACATAGTGTGTAAAGATATATAATATGAGACTCTTTAACTTTTTCCGCAGCAGTAGAGAGGCACGAGGTGCAGATCGACCTGTGAGGAATATCAGGGAAGTGGATAAAGTATTCCACATAGCCATGCGAGAATGTGTGATACTACATCACAGCCCTTCGCATATTCACACTCTAATTGCAGCGCTTTATTGCCTTCAGCACATAGACTCTCATTTGTTCGGTAATCTGAATATGAACATCCTGACGATTCGGGAGTGGGCTGTTAAAAATCTGGATAGTACCGCAGCAAATATGGGAGTATTCACCGGAGACTTAAGTTTCAGCTACCAAGTAATTGAAGAACCCGGTATTTTCAGATTGCACACCGTCTTCCCAAATCAGGAAGCAGGCATCAACCGTAAGGCAGAGACTAAATCAGATATTGATAATGACGATATTCATGATGTAAGTCCACGCAAAGGCGTGTTTAAGCGAAGAGTAATTCCTGAAGATTACTGGAAGGGCAACCAGGAGTTTTTCACAAGAATACGAAAATCAGGCAATGCCGAAAATCCAAAGACAACACTTATGACACTCCTCATAAAGTTGCTTGATATGGACATCGTTCAAATCTGCCTTTCTGACTTAGGATATTCTACATTGCAGCTGCGGACCAACTTGGAGTGCGACGACGATATGCTGTCTCATAACTTTACTCCGCGAACTTCGCCTTGAGCCAATGCAGGCGCAATCGTCTGTTTGTAGTCATTTGCCAAACTAAAATATGCGCCGCTTGCCTCGATCGGTCATTGTTTGCCGGCGTTGAATAGGATTGTGCGAGGTCGATACCTGTATCGCTGCACAGGATATATAATGCTCCCGGCCGTTCCTAGACAGGCTTATGGAAAACGAGCTAAGTAGCGTATCACTGCGACAGCCTGCCATACACCGGCAGCGCGTCCCCCAGCAGCGGACGGGCGTAGTCTAGGAACTTTTGGGTAACGAAGTGATTGGCGGGATCAAGATACTCCGGCGGCATGCGCTTGACCTTGCCGCCGACCGCTGCGAGTGGCGCAGTTCCGGTCGTGCAGGCGTAGCGCTCTCCCAGCGCGCGCTCCAAAGTTACGATAATGTCGCGCTCCCCTGCGATCGCATGGCGAACGGCGGCGCGTCCTGCCGTCTCCGCCTCTTGTGCGTCCGTGTGCGATACGCATGCCATCATCGAGCGCTGGATTGTGCCGGGCTTTTCGTATCGAGTTCGCACTCCCAGACGTTCGGTTGCCAGCGCGGCGAGATATTTTGACGGACCTTCGTAATAAGGATGCCCGAAGTCGTCCACATGCCAAGGCTTGCCTTGTTCGCCTATGGGTGCTCCGTCGGGTGTACGCACATTCTCGGCGACGACTGCGACCGCAAAGCCGTATCTGCAGTATGCGTCCTCCATGTGTGCGAGGAAGCGCGCCTCATCCAGCGGAATTTCGGGTACACCAATAAAGTGCGGGGCGTCTCGGTCGTCGCGTTTTGCGAACGCAGATGCCGCTGCCAGCCAGCCGGCGTCTCGTCCCATCACTTCCATAATTGTGATTGGTGATGCGATGCCCATGGATTCGGCGTCTCGTCCGGCGCCCATAGTCGCTAGAGCGACGAATCTGGCTGCGCTGCCGTATCCCGGACTGTGGTCAGTGAGCACTATGTCGTTATCGATAGTCTTAGGCACATTGATGACCGCGAGCGGAAAGCCTGCATCATCCGCCGCATTGCCGATTAAGCGCCCTGTTTCCGCAGAATCGTTGCCGCCGATGATGAACCAGCAGCCGATATTATGCTTGCGTAGTGTGTCTAGGGTTGGCTGCACATCTTCGTCGCGCAGCTTACGTCGTGTGGAGCCGAGCGCAGCGCCGGGCGTACTGCCGATGCGCCGCCACTCGTCATCGCCAGTGCGCCGAAGGTCTGCGATGTCGTCTTTTAGGATGCCTTCCATGCCGTATCGCGCGCCGTATATCCCGCCGATACGGTCGTCATGTATCAGCGCTTCCCGCACAATTCCGAAGAGGCTGCGGTTAAGTACAGGCGTGCATCCGCCGGACTGCATTATGAGTATATTTTGTGGAACAGGCATAGACATGCAGGCATTTATAGGTATTTATCTTACGGCCATTTCAGAGAGTTGCCGTCGTATATGGCATTTAGGAAGTCCGTATTAAAGGCGTCGTTGTAGTCGAACGGCTTGGGCAACGCTTGGTACGCAGTCAGGTGGTCGTACAGCGCACCCCACTGCTCAGCAGACATTTGACCCAAGCCGCGCTGCTCTGTTAAAGAGCTGACTGCGTCGTCGAGTTCGGTGTCGAGCATATATCGTTGGTGTGCGCGGTCTTCTTCGGGCGCATACTTCAGGACGATTTCGACTGCCTCTTCACGGTTGCTCTGCGCGAACTCGAGCGCCTTCATCGTCGCTCTAAGAAAACGTTCGACCTTGTCCGAGTCGTTGTTCACAAGCTCTTCGCGGGTGATGTATGTCAAGCCAAGGGTTGGCACACCGAAGTCAGCCGGATCCCACAAGGTTACATCAAAGCCCATGCGCCTGACGGTGTCCGGTTCGTTAGATTTGAACACGGCGAGAATGTCCACTTGTCCCTCTGTGAGCACGCGCGGGTCAAATCCCACACGCACCTCCTGTATTGCGCTGCGGTTAACCTGCTGTGATTCAACTATGGCAAGGTAGTCCGGAGGTAGAGATACTTTGTAGCCGAAGGTTTTGTCTTCCCAGTCATTGGGAGTGGCGATGCCGCTGTCTCTGAGTGCGAGAAACCCCTGCTGTCCGCGCTGCCCAAAGAGTGCAAATGCGACGATAGGCAAGCCCGGATCTGCCCTGCGCTTCAGGACGGACGCTGCGTCGGCGGTGGTGAAGTCCACATCGCCGGACATCAGAAGCTGTAGGTGTTCGCCGCTGGA
The DNA here is from genome assembly GCA_965200085.1 of Dehalococcoidia bacterium. Taxonomy (GTDB): domain Bacteria; phylum Chloroflexota; class Dehalococcoidia; order Lucifugimonadales; family JADFKI01; genus Bin90. The sequence continues at coordinate 744,677 of OZ241333.1, forward strand.
TGCATGGCGTATCTCAACATCGAGTTCCTGCTCTGCGAAGAAACCTTTTTCCTGCGCGATGTATGCCGCAGTGAAAGGCAGGTTAGCCTGGGGTTTGTAGCCCGCCATGAAAACTACTTTCTCGGGTTCGGGCTGGCTGCATGCTGCTGTGCCTGTTATAAGCAGAGCTGTGAGAAAAATTAAATAGAACGGGGGGAACCTGAATGTTAAGTTCAATTGTTTCGTGTATGTTTCGTTCGGGTTTATGAATTGCCGATATTGCCGATATGGATATTTTCGCTGGCATGTAAGCGTAGCCTAGACGCAACGATAAATCAAACATTACCCACTCAGTACTCTAATTCATACGCCTTTGCGGTGCCTATATTTTTCTGAGTTCAAAAACAATTGCTTTGCGGATTTTCCCATCACTATCAGGTGCTTCATTCTCGTGATAACATTCACAATAGAACTCTCCCAAGAAGCGCACCTTACCGCTCCCGACTGATTCGAATAGATAGAGAGCCTTTTTGTTCACGGAGTGGTTGACAATTGCTCGGTTGCCCCTAACAAACTCCATATCTCCCCGCTGTCCCTCGCCGTAATACCAAAATGAGCCGTCTGACTGCCATCCGTCGTTGTAGCCGTGCATCTCACCCGTATCTCCTGTGAATAGGAAAATTAATGGGTGATTTGCTGGTGTGGAAATACCACCTTGTCTTTGCCCGCCGTACTCATTGTGCAATTCTTGTCGCCGATATATTGAACCGATTTCGAAATTGACCATATATCAAGCCTCCACATATCCTATCAAACCGCCATCGTCGAATCATGCCAAAATAACGCCTTGCGCTCCAAGTATGTGGTGATAATCGTCAGAGTAATCCCCAGAAAGGCTAGAACAAGGATTGCGGAGAACAGCGTTGGCATATCTAGGTTATTGTGCGCCACTATGATTACGCTGCCGAGTCCCCTGTCGCCGCTGAACCATTCGCCCACGACTGCGCCGATGACTGATAGCGGTATAGATATGCGGAATGCGGCAAACAAGTAGGGCAGGGAGCTTGGCAGCCTCAGTTTGAAGTATGTCTCGGTTTTGGACGCATGCAGAGAACGGAAGAAGTCGAGTGCGCCCGGATTCACTGCGCGCAAGCCGACCATCGCGTTCACCAGCACCGGGAAGAATGTTATGAGGCTTGCGATTAGCACTTTGGGAAATGAGCCGAACCCGAACCAGATTACGAAAAGCGGTGCGATTGCGACTATGGGGGTAACTTTGATTAGAATAGCGATAGGCAGCAGGCTGCGCTCCAAAATGCGCGAGTGCGCCATTAGTGTTGCGCCGCTGAACGCCACCGCAGCGCCGAGAGCAAAGCCTGCAAGAGCTTCCGCTAAAGTGATGCCCCCATGCAGAGCGAAGAAGCCGATGTCCCCGACCAGCCGCGTTATTACCACAGACGGAGCGGGAACAATGTACACAGGTATGGACGCAGCGCGTACCCAGGCTTCCCACACCGCAATTACTGCCGTGATTGCTAGTGCAGGCGGCAGGACATAGCAGGTTGTTGTTACGGCGCGCGCGGCGCGATTCGCCTGCCGCATATTCGCTGATCCAGCCGCTGACTTGAGACTGGATGCGGAACTGCGGTACGTCCCGGATGAGTGCGATGACCCCGCCAATTCTTCGGCAGGCTTAGTACGAACCGAGCCGTTATGCTCGTTCTGCTGATTAGAAGTCGGTTCAGCCGGCCGCTGCGGCAGCGGCGATTCCGCCTGAGAGGGCATCCTTAATCCTGTATGTGTATTCGAAGAAGCGGTGTGATCGCTCTACTTCTTGCAGGCGCGGTCTGGGAAGGTCGATCGCGATGTCGTCAACGACTGTGCCCGGCCTTGCGGACAGCACGACCACTCTGTCTGATAAGACTACGGCTTCCGGTATGCTGTGGGTTACGAATATAACTGTGGGACGCTGGCGTTCCCAAAGTCTCAGCAGTTCGTAGCGCATGTCCTCGCGTGTCATCTCGTCGAGGGCACTTAACGGTTCGTCCATTAGCAGCAGCCCGGGGCTGGTGGCGAGCGCTCTTGCGAAAGCGACTCTCTGACGCATGCCGCCTGAAAGTTGATGCGGATAGTATTCGGCGAACTCCGCGAGTCCCACTGCGCTCAAGGTTTGCCGGGCGATACTAACCGAATCTGTCCGTTTGGAACCGGCACGTTTGGAACTGATATTAAGTTGGAGGGGCAGTCGCACATTGTCCAGCGCGGTGCGCCAAGGAAGCAAGGCTGCGTCTTGAGATACGAAGCCGATACCTTTGCGACGCTGCACATAGATCGGTTCTTTGCCGGACAGCTCGATCCTGCCGGACGTTACTTTGGTCAATCCGCCGATGGCGCGCAGCAAGGTCGTCTTGCCGCAACCGCTCGGACCTATGACAGACACGAACTCTGACGGCGCAACTTCAAGGCTCACATCTCGTAGGACTTCCAGAACGCCGGTTTCAGAATTGTAACTGTGGCTGATTGCGTTGAGCGATATGCTGGTGATGTGCCGTTCTCCGTCTGATATGCGCTAGGTTCATCGGTGCTTAATGGTAGCACAAGTGCAAGTCGGTAGTCAGTTCATAGCGTTCAGCGATCGGCATTAGCGATCCATCTTAATAGACTATCTATTTGGGCCCGGACTTGTGAACATAGACTGTGAGCACGAAGAGTATGAATAAGATATAGTCGTGTTATAATCCCTGTTGCAGGGAATATGTATCTTTTGTAAAAGATTGGAGTTCTATGTCTGCAGAACTTATCGCCATACTTGTTATGGGATTTGCTATTATCGGCGTTCAAATGACTACCTTTGTCTATCTGCTTCAGCGTATGGATAAACTTGAAGCGCGCGTGAGTGCATTTGAGATTGAGACCAAGCAGAGTATTGCTGAATTAAGATTAGACATGACAACGAGTATGTCAGAATTGGAATCGAGATTGAATGAGCGCATGACAACTCTGGAATTAAGTCTGAACGAGCGCATGACAGCTCTGGAATTAAGCCTCAACGAGCGCATGACGACTCTGGAATCAGGGCTGAACGAGCGCATGACGACTCTGGAATTAAGCCTCAACGAGCGCATGACGACTCTGGAAGTGGATCTAACAGCGCGTATAGCACGTCTGGAAGGTATTGTGTTGGGACGATTAGAGTCGGACAACGGCACTTTCGGAACTGCCGGAGACGATTAAGCACATATATTGACGATTAGTCATATATTTATTATTAATAAATATTATTAATAAAAGGGAGCAGACCAGTGAATACACTTGCAAGCATATTGAACCCGGAACAAGCGACTGACCGCGCGATAATCGTTCCCGGCGGAGCGGATGTATCATACGCAAAGTTCGGCGAGGAGATTGAACGGGTTGCGGAGCTGATAGCGGGTGCAGGCGTGAAGCCGGGCAAAGCAGTATCTATCGTGCTGCCTAACGGCTTGGAGTTTATGGTCGTATTCCTTGCGGTGGCGCGTGCAGGCGCAATTGCCGCTCCACTCAACTCTGCATATACCCCCGACGAGTTCAAGTTCTACATGGAAGATGCGGATGCACAACTTGCGATCCTGCCCATGGGAGAGCATGCGGCACGTGAGGCGGCTGTGCAGCTGAATATTCCGACGATTGAGGCGTCACTGGACGATGCAGGCGGTGTAGTATTGTCGCGCAATGGTGATGTTCTGACGGATAGAAGGGACGCGCAGACGCCTTCCCCCGATGATGTTGCGCTGTTTCTGCATACATCGGGAACTACCAGCCGTCCAAAAGGAGTGCCACTGACGCATGGCAATCTCGCCGCCTCTATCAAAAATATCAGCGATACATATAAGCTCACGCCGGATGATGTCGCCATGGTGGTGATGCCTCTGTTCCATGTGCATGGTCTGATTGGCGTGTCGCTTTCCACGCTGAGCACGGGCGGCTCCCTAGTGATTCCGCCGCGCTTCAGCGCCAGCAGATTCTGGGGCGAACAGCGTGCCAGCGGCGCGACATGGTACTCTGCTGTTCCCACCATTCACCAAATACTGCTTGCGCGCGCTGACGATGACGGTGCGCCGCACAGCAGTTTTAGGCTTATCAGGTCTTGCTCATCCGCGCTTGCGCCGGCGGTATTTGAGCAGCTGGAGGCGCGCTTCGGCGCTCCCGTGCTGGAAGCCTATGGCATGACAGAGGCTTCGCATCAAATGTCGTCGAACCTGCTGCCTCCTGACGATAGAATGCCGGGTACAGTGGGCAAAGGCACAGGCGTTGACATTGCCATCATGGACGAAGCAGGCAGCTTGCTCGATACAGGTGAACTCGCAGAGGTTGTCATCAGAGGCGCCAATGTTACGCACGGCTACCACAACAATCCGGAAGCGAATGTAGAATCTTTCACAAACGGTTGGTTTCGCACAGGCGATCAAGGGTTTTTGGATGCGAACGGCGTTCTGACGCTGACAGGGCGCATAAAAGAGCTGATTAATCGCGGCGGAGAGAAGATTTCACCGCTGGAGGTTGATGCCGCACTCCTGGAGCATCCTGCGGTAGCGGAAGCAGTGTGTTTCGGCGTACCAGATGTCATGTATGGTGAAGTAGTTCAGGCTGCGGTAGTTGTCTCGTCGGATACCAGTGAGGATACGATACGAGCTTACTGCGGAGAGCATCTCGCCGGCTTCAAGGTTCCGGACCGCGTGTACATAGTGGATGCCCTGCCGCGCACTGCAACGGGCAAGATACAGCGCCGGCACATCGCTGCAATGTTCAACGAGTCGCCGGCACAGTAGGCTAGCGCAGTTAGATAATCAAGAGGCTATGCGGCAGTCAATTAGCCACCGGACGCACAGACAGGTCTAGTTCTGCGGAGTCGCGCGGCTCTGCCAGCCTTTGTCCGGGAAGCGACGGCTCCAAAAATGTAACCGAGTCGTAGAAATCGTCTCCGTGAATTTGCCAAAATGTCTGTGCCCGTGTACCAAACCTTGTTTCAAGTATAGTAGTTCCAAAATAGCGGTAGTGGGCCAGTTTGAATCATACAAGTGTCAATGATGCGGTAGAAAGCTCAAACTAACCCACTACTAAAATAACAGATGGCCTATTACCGATAGTTACGCAGCCTCTTTGCGTTCGACTTCCACTTTTCTGAACACCAGCCCTTCATCGTCGTCCGTGTCCACTTCCACGACGTCTCCGCCGGTGTAGTCTCCGGCGATGATGCCCCTGGAAAGAGGAGTGTCGATGTGCTGCTGTATCGCCCGGCGCAGCGGACGCGCTCCGTATGTGCGGTCGAACCCTGCCTCCGCGAGCCAATCCTTCGCAGTGTCGGTCAGGACAATGGATATGCCGTGCTCAATCAGCCGCCCTTCCACCTCTTGCAGCATCAGTTCAACCACTTGACGTATCTGCTCTGATGTCAGAGGCTCGAATATGATTGTGTCGTCTAGCCTGTTCAGAAACTCAGGACGGAATGTGCGCCGCAGCGCCTCATCCACCGATGCGCGCGTGCGGCCAGTTTCACCCTGTAACCTGCCTGTCGCAAACCCCGCAGAGCGGCGGCTCGCTTCAGATGTGCCCAGATTGCTGGTCATTATGACAAGCGTATTGCGGAAGTCCGCCGTTCTGCCGTGTCCGTCAGTGAGACGCCCGTCTTCAAGAATTTGCAAGAGCGAGTTGAACACATCAGGATGCGCCTTTTCGATTTCGTCGAACAAGATAACCCGGAACGGACGACGGCGCACAGCTTCTGTGATTTGCCCGCCCTCGTCATATCCCACATATCCCGGAGGCGCGCCGATAAGCCGGGAAACAGTGTGCTTTTCCATGTACTCCGACATATCGAGACGGATCAGATTCTGCTCGTTATCGAACAAATACTCTGCCAGAGCGCGCGCAAGTTCAGTCTTGCCCACGCCGGTTGGTCCTAGAAAGATGAAACTGCCGACAGGTCTGTTAGGGTCTTTCAAGCCTGCCCGGGCGCGGCGCACTGCGTCGGAAACCGCAGCTATCGCAGCATCCTGTCCGATGACGCGCCTGTGAAGGCGTTCTTCCATGTGTATCAGTTTGTCTGCTTCGCTTTCTAACAGGCGGTCAACCGGTATTCCTGTCCAAATTGCGACAATCCCGCCAATGTCTTCCGCGCAAACCACGCTGTAATCTCTCTCGCACTCTCGTCCGCTGATTTCGTCCCGCTCTGAGTCGAATTGGACTTGAAGACGCAAGCGTTCCGATCGCAGTTGAGCGGCGCGCTCGTAATCCGCCATTTCAGCGGCTGCGGTTTCTTCATCTTCGAGATGGCGCAGCCGAAGCTTGATTTCATTGAGGTGCGTGGGCAGCATTTCGGCATCGATGCGCAGCTTGCTGGCAGCTTCATCTATGAGGTCAATTGCCTTATCCGGCAGCAGCCTGTCTGATATGTAGCGCGTGCTGAGGCGCACAGCGGCTGCGATTGCGTCATCTTGCACACGCACCTTGTGGTGTGCTTCGTAGCGCGGGCGAAGCGCCTTCAGCATTTCTATTGCAGTAGCCTCGTCCGGTTCTTCTATCAGCACGGGCTGAAATCTGCGTTCAAGTGCGGCATCGCGCTCGATGTATTTGCGGTACTCCTCTTCCGTAGTAGCGCCCAAGGCTTGCAGCTCCCCACGAGCGAGCGCAGGCTTCATCATGTTGCTCGCATCGACCGCGCCTTCTGATGCGCCCGCCCCAACCACAGTGTGGATTTCGTCAATGAACAGGATAATTTCACGCTGCGCCTCGCGGACTTCATCCAGAACCGCTTTAAGGCGTTCCTCAAACTCGCCGCGAAACTTCGAGCCAGCGACCAGACTGCCCATATCGAGCGACAAGACGCGGCGGGATTTCAGTTCCGTTGGAACTTCGCCTGCGACGATGCGCTGCGCCAATCCTTCGGCTATGGCAGTTTTACCCACTCCTGCTCCGCCTATAAGCACCGGGTTATTCTTGGTGCGGCGGATGAGGATTTGCATCACGCGCGTTACTTCATCGTCGCGCCCCACTATGGGATCCAGCTTCTCGTCTTTGGCGAGCTGAGTTAGGTCGATCGCGAAGCGCTCCAGTGAACGGTAGCGACTTTCGGCGCGCTGGTCGGTTACTCTGTGTCCGCCGCGTACCTTTTGGAGCGCCCGATATACCGCTTCCTGCGTAACGCTGTGCTCGCTGAGAAGGCGCGCGGCGACATCCTGTACGTCCTGGGTCAGGGCGATAAGAAGATGCTCTGCGCTAATAAAGTCGTCTTGCAGGCGCTCGGCTTCGGCTTTGGCGCTGTACAGCAAGCGTCCTATGCGCGGAGTCTGGTATATCTGATTGGACGGGTGAGCTGCTTTGGGTATCTGCTCCAAAGCTGTATGAAGGCTCTGACGCAGTTGATGTATATCGGCGCCGATCTCCGCCAGCACTTCGGCAGGTATGCCCTGCTGCTGTTCGAGCAGCGCCATCAGCACATGCTCAGTATCCCACTGGGTATGGCTGTAACGCTGCACAATTTGCTGAGAGTCGTGCAGCACCTGTCTGGCGGCATCTGTGAATTCGTCGGGTCTCAAAACCATTGTAGTTGTCCTCTCATTCAAACGGCTATTCCATGCACAAGCAATTTATTTGCACTCGCATCGGAGATTATTCGTAGTCAGTACAACCTTGCATATACAAGTATAGCAATAACATTGATACGAATCAAATCAACTTTAAGTACATCAAGGGATTGCGTTCGATCGAGAGGAAGCCGAACAGATTGGCGAAGCAAACTAGGGGTAGGGGATACTCAAAGAGTGAAGCAGCGAAGCGGAGGATACGGCAACGGCACTGCTGTGCGCGTCGCCGTAGTCCCGTCAAGAATGGAATCCGCCAACGATATGCCGGTATGCCGTTGATATGGTGGATGGTGGAGCTGGGGGGACTCGAACCCCCTACCTCTTCAATGCCATTGAAGCGCTCTCCCAGATGAGCTACAGCCCCACTTGTGTTTCGCCGGCGTTTGACGCAGACCGCTGTGGGTACACTAAATATATCAGACACGCATGATGTCCGCAAGAATTCCGCACCACCAGAGGGCAGTCGGTTCTTCGGTTCATGCCTTGTTCATGCATTTATGAGGCATGACGTGAATGATGATGCCTGAGATTATGCATAACCTGAACGCCCGCACAGACCTGATATTCACAAGCCGTATGCAGCCCCCCGCGCGCGAGCTTTATTATGATTATGCCGTTGGAGTTTGCGACGTCGGCGCAAAACGCGCTCTTTGCAAATCTTCGGTCGTTACCGCAGGCTGCCTCAACAGTTCGTCATACAGCGCAGCGGGCGGTTCGGTATCGCACAGCGCGGGTATCACTTGCTCGCCCATCAGCCGAACTGAACGCATCAGCTTCTCGTGCTCAATGCCGCCGAACATCATCCAGTTGCTGATGTGGGTTGCGCCGGCCTCCGATGCCCGCTTGAACTTTTCGATGATTGTCTCAGGACTCCCGAAATACAGCCTGTCGAGGAAGGTTTCGTCATCAAGTTCGCCGTCGAACGGGGTTGCCTCAACGCTGCCGTTGGTTACCGCGTGGCGGTTCAAGCCGCGCTGCGCCCGTGTCTGCCAGCGCACATAAGGCAGGGCTTCGAGCGCCTCTTCATCGGTGGGCGCGACGTATGTCATGCACTGCAGAGCCAGCGACGGTTGGCGCTGCGGCTTGCCCAAATCTTCGCATGCCTGCAAATAGGATCCCAGCTGCTTCCGCACGCCGTCCATTCCAAGCGAACTTGATGACAGCGGCAGCATGTCGTGCTGAGCAGCGAGCTGCATGGACTCAACGCTTGTGCCGGCAATCCACAGCGGCGGGTGCGGTTTCTGCTTCGGCTTGGGAAAGACGGTTACCGGGTGTTCTATGCGGATATGCTCCCCCTCGTAGGTGAACGATTCGTCTGATGTCCAAGCCTTCAATAGCACTTCGAAGGTCTCCTGGAACTTGCCGCGTGAATCGGATATGTCTGTGCTAAAACCGGCCATCTCGTACCCCTGATAGCCTCTTCCGATACCACACATCAGCCTGCCGTCTATAAGATTGTCGAGCACCGCCACCTCTTCGGCAAGGCGAAGCGGCTGCCACACGGGCAATATCACGGAAGCAGTGCCTATCTTTATGCGCCTTGTCCGCTGCCCAATATAGAGCGCCTGCATCAGAGGCGCCGGCGAGTTGCCGTAGTTTGTGAAGTGGTGCTCAGCGATAAGGCAGTAGTCGAAGCCAAGCTCTTCCGAATACTGCACCTGCTGCACACCCTCTTCGAACAGTGTCTTCCAGTTTCGCATTGTGGGGTTGGGCCATTCGAGAAATAAACCGAATTTCAATTTTTATCCTCTGCTCTACGGGTTCTGTTTGGTTGTCGGAAAAAACGCGGATCTGATGCGGATATGATCTAGTTGAATCGGCTCATCGTTTCGTTGATGCCCTCAGCCAGAAAGCACACTACTGCATCTGCGGCGCGCGCTACGGCTTCGTCAACTATCTCTCGCTCATCAGGATGCATCGGACCTATGACATGCTCGATCTGTCCCGTGCCTTCGGGCGGGCGGCCAACGCCTATCTTAAGGCGCGGAAAATCTTGCGAGCCCGTAGATTCGATGATTGATTTGATGCCGTTATGCCCGCCTGCGCTGCCTTTGCGTCGAAGGCGGAGTTTTCCGGGCGGCAGGTTGATGTCATCATATACGATCAGCAGCCTGTCAATGGTCAGAGCATAGCGCGCCGTCAGATACCTCACCGCCTCTCCGCTGCGGTTGACAAATGTGCGCGGCTTGACCAGCGCAACCGGGTAATCCCCAATGTCGCCCTCGCCTATGATCGCGGACTTATGCCGTCTTTCTAGGGTAATACGGTGTCTATCGGCGAGCGCGTCAACACACCAGAATCCTGCATTATGGCGAGTGTCAGCATACTTAGGCCCCGGATTGCCCAAGCCGACAATGACTAGGGAGGGTGCTATTGGATGTCGATTGGAGCTGTTGCTGAATATTGAGCGCAGTAGGTTGGGCATTAGATAGGGTTGGCGCAAAATGGAGCGAGATTCGGATCACATACCGGAGGCGGTATTGAGCGGTACCGATTTGTCTGTCATTCAGATATGCGTTCCGGCAAAGCTTACGAAACGAAGCTCATGATTAGGATGTCGATAGAGATAATGATACACTATTTCAGAGATTAGAGTGGAGACCTGTTCACCTAATCCTAAACCGAAGACCTGATGTTAGCGCGTCTGTCTTTGTGCCATATACGGCAAAGCGTGATATTATGTACGGCAGTTGCGCGATGACACGCCGATGGAGTGATGCTGAATTGACGCTTCTGGAAAAATATGGTCTAACGCCGGATGAGATTGAGCGGCGCAGCCTTGAAATGGTGGAGGCTGCGATACCGCCCACGCCGCATCTGACACCCCCGGAGCGGTATGTGCTTGGGCGCATTGTGCGCGCTGAGGGCGAGCCGCAGATTGTGGAATCAGTTCGGTTTGGCGCCGCCGCCGTGGAGAACGGCATCGAGGCAATTCGAGCAGGCGCGACTATTGTTACGGATGTACAAATGGTTAAAGTTGGCACATCCAAAGCCCTGCTTAGGCGCGCAGGCAATCCGATTATAACGATGATTGACGCGCCCAGCGTCGCGAAGCGCGCAAAGCGTGAAGGCATAACTCGATCTGCCGCCGCTATCCGCGAGTTAATCCCCCAAATTGACGGTGCGGTCGTTGCGGTGGGCAACGCTCCCACGGCTCTGCTGGCTTTGCTGGACAGCGTGGACTTGGGGCAGGCTAAGCCCGCTCTGATTATCGGGATGCCGGTGGGCTTCGTTGCCTGTGCCGAATCTAAGGATGAGCTTGCTAAGCGCTCTGCGGCATATATTACGATTCTGGGCAATCGTGGCGGCAGCAGCGCCGCGGCGGCAACTTTGAATGCGCTGCTGTCGTTGGCTATGAAAGATGTTCTATGATTATGACGAATAACTACAGCAGCAACGGCGCTGCTCCTAATAGTGAGTGGGGAGTTGTGCTGCTGGCGCACGGCAGTCAGCGCGGCAGCCATACTATCGACGGCTTGCAAGAGATGGTGCGCCGGCTGCAAGAACGCCTTGGCGGGCGCGGCGCAAAGGTGAAGATGGCGTGCTTGGAGTTCATTCTTCCCGACCTGCCTCAAGCGGTGGGCGGTCTGGTATCAGAGGGCTGCACCGACATTACCGTTATGCCCTTCCTGCTGGGGCAGGGAACACACACGAACGATGACCTCGAAGAGGAAATAGCCCGCTCATTAGAGGCGTATCCGCAGACACGAATCAAGGCTTCCGATGTGTTCGGAGCCGATCCGGCGCTGGTGGAAATCGTGGCGAAACGCGTCCAAACACATAACGGGTCGCTGAATGGCAGCATTGACAGCGCGCCGAAAGGGGTGATGCTCGTGAAAGCTGGCACACGCTCGCCGATGGAGAACCACCTTTGGCTGTACAAGATGGGCAAAATGCTGGAAGAGCGGCTTGGCTCAGACTATGCGGTGGCTGTGGCGCAGTCCCACTTCGGCTCGCCAACGATGGAGGAAGCCGCTGCCGAACTGGTGGAGAAACGCGGCGTGTCTGCCGTTACCTGCGTGCCCTACATCTTCTTCCCCGGACTCATTCTGACAAGAAACATCCTAGGCGGGCTGGAGTCGCTTGGGCAGAAGTATCCTGATGTGGGTTTCGAGGTTACGCCCACGCTGGGCGTGGAAGATAGACTTGTAGAGCTGACCGCGCAGCGTATCTTAGACGCATCAGATTCAGATTACGCAGTCTGACATTAGCATGGTCCCCTCCGATATGACGTGCCCGATATGACGCAGTCTAATATGACACGGCCTGATATGACGAAATCCGATATGACAAGGAAAGAAAGCGATTACAGCCGTCCGACAGTGAGACGGCGTGGCATGCGCACCGGATACACCACGGGAGCATGCGCCGCCGCGGCTGCAAAAGCGGCAACACAAGCGCTGCTCAGCGGCGAACCTGTACGCAAAGTTACCATTCGTCTGCCCATCGGCGAGGACGTCAAGTTCGATCTGCATCGGTGCGTCATTAACAGAGGCGAAGACGGCGCTGTGCATAGCGCGACCTGTTCCGTAGTCAAGGACGGAGGCGATGATCCGGATGTTACATCCGGCGCAGAGATATGCGCCCGAGTGTCTATAAACGGCAAATCAGAGAACGCCGTTTTCCTGCACGGCGGTGAGGGCGTGGGCACAGTAACAAAGCCGGGCACCGGTATTCCCGTCGGCGATCCCTCCATAACCCGCATTCCCCGCCGCATGATTACCCAATCCGTGCTGGAAGCCGCAGAGAGCGCAGATGTCGCCGCGCCGTTCTTAGTGGAAATATCCGTGCCGGGCGGCGAGGAGATTGCGAAGAAGACAGACAACCCCCGACTTGGAATAGTGGACGGTATATCAATACTGGGCACGACTGGCGTGGTTCAGCCGTTCTCCACGGCGGCGTGGCGCGCAAGCGTCAATGTATCCATCGATGTCGCGGCTGCCAATGAGCTGGAGCACATGGTCATAACCACCGGCACGCAGTCGGAGGCATTTGCCAAGCGCTGGCTGGGACTAGAAGATATGGCGTATGTGAACGTGGGTATATTCACGGGCGCAGCACTGAAACGGTGCGTGCAGCGCAGCATTCGGCGCGCCACGCTGGTTGGGATGATTGGCAAGTTTTCTAAGATAGCGATGGGCAAGTTCGTTACCCATGTCGCAGGAAACAAGGTTGACCCTGTGTTTCTCGCATCGCTGGCTGCCGAATGCGGCGCGCCCGAAGATATACAAATGCTTATGCGTCAGGCGGCAAGCGGAAGGCACTTTCAGGAGATTGCGCTGGAACACGAGGTGATGCCGGTATTCGACCTCGTGTGTGAACGCGTATGTGATGCGGCGCATCAGTATCTTGGCGACCGAGCCGAAGACTTAATCGTGGACGCAGTCTGCTTCGATTTCGAGGGCAGCATACTGGGCAAGGCGACGACTTCGAGTGCGCCAATACCGCTCTTGCATGCAGTGTCCTCCGCAGTATCGCCCAATGGATAGCCCCAGCGCATCTCACGCGATCACGAATGAATCACGTCCCCTAGGACTGCCGGACACTGCCTTTGCAAAGCGCTCTCCGCTCAGAGGGCTTATCACCAAATCGGAAGTGCGCGCCGTCAGCCTGTATAAGCTGGGGCTGATGCGCGACAGCGTAGTGTGGGATATAGGCGCCGGAAGCGGTTCGGTCGCGCTGGAAGCGGCAGTCATCGCCTTCGAAGGCGTGGTGTATGCGATTGAGCGCAATCCTGAGTGTGTGGAAATGCTGCGTCTGAACATCGATCGGCTGGGTCCCCCGAATGTAACAATAGTGCATGGCGAAGCCCCAGATGCCCTTGACAGCCTGCCCGCCCCAAACTGCGTGTTCGTAGGCGGCGGCGGAAAAACTCTTCCCGATATATTGCGCCGCGCCGCGCCTAGATTGAAGCAGCACGGGCGCATCGTCGTCAATCTAGCTTCCATCGATCGCGTTACTAATACTCAGCAATGTCTCAAATCCCTCGGCTTTGATACCGACATCACGATGATAAGCGCGTCGAGAGGCAGAGCGCTGCCGGATGGCACGATGCGCCTTGCCGCTGAAAATCCGGTATTCATCATCACCGGGGTTACTGGAATTAGCATGGATATGCAGTATGGATAAATCTACGGATAAATCCACATTCGGATGTCTCTATGGCGTGGGCGTAGGACCGGGCGATCCGGAGCTTCTGACGCTGAAGGCGGTCCGCGTCCTGAAGTCTGCTCCGATAGTGTTCGCCCCGCAGGCAGAAGGCAGCAGGGACAGCCTCGCCCTCACAGTCGCGCGCAGCTGCATCGACGAATCTCGCCAGCGGCTTATCTACGCTTCGTTCGTGATGGGCGGCACATCCGACAGCGTCTGGGCTGATGCCGCTGAACGCATCGCGCGCTACCTGCTGCGCGGCGAGGATGTGGCGTTCCTGACACAAGGCGACCCCCTGCTGTACGGCTCATTCATGTATGTGATGGTGAAAGTACAGGTGGCGCACCCACAGATACCGATTGAGGTAGTGCCCGGCGTTACCTCAATCACCGCGTCTGCGTCTCGCGCGAAGCTGCCGCTCGTCTCCCATGGCGAGCGGCTCGCAGTCATCCCTGCCATGTACGGCATAGACGACTTGCGCGATGTACTGGCGCGCAGCGACACAGTGGTGCTGATGAAAGTGAATCGCAAAACGATTGAAACCGTGTCGCAGATGGAGGCAAATGGCGAACTGCGCCGCTGCGTGTTCGTTCGCCGCGCTACCACACCACGCGAACATATCGCGTTTAGCCTGCGCGATATAGCCCCGGAAGACGCAGATTACTTCTCGATGCTGATACTGAGCAGCAAGCAGGCAAGACGGGAAGCAGGAACGAAAGATTCAGTACGACAGCAGTAGGAGCTTACATTGCAGGACGTATCAAAAGGCAAGGTCTATTTCATCGGCGGAGGCCCCGGCGATCCCGAGCTTCTGACGCTGAAGGCAAAGCGCATCATAGATTCAGCAGATGTAATCATCTATGCAGACTCGCTCGTGCACCCGTCCGTATGCGAAGGCGCTAAGCCCGGAGCGCAGATAATCGGCAGCAAAACGCTCACACTGGACGAAATCGCTGATCTAATGGTGAGCGCCGCGAACGACGGCAAACTGGTAGCGCGCGTGCAGAGCGGGGATCCATCCATATACGGCGCAGTGCTGGAACAGATGCGGCTGTTGGAGGCTGCCGGCGTCGAATACGAGGTGATACCCGGCGTGAGCGCTGCATTTGCCGCCGCAGCAGCCCTGAAGACCGAATTCACCGTCCCCGAAGTCTCGCAGACGGTCATATTCACGCGGCTGGAAGGACGCGTAGCCATGCCCTCAGGCGAAAAACTGCGCGATTTAGCCACGCATGGGTGCACCCTTGTCCTGTTTCTGAGCATCACGCGCATCAACACCGTCGTTCGCGAGCTGCGCGCCGGCGGATACACCGAAGACACACCTGTTGCCGTGGTGTACAGAGTCGGCTGGCATGACCAGATGATCATAACCGGCACCCTCAGCGACATAGCCCCGAAAGTTAAACGCGCCGGCATTACGCTTCAGGCGCTGGTGCTCGTGGGCGCAGCGTTCAACCCGCACATACGACAGCTCGAAGCTTCCGAAGGCGCCGCCTCTTCGCACCTGTACGCCTCGAATTACACCCATCTGTACAGACGCGCCGCAGATTTCGGACAGAACCAAAGCCTGGAGCAAGCAGAGACGCCTGCCTCCGGCAGCCCGGCGGATGTCAGGAATGAAAGATGAGACTGCGGCGATAGTCGCGATCTCACGGCATGGAGCGGCGCTCGGAGCGCGAATTCGCACTGAGCTTGACTCTGATTCCGGCGATCACACACCCCTCTATGTATCTCGGCGCTTCGCAGATCTCGCAGACGGCGCTGTGCCTTTCGATCTGCCCGCACGCCCGCTCGTGGAACGGCTGTTCAGCGAGCGCACGCAGCTCATTCTCATGATGCCGGTCGGCGCAGCAGTTCGGCTGCTGGCAAAGCGCATCGGCGACAAGCACACCGATGCAGCCGTTGTGTGCGTGGACGACGCCGGACGCTTCGCCGTGAGCGTCCTGTCAGGGCATGCAGGCGGCGCAGATGCCCTTGCACAGCGGGTCGCAGCCGCAATAGGCGCAACTGCGGTAATCACTTCCGCATCTCATGCGCTGGGAATGCCCGCGGTCGATATGCTGGGCAGCGAGTTCGATTGGCGCTTAGAGGCGGGTTCCGCCGCAGTTACGCGGTTAAGCGCCGCCGTTGTGAACGATGAACCTGTGGGAGTGTACCAAGACTCAGGAGAGCAAGACTGGCGGCACGCGTACACCCCCCTGCCGCCGAACCTGACCGTATGCGAGTCATTGGAGGATCTGAGACGGTTTTCGAATGCACTGCTGATAAGCGACCGCACCGATATATCCGATACGGCTGCGGAGTTCGGACCTAACACGCTGGTTACATACAGACCGCGCAGTCTGGTGGTGGGCATCGGAAGCAGGCGCGGAGTCGCAGCCGCCGAACTCGAAGCCCTGCTGCAAGAGACATTCGCGGATAATCGGCTTGCGGTCGGAAGCATACGCTGCATCGCGACTGCCGATCTGAAGCACGACGAAGCCGGGATAAGCATGCTTGCGGACAAGCTCAACGCCCCGCTGCGATACTTCAGCGCAGACGAGTTGAACAGCAAGCCCGGCCCCTCGCCTGCTTCCGCCTCCCAGCGTCTGTTGGGAATCGTCGGAGTGGCTGAACCCGCCGCGCTGCTGGCGTCCGGGGGTAATATCATCGTGCCGAAGGTGCGCTCCGCCTCAGCAACGCTCGCAGTCGCGCGAATCCCTTCAGCGACGCTTGCAGTCGCGCTAACCCATTAATCCACTAGGAAACGGCGCAGTTCGGCGAGCAGAAAATCAGGGTTGTCCGACGCAATCGGATGCCCCGATTCAGGCACTTCCATGAACTGCATCGATGGCTGAAGCTCACGCATCCGGGAGACGATTTCGGGCGACAGAAAGTCGCTCTCTGCGCCCTTGAGTTCTAGGATCGGACAGCGAATTTGCGCCCACTTTTCCCACAGCAGCGGCACTTCATTCCTGCCGAAGCTTCCGTTAATCCAGAACAGGTCAGGGTCTTGCTTAGGCACATACTTGCCCGCATAGTTGAGACGAAACCCATGCTCAGCGGTATTGCGGTAGTATTCCGCCGAAGGACGCGGGTTCGCCTGCAAGCTGTGTTCAACATACTCCTCGATGCTGCGCCACCCAAGCGGCCGCCTGTTCATGCCGCCGATCTGCTTGCGCGCAGAGACTACGCTCATCTCAGGCCCATAGTCGAGACAGACAAGATGCTTCAGGTGATCGGGGTTATCGCCCGCGTACGGGATCGCGTTGCGCGCCCCCAGCGAAGCGCCCACATAGTCGCAGGGAACGATGCCAACCGCAGCCGCAAACTCAGCGAGATCTGCCGCAAACGCAGTAACAGCATACCCCTCGCGCGAATGTGAAGAGTCCCCGTGCCCGCGCTGATCAATCGCAATAACCCGAAACTCGTGGCGCAGCTCGCGCGCGATGTGATCCCAGTTATGCGCGTTGCCCCCCTGTCCATGCACCAGCAGCAGGTTTCGATTGGAGTCGCCGCCCCAGTCAAGGTAGTGAATCGTAAGTCCATTAATGTCGATGTAGTGGTCGATGTAATGATCGGTAGGGGACATTTGCGTTTCCTATCGCTTTGGGTTGACAAGCAGTTGACGGGTACCAGAGGAGCAGCACGCCCTTCCTGTTTCAGGGACATGCGCCCTGAACTTGAACAAGCGCGAACACGAGTAAGGCAAATAACGAAAACCGCCTTGTGTTCTGCACAAGACGGCTCTGACATAAGTTCAACTCATGGCTTTGGTCATGCCTTTGCTATGTTCATAATTCTAAAGGAGAATTAACGACTGCGGCGGCGGCGTATGCGGCGAAGGCTGCGCTGTTTGTCCAGACGTGCCTGTTCGCCTTTGGAGCGGAAGAAACGCCGATTTCGCAGCTCGCGCAGTATGCCTGATCGCTGCATAGTAGTCTGGAAGCGCCTAAGCAGAGCTTCCGGGTCTTCGCCTTCGCGTAGGGTTACATAAGCCAAGTGTGTCTCCTCCGTATGATGTGGCATGCTGTGATACGAAAAACAGATATGCCGCGCTGGTTATGTGAGGTTATTTCAAATGATTATCGGAATTGCGAATCGTGATAATTAACCATCCGAAATCATCCGGTAACTTCGAACGCAGTATAACACATGTATTCCTATTTGTCAGCGGTCATAAGCTCGTAAACCGCCACGCCTGTCAGCGCTCCTGAACCCCCAACGCGCTGAACCCCAGCGCGAACCCCAGCCCGCCAAACCCGTCAATCCCCCTTAATTCCATACAAATATCGCAGCAGCGTCCCCGGCGGGCTATCTATTTACAAAACAAACGATTAAATCTAATATACCCCCTAGTACTAATATACCCCCCTAGTATATTAAGGCATTATCAACAAGGTATTATCAAACTAACGAATACCGGCCCAATATCGGCAAAATACCCGCCAAATATCACAATAATAAAGGCTGTAATCATCCAGCCCATATTCACCTTATATATCCCGGAAATGGAGGGAAGCCCAATTGAGACAATACCTGTCTGATATACACATCTGTGATCCGCTTTCAAAAGAAAAATGGGGGGGGTATGAAGAACATCCACCACCACAGCAGTTACCTTTTGCGTACCAAAGCAGTCGCCCGCATCGCCCTGCTGGCTGTGTTAGCGGCGCTGCTGTTCACCTTCAATTACGGCAGCCAGCCTGTCGGCGCTCAAGTATCCGACCCGCTCAATACCAACATGACCCCCGGGACTCAGAGTTCCAACATCGGCTTCCGCAATGAATCCGGCAACGTATTCGGCTCGATGGATGACACCACTTTCACCATCAGCGGCACGAACTACACCGTCCTTCAGCTCTACATCCATGGCACAGATTTGTGGTTCAAGACCAACCCCAACCTGTCGAGCGCCAACTTCAGTGCCGTCAAGGTGGTCGTCAACAGCATCGAGTTTATGCAGAGCGAATTCGAGACTTCAGGCGATCGCTTCAAAGTGGACGATCTTAAAGGCCTCAGCTTCACCGATGGCACTTCCGTTCCGGTCCGGATTGCCTTGCTTGGCGACGACAAGGCCGCGCTCGAAGCCATCTACGACGCTACCGGCGGCGACAGTTGGACCACGAACACCAACTGGAAATCCAGCGCCGCGCTGAACGAATGGCACGGCGTTACCACCAACTCCGACGGCCGCGTAACCGCGCTCAGTCTGGGGAGCAACAACCTTTCCGGCTCCCTGCCGGCCGCTTTGGGCGACCTGGGCGAATTGACCAATCTAACCCTGAAGAGCAACTCCCTGAGCGGCAGCATCCCAACCGAGATAGGCAGCCTGTCCGGCTTGACCAACCTCGACCTGAGCGGCAACTCCCTGACCGGCAGCATCCCGACTCAGTTGGGTAGCCTGTCTAGCTTGCAGAGTCTGTGGCTGAACAGCAACTCCCTGAGCGGCAGCATCCCGGCGGAGCTGGGCAGCCTGTCCAGCTTGAAGAATCTGTCCATGGCCAGTAACAGCCTGAGCGGCAGCATCCCGGCGGAGTTGGGCAGCCTGACCAACCTAGATGTCCTGTATCTGAATGACAACAATCTCACCGGCAGCATTCCGGAAGAGTTGGGCAGCCTGACCAAAGTGTGGATTATGTGGCTCCAGAACAACGATCTGAGCGGCGAAATCCCGTCCCAGTTGGGCAACATGACCAGATTGCAGAACCTGTGGCTGCTCAACAACGATTTGACCGGCAGCATTCCGGCAGAGTTGGGCAGCCTGACCAACTTGAACAACCTGAATCTGAGCAACAACGAGCTGACCAGCATCCCCTCTGGGTTGGGCAGCCTGACCACCTTGAAGAATCTGGATCTGAGCCACAACTCCCTGACAGGCATCCCCTCGGGGTTGGGCGGCATGACCAATCTGGTGAACCTGCGTCTGAACAACAACGATCTGATCGGCAGCATCCCAGCAGACTTGGGCAGTCTGTCCAGCCTGGAAAATCTGTACCTGCAATGGAACTCCCTGAGCGGCAGCATCCCCTCTGGGTTGGGCAGCCTGACCACCTTGAAGACGCTGAATATGGGCGGCAACAGACTGAGCGGCAGCATTCCACCGGAATTGGGCAACCTGTCCAACTTACAGACGCTGTGGATGTACAGCAACAACCTGAGCGGCAGCATCCCGCCGGAATTGGGCAACCTGTCCAGCCTGACGTATCTGGATTTGACCTACAACGACTTGAGCGGCGAAATCCCGACAGAGTTGGGCAACCTGTCCAACTTACAGACGCTGTGGATGTACAGCAACAACCTGAGCGGCGCCATCCCGGGGGGACTGGGCAATCTATCCAACCTGACAGATATGCAGATAGACTACAACCGCCTGAGCGGCGCCGTCCCGCCCGAATTCGGCAACTTGACCAACCTGCAAACCTTGTGGCTGAACAACAACAACCTGACCAGCCTCCCCGCAGAGATGCGCACTATGAGCTCTCTGAATTATCTGAGTGCGGGCAATAACAACTTCACCAGCCTCCCACCGGAGCTGGGCGAGCTGACCGGCTTGGAGACTCTGCGATTGGAATACATCGGTTTGACCGACATCCCCGCGGAGTGGGGCGGCATGACCGGCTTGATCAGACTGAACCTAAACCAAAATCTCCTGACTAGCCTCCCCGGGGCACTGAGCGGCATGTCCAGCTTGAAGGATCTGAGCCTGGCAGCCAACCGCTTGACCAGCTTCCCGCCCGAATTGGGCAACCTGACCAACTTGACCAATCTGAATCTGAGCGGCAACAGCCTGACCACCCTCCCGCCGCAGTTGGGCAATCTGGTCAACTTGACTAGGTTGGATGTGGGCTACAACGACCGACTGGCCAGCATCCCCGCCGAGCTTGGCGATCTGACCGAGTTGCAGGTGCTGTTTCTCCACAATAACGAACTGACCAGCCTGCCGCCGGAACTGGGCCGCCTCACCAACCTGTGGTACCTGAGTGCCCAATCGAACGACTTGACCGAATTCCCAACGGGGTTGGGCGGCATGACCTCCCTGGCTATCCTGGATATCAGCCACAACAAGATAACCAGTATCTCGGCCGAAGTGGGCAACCTGTCCGGCTTGACCAAACTTACCTCCTTTGATGTGGGCTACAACCAGATAAGCAGCATCTCGTCCGAAATTGGCAACCTGCCAACCAACGTAACGCACATGTACCTGAACGGTAACGAACTCACCAGCGCCCCGCCGGAGCTGGGCAACCTGACCGGATTGACGGTCCTGCACCTGGGACAAAACGAGTTGACCGACCTCCCGGCGTCGCTGGGCAGCCTGACCGGGTTGCAGGTGCTGGGCTTGGACAGCAACCAGCTGACCACCATCCCCGCAACGGTGAGCGGCATGACCAGCCTGGGGCAGCTGCTTGCCAGAAATAACAAATTGACCAGCCTCCCGACAGCGGAGGGCAGCCTCCCCGCCAGTCTGTATTGGATGTTCCTGGACAACAACGAATTGACCAGCCTCCCGGCGTCGCTGGGCAGCCTCACCAACCTGACCCACTTGAATATGAGCCACAACAAACTGAGTGGTGAACTCCCGTCCCATATGAGCAGTATGACCAGTCTGGCGGATCTGAACCTGAGCAACAACGAACTGAGCGGCAGCCTTCCCACATGGCTGGGCGACCTGACCAATCTATCGTGGCTGAATATAGGCGCCAATCAGCTCAGCGGCAGCATCCCGTCGGAGTTGGGCAGCCTGACCAGCCTGTATGTCTTAGCATTACCCGGCAACGATCTCAGCGGCAGCATCCCGCCTGAGCTGGGCAGCTTGGTACGATTGAACCTGCTGGACCTTAGCAGAAACCAGCTGACAGGCAGCATCCCGCCCGAGCTGGGCAGCCTTGGCGCGTTGTCGGGTCTCTTACTGAACGACAACAACCTGACCGGCAGCATCCCATCGCAGTTTGGCGGCCTGGGCTCGTTGAGCAATCTCTACTTGGACGACAATAACCTCACCGGCAGCATCCCACCGCAGCTGGGCAACTTGGCAAACTTGCGCAACCTCGATCTGGCCGGCAACAACCTCACCGGCAGCATCCCGCCGAAACTGGGCGACCTGAACAGCTTGCGCGACCTGCGCCTGTCCAACAACAACATCAGCGGCAGCATCCCCTCCGAGCTGGGCAGCCTGTCCAACTTGTTTGATCTGTCCCTATTCAACAACAACCTTACTGGCACCATCCCGCCTGAGCTGGGCAACTTGAACGGCTTGTGGCGCCTAAACCTATACACCAACAACCTCAGCGGCAGCATCCCGCCGCAGTTGGGCAATCTGTCCAACTTGCGAGAGCTTCGCCTGGAGCACAACAACCTGACCGGCGACATCCCGACCGAGCTGGGTAACATGCGCTCTCTCGAAAACCTGAACATCCGCAACAATCAAATCTCAGGGAAGGTGCCGGCCTCCCTCGCCAATCCACCCAATCTGCTCTGGGTATATCTCGGCAAAAACCGGCTCTCCGGAGAGGTTCCCGCCAAATTCGCCACGCTAAACCAACTAGAAGTGCTCCAGTTCCATGAGACCGACCTGTGCGCGCCGGCAACCCAAGCCTTCATCGACCAGTGGTACCGGATAACACATCAGGATCCGGACGATTTCCGGTATTCCCCGCCGCCCCGTCCTTGGTGGAGCGGAATGCTGGGCTGCAAATCCAGCGATGATGCCGCCACCGCCACGCATGGCCTCTTCTGGTCCGACGGCGAACAGGGCAGCGTAACCTTCCACAAGTGCGCCGGCCCAACCTGCATACCCGACTACGAGCTTCATGCAGTACCGCCGGGCACAGCAGTAACCGTAGAGCGCGGCGTCGGCAACGACACCTGCAATAGCCAGACCGTATTCACGGTAACGCGCTACGGCCACCCCGACATCATCTTCCGCACCGTTCTGGCATACAACGGCCCCTGGCCGCCGGAAGACATGCCGGATAAGCCGGACCAGCCCACCAACCCCATCATCATCCCAGGCAGCGCAAGCGGCAGCGCGAGCGCGAACACAAATATCACAATGCCCTGCCAGAACCACAGCAACACGCATTACTTCGTCCTGAACGTGATACCTTCCGTGGGCGAGGGACGCTGGACGCCCGACGGCTCCGAACTCCCTCCGATGATGCCGCACTACCCCGGCGAAGGAAACGAAGCAAACTGCAAGACCGGCGCAAACGATCCCCGCAACCCCATGGATTACACCGACGAACGCCTGATGGAGTGCTGGTTCGACAACGGCAGCCTGATAAGTGTAACCCTGCTCAACAGTAACGGCGAACCGTCCTTCGACCAAGACACCATAGACGCCGGCTCCGGTGGCACGTGGCAGGTCAGCTCCGGCGGAGGTTCTATGACGCTGTTCTTCAGCCGCCCCGGCGAGGAGATTATTATCAAGTGGACGGTCGAGGACGGCAAAATAATCCTCGAAGACACGCTGCACCAGCGAACCGCCTCCAGGGTACCGCGCCTAATACCAGGCTTGCCTGTCCCCGTACCCGTTACGACGCCAGAACCCAGGCCCACGCCTGAGCCCACGCCAGTGCCGACAGCGCAGCCCACGCCTGAACCCACTCCGGTGCCGACAGCGCAGCCCACGCCTGAACCCACGCCGGTGCCGACAGCGCAGCCCACACCTGAGCCGACATCAGTGCCCACGCCTGACCCCATACGGCCAGTACCGACAGCGTGGCCGACACCAGTACGGCCAATACCAACAGTCGTGCCCACGCCGGTGCTGCCAGTGCTGCCAGTGCTCCCGACACCGGCACCCACGCAGGAACCGAAGCCGGATCCAATAGTGGTGCCGACGCCGGAACCCACGCCCGAACCGCGGCCGGGAACCCAGATCGGGCAATTGCAGCTGGACGCCGACAACTACATCACTGTCGCGTTGCCGGACGGCACGGTAAATCGCATCCAATTGCGCATATACCAAAACAACCCGTCCTACGTTCTGGATACGCTTGAGCTGGGAGACGGCGTATCCTTCGACGCAGGAAACTGGGGAGCCAATCCGCGCACCCTGAAACTGATGAAGTTTGGCTACCCCGACCGCGCCATAACGATAACAGCGGACGCAGCAAATAGCGAAATCTCAGCACATCTGGACTACTAGCCGATAACGCGCCGCGCCGATCAGAGCCGGCTCCAAAAAACAGACAGCCGCCCCGCCGGGCTAGATACAATCTATAATCCGGCGGGGCGGCTTATTACGGCTTATTTTCTGGGGTAGTTCACTGCCTAAAGGTTCTAGTTAAAGTCTATCGCCTGTGCGATAATATATACTGCGCCAGCAGAAATGCGCCTCCCCTACAAATGTCCCCAACCCTCAGAAATGCCCACTCCCGCCGCGCTTTCAACTCTTTCTCAAACTAGCGCCATCAATTATAGAACGGCCCAAATTGTTAAGGTAAATTATTATTATTAAGTTAAATTATTAAGTTAATATATGGGTAATACATAATCGGTTACCATATACCACAACTGATTAGACTATGAAGGATAAGGAGGATTAATAGTGATACGGATAATCAGACACAGCAGTACCACTCGCTTCAGAATCGGCGTGCTTGCCGCTATATCGGTCATCATCGCATTATGTTATGTAGCTGCCGATACCATACAGGCTCATAACTCGCCCACCACCCCCGAAGCGCCCAGGGTGTCCAATACGGACTGGAACCAAGACGCGGAAAGAACGTTCGCTCTGTCATGGAGCGACGGGAAAGCCATTTCGGTAACGCTGACCCGCGTAAACGGGATGCCCTCCTATGACTCCGATTCCCTGGACCTCGGCAGCGAGGACGCCACCTACCAGGTTTTCAGCAACCCTTGGGGAACTTTCCATGAGATGGTAATCAAACGCCCCGGATTTGGCTCCATCTGGATGTGGTGGGGACGAGACTTGACCAACCAACCCTACGTAGAGATTGCGCCGGATCCGCCCAAAGGCATCATCGCTCCGCAGAATACCAGGACCATAAAGATGAAGTGGAGCGACGGGGAAGAATTCGAGGCAACGATTAGCGGGCGGAACGGGGCAGTGCCCACCCTCGTGGAAGGCAGCGTCAAGACAGGACCAAACACCGGATACTACCCGAGCTACAACTACGGTGATAATGAAATCGAGGAACTTCTGCTCTTCACCCGATCCGGTTACGGCGTCACCAAGCTGACTTGGTGGTACACCTCCGACTCCGGCGTGTACTACAAAGTAACCAATCTGCCCAACGAGAGAACATACAATTACACCCACAGCGATGGAGAGAAGAATTCCGTAACGATTGAGCGGCAGGGCTGGCGGAAGGCAGGCCATGTATCGTCAAGCATAGTTAAGGGGGCGGATACCACCTTCACTGCGTCAAAGTATAGTTATTCGCCACGGGTCCACGCCTTCGAACGGACCGGCTACGGCGACATCCTCCTGATGTGCCGATACATTCGCTCGTATCATACAGGGGTAGTTTGCGACGAGGATATATACCCGGACCCACCGGAGGAAACCGAGCCGGTGTACTCCCGCGATGTCGTGCTGAACTGGAGCGACAACGAAACCATCTCAGTAACCATCAGCAGCGACAGCGATGGAAAAAGGCTGAGATACAGCAACCTGACCCACAGCAGCGGGTCGGACACGAGAGTAACCAGCAACTCCAAGAACTACGCCGACAGCGGCTACTTCGATAACCCTAGCGCTGTAACCATCCGCCACCATAGTCTCCTCTTCGACCGACCGGGCTTTGACTTAATGTCGATCAACTGGTGGTTTGACCCCGACGCCGGGGTGTACTACGAAGTAGCCACCCATGAGCGGACCAAAGACGTTACTATGGAATGGCCGGACGGCGAAACCTTCTCCTTCCAAGTGAAATATGAATACGGAAGCAACGGAATCCGCGATCCGGTAACCTATGTTCCGGACAGCTTCACTGGCGGCGACGATGTTTCCCATAGCTTCGCCTTTATGCAGGGCATGTACTTCATGCGCCCCGGCTTCGACACCATGAAGGTGCGGTGGGACTGGCACGACCGGCATGGCATTACCACCCAACTACGTAATCTCATACCGTATCTGGAGACGGAAGCGACCAGGACGTTCGATCTGACCTGGAGCGACGGGAAGAAGATATCGGTGCCGCTGACCGTGGTAAACGGAATGCCCTCCTATGACGCCGACTCCCTGGACCTCGGCAGCGAGGA
Organism: Dehalococcoidia bacterium; assembly: GCA_965200085.1. Classification (GTDB taxonomy): domain Bacteria; phylum Chloroflexota; class Dehalococcoidia; order Lucifugimonadales; family JADFKI01; genus Bin90. The sequence goes on from OZ241333.1 coordinate 770,644, forward strand.
CGCCACCTATCAGATTTTCAGTAATACCTGGGGAACTTTCCATGAGATGGTAATCAAACGCCCCGGATTTGGCTCCATCTGGATGTGGTGGGGACGAGACTTGATCAACCAGCCCTACGTAGAAATTGCGCCGGATCCGCCCAAAAATGTTGTGGCGGAGAATACCAAGACCGTAAAGATGCAGTGGAGCGACGGGGAAGAATTCGAGGCAACGATTAGCGGACGGGACGGGGCAGTGCCCACCCTCGTGGAAGGCAGCGTCAAGACAGGACCAAACACTGGATACTACCCGAGCTACAACTACGGTGATAATGAAATCGAGGAACTTCTGCTCTTCACCCGACCCGGTTACGGCGTCACCAAGCTGACCTGGTGGTACACCTCCGACTCCGGCGTGTACTACAAAGTATCCGATCTGCCCAACGAGAGAACATACAATTACACCCGCAGCGATGGAGAGAAGCTTGCCGTAACGATTGAGCGGCAAGACTGGCGGAAGACGGGCCACATATCCTCAAGCGTAGTCAAGGGGTCGGATACCACCTTCACTACGTCAAAGTATAGCTACTCGCCACGGGTCCACGCCTTCGAACGGACCGGCTACGGCGACGTCCTCCTGATGTGCCGGTACATTCGCTCGTATCATACAGGGGTAGTTTGCGATGAAGATGCGTACCCTGACCCGCCCGCGGAAACCGAGCCGGTGTACTCCCGCGATGTCGTGCTGAACTGGAGCGACGAGGAAACCATCTCGGTAACCATCAGCAGCGATAGCGATGGAAAAAACCTGAGATACAGCAACCTGACCCATACCAACGGGGATGACACGAGAGTAACCAGCAACTCCACGAACTATGCCGACAGCGGCTACTTCGATAACCCTAGCGCTGTAACCATCCGCCACAATAGTCTCCTCTTCGACCGCCCGGGCTTTGACTTAATGTCGCTGAACTGGTGGTTTGACCCCGACACCGGGGTGTACTACGAAGTAGCCACCCACAAGCGAACCAAAGACGTTACTATGGAATGGCCGGACGGCGAAACCTTCTCCTATCAGTTGAAATATGAATACGGAAGCAACGGAATCCGCGATCCAGTAACCTATGTTCCGGGCAGCTTTACTGGCGGCAGCGATGTTTCCCATAGCTTCGCCTTTATGCAGGGCATGTACTTCATGCGTCCCGGCTACGACACCATGAAGGTGCGGTGGGACTGGCACGACCGGCATGGCATTACCAACAGGCTGCGCAATCTCATACCATCTATGTCGCCCGTGTCCACGCCGACACCAACACCGACTGCGACTGCGACAGCAACACCGACGCCGACACCAACGGCAACCGCGACGCCCACGCCAACGGCGACGCCCACACCCACACCAACGGCAACATCCACGCCCACACCTACCCCGACGGCAACGCCGGAGCCGGTTACTGAGCTGGAGTTCCCGTGGAATGGAAGGCACCAAATCCAAGCGTCCTGGAGCGATGGCGAAACCGCAGACATCACACTCAGGCAGTACGCCGGCAAACCATCCTACGTTCCGGGCAGCATAAATGCCCCGGCAGGCGTAACCCACACCATATCGGATTGGGGCGACAACCCGCGGACGATTACATTCGTGCGCTCTGGATATTCTGACGGCGTAATGGAGTGGGAGTATGTCAATGCGGCTGACTGCGCCAGCGGCGAAGACTGCATCCGCGTGAACATCAACGCCAGCAGCAACGGCTTCACGGAAATCGAAGACCTCGACGCGCCAACGCCGACGCCCACGCCGACCGCGACGCCGACACCAACGGCAACAGCAACGCCGACGCCCACGGCAACCGCCACGCCGACACCAACGGCAACCGCCACGCCGACACCGACGGCAACCGCGACGCCAACACCAACGGCAACCGCCACGCCGACACCGACGGCAACCGCCACGCCGACACCAACGGCAACCGCCACGCCGTCACCAACTGCCACGCCCACCCCAACGCCGGTTGATGTTCCGGATGTTGAGCTCGAGTGGTCTGACGGAGAGCCTATCAGCCTTACCGTGCGGGTGTACGCCGGGAAGCCGTCCTACATCCCCAGCACCGTTCAAGTAGGCGATTCCGATACCAGCGGCAACCCTGCCTGGGAGGTCTCCCCTTGGCTGAGCGATCCGCGCACGATGACCATCACCCGCGATGGCTTCACGGATATTGTGCTAAGCTGGACGGTGAACAACGCTGGCGAGCTGGAAGCAAGCGTAACCGGCATCGAATAACCGCATAAATCAGCAGCCGCGGCTCTCCCTGCGAAAGGCGCGGAAACAAAGGGACCCAACCTCTCCGTTGGGTCCCTTTTCACATGACCCCCAACATCATTTGACGATGCATCCGCCTGCCGCTCGCCGCCAGACCTTCCACTCCTCTGACCAAGCATCACCCTCAATCCGCATCACACAGGCTCTGCCTCCCACCGCCTTCGAGATACTCACGCCCACCTTGCCTCACAATAACCAAGCGCCCTCTACGCATTACACAGTCTGGTGGCATCCACTGCCCTGGCGATACTCATACCCATCCGATTTCCTCCAAGCACATCTGCCGCCCCCCGCACACCCAAAACCCACGCAGGCTGTAAATCCCCAACCCACCGCGGCTCACAATAAAAACCGCCCCGCCGAATTCAGCTCCGACGGGGCAGTGGCGTCCATTCTCAGGACAGCGTCATGGCTAACTATAAGCGCCGAATCCGAACCCGGCGCCGGCGGCTATTATGGCAGTTACTCTATAGACGCCTCGATAGTGCCGTCATCCTTCAACCGCCAATGCAGTTTGACCTCCTCCGAGCCTCGAGTGAAGGTTATAGTTCGGCTGGCCCCCTCATTAAGCTCGCTCCATGATGGAGATACCGTGTAGGTCGCTCCCTCGCCCGGCTCCACCGAGTTCGGATCGAAGGACGGCTTGTTCTGGTATCCCCTCAGCGTAACCGTAATAGACACGTTATCCGACGGCCAGCTGATCGACACATTCGGTGCGTCCACCGGAGTGCCCGGCAATCCGGGCTCAGCCGCTTCAACCAGCGAGAATGTGAAGTCATCGCTGGCAGTGCCGCCGTTCTCGTCCGTTGTAGTAATCTCGATGGTGAGACTCTGAAGCGCCGCGCCCCCGGCAGTGAGCGTCAGCACCGTTCCGCTCCACTCGCCGCTCACCTTGTTGCGAGCCACTTCGTTCAGCGCTCCGGTCTTCTGCTTGCCGGTCTTCTGATTGGTGGTGGTAACCATCACTTCGTAGGTCAAGCCGTCGCCGCTGAAGTGATCAGTCATGTCCAGACTAACCGTCTCCCCCTCCGACAGCTCGATGTCATCGAAGGCGTCAATCAGCGTCGCCGGATTGCTCTCGCCCGGTGTAGCGGTAACGCTCTCAGACCAGTCGCTGGCTTCCTCTGCCGAATTTTTCCGAACGCGGAACTGGTAGCTCACCCCGTTCTCCAGTCCGGTAATGGTGGCAGAGGTGCTGGTAACGCTCACAGTAGAGCCGGCATTCCAGCCTGCGTCCGACTTAGTGTAGCTCACATCGTACTGAATGCTAGTGGGATCCTTGTCTTCAATCGGCTCTTGATTTGGGTCGCCCGCCTCTCCGCTCTCGCTGCTCGCGATGCTTCGGGACAGCGAGACGAACGAGGACATTGTTTTGCTGCCCTGACCCTGCGATCCTTCCCCTTCGCCGCCTTCATCCCAAGACAGACCCACCACCTCGTCGCCCGAGTCGGCGTCAATGCCCGCCGGAGGGGTATCGGTGCAGAATGGCCCATAGAAATTCCGTATCTCAGCGTCCATATCGCGGAAATCTTTCGTATCCGGAGCGCACAGACCATTGTTGCGCGCGAAATAGAAGCTCTCGAGCGCAGGCAGGCTGGTGAGACTTACGGGCAGCTCGCCGCTCAGCTCATTCCAGCCGATGGACAGCCATTCGAGATTGGACAGGTTTGACCATGTACTGGGCACATTGCCGGTGAGTTTATTGTCGTACATAACCAAATTCACCAGACTTGACATGCGGGACCAATCGCTGGGCAGACTGCCGCTGAAATCATTCTGGTATAGGACCAGGTCCACCAGACTGGTCATCCCCGACCACTCGCTGGGCAGGCTGCCTGATAAATTATTGTTGTTCAGGTCCAGCCCCTTGAGGCTGGTGAGACTGCCCAATTCCGCCGGAACCGCGCCGCTCAGACTGTTTCTGTAGAGATTCAAATGCATCAGGTTGGTCAGATTGCCCAGTTCTGACGGGATGCTCCCGCTCAGGCCGTTCTCTGCGAGGTGGATCTGCTCCAGTTTAGTCAGGCTGCCCAGCTCCGCCGGAATGCTGCCAGTCAGGTTGTTGTTCCAGAGCGTCAGGCGCTCCAAATTGGGCAGATTTCCGATCTCCGCCGGGATGCTCCCGGTCAGATTGTTGTTGCCCAAGCCCAGCTGCACCACGGAACTGTCCACGACGGTAAGGCCGTGCCAATCCTTCAGCGGTTTGTCAGACTTCCAGTTGGTATTGATGTGCCAATTGTCGCCGCCCAGTGCATCGTAGATTGCCGCCAGCGCCGCCCGCTCGGCTGTATCGTCCGGCTGGCAAGCATCGCCCATCCAGTATTCCAGCCCCTCCAAGAAGGCTTGGAACTCAGCGGTCTCCGGAGCGCACAGACCTGCGTTATTGTTGGTTCGCAGCCATGTCAGCGTTTCAATGTTCCGCAACCCATCAGGCAGTTTGCCGGTCAGTTCATTGCCATACAGGTAGAGGCGTATGAGGCTGCTCAGCCCTGTCAGTTCCGATGGCACCTCGTCCGACAGCCCGTTGCTCTGCAAGTACAGCCGCTCCAGATTGGTCAGGCTGCCCAATTCCACAGGAATGCTGCCGGTCAGCTCGTTGGCTTCCAAATAAAGATTTTCCAGCTCGATCAGATTGCCCACTTCGGCGGGCAAGGTTCCGCTGAGCCCCTTGTTGCCCAGCCACAGTTTGGTAACGCGGCACTCCTCGTCGGTTTCCACGCCCGCCCACTGGTGCAGGGGCACACCATCGGACTTCCAGTTGGTGTTCATGCTCCAGTTATCGCCATCAGTTCCGTCGTAGAGCGCCTCTAGCGGCGCGCGGTCAACCATCAGCTCGCCGAAATAGTGGAAGCGGTTTATGCCTTCTATACGGCTCTTGGTCGCCCGGGAAGCGGCAGTATCCGGGGCGCAAAGCCGGTCGTTCTCAGCGTAAGCCAGGTAGGTGATATTTGTGCTTTCGGCTATCGAAGAGTTGACTACTCCGTTCAGATTATTGCCGTATATGGACAACTCTCTCAAGTCCGGCATCCGGGTCGTGTTCAGCCAATCAGGGAAGGGTCCCGATACCTCGGTTTCCTGAATATAAATCTGCGTCAGCTTGGTCAGGTTTTGCAATTCGTCCGGCAGTCTCGCGCCCAAATTGTTATACCCTATATTGAGTATCGTCAATTCGGTCAGCTTGCCCAAATCCTCCGGGATGGCGCTGGTCAGATCGTTCTCGGACAGGTGCAGCTGTTTCAGCTTGGCAAGATTGCCCAGTTGACTGGGAATGCTGCCGGTCAGCTCGTTTTTCCGCAGATCCAAGACCTCTAGGTTGGAGAGACTGCCCAGATCCAAGGGAATGTTGCCGCTCAGATTGTTGTCCCCCAGCTGAATAAGCTTCAGCGTGGAGAGGTTGCCCAGTTCTCCGGGAATCGCGCCGGGTATGCTGTTGCCGGTCAGCGCCAATGTCTCCAGACTGGCGAAATTACCGATCTCCGCGGGGAGCGCGCCGTTCAGAGAGTTATTGCGGATGTTCAGTTCGGTCAGGCTGGACATGTTTGCCATTTCTTTGGGAATGCTGCCGCTCAGACCGTTAGAATCCAGATGGAAGCTCTCCAGATTGGTCAGGTTGCCCAGCTCTTTGGGGATGGCGCCGCCCACGCTGATTCGCGCCATCTCCATCTTTTTCAGACTGGTCATGTTGCCCAGCTCTTTAGGCAAGGAGCCGCTCAAAAGCTGGTTATTACTCAGCAGTAAGTTCTCCAGCTTGGTGAGGTTGCCGAATGTCGTGGGAATGCCGCTCCGACGCAGCTGGTTGTTTCTCAGGTCGAGGGTAACCAAGTTGGTGAGGTTGCCTAGTTCCGAAGGAATGCCGCTGCCCAATCGGTTATCAGGAGTGCGGCCGCCCAGCCTGTTGTACGACAGATTGAGGTACTCCAGGCTGGATAGATTGCCCAGCTCCGAAGGAATGGCGCCGGTCAAGTAGGCGTTTTGAAGGTTGAGGGTTTTCAGACTTGAAAGGTTGCCCAGTTCCGGCGGGATTGATCCTCCGACTAAGGTGGGCGACATGATGAGACTTTCCAGACTTGAAAGGTTGCCGAATTCTGCCGGAATCCCGCCATCCCCATTGAACCACGATAGATTAAGTGTTTTTAGACTGGAGAGGTTACCCAATTCCGTAGGGAGTGCCCCGCCCAGATGGGAGTTTTCACTGAAGTCCAAGTGCTCAAGTTTGGTGAGGTTTCCCAGTTCAGCGGGGATTGCGCTTTTGGGAAATCCGCTCTTTGTTATGTTTCCTGGGAGACGCAGCTCAGTAACTCGGTCGCTGTCGTTGACGGTTACGCCGAACCACTCGCCGATGGGCTTGTCGGACTTCCAGTTGGTCTTATTAACCCAGCTACTCCCGCCGGTGCCGTCGTACAGCGCCACCAGTGCCGCCTTGTCGTCAAAGAGAACGATTTTAACTGTAACGGAGCCGCCCGAAGTGAGGCTAAGGCCCTTGAGGGAGGCTCTAAAGCGATCGCCTCCATCGCTATTGAAATCGTCGCTGATGAATTCGACATCATCAACGATTAGCTTAAATCGGCCAAAATTGGCGTCCGTTAGTTGGGGAGTGGTTTTTAAGAACAACCTTGAGGACCCGGTATGAACATACAACTGGTTGATGCTGTAGTTCTTGCCGTTGATGGTGAATGTCGTGTCCCCCAGCGTTCCAAAATTTCCCTCTGAGAAGCCGAGGTTGCTGCCCTGCGCCCCCACGCTCATCGTCGTATCGAGTGGGTCAGTGGTCTGGGCGGCGGCAGGTTCGCTCCCGGAACCAAAAGCGAGGAACAGCGCAGCAAGCAGGAGCAGAACTGCGGCAAGCCCCCCGAAGCGCCGCACTGCACTCGGAACATTCACGGTTACCGCGTAGTCTTCTGTCAGTCGAGAAATGCTCCGGTTGTCCAAATGTGCATTCCCTCCGGAGATGCCCGAAAGCAAACTCTTTGCGGGTTTCTTTATGCAGTTCCTGAACATCTCGACTGAATTAGACCCTGGCATAGATAACATACAATACACCCTCCAAATTTGTGTTTAAGTATTGCGTTTAATATTGTGTTTATTGTGTCGCGCGATTCAAGGCACAACACACGATTTTACCATATTTGACAGTTGAAATAAATCTTATATTCTGTCCAACACTTCTACTATTAAGTAATATTTATTTCAAAATAAAATGTAAATTACGGTATATAGTTGCGAACAACCCCAAATCAAGTCCCCAAGCCAAGCCAATGAAACCAGTAAGCCGGTCAACGTCGCCAATATCTTGCTGTATCCTTCTGCCTGAAAGCGCCGCACCGGCAGATTTAGCCTGCCCCGCAGCATCGGGCGCAGCCTTCGTTCGGGTTCATCACATCCTTCATATCTGTCTTGTGCCGCAAGTATGGCTGCCAGTTTCAGTACACTTCATGCCCGGTTCGTTCATCAACTCCTGTCCATCGCCACCACTGCCGTCTGGAGCCAGACTAATGAAGTCGCGCTGTCCGCTGCACTTCCATCTTCAAAATACAGCTCCACCCACCGAGAACCGCTCGTCATCACAACGAAGTCGCGATGAGGAAAAATAAAACATATACCCTCCACAGCCCTGCCGTGGAGGGTAATATCTATGGGGTAATATGTTGGAAAGAAAAGCCTCTGCCGCGAAGCGCATCCAAGCCGCGCTCGGCAATAAAATATAGCGTGAGGACTAGCGCACGCCCAGCATTTGTCATAAACTATTCATTGTCAAACAACCCGGAGCATCAATCCCCGGCTTGATAACGGCAATATGGACTAAAATCTAACACGGAGTGGCTAGATTCGTGGCACACCAGATCAAACTCATCGGAGAGCTTATCTACCTATATTCCATGAAGCTCTACCTAAAAACCCTGCTGCTCTGCCTCTCTATCGCAAGAGACCTGCTCGGCGGCATAATCGCCATCGGCTACTTCCGGTCCCTGTTTCTATTCCTCGTAGCCACAATCATGCTGTTCTGGTACCTAACTCTGTTAGCGCCCATACCCATACCATAAGATAGGCGCCCACTCTCACTCATACCAGCGCGTTGTGCCCCGTGATGTCCCGCCCCAGTATCAGCGTGTGCACATCGTATGTTCCCTCGTATGTGTCCACCGTCTCCAAATTCAGCATGTGCCGTATTGTCGGATGCTCCAGTGTGATGCCGCTGCCGCCCAAAATCTCGCGCGCGCTGCGTGCTGCGTTCAGCGCCGCCCGCACATTCCGCCGCTTCGCCATGGACACCTGCGTGTGGTGCATCGTACCCGCATCCTTAAGCGCCCCCAGCCGCCACGCCAGCAGCAAGCCGTTCGTGTGATCCGTAACCATATCCACCAGCTTCGTCTGAACTAGCTGCCTTGAAGCGATAGGTTTGGCAAAAGTGCTGCGGTGTTGCGAAAACGCCAAAGCATCTTCGTAAACCGCTTCCAGTGCGCCCAGCGCCCCCCAGGCAATCCCATAGCGCGCTTGCGTAAGGCACGACAGCGGCGCAGACAGTCCGCGCGTCTTCGGCAGCATCTGAGACGCCGGAATCCGTACATCATCCATCACAAGCTCGCTTGTTACGGACGCGCGCATACTCATCTTGTGTTTGATAGAGTTCGCCTGAAATCCCGGCGTATCGGTAGGCACGATGAAGCCGCGCACCACATTGTCATCATCCTTCGCCCAGATAATCGCGATGTCCGCTATATTGCCGTTGGTTATCCACATCTTCACGCCGTTCAGCACATAAGACTCGCCGTCTCTGTGCGCCTTTGTCTTCATCGCCCCGGGGTCGGAACCGCCGTCGTGCTCAGTCAATCCGAAACAGCCGACCATCCCCCCTGCGGCAAGCTGCGGAAGGTAGCTGCGCTTCTGCTCTTCTGACCCATAGCGATATATCGGATACATCACCAGCGCACCCTGAACGCTCGCGAAGCTCCGAAACCCCGAGTCTATCCGCTCCAGCTCATACATAATCAAGCCGTAAGCCACATTGCTGACACCGCTCGCCCCATACTCCACAGGCAGATTTGCTCCCAAAAAGCCCATCTCGCCCATCTTGGACACCAACTCTTTCGGAAACTCACCGCTCTCCCACCACTCCAACACCCTGCCAGCCGCTTCCGTATCCATGAAATCACGCGCAACCGCCTGCGTCTGCCTATCCTCCGGAGAAAGCGCTTCAGCTATCTGAAAATAATCGAGCATCTTTTGCAGCCCCTTTCACCATGTTGACCCATAATATCGACCCATAATGTTGGCCCAAATATCGGCTCATAATATTGACACTATCTCTGCCGATAGTGGTAATGTTTAACGAATGGAAATGGTATCACACAGCATCACCCAATCGTGAGCAAAAGCGAGTAAAGGAGAACACAATGGCAGCGTATGTAATAGCAGATGTGGAAGTAACGGATGAAGAGTTGTTCGAGAAGTACCGCAGTCTAGTGCCTGCGACAATCGAAGCTTACGGCGGCGAATACATCGTGCGTGGCGGCGCATCAGAGGTCGTCGAAGGCGACTGGACGCCCAACCGCACAGTCATAATTAAGTTCGACACCTTCGAACAGGCAAAAGCATGGCACTCGTCCCACGAGTACGCCGACCCCAAACAGATGCGCATCGACTCCACCAACAGCAGCGTCATCATCGTAGATGGCGTCTAACGCCTAACAAACCATCCTTATAATTCACAAATAATCACTCCTGTTCGCCTCAGCGGCAGGACGCGAAGCCGCCCTTTAGAGCGGCTTCAGCCTTTCATGGCCTGAGAAAACATGGCTTCCTTATCAGCCCTGCCGTCATTTTCGGAAAATCAGCCAGCCGCTAACTCTAACCCTGTTCATTCAGCGCCGCCGATACAGCAGCCTCCAGTTCATCTCGCGTAGTGAACGCCTCGAACTTGGCGCGTATTATGCCCCCCTTGTCCACAACAAACGTCCAAGGCTCGCTTGGCAGCCCCCATTCCTCGACAGTAGGGGATATAACCGCATTGCTCAGATTACCCTCAATCTCGTGCGGATTGTCATACACTTCGACATGTATGAAGCTCATCCTGCCGCTGTACTCAGCCTTAATCTCCTTGATGACCGCAAGCTGAGGCCCGCACGTCGCCGTCTGGCAGTACGCCGGCGTAGAGAACACGACCATCATCGGCTCAGCCCTATCCAGCGCATCCGCAATCGTCGTCTCATAAAAGTCGGCATCCGGCTCGAAATCGGTCGTCAGCTGCTCCAGCCCATCCACATCTGCCAGAGTCTTATTGACGCTCCTAGGAGCCGGCGCGCCAACCGCAGGCGTAGCGCTCACCTCGCTCACCCTCACTCGCGCAGACGCCTTGTGCTCCATGCCGTCTGCCGCCGTTACGACGGCTCCGATGCCCCATTCGCCCGCCCTGTCGAACGTCAGCTGCGCCGTGAACACCCCGCGCGGCGACACCGGCCAAGCGCGAAACACAGCATCTGCGGTCTCAACCGGTCCCTGCTGCTCACCCATCGGCGGCAAATAAAAAGTGGAAACCTGCACCTTCGCATCTCTCACAGGTCCCCCAACCGGATCTATAACACCGAACACCACGCGGTTGCTGCCCACCGCAAGGTCGCTCGACGCAAGCGCAAGTCGCAGTGTTTCCGCCGCATCTGCCGGCGCGGGAGGTGCATCTGCCGCCGGATTCGCAGTCCCAGCACAGCCAAGCGCCCCGATGATGCTCACGCACACCGCCGCGACGCAGTAGATACTATGCAGAAACTTGCGCATACGAAAAATGTGAAATCCCAGTGTATTCGTTCGCATGTTCAATCGTAACCGCGCTGCTGTTGATGGTATAGCCGAACATAGGCTAACATTAAGGAAAGCACACTCTTTCAGGCTGGTCTTACACGACAATCGTTCCGTTTATAATAGCAAAGAACTACTAGATAGGTGGCAGCAAACTTATGGCAGCATTGGAAGGAATGAAGATTGCAACGCTCGAAGCGCGTATGAGCGGCGCGCTTGCCAGCCTCATAAGTAAGCGGGGCGGCGAACCGCTGTGTGTTCCTGCCGTGCGGGAGGCGCCGCTCGATTGTGCGGACGACGTCAGCTACCTGTTGGGTAAACTGGCGCAAGACATGCTCGATGTCGCTGTCTTCCAGACCGGCGTCGGCGCACGAGCGCTGTTCAAAGAAGCAGAGCGACAGGGCAAGCTCGACTTTCTGCTATCAGCTCTGCGCGAGATTACGACTGTATGCCGAGGCCCCAAACCGACTTCCGCGCTGAGACAGGCGAAAGTTCAGGTATCAGCCGGTGTCGCAGCGCCTTACACCACTAAACAGCTTATAGAGGCTCTGACCGCTCTGCCTGTGAGAGGCAAGCGCCTAATTGCACTGCAATACGGGGAGCGCAACGCTGCCTTGATGGCTGCACTTCGTGAGCAGTGCGCGAGCGTAGATGAGCTTTGCTTATACGAATGGCAGCTGCCCGACAACACCGAGCCGATAGCGCTGCTGGTTGACGAACTGCTCGCCGGAAGTGTGGACGCCATAGCATTTACGAGTCAAGTGCAGATTCGGCACCTGTACAAAGTTGCCGCAGCGAACGACATCCCGAAAGCTGAGTTATCCGATGCCCTCAACCTGCGGACGATAGTGTCCGCTGTGGGCCCAACTTGCGCCGCTGCGTTAGCAGACGTGGGCGTCTCAACCGATACCCAGCCGGAATATCCGAAAATGGGGCACATGGTCAATGCGCTGGCAGACTACGTAAGTAGCCGGCAGGATACGCAATAAGCGGATTGCGTATAGGGTCCATACGCACAGTTTATAGCGAAATTAGCGAGTTTACAAGAAAATCATAAACTCCCTAAACTCCCTATAAATAGATGTATTGCCTCAGTTTGAATTATGCAAGTGTCAATGATGCAGTATAAAGTTCAAACTGAGGCAATACCAAAATAGCCTTGCTTGCTTCCTACCTAAAGCTCTCCGCATTATCCTGCGCTTCGTATCCGAGCACATCCCAGGCGCGTGGAGTGTCATAGATTTTCCATGTGTTCGCCGATGCGCCATAGAAAATGTCGAAGCCAATGTTCTGGTCGTCTATGCAGGCTTCGACCATGCGCGCCAAGTCCCGATGGCTAAACCAGCTCACGAAGCTTCGCGCATCCGTGCCGGGGCGATCTTCCGGGCTAACTGTACCCAGGCGTATACAGATGACGCTGATGGCGTGGTCTTCTACGAAGTAGCGCCCCAGCGCTTCCCCGAATATCTTGCTGACGGCGTAAGGCCCGTCCGGCCTATCGGGCATATCGTGCGTGATAAGAGGCACTGCAGCAGGGTCTAGGTTGGCGTAGTCGCCTTCCGCGATCGCTTTGTAGGGCTGGTCGCGCTCGTACATCCCAACGACATGCATCGAGCTGAAAAAGATGATGCGGCTGACACCGCCCGCCCGCGCTGCTTCGAACACATTCGCAGTCGCGATTACATTGTCAGGCATAAGCAAGTCCCAGCCTATGTCTGGAGTGTGGCGCGGTTCAGCGGCTAGATGCACCACCACATCTTTGCTTTGGAATGCCGGAGTGATGGCTTCAAGATTGGTGAGGTCGGCAGTGAAGGAGTCCAAGCCTTTGAGCGGCACGCGGTCGATACCGCTGAATTCGTACTTTTCGCCGAGATGATCGCGCAGCACCTTGCCTATCCTGCCCCCAAATCCTGTTACTACGACCTTTTTCTTGTCTGCCATATCCATTCTCCTCTGCGGGTTGGTGTGCCTGTGGCTTAGTGTAATAAGAGTATCTTATCACGCAGGTCGTTGCTGCGCAGGTCTATGCTTGGAAGGGAATTATTATGGCAAAAATTATTATGGCAGGTTCCCAATTCTATGATGGGGATTGATATGGGGGACGGCGGGGAATGGAGTGTAGCTTTTTACCGTATTAGAAATTATGAATAAGGTTATAGACGGCGCGAAAGACGCAGCAATGTCGGTGCCGATGTGACAGCGTGTGCCGATGCGACAGCGTGTGAATGAAGCGGTAACGTTTGGTAACGGGCTGGTAACGGTTAACGACAAGGCGGCTCCTTTGAAAATCAAGGAGCCGCCTCTATCAGGGTGTAGCGTGGCTTTGCTGGATTATTCTGATTATTCCATTATTCCAGTCCGGTAACACTTGCCTCCAGCTCGCCGTTGTTGTTTACCAGCCAGGTTAGCACAATATTCGCGAAACCATCGCGGGTAAATGTCATCGTCCGAGGCTCACTCATCCAGGGAGAGACCTCCCAGTTAGGGTTGCCGCTGGTATCCGAATCTCCCACTTGAACGCTGCTGGGAACATAAGACGGCTTCCCTGCGTACACCCGCACTGTAAGGCTGATAGGCTCTCCGTCAGACCACTCCAGCTCAACATCTGGAACATCAACCGGCGTTGGGGTAGGCACCGGTGTCTGAGTCGGCGTTGCGGTAGCAGTAGGCTCAGGTGTGGTCGTAGCCGTTGGCTCAGGTGTGGTCGTAGCCGTTGGTACTGGTGTTGCCGTCTGCGTAGGAACTGGTGTAGCCGTAGCAGTAGGAACTGGTGTAGCCGTAGCAGTAGGAACTGGCGTAGCCGTAGCAGTAGGAACTGGCGTAGCCGTCTCCGTCGGTGTTGGAGTAGGTGTCGGCGCGTCCAAATCCGCAATCTCGGTGAAGCCGTTGTTATTAAAATCGACGCTGGCTTTTATGCAGTCGTCTCCGTTATCACAGTCCGTCGTCGCATACTCCCAAGCCATCACGCCATCGGCAAAGCCAGACCTCGACATGGTTATCGTGCGCGGGTTGTTGCCCCATGAACTGATGGTGTAGCTCACACCGGAGCCAACCGTGATGCTGGACGGTATGTAGCTGGGAGTGCTTTGGTACTGCTTCAGTATCATACTGGCAGTCTCACCATCGCTCCAAGTCATCTGAATGTTGTGGTTCTCATTCCACGGGAATTGCAGCTCCACAACCGGCGCCGGCGTAGGCTCGGGCGTCGCCGTAGGCACCGGAGAAGCCGTCTGCGTAGGCACCGGAGTGGCCGTCTGCGTAGGTACTGGCGTCGCTGTGGCGGTAGGCTCAGGCGTCGCCGTAGCAGTAGGCACTGGAGTGGCCGTCTGCGTAGGTACTGGCGTCGCCGTAGCCGTGGGAACAGGCGTCGCCGTGGCAGTAGGCGCCGGAGTAGCCGTCTGTGTGGGAATCGGCGATGCCGTAGCCGTGGGAACAGGCGTCGCCGTGGCAGTAGGCACCGGTGTCGGTTCGGGCGTAACAGCTTCAGAGCATGTCGGGCCAACAAAGTTCGAGCCGATCCGGTCGCGCAAGTCTTTGAAATCATCAGTATCTGGCGCGCATAGCCCAACGTTCCTGTTAAAACCGAGCTTCTGCAAGTTTTCTATATTTGCTATCCCCGCCGGGAGCTCGCCGCCCAGATTGTTATTGTGCAGTTGCAATTCTTCCAGATTCAACAGGTTGCCAAGTTGCAGCGGGACGCCGCCGACAAAATCGTTGTCCGGCTTCACTGGCCCTGGCGTAAATCCTGGATTTCGGGACATTTTGCCCATTCCTACCGACAATCCACTCCCCGGCAGGCCATCCGGTATCTTGCCTGTCAGATTGTTGTTGTTGAGGCGCAAGCGAACCAGGTTGGTGAGCTTGCCCAGTTCCTGCGGGATAGCGCCGCTCAGCTGGTTGTCGTGCAGATACAAAACCCTCAACTGTATTAGATCGCCCAATTCAGGCGGTATGCTGCCCGTCAACTGGTTTTTCCCCAGGATTAACACTCTTAGCTTGGACAGACCCCCCAGCTCGGACGGGATACCACCCGTCAACTGGTTTCCATCCATGATTAACTCCCTTAGCTCGGACAGGTTGCCCAATTCAGTCGGTATGCTGCCCGTCAACTGGTTTAATTCCAAGTACAGCTTTTCTAGTTTAGTCAGGTTGCCCAATTCAGTCGGTATGCTGCCCGTCAAATTATTGTTGTACAGAGCCAAAACTTCCAAGTTAGTCAGATTGCCCAGCTCAGTCGGGATTTCCCCCGTCAAATTATTGGAACCTAGGCGCAATATTTGCAGCTTGGACAGATTGCCCAGTTCAGTCGGAATGTTGCCCGTCAGTGCGCTGTTGTCGTTGAGTTCCAGCCACATCAGGTTAGACAGGTTGCCCAGCTCAGTCGGAATCTCGCCGGTCAAAGTGTCGATGCCGTGAATATTCAATATCTCCAAATTGGACAGGTTGCCCAGTTCAGTCGGGATGCCGCCTGTCCAATTGTTGTAGCCCAGGGCAAGCTCACGCAGTTTGGACATATTGCCCAGTGCAGTCGGAATGTTGCCCGATAATTTATTCTCGTACACGCTAAATTGGTACAGATTGTGCAACCTCATCACTTCAATCGGGATGGTGCCCGTCAAACCATTGAAGCTGAGGTAAAGCCTGTTCAGATTAGACAAGTTGCCCAGTTCCTTCGGGATGCTGCCACTCAAATTATTTACGCTCAGGGAAAGCTCCTTCAGCCTAGACAGGTTGCCCAATTCCTTCGGGATCTCCCCGCTCAACTGGTTGTGGCCCAGGTACAAGCTCTCCAGTTTGGACAGATTGCCCAGTTCGGACGGTATGCTGCCGCTCAGCTGGTTGCCGCTCAAATGCAAATCTCTCAGTTCGCTGAGGCTGGCCAGTTGTGAGGGAATGCTGCCACTTAAGTTGTTGTCCCCCAGATCCAAATATCTCAGATTGGACAGATTGCCCAGTTCTGATCGGACGGGTCCTCCTAGATTGGCGCTCTCTATCGAAAGAAATTCCAGCTTTTCCAAGTTGCCAATTGTCGTCGGCAGGTGGTACCAACTAAAGTTGTTGTAGCTCAGGTTCAGCCATATCAGCTTAGTGAGGTTGCCAATTTGCGATGGGATGGGCCAGTAGGCTAGACCGATGTTGTCCAGATATAGACTTTCCAGCTCGGTGAGGTTGCCAATTTCCGTCGGTATGCCGACTTCGCTCAGGTTGTTATTGCTCATATGCAAATAGCGCAGCTTGGTGAGGTTGCCAATCTCACTCGGGAATCCGCCGGTCAAACCATTGTTAGACAATATCAATATCTGTAGTTTACTCAGGTTGCCAATTTCCTCCGGAATTGGACCGGTCAAATGATTGTAGTTCACATCAAAGGATTCCAGATTACTCAGATTGCCAATTTCATCCGGAATCTTGTTCGACAGCCGGTTATAGGACAGGTTCAGGTGAGTCAGCTGGGACAGGTTGGCAAGCTCCGACGGTATTATGCCCGTTAACCTGTTGGACATGAGGTTCAGACGCTCCAGCTGGCTCAGCTGCCCCAGTTCAATCGGTATCTTGCCGGTCAGCTCATTGCTCCTCAGATCCAGCCCCTCCAGCTCAGACAGGTTGCCCAGTTCCACCGGTATCTCGCCGGTCAGCTTGTTACCCTGCAGACCCAAGTAATTCAGATTGGACAGATTGCCCAGCTCAGGCGGGATCTCCCCGCTCAGTTCGTTGAAGGCAAGGAGCAGGCGTTTCAGACTGGACATATTGCCCAGTTCTTCCGGAATCTCTCCGCTCAAGTAGTTCACATGCAGCCACATTTTTTCCAGACCGGCCATGTTGCCCATTTCTTCCGGAATCTCGCCGCTCAGATTATTATGACCCAGGTTCAAAAGCTCCAATTTGGACAGGTAGCTCAGCTCCTCCGGGATAGTGCCGTCTAGGTTATTCTCCCTCAAATATAGCTCAGTTACATATCCGTCATCATCATCAGTCTTTACGCCGTACCAGTTGGATATAGATGAACCCCACTTCCAGTTGTTCCGTCTGTGCCAATCGCGCCCATTGGTGGAGTCGTACAGCGCAATCAGCGCCGCTCTCTCAATTTTGCTCACCACACCGATGCGCACTTTGACGGTTTCCCCCGCTGTGAGAGTGAGCGCGTTCTCCACCCTGAAGCGGCTTCCTATATCGCTGAAATCGTCCTTACGGTATTGCACTCCATCGATTATCAGCGCGAGGGCATCGATCTCAGTGTTCAGATCAGGGTTGGTCTTGAAATACAAAGACCCTGCATTGGTGTACAACTGCTCTACGGTGTAGTCGGTGCCGTCATGGGTGAATTGGCGTTTTCGATAGAGCCGAGACCGCCGGTCCTGTACCCGGTGTCAGCCCCGGATGTCGCAGATGTCATATTCGTATCAAGTAGGAAGTCGGACGACTGGGCATGGACCGGCCTGCCGTCAGAGCCAAAAGTGAACAGCATAGCCAGCAGCGCCAGCGCGGCCGCCAGTACGCCCGTCCGCAGCAGCCCGCGTCTTGCACTCGTTGCATCTGACCGCTCTCCCTTACCCGTCTTTATATGCCGGAAGCCTGCAATAGATGCGCGATAACTTCTCATGTCTAAACCTCTGTTTGTATAGTCATTTGGATAAAATTGGGTAAAGGTAATTATATGAATATGACCAACCGAAATCAATCGCAAAAAACCACAAGTGGCGCATCAGCTTGAAATTTTTACTGCATCATTGATAGCTGTATAATTCAAACTAACCCACTATCAAAACATATCGCCGATGCGAGCAACACATCACCAGCGCACCGAACGCCGCACTTCAACGAGCAGGGCACACCCCATATCTCCATCCGCAATATGATAGATACAAGACTTGTATATTCCCGTGCCGCCCGCTCGCCGCTTACATAGAAATTGCGCCGCCGTCTATAACAAGCTCAGAGCCGGTTACATACGACGAGTCGTCAGACGCCAGATACAGAACGCCCTTCGCTATCTCGTCCACCGTTCCCATCCGACCCATCGGAACACGGGTCAGCCGCGCTTCCAGCCTGCTGGGGTCGCTCATCGCAGACTGAATCATGTCGGTGTCGATCGGCCCCGGATGCACCGAGTTGCAGCGGATGCCGTCTGCCGCGTGCTGGGATGCCGTTACCTTGCTGAAAATTCGCACTGCGCCCTTGCTGGCTGCGTAGGCAGGCTCCTGATGCAGGCTCTGCCCGATGCCCGCAACCGACGATATATTGACGATAGAGCCGCCGCCCGCCTTTCGCATTTCCGGAATCGCGTGCTTAGTGCCGAGAAATACGCCTTTCGCGTTGACTTCGAAGATGCGGTCCCATTCTGCCGCAGTGCGATCTTCGATAGCAGCCTTTTCAATCACGATGGCAGCGTTGTTAACCAGAATGTCCAGCTTGCCGTACTTGCTGACTGCGGCTGATACCGCGCTTTCCCAGTCTGCCTCGCTGGTAACATCCAGATGCAGATAGAGCGCATCGCCGCCAAGCTCGTTTATCTCAGCTTCGACTTGCTGTCCCTGTTCGTCGAGAATGTCGCCAAGCACGACCTTAGCCCCTTCCTGTGCGAATAGTCGTGCTTCCGCCGCGCCCTGTCCCCGCGCGCCGCCGCTAATGAGCGCTACTTTGCCGTCGAGCTTCCCCATTATTATTCGCCTCCTTACTGCACCTGTGTTTCCTATCATTATCCATTATCATGACTGAATTGATAGCCGGCGTAGATAACGCAGCGTCCTTGTCGATCTGTTACCAAAGGCGTATCAGCAGGCTCACTATGCCCACGATTGACCCGAACACTGCAATTGTCAGGGTGAACAACAGGCTCACGATCACTCGCTGCCATCTCTCAACGTTGGCAAAACGCTCCGACATCTCGTCAACCTTGCCCTCAAGCCTTGCGACCCTAGCCTCTAATCCATCCGTAATAATCAACCGACTGCTCCTTTATTCAGGTTTTACCAAAGACGAAGCATTATTGCGATCACGGCAACGATCGTTGTGATTTGCAAACCCACGATCACCCGCTGCCAGTTTTCTATGCTGTCTAACCGTTTCGACATCTCTGCGACTACGCCTTCAAGTCTTGCGACTCTAGCCTCTAATCCATCCGTAATAATTACACGACTGCTCCTCCTCAGAATTGACACCTGCTGACTAAGGTCAATTCATACTTATCCTTCGCGCCTAGTATGTTTGCAAATGCGGTATCTCAAGCTCGTTGCAAATCTCCTCAAACCACCCGATGACTTCCGTGTGCAAAATTGTGCCGTTGGCGCGCCTGTCCTGCTCTTCTTCGTACTCGGACAGACCCGGGTACAGCACGCGCTCGCTGCCTGGCTCCGGCGGAGTCTCGCGCAGTGTGCGGAGCATCTGGTCCATATTGTCCTTAAAGGCGTCAACGCTGGTGAAGGCTGCAATATTATACGCCGCGAAGTAGTGCTTATACCCGCTCTCGAAGTATTCCTCATCAAATACCGCAGGCAGCGACCCGGACAGGAAGGCGCACAGAATATCCACAATCATAAGGAAGCCGTAGCCCTTGTGCGAGCCGTTTTCGCGCGTCCCTCCCATCGGCAGCAGGCTGCCGTAGTTGACACCCTCGCCGCCCGGAACTTCGGTCTCTTCCATGATTGGATTGCCGGCTTCATCCGAAATCCAGCCGGGCAGCAGGTCTGATCCTACTCTGCGCGCAAGGGAGAACTTGTTGCCCGCAATCTGCGATGTAGCGGCGTCGAAGAGCAGCGGAGCTTCCTCGTTTGCAGGAGCAGCGATGGATATGGGATTCGTGCCGAATCGCCCTTCTGCGCCGAATGTCGGCAGCACGCCCCTGCCGGCTGATGTAGCGCACATGCCGACCATGTCCTGCTGCGCCGCGAGCATGGAGAAGTGGCCAACCGCGCCGAGGTGCGCCCCGTTGTTCATGGTTACGACGCCGAAGCCAACATCCCGCGCCTTTTCTATAGCGATGTTCATCGCGCGCTTGCCCAGCACCACGCCCAGTCCTTTGTCCGCGTTGATCACGGCTGTGCCGCGTGTTTCGCGCTCGATGCGCCAGTTAGGTGTGGGGTTGACCTGTCCGCTAGTGTACTGCGTAACATACGCCCGCAGCATGTTGGAGACGCCGTGTGTCTCAACGCCGCGCAGGTCGGTCATAGACAGCACTTCCGCCGCCTCAATAGCATCCGGTTCGGAGCAGCCCATCTTTTCAAATATATTCTGTATAACCACTTGCAGCGACTCGATGGGCACGCGCACTTCATCTTGCTTGGGGACTTTGAATCGTTCGAGCATTTTTATACGACCTCGCGAGTTAAAGATTGTTAGAGTTTAGATATCAAAGCCGCATTATATCATGTTGCTTTTCAGTGTCTCGTTAGCGATCGTTTGCCGGACGGCTATCCGCGCTTGCCCTCAGATATTCAGTGTCATCATCAGACACCGCCACCTCCGCCACCGTTACCGCCACCCCCGCCATTACCGCCGCCGTCGCCATCCTGATATGTAAGGCCGCCATCGATGCCCCTTTGTCTCGCCCTTTTGCGTCGCTCTCTTCTCCTACATACCATGTATCCGAGAATGTATCCAAAACCTATGAGAATTATCAAGAGTATCAAAGCTTCCATGAGTTCGCTTCCTCTCAGCTTTGGCGTGATGGCAGCTCTCTATTCTGTGCTTGCGCTCTGCAGCCCCTTGGGCAGTGTAGTCGCGTACAATACCTCGCTGACTGTTTAGTCGGTGCCTGTGTGAGGACGACGCATTTGAACGATTGAGAGATGTTCGGGGCATAGTATTCTGTCAATACCTGTGATTGCTGCTGGCTTCAAAGTCGCCATTCCAACTAGACCAGCCTGAGCCGCCGCCAAAGCTTCTGCCATCACGGACCCGCACCAGGACCGCCGCGCCAATTCTTGTTCCAGAGGTCAGAATCTCCCTTGAACAGTGTTCGTATCAGCGCCACAGGAAGTAGCACGAAAAGACCCAAGAGTACAAGCCCGCCCAGTCCTACAATTACTGAAAAAATGGGAAAAACAAACATACCTGCCAAGCCACGAGACATAGCATCCATCTCTTGGTAATCGTCGTACATCATATAGCCGGCGACATACCAGGCGACCGCCCAGACTCCATAGGGGCCAAATACCATCAGGAGTGCGGCGTCGAGTAAACCATCCTTCGTAAACTCAAAATCAGCCCCCGATAATATGATGGACAGGAGCAGGAGCATCATGACTATGGCTAGGGCTAGAAACAGAAAATAGAATATCTGGTTATTGTTGCCAAAAGTGAATGCCAAGAACATAAAGGAAAGCGCCGCTATCAACAAAATGACATCCCGCGCTACCGTCAGAGGATTAAGGGACGTTGATGTTGATTTTTCCGGTAACCCAACCTCGGACTCGAGAAATCGTGCGACAAACATGAACAGAAGCACCTGGGCTAGGGCTAGAAACAGAAAATAGAATATCTGGCTGTTGTTGCTAAAATTAACCGCCACGAACAGAAAGACAAACATCCCCGCCAATCGCGCTATCTGCATATTGCGCTTTCCTTTCCCATTTTGGAGTTGCCGTTCCAACTAGAACAGCCGGACTACCCGTCAAAGCTTCCGCCATCACGGACCGGGACCAGGACCGCCGCGCCCGGACTTGTCCCACAGGTCAGAGTCTCCTTTGATAGCCGTTTGGATCAACGCTATAACAAAAAGCACCAAACCTAAGAGTACAAGTCCTACCATTCCATAGAAGAAGATACCTATGACAATACCCAGAATTGATAACAAGCCTTCCATGAATAATCCTCCTTTCTCAGCACAGATATTTTATGTCAAGTAAGGTAAGGTGGTCAATGCGGGCACATCAGAAAGAACACTTACGCAGAAGGTCGTCAGTGTTCAGCGCCGCGTCCCAACCCGCCAGCGCGCGTATCCTTAATAATACACATACTTCTACCCCTATCGTTTCCAAGCGCAGCCGAGAAATCCAAATCTCTATACCGCAGAGAACCTCCCAATCCCCCACATCCCGCCCTTGACAACCCGAACATCCATGCCCATAATAGAACATACATACCAATACATGGCAGCATACCTAACCTAACGATAATCCACAACAGCCAATAACAACCCGTCCGACGACAACCACCACAGGCAAAAAGATGTCTCTGCAAGGCAGCATCAAAAATCTAACCAAAGATGGACACGCCATCGCTCAATTCCTCGTGGACACCATGCAGGGAACTCCAAACGACGCCAAAATCCACCACAGACTCGACGCCGCCAAACAACTCATCAAGTTCGGCTTCGACAACTCACAGCACAACCAATCCTTCGGACTCATTCCAACTCCCGAAGAACTCACCCTCGAGGACAAAACCGAAAATCCATCCGACCCACCAAACTCAACTACATCAAACCATGTCAGCTTCCTAGACATCATCAACTACGACATCGCTCGACAAATCCGCAGCGAAACCGCAGAGGGACACACGATCGTCGAGTTCCTAGTCGATGCCATAAACGACATACAGAAACCATTCACACCCAAGCATCAGCGCTTCACCCCGGCAGACAGAATGGCTGCCGCCAAAGAACTGCTCAGACGCGGCTTCGGAGACTTCAACTCTTCTCGACCCAAACTAACCGAAAATAGAGACGACTACCACACACTGCACTCAGACCTAGCCAAGCGCATGCGCGAGTACAGCGACAACGGCGCAGACGCAGTGCGCTTCCTGCTCGAAGTGATGACCGAACAAGACCCCGAAAGCGGTTTCACCACACATCACAGAATATCAGCAGCGCGCGAACTCTTACAGCGCGGCTGGGACATCAATTTCGACGCTGTAACTTGGAAACAAGTCGAAGACTACTGGCGCGACCAAGAGTCAACCCGACTGTCCGTAGGTCAGAAAAAGACCCTCGCAGGCTTATCTGCATTCGTGGACGAATTCGACATCTACGACAATGTAAACTACGAAGCAATAGCAAAGCAGCTCCGTGAAAACGACTATGCAGACAGCATCGCCCTTGCCACATCAAAGGACGATCGCACCGAATCTACCAAGCAGGCAGAGCAGCACAAGCCGGTCGCAGAACCCGACTATGCAAACTGCGGACCCTCCGACCCCGACCCGACCGTTGACTACTTCTACGAGCCGCTAAGCCCCGAAGAGCAGGCAAAGTTCGATGAAGAACTCAGGCGCGAGTACGCCGCAGCCGTCATAGACGAAAACGACAACCAAGACGAACATGACGAAGAATATGAATCATGGTTGTCGCAGCCCCAGCGAAAAGGCTATTCAGACCCGATGCAGCAGTTGGAGGAAGCCATAGCAGTGCACGGATCAGCCGCAATCTGCGCCCCAAACGCCAGCAGCCTCCGCAAAGCCGCCATCCGCAGCCCCTAATCCCCGCCGCTCAGGCGCCCCCCCAAGTCTGCCCCGTCAGACTTCCCCACAATCAAATACCAAATGCCGCCTTGGCAGTCCCCCCCAATCGCCCTTCGCCCAAATCCACCCGCGTCATACGCAGTGCAAAAGCGTGTTATAATTCTGCGCGTTACTTGAGGCATGCATATATAGATATGGCGTGATGGCGCAATCGCGCAATCACGATAATGAAGGAGGGCTGCCAAAATGGGAGAAAAAGGTCTCAGAGTTAGCTACGGTAAATATGTTTATGAGCATGTGCCCGGATGGGGCAAACTCCCGGACGGCTGGGAGTGGAATCATGCAGTAGGCGTTGCGGTTGACGGGCACGACCGCATCTTTGTGTATAACCGCAGCGCGCATCCGATAATCGTTCTGGACACCGAAGGCAATGTGATTAACAGCTGGGGCGAGGGGCTGTTCGGCTCCGCGCATCACATCGAAGCAGGTCCCGACGGCAGCCTCTACACGACAGACGTCGTTAAGCACACAGTCTGCAAGTGGACGGCAGACGGCGAACTGCTGATGACGCTCGGAGACGCCGACAATCCGCCCGAACCGTTCAGCGGCGAGCCGTTCAACAGACCTACGGACATTGCGATTGCGGCGGACGGCTCGCTGTATATCGCAGACGGCTACGGCAACGCGCGCATCCACCACTTCACGGCGACCGGCGAACTCATCAAGTCCTGGGGTGAGCCGGGCGAAGGTCCAGGGCAGTTCCGCATTCCGCATGGCGTTTGCGTCAGCTCCGAAGGCAGCATATATGTCGTTGATCGCGAGAACAGCCGAATCCAGATTTTCACGCCCGACGGCCAGTACATTAGCGAGTGGGGCGGTGTGCATAGACCCGACCACATCGTGCAGGGCCCCGACGGCAATATGTTCGTCACAGACCTAGGCTTCTATCAGGGGCTGGGCCCCGACCAGCCGAAATCGAACGCTCTGTCGCACCCCGCGGGCGTAAAGATTATGACGCCTACCGGACAGTGGCTCGGCGGCTGGGGCATGAGTTCGGATACGCCGGGCGACATCATCGCTGGGCATGCGGTGGCTATGGACTCGAAGGGCGACCTGTATGTGGGCGAGACGCTGGACGGCGCGCGCGTACAGAAGTTTGCGCGGGTCGCATAACCTCCAGCAGCACGGCTAACAGGCGATTAATTAGCAGGGCAGGGAGCAGTGGGTTAGCCTGAATTAGCAGGAAGGATGAGGATTTGCCAATCACACAAATCCCGTCCTTCTTGCCCTAAACATCAGTTGACGCGATAAATCATAACTTCGCCGCTGGGATCGGCGAAAACGCGGTCAGCGATGGCATCGAACTTTGGCAAGCCTTCGATACCGTACTTGTTCAGCTCGCGCGGCCCAATGTACACATAATCGATGTCGTACTTGTACAAAATAACTTGCGCTTCTTTGGGGTCGAGCGTGGTGTAGATGCGCTCGACTTCGGCAGTTCTGTCGTCGAAATACCTGTCGCGAAGCGCCCGAGATTCCTCCGGACTATCAGCATCGAACTTGTCCCAGCCGCCGCGCCACTGCTTCTGATGCCCCAGCCAGTTAACGATTGTGGGCAAACCGGTGCTGCGTGAAATCAAGCCCCAGTCGTTCCACTCGCCGACTGCTTCTACGATTGCGTCACCCGGCGTCGTATTCTGCTTCAGCCAAGCGATGGCGTCATATTCCGCAGGACTGCGCAGCTGCATGAACGATAACCCGTCGAGAGTGCGCCCGGTATGGGGTGTATCCGGCTTGGTCTTCGTCGCAGCAAGCGGATAGTACAGAGCGCTCATCAGCAAACCTGCAAACGCTGCCGCCCATACGAACGAGAGCAGGGCGCGCCATCCAGTCCTGCTCCGGATTGTACTGAGCCAGTGGTACAGCGCGAACGCAGATGCGGCGGCGAGCAGTATCCAGGCTTGGTAGTAGAGCTTAAAGACGGTATTGCCGCGATTGTTGAAGAAGTCACGGATGAACAGGAACTCGGCGCCGATAATTAACCCCAACCCCAGCACGATGAGCAGCGTTGCAAACATCTTGCCGCTGCTGTTCTCTTGCCTTGCCAGATACAGGACGTTGTAGATTCCGATTGCAGCGAGCGCGGTTAGGGGCAGGATACCGATGAAGCGCGAAATCACTTCTTCTATGCTGCCGTCGCTTGGCATGTACACGAGCGCCCAGAGCAGCCAAGGCGTAAACGAGAGCGCGAGCGCCGTGAGTGCCTGGGCGATCCAATCGCGCTGAATGGTGGTCTGCCAGAATGTCGCCAGCAGGAACGGCGTTACAGCAGTTAGGAACAGCCCCCAGACGATGAACATGTGGACTGCACGCGTATGTGTGATGACGGCGCCGATGCCGTCCACGCCTGCATTGATGTTCAGCAGGTAGGGAGAGTACATCATAACCGCAAGCCCGATGACTGCCAGCCCTGCCGGGTAGAACGCTAACGCGATGGAGTGTGTGATACGATTGCCTTCCCTGTATGCCTGTACAGCCAATACCCCTAGCAGAAGCGCGGAGAAAGTAGGCAGGTCCCATAGGTTATTGAACCCAAGCCCGCCGAGCGCAATTGCAGTCGTTATCGCGATGGCGTAGGGGTAGATGCTGCGATAGTCGAGCCGGATATTCTGGGGCAGACGGTATATGTTTAGGGTTATCCCTATGAACATGATGACGAATGGTATCGACATGACATGCGGGTGCATATCGCCAAGCAGGAAGCTGAAGAACGGAAACTCCTGTATGGTGTTGTCGATGAAGTGGGCGCCGTCGAAGGTGTTGATGACGCGGCTGGCGTGGAACCACCACCAGTGTTCGGTGGGAGCCCAGCTTTGCGGCGGTGTTTCGATGGGCCCTGTCAAACCGTTGATGCGAATCCAGTCCCAGAAGCCTTGCGAACTCATGCCGTTTATCCGCATGAATTCGAGGAAACCTTCTAGGTTGGATGCAATGCCTAGCAATAAGGTTGCGGAGATGCCCGCGATTATGGCGAGTTTCCGGCGTGCATTGTCGCAGCGTACGATATTGAAGACCAATCCGAAAATGCCCATCGCGGCCATGGCGGGTATGAGAGCCAGCGCCAAGTTGTAGGAAATGTTGGACTGGACTGAGGCAATCTGGCTGAGCATGCCCATCATCCAGTATCCAAAGTAGTAGTAGCTTATGCTTTCGCCACGCAGCCACGGGTCTTCCGGGTGGGCGGACTGCGAGTTCATTGATGCGCTGAGCAGCGCTAGATCCATCGGCTGCTCGGTGTGGTTAATGAACGGGTCGTAAGAGCGGAAGAGCGCCCAGCCGACGAAGAATAGCAGGAACACCGCCTCCGCGATGAGAAGTGTGCGCCACTCGCGCGTGATGAAGTCGCGCAGTTCGTCAAGATTGCGGTAGGCGATATAGGCGGATACGGAGGCGAGCAGCAGCACAAGCGCTATGGCAGTTACCTGCATTGAGGGGATTTGCGCAAGCCCGAGCACCCAAAACAGGTATGAGACGACGAGAATGCCGAGCGGTTTGCTGAGGGTAAATCCTCTATCAGCAAGTCTTGGCAGAAGATAGAAGGCAAGGGGAAAGGCAGCCAAGCCGATAATTTCTACGGCGATAAGCCATCGGAGGGCGTCGAACATGTGGGAATTATACTACGAATGGGGGATTGAAGGTAGGTTTTAATTTGGTGGCTGATTAGCTTATGATGACGCACTTGAATTGGGAAAAAGAACCATATAATCTTGCTCACTGGCGAGCCATCTCAAATTTTTTGCTTTATTGATAAGTTCATTCTCTACCTTCTTCAAATCATCAAACGGATGATATTCATCATCAGAAAGTTGCAATGAACAGCCAACGCTCTGTGGAACATTGCCATCTTCACCACTAAATACCAGTGCAAAGCTATTTTGGGGTTTATAAATTGTGCGGTCAAATCGGATGTGTCTGTCGTGCTCTTGCTTGTCTAGCGGCAAGAGGCGAATGGTGACTTGCTTAATCCCACCACCGGATAACCTTCCAACTTCATACGATAGGCGTTCGCGTATTTTTTTGACGGATCTATCGTTATCTTGTACGGATCTATCGTTATCTTGTGCTGGTGATGAAAACAGAGTCACACGACAAGCTTTCCCATCTTTATCGATGAATTGTAGCAATTTGACGAACCCGTCAAATTGCCTATCGTGTAGAGCGTATGCATCGATGATGACGACTTGACTAGAAAATTCAGTAAGACGCTTGAAATGCTCATTCCACAGTCTCATATAATTATCGCCTTCTTCAAATCCTCTGCGGGAGACTGCAGAAGCACGGCTCCAAGATAATGCACGATCAGCTATCGCATGTCCAATGGGTTCAACAGTACCGCAAATGGCCTCTCTTGTATCGGGAGAAAGAGGTGATTCTAATACTTTTATTTCTAAAGCCAGTGTTTCTTCAATAATAGCCAAATCGAAAACTTCACTGTAATCACTCAATATACCGATATTGTTATCGTCAAGGTCTTCCCAAATCACTCGTCTTTCACCTTCAAGAAGACGGTATCGTGGCGGTGAAGTTTTTAGATCAGATTGCTCGAAAATCTCTTCTATTTGATCCCTTATGTTAGGTTCAAAACAATCTATATTCTCCTCTATTTGATCAGTGTTGACTAATATGCCATAATTTTCCCACTTTTCAAGTAATCTCTCGAATTGTATCGAAAGCGTAGTTTGAGCCTTAAATTTAAATAACGATTGGGGATCAATTGCGAACTTTACTAGCATTTGAATTTCTCCTAGCGCGCCTTGCATACCGTGTTTGTTTGTATCCGTCGTCGAAGAAGCCATGAGGCCATTCGTCCAACCAGTAGCCGTTTTCGTCCAGTTGCAACTGTTTGATAACGCTACCTTCACATGCGTTATCGTCAGGGTCAACATAGAGTACGGAAACGTCGGATGGGGAAATATCTCCTTGCGCTATCCGAGTCTGTATCCGTCGTACCAGTAGCTCGCTGTGGGTTTCTACTATCCATTGGTTGCCATGTTTAGTTTTGCTATTTTCAATAAGCAGGTCAGCAACGTGCGCTTGCAGTCTCGGATGAAGGTGCAACTCTGGCTGTTCTACACAGACAATAGTGTTACATGATACAGATCCCTGTAAAATAATAGGTAGTAGTTGATTAATGCCAAAACCTACATCCTTTAGACCAACTTCGACTCTGGGAGTGTCGCGATGTATAAGCCCAAGCGATATTGATTTAGTGCCTTGAGCGCCGCGGTGTTCACGAACTGAAATCGCGTATGGGATTCCGAATTCCTTAAACCATTTGTTTATGTTTTTTCTGTATTCTTCGCCATTGTGAAGTAGATACGGTGTGTTTTGACCACTTTGACCAACTTTAGGGTCAATATCATTCCCTGAAGGACGTCCAGCTAATGGGTACTCTCTCACTGGAGTCTGCCTTATCGGACCAATGTAAGACAATTGTTGGATATGAGCATTATATCTAGATGAGGCTACTTCAATATTCAGAGTTCGCTTTTCAGTGCGAGCACTTGCTATAATACGCTCGTTTGGAAATTGTAGTGAGCCCGGTAACCCATTCGGAAATGAGTCTACACTGATAGATTGTGAAGGAACACTTTCGAGATAGCGTCGATGTCTTTTGATATAATCTAACACGCTGGAACATTTTACAATAGACGCTCTCTCATAATTCATTCTATATATAAAGTCCACATATTGACCAATGGAATTATTGACAGTCCATCTTCCTCTTATTGAATCTCCAGGTTGGTATAAATTAAGAGTGCAGGTTGATTGTGTTTGTCCATCTATTTGGTTTAGAAAAAAACTACTTTTTTGAGGCCATGACTTTCGCTTGTTTCAAAGCCTCGGAAAGTTAAATGAACGTAGCTACGAATTATATCGCCGCTGTGATCTGATTTAAGAAATCGTATAGAATTTCCGGAAACTGGATTTTCAGTACTAATCCTTATCTCTAAATCTTTTGCAGACTCTTGTCCATTTATAAGAGAGCGATAACTGCCCAAGTCAACTAACTCGCCAATATCACGTCTTGGAACCAATTCTAATGAATTTTGATTTGTCGCAGTTCGCGCTTCATGGGACTGCTTCAGTAGCAGCAATGCCTGAATGATGGAGCTTTTGCCGCCGGAGTTGGGTCCGTAGATTAGGGTGATTTTGGACAGGGGCGCTTCTTGCATCTCGTCGCCGAATGCCTTGAAGTTTCGCAAGCCTATTCCTGTGAGCATGATGCGTGTTCCTTATTAGGCTGATGTGTGTTTGAGGTCAGGTCAGTTACCCATTGTAGCAGGCGTTGAACCAGTTGTTATATGAATGCCATAACTCGTTTTATTCGTTCTGACAAAAATTAGCCTGTGTACGCTTGGCTTCTGTGCAATACTCTGAGCACCTGTATCGTTTTTGATTCGAAGTTGGGAATGAAGCGCACACGATAGTCGCCTACTCGCAGCCGCCACTGGTCCTGACGAGCGGAGAGATGTCTAACGTCTCCCCGCCCGGTTTCAGTAAATCGAACAATCCTTGCATATATTCTTGCCGCGACGGCGCGGTCAATACGCCTTAAATCACGATGCGCGCTTCGTGTATAGAGTACATCCTAGTTACGAGATGTCATCAAGTATTTCGGTTGCGGTCATTACACGCCCCGCAGCCAAATCTTTAATTGCCTCATCTACTGCTTGACGCTCGTACTCGGTTTCGGGCTCGTCGTCTTGTGGCGCATTAAGCAGGGCCGCCAGTACCAGGCCATGCCTGTCGTTCAGGTATTGAAGGTAGCGCGCGACAGGTTGTATTTCTTCCTCCGGCGACTCATCCATCAGTTTGTAAATGTCATCTCGCGTTGTCATATCCGCTAATCCTAACCCCCGTTCACCATCGCGTTTAGCGCCGATATCTCCGGGGACTGCGGGTCGGCGTTCTGCCAGCTCTGCGCTACCAGCGTCAGCGTGTTCCGGGCTGTTTCGGTGTCGCCGGTGTTTGTTTTGGCGCGCGCGAGCCAGAAGCTGTCGCGCACCGAGGAGCGGCGGTTTAGGCGTTCTCGCAGCATGTCTTCGGCTTTGTCGTACTGCTCCGCGCGGATGTATGCTTCTAGCAGTGTGTCTTCGAAGACCTCGCGCTGGGCGTGGCTGCCGCCGATACGCGCGAGCTGCGGGAAGACCGGCTCTAAGTGGCGCACTGCGTCGTCGTATCGGTCGTCTGCAAACGCGCCGATGCCTTTGACGAGGGGCAGGGTTATCTCTTTGGCGAGGGCATTGCCCTGGGATGCGAGGTTTCGCAGGTGGGTTTTGACGCCGGCTAGGCGCTCTTCGTCTCCGCTGGCTGCGAATGCGAGTGCGGCGTGTGCGTCCCGGAAAGCAGGTCCGGGAGCTGCTGCGGCCGGCGATGCCTGTTCGCTAATTTCTTCGACCGGGTAGGGCGGGTTGCAGCCGCCGTACATTCGCAGCCGCCACATAAGGGATGCGCTGTCGGCGAGGGATGCTGCGCTCTTTTCGACTACGGACGGGCGAATGGTGTCTTGGTAGAGTTGCACGGCTTCGGAGTAGCGTCCCTGCGCCAGCTCGAACAGTGCCTGATGCCACGACAGATGCACGTGGAAGGGCGCGCGGTTGTCGTAACTTTTGAGCCAGTTGCCTAGGAAGTCTCCGCCGTCGGCAGCATTGCCCTTTTCGAAATAGACATGCGCGACTGAGTGCGATGCATGGCCGCTCGTGGGGCGCGCGGCGAGCGAGCGTTCGGCAAGCGACAACGATTCGTCGAGGCGTCCGATCTCGTGGTGCGCGAAGGCGTACTGCCCCAGGAATGCCCAGTCGTCGCCGTAGCTTGGCTCCAACTTGTGCAGCATGGCGTAGAGTTCGTCCGGGAAGTTTTTGACGCCCGCGCCGCTGCACCCGAGCATGTACAGGCGGTTGGAGACGCGCATCATCAGGGCGTCGCGCGGGAATTCGTCGAGGTGTTCCAGAATCAGCGCAAGCGACTGCGGGCCGCTGCCGTTGATGAACAGCGCGATTGCCTCTGTGTGCTGCTGCTCGCGGCGGGTTGCGCTGCGTACGAGCTGCTGCGCGCGCGCTGCACTCGCTTTCGCGTCTGATGCGGCGCCACGGAAGAGCTGCATCATGGCAAGCGCGGCGTGGGCGAGCGCGAAGCCTTCGTCGGCTTCGATGGCTTGGGTGAAGCGCTGCTCGGGTCCGTAGCACTGTTCGAGGAGAAGATCAATGCCTTCGATGTAGTGTTCGGCTGCGGCAGGCGATGTCGTGGTTAGGGCGAGTCCGTATCGGTCGCGGATTGTGGCTGTTGCGGTCATTACTGTGCCTCCTGTGAGTTTTCATGTGCAGTGTGAATTACGATTTAGGTCGGCTGATTTTTGTGGATAGGGTAGTTGGCTTGCTCTGTGAGTGGTTTGGGCATGATATGAGCGCGTTAGGGTTGTGGCGCGGCTGCACCTGCCAAGGACTCGGTACTCATCCTGGAAGCTGTTCCGATTCGAGGTACCAATTCTGCGGTGATAGGACTTTGGCGGCTGGTAATTCACTCGAGGCTTACTCCGATTGTCTTTGCGAATTTGGACTGGCTGATGCCGAGCTCTTCGAGGAACTCTTACAGGTCTTCACCGGGATAGATGAAACTAATATCGGTCATTTGTTATTCTCCCTGTTGATAGTCGGAAACTTTGATGTCGATTGCGCCGGGTGTTGACGGGCTATTTTGGCAGTTTTGCGCGCGGAGTTTCGAGGATGCGGCGGTATGTGACGAATGTATCATGCATCCAATCTGTTATTGCATTCCAGTTGGCTCTGTTGTGTGTATCGATATGTTTTCTCACATTGGTTGGATCGTATGGGTGTATCCTATTCATGCCAAGTTGTTCGCGTATAGCAGGTAAATAGACTAGAGCTCGCTCAAACACCTCATCATCTCCCCGTATCCACATTCCGTCTGCCTCTTTCGAGATGAATCGTCTGATGACTAAATCAGCAGCTTCGACTAAATAATCTGGATTATCCCCTGCAAATCCTTCTGGTACTCCAAACAAATCATCAGGATAACGTTCTCGATAATACGCCCAGAAGTCTTGTCGGTGCTTACCTTTTTCACTTAACTCGCCTCTGCTCTTCGGTTGTGCTGTGCTTTTGGATAGCGTAGTTTTAGCTGGCGAAATACTACTACTTTGGGTCTTCTGATTTTCACCTCTCTCCAAAGCTTTCGTATACTCCTCACAGAAATTGTTATATTTGTCTCGCCACTCTTGGCTGCCCCATCCGCTTGGATGTTCCATCACATAAAATTGGGGTATATACGGTGAATTGTCCAGCTCGGCTACACGATACACGCTGATTTCTATAGCGAAGCAATCTATTAACTCGTTCATAACTCGAACAGCTTTTAATTGCTTCTCCTCAAAGCGCTGTGCAATCCATATCACGGTTTGGGCTTTAAGCCCATTAGAGTACGATAAAATCCTTTGGAAATGATCGTCATCTGCAACTTCTAATTGATTCTCTATTACAACATGGCTATTGTTATACTCGTTTATGGCTAATATATCCACTCTACCGGAAGATATAGACACTTCTCTGTCCAAGAATGCAAGAGGAACGTTAATCGCACTTTCAAGTTTAATTAGATTATCCGAAAGCCAGGGCGTAAAGTCGATTGCTTCGTGCGGCCACACTTCACGCAAATCAGCCCGTACAAGGCTTCCGAATTTGACCTGTTCTGGCATCTGACACCTCCTGTATATATGTATTAACTTGATATCTCACCATAGCAAGCCATGTCGTTGCGTGACTTCTTCGGCAGGCACGGCCGGCTGACCGGCGTCTAACGCTTTTATCGATTCTTCCAGTTCTGCGGTGAAGGCTTCGTTCAGTTCCAAGCCATCATCAACGTCTTTGGTGAAGTCAAGCATGGTTTGTATTACGGTTTCACGGATGAGTGCTCGAAGTTCATCTGTTGTCAGATCTGCTACTTTCTGCTGTGCCTAATTTTGTCCTCCGAAATCTGTTTATCGGTAAATTGGCAGGCTATTGGCTGAATGGAGGTCAGGTGTTGTCGCCATCGAACAGGCTTCCCACGAATGCCTGCGGGTCGAATGGCGCGAGGTCGTCTGGCTGTTCGCCAGTGCCTATGAAGAGCACGGGCAGATCGAGTTCGTCCGCGATGGCGAATATGACGCCGCCCTTGGATGAGCTGTCGAGCTTGGCGAGCAGCGCGCCTTCGCACTCTACTGCTTCGGTGAAGGCGCGCGCTTGCATCAGTCCGTTTTGCCCTGTTGTGGCGTCGATGGTGAGCAGTACGCGCTGCGAGTCTGCGCCCTGCCGCGAGAGGACGCGCTGCATTTTCTTCAGCTCTTCCATGAGGTTGAACTTGGTGTGCAGGCGTCCGGCGGTGTCTATAATGACAACATCCACATTACGGGCACGGGCGGCTTGCAGGGTGTCGAATGCGACTGCACTGGGGTCTGCGCCCTGCTGGTGCGCGATAACATCGGCGCGTAGGCGTTCACCCCAGACCTGAATCTGCTCGATGGCGGCGGCGCGGAAGGTGTCTGCCGCGCCGATGAGGACGCTTTTGCCTTCGTTCTGATAGAGTTTGGTCAGTTTGGCGATGCTGGTTGTTTTTCCGACACCATTGACGCCGACCATTAATATCACCAGAGGCTTTTCATCGACTTCTAGCGCTTGATCGGAATCGTCGAAGTCAATGAGGTAGAGCATCTCTTCTTTCAGCAGCGCGAGCGCGTCTTGCGGGTCTGAGATGCGGCGCTCGCGTACTTGGTCGCGAAGGCGGTCTAGCAGTTTGAAGGTTGTCGCCACACCGACATCTGCGGATATTAGCAGCTCTTCGAGTTCGTCCCAGAGGCTGTCATCAATTTGGCTTCGGCGGAATAGGCCTGTGAGCTGGCCAAAGAAGGTCTGGCGGGAACGTTTGACGGCTTGCTCTGTCTTTGCCTTGTTTTCTTGGGTTGAGCGACGGAAGAATCTTAGCATTTTTCTTGAACAGGGTTACCTCTGTATATGGTCAGGATGAACGGATTTTATGAAATATCTGCTGTGCCGGCGAGCCGGAGCTATGCGGGAGATATTTTGACGATGACGCGTTGTTCGTCCGGCTGATGGTTCGGGTATTCGTCGATGCCGAGGTATTTCTTGGCGAGTGCGTCTATGTGTGCGTCTGCGCCTTCGTGCGTCATTTCGGTTACGCGCCCACGAATTGTAACCTGTTCGTACGGATTTTCGGCGTTCACTACGGCGACCGCCACTCGTGGGTCTCTGCGAAGGTTGTTTGTCTTTACACGTCCTTCAGCGGTGTTGAATATGACATGCTCGCCGTCTGTGTCTATCCACACGACGGTAGCCTGCGGGGATCCGTCGGGCATAATGGTGGCGATAGTTGCCAGGTTTTTGCCATCGCGTAGCAGTCTTAGTGCGTCTGTACTTAGTTTGTCCATCGGTCTGTGCCTCCTTCTAAGTTAAATGCTTTGTTGAATGTGCTAAACAGGTTGTCAAATGTGATATGAGGAAACTACGGGTGAAAGTAACACTGCCCCCCCATGGTACCCCAATAGCTAGAGATTAACATCAAGAGCAATGCGTAACAAGTTTGAGCGGGTCAACAGGGATGACACACACGGAGAGGGCGGGGAGTAAGTAAAGATGAAGTGTGATTCCGGAGCGTGGTTGGCTAGGGCAGCAGTAGAGTGGCGCAAAAAGGGGAGGGGGCAAACCTTTCGATTTGCCCCCTCCTGCTAAATCTATCCGAGGTAGCCCTTGGACTTACTGCGAATTATGTTGCTGAAGTCCTTGCGCGCTTCGTCAATCTTGGGTCCGCCCCCATACCTGCCGGTCTGGACATTGAGGAAATAGGAGTCGAATCCGGAGCGATGGCGGCTGCGAATTCCCCGAATGGTGCCTACAAATTTGTCAATCATGCGCAACCTCCTTAGTATTTAATGCATGTGTACCTTTCGTCTAATTTCTGCTGTGAGAAGCAGTTTTTGTGGTACATATCCATGTTAGCCAGTTCGATTACATTGCTTGAAGGTATATTATCCAATATAATGTATTTTCTTTAATAATGAATTTCTTGGACAGCATATTTTCGGAGGATAGCCAAATCAATGGAAATTAGGGAATTGAGGAGCTTTAGCTCAGCGGCGCGTCTGCGGAGCATATCAAAGGCTGCACGTGAACTTGGATTGGGGCAACCGACGGTTACGACGCATATTAAGAAATTGGAAGAAGAGCTTGGGATGGTGCTGTTTGATCGAGTGAAACGCCCAATTCAGCTTACGCTCGCGGGACAGCGACTTGCGGACATAGTTGCGCCATTGGTGGAGGGCATTGATGCGCTGCCGACTATGACGGTACTGGCTGAAGAGCAGGGTCCCGTGCATATAGCGTCCACGCCGGATATTATTCCGCATACGCTCATTCGTGTGGTGCGTGTGTTCCTCAATCGTTATCCGCGTGTGCATTTGCGGATACGC
Organism: Dehalococcoidia bacterium; assembly: GCA_965200085.1. Classification (GTDB taxonomy): domain Bacteria; phylum Chloroflexota; class Dehalococcoidia; order Lucifugimonadales; family JADFKI01; genus Bin90. Next base: position 806,673 of record OZ241333.1, read on the forward strand.
TCTGGCACGCGCACCGAGGTGCTTCAGATGGTGGAGAATGGTGATGTTGATCTTGGTGTTGTGCAACATTCGGAGAAGCGCGAGTCGTTAGAGTTTCAGGGATTGTTCCTGTATGAGCGTGTGCTGATAACGCCGTTGGATCATCCGCTGCTGAAAGAGCCGCTGGAATCGCTCGAGCGGATTGCGGCGTGGCCACTCATCCTAATGAGGCGCGGCACATATACGCGCGAGATTTTGGAGGAAGAGTTTCGGAGACGCGGTGTAGATTACGATATTATGGTCGAGCTAGACAGCATGGACATGATAAAGCGCTATGTTGAACTGGGAATGGGTATATCCGTGGGTCCGCGTCTGTCCATAGAGCCTGATGATTCGCAGCGGGTGGGTGTGGTAAGTCTGGCGAACTTTCTGCCTGTGGATCAGGCTGGAATTGTTACGTTGAGAGGCAAGACCATATCGACGCCTACGCGCAACTTTATGTCGGTGATGCAGGATGTGCTGGCGCCGGCGGGATCGTGGCGGTGAGCGTATCCGTTAAGAAAGTAAAGCCGTTTAAGTTTGTAAGGGGTTAATTCAGGGCGCTGGAGGCGTCTTTGATGCCGACCAGTTCTGCGGTAACCACAATGCGATGGTCATAGACGAGGCGGGGGACGCATGCTACGAGCGTTATCTGCGCTACATCTGATTCGTAAAGCTGCAAATTGTCCTGGTGCACGACTTCGGTTCGCGTAGTTTTGTACAGGAAGGCACGGCCGTCAGTGCTTTCCAGCTCGACGAATACGTCTTCGCCGTCACGCAGCAAGTCGGGGATTTCCGGCAGGCGCTGGAACACGTTACCTTCGCCTTTGATTGGGCTTTCGAGATGCCCGAAATACCATCCGTTGCCGATTTCCCCCGGGTTTGAAGACCGTGGGATGTGACCGACCAAGTTTTTGGGGGTTTCATACGCCTTGCTGTCGCCGAGATTGATGATTGAAAGCTCTTTCGTATCCGAATTAACTTCTATGAGTGGTATGGTGATGCGTTTGGTGAGCATACCTTCGCCTCGCGCCAGCGCATCGGTTGATGCTGATACAGGGCGAAAGCCTTCCGGCAGGGTATCTTCGAGGTTTGCGGCGCTGTATAGGTAGGGTTCGCCACCCGACCATAGGGGCTGTGTCCAGAACTTCGGATGTATGCGCATCGCCGGATAGAGAGCGGTATAGTGTGCGGATGTCAGAGCGAACTGCTGCTGGTTTTCGGTATTGGGCTTGTCGGCGGATGCGCGCGCGGTCTGAACAGCTGCCGTTTCGTCAGGGGCGAGGGCAGCAGCGGCAGGTGTATTCTCTATCGGCGGTGGGTTGGAGTTTTGAGCCGGCGGAGCCACCGGTTCAACGGGCGCTGCCTGCGCTGTCTGCGGCACAACGAAGTTGAGGTCTTCGAGCTGAGAGCGGGCGTTTACCGAGTAGGCGTAGTAGGCGCCGATGAAAGACAGCAGGATTGCACCCGCAAACAGCATTGTGATGCCGAGCGTCCTTCCCGGTCTGCGCCTGTTTGTTCGAGGTTTGCGCGGCACTGTTTTCAGATGACCATCGCTTAGCATGTGGGTAATCCTGCGATGTAGTGTAGCTTAGGGCATTTAGCTCATTATAGAGATTATAGCGTGTGCTCTGTCGGGTTGGAATGCAAAACAGGATGTGTTTTGGGCACAATGAGACTACCAAAGATTGGCAGTCTCAAATCGGAGCTTACGGATTCGGATGTGAGTCTATCGAGCGCGAGGTATGTGCGCTGCGCCGTTAGCGATTGGCTCGTTCAAATACACATCGCCGTTGCGAATCTTGATGTTGAATCCGCAATCGGGATTACTGCATACCCAAGCCTTATAGTGGATTGGCGCGCCCTGACTCCCAAAGTCTGACAAAGGGAGCAGGCTTCCTTCAGGACATACTCTGCAATCCGGCCAAGTCTGTTGCACGGCACCCTCCTCATACTACCTACACGACTGTTGTGACCGCTCATTGCAATTATTTTATCACTTAATATCAAGTATTATCAAGCGAAACTTGGACTGATGATAGATTTTCAGTCTCAATAGGATATTTAGTTGTGCGTGGGTAATGGTGAGTGGGCAGGCGTTCACCGGTGGCTGAAAGCTAGGGACTGCGGTTGCGCTGACGGTGGCTGCTCGACTCCTCTATCCGCCGCTCCTCCTGCATTATCGGGTTTATCTCCATCAGCCTCTTCCACTCTGCGTCCGACCTTGCCTTTCGTTCCGCAGACTCCACTGCCCTCTCCATCAGCTCTTCCTGCTTCGCCCACTCCTCTCGCTGTTCAGCAGTCGCAGGTGTGTGATTTCTCTCCACTTCGGGGTGGTCTTCGGGAAGGTCTTTGCAGACACACAGGCAGTCCGGATGACACGGCGCATAGAACATCATAAACTCTGGGTCTGGCTGCGAAGGGTTGTCAAAGCACAGATGAAGCAGGGTTTTGGCTGCTTCTATTCTGTCTTTCACTTTTGCTTCAGGTTCGTTCCCTTCCATCACGTCTATGAGGAACTTCACCATAGTTGCGCCATCGTAGGTTTCTACACGGATTTGGCTGACGAGTTTCTTGTTGAGTTTGATTTGGTCAGGATTAGTATGGTGTGAGTTAGTATGTTCAGGATTGACAGGTGTGTTTGAGTTGTGATGTGTGTCTTGGCGTTTGGAGCTGATGCTGCTAATGATGTGCTGAGCCTCATCGAAACCCAGCTTGAGCAGGAGTTTAGCGGCTTCGAGCTGATGCCAAGGGGTGCTGTTCGGAGCGTCGCCTTCCATGACGGAGATGACAGAACGGACGATGCGTTTTCCGTTCTGTGTCTCGTCGAGGACGATCTGCCGAATGGACTTCAGCGGTTCCTGTGAGAGTTGTTCTTGTTGAGCTTGGTGAATGTGAGTAATCATAGAGTTAGCTGACCGGTGAGTTGTGCTTTAGTGTGCTGATTGTAAGGTTGTTGATGTATTGCACTCTTATGTTCTAATCAAGGTGTAATCATTATAGCACTTATGTTTGGTGTGTCAAGGGCTGGTTGTGAGGAAAGTTTTGATAGAGGGATGGTGAGGAGAGACGGCGTTTCCGGATGATTTCTACTCTTCTATTGGTATCCAGAGTAGTATCAGGACGCCTTGTGAGTGAGGGATGAGTGCGCAATCCGCTCATAGACTGCTCCATTGGGCAGCAGTGTGCTCTTCATTAGGCTGATGGTGTTCACCGCTATGGTGCTATGGTCGGGCAGGGACACTGCGGCGAGTACGCCTGCGGCGCGGTGTCTGTTTGCGCGCGATGCCCTGTGGTGCATTCTTCCGATGGTCAGATGTGGATTGAATTGTCGGCTTTCGGGCTGGAAACCGACTGCTGTGAGCGCATCATCCATGTCAGTTTGCAGCCGTGTGAGCCGGCGAATATCACCGTCAACGCCAATCCAGAGAACTCGCGCTCTTCTAGGGTTAGGGAATACGCCGGCTGATCCCAGTATCAAGTCAAATGCCGAATGCCGCGATGCTACGCTTGCTATGGCGCCAGCGACCTGCGATATTTGAGATGCGCCGATATTTCCGAGGAACTTGAGCGTCAGGTGAACACCTTCCGGCCGCACCAGACGCAGCCCTTCGATTTGCTCTTGCTGAAGAGTTTCGATAGCAGATGTGATGTGTTTCTTCACGCCTTCTTCAAGTTCGACGGCGACGAAGGCGCGTATCGTGTCTATTTCTTTCGGTCTCAACGGCACTCCTTTTTGAGTTTGTGTCTTAACCGGTTTAGAGACTTGTACCAACAGACGAGTGTATCAAGGGAATAAGCGGCGTTTGCAGGGCTGGGGTTAGGCACAAGGAACACACGCGATCGCTTGATTGTGTGTGGCTGCAAGCCCAATGACAGGGAAGATGCCTTCATGCCTTCGGCGTACTTCAGATAGCTGCGGTATGCGACTGCGCCGTGAAAGCAGACGATTAGAGGCTTGAATTGCTCCATCTTCGCCTTCAGGATGGGCGCCCATTCGCGGAAGTCTGCTGCGCGCAAATCGGATGCGCCTCGTGTGGGGCGCTTTACTATGTCGGTTAAACCGATGCTGTGTTCAAGCATCTTGTAATCGGAGGCGGCATCCAAGGGATCAGTGAGCAAGCCGGATTGGTTGATTGCGCGCCAGAAGCGGTTGCGCGGAGTGGCGAAGTAGTGTCCGACTTCGGCTGAGTACAGGCTTGGATTTAAGCCGACTAGCACGATGTCCAAGTTCGTCTTTAAGTAGTCCGGTAGTGTGTTCACGATGCCCGGTTTCGATTTCTTATTCACGATGTGCCGTTATTTGACGAAGCTGCGCGGTCAGTAGGGGAGCTGCGTATCCGGGTTCTGCTGGACGTACCGCACCTGCCGGACGCTGAAGTCTTCTTGAAGCTGGATGGTAAGTCCGCCGTCAACGACCAGCGCGTGGCCAGTGATGAAAGACGCTTCGTCAGAAGAGAGGAATGAGACGGCGTTCGCGATGTCCAGGGGCACTCCCGTCCGCCTCACAGGATATTGGTCTTCGAAGTAGCGCAATCCGGAGGGATTCTCGTCCCAGCGCTCTTGCTGGCGTTCGGTTACGATGTGTCCCGGGCAGATGGCGTTGACGCGGATACCGTCCGGCCCGAAGTCTATCGCCATCTGCTTTGTTACGCCGATGACGGCGGATTTGCCTGCTTCATAGATGAGTTTGCGCGGCGCCATAAGCAGCCCATGTACGGAGGAGATGTTGACGATACTGCCGCCGCCGCTTGCGCGCATGTGGGGGACGGCGTGCTTTGCCGCGAGGAAGTGCGCCTTTACTAGAGTTGACATTCCGGCGTCCCATGCTTCCTCGCTGACTGTCAGAGCGTCGCCGTCGCTCTCGTCTGTGGGGCTGAAAGCGTTGTTCACGAGGATATTGAGCCTGCCCCACAGGTCTATGGCGCGCTGCACCATTTCCGCTATGTCATTATGGCTTCCCACATTGGTCGCCGTCGCTTCTGCGACATTGCCTTCGCTATTTATGGCTTCTGCGTTGGCTTGGGCTGCCGCAAGGTTTATGTCGGCGACGAGCACACTCGCGCCCTGCTCGGCGAGAAGTCTCGCCGTAGCGCCGCCGATACCTGATGCGCCCCCTGTTACAATCGCCACTTTGTCTGTGAATTTGCCCATGACTGACCTCCGATGGGGGGATGTGGGATTGGGTTATGGATAGATTGCTTGTGATTGTAATACTTTGAGCGGCGTACTGAAAGCGCTGTGCGTTTTCAGTACGATAGTCTGCTAGAATAAGCGATAGGATACGCTTTTGTTCGATAATGATGGTAACAAGTAATGTCGGCAGGAAACGGACGATGTGTTCAGCGGCGCGTCAGAATGTAGGGGGAACGCTATGAAGTGGAGTTCGGCTATATCGGAAGAGGCTACGCTTGCTGCGGCGTTCGACGAGTGTGCGTCGGGGTTGGAGAATGAGCTTGACGGATTGGCACCGCATTTGGTGGCTGCGTTTGTGTCGCCGCACTATGCGTCGCACTATGAATCGCTGACGAAGCTTGTGGCGGAGCGGTTCGGAGATGCGCTGCTGGTCGGATGCAGCGGAGGTGGCGTGATCGGCGCAGCTACGGAGGTGGAGAACAGACCCGGACTGGCGCTCTCGGCGGCGTATTTGCCGGATGTTCGACTGACGCCGTTCCATATACAGTACGGCGCGCTTCCGGACGGGGACGCGCCGCCGGATGAGTGGGGTGAGCTTGTGGGCACGCCGATCGGCGCCGATGTGGACTTTCTTATTCTTGCCGACCCGTTCAGTATGCAGGGAGAACAGCTGCTGATGGGACTGGACTATGCTTTTCCGCGCAGCGCGAAGATTGGCGGTCTGGCAAGCGGCGCGCATCACGAAGGCGGCAATGCGCTGTATCTGGGTGTGGAGACATATACTAGCGGCGTGGTAGGTGTGGCGTTTGAGGGTGATGTGCAGATTGACACGGTGGTGGCTCAAGGATGCCGTCCTATTGGCGATCTGATGCACATCACATCTTGCAGGCGCAACATTCTGCTCGAAGTGGATGGACGCACTCCCTTTGAGATTCTGAAAGAGATATTCCTTTCGCTGAATGAGCGTGATCGTGAGCTGGCGCAGCACTCACTCTTTCTGGGAGTAGTGATGGATGAATTGAACGATGACCCGAGGCTGGGCGACTTTCTTATACGCAATATCGTGGGTGTTGATGCGCAGCGGGGCGCGCTTGCGGTGGGAGAGATGCTGAAAGAGGGCCAGACGGTGCAGTTCCATCTGCGTGATGCCGAAACATCGTCCCAGGATTTGAGCGCGATGCTGGAGCAGTATGCGGCGGGACTGTCGGATGGAGGGCAGTACGGAGCCGGCGCGATGCTGTTTCAGTGCCTTGGGCGCGGCTCTTATCTGTACGGGCGGCCGGATCATGACACCGATATGTTCAGGGATGTTGTGGGAGCCGTGCCGCTGACAGGCTTCTTCTGCAACGGCGAGATTGGACAGGTGGGCGGCTCTACATTTCTACATGGTTACACGAGCTCGTTCGGGATATTTCGTCCGAAACGCAATGAGTAGCCAATCGGATTGAGTGCGACAACGTTCGGGTGATTAGCTCGTTCTGAACTTATGGCTGATTTTCACTTTCGTTTGCCAAACCGAGCAGGCTTGCGGCGTTGCTGCCCTGCACGGCTTCGCGCTCTTTCTCTGTGAGTGATGATGCGGCTATCTCGCTGAGCAGGCGGCGCGGACGCAGTAGAGCGTAGTCGCTGCCGAGCAGCAGTTTGTCGATGCCTACCAGCGCCGCTGCCGTAGAATACACTTGCGGCGTGTATAGGAAGGGCGATGCGGCAGTGTCGAAATAGACTTTTCGCAGTGCCTTGGCGACCTCCGGCATGAGAGCGTAGAAGGGCAGCCCGCCTCCCCAGTGAGCGCATACTATCGTTGCGTCCGGGAAGCTGCTGATGAAACGCATCAGGACTTGCGGCGTAACACTGCCCTTGCCAGTGTATTGGTGTCCGACCGGCTCTGACGAATGTGTGGTTACGATTAACCCACGCTCCTGAGCGACTGCCATAAGCGCTGCCATTGTGCGTTTGTCGGCGAGGTCGAAGCCCTGAGTGTCGGGATGCAGTTCGCCGATGCCGCGCAGTCCGGCTTCGGCGCAGCGTTCGGCTTCCTGCGCTGCTTTGCTGCCCCACGCTGGGTTAATACCCGCGAATCCGACGATTCGCCCTTGCCAGAGCTTGGCTGAGTCGATGATGTAGTCGTTTGCTTCGCGCGCGGTGGCGTAGTCTGACCAGCCTATGCCCATCACGACTGAGATGTCTATGCCGTCTTTGTCCATTACGGCAATTAGGTCTTCGGCGGATGCCATGCGCGCTTTGGGGTCTGCGTAGAGCGAGCCGAATGTGGTGTCTCGCTGCAGGTAGTCGCTGCGGCGTCGGCGCATATCGGGCGGGAAGATGTGAGTGTGGAAGTCGATTATCATTGTGTCAGGCATTTCTGGCGTTGGCGAAGTGGATTGGTGATGGCTGGGAGTGCCAGACCCAAATGCCTATTGTCCGGATGCTGCTTCTGACTTTGTTCATAGAGAGAAGTCTTGACGGCGGGTTACTGAATCTTTCGGAAGTGCGGGTATGAGAAGGCGAATATGAGCGTGAGGGTGGTCAGGATTATGCCGCTGATGCTGAGCGCCTGTCCAGTGCCGACTATTTCGGCAAATTCGCCGAAGGGGATCGCACCGATGGGCATTAGTCCGAAGGTCATCATGAACAGGCTCATCACGCGCCCGCGTTTTTCAGGATCGGCGTATATCTGCGAGAGTGTCATGTTCAGCGACATGTACAGGGAGCTGAGTAGGCCGTTCAGGACAAGGAAGAATATCGCGGAGACGAACTCTGCGGAGAACGCGACGCCCACGACTGACAGCCCCCAGACCACGCTGATGCAGATTAGGATAATGCCGCGTCTGTTGAGGTTGCGGAGTGATGCCAAACCGAGCGTGCCGACCAGAGCGCCTATGCCCATGACTGCCATAAGATAGCCGAGGTCGAATGAGGTTACATTCAGCTGCTCGCGTCCCCAAGCGGGCATCAGCGCGAACAGCGTGAAGCCGAACATCGCGGGCAAGAACGCCATTATGATTAGCCCGCGCAGGGTTTTGTCGCCTAGTGCGTAATTCAAGCCTTCCTTGATGTCGCCGGTTACGCTTTTACGCTCCGTGATTTGGGGGATGTTGGTGTTTTTGAGGCGTATCACGGAGATAGCCGACAGGACATAGGTTATGGACACTATGTAGAAGACAAGCGCAGTGCTGAAAAAGGCGATGAGAATGCCGGCGAGCGCCGGACCGAAAGTGCGGGTGAGGTTCATGGATGTGTTGTTCAGCGCGACTGCGTTCATTACACGGTGGCGCGGGACAATCTCGGATATAATCGCCTGACGGCTTGGCATGTTCAGGGCGAACATGGAGCCGTTCAGCACACCAAGCGCCATGAGAGCGCCCAGCCAGATTGTGCCGGTGGCGTCCATTATGCCTACGATGAGTGTGAGAACGGCGTTGCCTAGCTGGCTGCCGATGATGAGGTATTTCTTGGGGATTCTGTCTGAGAGCGCGCCGCCGAGCAGGGATATGATCGCCATCGGCGCTGCGAAGGACACCATTGCCCAGGTGAGAGCGGACGGCGAGTCGTTCTCCAACCGCAGCACCAGCCATCCGCGCGTTATCATCTGCATGTTCATTGCAGTGAACGATGCGAATGAACCGAGCCAAATCCAACGGAAGTCGGCGAGCATAAGTATCTCGATGATAGGGGACTGCTTGAGTCTTTCCGTGAAGGGCTGTGGGGTGGCAGGTGCGGGTGTCGTAGGCGCCGTCGCCCGCAATGTACTCTGTGCCAAATTCGTTCCTTAGATAGGCAGCAGGTATGATGAGCTCCCTGCTGCTGCATACTTGTTCAAGCAGACGATAGCATTATGCCCAGATGCCGTCAATCGTTTTGAGGTGTTGTCGTTTTGCGATATTAATGCGTTTAGATATGCTTGCTCGGCTGTATGATCTCCGTTTTCACACGGGAACGAAAGTTTTGTTGGATAACCGCCGCACCAGTCAGATACTCATTTTGGGTTGTGCGCTCTGTGCATATACTATTAAGCGTTATTAACCACCGAAGTTATTTCAACTGCCTGTGAGTAACTTCATCCTGGCTTATGTTCTATTCAATAGCCTTTTTTATCCACGCGGCAAAGGCTGTATAGACTATATGTCGACAGGTTATATCTGGAAGACCTCGAATGACACGGCGTAGTCACAGCCGAACCGCTCCCCTATCGCGGCTGCGTTGAATGTCAGGAAGGTATCAGGGTCGAAGTCCACGCCGAGATTGTCGATATAGACGCGGTGCTTTTCGAGTGATTCGATGCCATTGTCTATAAAGTCGGTTACATCTACGGCGTGGGTGGATGCTGTTGCGCCGCCGGTAATTACGAGACGCACGCCGTTCCAAGGTTCGAAGCCGTCGTCGAGCAGTTCAGGGAATATCCAGCGATTGCCTGCGTCTCGCGCGGCATCCAGCGTAGCCAGTCCTACAGCGCGATGATCTGCCATGTTGAAGTGTCCGCCTGCCCAGCGCAGCTCGAAGTTGTTAGTGAGCACCACTTCTGGGCGGTGCTTGCGGATTGCGCGTGAGATGTCGCGTCGCAAGGGCAAACCGTACTCTATGACGCCGTCTGTATAGTTTAGGAACTCTACGGTGTCCACCCCGACGACTTCTGCGCTGGCTAGTTCTTCCTGCTCGCGCAGTGTGCCTGCTTCATCGGGCGTCATGGCATCTATGCCTGCCTCGCCACTGGTTACCATTAGGTAGGTAACCAGTTTGCCCTGCGAAGTCCAACGGGCTATCGCACTCGCCGCGCCGTATTCCAGATCGTCCGGGTGAGCGGCGATGGCGAGCATTCTGTCCCAGTCTTCTGGTAGTGTGAGCAGTTTGTCCAATTGCATTCAGCGGTCTCCACGGGATAGTTGTTTAATAATCTAATCTACTATCTACTATACATCATAACGAGCTGTCGTATGGCAGCCGGACATCGTCCAAGTATATCTATGTAATTTGTGGAAACGCGCTAATATCATTTGCTGCTTCGCTAACTTAGCAGTGGTTTGACATTGCTGACGAACCTGTTCATGCCGTTTAGAGTGTCGTCAACGGTGTCGCCGGGGAAGTTGAGCATTAGATGGTTGATGCCCAATTCTTCGAGGCGTTTGATGTCGTCAGCGACTTGCGCGGCGTCGCCGGTGAGCAGGCGTCGCTCGCCGTCTGCCTCTTGTGCGCCGGTGTCGGTGTACCAGTTGACGCTGTATGCGAAGTCAAGTGTTGCGGGGTCTCTGCCTGCGTTTTCGGCGTTGGCGCGCACACGCCCCATATAGTCGTTGAGCTGGTCAAATGTGCCGACTGGGAAGCGCGGATTGCTGCATATCGGATACCATGCATCTCCGAGTTGGGCTGCGCGTCGCAGCGCCGGCGGGCTTTCGCCGCCTATCCATAGAGGCGGATGCGGCTGCTGCACCGGCTTGGGCGCGAAGCTTATGTCTGAGAAGCTGCAATACTTGCCTTCGAAGGACGGGTTGTCGCTCGTCCAGAGTTCTTTGAATGCGGCGATGTATTCGTTGCTGACTGCTCCGCGCTCTTCGTAGGGCGGCGCGCCGATAGCCTCGAACTCCTCGCGCATCCAGCCCACTCCGCAGCCTACGATGAGACGGCCGTTGGACAACACATCGATGGTAGCCAGTATCTTTGCGGTGAGCACGGGGCTGCGGTGCGGGAGAACCATGACGGATGTGAGCAGTTTGATGCTGGATGTCATGCCTGCGAGGTAGCTAATGGTGGCGAGCTGCTCCATGTATTCGCCGGATGCTGATGAGACGAACTCGCCTGTGTCGTTATAGGGATAGATGGAATTGATTGTTGTGGGAACTACGATGTGGTCGCTGACGCTGAGGATGTCGAAGCCCATTTGCTCGCCTTGCTGCGCCAGTGTGATGATGTTTTCCAGCGACGCGAGAGGACCGCGGCTGGGCACTCCAAATCCGAACTCCATGGCATTTCTCCTGATGTTGTGATGCTTGTAGATAGCAGTGTATGTGTTTTGATTATAACCTTTGCGACTTGGAGGGCAACCCTGCCTTCTGCGCTCATACCAAGTTATTATGATTTTAATAGAGATTGACGAGCGAGTTGATGCGAATTATCTCCGGCAGGACGCGTAAGTTGATGCGTAAGTTTATGAGGCGCGGCTGCGCTGGTGCGGTCCGATGTAGCCGATAATGACACGCTGCGACCGGTCGTCCCAAGTGAAAGCGATTCTGATGATGTTGCTGTTCTGCCGCCCAGTTCCTTTGCCGATGTGTCTCCGCAGTTGGTAAGCGGCGCCGTTTATGCTGGTGGTGTACCATTCCCGATATGTGTTGACGGTGATGTCTGTCTGGTCGGGCTTATAATCCCAGCCGCTGCAAGTTTTTCGTATGGATTCGTTCAAGTCTTTTACTCTGATTTTGCCCGTTTGTGTCTGATGATAGGTTGTTGCCAGCCATTCCAGAGCGTCCCACGCTTCCTTTGGGCGGTTGTAGTCGTAGTCGGGATCGGACTTTTTGTTTAGGTGAATTAGAAGTTTGTCTCCGTAGCGGGCTTCGGCGAGCGCTAGTGCCTGTCTGATGCTTTCGATTTCCGAAGGGATGGGTTCCGGCGCAGACGAATCCTTGCTGCTCATCTCCGATTCGTAAGCATTGCGCCAGACGAATTCCTGCTTTTCGGCGATTTGAAGCTTGTCCTTTAATTCTGCGATTTCCTGTGCGAAAGTCCGCTTGTCATCTTCCAGTCCCGTTATTTCTCCTTGAAGGGAGCGGTTTAGGTTCGCTGCGGATTTGTTGTCTTGCTTGAGCGCATTATGAGCGCCGAGCAGAGCATCGTAGTCATCTCTGACGGATTGGAGTTCAGCGCGCAGTTCGGAATCTGCTTCAGGCTGCGACTTATTTTCGGATGTGGAATCTGCTGCGGTTTCGTGTGCGTTACCGGGCAGCTCTTCGCTTTGAACGGGTGCGCCTATCGGGGTATCGTCTGGTGGGTCTGTGAGGTCATCTAACCGGTTCAGTATGCGTTCGATGGAATCTTCGAGATTTTGGCATTGCTCGCGGCGCTTTCGCTCTTCGGCAAGTGTTCCTGCTATGTCTCTAATGGATCGGTAGCCTTCAAGCGCCGTTCGCAGTTCTTGCAGCAGGCGCTCTGCTTCGGATATTTCGCCGCTATTGACGAGATAATGGATATTCCAGTCCTCATCTTTACGCTGGAAGAATTCTAACTCTGATGCAAATTCGTCCTGCATTTCGTTAAGGTAGTCAAGCAGTCTATTCAGGCGGTTGCGTTCTTCTTCCTTAGCGGATATGAGGTCGTTTAGGTCTGCGACGAACTGCGGTATCTCTTCGTGCCATGCGTTCGATTCTGCCGGAAGTGCGCGCAGGCGGTCAATGATACCGAACAGCGCGCTGGGCACTGTATCCATCGTAACTGTGGGCGTAACTGTGGGCGATGCGCTTGCATTGGTAATACTTGCGCTGCGTTTGGCGTTTGCCTGCGCCGCCGGATAGCAGTACTTTGTCATTAGCAGTATTTCGTTTTCTTCGTATTTGCTGTGCTTTTCGGCGAGCAGGCTAATTTGAGCGTCCCAGAAGTCTTCGTCTATGTCGTCGCCGTAGTAAGCTTCCGATGGAAGACTGTTGAGATGATTCATGATTGATTTTCGGAGCTTTGGCTGAGTTCCTGCCCACACATCTATTAACAACTTTTTGAATGTCTGACTCCCCTCCAGCGTTTCAGCCATAGACTGTTTGAGCATGGGCGATGGGGCTTTGATTGGGTCTTTGAAACCTGGAATTGCTCTGCCGCGTCGTAAGATGCTTCTGAATTTCTCGACTTTCGATGCGGGTATTTGACTGTTTGATTTGAGCTCCTTGATGACATAGTCGATAATTTTTTCATGCTGTTCGGGCAGTAGTATCTCTTGGTATCGGCTTGTCATTAGTAACCTCCTGTTTGCTGAAATCTCATACCTTATTATCGTTTATTATAGTTCGTATAGCATCAAAATATGAATGACGCTCTATAATTCATTTTAACTGAGCCTGTGTCAGTTGATAATATCGGGCAGTGTCTTTTGGTAATTTTGATAATTTCAGAACTTGGAGGGGCGAATGAAGGCGGTTTATATTACTGAGCACGGAGGCACGGATGTGTTGACTTACGGTCAGATTCCGGAGCCTGAAGTGGGGCCGAACGATGTCAAGGTGCGTGTGCGGGCATGTGCGCTGAATCGGCTGGATGTCTATACGCGGCAAGGCGCCCGCGGAACCCGCATACGATTCGACGGTCCGCATGTGCTGGGTGGCGATGTGGCGGGTGATGTGGTTGAAGTCGGGAGTGAAGTGCGGCGTGTCGGCGTGGGCGAGCGAGTTGTGGTTAATCCACGCATTACCTGCAGCCAGTGTCGGTTTTGTTTGGCGGGAGAGGAGGAGCTTTGTGTCAGCGCCGGTATGCTTGGCTCTACGCTGAGCGGGGGCTATGCCGAGTATGTGAGCGTGCCTGCGGTCAATGTGGAGCCGATACCGGATGCGCTGTCGTATGTACAGGCGGCGTCGCTTCCGACGGTGTTTCTGCCTTGCTGGACGATACTTGTGCGGAAGGCGCGGCTTGAGGCTTGGGAGACGGCGCTGATACCTTCGGCGTCCAGCGGAGTGGGCACTGCTGGCATTCAAGTCGCTAAGAATGTTATCGGCGCTAGGGTTATCACGACTACGAGCAGTGAGGAGAAGGCGCAGAAGGCGCGGGAGCTTGGCGCGGATGAGGTCATCAACTATACGAATGAGGATGTTGCTGAGCGTGTGAGGGAGATTACGGACGGGAAGGGTGTGAATGTGGTGCTTGACCATGTGGGCGCGGACTTTTATCCGGCGGCTATTCGATCGCTTGGTATGGGTGGGCGCTACGGCATCTGCGGCGTAACCAGCGGGTACCGCGCTGAGTTGCAGATGGGGTTGATGTTTCTGCGCTATCATACGATTTTCGGAGTGTTCATGGGGCGAAAGGAAGACCTGCGTCAGATAGTAGAGTTTGCGGGCAGGGGCATCATCCGTGGAGTGGTGCACGAGACATTCCCGCTTGAGGATGCCGCGGGGGCGCACGAAATGATGGAGGGGCGGAACTTTTTCGGAAAGCTGGTGCTTACGGTTTAGAGTAAGGCTTGCGTCAATGGACAAGCAGGATAAGCGGGGATAGCACCCCGTCTTATCCTGCTTGTTTATGCTTGCAGATTCGAGCCGATTATTTCGTTATACGTTTAGGGCGGGTTCGCGTATGGGCAGATTCGATCGGACTTCGGGGTTGACTAGGGACATCGGGAAGTTGCCTTTGAGCACGCGCGCAGTTTCCTGTCCGACGCGGATCGGGGATGCAACTCGCGAGTTGTTGGAACTGCCTGCCGAGTGGGGAGTAACGATGACATTGTCCATCGTGAGGAGCGGATTATCCGACGGAGTAGGCTCTTCCTCGAAGACGTCAAGGCCTGCGCCTGCGATTTCGCCGTTGCTCAGAGCTTCTATGAGCGCAGCCTCGTCCACAGTTGGTCCTCGGCATGTGTTGATGAAGTATGCTGATGGTTTCATCGCTTTGAAGAAGTCTGCGCCGACCAGTTTGCGCGTCTCATCGTTCAGGGGCGTGTGCATGGACACGAAGTCAGAGTCGGCTGCAAGTTCCTCGAGCGTTCCGACCGGCTTAACCCTGTACTCCTTGGTAACCCAGGGCGGGCAGTAGGGATCGTAGGTGATGACGTCCATTCCTAGCGCTTGAGCTTTGCGCGCAACGGCGCGTGCGATGTTGCCGAATGCGATCAGACCGAGCGTCTGCCCGTCTATGGGAGCCATGGGCATTATGGCGTCGCGTGTCTCGGCGCCCCATTTGCCTGCACGCACTAAGTTGTGCAGTATGGTCAGCTTCTTGGCGCAAGCCATCAGCATTAGGATGGCGTGGTTTGACACCTCTTCCGTGCAGAAGCCCGCGCTGTTGATTACCATTACGCTTTGATCGGTGGCGGCAATGTGGTCGATGTGGTTGAAGCCGTGGCTGCCTACGATGATTGCCTGCGCTGTGTCCAGCTCCTCAATGACCTCGCGCGGCATTTCCACGCCGCCGTTCAGGATGACATCCGCTCCCTTGCAGGCTTCGATAATTTCGCCCTGCGTCTCGACTACGCTGATTTCAATCTCGTAGTCCAGCCCTTCAAGTCCGTTCTCGATGAGGGTGGTGTCGGGCGCTGACCTCCCTACATAAGCTATCTTGTGTTCTGCCAATTCTGTCCTCCTCTTGTAAAGGGTAGATTGAGTTATCCAGAGTTATCCATAAGTTGATTATAGTCTTGTTTGTCGTTATTGCCAGCTTCAGGTATCCGCCGTTGGTTTCTTCAGGCTGTTTGATTGTAGCAGTTGATTGTAGCAGGAGGCGGCCGATTAATTGTCGCTGTCGCCGAAGCGTTCCCTAATCTCGCCCACGCTGCGTCTGCTGTAATCTGCCATTTGGGTTACGATGGCGTCATCCTCCAGGTCTTGCGGGCGGATGCGCGACATGTACTCTCGGGCGATTCGGTAGCGTTCGGAATTGGTATCGACAAGGCGCACTTTTGTCCTGTTGGTCTTCGGGTCGCGCATCTCGTCGAAAGACATAGCGCTCAAGTTGTTGCCGTCTAGGTAGATAAGCCCGCCATTGATAAGCTTATCGTCTGTTGGTTCGGCCAGGAGCATTTGCGCTGCGCCGTATCCTAGGCTGCGCGTATAGTCGATGTCGAAGGATATGGGCGAGGCACAGCGCAGTTCGTAGCCGATGGTTACATCTACCATGCCGATGTTCATGCCTGCATCGGCGAAGCGCTGCTGCATGGCGCGACGCATTATAGCCGACAGGGGCAGTTCACCTAATCTCATATGCCCATGGGGGTCTCGTATGATGTCGATGCCCGCAAGCGCTGCCAGTTCGTCAGGGGGAAAGCGCTCGGCGACGCCTTCGGAGATGACGGCGATTCCGTCTTCGCGTCCTTCGGCGACCTTGCGCTTTATCATTGCGCCTTCCATCATTCTGACCACATCGTCAACTTTGATGACGGGTTCAGGAAACTCTTCCGGGATAATGGTCAGAGGGGTTCCTGCGGAGCTTCCGATGCTGAGCGCGAGATGTCCTGCTTTACGCCCCATTACAATGACTACATACCAGCGGTTTGTGGTACGGCTGTCCCGCATCAGATTTTGCACTAGCTGAGTTCCCAGATGGCGTGCCGTCTCGAATCCGAATGTGGGAATATCCCCCGGCAGCGGCAAGTCGTTGTCGATGGTCTTCGTATGTGAGCAACCCTGATTTTTCCGTCGGACGCCTTGCACACTTCCGCTGACGACAGCGCAGTATCCTCTCCGCCGATGGACGCAAGCCGAGTGATGCCCAGCCGATTGAGCGTGTCAACGACTTTTTGGAGGTGGGCAGGATTGCGTGTGGGGTTGGCGCGTGATGTACGCAGGATGGAACCGCCTTCGGAATGGATAACTCCCATCTCTGCCGGATTTAGAGGAATGACATGCTCGACGCTGCCTTCGATTAGGTGGCTGAAGCCGTCTATGATGCCGTATACTTCTGCGCCTCTGCTTGCCGCTTCCAGTGTGAGTGCGCTAATAGCGCTGTTGATGCCGGGCGCAGGCCCGCCGCCAACAAGGATGCCAATCCTGGTATTTTCAGGCTTCATCGTCCCTCCTTTCGCATCTGCACTGCGCCTCTGAACTGCTAGATAGTGAAGGCTCGGTATTTTACGCAACTACGATGGCGAAAGGTTATAATGAAAGCGATTTGTTTGCAACGACTGACGGTCGTTTTTGATTAGACAAGTTGTTTGTGTTCGGCGCGTAGAAGGCTGCTATTTCTAATGCTATTTATAATATTGTCTTACGGAAGGGATATAAGCGCTCTGTACCGATGAGAGGGCATGTTGAGAAGGACGGACTAATTTGATGGATGTTGTGAATCATAACAGCGCAGCGTGGGACAAGTATGTGGAGGGCGGCATAGAGTGGTCGCTGCCCGTGGATGCAGACGCGATTGCGGCTGCGCGTCAGGGGATGCCGCAAGTCTGGCTGACTGACAAGACGGCTGTGCCGGCAGGATGGTTCGACGGCATTCCGGGCAAGGACGTTCTCTGCCTCGCATCGGGCGGTGGGCAGCAGGCGCCGCTTCTTTCGGCTGCGGGCTACAATGTAACCTCGTATGACAATTCTGCGCGTCAGCTGGCGCAGGACAGATTCGTCGCAGAGCACGAGGGGCTGCACATACGCACACTTCAGGGAGACATGGCAGATTTGTCCGTGTTTGCTGACGAAAGTTTTGATTTGGTGTTTCATCCTATATCGAACATTTTCGCCCCCAACATTCTTCCGGTATGGCGCGAAGCCTATCGGGTGCTGCGTCCCGGAGGGGTTCTGATGGCAGGGTTCGTTAACCCTTGTGAGTTCATATTCGACCGAGAGCGCATTGAGCAGGGTGAGTTTGTGATTAGGCATGCGCTGCCGTACTCGGATGTAACCAGTCTTACGGAGGATGAGCTTCAAGTCTATTTGGACAATGGCGACGCGCTGGAGTTCGGGCACACCCTGACCGATCAGATAGGCGGGCAGATTGATGCGGGCTTCGTCATAACCGGGTTCTACGAAGACAGACGGAGCTCAAATGAACATAATCAAAACGATGTTGAGGTTCTGCTGTCGAAGTACATGCCTGTGTACATAGCCACGCGCGCATTGAAGCAGGGGCAGAGTTGAGGGTAAGTGTGAGGCAAGTCTATTGACGGCGGCACAGCAATGGGGACTTCGGCTCGGCGCGGTTATCGTCAGCATCGCAGCTGCGGCCGCCGTAACGTCCGGCTGGATTGAGGTTCCGGGTATTGACACATTAACGCTTGCTCTTGCGCGCCTGACCGTAATCACGCTCGATGCCCTGGGCGTTCCGGCTTCGTCTGAAGGCGCGGTTGTCGTTGCCGACGGGTTCGCAGCAATAATCGTTATGCAGTGCACTGCCGTTGATATTGCGATAGTGTTCAGCACTGCGGTGTTAGTGTGGCCCGCATCGTTTAAGGCGCGTGTGTTGGCGCTTATCCTGTGCATTCCGGCGCTGTGCGCGCTGAACTTCGTGCGCATTATAAGCCTGCTCCTCATAGGGATGGCGATTCCACATTATTTCGATATTGCGCATTATGTAATATGGCAGCCGGTAATGGCGTTCACTGCGCTGTGCATGTGGCTGTTCTGGATGCGGCGAACGTCTGACGGAAAGAGCTTCGGCGAATTGTAAGCGCTTGTACTCGTAAAGGGTATTTAAGCTTAAGGAGAAAAACCTATGGATAAGGCATTAGAAGGCGTGAAGGTATTGGACTTGACGCATGTTCAGGCGGGACCGTCCTGTACGCAGATGCTCGGATTTCTAGGCGCTGATGTCATCAAGTTGGAAGATGTATGGGGCGGCGATTCTACGCGCAAAGATTTGCGCCACAGCGATGACTCCGACAGCTTCTACTTCCTGATATTCAACAATAACAAGCGAGCTGTGAGCATCAATCTTAAAACTGAAGCAGGTAAGGAGTTGTTCACCGGACTGCTGAAGTGGGCGGATGTGCTTGTGGAGAACTACTCTTTGGGTATGCTCGACAGGCTGGGTTTTGACTGGGATGCGATGCAGGAGATTAACACGGGTTTGGTCTATGCCGCGATTAAGGGTTTCGGCAGCTACGGTCCTTATGCCCAGTACAAGGGATGGGAGATGGTGGCGCAAGCCGTTGGAGGCGCTATGGCGACGACGGGCTACGCGGACAGACCGCCGGTATATCTGTCGCCGGGCGTGGGCGATTCCGGCAGCGGGCTGCATGCAGCTATCGGTATTTTAGCCGCGCTCCGTAAGCGCGACATCACCGGCAAGGGGCAGAAGGTCGAGGTCGCTATGCAGGATTCAGTGGTGAATCTGATGCGTATGCAGATGACATCGGCGCTGGGACTGCAGCTGCCTGAGAGCAGGAAGGGGCATCGTGCGGGCAGGGGAGTGCCGCTCGTGTATCCTTGTGCGCCGGGCGGTGCGGACGACTACATAATGATATTCCCGCGCGGCGAGATGTGGGAACTGCTGTTTGTGGTAATTGGCAGGGAAGATCTGATAGGCGACGAGCGTTTTAATGATTACAACTCTGTGGCACAACATGCAGACGAGATTGAGGAGATAATATCGAAGTGGACCCGCAAGCATACAAAGCATGATGCGATGCGAATTCTTGCAGGCGCGGGGGTGCTTGCAGGCGCGACTATGAACTCTTATGACCTGCTCGAGAACGAACAACTCATCGCACGCGAGATGGTTGTCAGTGTTGAAGATGATGTGCGCGGAGACTACACGATGATAGGCTGTCCTATCAAACTTTCAGATCAGGACGCGACCGTTACGCGCGCGCCGCGTTACGGCGAGCATAATGAAGAGGTGCTGACGACCATATTGGGCTGCACGGTGGAAGAGGTGGCGCTGTTAAGGGAGCAGGGCGTGATAGGCTAGGCGCATATCGCCAATATCAAAAGTATCGGATCAAAACAGCGCATGCGGAGCATTTGTCGTTAATCTTGTCCTTGTGAACCCGCCGATCGGGAAAGCGAATACATCTTACTTGCGGGTAGTGGGTAATGGGGTGGTTTGAACTCCCTACCGCATCATTGGCGCTGTATAATTCCGACTGACCCACTCACCTACCCGCGCATCGTTGCTTTGCTGAGCAGCCGCCAGTACAGGCGCTCCGGCAGTATTCTAGCGGCGAGCGTTCCCATGCGCGCGTCTATACCCACCGGATTGCGAAAGTTCGGAGAGGGCGATGTGATGACCTTGTGTACGACCTTTGCCACACGCACAGGGTTTCCCCCGAATCGGTGGAATGTATCGCGGTTGAGGTGATAGCGTGCGATGTGAGGCGCATAGACTAGGTTCTGATCATCCGCATCGCCGCCTCTGACCGCATTGTCTGGGAAGTTCGTTCGGAACAAGCCCGGCTCCACCATTGCAACGCGCACTCCGAAGGGCTGAACTTCCGTTTTCAGCGACTCGCTGATGCCTTCAAGGGCGAATTTGCTGGACACATACGCGCCGTTGAATGGCGTGCCGATGCGTCCAAGCACCGAACTGACATTGACGATGACGCCGTGCCTCTGTTCTATCATCGAAGGCAGGACGGCTTGTATCATGCGCACTGCGGCGAAGAAATTGGTCTCAAACTGGCTTTGCAGCTCTGCGTATGACAGCACTTCCACAGGTCCCCAAAGCCCGAAACCTGCATTGTTGACCAGTGCGTCTATCGCGCCGTTCTGCGCTATCAGCTCAGGCACAGCGCGCGCGACATCGGCGTCCGAGTTGATGTCCAGCTCCACTCCGATTACTGACACATTGCGTTTGGAGGCTTCGCTGTGCAGATTATCTAGCCTATCTGCGCTGCGGCTTGTCGCAAGCACATTGAAGCCGCGCTCTGCGAGATAGAGGGCGGACGCCTTGCCGATCCCGGAAGACGCGCCGGTTATCAGCACATTGGCGCTGCGCCCGTCAGCACGGCGATCGCTGCGATTGTTCATAGGGCGATTGGAGCGCTTGCGATATAGAACTAGCAATACTTGTGCCTCTCGATATGGTTTTAATCATGGGTTTTAAGGCGGCGGCGTGGTGTCTGATGTCAGTATCGGTTTCGCAGATTTGAGCGAATTGGCTCAATGTCGGGGTTCGTCAGCTACGGAACTTGAACTTGTTGGAGAGCGGTTTTGATGCCGTAACCGAAGCGCTGCGAAGGGATTCACGGCTGCGGCTTCTCGTCTAACTCCCTAGCCGCGTTAATGTTCATGCGCTCCTGAACCACGTTGCGGAGTAAGTCGCCCAGCAGCATAGACGAAGACGCAAGCGCCAGGAAATCGTCTCCTGTCATCACAAGCAGTTCGACAGGGGTGTTAGCTCTTACCGATGAGGAGCGAGGCTCATTGTTAAGCAGGGACATTTCCCCGAAGTGCTCTCCGACGCCCAAAGTCGCAATTTGTGATTCCCTTCCGTTACTCGCGCGCAGCACTTCGACTTCGCCTCCCAGCACGACATAGAACTCTTGGGCGAGATCGCCGCTGCGATAGATATATTCCCCCACTTCGTAATGCCGCCGTGAAGTGCCATGAGAGTAGTCCATATCGACCTTCACGATGTCGGGCGGGAATATCAGGTCGAGCGTCCAGTCGGTTACTACGCGCAGTTTTCGTTCGATGCGCGGGAGCTGCAGCAGATAGAAGGTGCGGTACAGCCACCAAGCGAAGAACCCGCTCAGTTCCAAGCCGAAGGTTTCCGTTGCAGCCGCGAACCCTCCAAGCGGCACGAATACGCCGCGGCTCTTGTACTTGAAGGGCTTTGTTTCTCTGCCGCGAATTTGGGCTAGTACGTTCTGAGCGGCGCACTTCGCCTGCCGCAGGGCGAACTGTGCCGTGGGCGGGCAAAATCCGCCGTGCAGCACATCGGGCACCATTGCGCAGTCCCCAACAGCCCAGACATTGCTGGCGCCTTTGACGGCAAGCGTCTCGTCAACTGCGAGGCGGCCGCGTTCCAGTTCGCAGGATAAGTCGGTTATCAGCGGGTTCGGGGATGCGCCTATGGTGGCTACGAGAGTCTTCGTGGGGATATATAACTCATCAGCCAGCAGCGCGCTTCCTTCGGTTGCGCCGACTAGCTGCGTATTAAGGCGGATGTATATTCCGCGCTTTTCCAGCAGTCTGTGGCTGAGGTTTGCCAGCCTTTCACCGAGTTCCGGCAGTATGCGTCCTGAACGGTGGAGCAGGATTACTCGGAAGTCATCGGCGCTGATGTTGTGGTAGCTTTTGCTCGCTACTCGCAAGAACTCGTTAATCTCAGCCGTAACTTCCACGCCGGTGTAGCCCCCGCCCGCTATGACGAATGTGAGAGCCTGAAGCTTGTAGAACGGGTCTTCCTCCACATCGGCGGCTTCCAGCATGCTGATAAGGTGATTGCGGAGACGGAATGCGTCGCCCAGTGTCTTAAAAGACAGGGCGTGTTCCGAGACGCCGGGGAACTGCGAGAGGTCGGTTGCGCTTCCCACTGCGAAAATTAGGTGGTCGTAGTGGATGTGTGTGAGGCGCGGCTGACTTGGATGGCGAATAGCGATTATTCGCTTGTCGATATCGACAGACTCAACCTCTGCCTGATGCACCTGAGCATGCGGCACTAACCGCCGAACGGGGCTGACGACATTCAGGGGGCCGATGGAGCCTGATATGACCTCCGCGAGCATGGGCTGGAAGAGAAAGAAGTTCTCCCTGCTGATAAGTGTAAGCTCGATTTCGCCGCGTTTTGCTGCGCGCTGCAGCTCGAGCGCAGCGTACACGCCGCCGTACCCGCCGCCCAGAATGACAACAGAGGGAACGGCGTTCTTCCGATTAGAGCGTTTGGTGCGTCGGAACATGGCAACCCGATAACATAATTATTCATGCCATTATATTGCGCTTCTTGTATATCATAATCCCAGAGTTTTGGGTATTCCTAGCGCGCAGATATTGGAATTCAATGTTATGGGGCTGCGTTCTGTTGTGATGCCAGTCTGTCGGTCAGACTTGGGGTACGCTTATAGATGACCGCTAGAGGCTGCGGTTGCCCTGAGTTTCTAGCAGCGTGGTGAATTCCGTATTTTGCCGACAGAAGCGCGCCTATTCGCCTTCTTTCACATCTTTGGTATAAAACGCCCAGTTCGCCATTGCCGTTCTGTCAGGCGCGTCAGCGTCCTCAATGCTCCAAATGGCGAAGACGAGCACATGTGGAAGTTCGAAAATCTCATTAGGTATCTCGTGGATATCGACGAGTCCGTCCGGACTAATCCGCATACATGGTTCAAACTGAAAGCGTGAACACTCATACTCTGCGACAGGATCATCGGTGAGAATGTGCCCGCCTACATTCACACCAATGCCGTGGTGACCGACTTTATCGAAGGCTTGTATCATCACCAGGCTGGGTTCAACGCCGGTCAAGAACCGAACAACCGAATTTGAGCTGTCTATATCTGTGGGAGCTGTCCATAAGAGTGAGGAATTGGGTTCAGATATTACCGTGGATGTGCCAGATGGGAAATCCCAATTCGCGCTCAATATAATTCCGTCAGAAACAGATTTAACGGCGCCTTCGCTGACTATCAGTGCCTTGGGCATATTGACAGGTGGGGGATAGTACGGCAGTATCCGTACACTTTCTCCTTCAACTGCCTCTCCCCACTTTGCATCATCATTTAGGTACTCTGTATTGAACAGAGATGTTCTGGTCTGATGCTGATGTCGCATGCACTCCATCATAGCAAGTAAGAGAGCCATAATCAGCAGACACACCACAATCCCGATTGGGCTTATCGTCGTTCTGCCCCGCAGACCGTGCTGGAAGGAGTGCCTGGTCCTCCATATCAATGAGGGCATTTTCACAGTTCATACATTTATCATCAGAGATAGCATTTCCAATTAGATGGGTTGAGAATAAGATGCCTCACATCTGTAAGACATTAACAGATTGTGATCTATCCAGCCTATTCCCATTCGCTCTCTATTTCAAGAGTGCCGCATACTAATCTCTTCTGACACTTCAATTCAATTGGCGTTTATTGTACATTCTGGTCTGAATGGAAACGCTACCTTTGAATTTGTCATTGCTGCTGCGAGCTGGCGTTTTTCGCACATTGCCGCGGGTATGTGTAATATAATCGGATGCGAGATATTAGCTAAACAGCAGGCTTACAGGGCGGGCAGATGGACAGACAGCTCATAATATCGGTGATAGGTGAGAGTAATGCGAGACCGCACATCGCTGCGCTGGCGGAGCAGGTGGGCAGGGAGCTTGCCCTGCGCGGAGTGATTATCGTGTGCGGAGGGCTTGGGGGCGTGATGGAGGCGGCGTGCAAAGGCGCGAAGTCAGTCGGTGGAACAACTATCGGCATACTACCTGGGGACAGCCCGCTGTCTGCCAACGAATACATAGATATTCCTATCATTACCGGCATGGGGTATGCGCGCAATTCCGTAGTTGCCAAGACGGGAATAGCGGTTGTGGCAGTGGGCGGCGCTTATGGCACGCTGTCCGAGATAGGGCATGCGCTTGGAGACGGCGTGCCTGTCATCGGGCTTGACACCTGGGATCTGATACGCAGCGGCGAGGCTGACACCAGCATTATACGCGCTGCCGATCCAGCCGATGCCGCGGACAAAGCAATAGCAGCAGCCAAGCAGCGACTGGTGGACATCGCCGCCGGGAAGTCAACCATCCCTGATATATACACCACTCAGCAGAGGGGGTAAGCGATGCCAGATGACGATTATAGGAAATATAAGAGATATATATCAGAGAGGAAAGACAGGATTCGTCGAAATAAAGAGTCTGAAACGGATGATGATTATCGTCTAGAATTAAAAGGCTGGAAATGGTTGACATTCCCGCCGGTATGGGGAGTCCTAATAATTATAATAGCAACGATTATTTCTGGTGATTGCAGCCAACCGATAAACTGAGACCTATAGAGTTACATGTGTTGCGGACCCTGCTGACGCAGCGGACAAAGCCGTAGAAATCGCCAAACAGCGGCTGTCGGGCATCGCCGCCGGCAAGTCAGACATTCCTGATATATACACTGCAGGACAGAGAGGATGAGTGATGCCGAAGAATGACGAGAAGTATAGATATAGACCTAAATCGCCAGAGCCCGAAAAATCTAAGCAAGAGAAGGTGGGAATAAAGGATTGGATAGTAGTCTCGCCGATGTTATTTGGGCTACTAATGATGGTCTCACTATTCATCACCTTCATCATCACCGGTGAGTGCTATTGTTGCCCTAAATAATGAGAACTACGGAGTTACATGTGTTGCGGATCCGGCCGATGACGCCGACAAAGCCATAGCAGCAGCCAAGCAGCGACTGACAGACATCGCCGCCGGCAAATCGACCGTCCCGGATATATACACCGCTGGGCAGAGAGGATGATGGATGCCGAATGACGAGAAGCATAGGTATAGACCTGAATTACCGAAACAATCGCCTGAGTCCGAAAACCTGAGAAACAAGATAGATTGGAGGAATCCAATCCGCAGTCTTATCGATTTAATTCCGGGCTGGCTGCTGGTTACATTGATTCTAGGCACATTTGCCATAGTAGGGATTTGCACCGGCTACACCCCGCCGTGATTAGCTTACGAAACATCCACGAAACCATGTCTAAACCATGTATTAAGATAATAAGATAATTAACCTGCACCCGAATAATGAGGACAATATGACGACAATTTCAGATGTGAAAGCGCGAGAGGTTCTGGATTCGAGGGGCAACCCGACCGTCGAGGTAGATGTCGCGCTGTCAGACGGGACTGTTGGGCGTGCGCTGGTGCCGTCCGGCGCGAGCACCGGCGCGAATGAGGCGCTGGAACTGCGCGACGGCGATGCCTCTCGGTTCAGAGGGCGCGGCGTTCGTCTGCCAATCGAGAACATCGACAAGCATATCAAGCCTGCCGTGCTGGGGCTTCCCGCGCTGGATCAGGAGGCGCTCGATAAACTGCTAATTGAGTTAGACGGGACGCAGCACAAGACACGCATCGGCGCAAATGCGATACTCGGCGTGTCTATGGCAGTGGCGCGCGCCGCAGCTCAGAGCAAGGGTAAGCCGCTATATGAACATATTGGCAAAGGCGGCACATTCACCCTGCCGGTGCCGATGCTGAACATCATCAACGGCGGCAGGCATGCTGAGAACTCTACCGACTTTCAGGAGTTCATGGTCGTGCCGATGGGCTTTGATACATTCAGCCAGGCGCTGCAAGCCGGCGTGGAGATTTATCACGCGCTCGCAGACTGCCTGCGCGATCGCGCTCTGGGCACTGCGGTTGGCGATGAGGGCGGTTTCGCGCCGCCGCTGCAGACTAACCGCCAAGCGCTGGACTTGGTGATGGAGGCTATCGAGCGCGCCGGCTACCGACCCGGCGTGCAGTGTTTCATTGCGCTCGATGTTGCGGCGTCCGAACTTCGTTTGCGGAGCAATGCGCGGCGTTACAGCCTGCGCCGTGAGGAGACGAACTATTCGGCAGGACGGCTTATAGACCTGTACAAGAACTGGATTCAGGACTACCCGATAATTAGCATCGAGGATGGCATTGCGGAGGACGACTGGGAGAACTGGTGCCTAATGGTCAATTCTATTGGGAGCACGGTGCAGCTTGTTGGCGATGACCTGTACACTACGAATACGGAGCTTATTCGTGAAGGTATGGAGCTTAATGCCAGCAACGCCGTGCTAATCAAGTTAAATCAGATAGGCACGGTAACCGAGACACTGAATGCGGTGAAGATGACGCAAGACGCAGGCTGGGGCGTAGTCATCAGCCATCGTTCCGGCGAAACCGAGGACACCACGATAGCCGACCTTGCCGTCGGCACGAACGCGGGGCAGATAAAGGCGGGTGCGCCTGCTCGCGGTGAGCGCACTGCCAAGTACAATCGGCTGCTTCGCATCGAAGAAGAGCTGGGCGATGCGGCGCGCTTCGCCGGGCGACAGGTGTATGAGCATCTGCTGATTAACAGATAAGCGAAACGGCGAATATCGTCAGAGAGCATGGCAGAAATGGAAGGACAAGAATGGCAACCTCATACTCACTTATAACGGATGAACAGGCGGAGATGATCCGAAGCGCTCCGGTGTTCTTTGTGGGAACTGCGGACTTTGGCTCAAGCGGCGCGGCGGCTGATGCGGTGAATGTCTCACCCAAAGGCGGTGTGCCGCTGCACATCATAAGCCCGAACCGCGTCGCATACCTCGACTATACGGGAAGCGGCAACGAAACGGCGCGCCATTCTGATACGGGAAGTCCGGTTACCATAATGGTATGTGCGTTTGAGGAGGAGAACGCCGGGATAATACGCCTTTACGGGCAGGCGCGCGCGGTTTCGATAGAAAATTCACCGTTGGCAAGCCTGCTGCTGGACCATGCATCGGATGAAATTAGCCTGCCTATGCGACAGGTGATTGATATAACGGTGGAAAAGACCAGCACAAGCTGCGGATATGGCGTTCCTGTGATGTCTTTCGAGCGGGAGCGCACCGTCAAGGACAGGGGCCGGCGTTATAAGGGCAAGCCCGTGCCGCAGAGGGCTTGACGCCTCGCAGCCAATCTGCATAGTCCTGAACTAACCGAAAGGTATTCTTACGGAAATGTCCCAAATATATGACATTGCAAATGAATATGTTGAGAGATATGCTGCGCTCAACCCTATGAGCGCCACATCGATTGGCGTGCCGGGCTACGACGACAAGATGTCCGACTACTCGCCGACTGGCGCGGATGCCAACGCCGAACTGAACCGCAGGACAGTCGCTGCGCTGAACGCCGCCGCCGTTGAGGGCGAGCGCGACAGGATAGCTCGGGATGCTATGCTTGACGATTTGCAGACAAGTATAGACGCCTACGAATCTTCTGAGCACCTGCGCAGTCTGCGCGTGCTTGGCAGCCCGTTTCAGAGCATTCGAATGGTGTTCGACCTTATGCCGCGCGACACGGAGGAACACTGGAGCAACATTGCGGCGCGATTGGCGCTCGTTCCCCAAGCGCTGGAAAGTTATCGTCAAAGCCTGATTGAAGGCGCGCGCCAATCTAAAACCAGCAGCCGTCGTCAGGCTGCTGGATGCGCGCAGCAGGCTCGGGTATGGGCCGGCGCCGACGGTTCAAAATCGTTCTTTCATGGTCTGCTTGATGCGTTTGATGTGTCGGGCATATCCTCGGATACGCTGCGCCGGGGCATCGAGGACGGCGCAGACGCTGCCGCAAGGGCATACGCCGATATGGGCGTCTTCCTGCGCGAAGAGTACATGAAAGATGCGGTGGAGCGGGACGGCGTAGGTGAGGAGCGATATGCGCTGTCGTCGCGCGCGTTTAATGGCACTGAGTTGGACTTCGTGGAAACTTATAACTGGGGCTGGGAGCAGCTTCGCTGGGTCGAGAGCGAAATGGCTAAGACGGCAGAGCGCATACTGCCGGGCGCAGGAGTCGAAGCAGCGAAACAGCTTCTGGAGACCGACCCGTCGCGCGCGATTGAGGGCGTTGACGCATTTCAAACTTGGATGCAGGAATTGCAGGACGCCACTATTGCCGAAATGAATGGGACGCACTTCGATATTCCCGAGCCGGTGCAGCGCATCGAGGCGATGATTGCCCCGCCCGGCGGCGCGCTTGCGATGTACTACACATCGCCGTCCGAGGACTTCAGCCGTCCGGGGCGCACTTGGTATCCCACCGGCGGTAAGACGCGCTTCCCGCTCTGGGGAGAGGCGTCTATTGCGTATCATGAGGGTGTGCCGGGTCATCACTTCGAGCGCGGCATAGCGAAGTACCTGACCAGCGAGCTTTCGCGCTTCCAGACGGCGATGGGCGGCACATCCGGCTACATAGAAGGCTGGGCGCTGTACGCAGAGCGT
The DNA here is from genome assembly GCA_965200085.1 of Dehalococcoidia bacterium. Classification (GTDB taxonomy): domain Bacteria; phylum Chloroflexota; class Dehalococcoidia; order Lucifugimonadales; family JADFKI01; genus Bin90. The sequence continues at coordinate 835,307 of OZ241333.1, forward strand.
CTTATGGCTGAACTTGGCTATCTCGAAAATCCGGACTACTACTTAGGTATGCTTCGCGCGCAGGCGCTTCGCAGCGTGCGTGTGATTATAGACATCGGCATGCATCTGGGGTTTGCGATACCCGACGACTCCGACTTCCACGCCGGCGAGGTATGGACGCCTGATCTTGGGCTGGAGTTTATACGACAGCGCAGCCACTTCCCGGAGGACTTCGTGGCGAGCGAAGTGGATCGCTACCTTGGAATGCCGGCGCAGGCGATATCGTACAAGGTGGGCGAGCGCGAATGGCTGGATGCGCGCGAAGATGCGAAGTGGCGGAAGGGCGCGGACTTCGACCTGAAGGATTTTCATACTCGCGCGCTGAACCTAGGGCCTATGGGGTTGGAGCAGATGCGGCGTGAAATGGGGCGGATATAGGGTAGGTGGGGCTGCTTGTAGGAGAGGCGGTTTACAGGCGGAACATTATTGTTATCAGCATGCCGAGAACGGCGATTAGCAGTCCAAAAACGATGTTGAACCGGAAGTTCATGTCTGAGCGCAAGTCGTTGATGCGGGTGGTTAGGTCTGTGTGTTCGTCCTTATTATTCGTTTGGTCTTTGTTTGAGGGCATGTGCTGATGCTAACTGAAATTTGAACTTTGCCGTATGCGAATTCGATTTTTCGTTACTACGATTATAGCGCCTGCTATCATTTCATCTGTGTAGTCTCGGAGCAGTTCTTTCATCGCTGAAACTACATCGGCTATAGGCATTTCGATAAATCTGATGATGCAGAAGTATGGCAGATTTTGTACAAATACCAGTTCGCCAAAGTCTTTGTCCCTTGGTGATAAGTATCCTGTTCTCTTCGTTTGCTATAGCAAGAAGTTCTTCGTCCGTTGCCCCAACATCTATTTGGAAAGCAGATATGACATCGCGTCCCAGTTGTGTAAGGGTATTCTGGACGCTATGCGATGAAATACAAGCGTCTATCAAGAATTTCAAGATTATTCTCGAACTGACAGCCGGTCATATATATGTTCGCCTGCTACAGTGCGATAGGCGTATAGGATGCTTGCCTGAATGTCCTCGGGTTCTAGGAAGTCGTACTCATCTAGGATGGTTTGCGGACTGTCGCCGGCGGCTAACATAGATAGGATGTGTTCTACCGCGATGCGCATGCCGCGTATGATGGGTTTGCCGCCGAAGATGTGAGGGTTGACTGTGATACGGCTGAACAGCTCTTGCTCTGTTTCTGTGATTTCTGTTGTCATGTGCATTGCTCCTGATGGATAGCTTTGCGTGTATGGTTATAGTAGCGCGCTGATTGGGCTGGGGCAAGCGATGACGCGTGCCAAAGTTTATCGCAGCGGCGGGGATGATTGTCCTTCGGAATTATCTCCCCAACAGACGATTACGCCGTCAGCGCGCAAGCCGCAGGAATGATTGCCGCCGGCGTTTATGGCTGTGAAACGCTCGTCCTCGGGCGGGGTCGCCTCGCCATGTTCGTTGCCTGACCAGCATACTGCGCTGCCGTCTTCACGCAGTCCGCAGACGTGTCCCCAGCCAACGGTTATGGATATTAGGAGTTCGTCTTTCACTGTTGAAGTCGAATCAAGCCAACCATCCTTATTCCAGCAGACCGGGCTGCCGTCCTGAAGCAGACCGCAGGTAGCGTCTAAATCTATGAATTGCCCATTCTCGGGAGGCTGATGCCGGTTCCAACAAAGTATGTATCCATCGTCACGCAAGCCGCATCCGGTGGTAATTTTCACGAATCGCTCGTAATCCGGAGGTTGGTTCGTATTGCCCCAGCAAATCACGCTGCCGTCCGTTCGTAATCCGCACGTATAATTGCCATCTGCGATGACGGCTGTGAAGTGATCATCTTTGGGCGGTATTGTCCTGCCATGTACGTTGTCTTGTCCCCAGCAGATCGCGCTGCCGTCTTCGCGCAGTCCGCAGGTGTGTCTTGCACCTGCGCTTATGTAAATGAAGCGTTCGTCTTTGGGCGGTGTCGTCTGCCCGTATTCATTACTGCCGCGACAAACGGCTGTTCCGTCTGCGCGCAGTCCACATGTATGTGAATAGCCGGCAGACACTTGTATGAACGGAGGTATAGGTGTTGGGGTATGTGTGGGCGTGCGGGTTGGCGTCAGTGTGCGGGTTGGTGTGGGAGTTGAGGTCTGCGTAGGCGTATTGGTATGGGTAGAGGTGGGCGTAATAGTCGGTGTCTGGGTTATCGTGGGTGTTGGAGTGATGGTTGGCGTGCTGGTTATGGTGGGCGTAGGCGGTATCGGGGTTGTTGTGGGCGTGTTGGAAGGAGTGGGCGGTATGGGTGTGTTCGTGGGCGTGCCCAGTCTGGCAATTTTGACGCCGCCTATGCTGTTCAGGCGACTTTCCAGCTCATCTATGGATACGGCGAAACCGATGTTATTGACTGATCTGCCGCTGGCGGTGTCGTCTATTCGCAATGTGTTTATGCCGATGACTTCGCCCTGCATGTTTACGAGGGGACCGCCGCTGTTGCCGGGATTTATGGCGGCGTCGGTCTGGAGAAAGTCGATACCCGCGACGCTTCTGGTGGATGAGATAATGCCGCGTGTTACTGTGAGATTCTCGCCGATGATGTCTGATATGGGGAAGCCCAGCGCGAGCACTTCATCGCCTACGCGCACTGTATCGGCGCTGCCGACGGGGACGGCATGGAAGCGAGCGCTGCGGTCTATTTGGATCAGCGCAAGGTCGGCATGTGAGTCGGTTTCCAGCACGCTGGCATTATAGTGGACGCCGTTGGTGAGTCGGACATTTACACTGCGGTCGCCGCCGACTACATGTTCGTTGGTAACAATAAGACCGTCGGTGTTGATTATGACGCCTGAACCGCCTCTGCCGCCGACAGTAATCTGGACTACGCCGCCTTGGATGTGCTCGATGAGTTCGGCAAGCGAAAGTTTGCGGTTGTCCGATAGGCCTTCTCCGCCGACAAACTGGATGTTGACAATGGGTTTAGGGGTGTTTTGGCTCGCAGGCTGATCTGGTACAGCGGTAGCAAACTCAGCAACCGGAGATTGATTATCTGTGCTGTTGTTACAGGCAGTTAATATGACGAGCGCAGTGATTGATATGATGAGGATTGTATATGCGATGGGTTTCATTGGGGGATATTGGGGCGTTACGATTTAATGGCTATTGTCTGACGGCTGTTATTGTCGTGGGGGAGATGAGGGACATTCTATCAGATTTGGCGTGATATGTTAGCGGGATATGTTAGCAATAGGTGCGGTCGACGGGCTATAATTGAGTGGTGGGTTTGATTGGCGGCTCTGATTAGACGTGGTTGGCACACAGGCAGTCGAAGGGAGCTTTGCAGCAGTATGGCAACTCGTGTAGGTATCAACGGGTTCGGACGTATTGGCAGACAGGTGCTGCGGGCGATTATGGAGCGGCACGCCGAAAAACTGGAAGTGGCTGCCGTTAATGACAGGTCGAATACGAAGACCAAAGCGCATCTGTTTAGGTATGACTCTACTTATGGCATCTATCCGGGGTCGGTGGAGGCAGCCGCTGACGGCATAGTTGTGGACGGCAGTGAGATAACGACTTATTCTGAGCAGGACCCGGCTAATCTGGATTGGAGCGAATCCGGCGTTGACATTGTTATCGAATGCACGGGCGCGTTCACAAGCGCAGGGCGGGCGTCCGAGCATCTGAAGAGCGGCGCGAAGAAGGTCATCATATCCGCGCCTGCCAGCAATGACGACATCACACTCGTTCTAGGCGTGAACGAGCATCGCTACGAGCCACATAAGCACAGCATTATTTCCAACGCTTCGTGCACCACCAACTGCATTGCGCCGATGGTTAAGGTGCTCAATGACAACTTTGGGGTCGAGCAAGGGCTGATGACTACGGTTCACGCATACACGAACGACCAGAAAATGCTGGACGGAGGTCATTCGGACTTGCGGCGCGCGCGCGCCGGAGCTGTGAATATCATTCCCACTTCTACGGGCGCTGCGAAAGCAGTGGGCGTTGTGCTGCCGGAGCTTAACGGCAGACTGAACGGATTGGCTATGCGCGTCCCCACGCCGAGCGGCTCGGTAACGGATTTCGTAGCCACCCTTAAACATCCCGCTTCCGTCAGCGAAATTAACGCCGCATATCGCGACGCTGCCGCGGGAGATCTGAAGGGTATATTAGAGTACAGCGAAGCCCCGCTCGTGAGCAGCGACATTATTAAGAACCCGCACAGCTGCATCTTGGACGCTCTTTCCACCATGACTGTCGGGGATAATATGGTCAAGGTCATCGGCTGGTACGATAACGAATGGGGATATAGCTGCCGCACCGCAGACCTCGCTGCTTTCATCGTGGATAATGGAATATAGGGATCGGACAGGGCAGATGACCTCGCCGTTTGAACTTCCTGTCATGATGCCGTGTGTGTTCTGTGAGCTGATAGCCGGACGTCTGGACAAGGGTCTGGTAGAAGAGACCGATCTGACGCTCACAATCGTCAATATACGGCAGTATGAAATCGGTCAAGTCATTGTTATTCCGCGTAGGCATGCCGCGACTATTCTGGATCTGACCGACGAAGAGTCAACGGCGGTGATGGACGCAGTGCGAAGGGTGTCAGCAGCATTTGTGAAAGCGTATTCGCCGGACGGAATCACTCTCTACCAAAACAACGGTGTGGCGAGTATGCAGGAAGTCCCGCATTTCCACATGCATGTGGTTCCGCGCCGCCGCGACAGTCTTTGGGGCGACGGCCCTCTGCATATCGCCGCATTGGAACGGCGCGCGCCGGACGTCTTGGGCAAGGTACAAATCAACACTGCGCGCGAACACGAAATCGCGCAGCAGATAAGGGCAGGACTATGAGTGATCCACAGCAAGTAAGAGAGCGCATTCAGCTGGTGCGCGACCTATCGAACGAACTGGCGGCGTATCTGCATACATTGCCGGACAACATCTGGCGCGACCCCGATGTGTACGCGAGCGCCTGTCAGGGATGGAAAATCGCGGATGTGATTACGCATCTGATCCTCGGCGCGAATGTGTTCGGGTTGAGCATAACGAACGCCGTCCGGGGCAGTACGCAGCCGCCGATGGGATGGAGCAGGCCGGAAAGTCCTGAGCAGGGGCTTGAACGGCTTGTCGATACGCGCAACGCCATCCATGAGGACCTGTTCTACGATTTCAACGCGAGCTGCAAGCGTTTCAACACGCTGCTGCTGGAGCTGGACGAGACGTCATACTCGCTTCCGACTTGGCATCCTTACTTCGTAATCAGCGTGGATAGGCTGATAGATATTCGCGCTTCTGAGCTGGCGATTCATTCATGGGACATTCGCTATCCTATCGATCGCAGCGCGAAGCTCAGCCGCCGCGCACAGACGTTTATGCTTGAATTCGTGTGGCGCTGGCTTCGCAGCGGCTTTCAGAAGGGCGATCCGCTGGACGTCCCGATACGCTATCGGTTTGACCTAACCGATGCGGACGGCGGATACGATGTAACGGTGAACGGAGACAACTTTGTGCATGCGCCTTCCGACGATTCGCCGGCAGATGTTATCTTTGGGTGCGACACTGACACCTATATCCTGTTCTGCTTCGGCAGGCTCCAGCTGCGCCGCTCGGTTCGGCGTGGACGCATTGCGCTGTCCGGAGACGAGATGCTGGCAGCGCAGTTCACCGACTGGTTTAAGGGCGTCTAGCCTTTTCCGCCGAAACCTTGTGCGCTGCCCGTGGGACATACGCTTCTCAGACAGCACCCTTCGCATATTGGAGTTTTGCGGCAAGCCTCCTTGCAGTGCTGCACAATCAGCGCGTGATATTCGGCGAACAGCGCCCTGTCGAGCGGCAGATTATCCATGAACATTTGCTGATAAGCTGAGTATGAATTCGTCTTTGGCGCGATATGGAGGCGGCTTGCCAGTCTGCGTGTGTAAGCGTCTATCACGAACGAGGGCTTCCCCAGCGAATACAGAAGAATGGCGTCCGCCGTCTCCTCGCCGATGCCCTTCACGCCAAGCAGTTCGCGGCGCAGTTTCGCGCCGTCTTCCCTGCGCATAGCCTCGATGTTATCGTCGTAGGTATCTCCAATGAACTGGCACAAAGCTTGGAGCTTGCGCGCTTTTGCGTTGTAGAAGCCGCTGGAATATATCAACTCTGCCAGAGTTTGCGTATCCATACGGCGTATCGCGGACGGGGACAGCGCGTCTGCGTCTTTTAAGCATTCGATGGCGCGCTCCACATTCGTCCACGCCGTCGCCTGGGTGAGCACCGCGCCTGTCATCATCTCGAAAGGCGTATCGGCAGGCCACCAATTCTGGCTGCCGTAGCGCGCAAGCAGGAGTTCGAAGATGTGGTGCAAGTGGCGGCTGATGTGTAAATCTGACATAATCGGCACAACTATAAACGAAATAAAAATGGATAGCGCGGTACTTGTTCTGAGTGTGCGGCGATATTAAACTGGATTGATACGAACATCAACTTATGGTAGTCAGGGGTTTCCATTATCGTATCGTGCCGGGCATATCCGTCCGGTGAAGGCCTGCATCCGTTTAAGCGGTCGTGGCATCTTAATAAAAGGAAACACCGATTTCTGGGCGATAACAGAGGGTTAATTGAGCGAGTTCAAGAACAGACTTAGCAGCGCAGCGCGCTCTAACCGCAGCCTCGTGTGTGTAGGCTTGGATGTGGACGCTTCTCTGATGCCGATTGCCGACGTGCGCGCTTTCAATCGCGCCATTGTGGACGCCACGAAAGACTTGGTGTGCGCGTATAAGCCCAACATAGCTTTCTACGAGGCTCTTGGGATTGAAGGCATTACTGCGCTGCGCGATACGACCGCCTACATTCGAAGGAACGCCCCGGATGTCCTGCTTCTCTGCGACGCCAAACGCGGCGACATTGGTTCCACGAGCGTCAAGTACGCTGCAGCTATGTTTGAATACTGGGATTTTGATGCCGTAACGGTGAATGGATATACGGGCGGCGAATCGCTTTCTCCGTTCCTGAACTACGCTGACAAGGGCGTGTTCGTGCTGTGTCGCTCCTCGAACCCGGGCGCTCAGGAGTTTCAAGACGCCGTGCTCACGGTGAACGGCGAACGGATGCCTCTCTATGAATGGATGGCTGTGCGCTCATCGGAGTGGAATGTTAACGGCAACTTGGGACTGGTCGTTGGCGCGACATATCCGGAACAGCTTCGCGCGGTGAGGCAGCGCTGCCCCGGAGTGCCGATACTCATACCCGGCATAGGCGCGCAAGGCGGCGAACTCGAAGCATCGGTGAAGAACGGCATTGATAACGGCTCGCCGAACATCCTCATCAACTCGTCGCGCGGGATAATATACGCTGACCGCAGCGCAGATGGATTTGCGAATGGCGCGCGTGATGCAGCTGCGAAATTGCGCGATGCAATCAACGATACTCTGTCGCATGAGGGGGTATCGTGGTAGTCGGGTATGAGGTCGGAGATTTCGTGCGGTTGAAGAAGCGCCATCCCTGCGGGGAGTTCAACTGGTGCGTAGTGCGCGTTGGCGCGGACATCGGGATCGTCTGCATTGGCTGCCGGCGCCGAGTAACGATGCCGCGCTCAGCGCTGGAACGGCGTATGAAGGGCAGCCCGTTCAAAACTATGCAAGAGAGCGTATGAGCTTCTGAACTGAGCTGTGTATGCGTTGACACCTTTATACCTTGTGCTTACAATATGCTCACTTGGAGCGTTATTTGGAGGGGACTGATCTAATGCTGGAACTAATCATTGACGGCATACGCGTTAGCCTTATGAACCAGCAGAGGGTAGTTATTCTTCGGGTGAAAGACACCGACAAATATCTGCCAATATGGATTGGCCCTAGCGAAGCCGATGCCATAGCGTTGAAACTTCAGAATGTTACTGTGCCAAGACCGCTAACCCATGACTTGCTGTACGATGTCATATCATCGCTTGATGCCACTGTTGACAGGATTGTCGTTTCCGATCTCTCTGACGACACCTTCTTCGCGAAAATTGTGCTTCAGGTCAATGGAACTACGATGGAGGTGGATTCCCGTCCAAGCGACGCTTTGGCGCTTGCCGTCCGCACCGAATCGCCAATCTATGCTGAAGATGCCGTCGTGGAGAAGGCTGCGGTGCTGCTGGAGACAAACACTGACGCGGAAGAGCAGGCTGAAAGCGAACAGGAAGAGGAGCCGGCTGCGCCCGCTATTTCCGAGGGCGAGCTGGAGAAGCTGTCAGCGTTTTCAGATTTCATTGATACCCTTGACATAGAAGATCTGGGGCAGGGCGACGCGCCGTCTCAAAGCAGGTAGTGCGCCCGCAGCCTGATGATTGAGGCTTGCGTACTGCTTGAGATAATCAATGAATGAACGTCTGTTGCGCTGGGGTCATATTGCCTGTGCCGCAGTGTTCTTCCTTTCTGTTCTAAATATACCCATAGCCATCCTTGTAATAATCTTTGTTGATGAAGTTAAATTCATCCCCTTCAGTTTTATTCGCGGTTTCGTTGGCGATGTCTTAGAAATTCTTGCATTCGGGTTTCTATACTACCGAATGCGTAAAAATCCGGGAGTTACGGAAGCAATTTTAGGCATTATGTTCACAGTTATTAAGATATGGGACGTATTTTCTCCCGCCGTCCTTGTACCATTGGATTATCTATTTTAGACGCTGAAATAACCTGCATTTCCGTGTAATCTTCGCACTCCGCCGGGCTTCAATTTTCGACAGAGGCGTATTTTTGTGCCAGAATGTAAATGTGAACTTAAAATTTACATTCGCAGAATGATTGTGATATACTACACAAGCCTTCAGAGGGTAAGCATTTGAACGCTGACAGGTTGGCGCTGGCGCTCCGTCTGATGGGTATCGGATGGTATGTCGCCGTTTGCATCGGCGGCGGAACTTACGGCGGATTTCTGCTTGATCGCAGGTTCGAAATAAGCCCTCTGTTCACCCTGTTAGGGTTGGCGTTGGGCATTGCGGTTGCGGTAGTCGGGATGGTGCGCATGATATTATCGGTGCCTGCATCCAGACCGAGCGACGATGACTGATGAATAGATACTTGAATGCGATAGTTAAGGAAATTAGAGGGTAGTGTAGAGCGTGCTTAGCAATCCTAAGACACTAACAATACTCATAATAGCGTTGATCGCTTTCGCAATTAGTGTATTGGGCGGCGCGCTGGGCAATGCATTTGGGCTTGGTTTTCTGAGCGCTCCGCTGGCACATATTCAGATTCCTGCCGAACCCGTCTTTGCCGGCTACATATTCCCGGGATTTAAGCTTACTAATACGATGGTAACCACATGGATTACCATCGTTGTTCTGTTGGTTATATCGTTCTTTGCCACGCGGCGAATGAGCGATGTTCCGCGCGGGCTGCAAAATCTCGTAGAGGTCTTCATTGAGTTCTTCCTTGACTTGACGGAGCGCATAGCGGGTCCCGAACAGGCGCGCCGTTTCTTTCCTCTTGTGATGACCATTTTCTTGTTCATAATGGTCTCGAACTGGACTGGCATCTTGCCCGGATTTGGCACAATAGGCAGGATAGAAACACCGGAAGAAGTTATTCACCACAAGGAAGAAGCCGCCGAGAAGGCCGGCGAGCATGTTGACCTGCACGACATTCATTTGCAGGTTTTCGAAGGCGACGGCGCATTTGGTTATCTGGGCTTCGGATCGCTGGGCAACGATATTACCGCCGCTGAATGGGAAGAGCACCATGGCGCGGGCGAGGGTAAGCAAGCCGGCTTGCTGGTTCCGCTCCTACGAAGCGCCAATACCGATGTGAACACCACCCTTGCGATTGCGCTGATAGCCATGGTAACGATTCACTTCTGGGGTTTTTCCACGCTGGGTATATCCGGGCACCTTGGCAAGTTTATAAACTTTAAGGAAGGTCCCATAGGATTCTTTGTGGGAATACTTGAAGGCATTGGCGAGATTGCCAAAGTAATCAGTTTCACCTTCCGTCTGTTCGGGAACATCTTCGCTGGCGAAGTGCTGTTGATATCTATGGCATTCCTGTTCCCGTTAATCGGTATTATCCCATTCCTTGGTCTGGAGCTGTTCGTGGGAGCAATCCAGGCGTTCATCTTCGCTATACTTACTCTGGTATTCGCGGTTATGGCGACTACCGCACACGGCGGAGAGCATCACTAGCCAACATCATTCAGATAAAACATGCGTATGACCTGAAAAGTACAGGGTGCGCAGAATCTACTACAATATAAGGAGAGTGGAATATGGAAGATATGGCAAGTTTGGGCGCCGGTCTTGCGATGGGACTGGGGGCTCTCGGTCCCGGTATCGGTATCGGTCTGCTGGCTGCTAAGGCAATGGAGTCGCTGGGACGCAATCCTGACGCTTCGGGCTTAATCCAGCAGAACATGATTCTCGCCATTGCGTTCACCGAGGCTATCGCAATTTACGCGCTGGTCGTGGCGATTATCATCAAGTTCGTCTAGCATTATTTATTAATAGCGCGGCTTGGAAATCGTTCGGAATTAATCTGTGGCTTTTCAGTTGTTCAGACCGGAAAGCTTCCTGCTTGCGATTTTCGCGCCGCGACTGAGTTGTAAACCGATTTTCAACAGATAGGGGAGAAGGCATGGAGGCCTTAGGGATAAATCTGCCAGGCTTGGTTACGCACCTCATCAGTTTCATCATACTGCTTGTTGTGCTGAAATTAGTCCTGTATAAGCCCATATTAAACATGCTTGACCAGCGTTCGCAGCGGATCAAAGACGGCCTTGAAGCCGCTGAACGAGCCAGGCAGGAATCAGCAGAATCACGAGAGGCGGTTGAGGCTCAGCTTGAAGCCGCACGCGTCCAGGGTCAGCAGATTGTTGCCAATGCGCGTGAAGTTGCAGATCGTTATCGTGAAGAGGAAACTGCAAAGGTCAGGCAGGAACTCGATGCTGAGCGCGTCCGCGCAGAGGCAAATATCCAGCGGGAACGTGATGTTGCCATCGAGCAGATTCGCAGCGAGTTCGCAGGATTGGCGGTAATGGCAGCTGAACGAGTAGTGGAGCGTTCGCTAGATCAGCAGGCGCACCAAGACATTATCGATCAGGTTCTGCAAGAGAGCGACTCTCGTATAAATCGTAATTAGGCGTAATTAAGCACAACCATATCCGTCAGCATCTGTCTGCCGGGTATTACAACTAACCGAACTACCATAAATAGTTGGCTGCCGACGTATCGGCTTGGTGGGTGAATTGAACGAACCAAGTCGCGCTTCAGCAGCATTGAAATGAGAAGAGTGATATGACAAGGGGAGCTTCCGCGCGCAGATACGCTCAGGCAATCTTCGCAATAGCGCTGGAACAGGGCGAGCCGGACAGATGGCTTGACGACTTGGCGTTGCTTGCCGACGCAATGGCTAACAGCGAGTTTGCCAACTTTCTTGACGCGCCGCAATTCACTTTGGGTCAGAAAACAAGCCTGATTGAAGAGACACTCGGAGATTCAGTCAGCAGGCTTGCACTGAATCTCATTTCGCTGCTTGCTTCCAACAATATAGCACGGCTTCTGCCCGGCATAACCGAAGCGTATCAGCAGATGCTGGACGAATATCATGGCGTCGAGCGCGCTGAGATTGTGTCTGCTGTCCCTTTGAGCGACGAGCAGCGCGAACGCATAGAAGCGATGCTTCAAAACATTGTGGGCAAGGAGATTGCGGCAACATCAAGAGTAGAACCGCAGGTACTCGGCGGTTTCGTGGCGCGCGTTGGCGACAAGGTGATAGACGGCAGCACACGAACTAGGCTGGACGATCTGCGGCGCGAACTGGTGCAGGGTGCATAAACCGATGCTACCATCTGCCCGGTGCGAAGTCTCGTTTAGGGCATAAAATAGCACTAAATCTTCAAGCGGCAATGCCCCACGGCATGTCGCTTTCAAACGGAGGAGCTGCATGGCAGTCAGAGGACAAGATATTGCTTCAGTAATCAAGCGTCAGATAGAAGAGTTTGGGCGCGACCTGAGCATGGTGGATGTAGGCACGGTTATTGAGGTTGGCGACGGCATTGCACAGGTTCACGGTTTGTCCGGCGTTGCCTACAGTGAGCTGCTGGAGTTCGAGGGCGGTGTCATGGGAATGGCTCTGAACCTTGAAGAAGACAGCGTAGGCGCGGTGATTCTCGGTGATCCGCTCGTAGTCAAGGAGGGTTCGGAAGCTAGGAGCACGGGGCGTGTGGTCGTTGTGCCTGTGGGGGACGAACTCATCGGGCGTGTTGTGGATTCGTTGGGGCAGCCGATCGACGGCAAGGGACCGCTTGGCACGAGCAAGACTCGCGAAGTCGAAGTTGTCGCGCCAAATGTCGCAATTCGCAGCTCGGTGGATACTCCGGTTCAGACCGGTATTAAGGCAATCGATGCGATGATTCCGGTTGGGCGCGGACAGCGTGAGCTTATTATCGGAGACCGTTCCACGGGCAAGTCTGCAATTGCTCTTGACTCTATCATTAACCAGCGCGGCGGCGACCTAGTTTGCATTTATGTCGCTATCGGGCAAAAGATAGGCAAGGTAGCGCAAACGGTCGCCCTGCTTGAAGAGTATGGCGCGATGGAACATACCATCGTGGTTGCCGCAAATGCGTCCGATCCTGCGCCAATGCAGTATCTCGCGCCTTACTCCGGCTGTGCGATGGCGGAAGAGTTCATGTGGCAGGGCAAGGACGCCCTCATAATATACGACGACCTGTCGAAGCACGCTTGGGCATATCGCCAAATGTCCCTGCTCCTGCGTCGCCCGCCCGGACGCGAAGCCTATCCCGGCGATGTTTTCTATCTGCACAGCCGGCTGCTTGAGCGCGCCGCGAAACTTGATGACGCGAACGGGGGAGGCTCTATAACGGCGCTGCCTATTATCGAAACGCTGGCAGGCGACGTGTCTGCGTATGTTCCCACCAATGTCATCTCGATCACAGATGGCCAGATATACCTTGAGCCTGAACTCTTCAACTCAGGCATACGCCCGGCAGTGAACGCTGGCCTGTCTGTATCTCGCGTTGGCAGCGCCGCTCAGACGCGCGCAATTAGAGGCGTCGCGGGGAGCCTGCGTCTCGACCTCGCGCAGTACCGGGAATTGGTAACATTCGCGCAGTTTGGCACGGCAGACCTTGACGCAGCTACCCGCCAGCAGCTTGAGCGCGGGCAGCGCGCTACGGAGATTCTCAAGCAGGGCCAGAACTCACCGCTGCCCATGGAACATCAGGCTGCGATTCTATACGCGCTCGCAAACGGATTTCTTGACGATGTTGATATCGAGAAGGTTCCGGCGTTTGAGTCTGCATTCATGAGCTACTTCGCATCTAATCAGCGAGACGTCCTCGCACAGATAGCGGAAACCAGAGACATATCCGGCGATACCGAAGAGGCGCTCAAAGCGGCTATTGATGACTTCAAGACGAATGTGCCGTATTAAGATTTCAGGTACAATCTGCGGGTACAATCTGAATGATATTGGATGTCTCGGTTACGGAATATCGTTATACAATAACATCCGAGCAGGTTGGGCTTACCCGTGATAGGCAAACGCTTTCTATATTGAGGAATCAGCAGGTTCCGCATTGGTACTCAAGTGAGAGTCAATGGAAATGGCAGGCTGATCTAACGGCGGGCCGTGGATTTCAATGGTATGTAGATAAATATTCGGAGGTTACTACACAAAATCCGTGGGACGACGTAGAGTTGTATTTCCGTAGAGTGCAAAGAGCAGCCAGAGTTGGTCCGACTCAGATTCCAATTCCACAGAGCAGATTACTTTATCCAGCTAATCGTCCAGTGTTGAACACATTTGCTATGGCGAGCGCGGCTGAGGCTATTGCTGGGTGGTTTTGCGAAACGCACTACAATTGGAATTTGTACAGGCGTCCGTTAAAAGTTACCCCGGATATGATATTCCGCGATAATCAAAGCAGACGGTTGGCGTTGGTGGAGGTGAAATCAACGAGTAGCCTGAGAAATATACGAAGTAAGCTAACCACTGAAATGATCAATCTACTCAAAGTATTGGCTCCTACCAAATTAATTAATCCTGGTCGTTATTATGCTGGGTTAATAATGGTTCAAGTGGCAGATTTCTCTGAAGTCCATCTCACAAGCCTGATTTTAGAAGAGGTATAACATGGAGCGTGAGAGATTGGATCCCGTTGATCTCATGATTCTTGGAAGATTGGACGAAGCTGCCAAGATATACTTGGACACATATATCGAAATGGTAATTGAAGAAGGGGATGCCTACATAGGACCTCACTTACTATCACAACTGCATCTCTGTGTGGCGGGCAAAGAGTTTGGGCGGATACCGGAAGATTCGACTGGGGAAGTGGAACAGATGGTGATGCACGCGCTGTATAAGCGAGGCTTGGTAGATAAGAAGTACATCGTGAAGCAAGATATTCAGATAGCGAGAGAATATGTAGTGGCCGACAGGAAAGAGGCTGAAAAAGAACTTCGCAGATGGGTATAAAGGCTGAAATATGGCAAGCGTAAGACAAATCAGACGACGCATTCGCAGCGTTGAGAATACAGCGAAAATTACCAAGGCGATGTCCATGATTGCCGCATCTAAGATGCGGCGCACCCAAGAGGCTGCGCTCCGTGGAAGGCCGTATTCCGACTTGATGCAGACGATGTTGGCAAATCTTGCAGCGCAAGTACAGGATGATGAAGAACACCACCCGCTCCTTGTGGAACGGAAGCCGCGCAGAAATGTCGGGCTTATCGCCATCACCCCTGACAGAGGACTGACCGGCGGATTGAATTCGAACATTAACCGCGTAGCCGGACAGTTTGTTACAGAACAGGATGCAGCCGTCAAGATCGTTGCGATGGGTAAGAAGGGCAGAGACTTCATGGTCAGGACGAGCCAAGATGTCCAAGCCGTCTTTACCGATATTCCTGACCGTCCGGGACTTGAAGAGGTTACGCCGGTTGCGCGCATAGTTATAGACGCATTCACTAATGAAGAGGTGGACGCCGTATTCGTTGCTTACGCCCATTTTGTGAATACCACGCTCCAGCGCCCGGTGGTAGAGCAGCTTCTGCCGGTGGTGCCTGCAGACCTGGAACCGTCTCAAGCCGTGGGCTATATATACGAGCCGAGCGGAGGTCCTGTGCTCGATGCGCTGCTTCCCCGATATGTTGAGATGCAGCTCTATCACTACTTGCTTGAGGGCATCGCCAGCGAGCAGTCGGCGCGCATGGTCGCGATGCGTAATGCCACCGACAATGCCAATGTGATGGTCGAAGACCTTACACTGGTCATGAACAAGGCGCGCCAAGAAACGATAACGAAAGAACTGCTGGACATCGTTGGCGGTGTTGCGGCAGTGGAATGATAAAACACATCCGTTAGCAATAGTAGTTCGTCGGTTTTCATGAGATATTATTGAAAGCTGACCACTGGAAACTGATTACTCTTGGAGGAACCATGGCAACGGGAAAGGTAACCCAAGTCATCGGCACTGTGGTTGATGTGGAGTTCCCATCAGACGCCATGCCGGCAATTTACAACGCACTGGAAACTAGCATCGGTGATGAAACACTGGTGCTTGAAGTTGAACAGCACATAGGCAACAATTGGGTTCGCTGTCTCGCACTGGGCGCGACGGAAGGTCTTGTACGCGGCGTCGATACCATCGACACCGGCAGTCCTGTATCCGTTCCTGTGGGCGATCCCACGCTCGGCAGGCTGTTTAATGCGCTTGGCGAAACTCTGGACGATCTAGAAGAGGTGGAGTCTGCCGAGACCTGGCCTATCCACCGCAAACCGCCCACCTTCGAAGACCAGGCGACTCAGGTAGAGATTCTGGAAACCGGCATCAAGGTGATGGACCTGATAACCCCGTTCACTAAGGGCGGAAAGGTCGGCGCTTACGGCGGAGCAGGCGTGGGCAAGACGGTTATCATCCAAGAGCTTATCCGCAACATCAGCGAAGAGCACGAGGGCGTGTCCGTGTTCGCAGGCGTAGGTGAACGCTCGCGCGAAGGCAATGACCTATGGCGTGAGATGCAGGAGTCCGGCGTGCTCAGCAACACGGTGCTCGTGTTCGGACAGATGAATGAACCGCCCGGCATCCGCGCCCGCGTAGGTCTGACGGGTCTTACGATGGCAGAGTTCTTCAAAGAAGAGCGCGGACAGGATGTGCTGCTGTTCGTTGACAACATCTATCGCTATATTCTCGCCGGAATGGAAGTCTCCGCGCTGCTGGGCAGAATGCCTTCCGCAGTGGGATATCAGCCCACGCTGGGAACCGAAATGGGCGACCTCGAAGAGCGCATCACATCCTCGCTCAACGGCTCAATCACATCCTTCCAGGCAATCTATGTTCCGGCGGACGACTACACTGACCCGGGCATCGTAACAACTTTTGGACACTTAGATGCGGTCGTTGCGCTTGAACGCTCCCTTGCTGCACAAGGGCTGTACCCTGCCGTTGACCCGCTGACATCCTTCTCGCGCATCCTAGAACCTGCCGTTGTGGGACAGGAGCACTACGATGTCGCTCGCGGCGTGCAGCAGGTGCTTCAGCGCTACCAAGACTTGCAGGACATCATAGCGATTTTGGGCATCGAAGAGCTTTCTGATGATGACCGTCAGATTGTGGCAAGAGCGCGCAAGATTCAGCGCTTCCTCACGCAGCCGATGTTCGTGGCAGAAGTCTTCACAGGATCGCCCGGCAGATATGTTCCTATTCGTGAGACCGTGCGCGGCTTCAAGGAGATACTTGACGGCCAGCACGACGAGCTGCCTGAGCAGGCTTTCTATATGGTTGGTACTATCGACGAAGCCGTGGAGCGCGCAGAGCAGATGGCAGCGATTGGGTAAGGAATAAGTATCAATTACACACTGCTGGTGAATTTGGGTTCGGAAGACATTCTGTTCTGTAAAAGAGTCAGGCTGAACTAGCCGGTGATAGGCTTGGTGTAACCTATATGACGCAGTATTTATGGGGAGTGGCTGAATGGCTACTATGCGACTGGAAATTGTAACCGCAGAGCGCACGGTATATTCGGAAGACGTGGATATGCTATTAGCGCCCGGTATCGATGGGCAGCTGGGCATCCTGCCCAATCACGCGCCTCTGCTGACAGCCTTGCAGCCCGGCGAGATCCGTGTTGACAAGGACGGCGATGAATCCTACATGGCTGTAAGCGGCGGTTTCTTAGAGGTGTTAGGGAATAGAGTTACGATACTCGCCGACACAGCCGAGCGTGCCGAAGAAATTGACATCGAGCGCGCCGAAGCGGCTGTGCGCCGCGCAGAAGAGCGCATTGCCAGTCGCACATCCGATATGGACTTGCAGCGCGCAGTGTTCTCACTCAGACGCTCGCAGGCGCGTCTGCTCGCTGCGAATCGCAGGCGCAGAAGGCGTGCCGATGTAACTATGCCCTCGTCGCAGCAGTCTTGATATAACATGTTTTGCGTTGCATGATGAATCTCCACTCAATCTCTGCTTAGTCTGCAAAAGAGATTGTCGCAGGGTCAAAGGTGAAGAAAATAAAAAGGAGGCGGATTGTAATCTAGCGATCCGCCTCCTTTTTCGCGCCCTCATCGGAAGCGCTCTGGGTTATTCGATATTGCGCAGATAGAAGGTCATGGACTGCAGCGAAAGCACGGGGTCGATGTTGCGCACCACGATGTTCATGGGCACTTTTGCGGCGACAGGCGCGTAGTTCAGTATCCCCTTGATGTCGTTTTTGATCAGTTCGTCTATGACGCTCTGCGCTTGTGCGGCAGGTACGGCGACTATGCCGATGGTGATATTCTTGCTCGCAACGGTGTCGCTTAACTCGCACATCGGCTGTACATCGAACTCGCCTATGTTTTTGCCGACTTGTGAGAGGTCGCCGTCGAACGCCGCGACTATGCGAAAGTTCTCCCGATAGAAGCCCGGGTAGTTGATGATTGCCCTGCCAAGCCGTCCGACGCCAACAAGACAGGCGCGCCATTCGCGGTTAAGCCCTAGGATTTCTTGCAGCTCGCTGAATAAAAAGCGCACATCGTAACCCCTGCCTTGTTTGCCGAAGCGTCCGAAGTAGCTCAGGTCCTTTCGTATCTGCGCCGGAGTCATCTGAAGCAGACTGCCGAGCTGCTGTGAGCTGACTACATCGATGGATTCAGACATTAGCTGAGACAACGCCCTGACATACAGCGGCAGTCTCAGCACCACTACCTCAGGGACTTCTACGGATCCCATCGACATCCGACCGTATCCCTCCTGTTTTCTGTGTTTGAATAGACGCTACTTTGTGGCGAATAGCACAAAGTTTATACGGCTAATTCTATTATTATGCCCCATTTTCGTCAAACCGATTACTTCTGCTCGGTGTTTTCGTGCCTATACGCTTGCGGTTGACCAGTTGGCTCTTCATAAATCTCGCAAAAGTAAGGATGGTAGATAAAATCAGCGTACTAAACGAAGCCCTGCTCAACATTTATGTTTCTAGCAAACAATGTACATGTTATAATCAATGTAGTTAATGTAAATGCTTTCTAGGAGATTCCTGTGCGAATTACCCAAGGGGAAACAGTTGACCTTCAAACAGTGCTGCATATCGAGATGGAAGATGAGGATGTTCGACCTTATCTCGATATAGGTTACCGAAAGGTAAGGCCGTATATCTCTTACCCCGGATTTCGCAAAGGGCGCGTACCCAGACACATCATAATGCAGTTCGTGGGGCGTGAAGCGCTGTTGAACGAAGTAATTGACACTATGCTTCCGGAGGTAACGGGCAGAGCCATAAACGAGCAGGAGCTTGAGCCTGGAGGCATGCCTGACATGGAGGTCGTAGGTTTCGACCCTGTTACCTTCAAAGCGACCGTTCCCCTCAAGCCTGAAGTGGATATTGGCGATTACAGAAGCATCCGAGTCGAAATGGACGCTGCCGAAGTTGGGGAAGAAGATGTCCAGCAAAGGCTGGAACAGTTGCGGAACAGCATGTCATCATGGGAACCCGTAGAACGTCCCGTAGAGATGGGGGACATGGTTACGATGACCGCCACAGGCACCTCTGAAGGCGAGAACATTCTCGATGAGACAGACACCGTATATATGCTCGTAGAAGATGCGGATCAGCCTTTTCCTGGATTTGCTGAGGCGCTGGTGAGCGCTGAACTGGATATTGAAAAGTCGTTTGAGCTAACCGTCGCTGAAGATTTCCCTGTAACGGATTTTGCCGGCAAGACAGTGCAAGTATCGGTTACCGTAAGCGATATTAAGGAGCGCACCCTGCCGGACTTGGACGAGGAGTTTGCACAGGGCATAGGCGAAGGCTACGAATCCCTTGACGCTCTGCGAGAACAGATTGAAGGCGAACTCACGGACGAATTTGCAAACACTGCCGAAGAGCAGCTGCGCCAATCAGCTATGGACAGCCTTATGGAAGGCTCGACTGTGGCAATTGCGCCGGTGATTATCGAAAATGAAATCAATTACATGATGAACGAGCAGGCGCAGACGCTTGCCCGCCTGAACATCCGCTTCGATGACTACCTCCGTTCCGTTGGCAGTTCAGAGTTAGAGCTGCGGGAGCAGCTGCGTGAAGAAGCGATAACTCGCATCAAGCGCGCTGTTACACTTGAGAAGATTGGCGAAATGGAAGGCATCGAAGTTACGGACGAGGATGTGGAAGAGCGCATACAGTCCATAATTGAGCAGAACAGCGATCAGTATGAAACCACCCCCGAAATAACCGATGACACGCGGTTCTCGGTTAGGCGAATGATGCATTCGGAGAGGGTGATGGAAAGACTTGTAGATATTGCAAAAGGCGAAGCGCCTGACCTCCCTGAACCTTCCGAACAGGAAGACGATGAACAGGCTGCGAACGAAGAACCGAATAAAGAATAGCGCTGACGGGGTATTGAAACCCCAGACTGTAAGGAGATAAACCGATGCTGTTTAGGCCCGAAGATTTGAACACGATGAACCGGCCGCAAGGCGTCGGGCCTGAGAACATCATTCCGATGGTCGTTGAATCAGGTCCGCGCGGTGAGCGCGCATACGACATTTACTCGATGCTGCTGAAAGAGCGCATTGTCTATCTTGGCACTCCGATAAACGATCAGGTCGCAAATGCTATCATCGCCCAGCTCCTCTTCCTCGACAGGGAAGACCCTGAGCGCGATGTCAGTCTGTATATCAACTCGCCCGGCGGCGTAATCTACGCCGGTCTTGCGATATATGACACGATGAATCTCATTCGCCCTGATGTGTCAACCATCTGCGTGGGCTTGGCGGCAAGCATGGGCACTGTGCTGCTTTGCGCCGGCGCCAAAGGCAAGCGTTTTGCCCTGCCTGATTCCACCATTCATATGCACCAAGCGATGGGTGGAGCTCAGGGTCAGGCGAGCGATGTGGAAATAGCCGCGCGCGAGATACTTCGCCTGCAAGACAAAATCCGCACTATCTTGTCAGACAGCACGGGACAGCCATACGAAAAAATCATCCAAGACACCGACCGCGACCACTACATGAGCGCGGAACAGGCACAAGAATACGGGCTGATCGACGAAGTGCTCACATCTTCCAGTGGCGCGTAGATAAGGTAGATAAATAAGAGCGGCACAGCAGTCGATCTGACAGCGATTTTCTTTCAGCCGAGCCACAAAAACCACATGGCATAGATGCTGTAAAACTGATGAATATGGAGCTTCCGCATTATGACAAGCCGGACAGAATTTCGATGCTCCTTCTGTGATAAGACGCAGACACAAGTCAAGCGCCTCGTCGCGGGACCCGACAGGGTGTTCATCTGCGACGAGTGTGTGGTGCTCTGCGATCAGATTATCGCCCAAGACTCTACCGTTCAAGCCAGCGCCGCCAACCCTAAGGCGAACGGGCTGAACCCTAAGACGATATACCAAAATCTTGAAGAGTATGTAGTAGGGCAGGAGAGCGCTAAGAAGATACTCAGCGTCGCTGTTTATAACCACTACAAACGCATCAGTTCTACGCAAACCCGCTCGGATGTGGAGATCCAGAAGGCAAATATTCTAATGCTTGGACCTTCCGGTTCAGGCAAAACGCACATCGCTCAAACGCTTGCGCGCATACTTCGTGTCCCGTTCGCCATCGCAGACGCCACATCGCTGACCGAAGCGGGCTATGTCGGTGAAGATGTGGAAAACATACTGCTGCGTCTCATACAAGCCGCGGACTACGATGTCGCGCGCGCCGAGCAGGGGATAATTTATATAGACGAGATAGACAAGATAGCTCGAAAGAGCACTAACCCGTCTATTACCCGCGATGTATCCGGTGAAGGTGTGCAGCAGGCGCTTCTCAAGATAATCGAGGGATGCGAAGCGAATGTCCCGCCTCAGGGCGGACGCAAGCATCCCCATCAGGATTTCCTCAAAATTAAGACCGACAATGTGCTGTTTATGTGCGGCGGCGCTTTTGAGGGAATGGAAGATATTATTAACAGACGGGTTTTCAAGAGCAAGCATTCCATCGGCTTTACCGGCTCAGCAAGCTGGAACGCGCAAACCGAAGATAATGTACTTCACTATGTCAACTCAGACGACCTGATGGAGTACGGGTTCATCCCCGAATTCGTGGGACGGCTTCCCGTAATCGCCACATTAGACACCCTCGACGAGCCAGCCCTAATCAAAGTGCTCAGCGAGCCTAAGAACGCGTTGGTACGCCAGTATCAGTCCCTCTTCAGCATGGACGATGTTGAACTGGTCTTTACGCACGAAGCTCTCACGGCAGCAGCACAACAAGCCCTTAAGCAAAAGACCGGTGCGCGTGGACTTCGCACTATTCTCGAACGCACTCTGCTGGATGTGATGTACGAACTGCCCAGTATGACCGATGTGGGCCGCTGTGTTGTGGACGGAGACGCTATCTTGGGGATTTCGCCCGTTACGCTCAGTCTGGAGAACGGCGATGTAGTGCCTATGCCGAAGCCGCTCATGCTTGAGAAGAAATCTGCATAAGCCTATATAACACAGCTTCGCCTGCCTCTATTCTCCTCCGTATTCGTATATCTTCCAAAGCGCTCCACAAACTCCCCGTGCTTGTCTAATCAAGTCGTCCCCGCGCAATGCTCCCCTTTATGTCTCATGTCTGCGAGTCGTCAGACTCCCATAATCTACATAATGCTGCGCACATAAGTATTGAACTTTTCTAGTTTTGTGTTTAATATTTATGCATCCCGGTAAGCTCACTTCACAGGGAGGCATTGCTTATATGCGCATGCTCAATAAGACGCCCCTGCCCGGAGCGCTCGATAAGCCGCTTGAAGATTTTGTCAGTACGCACATTGCTCCATCCTCCAGCCGTGTACCGCCTATACACCGCGAAGTTACTACCTGCTACTCTTATATGTGTCCCTATGCCTATGGCTGCACCGAAAAAACACAGCGCCCCGCTCAGGTTCTGATGCGCCGCTGTATGCGCTATAAGCCGGAATATCTTCGCATACGCCCGGGCGTTTCTGATTATGCGCTGGATCTGCTTGCAAAGCGGCGCAGGTCGGGCGAGGGACTTTCCGCTGAAACTACGGCAATACTGGACGAACTTCGCCCGGACGGTCCCCTTCGCAAGACTGCCTAACTATACCAGAGGGGGCATGCATGTCGGATGAGACGAGGGTTGTCTGCGAGACGCCCACACCCGGGAAGAAGCCGACGCGCATCCATAAGTGGAAGTATGATTTGCTGCGGCGCATCATCCTCGAAACCGTGGCAGACAGCCCCGACGGCGTAGAGTTCCGAAAACTGCCGAGCCTCGTGAATGCGTGCCTTGACGAGGAGCAGAGGGATAAGCTTGGTTCAGTGTCTTGGTACACCACATCCGTGAAACTCGATATGGAAGTGAAGGGCGAGATAGAGCGAATTGCCGGCGTAAGACCTCAAAAACTGCGCCTACTGCCCCTACTGCAATGACTGCACGCTGCCTCGTCGCACTCCAAACCGTGCTGTTCCCGAAGGCAGCAGACCCGCAATCGCATCTGCATCTGCCGTAGTGATTAGCGCCTGATGATACTGAGCCGCCTGTTCCAGCACCAGCTCCCGCCGCGCCGAGTCCAATTCCGACAGCACGTCGTCGAGCAAAATCACCGGCTCCTGCCCTCGCCTGTTTCTTAGATACGCCGCCTCAGCCAACTTCATCGCAAGCACCGCCGTGCGCGTCTGGCCGCGTGAGGCGAAGGCTGACGCATTCAGTCCGCCCAGTGTCAGCGTAAGGTCATCGCGGTGCGGTCCTGTAACCGTCATCCCGCGAGCTAGTTCCAGCCTGCGTCGTTCTTCCAGCTTCGCGCGCAAAGCCTCCGCAAAGTCGCCCGCCGCATTTTCTGACAATACGACATTTGGCTTGTACGACATCCCAAGCTGCTCTCTCATGCCGCTCAGATCTCCGTACATTTGCCTTGCGCCTTCTGACAGCGTCTGCACCGTGTCGTGCCGCCGCGCCATGATGATTTGCCCCGCCTTGGCAAGTTCGCCGTCCCAGAAGGCAAGCTCGCCGACACGCGCCGCGCCGTCTCGTATTTGGCGCAGCAAATGGTTGCGCTGTCTCAGCACGCGCTCATACTGTTGTATCGCACTCAAATACTCTCGGTCGGTCTGCGAAATCAGGATGTTTAGATAGCGGCGGCGCACTCCCGGCGAGCCGTACACGATTTCCAGGTCATCTGCGCTGAACATCACAGCATTCAAATGTCCCACCAGAGCAGATGCGCGGCGGGGCGCGCCATTGACTCGAAAGTATTTCTTCACCGACATCGCGGCGCGCTCACTCACTTCTCCCGCCAATGCTGCGTTGATAGTTGATACGCTGCGAAAGTTTATCTGTAAGTTTACGGAATCCTCTCGCCGTTCGACATCTGCGGCAACCTGCGTGTAGAATTCGCCCTCGCCGTTGCTGCGCCGTATCAATTCACGATCGCCGGATGCGCGCGGCGATCGCGCAACTGCCAGCATGTACATCGCTTCCAGCAGGTTGCTTTTGCCCTCGCCGTTGCTGCCCTGAAACACCGTCATACGCGGCTGCAAGTCAAGCTCCAGTCGCGCATAGTTGCGAAAATTCGTCAAACTGACGTGTGAGATATAAATTGCGGCCCTCGCTGCTGTGCTATTGCTTCGTATGCCCTATGGTTGACCTGCTGCTGACACACGTGGATTCAATCCACGGACGCTGCTCGCTTGGATTTTAGCACAGAGGCTTCGGCATCGGCTTGGTGCAGCGTAGTTGCAAACATGATAAAGTTGTTACAATCAGCAGCAGGGCACAAGATGAACAAATTCTTGTCGATAAACTACCTCACTCACTCGACATTACCAGTAATCTCTCTTTGTGAAGGTGCGTCATGAAATGGCTTGCGCTCGCAGGCGGAGTCGGAGGCGCTAAGCTCGCGCTCGGACTGTCCAAAGTGCTTCTTCCGCAGCATCTGACCATCGTTGTCAACACCGGCGACGACGAGGTATTCCACGGCTTGCATGTGTCCCCTGATGTGGATACGGTGATGTACACCCTTGCAGGCTTGTCCAATCCTGAAACCGGCTGGGGAATTACGGGCGAGACCTTTCAAGCGCTGGAACGCCTGAAAGCGTATGGCGCGGAAACATGGTTCAATCTCGGAGACAAAGACCTCGCAACCCATATACGCAGAACGCATCTTCTCAGTCAAGGGAACTCGCTCTCTGAAGTAACTGAATCCCTACGGACCGCGCTTGGCGTGGCGCACCCGATAGTTCCGATGAGCGACCACAAGGTTCGCACAATGCTTATGACCGATATCGGAGAACTCCCGATGCAGACATGGTTTGTGAAGCATCGTTGTGAGCCTGCTGTAAGCGCCATACGCTTTGAAAGTGTGGAACAGGCGCAGCCCGCACCGGAGTTTTCGCGCGCGCTGCACGACAGCGACATCCTCGTATTCTGCCCGTCAAACCCGTTTGTCAGCGTCGCGCCCATACTGGCAGTGCCCGGTGTGCGGGACGCAATCCGAAGTTTCAAGGGGCTTCGGATCGCAGTCAGCCCTATAGTGGGCGGACAGGCGGTGAAAGGTCCTGCTGCCAAGATGATGAACGAGCTTGGCATAGAATCCTCCTGTATTGGTGTTGCCAAGCAGTATCAGGGGCTGTGCGATCTGTTCGTACTGGACGATGTGGACAGAGAAAGGGCAGGGGACATAGAATCGCTTGGCATGCGCGCGGCGGTAACCGATACGATGATGATTACTGAATCTGACAAGGTGCGACTCGCCGAATATATCTGTGAGCTGGCAGTATGAGCGCGCAAAGCATAGTGAAACCGAGCATAGTTGCTGTCGTCCCGATGAAGCCGCTGCTTCTGTCGAAGACGCGATTAGCAGGCACGCTTTCGGATAATGAGCGCGCTGATCTGAGCCTCGCGATGTTTAGCAGGGTAGTCGCTGCGGCGCGAGATGCGCTTGGCGCAGTATGGGTCGTCGGCGGTGATGACGCTGTGCAGCGTACTGCCGAGCGCTTTGGCGCGGTCTGGCACGAAGACCATGGCAAAGACCTCAACGATTCGCTTTGCATCGCGTTTGACAGCGCTTGCAAGAACCAAATGACGCCCGTGTATCTGCCCGCTGACCTGCCCTTCATAAGCGCAGCCGATGTTACAGCCCTGATTCGCGCATCGAGCGCAGGCAGCACGCTGACGCTTTCCCCCGCACAGCAGGATGGCGGAACTAACGCTATGCTTGTTCCCAGATGCTCTGCGTTTCCACCAATGCTGGGTGAAAACAGTTTCAAGCGCCACAAGCAGCAAGCAGAACTTCTGGGCATCCCGTATTCCGTATGCCTAAGCGAGGGACTGATGTTGGACTTGGATACACCGGACGATCTTGCCCTGTGCGATAGGCTGCAGCCGGGATTTGTGTCTATGGTCATACCGAGTGCGGCGGCTTCAAAAGATAATAAGAAAGATTGGATAAGGAATAAGAAGGATTGATGACTTTGAAACTCGGCGTACTTCTTCCAACACGCGGACTGGTTATGGAAAGCGACACCCCGCCAAGCATTGAGCCGCTGATTTCCATGGCGAAAAATGTGGAACAGGCGCATCTGGATTCGGTTTGGGTAGGGGACAGCCTCACCGCAAAGCCGCGTCTCGAACCGCTGACCACACTCTCAGCGATTGCCATGCGAACATGCAAGGTTCGTCTTGGCACTGCCGTAATGCTCGCCGCACTGCGCCATCCGGTATCACTCGCGCAAGCGTCCGCAACGGTTGATACCATATCCAACGGCCGCCTCATATTAGGCGCAGGCGTAGGCGGTGCGTTCAACGATGCTCAGCGACAGGAATGGCTCAATGTCGGTGTGAAGCCTTCCCAGCGCGCATCGCGCTTTGAGGAAGTAATCGAGATAACAAATCGACTGACAAGTGGGGAGCAGGTTACATTCAACGGCAGACACTTCAACTTGGAGGATGTAAGCGTTCGCCCGCGTGCGGTTCAGTCCAACGGCGTGCCGTTTTTGGTCGCTTGTCATTGGCGCGCCGGACGAGAACGCCAATTTCAGCGTGCTGCAAGATTGGGCGCCGGCTTCATGTCAATATCTGATTATCCCGACGAATACACCCGCGTAGTAGAAAAGGTTCGCACCTATGCCGCGGAATACGGCGCAGCTTCAGAGCCGGAGGCGACCTTTTACATGACCGTGAACCTTCGAGACGACGAATCTGCAGCCGCGGACGAAGCCGATAGATTCTTGCGTCGATATTACGGCGCGAACATCTGGGGAGACCGCTGGGGACCCTTTGGCAATACACAGCGCGTTGCTGAACGTATCACACAGTATAGCGAAGCCGGAGCGCAGACGGTTATTGTGCGTTTCGCTTCCTTCGAGCAAGAGCGCCAACTCGACATATTTCTGAGCGAAGTTGTGCCATTGCTGTCCTGACCCAATAACACAGGCGGCTGACACAGATTAGAGATATGCCGCTGCCTCGACAGAGGATGCCGTAATGACAACACAAACGCTTATAAGAACTGCAAGCACAGTGACGGAAGAAGGCGATGCGCCCATCGCAGTCAGATTTGAACCTGCTGTCGAGCTTACCGATGAGCAGTTTGCGCTGTTCTGCGAGCAGAATCGTGAGGCAAGAATAGAGCGCACCGCAGACGGAGTTGTGGAACTTATGCCGCCAGTCAAAGGTGATACCGGGGCGAAGGAAGCTCACATCGTCGTTCATCTTGGAAACTGGGCGAGAGGAGATGGAGACGGCGTAGTCTTCGGTTCGTCGGCCGGCTTCACGCTCCCGAACGGCGCAGTGCGCTCTCCTGATGCGTCGTGGGTTCTGAAATCACGCCTCGCCGCCCTGTCAGACGAAGACAAGGATAGATTTATTCCGATATGTCCGGACTTCGTTGTGGAACTGCGTTCGCCGTCTGACAGGCTAAGTGTGCTGCAGGCGAAGATGGACGAGTATATGACAAATGGCACACGGCTTGGCTGGCTGATGGATCCATTGCGGCGCAGTGTATATATCTATCGCTCGCAGGCACAGCCGGAGATTCTTGAGAACCCTGAATCTCTGTCGGGCGCACCTGAGCTTCCCGGCTTCACGCTTGACTTAAAGCCGATATGGGAACCTGCGTTCTAGCGTGCTTGCCGAAGCGGTTAGAGGGATATTGCAATGACAACACAAACGCTTATAAGAACTCCGAGCACAGTGGCGGAAGAAGGCGATGCGCCCATTGCAGTCAGATTTGAACCTGCTGTCGAGCTTACCGATGAGCAGTTTGCGCTGTTCTGCGAGCAGAATCGCGAGGCGCGAATAGAGCGCACCGCAGACGGAGTTGTTGAGTTTATGCCGCCGGTCAAAGGTGATGCAGGCTCCAAGGAATTAGAAATTGGAGCAGATTTGAAAATATGGACAAGGATGGATAGTAGAGGTGTGGCGTTCGGTTCCAATGCCGGCTTCACACTCCCGAACGGCGCAGTGCGCTCTCCTGACGCGTCGTGGGTTCTGAAATCACGCCTCGCCGCCTTGTCAGACGAAGACAAGGACAGATTTATTCCGATATGTCCGGACTTCGTTGTGGAACTGCGCTCGCCGTCTGACAGGCTAAGTGTGCTGCAGGCGAAGATGGACGAGTATATGGCAAACGGCGCGCGGCTTGGCTGGCTGATCGATCCGTTGCGGCGCAGTGTGCACATCTATCGCCCGCAGGCGCAGACAGAGATTCTTGAGAACCCTGAATCTCTGTCGGGCGCACCTGAGCTTCCCGGATTCACGCTTGACCTAAAGCCGATATGGGAGCCTGCGTTCTAGCGTGCTTGCCGAAGACGGTTAGAGGGATATTGCAATGACAACACAAACGCTTATAAGAACTGCAAGCACAGTGGCGGAAGAGGGCGATGCGCCCATTGCAGTCAGATTCGAACCTGCTGTCGAGCTTACCGATGAGCAGTTTGCGCTGTTCTGCGAGCAGAATCGCGAGGCGAGAATAGAGCGCACCGCAGACGGAGTTGTTGAGTTTATGCCGCCGGTCAAAGGTGATACTGGAAACAAGAACATCAAAATCACCAGTGCATTGGAACATTGGGCTGTGCAGAATGGCAGCGGCGTCGCGTTTGACTCATCGGCCGGCTTCACACTCCCGAACGGCGCAGTGCGCTCTCCTGATGCGTCGTGGGTTCTGAAATCACGCCTCGTAGTCCTGTCAGACGAAGACAAAGACAGATTCATTCCGATATGTCCGGACTTCGTTGTGGAACTGCGCTCGCCGTCTGACAGGCTAAGTGTGCTGCAGGCGAAGATGGACGAGTATATGGCAAACGGCGCGCGGCTTGGCTGGCTGATCGATCCGTTGCGGCGCAGTGTGCACATCTATCGCCCGCAGGCGCAGACAGAGATTCTTGAGAACCCTGAATCTCTGTCGGGCGCACCTGAGCTTCCCGGATTCACGCTTGACCTAAAGCCGATATGGGAACCTGCGTTCTAGCGTATTTGCCTTATTAATAGAAGTCAATATCAGGAAGTAGTGCGTCGGCAGCGCACAAATCCGAATTTAGAAGTGTGAAAAAAGTGAACGATAATCCTAACGAACAGAACGACATATTCGTTGAGCGCGACGGCAGCGTTGCGACCGTGGTTTTCAACAGACCCAATCAGCGCAACGCAATTAGTTACGCCGGCTGGCTTGAACTTCGCCGTATAGCCATCGAGCTGAATTCCGACGACTCTGTGCGCGTGGTCGTTTTCACCGGAGCGGGCGACAGGGCGTTCTCATCAGGCGCAGATATCAAGGACTTCGAGCAGTACCGCATCAACTCAAGCATCGCCAAGGTCTATGCCGAAGCTTTCGACGGCGCTATGGACAGCGTAGAGGCTATGTCCAAGCCCACAATATCTATGATTAGAGGCTTCTGTGTGGGTGGAGGCTGCGAGTTTTCCATGGCGACAGATATACGAATCGCGTCCGAAGACAGCCGTTTCGGTATTCCGATAGCCCGGCTTGGTATCCTAGTCGGCTACGGAGAGATGCGCCGTCTGATAAACCTCGTAGGTCCCGGCAATGCGTCCTACATTCTGCTGAGCGGCAGGCTGATTAACGCGCAGGAGGCGCACCGCATCGGTTTGATAACCACCCTAGTTGCCGGGGATGAACTTCGCGATTATGTCTATACACTCGCTCAAGAGATGGCGGAACTTGCGCCATTGAGCCACATGCGTAACAAACGCATACGCGACATTACCTTGCGCAACCCATCCGGCGAAGGCTTGACGCAAGAGGAACAAGACTTGCCATTCACAAACTTTGACAGCGCAGACTTCCATGAAGGGCGCGCCGCATTCATAGAACGCCGCAAGCCTATTTTCTGGGGCGAATAATCGAATACATTAGACACCTTGTTTCTATCGCTTCGCAGGCGAACAATGCCTGTGTAACTGTATTTTGGATTTAGATTAAAGATGGAGTAGCTCTGTGGACAAAAACCTCCCACTTCAGAACATCAAAGTGATCGACTTCAGCCAAATCCTTGCGGGCCCGTTTTGTACTATGCTGCTTGCTGATATGGGCGCTGAGGTCATCAAGGTGGAAAAACCCAACGGCGGGGACGACACCCGTCGTTACGGTCCCCCCTTCATTGAGGGCGAATCAGCGGCATTCCTGACACTGAACCGAAACAAGCGCAGCATCGTGCTAGACCTGAAAAGCGAACAGGGCATCTCTATAGTGAGACGCATGCTGGAAAGCGCCGATGTGATGATTCACAACTTCCGTCCCGGCGTTGTAGATCGAATGGGGCTTGCCTATGACGATGTGAGCGTGATTAACCCTGCTATCGTCTATTGCACTGTTTCAGGCTTTGGCACGACAGGTCCGTACAGCAGCCGCGCGGGTTTTGACCTCGTGGCGCAAGGCATGAGCGGTCTGATGAGCATCAACGGCTTCCCCGGCGCGCCGCCGGCTAAAATTGGTGTGCCAATGGCAGACCTAAACACAGGCATGTTCTGCGCTTACGGCATTCTCACCGCATACATCAACCGTCTTGTAACCGGCAAGGGACAGCATGTTGATGCATCCCTAATAGAATCCGGCATCGCCTACACCCTCTACGAATCCGCGACATACTTCGCTACCGGGGAAGTTGCGGGTCCACTAGGTTCAGCGCACCGCATGATTGCGCCGTATCAGGCATTCGCTACCCAGGACGGCTACATCAACATCGGCGCGGCGAACCAGAACAACTGGGAGCGTATGTGCCGCGCTGTGGGGCGCGAAGACCTGCTGGACGACGAACGCTTTTCCTCGAATCCGCAGCGAATGGTGAACATCAGCGCACTCACCCCGATAATGGAAGACACATTCCGAACTCAGACGACCAGCCACTGGGTGGAGATTCTCGAAAACGCTGGCGTTCCCTGCGGTCCCATCTACAACATCGAACAGGTCTATGCCGACCCTCATGTGCAGTCGCGCGATATGTCGGTGGCGCTGGAACACCCTAAAGCGGGCGGAATACGCAACATCGGCGTCGCGGTAAAACTATCGGACACGCCCGGTTCCGTGCGAACACCCGCTCCGCTGCTCGGTCAGCACTCAGACGAAGTTCTTGCCCAGTTCGGCTACGAAGAGTCAGACATCGCCGCATTCCGAGACGGCGGTGTGCTTATATAGTTCCGGGTTATCTGCATGGGTATAGTTATCCGAACGCCTTCTAATGCAGCAACCAATTATGATGGCAAATTATGATAGCCAACTATGATGGCCAACTATGATGGAAGGAAGAAACGATGCCTTTCGTAAATACGGAAAATGCTCAAATCTACTACGAAACGTACGGTGAAGGCTCGCCGGTCGTGCTGGCACATGGCGCGGGCGGAAACACACTCGTCTGGTGGCAGCAGATCCCTCATTTCGCGCGGCGACACAAAATAGTAGCCTTCGACCACAGGGGCTGGGGCAGGTCGCAGTGCGCTCCGGAACATAAGCATGCACGCCACTTCGCCGATGATTTGCGCGCTGTAATGGATGCCGCCGCAGTGGAGCGCGCTGCAATCATCTGCCAATCCATGGGCGGATGGACGGGTATGCAGTTTACGCTGGAAAGCCCAGAGCGCGTTTCCTGTCTTGTGCTGTCCGGAACGCCCGGCGGCGTACTCACTCCCGGTGTTATCGCAGCCCGTGATGCGCGAGCGCGCAGTCGCACTATCGACCTCGACCGCCCCATCCCTTGGAACGAACCCCACCTTGCGCTTGCGCCGGACGCATTCGACCGAGCCGCTGCTTCTGCGTTCCTGTACCGCCAGCTTTCGGCGCTGAATCCGCCTATAGGCGATACGGGTACGGGCGACCTAGGCGTTACTTTGGAAATGCTGGAAGGCTACTCGACGCCAACCCTTATGGTCGCAGGCGCACAAGACCGCATATTTCCTCTTGCGGTACTGTAAGAAGTCTCGCAAGTTATACCCGGCGCCAAGCTGCACATCATCGACGAAGCAGGACATTCGCCGTACTTTGAGACAGCGCCGGAGTTCAACGCGGTCGTGGGGAAGTTTATCGGAGAGCACGGCTGATGCCAGTGCATTGGTGAATAGGCACAAGCTCGTCATGTCAGCTAATAACGTGTCTTATGAGCCGGGGCGAGATGGTCGCGCGGCCTATCGCCAAAAACGATAGTCATGCTCCAATAAGCATCAATATAGGTGAAGGACGGCTTGCAGGGACGCGGTCAAGTTCTCGCATCACCTCGTCGCAGCGCTCGACCCGGCAGCGCGCCGGTGTTCTGCCCTTGCTCTATGACTACTTCCCCGTTGACTATCACATAATCAATTCCCACAGGATAGTGGTGCGGGTCTTCGCGTGTGGCGTGGGTCTTCACGCTGACGGGATCGAACACAACGATGTCCGCCTTGAACCCGTCTCGCAGTATTCCCCTGTCCGGCAGACCGAGCCGCTGCGCCGGAAATGATGTCATTTTGCGTATAGCTTCAGGCAAGCGCAGATGTTTCTCAGCGCGCACAAACTCCGCCAGCACTATCGGAAAACAGCCGTATGTGCGCGGGTTCGGGTATTCCCCGAACAATATAGCATCCGACGCTATCATACCTGCCGGATGCGACACAAACGCAGGCAGAGTCTGCGGGTTTGTTCCTAGCCCAACCGTGGATATTCCTAAGTTCTCCTCGAGCAGAAGATCAAACAGCGCCTCCGCAGGCTCCTGCCCGCGCATTTCGGCTATGTCCGTAATCAGTCTGCCTTCGTACTTCTTGTTCTGCGGCTGTGTGAAATTAGTCAGCCAGTTGTTTTCCAACCTATCTTGTGTAACCTCAGCCGCCATTCGCGCGCGATCGCGATCGTCTTGCAGGGCAGCCATAAGCCTCTCCGGTCCGCCGTCCTTAGCCCAGTGGGGCAACCCAATGGTTATGGTCGTGCCGGAGTACGGATAGGTATAGCAGTCGAAGGTAACATCCATGCCTTCATCGCGCGCATCCTCCACCAAGCCGAGGTAATCCAAGTGGCTGCCCACTCCCTGCTCACTCTGGCGGTAGTGAGTCAGGTGCACCGGAATCCCCGATCGTCTGCCAATCTCGACCGCTTCCTCCCAAGGCGCAAGCAGCCCCTGTGCGCGCAGACTTGCGCGTGTGTGCGTGTGGTAGAACCCGCCCAGTTTTGCGGATTCCTCAGATAATTCGACAAGCTCATCCGTCGTGGCGTATGCGCCGGGAGGGTAGTCAAGTCCTGTGGACAAACCCCATGCGCCCTCTTCCATCGCCTCGCGCACTACCGCTCGCATGTCGGCGATTTCGGCAGATGAGGCGGGCCTGTCGTTCCATCCCACAGACCATATTCGCACGGGGGAGTTTCCCAGGATATATGCGACATTTATAGCGACCGTGTTATCGAACTTGCCCAGAAAATCCGCCACCGTTAGCCAGTCCGCAGGCAGCGGCGGGTAGCCGTTCAACCCCGAATCCAGCCAGATGTAGCGGTGAAGCTCTTCTTGGTCCTTAAACGGCGCATGCGATATTCCGTCTATTCCCACCAGCTCAGTTGTTACACCCTGCCGCACCTTCGGATCGTGATGCGGCTGTCCTAGAATGGTCAGCCCGGCATGGGAATGCAGGTCTATGAAACCGGGGCAGATAACGCGCCCTGTCGCATCTATAATTCGCTTCGCTTCCAGATTGGATACGTCGCCTCTGTGCACCGACACAGTCTCGTTGTGTACTCCAATTGCAGCGTAGAAACTCGGACTTCCCGTGCCATCTAACACTTCGCCGTTCACTATTAGCAAGTCCAGCATCTATATCTCCTGCACTCTTCAGCAGAACGATCGCTTGTCATTCATAATAAATCTGCTCGCGCGGTTGTCTGACAATGTTTGGGAACCTTCGCTGAATCCTGTTATTACCCGTTACTATTGGACGCAGAAAAGTGTGAAACACCAGCAGCGGCACTGTCGGTTGAAGCCCTACCGCACACGTTGTACTACGCGCCGCACACCGTCCACCAGCGCGTCCACTTCGGCATCTGTGGTCAGGGTGTTCAGCGCGCCCGCACCGCCGGTCTGGATGAGTATCCCTTCGTTCAGCAAGCCTGTGAACAGCGCCCGCGTCATGTCGTCATCGCTGTTCAGCGCCGATCGATAGTCAACGATGTCTTCCTCAGTAAAATGAATCCCGAACAGCGAAGCCACACCTGTAACTTGCGCCGGCACCTCCAGCTCGTCAAACACCGCTCGCAGCTTGGCTCGCAGCGTCTCGCCCAGCGCGTTCATGCGCTCATACACATCAGCGGTCAGGTGATTCATCACTACTTCCCCGGCGACCATCGTCATCGGGTTGGCGTTGAATGTGCCGGCATGCGCCAGCGGCGCGTCGTCTGACGGGTCGAACAGCGCCATAATATCGTGCCTGCCACCCCATGCCCCTACTGGCATGCCGCCGCCGATTATCTTGCCGAATGTTGTCATGTCCGGTATTACACCAAACATCTGCTGTGCGCCGCCTGATGACACACGGAAGCTCTGCACTTCATCGAAAATCAGCACTATTCCGAGTTCTTCGGTCAGTGCGCGTATGCCTTGCAGAAAGCTCGTATCTGCGGATAGGTATCCGAAGTTCGAAGATACCGCCTCCATAATGACACAGGCGAGTTCACTGCTGTGCTGTCGTATGATGCGCTCGCAGGTCTCCAAATCGTTGTATGGCAGGGTTATGACATCTTCGGCTATGCTGGGCGGCTGTCCGGGATGTTCAGGCACAGGCGTAGTGCCCTCCGGATCGAGCGCATCCGCCGCAGGACGCACGCTTACGGACACATACTCGTGCGAGCCGTGATAGCCGCCTTCGAACTTGGCAATTTTATGCCTGCCCGTGTAAGCGCGCGCGCCTCGTATCGCCATCATTGTGCCCTCGGTGCCTGAGTTCGTGAAGCGTATCGTCTCCACCGACGGCACGCGCT
The DNA here is from genome assembly GCA_965200085.1 of Dehalococcoidia bacterium. Classification (GTDB taxonomy): domain Bacteria; phylum Chloroflexota; class Dehalococcoidia; order Lucifugimonadales; family JADFKI01; genus Bin90. Next base: position 870,221 of record OZ241333.1, read on the forward strand.
CGCACAGAATCTTAGCCAGACGCACTTGGGCTTCGGTAGGCCCGCTAAACGAGTTTCCACGCGCTGCCTGTTCTTGCAGCGCAGTAACGATTTCAGGATGCGCATGTCCCAAGATATGCGTGGTAGCGTTAATCATAAAGTCGAGATAGCGGTTGCCGTCCACATCATAGACATAGTGTCCATTTGCGTGGTCAACGAAGGTGGGATAAGGCGCGAAGTATGCTGTGCCGCGCGAACTGCCGCCCGGAAGATACTGCGCCGCTTCGTCCTGCAGCGACTTTGATGTAGGCGTGCTTGCGACAAACTTTTCCGTTTCTCGTTGCAGTTGGGATGCGGACATACCTTGGCTCCTTCGCACTTTGCGTATTGCTGCTTGCTTTCAGGTTTGAATATATTCAGTCTTCGGTTGTAGTCGGGATATTGGTTACTCGGTTACTCGGATATAATGGGATGCCTTCTGCCGAATAGGGTGGATTGTCCATTTCAATTCCTGTGAGCAGAAGCGTAGTTGACGCTGCGCCGGCACACAAAACTGCACTAATAGCCTCGCCTGCGGGCATTTTGGACACTGGCAAGAGATTTGAACTGCCACTACGCCGGGGATTGAAAATTGGGAGCAGTCTCTCGGTCTGCCGTGCCGTTTTATGTCGCCGTAACGCCTCCGTCGATGACCAATTCGCTTCCCGTCATATAAGATGCCGCGTCAGACGCAAGGAACAGAACACCGTAAGCGACGTCATCAGGCGTTCCCATGCGCGGTATCGGGATGTTCGTCGCGCGCTCCTCCCGCATTCCCTCTTCCGGAAACACCAAGTCGAGCATATCCGTCTCAATAGGACCCGGATGGACCGAGTTCACGCGTATGTTTTCAGCCGCATACTGTATCGCCGTTGACTTGGTCAGCAGGCGCACGGCTCCCTTCGATGCGTTGTATGCGGTGGCGCCCACGCTCCCGATAATTCCTGCAACCGAGGAGATGTTCACTATCGAACCGCCGCCGCCCTCGCGCATAGCGGGCACAGCGGCTTTCGTTCCAAGGAACACGCCTTTGCCGTTGATGTCCAGCATGCGGTCCCAGTCTTCTGCGCTCGTCTCCTCAACATTCGCGCGCTGAAATATGCCGGCGTTGTTCACCAGAATATCCAGCCTGCCGTAGGCGGTCATCACTGCGTCAACCGCATCCGACCACTGCGCTTCGTCCGTAACATCAAGGCTGATGAACATCGCCTCGCCGCCTGCTTCCCGTATTTCAGCCTCAAGCGCGCGGCCTTCTTCCTCGCGAATATCGGCGATCGCAACCTTAGCGCCCTCACTCACGAACAGCCGCGCCTCGACTGCGCCCATGCCCCGCGCTCCGCCGCTGATAAGCGCTACCTTTCCTTCAAGTCTCATAATCTTTTCTCCGTTCCACTAAGGCTATCCGATTGCCCGCGCGGCGTTGAAGCTTGTTTCCGTGCCTTCGCCGAATATCCCGAAGGGGTTTAGTGATTTGGGAGCGTCATAAATGTCCATCTGTTCAGTGCGTTTCAGCCAGTTCACCACCAGATAAGTCAGCGGTGTGGCGATGATTTCGTATGCTGACTTGGCGAGCCATGCAAATATCATAGCGCCGATAACGGCAGGCCAGGGCCAAAGTCCTGATATGCCGAAAGCAATGCTGAAGAACAGCACCGAGTCCACTCCCTGTCCGATGACTGTGGATGATATAGTGCGTGCCCACAAATGGCGACCTTGCGTCCTGTTTTTCAGAATTACCATCACGGTCGCGTTCGTGAACTCCCCCACGATGTATGCAACGAAGCTCCCCAGCAGAATCCAGCCGGCTGCGCCAAGTATTGTCTGGTATGCGCCTTGGTCTTCCCAAAAGACCGCGCCGGGCATCATGCCGCCTGCCCAGAACAGAAAGACCATCAGCAGATTGCACGCAAAGCCGAGCCATATCACGCCGCGCGCAACGCGAAAGCCGTACACCTCAGTCAGCACATCGCTGATTATGTAGCCGATGGGGAAGCAGATTATCGCCGCAGACACTACAAACAGGTTATCACCGAACACTTCAAACGGCAGTGTGAACAGCGTAACCGGCTTGATTGCGATTATGTTGCTTACCAGAAGAGTGGTTATCGAAAAGGTGATTATGATGACCAGTCTGCCGGAAAATTGCATTGCTTATCCTCAATGCGCAGCCGTGTGGCATTCTGTTGCCGGATGCTCGTTCGGCGCTAACGAGATGGAGCGGGAGACGGGATTCGAACCCGCGACAGCCTGCTTGGAAGGCAGGGACTCTTCCACTGAGCTACTCCCGCTTATGTTATAAGCATAGCACACATTGCAGTTTAGCGTAATAGATGCTCGGCAGAAGAATATTGACCATTTTCATCAGCCGGCGTAAAAATCCAGCATAGGCGCAGAGCATAAGCGCAGCGAACTCAATTGTTGCTATATTGCTATTTCGAATGCAGCGCGGGAACTAATCTCTATTATAAAATCTTAATCTAAAATCCCAGCCCTCAAGCCCCCACCCCCAGCCCAGTATTTTTAGGGTATTGTGCGACTGTAGAGGTATTGCGGCTGTGCAATTGGTTGATACTCTATGATAGATTTTCCGTATCAATACCCGCTCCTGCGAACAATGCAGCGCGATTACAGCCATAACAGATGTTGACACGCATAGACCAGTTGTTTACGATGCAATAAATAAATAAGTACATAAACCTTACCGACTTTGTGCAGTATTATGAACCGGATGTAAGGGTAAGGGGCAGTAAGGATGACTGACAAATATCAGAAGGAAATCGAAGACATACTGAAGAAGGCGGAGGCTGAAGAACCTCTGCCGCGCACGAACTCGAACCGCAGCCTGCGCAGTCTCGTATCGCAGTACGTGCGCCAGTCTATGAATAACAAAGTGTGGGGCATCTCTCCCGGCAAAATTATGCTTGCCACGCTTGCGGTCTTTCTGGCGTCGCTTCTTCTGCGCCCCATCATGCCGGGTATTTTCGGCTTGATTCTGTGGGGATGCCTGATTGTGTTCATCCTGGCTTACGGCTTGTTCTTCGTGAAGCCGTCGAAGCCGCCGAATCAGCGTAAGATGTGGCGGGGACAGTACATAGACGACGAGCCGAGCAGTTTCTTCGACTCGTTAAAGGGTAAGTTCCGCCGCCGCTCCAAATAAGACAAGTCTCTACGCATCGCCGACAAACAGAGGGGCAGGACTCAAACCTGCCCCTTCTGTTATTCCATCCGCCGCTATAATTCGCGCTCATTTCAAGATTTCCTACATCGTGAGAACACGAAATCCGGCTTGGTTATAGACTTTAATAATCTACTGCCAAGCCGGATTGTATTTATATGTCTTATATGCCTTTTTAGATTAGGGAACGCGCAGCACTTCGCAAACGCATCTACACGGCGCACTCGCCTTCGCCGCGCTCCAGCACATACTTGATGGTCTTATCCCAGTCTATGTACTGGTCGAGCGTGTCCCTGTTCAGGTCAGGAAGCTCCTTGAACTCCGCCATCAGGGACTCGAAGTACCCGGTTCCTTGACGCAGAACATAGTCTTTGAAAAGCTCGCCCTCGCCGTGGCTGTCCTGATAGTCGGCGACAATCTTTTTCAGCGCATCCGGCGCGCGCTTGGCAGGTATCTTAGCCCTAACGCGCTGTCCGAAGCGGGGATCGTCCTGCGAGTAGCTTCCGCCGAGGAAAAGCTCATACGCCGGCACCTGTCCTCCGGGCGCTCTCGCTGCCGCGCCGTGGAAACCGATGTCCGCAATGTGGTGCTGCCCGCATCCGTTGGGGCAGCCGCTCATCTTGACATGCATCTGGCGCACCAGCGGGTCGGACTTGTCAACCTCGTGCACCGCATCGGTCAGCGCCCTGCCAAGACCCATAGACGAAGTTATCCCGAGTTTGCAGCTGTCTGTGCCAGGGCAGGAGACGATGTCCGTAATCTCATGCGCGCCGGAGCCGCCAAACCCGATGTCGCTCAGCCGCTGCCATACCTCGTACAAGGCGTTCTCAGGCACCCAGCGGAAGGTAAGATTCTGCTGGTGCGTAATGCGTGCCCTGCCGCCCGCATATTTGCGCGACATGTCCGCGAGCTGATGGAACTGCCTGCCGTTAATGTCGCCGAGCGGCAGGCGAACCGTAACCGCCTTGTAGCCTTCTTGTCGCTGCGACTCCACATTGGTATTAAGCCAGCGCGTAAACTCGGGATCGCTGCCGAATGCGGCGTAGTCGCCGTTGAGCGGCGGCGCGTCGAGGGATTCGTCTTCCACAAACATCAGATCGGTGGGGTCGAACGAGCGCTGCGCCCAAGACTGCTGGATTTCTTCCTCTATCTCCTTTCGGAACTCGTCTATGCCGATGCGCGCAATGTAGAACTTGATGCGCGCCTTCATGCGGTTGCGGCGAAGTTCATTCGTGCGATGGAAGATACGCAGCACAGCTTCCGTAACCTTCAGATACTCTTCGGCAGATATAAATTCGTACAGCGTTGGGGCGATGCGCGGCATAATGGAAGTGCCGCCGCCGACCACCATCTTGAAACCTTTCTTGCCGTCCTGAACGCGCGGCAGAAAGCCTACATCGTGAATAGGCGTGATAGCACAGTCGTTATCGCAGCCTGAGAATGCGCTCTTCACCTTGCGCGGCAGCGACTGGCTGAACGGATGGCGAACGAAATAGCGCGCGTAAGCTGCGGCATACGGCGTAACATCGAACGGCTCATTCGCGCACACCCCTGCGATGGCGCAGCCCGTAACATTACGCACGGTGTTGCCGCACGCCTCGCGGGTACTAAGACCCACATCACCGATGAGGCGCATAATATCCGCCGAGTCTTCAAGCCTAATATGATGGAACTGGAAGTTCTCCCGGGTGGTTACGTGCCCCTTATTCAGCGGAGCGTACTTCTCGGCAAGCACGCCGAGAGCGTCCAGCTGATCTGCGTTCACGCCGCCAAACGGACATTTGATACGAAACATCTGCGAGTCAGGCTGGCGCTGTCCGTACACGCCCTGCCGCAGTCGAAATGCCATGAAGTCGTTAGTGGACCACTCACCCGCGCGAAAACGAGCAACCTGCTTTTCAAAGTCATCAATTTCTTCAGGAAGTATCTCGATAATACTTTTGGCGCGAGGCTTCCACTCCGTCTGAGTCATTCTTTGTGATCTCCTTCCCCGATTGAGTAAGCGCTCAGTGCGATGTATATCAATCCATCAATCCAAACAAAAACCCCGCTCTTTGTTCATTTGAGCGGGGTTTCTTTTCGTAATTTGGCAAAGCCTGTCTGCGCGACCCCTAATGGTCGTTCATACAGGCGCATATAATATCAAAAGTGCACTGGGGCATAATGGCTCAACTTTAACAATCTAACAGTTGCTTGTCAACCTAAACTAACTGCTAACAAAGACGGCTTTTCTATTTCCGGAACGCATCCGAATTCGCTCATGTGTCGTTCCGAAGCGTTATTACATACGGCAATTCCGCAACTCCAACTCTGTCATCGACGAACCCGCGCTTCTGCCGGCGTTCTGGGCAGCCATACAGCCATACTCGTCCTGCTCATCCTGTCTGATTCCTAATGCAGCGAAAAATTGCTCCCTACACTTGCTTCACCGATCCACTCTGTCATCCCCTGTCATACATCCACACCCGTTATTCCCGCTATGCTACAATACCGCGCAGACGCCGCATATTTTGGCGGCGCAGCCTCTATCTCGGTATTCTAATACTTCACATACTTCTATGCCCCCTATGCCCCCGTCCCATGAGTTCTTCTATGAATATAAACGAACGCCTCCACCGCCAATGGGTTGAATCCGCGCAGGACTGGATAGAGACCGATCAATCCGTTCGCACCGGCATGCTCGACAGGTGGATTCTGGACTCGCTGGGCGATGTCGCCGGCAAGACAATTCTGGACATTGGCTGCGGCGAAGGCAGGTTCTGCCGGCTGCTGTCCGAACTTGGCGCAGATGTCGTCGGCGTTGACCTCACCGAGCCTTTCGTACAGCGGGCGCGCTCACTGGCATCCGCCCGCGAGACGTACTTAATTGGTAATGCCGAGAATCTTCACGGAATAGAAAGCGGCAGGTTTGACATAGCGGTATCGTATATCGTCCTCGTTGACCTGCTCGACTATCGCAGCGCGATCAGCGAAGCATACCGAGTTCTGCGACCGGGCGGACGCTTCGTGGTCTGCAATATTCACCCCATGCGCAGTTCACATCCCGCCGGCTGGATTAGACAAGGCAGCCGAAAACTCTTCTATCCCTTGGACGGCTACACCGAAGAAGGTCCCCGTGAATGGAACTGGTGGGACAGACCGTTCGTGAATATGCACAGAACCCTGTCAAGTTATATATCTGCATTTCTCGACGCGGGTTTCACGCTTCGCGCCCTTCACGAGCCGGTGCCTTCTGCCGAAGAACTCGCAGCCAATCCTACCTTCGATGATGAATATCGCGCCCCAAACTTCATCATCTACGTGCTGGAAAAACCCATTATATAGTCTTAATGTTCCATTCGTTTTGCAACCTGTAAGCCTGCCGCGGTCAATTGATGCTGTGATGGCTGGTGCATATTTTCGCTGTGCTACAATACCGCGCAAATGCTGCCAAAATCTGCGGCATAATCCTGTATTTTCAGAGGTATTGCAAATGGATTACGAATTCATCGAATACAGCGCATCAGACGGCATTGGCCGAGTGAGGCTGAACAGACCGCAGAAACTCAACGCCCTCAGCCGCGAACTTCAACTTGAAATGGTTGACTGTATGCAGCGCGCTGACGACGACCCGGATGTGCGCGTGCTGACACTTATGGGCAATGGACGCGCCTTTTGTGCCGGGTACGACATAACTCCGCCGGCTACGCCCGAAGAAGAAGCCGCATCGCAGGAACGACGCGACAACATCCGTGCCGACATCCACCGCATGAAACAGACGCCTAACACAATGGCACAGGTGCTAAACCTCAGTAAGCCTATCATCGCCGGCATACATGGATACTGCATCGCCGGCGGCACAGACCTTGCCATGCACTGCGACATATCCATCGCAGCCGACGATGCGCAAATAGGCTTCCCGCCAGTTCGCTCCATGGGTACGCCGCCAACGCACATGTGGACATATATGGTCGGGCCTCAGTGGGCGAAATGGTTCTTGCTGACCGGCGAATCCGTCTCCGGCGCGCGCGCCGCCGAGATAGGGCTTGTCTGGAAGTCCGTCCCGCGCAGTCAGCTCGAGGAAGCGGTAGAAGAGCTTGCCTGCACTATGGCGCGCATACCTTGGGAACTGCTTGCTGCCAACAAGAGCATCGTCAACCGCGCGCTAGAACTTATGGGACGCAATACGCTGCAGCACATCGCCGCAGAGACCGATGCCATAGCGCACCAGGCGCCCATAGTGAAGGAGTTCGCGCGGCGCTCTAAGGCAGACGGATTGAAAGCTGCCCTAGAATGGCGCGACGGCCCCTTCCGAGACTACCGCGGCAGTCGTTAATTCACGGATGCGTCTCTGTATCAGTGGCTTGGCGGTAATAATTGCGCCGGCGCAGGAGACACCTTTCAGTATCCGCCCAGTATTCGTCTGTACAGCCGCCGGCGTCCACAAGTAAGTCATCAACGGAAGTGCGGCATCACCTCACTAGCGAATAACTCTAAATCGTCAATACTTACCGGCTCCGGGAACAGCAGGAAAAACCAGCCGATGCCGTAATCTGCGTACCGTCGCAGCTGTTCAGCACACTGCGACGGCGTACCTACTATGGCATTGCCCAGAGACGCCTTGAACTGCTCGGGCGCCACTCCATGCTGCGCTGCGTGCGACTTCAGCAAAGTTTCGACCGTCGCCTCATCCCTGCCAATGAACACATGCGCGTTGTGGCTCAGCGCGATGTCAGAAGGCTCGCGTCCTGCCGTTTGGCAGTGTGCCTCCAGAACTCGCCGCTTGGCTTCGTGTTCCTCTATACTCATATCGGCGCGCATATTTGTGATGTCCGCCTGCGCTGCGGCGGCGCGCAGCAGATGCCGCTCGCCGTGTCCGCCTATGAGTATGGGCGGATTTGGCTTCTGTACGGGCGCCGGGTCGCACAGCGCGTTCTCCAGTCGGTAGTATTCTCCCTCGAAACTGACGCGTCTTCCTGACCACAGCGTCCTTATCACCTGCACAGCCTCTGCAAGCATAGCTACGCGCTCAGGCGTGGGCGGGTAGGTTAGCCCGTATGCCTTGTGGTCGCCCTCTCCACCGCCGGCGCCGATGCCCAGAACCAGCCTGCCCTCGCTGATGACATCCAGCGTAGCGGCCATTTTCGCTAGCATAGCCGGATGGCGGTACAGGTTCGCAAGCACCATGGGTATAAGCCGTATGCGCTCTGTCTCCGCAGCCAGCGCCGAAAGGGTCGTCCAGCATTCCAATGTCGGAATACTCAGCAGATCGTACAGCGAAGCCCCGTGATACCCCAGCCTGTCCGCAGCCTGAAATATCTCCCGCAGATATGGGTAAGCGAATCTGCCCTGATGGAGTCGTACTACAAACTTAACGGTGTTACGAACCATGATATATTGAGATGTGAACACAGAACATTTTTACTACCATGTACTATTCCGTACTATTCCGTACTATTCCGTACTATTCCGTCTAATTATAGTAACCTCCACCTTCCCCCACGTCCGCGCCCCTCAGAAGATATTAAACCTAAAGAGCGCAAGTTTTCCAAATCACTCCGTATCTGGCGGGGATTTGACTTATCCGAGAACTCTGAAACAATCTGTCCGAACGCTAATCCATTCGGTGCGCTGTTAAGGAGAAGCAGAATCTCTCTTTGGCGTTCGCTCAAGTTATGCTCAATACGCTGAGGAGGCACATATCTGCTTGGCCTGAACCGAACGGTAACGCATCCCCTGGCTTCCTCGATTTCCAGTTCTGGCAGTCCGGCTTCTTTCACTAACTCTGCCATTGTGAGTATGCCCCGTCCCCAGGACTCGATAATTCCACGCCGGTAAAATACCTGTGCAATGATAGGATTCCATGGGACGGATTCGTGAGGTTCAAACAGGTCTTCAGTGGTCAATCCGAAGTGCAGCGTTCCCGTAGAAGTGATTTCTAGGCGATCGTCGTAAATCGCTACAGCTACGGAGCCGCCGCCGATAGTATAGTCCCGATGGCAAAAAGCGTTTGCTAACGCTTCCCGCAGCGCGTCCGGCGGATATAGCGGAGTATCCACTCGCTCGAATACTCCGGGTATGATGCGACCCGCCACAGGCAAGCTTTCAACAAGAAACCGCTCTGCCCGCCGTAATAATTCGAACGCATTTCCATGAAATTGGCGGTTGTCGAGAAACTCCCTTTTGTTTGTTCCACGAAACCTTGCGACGCGTAATAGACATTGAGGATAGTCCGGCAGCAGTCGATAGGAGCGTCCGAATAACACTGGCGCGGCGCGCAGCATGTCCCCATCTCGACTAACCAAGCCTAACCCTAGCAGTAATTCTCTTATGTCTTCGGTCCCTGGATTTTCCAACCGACCACGCCGTACCGCCTCTCTAACAGTGCGGATAATCTCAGTATCATCAAGGTCTTCTATGCTCCATCCATACGCCTGTTGATTCTCCCAGCGCTGTTCACCATGCATACGTTCCAGCAGCATCTGAGCGTATTCATGATGTGTCATTGCATGGTCGGTGTTTCCAACCCGTCGATAAGCCTGTTTTCGATAAGTGTATGGTCTGTTTCTTCCGGCTTCTACTTTTACAACTAGCGCTTCACTCGCATTGTCCAAAGCGACTCTGTCAATAGTAGGTGTTATTGTTGGCTCTATTTCGTTCAGGGTTTGGGAGAGATGCTCGATAGTCTGGTCGCCAATTCGCTGGCCAACTATCTTGCCGTTAGGCTCTATGCCAAAAATCACCATTCCGCCGCGATGGTTCAGCATTGCACATAACGATTTAGCCGCTTCTCTGCGTGCGCCGGTGCTGCGCTTCAGTTCCAGCGTTTCTGATTCGCCCAAGCTCGCCCATTTCTCTATGTCTTCGCGCACAATCATCCGTTTTCTCGCATCCTGCAAACTATGCCCTGTTTATTTGCTACCCCATCTCACCCCAATTGTCCCCAACCTTCATCTCTACCTCTAGCGGAACCTCAAACTGCACCTGCGGCGGTATGGCGGACGGCATCAGTTCTGTGATGATTGCCTGCATCTGCTCTAATTCATCGCGCGGCACTTCAAAGATGAGTTCGTCATGCACCTGAATTATCATCTTCGATCGCATGCTAAGCTCGTCAATGCGCTGCTGAATCCGAATCATCGCGAGCTTAATGATATCCGCCGCCGTCCCCTGAATTGGCATGTTTACAGCCATGCGCTCTCCGGATGCGCGGGTGTTGTAATTTCTCGAACTCGCCTCGCGGATGTACCGCCGCCGCCCCAGCAGTGTCTCCACATACCCATCTGCCCGTACCTGATCCTTTATGCCGTCGATGTATCCTTGTATGCCGGGATAGCTGCTGAAGTAGGTGTCTATAAATTGCCTGCCTTCTTCTGCGCTGAACCCTGTCTGCTGTCGTATCCCAAACGGGCTCAGCCCGTACAGCACACCGAAGTTCATTATCTTAGCCACTCGCCGCATCTCAGAGTCAACATCTCCGATTGCTACATCATAGACGCTCGCCGCTGTCGCTGCGTGGATGTCCTCGCCGTTGCGAAATGCCGTCATTAGTCCCTCATCACGCGAGTAGTGCGCCAGTATCCGAAGTTCTATCTGAGAATAATCTGCGCCCAAAAGCGTCCACTCCGGCGCATTATCCGCCACGAACGCTCGGCGCACCTGCCGCCCTAGTTCTGTGCGTATCGGGATGTTCTGCATATTCGGTTCAGTGCTTGACAAGCGTCCTGTGTCTGATCCGGTCTGTTTGTACTCGGTGTGAATTCTGCCGGTGCGAGGGTTCACCAGCGTGGGCAGCGCATCGATATAAGTTGACTTCAGTTTGGAAAACTGGCGATACTCCAGCACCATGTCCAGCACTTGATACGATTTAGGATCTACCCCTTCTGCATTCCCGCTGTCCAGAAACTCCTTCAATCCGTCCAGCGCCGCCGCGTTCGTCGTGTATCCGCCGCTCGACAGGCGGCGAGTCGGCGGCAGGCGAAGCTCGTTGAAAAGCACGTCGCCCAGCTGTCGAGTGGAGTTGATGTTGAACTCATGCCCCACGATGTCGAACATGCTTGCTCTGATTGCGTCTATCTGCTCACCAAGTTCGATGGACATCGGCGTGAGCGCATTCGTGTCGATGGCGACTCCGTCCCTCTGCATCCTCACAAGCACCGGAACGAGCGGCATCTCTACCGTGTCGAAAGTGCTGCGCAGATGCTTCTCTCCCATCTCTTTGTCGAACACATTCACGAGGCGGCGCGTCATATCGGCGTCTGCCGCTGCGTAATCCGCAGCTTTCGCAATCTCAACCTTGTCCATCGTGATTTGATTGCGCCCCTTGCCGATGATTTCCTCGATTGGAGTCATGTCCTCGCGCAGCAGGGAGAGCGCAAGCGGTTTCAGGCCGATTGAAGTCCGCGTCCGACCGCACAGGTGCGCCGCTATCATCGTGTCGAAGGTCATATTCTGCACATTGATGCCGTAGTTCGCCAGAACCGTCATGTCGTAGTTGGCATTGTGCGCCGCAAGTCCTGCCTTTCCTGATTCGAGCAGCGGGCGCAGCCGTTCCAGCACATACTCTCGCGAAAGCTGCCGTCCCTGTTCGTGCCCGACCGGAACGTACCAGCCTTTGCCTTGCTCGTTTGAGAACGACAGCCCCACAAGCTCCGCAAGCATTGCAGTCTGCGATGTCGTCTCCGTATCGAACGCTACAAATTCAGACGTCTCGAGGGCGCGCAGCATCTCATCCAGTGCCGCTTCCGTATCCACCACGATGTACTCTGTATCTACGCGCCCTTCCTCCGGTTCGTCCAGCATGCCCAGCTGTTCCCCTTCCGCGCCGTCCACACTCACATTCGGTATTCGGTTCACCATGCTGAAAAACTCCAGCTCGCGCATCAGCGCCAGTACATCCCCGCGCTCAAAACCTCCGAAGCGCGCCGAATCTAAGTCCAGCTGCACGGGCGCATCTCGCCTGATTGTCGTCAGCATCTTGCACTGCATTGCCAGGGCTTCGTTCTCGCGCAGCGACTTCTGTATGCTCGGCGGCTTCACCTCGTCGATGTGCTCGAATATGCCCTCAATGCTGCCGTATTGGGCGAGCAGCTTCACCGCAGTCTTCTTGCCCACGCGCGGCACTCCGGGAATGTTGTCCGACTTGTCCCCCTCCAGCGCCTTTATCTCCGCTACATGCTCAGGACCCAAGCCCTCGTATCGTTCCTTCACCCTAGTGATATCATACACATTGGCGCGCTGCCTTCCGGAGTCAAGCAGCACCCGCACCGAATCCGATACCAGCTGCAATATGTCGCTGTCCCCCGTGAGTATCACCGTATCCAGATGCTGCGCCTCCGCCTGTGCGCCCAAAGTGCCCAGCAGATCGTCCGCTTCATAACCTTCCAACTGGAAGACCGGCACCTTAAACGCTTCCATGAGCTGCTGCACCCGTCCAAACTGTTCGCGAAGCTCGGGCGGCGTAGGAGGGCGGTGCGCCTTGTATTCCTCAAATGCTTTGTGCCGAAATGTCGGCGCTGACACATCGAAGGTTATTATGCAGTGCGTTGGGTTCCATTCTTTGATAGTTCGCAGGAACATATTCAGAAAGCCGTACACTCCCGATACCACCTCGCCGGTGCTCTGTACTGTAAGCGGATCGCGCATCGCATGATGCGCGCGATGGACTAGCGCATGCCCGTCTATGAGGATGAGCAGCTGGTTTTCTTCGGCATCCAGAAGCGGCGCTGCGCCTGTGGCAGTTGTCATGACATTCACCTAATAATTGCACCTAATAATTGTCTGAATAATTGCCCGATTATCAGTTAGTATCTATGGTGATTATACACGCGAAGTCGTGTCAGTTCTCAAGGCATGCTATGCGCCGCATGCTGGGCAAATTCGTTGCCGTCATAACCCCAACCCGTTAGAGTGGATAAAGAACAGGTGAAAATCTTTTGAAACCACGACCGCTATCGCAAGTGAGAACAGCACATGAACGACTATAATCCCGCCACATATGGAGACAAAATCGCCGAAATCTACGATGAAATGTATCCTCAGCGTGCCAATGTAGAGCCGACGGTGGACTTGCTTGCCGAACTTGCCGGCAGCGGCGCTGCTCTCGAACTTGGCATAGGCACGGGAAGGATTGCGCTTCCTTTGGCGGCGCGTGGTATAGAAGTTCATGGCATAGACGCATCCGCGGCGATGGTCGCCAGAATGCGCGTTAAACCCGGCGGCAGCGATATTCCCGTTACAATCGCCGACTTCTCAGAGTTCAGCCTCATCAGCGGTGATGAGCACCACGACAATAGGCCACAAAAATTCACTCTGATATATGTCGTCTTCAACACCTTTTTTCAGGCGACTTCGCAGGAGGCGCAGATTAGCTGCTTCCGAAGCGCAGCCGAGCACCTGGCGGATGACGGTGTGTTTCTCATCGAAGCCTTTGTGCCGGACCAAACGCGCTTCATCCGCAATCAGAATGTCAGCGCAGGTCTGGTTCTATCCGACATGGTGTCATTGGACATTTCCCGCCACGACCCGGTTAACCAAATCGTGCACTCGCAGCACGTACTCATCAGGAATTACGGCGTCAGGCTTTACCCTGTGCAGGTGCGTTACGCCTGGCCTTCAGAGCTAGACCTTATGGCACGGCTCGCCGGCCTGCGTCTGCGCTCGCGCTGGGGCGATTGGGACGGTTCGCCGTTCACTGTGTCGAGCGAATACCACGTATCTATCTACGAGAAGGTACACTAATTCAGCAGCATCAGCGCCCATATCGCAGCTGCCAAAATCAGCGATACGAATACTGCGGCGGAACCGAGATCCTTTGCCTTTCGCGAAAGGTCGTTAATCTCGGTCCCGGCGCGATCGACCGCATTCTCGACCGCTGAGTTCAGCAGCTCCACGATTAGCACCACAAGCAGCACGCTTATCATCAGCGCGCGCTCCACATTGTCTTCACCCAGCCATACCGCCGCAGGGATTAGAATCACCGCAAGCAGAGCTTCCAGCCGAAATGCCGCTTCGTCGGATAGCGCGTCTCGAAGACCCGTGTAAGAGTATCTAAGCGCGCGAATCAGTCGCCTAATGTCAAACATCTGCCGTTTGCCGTCTCATCCGCTATCGGACACGATTCGCATAAACACGCAAACTCCGCGCGCATAAACCTCGGTCCCAGGCACGATATTACCCTCCCCCCACATTTACACGCGCAGTTGACGCAGGGTAGGGCGCAGTATCCCCAGCCACAGCACGAATGCCAGCATAGCAATCGCGCCGCCGCCCAACGATATTTGCCACCCGTAATACTCTCCCACTGTGCCTAGCGGCCATGCCCCGATGTAGTGCACTGCCGCGCCAATAAGCCACAGGCTCATCATGCGCCCGCGAAGCTCCGAAGGCGTAGTCATCTGAAGCACTGTCGTACCCATAGATATGAAGCCTGTGAACCCTACGCCGGTGAAAAACAGCAACACCAGCGATACCAGATAAATTGGCGAGATTGCGAACAGGAAAAGGCTTACGCCGAAGAGTATAATCATTCCTATCAGCAGCAAATTCTTGTGCTTGGTGTTTCCCAAAGACGCCAAGTATATATTCCCCGCCAGCGACCCTACGCCAGCGACTGTCAGCAAGAACCCGGCTCCGTCTGCGTTGAGCCGCATTACGTCCTTGCCGAATGCGGGCAGCACCTGCACATACGCCGCCCCGAAAAAACCAAACGCAAAACTTAGCCCAACCAACGTAAATGCCAACGGCGTACTCCATACATATTTGATGCCGTCCCAGAAGTCCCGCACAATGTTGGAGTTGTCATTCTGGCTGCGCGACTCCACGCCTGATATCATCAACAAGAACAAACTGCCTATCGCATAGCATATTGCGTTAAAATAAAGCGCATGCCCCATACCTACATACTGGATAATCCACCCCGCGAGTGAAGGACCCATGATGCGCCCTGTGTTGAATACCGCCATATTCAAAGAAGTTGCGTTAAGTATGTCGTCCTTGCTCACTAAGTCCGGCACTATCGCCATGCGCGCCGGCATATTCAGCCCTTGTATCGTTCCCAAGATGAACGATATGCCGTATATGTGCCAGATGGATATAAGCTGGTATAGTGTCAGCGTAGCAGCGCCAAATATCAGTATCGCGACTATCGTCTGACTGTAAAACAGCATCCAGCGCCTATCTATCCTGTCCGCGAATATGCCCCCGAACATGAGCATGGCGAGATTTGGCGCGCCGTATATGGCTATCACCAGCCCGAGCTGCGCCGCCGACCCTGTAAGCTCCAGCACCAGCCAGCCAAATATGAGGAATTGCATCCCCAGGGCGGCTGCCTGCCCGATGCCGGCAAACCAGTACAGCCTAAAGTTGCGATGTCGCAGTGCGCCAAGCGCTTGGGCACCGTAGAATGTTGACGCCAGTTGCATTAACAGATAATTCCCTGCAATAAACGAGTTGTTGAACGATATTAGATTAGCACCATTCTACATATTCCCCAACTCCTTGTCATAGCCAACCGCTTATCCTTCTTGCTTGATTCATTTCATCATCCATTATTCCAATCGAAATTACTTTATGACGAAATGATGCCCCTCCATTCATGCGTTGTCGCTGCCTATTTCTCTGTGGTGGATGATTTGCAGCGCAAGACCCCTCCCTGCACGCGTTGTCGCTGCAGCATTTGACAGACTTTCAAATGATGCGCTGGGGACCCCTCCCTGCACGCGTTGTCGCTGCTCCTGTATATGTTATCTGATGCCAGAATGGTACAAGAGGAATCATCTTGCGTTCTGGGGCGATCGATAAAGTATGCGGGATTCGATTTCGGGATGGAGGAGAACGAAGTGCGTTTCAGCGTGCGCGCACTTGACAGACGGGCGGCGCAGGATACAATCACATCTGGACATTGGCACATCTGGACATTGGCACATCTGGACATTGGCATCTGGGCATTGTCATCCGGGTGTCAGACGACAGGGATATTTTGATAAAAGCTAATGACGCGTGAGCGGAAACTCACGTTTGATTGGCGTGATGGAGGATTATATGAACGGGGCAGAACTGAAGGACAGGGTACATAACGGCGGTATCGTGTACGGCACAATGATCAGCATGGGGCGCAATCCTCGCTGGACTACCGCTTTTTCGAACTTTGGGATTGATTATGTGATTATCGATACGGAACATTCTCCGCGTGGACGGATGGATGTGGCGGATTTTATAGCGGCGTTCACATTCAGCGGAGTTGTGCCAATAGTGCGGATACCTATACCGGATTCCCACTACGTAACGATGGCTTTGGACGCAGGAGCACAGGGCATTTTGGCCCCGTACTGCGAGACTGTGGATGAAGTTAAGGAGGTTGTGGGCGCAGCGAAGTGGCGTCCACTGAAGGGTGAACTGGTGCGAAAGGCAGTAGAGACCGGCGAGTTTCCGAGCGACGCGACGAAGGATTATCTCGCGGCGCGCAATCGCAACAATGTGTGCATCATCGGCATCGAGAGCGTTCCTGCCATCGAAAACTTGGAGAACATTCTGAAGGTGCAGGATATAGACGCGATATTCGTTGGACCAAACGACTTGAGCATCACGCTGGGCATACCGGATCAGTACGACCATCCGGATTATGAGGCTGCGCTGCGCGAGATTATTAGCAAGTGCCAAGCGGCGGGAGTGCCTACGCTCATTCATCACCAGACGGTGCCGCTGACTATTAAGTGGCTGGAAGAAGGTGCTCGCTTTGTGCTGTACAGCAGTGATGCGCGCAGTATGCACAACGCTTACCGGGAAGAGTTTGGCGCCATTAAGGCTGTGGGCGCTGATTTGGGCGGCGGCGATGCAGAAGATGTGGGCGAATCCGAAGAAGTGATATAATTCCTACTCATCATATATCTTTTATCTCTGCAGGCGTTCCAAATTATACTAGGCGTGGCTCGGCTCGGCAGCGCAAGGCTCGGCATGGTACGGCGTGGTGGGGTGCGGCAGAGTTAGGCATGGCATGGCAAGGTATCAATGACAAGCAACAACATTTACGGATCTGTTTATAGGAAAAGCAGGCAGGATGCCTTTGATCGCGTAAAAAATCCACGGACAAGCATTCCTACTTGCGTCTTCTGTGGACTTCAAGAAGCCCGCGAAGCACACCATTGGATATACCCCAGAGTAGATGAAGACAACAAACCTGAATATCTCACTCCACTCTGCTCTGGGTGTCATGAGATTGCTACAACGTTGCGTAGAGCAAATCAATATTATGATGTGTCGCGAGAAAATTTCGCATATCATTTCAAAGAAATTCTAGAGGAGACTCTGAGGCGATGCAATACAAAATCACCATCAGGGGAGATGCGCCCATCATCATGCACAATGGCACGGCAGGACTCGATACAAGCTCTCCCGCTAACCGCGAGAAGGCGGAGATTAGCAGCAAGAAAGGGAGTAACCGAACTGCATCAGACGAAGCAAGACTCCGACAACTTGAATGTCAGACCAGCCTTTGGCTCAACAGCAGCGGAGCGCCTACAATCCCGGAAGGCGCTATTAGAGCAACAATAGAAACAGGCGCTCGCAAATTGAGACAAGGTTCGCAAGTTCGTGAAGGGCTCGTGGTTCAGTCGGTCCAATCGTTTGAATATGATCATACAAAATATGGTATTGATTTAGAAAAATTGAGTCATACAACTCAGTTCACTACTCCTGTAGTAGTACAACGAAATAGAATACTTCGTACACGTGCTAAGTTTGATAATTGGGATTGCACATTTATTGTAGATGTGGACGAAGAATTAGTAGACAAAGAACAGCTACTTACTTGGCTTGATATTGCAGGGCGCCGAATTGGTTTAGGTGACTGGCGTCCTGAGAAAAGTGGTCATTACGGCAGATTCAGAACTATAGATATACAACTATTTGATGAAGATTAAACATCCATATTCATTCCTATCTACTGAAAATTACAGATTAGGAGCATTATTGTATGAGCTTGCAATTTATTCTGATTAACGGACCTTATGGCGGCACTGCGGAAGGACCTGCCTGGGACGGCAGCGGGCTGCTGTTTACGGATATTCCGAGAAGTCGAATTATCCGATATGATCCGCAGGACAGAGGATCGAGCATCTACCGCGCGGACACAAACAACGCTAATGGGCTGATGTTTGCCCCTGATGGAAGGCTGTATGCCTGCGAAGGCGGCGGGCGGCGTGTGGTTCGCTATGAGGCGGACGGCAGCGCCACTGTGCTTGCGGACGGCTTTGAAGGCAAGAAACTGAATGTGCCAAACGACCTCGCGATAGACCCAAACGGCAGCGTGTGGTTCACAGACCCGTTCTATGACGGCGCGGGCGGCCCTTGGAGCGAGGACCGATCAAACAAAGAACTTGACCACGATTCGGTGTATCGTCTGGACGAACAGGACGACGGGAGCTGGTCTATTACGCGGGTTACCTTTGACACTACTCGACCGAACGGGCTGCTGTTCTCGCTGGATTACAGCGTGCTGTATGTGGCTCAGTCCGGACGAGACGCCGACGAGAAGCGCGAGCTGCGCGCGTATCCGGTGAACTCGGATGGCAGTCTGGGCGAACACAGCGTGCTGCACGACTTCGGAGCGCACCGCGGGATTGACGGGATGGTGCTGGACACCGAAGGAAACATCGTTGCGACGGCCGGATTTGATGAGAGCGGCCCCGGACCGATGGTCTATGTGTTCTCGCCGGACGGTGAGGTGCTGGAGACGCACCCCACACCAACCGATAGGCCAACGAACTGCTCGTTTGGAGGCGCCGACCTGACGACGCTGTATGTTACGACCGGCGGCGGCGAAGTTTATATGGCGCAGACAGACAGACAGGGACGACTGCATTACCCTGCGGTGTGAGCGGCGTCGCAGACGGAAACGGGATGCACGGATTTTCAGCTGGCGACATAGAGGCGAAGGCTGAAGAGTTGCTCACATCGCCTGCGGGCTGTGCATTTCTGGTTGTCTTGCAGACATCGGGTATAAGTGCATCCGACGCCGTTCGGCCGTCCGTCAGCCTGCATGCCGCGCATATTGCGCTGGATGAGCTTTCCATCTGGCGGCCTGATTTCCGAGAGATTATGAAATACGCGCTGTTCAACGGGCGCAAGCTCAAAGAATTAGCGCGTACTCTTTTGGAGCAGCCGGGCGCAGACTGGTTGTTCGCACCGGTCTGCAGAGACGCACAAATATGGGTTTCAAGACGGCGCCACAAGCCAGCGCATGTCAAACTTGATCCGCCAAACGCGCCGCTAATCAGTTGGGAGCGCAGTTGTAATAAGAGTGAAGCAGGGATGTACACCTGTACGAGTTTCGCCGGAGAGACTGCGCTTTTTACTGCATTGGATTTGAGGGAGGTGCAGGGAGCGAACGATTTAAGCATAGCGTTTGAGTTTCCCGTGAATGTCTGGCGGCTGCGGGTTAACGAGAGCGCGCGGGTGTATGAGATTAACAGCGCGGCGGACTGGCATAGGCTGAGCGCAGATTATCCTGCCAAGTCTATACGCGATGCGTCCGACCCTGCGTGCTGTGATGCGGAAGGTTGGAACTTGTATCCGCTGACGACGCTGCCTGGGAGCGCAGACGAGCGCAAGTTTGCTGTCGATATGGACAGGTGGCTGACGCCCGACTGGGCTGCGGTTGCGGAAGAGTGGGACGCAGCGCATTTGACATTGGGCGGGCTGCTGACAGGCGAAAAGGTGCGGGCTGCGTCTGCGGCAGGCTGGACGATGCTCAGGTTTTGGGATATAGAGCAGACTATGTGGCTTCGCTGGGTGTTCGATGATGTGGAGCGGCTGCCGGATCGTGAGGCGATGCCGCTGCCTGATGGACTAGATTTTCCGCTTGACGATTATCATAATCATAACTTCCTAGACTGCCACGGCAGGGATTAGGGTACTGCGTATGCGGAATGTGGAGTATGCGCTGTGGACTAATGTCGTCTTAATCGCCTATAATCTGGGTGCTTAGCATTGGCTATCACAAGTAATTATGTAGAGGAGCGGTTCACATGGCAGACGAGACCATTCGCATTGGGTTTGTGGGTGCAGGGGCTAACACTACACTGCGGCATATACCGGGCTTTGAGGCTATCGACGGCGTTGAGCTGGTGAGCGTGGCAAACAGGAGCCGCGCGTCAGGACAGCGCATCGCCGATCAGTACGGACTGCCGGAAGTGTATGACAACTGGGTTGATCTTATCGATGCGGACGACACGAATGCGATTTGCATCGGCACCTGGCCATACATGCACCGGGACATGGTGCTGGCTGCGCTGGACAGCGAGAAGCATGTGATGACTGAAGCGCGGATGGCGATGGACGCTGCGCAGGCTCGGGAGATGCTAGACGCATCGAGACTGTCGCCGCATTTGGTAGCGCAGATTGTTCCCTCACCGATGACGCTGCGAGTGGACAGCACCGTCAAGCAGCTGATAGCTGACGGCTATCTGGGAGATGTGCTGTCGGTGAACCTTGTAGTGAACGATAAGACCATGCACCCCGCAGGGTTCATAGAGCCGAGCGCGTCTTTTCACTGGCGGCACGACCGCGACTTTAGCGGGTACAATATCATGCAGATGGGCATCTGGTACGAGGCGATGATGCGCTGGGTTGGTCCCGCGCAGACGGTACAGGCGCTGACGCGGGTTCATGTGAAGAGCCGAAAAGACGGAAACGGCAGTGCACAGGTCATCACGATTCCCGATCATATAGAGGTGCTGTGCGAGATGTACTCAGGTCCCCTGCTGCACATACGCATGACCGCGATAACCGGACATTCACCCACTAATGGGGCGTGGATCTTCGGGACGGACGGCACGCTGTTTGTGGAATCGCCCAGTATGGCGCTGTACGGCGGCAGGCGCGATGACAGCGAGCTGTCTGAGATAGATATTCCTGCAGAAAACCAGGGCAGCTGGCGCGTGGAGGAGGAGTTCATCAACGCTATTCGGGGTTTGGAGGAAATTACGCACACGAACTTTGCGGACGGCGTGCGCTATATGGAGTTCACCGAGGCGGTTACTATAAGCGCGCAGACGGGTGAGAAGGTGCACCTGCCGCTGTAGCTGCGTATTATTATTATAATGTAAATTGCCGTACACTTGATTTTCGGCTTCCTCTCCTTTGCTATTGATCCAAAGGAGGAGAAGCCGAAAAATTGTCTGAAAAATGCGGTATCACCCGCAGTGTTCAGGCGCTAAGTGCTGACACGGCGTGCGTTGGGGATTCGCCTTTGAACAGGGGCGCAGCCACGTTTTTCGCTTTCTTGATGATGTGTGATGATGTATTACGACGCGCCGGGCGAGACCGATGTGCCTGTGCCGATAACTGTATAGGCGCTCCGGGGAGTGTCGCCGCCGCTGTCTTCCAGCCTGCTGATTGGAATAGCGGGCATTGTGGCGGTCTGCAAGCCCGCTTTAACGCCCAGTTCGAGGGTGAAGCGCGCGGCGGAAGTGTTGTCTTTCGCCTCAAGTATGGCGACGAAGTCTATGTCGCCCAGCACTGCGTATAGTCCGAGTATTTCGGCATCGGGGAAATTCATCTCCTCCTCAGTGCGCCTTATGATATCCGGCTCTTGCAGGATTTTAGCGCGACCTTCCGCAGTGGTGGAAATCAGAAGTATGTATGTGGCCATCGTATCTTTCTCCGTGCGACAGTCGTCTTGCTTTCAAAGAGAATAACGCTATTTTGCGCTGACATGATAGTATTAGAATACTGGAGTCGTCAGATTCCAGTCTGCTTCCAATAATATTACCTCATTGGAGATTTTCATGGACTATTCCGAACTTTTTTCTAATAACCTGCCCGCATCAGTTGAAATGCCCCCGGGACTGCGCGCGGATACGGCGCACATATTCTCGGTTACGAACGCAGTGCCGCAAGTAATAGACCCGGCGACATACGCAGAGGCGATGAGCAGCGTTCTTGCGCGGGAGGCGCGCAGTCTGGCAGGATACCCGGGTATGAAAGGGCATGAGGGTCTGCGCGGCGTAATCGCGAACGAACTTCAGGACAAACGCGGCGTTACGGTGGACATAGAAGACATCTTTCTGAGCGACGGCGCGGGCGGCGCTATTCGCAAGATAGTGGACGCCTTTATAGACCCGGGCGATGTGGTGCTGGCGGAAGAGTTCACATACTCCGGCACGCTCAATATGCTTCTTGGCAAGCGAGCGGATGTCGTACATATCGAGTCAGACAATGACGGCATGAACACCGATGCGCTGGAAGCGGCGATTAAGGAGCTGGCAGCAGCCGGTAGAAAGCCGAAGTTCATTTACACAATATCGGTGTATCAGAACCCGACGGGATCGACCCTGAGCATGCAGCGGCGCAAGCACATGCTTGAGATTGCTGCAGAGTACAACATCCCCATAGTGGAGAACGAGTCTTATGCGGACTTTCGCATAGACGGGGAACCGCTGCCGCCTGCGCTGCTGGGGATGGATGACAACGGGCTGGTCATATATGTATCGTCTTACACGAAACTGCTGGGCTGTGGACTGCGCGTGGGTTTTGGGGTTGCGCCGCAGCAGGTGCAGGATGTGTTTAGCGGCGGTATGCCAAGTCAGCTCGCGACGATGCTGGTATATGAATATCTGCGCAAGCACAAGTCAGAGCACGTGGAAGCGGTGCGGCGGGAACTTCTTGTCAGGCGTGATGCGCTTGCGAGCGCGCTGGGCGAAAACTTTCCGGCGGAGTGTGAGTTCACTGTACCCCATGGCGGCATGATGGGATGGGTGAAACTGCCGGAGCATGCAGACACTTGGTCTGCGCTGGACAGCGCGGTAGAGGCAGGTGTCAAGTACAATCCCGGCGGTATATACCGCGCGCCGCGCGACCGCAACAACTACTTTCGGCTGACATTTAGCCACAACACGGCTGATGAGATTAGAGAGGGCGTTGCCACGCTTGCGGATGTGTTCGAGCAAGGCGGGCTGTTTGGCTGATAAAGCCCGTGCGTATCTCTTATAGTATAGGCGCGCAATGTAGATATGAACAAAACACCATTTATACCCGATTTTGTTCGGTAGTGCGGTTTGACACAAGAATAAATTATTGGTTATGCTGGTATGAAGAGTCGGGCGGAACTCCTTGTGGGAGTCACATCTGACTCTTTGATTTTTATGATTCGCCCGGTCCCAAGCGGTAAAGACCTTTTCGTGTATCCCCGCGTTATGGCTCACTAAATCACGCGCCTTATACAGACTCTCAAAGGTGTTTGGGATTAGACAGGAGCCTGCTTTGACATACGCAGCAGACTTGCACCTCCATTCGCCGTTTGCGCGCGCAACTAGCAAGTATTTGACTTTTGAAAATATGGCGAAGTGGGCGCGCATCAAGGGCATAGATCTGCTCGCCAGCGCGGATTTCACGCATCCTGAATGGTTCGAGCATACGAAACAGACGCTGAGTTCGACTGGTGATGGTCTGTATGAGTATGACGGCGTGCGGTTTGTGCTGGGGACGGAGGTGAACTGCAACGGGGTTCAGGGCGGCAGAAACCGACGCATCCATGTGCTTATCTTCGCGCCGGAGATCGGCTGCGTCGAACGCATTAACGCTGCTCTTGATAATAAAGGACTGCTTGCTTCCGATGGTCGTCCTACATTGCACATGACGCCGCGCGAACTGCTGGAAACGCTGCTGCACATTGATGAGCGCATAATGCTGATACCGGCTCACGCGTGGACGCCGCACTTCGGCATATACGGCTCGCGCACGGGCTTCGATTCGCTGGAAGAGTGCTTCGGCGATTTGACGCCGTATATTTATGCTATTGAAACCGGCTTGTCGAGCGATCCATCTATGAATTGGGGCTTGCCTGAACTCGACGATGTGAGCATCGTTTCGTTTTCGGACGCGCACTCACTTCCGAAGATGGCGCGTGAACTGACGATCATAGACGAAGATTTGAGCTACGATGGACTGATGCGGGCATTTAAGGATCAGTCCATTGCGTACACGATGGAGTTCTTCCCTGAGGAGGGCAAGTATCACAATTCGGGGCATCGCAAGTGCGGCGTGAATATGCCGCCGTCCGAAGTGGCTGTTAACGGGGAATCTTGTCCTGTTTGTGGGCGGCGTATGACGCTGGGCGTAATGCAGCGCACGGAGCGTCTGTCGCAAAGGAGAATCAGCGCATACAGAGACGATAACGGATTTATACACAGTGATAGTGATGATGAAGGCAGACCGCCGTTCAGATCGCTGGTGGGATTGCAGCAAATTGTGTCAGAAGCAATTGGACGCGGCGTGAACACGAAAAGCGTGCAATCGCTGTATTTTCAACTGATAGAGGAACTGGGAAACGAACTGTACATATTAATGAATGCAGACATATCCGACATATCGAGGGTTGGGGGAGAGCGTATCGGAGAGGGCGTGGAGCGAGTCCGCAAAGGAAACATCGTAATTGAGCCGGGTTATGACGGCGAATTCGGCAAGGTGAGTGTGTGGCAGGACGGCGCCGGTGCGAGTGCGCAGAATAGACAGGTCGGACAGAAAGTTCTGTTTTCCGTATGAATTAGTGGAGGCAATAATGGCAATATCGATAACCGGAGATATGAGACAAAAGATAAACGGAGCGCTGGCGGACGGATATCCGTGCTTTGTCGGCACAGCGTCTTCCGACGGCAAGCCCCAGATAAGCATGCGCGGCAGCGTTGCAGTGTTCGACGATCAAACTTTGTGCTGGTGGGAGCGAGGCATGCGATCGTCAGTGGACAATATCGACGAGAACCCGCAGGTTGTCATATTCTATCGCAATAACGCAGAACGGATACACTGGCGCTTTCACGGCAGGGTTACTCTCCATGCGTCCGGGGCGGTGCGTGAGCGAGCGCTGGGGCTGACACCGCCGGCTGAACTTAACAGGGATCCGGAGCGCAAAGGCGTGGCGGCTCTGATGAGTGTGGAAAGCATAACTGAGCTTTCGGGTAATGTGCTGCAAAGCGCGTAGCGGCGAGCGGCGGCTAGGTGTTGTACTTTGCGCGCTGGCTGAGGAAGGCTACCATGATGCAGACAGGGATGGCGACGATAACCACGCCTAGCACAATGACGACAGCAAGCGGCCCCAGCGCTACCACACTTTGGAATAGGTGCATTAGCCAGTCAATAAGCACAGGATCGCCCGGCTCGGAGTGGTGAGCAAGTACTGATAGCAGCGGTGGTATCAATCTGCCTCTCCACTGGTTGCGACTGCGGGGGCTGGCTGGTATCTAATGGAGAATCTGCGCTCGTTGACGGCGTAACTGGCGAATGTTGCGCCCAGCAGGAACAGCCCAGCGATGGCGAAAGGTATCTCGTAAGAGCCAGTCATATCGTACAGAACACCTGCCATGAATACGCTGATCGAGCCGCCTATCTGGTGAGACATGGTAGATAATCCGTTGAGCGTGCCGATGTTTTTCACGCCGTAGATGTCGGCTGTGAGTGAGCTTGTGAGGGGCGGTGTGGCTATCCATGACATTCCTGCGAGTACAGCGAAAGCCCAGATTCCGATGGACGGGGGTATGGAAAATCCCCAGAGCATCATTGCGAAGCCCGGCGTTACGAGCATGACATAGGCAAGGAAGCGTATGAAGTAGATTGTGCCGAGCAGGTTTTTACGGCTGTAAATATCGGATAGGAAGCCTACGATAATCACGCCGACTGCGTTTAACCCCTGCATGACTGCGAATGCGATCGCGGCGACGCCGGGCGATATGCCCAGGTCTATCGCGAAGGGAACATAGTGAGCGGATATGATTATAGTCGTTACGCCGCATACGAAGTACGCCCCTGAGAGCTGCCAGAACGGCATTGATTTGAGCGCATCCTTCCATGCCGTTGTCTGCAATGGGGTTTTCGGCTCTTCTAATACAGCGCGTCTAGCAGGACGGTCGGTAGCGCTTGTTGATCCCTCGTTGTCGTCGCCGTCTGGGACTTCGCCGATTTCTGCCGGTGTGTCGCGCATTATTATGAGCGCAAGGGGCAGGGCGAGCAGAAGGACGAATGCGCCGAGGGCGATCCAGGCGATACGCCAGTTAGCTGATAGGATGAGGAAGCTGGCGAAAGGGGTTAGAAGCAGTCCGCCGGCGGATGTGCCGGCAGTAGCCACGCTCAGCGCCATGCCGCGCTTGCGATAGAACCACTTGGACAGCATTGCGTGAACCGTTACGAGGGATACGCCGCTGGATGCGGTGGACATGACAATGCTGTATATGATGAGGAGGAATAGGAAGGAGTTCGTTAGCTCGAACAAGCCAAAGTCAATGCTGAACTCAGGACCGTAGCTGCCGGTGAATGTGAGGAAGATTGTGGAGAAGCCCAGCACGAACAGGCTCGCGGAAATTACCGAGCGCCCTCCGTAGCGGTCGTATAGTCTGCCTAAGAACGGCTGTGTGAGCGCGTTGACTAGAGTGCCAAGCCCGATGACCGCCCCGATTGCGGCGCGGCTTTCCCATATTTGGTCTGCTTCCATGGGATTGATGAACACGCCGAAGCCGTTGCGCGCGCCCATAGAAACGAACAGAGCGAAAGAACCTGCTGCGACGACGAAATAGCCGTAGAATATGCGCCTTTCGCCGAATATCTGAAGCAATGCACTCTCCCTAATATGTATGGAATTGAGATTAACACTGCTTTACAGGTTTGGCAAGGAGAAATATGTGGAAGGCATTATGGCATTTGAGCGTTTGAGCGCGCTATTCACTCTCAATAAACGGCGGAAGACTGCCGGAAGAATGATAGACTGTGAAACACTAATCGCCCCCAAACTCTGCCCGCCCGAGATATTAAAACTGAAATACTAAAAGCGAAAGACTTCCCACATCTTGCGTCGCATAAACTACAGCTGGATCATATTGGCTACCGGATTCACCGTGCTGTTCTTCAGCAGCGGATCCCGTTTTGCCTTTGGACTGCTTCTGCGTCCTATGAGCGAAGATCTGGATCTCAGCCGCGCTGAACTATCCCTTGCTGCTACCTGCTTCATGATAGTCTCTGCGGTTACCATGCCGTTCGTCGGCAGGCTTGTTGACAGCTTCAGCGTCCGAACGGTCGTCGCAGTTGCGGCTGTCATCGCTTCCGCAGGCATAGGACTTATCGGTCTGGCGCAAACTCAATGGCAGGTCATCCTGCTCTACGGTATCGTATTCGCAATCGGCAACGGTGGTACTTCTGTCGGACCTATCGGCGTGATGATAAGCCGCTGGTTCGAGCGGGGTAGGGGGACGGTTACTGCTGCCGCAATGTCCGGCAACGCCCTTGGACAGCTCGTCATCATCACCGCTCTTGCCTCCACACTGGCTTTCATAGGTTGGCGCACCGCGTACATATCTCTTGCCGTTGTCAATCTGATAATAGTAGTTCCGCTAGTCATTGCCTTCGCTAGACCCAACCCGACGCCTCAGCCGTCCGACGATGCCAATGCCGATGCCGATACCCCAGCAGTGCCCGCCGATGATACCACCGCGCTTTCTATGCGGAGCATCTTTAGATCCCGTCAGCTTTGGCTGCTCCTCATAGTGTACGCCGTTTGCGGCTTTCAGGATTTCTTCGTAGCAACTCACATCGTAGCATTCGCGCAGGACAACGGGCTGAGCGCCGCGTTTTCCGGCAATCTGTATGCTTTGATGGGTTTAATGGGACTGATGGGCGTCCTCGCGGCAGGCGCTCTGTCAGACCTCTTCGGATCGAAACATCCTACCGCGCTGTGCTTCATTGGGCGCGTATTCTGCTTCGGTCTGATAATCTTCTTCCAAGACAAAGCCGCAATAGTAGTGTTCGCCCTGCTCTACGGGTTCACATTCTTGATAACGGCGCCCCTGACAGTAACATTCGCAGGCAATATGTTCGGCGCAGCGCGTCTGGGAATAATGAGCGGCATCATTAACATGACGCATCACATTGCGGGAGGACTGGGCGCGCTGGTGGGCGGGTTGGTCTTTGATGCGCGCGGAAGCTACGATGCAGCTTTCATTCTGATGTTCGCTCTGTCTTTGCTTGCCACAATTCTCACATTCGTTGTGCGAGAGCGCCCCATCGCACAGCCGGCAGTTCGTCCTGTATGACAATTCGGCATACCGATAGCTTCTTCTCTAATCTCCAGCTGCCGCCCGCTCCGGCACATTAGTGTGCGACTTTGCGCTGCCGATAATAAAGCCCAGAACTCCTATCAGCGCCCCGATGCCCGTGATGCCGAACGAGTTTGCTATACCTATAGTTCGCCCGATTGGGCCAATCCCCAATGCGCCGAATGATCCGCCCACATCCCACGCCTGCTGTAAAGTCGCCATGGCTGCGCTGCGCTCCCGCATTGGCGCTCTGTCCACAGTCAACGACTGTATCCCGGGCTGCAGCAGTCCAAAGCCAAGCCCCGCAAGAAACCCCCCGAATAAGAACATTGCTTGGAAGAATGCAGCGTTTAGAACAAACATAGCGCCTGCGACCGCAAGAAATCCGGGGATAATTACCGTGGCGCGTCCGAATCTGTCCGCTATCGGACCTGAGCCTGCCATAGCCAATATGGACACTATGGAAAATACAGTGTAGTACAAGCCCGGATTGCCCAAGTTCTTCTGCGTGGCGAGCAGCGGCAAGAACGTGTTCGTGGGCGCGGTAGTGAAGGTGTATGTCAGAAAAACCAGTGTGGGGAATATCGCTGAACGAGCCACGAGCGGCGGCTTTTCCACGCCTGCTGCGGGGTGCGCGGGCGGCGCCTGCTGGAACCCGATACGGCTTGCGGATATTCGCAAGCTAGTGATTGTGGCGAGAGCAGCGGCAAGCGCCGAGAACAGAAATGCGTTGTGTGCGCCTGCGTTCTCATACAGAAATGACGCTACGAAGGGCGCATACAAAAACGAGATGTTGATGGCATTGCCCATGTACGCCATCGCTTCGGCTCGGCGTGTGGGCGGCGCGAGATTCGCCACAATGGTTGACGTAGCCACAGGTCCGAGCGCCAGCCCAACCCCTTGCAGCATTCGCATGGGCACAAGCCACCAGGGGCTGAGCGCGAAGATGTGCAGCAGACTGCCTATTGCGACAATCGCCGTGCCGGCAACTACGACCCGCTTTGGTCCTAGTGTATATATCCACTGCCCGCCCACAGGGCGTATCAGAAGACCGACTACGCCGAAGGATGCGACGATGATGGGCAGGTGATACCAGGGATCCCCTCCCAACTTGATGACCAGCGGCGGCACGATGGTCAGTGTCGCAGTGTATCCAGCGAACATGAAATGCCCCGTCAACAAGTTCAGGACGAAGTCAGTCGTCCATAACCTTTCGCCTCCGCCCGATTGAAACCTTCTGAAGAGTGCGTCCATCTATTTCGTTATCTCGTTTGTGTTATCTCGTGTGTAATGAATGTAATGAACTGCCCGAACCGTGAACAGTCATGTTACCACCTTATCGTTGTTCAGCAGACTTTAACACATCAGCCAGTCTGCAACTACCCGAAATCAATGAGATGGTGTTCCTGCCATTGACTTCCAATAATTCATAGCGGCGCAGTGGTGAATCTGTATGATGATAATGTGATGATAACAGTCATGTATCAACTATCATCAACCATGTGTCAATTATAATGATAGATAAACTCTGTTATTCAGTTCACTTCTTCTTATCCGATTGTCTGATTTCTCACAAGTTTGCAGCGAGATTGGATTGCCTTTATACTCACGGGCAAAATACATTAATACATTCAACGGATGGAGGGCAATCCGATGAAACTACTGGTGATTTCCGGCGGCAGACACCCCTATGAAGAATCAACTCCGGTATTGGAAGGCTTCCTGAACGATGCCGGGCACGATGTAACCGTTACTGAAGACGCTTCCGTACTCGCGGACGCAGACGGCATGAGCGCATACGATGCTCTGGTCTTTAACACGATGCGTGCGGGGGACGATGCGATGTCCCGCGAAGAGCAGGCTGGCATGACTCAATTTATAAGCGGCGGCAAAGGGTTCGTCTGCATCCATATAGCCGGCTGCGCCTCCGAGAACTGGCAAGAATACTATGACATCACCGGCGGCGGATGGCTGCTCAATGACAGTTACCATCCCCCCTATGGCAAGTTCGAGGTAAATGTAACAGACTCCGACAGCCCGGGTTCCGCAGGTATATCCGACTTCATGACCAACGACGAGCTTTATATGGGCATAGAGTTCCGTGACGGCAACGATGTGTTCCTGACAGGCGACTCAGAGGACGGCACATGGATGTGGAGAGGCGAAGAGACATTTATGCCCGGCGGCACATTCCCGCTAGGCTGGACGCGTACATACGGCGAAGGCAAGGTGTTCGTTACGCTGCTTGGCCACAACGGCTTGAGCTTCGAGACGCCGGAGTTTCAGCGTATCGTGCTGAACGGTGTCGATTGGACGACATCTTAACCTCGCAGAAACAGGCGCCCTTTTATTAATAATTTAATAAAATAATATGAAGGGCTGACACAGAAAACTTATCCCGACCGTAACATATATGTTATAAACAGGAGGGTAGTGGTATGAGGCTTGAGGGCAAGGTCGCAATCATAAGTGGCGGCGCGCGCGGGCAGGGCGCTGCCGAGGCGAAAATGTTCGCGCGTGAGGGAGCAAAGGTCGTATTTGGCGATCTTCTCGACGACGAAGGCAAGAAGGTGGAGGCAGAAATCAACGAAACCGGCGGAGATGCCACCTATGTAAATCTCGATGTTACAGATGAGAACGCATGG
Organism: Dehalococcoidia bacterium; assembly: GCA_965200085.1. Taxonomy (GTDB): domain Bacteria; phylum Chloroflexota; class Dehalococcoidia; order Lucifugimonadales; family JADFKI01; genus Bin90. Next base: position 901,111 of record OZ241333.1, read on the forward strand.
CAGCGCGCCGTTGATACTGCCGTCGAACGCTATGGCAAGGTGGACATCCTTGTGAATAACGCCGGTGTTGCGTTCTGGACATTCGGGGACGATGCCAGCGTAGAAGACTGGGACACAGTGATGGATGTGAATGCCAAAGGTGTGTTTCTTGGAACGAAAGCCGTTATCCCTGAGATGCGTAAGGCAGGCGGCGGTTCCATCGTGAACATCTCGTCCATATCAGGCATGATAGGGCAGGCGACGATACATCCGGGATACAATGCATCGAAGGGTGCGGTTCGCATTCTCACCAAATCAACGGCAGTTCAGTACGCCAAAGAAGGTATTCGGTGCAATTCTGTACATCCTGGTCCTGTCCGAACGGAGATGACCGCGCGCGGCTGGCGCGATCCCGAACGCCGCCAGCGCACCGAGCAGAACACCCCCTTGGGCCGCTATGCCGACCCGGACGAGATTGCAAGCGGCGTACTGTTCCTCGCATCTGACGAGTCGTCTTATATGACAGGCAGCGAACTGGTGATTGACGGCGGCGTTACTGCACAGTAAGAGATCGCGAGTTGCAGAACCTGAAATAAATGGGCTGCGCGACTATATTGCATAGACCAATACATAGATCGCGCAGCCCTGAAAGTGGATGATTACACTGGGGGTATTGGGGATTATAAAGCCCCTGAAATCTATATGGCGATAAGATCGTTATCCTGTTCGATAGCACGGGAGAGGTCTTCGGAGTATAGAAGCCCCGCTATTTCACCTGCGCTGTTCACGACTGGCAGGTAGTTCACCTCATTGTCCATCATGGTAAGCAGCGCATCGCCCACATTGGTGAGCGGAGTAGCGGTTTCGCTCAAAGCGGTCATGTGCTTATACACCTGGCATCTCGACGAAGTATGACCGTCAATCAGGCAGCCAAGCACCATATCGCGTTCAGTGATAATTCCTGTGAGCCTGTCGTTTTCCAAAACTACGATGCAGCCGGTGTTATGAATCTGCATCATCTTTGCCGCATCGGCTACGCTGGTCGCAGCATCAACTACCGCAATCTCTTCCGTCATCAGCTCTGCCACATTCATAGCTTCGCCTCCCGTTTCACTTTCATGCACCTGTACTTCTTCAATCGTATCAGTATTTTGTGAACTGCATCACAAATTGTAAGGGATGTTTGTTATCAATATGTTGAATAATTGTTAAGATTATGTTACGAAGACGGAATAATGCATATTGCCTATTTGTAATTGCTGCTGCCCCATCCGCGCTGAAAACATATATGCAATTGTGGTTGACTTTGTGATAACTGCATAAATATACTTTTCCAATAGATTTGTAAATGATTTGGTTTTTTGATTTAAGGTAAGATAAAGCCTCCTACTGATAGTGCGCGTTGTTGCAGTAACCATCGCTCTTAATTTTGTGAGATCGAGCTTCCAGCAACTTCCATCAAACAGTGGGAAGGCATAATCTATCCAATCCTTTATCTATCTGCTGCAATACCGAATACGAATCACCCTATCGGCTTGTCGTCATGCCGCCTATTATCAGGCTGCATGACCCGCTCATCATTTTGGAATCGCCGGCGCTTATCTTTGCAGGGTGAATGAATATCGCTTTACCGGAAGTGTGTGAATGACGACTAAGTTTGTGTTTGTAACCGGCGGGGTGGTCAGCTCAATTGGCAAAGGCATTGCCGTGGCGTCCCTCGGTCGGGTGCTCAAGGGTAGGGGAGTTTCCGTATCAGCGCTGAAGCTCGATCCGTACCTCAATGTGGATCCCGGCACTATGTCTCCGTATCAGCACGGCGAAGTGTTTGTAACGCGAGACGGCAGTGAGACAGACCTCGACCTTGGACACTACGAGCGCTTTATCGATGTGGAGCTGACGCGTGCCTCCAACCTTACCGCCGGTCAGATATACCAAGACATCATTTCGCGTGAACGGCAGGGCGAGTTCCTAGGCGGCACGATTCAAGCCGTTCCGCATGTTACGGATGCCATTAAGCAGCACATACTCGGTTTGGCTCAGACAAGTGAGGCGGAAGTCATCATAGTAGAGGTCGGCGGCACGGTCGGCGACATCGAAGGGCTGCCTTTCCTCGAAGCCATACGCCAAATGCGCAACGAAGTAGGGCGCGACAATGTGTGCTACATCCATCTGACTTTTCTGCCATTTATCAAGGCGACAGGCGAGCTTAAAACAAAACCCACTCAGCACAGCGTGCGCGAACTGCGCAGCATCGGTATTCAGCCGGATGTAATCGTATGTCGCAGCGATTACGAAGTCGATGACGACATCAAACGCAAAATCAGCATACACTGCGATGTGCCGCTATCGGGCGTCATTACTCTGCCAACCGTGGATACGGTGTACGAAGTGCCTCTCATACTTGAAAATGAAGGAATGGGCGATCTAGTTATAGATACCCTGGGCATTAAGAGTGGGAGACAAGACCTCGCTGGATGGGAAGCGCTCGTAGATAGCATCAAAAAACCAAAACCCGCCTTGCCCATTGCCGTCGTGGGCAAATACGTCGATCTGCAAGACTCATACATATCCGTGAAAGAGGCTCTGCTACATGCGGGCATGGCGCACGATGTTGACATCGATGTGCACTGGGTGCGTTCGGAAGACATAGAGAGTGAAGGCGCCGACCATCTGCTGGACAAGGTGCGCGGAATAGTTGTGCCGGGCGGTTTTGGCCAGCGCGGAGTCGAGGGCATGATACTCACGGCTGAGTATGCCCGCACTCAGAAGGTGCCATATCTGGGATTATGCTTGGGTTTGCAGGTCATGATTATCGAAATGGCGCGCAATGGGCTAGGAAAAGCGGCGGCAAATTCCACTGAATTCGACCCGCTCACCCCCGATCCCGTTATCGACATCCTGCCGGAACAGCGCGTCATAACTCAGATGGGCGGCACTATGCGGCTAGGCGAGTACCCCTGCGACCTTGTCGATGACAGCAAAGCGCGCGCCGCCTACACTGCGCCGTCCGCAGCCGAACGCCACCGCCACCGCTTTGAGTTCAACAACATCTATCAGGAATCATTCGAATCCATAGGGCTTTGGCCCACAGGCCTTTCCCCCAATCGCAAGCTGGTAGAAGTCATGGAGCTTGACGCCGATAAGCACCCGTTCATGCTCGGCGTGCAGTTCCACCCGGAGTTCAAATCGCGCCCGAACAAGCCTCACCCCCTATTCAAAGAATTCGTTACGGCTGCGATGGACACCCTGCGCGAAGGCGCTCAGCATTCACTGCCTATTGACGACAGTAAACAGGCGGCACACGTCCACCGGCTATGATGCCTGCGCCTATAACGAAATCTGCCCAAGATAGCCTTGCGATTACCATTTTCAACGAATATAATGCGTTAGACAGGTCTTTGTTCTGTATGATATACTTCGTTAGCCTCCCCAAAGGCTGCGTATATCTTCTCGAATGTCCCCTACCGACAAGATCCCTTATTTCGAAGGGCATCATAGGCAGCGACTTTCACCTATATCGAATTAGCTAGTTGGGCTATGTATTACATCGGAATGATTTCCAGTAGCCAACAATATCTTCCTTAGATGTTCACGGTGTCAGATTCTGTACGCCGTTTTCTGCGGAAATGCTTTTTCTCCATCGAATTGCAGTCTCTTACCAGCCTATAGCGCCCATGAGGGTCCGGAGTATGTCATGAACTTAGCTGAGCTTCAAAGTCTGAACAACGAAGATCTCTTCAAGCTCGGAAAAGAACTGGGTGTCTTCGAGAACGGCTCTATGCCGCATCGTCGTGAAATGATGTCCAGGGTCCTAGCCAACTTGTCCGAAAAGAACGGCAACCTCAAGGCAAGCGGCATCCTGAGCATCCTGAACGACGGCTACGGCTTCCTTAGACAGCGGGGCAGCGCTGCCAGCAATTCCGACGTCTATGTATCCCAGTCTCAGATTCGCCGATTCAGCCTGCGAACCGGAGACGAAGTTGCCGGACAAGTCCGCCCTCCTAAGGACGGTGAACGCTACTTCGGTCTAGTGCGCGTCGAAGAGGTCAACAACAGCGAACCTGACCGATCGCGCCGCCGCCGACAGTTCGAAAGCCTGACCGCCATTCATCCCACCAAGCAGATTAAGCTCGAAACCCGCAAAGACCTCGTTTCCACGCGCCTCCTAGACATGCTTTCGCCCATCGGCAGGGGACAGCGCGGGCTTATTGTCTCGCCGCCCAAAGCCGGCAAGACAACGCTGCTCAAGCAAATTGCCGACGGCGTCGCTGCCAATGCGCCGGACATCAGCATCATGGTCGCGCTTATCGGCGAACGCCCCGAAGAAGTTACCGACGTAACGCGCTCCGTCAACGGCGAAGTTTACAGCTCCACATTCGACGAACCCGTTGAAGACCACTGCCGCGTCGCCGAAATGGTTCTCGAACGCTCCAAACGCCTCGTCGAAAGCGGCAAGGACGTCGTGCTACTGCTGGACAGCATTACCCGCCTTACGCGCGCATACAACTTAGCAGTGCCCAGCAGCGGCCGCACACTCTCAGGCGGCATGGATCCCGTCGCCCTCTACCCGCCCAAAAAGTTCTTCGGCGCTGCACGCAATACCGAAGAAGGCGGCAGCCTGACCATCATCGCCGCATGCCTCATAGACACCGGCAGCCGACTCGACGACCTCGTTTACGAAGAGTTCAAGGGCACCGGCAATATGGAAGTCCACCTCGACCGCAGGCTTGCCGAGCGCCGCTTCTTCCCGGCAATCGACATCGAGCGCAGCGGCACCCGCCGCGAGGAACTCCTCCTAGACGAAGCCGCGCTGCAAAACGTCTGGCTCCTGCGCCGCTTCGTAGCGCTCCAAAAATCACAAGGCGAGGACAACGCCATCGAAATTATCGACAAAATCATCAGGCGCACCCGCAACAACAAGGAATTCCTCGCCAACCTGCCGCGCCTCGCCCAGGAAGTCGCGCCCGTCAGACGCTAGTTCCGCCGCCGCCCCGGCAAAACTCAGCGCGCCGGACGCAGCGCCACCACCCGCATATCGCGCGGCAAGTTCGTCGTCGTTACCCGCAGCGTCGGTTGTCTCGTCGCTTCGCTCACGCCCAGCTCACCCAGAAGCCCGGACAGCACCGAAGCATCCTCCTCGTCTTCGCCCGCGCTCCAGCCCACAGGAACCACAATCCTGGGACCTATCTGATTCACCAGCCGCGCCACACGCTTCGCCGCGCCCCCATCCACGCCCGCATCCACCACCAGCACATCGCAGTTGTTCAGCTCGTCCAACTGCCGCGAACTCAGCGCAGGCACTGCCGCACCCGCATGGCACACACGCAGCCCCTCCGCGCGCATCATATACACCGTATTTACCTGCCGCCGCGCGTCGTCCGCCGCATCCCTGTCAGGCGCGCCATGCGCCGTTCCCATCCCGCTTATGTAGAAGTTCGCAATCTCATACTCGCCCGGTCCTCGCAGCACGCGCGGATTGCCCTTCACGCCGTTCGCGTTCGAGTGGCGCGGATGATCCAAGCTCATCGTTACAATCTCCGCGCTCGTCTCCGGCATCGCCGCGCCGTCCTCAGCATAGTATGGATCAGTTACAACCGCAGTCTGCCCGACCTGTATCCGAACCGCAAACTTCCCCAGCCAGCTAATCTCCATGTGCATCCCTTTCTATCTATATGTACGCCGTATCCTGACATACATGATACACCCTTCGCGCCCGCGCTCCCCACTCATATCCGGAATGCAAGCCCGATTGGAGAAGCGAACGCCCCGCCGATTTCAGCCGGCGGGGCGCTCTGAAACCCTTGAATACGCCTAGGTCAGCCCGCCAGCAGCGAGATTATGTAGCTCAATACGCCGGCGCCTGCCACCGTCAGTATGCCTAGCAGTGCCATATACATGCGGTGGTTGATTTTTTCAATCTGGTTGACTGCATTGTTGAGATTGGTATTCACCTCATCAAACCGCGAATTCATGTCATCGAACCGCGCATTCGCCTGCGCAATAGACTGATCGAACCGCGCATTCATATCATCGAACCGCGCCTCCGCCAGCTTGTACATCTCAGCAAACCGTGTGTTCGTCTGCGCAATAGACTGATCGAACCGCGCGTCCATCGCGTCGAACCGCGCATTCATCTCAGCAAACCGCGCATTGGTCTGCGCAATAGATTGATCGAACCGCGCGTCCATCGCGTCGAACCGCGCATTCGTCTGCGCAATAGATTCATCGAACCGCGCATTCATATCGGCAAACCGCGCATTCGCCTGCGCAATAGACTGATCGAACCGCGCATTCATATCATCGAACCGCGCCTCCGCCAGCTTGTACATCTCAGCAAACCGCGTGTTCGTCTGCGCGATAGATTCATCGAACCGCGCATTCGCCTGCGCAATAGACTGATCGAACCGCGCATTCATATCATCGAACCGCGCCTCCGCCAACTTGTACATCTCGGCGAACCGCGTGTTCGTCTGCGCGATAGATTCATCGAACCGCGCATTCATATCGGCAAACCGCTCATCCACCGCGTCGAATCGCGCCTCCGCCAGCTTGTACATCTCATCGAACCGCGCATTCGTCTGCGCGATAGATTCATCGAACCGCGCATTCATATCGGCAAACCGCGCATCCACCGCGTCGAATCGCGCCTCCGACTGCTTGTACATCTCGGCGAACCGCGCATTCGTCTGCGCGATAGATTCATCGAACCGCGCATTCATATCGGCAAACCGCGCATCCACCGCGTCGAATCGCGCCTCCGACTGCTTGTACATCTCGGCAAACCGCGTGTTCGTCTGTGCGATAGACTCCGCAAACCGCGCATCCATCGCGTCGAATCGCGCATTCGTCTGCGCGATAGACTGATCGAACCGCGCATTCATATCATCGAACCGCGCCTCCGACTGCTTGTACATCTCATCGAAGCGCACATTGGTCTGCGCGTACATCTCCGCAAACCGCATGTTCGTCTGCGCGTACATCTCCGCAAACCGCGTGTTCGTCTGCGAATTGCTCTCATCAAACCGCGTGTTCACCTCATCGAACCGCCGGCTGTGATCCCGCAGCAGCTCGATGATGACCTCCTGCTGCGACTCGAATCGCGCCATCCGCTCTTCCACAGCCCCAGACTGCCCCTGCGTCTCTGTCGTCAATGCTCCGCTCCTGATGTCATCGCCGCACCATCGTCATACTCAATACTCACGGCGCCCTCACGCCCCCGCGATTCCGCCGTCCCACCAGCAGTATAGCACGCCGCACGCCCCTTTTGCCCTATGCCCACACCCCCAAAACACCCACATCACACCCCCCAAACACCCGCATTACACTCATATTCCGCCCGCGCCACCCCCAACATCACACCGCTCTCCATATTATTTCCGTAACTTTCCGTAACTTTCCGTAACATTCTGTAACACTTCCGTAATACAACTCGGTTAGCATTACTTCCGTGCGCTAATTGCACTTACGCCGCATGGCGAAAAATTGGCAAAATAACTCAACAACAGGAGGTCTATCACACAAAACCCGAACTTCGACCAGCGACTAGCTTTTAGTTCGGCATGAATGCTAACCCCTAGTTCAGCACAAGTTCGGATTTTACCCCAAGTTTTATTGACAATCCCAAACAACAAGAGTATCGTTCTCAAAGTATGGCAAAAACTGCGTCCAACGCAGTATTTCCTGCTTAGTTAACACCAATAACATCTACCCATATAGTATCGGCGATAAGCACCGGAATACAGGCAATATAAGCTAAACATGAACCGAAGAACACAGACCCACACGAAAGGAGGCGCCCAAGAACCTTAACCCACCGGTCGTTTTACCCTCACGGCAGACCGCCAAGCCAAAGTACACCGCCCAAAGTACATGGCAAAAGCAGACGCCGCGAAGATTTGATTTTTAAGCAGTTATGATGTCTATACACAAGCGCGATGAACGGAAGAAGCAAGGATATGCAGGAACGAGTGGCGGTCATAGAGGCGATACAAACCAAGTCGGACAGGCGGATTACACGCCTAGAGGCGCGGTTTGATCGGCTTGAAAACAAGGTAGATCGCCTGTTATTTGCCCTGTTCGGCGCAGTAGTAATTATGCTAGGCGCGATGGGCGCAGGCTTCGGCGCAGTGCTCACAGCGCTGGCAGATTGAACAGGGCAGTCGGAACCGGAGACGAAGTGCAGAACAAACATATCGGTATCGTAGGACACGGAAGCATAGTATCGGAAAGTTTCTATCTATATATAGGAGGAACGAGTGAGTAGTAATAGAAAGATTTGGGCAATACCCATTGCGCTTGCAATGGTCCTAATGCTCATCGGAGCAATGTCGCTCTCCAACAAGACCGCGCAGGCGCAGGAAACACAGACTGCGATGGCGATGTTGTCGGAAGGTACTCTGGTGATCAAATTAGACGGTCTATCGGGCATTTCTGATGATAACGGTGATTTTCCGGGCGACCCACGGAGATTCGATGTTATCACCACCGCCGCCTCAGGCGATACTGTGGGTGAAATGCCAACCGCCCAGTTTATACAGGATATGGCCGCCCCCATAATGTATGTCAGCCGTAATACTACGAGTGCTCCAAATCCGGAAGCCGGAAACGCGCTCGAACGGTTTATGATTCCCAATGGTGTCGCAGATGGAATGGCAACCGTAGCGATAGGCCTAGGGACAGCAGGGGAAGGCCTGAATCTTGTTGATGTCGGCGATACGATCCGAGTTCGGATTGTTGGCGTAACAACAGAAGATCCAGATGCAGATCCTGCCCCAGAACCCATGACTTATTTTGAAGTAGACGACGTCATGGTAATGGCCGCCCCCATGGTAACTGCTACCGCAATGCTGGATGACGATGCCATGCCTACGATGCTCACGGTCGAGCTTGCTGGGCTGGTCGAGGTCATGGCTAACTCCGGTAACAGGCTGGATGTATATACCGATCCTGACGCGCTCGGCATGATGCCGACTGCCGTCTTTACACAAGGCAGTACTGTCCAGAATTTGAGTGAGGTTACGACCAGTGGCGGTGATCGCTACCGCTTTAATACTGCCGCTTCTGACCCTGATGTAAGTGTCATGGATGGATCCGGGACGCTCGAAATCACCTTGGGCAGTGGCGCGACCATTATGGCTGGCGATATGGTTGACGTGCGTGTGTCCGCCCTTGGCGACATTTCGTACGGAACAGCCATGGACGTTATGGTTACGGCTCCGGATGATCCGCCCCCGCCGCGCGGCACCTCTAACGGCGTCGTGAATAAAATCAGCGACAGCATGTACGAAGTAACCTTCGGCTCCGGAACGGTTGAGACTGTTGTATCCGTGGGCGGTGCAAACGCAGACGTCATGATCGATCTGATGACGAATGAACGCATCGCTGGCGCTGCTTCGTCAAGCGACGAGTTCGAATTTAATACGGACTCCGACCAGATGGGCGGAACCGTTGATGTTAAAGGCGACATGGTTAATGACCCAGAAGGTCCCGCCGTGTTCAACTTCGACATCACCATCCATATCGACGAGAATATCAATAGGGACAGCGACGATGATGACAACGACGGTGACTTCACCGACTGTAATGAGCCTCGTACTGGCCCTGGTAACACCTGCACGAACGACCACGACAGGTCGGAAACGATCTCTGTCTCGGCTCACGTTCTGAAGGTTGACCGCGACGATGATGAAGACTGCGCCATGGGCGATGTCTGCTACGACACCGTACCGGCAGATTCCTCAGTAGGCAAAGTCCTAACTGGTCTTCTGGGCGAGTCGAAGGCTGTTATGATTAACGGCGTTACCTCCGACATGATGGTCGGAGACATTATGCCGGATGACGGCTACTTCGAGGCAGTGGCAGACGACATGAATGGCATCTGGATCAAGTACGGTCCGATGGACCCGATGGGTCTGCACGATGACATGGGCATGCTGATGCCTAATATGCCCGAAGCTATGTCTGGCGTTCGTTCCTTCACTGCAATGGTTGATACCGGCGTGGACACGGACGACGACGGCATGAATGAGATGGTTGAAGTCGATTTCGACGTCTATATCATGCTTCGCGACCAGCTTATGTATGCCGATCCCAAGCCTATGACCTTCTATGTGCAAGACAATGCCGCAATGGGCACTGAAGTCGGCACGGTTATGCTGGACGGCGTTTCGGCCGGCGAGCATATAGGCGTTGTTATTACCAACGGCTATAACCAACACTTTGACGCCACAATAAGGCCCGCAGGCGGCAATGACGCTCAGGTCGTCATCACGGTTGCGAGTTCCCTCGCTTCGATGGTAGGCGAAAACGAATTTGATCTCCATGTCTCCGGGCAGGGGGAGAAGACTCGCACCATCTCGAAGGCAGTTACGGTTAATGTAACTGCAGGTCCCAGCGCGCCTATGCTGAACCCTTCGGTTACGCTAGACGACGATATGATGCTGGTTATCTCAGTCGTTGAAAACGACATGAGCGCTGGTATCCTTTTGGACGCTATGGCAACCGGCGTACTGGCAGACTTCGGCGACGGCATGGGAATAGTCGATGACGCCGACAGCATGCAGAACGAGCTTATGTACGAGCTGTCTGGCAGCGCAGCCTTTATGATTTCTGATGACGGCAAGCTCTCGCTTATGGGCGACCTTCCTGCCGATGTCATGCAGGACTCTGACGGCAACGACATGATGATGATGGACGCCAACGGCGATGCCATGATGGACGCCGACGGCAATGCCATGATGATGTATTCCACTATGGATACCTCGGAAATGGTTACCGTCACAGTAATGGACGAAGCCGGCAACTCCCTGGCGATCTCGGTCAAGCTCATGGTTGATGTGAACGAGCCTCCGATGGCAGATATGGCTGCTGACGCCAGCTACCTCAGCTCGGATCCGTTCAACCACCTGATAGCAGATATAAGCGCTCTGATTAGCGACGATGACGTCGACCACATGAAGGGCGGCGACTCGTTGATGTACTCCATGGCGACTACGCCTGATGCCGCTCCGTTCGGTATCGACTCGGCGACCGGCATGATTACAGTCCGCTATCCGGGCATGGTTAACCCCGACCCCGCAAACAACTGGGATCCGGAAATTGATGGCTGGAGTGTTACCGTTACCGCTGACGATATGTACGACAACGGCGACGGCGCGATGGTTACCTTCATGATTAACCTCATAGAGCACCAGCCTGACACGTTCGACCAGGACATTATGGTTCCTGAGACCACGGCTGCCGGCTCGGTTATCGGTAACGTCAGCGGCATGATTACTGACGCTGTTAAGTTCAGCATCAGAGCCGCCACACACGACGGCGAGTCTGTCCTGTCAATCGACGACTCCGGCGACATAACGCTCTCCAGCGCGGTTGACTTTGACACTCGGACATACAACAACCTCGTACTGGTAGTTGACGGAAAGAACGCCGGCGATTACCTGCTGGGTTCGGTCATCGTCAGCGTCATTATCGAGAACGTTAACGAAGCTCCGATGATTGCCGCAATCGGCGGCACCCCTTGGGTCTATGAAGCCGCGCAGATGGGCGATGCCGTCGAGACGCGCGACATGGCAACCGGCATGGACAGCCCCACGGTTATCATGGCATCCGACCAGGACGCCAACAGTAACCTGCGATACTCCATCGATTCGAATTACTTCGATATCGATCCTATGACCGGCGCAATCACAGTTGCGATGAACAACGCGTTCGACAAGGAGACGAAAGACTCCTACACGGTTACGGTTACAGTTACCGACGGAATGAACTCAGTCAGCGAGACCTTCGACATCATGATCGCGGACTCGAACGAAGACCCGTACTTCATCGAGCCTGTACTGGTGCTGAGCCTCCCTGAGGACACCCCGGTAGGCACTGAAGTCGCCGACTACGACGCAATGGATCCTGATGGCAACCCGATCACGTTCCAGCTTCGCGACTCTGACGACACCGCTCTGTTCGCGATTGACGAAGACACCGGTAAGCTGACTCTCGCCAGCGCACTCGATTACGAGGACGAAGGCCACAGGATGCTCACCATCGAAGTCAACGCACAAGACAACACGACCGGTGAGGCTGAGATAGCGCTTGAAATCACGGTAACCGATGTCAACGACAACGCACCGGTATTCGAGCACGGCTCCGCCAGCATCACTGTGATGGAAAACACGCCGCGCGGCACAGCGCTAGCCTCTAGCGCAGCCCCCAACGGCATGTACGTCGCATCTGACGCAGACGGCACCTCGCCGAACAACAGAATTACCTACAGACTCGACGGCCCGGACGCCAAGTCGTTCGCGATCGACTCGAGCACCGGCATGCTGACAACGCTTGAATCCCTGGACGCCGACAGCGGCACGCCTTGTGGCGCAACCGGCTGCCAGTTCGCGATTACAGCAGTTGACGGCGGAAGCCCGGCCATGAACGACAGAATGGCAGTTACCGTAACGGTAACCAACGCTGAGGACTCCATCAGCACCTTCACCGTCCTGAAGGCGAACCCTGTACCCGGCGTAGCCGGAGGCAACCCGTTCACCGCACTCGACGATGTGAAGACTTCGATGTCCGAATTCGTGCCCGAGCGCCCGAGCAGGCTGCCTACATCTGAAATCGCGCCTTCCTACATAGTCAGTCAGTTCAACTCAGATTCCGGCCACACGGCAGTGAACTTCGTGGAGACGGACTGGGCGAGCTGGGGCACGGTCGTTCGTATAGAAGTAACGGCTGAATCCCCGCACGCAGACTGCGGCATGGATACCGGCGCAAGCAATAACAACCAGTGCGTTATCATCGAAGTCGAATCCGACTCCGGCGACGACAAGCTGCAGATCGAAGCATACAGAAGTGCGATGGAAGAGAACCGCTTCATCGCCGCAGTGCTCCTCGTAGAGACCGGCGGCACGGACGACAGCGACGGCTCAGGCGGCACGATGCCCGTGTACATGCACGGCAGCGGCAGCATCCCGCGCCTCGAGGTTGACGAAGAAGACGAAATCTCCATCCGCCTCGTTGGCAGCACCACGCCTCCCAGAGCGCTTGATGTTGAAAACGAGAACCCGGACATCGATAACTTCCTGCCTGAGCACGAATCTGCATTCGACGATGGCGATGTTGACTACACATTCACCATAACCGACTCGGTTTCCGGCATACCCGAGCCCGAAGACCTCGTGGACAATGACGGCGACAAGGACTACATGCCTCTAGTCGCTATCATAAGCACCAGCCAGTGCCATTCCGAGGATCCGCACGACAGCTCGTACCGGATGCACTCGTACGGTGGCGTTGACCTCTCCGGTTCGACCATCACCCGCGAGATTAACCTCTGGTGCAAGAGCCCGCCGGAAATCCGCCAGGTAACCGACGACAGAGACTTCGACCAGATAGACGATGGCTTTGATGTCGATACCAAGATAGTCCTGCCGGAGAACAGGCAGCGGTTCGTAACCTTCGTGGTGTGCGACAACGCAGGCAACTGCACGTACTTCACGCCGGACGAGAACGACTCTGACGAAGCTCTAGCAGAAATTACGATAGACACGGTCGATCCGAAGCTGGTTATGGCTCGGACGGGCATCAAGTGGGATTCGACGGACAGCGAGTACGACGATGATCGCAGCTTCGTGCAGGTGCTCTTCGAGGACCTGACCTACCTCGACCCGACCACGATCGAGACCGACGACTTCGTAGTCGAAGGCCACACGATTAAGGACGTCCACTGGTATGACGTTTCCGACGGTGATGATGACACCGCTTGGGGCGATGATGACGCCGGCACGAACCCGAGCCGCTACGCAGTAGGCGGCCCGAACAACCTGCGCCACCACCCGCTGTACCAGTCGATTAGAAACACTGTATTCATCGAGCTTGAAGACGAACTCGCAGCAGACGAGACGCCTGATGTAACGGTAGTGCCGAACGGTGTCTCCGACTCCGCAGGCAATGAGCAGGACGACGGCGATGTGGAAGCAGATGACTGGATTTCCCCAGGCTTCACGGTCCACTCGATCGTTTCCCCGCGCACGCCCGCAGGCTCCAGCAACGTACTTGCCGGCGACGGCGACGAAGTTGTGATAACCCTGTCCGCTGATGAGCGCATCAAGCAGACATTGCCGCAGGTCAGCGTTACCTATGTGAACGCACCCGCAGGCTGTGTTGAGACGGTCAACGACAACGACGCATACGCCAGAGGCGCAATCATCCTCAAGGCAGCCGGCAACGACTGCGCTGAGAGAGCAACTGGTGGCGAACTTGGCACGAGCATCGAGAAGGTTTCCAACACCGAGTGGATAATCACGGTTGAAGAGCCTGAGGACACCGGCTACTACAGCTTCTATGTAGAGGCTGAGGACCGCTCACTCCAGCGGAACTCCGGCAGCGAAGGTGTATCCCCTGGCAGTATTGCCGCGGACTTCTTCGAGCGCGACGGCGATGTGAACGCAGACGATGCACACTACTTCCAGGGCGACATCGATCTCTCGAAGCCCATGGTTCGCGTGAGCGGAGTCAATATCGAAGATACTGAGCCTACAGTCGAATTCAAGACGCCGATGTTCGTGGAACTCGACTTCACGAAGCCATACGTGTCCGACTGCAGCAATGTTGACGACGACGATCAGATGAGATCTGACTGCTACGCTGAGAGCAGTGAGTACGCCGAAGACAGCTTCGACGCGGTAACGGTAACGAGCTTCATGCTCAACGGCGTTGACATTACCAGCAACGTCAAGACGACCGATGACGAGACTTTCCTGGTGTCCATCGACAGCATAGCGATCGGTGACCACGAGATCGAACTACAGGCAATGGACTTGGCGGGCAACAGCTTGAGCAGTACGCTCGAGATTGAGTTCGCAGTAGAAGACAGAGATCCGTTTAGCAAGCGCTTGAGCCCAGGCTGGAACCTCGTGAGCCTGCCGGGTGAGCCTGCTGACAGCGACATTAGCGTAGTGTTCGACTCCAGTGTTGAAGTACGCACCGTTTACACCTACGACCCGATCATTCCGGGTGGCTGGATGGTTGCAGTCCGCGAGACGCTTGACAGCGAATGGCAGGGCGACCTGAGAGACATCACGGCAAGGCGCGGCTACTGGGTGCTGAGCGATGCTATCCAGGACTGGGAGGTAGCAATACCTAGGCTCGCCGGTGGTGCCGTTGGTACCGGCACTCCGATACAGCCGCCGGTCATAGCGCTGTACGCTGGCTGGAACTTGGTACCTGTCGTGGATGTAAGAGGCAACGCACTTGACGACAAGAAGTCGATCGACGCAGAAGTTTACTTGCAGAACCTCGACGACGGACTGGATCTCGCCAGAGTCCTCGGATTTAATACCATCACTAACGAGTGGGATACGGTACTGGATCCGGACGATCGCAGCAATGGTGTACTGAATGTCGGCTCCGCTTACTGGGTCTTCGTACGGGAGGCAGCTAGCCTGGTTCCTGGCGGAATGGCAAGGTAAAGCAGCAAGTGTAATGCGCTTCCCCAGCCTACACACTGGGGGAGCGCACCAAACCCGAGCGATTGCTCGGTTAGGATGCACTTAAAGCCGATTAGATAAGTTCACTGGCTACGGAAGTAAGATAAGACAACAACTAGCAGCCCTCTCCCATTTCGGGAGAGGGCTTTTTTGTTGGACGATACTCGTTCAAATAGATATAATACCAGTGGCGTTTGGGCGAAGTATAATACTCGTATTATTTCGAGTTTCGGAAATTGGAAATCGGTTTCGGCAAAGTAGTTTATACAGAGATAGGAATTATGAGAATTAAAAACGTGGTCATACCTCTGTTGGCGGTATTGGCGGTTGCGGCGGCGGTATTCATCTCTTCCCCGATGGGAACTGCGGCTCAAGGTCAAACACCAACACCTGTGCCGATACTTGCGGTGCCTCCCATTCCAATGATTGTCTCAGGCGTGGCTGAGGGCGCGCCCGACGGCTATAGCCTAGTCGCCAGGATACAGCAGGGCTTCACTGTCTATGAGAGCCAGCCCTCCACCATCAGAGACGGCGAATATCTACTGACTATCGCCCCGCCGCACACAGGGTTTATCGATGAAGAAGTGATCATCACCCTTGAGGGCATTGAGGCGAATGAACGCTTCCGCCATGTGCCCGGCGTGAACTATTTCAACTACACATTGACCTTCCCCGAAATACCGCTTGCCACTCTAACGCCAACGCCTGAACCGGTCCGCCCTGCGATCTACTCAGGTTCTATAACGATTGCCGGCATAGCCGTTACGACTGACATGGAACTTGTCATCAAGGTCGGCGATTACATAAGCCCGCCCGCGGTCATCTTTGACAACGGCGATTTTATAAATCTCGTCATCCTCACCGAGGACGAATCCCTGATAGGCGCGCCGGTGGAGTTTCTGCTGAACGGCGAACCCTCGACGCCGCCAATAATCGGCGTGTTCGAGCCGGGCACCAGGCCTGATGTGGATTTGGTGTTCGGAAGCGTGCCGGTTACTGAGACGCCCACGCCCACAAATACGCCCATTCCTCCCACGGCAACACGCGTACCGCCAACCGCAACGGCAACAGCAGTGCCGCCAACCGCAACCGCGACCGCCACTCCTGTACCGCCGACAGCAACGCCGGTGCCGCCCACAGCGACTCCTGTACCGCCAACAGCGACCCCAGTGCCGCCGACAGCGACGCCGATGCCGCCCACAGCCACGCCCGTATTGGCGACGACACCGCCCGAACCCGAGCCTGAAACTTCCACCGGCGTTTGCGGGTTGCCCCTCGGCAGGATTACATTCGGGCAAGCTGCCGTGAACATGCTGGTGCTCTTTGCGCCACTGGTGCTGCTAGGCGGCGCAAAATATTCCCGCCGCCGCCGAGAGTAGAGTATTCAGTATGGGTCAGTTTGAACTATGCGGGTGCCAATGATATGGCAGAAAGTTCAATCTAACCCGTTATAAAGTATTCGCCAGCGGGTCAGTTTGAACTATACAAGTGCCAATAATATGGCAGAAAGTTCAATCTAACCCGTTATAAAGTAATCGCCAGCGGGTCAGTTTGAACTATGCGGGTGCCAATAATATGGCAGAAAGTTCAATCTAACCCGTTATAAAGTAATCGCCAGCGGGTCAGTTTGAACTATAAAAGTGTCAATGATATGGCAGAAAGTTCAATCTAACCCGTTATAAAATATTCGCGGCGCTTGTAAACTGCATCTGGACAGTAGAGACCTATGTGTTTATACATAGGTCTCTTTTTTGTGCGATTTATGCTTGAATTGAACCTAGTAGAATTGAGCACAAATTATTTATAGTGAGCATAGAAGGGTGCGCTCAGGCGCGCCTGCCTAGCGATAAATCTGACAGGTGGAGACGAATAAATGAAACACATCATCGCACTCGCAATTTCAAGGCAGTCTCTGGCAGTGTGGATGCCTATTGCGGCAGCGTTTGCTCTGTTCGCTGCCCTTCTGACTGGCGGCGATGTCGGCAGGGTGCAAGCCCAGACTGAAACTGCGCCGCCGCAGGATAACCAAATACATGTATCCGTCACACAGAAATCCATCCCTGAGGATTGGCCCGCAGAACAGGAAACGGACATCATTGTATCCTTTTCAGTATTCGATCCCGATAGTCTTTATCTCCAATTCACGCTGCAAGATTCCGAAGACTCTGATATGTTCGAGCTTGTGGCACATCCGGCAGATGACGAAGGCTACCATGTATTCGACCTGAAGCTGAAGGAAAACCAGCAGCTCGATTACGAAACACAGGACTTTTACGTCATTGATGCGCTGATAACCGGCGAGTTTGGCCCCGTAGCCGAGTTTTTGATTCAGCTTACGATAACCGATTTGGAAGAGCCTATTGACTGCGTGCAGCGATTGGGAAATCGCCCGCAGATGAACAACAGCTGGGACACTAGATGCCTATCTGACAAACCGACCGCTCACGGCAGTACGACTAGGTACGCTCGCTTTTACACTTTCAGCTTGGAAGAAGCGGCAGATGTGGCTATCACGCTCACTTCGTCCGAAGACACTTATCTGTACCTTATGCAAGGCTTTGGCAGAAACAAAGAAGTCGTAGCCTTGAACGACAATTACCGCACAAGCAACAACTCTCGCATAGAAGCGATGCCGCTAGATGCAGGCGATTACACGATAGAAGCGACCACATACTACGGCGAAAGGCTGGGCGACTTTGTGCTGTATGTGGATATAGGTACGATAATGCCGTTCCCAACCCCCGGCACGCCTGCGCCTACCGCTACAGCTACACCTGAGCCGACTCCGATCCCAACCCCAACCTCAACCCCAGACACTCCCGAATCAACTCCACAGCCAAGTCCGGAACCGACCGCTACCGTTCCGCTTCCTACGCCGTCTCCTGAATGTACCCTGTCGATAGACGATTACGATGAAATCATCGGGATTTGGGATGACACCTGTCTGTCCGTTAAACCCACAGCGCACGGCAGCTCAAACAGATATGCGCGCTTCTACACCTTCACGCTGCAAGAGCCGTCCGGTGTAACCATCTCGCTGACCTCTTACAGAGATACCTTCCTATACCTTATGAGCGGACTGGTCAGGGATGGCGAGGTAATCGCTGAGAACGACAACTTCGGTGTGTCCAGTGATTCGCTAATACAAATCGATTTGGACCCTGGGGAATACACCATAGAGGCGACGACATATTACGCCGAACATGGCGGTCAGTTCACACTCGCTATAGAACGATTGGTTTTGCCGCCGGAACCGGATGTGCCGAGCGAATGCGGCACCGGAATCGTGGTAGCCAATCCGAGCACGGAACCAAATCTCGTAGCAGACTGCAAAGTGCTGCTGAAAGCGAAAGAGGGCTTGGCGGGAAGCGAATTGCTCAACTGGTCCCCGGATATCCCAATGGATTACTGGAACGGAATAATCATCGGCGGCCCGCAAAGGCGAGTAACCACCCTGAATCTCGACGGCATGGAATTGTACGGAAGCATACCCGTTGAGTTTGGCGAACTTATCGGTCTGGAACGCCTGTCATTGTCCGGCAACCGATTTAGCGGCGAGATTCCGCCCGAACTTGGCGATCTCCGAAACCTTACGGAACTCTCGCTGTCTGATAATTTGCTCAGCGGCCAGATACCGATTGAATTGGCTAAGCTTCAGGAACTGACTACCCTCTCGCTTTCCGAAAATCAGCTGAGCGGCGGGATACCTTCCATACTCGGCAGCCTTACCGACTTAGAGACGCTGCAACTTCAAGATAACGCTCTAACAGGCGGTATCCCTTCCCGAATAATGGATCTTAGTAACTTAACCGAACTGCGTCTGTCCGGAAACTTCCTGACTGGCTGCATACACCCTGACTTGCAAAGTGTGGAGACAAATGACCTTTCACAGCTGGGCTTGCTTCCCTGCTTGCTAGGTGTGTGTTCTACCGCTTCTGCCGTGGCGAACCCGGACGCCAACCGCGATCTGGTGCTGGACTGCGAAGCGCTTCTGACGGCGCGAGACAAACTCGAAGCGGAGCAAATTCTGAACTGGTCTGCCGATATTCCGATAGAGAATTGGGACGGCGTTGTAGTAGGAGGTTCTCCCCGCCGCGTTACTCAGCTGTCAATACACAATGGGCATCTCCAAGGACGGCACATTCCTCCGGAGTTAGGCAGACTCGCAGGCTTAACACTGCTGCGTCTCGAAAACAACCAACTGACCGGACAGATACCGCAGGAACTGGGCAGCCTCGTCAACTTGGAAATACTACTGCTGTCCAAAAACGAACTGAGCGGACAGATACCGCCTGCCATTGGTAAATTGTCCGAATTGTCAGCCCTGAACCTGTCAGATAACCAGTTGAGTGGCGATATACCCCCCGAGATTGGCGGACTTTCAAGCTTGCAAACTCTGCGTTTGGACAACAACGAATTGGGCGGAGCAATACCTGCGGAGATGGGCTTGCTCCGCAATCTCGAGTCTCTCTACTTGAGCAACAATAAGATAAGCGGGTCTATTCCGCCCGAATTTGGCGATCTTTCCGCTCTGGAAACGTTAATGATGGAATACAATCTGCTGAGCGGTGAGATACCCCCCGAACTTGGCAGTCTCACCAACTTGAGAACGCTGTCGCTTTCTCAAAATCGCTTGGGCGGGGAGATACCTGCCCAGCTTGCCGCCAATCCCAATTTAGAAAACCTTTTCCTTCGCGAAAATCAGTTCAGCGGATGCATACCGACAGAACTGCTCCGCGTGCCGGTCAACGACCTGATTGCGCTCGGGCTGACTTTCTGCGGGGAAGGCGAGTGTTCCACCGGAACTGCCGTCGCTGACCCTAATACGAACATTGGGCTTGTGTCAGACTGTAATTCTCTCTTAGCAGCCCTCGACAAGATTGCCGTCAGCGAAGTGGCGCAGGCATCCCTGAACTGGTCTGCCGAAGTTCCAATTGAAAACTGGGACGGCGTGGTTATCGACGACTCACTTATGCGAGTTACCGAGCTGGACATCAGCGGCAGAGGTATGGACGGAGTGATACCCCCTGAGTTGGGCAGCCTCACCAACCTGAAGGCGCTGTCGCTTTCCGATAATCAGTTGAACGGCGAAGTGCCTGCTCAACTCGTCAGACTTGCCAACTTAGAAGAGCTGCGGCTCGCCAACAATCAGCTAACCGGCGAAATACCCGAAGAACTTGCGCGGCTTTCCAATCTAAGCAAACTCTACCTCGCCGGCAACCAGCTCACAGGCTGCGTGCCGGATGAATTGGACGATGTGGCCGAAAATGACATAGCCATGCTAGGGCTGCTGTTCTGCGAAAAAGTCTTTTGCGACTCCGGACTTGCATTTGAGAACCCCGAAGCCAACCCTGATCTGGTTCAAGACTGCGAAACGCTGCTCCTAATTCGAGACCAACTCGCCGGCAGCGCCGAGCTGAACTGGTCTGCCCGCGTTCCGATTACAACTTGGGACGGCGTTACGGTCGATGTCTCCACAAACCGTGTTGTCCAGCTGGATTTGAGCCAACCCATGATGAGCCAAGACGAAACCGAGCCGATAATACTGAACGGTGAAATACCGCCTGCTCTAGGCAGTCTCTCCGCGCTAGAAGTCTTGGCGTTGTCCGGGAATGAGTTGAGCGGGCAGATACCGGCTGAATTAGCAAACCTGTCCAATCTGAAGAAACTCCTGCTTGACGACAATATGCTGACTGGGTTCATAGCGTATGAACTGAGTGTCTTGACTAATCTGGAAGAATTAAGGCTGTCAGGAAATCAGTTTATCGGCTGTGTGCCCTCAGATTGGCGTGATGTGCCGACCAACGACCTTAATCAGCTCGGCTTAGACTTCTGCATAACTGAACAGTGTTCCAATGGAATTGTGGTAGATGAACCCGATGCCAATCCAGGGCTTGTATCAGACTGCTCTGCATTGCTGACTGCGCGCGACAAGATTAGAGGCAGCGTGTACCTGAACTGGTCGGATAACACCCCCATACAAGACTGGTATGGCGTTATAGTCAGCGGCACACCGAAGCGGGTAACCGAACTAAGGATGAGTCAATTTGGGATGAACGGCGAGATACCATCGGAACTCGGCATGCTTTCTAAATTGGAAGACCTGTATTTGACGAGAAATCTATTGGCCGGCGCAATACCGCCAGAGTTGGGAAGCCTCTCCAATTTGGAAGGGCTGTACCTCTCGAGGAACAGGCTGACCGGCGCAATACCGCAGGAACTAGGCAGCTTGTCCAATCTCCAATACTTGTATCTGCAAGATAACCGTCTTGACGGCGCAATACCGGGGATTCTTGGCAATCTCACCGCGCTCCAAACCCTGAACTTATCTGAGAACGAACTGAGCGGCTCTATACCCGCAGAGCTTGGCGGCTTGTCTAATCTGCAATACTTGTATCTGCACTACAACCGGCTGATCGGAGCTATTCCGCCCGAGTTGAGCAATTTAACAGCCCTCAGACATTTGCAGCTAACGAGAAACAGGCTGACAGGCACGATACCGACAGAGCTAATCAGTCTAGTTGAGCTGAGAACCCTGCGTCTTTCAGACAATCAGTTGACGGGAAATATACCGCCTGAACTAGGCAGCCTCTCTAAACTCGCGCAGCTTTACCTGTCAAAAAACCAACTCACAGGACAGATACCGCAAGAGTTCAACAACCTAACCGGCTTAATAGACCTGTACATATCCGGCAACAGCCTGACCGGGTGCATACCCGAAAATCTGCAAGGCATAACAAGCGACCTGCATCTGCTTAATCTGCCGTTTTGTCGGTAACCGCAGATGTGATTTCTTCGATATGCTGTGAACCTTAGAATATCTCGGTCCTTCAACCGACTCCCGCCGAATCGGTTGAAGGACGCCATCCCCACGCTCGCCCTCTGACGATGTGAAATACAGGCGACGACGGGAGTTGCCGCATTTCAGTCAGTCAACCCTTGTCTGACAACCCTAGCGATTGTAGAATGAGTGAAACCCTTACTCATTCTGCAATCTCATAGATTAGTTGCCATGCTTACTAAGAGACAAGAACTGATTCTGAAAATCATCATAACCGACTACACACGGACGGCTACACCCATCGCATCTGAAGCCGTTGCGCGCAGACGAGAAGTGAACTTCAGCTCCGCGACCGTGCGCAACGAAGTCGCCATATTAAAAGACAACGGATATGTCGCCCAGCCGCACACATCCGCGGGCAGTGTGCCCCTGGACAAGGCGTACAGATTCTTTGTGGAATCCATCGAACCCGTCATGGATACCGCCATACCCCGAAGCTCCCGCGACAGAGCAAAAAACCAGCTCCAAAACATCTTGCAGAATCTGGACGAATGGGCGAATGTCTCCGCAGCAGTTTTGTCCGAACTGGTTGGGAATATGGCTATCGCAACGTTCCCAAAAGCTCACGAAACCAAGGTGCATCATCTCGACATAGTGCGTATTCAGGATCTGCTGGTGATGCTCATTGTGGTGCTGGAACAGGCGCAGCTCCATCGCCAGCTCATACGCCTGCCGTATCCCATACCGGCTTCCGAACTCGAAGAGTCCGTAGCGCGCCTCCGACCCTACCTGATGGGGTATAACCGGCACGAGATAGGCTCACAAGTGATGCACCTCACCCCTCTGGAAGAAGAACTCGTTGAAACAACCATAACCGTGCTGCGGGAAGAAGACGAGACCTCCTACCGCGACCACTATGTGGACGGAATACGCAATCTGCTTTCACAGCCCGAATTCGCCGAGAACGAACGCGCTCGCACCATAGTTGAAGGCGTGGAGGACGGCAGTTTGGTGCAAACTATCCTGTCTGAGACGCCTGACGGCGGAGTGGTGCGGGTAATAATCGGACACGAAAACCCCTACGACACGCTGTCGCCTCTGAGTGTGGTCGTCTGCCAGTACGGACTTCCGCACCGCGCAGTTGGCGCTGTCGGCGTCGTAGGTCCTACCCGTATGGAGTATCCAAAAACCATGGCGGGCGTCAAGTTCGTCTCATCCGCAATGAGCGAACTATTAGAGAGCGTCTATGTCGCCTAGGGTTACTCCATTCAGCTCGCCCTGCGTAAACCACCATATAATCCTAATCCAATCCTAATCCTCGCGAAAGCGAAAACATTCAGAGGACTAAAATGTTTGAAGCCCTGTCTGAAAAACTAAACGGCGTGTTCGGTCGGCTTGGAAACAAAGGCAGGTTGACCGAGCGCGATGTTGACGCTGCACTGCGCGAAGTCCGTATGGCTCTGCTCGAAGCGGATGTCAACTTCCGCGTAGCGCGCGATTTCGTTGCGCGAATCCGCGAAGAAGCTCTCAAATCCGATGTGCTCAGAAGCCTCTCCCCCGGACAGCAGGTCGTCAAGATTACCAACGACGCCCTTGTGGAAATACTAGGCGGCAAAGCGCATCGCCTCGAACCCGGACCAAAACGCCCCTCCGTCATACTGATGGTCGGGCTTAACGGCGCAGGCAAGACCACCGCTTCCGCTAAGCTCGCGCACCATCTAAAGCAGGATGGCCAGCTCCCCGTCATGGTCGCAGCCGACCTGCAGCGCCCCGCAGCAATTCAGCAGCTCGAAACTTTGGGCAAGCAGATCGATGTAACCGTCTATCAGGATCGCAAATCCCGCAACACACCTAAGGTCGCCAAAGACGGCGTGAAACGCGCCTCCCAACTCAACGCAGCTTGGGCGATTGTTGACACCGCAGGCCGCTTCCAAGTTGACGACTCCCTTATGTCCGAGCTCGAATCCGTCCAGAAAGCCGTGTCGCCGGACGAAACACTCCTCGTTGTGGACGCAATGACAGGACAGGAAGCCGTCGAAGCAGCAAAGCAATTCCACGACCGCATCGGTCTAACCGGCTTAATAATGACCAAAATGGACGGCGACGCTCGCGGCGGCGCTGCCCTCTCAATAACATCCGTAACCGGCGTCCCCATCAAATTCATCGGCACCGGCGAACGCGCCAACGCCATCGAAATTTTCCACCCCGACAGGCTCGCCTCGCGCATACTCGGCATGGGCGACATGCTCACCCTTATAGACAAGGCTCAGGCAAATTTCGATCAAGCCGAAGCTGCCCAGATGGAAAGGAAGATACGCCAAGCGTCATTCGACCTCGAAGACTTCCTCAATCAACTCCAGCAGCTGAAACAGATGGGCCCCATCAGCCAAGTGCTCGACATGGTGCCGGGTTTCTCCTCGATGAAGGGCAGAGTGTCCATGGAAGAACTGGACGGCAGCCACCTCGTCAAAACCGAAGCGATAATACGCTCAATGACGCCCGAAGAACGCCGCCGCCCCGAAATTATCGGCGGAAGCCGCAGACGCCGAATCGCACGCGGCAGCGGAACCACCCCGCAAGATGTTAATCAGCTCCTTAACCAGTTCCGACAAATGCAGAAAATGATGCGCCAAATGATGGGTGTCAGCGGCAAAGGCAGCAAGCGGCAAAGCAAAAAAATGCGGCGTCTAATGCGGCAGCAGAGCAACATCTTCAATCTCCCCAACGTTTGATCCCGTTTGATCCAATAACCCGACATTCAAGAATGAGGTGCAGCGGCTTTTCCTATCCATAAACAAACAGCCGTATTATCCCTCGTTCGCCCCGTACAGGACAAAAACTTGCTGGAATCCGTCAGTGCAACAGAACTCGCATTCGCTGTGCTGGTCGTATTCTTCGCTTGCACGGTGTTCAGCGCCATGGGGTTCGGCATCGGCATAGTGGGACTTCCGTTCCTATTCCTAATGTTCGACCCCGCTACATCGATAATCCTTCTGAATGTAATGGCGCTGCCTGTCGTCATTCTCGTCGCGCTCCGAAACCGAAAACACCTCCGCGCGCGTGAAATCGTGCCCATAATAATAGCCGGCGCGATTGGCGCGCTCCTGGGCGGCTGGGTGCTGGGTATCCTCGACATCGAAGAGTACAAGGACATCTTCGGCATCGTGGTGCTGGCTGCAATCATTGCGCTCACGGTCGGCGGCATGCTCAAGCTTCCCTTCTCCCTGCCGCGCGCAAGCATCATGGGTCCCGTGTGCGGTTTTCTTGTGGGGCTGTTCATAACGGGCATTGGCGTCGGCGGGCCCCTGCTCGTGCTGTTCTTCGTATCTCAGGGCTGGAGCCGTCAGCCTACCCGCGCATCTATGGCGCTGTTCTTCATAATCATGACATCCTCTTCCGCGCTGGGTTACGCCCTAAACGACCTGTACACTCCCGCCCGCACCACACTGCTGCTGTTTTCGATCGTCCCGGCAATCCTCGCCGCCCTGCTCGGCGACCGCATAGCGCAAAGCCTGACAGATGTCATCTGGCGGCGAGCAGTCGTCGGGCTTGTGCTGGTATCCAGCGCGGTTGCCCTGGTGTTCAGAATAATCAATTTGGCGTCCACATAGTCAACCCACGCATATATGTGTACGATATACTCGGTGTTAGGTTATCCTTTTGAATTGAACTCACATGGAGGCAACGATGTCCGACCGAAAGATAGGCTATATTGGATTGGGTAACATGGGCGGCGGAATGGCGTCCCATCTAGTCGCAAGCGGTTACGATGTAACTGTGTTCGACCTGCGCGCAGAAGCCGTGCAGACGCTTGTGGATCAGGGCGCCGCCGCTGCATCCTCGCCCAAAGAAGTCGCCGAAAAGTGCGATGTTATTATCTCATCGCTTCCCACCCCGCAGAGCGTAGAGTCCACTGCGACCGGCGAGAACGGACTGGTGCATGGATTGAGCGCAGGCAAAGTCTATATCGACATGAGCACAATAGACCCCGACACAACACGCAGGGTCGGCGCAGCGGTACGAGAGACAGGCGCCGAAATGCTGGACGTCCCCGTAGGAATGGGACCTCAGCAGGCAGCGACCGGGCAGCTCACCCTAATGATTGGCGGGGATGCCGCCGTAGTCGAAGACTGCAAAGATATACTCGACACACTCGGCGGCGAGCAGTTCTACTGCGGCGAACTGGGGACAGGCGTTACAACTAAGGTCGTCAACAATCTGGTATCGTGCTCCGTGGCAACCCTGCTGGGCGAGGCAGTTACACTCGGAGTTGCCGCAGGGCTAAACCCGGAACGCCTGCGTGATGTGATGAACAACACCGCCGCCAGCACACTGCACGGACGCACCGCGCTGAAGGCGAAGGTGTTTGAGCGCAACTTCGAGCCGGGTTTTAAGCTCGCGCTGTCGCACAAAGACCTCGGACTTGCCGCCCAGCTCGCAGCGTCACTCGGCGCTTCCAACATAGTAGGCTCCGCCGCCTATCAAGTGCAGACGCTTGCTATGGGCAAGGGTTTGGGCAACGAAGACCAGTACGCCGCCATCAAAGTAGCGGAGGAAACCGCGGGCGTCGAAGTCAAAGGCGACGACTAAACATCATCAGTCTGCGGAGCGCATACGCCGGCGCAATACTCTGGGCCAGTAGCTTAGCGATACTGCGACTGCGAGTATCCCCAGCGCGCCGGCTACAATATATGTGTCGCGGAATGCCAGCACGAACGCCTGCGCTGCATCGGCGCTTACATTTTCATGCGCCGCGAGTCGCCCTTCGAACACGCCGCCCATCAGCGCGACGCTCGTTACTATACCCATGCTCGTGGACATCGCTATGAGCGCGCCGCCCGTGCCCAGCCGATCGCGCGGCACTGCGCCCATTATCAGTGTCGCGTTCGCCGCCTGAAATACCCCCATTCCTATCCCGCCCAGCGCCATTCGCAAGGCTACATCGCCCACCCTTGACTCTGCCGACAGCGTACCGAACCACAGCATCGAGGCGGCGCTTACGCACAGCGCAATCGTCGTAAGATATGCGGGAGGCATCCTGTCAGACAGCCACCCGCCGACCGGAGCCACACTCCCGGCTATCACAGGCGTGAGCATCAGCAGGAAGCCCAGCGCTTTCGCATCTACCATCAGCACATCTGACACATAGAACGGCAGTATAAACAGATTAACGAATGTTGACATGAACATCAGGAACGATGCGGCGAGCACCGGCGCAAGGAGGGGGTGTGTCAGCATCTTCGGGTCTAATGTCGGCTGAACCCCGTCGCGCTTCCAGCGCAGCAAGACTATCAGCGCCGCCGCCGCTCCAAAACCCATAAGCAGCGTTATCGGAGAAAACCAGCCGATCCTGCCCCCAAGCGTCAGAAAAAGCACCAGACACCCAAGCCCAACAAATGCGAGCGCAGCGCCGCGCAGATCGAAGCGCTGTGGTTTTTCCGGCTTGTACTCGTTCAGAACGGCAAACGCCAACAAAATGACAAGCAGAGTTATGGGCACACGCGCTAGGAAGATGGCGCGCCAGCCGAACTCATCCACAAGCACGCCGCCGCCGAGAGATGCCGCGATCATCCCCAGCGTCGATATTGCCGACATCAGCCCAAGCGCCTTCCCGCGCTCTTCCGACGGGAATATGGCAGTAATCAGCGCAGGCGCAGACGCCACAATCAGCCCATTGCCGACTGCCTGCATCACGCGCAAACCCAGTACGAGATACAGCCCCGGCGCAAGCCCTATCAGCAGCACAGATAGGGCATAAGCTCCCAGCCCCGCGATGTAAAAGCGCCGCAAACCGTACACATCTGCGGCGCGTCCAAGTCCCAGCTGCAAACTGGTGCTGCTCCCCACATACAGCACGATTATCCACTGCACTGTACGCAGGTCTGTGTTCAGATCTGCGGTAATGTCCGGCAAAGCGACATTAACCGCGATGTCAAGCGAGCCTAGAAACATGCCGAACGCCGCCGCGACTAATCCAAGCCACTTGTTCGGTGTCCGGCGCGTGTTCGTTTCCGTAGTCGCTACATCCTATTCGTCGTCATTGAAGTTCCACAGACGCGGGTTATCTTGAATGAACGATTGCATAAGCCGTTTTGCTTCGTCCATGTTCATATCCATAACCTCTACGCCGTGCTGCTTCATAATCTCAAAACCTTCGCTGGCAGTTTCCGATTCCGCCGCGACAACTTTGATTATGCCAAACTGAACTACCGCTCCGGCGCACATATAGCAGGGCATTAGCGTAGTGTACAAAGTCGTATTCCTAAAACGGTGCGTAACTTTGCCGGCGTTATAGAGGCAGTTTATCTCTGCATGCATAACCGGCGCAGAATCTTGGATACGGCGGTTGCGTCCGGTGGCTATGAGCTTGCCGTCTTTCACAAGAGCTGCACCGATTGGAACTCCGCCCTCACGCGCGCCCTCCTGCGCCTCATTCAGAGCTGCTCGCATGAACTCGTCCATGTTACGAATCCCCCGTCTGCATCAGCCGCTATATGCCGATGGCGTAGCATGCGCGGCGCGGATCTCCGCCTGCGCTGAGCACGCCCGTATCAGGATCGCGCCGCGTTACCGTCGCACCCATGCCGCAGGTCGCCGCTTGCACAAGCTCTCCATGTCCCAGCGCGCGCAGTGCATCCCAGTTCGCCGCCGGATACCCCTGCTCCAGCGACACACGATTCGGATAATACACATGCGGGTAGAACGAGTCCGGCACACTCTCAGTAGCAAAGCGCGGAGCTTCGACCGCCTCCTGTGCGTTCATTCCGAACATCAGCGTATTCAGCATCAGCTGCACATTCGCCTGCGCCTGATGGTCGCCGCCCGGGCATCCCACCGTCATCACAGGCGTGCCGTTCTCGGACACGATGTAGTTAATCAGCGTAGTGCGCGGACGCTTGCCCGGCTCAAGCCTGTTCGGATGGCCCTCAATGAAGTTAAACATCTCAATCCGTGTGCTAATGGCAGCTCCCTGCTCAGGGAAGAACACACCCTTGCTGAATGAGCCTCCGCTCGGGGTGGCGCACGCAAGATTGCCGTCACGGTCAATACACGCGATATGTGTAGTCCCGCTGCTGTTGCCCGACTCCCCAACGCTCACACCTGCCGGTATCCGCGCCGTGCCGTTTGCCGGCTTGCTCACTCCGGAATACTTCCACGGATTGCCGGCGGCGGGCAGCTCAGGATGCGCCCGCGAAGGATCTATCTGCTGAGCCCGCTCGGCTGCGTACTCTTTCGAGATGAGACCGTCTATCGGCACTGTGGCGTAGTTCGGATCGCCGTAATATGCCTCTCTGTCTGCAAAGGCGAGCTTCGTGGCTTCTAATATCGTATGCGTGTATGCCGGCGAATTATGCCCCATCGCCCTTAAATCGAAACATTCCAGAATGTTCAGAATCTGCAGCGCCATAATGCCCTGCGTCCAGGTCGAATGGCTGCTTATCTCATACCCCATGAATGTGCCCTTGATAGGTTCGCCGTACTCTGCCTCATATTCGGCAAGGTCGTCCCTGTCCAGTATCCCGCCAACCTGCCGCGAATACTCCGCAATGCTCTTGGCAATATCGCCCTTATAAAAAGCGTCATTCCCCGCTTGAATACCTTCAATTCTGCTCCCGGTGGATGCGTTCTCAGCAGCCACCATCTGCTTCAGCATACTGGCGAGGTTCTTCTGCACCAGCAGCGAACCGGGCTGTGGAACGGCGCCGTTGTCAAAGAATATGTCCCTTCCGCCTGGGGGGAACAAGTCAAACTGCTGCCGTGTTCCCGGACTGTCCAGCCGCTGCAGCATGTACTCATAGTTCGGAAACCCAAACTCTGCGTGGTGTATCGCAGGTGCGAGAACCTCCCCCAGCGTTTTCGTGCCATACCGCTCCAGCATGGAAGTCAGCGCCGCAACGACGCCCGGTACAGTGAAGGACATCGGCGCATCCGCTCCGGGTCCGGTCGGAATCTCATCGAAACCGCGAGACTTATAGAAGTCCACGCTCGCCTTGCTTGGCGCTGTTCCCTGACCGCTGAGCGACAGCAGGTCGCCGCTTCGGGAGTCGTATAGCATAAAGACACCCTCGGCAAGCAGCGAGTAGTTGGCGAGCGGCTCTGTTACCCCCGCCGCAAATGTAGCTGCAGCCAGCGCATCGAACGCATTGCCGCCGCTGAGCAGCATACGCGCGCCCGCCATAGATGTCAGATAGTGCCCGCTCGATATAACCCCCTGCGTCCCATAGACCACAGGCCTGCCGGTTTCAGGACGCACCATGTCGCCCTTGTCGATACTAATATGATTATCAGTTGTAGCCATCGTTTCGTATCCTCCCTAGCTGCCTGTGCGTATATTCATTATCGTTATCGTTGTCGAGAGTATAATCATAATCCAACAGGCGCGCCAAGATGTCAAACCTGTGTGTTTGCGACTGCTATAAATCCTTCACCATTGTGCCCTCATCTCTGACCCTCACCTCTGGCGCAGCTTTTCAATAGAAAAGTCGTCGCTGTTCACCCAGTCGCGGTACGCTTCCTCGCGCTCCAACACATCGTTTGCGGCAGCGGCTACCTCTCGCGCAATCTCATTGGGTATAGTTACCACACCGTTTGCGTCGGCGTGAATCAAATCGCCCGGATTCACCAGCACGCCGCTTATTCGCACCGGCACCTGCGCCTCCATAAAACCGAAGTTGCCATGTGCCGGAACCATCCCCGGCGCAAAGTAATGAAAGCCCATCTCCCGCACCGTGTCCACATCACGCACGCCGCCGTCCGTAACCAGCCCGATAGCCCCAAGCCGCATGGACACAGTCGCTAACCCATCCCCAAAGTGGCATCCAAGCTTCGGTTTAGAACTGAGATCCTTCAGCGCAAGCACCACCGGCTTCGGGGAAGCATCGATCGCCTCAAACATCTGGAAACGCGCCTCACGGTCGTGAACTCTCCCGTGCGTAGTCGTATCCAAAGTCGCCGTAACTGCATACCCCAGCATCACCCCCATATCAGGGAACATGCACGTAATATCCCAGCCCATAAACCCGTCCGTGTTGCTCCGAACATCAAAGTGCTCAATGGCGTTCGCAATCGTAGCAGTGTCAATCTGTCTCAGCACATCCAGTTCCGCGCCGCTCAGTGCGTCTTGCATGATAAAATCTCCGTAAGCAATAAATATACCCGTGCGGTCAGTCAGGCGATAGTTTATCAGTTTCACCCATCGTTTGTATGTACAAACACTTCGGTATATTGCCTAACCCGTAAGCGATTAGTATTAGTGAAAGGACACTGAATAATGGCTGTGAACAAAGTTCTGATGACCGGAGCCACCGGCTACATCGCAAACCAGCTCCTGCCCACATTCCGCGAGAGCTACGAAATGGTTCTCGTAGATGTGAAGCAGGAGAATCCGCGAGGCGAAAAGATCGAAGGCGTACAAATAGCCGACCTTATCGACACCGACCGCAGCAAATATGACCACCTGTTCGAAGGGGTGGACGCCGTAGTTCATCTTGGCTACAAGCGAAGGCAGGGCGAACCGCTCGACCACTTCTTCGACGAGAACGAAAATGTGCAAATGGCATACAACGTGCTGCGCAGCGCCTACGACGCCGGTGTGCCGCGACTCGCCATCGCAAGCTCCAACCACGCCGCAGACTGGTACGAGCACAACCTCATACACACCCGCAAAATGGAATCGCTCGACCCATACAAGCTGCCCCTCTCCGACAACTTCTACGGCTGGGCAAAAGCTACCTATGAGCACCTCGGCTTCCTGTTCGCCTGCGGACTCGGTGGCTTCGGCGACGACTCCGGCAGACAGCAGCACACAGGCGGAACATCCTTCCTGCGCAAGACCGGCGTAGTAATGGTGCGAATCGGCGCGCCCCGCGAGCTAGACCCCGCAATCTACATCGACGACCCGGACAACTACAAGCGTGATCTAGGCGCATACATAAGCCCGCGCGACATCACCCAGCTCTTCCAAAAAGCCATAGAAACCCCCAACATCGACAACGAACACGGCATCCCTTGGCAAGTCGTGTACGGCATCAGCAACAACACGCGCGCATTCTGGTCGCTCACCAGCGCACGCGATGCGCTTGGCTACGCCCCCGAAGACGACTCAGAAGTCAAATTCGCCGACGACATCCGCCGTCTCCTAATCGATGGCGGCGCATCCGGCGGCAGAGTAGGGTAACCGGCATCACCATAAGGACATGCAATTGCCTGCTTCGGCTGACCCCCTAACCACCCTCCGCGATCGGCGCACCCCAACCGCCGCATTCCGCGCCGCTTCCGACGAACTCGCACGCCTGCTCTGCGCCGGTACGCTCTCGGCATTCAACTCCGAGCGCGCGGCAGACAACCCGCCGGCTCCCGACATCATGCTCGTGCCCGTACTGCGCGCCGGGCTGGCGCTGCTTCCCGCGTTTGTCAGCGCGCTCCCCGCAGCGCCGGTAGCATTCATCGGCATAGCCCGCGACGAACACACCGCGCAGCCGGACCTCTACTACACGCGATTTCCCGCCAATATGCCTGCGCGCGCCCTCATCATAGACCCCATGCTCGCCACCGCCGGAACCGCCTGCCTCGTCGCACGTCTGCTGATTCGCGAAGGCTTCTCGCCCCACAGCATACACTTCGTGGGCGTCCTAGCAGCAAGAGAGGGCATCGACCGTCTAGCAGGTGTCATTCCGCGCAGCAACATCAGCGTCGCTGCCGTAGATCCCGAATTAGACGCCAACAAGTTCATAGTCCCCGGCATCGGGGACTATGGCGACAGATACTTCGGCACATGACGCCATACTGCATACTTCGCGGCGCAAATAGAAAATTACTATCGCCTCTGTGATAGAATTACGGCACAGGCATTCATGCCGACCTGTCGCAGTTAACCGAAACTTGAAACGAGAGGAACACCAATGAGACCAAATAAGTTAAAACAGAAACTGGACGCAGGCGAACCAACCCTCAGTACACATATCCTTTCAGCCTGGCCATCGGTTGTTGAAGCAATCGGACACACCGGCATCTACGACTATGTGGAGTTCGTAGCCGAGTATGGCTCGTTCGACCTGCACGATCTGGACAACCTTTGCCGCGCAGCCGAACTGCACGACATGGGCACCATGATAAAAGTTGACCAAAGCCACCAAGCATTCCTCGCCCAGCGCGGAATCGGAGCAGGCTTCACCAGCGTCCTATTCACGGATTGCAGAAGCGCTGCCGATGTGCGCGAGTGCATCCGACAGGCAAAACCCGACACCCCAAACGACAAAGGCATGTACGGCGTAGCCACCCGCCGCAACACTTACATGGGCTATGGCGGATCTCCCGAGTACGTAGATTCGCTCAACGACATCGTCATGGCAGTCATGATTGAAAAGAAGGGCGCCGTTGACGAACTCGAAGAGATACTCGAAATACCCGAACTAGACATGGTGCAATGGGGCGGCTCTGACTTCTCCATGAGCATAGGCAAGCCCGGACAGCGCAACGATCCCGAAATCGTCGCCGCCCAGAAGAAGACCTTCGAGACTGCAATCAAGATGGGCGTCCCCCCGCGCGCCGAGATTCAGTCCCCGGACGAAGCCAAGCAGTACCTAGACATGGGTGTGCGCCACTTCTCCATCGGCACGGACTTGGCAATCCTCTACAGCTGGTGGAAGAGCAACGGCGAGGAACTGCTGCGCGCAATGGAAGGCGCGTAAGCTCCCATGTTCCACAACATTATCCTTGCCTAACTTATCAGGTGCGACTACAATAATATGAACATGATATGTCGGGGCGTAGCGCAGTCGGGAGCGCGCCACGTTCGGGACGTGGAGGTCGCTGGTTCAAGTCCAGTCGCCCCGACCATGTTGCAGCACTCACACTGCAGCGACATATCCGACGGCACGATAATCATTTGTTAATGTAATGAAATCTGCCGTTATTTATTGACAATTTATTGACAATCCCACCTGAACTTTGCTAATCTCATTAGACCGAACACAATGAGCCAATAGCACAAAACGCAGTGAAGGGGAATAGTACGGAAGACACCGGCGCCAGAGAGTCGGCGATGCTGCGAAGCCGATGCCAAGGACCTTCCCGAACTCGCCCCTGAGCGCCCACCCGAACGGCAGACATGCCCATGTCGCCCAGTAGGAATGGTCGGTAGGCGCCGTTAACAGCCTCTGAGAGGCTTCCCATTCACGGGGAGCAAATTGGGTGGTACCGCGAGATTTCACATCCCGTCCCATTGTTGGGGCGGGTTTTTTTTATTGCACTGCAACATATCAAACCAAGCTCACAGTGAATAAAAAGACATCCTACACATCGACTAACTAGGAGAAGCATATATGAAGATGAACGGCGGGCAAATGGTCTGCGAAAGCCTGATCCGTGAAGGCGTGGACGTCATATTCGGGCTTCCCGGCGGCGCCATACTGCCCCTATACCAGACATTGCCCGAATTCCCCCAGCTTCACCATATCCTCGTGCGCCACGAACAGGGCGCAGCGCATGCCGCCGACGGCTATGCGCGTGTTACCGGGCGCCCCGGCGTAGCGTGGGCTACATCCGGCCCCGGCGCAACTAATCTGGTTACCGGCATCGCCACCGCTCAGATGGACTCCGTGCCCATGGTCGTCATCACAGGGCAAGTCGGCAGAGCCGCAATCGGCACCGACGCCTTTCAAGAGTGCGACACCACCGGCATCACACTGCCCATCACCAAGCACAACTACCTTGTGATGAACGCCGAAGAAATCCCGCATGTAATCAAAGAAGCGTTCTACATCGCCAACTCCGGCAGGCCCGGTCCTGTGCTCATCGACATACCCAAAGATGTGTTCACCGAAGTAGCAGAGTTCAACTACTCCGAAGAAATCAACCTGCCCGGTTACAGCCCAACCCTAAAGCCGAATTCGCGTCAGGTTAGGCGTGCCGTAGAACTCATAGAAAACGCAGAGCGCCCCGTAATTCTCGCAGGACACGGCGTCATCATATCCAGAGCGTATGACGAACTGCTCGAACTCGCCGAAAAAGCCCAAATCCCAGTCGTTACCACTCTGCTGGGCGTCAGCGGCTTTCCTACCAACCACGTTCTCTCCGTGGGTTGGCCCGGAATGCACGGCATGGCTTATGCCAGCCTCGCACTCGAAGAATCCGACCTGCTAATCGCATTAGGAATGCGCTTCGACGACAGAATTACCGGCGATACACGCACATTCGCCACCAAATCTAATAAGATTCACGTGGACGTTGACCCGTCTGAGATTGGCAAAAATATCCCCGTCGATGTCCCCATCGTGGGCGATGTCAAATATGTGCTTCAAGCCCTGAACAAGCGCGTAGAGCCTATGCTGCGCGGCGACTGGCTCGCTCGCATCGATGAGCTTCGCAGCGAACACCCGCTGCACAGACCTGACGAAGGCATCGGCTTGCAAATGCGCTATGTCGTCAATCAGATAGAAAAAGCCACAAACGGCAACGCAATTATCGTTACCGGCGTAGGACAGCACCAGATGTGGGCGGCGCAATACTACTCCTTCAGACAGCCCAACTCGCTCGTATCTTCCTGTGGATCAGGCGCAATGGGCTACGAAGTGCCGGGCGCAATGGGCGCTCAGGTTGGCAGCCCCGACAGAACGGTCTGGTCAGTGTGCGGCGATGGCGGCTTTCAAATGACCATGGTGGAACTCGCCACAATCGTGGAAAATAATATCCCCGTCAAGTTCGCCATAATGAACAACAATTCGCTTGGCATGGTGCGGCAGTGGCAGGACTTCTTCTACCACAAAGACCATGTAGCAACCGAATACTCCGCCAACCCCGACTTCGTTAAACTCGCCCAAGCATACGGCATGCTCGGCATTCGCGTTACGGACAAACAGCAAGTACGCTCCGCTGTGGACGAAGCTATGCGCCATCCCGGACCCGTCATCGTAGATTTCGTAGTCGAGAACGACGATAACGTCTATCCGATGATACCCGCCGGCATGTCAATCGACCACCTCATCGAAGAACCCGATTACGCACTTGAGGAGGTGCACGGATGATGACCTCAACGGTCAACAAGCACACCATAACAGCGCTTGTGGAAGACAAGCCCGGCGTGCTAAATCGCGTAGCCAGCATGTTCAGACGGCGCGGCTTCAACATATCCAGCCTCGCCGTAGGCAACAGCGAAATCCCCAATCTGTCACGCATGACCTTCGTCGTCGAAGGCGACAGCCGCACAGTCGAGCAGGTTACCAAACACCTGCACAAACTTATCGATGTCATCAAAGTGTCGGACATCTCCAACGACAACGCAATAACGCGCGAGCTTGCGCTTATCCGCGTGAAAACGAGCATGCACACACGCGGCGAAGTGATGCAGATTGTAGAGATGTTCCGCGCTCACATCATCGACGTTTCACCCGACAGTGTCATAATTGAAGTTGTTGGCAACGAAGATAAGGTGGACGCCTTGCAAAACCTGCTGTACTCCTACGGCATTACAGAAGTCATGCGCACCGGAGTAGTCGCCATGACGCGCGGCATGAAGTCTGGCAGACAGGCTTACAACCGCAATGGATCAGCCAGATCCGTATTCACGGAAACAGGAAGCGTCTAACAGACTCTCGACCGGATACAAATCAGGTCCGTCCTTCGGTCCCATCGGCATCCGTGCCCGTCTGGCGTCCGTGAACCGTGAATGTGAATTGTTATATGAATGTTATATGTAGGCTATGAAAGTTAATGTTAAGCGTTAGTGCGTCAGGCGCAGTCCCGTACCAACCGCAGATAAACACCCTAGAACTTACTCGAAAGGAACTTCTAAATGGCAAAAATGTACTACGAAGCGGACGCCGATATGTCGCTTGTTGAAGGCAAAACATTCGGCATAATCGGCTACGGCAGCCAAGGACACGCCCACGCGCTCAACCTCCACGACAACGGTCTCGATGTAATGGTCGGACTGTACGAAGGCAGCAGCAGCATAGCAAAAGCAGAAGCAGACGGCTTGAAGGTCGGCTTGGTCGCCGATGTCGCAGAGCAGTCCGACATCATCATGATGCTCATCCCCGACCACCTGCAGTCAGAAGTGTACAGAGAATCCATCCAGCAGCACATGCTCCCCGGCAAGACGCTGATGTTCGCTCACGGTTTCAACATCCACTATGAGACCATCACCGCGCCAGAAGGCGTCGATGTCTCCATGGTCGCTCCTAAGGCACCGGGTCATCGCATGCGCGAGGTTTTCACCAAAGGCTCCGGCGTACCGGGCTTGCTCGCCGTGCATCAGGACGCCACCGGCAACGCGCACGCTATCGGACTTGCTTACGCCAGAGGCGTGGGGTGCACCCGCGCCGGCGTCCTCGACACCACATTCAAAGAGGAGACGGAAACCGACCTCTTCGGTGAACAGGCAGTGCTGTGCGGCGGCGTTACGGCTCTGGTCAAAGCCGCATACGAAACCCTAATCGAAGCAGGCTACCAGCCCGAATCGGCGTACTTCGAGTGCATGCACGAGCTTAAACTCATCGTCGACCTCCTCTACCAGGGCGGCATGGGCTACATGCGATACTCGGTCAGCGACACAGCCGAATTCGGCGACTACACGCGCGGCCCCGTAGTCGTCGATGAGTCCGTCAAAGAAAACATGAAACAAGTTCTAGCGCGCATACAGGACGGCAGCTTCGCCCGTGAGTGGATTGCGGAAAACGACGAAGGGCGCCCCACATTCTACCGCATGCGCGATGAAAACGCCGCCCACCCAATCGAAGAAGTCGGCAAGGAGCTTCGCGCCATGATGCCCTTCCTCCAAGATGTGGACTAAGTCAGGTAGCTGACAAGTCAATAAAGGAAACTTCTGATAATTGTCATTCTGAACTAATCCCGGCGAAGTGAGGAATCTGAAATCGTTGAACACCGATAATCCCAAGATTTTAGATTCCTCGCTTCCTCGGAATGACGGAAGAACTTTTCAGCCGCATTACGAAGATGCAGGTACTTGGATGCAGACACTTGCGCCTGTCTAATACGCAAATAAAACTATGAGTTATGCAATACGGAGAACAGACAATCACAATGATAACCCAACATCCCACCGACAAAGAACGTCTCGCTAATGTAGAAGCGAACCAAGAAACGATAGCCGGCGAAACCACCGAAATCAAACAAGATTTGCGCCAGCTTCGCACAGAGGTCCGTTACTACTTCTTAGCTGCTCTTATTGTCATAATCGCAATGTGGATATCTATAATAATCGCGCTCGCATAACCATACACGCCCATACACGCCCATACACGGATTGAAACCCAATGGCGCTAATCACAAAATTACCCAAAAGCAGCAAAGCCAAGCCGGAGCGAAAGCAGCAGTCGAGTTATCTACACATGAATCTATCGACCTTCGCGCAATGACTCGAACCCGATCCCATAATATTCTCGGCATTCTGCTCAGAGTTATCGTTCCTACAACGCCTCATATTACACATTGCACCCACAACCCCGATTCTGAGGCTGGAATAACAGGAGAAAACATCATGAACCGCACGGAGACATCCAACGCAGTTCGCCGCAATGACCGCAATACGGCAAATATCGCCATACCCGGTCAGGCGGACTGCGTCGCCCTTCGATTGTCAGCCTTCACATATTCCAATGCCGGCTGCCAATAACTGAATATTGACAGGAGAAAGAAATGTCAGACGACAAAGTAATCATTTTCGATACCACACTCCGAGACGGCGAGCAGTCCGCAGGCATCGGGCTGACCACGCACGAGAAGCTGGAGATAGCGCGGCAGCTCGAAAGGCTGGGCGTAGATGTAATCGAAGCAGGCTTCGCAGCAAGTTCCCCAGGCGACTTCGAAGCCGTTCAGACCATCGCACGCGAAGTGCGCGGCCCCGTCATAGCCTCACTCGCTCGCTGCGTCCTGCCCGACGTGGACGCCGCTTGGAATGCAATCAAAGACGCCGAGCGCCCGCGCATCCACGTGTTCATATCCAGCTCCGACGTCCAAATAATGAACCAGCTTCGGAAAAACCCCGAAGAGGTCATGGACATGGCGATAGCATCGGTCGAGCGCGCCAAAAGCTACTGCGACGACGTCGAATTCTCGCCAATGGACGCCACCCGCACCGATATAGAATACCTGTACAAAATGCTGGAAGGCGCAATCGCCGCCGGCGCAACCACGATCAATATCCCCGACACCGTGGGATACATCATGCCCTGGGAGTTCCGCGAACGCATCCGCCTCATCAAGGAAAACGTCCCCAACATCGACAAAGTTACTCTCAGCGTTCACTGCCACAACGACCTGGGACAGGCAGTCGGAAACAGCCTCGCAGCCGTAACTGAAGGCGTGCGTCAAGTAGAAGGCTGCATCAACGGACTGGGCGAACGCGCCGGCAACGCAGCACTCGAAGAAGTCATCATGGCGCTCGAAACGCGCAAAGACATGTACGGCGTATCCACCAATGTTGACACGCGCCAAATATACCGCACCAGCCGAATGGTCAGCGACATCACCGGCTTCCCTGTGCAGCCAAACAAAGCCGTAGTCGGCGCAAACGCCTTCCGACACGCCTCCGGCATACATCAGGACGGCGTCCTGAAAGAGCGCACCACCTTCGAAATCATGGATCCCCAGTCTATCGGCTGGCCCAGCAACGAACTCGTGCTCGGCAAACTCAGCGGCAGAGCAGGCTTGCGCGCCCGCCTGGACGAGCTGGGCTATCACCTAAATCAAGAAGACCTGAACGAAGCATTCGAAGCGTTCAAAAACCTCGCGGACCGCAAACCCGAAGTTACCGATACCGACCTAGTCGCGCTTATGTCCAGCCGCCGCCGCTTCGCCAGTGTGCCGACCACGTACAAGCTGGAGCATGTGCAGGTGTCCTGCGGCAACCACGAAGTACCTACCGCAACGGTTACGCTCATCAACCCTGACGATAGCAGCCTGACTGACGCCGCCACCGGCGCAGGTCCCGTAGACGCCGTTTGCAAAGCGATAGACCGCATCGTCGAAATCCCCAATACTCTAACGGAGTACCGCGTGGATGCCGTAACCGAAGGCATAGACGCCCTTGGCGATGTTACAATCCGCATCGAAAAAGACGACTACGCCTACATCGGGCGCGGCTCCGATACCGACATCATCGTCGCCAGCGCCAAAGCTTACATGAACGCGCTGAACCGCCTCATCGCAACCGAGACTATGCGCCCCACAGAGGAAATGCCCATCTCCTAGCGCATTAATTCTAAGATTTCGCAAACCAACGAGGGCGGCGCTTATACTATAGCCGCCCTCACAAATATGCAAAATTGGGAGGTTTCCAAACAAATGCCGCCAAGGACAATGTTCGAAAAGATATGGGACAGCCATGTCGTACATGAAGAACCCGGACAGCCAACTATCCTGTATGTTGACCTGCACCTTGTACACGAAGTTACATCACCTCAGGCGTTCGACGGACTGCGCATGGCAGGACGCAAAGTGCGCCGCACCGATCTGACAGTAGCCACCGCCGACCACAACACACCCACCTGGGACCTGTCCCTGCCCATCACCGACCCCATCGCTCAGCAGCAGCTCGACGCCCTCACCCGGAACTGCGAAGAGTTTGGCATCACCCTCTACGATAGGTTCAGCCCGCTGCAGGGTATCGTCCACGTCATCGGTCCCGAACAGGGCTACACGCAGCCGGGTAAAGTTATCGTATGCGGCGACAGCCACACCTCCACACACGGCGCGTTCGGCGCATTCGCAATGGGCATCGGCACATCTGAAGTCGAGCATGTGCTCGCCACCCAGACCCTGCGCCAGTTCAAACCCAAAACTATGGAGATCCGCGTTAACGGCGAACTTCCCGCAGGCGTTACCGCCAAAGACGTAGTTCTCAGCATCATCGGCCGAATAGGCGTAGCCGGAGCCACAGGTCATGTCATCGAATACACCGGTGAAGTTATACGCTCCCTCTCAATGGAAGGCAGAATGACCGTCTGCAACATGTCCATCGAAGGCGGCGGGCGCGCAGGCATGATTGCCCCTGACGACACCACATTCGAATATATGCGCGGGCGGGCCCAAGTGCCGCAGGGCGACGAATTTGACGCCGCTGTCGAAGAATGGCGCAATCTCGCTACCGACGAAGGCGCAGCCTATGACAGGCTGGTCGAAATTGATGGCTCTGCTCTGGAACCCCATGTAACCTGGGGCACCAACCCCGGCATGGTAGTGCCCGTTACCAGCCGCGTTCCCGACCCCAACGCATTCGAAGATGCCGGTGAAAAGGAAGCTGCCGAGCGCGCACTGCAATACATGGGACTCGAACCCGACACACCGATCCAGGACATCACCCTAGACAGAATATTCATCGGATCTTGCACCAACTCGCGCATCGATGATCTGCGAGCAGCGGCAGAGGTCGCGCGCGGACGCAGAGTTAACGACAATGTCTATGCCATGGTCGTCCCCGGATCAGCCGCCATCAAAAAGCAGGCAGAAGACGAAGGATTGGACGCCATATTCAGAGACGCAGGTTTCGACTGGCGCGTAGCAGGCTGCTCCATGTGCCTAGGCATGAACCCGGACATCATCCAGCCCGGCGAACGCTGCGCCTCCACATCCAACCGCAACTTCGAAGGACGACAGGGTAAAGGCGGACGCACCCACCTTGTCAGTCCCGAAATGGCAGCCGCAGCCGCCATCGCAGGCCACTTCGTTGACATCCGCGAATGGTAGAATACCGATGTGCGGACGGTTGTGAGACGCACGAGTGAACCAGGGCAGACGACCCCGAGAATCCTCACGAGAGCCGTTTCCTAATATAGAGGCAATATACGCTATCTTGTATCTGTCGCTGCTAGTTGTGGGAACGGCTTTCACGGTATGGTACGAGGTTACTCAAATAGCGCACAGCCATATCGCCGACATCATCTATGCTATGATTTTGAATATAGGATATGTAGGTGTGGCGGACGGCGCGATCACTGTCGGCGCCGTAGAAGGAGGAGCGTTAATAAGAATGCTTGCCAGGATAATGATAAAGAGAGCCGAGCAAAGAGCCATGGAAAAAGGCATGGAAAAAGGTATGGAAAAGGGCCTGGCGATGGCTAACAGAAAATGGAGAGCTTGGCTGCGTCGCCGTGAAATCGCTGAAGCCGAAGGACGCGAGTTCAACGAGCCACCCCCAAGCCTAGACGACGAGTAAACTCCGAAATGCCCATGTGCCACGCCACCGCCGTATTATCCTCACTTTCGGATTGCCGCTGTTCATAGCGATCACTGTCGGCGCCGTAGAAGGAGGAGCGTTAATAAGAATGCTTGCTAGGATAATGATAAAGAGAGCCGAGCAAAGAGCCCTGGAAAAAGGTATGGAAAAGGGCCTGGCGATGGCTAACAGAAAATGGAGAGCTTGGCTGCGTCGCCGTGAAATCGCTGAAGCCGAAGGACGCGAGTTCAACGAACCACCCCCAAGCCTAGACGACGAGTAAACCCGAAATGTCCCATGTGCCACGCCACCGAATTATCTTCACTTTCGGAATACTGCTGCTCATGCTGTTCGCCGCTTTCGGCTGCGGAGCGCAAGAGGGCAGGGGAGAAGAGCTGTTCGCTGAAAACTGCGCAGTATGTCACGGCACACAGGCAGACGGTACAAACACCGGCCCTCCGCTCGTACACAGGCTGTATGAACCCGGACATCATCCGGATTTCTCATTTCAGAACGCTATCAAGCGCGGCGTCATATCGCACCACTGGGACTTCGGAGACATGCCGCCAGTCCCCGGCATCTCCGAATCCGAAGCAGCACAGATTATCGCCCATATAAGAGATTTACAGCGTGAAGGCGGCATCATCAAACACTGAACCAACGAGGTTAGCAATATGGAACCATTTACTACACACAACGGCGTGGTCGCGCCGCTTAACCGTGTTAATGTTGACACCGACCAGATTATCCCCAAGCAGTTCCTAAAGCGTATCGAACGCACCGGTTTCGGCCAGTTCCTGTTTAACGACTGGCGCTTCAATGAAGACGGCTCAGACAACACCGACTTTATTCTCAACAAACCCGGCTATGGGGACGCTTCAATCCTCGTCGCCGGACGCAACTTCGGCTCAGGCTCATCGCGCGAACATGCGCCCTGGGCGCTCCAAGACTACGGCTTTCGCTGCGTCATCGCGCCCAGTTTCGCCGACATCTTCTTCAACAACTGCTTCCAAAACGGCTTGCTTCCCGTAGTCTTGCCTGAGGACGTCGTGGAGCGCATCTTGGAAAAATCCGAAACTTCGCCCGGGTACACGCTAAACATCGATCTAGATGGACAGC
Organism: Dehalococcoidia bacterium; assembly: GCA_965200085.1. Taxonomy (GTDB): domain Bacteria; phylum Chloroflexota; class Dehalococcoidia; order Lucifugimonadales; family JADFKI01; genus Bin90. The sequence continues at coordinate 944,642 of OZ241333.1, forward strand.
GTGTTTGGGATAGCGACGAAGAGATTTCGGCAGATTTCGAAATAGAAGCATTCCGCCGCCATCTGCTTCTCAACGGCTTGGACGACATTGGCCTCACATTAGAGCAGGAAGACGCCATCACCGCATTCGAGGCAAACCGCAGTTCGCACGGCGGCACCCTCACTGTTGGCTAGATAACGGATTGCACAGACACAAGCTCACCAGCAAAGAGCGCCGTCAGTATTCTCAATCGGCGGCGCTCCTTCTCGACTCCCACCACACATCCCCTTCACCAATCCCACATCATCACTTTCCTCAAAACCAGCCCTTGACGCACCAAACATCCGTGCTATAATGGTCGCACATCAATCAGAACATAAGAGTGTAACACGCAAACAACCTTGCAGCCAGCACACGAAAGCGATGCCCATAGTCAACTAACCCTATGATTACTCACATCCACCAAGCTCAACAAGAGCAGCAGCGCTCACAGGAACCGCTGAAATCCATTCAGCAGATCGTCCTCGACGAAACTCAGAACGGAAGACGCATCGTCCGTTCCGTAATCTCCGTCATGGAAGGCGACGCTCCGAACAGCACTCCTTGGCACCAGCTCGAAGCTGCTAAACTCCTGCTTAAGCTGGGCTTCGATGAGGCTGAACACATCATTAGCAGCATCAGCTCCAAACACAAAGACACACAGCACAACTCAAACACACAAGCCAATCACAACCATCCCAACCCCGACCAAGTCAAACTCAACAAGAAACTCGTCAGCCAAATCCGTGTAGAAACCTACGACGGCGCAGCTATGGTGAAGTTCCTCATAGATGTGATGGAAGGTAACGAACCCGAAGCAAAGGTGAAAGACAGAATAGAAGCAGCCAAAACGCTGCTGCACCTGTGTTTCGACAATCCATCACAGCCGGACCCTGAGTTTATGATGTTCTATGCGCCGTGCCATCCGGACTGCATGTGTGTCTGCAAAGACCTTCCCGAAGACCACCCCGAAGTGGAGAAGAACCACACACCTGCGACTGCTGAGCAGCGAGAGGAGTGGGAGAAGCAGGAAGAGTTGATGGAAAGGGCAGTGGAGTCTGCAGAGCGAAAGGCGAGGTCGGATGCAGAGTGGAAGAGGCTGATGGAGATAAACCCGATAATGCAGGAGGAGCGGCGGATAGAGGAGTCGAGTCGCCGCCGTCAGCGCAACCGCAGTCCCTAGTGTTCAGCGATAGCTGAACACCTGCCCACTCACCATTGCCCACTCACAACTAAATACACCAAACGCCCCACTAATCGGATGCAGCCTGAGGCGAATCAGACTGTTCGGTATCGGTATCTTCGCGGTGCGCGATGCGCCGCACGCCGGTTGACACTAATCCTTGCAGTGCGCTGGCTTCCCGGTTAATGGCGGCGCGGAAGTGCGAGCTGTACTCGCCCATATTGCGAAACTTCTTGTAGCGCTCCCTTTGCAAGTTACGGCGCGACTTATTCTGTAAAGTCGCCAGCTCTCGCATCAGCGCCCGCCTAAGTTGGCGCGCAGCCTCATCCGGATCTGTGTGCGCCCCTCCGGGAGGCTCTTGAATTAGCAGGTCAACGATGCCATGTTCACGGCAGTCATACGCGGTGAGCTTCAGCAACTCAGCGACCTCATCGGCGCGCCCTTCATCTTGATATATTAGCTCTGCCGCGTCTTCCGGCGAAATGGTGGAATAAATAGCCTTTTCCATCATCAGCACCCTGTCGGTAACCCCAAATGCAAGAGCCGCTTCACTGCCGCCTTCGCCAATGAGCACGGCGATGGTCGGAGTGTTGATTACACTAAGTTTCTCTATCGTGGTAGCAATGGCGCTGCCAAGTCCATGTTCTTCTGATTCAAGGCTCACATCCGGCCCTATGGAGTCTAGCAATGTTACGACAGGAATCCCGAATTTATCAGCCAGTCCGAACGCGCGCTGTGCCTTGCGGAAGCCTCCCGGCGCAATGCCCCTGCCAGTGCCAGAATTTTTCAGCCGTTCCTGCCCCACTACCATTATCGTCTGCCCGCCAAGCTCGCCAAACCCGCATATCACCGTCTCGTCGTCTTCACTTATGCGATCGCCATGAATCTCCACAAAGTTGCGAAACACACTGCGAATATAGTCCGAAGAAGTCGGTCTATTTTCATGGCGCGCCAATTGAACATAGTTCCAGGCATCCGGCTTCTGAGGCTCCAGTATCTGCTGACGACCTCTGTCCCGCAGGATCAACCGATACTTCTGCCCCAGCAGGTCGAGGAAAATGGCAAGCACTGTGCGTAAATCCGCCCTATCAACAATGCCGTCGATTAAGCCCTTTTGCAGATGCGCCTCGGCAGTATGGGACGCGCTCGGCAGCGGCTCTTCAGACGCTTCTTGCAGCGCGCGCATTGGCGAAAAACCTATGATAGCCTCAGGCTCCGCAACTATGATGTCAGCAAGGCTTGCGAAGCTCGCGTATGATTGTCCGGTGGCAGGGTTCGCTAGTACGGCTATGAACGGCAGACCTTTTTGGGAAAGCTGTGCAGCCGCGATGGATGTTTTCGCCATCTGCATAAGCGACAGCACGCCTTCTTGGAAACGCGCGCCGCCGCTCGTTATGACTGCAACCACAGGCAGATTACGCTTTGCAGCCTGTTCAAAAGCAAGCGCTATCTTCTCGCCCACCACGCACCCCATAGTGCCGCCCATAAAACCGAAATCCAGCGCTATCAGCATCAGCGAACTGCCGCTTATGGAGCACCTGCCCGTTACCACCGCTTCGTTGAGTCCGGTGCGCCGCTGGTCACTGAATATCCGCTGCTTATACGAATCTCTGGACGAGAACGACAGCGGATCCAGCGATGTAACCCAACGGTTAATCTCATGGAAACTCTCTTCGTCAACCAGAGAGTTTATCCGCTCCCGAGCTGTCATACTATAATGGAAGCGGCATATCGGGCATACATGCAGACGAACATACAGGTCAGAGAATGCCATGTTCTGGTTGCAAACGAGGCATATCTCCCGTATAGGAGGCTCGGTATGACCGTTCTTGCTCCCGATAACGGAGCTAACGAATTCAGTGAAGTTACGCACCATAGTGCACGCTCCCACCCTTACCATAGACTGACACCCTGGCGCCGCAGCTGCGCTTCACATTCCGTTGCTAAATACCTTCAACATGAGCAAAACTCAGTCAGGAGGGCAGTTTTTAACTCGCCTATGGCAACAATGTCAATTGGGGATGCCAGTTACGCTGTGTTACTAATTATAACATCTCTTGACCTGGAACCATCACTAGCGCTCACGATGCCGTTGTCTTCCAGCTCATCCATCAGCCGAGCGGCTCGCGGGTATCCGATACGCAGGCGACGCTGCAGCAGCGATGTCGAGAGCTTCTTCTGTGTGTAAGCGAGTTCAACCGCCTTGTCAAACAGTGCGTCCTTGGGCGGTGCAGCCTCAGCGCTGCTCTCGTCGGACTCTTCGTCCGAGACCGGGCGTACTTTGACATCCGGAATCCAGGCGCGTGGTGTGGTCTGCCAGAAATCTATCAGTCTTTCTATCTCTTTATCGGATATAAAAGCGCCCTGAGCGCGTATTGGCCTTGCTGCATCGCGCGGCAAGTAAAGCATATCGCCTTTGCCGAGCAGTTTCTCGGCGCCGTTCGAGTCCAATATCGTGCGCGAATCGATGTGAGAAGTTACTCCGAAGCTTATGCGGCTCGGGAAGTTTGCCTTAATCAGCCCGGTTACAACATCTACGGAGGGCCGCTGTGTAGCCAGTATCAAATGAATGCCGGTTGCGCGGCCAAGCTGCGCCAGACGACAAAGCGACTGCTCCACATCGAACGCTCCGGTCATCATCAGATCAGCAAGCTCATCAACAACAACCATCAGGAACGGCATCTTATCATCGCGCATGCGTTTGTTGTACGCCTCAATATTGCGGACACCAATCTCCTCCATCTGTCGGTAGCGCGACATCATCTCATTGATCACGCCCTTCAGCATTCCCACCACCTGATCCACTTCCACAATAACCGGGCAGAGCAAATGCGGGATTCCGTTGTACGGCGTCAGCTCGACGCGCTTAGGATCAATCAGAAGCAGGCGCAGCTCCGCCGGTGAGCGTTCCATTAGCAGCCCTGCAACTATCGCATTCAGCGCCACACTCTTGCCCGAACCCGTCGCTCCGGCTATCAAAAGGTGCGGCATCGTTGCAAGGTCAAGCGCTATGTTCTCGCCCCCGGTCCCTTTGCCTAGCGCAACGGGCAGGTCAGCCTTGGGCTTCAACTGTTGGTATTCCTTGCTTTCCATAATAGAACGCAGCGTTACCGGCGCAGATTCTTGGTTGGGTATCTCGATGCCTACTTGCGCCTTACCCATCACAGGCGTCTCTATCCTCAAATTCGGGGTTCGCAGTGCGAGAGATAAATCTTTTTCGCGTGACAGAATGCTGTCAACCTTGACGCGTGTTTTCTGCTCCTGGCGCTTGACTATCTGTTTGCCCTTCTGGTCTCGTATCGGATTACCGAATTCGTCTTCAAGCTTGACCTGTTTGAAGCGTCGAACCCAGCCCGGAATAATGCCGTACATCGTAACTGTGGGCCCGTACTTAATACTGCCGATTTCGACCTCTATGCCGTAGTCAGCAAGTGTCTGGCGGATAGTCTCCGCTGTCGCGAGGATCTGGTCTTCCGGCACACCGCGATCATCGACTTTGTCCAGCATCTCGATAGCAGGTTTCCGCCACTCTCGATGGTTTTTGCCAAGAAGCCGTATCGCCAACCCAGATTTCTTTGGCTTTTCCTCTAGTTCCTCCGACTGATTGTTTACATTCGAAACAATATCTATCTTATGAACTTCATCTGCCACACCATTCCTGTGCGGCATACTTGTATCAATGTCAATCTCGTCATTCTCCGGAACGATGTCTGGGGACACATCGTATTCAGAGTTTTCGTCAACTTTGGCTTCATTTATTAGATCAAATGTATTATAATTGCCATGTTGATTCTCATTGACGGGATCCGGATCCAGAATAAGCTTGTGGTTTTCGTCATCGACGAGCTCGTTCTCCATGTCCGTGCGTGAGTACCAAAAATCGTAATCTGTATTGGCTTGCATGTAGGCTTCCTCTCGTTCTTGTGTTTCAGGAACGGTAGTATCGTCTATCTTTAATGTGTGCGACCCAAAGTGAACTGCTGAGTAATCCGTCGCTGGGAAACGGTTCCCGGTAACGGTAAACGGAGATGCTCGCTGCTCCGAATAGTGAGTTTTGCCGGAAAAGCCGGTCTCCAACACTCTTGGACTGTTATGAATCGAACTATCACCATAGTTAGCGTCATAGTTGGGTAGTGGTGGGGTATTGGAGGTTCCCAACTCTTCATCTTCAACTCTTCGCTTGCTCTGAAACAGGCTTCCTATGCTGCCTGCGGCGAGTGCAAGACTAAAGTAAGCGTGCCTAGCTAGACGGCTCATAGCTGAGGCTGCTGGAATGACTGCTGTGGGGAATGCAAGTATTACGGTTATTATTGCCAGCCCGCCAATGCGGAGCGCTTGCTGCCACAGCACATGCCCTGCAATCGTTTCGCCAACTATTCCGCCTAGCGATACATAGCCCCCGAGCGTGAACCAAGCAAGGGTGCCATCCATAGGCCTGAACAGCGAGAGTATTCCGAATGTCAGAGCCAATAAAAATACGGAGGCAATCCAAAGCCTGTAATGCCTGCGTAAAAGGCCGGGCTTGAGTAGCAAGGTTCCCAGAAACAGGCTTATCCAAACTCCGAGCGGCACCAAACCGGCGCCCGTCATCAGAGCCGTGCGTTCGTGGGCTATTAAAAATGCATCGGTAACAGCATCTTTGACAAGGAAAATTGCAGCGACAACAGCTACCACAGGGACGGCTAGAAGTTCATACCATGTTATCTTGGAGAGAAAACGGAGAGATTTCGGAGAGCCGTCAATGGCTTGCGATGCAGCAAAAGTCGTTTCGTTCGCCATCTATGTCTGACCTTTTACCTTATGAACCTATATGAATACATCTCATAAGGGCAGGTCAGTCAGCAGTTTCACCTTCCGCGAAGAGGAGTGAACTCGTCTCTTGTCATAGCAGGCTAATCTATATGTACTCGATTATCGCAAGAACCTTGGGTCGCCTGCCAGTCTCTTTGTATAGGAATTTGGAGGTTGAATCCCTGACTATTGCCCTTATCTTGTCTAAAGTTAAGGCAGCAGGGTACATATCTTCTAGTGTTGCCAGTACCATTTTTGAACTTTTTTCAAAAAGTTCTTGCGATTCGTCCAATTCTGCGAATCCGTATGAGGCAAGCTCAGGTTCAGAAAGCACCTCGTTAGTATCCATACTAAGAGTGGCAGCGACAACGACGACCCCCTCTCTTGAGAGATGCCGTCGTTCTGCGAATACGCTGCTGTCCATGTTCCATAGCGTTCTGCCGTCAACGAAGATATGTCCCGACGGAACCTTACCCACTACTGTTCCCGCGTCGTAGTCAAGTTCCAGCACATCGCCGTCTTCGAGTACAAAAATATTCTCCTCAGACATGCCCATGGATCGGGCAAGATCTGCGTGCGCCATAAGATGGCGCAGCTCTCCATGGATAGGTACAAAAAAGCGAGGTGATACAAGGCTCAACATCGTCTTCAGCTCTTCCTGGCTGGCATGTCCATGCACATGTACCGTGGCAATGCGGCTGTAAATGACATTTGCGCCTTGCCGGAACAGGTTGTCGATTGTCTTAGCAATCACCTTCTCATTTCCGGGTATCGGGGACGCTGATATAACCACAGTGTCCCCAGGCACAATCTCTATATCACGGTGCATTCTGTTGGATATTCGTACCAAAGCTGAAGTTGGCTCCCCTTGGCTGCCGGTTGCCATGATTATCACACGATTATGAGGCAATTGCCGCGCGGCGTTCATAGAGACTATTGTGTTGGGTGGCACATCGAGATAACCCATATTCGTTGCCATTTTGAGATTGTTGCTCATGCTACGACCGGCGACCGTAATTTTGCGTCCATGTCGCACGGCGGCGTCTATAACCTGCTGCATACGCGATATGAGTGAGGCAAAAGTTGCTACCATTACCCTTCCGGGCGCTTCCGCTATGACTCTATCGAGGGTGTTGCTCACTACTTGTTCGGATTCAGTGTAGCCTTTTACCTCTGCGTATGTGGAGTCTGAACATAGCAGCAACGCTCCTCCGTTCGCAAGCCTTGCGATTGCTGCGAGGTCCATGGAATGTCCGTCTGCAGGTGTGTGGTCGATCTTGAAGTCGCCGGTGTGTATAACAGTTCCTATTGGAGTAGTTACTGCAATGCCCATCGCGTCTGGGATGGAGTGGCAGACGCGAAAGAACTCTATTTCGAAGCAGCCCAGCTTGAATGGCACATAGGGATTCACCACATTCAGTCGCGCTTTTCTTATCAGCCCGCGTTCGCGGAGCTTAACGGATATTAACCCGTGCGCTAGTCTGGAAGCGTACACGGGCACATCCAGTTCGGGGAGCACGAATGGAAGAGCGCCTATGTGGTCTTCATGCCCATGCGTAATAAGGATGGCGCGCAGCCTATCCTTATTTTCCACAAGGTATGTAATGTCTGGTATGCCAAGATCAACGCCTGGTGAATCCTCTTCAGGAAACATAAGCCCGGCGTCTATGACGATGATGTCCTGCCCGAACTCCAGCGCCATCATGTTTTGGCCGATTTCGCCCAGACCACCCAAAGGTATAACTCGCAGTTTCGAGTTGGAGATCTGTGTAATGATTATCCCTGCTTCATATTGAACTTGTTGGGCGTGATTGTACTCTGTTCACGCATTCAGTGTCTCGTTTAGTGTTTTGCGTTTATTTAGTTTATTTATATGAATGCAATGGCTAAACGCGGGTATATACCTGAACTCGGTGCCGGTTGCTTTCAGTTACGACCATCCTTCCATTACTGTCTAGTTTGACGGAAGTGGGCGCCCAGAAATATTTCTCTATGTGTGAAGATTCCTCGTGTGGATCGTCGTTGAAGAACTCTATATCCGGCGCAAGATTGGCTTTTGCGCGTGCGCTCGCTTCTTCAATGTTGATTTGGAGAAAGTCTTCCGCCCACTTGGAGTCGGTGGCATCTCCGCGAATGCTTTGAATGAAATTGCCATGAGAATCCAGAATCTGTACGCGCTCATTGCCCCAGTCTGCTACATAAATGTTGCCGGCATTATCCACTGCAATGCTTGCTGGCCTGTGAAACTTGCCAACACCGCGCCCGGACTCACCGAACTTGGCGATGAACTCACCATCGGATGAAAACTTCTGTATGCGGTCGTTACGCCAATCAGCGACATAAATGCTGCCGTCGTTATCTATCGTGATGCCCCAGGGCAGATTGAACTCGCCGTTTCCGCTGCCCTCAGAGCCGAATTTGCTCAGAAAATGCCCTTCTGATGTGAATTTTTGTACGCGATGATTCTGATGATCGACAATGTACAGGTTATCGTCTGTGTCTATGGCGATGCCTGAGGGCCCATCCAGTTCGCCGTCACCGCTGCCGAAATTACCCCAGCTCGGTAGCGCTTTACTCGATTGGTCGAAGCGCACGATTTGATTGAGGTATTCACAGGCTACATATGTGCTGCCCTCGCTGTCACGGGCGATCGCGGTGGGCCACACGAATTGCCCATCTCCTTCGCCATACTCACCAAAGGTAGTGTAATACTTGCTGTCCATATCATAAACGGTGATGCGTAGTCCACGGTTGTCACCGTCAAGCGATCGGCTCACTGTATAAACTTTGCCTTCTGCGTCGAATGTAGTGTCCACGGGATAGTAGAAACCGCGACCTTCCATCGTAGAAAGCCCTATGGAGTGACTGTATTTCAATAATTCTGTCATTTGTGTGGTGGTCATCGCTTCACCTTATGGCAGTTTTCAGTAATAAACATTTGCCTATATCGCACGGAGCATTGCGCCGGATCAAGGTAGTTGGACTTTGCTTGATATAAACGGATCAGCCTCTATTGTCGAAACCGTTATATTTTGTTGTGGCGTTGCGGCTGGACATCTATCTAAACCGCAAACAGCCTTATATATAGATGCACACCTTCACGCTGAATAAAAAGGCGCGCATCTTAAAGAGGATCGCTATGCCCTCTGAAACTCATGAGACGCAGCAATCATCTGGAACATCTGTGTAATTTGTTGTTTGGCGGCATCACTAATTCCGTCTGCTCTGACTTCTAGATCGCCGCGCTTCGCTGCAAAGTTTTCCAGAGCTTCTCGCGTGTCTTCGGAAACTTCCACTATGCCCATGGCATCCAGACAGGCATCTACCAGCCTTGATGAAGAAAGTGATCCGTTACTCTCCGATGCAACTCTGCGGATCATGGATTTTACGCCCGGCTTGTTCATATCACCGAGCTGTTGGGTTGCGAAATTAAGCCGCTCAACAAGCGTGCCAGTGTCTATCCACTCCATCCCTTGGTGCCAGCCTTCGACGCTGGGCGGATTGATGAGGTGCTGGCCCATGAAGATCATTTGCAGTGTTCTGTCCAGAATCTCACGACGAGGTCTGTTAAACTCACCCGTCAGCCGCAAGGTGCTGGCGACAAGTTCTGCCGGACTCTTCACTCTGATGAAGCGAATGTCTTCGTCTTTGAAGAAATCAGATGTGAACAGCGTCTCAAGCATGGCAGAAATTTCATAGCCGCTGTCGAAGTATGCGTCCACCAAAGTCTGGATAGCGTCAGGATCTCGCGGATCATTGTAAGGCCAGGCAGGTACAGGCGGCTCTTCCGCTACAAAGAAGTCGTATATATGTCGTGAGATGAAGCGGGCAGTCGCTTCCTGCCGGCATATAATATCAATGATGTCTTCACCATCGAAATTGCCGGTATGTCCGAGGAAAGTTTTCTCTCCGTTGTCGTGATCTTCCGGCTTGTACTCAAAGTGCCATGCGATTCTGCCATAAGGCCAGATAGAGTCTCTTTCGGCACGCAGAGCCATGTACTCGGTGTTCCCCAGCGTCCAGCCGGTGAAAGCGCGCGATGCTTCCTTGATGTCGTCTTCTGAGTAGTTGCCCACACCCATACTGAAGAGCTCGAGAAGCTCGCGTCCATAATTCTCGTTGATTGCGCCTTTGTGATTGTCGTGGTTGTCCAGCCAAACAATCATAGCGGGGTCTCTTGACAGCTCGATAAGAAGTGTCTTGAAGTTACCCATGCCATATTTGCGGAACATCCGAATCTGGTCGCTGAGTACCTTGCCCTGAGTAATCTTAGGATAGCCTGTGGCAAAGACGGTGTGCCAAAATAGCGTCATTTTCTCCTGAAGCGGCGCCTTCGTGGAGATCATTTTATACAACCAATATGCGGCGGGGTTCTGCTGACCCATCATGCCGGACTGCTCATGGTGGTATCGTCTGATGAGGTCATCCGGCATTGAAGAATCATCTTTAGGATTAAGCAGCTCAGATACTACTGCGTCGTAACCCTTTTCCTCAAGTTCATCAAGCTCATCTCGGGTTGCTCCAAAGCCGGCACGACGCATAAGATGCGCAATCTGTTCAACTGCTTGTGTTGTCTTGACGACCATAATGACCTCCTTTGTTGTCGTATTCCATTTGTCTAATGGAAAATGTGAATAAATAGTTCACTTCAGCATCAGCAGCATCTACTTTGCGCGAAGTATAGCACATAGAGCTGCATTGGGCATTGTTGATACTTACTGGCGTGTCATATCCGGTTCTTAATAAACTGAAGCAGTCTCTTTGATTCCTTGAGCATCTCTCCTTGCTGTGTACCGGTCTGTTTAGAATAGTACGGGAAAGAAACATTTACACCACTTGCAGCTCAGTATTAGGGATATCCTTCGTCGGGTCGAAGAACGGTACGCGCACAACTTCCGCGTCAACAACTCCGTCGTTCGGTAGAAGAACACCGACTTGAGTTCCTCGCCGCCAGTGGGTGCGCGGCATCACCGCAAGCGCTATGTTTGATCCCATATTAGGCGACCAGAACGCACTCGTAACATATCCGACATCGTCGCCCGAACTGCCGTCCTTCACCGGATAGAAACTCTCGTTGTACCAAGTTATCGGCTCACCGCCCATCTTAAGCCCTATAAGCCGCTGCTGTACCCCTTCTACCTTAATTCTGGCAAGCGCATCCTTTCCGATAAACTCATCTTTGCTTAGGTCAACCTGCCATCCAAGACGCACTTCGAACGGGTTGTTCTCGATGTCCATATCCTGACCGTAAGACAGAATGCCTGCTTCCAGTCGGCGAATATGACTGGGCGCTATGACCCGCAAATTAAACTCCTTGCCTTGCTCCAGAATATATGGCCAGACATCATCTGCATATAGAATCGCGTCGTGCAGATATATCTCGAATCCTACCTCTGCTGAGAAGCCTGTGCGCGAAATCGTAACCTCACGACCATTCAGCGTATCCCGAATCAGACCATAGTATGGAATCTCCCTGACGTGCGACCCGAACATCTTCTGCATCAGATCCGCTGACTTCGGACCTTGTATCTGCAAGGGCGACACATCAATCTCGTTGATGCTCACATTGTACTTGCCAGTATGGTTTACACCCTGCGCCCAAAGCAGCAAATCCGAATCCGAAATACTGAACCAAAACTCATCTTCCGCCACACGCAGCAACACAGGATCATTTACCACTCCGCCGTACTGATTGCACAGAATCACATATCGCGCTCGCATCGTGGGCATCAGCGTATGCACACCCCGCGTTATCAGCAAATTCACGAACTCGGCGGCGTCAGGCCCCTTGACTTGAATTTGCCGCTCCACTGCTACATCCCACATACTCACGTGTTCAGTCAGATACTTATACTCCTCCAGCAGTCCTCCATCTTCTGGCTTGATATACGCGCGGGGATGATACATATGATTGTATGTGGTGTATGCCCAGCAGCCTGCTGCCTTGGAAAGGTGCCACCACGGGGATTTTCTAATCCGTGTGGAAATCAGCATCCGGGCGTCGCTGTTTCCGCTCTGCCTCAGGTTAATCGGTAGTTTACGCCGCTTTAGACCGTCGATTATTAGAGTTTGAGCCACCGTAAAGCCTCCGTCTTTGGTCATAATACCTGACCGAATTCACGCAACACTCATCTCTGACAACGCTTCTACATCATATCTATTGTGCTTATTACCGAGTTTACACCTTCATCTTTCTGCCATCCGGGTCGTACAGAGGCTCCCGTGTAACTGTTGCCGCCAGTCGCTCTCCAAAGTACACCACATCCACCTTCGTTCCCGCAGCAGTGTATGCCGCAGGCAGATAGCCGTACACGATTCCTCTGCCGATGGAATGTCCGTAATTCGCGCTGGTTACATATCCCAGCACGCGTTCTCCGTCAACAATCGGCTCTTTGCCCATAACCACTGCGTTTGCATCATCCAGTGTCATGCAGCACAGCCTGCGCTGCAATCCGGCTGCACGAACCCGCCGCAGCGCGTCTCGTCCAATGAAATCACCCTTGCGCATTCTTACCGCAAACCCAATACCTGCCTCATACGGGTTATACTCAGTGTGTATGTCGTTCCCCCACAGTCGATAACCTTTCTCTAATCGCAGAGAATCGAACGCGCCTCCGCCCGCCGCTATTACACCCAGCCCCTGTCCAGCCTCCCAGAGAATGTCCCATAGCCGCAGCCCCTGCTCCGAAGGTGCGTATATCTCCCAGCCAAGTTCGCCCACGTATGAAATTCGCAGTGCAAGTGCAGGCACTTCGCCTATCGTTATCCGTTTCGCGCTCATATATGGGAAGCCCGCATTGCTCACATCGTCCTCACAAACCCTGTTTAGTAGATTACGCGCTCTCGGCCCCCAAAGCCCTATGCAGCACAGTGAACCCGACACATCGCTCACCTGAACCGACCCGTCAGACGGGATATGCGCCTGTATCCATCCCAGATCGTGCAGCCCCATTGCAGCTCCCGTTACCACAAAGAACCGATCCTCACTCAGGCGAGTAACAGTTAGATCGCACTTGATACCGCCGTTTGGTGTGAGCATGGAGGTGTAAGTTATCGTACCGACGCGCTTGTTCATCTGATTCGTTGTGAGCCGCTGCAGCGCTTCCAATGCGCCGCGCCCAGTTATCTCAAATTTGGCGAATGGTGTCATGTCGAACATCGCAGCTCGTTCCCGCGTGGCGGCATGCTCGGCAGCCACGATCGGAGACCATTCTCGCGCCTCCCAGCCGGTTCGCGATTCGCCCGTTACCTGCAGCGAGTCGAGCAGGTGTTCATTCGCTTCATACCATTGTGGACGTTCCCACCCTGCGCTCTCGAAAAACACTCCTCCCAAATCTTGCTGCCGTGCGATAAACGGCGTAAGCCGAAGATTGCGCGGATTTGCAATCTGCTGGCGTGGGTGGATGATGTCATACACTTCACGGTACTGCTGCGCTGCACGCTCCTGCACATAAGTCTGAGTGTACGAATGTGGATGGAAGCGTCTAATGGCACACTCCCGCAGATCGCTCGTCGGCTCACCGTTCACTATCCATTCGGCAACTGCCTTGCCCACTCCGCCTGCATGTGTAATCCAAACTGCCTGCGCTGACCAGAACCCGCGCACATGCGGCGACTCGCCCAGCACAGGAAATCCATCGGTCGTGAACGAGAAAAGTCCATTGAACTTGCGCGTAAGTCCCACGCCCTTCAAACTGGGCATCAGCTCGCCTGCTGCTGCCATCGCGCTTTCAAAATGCTGAGGCGTGAACTCCATCTCAGCAGGCGCAATTGGCGCATCACCGTAGTCGAGAATGTTATCCGCATTCACCATCAGCGGTTCGTGGTTATACGAGCCTATGCCGTAAGACTCTCCCACCTGACGAAAATATATCGCCTCGTCCTGATGACGCAGCAGCGGTTGTGTTATCTCTTCGGAAGCGCCGGCAAGTTCCGGAATGGGCGTCGTAACTGCGTACAGATGCTGCATTGGCGACAGCGGTATAGACACGCCCGCGAAGCCACCGACCTTTGGCGCCCAAATACCCGCAGCGGCTACAACAAGTTCTGTCTGAATATCGCCGTGCGATGTGCATACCGACTGAACTTGCCCATCGGCAATATCGAACCCGGTAACCTTCACGCCGCCGTAAAACTTTGCGCCATTCCCCATAGCATCCCGCGCCATCGCTTCCGCAGGTCGAATGGCATTAGTCTGTACATCCGACGGGACATACAGCGCGCCGAGTATGCGTTCAGACAGCGTCGGAATATATTCGCGCGCCTCGCTGGGGCTGATAACTTGCGCTTCCACGCCCCAGCTCATCCCGTACCCGGCTTTGCGCTTCAAATCATTCAGGCGCTCCGGCGTCCACGCCACTTCCAAGCTGCCCACATTCTTGACACACGGCTCGCCGCCGAGTTGCAGCTTGCTCCACAAATCAACCGTATAGCGCGCAAAGTCCGTCATCGTCTTTGATGGATTAATCTGGAAAACTAAGCCCGGAGCGTGCGAAGTGGAGCCGCCCGTCTCGAACAAAGGACCCTGATCGACCACCACTACATCTCGCCACCCAAGTTTTGTGAGATGATACGCCACGCTGCATCCCGCGATACCTGCGCCGACGATTACTGCTCTGGCGTGTTTCGGGAGAACGATGTCAGACATGGCTCTATATGTCTCCCCGTAAACCTGTAGGTGAAGCTTTGTCAGCCGATATTACCACACAGCTTTCACTTTTGTAATACGAATTTTATTGAATGAATCCGACCTTTATATTCCAAGCCATATTCACAATTCACTCACCATCATCTCCTACTTCCGTCATGCTAGGTTCTAGGTTTGACAGCTACTTGTTGGCCTGCGTATAGTATGTGTGCTCACATTACCTGCTGTGCTTCAAAATCAGTGAAAGTGCTTGATAAATGTTCATATCATTCCGAGAAATGCAAACCTGACACTTGTAGCTGCCATCGCTGCGCTGCTATTACTATTGGCGCTGCTGTAAGAGTAGGCTATGGCGGCGGGAGCTTATCTACGAGCTAATGCAATGTTCTGGGCGTTGACTCATAGTGTTAAGGGTGGCAAGGGCCAACCGGAGGATTGGCCAATAACGGATGAGATTAAAGCCGATGTATTCCAGAACCCGCGCTATATAGCGCAACCGTAACGCAGGTATTAGGAAAGAGCGCCAGCAATGCTTTCTGCAAGCAGGCTTTTCAGAATCGTCTCCCTAATAGGCTGCATAAGCTTTGCAGTTCTGGCGGCTGATTCACTACACACGCTTGCACATCAGTGGCTAGATAATCCTTGGTTTACTGAGCTGGCTTCTTTACCAGCCATCGCAATGTTCTTGTTTCTACTAACCTGTGCGATGTTGTCGGTTGCTGGAGGATTTTTCATATACTTCTGTATCGGTTCGATTCCAATTGCCGCTTTGATATGCGCTTGGACTGCGCGTAACCGAGGGCTGAGTATGTGGCGGTACACAATTTTTGGAAGTGTTTGTGCTGCGCTGCTGTTTGTGCCTTGGGTATATCTGATATTGAGGATGCGAGGCAAACGGTTTTCCGATGAGACGATTGCTCAAGCGTACGGCATATTGTTTGTGATATGGAGCGCAGTATTAGCAGGCATATCTTATGGACATATCTTCGGCCGAAGGTTCGGTGGATTTCCTTGGCCATATTCACATCGCTTTTCTGAATACGAGTGGACAGTCAGACAGATTATATATTATCTGGACCCCATACTTGTCATAATAACGATAGGAATACCTGTCTGGGTAATGTCGCGTGCGCTGTTGCTGCGTGTCCTCTCCAATGAAAGCGAAGAGGACGACTTGGGAAGAAGTAAGGTTTCCGTATTGATTCGTCTAATGCCTTTTGCGTTCCTTATGGCACACCTATTTATGGGCGATAGGTTGCTCAATGTGAGTTACTACAGATACTATGTTGCGCTGGAGCCGTTCTTTTCCTAGGAGCGCATAATCTTACAGCCAGAAACGTTGCACATATCAGAGAGGAACGAAATTATTGGGATTTCTTATACTTATCTTTCCTCTGCTGTTGGTGCCAGGACTCATTGCTATTGTGGTTTTCCAAGTGTTTTGTGTAGTTTGGATGCCGTTTGCTGCCTTGATATGCGCCGTAGTTGCCCACCGGAGAGGTTTTAGCGTATGGCGTTTTGCCCTTATTGGCTCAGCGTATTCCGCCTTGCTATTTGTGCCGTGGATCTATCTAATGCGTCAGTTGATAAGCAATCGATTTGCGTCAGGGCTAGTCTCTCTAAACTATGAGTGGGTATATACATTCTGGCTTGGTTGGATACTGACCTACACTATATGCGTCAGTGGTTTCGTGTATATATTGAGTGGATTTCAAGGCTCACCGACACATCTCACCGATCAATTATACACTTGGTTTTCCCTGTATCATTTTGGCGCAATAGGCGCTTCAGTATTAGCGTGGGTTCTGTCTCGACGTTCTTTCTTCAGCCGCATCTGTGACAGCCGAGATTTGTATCAGATTTCTGCTGATAATCTCCACCTGATTAGGTATATCATGCCGTTTGTGTATATCTTTGCCGGCACTATTACCTTCTCATCAATAGTGGTTTATTTATTTCTTGATAATTACTCACCAAGTTAAGATCCACTCGCAGTCGCTGACGAGGCAGATGTGGGTCAGAATCCACGATACATAGTGCAGCCATAAGCGCCAGCAGAGTACAGTAAGGAGGGTGTGTCGTCTGTGAATCCAGCAAGCAGAACCTTCAGAAACTTCTCCCTCATAGGCTACGCTGTCTTTGCGGTTCTGGTCGTTGAACATACCATCGTTTTTTCGTTCCATTGGTTAGAAATCTGGTTAGATTTACCGACAGGAGGCGAACAGGGAATAGTAGGCTTAATAGAATTAATACTCAGTCCAATCGGATTCATCCTTTTTCTGGCGCTAATCAGCACGTTTGTTGTATCACTGGCAGGAGCCTTTTATACTTATTTCTGTTTAGTCTCTGTACCGGTCGGCGCCCTGATATGTGCCTGGATTGCACATAGGCGAAGGTTGAGTGTTTGGCGCTATACGCTGCTTGGAGGACTGTTCGCAGGTTTGCTGTCAGTGCCCTGGCTGTATCTGGCGCAGAGTATGCGGGGCAAGCGGTTCTCTGCTGAAACGATCGTCAATGTGTACACCGGGGTGTACATAGTTTGGAGCGTAGCGCTGGTAGGAATGGTTTACGGGGAATTTTTTTTCAGATCGTCTTAATGGGGTTTCTCCCTGGCCTTATTTCGGAAGCATGTTCGAAGATGGCAGGTTCAGCTGGTCCTTTGGTCGGACTATTGATAATTTAGTTGCGCCCTTCTTCCTTCCAGTGTTGGGAGTGCCTGCGTGGATAATATCGCGCGCTTTACTGATACGCGTCTTATCCAAAGAGAATGCGTATGAAGGCTGCAAAATAGCATTAGAAAGAACCTCAATACGGTCTAAGGCCGTTCTGCTGCTGCCATTTGCGCTCATGTTCGCGCTTCTGTTCCTGCTAGTCCTTAAGATGGAAGGAACCTCTGGGGATAACTTTCTGATAAATACTGTCTGTGTGTACCAGTATTACCATCGGTGTTATTTAGCTGTGCCAGCATTCTTCTCCTGGTGGTAAAAGAAATGATTACGATGTAACAGATGTGCTGCAAATCCCTTATCATTATGCATCAGGAGAGTAGAAGCGAACACTCTATACGATACAAACATGGAGAGATAGAGGGAGTTGAGCACATCGGAATTTTTGATAATCATAACGTATGTTTTGGCTGCACCATTTGCACTTCTCTCGATTTTGCTCATTCCAGTCTTCCTCTCTGTTTTGTTTTGTCAAGTGTTCGGGTTACTCTGTGCGCCTCTAGCCGGAATGATATGTTCCATATTTGCTTACAATAGGAAGTTTAGCGTATGGCAATTTGCGTTTGCCGGAACTGTATATTCTGCGTTTCTCTTTGTACCCTTAATCTATCTATTGCGCCAGATGATAGATAACGACTACGAATCCGGCATAGTCTCATTTAACTACAAGAGCTTGTATGACTTTTGGCCCCTTTACATATTGAGCTATGCCGTTCCTATGGGCTTCTATATATTTTTAGTGAGTCGTATAGGAAACAACGGATCGTATTCGTTCTTTGATATAGCATTTAATCCGTATGTCATTTGGTTTGCAGGTTCAATTATAATCTCTGTGTTAGTGTGGAAATTGTCGCGCAGGATTTTCTGCAGTGGATATATTTACAGTCATCACTCGCAATCGAGAGAGCTGCCGCCGCTCAGGTACTTAATGCCGTTTGTGTGTCTATCTGCGAGCAATCTTCCCCATTATTCGCTGCTGTTATATGTTTTCTGGTTGCAGTTTGTGATATGAGTTCCTGTCAACCTAAGATAGTCCCCCGTCACTAACCCATCCCACCGCTGTCTGTCCATCAGTCGAAGCGGCGGTATGGCAGGAGTTATCCGCAAAAACGCCCGCTAACCTTGACTTTACGCAAAGCCAATGTCAGACTGGTGCAGTGTTTCCGACTAACTAACTTCGCTGAACTATATCTTGATAATAGACATTCACACTCACACATACCCTACATCCGACGACAGCATACTAACTCCCGAGGATCTTATTGCCGAGTCAAAGCGCATCGGGCTGGACGGTGTCTGCATCACCGACCACGATAGATTCTGGGATCCCAAAGACATCGAAGAGCTGTCGCGCAAGCACGACTATCTCGTACTGCCCGGCTGTGAAGTAACCACTGAGGAAGGGCATATGCTTGTGTATGGCTTGCAGGAGTACATATTCGGCATGCACAGGGCGTCCTATGTCAGAGAACTCGTCGATGACGCAGGCGGTGCGATGGTGGTCGCACATCCATACCGGCGCTTCTATCGTAAGCAGGCGCACACCAGCGAAGAAGCATACCAAGAAATGCTCGACAGAGCATGCCGCAACAAAGTCTTCGGCTTCATCGATGCCGTAGAAATTTTCAATGGCCGCGGTTCGGACGAAGAGAACCACTTTGCAGGCGATATTGCCAAGCGTTTCGGCTTGAATGCTACCGGCGCAAGCGACGCTCACAGCATCGAACAGGTTGGCACATACGCAACTCGCTTTGAACAAGCCGTGCGCAATATAGACGACTTCATCACCGAACTAAAGGCAGGCAGGTTCACGCCGACTTCTGTTCGCAGCCCGGTGGCTGTCCCGCTGTACTCATAAGCAAATTCCTAGTCGATGCTATGGTGAAACATGCCCGATCATTTGCTGGAAATCAAAGACCTTCACACCTATTTCGTAACTAAGGAAGGCGTGAATAAAGCAGTCAACGGGGTAACACTTACATTAGATGAAGATTCCATCCTCGGCGTAGTGGGGGAGAGCGGATCAGGCAAAACCGTAACCGCGTTATCCGTGCTTCAGCTCGTACCCTTCCCTGGGCAAATTGTCAAAGGCAGTATCACATACAACGGTCAAGAACTGCTGACAATGACCTCCGAGGAGATTCGCCATATCCGCGGCAAGGAAATCTCACTCATCTTTCAGGATGCCGGCGCGGCGCTCAACCCCGTCATACCCATTGGCAAGCAGGTCGAAGAGATAGTCCTGGAACACACGAACGTTGGGCGAAGACGGGCGCGGGCGCTTGCAGTAGAGCTGCTCAGTCAGATGGGAATACCCGATGCGAAGAACATGCTCAACCGTTACCCGTTCCAGCTCAGCGGTGGAATGGCACAGCGGGTTCTCATGGCAATTGGGGTTGCGCTGGAGCCCAAGGTTCTCATCGCCGACGAGCCCACGTCTAACCTTGATGTAACCCTTCAGGCGCAGATTCTGCAACTCCTCAGCCGTCTCCGTCAAGAAAATGGATCCGCAATTATGCTTATTACACACGACCTTGGCGTCATAGCCCAGATGACCCAAACGGTCGCGGTAATGTACGGCGGCTCCATCGTGGAATACACGGACACGAAGTCGCTCTTCGCCAAGCCGCTCCATCCATATACCTGGGGACTTTTCAAGGCGATACCGAGACTTGACACCGGACAGCAGTCCTTAAGTCCGATTCGCGGCGCGCCGCCTAAGATGATTGATGCTCCGGACAGATGCCCCTTCCTTGAGCGATGCAGCAAAGCTACGAATCAATGCCGCACGCAGCCTGTTCCGCAGCTAGTCGAAGTCGAACCAAACCATCGGATCGCTTGTTACAACCCGGTGGTGTACGATTATTAATCCCCACCGGTCTAATAGGTGTCTAATCCATCCAAGGCATGAACTGCCGCCACTCGTCCTGAATATGCCTGTGGTGGAAGATGTAATATGGATTAGGGCGTGGAGCGGTGGGCTTTTTCAGCAGCCTCATATTAGCTTCGCGCGGTGTGAACCCTGCCTTGCGATGGTTGCAAGGAATGCACGCGCTCACCACATTCTCCCACACATGCGGTCCCTTTCGGGAACGAGGTATGATGTGATCCAGCGTGAGGTTCTTCGACTCCAAGCCGCAGTATTGGCAGCGAAACCCGTCTCGGTAGAACACGGCGCGGCGCGAAAGCCTGCGACGCACTAGCGGGCGCTTTACCATATAGATGAGACGTATAACTGACGGGATAGGCACACGCCGCGTCATTGTGGCGATGTGCTCATCACAGTCTATCAAAGTCTCAGCCTTGCCTCGTCCCAGCAGGACTATTGCCCGCCGCGCGTTGCAAACATTCAGAGGTTGATAATTCTGGTTCAGCACCAGCACAGGCTTGTTTATCGACATTATCAGCCCCTCTCGAAAGCCCCAGTGTAACGCTCGTTCGTCCTAAATCTTTCTCCCCAGTATTTCCAACAGTTCGGCAAAGCCCGGAACTATGTAGCCATATTCCTTCAGTGGCAGCCCATCCGTCTGCTCAATGAAAACCCTCATTGTCAGGGATTCCGTCAGTGCGCGATCCATCCCGTTGCGTATGCTGCTGGTTGAAACCGGCAGATTCGCGCTTTCCAATCGCACATCGTAAGTGAGCCTGGCGATCGCCAATACTAACGCTGCGGCTAACACACATCCTAGAACTACGCCCAGCAGCAGTCCGGCAACTCTGTCAATCAGAGAAGACGCTCCGAGTGTAGCTACATCTAATGATCTCTGTATTGCATTCCAGGCGAGTTGAATAGCAACAACGGTCAGAGCTATTGCTATCACATAGACCGCTACTATAATGCTCGCGTTGTTCCATCCCAAATTGCTGTTAATCAACCCTAGCGAGTAGGCAATTTGGCTTGCCAGAATCCAGCCTACAGCCAAGGCGAAGACATTGACCGCTACACTAAGCAGCCCAATGCGAAACCCGCGCAATGCGCCAATTACTATCAGTCCAATCAACACTATGTCAAGCCAGTTCATCACCATAATTTTATCATAGGATACGGATGCCTAACATGGACATACGCTGCTTCAAATGACAACTTTGAGGGGTTGTCCATACTTTGCAGCTTTCATTTTTGCCCAAAAGCAGAATGGGAGCGGAGAGATTAATTCTCCGCTCCCATTCTGATGAGTTTATATCGTTCGGTAACTATTGACGCGGTGGCTGTGGAGGCACAGGGTTCACCAGGCCGTTCCCGAGCGAAATCGGAAGCAACTCGTCTAGTTCATCCAGCGTCCATCGGTTGTTCTTATGGATGCTGCGAATTACATGCCGCGGCGAGTACAGAGTTACGGGCCAGCCGCTTGTACCGATAACTTGCCCGGTAATCTCGCATGCCTCTGATGACAGATACACGGCTTTGGGCGCATTGTTCTCCGGCGCGCGTGCTTCCGGCGGCCCCATTATCGGCGCGCCCTGTGTTGCCTGCGCTGCTCCCGCTGCCGCTGCAGCCGCCTGTCGCTGCGTCTGTCTGAGCTGCTGCGTGCTTTCCGGGATGGTCTCCGTCATACGCGTCGCGCCGCCCGGATATACTGCGTTCACCAGAATGCCATATTCGTTAAGCTCGCGTGACAGCGATCGCGTGAATCCTACCATGCCCTCTTTGGCAGCGGCATAGTTCGCCTGTCCGGATGCGCCCATGCCGGATCCTGAGGAGAACAGCACTATTCTGCCGTACCCTTGATTGATCATATGCGGCACTGCGTGGCGCACCATGTTGAACGCGCCATACAGGTGAACTTGCAGCACGCCGTCCCATTCTTGTTCTGTCATATTAAATACCATGCGGTCGCGCAGGATGCCTGCCACATGGTTTATCACATCAATGCGTCCGAAGTTGTCAATAGCGGCCTGAACAATCTTGCCCGCAGAGTCGTAATCTGCGACCGAGTCGAAGTTGGCGACTGCCGTACCGCCGCGAGCCTCAATCTCCGCTACCACCTGTGAAGCGGGCGCATCGGAGCCGCCTACGCCGTCAACGCCGCCGCCCAGGTCATTCACTACCACAGACGCTCCCTCGTCTGCCAGCAGCATTGCAACCCCCCGACCGATGCCTCGGCCGGCGCCAGTAACAATCGCTACTCGCCCTTCCAGTCTCTTGCCCATGCTTATTTCCTTTCTCTGTTTGCTACCTATGAAATGTCAAAGCGTCGGGCTAGAGGCCCTTGCCGATAATCTTGGGGAACAGCACATCCATCTCGTCCATGGTGAAGGTACCCCACTTATGGATAGCGTTTGCTATCTCAGGGTTGGAGTAGAGGTATATGCTGCCGCCGCGCACTCCGAACACATTACAGTTCACATTCGGCGCAGCGTAAGTAGCGAGATACACCGCAAGCGGAGCGACATTCTCAGGGTCGTCCTGACGGCCTTCGCCTTCCCAAGCAGATACCGGCGGAGACTGACCTATGCCTGCTCGTTCTGCCGGCGATGGGGACGGACCCGCCGGCACACGGTACTCTTCCACCGATCCGGGGAACAGCCGTGTCTCAACCAGTGGTGAAATGGCGTTGCATGTAACGCCGTATCGTCCCAAGTCTCTGCCTACCGTGCGGGTAAGCCCGATGATTGCTTCTGATGCGGCTGCATAGTTCGAGCGACCGATGTCCCCCAAACCTGCGTCAGAAGTGAAGTTGACTACGCGTCCGCTCCGCTGCTGGCGGAACAGTATCGCGGCGAACTTCGTTGGCGCGAAAACCCCCTTCACATTGTATCGAACGACACGATCCCATTCCTCAGGAGACATTCGATATATCATGCGGTCTTGAAGCACACCCACGCTGTTGATGAGCACATCCACCTGGCCAAAGTTGTCCACGGCTGCGCGGATGACGGCTTCACCGCCTTCCATCGTCGCCACATTATCGTAATTTGCGACAGCGCTTCCGCCTGCTGCCTTGATTGCTTCAACGGTGCCGTCTGCCGGGTCTTGCGACGAGCCACTGCCGTCAACATCGCAGCCTAAGTCATTGACCACAACGGACGCGCCCTCTTCCGCAAGCAGTAAGGCGGTCGCCCTGCCTATGCCTCGTCCCGCGCCTGTTACAACCGCTGTCTTGCCTTCTAAGCGGTTTCCCATGTATTCCACCTCCAGTATTGGTTAGAATTGTATGCCTATTATTTATCTCAAATCAGGCCGCGCAGTTTCAGAATTCCCGCTTGCATTTCTTGTAAGAGACACGGAAAATCTCAACCAAGGTTAATGCGACTTAACGATTTGTTACGATTGAATTGCGCGCAACATGATACCTTATCGGCGCATGTTTGAAAAGTTTCTCACAATTTCAACTAGGCGACACACAAGATATGGAACGAAATCTCACCGAATCGATTCAGGAGGAATGTCAGGTTGATACATCAGAACTTCGAGTGCGAGTTTTACTTTATACGGCATGGGCAGTCTGAGTCCAACGCCACACCCGAATACTTATCGGGCAGCATCGATAGCTCGCTCACGCCGAAAGGATTTGAGCAGGCGCGGCTGCTTGGAGAAAGATTTAAGGAAGACGGCATAACCTTCGATCGTGTGTACAGCTCGAGCCTGCTGCGAACCGTGCAGACCACTCAGACGATGCTTGAAGCAATGGGTGAGCCGGACAGAGACTTTCCGCGCATAGACGCTATCATCGAACAAAAGGCAACCGGCTGGACAGGATTGCGCACCGCCGATGTTCTGACTCCCGAACTGCTGTCGTATATGCGCACGAAGGCGGCCCAGTTTGTACCGCCGGATGGCGAATCGTTCAATATGGTGCAGAGGCGCGTCTCGAACTGGATTGAGGATGAGTTTCTGTATAATCGCGAGCTCATCGGCGCTGATAAATCGCTGCGTGTCGCTGTAGTAGGACATGGCATCGCCACAAAATGCCTAATGCGATACATACTTGGCTTCGACGAGCACTACATCTGGAAGATGACTTTGGAGAACACATCCGTATCGCGATTTCGCTTCAACCACGCAGGCTGGATTCCTGTCTGCATAAACGACACAGCGCACCTGCGCGGGGTTAAGTATCCTTGAATATCTCGAAACCGATTTCTGAATGGAGTATTGTCGAGTGTGCGTCAGTAGAAGAATGCATCCAGCGACAAATGAAGCTTGAGAAACATCAGGACGAAGCAACCGACTGCCGCCAGAACGACAACCCAGACCCTATTCTCCGATTGTGTCATTTTTACTATTTCATGAAATTCATGAAAAGAATTGTGCAAAAAGACATACCCTTTCCAAATACGAAAAGGGTATGTCTGCCATCATCAAAACTAGAAAATCAACCGGTTAGTCATCTACCTCGAAGTCGTAATACTTCGCATTAGTTGTAACACCGTATCCGCCATCTTCAACCAAATGGGTGTGGCTGCTATAGTTTGTGCTCCACCTACGCCAAGCATACTTATGCTCAGCGCGTAGCTGTACAAACTTAAAATGTACCGTATCCATAGAAATCGTTCCTATACGATTTGACTTTTCCCGTACTTCAAACAGAGCTTCAACCCAATCAGCATCATCATCACCTAAATCTTTATTATGCCAAATAGTAACCCACTTCTTATATAAACTACTATAACAACGAGCATCCCACAGATTGTCAAACATTCCCGAAGCAAGTTCTACATCTACTTGATCCTCATTCATATCACAAATATGGCTGAAATTATGCCAATAGCACAGTGTCTGGTTGTCATCACATACTTGAACATACGCATTCTGATTATAATTTCTAAAAACACCATAATATTCAGCCCAACCAGTTTCTATCCATTGACGTTTGTTGTTTCCATAAAATGTTCCGGCTAGAACCCTATTGGCTACCACTTCAGTCGACCATATTGCAGGATTAACAATGCCCATATAGGCCATTATTCCTTCAACTTTATTCGGCTTATCGTATATATAACCTGCATGGTGAAGATCAAGGCTGGTTTCAGGTTGAATATTAGAATACCGCTTTGCCATAGCTTCAATTCGTTGGCGGTGGTATTCTGGCGACGGACTGGCAATTTGCTCTGGTATTGCTCGGCAAATGCTGCCAGTATCGGGGTCGGGAGGTGGGGGAGGATAAGCTCCTTCTTCAGAAGCATTAGGTTCCAAGGAATGCAAATATGCCAAGTATTCGTCTGTACAGAACGGAAGAGGTCCAAGACCTAAATTAGCTTTAGCCGTCATTTGGATCGACTCTTCCACCGTTGGAAGTTGAGGCGGGTCCCAAACCAGATATGAGGAACCATTTGGACGGTAAACCCAACGCCCAGTATCTGCTATAAATCCCAAACCAGTACCTGTTAATTGCTGAGCAGTTTCAACATCAGTTAGCCAAAGCCCAGTATTTTTCTGCCCTACGCCATCTTCCTGCCCTCCGTCTGCCAGTACACTAGATATAGAAAGTACGCTAATTACCATAATCACCAGAGCCAATAAAACACTGGCAGCACCTTTCCGATAAGACACAATATACTCCTTAACTTATGCTCAAAATAATGTGCTAGATGATGGTATAGAACAGAGATGCGCAGGTCAACTATTTCGTACGCTGTTCTTCCCGCAGGTGCAGCAATGAATATCAGCCCTTTGGACAGTCATAAGGAAAAATAAAAGAGCGCTTTGCTATCCTCACACAGTAGGTAGCATCGGAAACATTGCTAAACTTTTCGCTGACTTGCTAACGATGGACTTGCTCATAGCGCCATCGCACATTATACTTGCGCGCATCATCAGGCAGGCTATTAGGGGGCTGACAATGCCAAAAGTGCAAGCAAACGGAATTGAGCTGTATTACGAATCCACCGGCGAGGGCTTTCCGCTAGTATTAGCGCATGAATTCGCGGGCGACTTCCGCTCGTGGGAGCCGCAAGTGCGCTACTTCTCACGCCGATACCGTGTTATCACTTATAACGCCAGGGGATACCCGCCGTCCGATGTGCCCACTGACGAAGATTCTTATTCGCAGGATATTGAGGTAGAGGACTTGCGCGGTTTGCTCGACAGTCTGGGCATTGAGAAGGCACACATCTGCGGCTTGTCCATGGGCGGCACACTCGCGCTCAACTTCGGGCTTAAATATCCGCACTTGGCAAAATCGCTCATCATAGCAGCTGCGGGCACCGGTTCGACCGATGTGGACGAATGGCGGCAGGGTGTGGCAGAGCGCGCCAAGGGGATGGAAGAGAAAGGCATGTCGTCGATGGACGACTACTCGCAGGGTGAGGCGCGGGTTCAGCTGCGCCGCAAAGACCCGCGCGGATACCGCGAATTCGCCGACCAGTTTCTATCGCATTCCAGCCTCGGTTCTGCGCTCACATTTCGTGGTGTGCAGGGCAAGCGTCCCCCTGTGTTCGATCTCGAAGAGAGTATGCGCGCACTCACGCTTCCCACGCTCATTATGCTAGGAGACGAGGACGAGCCGTGCATAGAGCCCAGTATTTTCATGAAACGCTGCATCTCCACATCCGGGCTGGTGATGTTCCCGCAGTCGGGCCACGCCATCAACCTCGAAGAACCGGACCTGTTCAACCAGAGCGTTCAAGACTTCCTGACCGCAGTAGAATTAGGCAAGTGGGCGCGGCGTGAAACTTGATGTGCAGGTAAGCGGAGAGCCTCCGCTTTCTCCAAACCTATCGAAGGCAAAGTGCGGGTTTAACGTATGTGGAAAATGAAAATAGAGTCTAGCTAGTTCAGAGTCGCGACACTGAATACTACCTGGAACGGCCTGCAATATATGACTACGCTGCCGTATGTTGCTCCATCCTCCCCGTCTGGCAGGAAGTAATTTTGGTTGCCCATGTTGCCTTTGAGCTTGCCCAAACCGAGGTATCCTGCAACGTCATCGCGGTTTTGCGGGTTGGCGTTAGGCACAAGCAGCACATGCAGTTCCGGCCCATTCGTAACCCTGAAATCTTCAAGGCGCAGCACATTCTTGCCATCTGTATTGCGGTAAATCGTTGCTGTGCCGCTGCCTTTGTGGAAGCTGTCGGCGTCTCGGAAACTGCCTGACCTCACCTCTACGACCGAGCTGTCCATCGTGTTTGAATCGTCCGGCATTGCCATCTCTTCCGGAACCCGTTCATCGTACCTGTTGAACTTACTGGCAGCCTCGACCATAATCTCCTCTGCCTCTGCCATCGTCATGTTTGGCGGAATCGCAGCATTGGACGCCAAAGGGAACTCCTCATCGACCGTCTGATTAATGAAGAGGGGAGACAGCAGCCACCATGCCAATGCTGCTGCGGGGATTCCTATGATGACTACGACTGCGATAATTATGCGTTTGCGAGTGAACATGCGTATGTCTCACCTACTTTGCGATCGATTCAACGGATAGCGAATCATACCTTGGAGTATTTGGGCGTTGCTGTCTTAGAGCCGTCCGGCAGCGTGTCTATTGTAAAGTCGCCGAAGAGCAGCGGCGCTTCTGCTTGCAGTGCTTCCAGCACCATTATGGCAAGCCTTCGTATCTCGACATCGGCGAAGGGACTTCCGCGCATCTCAATGAAATGGCGCCACGCACGCACATTGGCAGTAACAAATATCTTCGTTTCTGTGGCGTTTGGCAGCACTGCGCGCGCTGTCTGCCGAATTGCCTTGCGATGTTCTGTAGCAGATGAGAACTGATCGCGCGGGATGGCGGATTCCAGCGCTTTGACCAACGCATCGTAGCTGTGGGAAGCGCTTTCAACCGCTGCCTCGAACATCTTTTTTGCTTTGTTGTCAGCAGTTCCGGCAAGAGCAGGCGGCATTACATACCTGCCGTTGCTTTCATCCACATATCGCTGGCTGCGTTGGCTGTACGCGAAGCCGGCGCGGTGGCGCACCAGTTCGTGAGTAAGTGAGCGCGACATGCCTGTGAACACAAAGCCGTAGTTGATGTGCTCAAATACACTGCCGTCTTTTGAGCGCAGCAGATTGTTAATGAAGTCTGCTATATCGCGTCTCCCCCTGCCGTAACTCATATAGCACAGCCGCGCCGATACTTCTGCTATGGCGGCGGATTCGTCCTCGCCGGCGCGTATGCTTTCGGGTATGCCGGGCACCCCTTCATCAGCAAGGAACTCTGCTATCTGTTCCCAATCCACAGAAGGCTTCGTAACTAGATATGCTTTAGAGTGTGTTATACGCACATTCATATAAGCCTGCACTTTACGGAAGATTAAATCAAATTGGATTGAAGCTTATATCATACAATCTCAGCTTTGATAGGTGATTATAACTATCATTTGCGAGAGTATTCATAAAATTATTCGCCAATTTAGAAAGGTAATGCTTCCTCACTACCTGACCATAATATCAGGGAAACGGGCAGTATATCCCTGGAGTTCTGGGCTGATATTACGGAACAAGGTGAGTGCAAAACCGTTGCGAAAGTGAGAAAGCGCCCCGCTCTACAAAGGAACGGGACACTTTATTACTGCTGCCAAATTAGATATACAGAAATCAGATGGATGAATGTTTACTACTCCGTCTGATTTCGGACTTCTAGGACTGCCACTAGAGTATCAGGCTTAGGGGGTTTTCGAGCGACTGCTTCACCTCTATGAGGAACTGCGCGCCTTCTGCGCCATCGACCACACGGTGATCAGCGGAGATTGTGGCGTTCATTATTTGTCGAATAACGATTTCGTCGTTTCTGACGACCGGCTTCTTAGCAACCGTGCCAACCGCGAGGATAGCAGTCTGAGGCGGCTGGATGATAGCGACAAATGTGCTCACATCGAACATGCCGAGATTGCTGATGCCGAATGTTCCGCCTGTGTACTCATCCGGGCGCAAAGCGCCGTTCTGCGCTCGGTCGGCAATATCTTTGCTTGCCAAAGCGATGGATTTCAAGGTCATCTGATCGCAGCCCATGATTGCGGGCATTAACAGCCCCTCTTCAACCGCCATAGCAATGCCTACATTCACGCTTTCGTTCGGGCGTATGACATCGCCGTCTAAGAAGGCATTAAATTTAGGATGCTTCTTGAGAGCATCCACGCACGCTTTGATTATCAGATCGTTGACAGTAACGCGCACGCCTTCGCTTTCAAGCGAGCTATTGATTTGCTGGCGCAGGCTCATTGCCTCTGTCATATCGACTTCCGATGTTACATAGAAGTGCGGCTTTTCCTGCTTGCTTCGCACGGTAACCCGTGCAATCTGCTGACGCATGCGTGACAGAGGCATTCCATCATCGGCAACAGGTTCCGCTTCCGGCTCAGCTTCGGTGTCAGACTCAGCCGGCTCATCTGCGACTTCCTCAGGCTCGGCTTCAGCCACTGCTTCTTCTACCGGCGGTTCTGTCTCTTCTTCTGGCTGTTCATCTGCAGCTGGCGCTTCAACCTCAATCTCAATCGCAGCTTCAGCCTCATGAGCAGCTTCTTCTTGTACTTCTATCTCCTCCGGTTCCTCGATAATCTCCGGTTCTTGATACGCGAGCACATCGTCCTTGACGATTCTGCCTCCCGGCCCTGTTCCTTGTACATTACGGATATCTATGCCGCGTTCATCAGCGATTCGACGGGCTATTGGAGATGCGCGGAGGGGCGCTGTCGGCACAGGCGGCTGTTCGATTTCAGGTTCAGGGGCAGGCTCTTCCGTGGGTATTGCAGGACTTGCAGGAGGCATTGGAATTGCGGCGCTTGACGCATCATCGCTTGACGCAGCGTCGTCGGAAGGAGCGCTGGAATTTTCAACAGACTCAGCCTCGTCCTGGGCGCCGACTACTGCGATAGGTTCTCCGACCGGCACAGTCGTACCTGCCGGAACAAGTATTCGATGCACAGTGCCGTCAGCATAAGACTCGAATTCAACGACAGCTTTGTCAGTTTCTATTTCGGCGATGGGTTCGCCGTTCGCCACCGTGTCCCCTTCACCCTTCAGCCACCGCAGGACTGTACCTTCCTGCATGTCATAACCCATCTGCGGCATAGTCAGTTCGGTTGCCAATCGAAACCCCCTGTTACGAGTAACCCACAATTATTAAGAATTAAAGCGTGTGCGATGCAATTTTTGCAATGAATAATAGGTCAATACTTTATAGAGTGATGATACGGCTCACTAATTTGGACTGCGCTGGATACCGTAAGTCGCTGTACACGTGCATTTTGATTACGAATTCGCGTCGCGCCGGTGTCTAAATCCCGTAGTTGTCTTCGAGCGCTTTGATGACTCTTTCGGCGTTGGGGATTGTAGCCGCCTCCAATGTGCCGTTGTATGGCGCCGGCACATCTATGCCGCCCACACGCGCTACAGGCCCGTCTAGGTCGTCAAATGCCTCTTCCTGTATAGTGCTGGCAATCTCGCCGCTGAATCCGCCGGTTTTCCAGGTTTCTTCGACGACAACTATTCTGTTTGTCTTACGAACCGATTGCAGCACCGTCTCCTTGTCCCATGGGCGCAGAGTGCGTAGGTCAATGACCTCTGCCTGCCTGCCCTTCTGCGAAAGAATATCGGCAGCTTGCAGCGCGATATGCGTCATGCGCGAGTATGCGACAATGGTTACATCATCGCCTTCGCGCTTGATGTCGGCTTTGCCGAAAGGTATTTCGTACCATTCGTCCGGAACATCGCCGCGTGTGCCATAGAGCAGAGAGTGTTCGGCGAAAAGTATGGGGTTTCCATCCTTCATGGCAGTGCGGAACAATCCCAGGGCGTCATAAGGCGTTGCCGGTACGGCGACCTTCAGTCCGGGCACAGAGGCATACCAGTTTTCAAAACTTTGTGAGTGTGTTGCTGCGAGCTGTCCGCCCCCCCCGGTAACTGTTCGTATAACTAAGGGGACGGTGAATTGCCCGTCAGACATATACCGCAGCTTAGCGGCATGGTTCACAATCTGGTCTATTGCGACGAGGCTGAAGTTAATGGTCATCAGCTCAACGATAGGCTTTAGCCCTGCGAGAGCGGAACCGACGCCGGCGCCTACGATTACCGATTCAGATATAGGCGTATCCATGATTCGCTCAGGCCCGTACTCGTCCAGGAATCCGCGCGTTACGGCATAAGCGCCGCCATAAGCGCCGATGTCTTCGCCCATAATAAAGACACGTTCGTCTTCCAGCGCTTCACGCAAAGCTTTGGCAACGGCTTCTCTGAGAATCATCTCAGCCATATCATACTCCAGACCTTATGCATAAACGTTTGTGTACATGGCGTCTATATCAGGCGCAGGGCTGTCTTCAGCAAACTTCACGGCTTCTTCAACTTGCTCATTCACCTCATTGGCAATCTTGGTGAGATCTTCCTCGCTCATCATATCGAACTGAACCATGAAGCTCTTCAGGCTGTCTATGGGGTCCTTAATGCCTAGCGCTTGTGCCTCATCGCGCTCACGATACATCGTGGGATCTGCCATAGAGTGTCCACGATAGCGGTAGCACATAGCTTCAATGAAGCGAGGGCCTCCACCCTTTCGAATAGACTTCACAGCCTCCGAAACACACTCATTAACGCCGAGTACATCCATTCCGTTAATCTGAACACCGGGAATGTTATACGCATTTGCGACTTCGTAAATGTGTCTGCCCCCTGCGTGAGTACGGTCAACATGTGTACCCATGCCGTATAGGTTGTTCTCAAGCAAAAAGAGAAGAGGGAGTTTCCAAACTGACGCCAGATTTAGCGTCTCATGAAACTCCCCTTGGTTGACTGCGCCGTCTCCGAAGAAGCATACGGTAATGCGGTCTTCCTTCCTGTACTTACTGGCGAGTGCAAGCCCTGCCGCGATAGGCATCTGCCCACCTACGATAGCGTGCCCTCCCATGAAGTTCCGTTCGGAGTCGAACAGGTGCATAGATCCGCCCTTGCCGCCGCTGCTTCCGCTGGCTTTGCCGCATAGCTCAGCCATAGCGACTTTCGGGTCCATCCCCTTTGCTATGGCATGGCCGTGGTCGCGGTAGTGTCCGATGACATAATCATCGGGACGAAGCGCTGAAATTGCGCCAACCGCGATAGCTTCTTCACCGATGTAGAGGTGCAGGAAACCACGGATTTTGCCTTGCATGTACAGCCGTCCGCAGGCTTCCTCGAATCGTCTAATCAGCAGCATTTGCCTATAAAACTTGGCTAACTGCTGCTTGTTGAGTGTCGATTCCACTTTCGCATTTCACCTCTTGCTGCTTGTTCGTATTGCGAATTAAATTAGTCTATATGTGAATAGCTTCGCCTTCAACTGCCAGCGCAGCCTCTTTGATAGTCTCCGATATAGTTGGATGCGGATGAACAAGCCATCCCAGTTCGGCTGTCGTACCTTCAAGCAGGCGTGACAGCCCGACTTCACCCAGCAGTTCGGTTGCTTCCGGTCCTATCATGTGCGCGCCCAGCAGTTCGCCGACTTCGTCATCCACCACCAATTTGACCATACCGATTGATTCGCCCATTGCCAGTGCTTTCCCACTCGCTGCCATGGGGAACCTTCCCACCTTAAAGGAGTATCCGGCATCGGCCGCTTGTCGTTCAGTTAAGCCGAAGCTGGCAATTTGAGGTCGGCAGTAAGTAGCTCGAGGCATAAGCGAGTAGTCTAGGGGCATGGGGTTCAGCCCAGCGATTGCCTCCGCTGCGGTTACGCCTTGCGCCGACGCCACATGCGCAAGCGGCAGCTTCCCGGTAACATCGCCAATAGCGTACACTCCCGATATATTAGTACGCATCTCATCGTCCACTGGGATGAAACTGCGCTCAGTTCGGACGCCGGCTGCCTCAAGACCAATTCCATCAGTATTGCCTTGCACGCCTATTGCGACGAGAACCTTATCGCACTCGATAACGCTCTCAGCGCCGTTAGAGTTGGTAACGGTTACTGATGCAACTCCGTTACTGACGGCAACATTACCTACCATTGCATCCGTATTGTATCGTATGCCGCGGCGGCGGAATGCCCGTTCCAACTGCTGACTAATCTCTTCGTCTTCTAGTGGAACTAGCCGAGGCAACATCTCGACTATCATAACCTCTGCGCCGTAGGAATGGTAGATGTCTGCGAACTCTACGCCGATTGCTCCGCCCCCCACAATAACTACTCGATTAGGAACCTCACGGAGCACGATAGCCTCGCGCGATGTGAGGACAGTCTCTCCGTCAACCGGAATGTTGGGGATGTGCCGCGCGCCTGCACCCGTTGCAATGATTATGTTGTCGGCGCTGATGGACTGTCCGCCTGTGTCTATATCCACAATGTTGGCGCTTCTTAGTATTCCGTGTCCGGCGATATGTTCCACGCCGTTCTTTCTCAGCAGCGCTCTGACGCCTCCCGTAAGCCGTCTCACGACCTGCCGACTGCGGTCTATCGCTTTGCTGTAATCAAAGCTGACATCACCGACTGTAATGCCATATTCGTTGGCGCTCTTAACGAGTTCAAGCACTTCTGCATTTCGCAGCAGCGCCTTGCTCGGGATACACCCCCAGTTCAGGCAGACTCCCCCAACATTATCGTCTTCGATAACTGCTGTGCTCATGCCGAGCTGCGCTGCTCGAATAGCTGCAACATATCCGCCCGGGCCTGCGCCAATCACAATAACATCATAGTCTGCCAATCAAACACCTCGAAAAAGATCTGAATTCGTAAAGGGAGTAGCCCCTTAGATACAATGAAACGCAACCGTGTTAATCCTATCAAGTGTTTATTTTACACTAACTGTTGGGTTTGGATAAAGCGCATCTCAAGAACCCATTTTACTGAAAACATTGAGAACCTCTATGTATGGCAATGTGATAGGAACATTTATGTGAAAAGATTTCAATAAATCCGGAGTCATACGAGGCGTAAATCTTGACACTGGACAGTCCTATGATTAATATTGTGATACAGGCCGAGGTAGCTCAGTAGGTAGAGCACAGCACTGAAAATGCTGGTGTCGTCAGTTCGATTCTGACCCTCGGCACCTGCAAAGCTGCCAGAAGTATCCCTTGTCTGGCGCTTCACAGTGGGCGGAAGTGGCTCAGTTGGTAGA
The DNA here is from genome assembly GCA_965200085.1 of Dehalococcoidia bacterium. Classification (GTDB taxonomy): domain Bacteria; phylum Chloroflexota; class Dehalococcoidia; order Lucifugimonadales; family JADFKI01; genus Bin90. The sequence continues at coordinate 978,969 of OZ241333.1, forward strand.
GCATCTCCTTGCCAAGGAGAAGGTCGCGGGTTCGAATCCCGTCTTCCGCTCCAAGCCCACTACTTCTTACTTAGCTTTTCTCCCTTTTGTTTCGTCAAATACCTGACATCCCTCTCACACAACTCACTACTAATCACTTCAAGAGTCGCCTACTCTGACTCACCGGTCTCAGTACGCTGTCGGTGGACTTGTCCAATTTGCGAGCGAATGTTGTGCCAATTACTGTTAACCTCGCTTTGGTGCTTAATCCGTTTTCTAACAGTACATATCCACTATAATCTCACAGACGGAATACCGTTCTTGAAGCAGAAATTAGTTCTTGGGTGGGATATTGTGAGATATTGAATGAACAGCCTGCGTCTGCTGAATTCGCTGCTCATGTAAAGAAGCTACTTTTATGGTAAATTGCAAACAAGCTTGATCGGACTTGTCTTAGGCTTGACCGGACTGATGATACTGCTGATATTGAGTAGGGAGAAGAATCAATTGACACGAAGCATAGACATACACGCTCACATAACTCCTGATGGGTTTCTGCGCGCTGCGGAAAAAGGCGAGGACTGGTATGGCACTATGACAGACGCCGGTGGCATGTATGCCTACAATCCTAAGACCGCGTGGTCGCCTGAACAGCGTCTTGCCGATATGGACTCTATTGGCGTCGATGTGCATGTGCTATCTACTAATGCCTACTTTTACAATTACGACAAGGACGCAGAGACCGTAACGAAGATGTCGCGGGAAGCAAACAATTATGTGTCGCAGCTGACAAAGGACTATCCGACACGCTTTGCAGGTTTGGCGAATCTGCCCATGCAGGATGTTTCTGCGTCTGTCGCAGAGTTGGAGCGATCAGTTACGCAGCTGGGCCTTAAAGGTGCGATGATCGGCGACCATGTGAACGGCAAAACTTATGACGATCCTGAGTTCGCGCCTCTATGGGCTGCGGCGGAGCAGTTAGGCGCAGTTCTTCTGATACACCAAGGCGGCCCCACCATTGTAAGTCCACGCTCATCTAAGTATCACCTTCCGAATACGATAGGCAACCTCGCAGATCGCACGGTTACATTCGCAGCATTTGTGTTCGGAGGCGTAATGGACAGACATCCGGACTTGAGGATATGCCTGTCCCATGCCGGTGGATATGTATGCTACGGCATTGGCAGAATGGACAGAGGCTGGCAGGTGCGTTCGGAGGCGAGAACTCACATCGACAAGCCGCCCAGCGAATATCTGAGCAGCTTCTACTACGACTGCCTGACGCACGACGAGAGGGCGCTGCGTATGCTGATAGACCTTGTGGGTGTGGAGCGCGTCCTGTTTGGCACGGACTGGCCCTTTGATATGGCAATAGATTGGCCTGTTTCATGGCTGCTTGGACTGGAGAGCCTGACGCAGGAAGAGAAGGAAGCCATTCTATACAAGAACCTGGAAGATCTGCTGGGCATTTAGATTGTCGGTGATTTATCGAACAATAATATTGAGAATGGTTATTTTCATCTGTTTAGCAGGCTTGCTATCGTCATAAACCGATCGAAACTAACTGGATGTACAGCGCTTCAATGGATGTCATACAGGTATCGAGGAAGACGGAGACTGGGGTATAAACAGCCTTAGAAAATGGAGTTCAGCAATAAGATGGTTGCAAAACAACAGGACACGGAGCACTATGTGGAGACGGCGCGGAAACTTGCTTCGCTGGTGGATGCGAATACGGACCGCATCAACGAGCAGCGCAAGATTCCGACTGATGTCTCGGATGCGATTGCGGATGCAGGGTTCTTCCGTCTGCTTATGCCGCGAAATCTGGGAGGAGCGCAACTCGATCACCCGGACTTTCTGCGCATCGTGCAGATATTCGCGGAAGCCGACGGCAGTGTGGGCTGGTCGATTAACCAGAACAACGTATTTGCCACTAATTCCACGCGAATGAACGACAAGACGCGGGAGGAAATCTATTCCAATTCGCGCGCCGTGATAACTAACGGTCCACCGATGTCCAAATCGAGAGCGATAGAAGTTGACGACGGATATAGCCTCAGTGGTCGTTGGAACTTCAGCAGCGGCAGCGACCATGCCACCTGGATTGCTGCGCTGACGCCAGTCCATAGTTTGGATGACAACGGAGCAAGTCCCAACGAGATTGCGACAAGGGACGAGATGCGCGTACTGCTCATACCTAAACAAGAAGTGGAGATGGTGGACAATTGGCAGGTGAACGGACTTCGCGGCACTGCGAGTTGGGGCTTTGAGGCTGATGGACTGTTTGTGCCCGGACACAGGATGTATGATCCAAACACTGCCCCGCGTGAAGACGGCGCAGCCTATCGAATACCGACGTCGCTGCTGTTTGCGTCCGGCTTTGCTACTGTTGCGCTTGGAGTTGCTAGGGCCGCGCTGAATGCGGCTAAGGAGATTGCGAATCGCAAAGTGCCCGGAAACATGCCCAGCCAGACGCCTTTATTGCGAGACTGGTCAACGACGCAGCGACAGGTGGGAGAGGCAGAAGCTATCTGGCATTCGGCACGCGCGTTCCTGCGTGAATCAGCGGGCGCGGTATGGGAGAGCGTCTCATCCGGGCAGCCGCTGACCATGAGCGAGCGCATCCACATGCGCCTTGCAAGCACATTCGCCAATCGTAAGGCGGCGGATGTGGCGGACATCGCATATACTCTGTGCGGCTCAACAGCGATATTCGAGAGCAACCCTGTGCAGCGGCGCTTCCAAGATGTGCATGTGATTAATCAGCAGGTACAAGGGCGTCTGACACACTATGACACTGCGGGACGCTATTTCCTGGGAATGGATCCTGGGAGAGATGGGCTATTTTAAGTCTATTTTAATAAATAAGACAAACCTGTTTGCCGGCTGCTTAAGTCAAAGTTGACAAACTCACATCTCATACATCGTTTATAATTTATATGTTTATTGCGTGTTCTATTGCTTTAAGCGCATTCGCCGTCAGATCGGAGGGTTAGTATAGAAATGGCTAAGGTCAGGGTGATGTACTGGAAGGAGATTCCTGTGCAGGTGCAGGCTCAGGACGAAGGAGCGCCTCCGGTTAACATGCAGCTCGACGCGCGTTTTCAGCAAGGGGTGGACGCGATAGCGATGTTCGACGGCAGTATGGGTAGCGATGACTATTTGATGGCGTGGGAATGGCACGAATACGGCGATATGCGTGGGAGCGCACAAGAAGTGGCGCAAATAGTCGTCGATAAGTTTAACGAAGGTTTCCCCGCGGATTTCGTGGCTAGGATACGGGACTTACAGAACGCAGGTCAGCGTAATGCGCTGCCAGGGGCGATAAATCACTGGATTGATGAGGATTAGGATTAGTTGCTTAATTGTCATGAATTCTTATCGGCCGTTGTCATCAAATTAAAGCTCTTTCTCATGATCGGATTAGTCCAACAAATCGCTTCAAAGAAACTTGCATTAAATAAAGAGGATGAAATGACACAGAGCGATACACACAGACCAACGATACTGGAACGCCTTGCGCGAGGTGATCTGATAATTTCGGATGGCGCAACGGGAAGCTACCTTCAGCAGCATGGGCTAGAAGACGGTGATCCCGAAGAGTGGAACGTGAGCCATCCGGAAGTGGTGCAGGGCATGGCGAAGGCATATTTCGACGCCGGTTCCGACATGGTGCTCACGAACACATTCGGTGGAACGCGCATCCGCCAGAAGCACTATGGTTTCGAGGATAGGACGCGCGAATTCAACAAATCCGCCGCTGAGCATGCTCGCAGCCAAGCTCCGGACGGCTGTTTTGTGGTTGGCTCCGTAGGACCAACAGGTGAGGTGCTGAACGACCCGCTGAGAGAGAATCCGCTGACGGAAGAGCAGGCTTACGATGCTTTTACCGAGCAGATAACTGCGCTTGCAGAAGGCGGAGTAGACGCGGTTAACATCGAGACGATGATTGACATCAACGAAGCTGTGATCGCCGTGCGGGCGGCGAAGGAGAATACGGATTTGACGGTCATGTCCACCATGTTCTTCGATAAAGGCCCGCGCGGGTTTTTCACTATGATGGGGACTCCGCCTACTGAAGCTGTACGCAGGCTGCACGAGGCGGGCGCTGACATAGTAGGGGCGAACTGCGGCAACGGTATTGACATAATGCTTGAACTTGCACGAGAGCTGCGCGCCGCTACGGACGGATACCTGTTGATTCATTCCAATGCCGGTATCCCGTCTCCGCAGGGAGGCCAGATTGTGTATCCGGAGACGCCGGAATATATGGCGGAGCGGTTCAAGGTTATGGCTCACGAGGTAGGAGTTAACATCATTGGGGGGTGCTGCGGGACCACACCGGAGCATATAAAAGCGCTGGTGAATGCCGTTCAGTAAGCCGGTTCGCCGCCAGAACAAGCCTTACTGCAGTTTTGAGTATGAACTAAATCACGGAAAATCGGAATCTGACGACCAGCAACTTATCTGAGGTGCTTGATTATGGTTAATACGGCAACACGACTGAGGGTTGTGGATATTCTGGATAGGTATGGACATTGCCTTGAATTAGTGCCGATGGATCCGAACTTCGAGAACATCAGTGTTGGGCTGTATGTGAAGGACGGAGTATGTACGATATGGACATTCAGCCGCAAGCCGGGTGTGGAAGAGCGCATCGAGCAGATACGCGATCAGCTGGTAGCTCTTGGCGGCATGGAGGCAATCGAAGGCAGCACAAACCAAGTAGGCTTTGCCTGCGGGGAACTGCATGAGCGCCCCATCAAGTTCTTGATGAGCCAAGCGGTGGGCAAGGCGCCGGACTACGCTCCGCCGCAGGGCGATATGGTTATTAAGGACTCGCGCTCACCCCTGACAATCAAGGTTACAGGTGGGGCACAGGATGGCAAGTGGGTTTATACGGTATCAGTCGAGGGGGACGCGCCAAATCCGGCAGTGCGGCTGCGGATGGTGGTGGCAGGCTTTCTGCGCTACGGCGAAATGAACAAAGTGGGAGACAACCAAGTCGCCTTTCCATGCGGACAGCGGCACGATGCACTGATGCGCCTGCTGCTGCCTTACTCTCGCAACATATCGAGCGTTGAAGGAATGATGGCTGCAGAGGCGCTGCGCGGCCAGATGACGACCGGAACGCTAGGGTTCTCGCAGACATAACGACGAAGGTTGACCGCTCGTTAAACGGACAGGTTTAAGCCCCACTGATTTACAGCGACACTTTTATTGTGAGATCAGTGATGAACTAATATCTGAGCACGGCATAAGGGGTAACGACATGACGCAAGCTACCACGACTGATGCAAATGTAATGCCAATCAGTAATGGCGAATCCTCTGAATTGCCCGCTGACCCGAAAGAAGTGTCTAGGGACGGTCCATTCTTCGAAGGAACCGATGTGCCGGTGCGGCATCTGTTCGATTACTTGGACGAAGGGTATAACCTGTACACATTCCTGAAACACTTCCCTTCAATAGACCATGGACAAGCGGTGGCGGCTCTCAAAGCCAGAGTCAGGATGAACAGGGTCATTCACAGCGATAGGCAGATTGTTAGCGGCACTCCTGTGTTCAGGGGCACACGTGTGCCGCTATACATTCTGTTCGAATATCTGACAGCAGGGGAAAATCTTGACGAATTTCTCGATTGCTATCCTACAGTGAGTCGGGAACAGGCAATAGAAACTCTTACTCTTGCCCAAAATGCTTTGGAAATCTTCGCATATGAAACTTCTGCTCGATGAATCGGTGAATACTCGCTTGAGGTACTGTTTCCCTGATCATCATGATGTACGAACAGTCGAGTATATGGGTTGGAAGGGTATCGGAAACGGCGAACTTTTAGCGCTAGCAAGGCAAGATTTCGAAGTCCTCATTACAAGAGACCAGAATATTTCTCAGCAACAAAACATCACTACGGCGGAAATCCCAATTATTGTGCTTTACCCATCCTCTAATAGGGTAATAGATTTGGTTCCTCTAGTTCCAGAAGTGTTAGAGATATTATCCGTCATACGGCGGGGACAGGTCATTCCCATATACCCGCCGAAACAGACACAAGATTGATACGAAGGAGGCAAACTATGCCGCTCATTGAGACTATGACGCCGCGCGAGCGGGTGATGAACGCCCTCGCCGGGCTGCCCGTTGACCGCACGCCCGTTGCCAATCCGACGAACGTGGCAACTGTGGATCTTATGGATATGGTGGATGCGCCATTCCCGGACGCCTGCCGCGACCCCGAACTTGCGGCACGCCTTGCCGCCACAGGCTACACTGAACTTGGATTCGACGCGATTATGCCGTACTTCACCATCATCCAAGAATCATCTGCGCTTGGATGCGAGATGCAGTGGGAAGAGAAAGATAACTGGCCCACCGTTCGCATGTCCAACCCCATCTGGAAAGGCGTCGAGGACATTCACATACCCCCCGGTTTTCTGGAGCATCCGGATAACATCACCATCACGCGTTCCATAAGCCTGCTTAAAGAAGAGTTCGGAAACGAGGTTGCTATCATTGGCAAGACCATGGGTCCCTGGACTCTTGCCTACCATGTGTTCGGTGTGGAAACATTCCTGCTGATGACGGTTGACGACCCGGATATGACGATGCGCTGCCTCGACGAACTGAAGGAAATCTCGGTGCTGTTCGGTCAGGCGCAGATCGACGCAGGCGCAGATGCGCTCACTTTTCCGGATCACGCTACGGGCGATCTGGTGAGCGGCGAATACTACCGGCGATTTCTGTTGGAAATCCACAAAGAGATGGAAGAACGGCTGGACGTACCGCTCATTCTGCACATCTGCGGCAACACACTCGACCGCATGCCCTATATCGCGCAGACCGGAATGGCTGCATTCCACTTCGACTCTAAGAACGACCCCCAAGCTGCGATGGACGCAGTGGACGGTGGCATTAAACTGGTGGGCAACATCAACAACCCGGAGACACTGTACGCGCGCGGTCCTGCCGAGGTGCGCGAGGAGGTGCATAAATGCCTAGACGCCGGCGTTCAGCTTGTCGCGCCCGAATGCGCCATCCCGCTCGCCACGAAGCTGGAGAACCTGCTGGAGATACCCCGCGCCGTGAAGGCTTGGCATGCTGAGCATTAATCAGAACTAACACAGGTGGGTTTTCTTGGTTTTCTTAATATGCACTCGTTTCGTTCCGACAAAGTCGCATGATTCGTAATAATTTTGGACGAGATTATCAGCCCGTTATTCTGCTGGTTCACTCCACACCAAAATATACCTGTGCTGTTCGCCCGTATCAGGCGGGTATCGCCTTTTGATTTGGGGCTTGTCCGACACAGACACTTGCAGGCACTCGAACGCTTCTTCCCAGTTGATGTTGTAGTGTCGCGCCAGGCCAGCACCCCGCGGTGGTGCCTGTTCTGCCTGTGCTTACCCAGCAATGCAGATATGCCGTTTTATATTCGTTTATCAACGACCCGCCTCGTCGCGAAGAGTATCAAACTCGCGCCGTATGTGGAATACGAGTGTCGTTCCTGCTAAAATCCATTAGGACAATCTAATTTGCAGCCTGCGAGGTGTATAGCGATGCCCATTCATAACGAAGGTTTGGAACAGGAATTGCAATATGTTACCAAGCCGTTCGAGATCAAGCACATACGCGGTTTGTTCGAAGAAACAGACCCGATAATGCACGACATCGCGCACAATCTCATTGTAGGGGCGCATCTGGAAGTCGATAGGCTGACGCAGCAGGCGCTTGCCGAGGGATATTCGGCGAACGACGTGCTGGACGATGGGCTGATATCCGGTATGGCGGTGGTTGGCATCAAGTTCCGCGACAATATCATCTTCGTGCCGGAAGTGCTGGTGGCGGCGCGCGCGATGAAGGCTGGCATGGCATACATCGAACCTATCTTGTCTGCGTCCGGTATCGAGCCGATTGGCACTGTTATCATGGGCACTGTGAAGGGAGACCTGCACGACATCGGCAAGAATCTGTGCATCATGATGCTTCGCGGCGCCGGTTTCGTAGTTCACGACCTCGGTGTGGATACAAAACCTGACGAGTTCATCGATGCGGTGATGGAACACGAGGCGGACATACTAGGTATGTCTGCGCTGCTCACCACCACTATGCCCAACATGGGCAGGACGATAGAGACTTTCGAGGAGTACGGACTGCGGGATGTGGTGAACATAATGGTCGGCGGCGCTCCGGTGCGGCAAGAGTTCGCTGATGATATGGGCGCGGACGGCTACGGCGAGAATGCGATGGCATGCGTTGACCTAGCCAAGCGATTTATGGGCATCGGAGAGGCTGAAGGCGCAGAATCTATTCCCGTGGCAGGGTCGGATTAGGGAAATACTCACTATCGCAACGAAGCGACGGTGAATGTTTTATGGCAACACTGGAAGAACGGATAATCAGGGAAGAAGGAAGAGGCGAGCAGTTCGACAAGCGGCTGGAAGCCTTGAGTGTCGAAATGCGCTCCGGCTTCGATAGTTCTGTCAAGCCTATCGAAGCCGGCTTTGAGAGAACTGACAGATCTATCGAAATTTTGCGTAAACTACTAATTACTTCGATGATTACAATCATCACTGGGCTAACTACGATAGTGAATCTCTTGCTTATAGCGGTAATCAACTTATTGAGCTAAAAAACGATTGACTCAACTCTGAAGAAATAGACAGAGCACTGATATGGCAGATAAACAAGGTATAGACAAGGCGCGTTACAGAGCGAGTATGTCGCGCCTCGACGCCATATTTCGCGGCATGTCGGACACGGTAACGGAAGTGTCGCAGTGGCGCTGTCCGTACAAGAACGCCCAAGATCGCTGCACCGCTAAGTTCGGCTGCCGTAATCAGAATCGCAGGGTGCCTGCGGGCGAGTTGTACATCTGCACGGGCGACGACAAACTGGATTATCGGAGCGCGTGGGAAGTTTAGACGGCGAGCAAATAGGCGTCTTGCGCTCTGTATATTCGCGGGCTGTTCAGTAGCGCTTCCGGAGCGCATCAACCCCTCCTGAGCCTCATTCCCATCAGTGCAGGTAGTACATTCAGCCCGTGTCATCCGGGGAAGACCGAATATATAATTTTTGGGTGTGCCGGCGTCCGCTCCAACATTATACAAGGCATGTACGTTAATCTTCTTCAGATTAAATCGATGCCGATTAGTCAAAAAATATGTTAAGATTATTCAGCACCTTTGAGTGCAATTTCCATTAGCAAGCCTTTCGCTGGATGGACTTGTATCCATACATCAGAGACTTGTGGTTTTGAATGCTTTTGGAATGAATAAAATAATATTAGGGACGCCCTAGTAAACACAGAACACGGAGGATATGAAGAAGTGAACCTGCGAACCCCTGGTCCTATACCTGTGCCGGAGGACATATTAGAGTCGATGTCCGGGCAAATGATCAACCACCGAGGTCCTGAGTACAAGGACCTGTTGTATCGCACTACTGAGGGGGTGAAGCAGGTATTCGAGACGCAGAATGACCTTTATATCCTGACCTCATCGGGAACAGGGGCGATGGAAGCTGCGATAGTGAATACGCTGTCGCCGGGCGACAAAGTTGTTAATGTGTGCGTGGGGGTGTTCGGAGAGCGCTTTGGCGAAATTGCGGATCTGTTTGGAGCTGATGTAATAAGCCTGGATTTTCCATACGGCAGCGCTGCTGACCCTGACAGAATTAGGGACACGCTGAAGGACAACCCAGATGTAAAAGCCGTTCTGGTTACTCACAACGAGACATCTACCGGTGTTACGAATAACTTGGCGGCGATTGCGGAGGTGGTGAAGGGCGAGTTCGACAAGCTGCTGCTGATTGACGGTATCAGCAGTGTGTGTTCGATTCCGATAAGCACAGACGCTTGGGGCTGTGATGTGGTGGCGACAGCGTCCCAGAAGGGATGGATGCTGCCGCCGGGGCTGGCGTTCATCAGCTTCAGCGAGCGAGCCTGGGAGGCGCATTCCGAGGCGAAGATGCCGCGCTATTATTTCGACATGGCGATGTACAAGCACTATTACGAGATTGGACAGCCGCCGTACACACCAGCCATATCGTTGATGTTTGGACTGGATGTGGCGCTGAAGCGGATCCTTGACGAGGGTATAGGCAGCATATATGAGCGACATGCGACAATAGGCAAACTGACGCGCGAAGGTGTGAAGAATCTTGGGCTGACACTGTTTCCGGATGAGCGTGTGGCTTCGGACACCGTAACTGCGGTGAATGTGCCGAAGGGCGTTGACGGTGGAAAGTTTGTGGCAACGCTTCGGGACGAACACGATGTTATCCTGACGGGAGGTCAGGGATCCCTCGGAGGCAAGATATTCCGTATAGGGCATCTGGGCTACACGACCGAACAGGAAATTCATGAGGTGCTTAGCGCTATTAAACAAACCCTAAGCTGATTTGGATGTGCAGGGTCGAGCGGATAACCCGCGGGATACCTACGTCTGCACTTTGCCCCGCACTTTATTTCAAGGGTTTGTATGTCGTATGAGGTTGATGTATGACAATGCCGCAGATGCAACAGGTGATTTCCAACTTGCGGCTTCTTTTGGCGTCTGTGCGTGCTAAAGATGAAGAGCTGGAAGCATTGGCGCGGCAGTTTCGGCGGCAGTTGGAACGTGCGCCGCGCTATACGATTCAGGGCGGAAACTCACTTGAAGTAACTTTGAACTTGATGGGTGAGATTCAGGAACGACTGGACAGCGTAGAAGCGCAGCGCAGGCATCTGGCGATGATTCGGAGGCAGACAGAAGCAGAACTGGTGGCGTTGAACATCACAGAAAAGATAGGGCAGGCGCGGGAAGAGTTAACGCGACTCAGGAAGAGCCGGGACGCAGGTGAGGAGGTTGATACGGAGCGCATGGATGAATTGAAGCGTTTTATAGAAGAGGCTAGTATTCGCGCCGGAGAGGCTATTTCGAGTGGCAGTAGTAAGAGCGCTGATCAGTAATCTATCCGGAGTGTCTGCATATACAAGAATCATCGCCTACGAGCATTGATATGAACTGCAAGGCAAACTAGCAATGAATTGTCTTGTATAGGGCACAAACCCATTTGCGGAGTTGGTACGACAGGCGTTGTACAAAGCATAAACAAAGATGACGGCTCACCTAACTGCGGTGAGCCGTCTATTTATATCAAGAAATCTATACTAATAATACCTGCGGTTATGCGGGTGCAGGTTCGGCGACGGGTGGAGTTGATGTATCCGTGTCTTGGTCGAGTATCTCTTTAATCTCGTCGCCTTCGACCGTTTCGTGAGCGATGAGATGAAGTGCAAGCCGGGTGAGATTCTCCTTATTTTCGGTAACCACATTAGTTGCGCGCTGATACGCAGTTTCGACTAATCCATACACTTCTTCGTCGATGTCTTGTGCGATCTTATCGCTATAATCACGCTGTTCTGATATTTCCCTGCCTAGGAAGACGAGTTCTTCTCGCTTGCCGAATGTGCGAGGCCCCAGTTTGCTGCTCATTCCATATCGGGTTACCATCGTGCGGGCGATGTTAGTTGCTTGTTCTAGGTCGTTGCTGGCGCCGGTGGTAACGTCTTCAAATACGATCTCTTCTGCAACGCGCCCGCCCATAGCGGCAGCCATCATGTCCTCGAACTGTCCCTTTGTCCACAAGTGGCGGTCTTCGTCAGGAAGGTAGCGGGTATGCCCGCCGGACATTCCTCTGGCGACTATCGTAACTTTGATAGGCATGTCTGCTTGAGGAAGCATATAACCTACAAGAGCGTGTCCCGCCTCGTGATACGCTGTAATCTCTCTTTCGCGCTCATTGACAACTCGGCTTTTACGGGCAGGGCCTGCGATTACGCGGTCGATGGATTCTGCGAATTCGTCGTTGGTTATCGTTACCTTGCTGCGGCGAGCCGCCAGTATGGCTGATTCGTTGACGAGGTTAGCAAGGTCTGCGCCGCTGAAACCCATAGTCTGCTTTGCTATGCGCTCCATATCGATGTCTTCGGCAAGGGGCTTGCCTTTGGAATGAACGCGGAGTATTTGCTCACGCCCGCGCACATCCGGGTTATCTAGGACAACTCGGCGGTCGAAGCGTCCGGGACGCAGCAGAGCCGGGTCGAGAATATCTGGGCGGTTAGTCGCGGCTACTACGATGATGTTGGTGTTGACATCGAAGCCGTCCATTTCGACCAGAATCTGGTTGAGGGTTTGCTCGCGTTCGTCATGCCCGCCGCCAAGACCGGCGCCTCGGTGTCGTCCTACCGCGTCTATCTCATCGACGAATACGATGCAGGGAGCGTTGCGCTTTGCCTGCTCAAATAGGTCGCGCACACGACTTGCGCCGACACCTACGAACATCTCTACGAATTCGGAACCACTGATGGACAGGAACGGTACGCCTGCTTCTCCTGCGACGGCGCGAGCGAGAAGTGTCTTTCCCGTACCCGGTGGGCCTATGAGCAGTACGCCCTTGGGTATTTTAGCGCCGAGGCTGACGAAGCGTTCAGGGACTTTCAGAAATTCTACAACCTCTTGCAGTTCTTCCTTAGCTTCCTCCACTCCCGCAACATCTTCGAAACTTACGGCTGGACTGTTGCCAACGAACATGCGCGCCCGGCTTTTGCCGAAACTGAATGTTTGGTTACTGTTGCCCTGTGCCTGGCGCATCATAAATAAGAGGATTGCGCCGAAGAAAATCAGAGGGAGGAAGTTAATAAGGATGCCAAAGAAGCTGCTGAGCCCGCCGGTGCCTTTGACTTCGACTCTGACAGGGGAAGTGGCAGGGTCAACGCCGGACGCGATGAGCATTTCGTGCATGCTCGCACCCTGTTCTTTGCGGGACGAGTAGCTATCGCCGGATGTAGTGAAGACGGAAAGTCGGTCTCCCCGCACCTCTATACGCTCGATTTCGCCGCGTACAGAGCGGGATATGACTTCGCTGACCGGGATTTCCTGTGTGCCTCCGAGCGCGTCTGAGAACAGCGTGAAGAAAATGGCGAGCACAGCTACCGTGATTAGCAGGTAAATGAAGCTGTTTCGCATCAAGCGGGGACTCATTACTCCTCCGTAAGGGTCTATTTGAACAATTGAGTAGCGCGCCTTCGCAGATTTTTCGGTGCGTCCACTTGGCACATCTTATATTTATAATACAATAGATTGCGGTATGGCGTAAAGGACAGGTTGCGCGGAGATTGAAGGGGAATTAATTAAGGATGTTCTCAGCGCATATCGGGTCGAAAACCAAGTCATTGTTAATATTGTCAATATTATATGATGGCTATATGCATGGTGAGGTGGGGCAGGTTTAGGATGGCAAATCAGATACGAGTTTGAGGTTCCGATGATATGCATGCGTGCGATATTGCAGTTGAGGAACAAGTTTTCGTGTGCAAGCGTTGTTGAATAAAACAAGGTCTGATATACTATTGCCGTTTTTGGTAGTAATAGGTGTATATGCGAGAAATAAAAGGACTTTGAGGAAAAAACAAGAAAGGAGGTGGGCTTTTGCATTGGATTGATTTCGAAAGTCCAGGCTCAATTGAAGAGGCAGTTAGTTTGCTGAATAATGCGGACGGTAAGGCTCGTGTTTTGGCGGGAGGAACTGACCTGTTGGTGCAGCTAAGAGGCGGCAGGTTTGACGACGTCAACCTCGTAGTGGACGGGAAGAAGATCCCCGAGCTAACCGCGCTTACATTGGAAGACGATGGCAGCCTTACGATAGGCGCGGCTGTTCCCTGCTATGAGGTTTACGGCAATTCGGCGATAGCGAGTGCATATCCCGGTCTGATAGATGCTGCCACTCTAATTGGAGGCACTCAGATTCAGGGTCGGGCGTCCTTTGGCGGCAACCTCTGCAACTCTACGCCAAGCGGGGACTCCATACCGGCGATGATAGCGCACAGCGCGGTCGCTAATATATCAGGACCCAGCGGCAGCCGTCAGGTTGCGGTTGAAGACTTCTGCACAGGTCCCGGCAGTAATGTGCTAGGTCAAGGCGAGATGCTAGTGTCCATCAGTTTTCCTGCGCCGCCGAGCGGTTTCGGCGCGAACTACATGCGCTTCATACCGCGCAATGAGATGGATATCGCTGTCGCAGGCGCCGGAACTTCCGTAGTTCTTGAAGACGGCGTTATCAAGTCGGCGCGCGTCGCGCTTGCCGCGGTTGCGCCTACACCGCTGTTTGTTTCAGCAGTGAACGATGCTATAGCGGGCAAGCCTGCGAACGAAGAGACGCTGGCAGAAGCCGGACAGATAGCGAAGGATGCGGCTTCGCCCATCACCGATATGCGGGGTACTATTGAATACAGGAAGCACCTGTGTGATGTGCTCACAAGGCGATCGCTCCAAATTGCAATTGACCGAGCTAAGGAGAATGCTTAATGCCCCAAACAAAGACTCATGTACAAACTACAATTAATGGCGAGAGTGTGGATTTTCTCGCTGAACCAAGACAGAGCCTGCTGGAATGCCTGCGCGACGTCATCGGTTTGACAGGTTCCAAGGAAGGCTGCAACGACGGCAACTGCGGAGCATGCACGGTTGAGATGGACGGCAGAATTGTTACATCCTGCCTAGTGCTTGGCGTAGAGGCTGCGGGCAGCAACATTACGACTATCGAAGGTATTGCCCAGGGCAGCGAACTTCACCCTGTGCAGGAGGCGTTCTTGGAGAACGCCGCACTTCAGTGCGGCATCTGCACGCCCGGTTTCATAATCGCAACGAAGGCTCTGCTTGATCATAACCCTGACCCGACTGAACACGAGATCCGCTTCTGGCTGGCAAACAATCTCTGTCGCTGCACAGGCTATGACAAGATTGTTCGCGCGGTGCAGGACGCGGCGGCCCGAATGCAGGGGGTGAGCGCATGACCACAACCGAATACGAACACAATGTAATTCTGTCAAGTGTTGACTACAATGTGGTCGGCACGCGACCTATCCGACACGATGGCGCGGACAAGGTAACGGGCCGCGCTCTCTATGGCGCAGACTTCGACACCGCAGGGATGCTGCACGGAAAAGTGCTGCGAAGTCCGCACGCGCATGCCAATATCAAATCAATAGACACAAGCAAGGCGGAAGCGCTCACCGGCGTGTATGCTGTCGTAACATTTGCGGACTTCCCGCAAGTAGATAATGCCGCGCTCGATCTGGGCGAAGAAGTTACGACTGTGCACGATCTGCAGTCGAATATCCTTGCGCGCCACAAAGCGCTTTACAAAGGCCATGCGATTGCCGCAGTCGCCGCGACTAATCCGCATATCGCAGAAGAAGCAGTCAAGCTAATCGATGTGGAGTATGAAGTTCTGCCTTCGGTCATGACTGCTCCGCAGGGCATGGCTGACGATGCTCCCATTCTCCATGAGAGCATGCGAACCGATGAACTTGGCGAGACGGTAGAAGATAAGCCCAGCAACGTGGCACAGCACTTCCAGCATGTCAAGGGAGACATAGAAAAAGGCTTTGCTGATGCGGACATCGTGGTCGAGCGTGAGTTCAATACGGTAACTGTTCACCAGGGCTACATCGAACCTCATGCGGCGAGCGCATTGTGGAACAATGATGGCAGACTGCATATATGGTGCAGCACTCAGGGCGCCTTCCCTGCGCGCGACGCCACGGCAGAAGTCCTGCGCTTGCCCGTATCTCAGGTGCGCGTAACTCCGATGGAGATTGGCGGCGGATTCGGCGGCAAGATTCCCGTTTACCTAGAGCCGGTTGCTGCGATGCTCTCCAAAAAGAGCGGCAGGTCGGTTAAGTTGGTGATGAGCCGCGCAGATGTTTTCGAGGCGTCAGGCCCAACCTGCGGCTCTAATATGAAGGTGAAAATCGGTGTGAAGAACGATGGCACTATCACTGCCATGCAGGCGTATCTGGCGTATGAAGCGGGTGCGTTCGCCGGCTCACCGGTAGGCGCAGGCGCGATGTGCGTGTTTGCAGCCTACGATGTGGAAAATGCGGTAATCGACGGCTACGATGTGGTCGTGAATAAGCCGAAGACCGCAGCATACCGCGCGCCGGGCGCGCCGAATGCCGCTTTCGCCACCGAACAGGTGGTGGACGAAATAGCCCAGAAGCTGGGGATGGATCCGCTTGATTTTAGACTGAAGAACGCTTCCACCGAAGGAACGCGCAGGCCGGACGGTACAGTCTTCCCGCGCATAGGCTTGGTGGAAGTGCTGGAGGCTATGAAGAACCATCCACATTACAGCGCGCCGCTAGGGGAAAATCAGGGACGAGGCGTTGCAGTCGGATACTGGTTCAATGTCGGCTTTGAGTCCGCAGTTAACATCGCAGTCAACGCAGACGGCACGATTACTCTGGTTGAAGGTTCCACAGACATTGGCGGCAGCCGTGCTTCTATAGCGATGCAGGCAGCCGAAGTCCTTGGCATTCCGGCTGAGAATGTGCGCCCGTCTGTCGTGGATACGGACTCAGTAGGCTTCACCGCTGTAACAGGCGGCAGCCGCACCACTTACGCAACTGGCTGGGCAGCTTACGATGCAGCGCAAGATGTCAAACAGAAGATGATTGCGCGCGCAGCGGCTATCTGGGACGTGGATGCCGATTCCATCGAACTGAGAGACGGCGTATTCCAGTCCGCATCCGACCCTGAATTGAACATGAGCTTCGCCGAACTCTCCGGGCAGCTCGCCAGCACCGGTGGTCCCATTGTGGGTACAGCAAGTCGCAACGCCGGTGGTCTGGGCGTAGGCGGCGGATCGTTTGCAGGCAACATCGTGGATGTCGAGGTTGACCCGCAGACTGGCAAGACCGATGTTACCCGTTTCACGGTAGTGCAGGATGCCGGTAAGGCAATCCACCCGAGTTATGTCGAAGGCCAAATGCAGGGCGGCAGCGTACAGGGCATCGGCTGGGCTTTGAATGAAGAGTATTACATGAACGATGACGGCGTGATGGCAAACTCAACGCTGTTGGACTATCGCATGCCCACTAGCCTTGATTTGCCGATGATTGACACGGTCATCGTAGAAGTACCGAGCGATCATCCCTTCGGAGTGCGCGGCGTAGGCGAAGCGAATATCGTGCCGCCGACGCCGGCAATCGCTAACGCTATCCAGAACGCGACGGGCATCCGGATGGATCGCCTTCCCATGAGCCCGGTAGCGATTATGGAGGAATCCTGGAAGCAGAGCTAGTGCTATGGCAACTGTATTCATACCTTCTCTGATGCAAAATCTAACAGACGGCAAGCCGCGTGTGCAGGTGCCGGGTTCGACCGTGCGCCAGATTATCGACAACCTGGACAGAGAATATCCGGGCGTGAAGGCGCGGCTTGTCGAAGATACCCGTGTTAAGCCCAACATATCCGTTGCAGTTGATGGCGAAGTTACGCCGTTGGGAATGCTGGAGAAAGTTAGGGAAGACAGCGAGGTGCACTTCCTGCCAGCCATCGGAGGCGGTGGTTAGGCAGCACTGTTGGCAGTGATATATAGTAATATCGAACGGGCCGATGACACCGAAATGTGCGTCGGCTCGTTCTGATTTATGCACAAGAGCAGATACAAGGAGATAGGAGAAATGAGCGATAAGGAAATTAAGGGCGTGGTTGTGCCCATACTTACTCCTCTGAATTCAGACGAGAGCGTGGATGTGCCGTCTTTGAGACGGCTTGTGAACTATCTGATAGATAACGGGGTGCATGGGATATGGGTGTCGGGAACTACTGGAGAGTTTGCAAATCTATCGGATAAAGAGCGCCTTGTGAGTATGGATGCGGTAGTTGACGAAGTGAACGGGCGCGTACCGGTTATTGGCAATGTGTCCGGTGCAAGCACGCAATTGTCAATCAACATGGCTCTCGAAGTTCAAGAGATGGGCATGGACGGCGTTGCCGTTACGCCGCCGTATTACTACCCTAATGCCCAGGACGAGATTCTTGATCACTATCGCCATATCAGCGCCCGTGTAGGTACGCCGCTATGGGTGTACAACATTCCGCAGACTGTAAAAACTGCGGTTGCGCCGGGAACTGTCGCCGCGCTTGCCGGTGAAGGAGCGGTTGTGGGAGTCAAGGACAGCTCCGGCGCCGGCGAACTTCTCGCCGAGCTTAATGTTCTCTGCGAACAAGGAGACATCTCACTTCTGCGTTTTCTTGGTACAGCTTTCCGAATCACTGCGGCAGGCTCTGTGGGCGTGCAAGGGGTTATTCCCGGCATTGCAAACCTTATACCCGCAGCGGCGTCCGCGGGCTGGGAAGCCGGTGAGTCGGGCAATTCCGACGGTGTGCGGAAGAGCAACGCCACGATCATAGCCGCACAGAAGATTTCGCGGCTGGCTCAGGGCGGCGGCGCGAATGCTGCGAGCTTCGCCGGAATGAAGTCGGCGCTGAAGCACATGGGCGTCATTGACAATGACACCATGTCGCGTCCACTGCGCCCGCTGACCGATGAGGAGAAAGAGGGCATACCTGCTATTCTGGAGGAGATTGGGTTGGCGTAGAGCAGTCCCGAAAAATGTAAATCGACGCTTGCTATAGTATAAGCAAGCGTCGAAGTTTCAATTTTGAGTTCATACAGAAGGCGTGGAGGTTGATGCTATGCAGAAGCCGATAGAGAAACCAGAATCAAGGCAAAATGCAAACCGCGAAGTAAATGATGTGCAGAAGCAGGATATCGAACCGAAGAAGCCTCCTCCTGCGAAGTCTTATGTCATAAAGAAAACTTGGTTATAGAAGTTAGGATAACTGCCGACCAATAACAGCAGAAGCATAACTAGAACCAGCTCAATGGCATTAACAAGTCCAAGAGATGCGCCTTGAAATGATAACAACGCCAAGCGCAGCGCCCTGCTAGAAAGGATGATGTGACAGAACCGACGATACATTATGTGAGCGTGCGCGGCATTCGCATGCACTATGTTGACTGGGGCGGCGATGGCCCCACCGTGCTTATGCTTCACGGTGATATGCGTACCGGTCGAAGCTGGGATGCGGTAGCGCGCAGGCTGATACACACTTACCGCGTTATGGCGCTGGATGCGCGCGGACATGGAGACAGCGACTGGACTCCACGCGGCTATCGCTTTGCGGAGAGGGTGGATGATCTTGCCGCTTTCTGTGATGCACTTGACTTGCGAGATGTTATCGGTGTGGCGCACTCCACCGGCGGCGTGGTCATGGCGCTATGCGCGCGCAAGCACCCTGGCATGTTCTCTCGCCTTGCGCTTATGGAGCCTATGGTTGTCGTGGATGAACGCTTTCATCGCATGGTTGCCGGGCGAGAGCATGCGGAGCGCAGTGTCTGGAAGAGCAGACAAGCCCTGCACGATTACCTGCGGCAGCATCCTGTGGCGTCCGGCTGGCACCCTGAAGTGCTGGAAGATGTGGTGGCACATGAGGCATATCAGCGTGAGGATGGCTTGTACGATATGAAGTGGTCGTCATACACCTTCAACTGGAATGACCGAGACGGCGACCATGTTGACCTGAAACCTGTGTTCGCTGAGTTAGGATTGCCTATCTTGTTTATAAGAAGCAGCAATCACCGCACACGCATAAAAGAATTGAATGAAGTGCCGGGCAATATACCCGATTTCCATCGTCTTACAATCGAGAATGCTGGGCACAACATGTACATGGAACGTCCTGACGCTATTGCAGACTCTATCGGAAAGTTTGTTGATGGGTGTTCGTTGCCGCAATCAGTCTGAATTTGCGCTTATGTTTATGGAACTTACTGATAGTCTGAACATGATGTATTGAACATGCATAAGGAGAAAGAGAATTGAAAGTTACAGGTATCGATACTTTCGTTGTGAAGTCGCTAAGCAGGCCATGGCTGTACTGCGCGGTTCGCACTGACGAGGGCATAACCGGCTACTCGGAATTCGGCGTGGGCGACTTGGCGAAAGGCATGCAAGGTCTGGTGGAAGACCTGTCTAGGCACATCATCGGCAAGGACCCGCGAAGTGTAGAGCAGCACTACACCAACATGGTGCGCTCATCACGCTCTTCTTACGGCGGTGCTACCTGGATGGCTATTGCGGGGATCGAGCTGGCTCTCTGGGATGTCAAAGGGAAAGCGCTCGGTGTGCCTGTACATGAACTTGTCGGCGGTCCTACTCGTTCCGAGCAGAAGGTGTACTGGTCGCACCTAGTAAGCTATCAGTCAACGAACTATAAGGCGCTGGGAAGAGAGCCGATCCGCAACTACGATGACATCAAGGCTGTGATGCGTGAAGCGCTGGATGCAGGATATGACACCGTGAAAACCAACATACAGATACCGGGTAACCCGTTCCGCACGATAAGTCAGGGAACCGCAGGACCTCATGACCAGGTTCTCAGCCGGGAACTGCAAAATGCTGCGGTGTGTCAGCTTGAAGCGATGCGTGAAGAAGCAGGATCCGATGCCAACATCTGTCTGGATGTGAATGTGAACTTCAAGGCGGAGGCACAGATACGGCTTGGGCAGGCGCTAGAGCCATACGACCTAATGTGGATGGAGATTGACAACCTGGACGCGCAGAGCCTTCGCATGGTGAAGGATGCCACACGCACTCCGATATGCTCAGGCGAGCAGAAGCTAGGTCCGCTGAACTACTTAGAACTCTTGCAGAATCGATCGATGGACTTCATGAAGCTTGATGTGCAGTGGCAGGGCTTTATACCGGCGCGCAGGGCAGCGAACATGGCGGAGCTGTTCGACATCAATGTCGCGCCGCACAATTACAACAGCCATCTGTCTAATTTCCAGACGATGAACCTGTGCGCTTCGGTCAACAATGTGCGAATAAGCGAGAGCGACCCTGTGCAGGCGCCTTGGCGCGAGGAGCTGTTCACCGTGCTGCCGGAGGTGAACAACGGCATGATGAAGATACCGACAGGCCCCGGCTGGGGTACCGACCTTCGGGAAGATATGGCGAAGAAGTACGCTTATACGGGGTAAAGAGATAACATCGTAGGTGAGTTTGTCTGTCAGTAAACTTCGAAATTATAAGTTAGGCGATGTGTATGTAAAGTTCTATACTTGATGAGGGAAACTTTACAAATAAGGCGCTCGGTATCTGTAACCGAGCGCCTTATCCGTCTTATGCGGTGATGTATGTCTTGATTAGATCAGAAAAACCGAGCCAGGCTCAGCGCTATGCTAACAAGAATACCAACGCCCACGGCATAAATCAGGCGCGTTAGGCGCACTTCCAAGTCTTTGATGTCCGCTTTCGTTGCTAGGTGCGGCAGGGTTGCCTCAACGCTCGCCATTCTTTCTTCCATAGATGCCACAGCGTTACTCCTATCCTGATGTGTTGCTGTCATCATAGCAGAAGCAGACTACCTTCCAGGCACCTTATACCCCGCCGTCTGCACTTCTGACAGCGAGTTCTCGTCCCAAGGATGCGCTCGTGCTACCTCTTCGTTGATGTCCGCGCCCCAACCGGGTGCGGTGGGAACGGTCATATAGCCGTCGATTATCTCCGGAATGGTGGTGGTTAGTTCGTCCTTCCAAGGAACGTCGTCGATGTCGATCTCCATAATGCGCACGTTTGGCAGCGTGGCGCAGAGGCTCGCGCTCACGAAACTGGAGAGGTGGCTGTAGTAATTGTGCGGCGCGACATTGTGCTGATAGACCTCGGCTAAGTCGCCAACCTTCTTGGACTGGCTGAACCCGTTCCAAGGCACATCTATCATGAACATGTCGGCTGAGTGGTTCTCGAAATATGGGATATAGTCGCGCATGTAGAACAGATTCTCGCCGGTGCAGATGCGTGTGGTCGTGGAGTCTTTAATCTGGCGCAGGCTCTTTGGCTCGTACATATCGATTTCCAGCCAGAGCATATCGAACTGCTCCAGCACTTTGGCTATGCGTAGAGCGCCTTCGGTCTTGAAGTGGAAATTGAGGTCGAGATTGATGTCGATTTCGTCGCCCACAGCGTCGCGAAACGTGCCGATGAGTTTTTCGATGTGTGGCATAAGCCATTTAGGAGCGTACTGATCCGTTGAACCTACGCCGCCGCTGAATCCGCCGCCGAAGGTGGCGTTCTGTCCGGGCATTATGATGTTGGTCTTCAATGCGGTGAAGCCGCGCTCTTTGACCTCATGGCCTAGGTCGGTTATAGACTGCCATGAGTCAATCGGCGGACAGCCCAGTATGTCGTGGTGTCGCACGCGCGAGCTGCCGCAGTGAGACCAATAGACGCGCACCTTATCGCGCGTGGGACCTCCGAAGAGTTCCACGACCGAAATGCCTAGAGCCTTCGCCTTTATGTCGATGAAGGCACAGTCCAGCCCCGCGATTGCCTTTGCTGCTATGCCGCCCGGACTCTGGCGTGTGATGCGGTACATATCCTGAAAACGCATCTCGAAGGCGCGCGGGTCTTGCCCGATGAGCAGCGGCTTCATATCGCGTATCGTGCCCTCTATGCCGTGCGGCGAGCGTCCGTCGCTGCACTCGCCCCATCCGGTAATGCCTTCGTCCGTCTCTACCTTGACGAACATCCAGGGACGCCAGCCGGCATCCACGATAAAGGTTTCTATGTTGGTGATTTTCATTCTTGCGCATCCTCTCTGTGGGTATAATTTCAGCAGGGATGATACCACAAAACAAGAGTGCTAACATGATGGACAGAATGAACAGAATATGAATACGATATATGTAATTTTGAAAATGTAAGGAGAATTTGAATGGCAAATCCGGTTGTTTATTTTGAAATAGGTGGCAGAGGAGCTGAGGGGCTGAAAGAGTTTTACGGCGAACTGTTCGGCTGGAGCATAGACCATTTCGGGCCCGCTTCGGCAGCAGGCAGCAACTACTGGCACATACAGAACGAAGAAGGCGGCATTCCGGGCGGTATAATTCAGACGAATGAGGATATGCCGCCGAGTTATGTGATGTTCTATGTGCAATCTGACGACTTGCAGGCTACACTGGACAAGGCGGAGAACTTAGGCGGGAAAGCCGTCGTGCCTCCCACTGATATACCCGGCGGGATGGGACAGATTGCGGTGTTCATGGACCCGGATGGCAATGTCATAGGGCTGCACAAATCTTAGAAAGCGAAATTGCGTTCGCGCAGGCGGCTGCTTTCGAAATCTACCGAATTAGTGTCTGGGGCTATTGGGTGGGCATAGTGTACACAGTGTATGCCCCGTCAGATTGCCTGTTTCAGCAAAGAAAAAGGACAGAAAATTGGAACTTGGGACTTTTTCCATAAGCTTGTGGGTTAAAGATATTGAGAAATCGCTGGACTTTTACGAGAAGTTTGGCTTTGAGGTGATAGACGGAGGCCATCTGAATGGAGACTACCCGGACTCCGATACGGAGAAGTGGCGCATTTTGCAGAACGAAGGCACTGTCATCGGCCTCTTTCAGGGCATGTTCGAAGTGAATATCCTGACTTTCAATCCCAAGGATTTGCGTACTTTGCAGCGGAAGTTGAAGGAATCAGGGATACAATTTGATACTGAAGCAGATATGAACACCACCGGACCTTGCAGCGCGACGCTGAAAGACCCGGATGGCAACGCCATTCTTTTCGATCAACATTATTAGAAAATGACAACCATAGTACGAAAACCTGTAAAGCGCGAAGCGCGGATTGGAGCAAATACAGTGGCAACCAAGAGATCCCAAAAACCGACGAAGGCAGGCGCCAAGCGAAATGGCACGAAACAGGTGGTTCTCCTGTCAGGCGGCAACCCACAGATTGCGAAAGCCGACGGCGACGCGCCTGTGCAAGCCTACATCGAAGCCATGCCCGGTTGGAAAAGCGATCTGGGACGCAGGCTCGACGACCTCATAGTGCGCACTGTGCCTGAAGTGCGTAAGGCGGTGAGGTGGAACTCCCCGTTTTATGGCGTCGATGGTCAAGGTTGGTTTCTGAGTTACCATGTTTTCACGCGATACGTGAAGGTTACATTCTTATACGGGGCTTCGCTGCGACCTCTTCCGCCCGGATCAGGCAAGGACAAGGATGCAAGGTGGATAGACATCTACGAGGACGGCTTTGAAGAAGCGCAATTGGAAGATTGGGTCCGACAAGCCGCCGCTTTGCCGGGCTGGAAGGGGTTTGATAAACTGCGATGAATACCCATCGTTTGCGGATACGAACTTTGTACTGTGTTAAGGAGCTGTCGAATGTCGAACATTGACGATAACCTCGCATTTGCGCCTGCTTCCGAACTGCGCGCGCTGATCGCTGACAAGCAGGTGTCGCCCGTTGAGCTGACGCAGCTTTACTTCGATCGAATCGATAGGCTGGACTCTCAGCTGAACGCATATCTCACACTGACACAAGATGAGGCGATGCAAGCAGCCGTAGCCGCCGAGGATGCTGTGATGCGAGGAGATGCGCTCGGTCCACTGCACGGGGTGCCTATCTCAATCAAAGACTTGGAACTGACGAAAGGCATCCGTACCACGAGCGGATCGCTGGTGTACAAAGACAGGATACCGGACGAAGACTCCATAGTGGTGGAGCGTGTTAAGTCCGCAGGCGCGGTCATTCTGGGCAAGACGAACACACCGGAATTCGGGCATAGGGGAACGACTGAGAATCTTCTCGGTGAGCCTTGCCGCAATCCTTGGAATACGGAGCGCACACCCGGCGGTTCAAGCGGCGGCGCGGCTGCGGCTCTAGCTGCTGGGCTGTGCGCCATAGCCACTGGCAGCGACGGGGGCGGCTCAGTTCGCATCCCTGCGAGTTTCTGTGGAATGTATGGCATTAAGCCCACGCAGGGACGAGTACCGCGCTACGGAGGCAGCGCTGCTGTCGCAGTCGTCAACCAGCTCAGTCAGTCCGGCCCGATCACGCGTACCGTGCGGGATGCCGCGATTTTACTGCGGGCGCTTGCAGGATATGATGCGCGGGACAGCGGTTCGCTGCGCGATACGCCCGGCGACTATCTTGCTGCGATCAGCCGTAACATCAGCGGTCTGAGTATGGCTTGGAGCGCCGACTTCGGCTATGCGGCGGTTGACCCGGAAGTTGTGGATGTGTGCAGCAGAGCGGTTCGAGTGTTCGAGGATATGGGCTGTGCCGTTAGCGATGACTGTGTTAAGCTTGAATCACCGCAGGAGGCATTTCGTGTTCTGTTTGTTACCAATACTTATGCCTCTTCAGGACACCTTCTGCATGAACGCGGGGACGACTTGACCGGCTATTTTCGCGCTAATATGGAGTATGCCGCGACGCTGACGGCTGCTGATTATGCGAAGGCGTTGGGTGAGATAGACCGCTTGAGGGCGCAGTTCGACGCATTCTTCGAGCGCCACGATCTGCTGCTGTCTCCCACGATGGCGGTGCCCGCTTTCGAGATTGAGCAGCACCCAACCATTATAGGAGGACGTCAGGTTGATCCGTTCTATGGATATATTCCATTCACATATCCGATTAACGCGATTGGGCATCCGGCCGCGAGTGTTCCGTGCGGCTTCTCGGCGGACGGCATGCCCATAGGCTTGCACATCGTGGGGCGTAAGGGGGACGAAGAGACGATTCTGGCGGCATCGGCGGCGTTCGAACGTGCGATGCCGTGGTCGGATAAGAGACCGGTGGTAAGCTAGACGGTGAACCTTTACCGAGAAGGACAGCAAATCGTTTTTTACTGTGTTAAGGAGTTGTTGAATGTCGAACATCGATGAAAATCTTGCCTTTGCTCCATCCCATGAACTCGCAGCGCTGATTGCGGACAAACAAGTGTCGCCTGTTGAAATCACGCAGTTGTACTTTGATCGAATAGAACGTCTCGATTCGCAGTTAAACTCATACTTGACGCTGACACAGGACGAGGCGATGCAGTCCGCAAAAGCTGCTGAAGAAGCGGTTATGCGCGGCGACGCTCTTGGCTCACTGCACGGCGTACCTATATCCATCAAGGACTTGCAGATGACTAAGGGAGTGCGAACCACTATGGGTTCGCTCGCTTACAAAGATCAGATACCTGTGGCAGACTCGGCAGTGGTCGAGCGAGTCAGGGCGACGGGCGCAGTTATACTGGGCAAGACGAACACTCCGGAGTTTGGATTGCTGGGCGCTAACGAGAACCGACTTGGCGATGACTGCCGCAACCCTTGGAACACCGAACGCACATCAGGCGCATCAAGTGGCGGCGCAGGCGCGGCAATTGCGGCGGGTCTGTGCTCGCTTGGCACGGGAGGCGACGGCGGCGGCTCCATTCGTATTCCCGCGAGCTTCTGTGGCATCTACGGTATCAAGCCCACGCAGGGGCGCGTCTCCAGTTTCAGCGGCGTGCCTTCAACGCCGCTTGTCAACATAACCAGCCAGCAAGGACCAATGTCCCGCACGGTCAAGGATTCGGCGATACTTCTGCAGGCGCTGGCAGGCTACGATCCGCGTGATTCGTCATCGTTGCGCGCGTCTGTGCCGGACTTCGTTGGTGCAACGGACGGCGATATTAGCGGCTTGCGAATTGCGTGGAGTCCGGATTACGGTTATGCCGGTGTTGATGCTGAAGTTGCCGAAGTGTGTGCGGGAGCAGCCCGAGCGTTTGAGAGTATGGGCTGCACGGTAGAGGAAAGCGATCTGGCGCTGCAGAACCCGTTCGAGACATGGTGGGTGTTTTTCTGCTCCAATGTGTTCGTTACGCAGGGACACCTGCTTGACGACCCGTCTGATCCGCTGTCTTGGTATGGCCGCATGGCGATCGAGGACGGCAAAGGTTTCAGCGCCGGGGACTTTGTCAAGGCAATGGGCGGGCGCGACCGTATGATAAACCAGTTTGCTGATGTATTTGACGACTACGACCTTCTGCTGTCCCCCACGATGGCAACTACGGCGTTCCCTGTGCAGGAGTATCCCCATGATATAGCAGGGAAGGTGAACGCTAGCAGGAAAGGTTGGGGCTTTCTGCCGTTCACGCATCCCATCAATACGATCGGACATCCGGCAGCAAGCGTTCCGTGCGGCTTCTCGTCGGACGGAATGCCAATAGGCTTGCACATCGTAGGGCGGAAAGGCGACGAAGCGACGGTCATAGCAGCGTCTGCAGCATTTGAGCGCGCAATGCCTTGGGCGGATAAGAGGCCGGCGGTGAGCTAGGGACGAGTGAGCAGGGAATTGGGCTAGATTACGACTAGATGTTCGTGTCTCGCACCTGCTACCGCATCCAGGCGAACTCGTGCGTCAAATGTTACAAAGCGCAATCTATGTTTAACGGCAAGAGCCAGCAGGTAAATGTCTGTTAGCTGCCTATGTCCTGACAGAAACGAGATGTTAACTGACACGTTGTCGAGTAAGCTGACGTCGTCCGGAATGAACTGGTAATAAGGTATTGTCGTGATATTCCGCAAGCGTTCAGCGGCTTCCAAGATGCTGATGTTGTTGGGATAGGGGGGCTGTGAGAGTATTCGGATGCAACCATTCTCCGTTAGCGGACAACTCACCCAACCTTGTTCAAAGTTCTTCCAAAACCAGTTCATTGCCTCAGCATTATCCGGATGGTCTTTGTTCAGGAGGGCAATCAGTATGTTCACATCTAGCAGTGCCTTCACGAACTAAAACCCCACCTCTTCGCGTATTTGATTGACCAGTTCATTCGTAACTGTTGCGCCCCTCTTTGGTATTGGATCGAAGCCATATATCTTGTGGGAAGAAATTTCAATTCTTAGCACATCACATATGATGCACAGCAAGTCTTCAGCGTAGATATGTCGTGGAACGCTTACATTTTCAGCAAAATAAATTGTTCCCATATAACGTGCAGAAGAAGTCTGATACAGGCTTGGATCGGTTAGGTCTGTTAACGCGACAGTGTATTTTACGCTGTCGTTAATATCCGCACCTAGTATGGTTTGAATCTTTGGTATCAAATCATCGCCTACTATGCGAGGCTGAACAAATATGCTCTTCGGACCTTCAAGCATGCGTTTTTCATTCAGAATATCTTGGTCATAAGTGAGATATACTGAAATCTTGCATTTATTATTCTCGCATTTGTACATGTAGGTTTACTCCCGAATGCCTGACAGCGTAGATTATCTTGATTCACTAAAAGTATATCATCATACCGCTCTGATTGATTAAGGCAAAACCAAAGGGGATGCCCACCTTACGGCGGGCATCCCCTTTTGCTGTTTATGCGTAAGAGCGGCGCTTACTTCGAGATGAAGTCGAACTGCTCGTACTGGCCGTTGGTGGTTACTACGGGGTCTATTCCCAGCCAGCGCTCGGCGATAGTGGAGTAGGTATTGCGGAAGTCGTTGCTGAAGTGAAGGTCGCCTTCCAGCTGCTTGTCTTCGTCGAGCGAAGGGAATGTGCCGTACATGCCGCCGCTCACATCGCCGCCAATCACGAACGCCACGCCGCCGGAGCCGTGGTCGGTGCCGGCGCCGTTGTCCTTGATGCGCCTGCCGAACTCGGAGAAGAGCAAGACGACCACATCCTTGTCCATGTCGTGCTCTTTCATGTCGTCCATGAAGTCGCCGACTGCGCCGGATACATCCTGCCAGAGCTTGGCATGACTGGTGAGTTCGGACGCATGAGTGTCGAAGCTGCCATGCTGAGTGTAATAGACGCGCGTCCCCAGTCCGGCGGTCATCACCTGAGCGATGGACTTCATGTTCTCTGCGATGGGGTTGTCGGCATATTCGATGCTTGAGGAGTATCGCTGCGGTGCGACGCGCAGAATATCCGCCCCTTTGAGAGCGTCCGTGCCGGTCTGAGATATGAAGTTGGCGATGACATCTCGCCCGCTGCCGCCGTACATCTGGGTGAAGGCTTCGAGCGCTAGATTGCGTGCGGCTTCGTCCTTAATGTCAGGGAACAATCCATAGGTCTCAAGGTTGCCGACCGAGGCTACTGGCACACCCTTGGCATACAGTGCGCGTGGCAGACCGCGGCCGAAGTTGACGCCGGTGAGAACATTTTCGGACTTGGGGTCAATCTCGCGTATTGCCCTGCCGAGCCAGCCTTCTTCGCCGACCTGCTCGCTCTCGGCAGTGTGCCAAACATCCATGGAGCGGAAGTGAGAACGGTTGGGGCTGGGGTAACCCACGCCGTTGATGAGGGCGACCTTGCCTTCGTCCCAAAGAGCCTTTATGGGCGCCAGCGCCGGGTTAAGACCGAGTTGGTCATCCAGCTTCAATACTTCGTCCTGCGGGATGTTGACAAAGGGCCTGTTGTCGTAGTATTGCCCATCGTTGTACGGTATCACCGTGTTCAGGGCATCGTTGCCGCCCGAAAGTTGTAGAACTACTACCGTTTTTTCGTGATGACCGTTTCCATTAGTCGCCATGTTCATTCTCCTATTATATTGATGCCCTGACCTTTATCATTACTCGTATAATCGCTTAATTATCAATTTTAGTCAAGACTCATACTGTCTCAATATCTGCACTGACGGGCGATTGATCACGGTTCCAAGTTTGGAATCTGTATGCCGCTGAGCACTCGCCGGATTTCACTTTTTTTATTGAGTTGTCCATGCCTGTTGGTATATGCCTTACCTGATGCGGCGAATTGACAGGCTGCGACTTTCTTGCATACACTTCAGTGCAGTTCAATCGACTATGTATCCGTTTACCCGTTTTCTGCGGACAGAGTAATATTTATGTGGCAAGTTACGGAAGACCTTCTGGCTCCCATTGCCACTGGCGCGGGCATTTTGGGCACCGGCGGTGGCGGCAACCCGTACATTGGACAGCTGCGGGCGCGGCAAGCCATCAAAAAATGGGGACCTGTGAATGTGCTGTTGCCGGAGGAACTGCCGGAAGACGCGAAAGTGGTCTGTGTTGGAGGTATTGGCGCTCCCACGGTGGGCATAGAGAAGGTGCGCGACATACAGTCTTATCATGCTCTGCGTGCCATTGAGGAGTACACCGGTGAAAGTGCCACCGCTTTGATTTCCAACGAAATCGGCGGCAGCAATTCAGTAGAACCATTGATTCCCGCAGCAATGTCGGGGCTTCCTATCGTGGACGCAGACGGAATGGGGCGGGCATTTCCTGAGTTCCAGATGAAGACTTTCTTCGTTTATGGCGTGCCTTGCTGCCCTATGGCAATTGCAGACGAAAAAGGTAATTCCGTCATTATTCGCGAGACTGTTACGCCGCATTGGGCAGAACGACTGGCAAGGGCTACCACAGTTCAGATGGGATGTGTGGCATGTTATGCCGTTGCGCCTATGAACGCAGAGCAGGTGAGGCGTACAGCAATCCCCCACACGCTGTCTCTTGCGCGAGATCTGGGACAAGCAGTGCAGGATGCGCGCAACAGGGGAGATGACCCGCTGGAAGCAATTCTGGCGACCTGTCTAGGAAAGACACTCTTCAGCGGCAAAGTGATGGATTTGGATCGTCGAACTACCGCCGGATTTGCGCGCGGTTCCGTAACGATAGACGGACTAGACTCTTTCAGCGGGCGGCAGATGGTCATCGATTTTCAGAATGAAAACCTCATCGCTCGACTGGACGGAGAGATTGTCTGCACCGTGCCTGATCTTATATGCGCCGTATCGACAGACTTGGGCGAACCCGTTACTACGGAATTGATGCGATACGGGCTTCGGATTACCGTACTTGGTTTCCCCGCTCCGGCGCTTTGGACTACTCCGGAAGGTCTTGCCGTTGCCGGTCCTAATGCGTTTGGCTATGAAACCGACTATA
This sequence comes from Dehalococcoidia bacterium, assembly GCA_965200085.1. Taxonomy (GTDB): domain Bacteria; phylum Chloroflexota; class Dehalococcoidia; order Lucifugimonadales; family JADFKI01; genus Bin90. The sequence goes on from OZ241333.1 coordinate 1,009,496, forward strand.
TTCCCTTGAAAGTATAGGCCCTTGAAGGTGTAGGGTGAAAGTGTAGGGCGAGTTGTTATGTTTGTGGGTGTGGATGTAGGAGGCACGAATACCGACGCTGTTCTGATGGACGGGCATAGGCTCTTGGGCGGTGCCAAAGTACCTACTAGCGAGGATGTTACTACCGGCATAGTAGGCGCAATTACTAATCTGCTGAGCCAAATTCCTGCGCAGCAGCAGGTCGATGCAGTGATGGTGGGCACTACTCACTTCACCAATGCTTTGTTAGAGCGGAAGAATCTGTCTCCTACTGCGATCATACGGCTTTCACTGCCTGCTACGCAGCTGCTGCCTCCTCTGGTTGACTGCCCGTCTGAACTTAGGGACGCCATTGGCGGTTTTGCCTATATGGTCAAAGGCGGCAACGAATTTGACGGACGAGAGATTTCGCCGCTGGATAGGGATGGCATAAGGCAGGCGATTCGAGATATTCGCAGTCAGGGCGCGCGTGCGGTAGCAGTGTCTGGAGTGTTCTCTCCCGTGGACCCCGCGCACGAAAATGAGGCGGAGGCTCTGATACGCGAAGAGGCTCCTGATATCCGCGTGTGCCTGTCGCACCAGAACGGACGCATGGGTTTATTGGAACGCGAAAACGCCGCCGTGCTGAATGCCTGCCTTGCGGATGTTGCGCGCGCAACTATAGATGGGATAGAGCAAGCGCTCAGACTGCTGGGCATCCACGCGCCGCTGTTTATGAGTCAGAACGACGGAACGCTGATGGACACTTCGTTCGCTGCGCAGTTTCCCGTGCTGACAATATCCTCAGGTCCTACCAATAGCATGCGCGGTGCGGCGTACTTGTCCGGTGTAACAGACGGCATCGTTGTTGATATCGGAGGCACTTCGACCGATGTGGGCGCTCTGGTTAAGGGCTTTCCTAGAGAGTCGGGGATTGCCGTTGAGATTGCGGGAGTTCGCACGAGTTTTCGCATTCCGGATATGGTATCTATTGGATTGGGCGGCGGCAGTGTGGTCGAACGGGAGCCATGGCGGATTGGACCTGACAGTGTGGGGTATCTGCTGTCGCAAGAGGCATTAGTCTTTGGCGGAAATACGCTCACTGCCACCGATCTCGCTGTTGCCGATGGCGGGGTCTCTCTGGGGGACAGGCGGCTAGTCGATGGGCTGGATACGGCGCTGGTGCAGCGGGGCATGACAGAGATTAAAGCGCAGGTTGAGGCTGCGGTGGATCAGGTCAAACTCAGCCATCAGGACGTTCCTGTGGCGCTGGTAGGCGGTGGCAGCATTCTGCTGGGAGATACTCTGGCAGGGGCGTCTCAGGTGCTTCGGCCGGAGCATGCCGATGTAGCTAATGCAATTGGAGCTGCTATTGCGCAGGTTGGCGGACAGGTGGAGCGTGTGTACACTTTGGACAGCGGCACTCGTGAGGAAGCTATCGCAGACTGCACTTCGGCGGCGATCGAACGCGCGACGAGGGCAGGCGCGGACCCGGCGTCTGTCGAAGTGGTAGATGTGGAAGAAGTGCCGTTGACTTATGTGCCTAGCAACGCCACATTAGTGCGGGTGAAAGCGGTTGGAAACATTGCTCTTGGCGGGTTCAGGAGCAGGCAGGCATGATACAGAATAAGCTGTCATAGCTTTGCTGCAATCGGAGAATATGTTCGGACGAAGTAAGATTCAGCATCACCATTGATTCAGCATCTGCATTCACCTGCATGGGCATGGTGACATGGGATCGTTGGGAAATTAATGGAAAGTCGGTCGGTAACTGTTGCTAACCAGACCGCCTTAGTTAAATATTAGTTTAATTTGATTTGCGCGGAAGTAAATGTTGACACATTGTCGTACAGTATGTGATACTTGTAACAATGATTAACGCAAACGTCTTTGGGTTCTACGCTTATTATTACTTTACCGACAGACATACGGTCGGCAGAGGTTTGGCGTCTTAGACTGGACGCAGAGCGATAGAACCATACAGCACTCGAACCCCAGCCGACAACGGGCTGGGGTTTTTGTTCGCTATAAGGCGTTTGCAAATATCGGACAAAGGATACGGTCAGTCTGACATAGATAGATTGAATTGGATAGATAGAAGAGAAAAGTAGTTTCAGTTGGCGGCAATGGCCGTCGAGAAAGGGGCATTCAAAATGCAACCATCACCGGCAAGAGATGTGAATGTCGCAAGCACCGAAGCTCTGATAAGCCCGTTAGGGCTCGTCGAGGAGCTTCCACTGACTCCGGATATAGAGGCAGTTGTGCTTGAAGGCAGGCGACAAATTCAGGCGATTCTGCGCGGAGATGACTCACGTTTCCTAGTTATTACAGGGCCGTGCTCAGTACATGATGAGGCATCGTGTCTGGAATATGCTGAGCGTCTGAAGAGGCTTCAGGATGAGCTTAGCGATCGCATCCTCATTGTGATGCGAGTATATTTCGAAAAGCCGCGCACGACAGTGGGCTGGAAGGGCATGATTTATGATCCATACCTGAATGACAGCTTCGACATCGGCGAAGGTCTGCGACGAGCGCGAAGGCTTCTGTTGAAGATTGGTGAGATGGGAATCTACACGGCGACCGAATTTCTTGACCCGATCGTGCCGCAGTATCTCGCAGGTCTGGTGTCATGGGCGGCTATTGGAGCGCGCACAACTGAAAGCCAGACGCATCGTCAGATGGCGAGCGGCTTGAGCATGCCGGTGGGCTTCAAGAATGGCACGGACGGAGATCCGCAAATAGCAGTGGACGCCATGATTTCAGCGCAGTCTCCGCACGCTTTTCTAGGCATAGATCACTTCGGTCAGACTTGCATTGTGCATACCAATGGCAATCCTTACGGACATCTGGTGCTGCGCGGCGGCAGAAGCGGCCCGAACTACGGCGCCGAGGCGATTGAAGCCGCTCAGGAACTGCTGAACAAGTCGGGCGTTCCGTCGCAGCTTCTGGTCGATTGCAGCCATGGGAATTCGAACAAAGACCATACGCGCCAGAACATCGCGCTTAACTCCATAATCGAGCAGCGTGTCGCAGGAAACAACGATATTATCGGCTGCATGCTGGAAAGCAATCTGAATCCGGGCAGCCAGAGCATCAACGGCTCGCTCACTGACTTGCAGTATGGCGTGTCGGTAACGGACGCCTGCATCGGTTGGGATGAGACCGAAGAACTTCTACGACAATCCTATGCAGATCTGGCGGATGTAGTGCAGCAGCCAGTGGCATAAATTGTAGTCGTAGTTCCTGCCATCTAATAGCGCAATCGCCTAATCGCCTTAGATGGACAGGATTGGGCGCGACCGTACCGTATAGGAATCTTGTATTGAAACTAAGGATAAGCCCCGGCATATCACTGACGCTGGGGCTTTCTAGTTTATGATGGGGTTGAGATGCAGCAGACTGAGCGTACTCGGATACGGAATCACCCGGAGCGAGCGGTGCCGGATCAGGCAGCGGAGATATTAGCGCAAGGATTGGTAGCCCATGTCGGGTTTGTTGAGGATGGAATGCCATATGTGATACCGCTGTCATATCACTATGACCTGAACACACCGGAGCTGATTTATCTGCACGGCTCAATACGCAGCCGCGCCCTGAAATCTCTGGCGAGCGGAGCGCCGGTGTGCGTTACGGTTACGCTGACGGACGGACTCGTGTATTCGCGCAAGGCGATGAACCACTCGATGAATTATCGCAGTGTAGTGCTGTTTGGCAAGGGGATTGAGGTTACGGACGAAGACGAAAAGTTTGATCTGTTTGATGCGATGGTGCAGAGGTATTTCCCCGGACGCAATGTGGGGAACGACTACAATGCCCCGCCGCCGGCTGATCTAGGTGTTACGGCGTTGGTTAAAGTTGTCATAGAAGAATGGAACGGCAAGCGGCGGATAGGACCGCCCACAGGACCGGACGATGACAAAGCCGACGCGCTGGGCAGCGCAGGAGTCGTGGAGCTTCGGGAGGTGTAGCGGCTTTCGAGTATATGTCCGAACGCTAGTGGGATGACACAGCTCACAGACTGTTAAATGATTCTGGAACAGCCACTAATGATACTGAATGTCTTATGAAAGCATTGACACTCCCACTCGCCGGTGATAGATTGCGCATAGGTTTATTGCACTTTAATAGTAGCTGAATATCTAGCGCACAGAATAAGCAGGGAAGAGGGTGAAAATCCCTCACGGACGCGCCACTGTGAACGGTTGGCGTTTCGGCAGCTGCAACTGGTACACATATCAGGAAGTTGCCGCAAGCGTGATATGCCCGTAAGTCAGGATACCTGTACTGTGCGTTGGAAGTTGGCTTCTCGCCGATAGGAGCGCTTCCATGCTTTCGCAGCGTTGCGTTAGATTTTGTTACGCTCCGACCATGATGGCGTCGGAGCGTTTTATTTTGGACATTAAATTCATTAATTTCATGGCTTGTGGCAGATGATTATATTTCTTACCACTTCAGACACAGATATATTGACATTCGAGCGCGCCAAGAACTCATTGCCGCCGGGTCTGGGCGATGCGCTGGCGCTGAATCCGTTTACGCTCCTGCAAGATCTAACTGCATTCGACGGGTTCATATCCGAGACGCTTCCTAGCGCCGATCTTGTGCTGGCGCGACTTCTGGGCGGCGATAAAGCAATGGGCGAACACTTCGGCACGCTGGAATCGGAATGCCGAAGGCTAGGCATATCTATGGTCGCCTGCTCCGGCGAACCCGTGCGCGATGCCGTTTTCGAGCGGCGTTCGACCGTGCCGTCGGTCGTGGCGCAGACTGCCTTTGAGTATCTGAATCATGGCGGGGTTGCCAATATGTGCAGCCTGCTGCAATTTCTGAACGACGAGGTTCTGGGGAGCGAGTATGGCTATGAGCCTCCGATGGCGCTGCCGCAAGACGGTGTGTATCGCGCGGGCAATCTGGACTCCGTGCCATTGGACGAATACCGCCGGCTGTACTGTGACCCAAACAAGCCGACTGCGGCTCTGCTGTTCTATCGCGCCCACTGGGTCAGCCAAAACTTGGAGTTTGTTGATGCGATCGTTGATGCACTTGAACGGCAGGGATGCAACGCCCTGCCTGTGTTCTGCTCCAGCCTGCGCGAAGACGATGGCGCGGTATTCCGAAAGTATCTCATAGACGACGTTGGGGATACGGCGGTTGATGTGGTGGTATGCACGCAGAGCTTCGCCATGAGTCATCACCCTGGTCTGCAATCTAACGCCGGCGCCGATGCGAATTGGGATATCCGAGTTCTGGAGCAGCTGGATGTCCCAATTCTGCAAGCGATCGTATCAACAGAGGCACAGGCTTTATGGGAGGAACGCGACATTGGACTCAGTCCGCTGGACATCGCCATGAATGTAGCGCTGCCCGAATTGGATGGACGCATCATCACGGTGCCTGTGTCGTTTAAGGAGACGGTGAATTCGGCATCCGAAAATCATGGTTCTAATGGAGGAACTGCTGTCGGTGGCGAGCTGCGGCGGTATGTGCCAAACATCGAACAGACTGAATCTGTCGCAGGATTGGCGGCGCGCTATGCTCGGCTGGCGCACACTCCGCCCGCTGACAGAAAAATTGCGATAATTCTCAGTAACTACCCAACAAAGGCGTCACGGCTGGGAAACGCTGTGGGGCTGGATACGCCGGCTTCCGCAATTAATCTACTGCATGCGATGCGCGTTGCCGGTTACACGGTCGAGGACATACCCGAAGACGGCGATGATCTGATGCAGAGGCTCATCGAGCGATGCACCTATGATGCTGATTTTCTGACGCCGGAGCAGATGCAAAACGCTGATGGCCGAGTTTCCGCGCGCGAATATGCGGGGCAGTTCGCCGGAATCCCGTCCGATGTGCAGGCTTCGATGCGGGCTGACTGGGGAGAGCCGCCGGGCAGCGTATATGTGGATGATGACGGCAGTCTGTTTATGGCAGGGCTTCGGCTCGGCAATGTGTTTGTGGGGATACAGCCGCCGCGCGGTTTCGGCGAAAATCCCATCGCCATATACCACAGCCCCGAGCTTATGCCTACGCACCACTATGTTGCCTTCTATCGCTGGCTGCGCTATGGCTTTGGCGCAGATGCTATCGTACATTTGGGAAAGCACGGTACACTGGAATGGACACCGGGCAAAGGTGTCGGGCTGTCGCGTTCTTGTCTGCCTGAGGTGTGCCTGCCGGATATTCCGCACTTCTACCCCTTCATTATTAATAACCCCGGCGAAGGTACGCAGGCAAAGCGGCGTTCGCATGCAGTGATTATTGACCATCTTGTGCCTGCCATGACGACCGCCGACAGCTACGGCGATATTACTCGCTGCGAGCAGCTGATGGACGAATATGCACGCGCGCAGGGAATGGATCCGCAGAAACTCCCGATGCTGCGCCAGCAGATATGGGAAGTAGTGCAGCAGGCGCGCCTGAATGAAGATTTAGGAGTCGATGAGATACCGGATGATTTCGACGACTTTATTCTGCACATAGACGGATATATCTGTGAATTGAAAGACGCCCAGATACGCGATGGATTACATACGCTGGGTGAAGCGCCGCAGTCCGAACTGCTTATCGGGTTGCTGCTGGCTCTGACGCGGCTGAACAACGGCGATGTGCCGAGTCTGCGGCAGGCGATAGGGTCTGCGCTGGATATTGATTATGCGACTTTGCTTCGGGATAGAAGCGCTGCCGTGGATGCGAACGCGCTGTCCGATGTGTTGGTTAGCGCGAATGGCAATGAACCTATACGCAGCGCGGGCGATGTTGTGGAGCGGTTGGAGACGCTGGCGCGCACGCTTTACGAAAGGCTCGCGGACGGGGGATTCGACGGCGCAAGCGTGGATCGAATTACCTCAGAAATACTCGGTGAGAACGGCGTCGCGCCGGTAGATGTCGCCAAAGTGCTGCATTATGTGTGCGACAGCATCTACCCCGCGCTTACACAGACGACAGACGAAGTTGATGCTATTCTTCGCGGTTTTGACGGACGCTTCATATCGCCGGGACCTGCGGGCGCGCCTACACGCGGCATGGCAGGAGTGCTCCCGACAGGGCGCAACTTCTACTCTATGGATCCGCGCAGCATTCCTTCCGAAACATCTTGGCAAATTGGTGCGCAGCTTGCCGACTCTTTGGTCGAACGCTATCTCACGGACGAAGGAGAATATCCGGAATCGGTTGGCATAAGTGTGTGGGGCACTTCGGCAATGCGTACACACGGGGATGACATCGCTCAGATACTGGCGTTAGTGGGTGTTCGCCCAACATGGCAGGAAGAGAGCAGGCGTGTGAGCGGTTTAGAAGTGATACCGCTCGAAGAACTTGGGCGTCCACGCATTGATGTTACTGTGCGCATTAGCGGTTTCTTCCGCGATGCCTTCCAGAACCTTATTGTGATGATGGACGACGCCTTTCGCAAAGTCGCAGCGCTGGATGAATCACCAGAACAGAACTTTGTCCGCAAGCACTTCTTGAGTGAAGTGTCAGAGAAGACTGCGAGTGGCGCGGATACCCAAACCGCACAATCCGAATCGCTATTCAGAATCTTCGGCAGCAAGCCCGGCAGCTACGGCGCAGGTATCTTGCAAGCGATAGATGAAGGAAACTGGCAGTCGGATGAAGACTTGGCGATGGTATATACGGCATGGGGTTCGTATGCTTACGGCAGACAGCAGCATGGCGTAAGTGCGGTGCGTGAGTTTCGAAGGCGCTTTGCGGCAATCGATGTTGCCACCAAAAACCAAGACAACCGCGAGCACGATATATTCGATTCGGACGACTACATGCAGTTCCACGGCGGTATGATTGCGACCGTGCGGGCTCTTGCAGGTGAGAATCCTCGCCAGTTCTTCGGTGATTCGTCCGATCCGTCGCTGCTTCGGACACGCGACCTAAAAGAGGAAGCGCGGCGTGTATTCCGCTCACGCGTGGTAAATCCCAAGTGGATGGATGGAATGAAGCGGCACGGCTATAAGGGTGCGTTCGAGCTTGCTGCGACTGTGGACTATATTTTCGGCTACGACGCAACCGCGCAGATAATAGACGATTGGATGTATCAGGAAGTTACGGAACGATACGCGCTCGACCCTGAAATGCAGCAGTTCTTTGAGCAGAGCAACCCCTGGGCGCTGCGCGCCATCGCTGAACGCCTGATGGAAGCCGCTGACAGAGGTCTGTGGGACAACGCCCCCGACGAAACTCTGAACGAATTGCGCCGAGTGTACCTGCGAACCGAGGCGCTGCTCGAAGAACGGCAGGAGGCGTAATCAGACGCGTTCATCTCAAAATACAAGGAATATGTGAATACAGATGCCTTACACTAAAAACAAAAACGACGGAGTTCGCATACATTACCATGTCGAGGGCGAGGGAGCGCCTTTGGTGCTTCAGCACGGGCTTACCAGCAGCATTTCGCGGTGGTACTCTTTCGGATTTGTGGATGCACTGAAGAACGATTATAGGCTTCTGTTAGTTGACGCTCGTGGTCACGGAGACAGCGACAAGCCCTACGAAGTCGAAGCTTATGACCGAAGAATAATGGCTTCCGACGTGGTCGCTGTTCTGGATGCCGAAAATATAGATAGAGCGCACTACATGGGTTACTCCATGGGCGGAAGCATCGGCTTCGGCATTGCCGAGACTTTTTCTGAACGATTCCACTCCCTCATCATTGGGGGAATGCACCCTTATCCGCTTGATGCAGTAGGGCTGGATTCTGGGGTGGAACTCATCAAAACCGGCGGAATGGATGCGTATGTTGCCTACATTGAGAGCAGCGGAGAGCCTATCTCATCCGAGCGAAAGGCGCAGCTGCTCGCAAACGATCCCCAATCCATCATTGGCGCGTCTTTGGCGCTTAAGAACCGACCTGATCTATCCCACGTTCTGCCGACCATGACCATGCCCTGTCTGGTGTATGCGGGTGACGCCGATGGTTTGTACGCTGGCGCCGAGGAGTGCGTGAAGCACATGCCCAACGTAACTTGGGTTTCATTGCCGGACTTAGACCATACCCAGGCGATGGAACGCAATGATCTTGTGCTGCCCCCTGTCCGGAAGTTCCTGAAGAAAGCCGGCTAGAGGGTTGATTCGGTGGAGCGATGCGGCATGTGGGAAGATGCGCTCGACCACACCTGGACGAACTATGCGAGTATATCTGCGAACCGAAGTGCCGCTCGATGAACGACAGGAATTGGGGTTAGATAGTTGGTCAGCATCGTCTAATTTGAGAGATGAAATATCGTATTAGATTTCGATGACATTGGAGTAGAGGACTACGATATCATTTCTGATACATTAGACAGATATGCTGAGTGTTGTATGAGTCAGTACGATATGAAGGGGTTTCATTATGACAACTAGCGAACGCGAAGGTTCCACATACGGCGAGCGTTTGGCAGCAATTGAGGCACAGATACCGTACTTGGCAACGAAGGCTGATTTAGAGCGGTTGCAAATTAGGATAATGGGTTTCATGGTGATTGTTGTGAGCGTTGCAGTGGGGGTGCTACTGCGCTGGGGATAGCGAATTGTAAGTACGCAACCGAAGGTTGTTTGTAAAGAATGGTGAATCAGGATAACAATCAGAGTATCAGCATCGAAATAACTGGAAACAAACGAATGACCCTGCAAACTGACATCAGAGACAAAACATTCCCGTTCACTGCCATCGTGGGGCAGGATAGGATGAAGCTCGCACTCATTCTAAACGCAATCAATCCTGCTATCGGCGGTGTGCTCATTCGCGGCGAGAAGGGCACTGCGAAGTCCACTGCTGCGCGTTCGCTTGCTGCGTTGCTGCCGCAGATCGAGGTCGTTATGGGCTGCCCATATAGCTGCGAGCCGTCGGCGCCGTTTGCTGGCTGTGAGTTCTGTGCGAGCTCTGAGCGGCGTGCAGCCGATCGGCAGGTGCGTCTGGTGGAACTGCCGGTGAGTGCAACAGAAGAGGCCGTTGTGGGAACACTGGACATCGAAGCTGCCATACGCGAAGGCAGCCGCCGATTTGAGCCGGGTCTGTTGGCATCTGCGCATCGCGGCATCTTGTACATAGACGAGGTGAACCTGCTCAATGACCATGTTGTGGATGTGCTGCTGGACTCCGCTGCCATGGGGCGCAACTTCGTTGAGCGTGAGGGTATATCCTTCACGCATCCTGCCCAGTTTCTGCTCATCGGTACTATGAACCCTGAGGAAGGCGATCTGCGACCGCAGTTCATCGATCGCTTTGGACTGGCGGTGGAAATTGACCACATCCGTGATGCTGAGCGGCGTGCAGATGTTATACGACGACGCATTGCTTACGAAAGCGATGCAGAAGCGTTCCAGCAGTCATGGATGCAGACAGAAGCGCAGGAACGACAACGCATTGCGGACGCTATGGCTCTGCTGCCATCCGTGGTTGTGGATGACGGCTTGCTGATGTTCATCGCTCAGCTCTGCGCTGAGCATGAGGTGGACGGTCTGCGCGCCGACATAGTGATATACAAGGCGGCTCAGACGCTCGCGGCTTATGAAGGCAGAACCGCCGTTACCGCGGATGATGTGCTGGTCGCCGCCGAAATGGCGCTGCTTCACCGCATGCGCCGTCAGCCTTTCGACGACCCTGAACTCAACAAAGAACGCCTGCAAGAGATGGCTAATCAGCTTATGGAGCAGCAGCCTCAGCACAGCCCTCCGCCCGATATGGGCGATGTGCCGCCGCCTGAACAGCCGCAGTCTGAGGAGCAGCCGCGGTCTGCAAGCGAGGATGTATTTGGCACGGGTGAATCATTTCAGGTGCGTCCTCTGAATCTGGATGCGCTTGACAAGCGCCAGCGCGCAAGTCATGGCAGACGGACGACTAGCCGAGTGCGCGACCATCGAGGCCGATATGTCGGCGCTTCACTGCCTGAAGGCAAGGTTACCGACCTGGCTGTGGACGCCACTGTGCGTGCTGCATCTCCGTTTCAGCTTCGGCGCGGGGCGTACACGGACGGCGCTCTCGCTCTCAAAGTGGAAGCCTGGGACTTGCGCCAGAAGGTTCGGGAGTCCCGCGTAGGCAATTTGGTAGTGTTTCTTGTGGATTCCAGCGGCTCTATGCGCGCGCGCCGGCGCATGATCGCTGCTAAGGGCGCGGTCATATCCCTGCTGCTGGATGCCTATCAGCGTCGCGACCGCGTTGCGATGATTGCGTTTCGCGGAACTCAATCCGAACTGGTTTTGCCTCCTACCGGCAGCCCTAAACTTGCGCAGCAGCGGTTGGACAATCTGCCTACCGGCGGCAGAACACCTATGGCGCAGGCGTTGGCAGATGCTCATCGGCTCATCAGACAGCAGCGTCAGCGCAGCCCGGACACGCCGCCTCTGCTCGCAATTGTGTCCGATTGTCGCGCTAATGTTGGTGTATCGGGCGGCGGCGATCCATTTGAAGACGCGCTGCGAATGTGCGAAAACCTGCGTCAGGACAAGGTACACGCCATCGTGCTCGACCCTGCGCCTCGCTCGAACCGCTTTGGGTTGGTGCAGCGGGTAGCCGATGCACTCGGAGGGGAATACATTCCGCTCGCCGAGCTTCACGCAGACGCGATAAGAACGGCGGTGCGTCAGGCGCAAGACGAAATAGAGTAATAGAGCCGATATATCCTGAAGCCATCGCAGATACTGTATCGTGATATAATCGCAGCCAACCGCAAGTCCGCCGGAGTCTCCTGCAATGACCACAACTCATACCACACCCACATCAGTGAAATCTGCATATCCCAATCCGGAATGGGAACTCTTCGTCGGCGATCCTGAACCTATTGAGGACGGAATGCAGCAAGAACCTCACATAACAGCTCTAATATCCGTGCTGCGACACCACTTCGGCGATCGCCCTGATGTCTTCACATCTGCGGGCGGCTTCCTCTGCTACAACCGCAGCAATCGAAACGACCGCATAGCGCCTGACCTGTACATTGCCCTTGAAGTGGATGTGGATCGCATCTGGACGATGCCGAACTATCTAGTCTGGGAAGTGGGGAAACCGCCCGATTTTGTGCTGGAAGTGGCATCCGGGAGTACGGCGGCAAACGACTTGGGAGGCAAGCGAAATCTGTATTCTGAATTGGGCATCCAAGAATGTTGGCGTCTGGACGCAGAAAGCGGGAAGCACTACGGTGAGGAGTTAGTGGGAGAGCGTCTGATAGCCGGAGAATACCAACGGTACGAACTACACACGGAACAGGACGGCAGCATCTGGTCGCACAGCGAAGTATTGGGTCTTGACTTCTGTCGCCGAACGGATGGCAGGTTTTGGGTAAGGAACAGCGCGACCGGTCAGTGGCTCAATTTCTTGGACGCGGAGCGTGAGGCGCACATAGCAATACAGACGGCTTGGCATCAAGAAATAGAAGCGCGGCTGTTAGAACGGGAAGTGCGCCGTGAGGCAGAGATTCGTGCTAATAGAGAAGCCGAGGCTCGGCAGGTAGAGCGCGAGGCACGGCGGGCAGCGGAAGCACAAGTGCAGGCGCTTCAAGCAGAAATCGAACGCCTGCGCCGTCAGCAAGACGAATAGCAGAAGTCTCAATTAAACTCGTGTTGACAAAGATGCTCAATATTAACTGAACGCCAATTACGCATCGAAAATATGATTCGCAGGGTGGATAGTCTCAATAAGGACAAGTGTGATAATATGGCTTTCGTTGACTAAGGAGGTAAATATTCTGTGTAACCATTGAATCAAATTCTAGTCAAACAATGCTCACACTGAGTGTTATCGGAATTGGAAATCTAATAAGGAGGCGACACATGACTACATTGGCGAGAGAAAGCATGGGGCTGTCTAAGAAGGCGGTTGGGCTTGTTCCATGGGTTGGCGGCGCTGCGGTTCTGCTGTATGCGATGGGATATGTTGACGGGAGCGTTCACGCAGCCGCGTTCGTTGGCGAAAATGGCGCTGTGATGAACTATGTACACGAGTTCTTCCATCATGCCCGACATGTCGCCCTTATGTGCCACTAGGAACGGCTGAAGGGTTCGGGTTTCACCAGCCGGTGAGCACGTGGTAATTATCAAAACTGAACAGAGAGGCTTGTATGCAGCGGACGATTATACGCGCCGTGCTGGTGGGTATTGTGGCAGGCCTGATAGTGGGCGTGTATCATAACATTTTCACTGTGCCAGTTATTGAGCGCGCAATAATACTCGAGGAGGAACGCGCTGCTGCTGCGCTGCCATCAGGCGTTCAACCCTCTGAAGAGCCGCCGCTAGTGTCGCTAGGCATGCAGCGCGTCGGCATGGCGATTGGCATGGGAGTATTAGGTGCGGTATTTGGACTGGCGTTCGCAGGCACCTACGGACTGATTCGCTGGGCGACGCCGGATTTTAATCCGATTGCAGCGTCAATTATCGCCGGGCTGCTGGGTTTCTGGGCGCTGTCGTTCCTGGTGTCTGTGAAGTTTCCGTTTGTGCCGCCGGGGGTGGGAAGCGAAGATTCGCTGGTTTTCCGTCAGGGTTTCCAGTTGCTGTTTTACATCATGTCAGCGCTCGGCGTAGCAGGTGTAATACTGGCTCTGAACGAGATAAACAGCAGTGTACAGTCGCAATCTGTACGGCACCGTCTATATACACTTGCGGCATTAGCGTATGTTGGCTTCTTGTTGTTGGTGTTCTGGCTTGTTCCGGATAATCCGGACCCTGTACCCGTGCCCGCAGAGTTGTTCCTAAGATTTAACAACCTGTCATTGATTGGGCACTTGCTGACTTGGGGATTGATGGCGATAGGCTTCGCATACTTACTGAGAAAAGACCAACTTTCATCACAAATCTGACACACTGATTCCCGGAGGGGGCAATTATGGCTGCTGATCCTGCTGCTGCCGAGAATAAAACGGACACCACAAGAGAGCACCAACCCGTGAAGGGTCCGCGCATCAAGAAGGGGCTTGTTGTCATCAATACGGGCAACGGCAAGGGCAAGACTACTGCGGCTCTGGGAGTGCTGTTTCGCGCGTGGGGCAGAAATATGCGAGTAGAGATGTTCCAGTTCTTGAAGCATACCGGCTCGCGCTTTGGTGAGAGCCGCGCTGCCGAGAAACTGGGCATTCCTATGACTGCTATGGGCGACGGCTTCACATGGCGGACGAAGAACATGGATCACACTCAGGACTTAGCCCGTGCGCAGTGGGAGAACTGCAAAGCCGCGATTCTGGGCGATGAGCATGATGTTATCATCTTGGATGAGTTCACCTATCCTTTGCACTACGGCTGGATTCCGGTCGAAGATGTTATTGAGACGTTAAAGCAGAAGCCTCACATGTTGCATGTCATAATCACGGGCAGATATGCCCCTGATGAGCTTGTGGAATTCGCCGATCTCGTAACTGAAATGCGCGAAATAAAACACCCGTACAGAACTCAGGGAATTAAGGCTCAGCCCGGGTTGGAGTTTTGAGTCATCGGTAGTGATTAATCTTTGGCAGTTAATAGTCAATAACCGGTTTTCAGAAGTCAGCGCAGGTTGAATTATGGTGGAACAGTACGAATATTACGATGAGGACTTTGATAATGCGCTCGTGCGTATGCTTGAGGAAGCGCGATCTAGCGGCGGAGACAGCAGACGTATAACGGCTAAGGAACTCCACGCCAGTGTGGTAACCTCTAGGAAAATGTATATGCGTATGGCTTGCGATGCGATGTGGCGGCTTTGGAAGAAGCAGGGCGCATACGAGGGACGTGTGGTGTTCACACCCGCGAGCAATCAAGGTTCCAAGTTGGAGATTGAGTATAAGGCTTAAGTTAGGCTTAAGTTACATCTGCGGACAGGATGAATAACACAAGTGGGTCGTTAGGTTTACCTTGAACGGAAGCGGTGTGTGATGGTGGATAATCTGTCTGATGCCATAGTATCAATACAGCCCGTGAACGCGAACGCGATGCGGCGCGCACTGAGTCGTCAGCGAAATCTGACGAAGCCGCCGGGAAGTCTCGGCAGGCTCGAGGATGTGTCGGTGCAGCTCGCCGGCATATTGGGGGATGAGCGTCCGGTCATACGCGGTAAAGCTGTTATTATCGCGGCGGGCGATCATGGTGTTGTGGCTCAAGGCGTAACCGGTTACCCGCAAGAGGTTACGGCGCAAATGGTGTTGAACTTTCTGTCCGGTGGCGCGGCAGTTAGTGTGATGGCGAGGCGCTCCGGAGTGCGTCAGATTATTGTTGACGCCGGAGTTGCGGCAGATCTGCCCGCTCATCCTGAACTGCGTTCTGTCCGCATAGGCAGAGGCACAGCGGATATTAGCGAAGGCGCCGCGATGTCGCGCGAGCAGGCAGAGCAAAGCGTAATGGCGGGCATCGAAATATCTGTCGAAGCCGCCGAATCGGGCGCGGACCTGATTGCCGCAGGCGAGATGGGTATCGGCAACACAACAGCGTCGAGCGCAATAACCGCATCGTTCACCGGCGCATCACCACATGACACAACGGGCGCGGGAACGGGGCGCAATGCAGAAGAACTGGCACATAAGGCTGCAATAGTGCAGCGCGCGCTGGAAGTCAATGACCCGGACGTATCGGATGGACTGGATGTGCTGGCAAAGGTGGGAGGCTTCGAGATTGGCGTCCTTGCGGGCGTGGCTCTGGGCGCCGCTAGTATGCGGCGCGCAATTATTGTGGACGGCTTCATATCCGGTGCAGCAATGCTAATTGCTAATGCACTCTGTCCTATCGCGCGCGACTATATGATTGCCTCGCACCGCTCCGCCGAAAAAGGACACGGCATCGTGTTGGCACATCTGAACTTGCTGCCGCTTTTGGAGCTTGATATGCGTCTAGGTGAGGGCAGCGGCGCGGTTCTCGCGATGCCCATCGTAGAGGCAGCGGCTGCTTGTCTAAGCGAGATGGCGACCTTCGGCGAAGCCGGTGTGTCCGACCGAGACGATAACGAGGTTGAAGCGCCGCTGGGTGTCTGATGAGAGGGCTGCGGTCTGCCATCGGCTTTCTGACAATCCTGCCGCTTTCGCCTGCGAGCACGCACAACCACCTAGCGTCTGCGCGTGGCTGGTTTCCATTTGTGGGCTTGCTGATTGGTGCAGCGCTTGCCGCGGTTGATGCCTTTTGGCTTGGGTTTCGCCTCCCTGTAGCAGAATCTCAGACCTATCTCTCCTCCTCATATATACTGCTGGAAAGCGCGATTCTGGTGGTATTGCTGTGCGTGCTGACCCGTGCGCTGCACCTCGATGGTTTTATGGATTCGTGCGACGCTCTGCTCGGTGGATTCAGCCGCGACCGCCGTCTTGCGATACTGCGAGACCCAAATGTGGGCGCATTCGCCGTTGTAGGTGTTGTCTGTTTGCTGCTCGTCAAATTTGCTGCCATAAACGAACTGCCTCTCTTTTACAGGACTACACTGCTTCTGCTCTTCCCTTGCCTTTCGCGCTGGGCAATGCTGCTCACTATGGAACTTTATCCTTATGTGCGGAGCAGCGGTCTTGGCACGGCGTTCTTCGATGGCGGCGAACGGCGTAACAGATGGCAGCTTGTGTTCGGCTTTGCTTTCACTCTGATTATGAGCGTTGCGCTTGCAGGCGTGGCGGGCATTGTGCTTCTTGCTGCGGCATGTGCGACTGCATGGGGAATCGGCGCGTGGGCAGATCGGCTTCTGGGCGGCGTTACAGGCGACATATACGGCGCAGTGAACGAAGTTACTGAGGCAGTTGTGCTGGTGTTGATAATCTTGATCAGCGCAGCTTCCCCGTTTGCCCTGGAATCTATATTGATTCAAATGCTGTTTTCGGGCTGACTGCTGTATGGAATGGCTGATTTGGCATCCGGATTGGCGCCTTGATATAGGTGTGCTGCTGCTTGCGATAGCGCTGGACATCGCTCTGCCGGAACCCCCGAGTGCAGTGCATCCGGTCGTGTGGATGGGTAAGGTAATTTCCCTATTGGAACGGCTGGCGCATGGACGCGGGAACACTTTGAAGTTCCTGATTGGCGTGGGCATGGCAGCAGCAGTGCCTATCCTGTTCGGCGGCGCGGCATGGCTTGCTATTGTGGGGCTGCGCGAACTTCATGATATAGCCTACTTGGTTGGTGGCGCTGTGATGCTAAAGACGACCTTTGCTGTGCGCGGGCTTGGGAGAGCGGCAGGTGAAACTCAGCGCAGCATCGAAAGCGACGACGTTACGGAGGCGCGCCAAAGTCTGCGAAGTCTGGTAAGTAGAGACGCCTCCGATCTGTCTAAGTCGCTTGTGGCGGCAGCAGCCATAGAATCAGTTGCTGAGAATACTACGGATAGCTTTATTGCACCTTGGATTGCGTTCGCCCTGCTGGGGCTGCCCGGCGCGTTTGCCTATCGCGCCGTGAATACTCTAGACAGCATGATAGGCTACCGCGGAGAGTACGAATATCTTGGCAAAGCATCGGCACGACTGGACGATTTGATAAATCTCATCCCTGCTCGTATTTCCACTTGCCTGCTGCTGCTCGCGGGATTAGTGTCAGGACGCAGCATTTGGCAGGGCTGCCGCATCGTCCTGCGTGAACATCGCCTAACGGCAAGCCCGAATGCAGGCTGGACAATTGCTGCGATGGCAGGACTGTTAGGGGTGGCGCTAAAGAAACCGAAACAGTATCTCGTTGGCAGAGAATATGGCGAACCGACTGCGCCCGACATCAGCAAGGCTGTGGGTCTGGCGTACATAACAGCGGCGCTAGGAGCGCTGCTATCCGTTGGTATGCTGCTGATACGATGGCTGGTTCTATGAAGTAACATCGGCTGAAATCTCCGGTGGAATGGCGGCGTGTCCGGCGTACATCTTTGTGGACCTTTTGGGTACGGACAGTTGAAAACCGCGCCCTTGTTTCAGCTTAAAACAAGCCAATCGTATCTATTTTGTGGATGTATTATAATTTCAACTATCCCGCGTTAGAAATAGAGAAGGTCTATGCCACACATAATCCATGGCGGTACGAATATTGCCGAACTGCGCTCACTTGGGCTGCGCGCGGAGGATGTGCTCGATTTTAGCGCGAGCATTAACCCATTGGGCGCACCTATAAGCGTAACGGAGGCGATAGGCGGTGTTGACCTAGCGGCATATCCTGACACAGAATGCACATTGCTGCGTGAGAAATTGTCGTCCAAACTTGGCGTCTCGACGGCACAGATTTTGGTGGGTAACGGCTCGACAGAGTTGATATATCTAATAGCGCGTGCGTATCTCAATGCCGGAGACAAAGCGATAATCTTTGCGCCTACTTTTGGGGAGTTTCATGCCGCTTGCACTATGCAGGGAGCGCAGATAGTTAATATCGTTGCCCACGAAAATAATCGTTTTGCGTGGGACATCGCAGATGCCGTAAAGGTTATCACAGTGCAGTCGCCCTCGCTTGTTTTCCTGTGCAACCCGAATAATCCGACCGGCTGTTACATGAGCAAAGATGATGTACGCCGAATAGCGGGCGCTCTGCCTGAAGGTTCACTGCTGCTCCTCGATGAGGCATATTTGTCTTTCGTGGAAGCGCCCTGGGACTCTGTGCCATTGCTGGACATGGGTAATGTTGCGCTCATGCGCTCAATGACGAAAGACTACGCATTGACGGCGCTGCGACTTGGCTATATGCTTGCGCCGCCCGATGTCACGGAACGCGCGCGCGCGCAGCAGCACAGTTGGAGCGTGAATTCCATGGCACAGGCAGCCGGTGTTGCAGCTCTCGGCGATACTCATCATGTAGATGAAGGACGAAAAGAAATGCAAACCGCCAAGCGCTACCTGATCAATGAACTTGGCGCGTTGGGGCTGCATTGTACTTCGTCTGCTGCTAACTTCGTATTGGTGAAAGTGGGCGACGCCCGAGCGCTGCGGCAGATATTGCTGGAACGACATCGCATCAGTGTGCGAGACTGCGCTTCATTTGGGCTGCCGGGTCATATTAGAATTGGCATCAGAGTTAAAGACGACTGCGAGCGGCTAGTAACCGCTTTGCGTAAGATATTGGAGTAGGGTTAATGAATTGCAGGTGGTTTTTGGTAAGGCATGGCGAAACTGCGTGGAACGACGAAGGGCGCGCGCAGGGTCAGTCGGACACTCCTCTGAATCATAAAGGACGCGCTCAGGCTGCGCTCACGGGGGCGCGACTTGAACCTCTGGATTTCGAGGCTGCGTATTCCAGTGACTTGCAGCGTGTGGCACACACTGCGGAAGTCATCATAAACGGCACGGACTTGCCGCTGATTAAAATGAAATCGCTGCGCGAAAAGGCGTTCGGGGAGTGGGAAGGCATGACATTTAAGGAGGTCGAAGAGCATCATCCATCGATGTTCAGACGGCTTTTCGATGAGGATGTCGAGTTCGCTCCTCCGGGCGGCGAAAGCGATAGGCAGCTTTACGCCAGAATGAAATCTGCAGCCGTCGAGCTGCTGCAAACGCATTCGGACAGCGAAGGAAACGTATTAGTGGTGGGGCACGGCGGCTCGCTCCGAGGGCTTATCGTATCTCTGATGGATATGCCGCCGGAGTACATGTGGCGGCTGAGATTGTCGAATTGCAGCATCACTGTGGTGAACACATTTGACGGTGGCGCCGTCATCGAGCTGCTCAACGACACAAGCCACTTGGAGGATGTTATCAAGAATGTCTTTGCAGCGAAGCGGTAAGAGTTTGGGCAAGGTGCTCATGGTACAAGGCACCACCTCGCACGCCGGAAAATCCCTCATGGCGACCGCGCTGTGTCGTATTTTCACCCAAGACGGTTTACGGGTTGCGCCGTTCAAAGCGCAGAACATGTCGCTTAACTCGTTTGTTACGCCAGACGGCGGCGAATTCGGCAGGGCGCAAGCAGTGCAAGCAGAAGCGGCAAGGGTCGCGCCTGTCGTGGAAATGAACCCCATCCTGCTCAAGCCTGAAGGCAAACGCCGTTCTCAGGTAGTGGTGATGGGCAAGCCCTTGCGCGTAGCATCCGCGCGCGAATACTACGAGATGAAGTTGCAGCTTTGGCCGCTCGTTACTCGCGCGCTGGATACACTGCGAGCGCAGTATGACATAGTCGTCATCGAAGGGGCGGGCAGTCCCGCTGAGATTAACCTGAAAGCCCATGAAATTGTCAATATGCGTGTTGCACGGTATGCGAATGCCCCGGTCGTCATTGTGGGGGATATAGATCGCGGTGGAGTATTTGCTTCACTGGTGGGTACGATGGCGCTGCTTGATCCGGAAGAGCAGGCTCTGGTAAAAGCGTTTGTAATCAACAAGTTTCGAGGCGATCCGTCGCTGCTGGATTCCGGGCTGGACATGCTGCGTGAACGCACTGGCGTAAGCGTAGCCGGTATTATCCCTTGGTTCGACGACATACATATTCCTGAGGAGGACTCGCTAGGTCTGGACAAGGCGCATTCTCATAATATCGGACGCCTTGACGACTATATCGATATTGCCGTCGTAAGACTGCCGCATATCGCCAACTTCGATGACTTCGACCCGCTGCTGCGAGAACCTCGAGTGCGGCTGCGCTATGTCAGCAGTGTAGATGATATGGCCAAGCCTGATCTGATTGTGCTGCCCGGATCTAAAACCACAGTCGCGGACTTCGAGTGGATGCGCGAAAGCGGCATAGCAGACACTGTAACAGCGCGCCGCCGCGATGGAACACCTGTTATTGGCATCTGCGGCGGATACCAGATGCTTGGCGAGCGTATCCTCGATCCTGACGGTGTTGAATCTCATGTCGCGGAAACTAATGGTTTGGGACTGTTGCCTCATACGACAGTTTTCAGCGCTGATAAAACTACACATCAGGTGCGTGGCAAGATTGTATCGGGAAGAGGATTGCTGGCGGGTTGTGAAGGGGGCATTATCGCCGGATATGAAATACATATGGGGCAAACTTACGGTGAAGGAGGCACGCCATTCAGAATCACTGAGCGTTCAAACAGAGCCGCCGATTCTCCGGACGGCGCACTCGACGAAGATGGATTGACAATGGGAACATACTTGCATGGTATGTTCCATAATGGCAGCCTCCGCCATTCGCTTCTGACGAATTTGGCTCGGCGCAAGAACATAGAGATGCCTCATGGCGCAATTCTGAACTTGGATGCTGAATATGACAAACTCGCAGCGCTCGTGCGGCGCAGCGTGGATATGAATGTCATATATGGCATGACGGGCTTACCCGGAGCCGGTGTCGACGCCTGTTCGGGCGATAGCGTATAGGTGCAGCAGGCATGCAGCCAGAACTCATCCTGATAACAGGCGGCGCTCGCTCAGGCAAGAGCACATTCGCGGAGCAGCTGGCAATGAAAGGCAAGCGAGTGCTGTTCGTGGCTACGGCAGAGGCGCTGGACGATGATATGGCGCGCCGTATCGCTGCGCATCGCCGCAGCCGTCCGGCAGAATGGGACACCCTCGAAGAGCCGCGCAATCTGCACGAATCAATCCGTAATAAGATGTTACATGTAACTTCCGGGTACGACACGATTATCTTGGACTGCATAACGATGTGGGTCAGCAACCTGCTGCTGGCTCACGAAAATAGCCGGGACGCAGAAGCAAAGATTATAGATGCGGCAGGCGAATTCCTGGACCTTTGCGCTGCTTCAAATTCGAGATGGATTGTTGTTACAAATGAGGTTGGACTGGGCATCGTGCCGTCATCGTCTTTGGGACGCACATATCGCGATGTGCTAGGGCGCGTGAACTCGCTTGTGGCTGCCCGCGCAGACAAAGTGTATCTTATGGCTGACGGACTCGTGTTGGAACTGAAATCTCTCGGCGCGCGGCACGTGAGCGAAATGAGCATCAATTGCGAATGACACAAGCGGTGAAGACTCTCGGAGAGGCGACGGCGCGGGCGCCGGGCAGCTGCGGCGAGCTGGCGCAAGGGATGTTAGCCGGAAACTACTTTCTGGTGAGCTGCCCGATAGACATGTACTCCACGGCGACGGTGTCTGTTCTTGCCGGCAGTGGGTGCGTATTTGCTCCGCCGAATGCAACGAAGTCAAAGCGGGCAGTGGAGCTGACTTTGGCGCACCTAGGTCAGCAGGATGTAGATGCGTACCTAACCCTGTCCGGTCCCTTGCCGCGAGGTAAAGGCATGGCAAGCAGCACCGCCGATGTGTCCGCCGCAATCGCTGCAACCGCAGCCGCTTTGGGCGTAGCATCAAACATGCTGCCCACGCAAATAGCGCAAATTGCGCGGCAGGTAGAGCCGAGCGACGGCATAATGCTGCCCGGAATTGCGATGCTGAATCATAAGAAGAACGGCATGGCAAGAATCCTTGGCATGCCCCCACAGATGCGTGCAGTCGTGCTGGATTTTGGCGGAGATGTTGACACGCTCGCTTTCAATGGCATAAACAGAGATAGCGCGCTGAAACGCTTGCAGCCTAAGTTCACCAGCGCATTTTCACTCATTGAGCGCGGTATTATGAATGGCAGCGCCGCCGATATAGGCGCGGGCGCGACTCTCAGCGCGATTGCCAACCAGATACTGTTATACAAGCCGCAGCTGGATGCAGTGCTGCGCCTTGCGGAAGAAGTAGGCGCCGTGGGGGTTAATGCGGCACACAGCGGCACTGTCCTTGGCATGCTATTTGAGGATGATACCGCACTCGTGGAATCCGCAGTTTCGCGCGCATGGAAAACTTTGTTTGGCATCCGAAGAATATATAACCGGCGTATCGTGAGTGGCGGAGTGGTAACCGTTCAGTGCCGGAATTAGCGCAGGAGGCATCTTTGTGGCGAAGATAACAATTGTGGGCGTAGGTCCCGGCGATCCCGACTTACTGACTCTGAAGGCGCGGGAGATAATCCGCAGCGCCGATTATGTAGCCGGATTTGAGACGGTTCTAGGGCCTGTGCGGCGTTGGATTCTTGGCGAAGAGATGCCAATGCGCTATCGAGACCAAGAGAATGTTTTGGAAAGCCTCGCCGCATACGCAGAGGAAGGCAAGCGATGCGTAGTGTGCGCGTGGGGAGACCTCAACTTCTCATCTAAGGAGCTTCTGGACCGTGTAAGACGGCGTGCCGATGTGGAGCTTATTCCAGGGATTAGCTCGGTGCAGGTAGCGTGCGCGCGGCTCGGACTGACGATGGAGACATCCATGTTTATCACGCTGCACGCACGGGACGGACATGAGGAAGGCTTGCGCGAACTCACTGAGATGTTGGCATATCGCAAGCGCAATCTCATCGTATTGCCGCGTCCATTCGACCTGATGCCCGCCAACATCGCAGCGCTGCTTCTGGAAAACGGAATTGCAGCCGACACACCGATATGGGCTTTGCAGCGCCTGTCATTGCCGGGAGAGAGCATCGACGAATACACGCTGGCGTCGCTTGCGGACGAAGACCGGGAGTTCAGCGACCTTACGATACTGGCGTTCCCTATGGCAGACTGATTTACCTTATAAAATAAATAAAAATAAAATCAGGGCAGGACTTCTCAGCGCATGCTGCTTGAAACTACGCCCGCCTCGCACTCGAAGTCATTATTGCTCAGATACCTCGATGGGCTTTCTAGGCGGGGGAGTAATTAGCATCAGCAGCGCCGAGCACACCATCAGCCCAACGCCTACCCACCACATGCTGTTGTATGTGCCTGTCCAATCGTGCACATATCCGGCGATAGGCGCGCCGATTCCGCCTACTATCAGATTTATCGGCATAGAGAACCCGCGAATAGCGCCCACATGCTCACGCCCGAAGTAATCCGCCCAAATGAAGTTTTGAAGAAACATCATGCCGCCTATCCCCAATCCGAATATCGCCATTGAACTGAACATGGTGAAATCATCCGCAGCATAGATGGTCATCACGCTTGCGATTGCTAGTAGCAAGAAACCAATCGCGCCCAACAGCCTTGCGGTAACACGCTTGACTAGGATGCCGAATGTGAACGATGCGGCGCCGGCGCAGACTGCGTCGAAGGCGGTGGCGTAAGATATCAGGGTGGTGTCAAATCCGCGATCGGCGAAGTCTGCGATGCGATGCACCGCCACAGTGCCGACTGCCAGCGAGACCATGCTGAAAACGGCTACCAGTATCCAGAATGTGTAGGACCTTGTCGCCTCTGACACCGACCATGACACCTCATCATCGGAAGTCTGCTGAACAGGCGAATCTTCATCAATTCCCTCACTTGTGGACGCAGGAACGGTGTCTCCGTCAGGCAGCAATCCCAAATCCTCCGGCTGACGTCTGACGAATATCGCAGAGAGGGGTATTATGATACCCATACCCATTACGGCTAGAACTATCCACGCTATTTCCCATCCCCACAGGTCTATGAAAACCTGTGTAAGCGGTACAAATACCATTGCGCCGATGGGAATGCCCAGCGCCATGTAGGATATTGCCCTGCCGCGCTCGCGCACGAACCATTTGAGCACCGGAACCGAAGTTACCAGCGCGCCGGGCCCGCTCATACCCACCAGTCCCATCACGGCAAACAGGCCTACCATAAGCCAGGCATCGTTTGCATCATCCATGAAGGACAGCCCAATCATGGCGCAGCCCGTAACTAATGCGGCTGCGGGCAGCATCACACGCGAGCCGTATCGGTCTATGAGCCAGCCCACCGCCGGGCTGGTGAACGAACTGGATACCTGCCGCGCTGTCTGGGCCCAGCCGAACCATGAGCGTCCTATGCCCAGCGAGTCGCCCATTGGTTTGATGAACAGGCCGAAGTTAAGCGAACCCATCGCCATACTCACTGCGCCCGCAGTTGCCATAATTAGCACGATAACCCAGCCGTAATACAGGCTTTTTCCTAACCTGTCGCTTGTACTCTTTTTCTGCATACTTATCTTTCATTAGTTCAATTGGTTGGAAATCGGACGGATGCCAGATGTCATAAATTATCCAAAAGAAACAATATCTGCTGCTGAACTTCGCCTAATCGACTGTATTACTGAACTCAGTCATCAGTCATAATCAAAACAATTAAGGGAGTCGCATCCGCATAAATGCATCATGATATACTAACATTAAATATCAGAAGGGCATGTCATAGATTGCCGACAGCTGTCCAAATGATAACGGAGCGTTTACCCGTCTAATGTCGCCCGTCTAATGTGGAAGACCTAATGCCGAAGGAAGGATACGCAGCGAATGAAAACATCGGTAGAGTTTAGCCCAAGTTATGCCGTGCTGAATGTCGAGCTTAACGAAGGCGAGGTCATCAAAGCGGAAACAGGCGCTATGGTGGCTCAGCAAGGCGTGCGTATGAGCACGGGTTTGGGCGGAGGGGGTATATTCGGCGGCATCACGAGAATGGTCAGCGGCGAATCGTTTTCCCTAAATACCTTCACTGCTGAGCGGGGCGGCGGCTGGGTAAGCCTAGCACCCGCCACTCCCGGCGATATACGCACATTCGACTTGGGATTAGGAGAAAACCTCTTTATTCAGAGCGGCTCATTCCTTGCCTGTACCGAGAGTGTAACTACGGACGCAAGGTTTCAGGGCTTTAGGGGGTTTTTCAGTGGCGAGAGCCTGTTCTTTATCAGAGCCTATTCTGAAAGAGGCGCCGGCAAAATCTATTACAACTCATACGGCGCTATCAAAAAAGTCCCAGTAGAACCCGGCAAGGAACTTGTGGTAGATACGGGGCATCTGGTTGCATTTACCGATGATGTGGAATACTCCATAGGCAAAGTTGGCGGTATCCGCTCGCTTATTGCCGGCGGGGAAGGTCTGGTAATGAAGTTCAGAGGCAATGGTTATGTCTGGATTCAGACGCGCAATATGGCATCTTTGGTAAGCAAGCTAATACCCTTCCTGCCGAGTAACTAGACCTCAAACCTAGCCGGTAAAGCGCTTGCTGTCCGTGTTGCGGTCATACACATAACGCTTGATGAAAACAAAATAAAAGGCGTGATATACTTGCCAAAATCCCGAAGCAGAATATCATCTCCAAGCTCAACAGGAGGCGTTGACTATGGTTGTTGAAACAAGGCAAGATTTAGAACTTCTGGCGCATCTGATGCGGCGCGCCGGTTTTGGCGCAACCCGTGTCGAACTCGAAGCGCTTGAATCTAAGAGTTATGACGCCGTAATCGAAGAACTGCTGAATCCCCCTGATAATGCTCCGTGGATGGGAGACTACATGGTGCGGCGTTTCCACCACGAGCAGTCCGGTATGATGGGTCCGCGCGCATCCGGCGAGAACTGGCTTTATCGGATGGTAACATCAGAAGCCCAGCTTCAAGAAAAGATGAGCCTTTTCTGGCACGGCATTTTCGCCACAGGCTATCCGAAAGTCATTCACGGTAAGGTTCTGTGGAACCAAATTCGCATGTTCCGCAAGCACGGGCTTGGCAACTTCAAAACCCTTCTAATTGAATTGTCCAAGGACCCGGCGATGATCGTCTGGCTGGACAACTACGATAACCATAAAGGCGCGATCAACGAGAACTATGGACGCGAACTGCTGGAGCTTTTCAGTATGGGCGTGGGCCACTACTCGGAGGACGACATACAGGAAGCTTCACGCGCCTTCACAGGCTGGACTATCGGCAACACCGAGTACATGGTGCTGCGCTCTGAGCGCGATTCCGACTGGCCTTATGGCAGAATTGCTTGGCACTTCGACTACCGCCCGGAAGACCATGACGAGGGCACAAAGACTTTCTTAGGGCAGACGGGCGACTTCAACGGTGAAGACATCGTGGACATCATTTGCCAGCAGGAAGTTACGGCGCAGTTCATTGCGCGGCATATGTATCACTTTTTCGTTGCAGATGAGCCGCCCGTGCCAGCCTGGCCCTATACGCCCCCGCGCGATGCCGACGCAATCCAGACGCTTGTTGACGCTTACTTCGACAGCGGCTACGAAATCAAGGCTATGCTTCGGACGCTGTTCACATCGGATTTCTTCAGGGACGAAAGCATTCGCTATGAGAAAGTGAAAAGCCCTGCCGAACTTGTCGCGGGCACACTGCGTCTCACCGGAGAATTCGACAGACCTCGCCGCCAAATTATGGACAGAGCGCTGCAAATGAACTTCATGGGACAGATGCTCAACAACCCGCCAAGCGTAGAAGGCTGGCATCAAGGAACTGAGTGGGTTGACACTGGCACTCTTGTGGAGCGCGTTAACTTCGCGTCCGAGCAGTTTGGAGATGTCAACAAATCAGGCGTCAAGGCAATGATAGACCGTGTGATGGCAGATGAATACGCCACATCGCCCGCGCGTCTTGTTGAGGCTTGCCTCGATCAGCTCGGCGCAATCGCCGTCTCCGATCAAACTCGGGAGGTTCTGGAACGCTTCGCCGAACAAACAGGTGAAGAGCGTACCCGCGACAAGGTCGCCAATCTGCTGCGTCTTGCCGTCGCCACGCAGGAGTTTCAGCGAAGTTAAGCTGCTCGCCGATAAATCAGCATGTCAGTCAAGGTATCGTGAGCGTATGAACAAGGGGTTGTTGTGTTGAATACCTTGACTGGTGAGTACATAATCCAAAACACTGGAATACTGACAACCGGCCGACCGGCTGATGCACTAACACAATGACTTATCGATACACTCGAGGACATTGACTATGACCACCATACAGAAGACGGAACTGCTGCGCTATGACTGCACAATTGGACTTTCCGTGATGGAAGGGCGCGGCTTTTACTATCCGACCGACACAGTGCCTGCAAGCAATGGGCGGCTGTATGTCGTTAATCGCTCTCTCGAAGGTGTGGACCGAGGCGTTCGCGTTACGATGTGCGACATGGACAGCGAATACTACGGCACATTTGGCTCTTACGGTGAAGGCGACGGTCAGTTTATATGGATGACATCCGCTGCAGAGGACAGCGCAGGAAACATCTATATCAGCGACGAATATCTGCACCGCATAAGCGCCTTTGACGCAGAAGGCAGATTTCTGCGCGTGTGGGGAACTCACGGAAGCGGCGAAGGCGAACTGGACGGTCCTTGCGGTATTGCGTTCGACGCCTCCGATCAAGTCTATGTGAGCGATACCTACAACAATCGTGTGCAGAAGTTCTCGTCCACCGGTGTTTTTCTATCCGAACTAGGGTCAGGACTGCTCTCCATGCCGTGGGGTTTAACGATCGCTCCCGATGGAGATTTATATGTCGCAGATTGGGGTAACGATCGCATCGCCCGTTTTACGACTGACGGCGAATTCGTAGGGTCTTACGGTCAGCCGGGACGCGCAGAGGGGCAGCTCGTCAAGCCTTCAAGTGTAGCAGTGGACGCCGGCGGCAATGTATATGTCGCAGACTGGGGCAACGAGCGCGTTCAGGCGTTCGACTCTGACGGCAGCTTCCTTCAGCTTCTGCGTGGAGAGGCTACGCTCTCACCCTGGGCGGTGAACTTCCTGAGTATCAACCGTGAAGAGGGTGAGGCACGCTCCAGGGCAAACCTCGAACTTGACATAGATTTCTTTGATCCGGACGATCCGCATGAAGTATCGTCCCACATCGAAAAATACTTCTGGTCGCCCATGTCCGTCAAATTAGACGGAAAAGGCAGGCTGTTCGTAACAGAAAGCAACCGTCATAGGGTACAAGTGTACCGCGTGGCATCCTGATTGCGTGAAAATGTTCTGCAACAGACAGCTTTTGCGAGGCTGTTTCTGCCACAAAACTTCGGAGGTCCGCTTTCATCTTCTACATAAACTACGGTATGAGCCGACCCCAAATCCCGGTCGGCTCGTCTGTTAATTGAGGTTAATTCATAACTCTTTCTTTTTGGTGTTACAGTAAGTCCGCCTAAAACATCTAACCGGTATTGTACCTACTCTCATTCTAATGAAAATAGCCATATCCAACTATATCCATAACAATTGTCATAAGTGAAGTCAAAGGAACAAGAAATGTCAGATAAGTTTAGTCAGATGTTTGCGGAATACTCGCACAACCTGCGATATGAAGATGTGCCGCCGGAGTCGGCGCATGAGGTGAAGCGGCGAATTTTAGACAGCATAGGCGTGAGCATGGCGGCGTTTTCCGAAGACGCTCCTAAAGCGGCGCGCACTTATGCTTACGACTTTGAGATGTCATCCGGCGCAACGGTGTGGGGTGCGCCTGTGCGGGTTACCCCTGAGTCGGCGACTTTCGCCAATGGACTGATGACGCGGTATCTCGACTTCAATGACACGTATCTGTCGCTGGAACCCCTGCACCCCAGTGATATGATCCCGGGCATTATGGCTCTATGCGAATGGGGCGGAAAGCCCGTACGGGACATATTCACCGCGACTGCCGCTGCTTATGAAGTATCCGTGAATCTGTGCGACGCGGCGAGCGTGCGCGCCCACCAGTGGGACCATGTGGTATATACAGGCATTGGTGCAGCTTGCGGCGCGGGCAGTCTGTTGGGGCAGACGGCAGACCAGATAGAGCACACTATCTCAATCGCAAGCGTGCCGCACGCATCTATGCGTCAGACGCGCGCCGGGGAACTTTCCATGTGGAAGGGCGCCGCAGCAGCGAACTCAGTGCGAAACGCCGTGTTTGCAAGCCTTGTCACCCAGCGCGGGCTTACCGGACCGTATCAGCCCTTTTCGGGTGAGATGGGCTTTTTCGCTCAGCTTCTGGGAGGGCAGCCCTTTGATGAGAGCGCATTGAAATCAGTCTTAGAGGGCGCTGCGCCCACTCGCATTCAGGACACCTACATCAAGAAATGGCCTGTTGAATATCATGCTCAGAGCGCAGTTGACGCAGCAGTCGAGCTTAGGGATGAAATTGGAGGTGATATAAATCTCATCGAGTCCATTCACCTTGATACCTTCAAAGTGTCTTATGAGATTATCGCCAAAGACCCTGAGAAGTGGGCGCCAAAGACGCGCGAGACCGCCGACCACTCGCTAATGTACATCGTGGCGGCGGCGCTATTAGACGGAACGGTTACGAAGCACTCGTTTTCGCAGCAGATGCTCGACAGCGCAGACATCAAAACTTTACTGAGCAAGACAACGCTGGAAGAGGATGACGCGCTTACGGCAGGTTACCCAGAGGGTATCCCGAACCGCATCACAATCAAAACGAAAGACGGCGGCACACTCGCACGCGAAGTGAGCTTCCCGCGCGGGCATGCGATGAACAAGATGAGAGATTCCGAGGTGGAGCAGAAGTTCCTGCTGAATGTGGAGGATGTGTGGACTGATGAGCAGGCAAAGAAGGTTATAGACCTAGTGTGGCATATTGATGAGCAGCCTAATCTGTCTGAACTGATGGAGGCGATGCGAATATGACGTGGATGCTGGAACAAGCCTCAGAACAGAGCCATGCGCTGCGACTGAGAACATTACTTGATTCAGGCGAACCGATATGCGTGCCCGGCGTGTTCAATCCACTGACGGCGATGATAGCGCGTAAAGTCGGGTTCGATGCGCTGTACTTCTCAGGAGCAGCGTTCTCCGCGAGTTTGGGCATCCCGGACATTGGTCTGTTCACGCTTGCGGAGCTTACTGACGCGGTGCGTTGGATGGTGCGTGCGTCTGACCTGCCGTTCATCGTGGATGCGGATACCGGTTTTGGTGAAGCCATTAATGTGATTCGCACGGTGAAAGAACTCGAGTCGGCGGGAGCGGCGGCAATCCAGATTGAGGATCAAGTGCTGCCGAAGCGGTGCGGACATCTCGACGGCAAGACGGTAATTTCCACGGACGCGTTCGTTGAGAAGATTGCGGCAGCGGCGCAGGCACGCAAAGACATGCTCATTGTAGCGCGCACCGATGTACGCGCTATCGAAGGATTGGACGCTGCGATAGCGCGGGGGCAGGCTTGCAAAGAGGCGGGCGCAGACATCATATTCCCAGAGGCGATGCAGTCTCTGGAAGAATTCAGAATATATGCCGATGCCGTTGGCGGAAATCTGTTGGCGAATATGACAGAATTTGGCAAATCCCCATATCTGAGCGTGAACGAGTTCGCCGAACTCGGCTATAACATCGTGATATTCCCGGTCAGCACTTTGAGGGCGGCGGCGAAGACTACTGAGGAACTGCTGATTGATCTAAAGCGCACAGGCACACAATTGAATTGGCTTCCCAAGATGCAGACACGCGCCGAGTTGTACGATTTGATAGAGTACGACGCCTATGCGGAGGTGGACAGCGAACTGGCAGTAGGGGACGGCGTGAGCAGCAGGACTTGACTCGGATGCGCGGAATAACTTACTACTGAGGAGTGAACTAGCAAAACTGAGCCTGCCTAATAGAAAAGCGCCTAATACGAACTATGGAAGCCCTTTGGAAAATATTGAAAGCCATCTTGACCGATAACATTCCGACGCTGATGACGATAAAGATAGGCGGATTTGCTGCGTTGGCTGCACTTATAATTCAGCGCGCTTGACAAATAAATTAAATAGGAGAACACAGAATGACCACACCCGAATACAGCCCCGGACTCGAGGGCGTTATCGCAACGGAAACTTCCGTTTCTTATCTTGATGTGGACATCGAGCAGATTTTGGTACGCGGTTACGACCTTATAGAGCTGGCGCAAAACCTCTGCTATACAGATGTGGCATATCTCGTGATATACGGTGAACTGCCTACGCCTGATCAGGCAAAGGCGTTTTGTAACAGATTAGTCGCAGAAGCTGAGATACCCGATGAGCTTTATCGCTTGTTCGAGCTGATGCCGAAATCCACAGTGGCGATGGACGCGCTGCGTACAGGTCTGTCGTTTCTTGCGGGATATGAAGATTCTGAGGTGCTGCACGACAACTCTCACGAGGCGAACCTTGAAAAAGGCATACGGTTGTTGGCAAAAACACCGAACTTGGTCGTCAACTCCTATCGTGCGCTAAACGATATGCCTTTTGTGCGTCCCGATCCTGACTTACCCTACATGGAGAACTTTCTGTACATGCTTCGCGGGGAGCGGCCTGATGCAGAGTCTTTGGATGCTTTCGACCGCATCCATATGTGCTATATCGAGCACGAGATGCCAAACTCCACTTTCGCCGCACGGGTCATAGCGTCCACCCTGTCGGACATGTACGGCGCGATGGTTGGTGCTGTGGCGTCCCTGAAAGGACCGCTCCATGGCGGCGCGAACGAAGCAGCGATAGAGTTCCTTATGGACATCAATGGCGAAGGGGGACCGGCTCACGCGGAGC
Organism: Dehalococcoidia bacterium; assembly: GCA_965200085.1. Lineage (GTDB taxonomy): Bacteria > Chloroflexota > Dehalococcoidia > Lucifugimonadales > JADFKI01 > Bin90. The sequence goes on from OZ241333.1 coordinate 1,041,527, forward strand.
CGTACACGATGGGGAAACTGGAACGGCGCGAGCGCATCATGGGCTTTGGGCATCGGGTGTATATGCGCAAGTACGATCCCCGCGCGCGCTTCCTGATGGATTACATACCGAAGCTTGCGGCGCGGATTCCGGAAGGTGAAGAACTCTCGTCGATATATTCCACCGTAGAACAGGTGATGTACAGAGAAAAAGGCTTATATCCTAATACCGACTATCCCATAGGACTGCTGTACTATCTGCTGGGAATACCAATCCCGCTGTACACGCCCATATTTCTTGCTGCGCGCACAGCTGGCAATGTGGCACATGTATTGGAGCAGCATGACGACAATCGTCTTTTCCGTCCGCGCGTCATATACGGCGGCGGGCGCGGGTTAACACCGCCGGACAAGCCTATTTCGCCGATGTAAATAACATCTAATTCACAAGGCAGGAAAAGCGGGAATAGTCTTTAGGGATGCTCCCGCTTTTCAGTCTTTCTGCTGCCGTGAGATTTTTAGGCTTCGTTGAAGGTAGCTGCAAAGAATGTATGCTGCTATCAGGATGAGCACGGCTGCATAGAATTTGGCAACTTCCGGCGGACCGCCCTTGAAGTCCTAAATCAAAATCTCGATGGAATTTGCAAGCCATCTCACGCCGATGCCTATTATTTCTTCTGGAGTAAGTGTAGCGACAACGATAATACCTTCGGACAGTGGGTTTCGCAGCAATTTGGCATTGCACCAGAAGGTGTAGCTCAATAAATCCTCGGCGTCTGGGTCGTCGGCGATTTCGTCCACGTGAACCGTTATTTGTGTAACTGTCAATCCACCAAGTCTGCGTCTGATGATCCGGGCGCCGATAGAATTAGGATCGATGCCATATCTGTTTTCCAGCGATATTTCGCTTTTGTGGGTTACAACGCCTATAACAGTTTCCTTGGTCCCTTCTGAGTAGGGATCAATTCTCATTATATCTCGCGTCTTGGATTCCGACTGTCTGACGCTTCGAACAATGGCAGGGTCAATTTCGCCGCTGAACCGTATCATTCCTGGAAGGAGTCCACTGTTCTTACCCTCTACGCTCAAGGTTACGCCTTGCATATTGTCGAAGAATTCCTTGTCTGAAGGACGGTTTAGGACTGATTGCTGTGCATCCTCTCGACAGTTGTGCATGGGCCAAGGCGGTCCAAGGCTATCGAACAGCACACGGCTGCCGCAATCGCACTGGAAAAAGAAAATCCCGGCGCCGCAGCGTTTACACTTCAAGGGGAATGTTTTAGTACGGCACCATGTGCCATGTACAACTGCGTACATTCGATCACCTATGATTCCACTGTGCTGACGAATTTCAGATATACTAAACTAACCCATCCCGCAGAATGCTTCTGGCGATGACCAGACGCTGAATCTCCGATGTTCCTTCGTATATCTCCGTCACTTTCGCATCCCGGTAGTACCGTTCCGCAGGCGTCGGCGCGAGATACCCTGAACCGCCGTGAATCTGCACCGACTTGTCCGCCGCTTCGACTGCCACCCTGGACGCGTACAGCTTCGCCATAGATGCCTCTTTCACCATCGGCATTCCCTCATCCCGCAGGGACGCCACTCGCATCACCAGCAGACGTGCTGCGTCTATCTGAGTAGCCATATCCGCGATCATCCACTGAATCGCCTGCAGCTCTGCCAGCTTCTGACCGAACGCCTCACGCTGCTTCACATGGCTCACCGCCGCCTCATAAGCAGCTTGCGCTATTCCTACGCACTGCGCCGCAATGGATATGCGGCTAGAGTTCAGCACATGCATTGTTTCGCGAAACCCCTCGCCCTCATCGCCCATTCGGTTCTCCTCCGACACCGCACAATCCTCGAATACTACCTCTGCTATGGAAGACGCACGCATGCCCATCTTGCCCTTCAGCGGATTCACGCTCAGACCATCGCTGTCTCCTTCCAGTATCAGCGCGTCTATGCCGCGTGTTCTTAGGGCGCGGTCGTGTGTAGCCAACACCACGAACACTGATGCCTCCGGCGCATTGGTGATAAAAGTCTTGCTTCCGTTGAGGAGATAACTCCCGTTCGAGCGAGTAACAGTGGTTCTCATAGCGGCTGCGTCGCTTCCTGCCCCCGGTTCAGTCAGCGCGAAAGCGCCGATGTGTTCGCCGTTCGCCAGTTTGGGCAAAAATTGGCGCTTCTGTCCCTCAGTACCCCACATGTGGATGAACTGAGCGCACAACGAAAGGTGCGCGATATACGACGTGCTAGTGGCAGCGCATGCACGCGCAATCTCCTCCGCCACAACTGCCAGCTGCCGAAAGGTTCCACCGCTTCCCCCGTACTCTTCATCAATCGTTAGTCCTAGCAGTCCCAGATCCGCCAGTCCCTTGAAATTATCGTGCGGAAACTCCCCACTCTCGTCATATTCCGCAGCACGGGGCGCAATCTCTCTGTCCGTGAAATCCCGTACTGTATTCTTCAGTAACAGTTCGTCCTGACTCAAAAACATGCCCGTCATGGTTATACCTCGTTATCTCTATATGTATCCGATAATCTCATTAAGTTTTGATTTTTCTTGATAGCCGTATTCACCGCATCCATCGCATCCCGCAGTGACAACTGGTCTTGCGTTCCGCCTTTGCTTTCACCCTTGTATCCGCCAAACACCGCATACCCGGCTTGCAGCCAGAAGCAGTCCACTCCCTCGAATCCTGCATCCGTCAGCCATGTTAGCTGATGCGGCAGCGGCGCCAGCATCTCCGTAGCCTCCGGGTGGCGATGTATATTCCACTTCTCTTCCACGAACTCATCGAATAACGCCGTATCACCTGTGCGTGCTATGGATTGCTGTCTGGCCGCTTTGTCATAGGCATCTGCGTACAGGCGCACGCCTTCATCGCGTCTGGGCAGCACAACATCTATCAGCATCAGCGCGCCTCCCTTATTCAGCCGTGCATACGCCTCACGAAACAGCCGTCGCTTGCCGGCATCCGTCAGATGATGAACTACCAGCGAAGACACTATGCAGTCGGCATCCTCCAAGTAACTGAACCAGTTCGTCGAATCCAGCGCAAACCTTTGCACCTCTGCTCGCACGCTGAACGGACGCAGCAGCGTCTCCGCGTGTTTCCGCATAGATGCAGAACCGTCCAGCGCCAGCGCCGATGCCATAGGGAACGCAGTTAGCGCTGCGAAGTCGAGCACGCCCTCACCACATCCCAGATCTACTATGCGGAACGCATCGCTCTTGCTGTACGGCAGCAGACATAGCAGCGCAGCCATCTGCTCCTCACGACTGGGCACGGCTATTTCTGCAATCCTCCGATACACCGCCGAATCTTCTTCGCTCCAGTTTTCCACATCATTTTGCATATCCGCTTCGGACATTGTGTCAGCCTCCATGCCGCATTCGAACCGAAAGAACCGGAGGAATGTCTTTATACATCAACCAGCCAAACCTGTCATCCCCGGGCACTCCGTCAGGAAACACAGGTTCCTCTATTGCGTCCACAACAAGCCCGGCATTGAAGAACACCCTAAGCAGCGCACTTATTGGTCTGTGAAAGTAGTTCTGCGCTGCCGGCTGCCCTCGCATTGCCAGCCCTTTGTGCGCGTGCGGCTCGATGTATCGTGTAATCCGCACCGACAGCCGCTCTGTGAACTCGCCGTCCCGCTCCTCCTGCTCAAACACCTTTGTGAAACCCTCTGTCGAGTTGAAGCATGGGTGCATCACCGAGAACACCATCCGCCCCGAAGGTTTGAGCAGCCGTCTTACTGCTCGTGCAGTCGGGACGATGCTGGCTATGTCCATCAGCGCCATCGTGCTCACAACCGCGTCGAAGTTGCCTTCGCCCAACGCCAGCATTTCCGTTTCATCGCTTGCGTCAACCACATCGTAGTGTACTCGTCCCGCATACTCCGCCTCGTCCGGTGTTCTGCGACGCGCATTCTCTATCATCCTAGGCGCAGCATCTACGGCGACAACCTCTGCGCCAAGCGAAGCCATCTTGCGTGCAAACTGCCCGTTGCCGCACCCGACATCCAGCACTCGCTCACCCGATTCCAGTAACAGTAGATGCAGCTGTGTCGGCTCGATGAGCAGCTTATGGAACGCGTTTCCCTCGCCCATGTGCTCATCCCAGTAGTCGGCATTCTGATTCCATATATCAACCGTCTCACTGCCATGTGATGCAAAATCAACCATATTAACCTCCATCCTCCCGATTATACTCCAACCTGTTCCTTACAAGGGGTTTGAATAAGATTTGACGCTGAATTAGTTTGCAATTTTTATTGCGCCATTGGCGGTTGCATAATTCAAACTGAGGCGCTATTGGCGATTTGACATATAATTCCTCTGTGATTAAAATGTTCAAATGTTCTGTTCTGAAATTGTTCTGCTGACACAGACGAAATATCCTAATTCCTGAACGAAATAAATGACGAAAAATTCGGGGATTGTTCATAAAATCCTTTTGTGAGGTGCTTCTCCTGACAGCACAAATTCAAAAAGAGGTTGCAAATCAGGTGCTGAAAAACATACAAGAGTACACAGAAGTTGTGGAAGGATGTGTAATCGAGTGCCGCGACTATAAAGACTTTCTACAGAGCTTGGGTGAAAACTCTATCGATCTTATTTTAACTGATCCGCCATACACCATTAGTAGGAAGACGGGTTTCGCAAAGGTCAAAAATGGAGTGCAGCGTTTCGCCGTCTCTATGGATTTCGGAGCTTGGGACCATGAACAGATTGACCTCAAGCAATTCGCCCGAGAAGCCTATCGCGTGCTACGGCGCGGCGGTACGGCTATCGTATGGTATGATGTATGGAAGATTAGCCATCTCTATGAAGCCCTGGACGATGCCGGCTTCAAGATGTTGCGCCTAATTGTTTGGAACAAAACAAACCCCGTACCACTCAACAGCAAGCGCACATATCTTTCCAACAGCCGCGAGATGGCGGTGGTTGGAGTCAAGGTTGGTAATCCAACATTCCACAGCGAATACGACAGCGGGATGTATAGCAGCGAAGAAGTTCAAGACAACGGCGACTATGCTTATCCGATTCCGCGACATGGCGGCAAGAGAATTCATCCTACGCAAAAACCGCTCGATCTATTCCAAAAGCTGATTCGAAAGCACAGCAATCCGGGCGATCTTGTTGTTGATCCATTCCTAGGGAGCGGGACTACCGCTGTTGCGGCTCTTCAGGAAGCCAGAACATTCGCCGGCTGCGACATCGATGCTCACTATGTAGTTGCTGCAAGAATGAGGGTACACTCCGATGCCTCGCAGAACAAAAGCTGACCAATTCCTCGAACTCGCTAAACCGGACAAAGAGACGGGCTTCTCTGAGGTTGTCGGTATCGCTGAACTGGAAAGGAACGGGTTGGGTTTTGGCAACGGCGGGAGTTGGTGTCGTTCAGACGGGCCTTTGGCTCAGAAGTACAATGTAGAGCGCATAAAAGAAAAGAACCGAATCGTCGGCGTGAAGCTAAACGGTTATAATCGTGTACCAATATCCAAGCCTATCCCCAAAAGCATCAGGGAAAAGTTTGCCCAAGAACGCTGTGCAGTTCTCCACACCAGCAAGCCTCAGACCGACCACAAAGATGGCAGGCGCGACGACCCGCGCCTGAGCGATATCAACAAAGTAACGGAATCTGATTTCCAGCCTCTATCTACTGCAGCCAACACAGCGAAACGCCAGCACTGCAAAGTATGCCGCGAAACAGGATTGCGATTTGATGCGCGAGTGCTAGGATACAGAAAAGGGCAGTGGGTTGGGGATGGCAGGTTTATGGGAACCTGTGTCGGCTGTTATTGGCACGACCCGATGAGATTCAATCAAGAAGCCACCAAATCCTGGAAGTAAATCTGCTATTCGCCATAGAGCACTGCTGATAAGCCAAAAACTCCTATGACACAACGTATCGTATCAGGCGCACCCCACGAATTCGACCACTCGATGGACACCAACCTGCGCCCGCGCCGTATTGCTGACTATATCGGTCAAACGGCAGTCAAAAACCTGCTCGCCATCAGCATAAAAGCAGCACAGCAGCGCGCCGAACCGCTAGATCATGTGCTGCTCTACGGTCCCCCCGGACTGGGCAAAACAACCCTCGCCAACATCATGGCAGTCGAGATGGGAGTCCGCATCAAGACCACTTCCGGTCCTGCCATAGAGCGTCCGGGCGACATGGTAGCCACACTTACCCAGCTCCAAGAGGGCGACATACTCTTTATAGATGAGATACACCGTTTAAGCCGGGTCGTAGAAGAAGTGCTCTATCCGGCTATGGAAGACTACTTCGTCTCCTGGGTAATAGACAAAGGGCTTAAAGCGCGCAGCATGAATCTTAGCATCAAGCCCTTTACATTAATCGGCGCGACCACTCGCTACGGCATGCTCAGTCCGCCGCTGCGAGATCGGTTTGGCAACATACACCGTCTCGATTTCTACGACGAAGACGCGATGTCGATAATTGTCGAGCGTTCGGCGCGCATTCTGGAAATCGAAGCAGAATCGCAAGGCGTCCGCGAGATTGCCCGTCGAGCGCGCGGCACACCCCGCATAGCCAACCGCCTCTTGCGCCGCGTCCGCGACTATGCCCAAGTGATCGCAGACGGTATCATCACCGCGCAAGTAGCTCAAGACGCCCTCGCTCAGCTCGAAGTCGATGCTCGAGGGCTAGACGGCACTGACCGCCGCATGATGCTCTCAATCATAGAGAAGTTCCAAGGTGGACCGGTAGGGCTGGATACTATCGCTGCGTCTATCAGCGAAGACTCCGATACCATCGAAGACGTGTACGAGCCATACCTCTTGCAGCTCGGATTTCTTGACAAAACCCCGCGCGGCCGTGTAGCCACCCGTCGTGCATACAATCACCTCGGCTTCGACTACACCAAAGATAATCCTAATTCAGCTCAGGCAGCCTTGTTTTGAATGTTCCGTGCCGATTTCCTGTTCCTCAACGGTTGGGGATGACTAGCCTATGACTAGGACTAAAATCTCTGTTGCCTCCGCCCTAATAGCCCACATACTCGCTTGGGCAGCAACGCTAATCCTAATCTTTCTGCCCGCTTACAGCGGCGGCGAAACCCTAGTCGAAGTCAACGGAGTATATGCAGCCCTGCTCCTCGTTATACCCATCGCCCTGACTGCAATCGCCCTCATCGCGACGCTGCCCAACGCTGTCCGTCCATGCCTTATGCTAACCCTGCGCTGGGCATCCTCCGTGCTGCTGATACTCTTCTGCGTCGCAGGCATGCTGTCCATCGGTGTGTTCTACCTACCCGCCGCGCTCGTATTGCTGATTGCTGTGGTTTTCAGAGGCTCCGGCAAGTAACCAGAGTTCATTTGATAATCCTGTGTTGGTTGTTGGTAACCTGTGTCAAACTCATTTTGGAGGTGCGTAGAAACTTTCATAGTTTAAGCGCCTTCTGCAGTTGTTCAGCGTATCGCCTGTTTACGACCATGCCTAACTGCCCCGTACTTTGCACGCTTCCATCTGCCCTGATGTGCGCCAACTCGAATTCGTTCTCTTCCAGTGACGGCCCAAGCAGCAGAAGACGATGACACTGAGAAGGGTCTTCTTCGGAACAAAGGATTGCTGTCCGGCGTCGCGACGCCATTCTTGCCAGTCGATCGATTGCCTCTTGGAATTCGTCGCGTTGGCGCATCTTGTGGTAATCGGGCTTGCCGTTGGCGTCATAAAGCGATCGATCGGCAGGCTTGCCACCCAGCGCTCTGCCCATAAACTCGTAGCCGACACTAATTTCTTCAAGCAGAGAAGGCAGCTTGCGTATATTGGCGAATGGCGCGAAACGGCTCACCGGATTCGATCGTATATCCACGAGCAGCTCAACGCCCTGCTGTATTAGCAGGTGGGCGAAGGTCTCCCACTTGTGGTTGCTATGACCAATCGTGTAAATGCGCATAGCCCTAAATACTCTGCTCTGCTATGGATGTCGTTCTTCTGCAACGACTCCCTGCTCACCTATCAGGTGGGTGAAAATATCAAAGACGCCGAGAAACTTCTCGTTCGCTCGACGTCTTCGAAGAAAATAAAGCCTACTGAATCCGGTAGTTTATCCGCCGTCCTCCTGCGTCAGCTCCGCCTCCATCGACGCGTAGTTCATCTTGTACAGGTGTGCGTACAGGCCGTCCTGCGCCATTAGCGAGTTATGCGTGCCTACTTCTACTATCTCGCCCTGATTCAGCACCACAATCTTGTCAGCGCCTCGTATAGTCGATAGACGGTGGGCTATCACAATCGCCGTTCGATCCTTCAAAAGCTTTTGCAGTGCCTGCTGAATTAGCATCTCCGTGTAACTGTCTATGTTTGCCGTTGCTTCGTCCAATATTAGGATGCGCGGGTCGGCAACGATGGCCCGTGCGAAACTAATCAGCTGACGCTGCCCCAAGCTCAGGTTCACGCCGCGTTCGGCGAGGTAGGTGTCGTATCCTTCGTCCATCTGCATGATGATGTCATGCACACCCACGGCTTTCGCAGCCTCTAACATGTGGTCGTCGCTTGCGCCCGGGTGGTTATACTTAATGTTCTCCCGCACAGTTCCGGAGAACAGGAACGGCTCTTGCAGAACCATGCTCATCTGTCCTGCAAGCGAGCTTCGTCTAATATCACGAATGTCGTAGCCGTCAACCAGTATTGCGCCCTTCTCGCGCGGAACATCGTAGAAGCGCGAGATTAACGATACCAAAGTCGTCTTACCTGCTCCCGTGGGTCCTACCACCGCTACCGTTTCTCCCGGATTAATGTGCAGCGACAAGTGCTTCAGCACATCCGGAATGTCGCTTGCGCCGTTCGCGGCGCTATTTGTGCCATTCGTTTCTCTGTCTAGCCGTGCAATGTCCTCGCTCGCAGCGTAGCTGAAACTCAGATCTTTCAGTACGACATCGCCTTTAAGTTTCGGCAGATTGCCCGCGTTCGGATTGTCCACAAGGTCCGGTTCTACATCCAGCAGCTCGAATATTCGTGCCCCGGACGCCATGGAACGCTGCAGCTGCGTGTATTGCATCGTCAAGTTGCGTATCGGGTCGAAAAAGCGCTGTATGTACATGATGAACGCTATCAGTACGCCTATCGCTATCTCATTGCCGATCACCATGCTCGAGCCGAAGAATATAGCCAGCACAATCGCCAAAGCTGTCAGAATGTCCACTGCAGGCAACAGACTGGACGACAGCCTGCCTGCCCAAAGGTTCGATTTCAGATGCTCCTTGTTCTTCTCATCGAAAATCTCCAGATTGCGCGGCTGCCTGTTCAGCGACTGTACAACTCGAACGCCCGTGATGTTCTCATTCAGCGCGCCGTTCACTATGGATATTGCGGTGCGTACTCGTAAGAACGCCTTCACTGCAAACGGCTGCCAGATTCCCATTGTCAGCGCGAGTATAGGCAGCACTGCCATAGTTATCAGCCCAAGTTTCAGATTCAGAATAAGCAGCATCACTATGATGCCGCCCAGGCTCAGCAGGTCAGCTGCTGTCATTATGATCACAGTCATGAGCTCTTGAAGCTGCCAGACATCACCTTGCACGCGTGACATTATCCGTCCCACTTCCGTCTTGTCGTAGTATGAAAGTGAGAGTTTCTGCAAGTGCGCAAACATCGCACGCCGCAGGTCGTATAACATTCCAAGCCCGACCCGCGCCATGAACATCTGCTGTAAGTAGTTTCCGACGAGACCGGCAAGCGCAACCCCGATGAAAGCGCCGCCTATAATAAGCAGCCCTTGGAAGTCGCCTTTCTTGATGTAGCCGTCAATCCCCAGTTTCAGCAGATAGGGTATCGCCACCTGCGAACCGGTATAGACCAGCATCGCTAAGAAAGCCAGAATCGCAAATATCCTGTATGGACGAACATACGGCATGAGCCGCAGTATCACCCGTTTGTCATATACGCGTCCGAAGGTCTCGCCGTCAACATCGCCGCCTCTGCTTCTGCCGCTGAACGCGCTTCCGTTCATCATCATAGGGGGACTGCCTCCTTTGCGTGTTCGGGCAGGTATTTGTCGCCGACATCGATGTCCCGCATCACATCTTCCTGCGGACGCAGCTGAAGTTCGTATATCTCGTGGTACTTTCCACCCAGCTCAAGAAGCTCTCGATGTGTCCCTCGCTCTATAATCTCGCCCTTGTCCATTACTATAATCTCATCTGCCCTGTGGACAGTGCTTAGTCTGTGCGCGATTATTAAAGTAGTGCGTCCTTTCATCACCTCTTCCATCGCTTGCCGAATCAAGTCTTCCGTATTTGCGTCCACGCTCGAAGTCGAATCGTCCAACACCAAAATTGGCGGATCAATCAGCACTGCCCGTGCGATGGACATGCGCTGTCTCTGTCCGCCCGACAAGTTCACACCCCTCTCGCCGACTTCAGTATCGTAGCTATTGTCCAGAGCCGATATGAAATTGTGCAGCTGCGCTATCTTGGCAGCCTTGATGACATCTTCAGTAGATGCGTCCTCTCTGCCGTACGCTATGTTGTCTCGCAGCCCCATCCCAAAGAGGAACACATCCTGCTGGACTATCCCTATGTTGCGCCTCAGCGACTCAAGCGTTACATCCCTTACGTCTATTCCGTCAATTGTGATTCGTCCTGAATCGACTTCGTAGAAGCGCGGCAGCAAGTTTGCGACCGTGCTCTTGCCGCTTCCGGGCGTTCCCAGCAGCGCAACCACTTTGCCCGGTTCTGCCTCGATGTTTATATTCTTCAGCACAGGTTTGCCGTCTTCGTAGCTGAAGCTCACATTCTCAAAGCGAACATCCCCCTTCACTCTCCCCAACTCTTTTGCGTCCGCCTTTTCCACCACATCCGACTGCGTGTCCAAAATCTCGAACAGACGCTGCCCTCCGGATGCTGCCCTTGCGTATGCGTTCACCAAAAAGCCTGACATACGCACCGGCATAGCGAGAATCTGCATATAGAACACGAATGCCGCTAAGTCGCCGATACTCAGCTCGCCGCTCATTACGCGCCAGCCACCGAACAGAATGATTATCACCAGCCCCATCTGGAATGAGAACAGCGTAAATGCGTTGTTCGCCGCCCGCAGCTTCTCGGCGTCCATAAATGCGCCGGACACTTCCTCACTCTTGTCGTTGTACTTCTTATTCTCGAAATCCTCAGAGGCGAACGCCTTCACTACGCGCTGCCCCGTCAGGTTCTCCTGCAAGATGGTGTTCAGGTCCGCCATCATGTCTTGTATTTTCAGCCATGCTTCCCTGAGGCGCAGCCGAACTACTCCCGACACTAACATCACCAGCGGCACGAATCCGATGCTTGCCAGTCCGAGCTGCCAGTCCATTCTGATTAATATGATAGACACGACTACGAATAGCGCCAGGAAATACGGGGTTCTCACAATGCCCATATTCACGAACATCCGAATGTTCTCCACATCCGTAATCGCGCGCGACATCACCTGGCCGGTATGATTGCGGTCGTGGAATCCGAAACTCAGATGCTGAACGTGGTCATACAGCTTATTTCGCAGATCGTAGGCTACATACTGGGAGACGGCTTCACCGAAGTAGTTCTGAAAAAACGAAAGCCCGCCGCGCAATATGCTGAGGCCAATGATGACCCCAACAATCGTCAGCAGGCTTTGCACCACAACGGCGCCGCCTGTGAGCATCACCTCTATCTGATCTATCGCCTGTCCAAACAGATACGGAAGAAATAAATAAGCAGTTGTAGCACCTATCATCGCTGCGTATGCTGCAGCCATTTCCCGCCTGCGACTGAATGCCATTTTGACGATTCGCCAGATAACTTCCATACGCGCTCCTGTTCCTCCTGATCAGATAACTGATCACAGCTGCTACGTTTGAGAATTGCTCCACAACTCAATCTAATCCCCACAACTAACCATTGTACCATCTATTGAACAGAACATGGTATTTATTTGTGGGGCTTATAAACGCGATATAACCCTGTTGCCTTATGTTAAAAAGCACCTGCCATGTTTTCGGCAGATGCTTTCACATTGATACATTTTGCGCCAAAGGGCGTCTTTTACTTGACGCGATGCTGTTATTTTTTGGATACGATAGATACGACCGTAACGCGGTAGTGCAGTGGAAATGGAGTGATACCTCAACAAAATTGTCCGAATGTGTACTTCAATTTATATTCTAATGCTGTAACTCCGAGAGAAAATCCGTTTGTGCATTCCCGAACACACGAACACCACCATCGCCGGCAGATATACTACGGTGTTCATCACCGCATGGAACATTACTCCGTCGAAATGGGCGCCGAGCAACCCCGGCGTTCCCTGAAGACCGGTGTTCAGAAACTGCACCAGTCTCACTGAATGTTCTACCATGTGGTATCCCTGCACCAGCACTGTTACTATCAGCAAAGCCGACAGCATCTTATCTTGACTGCACAAGCGCCTGCCAAAGGTCATCCAGCCCAGCGTTACGTAGATTAGCGCACCTAAGTACAGCAGGTTGAAAGTGAAATGCACCTGCTCTAAGTCCAGCGAGCCTATTAACCCATGGGCATACGGATAGTCCAGCACGAACTTCTGAACGACCTGAGCCACATGCTCTGCCATGTGCAGCGTCTGTATCGCCAGAGTCGCTATAAACATATAAACGAACTGCTTGAATGGACTAACCCGCAGTCTCGATATTGACGACATCAACTATTCCTATGCAAAGTCTCTCATCATAATCTACACCATGCTGTCAACCGTATTCCACCATAATAGAAAGTCCCCGTTCTAGGGGACTTAGTGCACAGGTCAATATACGCTATGGATGGTGGACAATGACAACGGCATCACATGCTATGATGATACCGAACTCCAATCTGATCAGCGCTGACCGCTTTCAGGCTCAGGAATACGTATTCTATCGAGATTATCATGGTATCCATAGTATCTTTGACTCTTCGACTCGCCGTCCCTGTCCAATGCAACAATTAACACGCGGTACCCCAGATTTGACTGATGCATCAGCCGCCATATACGCTGCTTGTGCGGTTCAGGCACATCTTTGACTATTGCAATCAGCTGCCCTTTCACATAAGCCTCGTCATCGCTCAGCCTGTGTTTCAGCTCCGCCGCGCTTGATTGATGATTGTGATGTGCCGATACTTTAGGCATCTCAATGAAGTGTGAAGGCACCACCACGCCAATGTGGTTCGCGGACTGGTTCAGATGCTGATTCAGTCGGAACGCAACTACCTCTGCGTCATGAATTCGCCCTTTCCGAATCAGTTCGTGCATCTCCCTGCCGCGCTCGCGCGCCAGCTTCGCATGCACCTGCGCCTTATGTTCTGATGACCGCGCAATGCACTCTTCTACCTTCTCCTTGACGCTCTTTATCGGGTATAAAGTCTCTCCCGGAATACTGCTTCCGGAAGCGACCGTAGTGCCGCCTGCCGCAACAACGGTTAAGAACACTGCCGCGAACGCCGCCAACATAGGTGTGCTGATGGGACGCCAGAAAATCCTCGGAAACTTCAGCCTCTTGCTGCGCCTCTGCCGATTTGTCGCCAGCGCAGCCTGCATCCGCGCTTTGCCCCGTGCTTTCGATGTCGGGCTGGGAACGGATACATGCGCAGCATGCATCGTAGCCTGACCCATACGCAGCAAAGGCAGAAGAGCTTCCGCTTGCTCCGGGTACCGCGCAAGGCATTCAGCAACGCTCTCGCCGGCTGCTATGCGTTCTAAGCAGTCGTTCAGTATATTGTCAAAGTGAGAGTCCTTCATCTCAACCCTGTGGAACCAAATTCATCAATCCTGACATCAGTCACGGAAACCTTCGGAATCCCTCGGCAAACTCAAATCCTACCCTTCGGAACACCGCAGCGCCACCGCGGTGCGGCTGTTCGTCTCAGAGCACAATGTGCGCCTCAATTTCTTCAAGCCTGCGTGCTGAAGCGCTTTCACTGCATTGTCTTTCTTTCCCATCGCTTTTGCCGTCTCCGCAATCGAAAGCCCCGCTGCAAACCTTAGCGTGATAGCTTCGCGCTGAAGATCTGTCAGGCTCTCCATTGCCCTGCTTACCTCTCCCATCGTAAGCTCGATATCCAACCGCGCATCAGTATCCAACATAGTAGCCTGCAGGAGCGGCGGCGCGCTCTCCAACGATACCGTCTGCCGCTTTCCATTCTTGCGATAGAAATCCACTACCAAATTGTGCGCTATCCTGAAAAGCCAAGAACTGAACGGATGCCCCTTCCACTTGAAGCGATGAATGGACTCAATCATCCGCACGAACACCTCTGCCGTTATGTCCTCAGCATCGACGGTGTTTCCCGTCCTGAAAGACACATAACGGTATATGGAGTCATAGTAGTGCTCATACAAAGCCGAAAACGCCGCAGCGACTCCCGACTGAGCCTGCTTCACCAGTGCCGGAACATCTACCTGGCTCTGTATCTCCGCCTGCATAACTGCCCTTTTTTCTCACGCAAAAAGATCTTCGCTGACTATTATAACGCCCATAATTCGAATAAGTTAGCGTCTGCGATTAGAAATCTCCCGAATTCGCGCAATCCATCTAATCCGTTCACCCATATTTGCCGCATCCCGGTAGAAAAACTGACACACCCGCCGACTACCTGCTAAAATGCCGCCAATCCAAGGAGTAACTATGAGCGCTGCCCGAAACCTGCCGCATACAAATAAGATGCCCTATGCGCTGCGCCCGATGCAAGAACGCGACCTCAACCAAGCATCGGAAATCGAACGCGATGCATTCCCCACGCTCTTCCCGCCCACATCCTTTCGTCGCGAGCTGAAGAACAAACTCGCGCGGTATCTCGTCGCTTGGCGGTGTGAAGCCCCACCCCAAATTCCTGATGCTGCCGATGTTGCTTCTGATGCAGGTACTGGAGGCTTCAGCCGCATATTCCACCGTGCGGCAAACTTATGGCGCGGACGCCCCACGGCTTGGCAGCCCGGTCAGCCGTATATTGTTGGCTTCCTGGGTACATGGTACATGCCGGATGAGGCACACATCGTATCTGTCGGAGTGCGTACTCAATATCGAGGTTTCGGTATTGGAGAGCTGCTCATCATCGGCGCAATAGAGCAGGCAATCGCGCGAAGAATGCACGCTGTTACACTTGAAGTCCGAATGTCCAATTACATAGCGCAGAACCTGTATAAGAAATATGGCTTTAAGACTATGGGCGTCCGAAAAGCGTACTATTCGGATAACCGCGAAGATGCGCTAATCATGACCGTGTCAGGCATTCACAGTTCTTCGTACCGCCACCAACTGCACAGCCTCGTAGAATCTCATGAGCAACGGTGGGGCGACGCAGACCGCACCGTCTTGTAGCAGGCTCAAACCATCGTAGGTACACCTTACGATACGATACAATCTACATCTGGTTAACCTGACAACCATCGGCAAACTTCTAACCCATCGAAATCCCAATCCCATCAGACAGAAACAATCCCGTCCGCTCTATCCCATTAGAACTCATAGAAACAAGATAGGTGTTTAAGAATGGCAACATTGGCAAGAATCGGAGTAATCCTAGTCGTTATCCTGCTCGTAATCAGCTTGTTAGCGCCGCTGCTCACCCCCTTCTTTCAAGAGCAGATAATCCCACGTATAGGAGGAGGGGCAGTCGAAGAGCCTTCGTCATTAAACGGCGAAGCTAAGTGGGCGCCCGAAATCACCGAACCGCGTTACGACATCATTACCGTGCTGGGTTACGACGCCATACCCGCGATACTTGCCCCTGAAATAGTCAGCGCGGAAGAAGCCAAAGAATGGATGGTTCCCAGCGAGCAGGTCATCGGATTATCCGTCAATGGCGAACACCGTGCCTACTCCATACCCATGCTCAGCCGACATGAAATTGTCAACGACACTGTTGGCGGCAAACCGGTCGCCATAACATGGTGACCGCTCTGTTACTCGGCTATAGTCTATGGCCGCTTGATAGACGGCGCTGAACACACATTCGGCGTATCCGGCAAGCTAATAATGAACGCTCTTGTGATGTACGACCACCAGACCAACACGCTCTGGAGTCAGTTCCTCAGCAAGGGGGTGGAAGGCGTACTGAAAGACAAGCAGCTCGCCGTCATACCGGCGACCCAGACCACTTGGGAGACATGGCTGGAACTTCATCCGGACACGGACGTCCTCAACAAGGGGGACGCATATCAGGTGGACTCCTACATCAATTATTATGAAAACAGCCAAGCGGGCGTGCATGGGCAGTTCAATCCGGATGGACGCCTATCCCCCAAAGAACTTGTACTCGGCGTCAACCTAGACGGCACGAACAAGGCGTATCCATTCAGCGCGCTGAGCAGCGAACAGGTCATCAACGATACTTTCGCAGACAAGCATCTGCTCATATTCTTCGACACTGACACTGGCACTGCTCTTGCTTTCGACCGCAGTCCGGGCGATTCGCCGCTGACATTTCGTATGGGAGGCGAACCGGACGGCGCACGCACCACGCTGATTGATCAAGAAACCGGCAGCAGCTGGAACGCATTCACAGGCAGCGCAATAGACGGCGAACTTGAAGGCACAGTCCTGCGGCGTATCCCCTCTCACCTTTCATTCTGGTTCGCTTGGAGCGACTGGAATCCTGATACAGAACTATACGCAAACTAGCCTTACGGCAGTCTTGTGGATTGCCAAGCGACCATCTGCCAGCCCGCGTCTCCGTTCACATACACATCCGTGAAGCGCAGCGAAAATGTGAGGTCGTTTCCTCCTGATGTAACCTCCACATCCGCCTCGCCCGTAACCACAGCCGCATCTCCACAGGTTCGCACCAGTACATTTCTCGCCGCCATCTTATGGTAATTCAAGTTGCCATTGCCTATTGACGTTATCATGCTTTCTTTCGTATCCACAGCAGCGCTCGTGTGCACATAAGTGAGATCATCCGCGAGAATACGCTCAAGCGTCTCCAGATTTCCGTCCACCATAGCCCGCATCCGCTCTCCGTCCATCGCCTCAATCATCTGCTTAACTTCGTTCCCGTCAGACATTTCTTCCTCCTATATACACATATATACACTATACACTTATGCCTGTATGCCTGCGTTCTACCATAGTTAGGGCAAGGTACGGATCGCTGCGACCAGTATCACCACCACTACTACGACTGCGATTACCCACCAAGGTATGCCGCCTGCATTATTATGACGCAGCATCCTTCGCTGTGCCCTGCGTCTGCGTCTGCGATTCATCGCTTCACTCCTTCGATTCCTGCACATTATATCCCAATATCCAATGCATGGCTGCGACAGAGACGCAGGGCATCTTGCATGCGTCTTCTCCCTGTGCTAATTTTCAGCGTGAACCGTATGCCACACTGCCGCCCATTCAGAAGTTGTTTCAGGACAAAAATATGCCCTCTAATGCACAATTCACCCTTCTAACCGCCGACCGCATAATAGACTCAAAGGGCGAACAGCCCATCGAGAATGGAGCCGTTCTGATTGAAAACACGCGAATTGCAGCCGTAGGCAGGATGGATGTCGTATGCGCCCCAGAAGGTGCAGATGTAGATATTATCGACTATCCCGGCTGCACCATAATGCCTGGCATGGTGGACTGCCATACGCATCACAACGGCTTTGGCGATGGGAGGCTGGGCGATGATCTTGCTGAGCTGCCGGATGAGATACTCACACTCCAGTCGGCTCGGAATGCACGCGCAAGTCTATACTCAGGCGTAACCACGATACGCGAGAATGGCCCCAAAAACTTGACGATGTTTAGGCTGAGGGACTCAATCAATGAAGGGCTGACTATTGGTCCACGGATGGTGCTTTGTGGTCGTCCGGTGTCAATCATCGGGGGACACATGGGTTACTTTGGCGGCGAGATAACCGGCGCAAACGCCGCTCGCGCTCTGACTCGCCAGCTGATTAAAGAGGGAGCGGACTACATCAAAATTACTGCTACCGGCGGAACCACCCGCACCTCATTTCCTACGCTTGCTTCTTTTAATGTGGACGAACTAACAGCGGTTACGGAAGAAGCTCGCAAGTTTGGTAAACTCACGGCGACTCACTCTGCGTCATCCGCGGGAATATCCAACTCACTCGATGCTAATGTGGACATGATTATCCACTGCTATTATCGTGAACCGGACGGCTCTGATATTTTTAGAGAGGGTATTGCGGAGCGTATTGCAGAACAAGGCGCGTATGTCAATCCCACGCTCCAAGTCAGCCGTGCCACTGCCTGGGATCTGATACATAAGCAGGATGAACGAAAGTTGACTGCGTCTGAGCAGTTTCAACTTGATGAAGCGCGATCCAACCTTGAAGTGCGCCTCGATCACACACGCCGCATGATTCAAATGGGTTTGAAGGTTATCACCGGGTCCGATTCCGCCTGGAGCAGCTACCAACTCGGCAATACGGTCTATGAAACTGAATTGCTCGTAGAAGCGGGGTACACTCCGATGCAAGGAGTGCTGTCTGTTACCAGCTGGGCAGCTGAGGCGCTGGGCGTGTCTGATGAAGTGGGAACTCTCGAGGTCGGCAAAGCGGCAGACATATTAGTCGTGCGAGGCAATCCTGCGCAGGAAATCAACGACCTATGGAATGTCGCCGATGTGTTCTCAGCAGGACGTAAAGTAGAGCGCGGTTCGGACGAATCACTCTCTGCAGTTCGACAAGCGCCGGCTCGGCTCTGAAAAAATACGCACAGATACAACTCGGAGACTGCACATGCCAGCAAACGACACACAGTTCACGCTGATAAAAGCCGACCGATTCATCGATACCGTCAGGAAAACGGTAGAGGAACGAGCAGCCGTTCTTATCGAAGGTTCGGTCGTAAGGCAAATTGGCACATCAGAAACGGTGCACGCCCCGGAAGGCGCAGCGGTTCGGGAAATCGACTATGGCGACGCCACCGTTTTGCCCGGTCTTGTGGACTGCCATGTGCATCTGAACGGAATTGGCGACGGGCGCGCAGGCGACGAGCTTGCGACCCTGCCCGACGAGGTGCTGACGGTTCAATCCGCCCAAAATGCGCGTCGCCACCTCTATTCCGGTGTTACTACACTTCGAGACTGCGGAGCGAAGAACAGAACTACATTCTTGCTGCGCCAAGCTGTAGAAATGGGTATTGTTCCATCTCCTAGACTTGTGCTTGCGGGAAGGCCTGTAGCTATTATAGGCGGCCATCTGAGCTACTTCGGCATTCAGGCAACAGGAATCGACGAGTGCCGCGCGTCCGTTCGGCAGCTCATCAAAGAAGGCGCGGATTTCATCAAAATAACCGCCACCGGCGGCAGTACCCGCACAAGCCATCCTCTTAGACCATCGTTCAATGTGGAAGAACTGCGTACAATCTGCGAAGAAGCGCACAGATTTGGCAAGCATGCAGCTGCACACTGCGCCTCTTCTCAGGGTATGGTCAACGTTCTTGACGCCGGAATTAACACCATCATACATGGAATACACAAAGACCCTGACGGCTCGGACACCTACCGTCCCGATATATCCGCGCGCATCGCCGAACAGGGCGTCTTCGTCAACCCCACGCTAGGTCAGTCTGTCGCGCGAATTCGCGCTCTGGAAGACATGGAAAACCTCACGGCAGACCAGCAGGCTGAACTCGATGCTGCCCGCCGCGTATCCGATGTACGGATGGATCACTTCGCCCGCATGCGAGATTCCGGCGTAGCCATGGTCGCTGGGTCAGACTCTGCATGGTCGCACTACCCGATGGGAGATTTCCAGACAGAGATAGAAGCTCATACTATGGCAGGTATGTCAAATATGGACGCCATAGTATCGGCTACACACGATTCGGCAAGGTCGTGCTGGACAGATTCTTTGGTAGGCGCTCTGGAATCCGGCATGCAGGCAGATGTATTGGTCGTCAACGGCAACCCGCTCGCCGACATATCCGCGCTCAGACAGGTAGCCGATGTGTTTCTGGCGGGCAGACTTGTTGATCGCCAGGCGCTCGTATAGACGGGTTTAGCTTGCGCGCCTCATATCCTTCACATACAACGCACATATAGAGCCGTTACCGGAATTGCATCAGTCGGAATGCTGACTGCCCATAATTCTGCGGACTGATGGCTGGAGTTTGACGAGCCTTTTACCAATACTGCTGAATGACTTGCCGCAATGCATGTCAATCTCTTTGCTGACGCTTGCCTGTCGTGTTTTACCTTGCCCAGAGTTGCAAGTATAATGCAGACACTGAAAGCCACACCCATATCCGAAAGGAGCCACCAGCATGCAGTTTGGATTGCTATACGAAACGCAGCGCCCATTCCAAGGCACTGATATAGACTGGAACACCCTATATAAGGAGACGCTAGAGCAGTGTGAGCTTGCGGATCAGGTCGGCTTCGATGCCCTATGGTTCGTGGAACACCATTTTCTCACCGGATTCTCCGGCTCACCCTGTCCAGAGGTTCTATTCGGAGCACTGAGTCAGATAACCAAGCAGATTCGCATCGGTTTCGGGGTTTCAATTCTTCCGCACGCGCATCCTGTCAGAATCGCAGAGCGGGTAGCCATGGTTGACCAGCTCACCGATGGACGTGTGGAGTTCGGTACGGGGCGCTCAAACGCCTATGAGCAGCTCGGACTCGGCGTTGATCCGCGCGATACCCGCGACATGTGGAATGAATCTATCTCCATGCTGCCCAAAATATGGCAGTCAGACGAGTTTGAATACGAAGGCAAGTTTTGGAACGTACCTCCGCGCCGTGTGCTGCCCAAGACATTTCAGAAGCCACACCCGCGCATGTACCTCGCCTGCACATCCGAAGACAGCTTCCGATTGGCTGCCAACAAAGGCATAGGCGTGCTTTCATCAGCCTCTTATGCCGTAAATGTGCTGAAAGACAAGGTTAAAATCTACCGCGATTCTCTGAAGGATGCCGATCCTGCCGGCGCGTTCGTAACCAACTTCTGGGGCAACAATGTGCATGGCTTCTGCGATTCGGATGACCAGTATGCCAAAGAGCTTGCTGCCGAATCCATGAAGACATTCTTCGGGCCGGACAAGCCCTACATACAGGGACGCATTGGCGCTTACGAGCAGCTGCTGCAAGACTGGGGCGGAGTCCCGGACCATCTGCAAGCAGACTTTGGACGCTGGCTGCGTCAGTCCGATGAAGAGCACAAAGAACTTGCAACCGAAGTTGGCATATCACTGGATTCCGGACCCGGCGCCGCCAGGGCCGCCATAGCTGAACTCGACGCCAACGTGCTTGCCGATCGCGGTGTCATCATCGCCGGCGACCCCGAAAGCTGCCTGCGAACCATTCGCATGTACGAAGATATCGGTGTTGACCAAGTGCTCATGATAATGCAGACCGAGACCATCCCTCACGACAAGGTGATGAGTTCCATCGAGATGTTCGGCAAGTATGTCATCCCGGAAGCGCGCAGTGCAGCCAAAGACAAGATAGAAGCCGTCCAAGTAGCAGACTAGCTGTATTGACATCAATATCTATCAAACTTCAGGGCAGGCGTTGGCGTTCACACAAAACACCGGCACACTAACGGCTGCTCCTGTTTCATATCACCTGATCACACCTGACCTGTCATTCCGCTTTAATGAACTTATTGGTAATACAATCTACATTTGTCTAAATGGAGGAATCTTCCAATGCCCAAATTTGTATTCATGCCGCCGCAAGATGATCTCAGGCGCAGCTTCGCTGCACGTTTGGCAGATACCATCGCCGAATACGACGTGCAAGCTCCTGAGACGGACGAAGATGCGCTCGAAGCCATACGGAACGCCGATGCTGCATTTGGATGGGTCCCTCCGGCTGCCCTCGCCGTCGCCGAAAATCTCAAATGGCTGCACAATCCGGATGCAGGACCTTTCTTCGGCTACTACTACAAAGAACTCACCGAGAGCGACCTCACTATAACTAACCCGCGCGGCATATACTTCGATCATATATCCCATCACATTCTGATGTTCCTGCTTGCACTTGCGCGCGGGCTGCCGTGGTATATGGATGCTCAGCGTCGTAGAGAGTGGGACAAGGACGCTCGCAAATCTCCGTACATCGACATTGCCGGGGCAACTGCGCTCATCAATGGCGTTGGTGGTATCGGACACGAGACCGCCCGAATATGCAGCATGCTGGGCATGCAAGTCATCGGTATAGAGCCGCGCTCCGAATACGAGCTTCCCTATGTTGAGTTTCACACGCCCGACGAAATAGACGCTCTTCTGCCGCGTGCCGACTTCCTGATAACTACCGTTCCGCACACACCCGAGACAGAGGGAATGTTCGATGCGCGCCGCTTCTCATTGATGAAGCCATCTGCATATTTCATCAACATTGGGCGCGGTAAAGTCTGCAAGATTGATGACCTTGCAGATGCCATCGAGAACGGCGTGATAGCCGGTGCGGGATTAGATGTGTTTGAGCAGGAGCCGCTGCCATCCGATCACAAGCTTTGGGGATTGCCCAATGTACTTATGACACCGCATGTAGCCGTCAAAGACGCTGGCAACATAGACGAGCGCCGCTTCGAGATACTAATAGGCAATGCTCGCCGCTTTCTAGCAGGTGAAGAACTTTACAACATTGTGGATAAGAGCAAGTGGTATTAAGATGCAGCGCTAGATTAGGGTATATTGAGACATGCATCCGAAATGGCGAGAGGTGAACAAATGGTTGTTCAAAATCCCAGTATAAAGTTCACATACGAGGACTATCTCACTACGCCCGACGATAAGCGGTACCAACTATTGGACGGAGAGTTGATAATGGCGCCAGCGCCGAACGAGCCTCACCAGAGAGTGCAAGCCGAGCTTGGTTCACGACTTTTCATATTTGTAAAGGATAATGACCTGGGGCGCGTCTATTTCGCGCCTACAGATGTAGTGCTTTCAAACACGGATGTGGTGCAGCCCGACCTGCTCTTCGTGTCCAAAGAACGTTTTCACATAATCACATACGCTAATCTGCAGGGCGCGCCTGATCTGGTGATAGAGATATTATCGCCCGCCACATCCGGATACGACAACGGATACAAGCGCGGTCTATATGCTAAGCGTGGTGTTAAAGAATACTGGATGATAGGGACAGACCCCGGCACAATAACCGTGCTGCAGAACATCGATGGCTGTTTTCAGGCGGTCGCCACATACGGAGAAGGCGACACCCTTACATCGCCAGTGCTCCCAGGCTTCAGCGTGGAGATAGATGAGGTGTTTGGGGTGTAAGCGAATACGCTTATGCGTAGATTGTAGTGTTATCGTAAGTAGTTACGAAAGTGTACGGATAAAGATATTCATCTTATGGTCCGACTCTATTTAATGGAGGCAATCTACCTTCAATTGCTTTGTAATTGAACAGAAGTAACTCTTCTATATTTGCAATCGAGTTCTCTGTCCATTGTTCATAATAGAACCAATTCGCCACTCCCAAAAGTGTACGTTGGTTCATACGAGGATTGTCCAAATGTTGTTGCATGCGATTATATAGATTTACGCTACGACCAATGTAAATTACATCGTCGTCGATGCTAGCTAAAGCGTAACATCCTGGACTTTGAGGAACTCTGAATGATTCAGATAGACGGAATTGCACTCGTTTGCTTAATGGAGGGCGCAAAGAATTTATATTCATAGTTTGATGTCAGAAACTTGAGATCGCGTAAGTGCCTGCTGGAATGCTTCTATGTACCGACGAGCTAAAGCTCGGTTTAGGCCGCTAGCCCCATGTGGGCCGGGCATCCACCAATCAGCGCTACTCATATCTGCAAATGCGTCGCTAACTTCATCTAACGCACATTCGATTACATTTTGAATGGACGCAGTTGTGAAATCTTTTGTAGTAGAGTAGATCACATTGAACACCCACTTTGAGATGCCAAAGAAGAAAAACAGTCCATTGCTCTTGTATACGACAGTCTGGTTGCGATCTCTTCCTGCTACAAATAGATCATCAACTGTTCGGAAATAGTTCAGCATAATTCTGTTCTGTCTAGTGTAGTCATTTTCTTGAGCAATCAACGGATTAGAAGCAATAAACACTTCTGACTTTAGCATGTTGACAACAGATGCTTGTTTGATTTTATTACGGCTATTAGGGTCGTTCGCCATCTGGACTCTGCCAAACAAGGGTGAGTCTGGGTCTTCGTTTAAGAACTCGACCATTCGTAGCGCTCGTGCATCTCTGCCGATGTTGATTTCACGCTCTAGCCAATGCGGTGTGTAGGGCATATCAGAGACACCCTGCATATCGGTGAAACGACGGGTAATCTGTTGTTGTAAAGAACGATCCACTGCGACTTGTGTTGTGTTAACGATGAAAAAATGGTACATCTGATGGACATCATCAAGGTCAGTGGCTATAGTTACTGGAAGTTGGAATCTTTTGAGCTCTTTTTTATTCTCAACCGCTCGACGCAGCCCTTCGATTCTGTGTTGTCCGTCAACGACATTAAACGGACAGACCAGTTCCTTTTGAAACTCAAGTGTATTGGTTTTTTTATCGAACTTTACTGATTTGCTTGTGGCCAGAAACACTGTAGTTGGTAAATGGGCATACCCCTCTTCATCAGCTTCAACTAGGTGTCTCGAAAGTCTTCGTGCACGTCTCTCATCTAGTATTCGTTGATATCCAGCTTGAGTGCGCGGTTCTAGCTTGTCTACTGTGTAGAAATTGTCGGTGAAAAGGTCATTGGGTGTAATGTAAGTTAAGTATAGCGTAAGATTTCCTTGCTTGATTTCTACCGCTGAGCGTGAGAACGTTGTCATTATGTATCTACCTTGCAATATAATTTTGTACAGTCTAAATGAATATACATAAAGATTTCAAGGAAACTCCCAATGAAAATCACCGCCGTTACTGCCATACCCGCATCCGCTGCTCCGCGAGGACTTGCCCGCAACTATATGTTCGTCAAGGTTGAGACCGATGAAGGCATTACAGGCTGGGGCGAAGCCACATCCGGTCCATTAGCCGTAGCCTCCATGGTCGAAGAGTTCGGCAAAGTGCTCATCGGCAAAGACCCGCACCGCATCGAAGAACACTGGCAAACGCTCTATCACCACTTCCATGTGCGCGGCGGCGTGGTGCAGATGTCCGCTATCAGCGGAATAGAAATCGCTCTGTGGGACATTAAAGGCAAAGCGCTCGGTGTGCCGGTCTATCAGCTTCTCGGCGGAAAGATGCGCGATAAAATCTGGTGCTACGGCAGGTGGGACGGTCTCACTGTCGAAGACGCGGTAGAAAACGCTCTCAACCATACCTCGCAAGGTCTTACCGCGCTCAAGGGCGATCCATTCGATCATCGGGGTCTGTTCATACCCATCGAAGCGGAGCGTATCGCTATCAAGAAATTGGAAGCCGTGCGCGAAGCCGTTGGTGATGATGTCGAGCTTCTCGTCGAAGTGCACGGCAGGCTCGCCCCGGCAGATGCTATCCGTATCGGTAATGCGATGGAACCCTATCGTCCGTTTGTGTATGAAGAGCCTGTGCCGCCGCAGAACATAGACGCGCTGCAGCGTGTAGCCGAGCAGGTCAACATCCCGCTTGCTACCGGCGAGAGGCTCTATACTAAGTGGGACTACACTGATCTGCTTCAAAGGCAGATAGTCAAGATGATTCAGCCGGACATAGTACAAGGCGGCGGTATATCTGAGCTGAAGAAGATTGCTGCTATGGCGGAAGCGCACTATGTCGGCTTCCAGCCCCACAACCCTTACGGTCCCCTCTGTACCATCGCATCTCTGCATTTGGACGCCTGCGTACCCAACTTCATGATACAAGAAGGCGGCATACACGCTTGGTTCCAGGATGCTTGTACCGGCGACTTTCCGGTACAGAAGGACGGATTCCTGCCGCTGCCTACTGCGCCCGGGCTTGGTGTAGGTATGGATGAAGACTGGCTAAAGGCTAACCCCTGGCGTGATGACGCAGCCGTATGGCGTCCCGCAGACGGCACAATCGCTTCCTTGCAGCAGACTAACTGGTCATAGTTCGTAGCGCGCCCAGCCTGCACAACCAGCAAGCCTTGATAGCGCATCAATTTGAATCTCATCGTGTTAATTATGCAGCCATATATTGCAAACTGATGCACTGCGGAAAAGACTTGCGCTGCTTGACACTAATAGGCTGCCGTTGCTAGTATCGGCAAGTCTTCATATCCACTGTCATCGGCTTGGGCTGGACAATTGCCGACTACCGAAACTAGGGACTAATGTTCACAATCTTATGAGTGAAAACACAGCATCAGAGGGCGTTCTGCCCTTATCCACCCTCACGGTAGTTGAAGTTGCGGAATCTGTGGCCGGCGCATTCTGTGGACGTATGTTGGCAGGATTTGGCGCTCGCGTCATCAAGGTAGAAATGCCGCCAAACGGTAATTGGACGCGTTGTGCGGAACCTCAGCTCAAGGGATATGAAGCCCCAGAATCCGGCGCACTTTTCCTGTACGATAATATGGGAAAGCAGAGTATTACCCTCGATTGGAAGAAATCGGAGGGTATGGCGGATCTTTTAAGCCTTGTCTCCACTGCCGACGTGCTCATCGATGACTGGCAGCCACAGACACGCCGAACACTCGGAATAGACGCTGATGCTTTGCAATCCTTGAATCCCCTGCTCGTTAATCTGTCACTCACTCCTTTTGGTCTGAGCGGTCCCTATGCAGACTGGAAATCTACTCCGTTAATAAGCCTTGCGGTTGGCGGTTATCTTTACCTCAGTGGCGAAGAACACCGTGAACCCCTCATGCTTCCAGGCTATCAGGCACAGCGTCTAACGGCGATGAAGGGATACGTAGGTATAATGCTTGCGCTCCGCGCCCGAGAGATAAGCGGCAAAGGACAGCCGGTCGAAGTGTCAGAGATGGAGACGCTTGCGGCGCTGCACCAGTTCACATTTGTGTCGTATACTTATGATGACATAATTCGCAAGCGCGCCGGTGTGCGTTTGGCTACCGGAAGGCGTACCGGTGGATACCCAATTACAACATTGCCCTGCAAGGATGGCTACATCACTTTCTCCGCTTCTGCGTCTCACCAGTGGGACTACCTATGCGCTCTGATGGGCAGGGAAGATTTGCTCGTTGACCCACGCTTTGCGGCATTCCAAAGTCTGAAGGATGCCGCCGATGAGATAGATGAGATACTATTGGATTGGGTGGCTGACAAGACGCGGCAGGAGATAGTGGATTTGGCGGCAGGAGTCTATTCCGTGCCTGCGTCTCCCGTATTAGCGCTCAGCGAAACATTGCAGGACAGTCAGTATGCCGAGCGTGGCTTGTTCTCCCAGTTTAACCATCCACAGGGAGGCGTTCTGACCTTTCCACTTGTGCCGTTCAAAATGAGCGCCACACAGCCGAAGTTTGTGCCTGCGCCTTCACTGGGACAGCATAACGGGGGACAACACAACGGCCTGATACCCAAAGCGATGAAGAAATCGAGCAAATCTCTAGCGGTTACCGAACATGAACCCAATATAGAGTCTCTTACATGTTCAAAATCCCAACGCATGTTAGAGAACGGGCTGCTTTCGAGCATACGCGTGATTGACTTAACGCGAGTATGGGCGGGACCATTGGTGGCGCGCATTTTAGCCGACTTCGGAGCGCATGTGATAAAGGTCTCCGACCCGCGCATCCCCATTGATCGTACAAGAGGAGTTGACAACAAGCACAATAGAAATAAAGACAGCATAGCCCTGCGCCTAGACTTGCCCGAAGGCAGAGATGCTTTTCTTAACCTCGCCGCAGTGTCTGACATCATCATCGAAAGTTTTCGTCCGCATGTGATGCGTAATTTTCGCTTGGATTATGAATCCCTTCGACAAGTGCGTCCAGACATCATCATGTGCTCTATATCGGGCTATGGTTCGAAGGGCGAAGCGGCTGAGTTCCCTGCATACGGCACATCTGTTGAGTCGATTACAGGCATTCCCAGTTTGATGGGCTATCCGGGTGAGATGCCTATGACCTCTGGCATTGCCTACCCGGACCCAATTACCGGAATGAACGCCTCCGTTGCTATAATGACTGCGCTGCGTCAGCGCACTGCGACTGGGCAAGGGCAGTTTATAGACCTTGCGCTGGCTGAGGGACCTGTGTGTCAAATCGGCGAGTACATCGGCGCCTATGCTCATAACGGCGTGCAGCCTGCGCGCAATGGCAATATGCACCAAAAGCACGCTCCGCATGGCGTGTATTCCTGCCGAGGTGATGATCGATGGTTGGCAATTGCCGTAACTTGCGAAGAGCAGTGGCAGGCGCTCTGTGAAGTCATGGGCGCGCCCAAATTAGCAGAAGACGAACGCTTCTGCGACGAGGGCAGGCGCAAGACTAACGAAGCGGATTTGGACGATATTATTTCGGCTTGGACTAAAGAGCGCGATCCAATTGCAGCTATGAATATGCTGCAAAGCTCCGGCGTGCCCGCGGGCGCCGTTCACAGAAGTATAGACATGCTTAACGACCCGCATATGCGTGATCGTGATTTCTTTGTAAAATTGGATGAGCCGGATGTGGGAATGAAGATATATCCTGGTCAGGCAATCATCACTGACGGACTGCCTAAGCGGAACTGGAGACCTTCCGCTCCGTTGGGCGCACATAACAAGTTTGTGCTAGGCGATCTGTTAGGACTAACGGTTATATAAGAATAGAATATAGACCCTGAAATCTTAGGTAAGGTGGCACACGGTTGGCAGAAGTAGCAGTTGAATCCCCAATAACCGGAGTAATAGTCGAGATAAGCGTTTCGATTGGC
Source organism: Dehalococcoidia bacterium (assembly GCA_965200085.1). Classification (GTDB taxonomy): domain Bacteria; phylum Chloroflexota; class Dehalococcoidia; order Lucifugimonadales; family JADFKI01; genus Bin90. The sequence continues at coordinate 1,070,242 of OZ241333.1, forward strand.
GAAGATGTCAGCGAAGGCGATTTGCTCGTAGTTATAGAATCCATGAAAATGGAGAACGAAATCCTCTCAGAATACGATGGATCAGTCAAAGAGATTCTGGTTCGACGAAACCAGAATATATCTCAGGAGGACACGATGCTGATACTTTCAGTGGAGTGATTAGGCTTGTGTTCGATAAGATACTTGTAGCAAACAGGGGAGAAATAGCCTGTCGCATCATTAGAACCTGCCGCAAGTTAGGTGTGGAAGTGGTGGCTGTCTATTCCGAGGCAGAGGATAATCCTCTGCACGCTGAACTTGCCGACATATCGTATATGCTTCCAAAGCATGATACGCCTGCGGGTGCATACTTAGACGTTAACGCTATAGTTGATATAGCCGTCAAAAGCGGTGCAAGTGCGATTCATCCCGGCTATGGCTTTCTATCCGAATCTCCGGCGCTTGCTGATCAGTGCGCGAAGTACGACATCGCATATGTAGGTCCGCGGCCGGATGCAGCGCGCCTTATGGCTGACAAGTGGGCTGCGCGTAGGAAGATGGCGTCCCTTGGCGTACCTATACTGCCCGGCGCGAAACTGCTGTCTGATGACTTTGAATCTGCCGCAGCTGCTGCCATCGATGAGGTAGGTCTGCCGTTAATGGTCAAGGCGATAGATGGCGGCGGCGGAATTGGCATGCAGGTTGTTGAGAGTCAATCTCGTCTTCAACGCGCACTGCGCCGTGCAAGTTCGTCTGCGCTGCGCGCGTTCGGCAGTTCCGAGGTTTATGTTGAGAGGCTATTAAGTCCTGCCCGCCATGTAGAGGTGCAGATTATTGCCGACGAACATGGCAATGTGCGGCATCTGGGAGAGCGTGAATGTTCGGCTCAGCGGAGGCATCAGAAAGTCATAGAGGAAGCGCCTGCGCCAAGCCTATCCTCTTCATTGCGTCGCTCTCTTTTGGATATGTCGGTGAATGCAGCGCGCAATACCAATTATGTCGGCGCAGGTACATTTGAGTTTATCATCGGCGGAGACCAGTCTGCATACTTTCTCGAAGCAAATACCCGCTTGCAGGTCGAACATGGCACTACGGAGATGATTACCGGCATTGACATCGTGGAGCAGCAGCTCCGAGCTGCGGCTGGAATGACGCTGTCTTCGGATAGCGCTGATGTAACACCGCACGGTCATGCTGTTGAGTGCAGGATATACGCAGAGAATCCTAAGACATTTATGCCGTCGCCCGGTACATTAGATACCTTTCGATTGCCGACTTTGACGAACCTGCGAATTGATAACGGCTATCGTGAAGGTGATGCTATAACGCCGTATTTTGATCCGCTTCTCGCTAAAGTTATTGCTTGGGGAGAAACCAGAGCCGAAGCGCTCCAATTGATGGCAGAGGCGCTCGATATGACCCGAGTAAGCGGAGTTGAAACGAATATATCCACTCTGCGTGCTGCGTTAGGTCATCCTGCCTTTGCTGCTGGACGCTATACCACCGAACTCATCGAAGAATTGGCGCAGTAAAGATCGAATCCGGCGATGCTCATTGCTGCTTCGAATACACAAGCCTGACATTGGGAGGCATAAGATGCCGATCGACAAAAACCGCGATATGTGGAAGCCGGACATGCCCTGGGAGTATGCCATTGAAGATATGAAATATGTGCGTTCTCTTGCCGCAGAAATGGGCGGCTCCGAGCGCATAAAACGTCAGCACGATGGTGGGCGTTACACCATACGCGAACGCATCAAAAAAATGGTGGACCCCGGCAGCTTTCTCGAGGCAGGTCCCATGGTGGGCGCGGCTGAGTTCGACGACAACGGTAATATGATAGAGTTCACACCCGGCGCGTATGTAATGGGGCTTGCGGAGATTGACGGTCGTCCGGTAGCTATTGGCGGTGATGACTTTACTATATCCGGCGGAAGCCCGCACAATGTGCGTAAACACTCACGCCAGTTCACGCAACCGCTTGCTACGCAGTACGGCATCCCGTATATACAGTTGGTCGAAGGAGTCGGACATAGCGCAAAAGCCGATGAAGCCGCAGGACACATGGGGCTGCCCGGCGGTGATCTATGGTGGAAAGGCGTCGAACTCCTGCGGCGTGTTCCGGTTGCCGCTGGCATAATGGGATCTGTCGCTGGGGCTCCCGCGGCATTTGCGCTTATGTCTCACTTCACCGTCATGGTCAAAGGACAGTCTCAGATATTTCCATCAGGTCCGCCTGTCGTACGTCGCGCTATCGGAGAGCAGATGGACAAGGAAGAGCTTGGCGGTTACAGGAGGCATGTACACGAGAGCGGTCAGGTAGATAATGAAGCGGAATCGGAAGAGGATGCCTTTGATCAGATTAAGACATTCATATCATACTTGCCGAACACGACTAATGATGTTGCGCCGCGTGTGGAAACCGGAGACCCGCCGGACAGACGTCCCGAAGAGTTGCTGAACATTATCCCACCCAACCGAAGACGCGGATACGATCCGCGCAAACTAATTCGGTTGGTAGTGGACAACGGCGAATTCTTCGAGATGCGTCGTCATTGGGCAGGTTCCATAATAACCGGATTTGCGCGCCTTGACGGATATAGCGTGGGCATCATCGCGAGCGATCCAATGAAACTTGCAGGCGCGATGGATGGGTGGGCAGCCGAGAAGTACGCCCACTTCGTGGATCTTTGCGACGCATTTAATCTGCCCGTCGTGATATTTTTGGACATGCCGGGCTTCATGCTTGGCTCACATGCGGAGCGTATAGCCACTATGCGTCGGGGCGTGCGCGCTCTGATCGCAAGCGCCGAAGCCAAGGTGCCCAAAATTGAGTTCAACGTACGCAAGGCTTACGGCGTTGCTGCGGATGCAGCGCACAGCCTCGGACACCCGGATGGATTGAACCTCCGCTTCGGCTGGCCTGCCGGTGAATGGGGCGGCATACCTATCGAAGGAGGCGTCGCGGCTGCGTATCGTCGCGAAATCGAGAACGCTCCTGACCCGGAGGCGCACCGCGAGATGATAGAGAACCGACTGCTTCGTCTGCGCTCGCCATTCCGTGCTGCATATCGTGGTGATGTGGTTGACTTGATAGACCCGCGTGAAACGCGCCGCCTAGCCTGCACATTTGTCAAACTTGCCCAGCCGATGCTGCACAAACTCGCTCAGCGAGAGAAGCGGGCAGTTAGACCGTAGTCGGGTCCTAATTATCCGAATGCCTCCGCCATCGCTCGCTTATCCGTTCCAACGATAAGCCTTCCCTGAACCTGTATCAGCGGACGGCGTATTAGGCGAGGCTCGGCTGTCATCAGGCGAATCAGTTCATCAGGCGATACCGTTTCCCTGTCAAGCCCTAGCTTACGCGCTGACGGGCTGCGCCATGAAAATACATCCGTGGGAGGTGTATCGCCGAGCAAGTCTCGCAGTTCTTCCTCAGTGAAGCTGTCCTTGAAGAAATCGCGCTCGGTTAGCTCCACATCGTTCTGTGAAAGCGACGCCTTCACTTTGCGGCATGTGCTTCAACGCGTCCATGTATAGAAATTAACCTCTGTCATTATCAAAATCTCCTGTAATGTAAGATGGCGCAGATGGGTTGTCTGCGTGAATCTTTGATGTGAAGTTTGTATCTAACCGAGTATAGGATGTGAGAGTGTTGCTTATATATTTACGATATGTTGTTTTTGCTGCGGCGTACCTTGCCGCTGTGGGCGTGGGAATCTCCTGTACTTCTGAAGTCCCGACTTCAAAGGCAGCCTTACCGACGGTTTCTCCAACACCGGTACTTGTTTCTACGCCGACTCCGCAAACTGCTGCCGTGCTCACACCCAGGCCGAAGCCTACAGCTATACCCTACGATTCCAACCGTGCTATGTACAAGGTGTTTCCGGGTTTTGGTCGTACCAGCAACCGTACATATATCGCGTTAGAAGAGGTTCGGGCTAACGCTGACCGTTCGATGGTACCTGTCATTGTGGAGTCTATGCGCTTTCAATCGACTGCAAACGCACGGGAAGCATCGGCTGATGTGCTGCGCGAACTCACAGGGGAGCAGTACGGAGGTGAAGAATGGAAGCAGTGGATGGAATGGCTTGGAAAGCGCCGCGATGAGTATCCGCCGCCGGATGAGTATTTGGACTGGAAGATACACTTCATGTCTGAACTTCATCCCGGTTTCGCTTCGTTCTTGTATCCTGCGCGCGATGGCGCTATTACTGTTGATCCAACGGAGATAGTATGGGGCGGAGTTATCCCGGATGGCATACCTGACATCAGAGACCCCAAAATGCTTACAGCGGATGAAGTCGATTTCTTAGATGAAGATGACAGGGTATTTGGCGTGTTGATTAACGGCGATGCCCGCGCGTATCCGTTACGTATCATCAATGGCCACGAGATGGTCAATGACGTGGTGGGCGGCGAACCGATTGCGCTGGCTTGGTGAACTTTGTGCAGCAGCGGCATCGTGTATTCCGCAAGAATCAACGGAGAATCTACCACATTTGGCACATCCGGTATGCTCTATCGCAGCAACAAAGTGATGTATGACCGCCTGACGAATACACTCTGGAGCCAGCTTCTGGGGAAGCCAATAGTGGGTGAATTGGTCGGCAGCGGTATCACGCTCGAATTTTTCCCGGCTGCGCTAACTACATGGGGTGAATGGCTTGACGAGCATCCCCAGACTAAGGCGATGTCGCTTGAAACAGAGTATTACTCGCGTAGAATGTACATGCGAGAGGACAACGAGCGTTCTATATACTTCACATACCGCGAAGATTCCGAGACGATGTTTCCTGTGTGGGATCGAGATAAGAGTCTTGCGCCGAAACAGGAGGTGTTAGGTATGGCAGTTGAAGGTGTTCACAAGGCGTACCCTGTTGATTCGCTGCGACGGAAACGAATCGTCAACGACAGCGTGAATGGGGTTAGTTTGGTGATAGTCTCATCTTCCATATCTTCGGATGCGCTCGTGTTCCGAAGCGAAGGCAGGAGGTTTGTGCTGCCTGACGACGTGCCCGACAGTCTGCCGAATAGATTAGTCGATGAAGACGGAGCAGTGTGGCATGTGGAGCGTGATAAGATGTGGAAATCTGATACCCCGGCAGAAACGCTTGAGTTGCATCCTGCAAATGTATCCTTCTGGTTTGGGTGGTATATTGTGCATCCAGATACGCTATTATATGGGGAGACGGAGGAATGAATATGGGTATAACAGATGAACAGAATACGACTGATAGGCTGGATCAGATGATGGCAGCGCTGCGGAGCCGTTACGGCGACAGACTTGATGAGCGGCAGCTAGAAGAGGTGCAGGAGGCAGCGAAGGCAATCGTGCAGGCGTCCGACGACATGCGTGCCGTAAGGCTTGAGCATGGAGATTCGCCGTTCAGCCTGCCGCCTTACCGAAATGATTAAGCGAGGATTGATATGGATGTACATCGTATAGAAGATGTGAATACGGATATGCCGGTCTTTGTGCCTGTTCGTGATTTGGCGGAACTTGTTCGGACGCGGCAGGTTTCGCCTGTGGAGCTTGCCGAGATATTCTTGCAGCGTCTGGATAGTATCGGACCCCGCTACAATGCCGTAGTAACGGTAACGCAGGAGCGCGCTATGGAGCAGGCGCGGCGTGCTGAGAATGAGATTGCGGCAGGCAATTATAAAGGCTTACTGCATGGTATACCCTATGGAGCGAAAGACCTGCTTGCCACATCCGGCGGCATTCCGACTACTTGGGGCGCTGCGCCGTTTCGAGAGCAGGTGTTTGATTATGACGCATCGGTGATACGAAGGCTGGAAGACGCAGGCGCGCCACTCGCGGCTAAACTTGCGATGGTTGAGCTCGCGGGCGGCATGGGTTACCGACAGCCCAATGCCTCGTTTACTGGGCCGGGCATGACGCCTTGGGGCAAAGATGCGTGGTCGGGCGGGTCATCCAGCGGTTCAGGAGCATCCGTAGCTGCGGGGCTTGTGCCATTCGCCATCGGTTCGGAGACTTGGGGGTCTATACTTTCGCCCGCAAACAACTGCGGACTTGCCGGGCTGCGTCCTACTTATGGTCGCGTAAGTCGTCATGGGGCAATGGTGCTTTCGTGGTCGCTGGACAAGCTGGGTCCTTTGTGTCTGACGGCCGATGACTGCGGTATTGTGTTGGAAGCCATAGCGGGCGTGGATGCGGCTGATGCTTCGACCAGCGATCTGCCGTATCGCTATGACATCTATGCTTCTGCAGGGCGCAGGTTTAGACTGGCGGTGATAAAAGATGTTGCGGAAGGAGCGCAGACGGAAGTTGCGGCGAACTTTGACCGGGCTCTGCGGGTTCTGGGGGACGTTGCCGACATTGAGGAGATAGAGTTTCCGGAGATGCCTTATGAGGCGGTTACGCGGACTATCCTGAACGCAGAATCGGCGAGTGTCTTCGAGGAGTTTATCGAAAGCGGTCAGGTATCGGAGTTAACCGCGCCGGAGTGTCGCCATCCGCATGCACGTCTGATGATACCGGCGCAGGACTATATTCGGGCACTGAGGATACGGGGAAAGGTGGCGCGGATTGCCGATGCGGTAATGGAGGGGTTTGATGCCGTGGTCGGACCTACGCGCGCCGTTACGGCGACACCCATTGATAGCGAGTTTAGGGGAGTGGTTGCAGGCACTGCGCGCGACACAATGGGCGCAGTGGGGAACAGCGCAGGACTGCCGGCGATAAGTGTGCCAAGCGGGTTTTCGGATGAGGGTCTGCCAACGGGCATTCAGTTTATGGGGCGGGCATACGACGAAAATCGCATTTTAGCGGTGGCGCGGGCGTATCAGTCGCTGACGGACTGGCATAGGCAGCATCCACCGGGGCTGCTGTCCTAGCCACTCCGTCCGGAAATTCGTGCGCTGTGTGTTGTCAGCGAACCGATAGTATTACCAAGTTGGCGAGTAGTCGTCGTAGTGGTTGTTGGTGAGGCGAATTTGGTTTTCGCCGTTGTTGTTCATCATGATAATTTCACCGTCGCCGTCTAAGTACGATACGAAGACGATGCGCTTGCCGTCTCGGGACCAGACGGGCTGGTCATCACGGACGCTATTTCGGGTGAGCCTGATGGTCTCACCGCTGCGCATCTCGGTGATGTATATCTCCGGGTTGCCGTCACGTTCGCTTACATAGGCTATCTTGTTGCCGTCGGGCGACCAAGCTATGTCGTATTCGGGGGCTGCGCTGTCGGTGATACGCTTCAGTTCGGCGGCGTTGGAGTTCATGGTGTATATTTCCGGATTGCCGTCTCGCTCTGATATAAATGCGATTTTGTGAGAGTTGGGCGACCAGACCGGGTTGTAGTCTGGTTTGTCGGTGAGGCGTACTTCGTTGACACCGTCCGGGTTGCGGACATAGATGCCCTGTCCGGGACCTTTTTGCACGGAGAATACGACTGTTGAGCCGTCAAATGACCAGCCGCCGATTTCGTGGGCTGGGATTGTAGTGAGTTCCATAACGGATGAACCGTCGTATTGTGCGACGTGTGTCGTGGGTTCGCCGCCGTTTTGCACCAGGTATGCCAGACGTTCACCGGAGGGCGCCCAGCTGTGGTCGCGGTGGCTGCCGCTTATTTGGCTGATTGACGTTCGTCGAGGGGTTTCTTGCTGCAGGGATATGACCTGGATCGTGTTATGGTCGTCTCTGCCGGATAGGAAAGCAAGTAGCGTGCCGTCGGGCGACAGGGTGGGGTCGTATTCATCTTCGCCGCTTTTTGTGATGTTGACGGGTTTGGCATTTTCCGGGTCGAGGTAGAATATCTCGCGGTTGCCGTCTATGTTTGAGGTGAATACGATGGGACTGCTTGGAGATGAGCAGGCTAATGATGTCAGAACGAGCGCCAGTATAGGTATTATGAGTAGTCGCATGTGCATGCCTCCGAATGTTGTGCCTGAAACGCCTGTTATTAGCACAACATAGGAGTGGGGGCTGCATCAAGGAAAGTTAGGTATTTTATTGGACTTTGTTTACCTGAATTGTTATTTACCAGCGAGCATCCGTTAGCCGTTAGAGAAGTCGTCTGCTGCAAGCAGGGCGAGCTTGTACATCGCGCTTATTGCTTATTATCAAATCTGCGCCTCAAAGAAGACGTCATTCAACCTTGCAGGTTCAAGTCCGTATGAAGACCCTACTCTAACCGCAAAGCCATAAAGGGCAGCAGTGATACCAGTTTACATTGCCGTACACGACGGCAAAAACTCTAACCCCGTCAACAACCTGGATCGCCATACCTGCCGCAGCACGTATCTAGGTTGCGGAATTTGACGCCAAAGCAAGCCGCAATGCTTTCAAGCACCTTGCGAAGCGGCATATCTGATTCTGATATATTAGAAATGAATCTACGGGGAGGAAGGGCTTGATCCGCACGGGAATCCCCATGATGGTGGTGATGCCCACCATGAGCATGCACATGTGCATGCTCATGTGAGTGTTCATGCGCCGGCGGTTGAGGTCGAGTTCTGCGTCCGTTGAGCATCGTGCCTATCCAGGTGTAGCGCACCCCAACTTGGTATATCACCAGCAAGACCGCCACCACGCTCACGAATACGAACAAGAGCTTCAGATGCGGGTCGACGTTCCATTGCACAGTCCACATTTGTGCCAGTATTACCAGAGGCAGATGCCACAAGTAAAGCCAATAGGACGCATCAGACAGATACCGAACCCATTGTCTCTCCTTGGAAGCTATCAGGCGGAACAGCCCCATCATACCGAAGGACATAGCCCACGCATATGAGCCTTGCAAAATTGCGCCAGCGCCCCACGCCCACCATCCTTCTGCGAAGAACATCACTATTAGTCCGCCAAACAGTAAGACAGTCAACGAAGGTATCAGGATAACCGCCCACCATCTGCGAACCTCAATGCGCCTCTGATACATGAAAGCGCCAAATGCGAAGAAAAGCGCATAGTATGCCACGAGGTTCAGATCAGGAATTATCCCAAGCGGAGTATCCGGTCCAAAGACGACACGCTCTTCCATGAAAAACTCAGGCACTATCGTAAGCGGAATGACAAGCCACCATGCCCAGTGGCGGAAGCTTATCCTGCCCCATTTTACTGCGGCTATGAACAGCCCCGCGAGTATAAGCAGATACCATAAGAACCAAACATGATACATGTTATAAATCGCTGCGATTGGCAAAAGCAGCAGATTAAAGTCCCCGTGGATGTTAATGTAACCAAGGTAAGCAAGTATGGGAACAATGGTTATCGCACTCAAAGCAAGTGGCAGGGCGATGCGCTTAACTCTGTGCATGGCAAGCGCTCGCAATCCCCTTCTCTCCCACAACAGCGCGGTGAAAAATCCGCTGAGGAGAAAGAACACATGCAGCCGAAAACCGTGCAGCAACACCACAAGCACACTTATATGAAATAAAGAGTAGGTGTCATCTTCCACCGCAGGATCTTTCACGGGCCAGGTAACATGCTCAGGCAGCGAGTCTGCGCGGTCGCGCAGGAAGTCATAGGCTTCTTCTATTGGCCAAGCAGGCTGAGACGGCAACTCGCTTCCATCGGGGATAGTAACCAGAAAGAATGCGGCGTGAAATACTATTCCGAGAAGCATCGCAGTGGCGCGAAGAGCGTACAAATCATGCAATCTACCCATTTCGAACACTCTCCTTTCAGCGAAACATTGCTATTCTTGCTGTCGGCAGCCTACCACGGGCTCGAATACTCCGAATAGACATGATCAGCTAGTCTGTAACTCATACCGTCCTGATTCAAAAACGAAGCATCCAGCATAGTATTAAACTTGTTTATCCTGTGTTTGCCTACCCAATTCGGAAAGAACCTATCCATATAAGTGCCGAAAGCATTCTCCAGCCTTATCAGCCCCAAAACTCCAAAGGTCTGATGCTTTGGGAATCGAAGTTGATCTGCAAGCTCGTTCCCGATGAGTTTGCGCGATATGCGATAGCCCAGCCGTCTCATTTTTCTTCGCTCCTCGGCCTCTTCAATGCCCAGCACGGACGGCACCGAGCTGATGAGAGCATTCGCAATTAGAATCGAATCATCGGTAGGCGGGGGTTCGCAGGCTAAACCAGCATTCACTAACTCCATCGCCTGGGCTTCGTTCTGGAACATCAAGGCTTCCGGCACCCCAAACAAGTAGGCGGTGTAGCGCCATATATGCATGTAGCCGTCCCTCTCTTCTTGGCTCAAGCTCACTCCGATTTTGCTCACACCTCGCAGCATCATCGCAGAAAACACCGCCGACGCAAATGCCATATGCGCCGCGCTGAGTGGCATTCCGTAAGTGTCAATGTCCCATTCGTCTGAGAGCCGTAAAAGGCGCCTAGCCTGTGCATGGACAATACGAATGCGGGTCGATAGTTTCCAGCCATCGCCATACCGATCCATACCGCCGGGAAGCATAATCTCTACCAGCTGCAAAATGTTCTGTTTCAACCGCCTTTCGCCATTGGAATACAGCCTTCCCGTAGTAATAAACGACTTGGATATTAATGTGCTAAACCCTCGGATGATTACATCCGCCGCAAATATCAAAAGGAACATATCAGGGTTTCTGTAAAATCCACGGCTGCCCTTAAGCATAAGATCTCTATCGAGCCAATCCGGCGGCTCCTCTAGCGCATCGAAAAACTCTCGAAGCTCGCGGGGGGCGTCCCGCAAAACCTTCGTATCCTGATCCATTCCTGCCTGTATGAAGCGGTGAACATCTCTTTGATTCAGATCGGACAGCGACTCTATAAGAGCATCCGCCGCAGAATCACCTATCATGGTGTGTTCCAGATACTTGGAAACGAGAGCAGAGTCTCTGTCGCTCCCTTGTATCGCATTGTACGAATTTTGATACACGGTTGGTATTTGCATACGGATTCCTTCTCCCTTTTTATGAATACTATGCCAGTGGCAATAGCCAGTGTCAGCGTCATAGAGCGAAGCTCAGCCCATACTAGAATATGACAAGTTTATTGTTTAATCATAATATTTTGCCATTCCTTCTTTCACCAATAATTTGTACCTATTATGCATCTTATGCATCAGATTTTGAGCGCAAGCAGCGCCAAAATATTAAAATATTATATGTGGGTTAGGGTATGTAATAGTATATGTCATGTATGTAAGCCTATCAGGATTTCCGAAAACGGATTTGCCATAGAAATGACGAAGTCGCCTGTAATTCAAGGTCAACTCTTCGGGAGGCGGTCGCTTTCTCTATTTTGCATGTGAAGTACCTTGGGCGAGTGTAAGATTAGGAGTATTTATAACAGAACAGGGCTGGACTGATGTGAATAGAGTTGCGGTGGAATGGGTGATATTAAGGTGTGTGGGTTATAGAATGTGAGTTATGGATATTTGTGAAGTAACGATTGACGAACTGGTTGAGCGGTATTCGGCGCTGCTGTTTGACGCTTATGGCGTGCTGTCTTATTCGGTTGGGGCGCTGCCGGGCGCTGTAGAATTGATTGACAGGCTTAATGAGATGGGTAAACCGTATTATGTGCTGACGAATGATGCGTCTGCGCTGGCTGAGAGTCGCGCGGCGCGGTATCAATCTGTGGGATTGAATGTGGATGCCGAACGGATTATCACTTCGGGCAGTCTGCTGGAAGGGTATTTCGCAGCGCGAGGTCTTGACGGCGCGCGGTGTGTTGTTCTGGGTACTGAGGACAGCGCGGAGTATGTGAGACGCGCCGGGGGTGTTGTGGTCTGTGCGGCTGGCGGGTTTGATGTGGTAGTTGTGGGAGATCAGTCCGGGTTTTCGTTTGTGGAGGGGGTGAACGCGATTTTGAGCGCGCTGTTTCGGATGATCGATGCGGGGGATGTGCCGATTCTTGCGTTGCCGAATCCGGATTTGGTTTATCCTGATGATGAGGGATTTGGGATGGCGAGCGGGAGTGTGGCGCTTATTATCGAATCAGCGCTGATGCAGCGTTACCCGGGACTGGACGGACTTGAGTTTGATAGGCTGGGGAAGCCGCATACTGCGATTTTTGAGGAGGCTCTGAGTCGGAGCGGAACGCGGAATATGGTCATGCTGGGCGATACGCTGGAGACGGATATCCGCGGAGCAAATGCGTTCGGGATAGATTCGGCGCTGGTTGCGGGAGGGGTTACTCCGACGGTGAGGCTTGAGCATGCTTTGGACGTGCCGACTTACTGGCTTAGGGGGCTTGCCTGATACTGATATGGTCGGTTTTCTGATGGTTTGGAGCAGATGGATGCCGTGGTTGGTTGCAGTTGGCGCTGGGTGAGGGATATTATAGCGTGAGTTTTGTGGACGAAGCGTTTTGAGGAATGTGAATGATTAAGAACTTTTCAGTGCTGTATGTGGGGAACATAGACCTTGAGGATGTGGGAAGTGATGGTGTGCCCTCGGATGAACGGCGGTACCCGAATGACCGGCTGATGCAGAGCATGGAAACGGCGGAGCAGGTTGCGGGCTTGATGGACGAGTTGGGGTTTTATGCGCTGTGGATGGCGGAGCATCATTTTCAGCGGGAAGGTTATGAGTGCATACCGAACCTGATACTGATGGGAACGCATTTGGCAGGTCGAACGAGTAGGCTGAAGTTTGGGTGCGCGTTTAATATAGTGCCGATGTGGCATCCGATTCGGCTTGCAGAAGATTATGCGATGGCGGATATTCTGACGAATGGACGCATTATCTTTGGAGTCGGGCGCGGGTATCACAGCCGTGAGGTAGAATCGTTCGGTGCGCCGGTTATCGACAATGATGCGAACAGGGAGCTGTTCGAAGAGCAGATGACGGTTATTTTTAAGGCGTTTAATGAGGATGCGTTCTCCCATAGTGGCAAGTATTTTAAGATTCCGCCGGATGTGGAGTATCGCGGGTATGACTTGAAGGAAGTTACATTAGTGCCGCGCCCAAAGCGTTTGCCTGTGGAGATGTGGCAGCCTATCGTGAGCGGGCGGACGATTGACTTCATTGCGCGTAACGGGATAAACGGAGTGGTCGGGCTTACTGGAGAGACACTGGTTGAGGGGATTTTTCAGCAGTACAAGGATGCGAACGCGAAGTATGGGCGGGAGCTTGAGCTTGGGGAGAACTTGGCGCTGGAGGTTGGGTTTTATATCGCGGGCAGCCAGGAAGAGGCAATGAACAGACTGCGTCCGTATCATGATGAGCGATATAAGTGGTTTGCGCCGTTTGGGTTCGTGCGGTATGCGGATGAGCAGGGGCGTGTGTGGGGTACTCCGGGAGCGCCTGCGCGGACGCCGTTCGTTGAGGACGGGGTGCAGCAGCGGGCGTGGATTTGCGGCACGGCGGAGGAGTTTGTGAAGTTTTTGCGGGAGTTGGAGGAGAAGTATCCCGGACTGGAGCATGTGATACTGCACTGGGCGGAAGGAATGCCGCGAGCCGAGTTTATGGAGCAGCTGAGGCTGTTTGCGGATGGGGTGATGGGCGAGTTTGCGGGGTGAGAGATTTGAGTGACGGGCTGTAATGTTGGATTGGGACTTATTGACAGGACAAGGATTTTGTAGAGGTTTGTATGAGTATTCTTGAAGGTAGTCCGAATCCGTTTGGCGGATTTGTGGTAAATCCGAGTGCGCTGCCCGATGATTCGGGACGGTTTAGACGCAGGCTGGCGGATGCGATGGACGATTGGTCGGACGTAGGGTATAAGGTTGCATGGCTGGAGGTTCCGCTTGTGCTTGCGGGGCTTGTGCCTGTCGCGGCTGAGGCGGGATTTAGGTATCACCACGCGGCTGATGACTATGTGATGATGACACTGCAGATTGAGGAAGGGGCGTATATTCCGCCGCATGCGACGCATTACATAGGCGCCGGTGGCGTGGTGCTGAGCGAGGATAGGCAGCTTCTGGTAGTGTCAGAGCGGCATCAGATTCGGCCTAGGCGGGGTCCTTCGTATAAGCTGCCGGGAGGTGCGCTTGTTCAGGGTGAGCATTTGGCAGATGGCGTGGTGAGGGAAGTGCTGGAGGAAACGGGCGTGCGGACCAGATTTGAGTCGCTGGTGTGTCTGCGGCATTGGCATGGGTATCGTTACGGTAAGTCGGATATTTATTTTGTGTGCCGTCTCGCGCCCCTGAGTTCGGAAATTACGATGCAGGAGGAAGAGTTGGAGGCGGCGCTGTGGATGGATGTGGATGAGTATTTGAACTCTGAAACTGTGCATTTGTTTAATAAGACCATTGTGTCGGCTGCGCTATACTCGGAAGGAGTGGCTCCCGGGTTTATCGAAGGATATGGAGATAGGAAGCAGTTCGAGTTCTTTCTGCCTAGCGGTGTAATTCCGTCGGGTGTGGAGTATGAAGAGACGCCGTGAGTTGGCGGGCTGTGTGCGGTGAAAGATTTTGTGGATGGATTTGCGCTGATAAGTATGGATTAGGGAGTTTGAGATGTCGCAGGTTAAGCGGGTGATAATTGATGCGGATCCCGGGATTGATGATATGGCTGCGATTCTGATGGCGCTTGCGAGCGATAAGCTCCAAGTGGAGGCTATTACGACGGTGTTCGGGAATGCTTCGGTGGAGCAATGCACGGTGAATACGCTGCGGATTTTGGAGGCTGCCGGGCGCGCAGATATCCCGGTGTATCAGGGTGTTGGCAGAATATTGACTTATCATGAGCCGTTTTATTCGCCGCATATTCATGGTGATGACGGGATTGGAAACATTGATGCGCCGATGCCTAACATAAAGGCGCAGGAGCGGCATGCGGTGCCTGAACTTATTGACCGTGTGCTGGCTTCGCCCGGTGAAATAACGCTGATGGCGATCGGGCGTCAGACGAATGTGGCGCTTGCAGTGAGCATAGAGCCGCGCTTTGCGGAGTCGGTGGGTGAGATTGTGGTTATGGGCGGGTCGATACATGAGCCTGGGAATATATCGCCGCTTGCGACTGCGAACATAGGCGGGGACCCTGAGGCTGCCGATGCGGTGTATCGGTCGGGAGCGCGTGTTACGCAGGTGGGGCTGGATGTGTGCAATAAGGTGGAGGTTTCAGGCGAGCAGCAGAGGCGTGTGTGGGATTCCGGGACAGCTGGTGCTCGGATGCTGCAATCGGCGACGCAGTTTATCAAGGATGCGTATCGGCGGGATAACCGTTTGTATGACACCGATGGGGTGCAGTATTCGGATTTGAGTCCGATGGCATATGCTATCGCGCCGGAGTTGTTTGAGTGCGTCCCGATGCATGTGCGAGTGGAGACGCAGGGAGAGTTTGCGCGCGGGAAGACGGTGGCGGATTTGCGGAAGAATTCGACGGCGGAGCCGAATGTGTCGGTGGCTATGGGTGTGGATGCCGATGCAGTTACGGAGTTGTGGGCGGATTTGGTGAGTAGTTTGTGATGGGCAGGGTGCGGTCGTTTGCGAGCAGGGAAGCTGTGGGCTGATGGGAGAGTGTGAGCTGTTGGATATGTGTATTGTATGGGCGGCTTCATCGGCGTTCTTCTGTCGCAGTTGTTCGAGGGTCAGAGACTGCATTAGTTCGATTGCAGGTGGAATGAGGCAAAGCTAGGGTATTCTATATTCGGCGTCATAAGTTGTAACTGAACGAGAGATTATGCTGACACGGCAAGGTTTGGACGAGGCTATATCGTCTAATTGGGCTGGCTGTTTAGACGGCAGCCGTATTGTAGTAAAGGCGGGCACGGCGCTGCTGACGGGCGGCGGCGCTCATATTGATATTGAAGTGCTGGCTTCGTTGGTGGGGCAGATTGCGCGCCTGCACTCTTTGGGGAATGAGATGCTGCTGGTGTCTTCGGGCGCGGTCGCAGCCGGACGCCGTGTGCTGGGCGTGTCTTCGGAGAGCGGCAATCTTCCGTTGAAACAAGCGCTTGCTGCTGTGGGGCAGGGACATCTGATGCATACTTACGAGCAGCTGTTTAGCTGGCAGCATATTCCCATCGCACAGGGTTTGATTTCGCAGCGGGATATATCGGATCGTTTGGGCTATATCAACATTCGTAATGCCTTGATGGAGCTGGCTCGGCTCAGAGTTGTACCTATTATCAATGAGAATGACGTTGTGGCTATTGAGGAGCTTTCGGGTGAGGTCTTTGGGGATAATGACAGGCTGTCTGCGCTGGTGGCTAATCTGGTGGATGCGGATTTGCTCATCATACTGGGGAGCGTTGACGGGCTGTTTACCGCAGATCCGAATATAGACCCGGATGCGCGTCTGATTTCTGTGGTAGAGCGGGTTACGGATGAAGAGGTTAGCAGATTGGGGGGACCCTCTTTGGATGCGCTGGGGCGCGGCGGCATGAGGACGAAGCTTCAAGCGGCTCGTATGGCGGCGAATTCAGGCGTGAATGTGTTTATTGCGAATGGCAGAAAACCTAATGTGATTGAGCGCATTGCTGCCGGAGAGCATTTAGGCACTTACTTCCCGGCGAGAGTTGAAAGAATTGAGAGCCGAAAGCGTTGGATGCTTAGTGGTCTGTCGGTTAAAGGGGAAATTGGAGTCGATGACGGCGCTGTTCGTGTGCTTCAGCGCCGTCATGGGAGTTTGCTTCCTGCTGGGATTATTTCTACTGATGGAATGTTTCAGCGGGGCGATTTGGTGTCGATTGTGAGCGTCGATAATGTACAGATCGGCATGGGTATTACGAATTACAGCTCCGCTGAGGTTGCGGAGATAAAAGGTAAACATTCCCAGTATATTTCGGATATATTGGGAGTAACATACGGGGATGAGGTAGTTCATAGGAACAATATGGTGATTGTGTAGATTAGTTTGTCAGCTAGTTGGTGAATTGATACGGAGTATTTTTGTGATGCAGAGTGCAGTGAAAGAAAGTATAAGCGGGACAAGTTTGTCGGATGAACTTGAGGTGAAGGGCAAGGCAGCGCGGAAAGCGGCGCGGAAGCTGGCGACTATCAGCGCGGATGTAAAGAACACGGCGCTTCTGAATGTCGCTGACGGGTTGAAGGCGCGAGAGGAAGAGATTCTGGCGGCGAATGAGCAGGACATCGCAAATGGCAGGAAACGCGGTCTCGAGGAGTATTTTCTGGATAGGCTGCTTCTGACGCCTGATAGGCTTGAAGGGCTTGCGCGCGATGTTCGCGGCATAGCGGCGCTGCCTGACCCGATAGGCGAGATGATAGATATGCGGAATGTGCCTAACGGTATGACGGTAGGCAAGCGGCGTGTACCTCTGGGCGTGATTGGGGCGATATATGAGAGCAGACCGAATGTTACGATCGACATAAGTTCACTTTGTCTGAAGTCGGGCAATGCAATCATATTGCGCGGGGGCAGCGATGCCATTAACTCTAATACTGCGCTTGCAGCGCTGGTGAAGGATTCGATAGCCGATGCGGGTATTCCAGATGATGCAGTCCAGGTGATGGAGACAACTGATCGCTCTGTGGTGGGGCAGATGCTGAGAGCAAAGGGAATCATAGACCTTTTGATTCCACGCGGAAGTCAGGCGCTTATTAATCGGGTAGCTGCGGAGGCGACGATACCGGCTATTACCGGCGGCGTGGGTGTGTGCCATACTTATGTGGACAGGCAGGCGGATATTGAAATGGCTCTGGAGATTGTGAACAACGCTAAGGTTTCACGTCCTTCGGTGTGTAATGCGCTTGATACGGTGATAGTGCATTCTGAGACGGCGCAGTCGTTTTTGCCGGCGCTGGCGAAGCGCTGGACAGATGCTGATGTAGAGATGCGCTGTGATACTAGAGCGTTGAGCCTATTGGGAACCGACGCTGGAACAAAGGCGGTTCATGTTACCGAGGAAGATTGGCGGACTGAACATTTGTCGCTGACGGCGGGCGTTCGTGTGGTTGATTCGCTTGATGAGGCGCTGGAACATATCGAAAAGTACGGCTCCGGTCATTCGGAGGCGATTGTAACTGAGGACTACGCGGCTGCTATGCGTTTTCTGGATGAGGTGGACGCAGGCGCAGTATTCGTGAACGCCTCAACTCGGTTCAATGATGGAGCGCAGTTTGGACTCGGGGCCGAGGTCGCTATCAGCACGGATAAGATGCATGCCAGAGGTCCCATGGGGCTGAAAGAGCTGACATCGTACAAGTGGACGGTTTTGGGCAGTGGGCATATTCGTGAGTAGATGTGAGCGGAGGTTCAGTATTGGGTTCATTTAGGGGATGGTGAGATGGCAGAGTTTGATTTTGAACGCGAGTGCCGCACGCCGTATTCGGAGTGTTATACAGTAATTGACGGAGGCAGGAATATCGGAAGGCTGGATGTGCATTTTGCGGATGTAATAGTGCACGCTACTTTGAGTGTTGACGAGAGCTTGTCCAGGGACGATGTCCACGAGCTTATAGATGTTGTGGATGGTGAGCTTCTGGATGCGGCGGGCATTGTGCGGCAGGAAGTTATTATCCATATACATCAGGGGCGCGATATGGGCGTGTACAGCACTCGTGAGTATGACAGCAACGGCGGCTTTCAGCATCTGAGCTAGGAGCGAGCAATGACAACGCAGTCGCGGACTCGTCTTACATATTGGGATTATATGGCGCTGCCGGAGTCGGATGAGCGCTATGAACTTATAGACGGAGTGTTGTGTGTGGCTCCTTCGCCTGTACCGGAACATCAGATATTTTTGTATTTTCTCGCTAAGGCGGTTGAGGGATTTGTTACAGAGCACGGGCTTGGCAGGGTTATTATAGCGCCGCTGGATGTGGTGCTGTCTGATGAGGACGTGTTTCAGCCGGACCTGCTGTTCATATTGGATGAGCGCTTGGACATCATCACGAGACGGAATGTGCAGGGTGCGCCTGATCTTGTGGTGGAGGTGCTGTCGGCTGCGACGGCTAGGCGGGACCGCACTGTTAAGCGTGAACGATATGCGAAGTATGGAGTGCGTGAATACTGGATGGCGGATATTGAGAGGCGTACTATCGAGGTTCTTACTCTGGTGGATGGTGAGTTTGTGTCGTTGGGTGAGTACGGCGAGGGTGAAGCGCTGGAGTCGCGCGTACTGTCGGGGGCGAAGATTGATGTGAGCGGCGTGTTCGAAAGCGCGATGATATAGAGCAGGGTGTCTTGGGCTATGACGGCAATAGGTATCTGAGTTAGGAGCGAGCAATGACAACGCAGTCGCGGACTCGTCTTACATATTGGGATTACATGGCGCTTCCGGAGTCGGACGAACGCTATGAGCTTATAGACGGAGAATTGCGTGTGGTTCCTGCGCCTGTGCCTAATCATCAGGGATTTCTGGGGGATTTACACATCTTGGTGCACACATTCGTTAGGGATAATAGGTTGGGCAGGGTATATTTTGCGCCGATAGATGTAGTGCTTTCGGAGTATAATGTGGTGCAGCCTGACCTTATATTTGTGTCAAACGAGCGATTGGATATTATTACTGATAGAAATGTTCGAGGCTCTCCGGATTTGGTGGTAGAGGTACTGTCGCCCTCAACTAATAGGTTTGATAGGAATGTCAAGCGTGAGTGCTATGAGAAGTATGGCGTGCGCGAATACTGGATGGCGGATATTGAGAGGCGTACTATTGAAGTTCTTGCTCTGGTGGATGGTGAGTTTGCGTCGCTGGGTGAGTACGGCGAGGGTGAAGCGCTGGAGTCGCGCGTACTGCCGAGGTTGGAGATTGATGTGAGCGGCGTGTTCGAAAGCGCGATGATATAGAGCAAGGTGTCTTGGGTTGTGAAGGCAATAGGTATCTGAGTTAGGAGCGAGCAATGACAACGCAGTCGCGGACTCGTCTTACATATTGGGATTATATGGCGCTGCCGGAGTCGGATGAGCGCTATGAGCTTATAGACGGAGTGTTGTATTTGACTCCTTCACCGCTGTCTGAACATCAGTTGTTTTTGATGGTTTTGATAAGAGTTTTGGATGATTTTGTTCGAAGCAATGAGTTGGGGAGAGTCTTGGTAGCGCCTCTGGATGTGGTGCTGTCTGATGAGGACGTGTTTCAGCCGGATCTGCTATTCATATCGGATGAGCGCTTGGACATAATCACGAGACGGAATGTGCAGGGTGCGCCTGATCTGGTGGTGGAAGTGCTGTCGGACGCGACGGCTATGCGGGACCGAACACTTAAGCGTGAGCGATATGCGAAGTATGGAGTGCGCGAATACTGGATGGCGGATATTGAGAGGCGTACTATTGAGGTTCTTGCTCTGACGGATGGTGAGCTTGTGTTGCTGGGTGAGTATGGCGAGGGTGATATGTTAAGTTCACCTCTTTTGGATGGTATTATCTTGGATATTAGCGATGCTTTTGAGAGTGCGATTGTTTGAGGAGGATATCGGAAATGGCAGATTCTAACTGGGCAGAGATTTACAAGGAATTGGGGGCGACGCCTGTGATAAACGCCATAGGCAGCGTAACGATGCTGGGCGGCTCGACGCCTGCGCCGGAGGTGCGCGAGGCGATGGACAAGGCGGATGCGGCGTATATTCCGCTGATGGATTTGCAGGAGCGGGCAGGACAGGCGATTGCAGATATGGTGGACGTACCGGCGGCGTATATTACGTCGGGCGCGGGATCGGCTCTGACGCTGGTAACCGCTGCACTGATGGCGGGAGATGACGACGACAAGATACAGCAGCTGCCTGATACGACAGGGATGAAGAACGAGATTCTGATACAGAGGCGCCAGCGGTATATGCAGCACTACTGGTATGACCGCTGTTTGGAGCTTGCAGGCGCGAAGCTGGTTGATTTTGGCACTGACGAGCGCACTACTCGGCAGGATTTGGAAGATGCGATAGGCCCAAATACGGCGGGCGTGCATTATTACGCCGTGGAGCAGTCGCCGGATCCGTATGCGCTATCGCTGGAAGATACTATTGAGATTGCACATGCGAATGGTGTACCGGTTACTGTTGATGCGGCGGGTCAGATATATCCGCTGGATAACTTCGGCAAGTATGTCCGGATGGGCGCTGATTTTCAGTGCATTGCTGCGAAGTATATGGGTGCGCCGCAATCGGTGGGACTTGCTCTTGGTACGAAGGACATGATTCATAAGCTTGGTTTGCAAGCGTTTGCGTCATACGAGGGCAGGCGCGTGCGTGGTGTCGGCAGGCCTCAGAAGATTGACCGTCAGGAGATGATAGGCGCGGTTGCGGCGACCAGACGCTGGATGACGATGAATCATGAGGAGCGGCTTGCGGAGACTGAACGCAGAACGCAGGTTGTTATCGATGCGGTGCAGGGAATCGAGGGCGTGAGCGCAGTGATGCTGGATAATATCATCGGGCATCAGCCGTTTGGCCTGGATTTGCGTATAGATGAGTCGGTTACAGGAATGACGGCTGCGGATGTGGTGGAGAAGCTGAAAGCGGGCGACCCGCCGATATGGACGCGTGTGCGAGATTGGGAGGACTGCATTACTATCCATGTGTTTGGGATGAATGAGGGCGAGGAGCATGTCGTAGGGGAGCGGATTGCTGAGCTGTTTAGGTAGAAGTGTTGTAGTTTCTTAATTTTAATAGCGATTAATATGAGCGGCGCGGCTTCTGATACGAGGCTGCGCTGTTGTCATTAAGTCGCTGTGATTTGGTTTTCCAGCCGGCAGTTAACCTGTGTGTGGAAAGAGGGGGTTGGGGATGGAGTCGCAATCGACTCCGTTCCCGGCTATATGATGCTCTGCATAGGTTCTGACGGTGATTTCTTCTTGTCCCTGAAGGGACGGGATAGAGATTAGTTAATACGATTCAAAGAGCTTGCCCCAATCGGTTTGGAGGGCTGCTCGGACGCGCTTTCTGCCTTTGAGTGGGAGCCAATAGCCGTTGTGATATAGGTTGGACGCAGCGATGGCAAGGTTGACGAGCGGGGAGCGCGCGATCGCGTTTTCCAGAGGTTTGAAGGGACCCCAGTACACGGACTTTTGACCGCTGCTGAAGAGTGTATTTTCTCCGCTGCTGAATCGCCAATTGGTGTTGGATATGTCAGCGCCGACGATTTGGATGTCGCGGATGTCGCCGCAGCCCAGCCCCATTTCGTGCGCCATACGGATGAATTTGATGCTGAGCGGGTCGAAGCCCATCATCTTGGCGGCGACGGCGTCGATAGCGACCTGATCTGCGCTTGCGAGGATGATGTTTTTGGTGTGCCAGCGCATGGCGCGAGGACCTGGTCCGTCGCCTGCGAATGTGCCGTCTGTTACCGCGAAGATGCCTGGGTGAATTTGCTGCTGTATTTGCAGTAGGTCAACTAAGGTTTCGTGGATGGCGGAGTGTGTCCAGTGGCGGTTGTGGTTGAGCAAACCGCCGAATGCGTTTTTCATCGCGCCGGTGATGGTGGTGAAGACGTGGGTCTTCATGGTGGGCAGGTGGAGGATGTTTTTGCCGATGAAGGTTTCAGGGATTTGAAAGCCATCGGGGTATATTTTGTCTAGGGCGAGCATTTGAGCTTGTGGCTGGAAGTTGACCCACTTTGCATCTTCGAGAAACAGCGATTCCAAGCCGTGCGTGCGCTCTACCTGCGTGTGCCTGTTGTTGAGTGCGCCGACTTTGGCGTCAACTACTACGGTGCCGTTGTGCGCGGGGATGAGGTTGTCGTAGCCGTCAGCTTTTAGGGTGCGAATTGCGCCGTCAAGCTGCCAAGGGGATGTGGAGCAGGCGGGGTAGTAGTGCTGCCAGGATATGTTGATTTTCAGGAGAGTGGGATTATCCTTCGGCAGCGCCTGTTCGTATCCTGCGAGGCGCATGGCGTGCGCGATGTCGTCCAAGACGGTCTGTGGCGTGGTTGGTACGACAGCGACAGTTGGCGTTGTAGTCGCAGCGATGCCAACCGTCGTCTGCGTTGGTTGGGGTGTGGTTAGGGTTGTTGTCATGCGATTTATCACTATAAAATCAGCTTTGTCAGTACGTTGCTAGTTTGACATTATGGGTCTTTCCAGAGTGCGCCCTTGAGGGCGCGCAAAGGAAGGACCCTTTTTTGTGCGGGTTATTGGCTACTCCAGGAAATCTCTGAGTTTCTTGGAGCGGTTGGGATGGCGGAGTTTGCGGAGCGCCTTGGCTTCGATTTGGCGGATGCGCTCACGTGTTACACCGAAGTCGCGGCCCACTTCTTCGAGGGTTCGGCTGCGACCGTCTTCTAATCCGAAGCGTAGTTGCAGTACGCGTGCTTCGCGCTCGTTGAGTGTGCAGAGTACATCTTCCACTTGCTCTTTGAGAAGCTGATAGGATGCGGCTTCGGCCGGGGCTAGCGCGCTGCGGTCTTCGATGAAGTCGCCTAGGTGGCTGTCTTCTTCTTCGCCGATGGGTGTTTCTAATGATACGGGTTCTTGTGAGATTTTGAGGATTTCACGCACTCTTTCGGGCGAGACGTCCATGCCGGAACCTATTTCTTCGCTGGTGGGTTCGCGTCCGTATTCTTGTACTAGGCGGCGACTGACGCGGAGCAGTTTGTTGATGGTTTCGATCATGTGGACGGGTATGCGGATGGTGCGGGCTTGGTCGGCGATTGCGCGTGTGATTGCCTGACGAATCCACCATGTTGCGTATGTGCTGAATTTGTAGCCTTTGCGGTAGTCGAATTTTTCGACGGCGCGGATTAAGCCGATGTTGCCTTCCTGTATGAGGTCTAGGAGGGACATGCCTCTGCCGATGTATTTCTTTGCGACGGAGACGACGAGCCGGAGGTTTGCTTCTGCGAGATGGCGCTGTGCGCGTCTGCCTGCCGTCTTGGTGCGGTTGAACTGTCTGGTGAAGGCGAGTTCGTAGGTTTCGATTTGCTGGAGATAACCGGGTGTGGCGCTGAGTGTGCTGAGTTGGTTGATGTTAGGGGAGACTTCGAACATGTCGTGTACGACTTCGGGTAGGAGCCTCCTGTTGAGTGAGAGTTCCCTGATTTCAGGGTTTACATCTTCGGGTTCGCGGTTCAGGATTTCTGCGACGAAGTTGAGAAGTTCTTCCGGAAGCTCACCGTCTAGGCGTTCAATGAGCGCTTCGTTTGTCATGAAGTCGTGCAGTGTTTCGGGTTTGGTGATGTACACATGGTCTTTGCAGAGCGGGGTTTCGCACCGTATGTTGTGTTTGCATTCCGGCGTGTATCGGCATAGTGCGTCGATTAGGGGCTGTGATTTGCCGATTTTTGTGAGAAGGATGTGAACGCATTGCCAGCTTCGGATTTTTGTACGCTGCACGGCTCTGAGTTCTTGCGACATGCCTAATGTTCTGAGGCGGTCTTTGAGGTCTTCAATGTTCTTGGTGTTGTTGTTAGAGTTGCTTTTGGATTTGAATTCTTTGTCGATGAACTCAAGGAGAGGCTGCATGCCGTCGTGTTCGAGGAGTATGCCCATTTCGACATTCTCTTCGATGTATTTCCATTCTTCCATTTCGCGGGCGAGTTTGCGTTCGTCGGCGGCTTTGAGCAAGCCCACTCTGCCGATTTCGCGCAGGTACATACGCACTGGATCGTCTATGATGTCAACGTTTTCGAGCTTTTTCACCCATTCGCTATCAATATCAGGCTCGTCGGATTCCTGTTCTTCGTCTTCGTCGTAGGCGGCGTTATGGTCTTCGGATGCTCCATTGCGCCCTGAGAGGATGACTTCGGGCTCGCCTAATTGGTAGCCGTCTTCCCTTGACTTGCTGCCTTGGATAAGGTCTTCTGTGGATACGCCTTGCGACGGTATGTTAAGCATCGGGTTATCCAGACTATCTACGTCCATCATGGTATTCATATATTTACTCGCCTCCGAGTGTTTCAGATTGCGGTTGATTGATGTGTCATGGTGTCAGGGTGAGTTTCTGCGTGTGTGTCAGCGCAGTTCGGTTGCCTTTATTGCAGCGTTGATTTTGGTGATTTCGTCCATCATCTCACGCGGCGGTGGTGTTGAGCTGTCGATTGTGGCAAGCAGCGTTTCTTGGCGTTCACGCTCGTGTCGGTTTTGAATACGCTGCATGCATTGGGTGAATGCTCTTTCGCTGTCTGCGGTATCCATTCTCGGAGCGATGTTTTCATTCATCAGGGTGTGCAGATGCGATTGCAGCGGTTCGTCGAGGGACGATTCCAGTTCGTCAACGCCTTCGCATATAAGCCAGCGATTGAAGACTTCTCTATCGGCGCTGCTGCGCAGACATTCAGGTGAGAAGTTTCCCAGTTTGGCTCGAAGCTGGGGTCTTTGCAGCAGCATTCCCAGCAAGAAGTTGTCCCAGGTGTGTTCGCGGCTGCTGTTGAGGGCTGATACGGAAACCTGCGGACGGTCAGCCGGCTGGGATGAGCCGCTTTGGGATTGGCGGCGCTGTCGGTATCTGCCGGAAAGCGCAGTTGCCCGTGGGAGACCGGCTTTGAGCGCATCGAGAGTTATGCTGAGCGCGTCAGCAAGGTTTTGCAGGTAGCGCTGCTGGTCGAACGGGTTCTGAGTTGCGGCGATGAGTGGGTATATCGCTTCGACGACTTGAGTTTTGCCTTGCCCTGTATTTGTGTCGAAGCGGGATGCGATTGCAGGTATGAGGTAGCTCATCAGGGGCGAGGCGGTTTCAATGATGCGATCCCACTCGGCGGGATTATGGCGGATGAGTTCGTCGGGGTCTTTGCCTTCGGGGAGCGCGGCGATGCTGAGGGTGATGGGATCACGTCGATGTAAGACGCCTTGCGCTGCGCTGCGAGATGGGGACTGGCTTCCGATGACTTTCCAGGACGCTTCAAGGCTTCGGAGTGTGGCTTCCTGACCGGCGGTGTCGGGGTCGAGGGACAGAATGAAGTTAGATGCGAGGGACTTGAGTTGAGTTACTTGGTTTTCGGTCAGGGCAGTTCCCATGGATGCGACAATATTTTTGCTGCCGTGCTGGTGTGCCGCAATTACATCCATATAACCTTCGACGATGATACCTGTGTTGGATTCGCGGATGGCGGAGTGGGCGCGGTGTATGCCGTAAAGCGAGCTGCGTTTGTCGAAGATTAAGGTGCGGGAAGTGTTGATGTATTTGGGATTGTAGCCTGGTGCATTGGGGGGAGGTTCGGTGAGTTGGCGCCCGCCGAATCCGATAATGTTTCCCTGCCTGTCGTGGATGGGGAACATTAGTCTGTCGCGGAAGAAGTCCCATGTTCTGCCGGATTCGTCGTTGCGATGTATGACGCCCGCATCTACGGCTTGTTCTTCAGGGACGCCCATACGCTTGAGGTAGGTCTTGAGGGTATCCCAGCTGTTGGGAGAGTAGCCGAGCTGGAAGGCTTCGATCATTTCCCGGTTGACCCCGCGTTGCCGAAGGTAGTTCAGCGCTGCTGCGCCTTGCGGAGATTTCAGGCATTCCTGATAGTAAGTGGCGGTGAGTCTATTGACTGCTTGAAGTTTGCTGCGTTTGTCGCTGTCTTGTTTGCTTGTCTTGGAAAGTTCGACGCCTGCTTTTTGGGCGAGGATGCGCAATGCTTCGCCGAATTCGATGTTTTGGTGGCGCATTACGAAGGAGAACGCGTCTCCGCCAGTGGAGCATGCGCCGAAGCAGTGCCAGCTTTGGCGTTCAGGGTTGACGATGAAGGACGGTGTGCGCTCTGTGTGAAATGGGCAGGGCGCCTTGAAGTTCTTGCCTGCTTTTTGAAGGTTGATGTGGCTTGACACCACATCAACGATGTCCAGGCGAGTGCGTATGTCGTCAACTATTGTCATGATTTTTCGGTGAGTTCGGGTTTTATCGGTCTATCTGCCTGCTGATGTGGGGGATGGATGGATGTCTAATTGGATTGTTCGGCTTGGGAGTAAGCGTATTCTGCGATTTTGATTATGGGTTCGCGGATGCTTTCGAGATGCCAAGCGATGTGTTCGATTGATGCGCGCATATCTACGAGGGAGTCGCCGATGGAATCCCAGTCATGGGCATTTTTGAGCATATTATGCAGATGGTCGGTGAATTCTTTTTGCGCGCCCCAAAGGTCGCCGAGGTCGGTGCTGACGCTTGCGAGTTCTTGGTCGAGGCTATCAGGCAAGCCGAGTTCGCGCATTCGGATGACGACATTATGAGCCATGACTGCGGTGCGTCGGGCTTGGTTGAGGTCCGCTTCTATTTCTGTTGCTTGGATATGGTCGTTCAAGGTTTTCTCTTTCTGTTGGGGTTATCTCGCGATGTGCTTAGGCGACAGGATCAGTAACAGGTGCGTTGTGCGCTCGGCGTTTTCATGGGCGGGGAGCTACTCACTTCCGATTGCGGCGTAGTGGGACAGATACATCATCCAAGGTTCGCGTATCATTTCCAGTGCGCTTTGCTGTGGCGTCTCGCTCATAGCGTTTATCTGCTCGAAAATGGTCTTCCAAGTGTTGTCAACTTCGTTTTTCCATGGGGCATATTCGACGCCATGGGCGTCTCGCTGCATGGCTTCGAGATGTTCCCGGATTCGTTTTATTTGCAGTTTGACGATACGCAGGCGCACTCGGTCTGCAGGGGTTAATGAACTCATTATAGCAATCTTTCTGAAAAAGTATTAGTAAGTCTGGGACATAATTTTGCGGCAAGGCGAATGGCGTAAATGTCTGTCATTCCTGATACATAATCTACGACTGCTTCTTGTTGAGTGCGGCTGCGCTGTGCATATTCGGACGGGATTTCTTGACTGTGCTTATTAAAGTGGCGGTATAAGAATCGGACGATTTGTCGGGCGGCGATACCTTCGGGGCGGTCGTCTTGCGGGATATATACGTTGTTAAACATGAATTCGCGCAGTTCCATAAACGCGCTTCGCACCCGGTCGCTCATGATGATCAATGGTGTGAGTGCAGTATGTGCGCCGTTTGTGTTATCTGTGTTACCGGGCTGAATTGAGTGATCTATGATGTCACAAACGATGGTGTCGATGCGCTGTGAGTGCCGGCTGCCGAGCGTGTTTGCGACTGAAGACGGCAGGTCAGTTTCGGATAGGATACCGGCACGGAAGGCGTCTGCGAGGTCGTGGTTGATGTATGCCACTGCGTCGGAGATGCGAACGATTTGAGCTTCGAGTGTGAGCTTGCCATTGAGGGATGCGAGGAAGTCGCCGCGAGGTTTGGAGTGCATAAGTATGCCCTGTCGGACTTCCCATGTCAGGTTTAAGCCATGCCCTTCGCGTTCGATGCGATCTACGATGTTAAGGCTTTGTCGGCTGTGGCTGAATCCGTTGGGGTCAAGTTTATTGAGTTCATCTTCGCCGATGTGTCCGAATGGTGTGTGGCCTAGGTCGTGGCCAAGCGCGATGGCTTCGGTGAGGTCTTCATTGAGGTTTAATGCGCGGGCGATTGTGCGGGCAATCTGGCTGACTTCAAGAGTGTGTGTGAGGCGGGTTACATAATGGTCGCCGAGTGGTGCGATGAAGACTTGGGTTTTGTGTTTGAGTCGGCGGAAGGCTTTGCTGTGAACTATACGATCTCGGTCGCGTTGGTATTCTGTGCGAATATCGGAAGGTGGTTCGATCGTGGCACGTCCTTTGGAATGGACGGATTTTGCGGCGAGTGGGGAAAGGTATTCCTCGCGCGCTTCGAGGCGGCGGCGTATGTGTGAGCGACTGCTGCTCGGCATTTTCGCTGGAATGCTACCTCGCGCGACACTGTTATCTGATGCCATTTGCATACCAATCAATGCCATCTGCAAGCGACGCAGCGGCTAGTGAGAAAACCATCTAATA
Organism: Dehalococcoidia bacterium; assembly: GCA_965200085.1. GTDB lineage: Bacteria > Chloroflexota > Dehalococcoidia > Lucifugimonadales > JADFKI01 > Bin90. The sequence continues at coordinate 1,098,753 of OZ241333.1, forward strand.
GTAAGTATAACACAGAACTTATTGGTTTAGGGCGTGTTTTCGCATTAGGTACTGTAACTTTAAGGCGATAACAGAGCAGATTCCGATGATATGGGATTATACGGAGCTAATGAGTCTTGCCAACCGCATTATTTTTGTAATACTTCGTCCGATGCATTTCTGCATTTCAATGTTTGTTGATGTTGAGAATGATGTGAACAAAATAAGGTTGGCTAACCTCCGTTTTGTGTGCGGTAGATTACGGCGACAAGTGCGCTGAGTTCGTCTCCATCCGTGCTAGTGCCTTGAACTTCGATGATGTTTGGTCCCGGTTCAAGTGTTACGGTAGTCGAGAAGACGCCTGATATGTCCACAGGGACGGATACGCCGTTGACTGTTACGACGGTTCCCGGAGTCGTGCGCCCGACGAGCGGGATGTTGGGGTGAAGTACGAGGCTTTGGTCTTCGGGCTGGGTTACGAGCAGGAAGAAGGGCTGGGGCGGGAGAAGAAGAGATATGACGGTTAGATTGACTCGTTCACTTGTGCCGTCTGCCGTCTCCGCTTCGATTATGATGGTATTAATCCCGGGGGATAGATTTATCCATTTGCTGAATTGGCCGGTTTCGTCTAGTTCGACGGGAGTGTCGTTGATTTGGACGCCTGCGTCTGCGGCTACAGCGGCAAAACCATGTACCACAACGCCGTCAGCGCGAACTGCGGCGTTGTCTTCGGGCCCATGAACGTCGATCAGACCTTCGATTGTGGTTTCGGGTGTGGCTGTCGGTGTTGGCGGCGGAGTGTTTGTTGGAATAAGAGTTGGCGTGGGCTGAGGCGTTGGCATCTGCATTATGGGAGTAGCGGTCGGCTCTGCTTGCGTTGGACGTGGGAGCACGGTTACGCATGCAGCAGATAGAGCCAGCAGCAGCGCTGTGATGATGCTTGCCGTTTTGCAGATCGGTTTCAAACAGGGTCTCCGAAGATATGAGTGATTGTTTCTGATTCCGGCATGATGATTTTAACGCACATTGGGGCATGCTTGTTAAGGGACGCGACTACTCTGACTTGACGCCTTCGTCGGATGGCAGAGACGGGAGGGTTAGCAGGAAGGAGATGCTGCTGTCCGGATCTGATATGGATGAGCTTTCGATGGTGAGGCTGCCGCCGTAGCGGGCGGAGAGGGTATGCGCGATGTATAGCCCTAACCCGGAGCTTGTTTTTTCTTCGCGTCGTGCGACGGCCGGTGTCCAGCCTCGGTCGAATATGTGAGGGCGGTAATGCGAGGCGACGCCTGCGCCGTTGTCCCAGACTTGAACGAAAAACTGTGTGTCGCTGCGGGATAGTCCGACTTCGATTTGCGAGTCTGCGAAACGAATGGCGTTGTCCACAAGGTTTGTTACGATGTGTTCGATGGCTGCGCTGTCCGAGTACACGATGCCGAAGTCCGGCGGGTCTGCCCACCATGTTATGGTTTTGTTGGATTCTGCGGCGACAGGCATATAGCGATCGATGATGCGGCGCACAACTTCGGACACCTCGACGGGCTGGGGCAGGAAAGAGGCATTGGGAGCTTCCAGTTGGATGAGGACGCGTATGTTGGACATCATGAGCCGGAAGTTAGGCGCTTGCATTTCGATTTCATCGAGCAGTTCGATGATTTCTTGGCTGTTGCCGTTTTCGGATGCGCGAAGGAAGGCGCGAAGCTCGCGTTCCTTGCCGAGTATGCGGCGGAGCGGTCTGCCGAGATCATGATCAAAGAGTTCGAAGTACTGCTGTGTTACGCTGCTCCAGTCCTGCATATCGCGCTTATGTTCGCTGCTGCGCTTTAAGAGGGCTTGTGAGACTGCGTAAGTGAGCAGCATGGTTGCCAATCCTAGTGCGAGGAGCGCTGCGCCGATGTAGGTTAGCGGCTCTACGCCCCATAATATATTCGCAAAGATCGCTTCGCCGATGAATGGTGCGAGTATGAGGCAAACTACTCCGACGGCGATGACGAGCAGTCCTGCGGTTGTGGCTATTGTTTGTGTGAATGTTTCGCCCAGCATTTTATTCGGGTGGGATGAGGCGGTATCCTCTGTCCCTTATGTTGATGATGAGGTCGCTTGCACCAAACTTGACGCCCATGGCTTTTCCTATGGCGACTTTAATCTCGCGAATGCGGACGCGGATGGAAGCGCGTGGGTCTTCGCCTTCGGTGTGCCGCATAAGTCTGGCGAATGGGACAAGTTCGCCGGGGCTGCGATACCAAGTGGTTGCGAGTTCGTGCAGTATGTCGAAGCGTAACCCGTGCAGTTCTGATACGGGTGTTTGCTTGTTGTCGGTGTGTACATAAACTATTTGGTTGGCGATGTCGATGGAGATTTTGCTGCCCAGCTTAATGGTGTCGGGGGTTGTACCCATGAGGCGGCGGAGCCTCATGACGACCTCTTCCGGGCTTGCGAGTTTGTCAATGAAGTCAACCTGCGCGTCCCATTTGAGTGTGCCGCGCACGGCAATCTCTCTGTCAGGACCTTGGATGTACTGGGTGAACATGAGCACTGGAAGCTGTGGGTGCTGTTCGACTATTTTTTGCAGGATGGACAAGCCTTTGAACCTGTCTTCTTTGTGTTCGCCGAAGCGGACGTCGAGCACTACGCCGTCGGGGCGTTCTTCTTCTATGGCGTAGAGGGCTTCGGCTTCGAAGTCGTCGCCGGAAACAATGAAGTCGAATGGAACGACGACTCTAGTGCGCCAGCCTTCGTCGTCGAGGCGCTTTCGGACGCTGCGAACTATGTTCGAGTCCCATTCGTCGTCCACTATGAGGATGCTGCGCTGGAATCTGTTTTCTGTCATGTCAAACTTACCCTGTGCTCAAGAGTTCTTTGTATCCAGGTTTCTGTTTGCTTCGGTTAAGTGTTTAGCGCATGTAGGCAGATACTGATTTGTTCATCTTCTGTTAATCGTTGGTTATTATAGCCGATTGGAAGTAATTATGTTTGTGTTGGAGATAATTCAAGCAGATTTAGGTTGTGGAATTGAATAAAAAGCTGTCGAAAGTATGAGTTCGGCGGAATGTTAGCTTGCTCATATTAAAACAAAACCTTGCATAAATATAAGCATATTTCGAAAGATTGTCCAAAATTGGCTTTAATTTCTTGAAGGGGAAGTGCGATTATTCTATTAGCGCAGAAGTTAAAGAGGTTGTGTTATGCGGGGAACAACTGATTCGAGCGAGTCAGCAAAAACACAGAAGGTTGAATTTCATGTATGGGGGCGTGTGCGTGCAGGCTTCGTGATGTTCGTCCCGATACTTGTAACCTATCTCGTGCTGCGCTTCCTGGTGGGTTATACGGACGGGCTATTGGCGCCTCTGCTTGGGCTTTTGCCATTTACTTTCCCCGGTCTGAGTTTGCTGCTTTTGTTCGTCATATTCTATTTTACGGGGCTTATCGTATCGCCGAAGATGGGCAAGATGGCAGTATCTGCGCAGCATGCGGTGTTTAGTCGGATTCCGGTAGTGAAAAATATATACGGCTTGACTGAGCAGGTCGCTGAACACCTGTCGGCTTATTCTGAGCATGAGTTCAGTAGAGTGGTGTTGGTGGAATGGCCCAAGCCGGATGTGTTCGCTATTGGGTTTGTTACGGGGAGTTGTGATATGCGCGGAGAGCCGGGTGAAAGGCTTGCGATATATATTCCGACGGTGCCCAATCCGACCTCTGGCATGTTCGCGATTGTGCGGCAGCGGGATGTGATTGACACGGATATAACCGTGGAAGAGGCTCTGAAACTTGTGCTGTCGGGTGGGATAGTGCTTCCTGCGAAGATGGAAGAGATAAGGGTGGATCAGCGTCTTCAAGCGGATGCAAAGGACGCGAAAACCGAACCGGAACCGTTAACGCCATACTTGAATGGAAGCAACGGTCGTTACAGCTATGGACGTAGAGATCGGAGTAGTTACAGCGGAAGAAGCAGTCGTTATAAATATAACATGTACGGTGGACGCACGGGCCGTAACGGATACAGCAGTTATTATTCCAGATTGAGAAGCCTTAGTGAAAGTTAGCATTATCAGTTGGGCGGAATGAAAGCTTCTCATTTCGCCAGCAACACCTGATATTTAGGAGATACTGCATGCAGCCTATCAGGATTACAATAGATGTGGATCTGGATAGAGTGCCGGATATTGTGTGTAGCGACTATTCAGTGACTGGGAATGACAGTGATCATAAGATTGCTTTGGCGCTTGCCGAGGCTCTGGGTATAGAGGAGTATCTTTCGAAGCCGGAGCGTATCTATGAGTTGAGGCGATGGATGTGGGAAAAAGAGAACGGTTTAGCGTCAGAGTCTGAGTTGAGTGACGCCGCCTTTCTGGAATTATCTGCGGACTGAACGCGTTAGCTGTCTGATCCTGCGCTGACGGGTGAGACGTCGGTCCATATTTCGTCTGACGTTCTGAAAGGCGCCTCTGAGTTTTGACGTCTTTGAAATGACAGAGTGAATATCTAGCACGCCGGTCTAAAACGTTTCTCTTGTTTGTCCACATGTTATACTTTGACGAGTATAATCATGATTCTCGCGTAGCCCAGCGTATGTCAGTGTGGCTGGGTATGCTCTGAAAGGATGAGAGATGCTTGAGCGATTCAAGGTGCCTACGGAAGATCAGGTGCGAGTGCCGGAGGATTCGCTGCGGGAGACCGTAGCGGCTGTGTTCGAGAAGATGGGTGTGAGTGCAGAGGATGCAGAGGTGGGCTCGAATACTCTGACGATGACAGATTTGCGCGGAGTGGAGACGCACGGGGTGTCGAACATGCTCCGCGCTTATGTTCAGCAATATAATGAGGGCAGCCTGAACCCGCAGCCGAATTGGCGGATTATAAGCGAAGCCCCTGCTACCGCGGTGATGGATGCGGATAAAGGGCTTGCGGTGATTTTGGGTCCTAAGGCGATGCAGATGGCAATTGACAAGGCGCGTGATGTGGGTGTGGGTGTGGTTACCATGTTTAACGCCGGCCATTCGGGTGGAATAGGTCATCATGCAATGATTGCCGCCGAGCAGGACATGATTGGATTTGTTACGACTGCGGGCGGCGCGCAAGTTGTGCCCACTTTCGGCTCCGTGGGGCGTTTGGGGACGAATCCGATTGCGCTTGCTGCGCCTGCGGCGAATGAGCCGCCGTTTTTGTTTGATGCTGCTACTTCGAACGTGGCGGGGAATAAGCTGGGGCTTGCGCGCAGAGTTGGGGCGACTTTGCTGCCGGGTTGGATTACAGGGGCGGACGGAGCGCCGATTATGGAGGAGGCGGAAGTGCGCGGACGCGGGGAGTATTGGCATTTGCCTCTCGGTGGCACGCGTGAGATGGGTTCGCACAAGGGGTACGGATTGGCGCTAATGTCGGAGGTGCTGGGGACGATGCTTTCGGGCGCACTGCCCAGCATGGTGGATTCTCAAGGTGGATCGAAGCATTCTTTTGCGGCGTTTAATATCGCGGCGTTCACGGATGTGGATGAGTTCAAGAAGAACATGGACCGCATGCTGAGGCTGCTGAAGGAGACACCGCCTGCGCCCGGACATGATAGGGTGCTGTATCCGGGGCTGTCGGAGGCTGAGGAGATTGAGGACAGGCGCGCGAACGGAATACCGCTGCACAAAGAGGTTATAGAGTGGTTTGACGACATTTGCAGCGAGCTGTCCATACCGCGCTTGAAGACTTTGGGTTAATGCTCCTGTGAGTTTGTGTATTCGCCCAGCCTTTGCTCTGGTATTGAATGCCTGAAACACTATATGAAACGCCAGAGCGAGCGGCGGGCGCCTACCAGCCGCTTTCGCGCGCTTTCAGGTAGTCTTGGTAGCTGGCGTCGTGGTCGCCGTTCATAGCGTGGAGGATGCTGCGATGTCGGTATGCGCTCCAGAAGTTGGGGTCGATTTCGAGGGCGCGCGTGAGATCTGTGATAGCTTCGGTAAGCATGCCTAGCTCAGAGTACGCCAAACCACGGTTGTGGTATGCGTCGCGATAGTCAGCGTCCAGCTCAATTGCCGTACTGATGTCCGATACTGCGCTTGCGGGGTTGCCTGTGCATAGGAAGGCAATGCCCCGGTTGTTCCAAGCCATGCTGTTGTTTGGGTCGAGTGCGATGGCTTGAGTCATGTCTTGTTTTGCGTCTTCGTACCTGCGTTGATTGGAGCGTGCGTTGCCTCTGCGAAACCATGCTTGAGCATCCTGCGGGTTGCGTTCGATCATCTGCGTCGTTTCGATTACGATTTGGGCGAGGTGTTCGGGGTCGTGCTTGCCGCCGATATCGGTATGCTGCATCATGTCGTTTCCTTTGTTCCACAGACTTCTCATTTTCTAGGATATACTGTGCGATTATGAATTGCGATACCGATTTGTTTAGACGCTTGATTGTTACCAGGCGGTTGGCTGTGATTGTGTGTGTGTTGGGAACAACGCTGCTCGCTGCTTGTGCGACAAGTGATAGAACTGACGGTGAACTGCTGGTGTTCGCGGCGGCGAGTCTGACTGATGCAATGGAAGATGCGGCGGCGGCGTACGAGGCTTCGTCCGACGTAAGCGTAGAAGTTAGCTACGGTCCTTCTCAGGGGCTGGCGCAGCAGATTGCGAGGGGAGCTAACCCTGATCTGTATGTTGCAGCGGGACAGCAGCCTATGGATTTTCTGCAAGAAGGCGGCTATATCGCGGATGGGAGCGCTTCACGTCTGCTTTCTAACAAAATTGTGCTGATTACCGCGGCGGACGCTCCACGGGTTGACGATATGGATGGGTTGGCAGCTTCTGATTTGAAACGCATAGCAGTGGTTGACCCGGAGATCGGACCAGCCGGAAATTATGCTAAGGCTTCGCTGCAAAATCTGGGTATGTGGGAGCAGATGCTGCCGCGTATAGTGTTTGCTAACGATGTGCGCGTGGCAGTAGGATATGTGCAGACCGGCAATGCAGATGCCGCGTTTGTGTATCAGACGGACGCAGCCGGCTCCGAAGACTTGACGATCTTGGATATTGTGCCCACCGACTCGTATCCTGATGTGGTATATCCGGCTGCGGTTGTGCGGAGTACCGATAACATAAGAAGTGCGGAGGCGATGTTGGAGTTTCTGCAAAGCGAAGCCGCGCGCGAGATTTTCCATAAGCACGGATTTACGCCCTTGCAGTAGGGGCAGGGCGGTTAATGGGCGTACTGGCTGCTCTCATTCTGAACTTCTTTCATTAACTACAAGGTGGAAGGGATGTGCGGGCGTAGGCGCATAGGGAGTTGACGGAAGTTTGGAACTTCTGGGTATTTTGGGACTAACGGTGCAGATTGCAGTCGTTGGAACGGCGATCAATCTGCCCGTGGCGCTGGGTGTGAGCTGGCTTATCGTCAAGCGCAGGATACCCGGACGAATGGTGTTTGATGCGCTGGTGTCTTTGCCTCTTGCTGTGCCTCCGGTTGTTGTGGGGTATGCGCTGCTGTTGGCGCTGGGGAATGAAGGTCCTGTGGGGGCGCTGCTAAACCATCTTCTGGGTGTGGAGCTTGTGTTCACTTGGTTTGCTGCCGCGCTTGCTGCTGCTGTGGTGTCATTTCCACTAATGGCTCGGGCTGTGATGGTTGCGATGGGCGGCGTGGACGAACACTTGGAGATGGCGGCGCGCAGCCTTGGCGCGGGAGCGGTTCGGGTGTTCTTTACGATCACCGTACCGCTGGCTTACCGGGGGATATTGGCGGGAGTGCTGCTTGGGTTCGTGCGCGCAATCAGCGAATTTGGGGCGACGATTGTGGTTGCAGGCAATATACCCGGACGTACGCAGACGCTGCCTCTAGCCATATATTCGCATGTACAGACGGCGGATGACGCTATGGCAGTTCGCCTGATTGCGGTGTCGGTAGGGCTTGCAGTGGCAACGCTGCTGGTGCATAACTGGCTGCTGGAGAGATCTGCGCGGAATGTCGGCGGGTAGAATGGGGAGTTTCGATTGTTGGATTTAAGGGTGCGCAAGAGTTTTGGGGATTTCACGCTGGAGTGCGATGCGAAATTCGGGGATGGAGTTACAGCGATATTTGGACCTTCGGGAAGCGGAAAATCTACACTTCTGAACTCTATTGCCGGTCTTATGCGACCGGATGGAGGAGAGATTATATTCCAGGGCAAGACGCTGTATTCGTCGGACGATGGTACTTATGTGCAGCCTGAGAAGCGGCGGTTTGGGTATGTGTTTCAGGATTCGGCGCTGTTTCCGCACATGAGCGTGGCGGATAACATCCGATACGGCTATAAACTGACGGCGCGTGATGACAGACGCATTGAACCTGCTCTGCTTGTCAAACTGCTTCATTTGGAGCGGTTAGTTAGTCGCAGCGTGGGGAACTTGTCGGGCGGTGAGCGGCAGCGTGTGGCGTTGGCACGTGCATTGGCGACTTCGCCGCGTCTGCTGCTGCTTGATGAGCCGCTTGCGTCTCTGGACGGTGGGCTGCGAGGGGTAATACTAGGATATTTGAAGCGGATACGGCGTGAGCTAGGAACGCCGATGGTGTATGTGTCGCACTCTGTATCAGAGGTGATGGCTCTCGCGGATAATGCGCTTGCCATAAGGGAGGGTAGAGTGGTCGCATACGGGCGCGCATCGGAGGCGCTGGCGATGCCGGAAGTGTCGGCTTTCGCTCAGTTTGACACGCTGGAGAACTTGCTGGATGCGAAGGTGATGCGGCGGTACGATCACGAAGATATTGCCGAGCTGGAGGTGGGTGATGCGCGGCTGCTTGCGACAGGAGTGCGGCGCGGTGAGGGAGATACGCTGACGGTATCTATACGAGCGGGGGATATTATCGTATCGAGGCAGATACCGCCGCATACGAGCGCGCGCAATGCGATACGGGCACGAATCTCCCAAATATACATAGTAGATTCGCGGGTGTTGCTGTATGCGGATATTGGAACGCGGGTCGTGGTGGAGATTACACTGAGTTCGCTGGATGCGCTGGCGCTGCGGGAGGGGATGGAGATTTATTTGATTATCAAGGCGAACAGCGTGATAGCGCTGGATGTTGAGCCGGCAAGTCGGGAAATCTGATAAGTTTGCTTTGTCAGGTGCGTTGCTGCTTACCTAATAAGTGCTATTTGCCTGCGAAAAGTATCCATTGGAGTTCGCCGCAGCCTTCGCATTTCAGCCGAATGTAGAATCCTGTTCCACTGGACGACGACGGACGCCGAAGTATAGGCTGCACTTCGGAAAATGAGCTAAAGCGCTGCGGCGTTTCACTGTTGAGAGCGCGGTCTCTGCACCTTGCATTGCACATTGCTCTAATCGTCATGTTGTTTCCTCTTTCACAGGCGAAGGCATTACATTGCAACACGACAACATTACAACAGGACAGCGGCATGGGACAACAGGGTATTGATAAATTTTGTTGTTGAGATGACGGGCTTGAGGTATGGGAGAGGGTTGTGGTTGGTGGATGACTCTCGTATTCACGAGTTGTTCGCGGGCATCGTGGAAGGGCGGGGTTAGTCCGGAGTGTTTGTGATGCGTTTATGGATGTTCATCTCGCCGCGGGCGTTTGTGTGTCAGATGCGGCTGTGGTAAAGTGTGCCACTGTGTGCCTACCTGTATGTTTTTTTGTGATGTGAAAGGAATATGAATGAGCTTGAACGATCGCCAATGGAACATCTTGCCTAAACCCGATGCTGATCATCCTAATGAATCCCTTCTTTGGGATGCTGAAGAGACACTGCAGGATGTCTTAAACCTTTCTAGGAAGTCGAATATTAGGCAATCTTTTGCCAAAAGACTGGAGGATGCGTCGGACGTAATCAAGCGTAGAGCAGAATCTGTTAGTGCTACTGAGCAAAGTATTGCTTTTATTGGAGACATAGGTGTGGGTAAGACTACGGCTATATGTGCTTTGACTGGTCTTGAGGTTGAGCGTGTGGTTCGTAGGAAGAAGGGGCGAAAAACTGAGCAGGCCCCGGTACTCTATACAGGTGCAGGAGGATCGACCATATGCGAAGTCCATCTTGTACAGGGCCACACATACGGCATATCTATTCAGCCCAGAAGTTCAGAAGAAATAGCTGTAGAAGTTCGTGAATTTGCTTATTCTATAAAACCTCTCATTTCAAGCGAAGATGACCAGAACATAATTGGAACTTCAGCGGAAGTGGAGCGTGCCATCAGAAATATGAGCGGTCTCAACATCAGAAGACCGCTCAATCCTGATGGCACTCGTGGACATATAGATCCTGCTAAGAATTTGGCTGATGAACTTTCTGATTACAATGATCTTGCCGATGAAATTCTGTCAATGATGAATATTGATAAACGACAAAAGACTGAAATTCGTTATTTAGGTCTTATGGATGGACAATTGGCTTTAGAATGGATAAGAGATACTTTCGCTCAAATTAACAATGGCAGGCATCCTGAGTTCTCCATACCAAAGCGAATTGAAGTATCTTTGCCTCATCCACTTCTTTCAGAAAAGTCTTTCTCCATACGCATTGTGGACACGAAAGGGATTGACCAAAATACAGGGCGTGACGATTTGATGAATCACATAGAATCCCCGGACACGGCTGTGATTCTTTGTTCACCTTTCAATAATGCGCCCGCCACTACCCTCCAAAGTTTATTGGAAATGGCTAATGACAGAAGAGTTGCAGATTTAGAAGACAAAACCGCTATTTTGGTTTTGCCCAAACATGATGAAGCATTGGCCGTAAAGGATGACTTTGGGGAGCCGGTAGATGATGAAGAAGAGGGTTACAAACTAAAGAGTGAACAAGTTGAGTCGCGGTTAAACTCGCTAAATGTGCCAGGAGTTCGAGTAGAATTCTTTGATTCGATTGAAGATAGTGCAGAAGATTTTGAAGATTTCCTGCTTAGCCTCGGTAGGAGACTCAGAGAAAATCACTGCCAAATCCTGCAAGATGCGATATTCGATGCAAATGATTTAGTTGCCAATTATGAGAATGAACAGGTTAGGGAAGTACAGAGGCAAGCTGCAGGGCACTTGAAAGTGTGGCTAGCGAATAACTTAGAACTTGAGCCCTTTTCTCAAAAAGTTGAAGAAGGTTTGTTTAATGCAATGAGAAGTACGCATGTCTCTTCTGTACGTGCAAGCGTTAGACGCCAAGGTAAATGGCACAATTTAGAGTATTCGTTCGAACTCGGTAACAGAACTGCCTCAATGGCTAGGCGTGTCCTGTCTTCCAAGGAACGGGATTTTAAGACCATAACTGCCAATCTAATCCAGAATCCTGAGCTAAAAGAGGCTTCCGGATTGATACGGCAGGCTGAAGAGATGCTTTCATCTAGGATTGAGGACATTAGTAAGGCTTGCAACCAATACGGTAGAAATATTCACACAAATATGGAACATGAATACGAATTATGGGAGCAGAGCGATGCTGAGTGGGGGCAAGGACCTGGATATCGTGATAGAGTGATTCAGCATCATAGAGATTGGTTTGCTTCGCATGATCAAGATGAGCGGGCAAGCGAAGAGTTAGTTGAGATTGTTAGAAGAGGGTGGCAAAATGTTCTGACGCGATTATCGGGCATTCTCGAAGAGGATTAGCGATAGCAGGATAGTGATAGTTTCGAATGCCCGATCAGACTTCTGGTCGGGCGTTTTTTATTTGCCAAGGCGGGGCTGTATTGAGGTGTCAGTCTCCGAACGGAATCTCGTTTGCTATCGCGCCCGTGAAGCGTGTACGGAGCTGCGCTGCATGCGGAGAAGCAATGATAGCAGACGCGCTGTCGGAAGCGATGGCAAGGTCGTCAGGAACTTTGACCGGTATGTTGCCGTATCCGTCTATTAGAAAATGCGATTTGTGCTGCTCTGAGAAGCGTGATGCAAAGAGATATACTGTGCCAATATTAAGCAGGTCGGGATCGTCTGCCATCCTGATAGTTGAGCCGTTTCTTCGTGTGCCTCCTGTCTGGTTCACCACTATCTCGCCGGACACGCTGCCTTTGAGGGTTTCTAGCACTAATACCTCGAATTGCGTTTCCGGTATCGTATGGAAACCTCCTCGGTCATAGAATTGCCCTATGCGCTCAACAACCACGCCGAAATATACGCTGTCAGCAAACCCCACCAGTTCTCTGTCATTTGACCTGTCGATTGCATGAAATCCTTGTATCACTGTGTCGTTTTTTGGCTCTTGTTGGAGAAACACCCACCCTGCCAGTATTACTCCTGATGCAATAGCGGTAATCATGAGCGTCATTCCAATGAGGAACTGGGATAAAGATATTTTTCGAGTCATTGTATTTGCCCCACAACTCTTCATTCGGCACTGAAGCATATATACTCGCTCCGGAGTTATTTGCAGGATACTTCTACGACGGAGGTTAAAAGCCTGTGTGTTTGACTTTTATCGTGTCTTAAAACATGCCTGAAAGCGCCTACGCTGCCATTTGAACTATGTGATAGCATGAGAGTGTCAGGGTGCGTTGGTGTACAAATCGGCATTCATAAGAATTGTCTTGCTATGGTGTGGTAGAGTATAAGCAAATTATACCTGCGCTTAAGACGCAAGGTTAGGGGGAATTGAATTATTGACTCAGTTGTTAAGAACGAAGTTGGATTCGGACCTTGAGTTTCTGATTGATACGCTTCCTTTGCATATTCGTGAGCTGCTGCTGGAACGGGAGGATGTAGATGAGCTGCTGGAGGTGGTTCTGGATTTGGGGAGGGAGCCTGAGGCGCGCTTTCTAGGGGAGAGCCTCGTGATTTCGAGCCACGAGATTACGGAGGCGGACATCGAGCATGTGATAGGACGCGTCAGTTCGTTTGGCGAGGATAACCGTGCCGGCATTGAGCGGACGCTGCATAGGATATCGGCGATACGCAATCGGTCCGGCAAGGTTGTAGGGCTGACTTTGCGGGTTGGAAGGGCGGTATTCGGCACGATACGGATTATCGAGGATTTAGTGCTGAGCGGCAGAAGCGTGCTGCTGCTCGGAAAGCCGGGTGTGGGCAAGACTACGATGCTGCGTGAGATTGCCCGCGTGCTTGCGGATGATGCTAAGAAACGCGTTATCATCGTGGATACTTCTAACGAAATAGCGGGCGACGGGGATATTCCGCACCCAGGTATAGGGAGGGCGCGCCGTATGCAGGTGTGCTCGCCTGCGTTGCAGCACGCAGTGATGATTGAGGCTGTGGAGAACCACATGCCGGAGGTCATTGTTATCGATGAGATTGGAACTGAGGCGGATGCTGATGCGGCGCGCACGATTGCGGAGCGGGGGGTTCAGCTGGTGGCGACGGCGCATGGGAACACGCTGGACAATCTCATCATGAATCCTACGCTGTCAGACCTTGTGGGCGGCGTGGAGGCGGTTACTCTGGGCGATATCGAGGCGCGGCGACGGGGTACACAGAAGACGATAAGAGAGCGCCGCGCGCCGCCGACATTTGACATTCTGGTGGAGATACAGGGATGGAACGAGGTTGTGGTGCACGAGGATGTGGCGGATGTGGTTGATCGCATGCTGAGGGGGCATCCGATTTCGCCGCAGCTGCGAACGATGGATGAGCTGGGTCGCTTGCAGCGTTCGCATGCTGAGACGAAGGTTCCTGCGCTGTTTAACAGCCGCGAGAGTGGAGACAGGCGTGATACGCCGCGCCGCTCTGTGTCTGCGCTGGTGCCGGAAGAGAGTGAAAATAGCGTTCCGATGAAGTCTGTCAGCATTTTGCCTTATGGGATTAACAAGGGCAAGCTGATGCAGGCGGTGCGAAGCATTAATGCGCCGGTTGAGCTGGTTGGGGATTTGGGCAAGGCGGATATTCTGCTTACGACCAAGAATTACTATCGGCGCAGTACACAAGCGCTGCAATTGGCAGAGCAGCGCGGGAAACCGGTGTATGTGCTGAGGAAGAATACTCTGGCGCAGATTCAGCAGTTTGTTCAGGCTCTGACGCGAAAGCAGGCGCAGGAGGCGACCAAGAATGTGGAGCATTCGGACGCTATCGACGAAGCGGAGCGAGCGGCTTCTCGGCTGAATGATGGCGAGATGCGAGTGAAGCTTAGCCCGCAGGCGGCATATCTGCGGCATTTGCAGCATAAGATTGCGAATGAGCGCGGCGTATATTCGTCGAGTGAAGGACGCGAGCCTAATCGGCATGTGGTTATGTACAGGCGGTAGTCGGTATGGCTGTGTTCATATCGTTCGAGGGTGGTGAGGGAAGCGGAAAATCCACGCAGGCTGAGATTCTTGTGGAGCGCCTGAAGGCGAGTGGTCTTGAGGTAGTGTTTGTGCATGAGCCCGGTTCTACGGAGCTGGGCTGGCGTGTTCGGGAAGTCCTGAAGCGAGGTTTGCCGGGTGGGGGTGTTATATCGGGGCAGGCTGAACTGCTGCTGTTTTCGGCTGCGCGTGCCGAGCTTGTGCTTAAGGAGCTTACCCCCGTACTCGCCAAGCCTAAAGCGGTCATAGTTGCTGATAGGTATGTGGATTCGACGGTTGCGTATCAGGGGTATGGGCGCGGGATACCGTTGGAGCAGGTCGAAGTGGTGAACGCACTTGCGACCCAAGGGGTTGTGCCTGATCTGACATTTCTGCTGGATATATCGCCTGTCGATGGATTAACACGGATTGGCAATTTGCAGCTTGGGTTTCGTATGGACGACAGCGTGCTGCATTGGGACGATGCGCGGGCGCAGGAGGGTGCAAGGTTCGAGAATGAACCGCTGGAGTTCCATGAGCGTGTGCTGCGGGGGTATCACGAGTTGGCGGCGCATGAGCCTGATAGATTCTGCGTTATAGACGCCACGCTGCCTCAGAACAGCATTAGCACCCTTATATGGGAAGATGTGTGCAGTAGGTTTCCTGAAATTGATTGTAATTTGTAATATGGAGAGGTGAAGCGATGACACCGGAGCAGATTGACGAATACCTGAAACGCCCGATGATTGCGGACCTTGCGACTGTGAACCCGGATGGGTCGCCGCATGTGGCGCCTGTTTGGTTTCGATGGGACGGCGAAGTGGTGAAAGTGTTCACCCAGACCACTGCGGTGAAGGTGCGTAACATACGGCATGACGCGCGGATTTCGATGTCTGTTGCCACGCAGGAAGCGCCATACGGGTACGTCATTGTGAATGGTACAGCTGCAATTTCCAATGATGGGATTCCGGATGAAGTGCGGGCGATGGCGATACATTATAAGGGCGAGGTTGAGGGCGAGATTTACATTCAGCAGGCGCTGCAAGAGATGGTGTTTTGTCTGATTACGATTACGCCAACGAAGATACTCGGGTGGATGGCCGACTAGTCGGTTCTAAGCAGGGGGTAATTCGGTCTTGCAAGATTGCGTGCGGGATGTCGATTACCATAGCATTTGCTTTTTCGCAGCCTACGATGGCTGCGACGATTTTCAGGGCTTCGCCCAGCTCCGGGGTGCGCGGTGGGCGCGGCGAGTGAGTGTCTGAGGATAGTATGTGCACCATGCTGTGTCGCAGCAGTTCCATCGAGAATTGGCGTATTTCTTCTCCCCAGTGTCCGAGCAGACTGCCCCGAGTTATCTGGCTGAGCATGCCCATTCCGATGTAGCGTTCCAAAAGTTCAGGCTGATGCAGGAAGGCTTCTATGCGTTCCGGGTGTGCGAATATGGGCGTCAAGCCTTGTTTTTGCAGGCTTGTCAGGGCGTCTTCTACGAAGTCGTGTTGGTCGATTGTGCCGAAGAAGGGCATTTCGACGAGTATGTAGCGTGAGCCGTTCATTGTGAGCGCTTTGCCTGCGGCGGCGTCTTGGGGAAGCTGGGCGTCGATATGGTTTTCCATGCCGAGCCTGAGGGTTAGGGGGATGTTTTCTTCGCGAAGGCGGTGTTGGAGCCGGTCGGTAACATTGCGGATGTGGTGAACTGAGGATAGTTCGGTTACATCCTTGCGGTGGGGAGTGGCGAGGATTGCGCGCGTGCCATGCGCTGCGGCGATGCGCGCTATGGAGACGGCGTCTTCGATCGTGGCAGGTCCGTCGTCAACGCCCGGCAGGATATGTGCGTGTAGGTCGTACAATGTATTAAGTTCGCGGCTGGGCAGTAGTCGTGAGATTCAGATCTATGTTGCGGTGTCTGCTTGCTTATGCTTGCTTATGGATGTCGGCCGGCTGTGCGGGAACGACTCGCCGGCGGATTTGCTAACCGCGGAAGTGGATGCGCCTGAAGCCTTCGGCATAGGGCATGTTCGCCATTTGTCCTTGTCGCTGGGCATTCGCCTTTACGAAGTGATCCACGTCTCTGCCGGAGCCTGCGACTTGGCTGGCGTGCTTTTTGAGTGCGCTAATTTTGTCTTCGATGGTGTCGGTGATGTCGATGAATGTGTCCGGGTGTTCTGTGCCCCACATCAGGACATCGCCGACCTTGTGGGTCTCCAAGCCTTCTTTGATGTGCTCGTTGTAGTGGAGGAAGTCGCGTGCATAGGGGAATACGGCATCTAGGGTTACTTGGCCGGATATTCTGTGGTCGCGGTGGAGGTAGAAGGTCTGGCGAAACGGGTCTGTGCAGAAGACGACTTCAGGCTTGTGGGTTCTTATTGCTTTGACAAGCTCGCCGCGAAACTTTGAAGTATCTACAAGTTCACCGTCGCCATATCGCAGGTAGATGACCTCTTTGACGCCGAGGTATTCGGCTGCGGCAGCCTGCTCTTTTTCGCGTGTTGCAGCGAGTTTTTCGGTAGTCATGTCGGGATCGCTCGTGCCTTTGTCGCCGTTGGTGCACAGGACGAAGACGACTTCGGTGCCTGCGGCGACCCACTTGGCGACGGTGCCTCCGCAGCCTCCTTCGGCGTCGTCGGGATGTGGTATGACGAGCATTGCTCTTTCAGGTCTTTCGATCATGTACTTATGTGCCTCTCATTAGAGTATGTGTGAAGAATATGTGTGATTATTCACATGATAAGTTGTTTGTTTGTCTGACGGCAAGAGATGGGCGTTTTTTGATCGCAGCGACGTGAGGCTTAAATGACAGGAATGATTGGCGTCTGATACAATCTCATTGTCCGATGGCGCATTATTGTCGGGTGGCGGTCGGTGGCAATAAGATTTTTGTCTGCATTCTAATGCGCTGAAAACCTGTTAGTTATATGATTATACAAGAGAGGGTTGGCGGTATTGAGGATAAGAAAGTTCCAATGGACAGACTTGGAAGTCATAACTTTTCTCTTCAATGAGATTGGCGGAGTGAGCGGGACTGCCAAAGCGTTTGATGTGGAGCTGATGTGGGGGATGCTGGCGGTGCCGGGGTGTGAGCCTGAGCAGCATTGCTTTATTGCGGAAGATTCCGGTGATGCGGTGGGATATTCACTGGTTTCTTATGAACAGCCAATTTCCAGGGCTGTGGCAAGCGGCGGAGTGCTGTCGGAGCATCGCGGGCGAGGCATCGGCAAGGCGCTGCTTCGCAGAGTGGTCGAGCATGCTGAAGGGTTGGGTGTGGATGTGTTACATGTGGAGGCGGGTGTTACACATGCCGATGCGAACCATTTGCTTTCTTCGCATGGCCTGGATATGGTGAAGAGCTTGTGGCAGATGCGGTGGCAGGGTAAGGATATTCCTGACGTGAGTTTGCCTGAAAAGTTCGCGGTGCGTTCGTTTGTGCCGGGACAGGATGAGATGGCGCTGACGGAATTGCAGAACACTTCTTTTGGGGAGAATTGGGGATTTAGTCCGAATACTGTGGAGCAGATAAGGACGCGTGTGGAATACAATAGAGGCGGTCCCGAGAGCATTGTTTTCATTACCGAGGAGGATAAGCCTGCGGCGTATAACTGGACGATGTTCATAGAGGACGGAGAGAATTCGAGTGGTGTTATTGCTATGACCGGCGTTCACCCGCATTATAGGGGGCGCGGGATCGGCAGAGCGATAGTTACGGCGGGCATTGCGTATCTTGTGGGGAGGGGAGCGTCTTTTGTGGAGCTTGAGGTTGATTCGGAAAACACGCCGGCTAGGGAGCTTTACTTGAAGCTTGGGTTCCGAAAAGTGGGCAGAAGCGTGTGGTACGAGAAGAGATTCCGCTAGTCGAGAGAGGGCGGACTTTGGAACTTTTTTACATTCTGGTGAAGTTTCATGGATTCTGGTACAACCACACCTCCTGAAAAAACTATCTTCATAGCCTCTTCCATGGTTATATCGGTTGCGTGCACGTCTTCTTCTCGCACGAAAGCTAGGTTGCCGGATGTGGGGTTTGGAACTGTGGGGATGTACACCACAACGAGTACGGGGTCTTCGGGGCTGTTTGCGTGAGAGTGTCCGGTGGTGAAGCCGAGCGCGAATAACCCAGGACGCGGCCATTCGATTAGAACCACACGGTTGACTTCCTGTCCGGAAGGCGTTATGAGGCTGTCTGTCGCTTGCTTTGCCACTCCGTAAATGTTCTTGATTAAGGGTATATGCGATAGAAGTGTTACCTGAAGATTGACTGCCATTCGTCCAATCTTTAGGGTCATTAGAGTGCCGAAGAAGTAGAGTAGGGTTAGGCCGAACAGAACGCTTATTGCTCCGGCGAGGAATGCCGCGACTGCAGGGAAGTTGTTGAGCGGCATGATGCTAACGAGCGCACTGGACAGTCTGCCAAAGAGACCGTCAATTAAGCTGAAGGCGAAGATTAGGATCCAAGCGGTTATGATGAGTGGAAGTAGGACGAGGAAGCCTGACAGTATTCTCCGCCAGAAGTGGCGCTCTACTTTGTTGTGAAACGCGGTACGCGGAATACCCGGAGGATCGATTGATTTAAGTTCGTTATCAGGGGGAATGTCCGAATTCGAGCTGTTCATGTTCACACCCTCCCGCGGCGCTCGTGAACTATTAGCCCATCGAGGTTATATGGTAACAGGCGAGCATTTTATTTGCCATAGCAGACCAGCTCATATCCGATGCTTTGCGCCTTGCAGTTCTTCCAATTGCTTGTCCGAGAGATGGATTTTCAAGCAGGGTTTCTAATTTGTGGGCGAAGGCTTCTGGACACCGCCAGGGAATCAGGTAGCCCGTTTTGCCGTTATCAACGAAAGTCTTTAACCCTCCGACGCGAGATACGACAACGGGAACGGCGCAGGACATGGCTTCGAGCGCGACCAGCCCAAAACTCTCGTACCAAGATGGAAGTACAAATACGTCTGCTGCGTTGTAGTACGCGGGGAGAAGTTCTTGGTTCACCGCTCCGGAGAATGTAACTAGATCTGATATATCCAGATTGGACGCGAGGGTGTTTAGCCGCTCCAGTTCGGCGTCTCTTTCGGGGCTTCCGCCTACGATGAGAAGCCGGGTGTTTGCGGCGTTGTGCAGGAGAGCGAAGGCTTTCAGCAGAATGTCTAATCCTTTTAACGGCTCGATGCGTCCGACATAGAGAATGGTTTTTTTGTTTGGCAAGCCAAGTTGCTTACGCGCTTGGTGAGTGGGTATAGGCTGGAAGAGCGTTAGGTCAACCCCCGGCGGGATGACTTTGAGCGGTGTTCCGTTTAGCTGATAGAGCTTGGCGATGTCATCTTTTTCGATGTTTGTGGATACGACTAGCAAGTTCGCGGTGTCTATGATTTGCTGCTCGGCGCAGGCGCGCTGCTCGGTTTCGTGTTCACCGGCGCGGGCACGCTGTTTGGTGCGGGCTAGTGTGTGGAATGTGGCGATGTGGGGTATATTCCATAGGCGGCTTAGTTCCATAGCTATAACGCCGGACAGCCAGTAGTGGCTGTGAATCAGCGCGTATCTGATGCCTTCGCGCTGCTGGAAGCTGCGCAGCGCTTCGATGAATGTGTGGGTGTGTTGGTATAGCTTTTCCTTTGGGACGTTTGGCGCACCGTTTTGCAGATGGATGACGCGTGCGCGGTCTCCGATGGGGATTATGGGCGGCTCGGCAGGGTCGTGGGCGCGAGTGAAGACATCTACATAGCTGCCTTGCGCGGCGAGTTCGCGGGCAAGTTGACGCACATAGACATTCATCCCGCCGGTGTTCTTTTCACCGAGCCTTCCCACAGGACAGCTGTGAAAGCATATCAGAGCGATTCTGAGATTAGGATGCCTGGCCGGACTGTGGAATGCTGACATAGATAAGCAGAACTATGGGCGCTGTATGATAAGCTGGTGGATGGTCTGATTTGTACCGCCCAAGTTGTACTTGTATCGTTCGGAACCGCGTAGGAAGTCGAAAGATTTCTTGCCTGTTTCGATGGCGTCCTGTATGCATAGCGCTTTGTTCAGCAGCCCTACGCTGAGGGATGAATATTCAGGGTTGTAGCCGCTGTTGTAGAGCAGGTAGCTGCCGTTGTAGTCGAAGCAGATGCAGGATGCTACGCGGATGTTGTTGAGTTCGAGGAAGAAGAGTTTGAACTGGTTTCGTGAGGCGAGTTCCTGAGCAAGGTCGCTGAAGAACTGTTCGCGGTCGGCGGTCAGGAAGTCGTCTTTATCCGGCCGGCTGGCTCGCATTAGGCTGAAGAATTCGGGCATTGCTTCGGCTATGTCGTCTGGGGTTTGGAAAGCGTATTGTGTGGCTTCGTTGCCGTTGTTGAGGCGGCGCAGCTTGCGGCGCAGCTCGTGGCGGTCTTTCTTGCGAAGCCCGGATACATACTCGTCCCAGGACGGCTGTAAGTTCGTGTATGGCGATACGTCTTCTTCGGTTATGCTGGCGTTCCAGCCGTTGGTTTCTGCGAATGCGGGGAAGCGTTGCAGAGTTTCGGAACTTTCTCGCAGGGATTTCAGCTCCATGGTTTTCCAGTTCATCGTCTCGATGTGCCGCCATAGGGTTGTGTAGAAGCTGTCCTCACAGCCGTTTCGGACTAGGAAGTCGTGGTAGTCGAACAGGTCGGTGTCACCAAGGAAGGAGAGGGTATCTCCCTGCAGCATGAGCGGCGCGATGCCGAGAAGGGTGCATTCGTTCCTGATAGAAAGTATTTCTAGTGTGGCGCTGCCGGCGTATCGCTCCCACCAGAGCTCCTGCCACCAGGGGGTTATGAATATGGTGTCTGATGTGGTGTGAGGAAGGAGTTGTTCCCACTCGGCGCTAATGCTCTCGAAGTCTTCTTTGTGGACGCTGTCTGTCATTCGCGGGTCTCCCTGAGTAGAGCCATGAGGTTTTGATGCAGCATGGGCTGTGTCTTTAGGTTTCCTCTGGTGGCGGTGGTAACGATTTTGCTGCCGGGCTTGCGTGCGCCGCGTATGGACATACACAGGTGCTCGGCGCTGATGATGACTGCGGCTCCTGCGGGACGCAGTGTGTCGTAGAGTGTATCTGCGAGTTGGCTTGTGAGGCGCTCTTGGATTTGCGGTCTGCTTGCTAGGATGTCGAGGGTGCGCGCCAGTTTGGATGCGCCGGCGACTCTGCCTGTTGGTATGTATGCTATATGGGCTGCGCCGAAGAATGGCAGGAAGTGGTGTTCGCAAATTGAGTGAAAGGGTACATCGCGCAGTATGACGGGTTCGTCGTAGGCTTCGTTGAAGGCAGTTGTGAGCGCTTTTGCGGGGTTTTTGCCGATGCCTGAGAAGAGTTCGCCATACATATCGGCTATACGACGGGGCGTGTCAGCCAAGCCTTCGCGCTGCGGGTCTTCACCAATAGCGAGCAGCACCGATCTTATGGCATCCTGTATTCTATCGTAGTCCATATGAATGGGTTGGTTTCTGGGTGTGTGGGTTTTGTTGGAGGGCAGTGTTAATGTTGAGGACGAGGGGACTTAAAAGCAGTTATGCAAGTCCCATTGCATCTTCGATTGCACGGGTGTCTGCGGGGTATTCGTCCATGAATACGGGTTCGATGTTGACTGCGGTGTCCGGGTCTTTCAAGCCGCTGCCGGTGATGACGCAGACGACCTTGCTGTGTTTCAGCGGCATGCCACCGCGAGCCAGCTTCAGCAAGCCTGCAACTGAGGCGGCTGATGCCGGTTCGCAGAAGATACCTTCCTCTCGCGCAAGTATGGTGTATGCTTCTAGGATTTCGTCGTCGGTTACGGAGTTGATAGCGCCGCCGGACTGATCACGAGCGAGAACCGCCTTTTTCCAGCTGGCGGGATTTCCGACTCTGATTGCCGATGCGATGGTGTGCGGGGATTCGATGGGATGTCCCTTGACGATAGCAGCTGCCCCTTCGGCTTCAAAGCCCATCATCTTGGGCAAGGTTGCTGTCCACTCCATCTGATGCGCTTCTTGGAATCCCATCCAATAGGCGGTGATGTTGCCTGCGTTGCCCACCGGAATGAACAGATGATCGGGGGCTGTACCTAGGTCCTGCACAATTTCAAATGCGGCGGTTTTCTGTCCTTGCAGCCTGTATGGGTTAAGCGAGTTGACAAGTATGACCGGGTGTTTGGCGGCGAGTTCGCGCACGATTCGCAGCGCGTCGTCGAATCCGCCGTCTATAAGCATAATGTGAGCGCCGTATGTGATTGCTTGTGCGAGTTTGCCGCGCGCGACGTATCTGTTGGGGACGACGATGACTGTGGACAAGCCGCAGCGCGCGCCGTAAGCGGCAGCTGAGGCTGATGTGTTGCCGGTTGAGGCGCAGACGATAGTTTCTCCGCCTTCTTCGATCGCTTTTGCTACTGCAACGACCATTCCTCTGTCTTTGAATGAGCCGGTGGGGTTGCAGATTTCGAGCTTAAAGTAGAGTTCTTCGCAGCCGACCTCTTTGGCTATGCTGTCGGATTTGACCAGCGGCGTGTCGCCTTCTCCCAGAGTGAATATGGGCGTGTTATCGGTTACAGGCAGATAGTCCTGGTACCTTTCGAGAACTCCGGTTATCATTTCACTCCGTTTTGTTTGCGCCGATTGCGCCCAAACATCGCGCACTGATTAAGATTAGTAAGACTGCCTGATTTTAACATACTTCGCCGTGTAAGATGAAATGATATACATAGAAGAATATTTGGAGTGGCGTTTAATCAGTTGGGTTTCACCACTGCGTTACAAGACAATCCTGTTTTTGCGGGAATGTGGGAATAACATAGAATCGAGCACGACCGGCGTGTGGAAATTTCGCTGTCCGTATTCTATTGCGGTAGTTTGCATGGACGTCCTAATTGTTTGTTAAGTACAATGGTTGTAATCCTTAATGTATTTAAGGACCGAACGCAATCGGTTCTGTGCTGAGTTTGTGTGTTGGAGTCTGCATGTGGAACACCAACAGGGTTTGTTTGATGGATGTTACAATGGACAGCCTCACTGAATTTATATGAAACTTGATATGAAACTTGACAAGGTTGTGAGGATATTTGGCAAGCGGGTTTGCTATGTGGCGGGATTCCACGAAGCTAATGTGAGAAGGAGGGAAGATAATGGATATGCGAATACTTGTCAGGAACATGAGGTTGAGCGATCGATCCGAGGAGTATATTCAGAAGAAAATGGCGCGGCTTGAGCGGCACCTGCGTGAGCGGGCAGATGCGAAGCTGGAGCTTTCGCGCACGGCGGCACGCTCGGAGACGGATCGGTTTGTGGCGCAAATGACCATAAATGCAAGCGGCGCGACTTTGCGCGGTCAGGAGAATGGGCTAACGCTGTTTGCGGCGGTGGATGCGGTGGCGGATGTGATGGATAAGCAGATAAGGCGATATAAGGGTAGGGCGTACAGGACGGCACAGGCTCGGCGTTCTGCCAGAAGCCGGGCTATCCGTGAGGATGTTGGGGCGCTGTTGGCAGAGATTGCTGCTGACGATGAGGCGCAGGATGAGCCTGTCGAGGAGATGGGCAAAGTAGTGCGGGTGAAGCGGTTCGCAATGAAGCCGATGACGGTTGAGGACGCCATTATGGAGATGGAATTGCTCGATCACGACTTCTTTCTGTTTCACAATGGGGAGACGAACATGCACAGTGTCGTGTATCGGCGCAGCGATGGGGACTATGGGGTGATAGAGCCGGAAGTAGCTTAGGCCGTGAGGATGCGGTTTGATGCACAAATGATAGAATGTATCCATTGCAGACATGCTGTCGTAGTGAAAGAATGAACTGAATGGACGATACGAAAGTCGGTTTGGCAGGAGTAATTCTCAGGTTTGTTGACCCTCCGATGACCTTGTCAGATTTAAGGAGCGGGTCTGAATAGTTATGAGCAGAGCGTTGCCTCAGATATTTCTGCAAGACCTCAGAGCGCTGGAAGCGTCTTATCTGAAAGAAGATGATCCGATTCGCCAGTCGGGTTTTAGCGGAGGCGCGGAGCGCTGGCGAGCCGAACGGGGACCTATTCTGGACGCTATAACGACAGACGGGGATTTGCTGGATGTTGGATGCGCTAACGGATATTTGTTGGAGTGTTTGGTGAAGTGGGGCAGTGAGCGCGGCTTGAATCTGGTCCCGCATGGGCTTGACTACGGGCATAGGCTGATTGAGCTTGCGAAGCGGCGTCTCCCTGAGTACGCGGACAACTTTCATGTTGGCAACGCCTGGGACTGGCGACCTCAGCGGAAGTATCAGTATGTTTACATGTTATATGATTGCGTTCCCCTCGATTATCTTTCCGAGTGCGTAGGCAGGTTGTTAGAATGGGTTGTCGAGCCGGGAGGACGTCTGGTTATTGGAGCCTACGGGAGTAAGTCGGATTCGGTTCTGCCGTTCGATATTGCATCCTATCTGGAATTATCGGGATATGTTACGGTGGGCAGGGCGCAAGGCGGCGTTCCGCCCATAACAAAGTTCGCTTGGATGGATGCTTGATAGTTGGTTAAAGGAGTAATGGCATGAGTTCACTAATAGAGCAGGATCCTGATATTGGGCGGGCGATTCAAAATGAGATAGAGCGGCAGCGCAATAATATTAACCTGATTGCTTCGGAGAATTTCGCGAGCGAATCCGTTCTCGAGGCGCAGGGTTCTGTGTTCACAAACAAATATGCGGAGGGCTACCCCGGACGGCGCTATTACGGCGGGTGTGAGTTCGTGGATGTGGTAGAGCAGCTGGCGATTAACCGCGCCAAAAATCTGTTCGGCTCTGATCATGCAAATGTGCAGCCGCACAGCGGAGCCCAAGCGAATATGGCTGCGTATTTCGCCACCATTCAGCCGGGCGATACGATAATGGGGATGAGCCTAGATCAGGGTGGACACCTGACGCATGGCGCTTCGGTTAACTTCTCGGCGAAGATTTATGATGTGGTGCAGTATGGGGTTGACCGTGAATTGGAGACGATAGACTACGATGCAGTGGAACGTCTGGCAAAGGAACACCGCCCTAAGCTCATTGTAACGGGAGCGAGCGCATATACCCGAATTATAGACTTCCCACGCTTCCGAAGCATTGCAGATGAGGTGGGGGCGAAGCTTATGGTGGACATGGCGCATATAGCGGGACTGGTGGCTGCCGACGAACACCCTTCGCCTGTGTCGCATGCTGAGATTATTACGACCACCACGCATAAAACGCTGCGCGGTCCGCGAGGCGGGATGATTCTGTGTGATGAGGCGCACCGGCGGGCTATCAACAGTGCGGTGTTCCCGAATATGCAGGGGGGACCGCTGGAGCATGTGATTGCTGCTAAGGCGGTGGCGCTGGGCGAGGCCATGAAGCCGGAGTTTGTGGAGTATCAGAGAGGGATACGGGCTAATGCGGCGGCTCTTGCGGATGAACTGCGAGCGGGAGGGCTGCGGCTGGTATCCGGCGGCACGGATAACCACATCGTGCTGGTTGATTTGACGCCTATGGACATCACGGGGCGTCAGGCGGAGGAGGCGCTGGGCGAGGCGAACATCGTAGTGAACAGGAACGCCATTCCTTACGACAAGAAGCCGCCGCGCACGGCGAGCGGGATGCGTTTAGGCACTCCGTCGATTACGAGTAGAGGCATGGGCGTATCTGAGGCGCGTCAGGTGGGCAGGCTGATTCTCAAAGTGCTTGCCAATCCGCAGAGCAACGCGGTTAAGAGTGAGGCGCGCGATGAGGCTATGGGGCTGTGCGCGCGTTTCCCTGCGCCTGGGCTGGGATAGAATGTCTTAGATGTGGATGACTTGGCTGCTGAAGAGTGGATGTTGGGCGATAGATTTCGGGTATGTCTCAGTTGCCATAGACAATATCGATGCGCTTGCTTATCGCCTTGAATCGTGTTGTATCGGTGGGGCAGGCTCACTATGTGCCGATGTTGTAGGAAGTCAAGTCGAGTGAGCCGCTTAAAGCCAAGAGGATGTGGCGTTCCACTGCCACAGCAGGAGGGATGCCTGAGATTGCAGGTCCATCATATTGTGGCAGACGATGGCTGCTAGGTGTCTGGTTGTCCAGCTTCCGTTGGGGAGACGATGCAGTTTATCTGTTTGGTTGGCAGAATTGGACGGTGGATGAGCGAGCAGGCGTGCGATTTCGGGGTCTTTGACCATATTAAGGTGCTGCTGCCACCAGATATGCGGAGCGCCGCCTAAGGCTTCCCATGAGATGATTTCGTTAACCGACTTGGCGCGTCGCACGGCTCTGCGAATGGCGCCCCGGTCGCGTTCACGGTCGTAGTCTGCGATACCCCATTGGTAGTAGAAGACAGGCGGGCGGACGAGTTCTCGCAGGCGTGGCCATTTGAGGGACTGCTGATCTGCCATATCCTTCCAAGTTTGCATAGTATCGTGATCGATTAGGACAGGTTCTTCGAGCGCTTGGCTAATCCAGCCACTCACGAAATTACGGTTGTAAACGTAGATGGGCTGCGGCAGCGTTTCCCAGACCTTTCGTATTTCCGCCTTCAGCGTTTCGCAGTCGGCTTCGTTTTCTGCTTGTATTATGCGTATTGTGCTGCCGGAGAGCGTGCCTAGTGTGAACAGTCCGTTAGGCTTGGGATTCAAGCTAACTGTCTCGATGTCGATAATCGTGCCTTGAACGGAAATGCCTTGTAGAGTAAATCGGAGTGTCTGCATTAGTCGGGTTCGTTCAGAGAGTTTAACGCAGTTTTTGCCGCTTCCTGTTCGGCGAGAGATTTACTGCTTCCCGTGCCCGTACCTAGCACAGCGCCGTCAATGGCAACTTCTGCGATGAATGTGGGGGAGTGAGGTTTGCCTGATGTGTCGGTGATACGATACTCGGGCAGCGGAAGATGTCTGCTCTGTACTAACTCTTGAAGCGCGGACTTGGGATGCTGATAGTCAGGAGACGGGCTGGCATAAGTCAGCTCGCTGTTCAGGATCCGAAGGCAGAAGTCTTTCGCAGCACAGTAACCTTTGTCCATGAATATAGCGCCAACTACCGCTTCGAATGCTGCGGCTAAGTTTGAGGCGCGAGCGCGTCCGCCGGTTGCCGCCTCGCCTGTGCCCATCGTTAGCTGCTGTCCAAGTTTGAGCCGCTGCGCTGCGCCTGCGAGTGTTTCGCCGCACACGATGTTAGATCGCATTGTGGTCAGCGCGCCTTCTTGGTAGTTGGGGAAGCGTCTGTAAAGTTCCTCGGCTATCGCCATTCCTAGTACGGCGTCGCCTAGAAATTCGAGACGTTCGTTACATTCGGACGGGGTATTGGCTGACTCATTTATGCGTGAGCTGTGAGTGAGGGCAATCCTGAGGAGGCTCTTGTCGGAGAAGGTTACTCCGAGCGATTGTTCGATTGAATCTGCCATAGGCGAGCGTGCGCGAAGCTGGGGTTTACATGGGCATGGGATTTATAAGGGGCATCCGTGTGTTCAATGAGATGCCCCTGCCCCTTGTTTGCGTATTTAGTCTAGCGCGCCTTTAGGCCAGGGCGGCTGAGGGCGCTTGATTTCGCCGAAGTAGTTTCGGTGGTTGGCGAGGGCGATATAGTGCTCAAAGGATGCAACGGCGTCCTCGTCTTCGGGAATGAAGGCTTTTAGGTATGCCATGTTGCCGTTTTCGAACACATAGGTTGGTGTTCCGAAAATGCCCTCCGAGATCGCACCTTCGTGGTCTTCGCCGATGATTCTGCGCAGATCGGGGTCTTGCATGTCTTCGCGCATTTGCGCTGCATCTAGCCCGATGTCAGATGCGAGTTTTAGGATAGCTTCTTCGTCGCTGAGTGAGATTCGCCCTTCGCCGCCGTGCCGCGCCGTGAGCAGCGCAAGGTGGAACTTGGCGTGCGCCTCGTCGCCCTGACGTTTTGCTGCTTCGGCGGCAATCTGAGCCATCAGAGAACGTCCACTGGACGGGTCGTCCTGATCCCAGACTTTCCAGTCGGAACTGGTGCCCTCGGATTTCTGTCTCAGATTAAATGCGTTTTGTTCGAGGGAGAAGTTCTTCCATGTGATGTTGAGATTGTCTCCGTAAGCCTTCTTCACCTTATCCAGCCACACGGCTGTATTGTAAACCCAGGGTCAAGCATAGTCGCCGTAGATTTCCATTCGTAAGTTTTCCATAATTGCCTCCCTTGTTTAGGCTGTGATGGCTGCATTGTAATGAGGGATGCGGGGTGATGTCAAACTGGAGACTACTGATATGTATGAACAGTCAGCTATGGATTGATTTGGCAATAGAAACCGATACCGGGCTGTGTTGGTGTGTGACTATGCTTCGGCTGCAATGCTGCTCTCATGATTGAGCGATCTCGCGATGGGTACTTCTTGTCCAACAAATTGCAGAGACATAGGGTAAGAGTTGGGATATTAGCCGAAACGTTGTGTGATGTTGCGTGATGACAAGTTTGGCAGAATGATGCAAGCGTGATTTGCAGGCAAGTAATCGATTGCTATCGTTTATGCGGCGGTTAGTTAATAGGGTTGTAACACTCATGAAATATAGATTTTACATACACTTAACATAAATGAAACACTCGAGGCGTAGATTTTGGAGCATCACATATCTTTTTATAGTAGAAGGGGAGAAAGGAAATGAGTTTTATAGGTGCGTTGATAAAACCTACTACGCTCAAGATGCGCCTGCTGCTGGTGGCACTGTTTGCACTGGGAATAGTGCTGGGTGGCGGCGGCATCGCCTATGCGCAGAGCGAGATACAGGATGGGAATGACCTTTATAATACTATCTTGATATTCGCGGCTGCGCTGGTGTTTCTGATGCAGGCAGGGTTCGCGTTTTTGGGGGCGGGGCTGATTCGCGCAAAGAACACAGTCAATTACATGACTAAGTCGTTCTTGGACTTCTGCATAGCCTCGCTGGGTTTCTGGGCGTTTGGTTATGCACTGATGTGGGGCGGCGGCGCTTTGCCGGCGATAATCGGACTAGAAGGCTTCTTCCTAATCGGCTTTGATGACGCAGCCCTAGCGGACTGGTTCTTCCAGATGGTGTTCGCGGGCACTGCCGCAACGATTATTGCTGGGGCTATGGCGGAGCGGACGAAGATTAACGCTTATTTCGCGTACAGCTTCATTGTCGGCGCACTGATTTACCCTATCTACGGCCACTGGGTTTGGGGCGGCGGATGGCTGGGCGACATGAGTTGGATGATGCCTGATTTGGGCATGGCAGATTACGCAGGCTCCGGCGTAGTGCACATGATTGGCGGCTTCCTTGCGCTTGCCGGCGCGATGGTTGTAGGACCAAGAAAAGGCTGGGAGCAGGGTATCGTAATTCGGGGGCACAACGTCCCCTATGTGGTAATAGGCACCTTCGTGCTGTTCTTTGGCTGGTTTGGCTTTAACATCGGCGTCTTCACCGATTCCATTGGTCTGAACGCTGTCAACACGCTGCTCGCCGGCGCTGCGGGCGCGACTTCCGCAATCTATATAACCCTTATCCGTACAGATAAGGCAGACATTGAGATGGCTGCGAATGGCTCGCTTGCCGGGCTGGTGGGCATCACTGCGGGCTGTGCTTTTGTGGATGTGTGGGCGTCAGTGGTTATCGGTCTGATTGCTGGCGGTCTAATGATTTTTGGCGTGAGCTTTGTGAAGAATGTACTGAAGGTGGACGATCCTGTTGGCGCGATTACGGTGCACGGCATCTGCGGCGCTTGGGGCGTGCTGGCTGTAGGTATCTTCGCATCCGGACATGGCGGTGTTACGGGGCTGCTGTTCGGCAACGCAATGCAGCTAGTGCCTCAGATTCTGGGCATACTGGCAGCGGTCGTCTGGGGCTTCGGTGCAGGTTTCATACTCTTTAAGGTGCTTGATCTGACAATGGGCTTGCGTGTGGATGAACAGGAAGAGGAAGATGGTCTTGACGAGCATGAGCACGGCACCGTTGCGTATCCGCAGATGAACTAGGTCTTTCACTTGCCCGCCTTCACAGGAACTCACGAAGGCGGGCGCGAGGGAGCACAAGCAGTAAAACCAGTGCAGGGGCGGTTTTGGCGGCTGCCCCTGCTGATATTTCGTAAGTATTAGTCTGTAACAAATATTTAACATATATGCAATATACTTGAAACATGCCTCCTTCAAAATAAGATGCAAGACTATATGAAATGATTACTTTTTCTGGAGGCACGTGGAAATGGAAGTATTGCTCGGTGGTGTAGCGTTTGCAGCGTTATTTGCAATATGGGTTATCATTCCCAGCGCAATTCGCAGGAATCGCACCAAATAGGTATATCCGTTACTGGACAATTGCCAGCAGCATGCATGCTCATCAGCGAGGCTTCATTTCTTGGAGGTCTCGCTGTTTGCTGTTCGTTTGATTCGTAATAAGTTGAAATTCTGCTTCTGCAAGGTTAGCATCAGAAGTGCAAAAATCTAGTCCCAAATTAGGAGGGAGTAATGAGTTACTACAAGGCGGAATATATTTGGGTGGATGGCACTGAGCCAACTGCCAAGCTCCGCTCCAAAGGCAAGGTTGTACCGGTTGGTGAAGAGCCGCCGGTATGGGGTTTTGACGGTTCGAGCACGAACCAGGCGCCAGGCGACGCCTCGGACTGTGTGCTGAATCCTGTTTTTTCCTGCCCGGATCCAATTCGGGGCGGTAACAGCATACTGGTGATGTGTGAAGTGCTGCTGCCTGATATGTCCCCTCACCCAACAAACACGCGCGCTGCATGCGCTGCCGCTGCGGAGGAGCATGCTGACTTTGATATGTGGTTTGGCATTGAGCAGGAATATACCTTCTTCAACGGAATCCGGTCGCAGCCGCTGGGATGGCCTGATAACGGCTTCCCTGCGCCGCAGGGCGGTTACTACTGTGGAGTCGGCTCCGATGAGGTGTTTGGCCGCCCGGTTGTGGAAGAGCACTTGGATGCCTGCCTTCATGCTGGTTTGCAGATAGCCGGCATTAACGCCGAAGTTATGCCTGCACAGTGGGAGTTCCAGGTTGGGCCGCTCGGCTCACCTGCGGTCGCGGATCAGCTTTGGATTGCGCGCTGGCTACTCTATCGGATAGGCGAGAGGCATGGCGTCGCCGCGACGCTGGATCCAAAGCCTGTGAAGGGCGACTGGAACGGCGCCGGAGCGCACACTAACTTCTCGACGAGGCAGATGCGTGACGGTGACGGCGCTTATGACGCTTGCATTGCTGCGGCAGAGGCATTGGGCGGAAATCATGACGAGCACATTGCGAACTACGGCGCTGAGATTGAACAGCGGCTGACCGGACTGCATGAGACCTGCTCTTACAGGGAGTTCCGATATGGAGTGTCTGACAGGGGAGCGTCGGTGCGTATTCCGTGGCAGGTAGAGCGAGACCGCAAGGGCTACATTGAGGATAGGCGACCTAACGCCAACTGTGACCCGTACAAGGTTACAGAGCTGATTCTCAAGACTGTCTGCGGGGCTGCGTCTTCATAAGATCAGAATCAATTGAGATAATTGAAGTCTGTACCACGCGGGACAAAATTTCCGGTGAGTGCAGGCTTCAATTGCTATTAGCGTGGTATAGAGTGAGGAATTTCTGATCTTGTATCCGATTTTCGATGGGGCTTGGTTTGCTGTATAGGGTGTATAAGTGCATAGGATTTAAGGCTCTTCACCTTGCCTTTGATCCATTCAAGATGACAAGCACTGGCGCTGTTTAGTTTGACACAATTTTCACAAACTGATATATTTTCCGAACGATTACCCATTGCGGCTCGCTGTGTTTTCGACAAGCATCTAAAGGCCTGCTTTGCAGTATTCACCTGAGTCGTGGGCGTCAATCTTAATGGGGTTGCTATGTTAGCGAGAGACCCGGAAGCCACTGAATTCGTACTTAATGAAGCCAGGGAGAACGATGTTAAGTTCATACGGCTCTGGTTTGCGGACATTCTGGGTAACCTAAAAGGATTTGCTATTACGGTTGAAGAGCTTGAACATTCTCTGACGCGTGGTATGGGTTTCGACGGCTCTTCTATCGAAGGGTTCGTGCGCTCTGATGAGCGCGACATGTACGCTCTCCCCGATCCGAATACATTCAGCTTGCTGCCGTGGCGTCCGCGTGAAAACGCAGTGGCACGTATGTTTTGTGATATTATTACTCCGGATGATGAGTCGCATGTGAGTGATCCGCGCGCTGTACTTAGACGCAATCTGGCTAATGCCGCTAATCTCGGATACACATATTATGTTGGCCCTGAGATTGAATACTTTTACTTCAAGGACACACAGGGTACGCTTACTCAAGAGCGGGGCAGTTACTTCGGACAGGATTCTGCGGATCAGGCGACTGATTTGCGCCGCCAGACGGTGCTTACTCTTGAAGAGTTGGGCATACCTGTCGAATCGAGTCATCAGGAAGCAGCGCCGAGCCAGCATGAGATTGATTTGCGGCATACTGATGCGCTGACGATGGCGGACACGATAATGACCTATCGGATTGTGGTGAAAGAGATTGCGCGGCAGAACGGTTACTATGCGACCTTTATGCCCAAGCCTCTGCATGGCGAGAACGGCAGCGGGATGCACATGCACCAGTCGCTGTTCCAGAAGGATCGCAATGCTTTCTATGATGAGGATGATCCTCATCATATATCCGAGACAGCGAAGTTCTTTATCGCCGGGCTGATGAGGCATGCGAGAGAGATTACTGCCGTAACGAATCAGTGGGTCAATTCGTACAAACGCCTAGTTCCGCAGTTTGAGGCGCCGACTTATGTTACATGGTCCACGGTTAATCGTGCCGACTTAATTCGAGTGCCGGATTACAAACCGGGCAGGGAGGATTCGCGTCGTATCGAATATCGCTCGCCCGATCCCGCATGCAATCCGTATCTGGCGTTCAGCGTGATGCTTGCGGCTGGATTGAAGGGTATAGAGAATAAGTATGAGTTTCCGCCTGCGGCGCAGATGAATGCTGTGAATATGACTGAGTCGGAACGTGATGAGCTGGGCATAGAGGCGCTTCCGGCAAACTTGTGGGAGGCGATTTATGTTGCGGAGCGCAGTGAGCTTGTACATGATTCGCTGGGAGAGCCTGTGTTCAAAAGCTTCATCGAGAATAAGAAGATAGAATGGGAAAATTATCATAGCCGAGTGGCAGACTACGAAACTGAGCATTATTTGCCAGTGTTATAGGTGCCGACTTTGCGATTGATTCATGTAGGCACAGGAATGACGGAATGAGGGCGCGGCAATATGTCTGAAAGATACATACCCAATTTAACCAAGCAGGGGTTGTATGATCCTCGGTTTGAACATGATGCCTGTGGCGTAGGGCTTGTAGCCAACATAAAAGGTGTGAAGTCTCACGACATCCTGAAGCAGGGGCTCGAGGCGCTCTGCAATTTGGAGCATCGCGGCGCGAAGGGGGCTGATCCGGAGACGGGCGACGGCGCAGGCGTGCTAATACAGATGCCGCATGAGTTCTTCAGCAAGGAGATGGCGCGTCTGGGGATCGAATGCCCGCAGCCCGGTCATTATGCCGTTGGAATGGCGTTCTTGCCCCACGGAGAGGATCAACAGCAGGAAGTCGAAGCCATAGTGCGCCGCTTTGTTGAGCAGGAAGGGCAGACACTGCTCGGCTGGCGTGATGTGCCTGTGTTCCCTGACGAGATAGGTCCTCTTGCGGTCTCTGTTATGCCTGCAATTCGTCAGTTCTTTATTCGGCGCAGCGCAGATGTGCAGAGTGTTTCTGACTTTGAGCTGAAACTCTATGTCATTCGGAGGCAGATTGAAGATGCCGTCGCCGAATCCGGACTGGATGAGCGCAAGGAATTTTATATTTGCAGTCTGTCGTCGAATAAAATTGTCTATAAAGGGCTGATTGTCGCTACGCAGCTTCAGCACTTCTATGGCGATTTGGCAGATGAGGATGTTGTAACTTCGTTCGCACTGGTGCACTCTCGCTTTAGCACGAACACACTTGGCTCGTGGAAGTTGGCGCACCCGTATCGGTTTGTGATTCATAACGGCGAGATAAACACGCTGCGCGGGAATATCAATTGGATGACTGCGCGCGAAAGCATGTTTGAGTCTGATGTGCTTGGGGATGATGTCGAGAAGCTGCTGCCCATCATTACGAAGGATGTCCAAAGCGACACCGCGAGCTTTGACAACGCGCTGGAACTGCTGCTTGCGACCGGCCGCTCCCTGCCGCACGCATTGATGATGATGATACCTGAGGCTTGGGGGGATCATCTGCCGATGGATACGGCGAAGAAGGAGTTCTATGAGTACCATTCCTGCCTAATGGAACCTTGGGACGGGCCCGCGCTCATTGTAGGGACGGACGGCTCTAAGGTGTGCGCTGTGCTGGATAGGAACGGTTTGCGTCCTTGCCGCTACCTAGTAACGACCTACGATTTGCTGGTAATGGCGTCGGAAACCGGAGTTTTGGATGTTCCGCCTGAGAAGGTGATGTTTAAGGAGCGCATCCATCCGGGACGCATGTTTATGCTGGACACGGAGCAGGGCAGGCTTGTGGATGATGCCGAGCTGAAGAGTAATCTTGCAGCGCAGCAGCCTTACGGCGAATGGCTTCGTGAGAACCGGGTGGCGCTGGACGATTTGCCGGGAGTTGATACGCAGCAACTCACACTCACTAAGGAAGCTCTGCGCGCTCGGCAGGTTGCTTTCGGATACACACTCGAAGATCTGCGAATGATAATGGAGCCGATGGCGGCTACAGGCAGCGAACCCGTAGGCTCGATGGGCAACGACACGCCGCTTGCGGTGCTGTCTGACCAGAGTCCGCTGCTGTTCAATTACTTTAAGCAGCTTTTCGCACAGGTTAGCAATCCGCCGCTGGATGCAATCAGAGAAGAATTGGTTACATCACTCGAATCGAGAGTGGGCAGCGAGGGCAATCTGTTCACAGAGGAGCCGGAGCACTGCCGCACCTTGCGTGTAAAGCGTCCGGTGCTGACGAATGCGGAGCTGGAGAAGATACGCAGCATTGATCTGCCGGGTTTGAAATCTAAGACAATTCGAACTCTGTTCACGATCGACGAAAATGACGGAGCGTTGAATCGTGCGGTGAATAGATTGTGTGATGAGGCGTATCGTGCGGTGGAAGAGGGCAACACGATTATCATTCTGTCTGATAGAGGTGTGGATGTTTACAACGCGCCGATACCTAGCCTGCTCGCCGTCGCGAGTGTGCATCATCACCTAATACAGAAGGGTGTTCGCACTAAGGTCAGCCTGATAGTGGAATCGGGTGAACCCCGCGAGGTGGCGCATCTGACTCTGCTTATTGGCTACGGCGCGGTTGCGGTCAATCCATATATTGCGTTTGAGACCATCAGGGATATAGTTGGCGAAGGCGGTCCTCTGGCGGGGACTATGGATTACGAAACTGCTGGGTACAACTATGTCAAGGCGGCGGATAAGGGCATTTTGAAGATAATGTCCAAGATGGGTATATCTACTATCGAGAGCTACCGCGGCGCGCAGATATTCGAAGCGGTGGGATTGAACTCAGAGTTTATAGACAGATATTTCACTTGGACGCCGTCTCGGATAGGCGGAATAGGTATCCATGAAATTGAGATGGAGAGCCGCAAACGTCATGAAGCGGCGTTCCATGAACATACGCTGACCGGCAGCCTAGACCTGCAAAGTGGCGGCTTCTATCAGTGGCGGCGCGACGGGGAATACCATATGTGGAACCCTGATACGATCAGCCGTCTTCAGTATGCGACTAAGGCTAACAGTTACGAAACATATCAGCAGTTCGCTGACTTCGCTAATGATTTCAGCCGCAAGCTTTGCACTATAAGAGGGTTGCTGGATTTTAAGAAGCTGGATATGCCCATCCCGCTGGACGAAGTGGAACCGGCGAGCGAGATTGTAAAACGCTTCGCTACGGGCGCAATTTCCTTAGGCTCAATTAGCCGCGAGGCGCACGAGACTATGGCAATTGCGATGAACCGTATAGGTGCGCGCAGCAACACGGGTGAAGGCGGCGAGGACTATCGGCGCTACAAGCCGGACGAGAATGGAGATTCTCGCAATAGCGCGATGAAGCAGGTTGCGTCCGGGCGCTTCGGCGTAACAATCAGCTACCTCGCGAGCGCGCGAGACTTGCAGATAAAGATGGCGCAAGGCTCTAAGCCCGGCGAGGGAGGTCAGCTTCCAGGACACAAGGTTGACGAGTACATCGGTTGGGTTCGCAACTCCACTCCCGGCGTGGAGCTTATATCTCCGCCGCCGCACCATGACATCTACTCTATTGAAGATTTGGGACAGCTGATTCACGACTTGAAAAACTCCAATCCAGACGCCCGCGTGCATGTGAAATTGGTCGCTGAGGCGGGGGTCGGGACTATTGCCGCCGGCGTGTCTAAGGGGCATGGAGATGTAGTGCTCATAAGCGGCGACAGCGGAGGAACAGGCGCATCGCCGGAGTCGTCTATTAAGCACGCGGGGCTGCCTTGGGAGCTTGGTGTTGCCGAAACGCAGCAGGTACTGGTGCTTAACGACCTTCGCGGCCGGATTGTAGTGCAGACCGACGGGCAGCTCAAGACTGGCAGGGATGTTGCTATTGCCTGCCTGCTGGGCGCCGAAGAGTTCGGAATGGCAACTGCTCCGCTAATCAGCTTAGGCTGCATAATGCTGCGCAAGTGCCATCTGAATACCTGTTCGGTGGGAATCGCCACACAGGATCCGGAATTGCGGAAGATGTTCACAGGTAAGCCTGAGCATGTCATCAATTACTTCTTTTTTGTTGCCGAAGAGCTTCGACAAATTATGGCTGAGATGGGCTTCCGCACCATCAACGAGATGGTAGGCCGTATGGACAGGCTGGATACGAGAGAAGTGGTAGAGCATTGGAAGGCGAAAGGGTTGGACTTTTCTAATCTGCTGCACATGCCGGATGTGCCCGATTCAGTGGCGACTTATTGCCGCGAGGAACAGGATCATGGACTTGATCGCGCGCTTGACAACGAACTAATTAGGTTGTGCGTCGATGCTATCTATTCTAAGGAGGCGGTAACGCTTGATTTTCCAATCAGCAACCGTAATCGCACGGTAGGAACTACCCTCAGTTACGAAATTGCAAAGAAGCACGGCGTAGAGGCGCTGCCGGAAGACACTATCACGATTAATTTCAAAGGATCCGCGGGGCAGAGCTTCTCGGCTTTTCTTGCAAAGGGCGTAACCATGCGCGTGAGCGGCGACGCTAATGACTATTTCGCAAAAGGGTTGTCCGGCGGCAAGGTGATTATCGCGCCGCCTGAATCTTCATTTAAGCCTGAAGAAAACATTATCGTAGGGAATGTAGTATTATATGGTGCTACTGGAGGCAAGGCGTTTATTCGCGGTATTGCCGGCGAACGCTTTGCTGTGCGTAATAGTGGCGCAGAAACCGTTGTTGAGGGTGTTGGCGACCACGGCTGCGAGTATATGACGCGCGGCAGGGTGGTGGTTCTAGGTCCCACAGGGCGGAACTTCGCAGCCGGTATGAGCGGCGGTGAGGCGTTTGTGCTGGACGAGCGGGGAACATTTGCAGATCTGTGTAACCATGAAATGGTTGGTTTGGAGAGCGTCGAGGATCCTAATGACGAAGAAAACCTTCGCAGTCTGATCGAAGAGCATTATGAGCAGACCGGCAGTGTCAATGCCCGGCGCGTGCTCGACAACTGGGAGGCCATGCTGCCTCTCTTCGTCAAGGTGATGCCTCACGATTATAAACGGATACTGCTAGAGCGCGCAGCGGCAGTGGCGGCAGATTGATAGAAGACGAGATTGATTTTTGACTTCTTGCTTATGCGAGAATGACATAGTGAGAGCGCAGGCGAACCGATAAATGGGAAAACCAACAGGTTTCAAGGAATTTGGACGGCAGGGTCCGCCGCTTCAGCCGGTGGGACAGCGTATCCAACATTACAGCGAATTTTATTACAACTGGAGTGAGAAACAGGCGCGAGATCAGGGCGCGCGCTGCATGAACTGCGCTGTGCCCTTCTGCCACACGGGATGTCCGCTGGGCAACCTGATACCTGATTTCAATGATCTTGTTTATCGCGGCAAGTGGCGTGAGGCGCTCGCAGAACTTCACGCCACAAATAATTTTCCTGAATTCACCGGCAGGATATGCCCTGCGCCTTGTGAATCCGCCTGCGTGCTCAGCATAAACCAGGACCCGGTTACTATTGAATACATCGAAAAGGCTATTGCAGATAGGGGTTGGGAAGAGGGATGGATTGTTCCGGAGGCGCCTAATCGTCGCACGGGCAAGAAGGTAGCGATAGTTGGTTCCGGTCCTGCGGGGCTTGCGGCGGCGCAGCAGCTTAATCGATGCGGGCATTGGGTAACGGTTTTCGAACGCGACGAATACATTGGCGGTTTGCTGCGGCTGGGAATACCGGACTTCAAACTGGATAAATCCGTCGTTCAGCGGCGTGTCGATCAGATGACCACTGAGGGCGTTATATTCAAGACAGAGGTCAATGTTGGTGTTGACTATGCTGCGGATGACCTGTTGCGTGATTTCGACGCTGTGGTGTTGACGGGCGGCTGCACGATACCGCGCGATCTGCCTGTGCCAGGGCGTGAGCTTGACGGCGTTCACTTTGCAATGGATTTTCTGACACAGCAGAACCGACTTAACGCCGGAGATCACATTCCCGAACTCGAACGTATCAGCGCTGAGGGTAAGCGGGTCGTCATACTGGGTGGTGGAGACACCGGCTCGGACTGTCTGGGAACATCGCATCGGCAGGGCGCCGAGGTTGTATATCAGTATGAGCTGCTCTCGGAGCCTCCGTCGGAGCGCAGAGAAGACAATCCCTGGCCTCAGTGGCCCCTGGTACTGCAGGTTTCATCCTCGCAGGAAGAGGGTGGAATCCGAGACTACGATGTTCTCACTACGCACTTCTCCGGGCGAAACGGCAGTGTGGAGAAGTTGCACGCGGTGCGTATTAACTGGGGTGCGCCGGATGCTTCGGGCAGACCCAGCATGGAGCGCATAGAGGGCAGCGAGTTCGAGATTGATACGGATCTTGTGCTGCTCGCGATGGGCTTTTTACATCCGCAGAAGGAAGGTCTGCTGGAGCAACTGGGCGTGGTTCTTGACGGGCGCGGCAATGTGCAGACAGATGTGAACAAGATGACCAGTGTCGATGGCGTGTTTGCGGCGGGTGATATGGCGCGCGGACAGTCGTTGGTGGTTTGGGCGCTTGCAGAGGGGCGCGAGGCTGCGCGCGGAGTCGATCTGTATCTGATGGGCGGTACCTCGCTGCGTCCCGTGCTGGCGGGCGCGATGGAACGAGCCTAGTCTGCGCCTGCGCCGGCGGATGCGTTCATAGACGCTACATAGGGCAAGTTGCGATAACGCTGATCGTAGTCCAGTCCATAGCCGACTACGAATTCGTCGGGGATCTCAAAGCCTATGTATTTCAGCGGCACTTCTACCCTGCGGCGGGACTGCTTGTTAAGCAGTGTGCAGACTTCTAAACTGGCGGGTCTTTCCGATCCCATGAACTCCAGCAGGCGATTCAGCGTTATGCCGGTGTCCACGATGTCTTCCACCAGAATGACATCGCGCCCGGTGATGCTCACCTCGAGCGACTTGGTTATCTCCACCTTCCCTGTAGTCTCACTGCCGCTGTAGCTGGAAACTGCCACTAAGTATGTTTCCAGCGGCAAATCTATATACCGCATAAGGTCTGCGAGGAATACGAGAGCGCCGTTGAGGACACCGACAAGTACGGGCTGTTTTCCGGCGTAGTCGTCTGAGATTTCGCCGCCGATTTCACGAACCCTTTCCCGAATATCTTCCGCTGTTAGCAGCACGCTTCCTATATCTACGTTACTCATCGCGCCATACTAATCTTTCTTGTGTATTTTACCTACTTCTGAAATTAGCAGCATTATATCATCAAGCAGGGCTGATATAATGCTGCTTGGATCAACTTTGTTTGATGAACTTGAGACTGGTGCGATGAAATGAATGTCGGTGTGTGCAAGGTGAAGCTGCAGATTCCTGAGAACCAGAGTTTGAAGGGCAAGCGCAGTGTGATTGCTTCCATGTGTCAGCGGATACGAAACAGGTTTGGTGTGTCGGCAGCGGAGGTTGGAGATAACGATTCCTGGCAGATTGCCACGCTTGGCTTTGCCTGTGTCAGCAGCAGCGTGCGTCATGCAGACCAGATTATGGATAATGTTGTTGCGTATATAGAGCGTAGCAGAGAGGATGTGGTGGTGTTGGAGGTGGAACAGGACACGATTACCGGATATTAGGCAGTGGGGATACTGAGTTAACTGGGCGAACAATAGCAGCCGCGTCAGGTTTATGATTAAGCTTGGCGTGTTCGCCTATATATAAGAGCGAGCGATATTTATGGATGTAGCTGCGTTTTTGGACGCGGTAAAAAAGATGCCGTGGTATATGGAGCAGATTGCGCATGGCGAGGATGTGCCTGCGCGTGGGGCGCGTTATGGCGTACTTGACCATTCCCTTGACGGCAGGTTGGAACGGGCATTAGGCGCCGGCGGTATAGACGCTCTCTATACGCACCAGACGGATGCTATCAACTCGCTGCGCAGCGGAAAGAATGTCATCGTCTCTACGGGAACAGCAAGCGGCAAGAGCCTCTGCTACAACTTGCCTGTGCTTGAGACGCTGCTGAAAGACCGATCAGCGAGCGCGATGTACATCTTTCCTACGAAGGCGCTTGCACAGGATCAGCGCAAGGCTCTGGGACGGCTTGTGCCAAAGGCGGCACGACTGAGATACGACATATTTGACGGCGATACGCCCACACGCGAGCGCGGGAACATAAGGCGCAGCGCGCGGCTGCTCATAACGAACCCGGACATGCTGCATTTGGGGATTTTACCGAACCACAGACTTTGGTATCAGCGGCTGCGAAGTTTGCGGTATGTTGTCATTGACGAGGCGCATATTTATCGGGGAGTGTTCGGTTCGCATGTCGCGAACATCATTCGGCGGCTGCGTCGCATCTGCCATAGGCTTGGCAGCAGTCCGCAGTTCATTCTGTGTTCGGCGACTATTGCCAATCCCGGTGAGCATGCAGAGCGCTTGACGGGCTTGCCTTTCGAGGTTGTGGACGATGACGGCTCGCCTTACGGTGGGAAAGACTTTCTGTTTTGGAATCCGCCCATGCTGGATCTGGCTACGGGAAGTCGGCGCAGCACGAATACAGAGTCGGCGCAGCTGTTCTCCGAGCTGCTGCGCCGTCATGTGCGGACGATGGCGTTTGTTCGCAGTAGGCGCGCCGCCGAGCTCCTTTATGTGTATGTGCGGGATAACTTGAGGTTGTCGCATCCGGATGTTGCCAAGCGTGTGATGCCCTATCGGGCGAGTTATTTGCCTGAGGACAGAAGAGCGATAGAGCGCGACCTTGCGCAGGGGCGCTTACTTGGCGTTACGACTACGAATGCGATGGAGCTGGGTATTGACATTGGAGATCTTGACGCCACTTTGTTGACGGGCTACCCGGGCACGATAGCGAGCGCATGGCAGCAGGCGGGCAGGAGTGGGCGCAGCGGCAGTCGCTCTCTAAGTGTGCTGGTCGCGCATGATAACCCGCTTGATCAGTACCTGATGCGGCACCCGGAAGCATTCTTCGACAAGCCGCATGAGAGAGCGCGAGTGTCGCCGGGCAACCCGTACATCCTGAAGCCGCACCTGCTCTGCGCTGCTTACGAAGCGCCGCTTGCGATGGAAGACACCGGGTATTTTGGAGCGGAGCTTCTGTGGCATGCAGAAGAACTTGTGGAGGACGAACTGCTGTATGTGCGTAATTCGAGCTGGTATTTGAGCGCGGATATGGATTATCCGGCGGCAGAGGTGAATATACGCTCGGCGTCTGCACGGGCATACTCGCTTGTAGAGCGAGACAGCGGTGTGATACTTGAGAGGATGGAGGAGATGTCGGCGTTCTTGCAGCTGCATCCGGGCGGCATCTATTTGCATCAAGGGGAGCAGTATCTCATCACGGATTTGGATTTGGAGGAAGGTGTGGCTTACGCCGTGCAGACAGATGTGCCGTATTATACGCAGGCGCGGGACTATACGGACACGCGCGTTCTGAGGCAGTTTAAGCAGAAGCAGGCAGGCAGAACGCAGGTATATCTGGGTGAAGTGAGTGTTACGACAAGCGTAGTCGGCTTCAAGCGTATGGCGCACATTACGGAGGAGATGCTTGGCGAAGAGTATGTCGATCTGCCGCCGCAGAGTTATGACACAATATC
This sequence comes from Dehalococcoidia bacterium, assembly GCA_965200085.1. Classification (GTDB taxonomy): domain Bacteria; phylum Chloroflexota; class Dehalococcoidia; order Lucifugimonadales; family JADFKI01; genus Bin90. The sequence goes on from OZ241333.1 coordinate 1,141,054, forward strand.
GCTGTGGTTTGACGTGCCGCCCGACACGCTCGATTACATACGGCGGAACAGGCTTGACCTGATGGGAGGGCTGCATGCGACAGAGCATGCGGCTATTGGGGTGCTGCCGCTGTTTGCTATGTGCGACCGCAATGACATCGGAGGCATATCCACTCCACTGCACCCGGACACGGGCAAGCCGCAGGTGTTCATTCACGACGGTGTGCCGGGCGGCGTGGGTATCACCGAACATGGTTATGACATTATCGAAGAGCTTTGGAAGGCGACCTTGCAGGTCATCAGCGAATGTCCGTGCGAGAGCGGGTGTCCGGGATGTATCCAGTCGCCCAAGTGCGGCAACAATAATGAGCCACTGGACAAGGGCGTGGCGGAGTTGATACTGCAAGCTATTTTGGGCGAAGCCCCTTATGGATAATGAGACACTGACTTGCGATTTCGATTAGGCGGATTGTGGCGGGATGCGGACTTCGCGAGATTTTGGGTCAGCCGCACCGTGTCGAACTTTGGCGTTCTTATGGGCGCTTTGCAGTTCACGGCTGTGCTGGTGCTGAATGCAACTCCGTTTCAGATGGGCGTACTCGGTGCGCTTGGAGTTGCGCCGAGCATCGTCATCAGCTTCTTTGCCGGTGCTGTTGTGGATCGAATTCGGCGGCGTCTTATCCTGATAGTGTCTGAACTGGGCAGATTTGCGCTGCTGGCGTCGATTCCTGTTGCGTATGTCATCGGGCAGCTTCACATTGAGCAGCTTTATGCCGTTGCTTTCTTTCACGGTGTGCTGACGACTTTCTTTGATGTTGCAAATCGGTCGTACTTGCCGAGGCTGGTGGAGCACGGAAAATTGCTTGACGCCAACAGCAAACTGACAGCGAGCGAATCGTTTGCCGAAGTCAGCGCGTTCAGCGTGGGCGGTTGGATAGCCCAGCTGACGAATTCAATCGTTGTGGCGGGTATTGGCGCATTCACATTTCTGGTGTCCGCCGCATCGCTGGTTCTGATTCGTAAGCCTGAGCCTGCGTCTGATGCGTCGCAGAATGAAGGAAGCATGGCGCGCGCGATATGGGAAGGGCTGATCTTGGTGTGGAAGGATCGGCTGCTGCGCGCACTTGCGGTCGCTGCGCTTGCTGAAAATTGGGTGAGCGGCATGCTTAGTGCGGTAGTGCTGGTGTTTGGCGTGCGCGAGCTTGGATTTGGTCCTGGGGTGTTGGGAACGATATTCGCGGTGGGCGGGATAAGCTCGGTGCTAGGTTCGATATATGCGGACAAGATGGCGCGCAGGTTTGGCTTAGGTATTGCTCTTGTGGGCGGCTATACGGTGTATATGTTTACCGTACTACTGATACCTGTGGCGCGGGAGCCGATGCTTTTTGCCGGTATGATACTGACTTTGGCTCAGTTGGGCGATGGATTTTTCACGATGTTCATGGTACACGAGAACAGCCTGCGGCAGGTGATAACCCCCGACCGCTCTCTCGGGCGGATGAACGCGACAATTAGAGCGGTGGGACTTGCGGCGCTGTTTATCGGGTCGCTCTCGGGTGGATGGGTTGCGGGGAAGATCGGGCTGCGGCTGACTATGGTCGCCGCCGGATGCGTCGGTCTGCTGGGCGCAGCGTATCTTGCGCTGTCGTCTGTGCGATCGGTGAGGGAACTACCGTCGCTTAAGGACGAAGGATAGGGTTATGTCATAATGTGCCACTGAAATACATACATAACCTATAATTTGCAATAGGATTTTGGTTCGTTATTTTATTGACTATTTGTTATTCTTGTTGATACTATCCTACAAGTGAATTATCAGATTATGTATAAGTATTAGCATAATATTGATGTCGTACTCTGAGGTGTATTGGACGCCTATATGCACAGGCATGCATATAGTTTATCGCAATAACTACTTATTGCGTGCTTATTAAAGATGGAGATGTGGGTGCGGCAAGCTGATTCCTATTCACTATCGTAGTTGTCGTTATGCCGGATGCTGCTCTTATGTCTGCCACATTGGCAGCCATTGAGAACCGCAAGGCATACGATTGTGTTCCGAATGACTATCGTGATGCACCGATTGCCCCAACCGGGAGAATAACAGTGAGTAGTTGGTGTTCCTGTCTGCCCTAGAATGTTCGGAGCAGCGCAATAGCATTGGGTTCATCACCTCGATTTGCTATAAATCCGACCAAGATAACTACGCCCTAGGTATTTCATCTATGTATTGGAAATCAGTTCCCCTATGAGCGCATAAACTTCTTAGATTTCCTGCTTTCGCAGGATCGTCCATTTGATCATATCTAGCAAAGTAACACCACAAAACTATGAGAATACCGGGGTGAACTATGGTTCGGGCGCGTGCATTTGTTTTGAATAAGTACATATTTACTTTGGCGGTCGTCGTTGTAATCTTTGGTATGTTGGGTGAGGGCACTCGGAATGCATCAGCCAATATCCCGATAAAGCCAATAGGACTTCAGGTGCATCCGGGAAATGAAGAACTGCGGGTACGCTGGTCAAAAGTTGGCGATACCAATTATGAGGTCAGATATGGCACTACCAGTGGCAGCGGTACTTGGGTGGATGCAACTACCCCGCATGTTATCACTGGATTGACGAATGGCACACTGTACTATGTGCAGGTGCGCGACGTGTTGGAGGGTCCGATTGCTGAAGAAACAGGTACACCCACAGCAACGCCACTTCCTTGGCCTATAACTAACCTCAGTGCAACCACGGGGTATATGACGCTGCATGTTACTTGGGAATCAGCTAATTATGCCACATCTCATGAGATTACCTATGCTGACACAAAGGGTCCAGGTCATGGACCTTGGGTACCTACTGATACCGACTCGAGTCATACACTTAACAACCTGCCAGATGATGTGCAATATGTTGTGATTGTTAGAGGTAAAAATGACCAGGGCACGGGTCACCAACGCAGCATTCTTGTTTACTTGCCAGTAGTATCGCCGACCCCTACGCCGACGCCGACAGAGACGGCGACCCCTACGCCAACGCCGACAGAGACAACGACCCCGACGATGACGCCGACAGAGACGCCGACCCCTACGCCGACGCCGACAGAGACGGCGACACCGACGCCAACACCGACAGAGACGGCGACCCCTACGCCAACGCCGACAGAGACGACGACCCCGACGATGACGCCGACAGAGACGACGACCCCGACGATGACGCCGACAGAGACGACGACCCCGACGCCGACGCCGACAGAGACGACGACACCGACGCCAACACCGACAGAGACGACGACACCGACGCCAACACCGACGGCGAGCCCGACGCCAACACCGACGGCGAGCCCAGGTCCACCTCCAGGAATGCCCATGGATGTTACGATCGATGTGTACCTTCCTGGGGAGTTAACACTTGATTGGACGGATGGTACAGACGCCACGAGCCATCAAGTTCGGTATGGTACCAGCAGCGGCAGCGGTGAATGGATGCCCCCGATGTCGCCCCCCTATCTCACGCAGAAACATCTTATACAGGGACTAACTAACGGCACGACTTATTACGTCGGTGTGCGTGCGGTCAACGATACGGGATACAGCGACGTGGTTGAGGTTAGCGGCGTGCCTATGAGCGGCGTAGGCGTCGTCGAGGTTGATTCGGGGGACAGAGAGCTTACTTTGAACTGGTCAGCTGCTGCAGGCGCCACGAGTTACCTAGTACGCATGTATAGTCCGATTAGCACCGAATTTATTGAAACAACTGAGCTGTCATACACCTTCACCGGTTTGACGAATCGTGTTCAACACGTTGGCGATGTGCGCAGCAAGAACGATACAGGATTCTTGAAAGGTGTTTCGAATTGGACTGGCACTCCTTGGCCATCAGTGGAAGCGCCGGGTACGCCGAAGCACCTAATGGCGCTTCCGGGGGATATGCAGCTGACGGTAACTTGGGCGAATGCTCCGGGCGCGACCAGCCATGAGATCCGGTACGGCACCAACATGTACAGCGGCACTTGGATGCGGGCGAGCAGTCCGCATGTGATTACCGGATTGACGAATGGAAGGACTTATTATATCCAAGTGCGAGGCAAGAACAGCGTAGGCACTGGTGCTGTCGCAACTACCACCGGTGTGCCGGCGGCGGAGATGTACATGCCGGGAGTCGAAGTAACCCCGGGTAATGCTCTGCTGCATTTAAGCTGGGAACCTATGCCGGGCGTACATTTTTACGAGGTTGCTGTTTCTGCAGGACCATTAGTCGGGAGCTTGCGGCATTGGAGACCTGCGGGACCGGGTACAACATATACCCTAACAGAGTTCAGACCTTTTTCCGGGATTAAGCTTGCGAATGGGCTGATGCATGTCGTGGGTGTGCGTGGAAGACTGCCGAACAATCGTGTTACGCCTGTTATCATAGGCACCGGTGTTCCGATGGAACATCTTCAAAACCCTGTGAAGCGTCCTGAAAACCCGATGATGCCGATGCCTCCAATGCCAATAATGCCGCCGATGATGCCGATGCCAATGCCGACAATGGTGCCAATGCTGATGCCGCCGGGGCCGAATCCCATGGTTCTTCCGGTCTTGCCTATCCTTCCGGTTCTGCCAGCTCGGCCGGATCAGGTACTTGCACCTGTGCCTACGGCTACACCAGAACCTACGGTTACGCCGGAACCCACGGCTGAGCCAACGCCGAGACCTACGCCGAAGCCCCCAGGACAATCTCCGAAAAATCCTTTGCTGCCGCCCATGCCTGCACCGAAACCGGGTCCAATCATAGGTCTGTAAGCGTGTGCCGAAGCGTATGAGCATATGAATGAAGCGGCGTTCCTCGTCAGACCGGCGGGGGGCGCCTTTTGCTGTGGATTTGAACTTGCTGACAAGAACTTGCGGAGGTTCACCTGACAATTACGCGGGGATGCGGTATGATTGCTGTCATTGGAACTGGCGCGGCGCTTGTATGCAGTATGTGCTATTTGCGTTATGTCCATTAGACAAGCGTTTAAGCTCGTGGATGCGGAGTTTGCCGGACGAAGTTTCAGGGCTGGCGCTAGATGAAAGATTCGGAATATGGCATCGATTCCGCCCCAGATTCCGCACTCGAATGAAGAGCTGCGCGGAAGATACAAGCGGAGTTCCAATGAGTTGGGGTGTTTGGGTCTTTCGCTGATGATTTTCATATTGTTAGCAGTATTGGCGGTTATTATATTTGTGTGGTAGTCGGCGTGCGGTAGTGTGGCGAATTAGCTTACGCAAATCTCGGATATTCAGGTGAGGGTAATATGGCGAGACGGCGATTTGGACATGCAGTAACGAGGCCGGGACGCAAGCATGGTGATGAGCCTGTGGAGATTCCGGTTGCGAAGGATTTAGAGAAGGCGCCGGGGGAGCTTCGGCGAGAGCAGGAGATTAGCTTCTACGCGCGGGAGTATCCATTGGAGAGCTTTGCGCTGGAGCAGAGCGCGTCCGTGGAGTGGGCTGACGGCATACGGCGCGAGTTTTCGCCTGAGACGGCAGAGCTGTATGAAGAGTTTCAGGAAGACATGAAGCCTGAGCTGGAGTGGATACGCGCGAGCGGCGAACTTGATCCCATTGCTGAGCCTAGCGGCGAGGATGTTACGCAATCCATCAGGGAGATGGCGCGGAGTCTTGGTTACAGCGAAGTGGGTTTCACTCGCTTCGACAGGCGTTATGTGTATAAGGCGCGTCAGGGGGATGTGCGGCGCGGACTGCCGCACGCGATATGTTTGGCGCTGGAGCAGGAGCATACGGCGACGCAGTCTATACCTAGCTTGACGGCGGAAGAGGCGCAGGGCGAGACTTACAGAAGGCAGGCGGCGTTGGTGAAGGATCTGGTGGATCATATTCGCTCGCTGGGCTATCGGGCGCAGGTGTCAGGTCCTACTTGGCAGTTTGGGCCTATGATACCGATGTTTGTAGATGCGGGGCTTGGGCAGCTTGGCGTGAACGGCCAGCTTCTATCGCCGCACTTCGGGTCAAGGGCGCGGCTGCAAATCGTAATCACGGATGCGAAGGTAACTTACGACAGACCGGTAGATTACGGCATCCCCAAGTTCTGCGAGATATGCCAAGTCTGCTTTATGCGCTGTCCGGGACGGGCGATACAGGGTCAGCGGTTGTGGTATCGAGGCGTGGAGAAGGCGAAGCTGATAGCGAAACGCTGCCGCCCGGTGATGACGCGGTATTCAGGCTGCGGTGTGTGCATGAAGACCTGCCCGATACAGAAGTACGGCATGAAGCCTGTGATGGAACACTATATCGAGACAGGTGAGGTGCTGGGCAAAGGTACGGATAACCTTGAAGGATATGAACTCCCTGACAAGGGGTATTTCGCTGTGGGTAAGCTGCCGCGCTTTGACACCGAGTTCTTTGATATGCCTACCGGACGTTCCGAAGACCATTTGATGGATGAACTTCAGGGCAGGCTGCAATCGGCGTCGAGCGCAGAAGACGAAGAGAGTGCATGGCGCGAGTATCGTCAGAAGCTGGGAAACACAATGAACAGGCATACGGCGGTAGTTGACATGGGCATGGATTTGGGCGTGTGGGAGCGTTAGCAGGCGGCGTTAGGTAACAATGTGCTTTGCTGCGGTGCATTCGGCAGTCTGTTCAGCAGCGTGTTATTAGAAGTTCAAACAGTATAATTAGAGTCGAAATAATTTTTAGGAGATAGGCAAAGTGTCATCATTTCTGAGCAATGAGGAGATAGTGCAGCGGGCGAGGAAGAACCTGCCTCAGGGCGCGTGGGACTATCTGGTGGGTGCGTCTGAGTCGGAAACGACAATGCGCCGCAATCGTCTAGCCTTCGACCGTATAGCGTTTCGGCCTAGAGTTCTGAACGATGTTTCCTCTGTGGATACCTCAACCACTTTTCTGGGCAACAAGCTGCGGATTCCCGCTTTGCTCGCACCGATAGGGTCGCTTCAAGTCTTCAATCCTGAGGGCGGAGCAGCTTCCACTAGAGCGGCGGCAGAGTTTGGAATAACCCATGTGGTCAGTTCGGTTACGGATCCAAGTCTGGAGGATATAGCAGCGGCAGCGGATCATCCAAAGGTGTTTCAGCTCTACATTCACGGAGACTGGGGTTGGATCGAGGAGATGGTAGGGCGCATAAAGGCTGCGGGTTACATTGGGCTGTGCATAACGGTTGATACGGCGCATTACAGCCGAAGGGAGCGCCCCATGCTGACGCGGTGGATGCCGCCAACTAGGCGCGCTAGGCCTAATCCGGTTCACTCCGCATCGGTTACATGGGATACTGTGGACAGAATTAAGAGCCTCGCCGGGCTTCCTTTTATGCTTAAGGGAATAGCGACCGCTGAAGATGCCAAAATCGCCGTTGAGCATGGCGTTGATGTGGTGTGGGTGTCGAATCATGGTGGACGGCAGCTCGACCATGGGCAAGGCACGATGGATATGCTTGAGGAAGTGGTGGAAGCGGTTGACGGCAATGCGGAGATCGTACTAGACGGAGGTGTGCAGCGCGGCACGGACATTGCCAAAGCGGTTGCGCTGGGAGCGCGAGCCGTTGCGCTTGGTAAGCTGCAAGGCTGGGGACTTTCGGCAGACGGTCAGTCCGGTGTCGTTCGGATGTTGGAGATTCTGGAGGACGAGCTTATCGTCGCGATGGCGCTTCTCGGTGTAACTGCGATTGACCAGCTTACTCCTGCGTATGTGTGTCGGGATGAGGCGGTTACAATGCCGCACGAGATGAGCGCTTGGACTAATATGCCCGGCGATCGGATACTATAGGCGCGGCGTACAATCTCGAACTATCTGAACTATCACAGTGGTAGGTATGCCATAGATGCGATTATCTGCCACTGTTAGATACACGCAGAGCGAGTGAAAAGGGAATTCGCTCGCTAAACACCAGATTACTCGCCGTCGATGATGCGGAACATATACTCACGTGCAGGCGACAGATATTCGGGTGCAATGCGTGCTTCAGGCTTGCCCGGCGAAGTCCACAGCACCTCGAACCACGGCGATCCTCCGGTCGTATGATATTCCAGCCTGATCTGTCGCTCGCCCTCCGAAAGCTCTACGCTGCGCTCCCGTTCTACGCGCGTGTCAATTACAACATCGTCGTCCAAAATCAACTTCAGATTTCCGTGAACCTCACCGAATTTGAACTGATATAGACCGGACTCCGGCACATGAAGGCTTCCGTCCCATACGGCAAGGTGCTCGCCCCTCACAACAGGGTCGTACCAAAACGCGCCGCCTATGCCGGGTGTAATGCGCATTGCGTCGGGCGCGGCATCTCCAATCTCATTGGTATCCGCAACTTCCTTGAAGAAGCGTCCTGCCAGCCCCACAGGGCGAATATCTCCATGATAAAGATTACTGGCAGGTATAGGCTCCAATGAGCGTTCAGCAGCAGGTTCATCAATCTGCTGGGATTGCTCATCTTCATCAGACGGGGACGTCGGCTGTTTCCAAAGTAATCGCAGCGCGCTGTCATTGTCTTCCACTTGCGCACGTAACTCAAGCGCATGCAGCCCAACTGCCGGCTCTATCCGTATCTGCGGGTTTCTATTTGACAAGATGACTTCTCCGTCCAGCAGCACTTGAGCAAGCGAACTGCTTTCCAGCTCGAGTACGTACTCTCCCGGATGCGTTATGTGCAGAGCGCCTACCCACTCGACATCGAACGGTGTGTGTTCCGATGCATCTTCCAGCATCCACACACTCTCGCTGCTCTTCTTGAGATGCTCCACAACCTCGCCGTCTGGTTGAGTAATCCGCGAAACAAGTCCTTGCGCTGCCTCTATCTGCTCGCGGCTCAAATATGCCGCGTAGTACATCACTTCGCCTCCCGTTGGCGGTCGAACCTCATGGAACTCGGCGTCAGGGTAGTATGTCTTCAGCGTGTCATAGAAGCCGGATTCGCGGGGTTCCAGATAGACCGCAGCGCCGTGCCACACCGATTTCAAATCTATCGGAATGCTCTCAGGCGCAGCGATTACTTCTCGGAAAAGCCTGCCTCCATAGATATGTGTGTAAACGGTATGAATCAATATGAACTGCCTTGACACAAGCGGGTTGTATCCTCTGGATGCCAGCTCGTCCACATCTATCTGCATGAGAGATTCTGCGGTGGAAAATGACGCATACACCTCAGGATGCTCCGCTTGTTCGCCGAAGTAGGTGTTAATGTTGGTATATGCGATGACTGCAAGTAGAAGCGCCACTGCTGCTGCGGCTCCAAAGCGCACCCATCGCCAGCCGACAGACTGCGCCGTGCGGAGAATGAAGTCCAGCCCAAGCGTGATAAGAGCTGCCACCGCAGGAATAACTGTGATGCTTCGAAGCGATTGTGGCGCTTCCCAAGGTATGGTCAGTACACCGGGCATAATCATCACAAGCACCCATACGGGTAGAACGATGTAAGCCGCATTGCGCCAGCGGAATACTGCGACTACAAGTCCCACCAGCATCAGCATACCTGAAAAGACATCCAGCATCGGCGCGCCGGGGATGTTGTGCCGTCCGTTTGGGTCGCCTTGTATATGGAACATCAAAATATGGCGTCTAAAGTTATCCACTATTGCGGACAGGGTCTCCCCTTCACCCACAAAGTTGGATATGAATACTACCCCTGTGCGCCGAAAAAACTCTTCCGGGTAGATGAGAGCGACTTCTGCGACAGGCGCGGCTACTATTAGCATAAAAAGTACCAGTACGCCGATATTCACCAGTAGCCGTCTTCTTCCATCCGATTTCGCAAATACCAGTGCATGCAGCAGTACAAATCCAATCACCAACGGGAACATGCGAAATGGCGAGTAGAACCACATGCCCAGACCCAGTGAGATGCCCGCCAGTGCGAAGTCGGATGCGCGCTCACTGCGTATAGCGCGATAGGTCAACCAAGCGCTGAGTGCGGCAAAGAAAGGCAGGCTTATCGCATGCAGCCCAACGCGGCTCCAAATAATATCCCAGCGCATAACTGCAATTAGGAACGCGGCGGTCAATCCCATCAGAGTTCCTGCCATGTATCGCATCATCAGGAACATCGCGGCGATTCCCGCAAGACCGAACCCGGCGGCTACCAGCCTTCCAGTTGATATGGATATGCCGGTGAACTCTATCTGAATTGCGGTCAGCACCGACATCAGGCTGGGGAGGTTCTGAAATGCGACGAATACCGGCGTAGAACTAGGCTCTTCAGAAATTCGTATTGCTTCGCCAATCAGATCAGCCTCGTCAAACCATAAGCCCGGCGGAACTTCGTTCAGGTTGTACAGCCGGATCAGCAGCGCAAATAACAGAATTGCGCTTAGCGCACCCCAGATCAGTATCGCCCGATACTCAAACGAGACAATTTCCCCATGTCTAAATCGATGGATAAGAGCCGACCACTTACCTTCAAACGCAGGCATAGCCGCGATCGTCAGCAGAACCGACAGAATGTAACTCCACCAAGCGAGCGTGTTTGGCGGTCCCTGGGGAAACATATACAGACTGACCATCGCTGACAGCAAGCCAATGCACATCACGGCTATTCCCACACGCCTCTCGTTGAATCTACGTGTGGATGCTGCTTGGGCAGGCGCGTCTGTGTCTGTGGCGCCCGTTACGCTTTGATGCGATGGCGTATCAGGGTTTGCCTGTGGTAAAGCAGGCGCAGTGGGCGCTGAAGACCTTGGTGGCGCGATAGGCGAGGATGGCGCAGTATAGACCTCAGATGAATCTGAATTCGGACCTACATCCTCTGACAATGTGTCAGGAGTTCTTGCGGCAGCAGCAGGCTTGCCTGCCAGAAAAACCTTAATATCCGACAGGAACAGTGTGAAGGACTTGCGCGACAGCCCACCTGCAGCAACTGCAATCGAGGTTAGCGCAAGTGCGAACGGAAATATCGCCCATTGAACGCCCGAGAAAGCGTATATCAAAAACGCAAGAATCAGCAGAATCGCGGCTGACAGTATAAGCGTAAGGCGCAGCTGTAATCTGTTCGATGCCGGTTGCTCGACGGGTGCATCAGCCGGTTCGGGATCACTTATTACCTTAGGCTCAGCGGCGTGCAGTGGATTCCCACAATCTGCACAGAAACTATACTCAGCCGGGTTCGTTGAGCCGCATGTGCTGCAAATCGCATCCGGGAAATTTGGCGCTGGGCGCTCAAACGCCACATCGTCCGGCTCACGCACATCGTCCGGTTCGGTTGCGGCGGTTGCGCTATCGGTATCTGTAATATCTGCGATCTGTGCTTCAAGCTCGGAGTCTTGAAGCACAGATCCACAATTGGCACAAAACAGGAATTCAGTCGAGTTTGGCGCGTCGCATGCGCTGCAGACAGTTCTGGAAGGCGCAGACCTCGACGGTTCAATAGTGGAATCAGTAGAAGCTGCGCGCAAACTCTGCCCGCAGCCAAGGCAAAATAGGTATCTTTCAGGATTTAGAACTCCGCAGACAGGGCAGGATACAGAGGTGGAGTTGCCGTTATCCCTAATCACTATGGAGATTACGCCTTCTGCGGTTCTTCCGTAGTGAGAACACGCTTGGCATAAAGTTCGTCTATTTCCGCAGGTGAATAGCCCAAAGCCCCAAGCTTTTCGCGGTTGTGCTCGCCCAGCAGGGGAGTCTGCCTACCGTTGATAGGCTGCGTCTCACCGAACACGATGCTATTGGCACAGTAGTGCATCTTGCCATATACGGCATGATTGTGCTCGACAATCATCCGGTTTGCGATAACCTGTTCGTCTTCAAAATACCTCACATTATACTGATCAGTAACTCTGGTGCAGCGCACGCCTGCTTCTCTCAGTCTGTGTATCCATTCCGCTGCGGTTCTCTGAACGAATGTATCTGTCAGTAAAGTCCACAAAGCATCATCGTTCTCCAAACGCTTCGACGGTGATGCAAAGCGTTTGTCGCTGCACAGGTCTTGCAGATCGATCGCAGAGCAAAACCGCTTCCATTCCTCTTGCGTTTCAACGATGAGGTACAGCCACCCTTCTTGTGTCTCGAAAAGCCTATACAGTGCGTTCAACCCATACTGTCCGCTGTCAGCGATGGGAGGCGATTTCTTGCCCTCATAGCGTAGGAAGTCGTCTTCCCTAAGCACGGCGCCGGCGTTGAGCAGGTTGCAATCCACCTTTTGCGCCACGCCTGTGCGCTCCCTCGCGTACAGAGCCATTATTGCCCCCAGTGCAACCATACCCCCGGAGGAGAAGTCTGTCGGCGCGAGCTGCGCAAGGAACACCGGCGGATTGCCGCGCCCGCCCTGTGCGAACTGCAATCCCATCCAAGCCTGCGCTAATGGATCGACTCCGGGACGGTGAGCGTAAGGTCCGGACCAGCCAAAAGCCGTAGTATGCGCCTGAATCAGTCTGGGGTTGATAGTGTCCAGTTCCTTTGAACTGAGCCCCATTCGGTCCGTAGCGTTGGGGCGCATATTCGCTAACATAATATCTGCTTCCGCTGCGATCTTCTGCGCTATCCGCTGCCCTTCCGAAGTCTTGGTGTTCGCAGATACGGACCGCTTATTGGAGTTCAGGTAAAGGAAATACTGCGCTCCCGCCGGCCTGGATATGTCTCCATACGGCGGCTCGAACTTGATGATGTCTGCGCCTAAGTCGCCAAGGCACTTGCCTGCGGCCGGACCGGCGATGACATTTGTCATTTCCATCACTCGAACGCCGTCGAGTGGTGCAGCGTCGTGGCGCGGCTCTACATCGCGCGGCTCAGGCAGCGCCACATCCGCAATCTCTGCTAATACGCTCTCGGTATGCTCCCCGCGCATTGGGCGCCTGCCCCGGATGCCCCCCGGAGTTTTCATGAACTTGATGGGGTTTCCCATCTGCGTAACATCGCCGACAATCGGGTCGTGCAGTTGCAGCAGCATGTCGTTGACGATAACCTGCGGGTTGTCCATAGCTTCGTTGGTCGTGCTGGCACGCGCATAGGGTACATCAGCGTCCTCGAATATGCGTTCCCATTCGGCGCAAGGTTTTGTTCTGATGACATTCGCAACAATATCGAACAGTTCAGCGCGCGCTTCCTCGCTTTCCGGACGCCTGCCATCGCCGTATCGCGGATTGGCAAGCAGTTCGGCGATACCCATTACCGTGGCGGCAATATCCACAAACCCGCCATGTATGCACCCAATCTGAATCCAATTCCCGTCAGCGCACTCGAACACGCTGTAAAAAGGTCCGCCGCCAGCCGTAGTGAGTTGGAACGGACGCTGCTCCAGCAGTTCGCCGATAACCTTCGGTGAGAACAGCAGCGCGCCTGCCATAACCGATGTATCTACCTTACGCCCGAAACCTGTTTTCTCACGCGCGTACAGCGAAGCGGTGATTCCCTGAGCCGCAAGTACCGCCGTCCCAAGATTGACGACCGGATGCACCACATGCACAGGACCTTCGCGGAAGCCCGGTTGGGACGCGAGAATACCCATGCGCGCCATGACCAGATGTTCATCGCCGGGTTCGTCTCGCATCGGTCCATTATTACCGTAGGCTGTTATTGAGCAATGCACAAGGCGAGGATTGATACGGCGCAGTTTGCTGTAATCCACAATTTTTTTGTATGCAGAGCTTGACGCAAAGTCTTCTATGAGCACATCGGCAGTGAGAGCCAGCTTCCTAAAAGTCTCTTCTTCCGCAGATATATCTAACGACACACTTTCTTTGCCCCTGTCCCAAACCATGTATATAGGCTTGGTGCGGTCGTTATCATCATCAGGGAGCTCCAGCCGTATTACGCGCGCGCCGTTATCGCAGAGGAACATTCCCGCCAGAGCGCCGGGTCTATGCCGTGTCAGATCAAGTATCGTAATTCCGTCTAGTGCGCTGGGCATAGTTTTTTGTCCATAACTAATAAATTATCTGCTGGGCAGATTTCCACAAAGCCAAAAGATGTCGCAAATTGTAACATGGGTGCGATAATAATACAGGAATAATATATACCGTTTCGCATAGCATTTACTCCTTATCAGCCCTGTCAGGCTTTCACCGCAACTTGACAAGTAAGACATATAAACAGACAATCAGGGCGATTTTATTGATGTCTGCCTACATAATGGAAACTCTGCTAACCTTCACAGGAGTTATTGATGACTACCACTTCAAGTGTATGGACGGAAGAAATTATCGAGGTGGCAGGCAGCCGCCTCCAAATTGCCAAAGGCGGTAGTGGAGCGCCGCTGCTTGTACTTCATGACGAACTGGGACACAATGCCACGCTCCGATGGCATGATGCGCTCGCTGAAAACAACACACTTCACATACCCTCGCATCCCGGGTTTGGCAAATCCCCCAGAATGGAATGGATTATGAACATGCGCGACCTCGCAGGCTGGTATCTGCGCGCTTTAGATGAGCTGGGTCTGCAAAGCGTGAATGTCATTGGATTCTCGCTCGGTGGCTGGCTTGCGGCGGAAATGGCGACGATGTGCCCGCAGCAGTTTAATAAGATGATTCTGGTTGGCGCAGCGGGCATCAAACCAACTGCCGGTGAGATATTCGACATATTTCTTGTAACGGCTGAAGAGTACTTGGACGAGCTGTGCTTGGACAACTCGGCCGCCTCTGAGTTTGCTGCCATTCGTCCGGAGGAGCCGTCGGCAGACTTAGTGGAGGCATGGGCGGTTGCCCGTGAAGAATCGTGCCGACTTAGCTGGAAGCCGTATATGCACTACCCCGCGCTGCCTCAGCTGCTTGGTCGAGTGCAGAACCTGCCCACCCTTCTAATATGGGGCGCGCAAGACCCTATTGTCCCGGTCAGCTCCGGTGAGATATACCAGCAGTCTATCAAAGATTCGCGTCTCGAAATTGTCGAAGATTGTGGCCACCGCCCGGACATCGAGCAGACAGACGAATTTCTGGCGCTTGTGCAGGGTTTTCTGACAGAGTAAATCAGGGACGATTTCCGTACATATTGGATTAGATATAGCCAAGAAGTTCGCTGTTACGATAACTATCCGCCCTAATCAGCGGTTTTGTGGTATAAATACTACACAAAGATTACTCAAGCAAGGGACTGCTTGATGGCGGACTGTCGGATTTGCCTATAAGCTCGATAGATATATACGGCAAGCACAACTATTTCGCTTGCATACACTAGCCATAGAACGGGAAACTTAAAGGAGAGCGCAATGTTCATCGCACACTTCACCGAACGCCCATACCAGGATCCTGCTTCCGGATACTTCGGGGCAACAGGCAAGTCCATCAAAGATCTCACCCTGAGTAATGACATCTACGACCCTGAGCTTGGCGCAAACCTCTATAATCGCTATCTCGACGAGAAGATGTACGCCGAGGAGATGGGATTCGACGGTCTAATGCTCAACGAGCATCACAGCACCCCCTTCTGCATGGGCGGCGCTATGAACATAGAAGCGGCGATTCTCGCTAGGATGACCAAACGCGCTAAGATTGTACTGCTAGGCAACATTATCCCAATATGGGACGATCCGCTCTGGCTGGTAGAGCAGCTTTCCATCATAGATATGATTTCGCGCGGGCGCCTCGTATCCGGGTGGGTCCGTGGAACAGGGCGCGAGAGCGTGGCGCACAACGCGCCGCCGCCATATAACTGGGAACGATTCCAGGAGGCGCATGACTTCATTGTCAAGGCTTGGACGACGCCTGGCCCGTTCCGCTGGGAAGGTAAGCATTACCAGTACCGCTATGTCAACCCATGGGCGAGGCCATACCAGAAGCCGCATCCGCCTATATGGCTACCCGGCGTCGTTAGCCGTGACTCACTCCAATGGGCAGCGCGCAACCGTATTCCCTATATTATGCTTGCAACCGAAATGGGTCCTACCAAGCAGGCATTTGAACTCTACCATGAGACTGCCGCCGAAGAGGGCTATGAGTCAGGCTCACAGAACATAGGCTACCTTTGGAAAGTGCATGTGGACGAGACTGATGAGCTTGCGGAACAGACCGCGCGCAAGTATGTGCAGGGACCCAGCAATCCTTTCCTCGCAGGCAACGAAGGCACGACCAACCGCGCGCTTGTGAGCCTGCCGGGACTGACATCTCGCCGGCGTGTGCTTCCGACGCGCGATGTCGCAACCGCAAACCGCGGCGGCATGATAAGCGCCCGCCCATTTGAAGAGCAGCAAGAAAACTACACTATCGTTTCGGGCACTCCTGACAGCGTTCTGCCCAAGATTCGTCATGTGCTGGAAACACTTCGCCCCGGCAGCGTCATATTCTGGGACGGAGATGGCGCTATGACACACGAAGACCAGATGCGAAGTCTGCGTCTCATGGGTGAGTATGTCATTCCGGCAGTTCGTGAAATGGGCAAGGAGCTTGAACTCTTCAGCCCGTTCGAAGTCGATCCTGCCACCGGTAAGCCAATCGAGCAGGAAACCGAGGCACAGGCAGTCGCAGATTAAACTTAATCCTGCCCGTATAACAACATAACAACCGTATAGCCACACTATTCAGAACTCCGAACAGACTACAAGGGGGATGCGTTTACGGCGCATCCCCCTTATATGTTAATTTCATTTTGATTCATTATTTCATTATTTTGCACTATCTACGCTATAGGCAGTGCAATCGTGGGTTAGACTAAAGGCGGGGATCTTTGACAGCCTTGAATAAACCGAGAGCAAATGTAGGTATATTCGAGCCGAGTACTGCCCCGACTGTCGTTATGTGTATCTCAGGTATGCCGGGCTTCCAAATCGGGTGAATCGCGCCCAGGTCTATCCCGCGCTGCAGCCCCAGCCAAGCGCCTGCCAAGCCGAATACCAGGGCGATCAGCAGCAGCAGTGTCTGTGTTCTTATGTCGAAGTCCCTATCGAACCATGTAATATAGCTGCCCACTCCTGCGCCAACGCCTGTGGACACCACTAACACCCCGACTACGCCACTGCCGTATCCCCAGCTGGAGACATATATAGCCAACAGCATCACATAAAGCCCGAACCCCAACGATGCAGACACGAAAAGCCCCAGCACGCCTCTGGCGAAAACCAAGCTAATCTTCAGAAGCGCACCTATCGTGGCGAGCATCTGCATGTGTCTATAAAACGCCGAACCTATTTTCTGCATCTCGTATCTCGGCTAACGCCTTGCAATCCTATCTATTCATCCATGTTAGCATACGGTTCGCCAAACCGCTCTCCATGCGCTATTTGGGATAATGACTTGCGGTTCCTGCGCCCTAACGTACCCATGTTAATGTTCTTTCGGTATCCAAACGGCAAGATGGTCAGCAGGACGAGATGGTCGGGAATGTTTAGCATCTTCTTAATTTCTTGGTTCTGATCGGCTTGGCGAATGCCCACGAAGCAGGTACCCAATCCCGCCTCCCATGCTACAAGCTCCATCTGCTGGATGGCGCGCCCTGCATCCAGCTGCGCTCTGGGCGTATCGTCAGTAACGATAGCGATAGCCAATGGCGCGTCCGCGATGAACGGTCCCTGTGTGGCAAGTTTGCCTAACTGCCTTATAACATCGCGATTCCGAACTACTACGAAATGCCAAGGCTGCAAGTTCTGCGAACTTGGCGCAAGTCTGCCTGCTTCCAGTAACTTGTTCACTATCTCATCCGGCACCGGATCAGAATTATACTCCCGTACCGTAAGCCGCGATCGCATCGCATCATAAACTTGCATATCGTTCACCTCCGTGTTGACTTATTCCGCCAACCCTCTAACATTTATACCGGGTACCGCCAAACTTCACCCCTAGGTTCTTCGTCTGA
Organism: Dehalococcoidia bacterium; assembly: GCA_965200085.1. Classification (GTDB taxonomy): domain Bacteria; phylum Chloroflexota; class Dehalococcoidia; order Lucifugimonadales; family JADFKI01; genus Bin90. The sequence goes on from OZ241333.1 coordinate 1,158,735, forward strand.
CAGGCGAAACTGTGGCAGCGAAAATCCTTCTTCAGTATCCAGGAACACCACTTCGACACGCTTGCCGATGCCCACATTCTCAGGGTCTTCAGGCTCCATCTCATCATTCAGCAGATTTGCGGTAATGCGCAGTCCGTTCTCCGGGTTCGGCTCCCCGCTCTGTTCATCCAGTTCCACCAACACCACCGTGTACGGTACCCATTCACGGAATGCGGGCATAATCGCGTGCGTAATGACTTGGTAGCTGTATATCGTGCCTTTGCCGCTCACTTCTTGCCACTCCCAGTCTAGGGATGCGCACCACGGGCAAGCTGCGCCCGGCTCGCCGCGCAGCAGACCGCAGCCTTCTACACTGCACTTCTTTACTACCAGCTTGTGCTCTTTAGCCGCATCGAAATAGCCCTTATACTCACTGTCAAGTTCCGATATATTCAGTGCGAGACCACGATATTCATAAATCGGCATTATATTTCCTCCACTCACTCAAGCGCTGCATACGCAATAACAATTATTGTATGAATGGCATTGTTCGGATGTCTTATCGCCGCATAATCAGCGCGCTGCCGACGCCCGGCATAGCCCAGCCCATGTTCATCGTGATATTCACATTCGGCACCTGACGACACCCGCCTTCCGAGTAGTCATAAGTATGCTCGCCGTTAGCCCAGTTTTCGCAGTAATCGTCCACTGTACCGCGGAGCTGGCGTGTGTTCTCGATGACCATATTCATCCCGTGCGTGTAACCTTCGCACAGATGGCCGCCGCTTGTGTTGTTCGGACGCCTGCCCCCCAAGTCGGTAATGCCGCTGGTTACATAGTCCTTGCCTTCGCCCTTCTCACAGAACCCGTAGTCCTCGAATTGCAAGAGCGTCGTATAAGTGAATGCGTCGTAGCATCCCGTAACATCGATGTCGTCGTGTGTAACACCTGCGAGCTCGAACAGGCGCGGACCTACATAGTAGCCTGCCACTCGCGAAATCGGGGCATACTGGTAATGGAAGTCGCCGCCCGGTTTGACTCCTCTGCCTTGCACCGCCATTATATATGCTGGCGGATGCCGCAGATTTTTCGCTCGTTCTGCCGATGTAACGATAATGCAGGTCGCATTGTCGGTTTCTAGGCAGCAGTCCAGCAAGTGCGCGCATGGCTTCACAATCCAGCGCGAGTTGAGTACATCATCCACCGTAACGCGTTGCTTCATCAGCGCCTTCGGGTTATTGCTTGCGTGCTTACTGTGCGTAACCTTAATGTTCGCCAGATGTTCGCCGGTAACGCCGTACTCCATCATGTGCCTAGTGAATGTGAACGCGAAGTTCTGAACCGCGCTTGCTACGCCGTAAGAGCGCTTCAACAGGTCAGAACCACTCACGGGAGCTGCTGCGCGCGCGCCGGTGCCGCCGATACGCACCTGCGAATAGCCGTTCATCGCGCGGAATATCGCAACCGTGTCGCACATACCTCCTTCAATCGCGCCGATAGCAAGTCCGATAAGAGCTTCAGTGCTCGAACCGCCGCCCGAGCAGTCCATATAAAAGTTCAGACGCATCCCAAGATCATACATCATGGTCGTCGAAGGCGTTGAATCTCCCCCGTGGTAGCTCAGCATCCCATCTACATCTTGGGGCGTTAGCCCTGCGTCATAGATAGCATTGCGTATAGCCTCTACTCCCAGCGCGCGTGTGCTGCGCCCTGAAGCGCGGCTGTACTCCGTTTCGCCCACACCAACGATAGCGTACTTTTCTTTCAGTCGTCCTTCCATTTTAAGTCCCTCCTGCGTCATCGCCATGCAACGCCGTAAGTATCGCCTGTTCGCGGGGGAATGGCAAGTGTCGGCGTGTGCTACTACCTGGACTCATATAGTATTTTGACTACCGCTTCCAAAACACCAGCGCCCCAAACGCAGCGCCAATGAATATTCCAGCATCTCTACTCTCTTTGGTCTCCACAGTTATAGACCTGCTTGCCGCGTGAGTGTCCGTTCTTGCGTATCCAGTCGGAGTTACAGTCGGGACAGCGTATATCCTGGCTGTAAGTTCTCGCTCGTGCCATTCACTCCTCACCTGCGATCTTCTTCTTGATCTACAACCTGCTCTGTATTGTATTATGACTTCAAGCTAATAACACTGAGGCCTTGACACCTCACGCGTACCCAGTTTAGTACGAGGTATAGAAAAAGGTCGGATACTCAGGTATAGATATAAGTTGACAAAACTCTGCCTGAGGAGTCCGACCAATGAAATGGTATAACAGCATCAGCACATTTCTCAACTGCGCTATCCCCAATATCAGAGCTACCAGAAAAGTTAACCTCGCTCTGTTAACCTGCTCTATCCTCTCTCGCCGCCAACTCTCACTATCCGTACTCGCAAGAGAACTTGCCCGATCCTCTCTAACCAGAACCAGCTCGCATCACCACAACAAGAAGCGACTGTTCCGCTTCCTGTCCAACCACCGCCTAGATCCCTTTCAAACACAGACCGCGATGATGCCTCACATCGTCTCAACCGCACGACTCAAAGGTCTCACACCCATAATGATAGACTGGTCTGATCTTGGCAGAGGTTTCAACGGACTGTTCGCTGCGGTCTGCTTCAGGAAGAGAGGTCTCCCACTTCTGAGCTGGGTGTCGCGCAGTGAGGAGCTGAATCCCTCTCAAAATCGCCTTGAGGAGATGTTCATTCGCAGACTGGTAACTCACCTGCCCAACACTGTTCGTCCGCTGATACTTGCTGACAGGGGTTTTGGCAGAGCCAGTCTGCTTCTGTTTATACAGCGCCTCCCTTCTTTCAGTGGATACCCTGTGGACTATGTCATCCGGCTCAAGAAAGATGTGATAGTGCAGAGTGAGGAGTTCAGGTGCAGATTGCGAGATTACCCTCTGCGGAAGCGGCGCATCGTGTTCGTGCCGGGTGTGAAGTATCGTCAGGATGGCGCAGTGACTACAAACCTCGTGCTGTTCTGGGGAAGCGGACATAAGAATCCGTGGTATCTGGCGACTTCCTTGTCTGATGCGAGACTTGCTGTGAAGATGTACCGCAAGCGGATGCAGCCTGAACAGTACTTTAGGGACGGCAAGCAGCGCTTCTCTCTTGCTTCTACGACCGTTACCACCTCAAGTCGTCTTCAGCGTCTGCTGCTTGGAGTTGTGCTGGCGTGTGTTGTGCTCATTCTTGTTGGGATGCGTGTATCGCCGTCATTTCGGAAACAAGTCTGTTCCTGGGGCAAACTTGGGGTTTTGCACCTCGGACTGGAATACTACTTTGCATACTATGAACCTCCTCCCGACTATCTCGGCATCACTCCTTTCCAAACTGGGTACGTGTGAGGGCCTTGACACTTGTTGCCAAGAACTATACTATTGGTTCATCGGGAGACCTAGATAATCTAGGGTTAATTACTATAAGGGAGGTGAGTGAATTGGAATTCATCGCAATTTTCTCAATACTCGCCGTCCTCATAGGCCTTGCTATAGGCGCACTTGGAGGATATTTCGGAAGAGGACTGCTGCAAAAAAAGAACTACGCAGCAGCGCAGTCGGAGGCTGCGAAGATACTTGAAGACGCCGCTGATGAGCGGCGTACTATTATTGTCGAAGGTAAGGAGGAGGCACTAAAGTTTCGATCAGAGGCAGAATCGGAAATTCGCGATCGCCGTTCTGAAGTTCAGCGCACAGAGCGACGCATTGCGAATAGACAGGAAAATGTTGAGCGGAGGTCCAATAACTTAGACCGCCGTGAAAGAAAGCTGTCTGATAAAGAGAAGGCTATTACTGATCTGGAGCGTTCTCTTTCTGACCTCAAGGCTAAGAGAAAGCAGCGCTTACAAGAAATGAAGTCGGAGCACCTGCAGAAGCTGGAAGATATGCGCTCCGAACATCTCGCTAAATTGGAAGAAGTCGGTGAATTGTCGATTTTCGATGCGAAAAACCAGCTAATGGAGCACGCAGAACAGGAAATCCGACATGACATCGCAGTACGCTACCGCAGTCTTGAAGAGCAGGCGAAAGCAGAAGCGAACGAAAAGGCTCGCAATATTCTTGCCCTTGCAATTCACAGATTTGCGGCAGATGTGGTTTCCGAAGCCACAGTCACCATAGTGCAGCTCCCCAGCGACGACATGAAAGGTCGTCTTATAGGCCGTGAAGGACGTAACATACGCGCAATTGAGAAGGCTACAGGCGTAGATCTTATCATAGATGATACCCCTGAGGCGGTAACTCTATCCTGCTTTGATCCCGTACGCAGGGAGATTGCCCGCTTGGCCGTTACCAATCTGGTATCAGACGGAAGAATACATCCAGCCCGCATCGAGGAGATGGTGGGCAGATCGGAGAAAGAAGTCGCAGATATTATTTGGAGAAGTGGCGAAGAGGCCGCTCTCGAAGTCGGCGTTCGTGGACTGCAGCCGGATATCATCCGACTGCTCGGGCGCTTGAAGTATCGTTACAGCTACGGAGAGAATGTCCTGCAGCACAGCATCGAAGTGGCTCACTTGGCGAGCATGATTGCATCTGAGGTGGGAGCCAATATGAAGGTCGCCAGAGCGGGCGGTCTGCTCCATGATATTGGCAAAGCTCTTTCGCATGAAGTCGAAGGTCCCCACGCAGAGATTGGCGCAGATGTCGCGTTGAAGCACAGCGTGGCAAAGGCTGTCTGCACCTGCATCGCCGAACACCACGATGATGTTATGAGCACAACGGAAGCGTTCATCGTTTCCGCCGCTGACGCAATCAGCGCCGCGCGTCCAGGTTCCCGCCGAGACACTGCTGAGAACTACATTAAACGGCTTGAAGCGCTTGAAGAAGTCGGCAGGGCTTTCGACGGCGTGGATAAATGTTACGCTATTCAGGCGGGGCGAGAGGTGCGAGTGATGGTCAAGCCGCAAGCGGTTGACGACGCTACTGCTGCGAAGATGGCCAACGACATCGTGAAGAAAATCGAGTCAACCTTGGTTTATCCTGGGCAAATCAAGGTAACCGTCATCCGTGAAAGCCGTGCAATCGGATACGCTCGCTAACTTTGTTTCATCAAACTCTAATTGGATTGACCGTCAAAGGCTTGGCATTCAAGCTTTGGCGGTCAATCAGTTTTACATCCCGGATAGTAGGGTTAACATAAGTTCTGACATCTTAATTGTACAAAGCGCAGTTTGCGTAACGGAGAAAGACACAAATCGTGCCTACCATCAAAGCGGATCTACACCTACACACAACCTTCTCAGACGGTACACTGACCCCCACGCAGATCGTAGGGCTCTGCGCAGCGCGCGGCTTAAAGGTAATATGCATCAGTGATCACGATACCACCAACGGGCTGCCCGAGGCGTTCGATGCTGCGCGCGCATATCCAAACTTGTCCGTCATACCGGGTATAGAATTGAGTACCGATGTACCCGGAAGCGAGATTCATATTCTGGGGTATTTTGTTGACCAGGCCGACGCTTCCCTTCAAGACATATTGAGGGAGTTTCGCAGCGGACGCCAAGACCGCGGCAGGAAGATGGTCGAAAACCTGAACGCTATGGGTTTGACTATATTGTGGGAGCGCGTTCAGCAAATAGCCGGAGATGCATCTATCGGCAGACCCCACATAGCTCAGGCGCTCGTCGAATCAGGCTATGTGCAGTACCCCAGGGAGGCTTTCGACAAGTACATCGGACGCAATGGTGCGGCATACGTAGAGCGTCCCAAACTTTTACCAGAAGACGCTGTACGACTGCTGACGGAACATGGCGCACTGCCGGTCATGGCGCATCCCACCTACTCTGACTCAAAATCAGACCGTGGCGGTGTGTCCTCACTTCCCGACATCCTGAATGAGCTGAAAGCGGCAGGACTGGTCGGGATGGAAGTCTATTATGGAGATTATACGCCTGAACAAGTGGAGTGGCTGCGCGGACTGGCGGACAAATTCGATCTTATACCTTGCGGCGGCAGCGACTACCATGCATTAGGCAATCCGGGTGAACCCGAACCGGGTACGGTCGGACCTCCGATGTCCAGCGTCGAAGCGCTCTGCGCTCTCAAGGCAGTGGCGGTTCAATGACTATCACAGACGGGGTTCTGGTTATATCCGCCTATCTGTGGGGCGGCATTCCTACTGCATATCTTATTGCCCGTTTAGCCTCTGATATAGATATTCGCAGCTATGGATCGGGAAATGTGGGTGCATCAAATGCGCTTGTGCATCTTGGCGCTAAGACAGGGATTGCCATAGGGGTGTTCGACTTTGTAGGGAAGGGTATGCTTCCCGTGCTGCTGGCACGCTTATTAGACGCATCCCTCGCTGTGCAAGTGGCTGTGGGACTTGCATCAGTGGCGGGGCATAACTGGTCGCCGTATATTAGATTCACCGGCGGACGGGGCGTGGGTACGGCGGGCGGTCTGATTATCGCGTTTGCTCTGTGGTATGAAGCCGTTGTAGCGACAATTCTCATTGTGGGGCTTGGCAGACTCACGCTCAAAGACACAGGATTGCTTACGCTGATAGCCATGCTTGCGCTGCCGTTTACCGCTATTGCGGTAGGCGCTTTGCAATTGGCTGTAAGACCCGCAGAACTAATCGTAATGTGCGCTCTTATAACTACACTCTTAATCGCCAAGCGCCTAATCGCAAACTGGGAAAATCCTTCTAAGAATCAACCTGTTCTTCAAACGGCAATATATCGTATCCTATGGGATAGAGATGTTCCCAAAAGGCAGGATTGGACAGAACGCACCCCTGAAGAAGAAAGAGTTTCTTGAGACATCATAACAATGACACAGACGCAGTATTGCACCAGACATCCAAAAAACGAGACTAATATACGCTGCGGGAGGTGTGAGGAGGCTATCTGTCCGGACTGCCTTGTGCATTCGCCCGTCGGTATGCGCTGTCCGGACTGCGCGCGTGTTAACCGAGTTCCCACTTATGACGTTACCCTGCCATATCTCCTGCGCGGAATCACAGCGGGGTTAGCGGCTGCTTTGCTTTTGGGGGTAGTTTTCTACTTTGCTGCTCAGGCGCTTTTCAATATAGTTCTGTTCAGCGGAATACCCATGCTAAACATCATATTTCCAATTGTGCATGTGGTCGTTACCGCGGCAATCGGATTAGCCATTGGCGAAGCGGTAAGCCTTGCCACGAATCGCAAGCGTGGAATGAGACTAAAGATCGTAAGCGCAGCCTGCGTGTTTGTAGCGTCAATACCTCTCACTATCGCATTCCCGGCAGCCTTCAGCACAATGTATTTGTTCATAGGTTTGGCGCTGGCGACTTGGCTCTCAATTCGTCCCTTCTAGCTCCGGGCTGCTCACGCTATTTCATTATGAACGCATCGAAAGCGGAGTGAAGATTTTTGTATTATTCGCACTATCGGGTATCTGTAGGCTATCCACGCGGCAAGTCTTTATAAGAGACAAGCAAGCCTGCGTTGCAATTGCCTGCGAAGGTCGGAAACTCACACCCACGGATACTCGTATAGAGATTTTCATCATCATAGGATTGCAAACCGACGGATATTCGTTGACAGCCGAATCTTGTTATCACTGAAATTGCTGAACTGTAAATCCCGCAATCGCATCACCACATGGATGAACTAGACGCTAAGATAATATCAACACTGCGTCAGGACGGCAGGGCGTCTAACGCCGGCATTGCCCGAAGCGCAGGGGTAAGCGAAGGCACGGTGCGCCGCCGCTTGCGCCGCCTCATAGACGAACGGCGCATATTCGTAGTAGCTGTTCCCAATCCCAACACAACGGGTAGTGCGTTCGAGGCGCTCATCGGTGTCCAGGCGGATCCCGACAAGACTGATTTTGTGGCTAATGCGATGTCTGTCCTGGATGAACTATCTTGGGTAACGGTCAGCACGGGACCTTACGACATCTACGGCTGGGTAACACTTGCTTCGCCACCGGACTTGAGCGAGTTTCTGCGTGTCAAAATAGCGCCCATATCGGGCGTGCGCCGCACGGAAACTTTCGTGCATCTTGAAGTGAAGAAACGCTTTTACGGAATCGCCACCTGACGCCAGGACTGATTCACGCTGCTGCTTACCCCTGAAATCTGGCGTCCCAGCCTGTATAATTTCTATACACTCGTGATTTCAAGGGGGCAGAATAATTGCTTAAGACCATTAACTGCGGCGAAGTACGCGCCGAACACATTGGCAAGACAGTAACTCTGGCAGGTTGGGTGCATCGCCGCCGTGACCATGGCGGACTTATCTTCATAGACCTGCGCGACCGTGAAGGGCTGATACAAGTCGTCTTTAACCCGGATGACGCACCATCCGATATTCACAGCATAGCGGAGTCACTACGCAACGAATGGGTTGTACAAATTACGGGCACCGTAACCGAACGTCCGGAAGGCACTGATAATCCGAACATTGCCACAGGCGAAATTGAGGTCGCTGCTGAGCAAGTCAGGGTACTTAACGAATCCAAAACACCTCCGTTTTACATCAATGAGGAGAGCGAAGTTGACGAACTGATTCGTATGAAGTATCGCTTCCTTGATCTACGCCGTCAATCAATGCGCGACACTATCATTATGCGCCACGAGGTAGTGCGCTTTATTCGAGATTTCCTCAGCGAGCGCGGCTTCCTCGAAGTTGAAACACCTATCCTCATCAAGAGTACACCGGAAGGCGCACGCGATTACCTCGTGCCGAGCCGTATATATCCAGGACGGTTCTACGCTCTGCCTCAGTCTCCCCAGCAGCTCAAGCAGCTTCTTATGGCTGCGGGCGTCGAGAAATACTTCCAGATTGCGCGCTGTTTCCGTGACGAAGACCCGCGCGCCGACCGCCAGCCGGAACACACTCAGCTCGATTTGGAAATGAGCTTCGTGGAAGAAGACGACGTACTCAACCTGATTGAAGAACTTTACACAAAACTCATCGAGGCGCTGTTTCCCGAAAAGTGGATTATACGACCGTTTCCGCGCATCACCTATGCTGAAGCGATGGCGTCTTATGGCACCGACAAACCTGATCTGCGCTTCGATTTAGACATGGCTGACCTATCTGACATAGCGGCTCAGACCGACTTCCGCGTGTTTACATCAGTCGTCGCCAACGGCGGCATAGTCAAGGGCTTCAAAGCCCCCGGATGCGCTTCTTACTCCCGCCGCCAAACAGATACCCTCATCGACTTCGCCAAGGCAAACGGCGCGCAGGGATTGGTTACCATCGCACTCACAGGAGAGGGCGAGCTGGACGACCTGACGCCGGACGGCATACGTTCAGCAGCAGCACGCTTCTTAACAGTGGAACAGGTGAAAGCTATTGCACATAGAACCGAAGCGGAAATCGGGGACATGATTCTCATCGTAGCAGGACCTTCCAAGACGACGAATCAGGCACTGAGCGCGCTGCGCAACGAAATGGGACGCAGGCTCGAACTCGCAGACCCCAATCTCATCGCGTTCGCCTTCGTAACCGATTTCCCTTTGTTCGAGTGGAATGTGGACGAAAAACGATGGGACGCTATGCACCACGCCTTCTCCATGCCCAAAGACGGGCACGAAGCATATTTGGATACCGATCCGGGCAAGGTTATAGGCAGGCTTTACGACCTCGTTGCAAATGGGGAAGAGCTTGCGAGCGGAAGTATCCGAATCCACAACCGTGAACTGCAGGAGCGTGTTTTCGGCGTACTTGGCTACACGAAAGAGCAGGTCGCAGAACGATTTGAGCAGCTCCTCACTGCGTTCGAGTATGGCGCGCCGCCGCATGGTGGTATAGCGCCGGGTATCGACAGGCTCATGATGGTGTTGACCGGGCGTGATAACATTCGAGATGTCATCGCGTTCCCTAAGACGCAGAGCGGTTTCGACCCGTTGTTTGAAGCGCCAAACTTCGTGGAGGAGAACCACCTCGAAGAGCTGCATATCAGTATTAATGCTGAAGATATGTAATCCAGCAAATCAAGCGTTTGGTGCGGGGTGTCAGGCGAAGTGCGCGCCTTCCGAACGCAATACAGCGTCCGATACCCTTGCATCCACACCAATATCAGAGTGAGAAAAGTACCAGATACAAATGAGTGCAGAAAGGGAAATACACCCTTTCTGCACTCATATTTCTTCGCAGCCGCAAAAACTGTTGATATGCCTTATCAGAACGGAGCGTCGCGCGCCTCCAGAAATGCGCGCATTCCCTGCTCCTGCTTTATGATTTCGAGCGCCTCTTTTTCGGGAACATTGGGCGCCATTGCCTCTATCATACGCAGCATTAGGTGATGCTCAAACGCCTCAGAGAATCCCATCTTCTCATAAGTGCCTTTAATGCTTCGCTTCATCATTTGAACGGCATACGGAGGCACATTGGCGATACGCGTGGCAGCCTTGCGGGCATTATCCATCAGTTCGTCCGCCGGCACTACCCAGTTCACCATGTTCCATTTCTCCGCAGTACGCGCATCCACGGTATCGCCGGTATAGTACAGCCAGTGGAGATGTCGCAGCGGAATCATGAACGGCAGCATAATCGCCGGTGAATGTGCCACAAATCTTATCTCCGGCTCGCCGAACGTCGCATTCTCTGCAGCGATTACGATGTCGGCGGTCATCGCCAGCACATTGCCGGCAGCGAGTGCGTAGCCGTTCACCGCGGCGATGGTCGGCTGCCGCAGGTGCCACAGCTTCATCAGAGTTCGTGCGGGCAGGTGCTTTGAGTCCCAATAAGCCGTCGCAGGTATATCCGGCGCTTCCTGCCCCGGTGATATGTCGTATCCTGCAGAGAATGCCTTGCCCGCGCCTGTGAGTATCAGCACATTGACATTGTGGTCGTTATGCACATTGTCCAAGGCGTCGCTGAACTCCGTAAGCAGTTCTGTGCTCAGCGCGTTCATCTTGGCGGGACGATTTAGCGTTAGAGTCGCAATTCGATCCGACTTTTCCAGTTTGATGAACTCGTAACCCATATAATTCTGTCCTTATCTGACCGTCAACATTTTAACTGTCCCAATCGGATTGAGCGCTAATGGCGCTAGATGCTCGGCAAGGGCACTGTGTCGCCGGTCTCGTGCTGCCAGATTCGGATGCGTGCCGCCATGTCGATAATCCTATCACGCTGCGCCGGATCGTTGTAAAGGTTGTTCTGCTCATACGGGTCGTTGTTCATGTCAAACAGCTCACACTGGTCTCCTGCACACAGATTAAGCTTCCAGCGGTCAGGCGTAATAACTGAACGCCAGGGGAGTGTCAGCATACGGTTGATATCCGAACTGCCCAAGAATCGATCAGGAAGTTCATCACTTGTGCCATTCCACTGCACGAACACATCGTTGTTATCAAGCGTCTGTTCGCCTTTGAGCACAGGCACGAGGCTCTTACCTTGCAGCGACTCGGGGATGTCATGACCGCTCAGATCCAGCAGTGTAGGCACGAGGTCTATATGTCCCACACTGCCATCAACTATCGTTTGCTCCTTTGACAGCCATGGAACGCACATCAGCAAAGGCACTCTCGATGCCTCCTCATAGAACGAGCGTTTTTCGAGCATGCCGTGGTCTCCCATCATGTCTCCGTGCTCGCTGGTGAACACCACGACTGTGTTGTCTGCTACCCCGGCATTCTCCAAGGCATCCGTTATTCTGCCCACCATGTCGTCGACAAGCGTGATATTCGCAAGATAATGCGCGCGCAGTGTGCGCCAGCCCTCTTCGGTCGTAACATCTTCTCGTGCGGCGGCATAGCGCGTCATGTAGTCGTCGTCAGAGTGGCTTTTTCCTTCCAGCATGAACTGCATGAAATAGTTGGCGCGTACGCGATTAACTCGCGATGCGCCTTCGGGCAACTCAAGGAAGGCATCTCCAACGGGAAGCTCTGCCGGGTCGTACATATCCATATAAGGACCGTGATAGGGCGAATGCGGTTCAAAAGTGCTGACATACAGAATGAAAGGGCGGTCCTTATTCTGTTCTATGAACTCTGCGGCGCTGTCTCCTAAGTAAGACGCCATCTGGAACTCTTTGGGCAGGTCTTGGCGCGCATCCGCAGAGAACACTTCCAGTCCGTCGGAATGCGAGCTGTCGGGTATGTAGCCGTTCTCAACCAAGTGCTGGTGATACGGTGTCAGCTCATAGCGCAGTTCCGTGCGCGTGTATGCTTCGCGATGACCATCCTCAGTTGGATTCCACACATCGAACCCGTGCTGAACTTGCACGTCGTTGCCGAGATGCCACTTACCCATATACCCCTTGAAGTATTCGTCGTCAATCATCTCAGCAATGACGGGTGTACCCTCAGGCAGGTGAATCTTGTTCACGATAGGACCTGCAGTGTGCGGGTATAGACCCGTCATAATAGTGGCTCGCGCCGGAGTGCATACCGGCTGGGCTACATACGCGTTGCGGAATACGAAGCTTCGGTCAGCCAGCGCATTCAGGTTCGGTACATTCATAAACTCACTGCCATAGCAAGCAAGAGTGTCATAACGCTGCTGATCACTCATTATGAATACGATGTTTGGCCTTTCTGCCATCCTTTCACCTCCGGTTAACGATAAGTTTGTGCATTGAATTCGCTTGCGTGAGTTTATAAACAGACAGGTAGTATGTCAATCCCAACGCAATCCCAACGCATTTTGTGTGGTAATATGTGCCAGATAACGAAGCCCGTATGTCTGTGTATTGTCGAAAACATCAGCAGGAATGTTTAATATGACCACCTCCGGCTTTACCGTAACGTTGCTTGGCACGAGTTCGCCTTCGCCTTCTATCGAGCGCTTTGGAATGAGTACGCTGGTGGAAGCCGGCGGGGAACGGCTGCTGTTCGACTGCGGACGCGGGGCGATTCAGCGGCTGCTCCAGCTTGGGCCGGACTATCCTCAAGTGGACAGACTATTCCTGACGCACTTGCACTCAGATCACATCGTAGGCATACCGGATCTATGGCTCACGGCTTGGATTATGGGACGCAAGACGCCGTTTAAGGTCTGGGGACCTGAGGGAACTGTGAATATGATGGCGCACCTTGAGCAGGCGTACCAAGCGGACATCCATATTCGTAGAGACCTAGACGAGCTTCTTCCGCAATCCGGCATCGACGTCGTCGCGCAAGACATCGCCGAGGGCTTCGAATACACACAGAATGGTGTGCGCGTCATCGTGTTTGATGTTGACCATCGCCCCGTAACGCCCGCGTTTGGCTATCGCATCGAATACGGCGGAAAAACTGTCGTGTTGTCGGGGGATACCCGTCCCTGCGATAACCTCGTGAAATACGCACAAGGCGCCGATTTACTGATTCACGAAATTATCGCGCCACAGGCTTTTCTGAAGCGCGCAGCTCGAATGACTGATCATCACAAGCGTGCGGTCATAGAGCACCATACGACGCCTACACAAGCGGGCGAGATTTTCAGCAGAATAAATCCGAAGTTAGCCGTGTTTTCGCATGTGATTGGAGGTCCCATTCCGGGTTACGAAGCAGAGATACTTGACGGCACTCGCAGTACATACTCCGGACGAGTGGCTGTGGGCTACGATCTGACACGCATACAAGTGAGCGAAGAAGTTAAGATACTCAGTGCGCATCCTGATGGCTGATCGTAAGCACAGCCTGTTTTAACGTGGATACGTGGATAGTATGTTTTAAGCGATGTAGTTGTGCAAGCCCAAGGTGCGATATTTGCCTTGCAGTGTGCGCGGGTTGGCGGGCCAGCGCACGACTTGGCATCGAGCCGCCCACTCTTCGTATAGCCGTGACATCTGCCGTACACGTTCGCTGTCCCCGGATGCTAGGTCATTCAGCTCGGTGCGGTCCTCGTCCATGTTGTACAGCTCCCACGCCATGCCATACTCGGCAACGAGCTTCCATTCGCCGACGCGCACTGCGCAGTTGCCCTCATGCTCCCAGAATATCGGCTGCTGCCGTTTCCACGAACTACCTTGCAGTATCGGCAGAAAGCTCTCCCCCTCAATTGGGATGATTTGCCTGCCCTCAAACTCTGAAGGATATGTCGCGCCGGCGGTGTCTATACAGGTAGCGGTAATGTCAGTGATATACATCGCACTGTGGTTGACGCCTGTCTGTTTTATGCCTTTGGGCCAATGGATGATGAAAGGAGTTGAGATGCCGCCTTCCTGTATCCAGCTCTTGAACAGGCGGAAAGGCGCGTTGCTCACATTCGCCCACGGCAGGTCGTAGCTCATGAAAGTGTCGTCCGGACCTGGTCTTACGCCGGGGATGTTGCCCGATGTTACATGTCTGCCATCCACAGTGGGAGTAGAGTATATGCTCGGTACGGGGATGTCGTTGTCCTCTTTGAACAGCTCCGCGCACCCTCCATTGTCGGACAGAAACATGAACAGGGTATTGTCGTACTCGCCCAGCTCGCGCAGTTTTGCCATGATGTGTCCGATGCCTTGGTCAACGCGGTCGATTTGCGCCGCATAAACGGCCATGCGCAAGTCTTCCCAGTCCTTATGCTGAACATCATTCCAGTCGGGCGCATCCAAGTCGCGTGCGCTGATTTGCCATTTCTCGTCAAGCAGTCCCATCGCTTTCTGCGACTCATGCCGCGCTGTGCGCTCCGCATCCCAACCCTGACGGAACGCACCTTCATATTTGGCGATGTCCTCTTCCAGAGCATGCAGTGGCCAATGCGGTGCGGTGTAGGACAGATATAGAAAGAACGGATTGCTCGAGCTGCTGGCTTCGTCAATCATACGAAGGGCGTGATTGGTAATTTCTTCAGTCAAGTAGAAATCGGTAGTCTCAGCTTTGATAGGCGTATCATCCAATCCCAGAGAATCGGGGTTAAAGAAGGATGTGTACCCGCCCCAGATGCCAAAGAATCGGTCGAAGCCACGCTGTCTTGGTGTAGGGTATCCTTCCTCACCTGTTGGCCAGCCGAAATCAGGCACAGGTGGATGATAGTTGCCGCCTACATGCCATTTGCCGGACATCAGAGTGCGATAACCCGCAGTACGGAGCACTTCCGCTATAGTTACGCACCTATCGTTCAGATAGCCTTGATAGCTGTCGATGCCGTAATCCGATGTCATGTGCCCAACTCCAGCCTGATGCGGATACAGACCTGTCAGCAGGGCAGCGCGTGATGGGCAGCAGCGCGCGGAGTTGTACATCTGCGTACATCGGATACCATTCTCCGCAAGTTTGTCTATATTGCGTGTCAGAAGGCGTGAACCGTAGCTTCCGAGGTCCGAGAAGCCGAGGTCGTCCACAAGGCAGACGATTATATTTGGGCGTTCGATAGACTGCTCACTCATCCAATACCTCAGCCTATTCTCATCTAATCCGAAGTGGTTCCGTCAGACTTAAGCGTTATTGTTTGTCGTCCATTGGAGTTGGCATAGAAGGCGCGCCTGCGATATGAGCGTTCCTTCCCATCATCCTGAAGCCTGTGAACGCCGGATTCGCGGGCCAGGGCACAACATTCGCCCTGTCTGCCCACTGCTGCCACATTTGCGCCATCTGCCTAACCCTGTCTGCATCGCCTGCCGCTAGATTGTTAAGCTCAGTGCGGTCCTCATCCATGTTATAAAGTTCCCATGGGCCGTTGTGCTCGGCAACCAACTTCCATTCGCCTATGCGGACAGCGCGATTGCCTTCGTGTTCCCAGAATATAGGCGCTTCCCGGCTCCATTGCCTTCCGTAGGCTACCGACAGGAAACTCTCACCCTCAAGCGGCGCTACGCTTCTGTCCGCGTGTTCTGTGGGATATGCTGCGCCTGCCGCCTCTATACAGGTTGCCGTGATGTCGGATATGTACGCCGGCGAGTTAATGATTGCAGGCTGCTTTATGCGATTGGGCCAATGCATGATGAATGGTGTGGATATGCCGCCCTCATGGATCCAGCGCTTAAACAGGCGAAACGGCGTGTTGCTCGCATTTGCCCAAGGCAGATCATAGCTCATGAAAGTGTCTGCGCCGCCCGGACGCAGTGAAGGAATGTTTCCTACTCGCGTCTGTCTGCCGTCCACCGTGGGAATGGCGAAGACAGACGGCATGGGAATGTCAGTATCTTCCATAAACAGCTCAGCATCGCCTCCGTTGTCAGACAGGAACATAAACAGCGTGTTGTCTGCCTGCCCAAGCCGCCTCAGCCGATCCATGATTTGTCCGACGCCTTGGTCAACGCGGTCTATCATCGCAGCATACACTGCCATACGCAGGTCTTCCCAATCCTGATTGGGCGCTTCCTGCCAAGGTGGAGCGTCCACATCGCGAGGGCTTATCTCCCATTTGGAATCTAGCAAGCCCATCCCTTTCATTTCCTCGTGGCGCGCGGTTCGCAGCGCATCCCATCCACCGCGATAGATGCTTTCGTACTTGGCTATATCCTCATCCCGCGCGTGCAGCGGCCAGTGGGGAGCGGTGTACGACAAATATAGGAAGAAGGGCTTATCCATATCTGCGCTCTCATCAATCATCTGAAGCGCGTGGTCAGTAATGGCATCAGTGAAGTAGAAGTCCGGAGTCTCCGCATCGATGGGTGTATCGTCCAGCATCATGGAGAACGGATTGAACAGCGAGCCGTATCCGCCTAATATACCGAAGAACCTGTCGAACCCGCGCTGACGCGGTGTAGGGCGCCCGGGTGAACCGACGTCCCAGCCTTCTTCGGGCACTGGCGGGTGGTAGTGGCCGCCCACATGCCACTTGCCGCTCATCAGCGTGCGATAGCCCGATGAGCGCAGAACCTCTGCGACCGTAACACATCTATCGTTAAGATAACCTTGATAGCCCGGAGTGCCGTAATTCTGCACCATGTGCCCCACGCCTGCCTGATGAGGGTATAGCCCGGTTAGCAGAGCCGCTCTCGATGGACAGCAGCGCGCGGCATTGTACATCTGTGTGAAGCGTAACCCGTTGTTGCCCATCCGGTCGAGATTAGGCGTGCTAATCTCAGACCCATAGCAGCCGATATCTGAGAAACCAAGGTCGTCCACGAGGCAGACTATGATGTTCGGTCGGGAGTTGGATTGAGTAGGCATAGCAGACTCCAATAGCAGGTTAGTGGTCAATTCTGGGTAGAAGTTATGCCAAACTATGCTTGTTGTCAATGCCGTATCTAGCTTAGGGATGTGCCAAAATGAATCGGGGACAGACCCACAAAAGGTCTGTCCCCGGAAGTTGAGCGTGGATTTTTGATTGTTACCGCTGGTTACTACAAGTTGAACTGAGCTTCCATGTAGCCGTTCAGCTTGTTATAAATCTGGAGTCTGCCCCGCTGAGTGTCAGCCACAAGCAATCGAGACTTTTTAGTGTCAAATGTAACGGATGTGGGCATCGCAAAGCGCCACTCGGGTTCGAGTGTATAGACGCGGCGGCGTGCCTTGATTACATCGATGTTTGCATCCACCTGCTCCTGGTGCCACTTGGCGAGCTGCTGTGCATCCCCTCTGAGGCTTGCGATGAAACTCCCATCGGGAGCGAAAACCTGAACACGGTCGTTGCCCCAGTCGCACACATACAGATCCCCGTCCGGATCAACGGCAACATCGCTGGGGCGGTTCAGCTGTCCCCTGCCTTTGCCGTACCTGCCAAAGGACATTAGGTAGTCGCCATCTGAATCGAACTTCTGCACGCGGTGGTTCTTATGGTCGGCGATGTACACATTGTCTTGGGCGTCGCAAGTGATGCCCCAAGGCGCATTGAACTCGCCTTCATCGTCGCCGAAGCTGCCGAACTGTAAGATATACTCCCCGTCCTTGCTGAACTTCTGTACTCGGTGATTTAGACTGTCCACGATATAGGCATCTTCGTTGGAGTCCAGAGCAATGCCGGACGGCTTATTAAGTTCGCCGTCTCCACTGCCGCCGGATCCCCACACCTTTAGAAGTTCGCCATCTTTGGTAAACACGGATACCCTGTTCATCCATTCGTCCGTGATGTAAATGTTCTCTTCAGAATCGAGCGCGATCCCGCTGGGCCAGATGAGCTGGCCTTCGTCGTCGCCGTATCTGCTGAAACGCCCCAAAAACTCCTCATCGCCAGGCGTATCAGTTACTGTGAACCGATTCACTTGTGCTGCTGTGGCAGTTTTGTTCCAGGGCACATCTAAAATCTGCTCATATTGGCGGCTCAGCACATACACCATGTCGTCTTCCCCGGAGACTACGCCGATAGGCTGAGGCATGTATAGCCCGCCCACCGCATGGCTGAAGTCGTAAGTGCGTCCTTTCGCTACTGTGGTCAGCATATGTTACACTCCCCGCTATTCGGTCGGCCAGCGTGCTGGTTTATCATCACAACTGCGATGATATATCCGTGTAGCTGCCGACCGAAAGACTGACAAATTAATTGGCAATGAAGCTCATCTTCTCAAAATTACCGCCAACGATTTCCTTAGAATCCATCTTCATCCAGTCTTCGACCAGTGTGGAATAGACACTGCGGAAGTCCACATTGGGTACGACGTCGCCCTGTTGGAGGTCTTCGGGGCGAAGCGACGGATACTCGCCATATTGACCGCCCTTCACATTGTCCCCGATGACCATGACTGCGCCGGCAGCTCCGTGGTCAGTGCCGGAGCCGTTGTCATGCGTCCTGCGTCCGAATTCGGAGAACAGCATCATAACGACATTGTCTGAGGCGTCATGCGCTCGCAAATCATCAAAGAAATCATTGATGGCGGTGGAGAGGTCGTCCCAAAGCCCGGCGAGCATGTTCGGCTGACCCGCATGGGAGTCGAAGCTGCCATGGTCGCAGTAGAAGACGCGAGTTCCGAGATCCGCCATATGTACCTGTGCGATACCCTTAAGTTTCTTCGCCAGCGTGGTATCTGCGTATTCGATGTTGGAGGAGTAGCGCTCCGGGGCAACTTTGAGAATATCCGCACCTTGCAGAGCGTCCAAGCCTGTCTGTCCGAGGAACTCCATCACCGGACCTCGACCGATAGCCTGACCGTACAGTCGAGAGAACCTGTTTAGTATCTTCTGCCGCTGCTCATCTGCGCTGATTCCGGGCATCAGACCGTAGTTGTTCAGGTCTTCGACACAGGCTACTGGGACACCGGGTACGGCCATTGCGCGAAACATGCTAGGACCGAAGCTGACGCCTGTAACAACATTTTCCTTGCGCGGGTCTATGTTTTGGATAACCTTGCCGAGCCAGCCTTCCGTGCCCACATCGTCCGGTTCGCAGGTGTGCCAGATGTCCATAGAACGGAAATGAGAGCGCGGCGAGTTTTCGTAGCCCACGCCGTGAACGATGGCTACATTGCCCTGATTATACAGGTCGCGTATCGCGCCCATCTGAGGGTGCAGACCAATCTCGTCGTCGAGGTGTAGAACCTGCTCCTGTGGAATGCCGACTGTGGGGCGGTTGTCGTAGTAGATTTCATTGTTGTACGGAATCACTGTGTTCAGGTAGTCGTTGCCGCCCGAGAGCTGCACGATAACCAAGACTGGGTCTTTCTGCACTGTGGTCATCTTAAGTATCCCTCCAATCTATTATCAGGTGTGTGTATGCTTATGCGTATTGGTAATCTCTCAGCGATGCGATCAACTGAAGCATCTCGCTCACACGCATAGTGGAGAATTCAGAGTCTTCGTTAGTTTCCCACTTCAGATCTCCGTCAATTTCTGCGTGGTCTATCAATTCTTGTCGTGTTGCGCCGTCCAAGTCTAATGGCCCCATCAGGTCGAGGCATGTGTCCACGAACTGATCAGTGGGTATGTCGCCGGCATCCTGAAGTCTAGCGATAATGGACTGAACGCCGGGCAGCGATGTGTCGCCCACGAGGTCGGCGACGAAGTTGATGCGGCGCATAAGTGAGCCGCTGTTAATCCATTCGCGTCCGGTGTGCCAGCCCTCTACGCTTGGCGGGTTCAGCACTTCCTGTCCCATATAGCCCATCTGCCGTCCGAGATTGCCAATACCGGGTGCGGGGAATTCGTGTCCGCCGACGAAACGCAGTGTGTTGACCACAACTTCCACCGGGCTTTTGATGCGGGTGAAGCGTGCTTCTTTGAAGAAGTCTGAGTTGAAAAGCACGCGCAGCACTGATCGCATGTCGTACTCTGACTCCACAAATGCGTCTGCAAGTATTTGAATGGCTTCAGGGTCGCCCGGGGCTACGCGCTGCCAAGCGGGGACTTGCGCCTCGTCCGAGACGAAGAAGTTGTACAAGTGGCGCGCGATAAAGCGTGAAGTTGCCGGCTGCTGGCAAATTATATCGATAATCTGCTCGCCATCGAAGTTGCCTGTATAGCCAAGGAACGACTTCTCTCCATCGTCGTGGTCATCTTCGCGGTACTCGAACGACCAGTCGAAGCGTCCCATCGGGAAGCGCGGCAATTTTGGCGTAATTGTCCAGCCAGTAAATGCGCGAGAGCATTCAAACACATCCTCTTCGGTGTAGTTGCCCACGCCCATGCTGAATAGCTCGAGCAGCTCGCGTCCCCAGTTCTCATTGGGCGCATCTGCATGGTTTTCGTTGTTGTCGAGCCAGTAAATCATTGCAGGGTTTTGGGCAATCTCCATCAGGATCTGCTTGTAGCTGCCCATTCCGTTCTCGCGCAGCATGTCAACCATGTCCTGAATTTCGTCCCAGTGGTCAACCTTTGACACTCCTGTGGCGAAGATACCGTGCCAGAAGACCGCCATCTTCTCTTGCAGAGGAGCCTTCGTGTTGACCATGTGATACAGCCATGTAGCATGCCCTGTGCCTTGGATCGTGCCGGGCTTCCAAGACCAAGGGTGATACCTAAGAAGCTCAAATCTGTCCACAGGCTCCTGTGCTTCAGGATGGAGCAGTTCTTCCACAGTTGCTTCGTAACCCTGAGCAACATACTTTTCCAGCTGATCGCGTGTCGCTCCGAATCCGGCGCGCCGCATCAGATGTGCCATCAATGCAATTTCATCTCGGTGTGCCATAGTGCTACCTCCTGTTTGAAGCACATTCATTCCCAACGTTATTCCCAAGTTTGAGTTCGACTCTTTACCTAGTAATCGATCAATTGGCAGTAAAGTAATCGCCGCGCAATTTATCATTTTCAGTATATGAAGCGAGGCACATCGTGTCAAACCCTTTTTCCAACAAACTGACTATAACTAATTCTTATTCTGTACATTGTCGTCATCCACTCATATAATCCTTGTAATCCTTTAATCTTCACAGGAGTAACAATACTGGGGAGGTATTGATAAATGTCTGACTCTGAACGCCGCCTAGAAGGCAAAGTAGCAGTGATTACGGGAGCGGGTAGAGGCATAGGTCGTGCGATTGCCCTTGGTTATGCGGCAGAAGGTGCATCTATATGCTGCGCCGCCCGCACTCTCTCTGAAATAGAAGATGTGGTTCAACAGATTACAAACGAAGGCAGCAGCGCGATTGCTGTGCAAGCCGATGTAACGTGCCTGGAAGAAGTCGAGCGCCTGTTTAACGCAGCGGCAGACAGGTTCGGAGGCGTCGACATAGTAGTTATAAATGCAGGGGGCAACCTTGAGGGCGGCAGAATTGAAGACAGCGATGCTGACGCCTGGACGGCGACCATAGACCTTAACCTCAAAGGCGCATATTATACTGCCAAGAGCGCTATACCGCATCTCAGACAACGTGGAGGCGGCAAGATAATCACAATGGGATCCGGTATTGGGCACAACGGCCGAGTCAGTGCGTCCGCGTATGCCTGCGCCAAGGCAGGTTCCTGGATGCTGACTCGCGTGCTCGCTCAGGAGCTGTGGGAGCACAACATCAGCGTGAACGAACTTGTTCCGGGTCCGGTACTTACACCGGGAGCGATTGCCTCGTGGGAGCGAGAAGAAAGCGGAGTGGATACCATCAACAGCGAATGGGTTAAAGAGGCGGAGGATGTCTTGCCTCTCGCGCTTTTCCTCGCAATTCAGCCCGACAAGGGACCTACAGCCCAGAGCTTCAGCCTAATGCGCCGTGACACTTAGACTTCAGGGTAAGCCATGCTAAACGGAATGCCAGCACATCGGTAATACTACCGAATTTTGGGACGGACGCCTGTCCGACAGTCCATAAGATTGGGATAATGAACGTTGCTGTGTTCACATTTCATCACGGTGGCGCCGTGAATCTGACTTGTTTGGCAGCGCATGGTTAATAGCTTTTCCGGTTAGTATCATAATCACAGGTTAACGACGAAAGTATATGAACACCTGCCGCATTATCTCGTTGGGGATGGTTGATTTCCGAGCGGCTTACGATTTGCAGCGGAGACTGCATGCTGATGTAGTCGCGGGCAATCTTTCTGACTTGCTGCTCCTGCTGGAACATCCGCATATCTACACACTGGGGCGCAGAGGCAAGCGGGAGCACATTCTTGCATCTGAGGATACGCTCACGCGTCTGGGCGTCGAGACTCGTTTTACCGACAGGGGCGGGGAGGTAACCTATCACGGGCCTGGCCAGCTTGTCGGATACCCTATCATCGACCTGCGGCGCTGGGGCGGCGGCGTACGCAAGTATGTAGATACGCTGGAGCAAGTCCTCATCGATGCACTATCAGAGTGTGGTATTGCTGCTTATAACGAGGGAAAGCCGACAGGCGTTTGGGTCGGTGATGCGAAGATTGCCGCGCTCGGAGTGCGCGTGAGCCGCAGTGTAACGATGCATGGTTTTGCGCTCAATGTATGCACGGATTTGTCCATGTTTGACTACATCGTGCCGTGTGGAATGCCTGATGGGCGTGCTACTTCTATTGAGCAGGAACTTGGGCGTCAAGTCTCAATGCCTGATGTCGAGTCTGTGGTGGCTCACGCATTTGCTGGAGGATTCGGGGTTTCCCTTGATTTCAGCAGCCTTGCGAAGTATGAAAGCTCGGAAGTCTTGTCATAGGGTCTTGCGTTGGGTGATGACTGCCTAGCTGCCTAGGATGGCTGATTATAGGAAATGCCCTCTCATTCTTGGGTCCAGATAATCACGGAGCGCGTCTCCTATTAGCACAACTGCGAGAACCGTAAGCGTCAGGAATACTCCGGGGAAGAAGGATATCCAGAAAGCGACCTGTACATATCCTTTGCCTGTCGCGACGATGTTGCCCCAAGTCGGGATGAACTCCGGCACGCCTGCTCCAAGGAAGCTGAGGCTTGCTTCAGCAAGTATAGCCGTTGCTAGTGTGAAGGTCGCCTGCACCATTACGATACCAAAGGTGTTAGGTGCGATGTGCAGCAGCAGAATGCGCCATACCGGAGAGCCGATAGCCCGAGCTGCTTCAACGAACTGCTCCTCGCGCAGACTTAGCACTTGCCCTCTTACCAGCCGCACTTTGCTTGCGGTGCCCGTTACCGACAGAGCGATGATGACATTGGTTACACTTCCGCCCAGCAATGCTATAAGGGCGAGTGCAAGCAGTATTGTGGGAAAGGCGAGCAGACCATCTACGAACCGCATTAGGATGTGGTCTAAGATTCTGAAATATCCTGCGAATAGCGCGATTATGAGGCCAAGAACGACGGATACCACGGTTACTGCAAAGCCTACATAGAGCGAGATCCGACTTCCTGCTATCACCCTGTCGAACACATCTCTTCCGAATGCATCAGTGCCGAACCAGTGCTCTGATGACGGCGGCAGTCTCAGATCTGTTGTGGTCTGAGTGTAATCCGAGCGTACTATGACTGGGGAGAACACGGTCATGAGGAGTATCGCAGAGAGTATCACCACGCCCAACAGCACATTAGGGTTGCTTCGCGTAATGACGAGAAAGGCATTGAGGCTGCGGCGCACGCGGGCGCCCGCGCTTGGCGCCAGCCTGATAGAAGGCTCTTGCTGCTGTGTGTCCATTAGTATCTAATCCTCGGGTCGAGGTAGGCATACGTAATGTCGATGATAAGGTTGATCAGCACATACGCGGTAGCCACTACTATCATCAGGGCTTGGATTATGGGAAAGTCCCTACGGATAATCGCTTCTATGAGCATTCTGCCCAGCCCCGGAATCGCGAAGATAGACTCGGTAACTACAAAGCCGGTAGCCAGGCTTGCGAGCGAGGCGCCTATGACGGTTACGACCGGTATGGATGCAGGGCGGAATGCATGGCGCATGTACACTATGAGTTCTTGCAGTCCCTTTGCGCGAGCGGTTCGGACATAGTCTTCACGGAGGACATCCAACATCGCGGAGCGGGTAATTCTTGATATGAAAGCTGATGACAGGATGCTGTTGACTGCAACCGGCAAGAACATGCTGTGCAAGTGCGGCAACAGCCCATCACCGATAGGTCGGTATCCGAGCGCAGGAAACCAGCCGAGATTTACGGACAGCACCCAGATTAGAATGAACGCGAGCCAGAAGCCGGGCGCTGAAAAACCTAGCACCGCAAAGAACATAAAGCCGCGATCCACAGGCGTTCCTGCCTTCCATGCCGATATGATACCTATGGATACACCGAGCAGTGTGGATAATACGATGACCTGAATGCCCAAGGAAATAGTTGGCTGCAGGCGCGGAGCCATTAGTTCCGTTATTGATCTTTTGGAGAATATGGAAGTTCCAAGGTCTCCTCGAGCAAGGCGAGAAATCCACCTGACAAACTGTATGTGGATTGGCTGGTCGGTGCCAAGTTCGCTGCGGATGCGCTGCAAGTCTTCCACTGTAGCTTCATCGCCGCCGATAATCGCTGCGGGGTCGCCAGGGGCGATGTGGATTATGGAAAAGGTGATTATCCCGACGACTGCTATGACAGGTATGGCGGACACGATACGAACCAGTGTATATCGCCACATCCGCCTAATTACGCTCCTTCGCCGATAGTTGTTGCAATATGCTGAATGGTAGCGGGTCGCTCAAAAACCATTCGTGGTCGGGGGCAGTTTCGTATATGCCCCCGACCGATTTATCTACTTGCCAATGTGATGATTAGACTTATTCTATGATCCACTTGTCGAATGGCTTCTGCTGCGCTGATCCACCGTTGACGATTCCTTGAACTTTGGTGCTTGCCGCCCATCGGCTGAAGAACTCGCCGATTTGCAGGAATATTGCGTCCTCATAGAAGTGCTCATGAAATTCGTTGTTCAGCGCTATCTGCTCTTCCTCCGTAGTGGCGCGTGCCAGTCGGGAGTATATTTCTCTCTGCTTTTCGGTCGTGTCCTGATAGTTATTAAACCAGGCATCGTACTGAAGCTCAGAGAACAGCAGGTGCCCGACAGGACCTGACCTTACTGTTACGCCGCTCCATGTGTGGAAGAACTCCCAGTCATCGGGGCGAGCGCGCTGAGAGACCATGGTAGCCCAGTCCATGACCTGAAAATCAACATCAAAGCCGAGCGCCGTCAGCACTTCGCGGCTGACCTGCGCTGCGGCGTGCGCGGGCTGTCTATCCGCCGGATCCATAAGGCGTACATGCGCTCCGGTTACGCCTGCTTCTGCCAGAAGCTGCTTAGCTTCTTCTAAGTTCTGCGCATAGTAGAATCCGTCAGATCCTGATGTGGTTTCCCACTTGGTTCCGCACTGGAGCAGAGAAGGGCACAGGCGGGTGAAAGCAGGATCGCCTGTTGCGAGCGTTAATGCCTTCTGATTGTCATAGGCTTTGACCATTGCCTGCCGCGCCAGCTTGTTATCGAATGGCGGTCGCACATGGTTGAAGTGCCCCAACAACCTGAATGGCGGGTTGTCATAGAGAGAAACTTCCGGGTCTGCTTCAAGCCTTGAGAGAAGTTCTGCCGGGAATTCCTGGACTATGTGGACTTCACGAGTTTGCAGGGCTGCCACGCGGGTGGTCTGGTCCGGCACTTCGATGTACACCATTCTGTCCACATACGCGGTATGCCCGCCCGAAGTTCCGTTCGCAGGGGTCGGATGCGGGCTGTAATCCTCGTATCTCACAGCGCTCCAGCGGTCTCCTGGGAGCCACTCTTCGAAAATGAAGGGGCCTGTTCCGTTGGGAGGACCTTCCGCAGATTCGTTCGCAGTGTAGTTGTCATACCAGTCAGACGTTACGAGGCGCGGGCCAAATCCCTGTGGACCTATGGCGTCAATAACAAGACCGGTGCCCTCTTTAAGGTTCAAGCTAAAGTGCAGGTCGTCTTCAATTGTGAAAAACTCTTCAAATTCGCCTGAGCCTGCGCCGAACTCATTCCTGACGAGCCTCAGGATTGGGGCACGGTCCTTTTGACGGTTGAGGGTTCCACGCACTTGCTCTGTAGTCAGGGGAGTTCCGTCGTGGAATTTGATGCCATCTCGGATCCTGAATGTCCACGAGAGATTGTCGTCGCTGCTCTCCCAGCTCTCGATCAGCAGGGGACCAATTCCGTAGTCGCTCGTGTACTCAAAGAGCCCTTCGAGTATGGTATTGGACACGTTTCCGGTACCTGATGCAGTCGTCCATAGAGGGTCGAATGACTGAATGCTGCCCGCTGCCACTATGCGCAGAGTTCCACCATATTGCGCTTCGTCTGAGGAAGCCATCATTGCAGGGCGTCTGGTCTGCTGCTGAGGCACAGGTGCGAGTTGCGGCGACTGAGGTGTAGGGAGCGCTTGGACTGCCGCCGGCGCTGCGGGAGCTGCAGGCGCCGGAAGTGCTGGCGCTACGGGCATAGCGGGCGCTTGTGCTGCGGGAGCCGCGGGCGCTTGTACAGGCGCCGGTGCGACGGCGGGCGCTTGTACAGGCGCCGGTTGCTGCACTGGCGCAGCTGTGGAACAGGCAATTGCCCCAACCGCCATTATGGATACTAAAATCAGAAGCAGAGATAATGCCTTACTCCTTGATAATTTCCGCATTTGTAAATACTCCTTTGGACTTTAATGTAATTCTCTATATCGGAAGTGTATGACCGACACTCATCAGATATAGGATAGATTTAAGCAATTATGAGGGTTTATCCGTTGAGTAGTCAATATGAATATGATGCAGCAGTCGCCATGTGAGAGCGATGTCTAAGAAAATAAGTGTGCGACGATTGTGGAATCATGGGAAGGTATGGAAATGCGCCAAATCCGATCATCCCCCTCTTATGAGTAGGGTGTAGGAGTAGAGAGAGTATGGACGGAATACTAAACAGAGCCGGAACTGCCACAGCGATTGTGAATTGCAGGGGATGGTCGGAGGCTTGGGCAGATGCGTAGATGATTTTGGCAGTAGTCTGCGCTGTTCTACTGATGAACCTATTCCACTTGTGAAACGGTTGCTTCCTGCGCCTACTAATCACTGACAAACATTCGTTAGTGAGTGTACAATGTAGCAAGGCGCCCCTGTAGCTCAGGAGGATAGAGCAACGGTTTCCTAAACCGTGTGCCCCGGTTCGAGTCCGGGCAGGGGTACCATACATCGCCTCAACGACTGTCCCATGACCCCATTGCTTGCCCGGCGCGATTTCTGTGTATGTCGTGTGCCTATTCCAGCCAAGACACGATAGTCTGTGACGGCTTACGCCTGGAAGTTGGAGCGTTTGCCGGCTGACCAATGAACAGCGCGCCGACCATTGCCCATTCTTCTTCCGCGCCCAGCGCTTCGGAGAGCTTCGGATGCTTGGTTACTGACCCCGTGCTCCAGTCCAGAACCAGACCTTCTGCTACGGCGGCGAGTGCCATATTGTGTACCGCACAGCAGACTGATGCGTAGTTTTCCTGTGTTGTTTCTTCGTCTCGTCCCGGCACGCTGTACGCATAGATCATCGCGGGAGCGTTGAGCACGCGGCTCTTGCTTGCGTCCGCGGAGCTTTGCTTCTGATTGGGGTTGGGATTGGCAACATTATCGTAGGTAAACTGCCATGCTAAGTCTGCTGCTTTCTCACGCGCTGAACTGCCTTTCTCCAACACAAAAAACCGCCATGGTTCCGTCAGGCGGTGATTTGGCGCCCATATAGCTGCGTCAAACATTCGGTTGAGGACTTCACGTGAGACGTCTGCGCCGGTGAACTCCTTTGTCATCCGCCTTCCAAAGATGGCTTCGTACACCGATGTCTGCGTAGATGGAATCGACACTTCTCTGCTGTTAATAGTGTTTGTGGTCATATTGTCCTCTCATCTGGTGGATATGATGATTCAATTATTGGCCGTTGGCGAGTACAGCATAGTACCTGCAGGGCGAACCCGCGACTCTAACCTATACTAATGTTTAGTATTAATATACACACATTATATTAAGTGTCAATTATAAGACTAAATTGCATCATTGCCGAATGGGTAAATACGCATTAGCCAAGTGTGCGAATTATGATAGCAGGCGCTGATGTTTGATAGTGTCAATCGTACCGCTTTGCATAAGAGATTATTTTTCAAATAACTCTGGACTACCCCTTTAACCGGTGTAATCATAATTATAGAGTGTGAACAGTGAGCTACATAAAAGTAGCTTGAAAATAATGACAGGAGAGGTTTTTATATGAAACTGAGCACTACTTTACAGGAATCTTTCAATGATCAGATTAACGCGGAACTTGCGTCGGCATACCTGTATTTGTCAATGGCGGCGTACTTTGAGGACCTGAATCTGCCCGGGTTCGCTCACTGGATGCGCCTGCAGAACGAAGAGGAGACTGCTCACGCGATGCGCTTCTTCGATTATGTGCATGATCGGGGCGGGCGCGCTACGCTACAAGGAATCGCAGAGCCGGCATCGGACTTTCGCAGCCCGTTAGATGCAATGGAGCGCACACTGGATCACGAGCGCAAGGTTACGGCGCTCATCAATCGTATGTACCAACTCGCAATCGAAGAGAGCGACTACGCCGCGCAGGTCATGCTGCATGAACTTATCAACGAGCAGGTCGAAGAAGAGAAGACAGCAGAGGAGATTGTGGAACACCTGCGCATAATCGATGGGGACGGCAGCGGTTTGCTGCTGCTAGACGCGCGGCTGGGCGACAGAACGGCAGGGGAGGAGTAGAATTACTGCCGATCTCCTTGGAGCGCATAAAAGACACTCATAAACGACACCGGTAATTTATTTAGCAGGCTTTAGGCGCTGCGCCGCAAATGAAAACCATGCCCTCTGTATCACAAGGGGCATGGTTTTTTGTGTCTCAAATCTTTCCAATTGGTTAGTTTGATATATGTGAGAAATATAAAATAATGTGTTGACATATCAAAATCACCTATGTATATTTCTGCGTGGAATTAGTACATACTAATTCAAACAGTGTTACAGCAATAATTTTCTACATCAGATAATACTGTGCGTATAGGATACGGGTAATGCAGAATATACTTTCGACAGGCTTTCAGCATATATATGCAGTCGGACCCAAGCGCTTTTTAGTTTTGGCTGTGTTTGCTATTGCAGCGTTAGCGCTGATGGCTTGCAGAGGCACTACCCCGGCTGCGTCCGTACAGCCGCAAATCATAGAAGTGGAGCGAGTAGTGGAGAAGGCGGTGCCGGTAGAGACGGTGCGCGAGGTCGTCAGAGAGGTGCCGGTGGAGAGGGTGGTAGAGGTTGAGAGGGTTGTCGAGGTGGTGCGCGATAGAGATCCTGGCTCTCTCGTAATATATTCGGGCAGAAGCGAATCGCTGGTAGCTCCTATCATAGAGCAGTTTGAAGAGGTTACCGGCATCAACGTTGCAGTAAAGTACGGTAAGACTGGCGAAATAGCCGCAACAATACTTGAAGAGGGCAGGAACTCGCCTGCCGATGTGTTCTTCGCGCAGGATCCGGGTGGCCTCGGAGAAGTTGCGAACGCGGGTTTGTTCCAGACTTTGCCCATGAGCATAACGGAGAAGGTTCCTACATGGGCACGCTCTCCGCAGAGCCAGTGGGTCGGCATATCGGGCAGGGCGCGTGTGGTCGTGTATAACACCGATAATTTGACACAGGAGCAGCTTCCGGCATCGATGGAAGACTTCACGAAGCCGGAATGGAAGGGTCGGATAGGCTGGGCGCCGACAAACAGTTCATTTCAGGCGATGGTAACGGCTATGCGCGCTGTTTGGGGCGAAGAGAAGACGCGCCAGTGGCTGCTGGGAGTTCAAGCTAATGAGCCGAAAGTGTACCCGAAGAACACGCCTACTGTCGCGGCGACTGCGGCAGGCGAAGTTGATGTCGGGTTTGTGAACCATTACTATCTGCACCGCTTTATCGCTGAAGAAGGTGAAAGCTTTGCGGCGCGTAACTACCATATTGTCGGCGGCGGTCCCGGAGGTGTGATTTTGGTAGCGGGCGGCGGCATACTGAAGAGCGGCGAGAACAAGGAAAACGCAGAGCGCTTCTTCAGTTTCATGCTTTCCCGGGTTGCGCAGCAATACTTCGCCGGACAGACATACGAGTATCCTTTGGTGGACGGCGTAAAGACAAACCGCATACTGACACCGCTTGAGCAAATCAACAACCCCAACATTGACATGGCATCGCTTGAAGACCTCTCCGGAACACAGATGTTGTTGCGAGACCTGGGTATTCTTCAGTAGGGCAGTCGATTCCGTCGATAACGACTATATTCAATGGTGGCAATCCAACGGATCTCGCATAGTGTTGGCGCCGCCGGCTGGGCAATCATTTCCGGCCGGCGGCGCTCACGGCTGGGCATTCCTCCGCTGCCTGTGCTGCTGCCTGCGCTGCTGGTAGGCGCGGCGATGGCGCTGCCGGTAGTTTATCTTCTCATCAGAGGGGCAAGCGCCAGCGATCAGGCGTGGGATTTGCTGTTCCGTGTGCGAACTTTGCAGACGCTTGGCCGCACTCTTCTGCTGATAGTTTGCGTAACCACCTTTTCGGCTGTAATTGCCGTACCATTCGCATGGCTGACAGTAAAGTCTGACTTGCCGTTTCGCAGGGCTTGGACAGTTCTTGCTGCACTGCCGCTGGTCATTCCCAGCTTCGTGGGCGCATTCCTATATATCTCTGTACTTGGGCCGAAAGGACTGCTGCAATCTGCACTTGAAGGCGTGTTCGGTGTTGAACGGCTGCCTGATATGTATGGACTTGTGGGCGCAACTGCAGTGCTGACGCTGCTAAGCTATCCCTACTTGTTTCTCACAGTGCGCGGCTCCATCGCAAATCTTGACACGGCGACCGAAGAAGCAGCACGCAGTCTGGGACATAGCGCATGGAGCACTTTCTTCCGAGTTACTCTGCCGCAGTTGAAGCCGTCGATAGCGGCAGGCTCACTACTTGTGGCGCTCTATACGCTGAGCGAGTTCGGGGCTGTTGCTCTGCTGCGCTATAACACCTTTACATTCGTCATATATCAGCAGTACGAGGGTTCAATAGACCGCTCTATTGCGGCGCTTCTGTCGTTCGTTCTAGTGCTGATGGCGGTCGTTATCCTGCTGCTGGAGAACTATACCAGGGGGCGTGGGCGATACTATCGTTCCGGCGCAGGTTCGGCGCGCGAGTCTGATGCCGTAAAACTGGGGCGTTGGAAGTGGGCGGCAGCGGGCGCAATGAGTGTTGTACTTGCACTTGCGCTCGTGCTTCCGGTTTGTGTCTTGGTATTCTGGCTGGTGCGCGGACTGGGTGTGGGAGAGCCGTTGCTTCTTCTTTGGAGTGCAACTCGGAATTCGCTGTTGGTATCGGGTGCCGCGGCGTTCGTTACTGCTGCGATGGCAATTGCGATGGCAGTGCTTCTGGTGCGCTATCCGACTAAACTGAACCGTGTCCTAGAGCCGATTAGCTTCACCGGTTACGCGCTTCCGGGAGTTGTGGTCGCGCTTGCGCTGGTGTTCTTCGGTGCACAGTACGCGCGACCGCTGTACCAGACGCACTGGCTGCTCATATTCGCCTATGCGGTGCTTTTCTTCCCGGTCGCGCTTGGCTCTGTGCGCTCTGCGCTGCTGCAAATCAGCCCACGTTTGGAAGATGCGGCGCGCTGTCTTGGATACAACCCTATGCGCGTGATGATGCGTGTTACGCTGCCGCTCATACGGTCGGGGGTATTTATGGGTGTGGCGCTCGTATTCCTTCTGACGATGAAGGAACTGCCTGCGACGCTGATCCTTGGACCATTAGAGTTTAAGACTCTTGCAACCTCAGTGTGGGCAGCTTCCTCGGAGGCATTCTTTGCTCAGGCTGCCGCGCCTGCCCTGATGATTATACTGATGTCCTCAATACCAATGACTCTGCTCGTGCTCCGCGAGAACAGAACGTCTGCATAGTGGGGCGTCTGTTTATTCTGTTTATAATGAATGCCGCTTTCCTTCGTGATTATATCTATAATTATCGTTGCAATGCGGCAATACCGGCGGTTAGAGCTGCATCATTCTAATGGCGCGCCTGCCGTATAGACTTCGTGGGAGTATGCGACGATTGATGGGTCGGGAGCAGGCGCTACCGTGAGGTCTTTGCCTTTATAGTTCAAGGTGTGCAGCACATGCCGCATTGCGTTGATGCGTGCTCGTTTCTTGTCATCGGATTTGATGATGGTCCAGGGAGCCACATCAAAGTTAGTCAACAGGAACATCGCTTCCTTCGCCTCAGTGTACTCCAACCATTTGTCTTTTGAGGCAATGTCAATTGCGCTCACCTTCCACTGCTTGAGCGGATCCGTCATTCGTGCATCAAATCGTCTGAGCTGCTCTTTCTGGCTAACGGAGAAGTATAGCTTGATGAGGTGTATACCGCTGTCAACTAGCATGCGCTCCAGCATAGGCACTTGCCGCATGAACATCCGGTATTCCGGATCGGTAGAGAAGCCCATTACACGCTCCACGCCCGCGCGGTTGTACCAAGAACGGTCGAATAGCACAATCTCGCCTGATGTAGGGAAGTGACGGATATATCGCTGGAAGTACCACTGTCCGGCTTCTACTTCCGAGGGTTTGTCAAGCGCTACTACGCGCGCGCTGCGAGGGTTCCAGTGTTCCATGAAGCGTGTAATTGTGCCGCCCTTGCCGGCTGCGTCGCGCCCTTCGAAGAGTATGATGACTCTATCTCCCGTTTCCCGTACAGAGTTCTGAAGTTTCATAAGCTCAATCTGAAGTGAGAGTTTCTGGGCTTCGTACTCTCTTCTTCCCATACGCTCGGCGTAGGGGTATATGTTCTCCCTGAAATATCTGGCGCGTGTATGCGGATCTATGTTCAGTGGATCGTCGAGCGGCTGAGCGTCGGGTATAGGCTCGCTGATCGGCTTAATGTCCACTCTGCTCACACTGGAAGACGCTTCTGCTGCGGAAGTTTCGTATTCGGCTGATATACTCTTCTCTAACATAGTCTTCACCTTATCGTACTTGTCGAACAAGATATACATCTTATTCTGCTACCGAATAAGATGTATATCTGCGAAATGCGAACGCTCTCAACTGCGGCGCGCTACCAGTTTAGTAAGCCCGGTTTCTGCGCCCTCCAGCCATCATCCGACGGGAATACCGTGTTCATAGGGATAGCTTGTGTATCTCCGTCGAACCAGTCCTGCACAGTCTCTCGCCACTTCTTGTAGTGCGGCGCGTTGCGGTGCGCGTTCATGTGTGCGTCTTCATTCTCATACACTTCATAAAGGTAGAACTTGTTCGGATCGGTCTTGTCTTCCAGTATGTCAAAGCGGAAGCAGCCCGGTTCATCCCTCACGCTGCCCTGGCTGTCTCCGAAGCTTGCTTCTCTAAACTGGTCGGCAAATCCAGGCTTAATTTTGATGGTAACGAATATCGCGTGCATGTCTTTCTCCTTGATGCTGTGTGTTCTCGAATTGATCGTTGATGTGTCCATGATTGTGCAGTACAGGTTCAACCGACAGGTGGAATTATAATTTGCGATGAGCAGTTGGTTCAAGCCCGCGCTGCCTGTGTGAACTGTGGCATAATCTTCTCAGCAAAAAGGCGCATGCTGTTCTCAGTTGCATGCCAGGACATATCGCCGATTCTGAACTGAATCATCAAACCGCCTACGCCCGCCTGTTGTAGCGCATCCACTGTTTCCGCTATCGTATCGGGCGATCCGTACCTGAGGTCGTCTTCGGGTCCAACGCCGGAATTAGCGAGGATTGCTTCCACTTCTGCCTGCTCTGAGCATGTGTTCATTCGCAGGCGCGCGTCGGCAACGTGTTTCATGCTGCCGCTATATGCAGGGCGGGCGATTGATGCCGCCTGCTCGTCTGTATCGGCGACTACGGCGTTGAACCAAACCCAGCAGTTCGATTCAGCGCTGGCGACTGTATCGCTGTCATAGCCGGCATCAGACATCGTGCTGCGGTACCTGTCGAACATATCCCGTATTCTATCTATAGACTGTAACGCCAGCATGAACGGTCTGCCCTGTTTTGCCATCTCCAGCAGTGAATTTTCGGTGGCTATGGCGCGTATGAGGGGCGGATGCGGATTCTGCAATACCTTGGGGCGCAGCAGCGGAATCTCTACATCCCAGTGTTTCCCTTTGTGGTGGTATCCTTTGCCACGCGTCCAGGTTTCAACTAGGATTTCCTCTGTTTCCAGCAGCCGTTCGTGCGCCTCTGAGTATTCAACGCCGTATCCTCGGTACTCGTACCGGTTGAAAGCCGAACCTCTTGCGGTGCCCACGATGATGCGTCCGCCGCTGATATTGTCTAGCAGAGCGATCTGTTCGGCGAGTCTGACAGGATGATGGAACGCTGTTTGTACGGCCGAGAAACCTATGCGGACCTGAGATGTGCGAGCTGCTACTGCGCCCGCGAATGTCATCGGGTCGGCGTAAGTGCAGACGCCGTCGAAGTGGTGTTCGCCCAGCCAGACGGAATGGTAGCCTAACCTGTCGGCAAGCTCAGTCTCCGCGAGCGCCTCGCTTACTACTTGATAGTCTTTCGTCGGCGTTCTGCTCTCAGGGAAAAGAAAGTCTCCAAATTTCATGCAGTCTCCTATGGGTGGTTGTCAGTAGTCGGTTTGAGTATGCGACTTAATCTTATTGGGAGAATTGGAGATGTCGTCATCCGGCTTGTCTCCCTGCTGTTGCACGAAAGCGCGCACAAGCCTTATCTCCTCATATGTGTAGGAATCGTCTAGCATCTCCTTTACGGGGGCGAGTCGAATATAGCCTACTTTGTCAAACGCGTTCTTTATGCGTTTCAGTCGGTTATATGCCGGCAGATGAGGGCGTAAGTCAATTGCTTGACCTGAGTTGAGCAGCGTCTCAATGTGCGCGAGTATCGTATTTGCAGCTAAATCTCGTTCGCGCGCTACCTGCTGAATGGAGTTGCCCTGTTCCAGCAGGAGTTTTGTCATCTCATAAGTCGAGCCTTTGCGTATCGCGATGCGCCCTTTGGTTTGCTTTCTGCTTTGTCGTTTCGGATGTATTGGGCGCTCCTGCAGATTGTTCTCTTGTGCGTAGCGGTTGATGGCCCTTAGAAATATATCGCCGTACTCTGCAAGTTTCACCGCGCCCACGCCGGATATGTGCGAAAGGCTCTCTCGGCTCTGCGGAATGTAGAACGCCATCTGCTGCAATGTTTCATCCCCGAATATGATATACGGCGGAACTCCCTTGTCCTTGGATATTCGGATGCGTACCGAGCGCAGTAAATCGAATAGTTTTCTGTCGTAATCTAGGGTATCGCCGTGCCCGCCTGATATTACTCCTTCATTATCGGGTTGTTTGCGCCTCGTGAGGGTCAGCCTAGCGCGCTCGTTTAAGAAGCGTCTTCCCTCTGGCGTTACGCCCAGTGTGGCGTATTCATCACTGGTCTTGTGCAAAAAGCCCTGTTCAAGCAGCATAACCGCGATATCTCGTATCTCCGTGTCTGTCATATCGTCGACGATGCCGTACACACTTAGATTGTCGTGTCCGAGCCTGAGAACGCGCTCTGCCTTGGAGCCGCGCAGCACTTGGCTGATGTAACCCGTGCCAAACCGCTCTCCGGTACGTATAACGGCGGACAGAATCTTCTGCGCGATGATTGTGGCGTCAAACTGCTCTGTATCGGCGGTGCATACATCGCATCCGCCGCAACCCTTCGCTTCTGCGCCGTCATTTCCGTCATCTTCTCTGCTCTCCCCGAAATACTCTAACAGATACTTGCGACGGCAAGTTCTCAGCTGGCAGTATTCGATGACTTGTTCCAGTTTGTGCTGCGCGCTGCGTCGTTCGGATGCGTCTTCGATACGGTTGATGAAAAAATCCTGCTTCACCTTATCGCCGTATGAGTAGAACAGCACACAATCACTGCTCAGCCCGTCTCTGCCTGCACGCCCGGTTTGCTGGTAGTATGCCTCTAGCGTCTTGGGAAGCTCTAGGTGAACAACAAGCCGCACATCCGGCTTATCTATGCCCATGCCGAACGCGATGGTAGCCGCAATAATGTTCGTCTCATCGCGTATGAAGCGTTCCTGATTGTTGCGCCGCACCTCGCTGTTGAGTCCCGCATGGTACGGCAGCGCGTTGAATCCTTCGTCCCGCAGCCTATCCGACAGCTCCTCGGTGTCCTTGCGCGAGAAGCAGTATATGATCGCTGATTCGCCCTCATGCTTTATGAGCATCTGCACAAGTTGATGGAATGCTCTCTGCTTTGGGCGTACTTCGTAGTGAAGGTTAGGTCTGTCGAAGCTGGCGATGAACTGCTTTGGATGGTTCAGTTTGAGCTGCGAAACGATGTCGTGGCGCACCCGTTCGGTCGCAGTTGCCGTCAGCGCGACGAACGGCACTGTTGGCATACTTTTTCTGAGATCGCCCAGATTGCGGTACTCGGTGCGAAAATCGTGTCCCCACTCGGATATGCAGTGCGCTTCGTCAACTGCAACAAGGCTGACTTTTAGCGTACTCAGAAACTCTCTAAACTCGGGCAGAGCCAGACGCTCCGGTGCGAGATACAGGATTTTCAGTCTGCCTTGCTGCGCTTGCGCCTGTACGCGCATAATCTCGGCGTAGCTGAGTGTGCTGTTGATGAATTCGGCATCTACGCCGTTTGCCTTCAGCGCGTCCACCTGATCTTTCATAAGAGCAATCAGCGGAGATACCACTAGCGTCAAGCCGTCGAACTGCAGCGCAGGAAGCTGATAGCACAGCGACTTGCCTCCGCCCGTCGGCATAATGACCAGAGTGTCCTGCTTTTGCAGAACGCTGTGGATTATCTCCTCTTGCAGAGGACGGAACTCATCGTATCCGAAGTATCTTTTGAGTAGGTCTTTCATACCTTATGCCACATTTGAAAGAATATGGAGCGAATGACAATTTTGGCGCCAGAGAATAGAATGATATTGATGATACTATATTAAGAGTCGATAGCGTGCTGTGCGCGTGCCGTGATTGCCTGACACGCTTCGTTTGGTAAAATGACGATTCAGTTACCAATACCTTAATCGTATTTTATTTTCCTGAAAAAGTAATACGTGTTTGCTTGTATATTGAAATACAAGATACAATAACAACGCCGAAAACTGCGAACTATAAATCTGCAATCCTGACTGATTCGGAGGCAAAACATGGCTCTTCTGCTCAACCGAGAGACAATTCAAGGACTGCTCACAATGAGCGATACAATCGCGCTGCTTGAGAGCGCATTCGGTGAACTTGCGTCCGGCGATGCCGCTATGCCGCCGCGCACTGTGCTTGCCGACCCCTCGCATAACGGCTGGTACGGGTTCATGCCTGCCCACCTGAAGGGTATGGGTACGATCGGCATCAAAGCCGTTACTGTGTTCAAGGATAATCCATCCAAGTTCAACCTGCCTAGCACATTGGCATCTATCATCCTGCTGGATGTAGAGACCGGCAGGACCATCTCTGTCATGGACGGCGGGTTTATAACCGCGATGCGCACCGGCGGCGTATCAGGTGTAGCCACTAAGTATCTAGCGCGCGAAGATGCCAAGGTCGCAGGTGTGCTTGGAATGGGCGTGCAGGCGCGGGCGCAGTGCGAAGGCATGGCGGCGGCGCGCAATCTGGACAGCATAGTTTGTTTCTCTATGGATCCGCCCGAAGCGCAGCAGCAGTTCGCCGCTGGTATATCACAGCAGCTTGGGGTTGATGTCAGTCTCGCAAGCAGTGTTCAAGAAGTTGTGGAGAGTGTGGACATACTCGCCCTTGCTACCACGGCAGCTACGCCGATAGTTGACGGCGCCTGGCTGCCCTCAGGTTTGCACATCAACGGTATCGGCTCGCATGCGCCGGGGGTGCGCGAACTTGATACTAAGAGCATAGTCAGATCCAAAATAATATGCGACCAGAAGGCTGCCTGTCTCGCCGAAGCCGGTGATATCCAGATTCCGCTCGAAGAGGGTGCGATAACGGAGGACGACATCTACGGCGAAATAGGTGAACTGGTAACGGGCGCAAAGCAGGGCAGGGAGAACGCAGAGGAGATTACACTGTTCAAGAGTGTAGGGCTGTCGATACAGGACATCTCGACCGCTTACCATGTATATCAGCAAGCGGTTGAGCAGGGCGTTGGCACAGAGTTTGATTTCTAGGAAAAGCCTGTCTGCACATATTCTTAATGTTTAGGATTAGTAATATAATACTATCGCTTTATGGCGATAGTATGTATGGGGTTAGGACCTGATACCCGTGATAGATTTTAATCTGCTGACAGGGATTATTCTTGCCACGTTGATTGCGTACCTGCTGGGTGCGCTGCCCATAGCAGTGTGGATAAGCCGCCGCCGCAATATTGACATTTTCAGCGTTGGCACGGGTCTCCCAGGCGCATCCAATGTGCGCAGACAAGTGGGCAATGTTCCGGGCGGGCAGGTGCTAATAGGAGACATAGCGAAAGGCGCAGTCGCCGTTCTGGCTGCGCGACAGATGCAAGTAGATGGGCTATGGTTAATCCTGCCGTGCTTCGCAATGGTTGTCGGGCACTGGAAATCAATATTTACCGGCTTCAGAGGCGGAGATGGCATTGCGCCATTAGGCGGAGCGATGATTGCGCTGTTTCCGTTGAATGGATTCATCGCAGCCGTCGTAGCTTCGGCTGTTACTCTGGGCGGCCAGAAGCTGCCATATACCTCACTGTTAGGAACGGTCGCGGGTATTGCCACCCTGATATTGCTCGCTGTCGTTGGAGGCACCCAGCAAGATGTTGAGCTTGCTGCCGGAGTTGGGATCGTTGCAACGCTTGTGCTGCTGCACGCATCCATAGGGCATCGCAGGCGTAATTCCGGAGCGCGACATTGGGACGATTTCGAAGATGGAAAAGGCGTAACCGAATAATAATATCAGCAACGACTTCAAATAAACCTCGCCTATCTCCAATTCATCACTATCGTCCTGCGTTGCGTAGCCTTCTAACTCGGTGAGGGGGTATTTAGCAGGAACTTTGCCTATCCCACTGACACGCTTGTGGTCGTTCGCAATATACCCTGCATGTGGTGGATCTGATCTGTAATCAGTCTGTGCAGCTTATTCAGATCTTCCTCTTCTACTACCGCGATAATATCGTAGGGACCTGTCACATGAGAAGCGCTTATTACGCTTGTGTTGTTCGACAGAGCCTTCATCAGACTTTGTGAATATCCCACTCGCGATTCAATGAGTACATACGCCTTGATCATTTCACACCTCCCTGCTCCGGTATGCTATGAATGGGAATGAAAGCATACACTTTTAAGCGCTCAGTTATCAACGCTTGCTAACATCGCGTGTAACGCAGCACATAATCTGTTCATATTAGCTGCGGACTTATCGATCTGTACTTCAATCACCTGCAAAAGCCGCTACTTCCGGCGCTGTCTAATAACTATGGATTGATTGACTGCCTACCAATTTGTAAATGCGCCATCGTTGCGTCGCAGCTGGGGCGGCCAGCCTGTTGGATCTACGATGCGGGACTGCACAGCCTCTTCGTCGAAGTCAACACCAAGCCCTACGGCACCAGACGGCACAAAAGAGTAGCCATCATCCCAATCAATCTGCTGTGGAAACAGCTCGGTCGCGTAGCTGCCTGGGCGCTGCGGCATTTCCTGCACACCCACATTGGTTGATGCCATGCACAGGTTCACGCATGCCGCCGCGCTCACCGGTCCCAGCGGATTGTGCGGAACGATATCTATGTAGTGTGTCTCTGCCCAGTGCGTTATCTTCAGCGCCTCTGTTAGACCGCCAACGATGCATAGGTCTATGCGTGCGTAACTGATAAGCTCCTCTTCGATGACCTCACGGAACGACCACTTGCTTGCCCACTGCTCCCCCGCAGCTATTGGAAGCGATACTTGGCGCGCGAGTGCGCGGTAGCTCGCCGGGTTCTCAGAGCGCAGCGGGTCTTCTATGAAGAACGGGCGATACTGTTCGAATGTCTTGCACAGCGCTACCGAGTGCGCCGTATCCAGGCGCGTGTGTAAATCTAAACACAACTGAATATCAGGTCCGACTGCGTCCCGCACCAGTGCCATCTGCTCCTCGGCGATACGCATAGACACGACCGGCTCCAGCCGTCCGTCCATCCCTTGATACTCGAAGACGCCACCCGTTTCAGCCAGTCCCCAGCGCACGAACTTCCAGCCGTCCGCTACGGCTTGCTTGCAGTTTTCCACCAACTCGTCGGTCGTGCTTCCCTGTGTGTGGGGGTACGATACTACCTTGTCTCGTACCGGTCCGCCCAGAAGCTTGTACACAGGCATGTTCAGCGCTTTACCTTTAATGTCCCACAGCGCAATGTCTATCGCGCTAATGGCGCAGCAGTACACCTTGTCCGCCGGAAAGAAGCCGCCGCGGAACATGTGCTGCCATAGCCGCTCCGTGCCGAACGGATCCTGCCCGATTACGAGCTGCGACAGATGTTCAATGGCACTCGCGACCGCCTTGCCCCATCGTGGTATGCCAACCTCACCGAGACCGTAGATGCCCTCATCGGTCTCGACCTTAGCGATGAAATACAACTTACCTTCGTCATCCGCGCAAGCGTAGCTCTTGATGCCCGTAACTTTCATCTTGAAGAAGCCTTTCTGAAATCTTGGATTGTGCCGCCAATACGATATATGAGTCAGTCTGGAGGGTCAAGGGAGAGTTCGTATTACTTGGTATTGAGCTTATGAAGTTATGGTGTAAATCACAACTTACAAGTTTCTGTTGCATGGAGTAAGAAATATCAGAGGGATTCTCCTTGCTGCACACATTACCCTCTGATATTACATTTAGTCATCAACACAATCCAATTTGGAGTGCTTCGTGTTGGCAAGATGGCGGTTTGCAAGTATAGTATCTGTATGTAGAGGTTCTTGCCGAGGAGAAAAACGACCTGATTATGGATACCGCCCTGCTCCCCATCATTGTAACCGTGGGAATATCAACGCTGATCATGGTTGTGTCGGTTCTTGGCACGTTCGTTATTCTGCTTAATCACTTGAGCGCACGAATAGAGCAGTCTGAACAGCGCATGACTGAACGGATTAACCTGAGCGAACAGCGAATGACTCATCGGATGGATCGATCCGACGACAAGCTGGAGCATTTTAGAGACGAGACAAGGGAGCAATTTCAAGACATACGGCAGGAATTGCTCCAGCGTCCCAGTGAGCATCCGGTCGCTGGCGACGATTAACCGTTCTCACGAATGAGCGTGCGCGCCACCCACAGCTTTCCTTGTCCCGCCAATCTACATCCTGCTACACTCTTGCTTATGACACGAACACAAGTTGAGCGCATCTTATAGGAATGCACGGATTTGCAAGTATAGTGTCTGTATGTAGAGCCGAGGAGAAAAACGACCTGATTATGGATACCGCCCTGCTTCCCATCATTGTAACCGTGGGAATATCAACTCTGATCGTGGTTGTGTCGGTTCTTGGCACATTCGTTGTTCTGCTTAATCACTTGAGCGCACGAATAGAGCAATCTGAGCAGCGCATGAATGAACGGACTAATCTGAGCGAACAGCGCATGACTGAACGGATTAACCTGAGCGAACAGCGCATGACTCACCGGATGGATCGATCTGATGATAAGCTGGAGCATTTTAGAGACGAGACAAGGGAGCAATTTCAAGACATACGGCAGGAATTGCTCCAGCGTCCCAGTGAGCATCCGGTCGCTGGCGATGATTAGCGTATAGGACGCAAGCTTACCCCCCTCATATTTTCCCTTGTCCCGCCAATCTACATCCTGCTACACTCTTACCTATAATACGAACACATTTTGAGCGCATCTTACATCTTATAGGAATGCACGGGTTTGCAAGTATAGTATCTGTATGTAGAGGTTCTTGCCGAGGAGAAAAACGACCTGGTTATGGATACCGCCCTGCTCCCCATCATTGTAACCGTGGGAATATCAACGCTGATCGTGGTTGTGTCGGTTCTTGGCACGTTCGTTATCCTGCTTAATCATTTGAGCGCACGAATAGAGCAGTCTGAGCAGCGCATGAATGAGCGGATTAATCTGAGCGAACAGCGCATGAATGAACGGACTAATCTGAGTGAACAGCGCATGACTGAACGGATTAACCTGAGCGAACAGCGAATGACTCACCGGATGGATCGATCTGACGACAAGCTGGAGCATTTTAGAGACGAGACAAGGGAGCAATTTCAAGACATACGGCAGGAATTGATGCAGCGTCCCAGTGAGCATCCGATCGCTGGCGATGATTAGCGTATAGGACGCAATCTTACCCACCCATATTTTCATTTTCCCTTGTCCCGCTAATCCACATCCTGTTACACTTTCATCCATGACACGAACACAATTTGAGCGCCTCGTCCTGCTGGCTCTGGAACGCATACCGGAAGACTTGCGTCTTCGCCTGGATAATGTGGATATTGTTGTGGACGATACGCCTACCAAAGAACAGCTCATAGGTTCCGGTATAGAAGACGGAAACATCCTGTTAGGGCTTTATGAAGGGTTGCCGCTTACTGAGCGTTTCAACTATGACATGGTGCTGCCGGATAAAATAACGCTCT
Organism: Dehalococcoidia bacterium; assembly: GCA_965200085.1. Classification (GTDB taxonomy): domain Bacteria; phylum Chloroflexota; class Dehalococcoidia; order Lucifugimonadales; family JADFKI01; genus Bin90. The sequence continues at coordinate 1,201,327 of OZ241333.1, forward strand.
TTCAGAAATCCATTGAGTCCATCTGCAAGACAGATGAGGATGTCATCCGAGAAGTCCAGATTACGGTTGTCCATGAAGTCGCGCATCACTTCGGTATTGACGATGAGCGCTTGCATCAGTTCGGACTTTAACGCCCCCCATGCCGTTTCAAAGTCAAAATACAAGGAGCCTAATATACAGGAGAATATCCGATGAAGATCAAGTCGATAAAAGCGGTGTCGGTTGACTTTAGACCTAGCCCGAAGACGACTCCGCGCGTCCCTAGAAAACAGGTGCCTGACTGGGTAAGCCCTATGATGGGCTACTCCGAATTCAGCAAGGCAGACTGGAACGCTCCTTGGGGACGGACTGCTTGCGTAGTTACCGCTGAAGACGGGACTTGGGGGATTGGCATAACTATCAACAGCGCACCCGTTAACAGCATCATCAACGACCACTTCGCTCCTGTGCTCGTTGGACAGAACTGCATGGCGACGGAAAAGGCGTGGGACATGATGCAGCGCATATCCACGCACTACGGCAATGTCGGTTTGGCGAGTTACGCCGTCAGCGCCGTGGATAACGCTCTCTGGGATCTCAAAGGAAAACTGCTTGGCAGACCGGTGTACGAGCTTCTCGGCGGTCCTCAGAAGGATAAAATCTTCTGTTACGCCAGCAACACGGATACGTCTTACGGCGTGGCAAACAGCATCGACTGGTTCCTGGAACTTGGCTTCAAAGCAGTGAAGCTCTTCGTGCCGCATGGTCCACAGGAGGGCATCGAGGGACTGAATAAAAATGTAGAGCTCGTGGCACGCACTCGGGAGCAGATTGGTGATGATGTCGAATTGATGCTGGATGCTTGGATTTCGTTAAATGTGGAGTATGTAGTGCGCTTGTCCGAGGCGCTGAAACCATATCGTATAAAGTGGCTCGAAGATTACTTGCCGCCGTATGATATGGACAGCTACATCAAGGTGCGCCAGCGCGTTCCGAGCCAAATTCTAGCCACCGGTGAACACTGGCACACAATCCACCCATTTGCGCTTGCGGCAGGGCAGGGGCTTGTGGATATCATGCAGCCGGATGTCGCATGGGTCGGCGGTATTACTGCCATCGTTCGTATCTGCCATATTGCTGAGGCACATGGCTTGACCGTCATCGCGCATGGCGGGATGAATTACCCCTACGGACAGCACCTTTCATACGCGATGCCCGCCATCGTTTGGGGAGAGAGATCAGAGGGCGTGTCGCCGCCGGGGGTGCCGCTCGAAGATATGGTCGTACTGCCCGGTACGCCTGTCATCAAGGACGGTTATCTAACGCCGAGCGACGCACCCGGATTTGGATTAGAAATCACGACAGACTGGCTGGAGAGCCGCGCAGTTTAGAATCTATCTGCGCTACTCCAACCAGTCCTGCTTGCTGATACTATATGACCCTATCGTGTATATCAGAAATGCATGGTTCGCGGTTCGGTAGCTAGAGCTTCCGCGCCACATCGCCAACAGAAACCGTTCCGGGCTGAATGACCCAAGTGTTAATGCCGCGCAGACAAAGCTCGCGTCCAACAGCGGAGTTTACGAATTTCATCGCGTCTGCGCCAAATCTATGCACGAATTTGCCGCAACCTGTATGGGGTTTCGCGGACACCTCTAAGATTGCATTACCAATCGCCAGTCTTGTGCCGGGCGGCAGGTTTTCCCTGCTGATGTCCATTTCCACATAGAGCTGATCGCCCGCCAGATGCCAGCGATCGCTGTCCTGTGCCACGAGTTGTGTTACGCGGGAGTTCATTATCGTAATCTGACATTCCGGATCTGCGCTGCCGTCAGATGTGCCTGCGCTGCCGCGGGCACGCCAGTTGTCGCCAACCAGCCCTTCTGCTGTGTCGAGCTGGCAATCGTCTAATATCTCGCGCTCGCCTGTGTCGGGTCGGCGCACGATCAGCTGCACTACGCCCGAGTCCTTAGGCGCTTCGCGTATGTCATCAAGCCCTGCCTCGAGTTCGTCCATCGTCATGTGCTTTATGGTTACCATAGCAAATCCCTTCTTTAATCATATTATCATTATCCTGGATTACCCTGATTGACAGTATTCTATCATCCCGCAGGCCCGAAGAGCAGATCCACATCCCGCTCTGCCTGTGCCTTTAGATCTGCAGCTTCCATGAAGCCAAGCTCCCGATAAGACTCCGAGCTGCCGTATTCGCGTGTTTGTATGACGACAGGCATCGGCAGTGCATGCCCGAATACCAGCGCTTGTCGGTTTGATTCTAATCGCGCAAGCACAGTGCGCAGCTTTCGGCTGCCGGATACGCCCGACAGTACGGCGTCAGTGTCTCGATCGTTGTCCAAAAGGCAGGCTAGTTTGGTGCCCAACTGGCTCATTATTTCGTCGTCTATGCCGCTCGGACGCTGGTCAACCACCAGCAAGGTAACATTGTACTTCCGCATCTCGCGTGCGATATTGCCGAATATTGTGTTCTTGGCGATGGTCGGGCTTAGAAATTTGTGCGCTTCTTCGATGGTAATGACCAGCGGGCGCGGCTTTTGTTTGTCATCGCCGCTCGCTCTCTCAGACATCTGCACATACCTGTCGTGGATGCGCCGCGTCAGAAGGTTGGCTATCAGCAGGTAAGCGTCTATATTGCTGCCATACCGTCCGAACTCAAGAACCACATGCTTGCCGCGCTGCAAGTAGTTCAGGATTTCGTTCACAGAGTTATTTCCGGCATCCTCCGTCATGAACCCGAACCGCCTTAGTCGGTTGAGACGGTTACGCAGCGCGCTCAGTGTGGAGTGTGCTACGTTCATCTCGCGCGCAAGTTCGCTGAAGTCTTCGCCTCCTTTATATTCTAGAAACTTCCGCAGCCAGCCTTTGCCTAATTTGCGCTGCAGGGAATACGCTGTATCCGCGGCTATTTCCGACAGCGACCAAGTATCTCGAAGAATGTCAACATCCTCAGGCTCTATGTCATTGTAGCCGATGCTGACATCATAGTCAGGGATAAGCCCGCGCCGATTTGCGCTTTCAGGATCGAGAGTGAACACGGCGACCTTGGAGCCGAAAAGCTGCTTCAGCCCTTTAACCTGATTCGTATGTTCGCTTGAACCGCTCCATCCATACTCCCCATGCATATCAAATATCAAATTGCTTGCAATGTCATGCTGCAATATGCCTATAAGCAGCAGCCGTGTGAGGAATGTCTTGCCTGTCCCGCTCTTGCCGAATACACCGTTGCTCCGTTTTACCAGCTCGTCTATGTTCAGGCACAGGCGCACTTCCATGTCCATCGGGTTGCCAATGTAGAAGTGCTCTGCGTCTTCGCTTCCGAATACGGTTTGGATGTCTTCTTCGGATGCCAGAGACGCGATGGAGAAGTGTGGTGGTATAGTCTTGGCCGGTTGGGGCGCTCCCATTGTGTCCGCTCCAATAATCAGCATAGGCTCAACGGTTATGGTGTTGTACGCGATAGTGCCTCGCATCACCTGTGCTAAGAGCGGACTGGATACAGGCGGCGGTGCAGACTTGACGCCCTCGTCCGTTGATTCAAGCTCAATATCAGTGAGAACACCTAGAAATCGGCTGCGCTCTCCCTGTATGCTGACGAATATACCCACCTTCATGTCTTCGACGGAAACGCCGTCGTCGAGCCTTACCTTAATACCCTCGCTGAGTGATCCGGATACGACCGGCCCCATAGGCAGGCGTCCGCCTGAGTGCTCTGTTCCGCCTGAGTATTCCGGATAATATCTTCCGTTTGTGCCGTTCATTCCAGACCCCTCACAATTCCGCTCAAGCGTGGAAGTTGTCCTGCCAATGCGGATGCCAGGCTTTTGCACGCGTCTAGCAGATACTGGCGTGAGTCGGCGTGCGCTGTGCTGGCATATCGCAGAAAAGACGCGATTACATGGTCTTGCGAATCGATTGGCTCGTTCAGCAATATGTTGAGAAATTCGTGCGAACTGCTGAACTCGCCCACCTCATCCCTATCGCACTTTCGCACGAATGAGTAGAGGTGGGGTGCGTTAAGAGGAGGATAACGCCTGATAAAATCTCCGTCTTGGTAACCAACGATGACTGCGCGAAACTTCGTAAACAGAAGGCGTTCAATCTGAGGGTTGTTGCTGAATATCTCTGCCTCCGAGGCGGCGTCCAGTCCGCGCGGTACAGCGGCACGCCCGGGGTCGATGCTCTGCGTAGTTGCCTCGCAGACAACCCCATAGACAGGCGTCTGCTCACTGCATAGCACAAGGCTTCCGATAGTGGGAGCGTCGTACAGCCGGTAGCACTGCGCTGTGAACTCTGTTGTAGATGCCTCGACTATTTCGCCGATTCTTGCATGCGGTTCGTTTGCAGTCATGTTCATCTACTCGCGTATCCGTGCCATCATGTGTGCATCCACAAACTCGCCGTTGCGCAAGCCGAATGCCCTGCATGTTCCTTCATGCATGAAGCCGAGCTTCTTATATAACTTGATCGCGGGGATGTTGTCGGTAAAGACCAGAAGTTCCAGCCGTTTGAGATATGTCCAGTTGTCTGCGAGATCTATCACGGCACTCATAAGCGCTGTGCCTACTCCCTCCCCTTGGTAATCATCATGAACGGCGATGCTGATATGTCCTATATGTGCAAGCCGCTCAAGCTTGAAACGTTTTAGGTGTATGTAACCAACGACTTTGTGTCTTAGTTCGGCTACAAGAAAGTGTTCACCGTGCTGCACTTCTTCAATCGAATTAGTCCAGTTCGTTGCCGGTGAGTATGGCATATTGCCAGTGTTGTACACCACGCCCGGACACAGCGAAACCTCGTGAAGGTCGTCTCGATCTTCGACTTTCGCAGCGCGTATGGTAACACCGTTGTTATTCGTCATTCTCACTCCATATATACTGACAGCCAACTCTGCTGATTACTATATCCACCGACGCATCTTCGATACATTTTTCTCAGAAGAATAAACAGGAAGCCCCTGTACAGCAAGCGAATTGGCGACGAGTTCCACAAAATACTGCCTGTCCGAGCCCGTTACAACTGCCTGCTCATGCGCCTCCTTTAACGATACAGGATACCCTGGTCCCAGACGGCACTGCTCCACAACAAGCGAGTGGGTAAACCCTAGCATGGCCTCATCGCGCGCGACCCAATCCGGCACTTCTACTCGTCCAATTTCCTCTTCAGTCTTTACATAGAAAAAGGATACACCATGCCCGCCGTAATGGCTTCGCACGATGTTGGCGTTGCTGCTGAACACTGCCGAGCGATTTCCAATGTCTAGCAAATCTTCAAAGAGTTCCCGGTCGAGAACACCGTCCACTTTCTTATCACAAGGGCGTTCCCCTCTCCTCACAGTGCCGCACTCCCTGTCGCAGTTTGCGACCGCGTATGGACACACGTTTACGCGCAATGCGTTCACAACCTCCGCGCTTCGAGGCAGGCTAATATAACTAGCGATTGCGAGTGTTCGTTCGGATGCCATATCCTTTATTTCGTCCAAGACCTTCACTAACCCCTCATCTACGAGATGACGCACTACGAAATCGGGATGGCGGTGCATTCCGAACATGATAAGCGATCCATCTATCAGCCCAAGCACAGGAACTCCCATAGGAAGCTCGCGCAGTGTATTCACCAGCCCGCGCAGTTCCTCTACAGCGCGCTTAGCATCCAAGAGCGCGCCGCTTATTGTCTCCTCACGGTAGGGCGCAAACCTGTCGCGTATCACTAACTCATCTTCGCTGGCATAAAGGTACGGCGTGCTGAATACCTTCGCACTCGATTCACTGCCGTAGCGAAGCGCTATGCCGCCTATGTTAATAAGATAGCAGTGCGCCGGTATGTGTCTGCTGACATCTATGTGCGAGCCGTCCACACCTGCTACACAGAAGTCCGCAGGAAGGGGAGGGGGTGCATACGACATATTCACACGATCGTGTATGTCCGGCGTTACCCAGTTCAGTTCCGTGCCGATCATTTCTAGCTTAGCCATATATCTGCCGGGGTCGAATTCGTGTGCTGCTGCGCGCACGCTGGCGAGACGCGCTCTCTTGTCCGCGTACCCATCTTTCAGGGCGACGGACATATCATCAATTTGAAGGGCTGTGCGAGTTAGGTCGAGTGCCATTCTTATTCACGGATAGGCTATTCTTACATCGAACTGAGCCGGTTATCGTTATCGTCTCTCCGTATGTTAGCGCAGTACGCGAGCATCCCCTACGCGCCGAGTTATACGCTTGTGGTCCATATAATCCATCAGGGCGAGCGCATATTTACGGCTCGTGCCTAGTACATCCCGCACGTTCGCGACCGATATTTCGCCGTTCTCCGTAATATAATCTGAGATTATATCCAGCATCTGCCGATATGCCTCAGCCGAATATACAACAGTTGGGCTTACTTGAACAATCTTACCCTGCTCGTCGAGCAGATTCAGCACCTCGCTGTCTAGGGGTGTATCCGTTGGCGGCGAGAATGGGTCGGAATTCAGCAGTCGTAAGTATTCGTCAACCTGCGCATTTTGCTCTGTACTCAGAGTTGGCTCATACCCCGGCAGGCGAACGAGCGCGCCATCCTCTTCGACCACACCCTGCTGCTGCAATCTTGAGAACGCTAGATTGAACACCTGCGCTGTCATGCCAAGTCTGCTGCGAAGCTCCTCTTTGGGTGCGCCGCGTCGGAGCGGAAACTGCCGATAGTATGCTTCCAGAGACTGCTGTGTTTTCTCGACCACTCCATTCCAGCCGCCGGCAGTGAATATAAAGCTGCCCCTGCCGATGTTCTTTCCGCTCAAAGACACCACTAGATTCTCGGCAGCCATAATATCCAGTTCGGCTCTTACGGTTTCCTCATCCATGTTGGCGCGATTCACAATGGCATCGAAATCGCTCGGCTCTGAAGTTTCGACAGTCTTCAGCAGTATGTCCTGAGTTGAGCCAAGTTCCATCATCTCAAGCCGTTCTATGGTGGGCGCGTGCTGGCGCCTATGCCGTCTTGCATGCGTCTCCACAATGTTTCCACCGCCAAGTGTGGTGCGATTGGAACGTATGACGTAGTAGTCGCCTTTCACGACCGCAAGAGGCGTATCCAGTTTGATCTGTGCCCAGCCCGCTTCTCCCGGTTCCAGCGCATCTTGTTCCAGCAGGCGCAGCCGTCCGATAACCTCACTGCTGCCTGTATGAAGTGTGATGTACATATTGTGCCGCAGTGGGTGCGGCGCATCGGGTATGGCGCGCAGCCGCACATCTATCGCTTCCGTAGAGCGAAGCCAGCCTTCCGTTGTCAACACTTCACCGCGGCTGATTTCATCCTGAGACACTCCGATGATATTCGCTGCCACGCGGGTGCCGGGCTGTGCTTCGGTCTGCCCTTTCTTGTGCGTCTGCAATCCACGAATGCGCGTGGACTTGCCCGATACGACCAGCTGAACATCCTGTCCGGTCTGAATCTTGCCGTCAATCAGTGTACCCGTTACCACCGTACCGAATCCCGAAATGGTGAACGCTCTGTCTATTGGCAGGCGTGGCCGTCCCACATCCCGTTTTGGTGGTATGTAGTCCAGCATCGAATCAATTGCCGAGACGAGTTCCCGCAGTCCCTCACCTGTTATTGCGGAGACCGGATATATGTCGGCGCTTTCGAGAACTGTGTCTTGCAGCGTATCCTGAATATCAGCGATTACGAGTTCTAGCCAATCATCATCAACCAAATCGCACTTTGTAACTGCGACTATTCCGCGCTGCACTTGCAGCAGGTCGAGTATAGCAAGATGCTCTCGTGTTTGAGGCATCACAGATTCGTCTGCGGCGACTACCAGCAGCGCCATGTCAATCCCGCCAACACCTGCGAGCATGTTGTTCACGAACCGCTCATGTCCTGGCACATCTACGATGCTGGTCTCGTTGCCGCTTGGAAGCTGAAGCCAGGCAAAGCCCAGATCTATGGTCATACCGCGCTCTTTTTCTTCGAGCAGCCTGTCGGGGTCGATGCCCGTCAGCGCCTCCACAAGCGTTGATTTGCCATGGTCCACATGCCCAGCCGTTCCTATGACATACATTGCGCTTACTCCGTCCTTTCCTATTTTAATCATTCTAATACAGAATGCAGCGCAACTCACACCCTTTCTGTCATACCGTACTTGGCTATTTCATTTTCGCACTCTTATTAACATAACCCAGCTCTTCTTCATACCTTGAATATCAATCCATAATATCAATCCATACAGTTTTCCACATAGCCGCTAGCTCTATTATCCCAAAGTTGCTCCGTCCGGCTTCCGTAATTCGGAAAGAAGCTAATGTGCATTTATTCTGTCCATCCGTCTTTGATACTGTCAACTCACCCCCACGCCGTTCATGCTGAACCAGAAACATGCTCATTTGACACTTCATACAGATACGCAGTATCGTCAACATTTGCAAACAACGATAGGGTCATCATTGACGCAATAAAACGGCGCATGTTACCGTTCTGGATGTGCATATTTTCCTTTCTACTAGCCCTTCTATCAAGTCTATTCCGGACAAGTTTCAGGAGCGCGCGCATCATCCGTGCGTACTATTGCTCTGCGCTTTTACTGCGCTGATCTTCATGCTTGCTTGCGGAGCCTGTTTTTGGGGCGAGAACATTCAGGCTGTGCCTCAGACCATTGAGACCGAGCAGGGCCCGCGCTTCTTAGCTTATGACGGAGAATATGTTTGGGTAACTCTGTACGGAGTGGAGACGGTAGCTAAATACAGTCTTGACGGACGCAATATCGCCAACTTCGAGGCAGAAGGGCACCCCCGCGCGCTGGCATTTGACGGCAAGCACATGTGGGTTGGCAACAGCTCCAACAATACCATCACAAAGTTAAGCCTTGAAGGCGAACTGCTGGACACTGTGAGTATAGGCACGCCTGATACGTCACCGTCTGCGCTGGTGTTTGACGGCGAGAGCATCTGGGTTGCAGCGTCCTGGGGCAACTCAGTTACCAAGGTCAACTTAGATGGCAGCGTATCCAAAACCATTCGTGTTCCAGGATACCATCCTTCCCCTTGGGCGCTGACATACGACGGAAGCTCGGTCTGGGTGGCAAGCATGGGGAGCACATCGGTTGATAGGCTAGATAGAGCGGGAGAGCTGACGGGTTCGTTCGAAGTTGCAAAATGGCCTGATAATCGCACGGAAGCATGGGGCGGCGGTGGCACTTCGATTACATACGACGGAGAATTCATCTGGGTTGCGGTGGCGTCAACGAATTCAGTTGTCAAGCTCCGCACTGATGGAGTCGTCTTGGGAGAATACGAGGTTGGCAGATGGCCGACGGCGATTATATCCGCAGGTGGAAGTATATGGGTAACCAACTTCCTCGATAACAGTGTTACTCGCTTGGACTTATACGGCAGCCTAGTTGAGACCATACCAGTTGAGCGAGGTCCCCATGCCCTTCTGGCCGTTGGCGATACTATATGGGTAGCCAATTTCCAGGGCGACTCGATTACGGTATTGCCAATTCAATAAGTTAATCAGGATTATTGAAATTATTCGAGAATGAAGCGAGTCTGGCATAAATGACAAATAAACTACTGTTCACAGTCATAGCAATTCTTATAGTCGTCGCGGCTATAGTGGTGATTTTTGCTTACACGTACTTAGATATAGGGCTGACCTCGAGAGAAGGAGGAACACTGCGAGTTGCACTGCAGTCCTTTAGCGCGGAGACGCTCGACCCATCGATCGATAACAAAGACGGTCTGAACTATCATGGCCACATGTACGATCATCTCGCCGGCGTCAACTCAGAGGGCAGATTAGACACGCGCTTTGGTCTAATCAACGGCTGGGAAGTCAATCCATCCGCCGATTCTTTCACACTTACTTTGAGAGAAAACGCCTTATGGCATGACGGGAATACAGTCGCATCGGAAGATGTTCGCTCCAGCCTAAATTACTACTTCAGAGATGATGCTGTCTGTGGGGTATGCGGCAATGTGAAACAAGCAATTGACAGTATGGAAATTGTTGACGACAGAAACGTAACACTGCATCTGACCAAGCCTGATGTGGTGTTCATGGGGTTGTTTGCGTCCATAGAAGGTGATATACCGCTTCTTCCTGCACACGTGATTAGCGGCGCAGCATTACAGAGTGAGCCTATTGGCAGTGGTCCCTGGCGATTTGCCGAAAAATCAGACGGCGCTTCTATTGAATATGAAGTGAACAGGGACTACTGGAACACCGAACGAATATCCACGTTCGACAGGCTGAGCATATCACTTGTATCGGAAGAATCCGAGCGCATAGCGTTGATTCAGACCGACAAAATAGACATTGTGCCTATTGGCGTGTCGTCAATTGATGCTGTCAAAGGCAGCGGTTTCGCCGTTGACGGTCCAAAGAATGTGCTGTCAACCGCACTTCGCTTCTTCATGAGCTACGATGAAAACTACCTGACCTCGAATCTTGATTTCCGCAAGGCGCTTGCAGTAAGTGTAGATATGGCTGATATTGTAGGCGCAACCTTCCCGTCTGAAGCGGCTTCGGTTGCAACCGGCTCGGCTCTCTTCACACCTGTGTCTCCGGGTTATGTTCAGGGACTGTCAACTTATGTTTACGATCCCGAAGAGGCACAGGCGCTTCTTCGTAATTCCGGATATGCGGGTGAAACAGTCAACCTGATGTCCCTCGTCGCGTACGGCATATCGGAGATGCCCCGAATCAATGAGATGATAGTGGAAGACTGGAGAGCAGTAGGCATAAACGCGCAAATCTTGCCTGTAGAGTGGCCCGCCGTGCAGCCTTTGTTTATGCCTAGGCCACAGATGTTCGACGAATATGCGCCTGCCCCTGTTCTGCATGGCGCTGCACCTGCTCGACCGGGTGGAGACATCAATTCCGTCAGGCGTTACCTCAGCGGAGCTGATAATGCGATGCTGACCTATTTCGACCCCGATGTGGCGGATGCGATGATATATCAGTTAGAGGTAACCGCAGATGATGACGAGCGTGCGTTAATACTTCAGGCGCTGAACCGCAAGACTTATGCCGAATTCTGGGCGATTCCTATATTATGGCGGCACGACACATACGCTGTCAGTCCGAGCTTAATCGGCTGGATGCCGGCAAACGGCACATCGTCCGACCTGCGCTTCGAGACCATCCGCCGAACTCAATAATAAATACAGGAATGGCTCACTCTCATCAGCTCGATTTGGAGGTGGGTATCATTAAGGCAGAGGATGAAGAGGTTGAAATCCCTCAAACTTCAAAATCAGTCTTTCACACACTTTCTCAAGTGAGGGGAAGATAGACTTTTCGCTATCTAGCCGGTTCCATGATTTCTAGGATTTGATTGACGGCAATATCCTCTAGCGTCTGTCTGCGTCCACTAGGCCATATTACTTCAATCTTGTCAACACTGTTCGCCCGTTCTAGTCCGAATTCAAGGTCGATACTGTCCATCGATAGGTAGCTGGAGCCTGCGCGAACTTCCTGCACTTGTGTTTGTCCGCCGGCAGTCAGATATACTCGCGCACCGATTCCGTCTGCATTGCTGCCGCTTCCGTCGATAGCCATGCGCCCCTTCAGTCTAAGCGTAATCCAGCGGTTATTGCCGCCGGGGTTCATCCACACGAATATGGGACCTCCGGCTTCGCTGAATGAAACTTGCCGTGAATCCTCCCACAGGCTGCCTTTGCTATTTGTGCCTATTAGGTCTGCGTATCCGTCTCCGTTTAGGTCGCCATGCGCCAACCCTTTACCATTCTCATGAAACATCGGATCAATACGATGTAAGGCCGTGTTTCGCTCTGGTTCATTCGGATCAATCTTGTCGTACCGAGCACGCTGTATATCCAGAAGCTGAGCGCGCACAGTAATGTCTTCGAACGCTCCATCTGCAGTATTCCGCATCATTCGCCCCGCGGCAGGGAATATCTCACCGCCGGGCGCCTCACCTCTATCCACGGTGGAGCCTAACCAGTAAAGATCTTGGTCTCCGTCATTGTCGTAATCAAAAAAAGTTGTCCCGAACGCGAAATCATAAGCGCTCAGGCCCGTTGGGACGACTTGATTCTCATTGATATTTGAAGGGTTTAGCGAATCAGGCGGCATTAGCGGGCTGGGTGTTACAACAACCGCGGGCGCGACATTGTGGAATGCGCCAATACTTCCTATACCGGGCACTTCTCGTGTGCCGTCATTTCGCAATAGATAGTGCAGACATGTTCCCCAGGCAAAGCGCTCGTGATAAGCGCAGTAGGGCATAGGAGTTTCAGGCGGCGCTTGAAGGCGCGGATGGTATCCCACGTTCGCTATGAAAATATCCAGGTCTGCATCCCCGTCGTAGTCGCCAATAGCAAATCCCATCCAAGCGCCTACCTGATCTACTCCCATATATCGAGCAACATTCGTAAAGCGCACATTGCCCGGCACGGAGTCATTCCGAAGTACATGCAGCCTGTCCCCGTCATTAGCGACCCAAAGGTCCGGATCCCCGTCGCTGTCATAGTCAAAAAAAGTTACCGCTTGCGTCTGTCCGCTTGGATCACCTACTCGGTTGTTCCTGTCATCGCGCAAATTCGGGTCGTAACCTTCGTATTCATCACCTGTCAGGTCATCCCTGTACGTGACGGGACTATTGTCTCGTTCTCGCATCCATATTTGCGGTCCCTGCACACCGGACATTTCGCTTATGTCTGAGAAGGTCAGGTCGCCGTTATTCCGATACAGCACATTATGCTGACCGTTCTGGAAGGGCACGCTCATGCCTCGAAATTCATCCTCAGCCAGATTGCCCACAAAGATATCCAGCCATCCGTCGAGGTCAACATCGGCACAAGTCGCGCTCATGGCAGAACGTCGATTAACGGCATCTCCAAATGCTAACTGGGTGATGTCTGTGAAAGTGCCGTCTCTATCGTTCAGCAGCAGGCGGTCGATATTCTGATCGCCTTCCGGTTGGGAACGATAGTCCAGCCTATCGGTGAGACTGCCTTGAGCGCCGACATACAGATCTTGATAGCCGTCGTTATTCACATCGCATGCAACAACGCCTGTGCCATGGGTTTGCCTTAGCGCTGCCCCGGCGTCATCGGCAACATTCTCAAAAGTTCCGTCGCCGTTATTCCGATACAGCCAATTGCCGAACTCGTAAGCATTCGACACATAGAAATCCATATCTCCGTCACGGTCGTAATCGAAAATCACCACACCCGGGCGGATATTCCAGGATTCCTTCAGCCCCTTAAGGGCGGTCTGCGTAACATTTACAAAAGGGATAATTTCGTTGGTATTCGGGGCGTCTTCATTCGAGGAAACTTCATCAGTAGTAATCTGAATCTGATTGCACCCGAACAAAAAAAGTGCCGCAGCCATAACTATAATGGCTGCGGACTTACTCATAAACGTAAACATAAATATATTATATCAGGTGATAGAGCCGGATGGCGATGAGTCTAATCTGCTCCACGCAGGCGCGGATCCAGCATATCTCGTAGTGCATCGCCGAAGATGTTTGAGCAAAGCACCACGATGGTAATCATCAGCCCTGGCGCATAAACCAAATGCGGATTGTCTGCAAAGTAGTTCGCGGCTCCTGTTAGCAGATTACCCCAAGATGCTGTAGGCGGAGAAATGCCGACGCCGAGATAGCTGAGGGATGCCTCAATCACGATGGCGTTGCCGACATTTACTGCCAGCATGACTATCCAGGGAGCCCATGAATTAGGAACCAAATGACGCAGAACTATGCGCGCGTTTGAAGCTCCAATCGCGCGCGCAGCCTCAACGTACTGCATATTGCGCAATACGAGAGCGTGCGAGCGCAGCAAGCGTGATGCATAGGGCGATATTGCAATTGATAAAGCGATAATTACTAACGCTAAGTCAAATTCCCCTTCAAATTCAAAAGGAATTATTATTGCCATAGCTAATACGATACTGGGGATCGCCATTAATGTGTCCGTCAGTCGCTGGATTATGAGGTCCGTAATTCCCCCAAAGTAAGCGCCTGTTATGCCTAGCAGTGCGCCGACTGTGATTCCGAGAGTTGGCGCAACTAATCCAACGATGAGAGACACCCGGCCTCCGTGCAGCAGGCGGCTGAAAAGGTCCCGGGTTATCCTATCCGTTCCCAGTATGTGTATGCGCCCGTCATTTGAGGCTGTAAACGGTTCAGCGAAGCGAATGCCTTGCCTTTCATTAGGTTCAAAAGGCGATACCACATCGGCTAGAATTGTTGCTGTTAATACAATTATCAACACTACTAGAGCCACTGACGCTGATGGATAGCGACTCCAGAATCTGCCAATGGCTTTGGTAGCCCTGCGCGATAATCTTTCGGAAGGAGCTTCTGATGTGGGTAAACTTAATCCGGCTTGACTCATTTTGTCGGACACTCCTTATGTAAGCGACGGAGCGCTTGTAAGATGAAATCGAATTACGAGTATCTGATGCGCGGATCAACGACTGAGTACAGCAGGTCAACCACCAGGATCCAAGCAGCAAGTATTAAAGTCAAGATGACGACTATCCCAACGACCATATCGTAGTCTCGCGCAAGGATTGATAGGAGCACTTGCTGTCCTAATCCTGGTATGGAAAACACAAACTCGATAACCACTACTCCGGAAATGATGAACCCGAAGTGATAGCCTGCCATTGTCAGTACTGGGATACTGGCGTTCCTAACTGTGTGTCGTGCCACTACGATGAACTCTCTCAACCCCTTTGCCCGCGCAGTCCTGACGTAATCCTCGCGCAGCACTTCGAGCATCATGGAGCGAACCAGGCGGCTAAGGACTGCTGCCGAAGTTAGACCGGTGGCAATAATCGGAAGGAACAGTTGAGCGAGATTCGTTCCTGGGTCTGAAAAGAATGGTGTGTAGTTCAGGGGTGGACTCCAGTTGAATGTCCTGGAGGCGAAGATGATGAGTAGGATTCCAAGCCAGAAGGATGGCACGGCAAGAGATAAAGCCGTAAATATCCTTATACTTTGATCCCACCAGCTCCCACGCGTAACTGCCGATAATATCCCTAGTGGAAAGGCGAGCACCAATGAGAAAACCATCGCCATTATCGCAAGTGTAAACGTCGCTTCCATTTTGTCTTGGACAATCTGGGTTACGTATCTGTCTTGATAGTTAGAATAACCGAAGTTACCGCCTATGACGCCTCCAATAATTGCGTTAGAAGAATCTTCATCAGATCCACGACCGAGGTTAGGAGGTGGGTATCCGACACTGTTTAGGACGATACAATTCCCACACAGCCAGTGTGCATACTGGATTACGATTGGATTGTTCAGACCTAATTCTTCCCGCAGCTTTGCCTTCGTAGCTTCTGTAGCGCCGCCCTCTGAAGTTAGGGTACTGACAATATCGCCCGGGAGCACGCGCAGCATAAAGAACACGAGCGTGCCAGATAGGAATACCGTAGGTATTATGAGCATCAAACGACGGATTATGTATTTCCACATACCAAAGCCCTTGACCTTGTTTTATAAGTTTGATGTTGAAATTGTTTCTGTTAGTCCACGTCCCGACCAGGACGAATGTGGTGCCCGATCGGGAGTGTGAACTACTATTTCTGTCACTGAGTGTTACGGGCAGCTAGAGCTTGGGTTCGGGGCATCGCAGTCTATCCAGACATCTTCGAACTTGTTATTGCTGAAAATCTCCTGCACTACGAGGTGCCAATTATGCACATAGTTCCAGTGGAACTTGTTCTGATTAGCTGCCATATAAGGCACGCTGGGCACCCATTCATCCCTCATAATCCTGTGCATCTCAGCGAAAAGCTCATCGCGCTCAGCCCCAGATGCAAGCGTACGCGCAGAGTTCCAGGCGTCTAGATAGTTGGCTGGGGGATCCCAACCGCCGTTACGGCCGCCACCTTCACTGTACATTATGTCTGCGACAGGTACGACACCGCCGTAGCTGGGCGCCGTGCCGCCGGTAGCAGCTTCGTAGTTTCTGCCCTCAACCGAAGCAATCATCGCGGTCCAGTCCTGGAGCCTAATCGAGACATCAACTCCGATTTCTGCCATGTCCGCCTGCAGCAACTCTCCATGGTGTGAGCGCGCAGTAACTGCAATGACTTCAAATTCTGTCAAGCCACCTTTTTCTGCAAACTCACGCGCCATCGCGAGCTCTTCGTCTCTTTTAGCTGGATTGTATCCAGGGATCGTATCGAGTATCTCTTGCTGCGCCGGGAATACGTAGCTGAACCAGCTTATCGGGAACACAGGGTTCTCTTTACCCTCGCCGTCAATGACTCCTTGCTTGTAGAATCCATAGAACACAGCTCTACGTGCATCTATATTGTCGAACGGAGGCTTCTGGTTGTTAAGCTGTATGGCTGCCACGTCCACGAAAGGTTCTACTTTGAATGTTGCTTCACCGGGGAAGTCTTCGAGCAGCTGTTTGTACTCTTCGTGGCTGAGCGAGAATGTAGGCTTTGTAGCATCGGCTTGCTTCGAGCGCATAGCCGCAATCTGTGCCTGTGGTTCGGTGATAACGATGGAGGTAACCCTGTCTAGATATGGGTATGGGTCGCCGTCCGGCGCATCCCTAAAGTAGTCAGGATTTCTCTCGGAATCCACGGAAATACCGTCTTCAGCATCTATAATCTTGTACGGCCCAGTGCCAATTACGTCTTGCCAGCGCGGAATTGTGCTTTCATTAGCCTCTAGGATGTGCTGAGGTATTATCCCATGCCACTGGTTGGCAGACTCTGCAATAAAGTCGCCGAAGGGCTCTGCCAGGTTGATTTCTAGTGTGTGATCGTCAACCTTCTGCATAGTATCTATCAGATTAAATGCACCCACGCGTGGCTGGATGATTCCCTCAGGGGGGTTACGCCATCTATCAATTGCATAGATGATGTGATCAACGTCAAACGGTGTGCCGTCATTCCATTGAGTTAGGTCTTCATCAATGTGGAAAGTGAATGTCTGGGAATTGTTGCTTACTTCCCAAGTCTCGGCCATGTCCGGCCAAATCTCAATGCCGTCGCGCGGGGAGAACTGCAGCAAGCCGCTGTACATTCGTCCACCATAGTGGAAGAGTGAAATCCATGTGCTAGTCTGCGAAAAGTCCCACTTGGGCGGGAAGGTCGCATTGATGACCCGTATATGGCCGCCTCTCACAATTTCGCCATCTGCCATCATGCTGCCGGATGCTTGCGAAGCAGGAGCCTGCGCAGGGGCTGCTGTGGGAATTGAGGGTGGCACAACAGTGGGTGGGAATGTAGGTGTTGCTTGTACTTGAGAGGCTGGAGCTGCTGCGCTACCGGAATCAGTCGGAGCCGCACTCCCGCACGCTACGGCAAATGCCATTATTATCATTAAAGTGAAACTTATACACAAAAACCGTGATAGGCTATTTCGCATCTCGATAAATTCCTCCTGTTGGTTTGATTTATATTCACCACTAACTGCACATTAATGTATTTTCCCAATTGCATCGCATAGTTACCTCACGGCATTCATAACGAATACATTGTAGGGAATGTATGTGGATGAAGTGATTATGAACTTATAATTGAAAATAAAAGAATTGTCAACCCTGATATGATACTCACGCGTACCCAGTTTGGAAAGGAGTGATGCCGAGATAGTAGGGAGGAGGTTCATAGTATGCAAAGTAGTATTCCAGTCCGAGGTGCAAAACCCCAAGTTTGCCCCAGGAACAGACTTGTTTCCGAAATGACGGCGATACACGCATCCCAACAAGAATGAGCACAACACACGCCAGCACAACACCAAGCAGCAGACGCTGAAGACGACTTGATGTGGTAACGGTCGTGGAAGCAAGAGAGAAGCGCTGCTTGCCGTCCCTGAAGTACTGTTCAGGCTGCATCCGCTTGCGGTACATCTTCACAGCAAGTCTCGCATCAGACAAGGAAGTTGCCAGATACCACGGATCCTTATGTCCGCTTCCCCAGAACAGCACGAGGTTTGTAGTCACTGCGCCATCCTGACGATACTTCACACCCGGCACGAACACGATGCGCCGCTTCCGCAGAGGGTAATCTCGCAATCTGCACCTGAACTCCTCACTTTGCACTATCACATCTTTCTTGAGCCGGATGACATAGTCCACAGGGTATCCACTGAAAGAAGGGAGGCGCTGTATAAACAGAAGCAGACTGGCTCTGCCAAAACCCCTGTCAGCAAGTATCAGCGGACGAACAGTGTTGGGCAGGTGAGTTACCAGTCTGCGAATGAACATCTCCTCAAGGCGATTTTGAGAGGGATTCAGCTCCTCACTGCGCGACACCCAGCTCAGAAGTGGGAGACCTCTCTTCCTGAAGCAGACCGCAGCGAACAGTCCGTTGAAACCTCTGCCAAGATCAGACCAGTCTATCATTATGGGTGTGAGACCTTTGAGTCGTGCGGTTGAGACGATGTGAGGCATCATCGCGGTCTGTGTTTGAAAGGGATCTAGGCGGTGGTTGGACAGGAAGCGGAACAGTCGCTTCTTGTTGTGGTGATGCGAGCTGGTTCTGGTTAGAGAGGATCGGGCAAGTTCTCTTGCGAGTACGGATAGTGAGAGTTGGCGGCGAGAGAGGATAGAGCAGGTTAACAGAGCGAGGTTAACTTTTCTGGTAGCTCTGATATTGGGGATAGCGCAGTTGAGAAATGTGCTGATGCTGTTATACCATTTCATTGGTCGGACTCCTCAGGCAGAGTTTTGTCAACTTATATCTATACCTGAGTATCCGACCTTTTTCTATACCTCGTACTAAACTGGGTACGCGTGAGCATCGCGCTCTTGCTGGTCAGTTTCGAAGAGGTGGTCCGCATCCGGTGCAGGCGAGTATATCTCCGGCATATTATCTTGTATATGAATATTGTATGTTATTCAATATGCCTGTTAGTCATTGCAAAAAATTGCTAACCTTTAATGCACCCAATCGTTATATTTATGGAGAGAGGAGTATTTTCGCAGGAGCGAACTGCTTGATATAAATCAGAATTCTGTTCTGCGTATATTTATATTGCCTTTTTGACCCTGAAATGTTATAAATTGAAGATTATATATAGGCGGTCGGTATACTTCATCATAATGAAATGGGTTGACTTTCGATAGCAGAAATTATGGGAAGATGAAATGATTGAACTGGAGGCAACTGTGAGGGGTCGTTCCGAATCATCGGGGGCAGGCTTGGAAGATACAAGAAATCGGGTCGCTAAAACTGCACAAGTGAGACGCAATGACAACCGTGACCTTGCCGGAGAAACGACTGACACTATCCGAGAGTATCTGGTTGCTATTGGTCAGCATCCTTTGCTCGAGCAGGCCGATGAAATCCGGCTTGGCTTGGCTGTCGAGCGCCGAATGGAACTGAAACGGCTTCGAGAAGATTTCAGCAACGAGCATGGTTTTCAGGCGTCCGCAGCGATGCTTGCTGCGAACATATACTCCGCACTGCGCAGTCGTCGCCTTACTCTTCTGATATTTGCTGAAGTGCTAGGCCATGAGCTTGCTGAGAGTGCAACGATTAGTGATGCGTTGGCGATTACTGAGGTGCGAGATGCGCTTGATCTGCCTATGGACTCTGACACTAAGTCTGCCATGGCAATGGCGCTTGAAGCCAAGGAAGCCGACGCAGTCGCTCGGGTTGCGGAAATTTCTCGACTGCGCTGGCTGTTACCCGCTGATGTGATTAATGCGCTGGACACTGATGAATTGTTGGATGAATCGGAATTGGAGAAGCGGCTCGATAAATTCGCCGATGAGATAGAAGAGTGGTGGAAAGCGATTGAAAGCGCAGGAAAGCACGCTGGAGAAGAGTTGACCAATTCCAATTTGAGGTTAGTTGTGAGCATTGCTCGCAAGTACCAGAATCGCGGTTTGCCGATGCTTGATCTTGTTCAGGAAGGCAATTTGGGTCTGATGCGCGCAGTGGAGAAGTTCGACTCGCATAGAGGATTCAAGTTCAGCACTTACGCAACCTGGTGGGTGCGGCAGGCGGTTACGCGTGCATTGGCTGATCAGGGGCGCACTATTCGCCTACCGGTACACGTGGTTGAGCGCCTGCAGCAACTTAGTTCTGCTGAGCGCGTGGTTCATCGTAGGCTTGACCGGGAACCTTCGGCTTCTGAGATTGCGGACGAACTTGGATGGTCGCTGGAAAGCGTTGAGGTACTGATGCAGCAGAGGCAGCATACGGTTTCGCTGGAAACTCCTGTTGGTGAAGAGGAATCCACATTGGAAGATTTCGTTCAGGATACGGGAGGATGGGCTACGGACGAGATGGCGATTCGCATGGTTACACGACAGAATGTCGTCGAAGCGATGCAAGACCTGCCACCGCGCCTGCGACTTGTGCTAACTCTCCGTTTCGGATTCTTCGACGACCGGCCAAGAACATTGGAGGAAGTTGGGCGAGAACTGGGTGTTACCAGAGAGCGAGTGCGCCAGCTGGAGAGGCAGGCATTGGACAGATTGCGCAGTTCTGGACGGTTGCCCACTTTGGCGGAATATGGAGCGATATAGTTGTGAGTTAATGTAGAACTTCGCTGACTCAAGAGTGCCAGGGGCAGCCATCTGGCTGCCCCTTTTGTATTGCTTTGTTCTAATCGTTGGCGCTTTGTATCGCCTTCGTAACGGATGCAGGGTTCATCGGCAGTTCGTCCATACGTACACCGATCGCATTATTGATTGCATTAGCGATCGCGGCCATCGGCGGAACGATGGACACTTCGCCTACACCGCGCACACCGTATGGATGAGAAGGATTCGCAACTTCGACTATCACGGTGTCGATCATAGGCAGGTCGAGAGCGGTGGGCATGCGATAGTCCAGCAGGCTGGAGTTCGCCATCCGACCATCATCGTTCATGTAATATTCTTCGTTGAGAGCCCAGCCGATACCTTGAACGACGCCACCTTGGATTTGTCCCTCAACATAGCTGGGGTGAATTGCCTTACCAGCGTCCTGCACGGCGGTATAGCGAAGGATCGTTACCTTGCCTGTTTCAGGATCAACTTCTACATCGACGATGTGTGTGGCGAACGCACTGCCGGGGCCAGCAGGGTCGAGGTTGGCACGCCCGACGACTGGCCCCCCTGTCTCAGTGAGTCGCTCTGCCATCTCCTTGAAGGAGATACTCAGCTCCGGGTCGGATTTGTGTTGGAAAGTGCCGTCGACAAAACCAATCTGGTCAACATCCGTCTCCCACATCAGTGCTGTGCGCTCGAGCATTTGGCGCTTCACATCTTGCGCAGCCTCGAAGCTTGCCCAGCCAGTCTTGAATGCTGCGCCGCTGCCGCCCGTCATAGATGTGTAACCGATGGTTTCGGTGTCGCCGACCTGCGGATTGACGTCTTCTACGGGTATACCTAGCACTTCAGCGAACTGCTGGGCTGCTGCAGGCCGAGTACCCCCGATGTCTACCGAACCGATAGTAAGGTTTACTGTGCCGTCGTAGTTGACATTGGCGGTAGCACAGGCTGCTCCGGCGCCGTTCATCCAGAAGCCTGTCGCAACACCGCGCCCACGGTTTGCGCCCTCAAGCGGCGTCTGGTAGTGCTCGTGTTGCTTGGCCGCTTCGTTCGTCTCGAGGCAGCCTATGACTGGGTTGATGACACCGTAGCTACGGCGAGTACCTTCCTTCGCACTGTTCATGATGCGGAAGTCGAGCGGATCTATGTTCAGCTTTTTGCAGATCTCGTCTATCACCTGCTCAGAGGCGAACGCCGCACCGGGCGCACCGGGGGCGCGGTATGCCGTCGTTTTGGGCTTGTTGTTCACGATGTCATACCCGTCGAGTCGCAGGTTGTCCACATCGTAGGGTGAGTAAATGCAGTTCATCGCAGCACCGACAGGGGAGCCTGGGTATGCGCCTGCCTCGTACTTGAGGTCGGCTTGAACGGCAGTAAGTTTGCCATCGTTGGTTGCGCCAATTTTAATCCACATGTAGCTTCCGGAGGTGGGTCCAGAGCCTTCGAGCACATCTGCTCGGCTCATTGTAACTTTGACCGGATTGCCGCTCTTGCGCGAGAGCGCCGCCGCGACGGGCTCAAGGTAAATAGTGGTCTTGCCGCCGAAACCGCCGCCGATTTCCATCGGCACGACTTTTATGCGGGAGTGCGGTATGCCCAGCACGCCGGCGGTGCGGTCGCGTATCTGGAAGTGCCCCTGCGAGCTGCACCAGATAGTAATTCTGCCATCAGGCAGCCACCACGCGGTCGCCGTGTGCGGTTCGATATAGCCCTGATGCACTGTCTTCGTGCGGAATGTTCTCTCTATGACAATATCGGCTTCGGCAAAGCCTTTTTCGATGCTGCCGAGTGTCATTTCCGAGTGGCTGGCGATGTTGCCATTGTAGTTTTCGTGGAGCTGCGGGGCATCCGGCGCAATCGCAGACTCCACGTCTGTTACGGCGGGAAGCACTTCGTACTGCACATCAATGAGCGCGAGCGCTTCTTCTGCGGCGTGCGGGCTGGTTGCGGCAACGGCAGCGATTGCGTGCCCTTTGTAGAGGACTTTCTCGCCGGCGAGGATGTTGTTGCTGAGGTGCTTAATGTTCACAGGGGGACCTGCGACCAGCACACGTGCCTCGTCGGGAGCGTTTGCAAAGTCGGCGGATGTAACGACCGCTTGCACATCCGGGTGAGCTTCGGCTTTGCTGGTGTCGATCGAGACGATGTTCGCGTGAGCGTGGGGGCTGCGCAGTACCTTGCCGTGGAGCATGCCGGGCAGGTTCATATCCGCGCCATACAGGGCTTTGCCGGTTACTTTGTCGTATCCGTCGTGGCGGATTGGGCGTGTACCGACTACATTATATTCCTTCGTTGACAGGACGATATTGGATGCCATCTGAGACTTGACCTCCGTGAGTGTGAGTTTGTTGTGTAGTTTATGTGGTTTGCAGGATGTATTGAGTTTGGGCTTTGCAAGGCGCATTGTAACACATTAGAGGTCGATGTATGATATGGGCATGAGTAAAGATGATGTGAACAATAGTAATTATGCCTCTCAATCTGGCTGGCAAGCCGACGATTTCATTGACACTACGACTGAGTCTCTGATTGAAGACGATCCTTGGTTAGATTTGCCAAGCGGCGACCGCGGTGAGATTGAGGATATTAGCGACTTTGAAATGAGTGAGAGACCAATCGCTCCAAGATTCGATGATAATAAAGAATTATTCGAAGATGAGTACGGCGATGGGCTTGATGATACCGTTGATGATGGCTCTGAATGGGATGAGCCTGAAATCTTCGCAGAGTATGATGACGACCTTCACGAGGATTTGTATATCCTGAATGAAGATGTATCAGACTTATCCTTATCGCGTAAGCTTAAAATTGACGAATTTATTTCGACCATAAGCCCTTCTACTGATACTCAGCGCGATCGAATCTCCAATCTATTAGAAAGTCTAAGTTTAAGGCGTCTTAGCAATTGGCTTCCGTGGCTGCGTGAGAAAGATTGGACGGGACAGAGTCTAAGTCTGTTCTTGGACTTTCGACTCAACTATTGGGAGGAGAATCCTGAATGGTGGGAGCACACTTTCTGGCATTCCCGGCTTGACAATTGGTGGACATACTCTAATCCCGCTCATACACTTTCCTTGGAAGCAGCGTATAGATTAGTGCAGGATCGCCTGCATTATCCAGCAGATAAGATTATCGATATATCATGGCTTGAAGACTGGAGAGATTATAACCTTTGGAAGTATGGTTTTCCTTCTTTCGCCCTGTTTGCTGTATTTCGTGCTCATCAAACCGGTAATAGAGAAGATTGGCGAGAAGTAATTGTTTCAAGTTCTAAATTCGAATCAGATCATGAAACCTTAAATACTCTTTATGGAATGTTCGATCTAGGAGCAGTCGGTCCCCTTATTTCGAATAGTAAATGGAGGGTTTGGGATGATAATCTGCCGTACCGTACCCTAGGAGGTTCGTCTCAATGGTTTGCTGTTCAGGATTGGTATGACCCTAGCGAATGGCACGATAACCTAGGTTGGATATGAATGAGTGGATGCTATACATCTATGTTTTTGACGATCATTCAAATGATTTTAGTGAAACCCCATATACGAGCCCGCCATATTAATGAATGAACTTATCTGGTGAATTCATATGCGTAAGAACCAAATGGATAATTCCCTGATACCGGGGATAGGTTGCTTCGTATCTCATCCAAAATACGAAGGTGTTCTAGGCAGGATAGTTAATATCAATCTTGAAAATAATACACCTCTTGTTCAAGTGGAATGGGGAAGTAAAGGACTAATTCAGTGGCATCATGCGTCTGATCTACGCACTGGCTTTCGTCCAGGTCATATAGTTCAGGACAAACCTAAATCCAATACTCGTAAGACACTGGGAACAGGGACAGTTATATCAAAGCGTCGTATCGCTGGGCGCGATATGGTGTTGGTTCAGCTACATATAAGTGGCGAAAGCCGTTGGTTGCCTTATGAGAATCTAGTGCGCATTAGAGACGCCGGAATCAAATATCGCCAAGCAGAAACATCTGGGAGTGATAATGCCGAAAAGTTTAGGCTAAAAGTATTAGCTTATGCTCTCGAATCATGGAATCAAGTAACAGGTGCCCTTGACAGACTAGATGTTGATCCACTGCCACATCAAATCGATTTGGTACATCGCATAATGAACTCTGATCACTCAAATTGGCTCATTGCCGACGATGTTGGATTGGGTAAAACCATAGAGGTAGGCTTGTTATTAAAGGCTATGAAGCGTAGGCAACAGGCTCGTCGTGTGCTAGTGGTATGCCCGGCAGGAGTGGTGCGACAGTGGCAGGATGAAATGAGGTATAAGTTCGACGAAGATTTTCGAATATATGGATTAGACTTTAATATTAATCAGCCTTCTCACTGGACTAGCTATGAAAAAGTAATTGTATCCGTAGACCGTGCAAAAATGGATACTCACAGCTCTATATTTGGTGATTCGTATTACTGGGATGTAATCGTTTTCGATGAAGCTCATCATCTGAGCAAGATAGAACGTCAGGCGACTACACAGCGTTATCGACTAGCTAAGAATCTACAGCAGTTGACAGATACCTTGATATTCTTGACGGGGACACCCCATCAAGGCAGAACTATGCAGTTCATAAATCTCTTATTGCTACTGCGTCCCGATCTAGAACAAAGGTTTGCTAATGTTTTCACTGATCCATCTGTTGTCGCTGATGTAATTCTGCGTAATCGTAAAAGTCTGGTTACCGATGCCAACGGAAAGTTTCTGTTCCGCGGACAGGATACCCGTCTCGTACAGGTGCCATTATCAGAAAATGCTCGGAATTTTGACAAACATCTGCAAATCTACTTGAGATATGGCTACGATGCGGCAAACGCCGGAGGGAATAAAGGACGTGCAATCGGATTTGTGATGACGACTTATCGCAAATTGGCTTCGTCTAGCATAGCTGCTATTGAACAGGCTTTACTGCGCCGCAGTGCGCGCCTGAGAGGCGATGACGAAAATCTGAATGGTGCTGTGGCTAACCAATCGTTTGGCGAGATATTCGACGCCTTTCAAGAAGGTGAAGATGGCCTAGATAATCTAGCAGATATGGCAATATCTGTGGCTGCTGCGAATACTGGAGCCAATCCCTTCTTTCATGATGAGCAGCGCCAAATTGCAGAACTTCTTACTTTGGCAAAGCATGTTAAGACTGATGATCGCAAACTGAAGCAGTTTCTTACAGACATTGTTGATCCATTGCGGAAAGAGGATCAACAACTCTTGATATTTACTGAATACCGCGCCACTCAGGAGTATTTAATAGATGCGTTGCGAGAACGTTATCCAGATACAAAGGTAGTTCAGATTAATGGCAGCATGTCATTGACTGAAAAGATGGAAAACATTTCTATGTTCAACAACCTCTCCGCCCAATTTATCGTTTCTACTGAGGCAGGAGGCGAAGGCATCAATCTTCACGAACAGTGCCATATATTATTAGTCAACTACGATCTGCCTTGGAATCCCAGGCGATTAGTACAGCGAGCTGGCAGGTTGTACCGCTACGGACAGAAAGAACGAGTCATTGTATTCAATCTAATGTCTAACGATAGTTTCGATAATAGATCTCTTGGAATGATGTTGGAGCGTGTTCACAGCATCGCTAAGGATATGTCAGATGTAAGCTCTGAATTTCAAGATGGGCTAGAGACAGAAATAATCGGGGAACTGCTCGAACAAGTGGATATAGCGTCTATTCTTGCGGATAACAAACATCTGGATATACATCGCACTCAAGAAGATGTAATAGAAGCCATTGACAGAGCTAAAGAAGCAAAATCTCAACAGGATAAACTGTTCTCCCACATAGAAGGGTATGATCCCACCGCAACTACTGCACTTTATACTTTTGGACAGGAGGATGTATTATCTTTCTTGGAAGGTATTTTGCCCTATGTGGATGTGAAAATTCGAGATAGATTATACAATGGTCGAGTTCTTGAATTAGAACTGCCAGAAGAAATGCGTGGTAGATTCTCCGAATTTAGAGAACGAGCCACTGTTGTGAGAGTTAGTGTCGATAGGAGATTGGTGCAACGTAATTCCGATTTAGTTCCGATGGACTTTGAAAGCGCTTTCTTTACATATTTGATAGAATTTGCCAAGTCTCCAGAGTTTAAGGGAGAATATGCCAGTTTGCCCGGTCCGAAACCCGGTGCACTTGGCATATACAGAATTCGCTGGCAGAATGACCAGGGTGTTTCTCGGTGGGACGCATTATTGCCGGTTTTTGTGCAGAGGGACAATGATCAAGTATTTGTTAATCCCAACTTTTTCGGAAGTCTGCTTCGCGATCCCATAAGAAATACGATACAATTAGATATGGGGACACCTGCAGAACGTCAAAAAAATATAAAACGATTGGAGAATCGCGCCCATGCGGAGTTGGCGGGGCGATGTACAGTCTTACGCCACCCCAACGATATTGTGTTTCTTGCTGTTGCAGACATCATTTCATGTCAGTAATCTGCGATGTGCTCCCCTGAATACCTGATTATCCCCTCAGCTTACACTAACATTACCTGAAACAGTGTCGTATCTTTCGTTGACTTGTGAATATACGTAGGATGTGTTAGGTTAATAATTGAAGTAAGCAAGTTGTTGGGGGAGCTTGGGTAAGCCAGGCTGAGAGGCTTCGACAATTCGGAGCGACCCCTCGTACCTGACCTGGATAATGCCAGCGTAGGGACTGTGTGATAGTGCAACTCAAACAGGGCCGCTGGCATTAAGTCAGCGGCTTTTGTGTTAGTGATATAATTGTTGGTGACTTCGTGGCAGAATGAATTCGACAGGAGACTTTCAGATGTACGATCCCCTTATCATCGGAGGCAAAGAGTTCAAGTCCCGCTTGATGGTTGGCACGGGACGTCATCGTAGCATGGAAGAGATGGTAGCTTCGGTTAAATCCTCCGGAGCCGAGATAATCACCGTTGCCATACGCCGTTTAGATCTGGATAACCCCGCAGAGAAGAATATCCTTGACTATTTTGACTGGGATGATTACACCATTCTGCCCAACACTGCAGGCTGTAAGACTGCGGATGAGGCGGTTTTCACTGCCCATTTGGCGCGTGAGGTTACGGGTTCAAGTTGGATAAAATTAGAAGTTATACCGGAGCCGAAGCACTTGCTTCCGGACCCCATAGGCACTTATGAGGCAGCATGCCGGCTCGTCGATGAAGGATACACAGTGCTGCCGTATATTCACGCCGATCCTGTTCTAGCCAAACGGCTGGAAGACATCGGATGTGCTACAGTAATGCCACTGGGTTCGCCTATCGGATCCGGACAGGGAATACTTACGTTGGATGAGATACGGCTGATTATCGCTGACGCTAATGTGCCTGTGGTTGTTGATGCTGGACTTGCGGTTCCTTCCGAAGCATCTCAGGCGTTGGAGATAGGCGCTGACTGTGTGCTGGTCAATACCGCTATCGCGCAAGCAGAAGATGCGGAACTCATGGGAGAGGCGTTCAGGTTTGGAGTAGAAGCGGGACGGAAGGCATATCTGGCTGGACGCATCAAGCGCAGGCAGACTGCTATCGCGTCCAGTCCGGCGGAAGGCGTCGCAGCACCTGTTGGTATCAGTTAGGCAGCGTAATGGATCTGTCGTATCCGACGCTTTGTCTTGTAACAGACCGTCGACGATGTAACGGGCGGTCAATAGAGGATGTCGTGGATTCTGCCGTCCAAGGGGGGGTAGAGCTTGTGCAGCTGCGGGAAAAGGATTTGTCTGCATCCGAATTATATGCACTGATGCTGCGGCTCAAGAGTGTGATAGGTAACAAGGCGCTTCTGTTCATAAACGATCGCATTGATGTGGCATTAGCGGCGAATGTGGACGGCGTGCAGCTTGGTGAAAAGGCGTTGTCGCTTCATGCTGCGCGCCGCATCGCAGGTGAGAGGTTACTGTTCGGACGCTCGGTTCATAGCGTTGACGGTGCCGTGGAAGCAGAGTCACAGGGTGCCGACTTATTGATTCTAGGCACGATTTTTCCTACTGCATCGCATCCCGGCGCCAATACGGGCGGGTTGTCGCTGGTAAAATCTGCTACAGATGCGATTAGTACGCCTTTGATTGCGATTGGTGGCATTGAGGTGTCAAATGTGGGCAGTGTGATTGAGCAAGGCGCTTCAGGAGCAGCCGTGATTAGTGCAATAACCACATCTGCTGACCCTACGGAAGCAGCCGCGGCTCTAATGACAAGTATGCGCAGGGTTGCGCGGCAATCTTGTCGATCAAGGCGATGTGAGGTCAATCATGATTAAACTAACCATAAACGGCAAAGAGCGTACTTTGGATACTCCGACTCCTTTGGTTGATTACCTTAAGTCGCTTGAAGTGAACACCCGCTTCATCGCAGTAGCCCATAACGGCACAGTGATTCGGCGTGAAGAATTCGACGAGGTTACACTCAGCGAAGGCGATGAGGTCGAGATAGTACGTGCTGTGGGTGGCGGTTAATTATGGGGTTTGCGTGCCTTGTAGATGATTGCGAACGGAACTTTGCTTAGTCTATGGCGTTGGCTCTCCCAATACACTCCGGTATAGGGTGCCTGATGCTCGCCGGAAGCATGGTATTCGTTAGGCGCCGGCTCAATCACCTGCTCTACTTGAAATCCCGCATCTGCAAGCAAACCGAACATCTCCTGAATGGTGCGAAAGAATGTTAGACCCTTTTGTGTTTTTTCGTGGGTTGGTTCATCCCAGATCTCAACAGGCGGATTGAAGTAGTCGGTTACACACAGCATCCCAGCATCGGAGTCCCACTCGAATGCGGTTAACGGATGTACTGTGCTTATGACGAGCAGTCCATAATCAGTCAATACTCTAAAGCACTCGCGCAGGCACTTCTCGGGATCAGGTAAGAATTCCATACCAAAACACGAAAGCACTAATTCGAAGCAACTATCATGGAATAATCCGAGTTGTTCTACGTCACCCTGTACGAGATTGACTCGCACATTTTCCTGTGCTATGAGACTTTTAGCGCACGCCAATTGCTGATCTGAAATATCTATGGCTGTTGCACTCGCCCCGAGTTTTGTTAACGCGATCGAGTTCTGTGCGGCGCCGCATGCGAGTTCCAGGGTACGTAAGCCGCGAACATTACCTATGATGCCTAGTTCGCGCTCTCCGGGACACAAAGGCGCGTAGTGTACATCATTGAGTGAGATGACAGTTTCGGATTGGTAGAGTGTGGACATCTCGTCCCAACCGAGACGTACAGCCCTCTTGATATGATCGTTGGACAATGGAAATACCTAGCGCGGTATGTGAAGGAGGGATAGTAGTGGTGGCCCCAACGGAATTCGAATCCGTGTTTGCGGCTTGAAAGGCCGCTGTCCTAGTCCCCTAGACGATGGGGCCACGAAATTGCCCAGTATTTACTGGCAAACTATATTGTAGAGATTCAGCGCGTTGCCTGCAACGAAATTATCAGACAGTTGTGCATTATTCGGAAACCTAGGCTATGGGTACAAGGCAAGCTGAGTTATACCTTCGTCTTCCGGCATACCGAACATGAGATTCATGTTCTGCACGGCTTGTCCCGCTGCTCCTTTTACGAGATTGTCTATACAGCTTATGACGATGAGCCGATTTGTGCGTATGTCAACCGTGGGGTAAACAACGCAGTCGTTATTGCCGAGCGTGTGCTTCGTCATTGGTGGTGACGAGACCACCTTCGCGAAGGTCTCGCCTTGGTAAAAATTGTCGTATATTTCGCGTATCTCAGTCTTTGCTCCACTGCCACTTGCGATGGAGCCTTCCTTAAGCGGAGCGTAACAGCTTGCGAGGATGCCACGAGTCATAGGAACTAAGTGCGTCATGAATGTGATTTTCAAGCCATCAGATTCACTTGAATCCAGCAAATCCAATTCCTGTTGAATTTCTGGTAAGTGTCGATGTCCATCAACCGAGTATGCCATGAAGTTTTCGTTTACTTCGGAGAAGTGAGTTTTGAGAGATAAACCGCGTCCCGCTCCTGATACCCCGGACTTAGCGTCTATGATGATGTCGCCTTCGATTATGCCAGCATCAACAGCAGGTGCAAGAGCCATTATAGAAGCGGTAGGATAGCAGCCTGGGTTAGCGACAAGATTGGCATCAGCCACTTCGTTACGGTGCAATTCTGTCAAACCATAGACCGAATCTTCGATATTTTCAGGGCAGGGATGCTGCACGCTGTACCAGTCTTCGTACACACTGAGGTCTTTGAGCCGAAAATCGGCACTTATGTCGATGGATTTCACGCCGCTGGAGAGTGCGTGACCTATGCGCTCGGCACTCGCGGCATGGGGAAGTGCTGAGAATATCACATCTACGGTCTCGGTAATGTCTTCCGTGATAGTGATGTCGATCTCAGATAAGTGCGGGAACACATTGCCGAGCTTCTGGCCAGCAGCGCTTCGCCCTGTAACGGAGGTTATTTCTGCGTGAGGATGTCGGGCTAGGATACGAGCGAGTTCCACTCCAGCATATCCCGTTACATTGATGATGCCAACTTTCACTTTCAACGCACCTGCCTCCTTTTTGTTTGTATCAAGTATAAGCGTGTATGGCATATAGTAACAAGTTGCGCAGCTGCTTTTTAAGCAGGTTTTGCTTGATGCTTAAGGTATACGGGGCTACGAGGCGATGTCTATCAGCTAGATTTAGTTAGACAAATCTCTTGCTTCAGGTCTCAAGTGCGACTGCAACAACCGAGTATCTATATCATATAGTTCAAGCCTTATATCTCTTCAAAACGCTCTTACTTTGTGAGCGCTTTCCCTATCGTTCTATTTTAGAGCGAGAAGGGCACCCCCACGCAAGTACGCACTCACTACAAAGCGGGCGCTGTGCTTTGCACACCTGCCGTCCGTGCTGAATCAGGTACATGTGGAAGGCAAATACATCATTAGGTGCAACCATCGGCTCTAATATGTCATGGGCTTTGTCCGCGTTCACCTTCTGTTCGATGAGTCCCAGCCGTTTGGATACGCGAAAGATATGAGTGTCTACCGGCATAGCGGGCATCCCTAAGGAGAAACAAAGGATAATTGCTGCCGTCTTAGGTCCTATGCCGTTCAATCGTTTGAGCCAGGCCTTGGCTTCATCAAGTGGCATTTCGGCAAGGAATGAAAGATCAAAAGATCCAAGTTCATCGCGTATTTGACAGAGTATATTCTTAATGCGCGGTGCTTTTTGCTTCGCCAATCCCCCTCTACGTATTGCTTTCTCTATCGATTCAACAGGGGCGTCAGCAATTGCGTCGAGTGAGTCAAAAGTGTTCATTAAACTCTTGAAGGCACGTTCTGAGTTTAGGTCGGAGGTGTGCTGGGACAGGATTGTATAAACCAGTTCTTCTGCGGGCGAATATCGTACATGCCATTGGGCAGGCCCGTACTGTGAACCAAGATAATCCATCACATCTTGCGCTCGGACTGTAGGCAGGTTACCCGGTTTAGCCGGTTGTGCTGAGTGTGGCATCTGTATAGACACGGCCTATCCTTTGCCAAGCGCGTTGATCACGGCATCGCCTACCTGGGATGTAGATGATGTACCGCCAAGGTCAGGTGTTAGCGTTTCGCCTTGGTCTATGATGTAGATCACAGCCTTGTCGATTATATCGGCAGCATCTTCATGACCTAAGTGACGAAGCATCATAGACGCGGAAAGAATTGCGGCCATTGGATTTGCAATGCCTTTGCCCGCGATGTCCGGGGCGCTTCCGTGTACAGGCTCGAACATCGAAGGGAAACGGCGTTCAGGATCTATGTTGCCGCTCGGCGCAAGTCCCATACTTCCAGTGATGATTGCACCGATGTCAGTTAGAATATCCCCGAATAAGTTGCTGCCAACTACTACATCGAAGCTTTCAGGACGCCGCACGAAGTCCATGCAGGCGGCGTCTATGAGCAGAGAATTAGTCTCTATGTCAGGATATCGTTCTGCAACTCGATCAAAGGCGCGATCCCAGACGAGCATGCCGTACCCTAGAGCGTTAGATTTGGTGATGGATGTTACATGCTTTTTCTTGTTGCGTTTCCTGGCTTGCTCGAAGGCATAGGTTATGATTCGTTCGCATCCTCGGCGTGTGAAGACCCCCGTCTGAATACCTATTTCTTCATCAGAACCAGGATACTGGAATCCGCCTACTTCTGCATATTCTCCCTCAGTGTTCTCGCGAATTACGAGCATGTCTATGTCATATGGCTTCTGATCGCGCAAAGGTGAAGTGATTCCGGGATACAATACGCTTGGGCGTTCGCAGACGTACTGGTCAAAGGTGCGCCGTATTGGAAGAAGCAGTCCATTCAAAGTGATATGGTCTTGTAGGTCTGGGTGTCCTACAGCACCGAGATATATGACATCGGCCTCTGCCATCGTGTCAAGTGCATCTGTTGGCATCATTCTGCCACGCTTCAAGTAGTAGTCTGAGTTCCAAGGGTGCTCGACGAATGTCCAATGAATGTTGTACTGCTCGCCTACGGTATTCAGTACTTTGATGCCTTCTTCGATGACATCTATGCCAATTCCGTCACCACGAATTACGGATACCCTGTAGTTGGTCATACCGACCTCTCACTAACTATGTTGTATTGAAAAATTCGCCTTTCGATATATTACACTAAAACTTGGTACTTATGCTTTCAAGCCATTTTGCAGTTTGTTTGTGTGATCTGAACCTCAGCACTTCGAGATGATTGTACTTAGACATTGACAGAGTTTTGGAGAGGGATTTGCGGCGTTTCCAGTGGGTTCGTAATGCCCAGAGAAAGAGAGAATCTTTAGTAAGGAAGTGTCTCCACAGGTCTTCGCGGTTGCCGTTCCAGAGACGTTTGCGCGTGATTCCTCGTGTCATAGTACGACAGAACAACCGCCAGAATACGAGCGGGAAGGAATAGTCCAGCCAGATGAGCATCGTAGCGCGTGGCCAAATACTGTCGCGTGCGACGCTGTAGTTCCCATCGACTATCCAGCCGTCACTATGCAGCGAATCTGCCACTCGTAGTCTGAATAGATCATCCGGTGTCTCTGTCCAGTTAGGCCCGTGTCGAATAGCGTCCAGTTCAACTGCAGGTACCTGAAGTATTTGTGACAACTGATGAGAGAGCGTTGTCTTTCCAGAGCCTGTTGTACCGAGAATAACTATGCGGGGCATGTCTTCCGAAATGACGCGGGCTTTCATCATTATTCACTGATTCTTTATGTATGGCAAGCTGAAAGTTATGCTCAAAATGAAATCTCCGATGGCACCACCGCCAGCCAAAGTCGTTCAATTGTTAACCGACGTGGAAGATGTTCTGCCTTCAGTTCATCCACGATTCTTGAAAATTGAAGCCAAATTTGATCGAAACGTTCGATGCGTGTCTGTCGTCTGATATTGAGAATGTCTTGACGCCAATCTTACCTAATGTTAGGTTATTTTAATATAGAGTGAAAACGCATTGAAGGGGAGTACTAGCGTAGCAGGAAGGCTTGCAGAGAGCCAGGGGTGCTGGAATCCTGGCGCGCTGACCTAACGTGAACTCGCCCCTGAGCATCCGGCCTGAAAAACATGCTAGGGTCGGGCGGGTATGCCCGTTAAAGCTATTGAGCGTCTTGGCTGGATAATTGGCCGAGAAACAAGGGTGGTACCGCGGTATCCTTCCGATGTGAAGTTCCGTCCCTTACCATGGGGACGGATTTTTTGTGCAACTTTGATGTCATAGATTTGAGTGGAGGACATGTCATGGCAGTTGTCAGGACGACCGAGCAGAGATTTAATCACAGGTCGATTGATGCCAAGTGGCAGCAGCGCTGGCTCGAGAGCGGAGCCAACAAGGTAGCGGACGATGACTCACGCCCTAAGTGGTATGAATTGACGATGTACCCTTATCCGTCGGGTGATCTGCATATTGGTCATTGGTATGCAATGAGCCCGTCTGACGCTCATGCGCGCTTTCGCCGCATGCAAGGCTACAATGTGCTGCATCCAATGGGTTTTGACGCATTTGGTTTGAACGCAGAGAATGCCGCTATTCAGCGTGGTATTCATCCGCACAAGTGGACGACGGATAACATGGAGAACATGCGGCGTCAGCTCCGCAGCATGGGAGCGATTTATGACTGGGACAGAGAGGTCGTTACCTGTGATCCTGAGTACTATAAATGGAACCAATGGTTCTTCCTGCGATTCTATAAGAACGGACTAGCATATCGTGCATATGCACCTGTGAACTGGTGTCCCTCGTGTCAGACAGTTCTCGCCAACGAACAGGTAATTAATGGTCTCTGTGAGCGTTGCTCATCTACCGTAACGCATAGAGATCTTAACCAATGGTTCTTTAAGATTACAGATTATGCTGAGGAGCTACTTGACAACTCAAAGATCGACTGGCCGGAAAAGATAAATAGGATGCAGAACAATTGGATTGGTCGTAGCGAGGGCGTGGACATTAAGTTCGACATCTCTGAATATGGTCTCGATGAACAGTCAATCACTACTTTCACAACGCGAATCGACACAGTGTACGGCGTTACATTCGTAGTGCTCGCACCTGAGCATCCTCTAGTTGACAAACTGACTACTCAGGAGTGCAGTGCCGAAGTCGCAGCGTATGTGGAACAGGCTCGCGCGCAGACCGAGATAGAGCGTCTCTCGACGGACAAGGATAAGACAGGCGTATTCACAGGCGCGTATTGCGTCAACAATTTGAATGGCGAGCGTGTGCCAATCTTCGTGGGCGATTATGTGTTGCTGACGTATGGCACGGGAATCGTTATGGGAGTGCCTGCGCACGATGATCGCGATTTTGTATTTGCACAGAAGTATGACCTGCCAATTCGCGTAGTGGTTGCCCCGCCGAATTGGGATGGCGAGCCTCTCGAGGAGGCGTATCTCGGTGCAGGGACTCAAGTCAACTCGGCGCAGTTCGATGGTATGAATAATGATGAAGGCTGGCAACAGATTGCAGATTATATAGAAGACAATGACTGGGGAAGCCGTACCGTGCAATACCGAGTTCGAGACTGGCTTATTTCTCGGCAGCGATATTGGGGTACGCCTATTCCCATCATATATTGCGACGATTGTGGTGATGTGGCAGTTCCCGATGACGACTTGCCTGTTCTCCTGCCGGAGGATGCAGAATTCAGACCCACAGGTGAATCGCCGCTGAGATTGAATAAGGCCTTCCTGAATACAACCTGTCCGGATTGTGGTGGGCCTGCTACACGCGAAACTGACACGATGGACACTTTTGTGGATTCGTCTTGGTACTTCTTGCGTTTCACCGATGCCAAGTATAAGGATGGACCATTTGACTCGGAAAAGCTTTCGCTATGGGGCGCTGTTGATCAGTACACAGGCGGCGCAGAACATGCGGTGATGCATCTTTTGTATGCGCGCTTTTTTGTAAAGGCGCTACGAGATCTCGGATTGTTGGATTTCGACGAACCATTCGATCGTCTGTTCAACCAGGGGGTGATCCTCGGTGCGGACCACGAGAAGATGAGCAAGTCTCGCGGCAATGTTATTGCTCCCGATGAATATGTCGATACCTTTGGCGCTGATGCAGTGCGGTGCTTTCTGATGTTCTTGGGACCGTGGGATCAAGGCGGCAGTTGGAGTGACTCAGGCATAAATGGCATGGCGCGCTGGATGAATCGGGTCTGGGATATTTCCAGTAGAGACGGAAAGTTGCTAGATGACTTTACACGCAACGATGACACAGTGCGGGAGATGCAGCGATTGATGCATAAGACCATTCGGCGTGTGGGTGAAGATCTTGAGCGCTACAAGTTCAACACGGCGCTTGCCGGACTGATGGAGTACACCAACGGGCTCAACCAAATATGGGAAGCGAAAGGCATTCACTCCGAGCAGTGGGAAGAGGCAGTCGATAATTTGCTGAAGCTCATGTCGCCAATGGCGCCGCACATAACCGAGGAGTTATGGGAACGCACTGGACATCAGGGAAGCATCCACTCAACTAGCTGGCCAGAGTGGGACGAAGAACTGGCTGCGGATGAAGTATTCACGCTTGTAGTACAGGTAAATGGGCGTGTGCGGGACAAGATAGAGGTTCCTGTATCTATTGACGAGGATACTGCCAAAGACACAGCTCTGAAGAGCAACAGGGTTACGCCGCACATTAAAGGCAAGAACGTAGCGCGAGTAATTTATGTGTCGGGGAAATTGGTGAATGTAGTGGCGCGGTAAGCACGAAGATTCACACGCGCCTCAGATAACGCCTTTCAACTAGCCCTGATTTTGTTGTCAAACTAACGAAAGCGTATTCGTAGGGAACAGGTCCTCGGAATTGACTTTGTTTGGGATTACATTTTGCTCCAAGTTGAAACTGATGAAGGCTTCAATCGTATTACGTGAACGTTCATATCCGTACGGAATAGGATCATCACCTACAATTTCTGCTCTCTTTAGCAGTGTTAGGTCTTGATCACCAGAGGCAACACCTGCATGAAGACGCGGCATGTAGGCGGCTTTCGCATCGTTGAAGATCCTGAAAATATCGAGCGCGAGATCAGGCTCTGACTCTAATACAGCGTCTTTTACTACTAACAGATGGCTTATTGGATAAAATCCTGTTTTCTTATGCCATTTGGCGTCGGCTGAGGGTGCGTCCGGGAATAATGGCTGAACATCCCGCGATGCAATAGGTCCAGCTCCTATGGCAGCGTCTATTTCGCCTGACAGCAACATTTCGGCAAGATTATTGTTTGAGGAAGATATGACATTGGGCGGAGCGACAAACTCGGCGACATGTTCATCCCCCGAGAGGATCCAGGTTACTGCTTCCAAGTCCACATCATATTCTGTCTGTAGAATTGCCCGGGTCCAAACACCCGGTGTTAGTGTGTAGCTGCGGACTCCCACGTTTCGCCCTTCGAGGTCTTTTGGCGTCTTAATTCCACTGTGGATATTGTACACTATGCCGCTGTGGTAGAAGTCGTGTGTAAGAAATATTGGCAAAGCTATGAATGGCTTGCCATGGGCGCGTGCACAAAGGTAAGTTGCCAGCGCCATCTCTGCTACATCAAACTCAATATTGCGCACCATACGGCGGAATATGCTGGTTACCGGAGACACTTCAATATGATTCATCTTGAATTTTTCCGATATGATGCTCCCGTCTTTTAGTGGAGCTGTGTGACCATAGTTACCAATTGCTGTGTTCAATACCAATTCGCTCATTTTCTATCTCCTGCGTCAGGTTGAATTCTGAATGAAACACTTCTGGTTGCTCTATTGCCAGTTATAAATTTGCTCTTTTCTAGGATTAGACAGATTGAGGTTCAGACTTAAAATGTAATTCGTCTTTCTTGAAGATTCAACTGAATGTGTATGTAGTCGGCTTTCAGCATATCAAATGTGATTCTAGGCTGTAATCTATCTATATCAGCTAATCCAACGAGATGATAGACAATCTTATTACTTTGATATGAAGCTGACATTAAAACTAATGCTTGGACCAGTATGCTATACTGCGTGAAATCATATTCATACCATCTCCCGAATTCCTCTTTAGCATAGCATCATCATAATTCTATGGTGCGGTAATGAGCGCAGACTGATGTCATCTCAAGAAAGCAATCGTCGTTATGTCGTAGTCGGAGCAGGCATTATGGGTGCCAGCATTGCTTGGCGCATTGCCATTCGTGGCTTTCCGGTTACCCTTATTGACAAAGGAATACCGGGCGGTGGGGCGTCGAGCCACAGTTTCGCTTGGATAAACGCAGGCTCTAAACAGCCGATTAGCTATCACAACCTTAACCGCCGTTCAATGGAAATGTGGTCCCAATTTGCCGCGAAATTAGGGGATGACGGCGATAAGTCCAGCATAGGGCTTCGTTGGGGCGGCAAGGTTTCTTGGGAATATGATAATGCTGCTGCTGCGCAGTTAATGTTGCAAGTGCGTCAGCTCCAGTCTTGGGGTTATCCAACGCGTTTAATAAGTCCTGCCGAATTGTTCGAAATAGA
This sequence comes from Dehalococcoidia bacterium, assembly GCA_965200085.1. GTDB lineage: Bacteria > Chloroflexota > Dehalococcoidia > Lucifugimonadales > JADFKI01 > Bin90. The sequence goes on from OZ241333.1 coordinate 1,239,767, forward strand.
GCCGAGTCTCGCCGTAGGGGCAGTGGCTGCTGCGGAGTACAGTGAAAATGAAGGTCAGGTCGAGCCCCAATTGGTGGTTGATGCGTGCCTACGTCGGCTGGCTGAATTGGAAACTGTGGTTCAAAGCAACACCGAAGTTGTGAGCTTGCAGTTAGATCGTAGTGGACGTGTCGATGTTGTGGAGACTACATCCGGAGACATCCATTGCGCAGTCGTTGTGCTCGCTGCTGGCACGGAAACCACGGCTCTGGCTTCAATGGTTGGGGCTCATATTCCCCAGATGGAAAGCCCTGGAGTTGTTATTCGCACTACTCCGCTTCCGCCTTTACTGCGAAATGTACCCGTTGTTTATGCACCTGCGCTGGATGATGGACGGGAAGAGATTCACATACGCCAGTGTGCGGACGGTAGGATGATGATAGGCGAAGGCAGTCAGGAAAGTCTTGCAGAAGATGACAGTCAAGAACACGCTGATGATTTGCTTGAGCGTGCCTGCAAGTATCTGCCCGAACTTGCGGGCGCTAGGGCTGTGCCGGTACCGGTGGGGTGGCGTCCCATGCCACTGGACGGATATCCCTGCATTGGGTTCACCTCAGAGGCTCCCAACGTGTATATTGCCCTAACCCACAGTGGGGTCACTCTTGCGCCCGTACTGAGCCAGCTGGCAGCTCTGGAAATATGTGACGGTGCGGCGGCGGATGCCGTTCTTGGGTCTTACAGACCTGCGCGGTTTGCCGGTGCGCCAAGAAATTAGGCATTCTAGTCTAACCTGTCAGTCGAAGCGCGCAAGCTTGAACATGCCAATATCGTGCTTTGTCGTGCCGTTCAATCCTAAGTCTGCCAAGATTTCGCCAACGACGCTGGAGAACTTGAACCCGTGTCCTGAAAAACCTGCGGCGATGATTACCTGCGGGGCATCGGGCAAACGGTCGATGATGAAGTGTTCGTCAGGGCTGTTTGTGAACATGCAGACTTTCATTGATGATGTCGCACCTGCGGCGTGCGGAAAATACTTTTCGGTAACGTCTCGCAACATCGCCTCGTCTCGTGCGTTAGGCTCTCGGTCTATGGTGTCAGGGTCAACATTCTCTTCAAGGTGATGGTATTTTCCTAGTTTGAAACCCGGTATTTGGAACTCTGGAAATCCGTAATACTTGCCCTCATCTACTACCAGATTAAAGACCGGGAATCTTTCCGGAGTAAAAAACTCCGGGCATAGCGTTTCTGTCCAAATTAGTACCTGACGCTCTGGGATAGCTGCCGCTCCAAGCGTAGGGAGGAGCTTAGACGCCCATGCACCCACAGATATGATCAGCGTTTCGGCTTCGTATTCGCCGCGATCGGTGCGAACCCGCACACCATTCGCAGTTGGCTGCCATTCCAATGTGCGCTCATTGGAATGGACTGTGGCGCCTAGTGCTTGGGCTTGCTCTACGAATATAGAAATACAGCGCTCCGGCAATAAGAAGCCACCTTCGCCTTGGAACACTGCCATTGTTTCAGAAGGGAGGCGGTAGCCTGGGAAACGTTTAGTAATCTCTGCACTCGTCAATACCTCGTGGGGCAGATCATGCTCTTCACAAGATAGGAGTGAGCCAGTGAAGTTGGAGCTGCTGGGCGGACCGGCGTCGAGAGAGCCTGTGATATGGAGTATCTGTTCATCGGCGGCGCTCTGTACGTCGCGCCAGAGTTCGTATGCGCGCCGCATTAAAGGTACATAGGACGGGTGCTCGTGGTACGCCAGGCGTATGATGCGGGTTACACCGTGGGATGAACCTAATTCGTGCGCGATGTCGAACTGTTCGATGCCAAGCACTCGCTTGCCGCGCTGTGCGAGCTGATACAGCGCTGCGCTGCCCATTCCACCCAGTCCAATTACGATGGCGTCGTAATGTTGAGTTGTGTTCATTTCCCAGACTCCTAAGTTTACTTGTCGGCTACACTCGCCCTGCGATGACATCACCCATATCGGTCGTCTTGCACACTTCGCCGCCGTCAGATGCAATATCGGGCGTGCGGTATCCTTCGGCTAATACACCTTCGACCGCCTGCTCGACCGCCTGCGCTTCGGCGTCCAGTTCCAATGAGTAGCGCAGCATTGATGCCATGCTCAGGATGGTGCCTATGGGATTGGCGATGCCCTGCCCGGCGATGTCGGGCGCACTGCCATGGATTGGTTCATATAGGCTGACCGGTCGATCGCCGCGTGTATCTGCCTTGGGCAGACCTGACAGACTGGCAGATGGCAGCATACCCATAGAGCCTGCGAGAACCGACGCTTCATCAGTTAGTATGTCTCCGAAGGTATTCTCGGCGACGACGACATCAAAATGCGCCGGATTGTTGATAAGCTGCATCGAGGCTGCGTCAACCAGCACATGCTCAAGCTCGACATCGGGATAGTCTTCTGATACTTCAGTGGCTATTTCGCGCCACAATCTGCCTGTTTCGAGCACATTTGCTTTGTCCACGGATGTAAGGCGCTTGCGGCGCCCTTGTGCGAGCTCGAATCCTACTCGCACGATGCGCTCGATTTCCTCCTCCGTATATTTCAGAGTGTCGACGCCGCGCCGTCCCTTAGAGTTGCTCCAGCGTTTTTTAGGTGTGGCGAAGTATAAACCCCCGGTAAGCTCGCGCACGATAATCATATCTACACCTTCCAGCAGGTGTGGCTTGATTGGGCTGGAGTTTATCAGCTGGGGATAGACTTTGACCGGACGGAGGTTGGCGAAAAGCCCAAGGCTCTTGCGTATGGCAAGGATGCCGTCTTCCGGGCGTGTTTCGGCGCGTGGGTCATCCCACTTAGGACCGCCGACAGCACCGAAGAGAATGCCGTCAGTATCGCGGCACATCTCCACCGTGTCGTCAGGCAGGGGTGTTCCGAAGTCGTCTATCGCGTTGCCACCGACTCTGCCGTAACTGGCATTGAAAGTATGGCCGAAACGGTTGCCAACAGCGTTCATGACCTTGACCGCTTCTGCGATAACTTCGGGTCCGATACCGTCTCCCGGCAGTACGGTTATTGAAAAGTTCATTGATTACTCCCGTTATTGTGGTTGTCGTGTTGTATTTGCGCTTGGGGCACGGGATATTATATGCCAAAGTGAATATTCTCTAAATGGTTTGGTGATGCAGATCAGTGTCTGTCGGGCGAACGGGTTGGACGCGGCAATGGTGTGAAGAGCAGTATGAGCGCGCCGAGAGCGAACAGTATGGCGATATAGGTGAATGTGGCTTGAGGGCCGGTGAGGTCGATCCCGAACAACGCAAACCCGTTGTCGTAGAGGATGCCTGCAATGATTGGGGAGGCGGCACTGAGCAGAAAGCGTTCGAGCGACAGAATACCCAGAACCGTAGTCGGCACTTGGTCCCCGACTACGTCCAGGGCTAGGGCGGTGAGAATTGGCTGGTCGCCGTATAGGAATGTGCCCATCAGCGCGATGATAATCACCAGGGCGAGTCCCACACCGGAGTTGCCTAGAAGGAAGGACAGCACTGCCAGCAAGAACAGTCCTGGGACGAGCACCATCTTCCTGCCTAGTCTGTCTGACAAGTAACCGACGACGGGTGTGGATACGATGCCGATCGCTAGGAGCAGTCCGAAGTGCAGGTTTCTCATGAACGGGGTCATGCCGAGGTCGTTGAGGAATATGATGAAGAAGGTGATGAGGCCGATGAATGCCATTCCGCGGATGCCGCCTACGAAGGCGACAATCCACAGGACGGGATTGCGCAGGACGCGCTTGGTTGCGTTCCATTGGCTGCCTTGTTCGGCGGTGCCTTGTTCGGCGGTTGTTCTGCCGATATTCTTGAATGCCCAATAGACGAGGAAGGCTAGGAAGAGCGGTATGGCGGCGTAGATGCTGATTATGCCGTTCCACGCGAGGACGCCGAGCAGCAAGCCTGTAACGGGGGGCGCGAGCACGTCTCCGATTTGTCCGCCGACGCCGTGGAAAGACAGCGCGGTTCCCTTGCGGTGGGAGAAGTGGTGTGATAGGGATGCCATAGCGGGCAGGTGCCAGATAGAGGCTGCCAGCGCGACAACTGCCATGCCGAAGAGCAGTAGATAGTAGTAGTAGTTCTTGCTGGAGGCGTCGTCGCCGACTAGCCAGCCAGCCATGCCGATGATGAGCCAGCCAATACCGAAGAATGCCATGCAAAGCGCTAGAACTAGGCCCCAGTGTTTTCGCAGGGAGTCTGCGATGATGCCGCCGGGCAGTGTTACCAGCCCGGACACAAGCTCCCGCACGGAAGTGATGGCGCCGACGCCGACGCCGCTCAGAGCGAACGCTGCCTGCACTTCCGGCAGCATGGCGATGAAACTTTGGGTGAACCAGTGGAAGACGCCGTGTCCGCTCGTGAGGCCGGATATGATGAAGCCACCTCTGCCGCGTACATCGTGAGTGTGGTGCGTATGACTGTGATGCGAGTCGTCTTGGTCTTCGGACGGTGCGCTGTGCTGGTGCTGCATAGATTTGCTTGACCTTTCGTGTCACATAGTGATAACGCTCGGCGCAGGAGTAGCGCAACGGGCGTATTGGAATGTTACATTGACACAGCGGATTGTCAAGACAATGACTTGCTGGGGGATTTACTTGTGGGGCAGTGCGGTCAAGGGCTGCGGATGGAGGCTTTGCGGAGACTGCTGCCGTTTGGGGCGCAAATTGCGGCTGATCCGTTTGCTGCTATTGCTTCGGCTAACTGCACCAGCGGATCTGAGTAGCCCTTGCGCGCGAGCGGGGCTTCCAGTTCTTCTTGTTCTAGGGGTGCGCTGTACTCGCGCCTGATTTCCTCATCGAACTTTGCCTGCTCTTCGGGACTTAACGGCTCGTAGAAGTAGTCTACCGTGGGGTCTGGGTCAGAGGGGCCGTAATTGGTATAGTCGGGTTCTATTGTCTGCCATGCCGGGATGTTGTTGTGCTGCTCTGCCGGCTCGGTGTCTTCGGCTTGATGTGGGTTTGAGGCATTGTCATTGCAGACTGCGGTGTCGTCTTCGCGCAGCTGCTTTGCTATCGCTTCGTAGTCCACATTGTCGTAGATGTCGAATTCGTCCACGAATGCTGATAAGCCTGCCAGCGTCTTTTTCTGACCTACTGAGAGGCGTGTTGACTCTTGGTCGCGCCAGTAGTCTTCGACGTCTTTCCAGGTTACTGCGTTGAAATTGATGTCCCAGCCGCGCCGAAGAAGTTCTCTTGCTGCTGATATTCTGTGGTGCGCGCTGAAGCCGCTCTGGGCGTCCTGCTCATTCATCACATCCAGCAAGAAACGAACTGCGTCTGCGCCGTCGTCTGAATACTCGCGCATGCGCTTTGCGAGATCTGAGTGGAGGGTTTGCCAGTCATTGAGGTCGCATGTTTTACCGGAGAGTTTGGAGTTTTTGGGATTGAAATCCCCGAAGCCACGTCTCAGCAGTTCTTTGGCGGCAGCCATGCGGTCTGCGGGAGTGAAACGCTGCTTCTTGGGAGTGAAGGGTTCGGGGAGCTGCCAGTCGCTCATAGCGTCTATGAGAAAGCTGACGATGGTGTGTCCGTCCGCAGTTTCGCTGCGGATTTGGCGAGCGATTCCGTAGTTTAGGATGTCCAGATGTGATACTGGTTCTTTGTGGGATGCGCCGTTCTGTTCGTTTGAGTCTTCGTCTGATTCTTCATCCGGTTTCTCTGGGAGTTCTTCGGGAGTGGGTATGAGACCCCAGAATCGGTCGCTCTCATCTTCGTCTGCGTAGCCGTGTTTGATGAGTAGTTTGGCGGCATCGAGTCTGTGGTTGATTTTGACATCGTGAGGCACCCCGCGCATGGTCTGCACGAGGAACAGGGCAATCTCGTCGCCGTCGTTGGTGTGTTTTTTGATGCTGCCTGCTAGGGACATTTTTTGGTCTTGGGTGATTGGGGTGGCTGTTGGTTATTGGCGCTGGGTTGTTGTTAGGTGTCGGTTGTTGGAATGTGGTTGGTGTGAGGTGTAGTTCGCTGGTATGAAATGTAGTTAGCGGTTGGTGTGAAAGATAGTCATTGACGGATGTATTCGTATGTATGTTCTATTATGAGGTGTGGGTGTTGGGGTTGTCAAGGGGGGATTTTTGGAAAAAATTGCGTTAGTTCCACTGCTTGGCACTCTTTTCCTATCAGATATTGACCTATGACAAGGGTCATAAGATAATCTGTGCAACTAATGAGAGGAGATTGTGTTATGGGCCGATTGTTATATAGTGATGATTGTTTGAACGTTCTGAATGACGAACTCGCATTGCCTACGGGGTCGGTTGACCTCATTTACCTAGACCCGCCGTTCAATTCCAAGAATAGATATAATTTGCCGTTCAAAGGCAAAGACAGAGATACACGACCAGTCGAAGCGTTTAACGACACTTGGACTTGGAGCGAAAAAGAGGACGCTCTGTTAAGTGAATTATCCGCGAAGCCGCAATCTCGCCACTTGGCTGATATTATCAAATTAGCACAAGTAATCGAAAATGGGGGGGGGTAGAAAGAAGAAGCAAAGCTCAGCTGCTTACTTGCTGAATATGGCCGTGCGCCTTATACCGATGCGCCGTGTTCTGAAAGATACAGGAAGTATATACTTACACTGCGACCCTACGGAAAGTCATTATCTCAAACTGATCATGGATTTCATCTTTGGCAAACAGAACTTTCGGAATGAGATTGTGTGGAATTATCGGCGTTGGCCGGCGAAGAGTAGGGACTTTCAACGAATGCACGACATTGTTTTTCGTTATACCAAAGGGGAAAAGTGGATATGGAATCAACAATATGAACCGTTGGCAGCTTCTACATTGAAGGCTGATGGCGGAAAGAAAATCCTTAATGTATTTGATGCTAATGGGAATAGAGTAAGAGGAAAAAAGACGGGCGAAAAATCGCCTGGTGCGCCAATGCGTTCAGTGTGGGATATAGGGTTTATCTCTCCTACTGCAAAAGAACGATTAGGGTATCCTACACAAAAACCACTTACTTTGTTGGAGAGAATAATCATCGCTTCTAGCAACCCAGATGACTTGGTATTAGACCCGTTCTGTGGTTGTGGCACAGCAGTTCACGCAGCAGAGAAACTAGGACGGCAATGGATTGGCATTGATATATCCACCTTTGCTACGGGATTAGTCCGTCAGCGTATTCTTGATAACTTCGAATTATTGACCACTGATGATGTGATAGTTAGAGGTGTGCCAATCAACATTGCTGACGCCGAAGACTTGGCGCAGCGAGACAAGTTTGAGTTTGAGAAATGGGTTTGCGGCACAATAGGTGCAGAGGGAATGTTCCGTGAACCCGGTGTAAGGGGTGCAGACGGAGGGGTTGATGGCGTGCTTAAGTTTTTTACTTTTGTTGAAGGCGAAGAGGTAAATCCGAAATACGCTATTGTACAGGTTAAAGGCGGGCATGTTACTCCTGATGCTGTGAGGGCGTTGAAGACCACAGTTGATCATTTTGGTGCAACAGCAGGCATAATGGTCTGTTTTGATAAATATATGCGAACAGTGGAAAATCAGCGCAGTCGTGAAACTTTTAATGACAGTTTAGGCACTTACCCTGTAATTCAAGGATACAGCATAGAAGATCTGCTCAATGAAAGACCACTTAAATTGCCTTCATTTGGCCATCACCCTAATTTATATGGCTATCGTCGTACAAGCGGCGGCAGGGTAAGTCAGTTAAGCTTATAACGCGATACAACTCCCTGAACTTTAATCTGCATTAGCGTACTCTGCCGACGTTGCCAGCGCGAACCTGCGCTCTATCACTTGTCGCTGGCGGTACGTCTTCTTCGGCTCCGGGCTGGTGCGCGCTACTACGCGGATAAAGCACGGGTTGTCTCTAGGTTCTTCCAGTGTCGTTTTCACAGCTTCTCTTCGGAAAGTGTGTGTTTGTATTTGTCCTTCTTGTTGTTGGGCGCGGTGGTTTATTGGGGTGCTGATGCCAGTGCGATGATGATGTCCCATTCCTGCGGGGATACGGGCTGGACGGAGAGGCGCGAGTTTTTGACGAGGGGCATGTTTTCTAGTCCGGGAGTTGCTTTGATTTCGCGCAGTGGGACGAAGCGCTTGAACTGGGAGACTGCTTTGATGTCCACCATGTACCATATCGGGTTGTCGGGTGTGCTTCTAGGATCGGGGTGTTCGGATTTTGGATCCCATGCGGTGAAGTCGGGGTAGCCTTCGCGCACTATGACTGCGGTTCCGACGGCGCCGGGCGGCTTGGCGTTGGAATGGTAGAAGATGACGCCGTCGCCGACTTTCATGTCGTCGCGCATGGTGTTGCGCGCCTGATAGTTGCGGACGCCGTCCCACTCCGCAGTGCTGTCTTCTTCGTTCATTAGGTCTGAGAATGAGTATGCGCTGGGTTCGGATTTCATGAGCCAGTAGCGTTTTTCCGTCATATCGTATCCTCCGTTGATGTATGCTATCTATGCTATCGGATGGTGGGTGTAGTGTGGTGAATTTAACTTTGATAGACAGGATAGACAGGGTGATATGGATAAATCAATACAGACGCCGCAGGAGCATTTGGGATTTGAGGTGGGAGAGGACAGGAAGCTTGCTGGGTGGGCGGAGACTGCGGCTTATTTTGAGATGCTTGATGAGATGTCGGATCGGGTGGTTACTGCTGAGATAGGGAGGAGCACGAAGGACAATTCGTTTTTGATGGCGATTATATCTTCGCCTGAGAACCTTGAGAACTTGGATGAGTACCGGCTGATACAGGGAGCGCTGGCGGATGCGAGGTCTGTTGGCGATGACGGAGAGGCGGAACGGCTGATAGGGCGTGGTAGGGTGGTCGTGGCGATTACTTGCAGCATTCATGCGACGGAGGTGGGCGCAACGCAGATGTCTATGCTGCTGGCGCATGAACTGGCGACGGGTGAGGGCGAGGATGTGCGAAGGATTTTGGATAATGTGATACTGCTGCTGCTGCCTTGCGTGAATCCGGACGGGCTGGAAGATGTGAAGGGTTGGTATGAGAGCACGCTGGGGGAGTCGTACGAGGGCGTGATGCCGCCGTTTTTGTATCAGAAGTACACGGGGCATGACAATAACCGGGACTGGTTTATGTTTACGCAGCAGGAGACGCGTCTGGTGGTGGAGCACTGCTTTAATGCGTGGCATCCGCACGTTACGCTGGATATGCATCAGACGCGCTCGAACGGTGTGCGGATGATGGTGCCGCCGTTTGTGGATCCGATGGGTCCGAATGTGGATCCGATACTGAATGCGGAGAGCGCGATGCTGGGCGCGGCGATGGCAGCTGACTTGACGGCAGAGGGCAAGGCGGGGGTGTCGATGAATGTGGTGTATGATTCGTACAGCCCGAACCGCGCCTATCAGCAGTATCACGGGGGCGTGCGTCTTTTGACGGAGGCGGCGGGGGTGCGTATCGCAACGCCCGTAAATGTGCCAGAGCGGAACTTGCAGTCTGACAGGGGGGAGACGCCGAGGGAGGTTACTTGGAAACATCCGATGCCTTGGAAGGGTGGGGTATGGCGACTGCGGGATATTGTGGAGTATGACTTGGCAGCTGCGATGTCGTGTTTGAGTCATTCGGCGCGTCTGAGGGGAACGCTGGTGCGTAACTTCCACAAGGTGGGCAGGAACGCGGTGGAAGTGAGCGGAGCGCCGCATGCGTTTATTGTGCCGCTGCAGCAGCATGATCATTCTGCGGCTGCGGAGATGCTGGATGCGCTTAGGATGGGGATGGTGGAGGTACACGAGGCGGAGGAGCCGTTTAGGGCGGACGGAGAGGCGTTTGCGGCGGGCACACGGGTGATACTGAGCGGGCAGCCATATTGGGGATATGCGAGAACGCTGCTTGAGCAGCAGAGGTATCCGGAGGCGCTGACGCATTTGGGTGGAGCTCGGAAAGCGCCATACGATGTTACGGCGCATTGTCTGCCGATTCAGATGGGCGTGAATACTTATACCATCAAGGGGCGGTTCGCGACACGGCTTAGGCTGCTCGGGGAGGGTGAGCCTTCGATGCCGGTGAATCAGGAGGCCGGAGCGGGCAGGCGGCAAACAGGGGCGAATTGTTCGGAAGCAGAGCGGGCACGAGACGGGCAGGGAGAGATGCGAGGGGCGTTCGTTGTGCCGGCGGAGTGTAACGCGAGTGCGCGTGTTGTGAATCGGCTGCTGGCGGCGGGGGCGAAGGTTTCGCGGACGCGGGAGCCGATGACACTCGGCGGGGTGTCATACGGGCGAGGGGCGTTTGTGGTCGAGGATGGCGGGGTGTTTCGCGGCGCGGTGTCTGATGAGGATGCGTGGCTGCTGCGCTCTGGGGAAGGGGCTTCGGATGCGAGGGTGCGGGCTATGGGAAAGCCGCGCGTGGGGGTGTATAAGAGTTACATTGCTTCGGTGGAAGAGGGGTGGACGCGATATGTGCTGGATGAGTATGCGTTTGGGTATTCTTCTTTGGTTGACGAGGAGGTACGTGAAGGCGGGCTGGCGGATCGGTTTGATGCAATTGTGGTGCCGCACCAGCCAGTGCGGCATATACACGGGGGGCATCGGGATTCGTATTATCATCCGAGGTATTCGGGAGGGTTGGGGGATAGGGGGGCGGATGAGCTGCGGGAGTTTGTGGAGCGGGGTGGAACGCTTGTTGCATGGGACGGTGGGGCGCGATACGCGATACGGCATTTTGGGCTGCCGGTGCGGAATGTGGTGGCGGACTTGAAGCGGGTGGATTTTTACTGCCCGGGGAGTTTGCTGGCGGTGCTGGTGGATACGGGTCATCCGATGGCGTATGGTATGCCGAGTCTTGCTGCGGTGATGTTTTATGACAGCCCGGCGTTTGACATACGGAGCGGCAGGGTGGTTGCGAAGTATCCGCTGCGGAATCCGCTGTTTAGCGGGATGCTGGTGGGGCCGGAGAAGCTGTATAACAGGACTGCGCTGGCGAATGTGCCGCTGGGTGAGGGTGAGGTTGTGCTGTTTGGTTTTAGGCCGAACTTTCGGGCGCAGGCGCGGGGGACTTATAAGCTGCTGTTCAATGCGCTGTATGGGAGCGCGTATGGCTAGGAAGGGGAGGATGGAGGGGCGACTGCGAGAGTTGCCCCTGTGAATTATTGGCTGCGGGGCGCTGGGGCTAGGACATGTCTAGGAACTGGGTTAGGTTATATTCGTCTGCCAGAGATTTGAGGGCGTCCCAGGTTGCCTGCTCGACGGTGATGCCTTCGCGCAGGAGTGTTTGCTCTTTGATGTGTTCGAGTTCTCCGGGGTAAAAGACTTCGGAGAAGCCTGCGGCGGTGGGGGTGCTTTTTAGGTATTGGGCGAATTCGGTTACTTCTTGTTTGAAGTCATCGACGGGGCGGAAGGCGTCCACGTTGAATGCGGCGAGGAAGCAGCCGTCGTTGTGCCTGCCGGAGGGGTCGTGTCCGAAGCCTAGCCCTGTGAGTATGCCTGATAGTATTTCGACCATGACGGAGAGGCCGTAGCCTTTGTGCCCTTCGGGGCCGCCGAGGGGGAGAACGGCGCCGCCATTGTTTAGGTCGTTGGGATTGGTGGATGGGTTGCCGTCTTTGTCGATAATCCAGCCTTCGGGTACGGATGCGCCGCGTGCCACGGCGACGCCGAGTTTTCCGGCTGCTACTGCGCTGGTTGCCATGTCGATGAACATGGGGCCTTCGAGGTTGCTGGGCATGGCGATGCATATCGGGTTTGTGCCTAGGCGGGGTTCGCGTCCGCCGAATGGGACTACGCCTTTTGACGACCTGCCGGAGTCGGCGGTCATTAAGCCAATCATGCCTTCGCGCGCTGCCATGAGGGGGTAGTCGGCTACGCGCCCGACATGGCTTTGCCGGAAGACGGTTGCTGCTGCGACGCCGTGCTGTTTAGCTTTTTGGATGGTGATTTCCATGGCGCGTTCGGATACGACATATCCGAAGCCCCAGTTTCCGTCGATGACGGTGGTGGTCGAAGATTCGTGGGTGATGTCGAAGGGGGCGCCCGGTATGATGTGTCCGCGCTTCACGCGGTCGATGTATGTGGGGATTTGAATTATGCCGTGCGAGTCGTGGCCTGCGAGGTTTGCACCTATGGAGTGCTTTGATACGATTGCGGCTTCTTCTTCGCTTGCGCCGGCGCCGATGAGAAGCTGGGCGGCGATGTTTTGGAGTCTGTCGGCTTGGACTGTGGGCATTTTTCTCTCCTAGTGGCAACGGGTTAGATGGGGTTGTGGTTGTGTGAGATCTCAGGATTATGGGATTTTAGCATGAATTGCGGATGACTTGGACGGGAAAAGGGAATTGGGCATCAAATTGGCGGGAATATAGCCGCTGGCGCTGGTTTGGGGGAGGGTTGCAAGCTTCGCGGGAGTGAGCCTTTCTGTGAGTTGGGAACAATCGCAGGGGAGGTATATTCCGCAGTGGCAGCAGATGTTATCGCTTGGGCGATAAGTGGCGGACTGTGAGCCACTTAGACAAAATAAGCCGCCCCGCCGGATGGTTTTGTCTAGCCCGGCGGGGCGATGCTGAATGCTGGATGTCTATGACGGCGCTAGTCGTTGTTCAGGGTGTAGGTGAATTCGTCGCTTGCTGTGCCGCCGTACTGGTCTGTGGCTGTAATTTCGATGGTCAACGTCTGCGATGGTGCATGACCGCCGGTCAGTGTCAGCACTGTGCCGTTCCAGGCGCCTGTTACTTTGTTGCGCGCCACCGTGTTGAGCGCTCCCGTCTTTACTAGCCCGGTGCCCTGGTGCGTCGTGGTTACCATCACTTCGTAGGTGATGCCGTCGCCGGTGAAGTGGTCTTCCATGTCCAGGTCGATGGTTTCATCGTCGGACAGCTCGACATCGTCGAACTCGTCGATCAGTTCTGCCGGGTTCTGCGGCGTCGCTGTTGGAGTAGGAGTGGTGGTTGGCGTGGGCGTCGCTGTCGCCGTGGGTTCAGGCGTGGGCGTGGTTGTTGGCGTTGCCGTAGGCGTGGCGGTAGCCGTTGGTATCGGTGTAGCCGTTGGCGTTGCCGTAGGTGTCTCTGTTGGCGTTGCCGTGGGCTCAGGTGTTGGCGTTGCCGTGGGCTCAGGTGTCGCCGTCGCGGTAGGTACTGGCGTCGCAGTCGCCGTTGGTGTTGCCGTAGCCGTTGGGGTGGGTGCAGGTTCGTCGTATTCTACTGACGCTTCCACTCCGTCGCCGGCGTCGTTGACCAGCCAGTGGAGCTTGATGTCGCTGTGGCCGCTCCGGCTGAAGGTTATGGTGCGAGAGTCGCCTGCGGACAGGTCGGACCAGGATGGCGAGACCGAGTAGCTTCCGCCGCTTCCGGGCTGGATGGTGCTGAGGATGAAGGAGGGCTTGCCGGAATAGACTCTCAGGGTTACTGATATAGGCTCATTGTCGGGCCACTGCAAGGACACATCGGGGGCGTCCACCGGCTCGCCCGGCAGGCCGTTGCTCGGAGGCGGCGTAGCCGTGGGTGTCTCGGTAGGCGTGGCCGTGGGTGTCGCCGTAGCAGTAGGCGTCTCGGTGGGAGTAGCCGTGGGCGTCTCAGTGGGAGTAGCCGTGGGCGTCTCAGTGGGAGTGGCCGTGGGTGTTGGCACCGGGAGTCCGGTCAGAGTGATGGCGAAATCACCGCTGGCGCTGCGGTTCGAATTGTCGGTAACAGTAACGGTCAGCGTCAGCTCCTGCGCGTCCGAAGTGGTGCTGCCGGTCAGGGTTAGCGTGGAGTCTTCCAGCGTACCCGTAACAAAGTCAGTGCCCACTTCGTTGAGGGCGCCGGTTATGGTCTCGCCGCTGCTTGGGTCGATGTACGTCAGGCTCATTTCGTAAGTGGGGCCGTTGCCGTGGAAATAACTGGACAGGTCAAGCACATGGATGTGCTTGTCGTCCGTCTGCTGCAGCGTGATGCTGGCAGGGGGCTTTCGCAGTCCTGCCTCGGGCAGGTTGGCTGCGTCCATGAAGGTGTAGTCGTAGCGGGTCCAATCGCTGGTGTCTTCGCCGGACTTCGTGCGTACTCGGAATGCGTAGCGCGCGCCGTTGGTCAGGCCGCTAAATGACGCGGCGGGTTCGGAGGTTGTCTGAGATTCGCCGCTGTCCCAGTCCACTTCGGCGCCGTCGTTGTTCATCTCAGTATGGTCGTTTATCTGTGCCCAGGCGACTTCGTATTCGACGGCGGGCAGGTCTTCAGATGACAACCTGCTGCCTCCGCTTTCGGCGGACACCGCCTGCCAGGTGACGTCGGCGGCTCCGTCGGCGGGAGTGACTGTCAGACCCTCCGGCGGACTGATGGTCTCCGAGTTGCTGCCTACCGCCATACCATCCATGATTGAGGACGAGAGGGGATGAAGGGGATAGGTCTGTCCCGGCCACACGCGCCACCAGCTGCTTTGATGCAGCCCCCAATGGGCGCGAACTCTGAAATTGTACCGAGTGTTTTCTTTCAAGCCGCTAAAGGTATATTCCTTAGCGGTTATCCGTCTTGCCGCCTCTGTCCAAGATCCTCCCTTTATCTGGTACCCCACGTCAAAAACGAGCCCTGACACCTCGTGATCCCATTTGAGGCGGATCGTCGTGTCGTCAAGGTTATCTCTACTCTTGATAACCGGCAAGGAAAGCGGATACCTTCCCTTATTCCTCGAAAAATTGGAAAAGGGAGCTGGAATCCGGTTGCCGCCGGAGTCATTTATTATCGCACGGACTTGGAAATCATAAAATCCGGCGCTGGCATATGTTGCTACGTCAATTTTATTGCTTGCCGTAGAAAGCTCGACGTATCCCCCGAGCATGTACGCAGCGGGTTTGCGGCTAATTTCACAGCCGGCGCGGGTTGCCCCGCTCGGAATGGTAGTTGGCTGCTGATATTCCAGTCGAACTTTGTACTCTCCGGCGGACGTGGTCAACGTTGGCCGGTTGACCGTAAAATCTCCAGCAGCGGCTGTTGCGGTTATGTGCCGTTCTACAGCCACTGGATAGTTGTGTCCGTCGTAGGCAAACAGTAGGATGCGATATTCTCTTCCCGGGGTCAGATTGGTGAATGTCCAGTGCCTGGACGAAGGGTGCATCTTCTTGTCCGCGAGATACTCTTTTGATGCCACATCTTGCAGGCGGAGGATAATCTTTTTGGTTGGCTTGCCGCCGATTACCTGAGGGTCGCCCCAGGACATATAGAGTTGGCTGTAGCCTGAAGCGAATGCGGTAATCTGCAGGGCCGGCAGAGTCTGCTGTGCGGACGCTGAGTCAGCCAGCCCTAATCCGGCGATTAGGGCTATCAGGAGCGCAACGAATACCCCCCCCTTTTTGGTCGCTGAAGAAAGAGTTTGAGCGAACGCATATCGTAGGACCTCCGACATTTATTCATTAGGATGGATATAGAAGATGGGTTTAGAATAGCGCTAGACTTGGGTGCGGGGCTAGTAGTGTATCACACTCAAATTAAATCAAGGCGGTTCCGCAAGATTGCTGCGGAGCCGCCTTTTTGTTTACCGGTTGGTGTCGATTTATCAGACGGCGCTAGTCGTTGTTCAGGGTGTAGGTGAAGTCGTCGCTTGCTGTGCCGCCGTACTGGTCTGTGGCTGTAATTTCGATGGTCAGCGTCTGCGATACTGCATGGCCGCCGGTGAGGGTGAGGACATCGCCGTTCCAAGCCCCGCTAACTTTGTTGCGTGCCACGGTGTTGATCGGCGCTGTCTTTACTACTCCGGTGCGCTGGTGTGTCGTGGTTACCATCACTTCGTAGGTGAGGCCGTCGCCGGTGAAGTGGTCTGCCATGTCCAGGTCGATGGTTTCATCGTCGGACAGCTCGACATCGTCGAACTCGTCGATCAGTTCCGCCGGGTTCTGCGGTGTTGGAGTGGGAGTAGCCGTAGGTGTGGCTGTCGGAGTCGCAGTGGGCGTCGCTGTCGGAGTCGCCGTAGCAGTAGGCGTCGGGGTGGACGTAGGTGTGGGCGTGGCTGTGGGTGTAGCAGTAGGCGTGGGCGTTGCGGTTATCGGCAGTGGCGTGGACGTTGCTGTTGGCGTTGCCGTGGGCGTTGGAGTTGGTGTAGGTGTTGCTGTTGGCGTCGCCGTCGGCGTGGGTGTAGCTGTCGGCGTGGCGGTAGGCGTGGCCGTTGGAGTGGCTGTCGGAGTTGCCGTGGGCGACGGTGTGGCGGTAGGTGTTGGTGTGGGCGCTGGGGCGTCTAGGTCTGTGATGGATGTGAAGCCGTTGTTGTTGGGGTCGATGCTGACCTTTATGCAGTCGTCTCCGTTGTCGCAGTCTGTGGTTGCGTATTCCCATGTCATCACGCCGTTGTCGAAGCCTGATCGCGACATGGTTATGGTGCGTGGGTTGCTGCCCCAGGAGCTGACGGTGTAGCTGACGCCGGAGCCGACGGTGATGCTGGACGGTATGTAGCTTGGTGTGCCTTGGTACTGCTTCAGTATCATGCTGGCGGTCTCGCCATCGCTCCAAGTCATCTGGATGTTGTGGTTTTCGTTCCAGGGGAACTGCAAGTTCAGGACAGGGACCGGTGTTGGTTCCGGCGTGGGTGTGGCAGTAGGCTCGGGCGTGGGTGTAGCGGTGGCAGTGGCTGTTGGTGTGGGCGATGGCGTTGCTGTCGCGGTTGGTGTGGGCGTGGGGTCGGAGTCGCCCTTGACGGTTACGAGTATGTTGGCGGTTACGGTGGTGCTGTCGTCGTCGTTTTCGCCGGTTACTGCTATGGTGGCGGTTCCGGACTGGTCAGAGGAGGCGGTTACGGTCATATCGTTGCCACTGACGCTGACGGTTACCGGGCTGTCGCCGCTGTCGGGCGCGACGACTTCGGCGCTGAGGGAGTCGATGCCGATGAAGTATTGCCTGATGTCTATGGTTGCGGAAGCGCCTCTATCCAGCAGAATATCCGGGATGGCGCTATTGATGACAATGGGCAGGACGTTGCTTTCGCTCTCGCTGGAGCTCGCTGCCATGCCGCCGAAACCCATGCCCATGCCGGAAGGGGTTACAACGCCGCCGGAGATGGTGTATAGGGCGCGCTGCTTGGTGGCAGTCAGGTTGTTGTAGGCGTCGGCAAGCACCGGATACTGACTGCTGGTTCCAAAGCTCCAAGACCCGGCGGATTGGGGGAAGGGATGGAAATTCCGTACGTTGGCGTCATCCCAGTGTCCGTAGATGCCGGTGTAGCCGGTCGGGGATTTCAGCTGGGAGGAGGTTTTGGGGTCGCCGCCGTCGTTGTCAGACGCAACGCCGCTGAGGGAGCGGTCCCAGTAGCTGGACGGCACGATGGGTTTGGGCCAGTTGTCGCCGTAGCTGCCGCCAATCAACCCGGTTGCGCCGGTGGCGGCAACGCCATAGCTGGCGTCGATGCGTCCGTTTCCGCCATTGCTGACTAGAGCGCCAACCCGGCTTGGGTGCGCATACTGGTAGTTGAGGTTGGAGACGGCGTAGCTGGAGAAGATTTGCCCTGAGGAGAGGTAGCCGACCAGCCCGCCCATACTGCGGTTTCCGGAATTATCCTCGGGTTGTATTGTGCCGACGAACAGGCTGTTGGCGATGACGTTAGAGTTGGTGCCGACGATGCCTCCGCACTCGGCTGGAATCCACCAAGCGCCCCGCTTCCCGCAGGTTATCGTGCCGGTTACCGCTGAGTTTTTAATCAGCCCCTTGTTTATGGAAGCGATGCCGCCAATCCGGTAGCCTTTTATGTTCACTTTCTCTAGGTACACGTTTTTGATTACGTCGAAGTAGCCAACTTCAAGGAACAGTCCTCTCCCTTCCGTGTATCCTGAGTTGGGCGGGTTATCCGGCGGGAACGTCGAATTCTGCAATCCGGTAATCTTGTAGGTTTGCCCGTCAAAGGTCATTTCATCGATTTCGATCGGATCCCAGTCGGTGTAGCTGGAGAGGTCGATATTAGCGGTCAGTTTGTAGCCGCCGCAGGGCGTATTGGTGCAGGGAGAGTTGCCGAAGGCGGACCGGTAGCTGGAAGCGTTGCTGTTTGGTACCCCGTTGCCGTCCGGGTCCCAGCGTATGGCGTTCATTTTGGCGGCAGTGTTAACCGCAATGAGGTTGCGCTTGGTATCGGTGGTCTTCCTTGCTTCATCTGACCAGGCGCCGCGCGCCTTATTTCCGCCAGACACATTGACGCCCCGGACCTGGAAACGATAGGTAGAGTTGCCGTCCAGTTCAAAGAACCGGATGCGCCGCGCGAGGGAGGGCTTCGTATGCTCGTTTGTTACGCAGCATTTCCAGGAGTCGCCCACCTTGCTCCACCGGATTTCGTGGTGGTCCACGCCCGTAGGCGCCACTATCAGGACCTCAAGGACAGTCCCATTTTCAACCCAGATTTTGGAAATCTCGCCTTTCCCGGGGGTGGTCTGGGCTTCGGCCGGATTCGACTGTGGCGTCATTGCGAGCAGCAGCGCCGCGATGACGACCGCCAGTAAGCCTATTACCCCCCCCCCATTTCCGCAGCGAGCGGATTCGGCGTGGGAGTAGTCGTTCGAGAGTACGCATGGGTAAACACCTCCAGGGATGTGTGCCAAGTTGATGCCCCATCTGGTTGGGTGCATGGAGCCAAGCTTGGTGCCAATGATTTTAATGGGATGCGGGTTTGTTTGCAAGGTGGGCAGGGGGTGTTGTCCATAGGACGAGCGAGTAGCTGAGATATAGAAATACACCGTACAATAATAAGCCATAATAAGCCGCCCCACCGGATGATTTTGTCTAGTCCGGCGGGGCGGTGCTAAGTGTTCGCTGTCTGTGGAGGCGCTAATCGTTGTTCAGGGTGTAGGTGAAGTCGTCGCTTGCTGAGCCGCCGTACTCGTCGGTGGCTGTAATTTCGATGGTCAACGTCTGCGATGCTGCATGACCGCCGGTGAGGGTGAGCACTGCGCCGTTCCATGCGCCTGTTACTTTGTTGCGCGCCACGGTGTTGATCGGCGCTGTCTTTACTACTCCGGTGCGCTGGTGTGTCGTGGTTACCATCACTTTGTAGGTTAAGCCGTCGCCGCTGAAGTGGTCTGCCATGTCCAGGTCGATGGTTTCATCGTCGGACAGCTCGACATCGTCGAACTCGTCGATCAACGTCGCCGGGTTCTGCGGTGTGGGCGTGGGAGTAGCCGTAGGTGTGGCTGTCGGAGTCGCAGTGGGCGTGGCTGTGGGTGTAGCAGTAGCAGTAGGCGTCGGGGTGGTCGTAGGTGTGGGCGTGGCTGTGGGTGTAGCAGTAGGCGTGGGCGTTGCGGTTATCGGCAGTGGCGTGGACGTTGCTGTTGGCGTTGGGTCCTCTTCCTGACCCTCGTCCGGCGCGTTCAGGTTCTTGATTTCCGTGAAGCCGTTGCCGCTAGCGTTGATGTCCGCCCGGATGCAGTCTGCGCCACTCTCCTCGCAGTCGGCAGCGCTGACATACGCCCAGCTTATTACGCCGTCATCAAACCCCGATCGTGCGAAGGTAATCGTCCGCGGGTTATTGCCATAGGATGATATGGTGTAAGTTACGCCCGACGGGACAGTGATGCTGTCCGTTTTGTAGGCGGGGTTGCCGGCGTACTGCCGGAGGATGATGCTGGCCTTTACGTCATCGCTCCAAGAACCCTGGATCCGATGCTGCAGATTCCACTGGAACTCCACCTCAGTATCCGGCGTGGGCGACGGTGTCGGGGACGCTGTTGGCGCTGGCGTAGGCGTATCCGTGGGTGTTGGTGTAGCCGTAGCGGTGGGAACTGGCGTTGCGGTCTCCGTTGGCGTTGCCGTCGGCGTTGCGGTAGGTGTTGGAACTGGCGTTGCGGTCTCCGTTGGCGTTGCCGTCGGCGTTGCGGTGGGCGTTGGAACTGGCGTTGCGGTCTCCGTTGGCGTTGCCGTCGGCGTTGCGGTGGGCGTTGGAACTGGCGTTGCGGTCTCCGTCGGAGTCGGCGTTACTATCGGGGTGCAAGTAGGTCCCTCAAAATAGTAATGTATCCCGTCCAACCATTCTTGGAAACTATCGTCTGCCGGCGCGCACAACCCCCCCTGTATTGTTTCGGAAATCTAAACTTCGCAGGCTGTTGATATTAGTCAGTTCACCGGGCAGAGACCCGCTCAGCGCGTTTTCTTCTATTCTCAAATAAGATAGCTTGGTCAACTCTCCCAGTTCAGGTGGGACACTGCCCGTAAGGTCACTATCGCCGAGAAATAGATACTTGAGATTGGACAGATTACCGAGCTCCGGTGGGATGCTGCCCGTAAGGTCGTTCTCATCGAGTCTCATCCACTCCAGCTTGGACAAATTGCCCAGTTCCGATGGGATGCTGCCCGTGAGGTCGTTACCGCGAAGATATAGATACTTGAGATTGGACAGATTGCCGAGCTCCGGGGGGATGCCGCCCGTGAGGTCGTTACTGGAAAGATATAGCCTAATCAAATTGGACAAATTACCCAGCTCCGGGGGAATGCTGCCCGTGAGGTCGTTACTGTAAAGATATAGCTTCTTGAGATTGGACAGATTGCCGAGCTCCGGAGGGATGCCGCCCGTGAGGTCGTTATCGGAAAGATATAGAGTCTCGAGATTGGACAGATTGCCGAGCTCCGGAGGGATGCTACCCGTGAGGTCGTTATCGACAAGATATAGAATCTCGAGATTGGACAGATTGCCCAGTTCTGGAGGGATGCTACCCGTGAGGTCGTTACCGCCAAGATTTAGATTCTTGAGATTGGACAGATTGCCCAGTTGCGACGGGATGCTGCCTGTGAGGTCATTCCAGTTGAGATTTAGATACTTAAGTTTGGACAGATTACCCAGCTCGATGGGCAGATCGCCGATGACGTTGTTATAGGAGAGATTCAGCGTTGTTACGCGACCGTCGCTGTTAGTAATTACGCCGTACCATTCGCTCAGAGGCTCAGCAGAGTTCCAGTTGTCGCTGTTTTCCCAGTTCGCCCCGTCGGTGGAGTTGTACAGGACTGTCAGGGCCGCTTTGTCGGTTTCTACTGCTGACGTTTCTGCGCTAACCTGCCGGCTCTGAAACGCGGGCAGTGTCAGCACAAGCGATAGTAGAAGCGCTGCGGTGAATGTGAGGGCTGTTCTAAATCTATTCTTTTCCATACTCCCCCCCCCCCAGTTTTTTTGAACGTCTTGAACATTTCTAACTCCCTGCACAGCGCTCTATTTAGCATGTTCCAATTTTGAGCATCTGCCTGATACAGCGCTGTCATTTTATCGACACGCTGGCATGCTACGGAATCGTACGATTTTCTATCGCTCAATTCTCTCTATGATCTCGCAAACTAGCACCAATGATTACTACTCCCCTCATTTCCGCAGCGAGCGGGTTCGGCGTGCGAGTAGTCGTTCGAGAGTACGCATCGGTAAACACCTCCAGAGATGTGCGCCAGGTTGATGCCCCATCTGGTTGGGTGCATGGAGCCAATCTCGGTGCCAATGATTTTAGTGGGATGCGGCTGTGTTTGCAAGGCGAGCAGGGGTGTTGTCCATAGCACGAGCGGTTAGCTGAGATATAGAGCGAGAGGGTTTAAGTTTGCCAGTTTTTGGAGCGTTCGACGGCGCGCAGCCAGTTTGCGTATAGACGGGCGCTTTGGTTTGACGGCATTGAGCGTTCGAAGCGCTTGTCCTTTTGCCAGTTTTCGGCGATTTCGTCTGTGTCCCGCCAGAATCCTGTGGCGAGTCCTGCGAGGTACGCTGCGCCTAGTGCGGTGGTTTCGGCGATGGCATGGCGTTCGATGGGCGTGTCTAGGATGTCGGCTTGAAATTGCATCAGCAGGTTGTTCGCAGTGCCACCGCCATCGACGCGGAGCAGCGGAATGTCTAGCCCTGTGTCGTTCTTCATCGCTTCCAGGGCGTCTTTTGTCTGATATGCTGTGGCTTCTAAGGCGGCGCGTGCGATGTGCGCTTGGTTTGTGCCTCTGGTGATGCCTAGTATGATGCCGCGCGCGTACATGTCCCAGTGGGGAGCGGCAAGACCGGTGAAGGCAGGCACGAGATAGACGCCGCCGTTGTCTTCGACGGACGCGGCGAGCGTTTCAACTTCGGCGGATGTTTTGATGAACCCGAGTTCATCGCGCAGCCATTGGACGGTCGCGCCGGTGGAAAATATGCTGCCTTCCACCCCGTAGGTTACGCCGCTGCCGATGTCCCAGGCGATGATGGACATTAAGCCGTGTTCTGATCGAACTCGCTCTGTGCCGGTGTTCATTAGGATGAACGAGCCTGTGCCGTAGGTGTTTTTTGTCATGCCGGGCTGGAAGCATGCCTGTCCGAAGAGCGCTGCATGCTGGTCGCCTGCTACGCCTGTTATGGGTATTGCCTGTCCTGCGAATAGGTTGCCGCCGGTGTAGCCGTATGGTGCGCTGGAGGGCATGACTTCGGGCAGAATGGCTGGGGGAATGCCGAGGACTTCGAGCAGGTCGGTGTCCCATTGCAGGGTGTTGATGTTGTAGAGCATGGAACGGGATGCGTTGCTGACATCGGTTGCGTGGAGGGCGCCGTTGGTCAAGTTCCACAGCAGCCAGGTGTCCACCGTGCCGAATGCGAGTTCGCCGTTTTCGGCGCGCTGCTGACCGTTGGGGATGTGGTCGAGTATCCAGCGAATTTTGGTTGCGGGGAAGTATGCGTCGATGGGGAGGCCTGTCTTCTCCAAGACTTCCGCTTCGATGCCGCGTGCTTTAAGGGCGTCACAGAGCAGAGCCGTTCTGCGGCACTGCCAGACGATTGCGTTGAACACGGGGCGACCGGTACTGCGCTCCCATATTATAGTGGTCTCGCGCTGATTGGTAATGCCGACGGCGTTGAGCTGGCGGGGGCTGATTTCGGTGGATTCGAGCAGGTCCTCCACTGCTTCCATCACGGAGTCGAAGAGTTCGTCTGGGTTGTGTTCGACCCAGCCGGGCTGCGGATATATCTGGGTGATTTCGCGGTATGCCTGCCAGACGACACGCCCGGATCCATCGACCAGCAATGCAGTTGTGCCTGTTGTTCCTTGGTCTATCGCCAGAATGTATCCTGATGGGTGCATTTGCGTTACCTCGTGGTGGTTTCAGATTGAAAGAGGCTGACTGATGTATAATTTGTCGCTGAGTATAAGGCTATAAGTTATGAGTTGTGAAGGTGAGTGTTGAACATGGAAGAGCGACGGATCAGTATTGAGGCTGGGGGCGTGTCTGTGACGGCGATATTGAATGAGAGCCGTACAGCAGGGCTGCTGTGGGATGCGCTGCCGTTGGAGGCTGCTGCGAATACTTGGGGAGATGAGATTTACTTTCGGATTGCGGTGCAGGCGGACGAAGATGAGGGGGCTAGCGATGTGGTGGATATGGGCGCTGTAGCGTACTGGCCGCCGGGTCAGGCGCTGTGCCTGTTCTTCGGGCGCACGCCTGCGAGCAGGGGCGATGAGATAAGAGCTGCCAGCGCGGTGAATGTGATAGGCTCGGTTGAGGGGGATGCCACTGTGTTGAAGCGGGTGAAATCGGGTGCGCGCATTGTTGTTGGGAAGGGTTGATGCAAACGGGATACGGGATATTTGTGGGGGTAAGATATGGGATTTTCGGATGATATGCGACGTGAGTGTTCTGATATATGGGATACTGAGCACAACCATCCGCTGGTTACGGGGATAGGGGATGGTTCGCTGAGCTTGGATAGGTTTAGGTATTACATGCGTCAGGATTACATTTACCTGATAGATTTTTGTCGGGTGATTGCGCTTGCGGTGGCGAAAACTTCGGATGTGGAGGATATGGGGTGGTTCGCCAAACTGCTAGACGAGACGCTGAATACGGAGATGTCGCTGCATGTCAGCTTCTGTAAGGACTTTGGAATCAGCGAAGAGGAGCTGCTGGCGACGCAACCATCTCCGACTACGCAGGCGTACACCCGTCATCTGTTGCAGACTGCGTTCAGGGGCGGGATAGGCGAGATTTCGAGCTCGATACTGCCGTGTATGTGGGGGTACAGCGAGATAGGGCGGATGCTGTACGACAGGGGAGTTCCGGAGGATGCGCCTCTGTATGTGCGCTGGATAGAGATGTATAGCTCGCAGGAGTTTGCAGAACTCGCGGGCTGGCTGCGGTCGTACATAGATAGAACTGCGGCTGGCTGCGGAGAGGCGGAAAAGGGGAGGATGCGCGATGTGTTCGCTGTGAGCAGCCGATACGAGTACATGTTTTGGGATGCGGCGTGGCGGATGGAAGACTGGCCTGTGTAGTCTGTGGGCGTGTATGACGGGAGCTAGGGGCGCTCTTTTGGTTCATGCTTTAGGCGTAATTATCATGCACGAGATTACTGCCATCGGCTTCGATACGGGGGTATGCAGCAGGTTATCGGAACAGGTCGCGGGAGCGTTCGCGGATGAGAGGGGCGATTGTCGCATCTTCCATGCGCTCTAAGTCGTATCCTCGGATGAGGGCGACCGGCACCTGTATAGCCTTGGCGGTTACGAGTTCGGCGGCGGCGGCGAGTTCGTCTGCTGCTGCGATGGTGGTAACTTTGAGCACCATTCCGTTCACATCGAGGGTTCCGCGATAGTCTTTTACGGGGTTCATGCCTGCGACGCCGATGGCGATGTTGGTGTGCCCATCGCGCCAAGCGCGTCCGAAGGTGTCTGAGATCACAACGGCTACTTCGACGCCGGCGCCGCGCATTATTTCGTCTCGGATGATGCGTGCAGAGCGGTCGGAGTTTTCGGGGAGCAGGCAAACTATATCATCACCGGGGACATTAGAGGAGTCTATGCCGGCGTTAGCGCAGACGAAGCCTTGTCTGGTCTCGGAGATGATTATTCCGCGCTCTGAGTCCATGCGAACGACGGCGCGGCTTTCGCGCAGCACGAGTTCTACGAGGCGCGGGTCTTTGTGTGTTTCGTCTGCGAAGTTGAGAGCGAGCGGCGAAGGTTCGATGGTGTTGAGGTCAACCAGTCTGTGTTCTGCTTTAGAGACAATCTTTTGCGTTACGACGAGCGCATCGCCGTTTTGCAGGGGCGTTCCTTGATTTCGCGCGGCTGCTGCGATTATGGGACCGAGCGATTCACCGCCCGTTATCTCAGGGATGCCTGTTATTCCGATGACTTCGATGTGGGGAGCTGTGTTCATGGCTTCCTCCGAGTGCGCTGACGATGTGCGGTGGATGGGGTTTTGCGGCAAGGAACGATGGGCGATGCTGTCATGATATACTTTTTACGATTCTAGGATACCAAATTCGAATGGATGGGAGGAATGTATGGTTGTT
This sequence comes from Dehalococcoidia bacterium, assembly GCA_965200085.1. Lineage (GTDB taxonomy): Bacteria > Chloroflexota > Dehalococcoidia > Lucifugimonadales > JADFKI01 > Bin90. The sequence goes on from OZ241333.1 coordinate 1,264,887, forward strand.
TTGAGAAGCCTGCTTTTTGTTCCGGGCAACCAGACGAGGATGCTGGAGCGGGCGTCCGGGCTGAGACCGGATGCTTTCATGCCTGATCTGGAGGATTCTGTGCCTGCTGGGGAGAAGGCGAAAGCTCGTGAGGTAACGGCGGAGTATCTTGAGAAGCTTGGGGCAGGGGGAGTACTGGTGATACCGCGTGTGAACTCTCTGGACACGGGGCTGCTGGACGATGATTTGGATGCTGTGGTGGGGAGGCATGTGTTCGGTGTGTCAGTTGGAAAGATAAATACGCCAAAGGACATTGAAACGATAAGCGCAAAGCTGGAGGCACTGGAGCGCAAGGCGGGTGTCGAGGTGGGCAGCGTCAGTCTGCTGCCGTGGATAGAGACGGCTATGGCGATAGTGAACTTGTATGAGATATGCAGGGCATCGCCGCGCATTGTGGGTGTGGCGTTTGGGGCAGAGGATTTCACGAATGATATGGGTATTGAGCGCACGGAATCGGAGGCGGAGACTTTCTTTGCGCGCAACAGCATTGGCGTGGCGGCGAGGGCTGCGGATGTGCTTGCATTGGATACGCCATATTTCAGTTTTAGGGATCCGGATGGGCTGCGCGAGAATGCGAAGACGGCAAAGCAGTATGGGTTTAAGGGGAAGTTCGCCATACACCCTGCGCAGATAGATATTATCAACGATACTTTTTCGCCGTCTGCAGATGAGATTGAGTATGCGCGGCGCGTGGTGGTGGCATTTGTGGAGGCGACGCGCATGGGACGGGGCTCGACATCGCTGGATGGGAAGGTAGTGGATGTGCCGGTGGTTAAGAGGGCGCAGGCTGTGCTCGAAATGGCAGAAGCGCTGTCCAGAGTTTAGTGAAAACAGCCGTGATTCTAAATCGTATAGGTTTGCCTGATTTTTCAGCGTGGCGGCGGTTAGTTTGAGGTCGTTCGGCAGATTCATTATGAATTGATAAGGGGATATGGGTTATCTGATATGTCAGCGGAGAATGAAGGGCATACGGACCGCATTTTGCTGCATGGGCTTGCGTTTTACGGAAATCATGGGGTTAGTCCGCACGAGAAGGCGTTAGGGCAGCGGTTTTTGGTTGATGTGGAGCTTGAGTGCAGTACGCGCGCGGCGGGATTGTCGGACAGCATGGTGGATGCGGTGGATTATGTGGGGGCTTATGAGGTGGTGAGGTCGGTGATGGAGGGGGAGAGCCGCGACTTGATAGAGAGCGTTGCTGAGGATATTGCGGCGCGTCTTATTGACGGGTTTGATGTGAGTGGGGTTCGGGTAGTCATAAAGAAGCCTGAGGTGGCGATTAGGGGCAGCGTGCTGTCTTATGTGGGTGTGGAGATATATCGGACGCGGGGACAGTTTAGCGGTGATTAGCGCGTGTATTCACTTCGGGGCGGTGCTGACTGCTCGGATGTTCGAGGGTGATGCTTGTCAGGAAGTGATATGCTCTATGTAGCGGGCGGCGGAGCGATGAACCGCTTCTTTGGCGCTGTGCATGATGTTGCGTTCCCACCAGCCGCCGTAGATGCGATCGAAGTCGTAAGGCTGTATGGCGGATACGATGCGGTTTATTTCGGGCGCGGACATTGGTATGAGGTTTGGGTAGCTGGTCATGAAGCTGACGAATCGGCGATCGGGTACGACGGTTATGGTGTCGCCGACGAAGAGTGCACCTTTGCCGTCTGCGCCGTTTGCCCAGTGCAGGACGGCGCTGCCCTCGAAGTGGCCGCCACACTGAATTAGGGTTGCGCCGGGCATTAGTTCCAAGGGTTCGCCGTTCCAGTACTGTATGTTGGGGTGCGGGCGCATTACATGCTCTCGGTCTGCTTCCGGGATTATGATGCGCGCGTTGTCGAAGGCGCAGCTCCAAGTTACCATGCTGTCGTAGAAGTGCGGGTGGGAGAAGCAGATGGTGTGTATGCCGCCAAGCGCTTTTATTGTCTTGATTGCGTTGTCGTCGAGCAGACTAATGCAGTCGTAGAGGACATTGCCGTGGGGAGTTTGCAGCAATAGAGCGCGCTGTCCGATGGAAAACGAAGGCGTGATGCCTATACCGGTGAGTCCGTCTTCGTGCGGGCGGATGTCGTTGGAGTAGCCTTGCGCTTTCAGTTCTGCCATCGTAGTCCACTGCTGGCCGTTCCAGCCTATGTACTGGCGCGGGTCTTCGCAGATGGGGCAGTTTGGCGGGGGAGAATCGCTTTCAGTGAACTCTACGCCGCATGTTTTGCAGATGTAGTTTTGCATGATGTATTTCAGTATATCAGTTAATCGCTCGGTTTGTGTGTCAGTTATGTTGCCTGTCTGTTATGATTATTGTGTTAAACGGGTGCGCTAATGGCTGGGGCAGTGTTGGAGTGGTGCAGTTTTGCGGCGCATACGACGAAAATAAGGGGTAGGAGATCTACTATGCCCGGCAAATCTAAGACTGTTGGTGAACTGCGAGCGAGCGGATATAAGCCAGTTACTATACGCGAGGAGATGCGTAGTAATCTCATCAACAAGATTCAGAGTAGTGAGGATCTTTTTCCGGGGATAATCGGGTTTGACGGCTCGGTGATACCGCAGCTTGAGAACGCGCTTCTGGCTGGGCAGGATATTATTCTGCTGGGGGAGCGCGGGCAGGCGAAATCGCGCCTGATTCGGCACATGGTGTCGCTGCTGGACGAAGAAGTTCCTGTGATGGATAGGTGCGAGCTTAACTGTAATCCGCTAGACCCGATATGCGCGGAGTGTAAGGCGACTCTGGATGAGGAGGGTGATGATGCGAAGGTATCATGGCTGCACCGGGATGAGCGATACAGTGAGAAGCTTGCCACGCCGGACATCACTGTTGCGGACTTGATTGGGGAGGTTGATCCTATCAAGGTTGCCGAAGGGCGCTATTTGTCTGATGAACTGACGATCCACTATGGTTTGATACCGCGTACAAATCGGGGGATATTCTGCATCAATGAACTGCCGGACCTTTCGGAGCGGATACAGGTGAGCTTGTTCAATCTGATGCAGGAGCGGGACGTTCAGATCAAGGGTTATCGAATTATGCTGCCGTTGGATGTGTTTCTGGTGTCAACGGCGAACCCGGAGGATTATACGAATCGCGGACGTATCATAACGCCCTTGAAAGACAGGTATGGAGCGCAGATACGGACGCATTACCCGCACTCGCTGGAGGACGAGATTGGCATTGTGGAGCAGGAGTACACTTACTTCGAGGATACACAAAGTCGGGTGCGCGTGCCGCAGTATATGAAGGAGATTATCGCGGAAATCACTACGCTGGCTCGGCGCAGTCCTGACATTAACCAGCGCTCGGGCGTGAGCCTGCGTGTGTCCATAGCCAATTACGAGACGATGCTGAGTACGGCGTTTAAGCGAAGTCTGCGACACAATGAGCCTGCTGCGCCGCGCGTGAGCGATCTGCCTGCGATCGTGGCGTCCACGACAGGCAAGATAGAGATGGAGAGTGTGGAGGAAGGGCGAGAGTTTAGAGTAATTGAGGACTTGGTGAAGAAGGCGGTGCTCAATACTTTTGGGCGGTATTATCAGGCGCGGCAGTTTGCTGATTTGACGGATAGGTTCGAGGAAGGTCTGACGATAGAGGCGGGCAGCGATATATCTTCAGGGGAGTATCTGAACGGGTACGCGAATATGGGTGATGCGGCGGAACTGCTTAAGGAGATAGAGGAGTCTGATGATGCGGCATCTATAGCCTCTGCTATGGAGTTTGTTCTGGAAGGGCTGCATTTGAACCGACGGTTAAACTGCGACAGGGTTGGGGGGCAGTATATTTACAGCGGATAGTGTTGTTAGCAGTCGGCAGGCGGCGGCGCATGAGTGAATGGAGCTGATTTTAGGTTCCGGATACTATCAAGCGATATGTTGCAAGCAGGTTGATACGGCGATTTCCGTTAGGGAAAATACCAAAAAGCAGCAAAAAGCATCAATGAGATTAGGACAGTATATATGGCACAGACTACGAACCTGAGTGAGATACCGCGAGCATACGAGCCGCAGAGTGTGGAGAAGCGCATATATGACTTGTGGTCGGACGGCGGGTATTTCACACCGGAGATCGACCGCGAGCGAGAGCCTTTCACAATTATTATGCCGCCGCCGAACGTTACGGGCGAGCTGCACATGGGGCATGCGCTGACGATTGCGCTGGAAGACCTAATGGTGCGCTGGCATCGGATGAAGGGCGAACCTACGCTTTATTTGCCGGGGTCTGATCATGCTGGGATTGCGACACAGGTAGTAGTGGAGAGGATGCTTGCGGGCGAGGGGGTTACGCGGCATGAATTAGGACGCGATAAGTTCAATGAGAGCGTATGGGTGTGGGTGGACAGGTACGGCAGCAGGATATACGAGCAGACGAAGCGCATAGGTGCATCGTGCGACTGGACGCGTACGGCGTTCACTTTGGACGAGGGGCCGAGCAAAGCCGTGCGTACAACCTTCGTGAATCTGTATAAGAAGGGGTTGATATATAGGGGAGAGCGGATTACGAACTGGTGCCCGCGTTGCCGAACTGCGTTGTCTGACCTTGAAGTGAAGTATCAGGAAGAAAAGGGCAATCTGTACCATATTCGGTATGATTTGGAGGATGGAAGCGGCGCGCTGGTGGTTGCGACTACTAGGCCTGAGACGCTGCTGGGGGATACTGCGATTGCTGTGAATCCGGAGGATGAGCGTTATACGAGTTACATTGGCAAAAGTGCGGTGCTGCCGGTGCTTGGTCGGAGGCTGCCCGTGATAGGAGACGAGGCGGTTGAGCTTGGGTTTGGCACGGGTGCACTGAAGGTTACGCCCGGGCATGACCCGACGGACTTTGAGATAGGGCAGCGTAACGGTCTGTCGAGCGTTAGTGTGATGAATCTTGACGGCACTTTGAACGGAAATGCCGGTCCTTACGAAGGGCAGAGCATGGAGGATGCTCGGCAGAATATCGTTGAGCAGCTTGAGGACGAGGGGCTGCTGGAGAAGGTAGAGCCGTATCAGCATTCCGTAGGACACTGCGACAGGTGCGACATTGTAGTTGAGCCGATAGTTACGAACCAGTGGTATGTGAAGATGGAGCCGCTGGCAAAACCGGCGCGTGATGCGGTGGCGAACGGCGATACACGGATTATTCCTGATCGGTTCGCCAAGGTGTATTTCAACTGGATGGACAACATACGGGACTGGTGCATTAGCCGTCAGCTTTGGTGGGGGCATCGTATTCCTGTCTGGTACTGTGAGGATTGCGATGAGGTGATCGTAGAGCTTGAGGATCCTACGGCGTGCGGGGCATGCGGGTCGAGCCGTCTGGTGCAGGATGAGGATGTGCTGGATACCTGGTTTAGTTCGGGTTTGTGGACTCATTCGACGCTGGGATGGCCTGAGAGTACGGACGATGTTGATTACTTCTATCCGACCAGCGTGATGGAGACGGGTTACGACATTATCTTTTTCTGGGTGGCGCGTATGATGGTGATGGGTATAGAGAATATGGGAACGCCGCCTTTCCATACGGTTTATCTGCATGGGCTTGTCTTGGATCCGGAAGGTGTGAAGATGAGCAAGACGCGGGGCAATGTGCTTGATCCTCTTCAGCTGATTGATATGTATGGCGCTGATGCGCTGCGTTTTGCGCTGACGATAGGGAACTCGCCTGGGAATGACCAGAGGCTGAATGAGCAGAAGCTTGAGTCGAGCCGCAACTTTGCGAACAAACTTTGGAACGCCGCGCGGTTCGTGATGGGGAATCTGGAGGGCGCAGATCAGACATTGCAGGGGTGGCACAGTCCTTCGCTGCCTAGCCACAGGCAGGATCGCTGGATAATGAGCCGGCTGAATCGCGTCGCCGCACAGGTGGAGCGCTTTATGGAGGATTATCAGTTTGGCGAGGCGCAGCGGACGCTTCATGATTTCTTCTGGCATGAGTATGCGGACTGGTACATAGAGATGGCGAAGATTCGGATGAGGGCTGACGGCGATGACGGGGATTCGCCGCTGCCGTATCTTGCGTATGTTCTGGAGAGGATGCTGCGGATGCTGCACCCGTTCATGCCTTTCGTTACGGAGGAGATATGGCAGAACCTTTCTGATCGTGTTCCGAACGACCCGGATGCGCCGGATGCGCTTATAGTGGCGGATTATCCGGTGGCGGATGCCAGATTTTATGATGATGAAGCTGAGGAAGACATTGCACTGGTGATGGAGACGGTGCGTTCGATACGCAACTTGCGCGCGGAGTTTCGCATACAGCAGCATCGGCGCATTGAGGCGGTGCTGGACTTGCCTGAGAAAGACGGTGTGGCTGCGGCAGAGGCTGATGCCATCAAGATGCTGGCGCGCGTAGAGCCGTTGAAGTTTGGTGCGGACATAAACGGCAGCGCTTCCAATGACAGTGTGTCGCTGGTTCTGTCCAAAGGTGTAGTTACGATTCCGCTGGGCGGTTTGGTTGACTTAGATAAGGAGCGCGAGCGGCTTCGCAGTGAAATTGCGGATATTGAGCGCAACAGGGGACGTCTTGCAAGTCGGCTGCGGGACGATAGATTTCTATCTAGGGCTCCGGCAGAGGTGGTGGAGCGAGAACGGGAGCGTCTGGAGAGCATTGAAGAGCGCAAGAGCAGGGTTGAGGATATTCTGGCGAGGCTGAGCGGATAAGAGAATTCGCTCTTTGTTCAGATGCTTTCGACAGAGGTTCTCTTGCGGCGGCTACATTGCAGTGATGCGGCGGTGTTCTGGGTGTTCTACTTTCGCAAGAATGGCGAATTGCGGCTGCCGTTAGAGCCAAAACGCTGCTGATGCTGTCTCGAATTTTTCCCCAAGTGGGACGGGACGGCAACATTATTATTGCCGCCGCTGCACTGCGAACGCTCGACTACGGGTTCATCAGTGTGTTTCTGGGTGTGTACCTGACGCTCTTAGAGTTCAGCGTGGTACAGGCGGGGCTGGTGTTCAGCGCAATTATGGCGGGAAGCGCGCTGTCGAACTGGCTAGCGAGTTGGAGGGGCGACAGCATCGGACGTAAGCGTCTGTTCATTGCGATGTCGGCGCTGATGGCGGCGGGCGGGGCTGCGTTTTCTATTTCCTCAGAGTTCGTTGTGCTGATGCTGATAGGTGTGTTCGCCGTAACGACTTCGGGCGGGGGCGATCGCACGGCGTTCATCTCGCTGGACACTGCGGTGCTGGCGCAGGCTACATCGCCTTCACAGCGTACGATGGTGTTCAGCTGGTACAACCTGATAACTATTTTTACCCGATCGCTTGGCGCATTGCTGATTGCGCTGCCCGCGCTGATGCAGCAATGGACGGATATTGGCGAGCTAGCGTCGTTCAAGCTGATGTTCGCGGTGTATGCGGTGATTGCTGCCGCCGGGGTTCTGCTGTATGCGAGGCTGTCCCCAGAGATTGAGGTGCAGAGCAGAAATGCGCCGTTGGGCAAGGAAGGCGACGGCGATACTTCGGGGCGTGGGATTATCTGGAAGATGACGGGGTTGTCTGCGCTGGATGCGTTGGGCGGCGGGTTTGCGGTTCGCAGTTTTGTGTCGTTTTGGTTCGTGAATCGCTTTGGCGTTGACTTGTTCGGCATATCAGGCATATTTTTTGCGGCACAGCTGCTGAATGTGGTCTCGGTTGCGCTTGCTGCGCCAGTGGCGGCGCGCATCGGGCTGGTAAACACGATGGCGTTTACTCAGATTGCTGCAAATCTGATGTTCATTGGGATGGCGTTTTCGTTTAATGTGTGGCTGGCGGTGGCGTTCTTTTTGCTGCACGAGATTTGCAATGACATGGACGTGCCGGCGCGCCAGTCGTACACGATGGCGATAGTGCCTGCGGAGTCTAGGACTGCGATGGCAAGCTTGAATAATTTGGGTCGGAATGCGGCGCAGACAATCAGCCCTACGCTGGCGGGGATTATCGCGCAGGTGGTGTATTTGAGTGCGCCGTTTGTGGTGGGAGCGGTTACGAAGCTGGTGTATAACGCCTTGCTGCTGCAGATGTTTAAGGGGATAAAGCCGCCTGAGGAGGCGTAAATGCCGAGCTGGCAGGTTTTGGGCGGGCTTAGGGTTTTATCACAAGGGCTTTGCGGTGGATTAGTGCTGTTCGGAAAGTGCGGTTAGCTGATGGGCAGGGAGTGACGCTGTGCGCCTGCGAGTTCTTGAAGCTGGGCGATGCCCTTGCGGGTGTCGCTGGCGATTTTAGCTTTGTCTGAGATGCGCATGCGGTATTTGAAGAGCCAGTATAGGAATTCCTTGCACTGGTTCCAGGAAATTGAGTTTGATTGGGAATAGCCTTTATCGGTTCGGAATTCTTGCAGGAGTTCATCGCGGCCGCGTCGATAAATCCTGAAGAAAGTTTCTTCTGAGAAGTCTTCTTGGTAGGTGTTTCCGTTGCTGACTGCGCGCTTGTGCACTTCCAGTTCTACTGCGAGCTGCAAGGCTTCTTCTACGACTATGCCGTAGAAGAAGTTCAGATATCCGCTGTGCTTTTGTGCGCCGAGCAGTTCTTTGAAGGTGTCGGAGTCGAAGCTAGTGGGGAAATTGCCTGTGAAAAGCAGCGTCTCGCGTTCGTCGTCCGGGATGAAGGAGCCTGCAGCCTCGCATAGGCGTTCTGCCATAAGCAGCCAGTCGAATGCCTCGCCGCCGATGAAATAGTTGTTACGCCTGTCTTTGAAAGTCTCGGTTGCGGTGCGCCAGATGGACATAGTTTGAAGCATAGCGGTTGGCCAGTCCACGCCATTTTCTAATGAACTGATCAGGTGGGCTATCGCTTCGGTGTCTTCTCCGTCTGATGATTCGGTCGGAGCGACGGTTACATTGGCATCAGGCTCGTGCAAGTTTTGCAAACGCTTCCGTCCTCTCGCTTTTGGGTAGTTTGAGATATTTGAGGAACTTGTCGAAGGGGAGGGTGTTTAGGATGTGGTGTGGTTCGCACCAAGCTCTACGCGCCACGCCAACGCCGTATCGGGTGTTGTTTAGAGCTTCTGTGGTGTGCGCGTCCGTGCTTATGACCAACGGGACGCCGAGTTCGCGTGCGCGAGCCGCATGGCTGTCTTTCAGATCCATACGTTCCGGCGATGCGTTGATTTCAAGGGCGGTGCCGGTTTCTGCGGCTGCCCTGAAAATAGCTTCGTAGTCGGCTTCGACGGGCTGCCGCTCACCGACTAGGCGGGTGCTTAGATGACCGATGACATCCACATGTGGGCTGTGGAGAGCTTTTATGATGCGGTTGGTCATTGTGTCGGCATCCTGACTCATTGCAGAGTGGACAGAGGCTACGACCCAGTGCAGGTGTTCTAGGATATCGTCATCGTAGTCTAGGCTTCCGTCTGCGCGGATGTCCATCTCGGTGCCGCAGAGCAGGTGTATGCCGGTGATGTCTTGATCGAGCCGGCGCACTGTCGCGATGTGGCGTTCAAGGCGATCTACGCTTAAGCCGTTGGCGATGCCTCTGCCGACGGAGTGGTCAGTCATGGCGAGGTATTCAAAGCCGCGCTCTTTGGCTGCGATTACCATGGCTTCCATGGGATCGCGCCCGTCGCTCCAATCACTGTGGTCGTGGAGATCGCCACGGATGTCTGAGACTTCGACTAGGCGCGGTATTTTGCCTTCGAGGGCAGCACGCACTTCGCCGATGCCTTGCCGCAGTTCGGGCGGGATGTACTGCAAGCGCAGTCGGTTGTAGAGGCTCTGTTCATCGATGAACTCTTCTAACACGCCGGTTTCTTTGTCGGTGATGCCGTATTCGTTCAGAGAGAGTCCGAGTGCGTTCGCCCTGTCGCGCAGCAGGATGTTGTGCTGCAAGTTGCCTGAGAAGTATTGCAGCAACGCGCCGAAATGTCGTTCATGCACTACGCGCAGGTCAACTTGGATGCCGTCGTTCAAATATACGGATGCCTTAGTATCGCCGTGTCCCAGCACATCGGCTACATTGGGCATTGCGACAAGCGCGTTTAGCACTTCGGCGGGATTATCGGCAGTACATACTAAGTCGATGTCTCCGATAGTCTCCTCGAAGCGGCGTAGACTTCCGCCGGGAACGATGCGATGTATGCCTTGGCACTGTTCGCGCAGGGAGCGGATGAGCCTGTCGCAGATTGGCTGCGCTCTTGCGATGGGCATGCGTTTGTTCTGGCTGCGCTGGAACTGAATTTGTCGGGAGATGTTTTCGGCGGTTTTTTTGCCGAGCCGTGGGAGCGATGCCAGGCTGCCGTCGTCTATGGCTGCTTGCAGTCCGTCTATGTTGGTTACGCCGAGTTCTTGCCATAGTCGGCGGACGGTTTTGGGGCCGAGTCCCGGAATCTGCATCACATCTAGGATTCCGTCGGGGAAGTCTGACTTCAGACGATCGTAGTATTGCAGCGAGTTGGTCTCGACCATTTCGGAGATTTTCTCGGAGATAGCCTTGCCGATGCCGGGGATCTTGCGCAGGTCTTGCTCTTCACGCAGCATATCGCTGAGTTCCATCGGGAGTCGTTCGATGGTGCGGGCAGCGCGTTGGTATGCGCGAATGGTGAACACCTTCTCGCCTTTCATTTCAAGCAATCCGGCGATGTTCTCGAATGTTTCGGATATTTGAGCGTTGTTCATAGCAAGTTGTTATGTACCTGATGCAACCGGCTTGTGGATTTGCAAGCTGCCGATGTTATTGACTTGTGTTCAGCGGGGTGAGCGTCTTATGCTCCATGGCATCGCTTGTATTTTTTACCGCTGCCGCAGGGACAGCGGGAGTTGCGCCCGATTTTTTGACTGCCTGTGGGGACGGCTTCGCGTCTGTTGGGCACGACATTTGCCATTACGCTGGTGTTTGCTTGGCGGGGCGCTATGTTTTGCCTTCTGCGGCTGCCGTTGGCGCTGGGGGCAGTGCCGCCGTTTAGGCGGGCGTTCTGCTGAACTAGATCGCCGATATTGTAAACGGTGTGTACGATGTCGCGCTGGATTCTGGACTGTAGGTCCTGAAACTTCTCGTGCCCTTCCTTTTTGTACATTACCAGAGGGTCTCGCTGTCCGAATGCGTGCAAGCCGATGCCTTGCCGCAGGTTTTCCATAGCCGTGAGGTGCTGCACCCAGTTGGTGTCGATGACGCGCAGCATGACTTGGCGTTCTAGGATGCGCATTTCCTCTGAGCCGATTTCGGATTCGATGTCGTCGTATAGACGCTCGGCATGGCGCAAGACAACGTCTTCTATCTCTTCGTATGAATAGTCCAGCAGGTAATCGGAGTGTCTCAAATCGGGAGGCAGGGGCATGATACCGCTAAGTTCGCGCACGAGGGCATCGGTATTCCAACTTTCGGGTCTGCTGCCTTCGAGATACTGCTGGAGAAGCTCTTTTAGGTTTGCTTCAATCATAGCGAGCATGTTCGCTTTGAGGTCGGCGCCGCCGAGTATCTTCTCGCGTTCGCCGTAGATGACATCGCGGTGTGTATTGACGACGTCATCGTATTCGACGAGGTGTTTACGGATGTCGAAGTGAAATGCTTCTGTCTTGACTTGTGCGGACTCGATAGATTTGCTGACCGCCTTGCTTTCGATATGTCCTTCCTCTTCCATTGCCCAGTTCATGAAGCGCTTAATGGCATCGCCGCCGAAGCGCCGCATGAGTTCGTCGTCGAGGGCGACGTAGAAGCGGGATTGACCGACATCGCCTTGTCTGCCGGAGCGTCCGCGAAGCTGGTTGTCTATGCGGCGCGCCTCGTGGCGTTCGGTACCGAGGATGAACAGACCGCCTTGTTTCAGCACGGTGTCGTGGTCAGCCTCCCATTCGTTTTCGGATATACCCAGACTTTCTGGATTACCGCCGAGGATGATGTCCGTGCCGCGCCCAGCCATGTTGGTGGCGACTGTGACGGCGCCCGGACGACCGGCTTCTGCTACGATGTGCGCTTCGCGTTCGTGCTGTTTGGCGTTCAGGACTTCGTGCTTGACACCTGCTTTGCGGAGCATATCGCTGAGCATTTCGGATGTGTCGATGTCGGTCGTACCGACGAGCACGGGCTGTCCTGCCTGGCTGCGTTCTTTGATTTCGCGCACGACTGCACGATACTTGGCATCTTGATTGGGGTAGATGAGGTCTTGGTCGTCTTGCCGAACCATCGGCATGTTGGTCGGAATCTCCACTACTTCGAGTTTGTATATCTTCCAGAACTCTTCGCCTTCGGTGGATGCCGTTCCTGTCATGCCGGAAAGCTTGTTGTAGAGCCTGAAGTAGTTTTGCAGGGTGATGGTGGCGTATGTTACAGATTCGCGCTGTACTTTGACGTTTTCTTTCGCTTCGATCGCTTGGTGCAGCCCGTCGGAGTATCGGCGGCCAGTCATTAGACGTCCAGTGAATTCGTCAACGATGATGACCTCGCCGTCCTGCACGACATAGTCGCGGTCGCGGTCGAAGATGGCGTGCGCCTTGAGTGCGTTTTCGGCGTAATGGACAAGCTCGAAATTTTCTGCGCCATAGATATTGGTTACGTTGAGCATGCGTTCAAGTTTGGAGATGCCTTCGTTCGTCAGCGCGGCGGTGCGATGCTTCTCGTCAATAGAGTAATCGTCGTCCCGCTTTAATGTTGTTACGAGGCGGGCGAATTTGCGGTATTCGTTGGGGGACTGCTGCGCGGGGCCGCTGATGATGAGGGGTGTGCGCGCTTCGTCGATGAGGATGTTGTCCACTTCGTCAACGATGGCGAAGTCTCGGTTCGCCTGCACACGGCTGGCAAGCTCGACGACCATGTTGTCGCGCAGGTAGTCGAAGCCGAATTCGTTATTCGTGCCGTATGTGATGTCTGCGGCATAGGCGTCCCTTCGCTCGACGCGCCGCAGTTTTTCCATGCTTCGTTCGGAAGTATCGGCGTTGGGGTCGAACATGTATGCTGATTGATGCTGGAGGACGCCGACGGAGACGCCTAGGAAGTGATAGACCTCTCCCATCCATTGGGCATCGCGTCGAGCGAGGTAATCGTTAACGGTGATGACGTGTACGCCGCCTGCGAGGGAGTTAAGGTATGCGGGGAGAGTGGCGACTAATGTCTTACCTTCGCCGGTGCGCATCTCTGCGATTTTGCCTTGATGGAGCACCATGCCGCCGATGAGCTGAACGTCGAAGTGGCGCATTCCGAGTACGCGCTTGGAAGCTTCGCGGACGGCGGCGAATGCTTCGGGCAGGATGTCTTGGAGTTCTTCGCCGTTGTCGAGGCGCTGTCGGAATTTGTAGCGAAGTGTGGCAAGTTCGGCATCCGATTTGCGTTCGAATTCGCTTTCGAGATCGTTGATTGTGCTGACGGTGCGGCGCAGCTTTTTTATTGCTCCTTCGTTGGAGCCGCCAAGCAGTCTTGTAAGAGATTTCAACAACATAATAGATTCGCCTTTGTGTCCAGTAAGTTTGACCTCGCAATCGAGAGAATTGACATTGCATTGTGCTGTGGTATGACCATGGCATTTTGCTAATTATAGGGTATATAAGCCCTTTGTTTATTTTATTATAACCCACTTGGCAAGTTTGCGATTGAGGGGGAGTATTTTTGTAGTGGGTCAGGTTGAATTATGCGGGCGTCAGTGATGGCGGCGAGAAGTTCAAAATTAGGCATTATTAGTATTTTTGTAGTGGGTCAGGTTGAATTATGCGGGCGTCAGTGATGGCGGCGGGAAGTTCAAACTTAGGCTGTATCAGTATTTTAGTGGTGGGTCAGGTTGAATTATGCGGGCGTCAGTGATGGCGGCGAGAAGTTCAAAATTAGGCATTATTAGTATTTTGGTGGTGGGTCAGGTTGAATTATGCAGCCGTCAATGATGGCGGCGGGAAGTTCAAACTTAGGCTGTATCAGTATTTTAGTGGTGGGTCAGGTTGAATTATGCGGGCGTCAATGATGGCGGCGGGAAGTTCAAAGTAACCCATTGCCAGTATTTTAGGCAGGGTTTCGGGATATGAGGGGATTGGCGGTTTGAGAATGACCGGTGTGTTGGTTCTAAGACGACAGATCAGTGAAGTTAGAGTTCTCTGCCGTTGAACATGGCGCCGACGGAAGTGCCGCTATGGATGCGCTGAATTGCTTCACCCAGCATGGGGGCGACCGACACTACGCTGGTCTTAGAGTTCATCTTGGAAGTGGGGACTGGCAGGGAGTCGGTTACGACGAGTTCCTTGATGTCGCTCTTTTTGATTATGTCGCTTGCTTTGCCTGCGAGAACTGGGTGAGCGGCGTAGCAGTAGATGTCTTTTGCGCCGTGGATGCGGAGTGTATCGGCAGTGGCGATGACAGTGCCGCCTGTGCCGATTTCGTCGTCCACGATGACGGCTGTTTTGTTTCGCACATCGCCGATGAGTGTTGCAGCCTCGACGCGTTCTTGGTTGCCGATGCGGACTTTTTCCACGATTGCGAGCGGGGCGTCCAGCCTATATGCCATGTTGCGCGCGCGTTTAGCGTCGCCGGCATCGGTTGCGACGACTACGATGTTGTTGTCAATTTTTCTGCTTTTGAAGTGCTGGGCGAGGCTGGGTATGGCGCTGAGTTCGTCGAGTGGGATGTTGAAGAAGCCTTGTATTTGTCCTGCGTGCAGTTCGAGGGTGAGGACGCGGTCTGCGCCGGCAGTTTCGATGAGGTTGGCGACGAGTCGGGCGGTGATGGGAACGCGGGGCTGATCTTTTTTGTCGCTGCGGGCGTATGCGAAGTAGGGGACGACTGCGGTAATTCTTCCTGCGGATGCGCGCTTGGCGGCGTCAATCATTATCAGGAGTTCCATGATGTGGTCGTTGACGGGGAATGCGATGGGCTGGACTAGGAACACATCTTGCTGACGAATGTTTTCGAGTATTCTAACGAAGGTGTTGTCGTTGCTGAACTTGAAGACTTCGCACTTGCCGAGCGGTATGTCCAGATAGGAGCAGATGTCCTTTGCGAGTTTGCGGTGGGCATTGCCGCTGAATATTTTCATGTTTTCGTACAGAGCCATCGCGATCCTCTGAGAACATTATTATCGTTATTATTGGAGGTGTGGGGTCGGTGTGGGGTCGTGGTGCAGATGTCCCACGAGTGGTTGATATGTATTACTGTAAGTGTGTTGGTGAATAAATTATAACATAGGCGCGGGCGCAACTTGCTATGCAGTTGGGTGCAAGATTAGAGAAATCCTGTGGGGTTTGGGAGTGGACGGGGCAGATAGCAATGCGCTTTTTTCTGGTTTATAATCAGCGCGGTGTTCGGGTGTGGATTGGGGAAAGAATGGAGGTGAAGGAACTTGGCGGGAGAATCGAGGCGCAGCGTTCCTGAATATCCGAAGCTTAGGCTGCTGGAGCCGCAGCTGGTGGATTATCAGGGTCAGCGCATGATTTATATGCACGACAGCCTGGGGATTGCGAAGGACGGAGCGCTGATACCGCAGCCGCTTGCGCCGCTGCTGTCGCTGTGTGACGGAACGCGTGATATATCGGGGCTGCGCTCGGGATTGCTGCTGCGTACAGGCAATACGCTGCCTGAGGCTGTTATCAGGCAGATTGTTCAGCAGCTTGACGAGGCTTTGCTGCTGGAGAACGGCGCGTATCAGGATGCTGCCGCCGATTTGATGCGGCGATACCGTGCTGCGCGACACAGGCCGCCTTCGCACGCGGGGGCGGTGTATCCGGGGGATGCGGCGGGGCTTAGGCGCGCGATGGTGAGATACTGCGCGCAGACGCCGATTGCTGATGCGGCTGGGGCACCGGACGGCGCGCTGGCGGGGATGCTGTGTCCGCACATAGATTACGCGCGCGGCCACAGGACTTATGCTGAGCTTTGGCAGCGCGCGAAGCCGTCGCTCCGAGATGTGGAGCTTGTGATTATATTTGGGACTGATCATTCGGGCGGTTTGGGTGCGCTTACGCCGACACGACAGAGTTACCGAACTCCGTATGGCGCGCTGCCTACGGATACGGATCTGGTGGATGGGCTTGCAGATGTTTTGGGGCATAGGAGGGCGTACAGGGAGGAGATTCACCACATCAAGGAACATTCGATTGAGCTTGCGGCGGTGTGGCTGCACCATTTTTTGGATGGGCGGGCGTGTTCTGTTGTGCCGATACTTTGCGGCTCTTTCCATCACTTTGTTACTGGCAATGGGAGCCCTTGGGAGGACTATGGGCTGAACGCTGCGCTGGGCTACCTTCGGGATGCTGCTGCTGGGCGCAGGACGCTGGTGATTGCGGCGGGGGATTTGGCGCACATGGGGCCTGCGTTCGGGGATGATATGCCGCTGGATGCGATTGCACGCTCACGGCTTGCGGCTGAGGACCGCGCGTCCATGCGCGATATTTGCAGGGGCGATGCGCCGGGATTTTTCGAGCGTTCTCGGGGTGAGTTGGATTCGCGGCGGGTATGCGGGATTTCGCCAATTTATATGATGCTGGAATATCTTAGCGGGAAAAAACTGCATGGAGAGTCGATGGGGTATGATCAGTGCGCGGCGGATGCACAGGGCGGATCGGTGGTGTCGATTGCGGGCGCGCTGCTGTATGAGGGGCGCTGAATGGGGGGATAGATGAGTGTATTTGGGATGGCAAATCTTCTGAATGGCAAGCCGGCGAGTCCTGTGTATTGGGGGCGGATGCGATGCTCAATTATATAGAATAATCATCAGAACATCGGAAAGGGGATGTGTTTCCAATCGCCACCATTTAATCGCCACCATTTATTACGGTCAAACAAGTCAAATAAATTAGGAATATGCTTAAGCGTTTCGTTGGGGATATTCGAGCAAGATTATTAAGATTACTTTACTTAAGGAGGGTGAGTTATGCTGGGCGTGGTTTTTACGGGCGGAAGTAAGTTGGAAATCAGAGAGTTTGGGGATCCGTCGCCGGGGGCGGGTCAGGTGGTGGTGGAGATGAAATCGTCGGGGCTGTGCGGGAGTGATCTGCGGCCGTATAGGTCGTCTGCGGCGGAGCTTGGCGGTCGGGCGGAGATTATCAGCGGGCATGAGCCTTGCGGTGTGGTGGCGGAGGTGGGCGCTGGTGTGCGGAATGTGAGGGTGGGGGATCGTGTGATGGTGCATCATTACAGCGGCTGCCAGCGGTGCGAATTCTGCCAGACGGGGTGGACGCAGCTGTGCCAGAGCGAGTATCAGAAGGTGTACGGGGCGGGGGCGCACGGAGGCAATGCGGACTATGAACTCATAGAAGACTATATGTGTGTGCCGATGCCGGACGGGCTGAGTTACGAAGAGGGGGCTGCGATAGCGTGCGGAACGGGCACGGCGTATCAGGCGCTGAGGCGGCTGGATGTGTCGGGGCGCGATGTGCTTGCGGTGTTCGGGCAGGGGCCGGTGGGTCTGAGCGGGGCATTCTTGGGGGCGCACATGGGAGCGCGTGTTATTGCGGTTGATCCGGTGGCGGAGCGGCGCGAGCTTGCGGAGGCTGCGGGGGCTTGGCGGAGCATAGACCCGATGCGTGATGATCCGATTGGGGCGATATATGAACTTACAGGGGGCAGGGGAGCTGACTGCACTTTGGACGCCACGGGCATAGGGGAAGTGCGCGCCAACGCGATACGGAGCACGCGTATTTGGGGCAGAGCCTGTTTAGTTGGGGAGGGCGGCACTATGAATTTGGAGCCGTCGCCTGATATTATACACCGCCAGTTGAACTTGTATGGGTCTTGGACTTTTAGCAAGACGGTTTTGGAGGAGCTTGCGAATTGGGTTGTGGAGCGCGAGATACCGCTGAGCAGCATAATCACGCACCGCTTCACGCTGGATAAGGCTGATGAGGCGTTCACGCTGTTTAATGGCGCGACGACGGGCAAGGTGGTGTTTAACTGGGATTAGGTCGGAAGGTTTTTTGTCCTGGTAATGGGTTAGTTTGAGATTTCTACCGCGTCATTGACACTTGTATAATTCAAACTGACTCACTACCCTTGCTCTTGTTATGTGTACTGGTTATGGCGGTGGTGGTAGAATTGCCGTTCTTGCGGGGGCAGGAATTAAGAGGGGGGATAGGGGATAGATGATATTTTTGGTGATTTGGCGGTGAGCTGGTTTTAGGTATGTAAGCGGCGGGACGCTCAGCGGCGATTTACCGCTGCTTATTATTGCAGCGTTCTGCTGGCGGTAAGATGCGGTCTTTAATTGTATGGGTATATGAAAGGAGCAAGATAGGTTATGGGCAAGATTTATGTGTCGAGATTGCGTATTAAAAATGGGGGGTACGAGCAATTATGAGCCACCTTCCTCGAGTTGTTCTTGCAGTGATTATGATGGCGGCTGCGCTTGCGGCTGTGGCGTCTTCGGGCGTTTTGAAGCGCCCGGTTAGCGCTCAGACGGTATCGGATGACAGGGCGGCGCTGATGGCGCTGTACAATGCCACCAACGGCCCCAGCTGGTCGGACAACACGAACTGGGATAGCACCGCCTCGTTGGATCAGTGGCACGGCATTTCGACTGACAACGACGGTCGGGTAACGAAGGTCGAACTGGTATTCAACAACCTTTCGGGCAAGATCCCATCGGAGCTAGGCAGCCTGACCAATTTGACAACACTGGATCTGAGTCATAACCCGTTGACCGGGGGCATTCCTGCGGATCTTGGCAATTTGTCGGCGCTGGAAGAACTTTCAGGGTGGAATACCGATTTGACCGGGAGCATCCCATCGGAGCTTGGAAGCCTGTCGAACCTGAAAGTGCTGGATTTTGGTGGAAGCTCACTGAGCGGCAGCATCCCACCGGAGCTTGGCAACCTGTCCAATTTGGAAACACTGGATTTGAGTGGCGGCTTTTTCAGCAGCGACTCACTGAGCGGTAGCATCCCATCGGAGCTTGGAAGCCTGTCGAACCTGAAAGTGCTGGATTTGGCTTCAAACGATTTGAGCGGGGGTATCCCGCTGGAGCTAGGCAACCTGTCCAGTTTGGAAAGGCTGGAGTTGAGTAGCAACTCACTGAGCGGGAGCATCCCATCGGAGTTAGGCAGCCTGTCCAACCTGAAAACGTTCCAAGCGTGGGGTAACGATTTGAGCGGGAGTATTCCTGCTGAGCTAGGCAATCTGTCCAATCTGGAAATTCTGACATTGAGTTCGAACGATTTGAGCGGGAGCATACCGCCGGAGTTGGGCAACCTGTCCAATTTGCTATACTTGTATTTGAGTCACAACTCATTGAGCGGGAGCATACCGCCGGAACTAGCCAACATGTCCAGTTTGGACACGATGGCTATTTATAACAACTCATTGAGCGGGAGCATACCGCCGGAGCTGGGCAACATGTCCAGTTTGACAAGGATGGATTTTGAGAACAACTCGCTGAGTGGGAGTATACCGCCGGAGCTGGGCGACATGACCGGTTTGCAAACTCTGTATTTGAATGACAACTCGCTGAGCGGGAGCATCCCGCGGGAGCTGGGCAACATGTCTAGTTTGAGATTGCTGGATTTGGATGACAATTCGCTGAGCGGGAGCATCCCGCGGGAGCTTGGCAACATGCCCAATTTGTCAGCGCTGGATTTGCAGAGGAACTCACTGACGGGGAGCATCCCTGCGGAGCTTGGCAACATGCCCAAATTGGGATACTTGTATTTGAATGGCAACTCACTGAGCGGGAGTATCCCTGCGGAGCTGGGCAACGTGTCTGGTATGCAATCGCTGTATTTACAAAACAATAAGCTGATCGGAAGCATCCCTGCGGAGCTAGGCAACATGTCTAGTTTGAGATTTCTGTATTTACAAAACAATAAGCTGATCGGAAGCATTCCCCCGGAACTGGGCAATTTGAACAGTCTATGGGACATGTATCTGGACAGTAACAATCTGAGCGGAAGCATCCCCTCGGAATTGGGAAACATGTCCAGTTTGGAGTGGCTGTCGCTGTATAGCAACCGATTGAGGGGGGAAGTGCCTGAGGAACTTGCCAATCTACCCAATTTGAGACGTGTGTGGATTCAGGGAAACCCACTTTCCGGTGAAATCCCTGCCGGGTTTGCCGAGATTTCTGATCTTGAAGTGCTTCGCTTTGATGAGACCTATTTATGCGCCCCGAACACGAAGGCGTTTCGCGATCAGTGGGAGAGGATGACGACGCAAGGTCCGGGAGATTTTCGATTCGGCACACCTGCTCGTCCTTACTGGAGCGGGATGCTGGGCTGCACTTGGATTGCGGGGGATGCGACTGCGACCGATCTGTTCTGGTCGGACGGCGAGCGCGGGAACGTGATGTTCTACAAGTGCGCGGGGAGTGAATGTCTGCCCAGCTACCAGATGGACAGCATTGCTAATCCTCCTGGGGTTACTGTGTCAGTGGAGCGGCGTGAGGCGCACGAGAACGGCTGCGTGTATCGGACTGACTTCAAGGTGCAGCGGCATGACCATCCGGACATCACATTCTCGACGGAGCTGGTGTACCGGGCTGAGCCTGATCCGCGGCCGGAAGATCCTGTCATCATAGTGCCGCCGGTGCAGCCTGATCCGCCGGGTCAGCCGGAACAGCCTGATAACCCCGGCGCTAGGGGGGCTGAGTCCGGTGTGGAGATTCCGTGCCAAACTCGTAACAACGCGCACGAATTCGGTCTGCGTATAGTGCCGTCTATGGGGGCTGGGATTTGGGATCGAGACGGGTTTGTGGGGCGTCCGCGAAGGATGCCGGCGGAGGACACCTCAGCAGGGGACTTCTGCCCGCAGATGTTCAACGATCCTATGGAATACACTGTCATGCGCCCGGTGCAGTGCGGATGGTACGGCGGCGATATGATTTACGTGGAGCTGGTGAACCATAACGGGATGGCGTCCTTCGACTCCGGGACGATATACGCGGGTTCGGATGGGGAGTGGGAAGCCACACCCGGCGGCGAGAGATCACGGACGCTGTTCTTCAGCCGTCCTGAGGAGCAGATTATCCTGAAATGGTCGATAGAGGGCGGCAAAATCGTAATCAACGATCTGCTGCACAAGAGGATTCATGAGCCGGTGCCGATATGGAACCCGCATCCTGCGCCGGAGCCTACTGCGAGTGCGACGGCTGAACCGACGGCGAGTGCGACGGCCGAGCCTACGGCGAGTGTAACCGCTGAACCGACGGCGAGTGTAACCGCTGAGCCTACGGCGAGTGCGACGCCAGAGCCGCCGATTCCTACGGTGATACCTACGCGGACACCGGTGTTACCGGTGCTGCCGATAATTATTAAGCCGGCGCCGGGGCCGGGAGTGCCCGTGCTGCCGATACTTACGGCGACACCGGCACCGGGAGCAGGGATACCTGCACTGCCGGCGGTTCCGCCACGTGATAGCGCGCCTGTGCCGAGGCAGTGATGAGCTAATTAGTATGTGAATGGAGAGGAGTCCCTCGCTGTGTCGGCGGGGGACTTTTTTGTCGAGGATTTGGGTTTGTGGGGATGCGCGGCAATTTTCGCATCATTACATCTTTTAGGGGGTAGATATGGTAAAATCTGCGTAATCTAAATAAGGTTCTTGGATATTACGAATAGATAAGTGCGATTAGTGGATGGATAATCGGTATCAGAGAGGTTATTACGAATGCGCCCAATTACAGATGTCGCAGCAGAACTGGGACTGGACACACAGACGCTCATCCCGCAAGGACACTATAAGGCGAAGATACCCTTAAGCGCGGAGCGGACGGACGGGAAGAGGGGAAAGCTTATAGTGGTAACGGGGATTACTCCTACGCCTGCGGGTGAGGGTAAGACGACGACGGTGGTTGGGATGGCGCAGGGTTTCGGCAGGCTGGGGAAGAAGGTCGTTGCTACGTTGCGCGAGCCTTCGCTTGGTCCGATATTCGGTATTAAGGGAGGCGGCACAGGCGGCGGTCTGTCGCTAATAGAGCCGCAGGACGAGGTGAACATCCACTTCACGGGGGATGCGCACGCTGTCGGGTCGGCGCACAATCTTTTGGCGGCGCTGACGGACAATGTGGCGCAGCGCGGTCAGATACCGGGTTTTGGGCCTACGGGCATAACTTGGAGGCGGGTTACGGATGTGGAAGACAGGGCGCTGCGCACGATAGTTTCGGGTATTGGGGGTTCTCCGAACGCTCCGATGCGAGAGTCGGGGTTTGACATTGTTACGGCTTCCGAAATAATGGCGGTGCTTGCGCTTTCTTCGAGCCTTGAGAACCTTCGCGAGAGGCTGAGCCGCATAGTTGTGGGACTTACCGATTCGGGAGAGCCTGTTACGGCAGAGGATGTGAAAGCTGTGGGTTCGATGATGTCGCTGCTGCGGTATGCGATACAGCCGAACATAGTGCAGACGACAGAGGGTCAGGCTGTGATTGTGCATGCGGGCCCGTTCGGGAACATAGCTCACGGATGCAGCTCGGTGATGGGGGACAGGATTGCGCTTGGGTATGCCGATTATGTGCTGACTGAGGCGGGATTTGGGGCTGATTTGGGCTTCGAGAAGTTTATGCATATAAAGGCGCGGTTTAATGACCTTGAGCCTAGCGGCGCGGTCATAGTGGCGACAGTTCGCGCTCTGAGGTCGCACGGCGGCGCGCTTCGGCGGCAGCTGGATACGCCCAGCGAAGAGCGAGTTGCGCGGGGTATGGCGAATCTGGAGCATCTGATAGGCGTGATTCGCTCGTTCGGCTTGCCGGTCGTAGTGGCGCTCAACAGGTTCCCGTCCGACACGGAGGGGGAGATCGCTATTGTGAAGCGCGGATGCAAAGAAGCCGGCGCGTTTGATGCGGTGGACACGCGCGTGTTCACCGAAGGGGGCGCAGGCGGAGTTGATCTGGCGGAGGCGGTGATTGCGGCTACCGAGGGGGACGACCCTGAGATCTCGTATCTGTATCCTGAGGAGTCTTCGATTCAGGAGAAGGTTCTGGCGCTGGCGCAGAAGGTCTATGGCGCGGATGATGTGTCTTGGGCTAGGACTACGCGCAGGCCTTTGCGGCGTTATGCTGAGCTTGGGTGGGGCAATCTGCCGGTGTGCATGGCTAAGACGCATTTATCTATATCGCACAATCCGCGTCTTCGGGGAAAGCCTTCGGGTTATACATTCGAGGTTTCGGATGTGCGTGCGTCGGTCGGGGCAGGCTTCATCTACCCGATAGCGGGGAGCATTATGACGATGCCTGGTCTGCCGGGTTCGCCGCGCGCGCTGGATGTAGATGCTGACGGGAATATATTGGGACTGTAAAGGTGCGGCATAGCCCTGCTATCTACATCTAAGAGAAGAGGCAGGGCTGTGCCGGAATATGCAGGATAGAGGTCATTGAAGGAACTGACGGATGCCTGAGTTCTTTAATGTTCTTGCACCGGAGGCGGCGTTTGAAGCGCTTAAACCGATGCTGACACCAAGTGTGGGTGTGGAAGTTGCAGCGACGGCTGAATCTCTTGGACGCGTTACGGCAGAGGATATTCTGTCGCCCGAGGACCTGCCTGCGTTTGCGCGCTCGACGATGGATGGGTATTCGGTGCGCTCCCGCGACACATTTGGCGCGAGCGAAGGGCTGCCGGCATACCTTGAACTCGCCGGCGAAGTGCCTATGGGAGAGTATCCGAATGTGAGCCTTGCTGTGGGAGAGGCTGCGAAGGCGTACACGGGAGGGATGCTTGCGCATGGCGCGGATGCGGTGGTGATGGTCGAGCGTACTCAGATGCTGGACGACAGGGCTATTGAGGCGCTGCGCGCGGTGGCGCCGGGCGAGAATGTGGTGCAGGTCGGCGAAGATGTACGGCGCGGCGATGTGATTTTGCGGAAGGGCAGCGTTATACGCGCGCAGGACATAGGGGGGATGCTTGCGCTTGGCGTTGTCAGTGTTGCTGTGAGCCGCAAGCCGCGTGTGGGGATAATATCCACGGGCGATGAGCTAGTTGCGCCAGATGATCAGGTAGGGGCAGGACAGATACGCGACATTAACACATACACGATAGCTGCGCTTGTCGAGCAAGCCGGCGGGAAGCCGATACCGATTGCTCTTGTATCTGACGATTTTGAGGCACAGCGGAGTTCGGCATTGGCCGGATTGGCGTCGTGCGATATTTTGGTGTTCTCTGCGGGAAGCTCGGTGAGCAGCCGCGACTTGACTGCGGATGTTATAAACAGCCTTGGAGAGCCGGGCGTCATTGTGCATGGCATATCCATTAAGCCGGGTAAGCCAACTATTATAGGTATTGTGGGCGGCAAGGGTGTTGCAAGCGGCAAGCCGATATTTGGTCTGCCGGGCAATCCAGTGTCTGCGATGGTGGTGTTTGACTTATTGGTGCGCCCCGCGATATGGCACATGAGCGGCTGTGAAAGGATGCCGGCGCCTCCGATTATGCAGGCGAAGCTTACTCGCGATATTCCGTCGGAGGCGGGGCGTGAGGACTATGTGCCGGTGCGATTGGAGTACCACGAAGGTAATGTTAGCGCAGTGCCGGTGTTTGGGAAGTCCAACTTGATTTACACTCTGGTTCGCGCGGACGGTATTGTGAAGGTGCCTCTGTACAAGTCCGGTCTGTATGCGGAAGAAGTGGTGGATGTGCGGGCATTCTGAATTGACTGCGGAGTGGAAGGGGCGGAGCAAGCATGAAATCAGAAGACTTTCTCGCTAATATAAGTCGAAGTCTTGGACGCGATGACTATGAACTTGTGCCTGATGTGGCAACGCACTTGTTTTTAAGAGCAGGGCAGGTGCAGGCGCGCTCTCAAGGTGTTGCTGATGATATTGCTGCGCGTGCGGATGAGTTGATGGCACTAATGGAGAAGACGGCGGCTGAGGCTGCTTGGAATGTGTTCCGCACGCAATCGCGCGAGGAAGCGGCTCTGTACATCCGACGAGCGGCACAGGATTTGGAGGCGCGCACTATGCTGCGTTCGGCGCATTCGGTTCTGGAAGAGTTAGACTTGGAAACGGCTATACACGGCACGGGCATTTCGCTGGATGTCATGGCTATCCATGGGGCTGGCATAGATGGATCGGAAGAAAACATCCGAGCCGGACTGCGAGAAAAGGTGATTGCGGCAGATATTGGCATAACGGGAGTGGACTATGCGATCGCGGAGACGGGGTCGTGCGTATTGCTGCCGCGCAAGGGATTGAGCCGAGTGGTTTCACTGTTACCGCCGGTGCATATAGCGGTGGTGGAGCGCGGTCAAGTGCTGCCAAGTCTTGATGAGCTTTTTACTCTGTGCAGGCAGGACTTTCTAAAAGGCAATCTGGGAAGCTACATCAATCTGATCAGCGGTCCCAGCCGATCGGCAGATATCGAATACCAGCTCGTTACCGGCGTACACGGTCCCGGCGAAGTGCACATGGTGTTACTTGGCTGACGGGACGACATAGCAGAGTAGGGGAGACGTGCTTATTTATCGGCGAATACCCTAGCGCCGACGAGCATGAACCGCATCATTTCTTCGGCGGCGTCTGCAATGAGTTCGTGGGCTTGAGTTGACGCTTCTTCGAGCGACATGGGCCTTGAAGTGATTGCGGCTGCGGCGTCTATGCCATGAGCATGCACATCGTGAAAGCCCCTGCCGAGTGAACCGGAAATGTCAACGACCGGTATATCGTGCCGCTTGGCGTGTTCTGCAACACCTACGGGCGCTTTGTTGTAGATTGTGGAATGATCCACGCTGCCCTCGCCAACGATAACCAGATCTGCATTGTCCAAGAAGTCGTCCAGATGGACCGTGTCCAGGATTATATCAACGCCTGCCTTCAAGTTGCCGTTCACAAATGCAATAAGGCCGCCTCCCAGCCCGCCAGCCGCGCCGGAGCCTGCTACATCGTCAATTTCGACGCCGATGTCCCGCTGTACGATGCGAGCGAAATGCGCCAATGCCGCATCGAGTTCTTCTATCATTTCAGGCGTTGCGCCCTTTTGGGGTCCGTATATAGCCGAGGCACCGGTAGCACCTGTGAGGGGATTATTCACATCGCACGCCACCAGAAACTCGCACTCGCTTACGCGCGGGTCTAAATTGGACATATCTATGCTGTGCAGTCTGGCAAGCGCTGCGCCGCCGAATTCTAGGTCGTTGCCGTCTAGGTCGAGAAGTCTGACACCTAGCGCCTGAGCCATACCTGCGCCGGCGTCGTTGGTTGCGCTGCCGCCGATACCGATAATGAAGCGGCGGTAGCCTGAATCCATAGCCGCGCGCATGGCTTCGCCAAGCCCGTAAGTGGTGGCAACGAGAGGGTTACGACTTTCTTCAGGCACTAGCGCAAGCCCGGAAGTTCGCGCCATCTCGATGACCGCAGTGATGCCGTCCCCCATTGCTCCCCACTGGGCTTTGAGCTTTTCGGATAAGGGACCGGTTACTTCTATGTCCTTAACTTCTCCATTTGACACTTCTACCAGAGTTTCAAGAGTGCCGTCGCCCCCATCGGCTACTGGGACAAGAACGATATTCACATCCTGCACAACTCTACGGATGCCTTCGCTCATCGCCTCAGCGACGTGCAGTGCGGATATACTTCCTTTGAACGCCTGTGGCGCAATCACAATCTTCATAATGTCCAATTATATCACTTATATCACTCGCTCGTGTGAGCTGAATATAGGGCATATACTCTACATATACGAATGACATTGATGGGTAGGGTTACTATTCACACAAGACAGACACAGATTGAAAATGATGAGTGGGTAGAAGTCAGACAATCTGACCGAGGAAAACAGGGCGAAGGCTTACACAACAGCTTATCAGTAGCTTATCAGTCCAGAATTAGGGAATTGGACTTATTTTATATATTAAGATATGTCATGTCGCACTAAATCTGATAGGTATTTGATTGATATTTTATTTAGTATGTTTGTTGACAATATATTTATATTCAAATAATATGTACACATGCCTAGAAAACGAGAACATTCACAACCCACGCGTCAATTATACGCATCTATCAGAGAAGACATTTACCTCGCTGCGAAAACGCGCGCCGCGGAAATGCGCTTACCGATGCGGCGCTTTATTGAAGAAGCGCTGTGGAGTGCGATAAACGCCGGGAGCGTGCCGGCGTCGCAGGACGGAGCGCCAAGCGAGCCGCAAACTTCACTTTCCTTATGGGATGATGAGTACCTCGCCGCACAAGCGCGTCTGCCTTTGGGCGCTCCGCTGGATTTGTCGGAAGATGAATCTCGCCGCGTCGCCATAGAAGCATTTAGCCATATATCTGATGCGGCAGAGCCGATTGTGGGATACGGGCAGGCACGCCTTGAAAGTCGGACTCGCGGCCATGTCGGCGATCCGATTGATTTATCGGAAGAGGACGCCGTGGAAATTGCGCGCGAATTCCTCAATATTGAGGATTTGAGCGTCAGAGGGGGCGAGTGATGGCTGACATGCTTTTGGATCTGACGCTCTTTAACGATCTTAGAAATGGCGACCTAGAGGCTCGCAAAGTCGTGGAGGGCATCCTTGACGGCAAAATCAAAGCAGCCGTATCGCCTTTAACCGTCTGCGAACTGTGGCACAGAGGCGAAATCGATAGGCGTACAGAGATAGGGTTTCTGAGCGTACTGCGGTTCGTGGAGGAAGCGCTTCCGAACATTGAGGCAGCAAGAACCGCCGGACTGTGGCTTATTGGCTATGCGGATGAATCGGGGAGGGACGCTGCGTGTGTTGCCATGGCAGCCGCAACTGCAAAGCAGCTGGGTATCCCAATTTGCACGCGTGATGCTGAAGCGTTCAAAAAATTTAATGTGGAAATCTCCGCATATTGAGCTGGTTCATAATCGTCCTGCTGTCCTGCCAGTCATCTTATCTATTCGTACTCTGATCATCGGGAGATACTATTGGTGGGGAGGGATAGGGATGCGATTATTGCTGCGAAAAGAAATGCCAGCTCCCTGAGCTTCAGATACTATACGTGATATACGGCAGGGGCATTGCTATTAGAGCCGCTGCCAACTACGTAAGTTGTACCAGATAAATTACCCACTAATTACCACAAGCGCGGAAACGCCCACTATGAGACACATAATTGCTTTAATGCTCATGATCGTCGGATTTGGCGGCTTCTTGGTGTTCCAGTTCGTTGGAGTGGCTAGTGCATCCGGAGGCGAGGCGCGCTTGATTATAATGGACGATGCCATTACGCCAATTGAAGCCAACCGTTTCTCCAAAGTGATTGAGCAGGCTCATACTTCAGGCGCGCAAATGTTAATAGTCCAGCTAAACACGCCAGGCGGACTGCTGGATTCTACTCGCCAGATCGTGGAGGAAGTCTTTAATTCGCGGATACCCGTTGTGGTCTATGTGTCTCCTCCCGGTGCGCACGCCGCGTCAGCCGGAACATTTATTGCTGCTTCCGCGCATGTTTCCGCCATGGCGCCGGCGACCAATATAGGCGCTGCTTCGCCGGTTGGAGCAGGGGGTGAAGACCTGCCGGATACGATTGCGTCCAAAGCGACTCAGGACGCTGCCGCATTTCTGCGCAGCATTGCCGCACAGCGTAATCGAAGCGCTGAGGCTATAGATGTTCTTGAAGAGACCGTGATTAGCGCTAAGTCATATACTGCGGATGAGGCGATAAGACTGAAGGTAGTTGATCTGAAAGCGGAGAACCTAGCCGATCTGATGACAAAACTTGACGGCAGGAGCGTCAGCCTGAATGGTGAGACGGTGCAACTCGACACAGAAGGAATGTCTCTGGTTACTGCTAATCGCACTCTCGTGGAACACTTTATGCGCTTTCTCGCCAACCCTAACATCGCATTTTTCCTGTTGACTATTGGGGGAATTGGCATCATTATCGAGCTGTTCAGTCCCGGTCTTATAGGACCGGGCGCAGTCGGTGTTATAGCGCTGGCGCTGGCTTTTCTTTCATTTGGCAACCTGCCGGTTAACTGGGTAGGCGTTGGCTTGATATTGCTGGCAATGGCGCTATTTTATCTTGAGACGCAAGCGCCCGGCATCGGCATATTTGGGATAAGCGGTTCTATTAGTTTCCTGATTGGCGCTTTCCTGCTATTTGGCAACATAAGCATCACGCCGCGAGTACCGGATTTGCCGGATGTGCCTAGTTTTACGATAAGTCTGTGGGTTATCGGCGCGGTGAGCGCTCTGTTGTTCAGCTCGATGTTTTTGTCGGTAAAGGCGATAAGACAAGCTAAAAAAATACCTTCTTACTATGATTATTCGCTTAGCAACCCTGATAATTTGATTGGAACAATTGGCACGGCGACCACCGATCTTAACCCAATGGGCAGCGTGCATGTCGGGGGAGAGCAGTGGAGCGCGGTTTTGGACTCAGATACGCCTGTGTCGAGTGGGGAGCGTGTTATGATAGTGGAAGTTGACGGGCTTACCTTAAGGGTGGCGAGAGAATCCACATTCTCGGGGCATGCGGAGCAGTGATGGAAATCGAGCTAATAGGATGGGGATCCGGCCTGATTGTTGTGGCATTAGCGCTCTTCTTTCTGGAAACCCAGATTTCCGGGACTGGATTATTCGGTTTGGGCGGCGCTGTGTGCTTGGTGTTGGGAGCGTTCTTGCTGAGCGGCGGAAACGCATTTGTTGTCGGCGGAGCGGCGATCATATCATTGGTGTCAGTGGCTTTGACAATCAGGGCTATGTATGAAGCTCGTAAATCCGGCAAATACGCCAGCCCCACAGACCCGAAGAGACTCATAGGGCAGGTTGGTGTAACGACTACTACGCTCGATCCACAGGGAAGCGTCAGGGTTGCGGGAGAGCAGTGGAGCGCCATTACAGACGGGGATGAGCGGATTTCAGAAAATGACAGCGTTATAGTCAGCGATGTGGACGGATTGGTTCTCACGGTGTTCAAGGCGGATGATTCGTAGTCAGTTTGGGTAGGCGCACATTATTTTGTATGTGTATGCGAATGATATGAAACTGAGTGCATGGTGATTTCAGTTGTGGAAACGGTACTGTTAGCGGCTTTTGCAGCTGGTGTGTTGTGCATAACGGCATGGGCTTGGTGGAAAGCGAAACGCACGCCAAAGTACCAAGGCGTCCAAGACGCTAGCACTCTGATAGGCAGAAGAGGCACGGCGACATCGGACATCAACCCATCGGGAACGGTGCTGGTTGCCAATGAGCGTTGGAGCGCGGTTAATGTAGGCAGTGTGCCGATTGCGCGAGATGACAGCGTTATAGTGATGGATGTAGAAGGTCTTGTGCTCAATGTGTATAATGCGGATGTGGAATAGTTCAGAGATTCCGATGTCTCCGTGGGAACTATTTTGCGCGAGCGGCAATCATTGTATTCCTCTATTGAGCTTTTTGAATCGGTGATGTAATTGCTTTGATACACAAATTGTCAAAACATGTCAAAACACATTTGGCGCAGCCTGAGGACAAATAGAGATTGATTGGAGAGTAAGGTAATGATTCCGTACATAAAGATAGTTCAGCAGTATGAGTTGCTTGGGGTCTTTTGGCTGGGGAAGTTCGCGGGATTGAAGCCTCCCGGCTTGCAGGTTCTTGTTTGGCCGTTCCACAGGACATCGACTATCGACCTTCGGGAAGATGTGATAAACATCCCTCGTCAGACTAACATCACGAGCGACAATGCTCCGATTGACATCGACTTTCTGGTGTATCTGAGAGTGATACCTAACGAAGCGCAGAAGTCGGTTCTTGAAGTGGTGGACTACGCCAGCGCAGTTATCGGCATCGCGACTACAACATTGCGCGCAGTCATCGGTGAGATGAGTTTGGACAATGTGCTTTCGCAGCGTGAACGCATTAACGAGGAACTTCGAGTTAAGCTGGATGAGATAACCGAAAGGTGGGGCATTAAAGTTACGCAGGTGGAGATACGGGAAATTGAGCCGCCGCGCGACATTCAGGAGGCTATGAACCGGCAGATGTCGGCAGAGCGTGTGCGCCGCGCCGCCGTGACGGAAGCGGAAGGTACGCGCCAAGCCGCTATAACTGTTGCAGAAGGCGAAAAGCAGGCAGCGATTCTGAAGGCAGAGGGCGAGCGTCAGGCAGAAATACTCTCCGCGGAAGGCGATCAGCAGGCTGCGATTTTGCGGGCGGAGGGCTTCAGCACCGCGCTGAACCGAGTATCCCAGGTTGCGCAGAACATAGACCCAAATACCCTGAGCCTTCAATACTTCGACACGCTGCAAAAGCTGGGTGAAAGTTCATCTACGAAGTTTATTTTCCCGATGGAGTTCACTAATTTGCTGCGCCCGTTCACGAACATGCGCTCCGGAGACTCTTCCCGCGGGAACGTCGCCGCTGACTGACCGGGATAAGTTTCACAGCCAAAACTTTCACGGCCAAACGGATTAGCGGCGTGGATTTTGTGGGTTTTAAGGAAGGGAATAAGTCCTCTTCTCTGTTTCCACTTATGGCAAGGAGCGACTACACATAGTTTTTGACATTGCGCGCTAGGGTTAATGTCATGCCGGGAACAGAGGCAATCTCTTCCACAGAGGCTTTGCTGATAGCAGGCACAGAGCCGAACCTGCGTATCAGCATGCGTTTACGTTTGGGGCCGATGCCCGGCACCAGGTCTAACGCAGACTGCACGCTCTTTTTGGATCGCCGTTCGCGGTGGAATGTGATGGCGAATCGGTGTGCCTCGTCCCGCGCCCGCTGTACCAGATACAAGCCCTGAGAGTTGCGTGGGAGCATTATACCTTCGCTCATCATTGGGATGAAAAGCTCCTCATTTTCTTTGGCAAGGCTGGCAAGTGGAATGTCGTTGATTCCGAGTTCCAGGAATACTTGCAAAGCGGCGCCTAGGTGTCCCTTGCCGCCGTCTATCAGCACTAAATCGGGTTCGATGCCCCAGGTGTTCTTGCTATTTGCTTTGCGGTTCGACTCTGATGATGAGTCTGTGTCTCGCGGCTGCCGGGACTGTGCGAACCTTTTGAAGCGCCGAGTCAGCATTTCTCGCATCATAGAGTAGTCATCCACGCCTTCCACAGATTTTATCTGAAATCGGCGATAGTGCGCTTTCTTGGGTTTGCCGTCCTCGAAGACGACCATGCTGCCGACTGCGTTCGTACCTTGTATGTTGGAGATGTCGTAACATTCGATGCGTCTGGGTGAGTGGGGCAGGCTAAGTGCCTCTTGCAGTTCGGACAGGGCGGTGTCCATCGCGGCTGTGTCCGACATCTGCTTGACGCGCAGCTGCTCGAGTCCTTGTGCGGCATTCTCAGCAACCATCTCCACTAGGCGGCGCTTCTCCCCGCGCTGCGGCACGTGAATTCGCACGCTGCCTTGCCGCTTTTTACGCAGCCAGTTAACGATGCTGTCAACCTCTTCGAGGGGATGCTGGACTAGGACGCGTGGGGGCACATAGGGGGTAGCGTCATAGAATTGTTTCACAAACGCAGTGAGAATCTTATCCGGTTCGTCGTCTTGAGTGCCTGTCATTAGAAAATTATCGCGCCCGATTAGCTTGCCTTGCCGAATGAAGAAGACTTCAACCCATGCCTCGCGACCTCCTGGCGCTGTCGCAATTACGTCGGCATTCTCGGATGTCAAGTGAAGCACTTTTTGACCTTCGTTGACCTTCTCGATTGCGGTCAGTTGATCGCGCAGCATTGCAGCCTTTTCGAATTCGAGGCTATCGGCAGCGTCGAGCATGCGCTTTTTGATTGAGCCGACTACCTTGTTCGTTTTGCCTTCAAGAAACAGGATGACCTGATCGATGACTTCTGCATATTCACGCTTGTCAACTGCGCCGATGCAGGGGCCGACACAGCGGTGAATGTGGAAGTCTAAGCAGGGGCGGGCGTCTTTGCCCGTGATGGCTTTGGTGCAAGAGCGATAGGGGAACAGCTTCTTCAGCAGGCTTAGTGTGCGGCGTACACTCCCTGCGCTTGCGAAGGGGCCGAAATATCGTGAGCCGTCTTTATTCACTCGCCGTGTGATGTAAACTTGCGGAAAATCCTCTGAGACATCGATTTTGATGAAGGGGTAGCTCTTGTCGTCCTTGAGGCGTGCGTTATAGGGCGGCTGGTGCTCTTTTATGAGATTGCACTCAAGGATAAGCGCTTCCTGTTCGGATTCAGTTACGATGTACTCGTAATCGACGACCTTGCCGACCATATTATGAATTTTACGCGGCAGGTTGGCACTTGGCGCGAAATATGAGCTTATGCGACTGCGAAGTCCTGCTGCTTTGCCCACATAAAGCACCTCGCCCGATGCGTCGCGCATGAGGTACACCCCCGGCTTCGCGGGGGTAGCTTTGAGACGTTCGGAGAAGTCGATTTGCGACATACTTCTCTTCCGTAATGAATTGGAGGGAGTGAGGGCAGCGGTTAGATTTACGTTACATTAGCTGAGAACGAACGTTAGCCCTACGAATATGACGGCGATTAGAGAGGTGATAGCACCAATTTGGATCAGCTCCCGTCCGAGGTATTTGCTGACGTTGGATGCGCCGGTATCTGAAACTCGACGTCGAGACCGTGTGGGAAGATTTACGCTTGAGCGGGTTTCGGTGGGTGTGCTTGTACTGACGGACGAAGCCTGCCAGCCGGAACGAGTTGGCTGCGCCTCCACGGCAGCCTCATTGACAGCAACCTGCTGAGGGCGCCTTGATTGGAGTTTCTGGGGCGCAGATCTGTCGCGTTTTTTTCTGCGACTCAGACGAGCTTGCCTTGATGCTGAACGTTGCGCTTTACTTGGCATTATTAACTCCTGTGAGTCCATTTACTTTTTCGGGTTGATGACAGCAGTGGTGGATATTGAGTTACGCACGCGGGTGAGATTTGTCGTATTCTATTCGCACGTGCTCACTTGTGAGGTGCGTATATACTTGTGTGGTCGTGATGCTTGAATGTCCTAGCAGTTCCTGAACATGTCGCAGGGGAGCGCCGCCTTGCAGGAGGTGTGTTGCGAAGCTATGTCTGAGGGTGTGAGGCGTAATCTTTTTAGTTATGCCTGCGCGTTTTGCATGCGCCTTCAGTATGAGCCAAAATCCCTGTCGGCTGAGTCGCTGACCACGTTTGTTGAGAAACAAAGACTTATCTGAAATGTTCTTTACAAACGAGGGGCGCGCTTCTTTGATATAACGCTTGAGTACGGCAACAGCATTGGCATGGAGCGGAATGATGCGCTCTTTGCCGCCTTTGCCTAAGCAGCGCACGGTGCCTTGTTCCAGATCGAGGTCTCCGAGGTCGAGGGAAACCAGCTCGGTTACGCGCAGACCACTGGCATATAGCAGCTCAAACATTGCGCGGTCTCGCATGCTGTCGGTCGTCTCTTTTTGTGATGCTGATGTGAGCAAACTCTCGACTTCCTCGAAACTCAGCGTGTCCGGCAATGAGCGCCCTATGCGTGGCGAGCTTATGTTTTCAGTGGGATCGCGAGATATGATGCCTTCGTCCAAGAGGAATCCGAAGAGTGATTTGCTGGAAGCAACTTTACGAGCGCGCGTAGTATCCGAATACTCAAGCTCGTGCAGGTGAAGCAGGTACTGGGACATTATGTCTTCATCCACTTCTTCCCATCCGATGTTGTTTCCGCTGCCGTTAAAGTGATTAGTTTTTATGTAGTCAATCAGTTGAGTGAGATCGCTTCTATAGGCTACCAGTGTGTTCGGTGAGATCCCACGCTCCACTGTCATATAATCGAGGAATCCTTCTACGCTACTCCGCAACTTACTTAAACGCTCCTCTTCCCCTGCCATATAAATATAAATACTTACTATAGATACTTACCGAGTTTCATTTTAGCACAATGAATAGGCGCTTGCCCGTGGTTCATTCTATTGACACATCAAGTCCACACCGCTATTTTTGTTCTGCGGTATAAGAGAGCGGATGTTGACGATGGGTGTGAAAGATTCAAATCAGTCCGAAAATTAATCCAAGCTCAGGCCAAAACTCAGGCCGAAACGCATTTGAACTTATGAGATTTATTTGTAAATTGAGACATTATTGGGAAGCACATGATTGAAATTGATATAGGACCGTTTCTAATCTCGTCAGGGTCATTTCTGCTTAGCTGGCACGGATTTTTCAGCTTCCTAGCAGTATCCACCGCAGTATTTCTGGTGGGGCGATGGGCGCCGATAAAGGGCATCGACCCTGATGACATATACTCTATCGCAATATGGGCAATTATCGGCGGCATAATAGGAGCGCGCTTTGTTCATGTCATCGACAACTGGGGCTTCTATCAGCACAATTTGCTGCAGATATTGTTCATTTGGAGTGGCGGTATCGGTATCTGGGGCGGGATTTTGGGCGGCTTTATTGGGGGCGCGGCGTATGCACTGATAGCAAAGCACCCTGTCGGGGTTATTGCAGACCTGACCGCTCCGGCGCTGCTGCTAGTGCAAACGATAGGCAGGCTGGGCGACATCGTGAACGGAGAGCACTGCGCCAGAGCCGCGACAGATTTTATTTTGGCGTTCAACTGGATTCGAGAAGACAGTGATGCGCGTGTGTGCGCAAATGGTGTAGGTGTGCCGGTTCAGCCGGTTATTGCCTATGAGATGATTTGGAATCTGGCGGCGCTGTTTATCATCTGGAAACTGCGCGACAGGCTACGCCCGGACGGTATGCTATTCGCACTTTACTTGGCATTTTACGCGGTTGGGCGTTTTCTGGTTACATTCCTTCGGCAGGATAAGGTTTGGGCGTGGGGACTACAGGAGGCGCACTTCATCGCCATTTTGGTGCTGGTCATCACGATACCGCTCCTGGTTATAAAGGCGCGACCTGCAACTCCTGAGCAACTTGCCGCTGAGGGCCAAGAAATATCGGAGCGGCGTACACGCAGGCTGTCCCGCGCCGAGCGCAGGAGGCGTGAGCGTTAATCAGCGAGATCGGCGCAAGTCCTGTACGGTCAACTGAATTGTTGGACTGGTTCTCCAAGTGTCCAAGCCGACGGTGTACACCACATCGATGCCGCTACGTGTCTCGCTAATCTTATGCCCTAGGTTGAACGCAATCGCGCTGATTGTCGTACCACGCTGCCA
Organism: Dehalococcoidia bacterium; assembly: GCA_965200085.1. Taxonomy (GTDB): domain Bacteria; phylum Chloroflexota; class Dehalococcoidia; order Lucifugimonadales; family JADFKI01; genus Bin90. The sequence continues at coordinate 1,300,696 of OZ241333.1, forward strand.
GAGCCGCATTTTAAGGTGCTGTTTGCCTGCACCTACGAGTCGGGCTTCGAGCACTCGGACATCGCGAGTCAGGAATATCGGCGCCGGGTTACCTTCACCGAAGGGAGCAAATGACTGGATGAAGTCGAAGTTTTTCCGTGTGAATACGGACAGTTGTACCTCACAGTCTATGTCTATTGATGGCGCCAGATCGCTGCCTTCAAGCTGCTCGGTCGCAATGTTCATAAGACTTTGTTCAAGGTCGGGCAGTGCCGTGGTGGGTATAGTGAAGCCGGCTGCCTGCGGATGACCGCCATGGCGTTCAAAGAGATGTGCATTCTGGTTTAGCGCATCGACAATGTTGAACTCAGGAATGCTGCGCGCGCTTGCACGGCTGGTGTCTTCACCTAGCGATATGGCGACCGCCGGTCTGTAATACTTATCTGACAGGCGGCCTGCAATCAGGCCTAATACTCCGGGAATCCAGCCTGCACTCTTTACTATAACGATTGGCGGAACTTCGCCTTGATCCTCGATTTGCTGCTCTGCTTCGGTAACAGAGCGCCGAGTAAGTTCTTGACGCTCGCGATTTTTACTTTCTATCTCTCCTGCCAGAGATCGTGCCTTGTCGGCATTGTCAGTTGTAAGCAGTTCTAGGCTTATGCCTGCGCTGCCGAGCCTGCCTGCGACGTTGATTCGAGGGATGATTACGAACGACAATGCTTCAGTATCGAGAGTGCCTATTTTCACATTGGCGTTATCAGCAATGGCGCGTATGCCGAGGTTGTTTGTGCGGTTTAGGCGTTCGATGCCGCGCTTGACAAGGAATCGATTTTCGCCCCTGAGAGGCCCGACGTCTGCCACAGTGCCCAGAGCTACGAATTCCAGCAGGTGTTCGGGCCAGGATAACCCGAGGGCATCGTGCAGCGCTTCGATGAGCTTAAAGGACATTCCCACGCCGGTTAGGTCGTTGGACGGATAGTGTGATTGCGGATGTCTGGGGTTGATGAGAGCGTAGGATTTGGGGAGAGTGGGCAATACGCTGTGGTGGTCTGTGATGATTGTGTCCATGCCTAAGCCCGATGCCATATCTACTTCATCAATAGAAGTTGCGCCGCAATCCACCGTTATCAGCAATGAAACGCCGCTGTCGTGCAGCTGCTTGACGGCGTCGAAGTTCAAACCATGTCCTTCATCGACGCGATTTGGTATGTATGGTGTTACATTAGCGCCTAATTCTTTGAGGGCTGTCGTGAGGAGTGCGGTGCCGGTTATACCGTCCGCATCGAAGTCGCCGAAAATCCCGATGTGCTCTCCGGATTCAAGGGCGCACAGAAGCCTAGCGACTGCTCTGTCCATATCGGGGAGAAGTTTGGGATCGTTTAGAAGGCATCTGTCCGAAACAAGAAAAGATTCAACTTCTTCCGTGGATCGCATGCCGCGATTGTAGAGCAGATGAGCATGGAAGGGGGGGAAGCCTAACTGCCGTGCAAAGCCGAATGGCGGGAAGTCGCTCAGGACCCAACGCTTGCCAATTAAGTTCATTATTTGCGTTTTCTTTTATAAGAGTATTTGCAATTTTCTAATCTTGATAGCGTTGGAAGGCAAGCGAAGCGTTATGCCCTCCAAAGCCGAAGGAATTGCTGAGAGCAGCATCAATGCGGCCGTGGTGCGCTACATTTGGCGTGTAGTCTAAGTCGCATTCGGGGTCGGCATTGTGTAGGTTGATGGTTGGGGGTATCGTCTCCTCTGCGATTGCGAGTGATGAAATTGCAGCCTCAAGCGCGCCACTCGCGCCAAGCAGGTGTCCTGTCATCGATTTCGTTGAGCTTATCGGTACTTTGTACGCCTGCTCGTCGAATACGCCCTTCATTGCCATAGTTTCGTACTTATCGTTTAATGGCGTAGATGTGCCATGTGCATTGACATAGCCAATTTCGTCGGGCTGCAGTCCTGCCTTCCTGAGAGCAATCTTCATTGCGCGTGCCGCGCCTTCGCCCTCCGGCGCAGGCTGTGTAATATGATTGGCGTCCGCGGTTGATCCGTAGCCGACAAGCTCGACTATCGGCGCTTTGCCGCGCTCAATTGCGCTTTGCAGTGTTTCCATAACCAAGACTGCGGCACCTTCGCCCATTACGAAGCCGTCTCGTTCGGCGTCGAATGGGCGCGATGCAGCGGCGGGATCGTCGTTTCGGGTAGAAAGCGCCTGGCATGCATTGAAGCCTGCAACTCCAATGGGGCATATTGCTGCTTCGGCGCCGCCTGCCAGAACTACGTCGGCGTCGCCTTCCTGCAATACTTCCAACGCTTGTCCGATAGCATCCGCACCGCTAGAACAAGCAGATACTGTGGAGTAGTTTGGTCCTTTTGCGCCGAGCATAATCGATACCTGACCCGAAGCCATGTCAGGGAGCATCATGGGCACGAGGAAGGGGCTGATACGGGAGGGACCGCGGGATCCTAATACGCCGACCTGCTCGGACAGTGTGATGATGCCGCCGATGCCGCTTGAGATCATCACCGACACACGGGTGCTGTTGGCGGCGTTGATGTTCAATCCTGCGTGTTCGACTGCTTCGAGAGAAGCAACTGCGCCTAACTGCACGAACCGGTCCATACGGCGCGCTTCTTTTCTTCCGACGAATGCGGCAGCATCAAAGCCGGTTACCTCGGCGGCGATGGTCGTGCGAAATCCTTTCGTATCGAATGAGGTTATTTGTGATACGCCAGAGTTGCCACTGACCAGATTCTGCCAGGTAGATTTACGGTCGAGCCCCAAGGGGCTAACTACGCCGATTCCCGTTACTACTACTCGATTCTTCATGTAAAGTGTGCTCCGGTTTCTGTGAATGAAGTCAGTCTGAGACTTTGGCTATCTTACGATAACAGCTACTTTGTAAATCTGCTATCGAGAGATATGCGCTAAGAGAACTATAACAGGCTTGGAGCATTATGAATACCTTAACTTAATGCACGATAGCCTGTTTCTGAATGTAACTTCAGCTCGAAGTCGTTTCCGCTACATATATTTCTACAATCGCATCTTGAAGAGCGTTTATGGTAATGGGATAGCCAACTCTGCTTTCGTGCGTGGAAGCGCCGCCACGCCCTTGAGCATGAAATACGCCGTACTCATCGACAGACAGAATGACTGAAACGCTGCGGTTGGGTTCATAATGCAACGACCAGGCACATTCGTACACAACTTCATAAGCATCAGCATTGTCAAATGTTTCGAACGCTGAATGGCGTGTTGAGACTCCACGCGTTGTGTCTAATTCTCCCTGTCCGTCAACGAGTTCGGCGTTCAGCTCATTCAGCAGCGGCAATATCAGGCTGTCCAGCGTGTCGGCTTCAATCCATAGACGCAGTACGAGTTGAATATGAGCAGGTTTGGCAGGGAAATGTTCGGAAGCGCGCTGAATGAATTCGAGAGCATCGGGATGATATTCAACCATGCGGCGGGCGCGCTCTATCCAGGACAGAGTGGATGGAGATAATGTGGCGGCTGTTATATTAGAGGAATCGTTATCGAGCATATTTCGATCCTAGCTTCGGAACAGGCGAGTCTTGAATCATGATTGACCGCTTGTTCGATGGCTTTCTATAATAGCATAGCTTGGTATGTCAGTTATGGAAGGAACTATGTCGCAAAGAGCAAACCGAAATATCTCTACTTTCGCTATTGAAACACACGGCTGCAAGCTAAACCAAGCCGACACACTCGTGCTTGCGCGCGAATTTACCGAAGCGGGCTTGACACAGGTTGATGAAGATAAGCCGGCGGATATCTATGTGGTAAATAGCTGCACCGTGACGCACGTCGCCGATAGGAAAGCGCGTCACTCGATTAGGGCTGCTAGAAGGCGCAATCCTTTCGCGACAATTGTGGCTACGGGCTGTTACGCGGAGCGGTCGCCGGAGCAGTTGAAGGCGATTGAAGAGATTGATCTTGTATTCGGCAATGTTGCCAAAGCTAGGTTAGTGCAGCAGGTGGTTGAATGGTCAGGCGATGCCGTAGTGCCTTGTGCTGTTGGCGACGAACCTGAATACATTGTGCCCAGCGTTAGACGCACAAGAGCAATGGTCAAGATACAGGAAGGATGCAACCAGATTTGCGCTTACTGTATTGTGCCCAAAGTGCGAGGCAGAGAGCGGAGTATGCCGACGGACAGTATCGTCGGGGATATTCGGCGGCTTGTGTCAGACGGATATAAAGAAGTAGTGCTGACGGGAACGCAGCTAGGATCGTATGGCTTTGATTTGGCTGACACTACGCTCGTATCCCTGCTCGAAAGTATTCTCACTCAGACTGAAATTGAACGGCTGCGGGTTTCTTCGATGCAGCCTCAAGAGTTCACAGACGATTTGCTGCGTCTGTGGAATGACGAGCGGCTTTGTCCGCACTTTCACATGCCGCTGCAGAGCGGCAGCGACCGCATTCTTAATCTGATGCGCCGTCGTTACACCAGTGATGAGTATGCTGATGTAGTGCGGCAAATTCACAGTAATATGCCCCATGCGAGTGTTACCGCTGATGTCATCGTTGGCTTTCCCGGAGAATCCGATGCGGATTTTCAGGAGACTTATGACCTGTGCGAGAGCATCTATTTCGCAGATCTGCATGTGTTTCCGTACTCACTGCGTCCTGGCACCAGTGCGGCGTATTACGACAATCAGGTGTCTCCGATGGTGATGAGCGAGCGCATGAATGCGCTGCTAAGCCTTGCTAAGACGAAGGCTTATCAGTTCAGGCGAGACAGCATTGGAGTTACCCGCCCGGTGCTGTGGGAGAGTCAGGTATCAGATGGGGATGATGTGTGCTGGGTGGGGCTGACAGATAATTACATCCGTGTCAGGGCGCACCGGGACCAAGCTCTGCTAAATACAGTTACGCCGGCAACTCTGACGAGTGTGTACGACGACAGGCTTGTGAATGCGGAAATAAGAAATTTAAGTGTGGGCGGCTAGACTGCTGTAAGTGTAATGGGCGCTGCTAAGAGCGCCCATTAGAAAGCAAGCAGATTTAACTGCACATAAACGCGGTCAACGCCGCACTATACTTCTATACTTCAACGGGCAGGAAGTGCGTGGCGCCATTCTTCTGCACGATGTAGCCGGCGTTTTGTTCGTAGGCGTGGCCGAATACCACCAGCCAGCCGCCCTCGATCGCCATTTCTATGAACTGCCTTTTTTGTTCCAATGTCGTGTTGGGGTATTCGTGCATGGCGGGAATGTACGGCAGGGGAATGTGGTACGGAGTAGGGATGAGATCGCTGACATAGGCAATCTTTTCACTGCCTCGTTCTACTAATACAATCTGATGCCCCTCAGATGGTCCGTTAGTTACCTTAAGTGTGAGACCGGGAATAACCTCGTAACTGTCATCAACGAACTCGATCATATCACGCTCGGCTAACGGCAGGAAATCGTCTTCATAGAAGGTGTCTCTGTAACGTTCGTTAGGGGAGTTGGCTTCGTTCCAACTGCTTTGCTGCACTAGATACCTTGCTTTGGGGAAGGTTGGAACGGGCGTGCCTGAGCGGTCGAGCTTGGTGCAGCCGCCCGAGTGATCGAAATGGAGATTGCTGAGGACTACTGCATCAATATCGCGTGCGGTGATGCCATGCGATTTTAGTCCTTTGAGCAGCTTGTTGCCGTTAAGCCGAAGCAGCTCCTTCATCTTATCCTGTCGTTTAGAACCGGCTCCTGTGTCAACTAATACGTTCAGTTCAGGTGTCTGGATGAGCAAGCAGTTAAGGGCAAGACGGATGCGGTTGCGCCGGTCGGGCTTAATCTGGAGTTCCCATTCGGTCTTTGGCACTTGTCCAAACAGACAGCCGCCGTCCATCAGAAATGTGCCGTCGCTAACGATATCTATAGTTGTTGTTCCAAGGTTCACTGTGATCTCCTTTGGGCTTATCGTTGAAACGAAACAAAAAATCACCATAATTAAGGTGATGAAAGATTGTCCTAAAACGTTAAAATATCGGCGAAAAGTCGGTGTATTTGCCGATGAATTAGCGATTGTGAGGACGAAGTCAAAAAATTAAAAGCAGGGAGTGGAACAGGAAAGAAACAACTGATGGGGTGCAAGCACATCGAACAGTTCCACACCTATGTAATAAAACTATGCGCTGTTCGAGACATATGTCAATTGGAAACTATGCCAAAGTTTTAGAAAAACTACGAAGAAAAGTGCATAGATTTGTATTTGATGAATAGGTGTTCACATATTTCAGGATAAGAAATTACGAATATCGTAACTGCTTTTGCCTTGCATTATGCGGCTAATGGCGCAAATTTGGGAGGAAAATTGCGATTTGGGACAGAACGCCGATTATGTCGTTCGAACGGATAATCGGCATTCTGTATTTATAGAAGGATCAGCTTTTCAGCTCATCTATCGCTGATGCGAAGGCATCGATGGTGTACTGCACGTCGGCGTTGGTGTGGGCGAGGGATATGTAGAACTTCGAGTCGCCTTTGAGGATACCGCGTGCGATGAGGAGTTCGTTGAATCTGGCGAGCATCTGTTTGTTGGCGAGCAGTGTGGAGCGGTAGTCGGTTATCTCCGTATCGGTGAAGAAGACATCGAATAGCGGGGCTTCACCGACGACGCGGGCGGGAATCTCGGCTTCATCCAGCAGACGCTGCAGTTCGCTCTTTAGAAGCTGCCCGGTGGCGAATATACGCTCGTAAGTGCCTTCACGCCTTAAAATCTCTAGCGTTTTGAGTCCGGCTGCGGCTGCGATTGGGTTGCCGCTGAGGGTACCGATTTGCGGAAGGAAGCTTTCGGATTCGCCGGATGAGGCGTCAAAGTGTGTCATCATCTCTTCCTTGCCTGTAACTGCGGCAAGGGGGAAGCCGCCCGCGATGACCTTCCCGAGTGAGCACATGTCAGGTTCGACGCCGTAGAATTCCTGAGCGCCGCCGTAAGCGAAGCGGAAACCTGTTACGACTTCATCGAATATGAGCGGAATGCCGTATTGTGCAGTTATTTCGCGGATTCCTTGAAGGAAGCCGGGCTTGGGCGGCAGCAAACGCTGGAACGGCTCTACGATGACAGCGCCGAGTTCGTCGTGATGCTCTTCGATGATAGCCGAAGCGGTCTGCAGGTCGTTGAAGGGCGCAATCAGGACTTCTTCTTGGATGGAGCGCGGAATGCCGGCGGAATCGGGGGTGGGATGGGGGAAGTCTTTTGGGTTTGCGGGAGACATGCTCATCAGGGCGTAGTCGTGCATGCCGTGGTATCCGCCTTCGAACTTCAGTATTTTGTCGCGCTGACGATAAGCGCGGGCAGTTCGCAAGGCGTAGAATGTGGCTTCGGTGCCGCTGCTGGTGAACCGCACTTTGTCGGCGCAGGCGACGGAGCGCACAATCTCTTCTGCGAGCAGGATAGCCTGGTCGTTATTTGCGAAGAAGGTAGTGCCTTTTTCTACTTGTTTGCGGACGACTTCGGTTACTTCGGGGTGGGCATGGCCAATGAGCATTGGTCCTGATCCGAGCAGGTAATCCACATACTCGTTGCCGCTGGCGTCAGTTACTCTGCCAGCGCTGCCTCCGGTGATTACCAGATCTTTGCCGATGTTGCCGAGAGTGCCGCCGGGCAAGACGCGATGCGCCTTCTGAATTAGTTCGGTTTCTGCTGCGGATATGGTGCGTTCTGCCACTTATCTGCTCCTTTATGCTGGTGTGATAGGTTGTGAATGCTTCAATCTATGCAAGGATAGCAGAAGTGGAGTGGGCTGACATATAATAAGCGCGCTACAAGATAGAAAAATGGAGGAATGCCAATATGGATATTAAGGCGTCTGCAGGCGATATAGCGCAACAAGATGTTAGCGCGGTGGTGGTGAACTTGTTCGAGGGGGTTAAGGAGCCGGGCGGAGCTACCGGCGCGGTGGATCGTGCGATGGGGGGAGCAATTTCGGCGCTGATCGAGGATGGCGAGATTAAGGGTAAGCGCGGTGAGCTGACGCTCATACATACGCTAGGGTCTATCGCACCGAAACGAGTGTTGGTTGCTGGGCTGGGGAAGGCAGAGTCTCTTACGGCTGATGGGGTTCGCAGTGTGGCGGCGGAAAGCGCACGCCATCTGAGCAGCATCGGTGTGAAGTCTGCGGCGACCGTCTTGCACGGCTCCGGGATTGGAGGGCTTGATGCGCGGACAAGCGCGCAGGCTGTTGCCGAAGGTGTGGTCATGGGGATGTACCGCTTCGACAAGTATAAGTCGAATTCTTCGGAGGGCGGACTTGAGGAGATGACCGTTGTGGAGTATGACGAGTCTAAGCTGGACGAGCTGCGGAAGGGGATCGGTGAAGGGTGTGTTATAGGGGAGGCGGTGAACTTGTGCAGGGATATGGCGAACGAGCCTGCGAACAACATGACGCCTTCGGATATGGCGGAGCAGGCGTTGAGTGTGGCGCATGCGCATGGGGTTGAGATGGAGGTGCTGGAGCGGGCACAGATGGAGGAGCTGGGTATGGGCGCGATGTTGGGGGTGGCGCAGGGGAGCGAAGAGCCGCCGAAATTCATCATAATGCGGTACAGCGGTGATGAGGAGGATGAGGCGAACAACATTGGGCTGCTGGGTAAGGGGATTACCTTCGACAGCGGAGGGCTGGACATTAAGAACGCGGTTGGGATGTCAACGATGAAAGGCGATATGGCAGGAGGCGCGTCTGTGATAGCTGCGATGCAGGCTATTGCACAGCTGAAGCCTAGGATCAATGTTACTGCTATTGTGCCGGCGACCGAGAACATGCCGAGCGGTACGGCGCAGCGTCCGGGTGATGTGGTGCGGGCGATGAACGGCAAGACTATTGAGATTGACAACACTGACGCTGAGGGCAGGCTGGTGCTTGCGGACGCGATGTCATACGCAAGGTCGATTGGGCTGAACCGACTTGTTGATGTGGCTACGCTGACAGGCGCCATGTCCATAGCGCTGGGCGATCAGTGTATGGGGGCGTTCGGAAATGACGATGAGTTCACGCGGCAGGTGGTTGATGCTGCCAATTCGGTGGGGGAGAGGGCTTGGCCGCTGCCTATGTATGATGAGTATAAGCTTCAGTACAGCAGCGATATAGCGGACATCAAGAACACGGGAGGACGAGGCGCAGGGTCTATCACGGGCGCACTGATTATCGGCGAGTTCAATGACGGCGCGCCGTGGGTGCATTTGGACATTGCGGGGACTTCGCGCACAGGCAGGAGCAAGGGCGCGAGCGTTAAGGGCGCTACGGGTGTGCCTGTGCGAACGCTGGTGCGTTTGGTGTGTGATTTAGCCGGTTAGGGTTTGGCAGACGGCGTTTCCGGTGGAGAAGAGGCGGTGTGTGGATCAAATCCATGTCCGTCGGGAATATATAAGAGAGCGGCTCCGCAAATTGCGGAGCCGCTCTCTTTACTGCGCCGGTGGCGTCAGTATGTTAGCCGTTGTTAGTTGTTCAAGGTGTATGTGAGTTCGTCGCTTGCTGAGCCGCCGTACTGGTCGGTGGCGGTAATCTCGATGGTCAGACTCTGCGATGCCGCATGTCCGCCAGTCAGCGTCAGGACATCGTCGTTCCAAGCGCCGGTTACCTTGTTGCGCGCCACCGTGTTGAGCGCCCCTGTCTTTGTTACTCCGGTGCCCTGGTGCGTCGTGGTTACCATTACCTCGTAGGTGAGGCCGTCGCCGCTGAAGTGATCCGACATGTCCAGGTCGATGGTTTCGTCATCCGACAAGGTGATGTCGTCGAACTCATCGATCAATTCCGCCGGGTTTTGCGGCGTGGGTGTAGGCGTGGGCGTTGCCGTGGCGGTTGGAGTCTGCGTAGGTGTTGGGGTAGCCGTGGGTGTAGGGGTAGCGGTTTCCGTAGGCGTGGCGGTTGGAGTCGCCGTGGGTGTCGCGGTAGGTGTTGCTGTTGCGGTTGGTGTCGCGGTCGCCGTGGGTGTAGGGGTAGCGGTTTCCGTAGGCGTGGCGGTCGGAGTCGCCGTGGCGGTTGGAGTCGCCGTGGGTGTAGGCGTTGCTGTCGGTGTCGGAGTCGCGGTCGCCGTGGGTGTAGGGGTAGCAGTTTCCGTGGGTGTCGCGGTAGGTGTTGCTGTTGCGGTTGGTGTCGCGGTCGCCGTGGGTGTAGGGGTAGCAGTTTCCGTAGGTGTCGCGGTCGGAGTCGGCGCCGGGGCGTCTAGGTCTGTAACGGATGTGAAGCCGTTGCCGCTGGAGTCGATGCTGACCTTGATGCAGTCGCTTCCGTTGTCGCAGTCTGTCGTGGCATATTCCCAAGTCAGCACGCCGTCAGCAGAGCCTGCCCGGACGAAAGTCGCCGTGCGCGGGTTGCTTTGCCATGCCTGAATGGTGTAGGTAACGCCGGAGCCGACCTGTATGCTGCTGGGAACGTAACTGGGCTTTCCGGCGTACTGCCTCAGCACGATGCTTACGGTTTCGCCATCGTCCCAGGTCGCCTGGATGTTGTGTTTTTCATTCCCGGGGAATTGTAATTCCAGGGTTGGCGCTGGTGTTGGTTCTGGCGTAGGCTCCGGTGTCGGCGTGGCGGTAGGTGTAGGAGTTGCCGTGGCGGTTGGAACCGGTGTGGCCGTCTCGGTTGGTGTTGGTGTCTCCGTAGGCGTTGCGGTAGGCTCAGGTGTAGGCGTTGCTGTGGCGGTAGGCGTTGGCGTAGCCGTCTGTGTGGGCACCGGCGTGGCTGTCTGCGTTGGGACCGGAGTTGCCGTAGCGGTCGGAACTGGCGTTGCCGTCTGCGTGGGTGCTGGCGTAGCTGTGGCGGTAGGCGACGTTGTTGCTGTTGGTGTAGCGGTTGCCGTGGGTGTAGGAGTTGGTGTTGGCGTGGGGTCGTCGGAGGTTACCGACACGAGCATTGATACGGTGAGGGAGTTGCCGTCGGTGTCTGTCGCCGTTACTTCTACGGTGGCATCGCCCGGGGTAACGGCGGTTATGGTGAGTTGGTCGCCGCTGACGCTGACGGTGATCGGGTTGTCATCTGCCGGTTCGTCTGGTTCCTCACTGCTGGAGGCGGCGAAACTGCCAAAACTGCCGCCCTCCGCGTCGCTTTCGTCTGCCACTTCCGCTCCAAAGACCAGCTCGTCGCCGGAGAAGTGCTCGTCCAGGTCGATAATGATGAGCGTGTCGGGCCTGATCCCTACGCCGCCGAGGCTTTTCACTGTGATGGGCGCGCCGCCACTGCCAACCTCGTACATACCGCGCTGGTTAGAGGCGGAGATCGGATGGCTCTTCAGCGCTGGGTATTCGGCGTTCGTCCCAAAGTCCCAAGGGTCGGTGGGCATGCCGTCGACGCCGGCCTCATAGATGAAATTGGCGTCATCCCACTGGCCATAGTCGCCGGTGTAGCCGGTGGGGCTGGTCAGCTCCGAAGAGGTTTTGGGGTCGCCGCCGTCGTCGTCGGCGGTATGACCGCTGGTGGAGGAGCTCCAGTAAGTGTTCTTGACGTATGGGATTTCGTGGCGGCCGGACATGCCCTTGTCATTGGATCCAACGGCGTAGCTGTTCACAACGGCCCCGGTAAAACCGTTACTGATTAGGCCGCCTTGCCGGTCTCTCTTGTTGTAATTCTTTTTTTTGATCCATGCAGTTGACTTATTGCCCACGTTGGCAATGGCGTAGCTGGTGTTGATTCGGGCGCCGGCATTCCAGCCCACCAACCCGCCGCATTGGGACCAGTTCTGGCCATAGGGGTAGCTGCCTTTAGGAGAGTCAACCGTGCCAACGAAGAAGCTGTTGGCGATAGTCCCGCCGTGATTCGCTCCGACAAGCCCGCCGCAGTCATGGTGGCCTCTTACGTCCCCTTTCGCTGACGAGGAGAAGATTAGTCCTTCGTTCAGCCCGGCGATGGCGCCGGTCGCGCCGGAATAGTGGGAGGCGGACTTGACGTCAACCTTTTCCAGATGCACGTTTTTGATTATGGCGATATTCGGGATTTTCTGGAAAAAGCCTACGTATGTACCGGAGTCCAGAATCTTCAGGTTGGAAATCTTTTTGTTATTCCCGTCAAAAATGAAGGAGATCCTGTTAGTATAGGTGGCTTCTTGCAGCCCGATGGGTGTCCAAGGCTGGTAGCTGGCGAGGTCGATGTCTTTGGTCAATTTGTAGCCGCTGCAGGTCTCCCCGCTGGGGCAGGGGTTGGTGTTGCCAAAGGCGGCTCTATATGCGCTTCTCCAGCTCGACTTGTCGGCTTCTCCGTCGCCGTTGCGGTCATAGCGCATGGCGTTCAGCTTGGCGGCATTGTCGATGGAAATCAGACCGGAGTTGCTATTAGTAGTCGCTTCTCTTGTAGCGGAAAAGCCTGAACCGGCAAAGCCTGAGCGGCTTACGTTGCCGTTATCGTAGAAGCGGACGGGGCGAACTTGAAACTGGTAGGTCGTATTTGCTTCGAGTCCGTACATATACAGAATTGAGTTGTACTTCCGCCACGCGTTATTGGCGCAGCATTTCCAGTTGGTGTCGCCTTTCTTGCGCCACCGTACCTCGCCAATGTCGGTGTATGACGAGCCGTGGTCTGTTTTGAGCGTCCATATTACCCGGATTATATGGGGTCCATAGACGTAGGCGTAATCAATACGGGACTGCTTCGCGGCCTCGGCGGTGTCAATCTGGGGCTGCCAGGCGAACTGGGCTACCGCTCCGATTGCCAGCAGCAAAGCCGCCAGTCCGAATAGGCGGGCGCATCTAGCCTTGTTAGCTAATCTTCTACGATGGGGGGGGGTAAATAGCATTCGCACGGTGAATACCTCCGTGTAGATTTGGATAGGATTGTACCATTCAGGATTGGCTATGAGCAATGTTTATTGTGCATCTGTTCGCAGAGCATAGTAAGGAGTGTTGACAGCAGCGGAGGCATACGGGCGGGATACTATGGCGCATTGGTATTCGCAATATTTGAGAAGGTAAATAAATAAGGATGCCCCGCCAATTGGCGGGGCATCCTGTTTATTGGTTTGCTGCTCCGGTGGGAGTCAGCCGGTTAGTCGTGGTTAGTTGTTGTCGGTCAGTTGTCCGCCGACGGTGCCGTCGCTTTCGACCCACCAGTCCAGCACGATGTCTTCATAGCCGGAGCGCGAGAACGTCATTGTGCGGGTTGAGCCTTCTGACACATCGCCCCAGCTGGTAACCGTCCAGCTTCCACCGCCGGCATCGACTGACGACGGGTTGTACGAGGGCTTGTTGTGGTACACGCGCAGCGTTACGGCGATCGAAGTGCCGTCGGGCCACTGGTGGCTCACGTTCGGCGAGCTGATTGGCTCGGGCGTCGGTTCCGGAGTAGCGGTCGCGGTAGGTACCGGCGTTGCCGTTGCGGTGGGTACTGGCGTTGCCGTTGCGGTGGGTACTGGCGTTGCGGTTGCAGTGGGCATTAGTGTTGCCGTAGCCGTAGGTACTGGTGTTGCAGTGGCGGTAGGCCCTGGTGCGACCGTCTGCGTAGGCATAGGTGTTGCCGTCTGCGTAGGCATAGGTGTTGCCGTGGCAGTGGGTGCTGATGTTGCCGTAGCGGTGGGTACTGCTGTTGCCGTCTCCGTCGGTGTTGCTGTCGCTGTAGCAGTGGGTTCAGGCGTTGGCGTGGCCTGGGCGCAGTTGGGTCCTTCGACGCTACCAAATGTGCTGCGGGCTTCAACCGCTTCGAGCCAATTTTGGAAACTTTCGTCTAAGGGCGCACAGAGTCCTCCGGAGTTGTCTTGGAACTGTAAATGATACAATTTACTCAGGGATGTCAGCGTACTCGGAAGCTCTCCCTGCAAATCGTTATTCAGAAGGTCCAAATCCAACAGATTGGATAGATTGCCAAGTTCCGACGGGACGCTGCCTGTAAGGTCGTTCTCGGAAAGATATAGCCACACCATCTTGGATAGATTGCCAAGTTCTGACGGGATGCTGCCCGCAAGGTCGTTACCGGAAAGATGCAGCCATTCCATCTTGGACAGATTGCCAAGTTCCGACGGGATGCTGCCTGTAAGGTCGTTCTCGTCGAGTTTTAGCCACACCATATTAGACAGATTGCCAAGTTCCGAGGGGATGCTGCCTGTGAGGTCGTTGCTGGAAAGATATAGATACTTGAGCTTGGACAGACTGCCTAGCTCCGTTAGTATACTGCCTGTGAGGTCATTATCGCTGAGATTTAGGTACTCCAGATTGGACAGATTGCTGAGATCCGAGGGGATGCCGCCTGTAAGGTCGTTCCAGCCGAGATCTAGATGCTCCAGATTGGATAGACTGCCCAACTCCGTTGGTATGCTGCCTGTGAGGTCATTACTGCCGAGAGATAGAACCTCGAGATTGGACAGATTGCCGAGCTCCGTTGGTATGCTGCCTGTAAGGTCGTTACCGTAAAGATATAGCTTCACGAGATTGGACAGATTGCCAAGTTCAGACGGTATGCTGCCTGTGAGGTCGTTAACGCGGAGATCTAGATGCTTGAGATTGGACAGACTGCCAAGTTCCGATGGGATGCTGCCTGTGAGGTCGTTAACGCGGAGATCTAGATGCTCGAGATTGGACAGATTGCCAAGTTCCGGCGGTATGCTGCCCGTGAGGTCGTTCCAGCTAATATTTAGATGCTTGAGATTGGACAGGCTGCCCAGTTCCGATGGGATGCTGCCTGACACTGTGTTGTACCCAATAGACAGGGTCTCCAACTCAGAAAGATTGCCCAGCTCGGTGGGCAGAGAACCCTTAAGATTGTTATCGGCGAGTTCCAGCGCAGTTACGCGACCGTCGCTGTTAGTGGTTACGCCGTGCCATTCGCTCATAGGCTCAGCAGAGTTCCAGTTGTCGCTATTTGTCCAGTTCGCCCCGTCGGTGGAGTTGTACAGGGCTGTGAGCGCCGCTGTGTCGGTTTCTACAGACTGCGCTTGTGCGCTGACCTGCCGGCTCTGAAGCGCGGGTATCGTCAGCACAAGCGCCAGTAGAAGCGCTGCGGTGAATGTGTATGCTGTTCTAAACCTATTCTTATCCAATATATCCTCTATCCCTCCATTTATTGATGCGGTTATGACGCTTTGCCCCGTCCTGTTAGGGTCTGTATTTACAGGAAAGGGCTAGTAGAATAATTGTGTAGCATTGGCTTTCGCAATACTTAGGAGGATATATGTAGTATTCGCCTTCGCAATACTACTTAGGAGGGTATATGTAGCATTGGCTTTCGCAATACCTAGGAGGATATATGTAGTATTCACCTTCGCAATATTTAGGAGGGTAAATGCAAGGATGCCCCGCCAAATGTGAGACATCGGCAGGGCATCCTGTTTATTGCTTTGCTGCTCCGGTGGGAGTCAGCCGGTTAGTCGTGGTTAGTTGTTGTCGGTCAATTGTCCGCCGACGCTGCCGTCGCTTTCGACCCACCAGTCCAGCACGATGTCTTCGTAGCCGGAGCGCGAGAATGTCATTGTGCGGGTTGAGCCTTCTGACACATCGCCCCAGCTGGTAACCGTCCAGCTTCCGCCGCCGGCATCGACTGACGACGGGTTGTACGAGGGCTTGTTGTGGTACACGCGCAGTGTTACGGCGATCGAAGTGCCGTCGGGCCACTGGTGGCTCACGTCCGGTGAGCTAATCGGCGCCGGAGTGGGTTCCGGAGTAGCCGTGGCAGTAGGTTCAGGCGTGGGCGTAGCGGTTGGTTCCGGAGTAGCGGTCGCGGTAGGTACCGGCGTTGCCGTGGCGGTAGGTACTGGTGTGGCTGTTGCAGTAGGCACCGGTGTAGCCGTGGCGGTAGGTACTGGTGTGGCTGTGGCAGTGGGTACTGGCGTCGGCGTAGCAGTGGGCACCGGAGTAGCGGTGGCGGTAGGCACCGGCGTAGCGGTCGGTGTCGGGTCAGGCTCATTAGCCGGGACATCGGTAAGCGTAATGGTGAAGTCTGCGCTGGTCGTTTGATTGTTGAAATTGGTGGCGTTGATGGTCAGCGTCAAATCTTGCGGCGTTGCTGGGCCGCCGGTAAGGGTCAGGACGCTTCCGCTTATCCCGCCGGTAACTTTGTTCCGTGCAATCTTGTTGAGCGGGGCGGTCCGAGTTACGCCGGTGCCCTGGTGGGTGGTGGTAACCAGCGCCTCGTAAGCCAGGGCGTCGCCGTTGAATCTGAAGTGGTCGTCTAAGTCAATGCTGTGGACGGCGTTGTGATACAGCTCGATGTCTTCGAACTCTGTCGTCAGCTCTGGATAGGGGATGGCGCTGGTCAAGCTCACTGTGAATTCGTTGCTTGCCGTGCCGCCGTTGGAGTCGGTGGCGGTAATCTTCACTGTCAGATCCTGCGGGGTTGCCGTGCCGCCGGTCAGCGTCAGCGTTTGGTCGGCAATGGCGCCGGTGATCTTCTCGGTGGCTACCTCGTTGAGCAAGCCGGTCTCGACCTCGCCGGTGCTTTGGTCGGTATGCGTTACCTCTACGGTGTAGGTGAGGCCGCTGCCGCTGAAACGGTTCGGCAGGTAAATCTCCCGGTTGGCAGAGGAGTAGATGTCGAAGCCGTAGATGCGCCAGTTCAGCCTCGCTGACGAATGCTGTCCGGTGGTGATGATGTTGTAGTTGGACCAGTGGCTGACATCTTCGCCGTCTTTCGTTCGCGCCCGAAAACCGTAGATAGCGTTGTTGTCCAGGTCGGTAATGGTGACGTCGGTATCGGTGCCGGTGTGGGAGCTGGCTTCGCTCCAGTCGATGTCATTAGTCTTTTTCAGGGCGGAATCCGTCAAGGGGAGGTAGGCGATTTCGTACTCGGTCTCGGTGTCCGGCGGCTCGTCGCCGTCATCCGGGGATTGCGAGCTGGCGAGACTAAATCCGCCGACTACCGAATCAGGACTCCCGCCGCCGCCGACTCCATCTTCCTCTTCATCCTCAGTCGGATCCAGCACGACCTTGGCGCCGAAATTGATGGGCGTGATGATCAGCCTGACCGGATCGCCGGACAGTGCCCCGACCTCACCGCTATTCCCCACTCGGGTAATCTTGGCATAGGCGGGAACGGGCCACAGGCTATACCCGGCGTCGTTCTTGGGCCGTATCCAGAAGGCGTACCAATTGTCGCCTTCCTCCAGCTTCAGATTGGTAATAAAGTACGAATTGGACCTGGGATGCTCCTGCTTTGGTGGATTCGGCAACTTTTCATAGTTGCGGAGCCTTACGGGCTCAATCTCGACGTGAGTGACGGTCCCTCCGGTGTGTATCGCCAGGGACACCTCGGCCTCGCCGCCGGAAACGAACCCGGAGATGCCATGGGGCAACACTGGCAGCGGATAATGGATCGGATCTACTCTTTTTGCCGTGGCCCAAGGCGTTGCCACGGCATTGCCGTCCTTCGTTACCACGGCGCGTACCGCGTAATCGTAGATGTAACCGTCACGCATTCCTTGCGAATACCCGTAGTTGGCTTCCGTGCCGGTAATGACATTGTCCCGGTAGAATCTGTCGAAGTACCGGGAATTATAGGGATCCCATCCCTTCTGGATGATCTGGTAGCCCGTGACGCTGTAGTCGGGGTCCGGGTTGCCGGGGTTGTCCGGGTCGTCCGGCAGGCTGGGCGCGGTTATGGCCACATTTATCCAGGGCAGGTCATGGTTGTAACTTTTGGGCTGAGTTCCCTGAACCCGGCTGGTTAATTCGAAGGACGGCGCTCCAACGTCAAAATCTGATTGTGCCTGAGTCGTTTTGGTCGTTGCTTCAACGTGCGCGCTAGCGCCGCATCTCGCAGTGGTGGAATTCAGACAAGCCCGAATCTGGACTACGTAAACGGTGTCGGGGCTCAATCTTTCGAAGGGAAGAAAAGTGAAGGTTCTGGCGTCCTTTGCGATTTCGTAATCTCTGCTAAATTCTTCCGCGCCCTGAGCCTTGTACCTGACCCGGTAGTTGTGTACCTCTTCATTATTATGCTGGATATTATCGGGCGGATCCCAGGTTACCCCGATCGAGCGGTCGTCGGTTTTAACCTCAACATTGGTCGGGGGGTCTGTATGGTACCAATGCATGAGCCTTCTGGTCGACCAGGACCATGAACTCACCCCGTTGGAGTTTCTGGCGCGGACCCGGTACCGGTATGGTTTACGGTGCTCTGCCGGGATAACGTAGCGATAGGTATGACTGGGGATGCCGGTTACCAGCGTCCAGGGCGTGGGGTCATTGATCGACAGGAGTCTTTCCTCCTTTCGGTACTGCACCTCAAAGGAGTCAATAGCGACGCTGCCTTCTTTCTCCCAGTGCACGACCATGGTATTCAAACCGCCGTGGTCATTTTCGTCATACCACACCAGCCACGGCTCTGCAGGCACTTGCGATTGGGCGGAGGCGGTGTTGTCCTCCGTCCATAGCGTGACGACGGCAATCAGCGTTAATGCCGCTGCCAGTCCCATGAGGCGAAGCGCTTTTCCCCATGCGCTGCCCGATGTATTGAGCCTGGAATTACCCCCCCCCCATTTTGTCTAATAAGGCGCTGTGTAGGCGGGGAAACGGTTTGTGAAATCTCAGGTTCATGAGAATATAACCCTCCTCTTAATGCTTAATGCTTAATCATATAGATTGCATCAATATATGATACTTTGCCCTGTGTTGTCAGGGTCTGCATTGACAGGACAGGACTAGAATACTATGGCGCATTGGTATTCGCAATGTTCAGAGGGTGAATAAATAAGGATACCCCGCCGAACTTGTGCACATCGGCGGGGCATCCTGTTTATTGGTTTGCTGCTCCGGTTGGAGTCAGTCTATTAGTCGTGGTTAGTTGTTATCGGTTAACTCTCCGCCGACGCTGCCGTCGGTCTCGACCCACCAGTCCAGCACGATGTCTTCGTAGCCGGAGCGCGAGAATGTCATTGTGCGGGTTGAGCTTTCTGACACATCGCTCCAACTGGTAACCGTCCAGCTTCCACCGCCGGCATCGACTGACGACGGGTTGTACGAGGGCTTGTTGTGGTACACGCGCAGTGTTACGGCTATTGATGCGCCGTCGGGCCACTGGTGGCTCACGTCCGGTGAGCTAATCGGCTGCGGTGTCGGCGTTGGTTCTGGTGTAGGCGTAGGTGTTGCAGTTGGCGTAGGCTCTGGCGTAGGTTCTGGTGTTGCAGTGGCGGTAGGTACCGGCGTTGCCGTGGCGGTAGGTACTGGTGTGGCTGTGGCAGTAGGCACCGGTGTAGCCGTGGCGGTAGGTACTGGTGTTGCGGTTGCAGTGGGCACTGGCGTTGCGGTTGCAGTGGGCACTGGTGTGGCTGTGGCGGTGGGCACTGGCGTTGCGGTCGCGGTGGGCACCGGCGTAGCGGTCGACGTCGGGTCAGGCTCATTAGCCGGGACATCGGTAAGCGTAATGGTGAAGTCTGCGCTGGTCGTTTGATTGTTGAAATTGGTCGCGTTGATGGTCAGCGTCAAATCTTGCGGCGTTGCTGGGCCGCCGGTAAGGGTGAGAACGCTTCCGCTGATCCCGCCGGTAACCTTGTTCCGGGCAATCTTGTTGAGCGGGGCGGTCCGAGTTACGCCGGTTCCTTGGTGGGTGGTGGTAACCAGCACCTCGTAAGCCAGGGCGTCGCCGTTGAAGCTGAAGTGGTCGTCCAAGTCAATGCTGTGGACGGCGTTGTGATACAGCTCGATGTCTTCGAACTCTGCCGTCAGCTCTGGATATGGAATGGCGTTGGTCAGGGTTACGGTGAAGGAGTTGCTTGCTGTACCGCCGTTGGAGTCGGTGGCGGTAATGTTCACCGTCAGGTCCTGCGGCGTCGCCGAACCGCCGGTCAGTGTCAGCGTTTGGTCGGCAATGGCGCCGGTGATCTTCTCTGTGGCTACCTCGTTGAGCAAGCCGGTCTCGACCTCGCCGGTGGTTTGGTCGATATGCGTTACCTCTACGGTGTAGGTGAGGCCGCTGCCGCTGAAATGGCTCGGCAGGTGAATCTCCCGGTTGGCCGAGTAGTAGAGGTCTAAGCCGTAGATGCGCCAGAACAGCTTCGCTCCCGACTGTTGGCCGGTTCTGATTATGTTGTAGTTGGACCAGTGGCTGACCTCTTCGCCGTCTTTCGTTCGCGCCCGAAAACCGTAGAAAGCATTGTTATTCAGCCCGGTAATCGTAACGTCGGTATCGGTGCTGGTGTGTGTGCTGGCTTCGCTCCAGTCGATGTCCCCGGTTCTTGCCTTTGCACTCGACAAGGGGAGGTAGGCGATTTCGTACTCGGTCTCGGTGTCCGGCGGCTCGTTGCCGTCATCTGGGGATTGCGAGCTGGCGAGACTAAATCCGCCGACTCCCCCATCGGGATTCCCGCCGCCGCCGACTCCATCTTCATCTTCCTTATTAGCCGGATCCACCACGATATTGGCTCCGGAACCGAGGGGCGTGATGATTAGCTTGACCGGGTCGCCGGACAGTGCCCCGACCTCACCGCTATTCCCGGTTCGGGTAATCTTGGCGCCGAAGCCAGTCTTCCACAGGCTATACCCCACGTCGTTCTTTGCCCGAAACCAGAACCCGTAATAGTTATCGCCTTCATCGACGGGCACACCGGTAATAAAGTACTGACCGCTGCTGGATACGGGATGTTCCACGGCTGGATATGACACTTTGGGGTTGACCCTGGTCTTTATGTACTGGATCTCAACATGAGTAACGGGATGCCCGGCGGCGCCGGTGTTCAGCGTCAGAACCACTTCAGCATCGCCACCGGAGACAAATCCTCCGATTCCGCGGGGGCCTACTGGCAGCGGATAATGGAACGGCTCTATTCTTTTTGGCGTTGCCCAGGGCGAGGGCACAACATCTCCATCCTTCTCCACCAGGGCGCGGACCGCGTAATTGTACCGGTAAGCTACATATACCCCTTCCGATCTCCCGAATGTGGCTTCTGTGCCCGAAATGATAATGTTGCGGTGGGATACCTCTCGCCCCGAGTTAATGGGATCAAAACCCACCTGGATAATCTCGTAACCAACGACGCTGTAGGCGGGGTCCGGGTTGCCTGGGTTGTCCGGGTCGTCCGGCAAGCTTGGCGCGGTCGCGGCTACCTTCACCCATGGCTGGTCGAGGTTGTAATTGTTGGGGGGAGGTCCGGCAACCTCGTTGGTTAATTCGAAGGACGGCGCGCCAACAGCAAAATCTGTGTTGACCTGGGTATCTTTTGTCGTTGCTTCAATTTCCGCGTTAGCTCCGCAAATCGCATGATGAGTTCCGGTGCAAGCGCGAACCTGGACTACGTAAGTGGTGCTGGGAGTCAATCTGTCGAAGGGGAGCAAAGTGCCGCTTCTGCGGTCTCCCCCCACCAATTCGTAATCACTGCTGAAATTTTCCGCGCCCCGGACTTTGTACCGGGCGCGGTACATATATATCCCTGCATTGTTCTGGATGTTGTCGGGTTCATCCCAGACTATCCCGATCGAGCGAGAGTCGGTTTTGACTTCAACATCTGTTGGGGGGTCTGCATAGTACCATTGCAGGAACCTTTTGTCATCGTTGGACCATGCGCTTACTCCGTTGGAGTTTCTGGCGCGGACACGGAAGCGGTATGATGTGCGGTGATCAGCGGGGATAACGGCGCGATAGGTATGACCGGGGATGCCGGTCATTAGCTGCCACTCCCCGACAGGTCTGAACAATTCTTCCTTTCGGTACTGCACCTCAAAGGAGTCGATAGAGACGCTGCCCTGTTTCCGCCAGTGTACGACCATCGTATTAGAACCGCCGTGGTCTTTAAGGTCCTTCCCCAGCAGTTGTGGGGCGTCAGGAACCTGCGATTGGGCGGAGGCGGTGTTGTCCTCCGTCCATAGCGTGACGACGGCAATCAGCGTTAATGCCGCTGCCAGTCCCATGAGGCGAAGCGCTTTTCCCCATGCGCTGCCCGATGTATTGAGCCTGGAATTACCCCCCCCCCCATTTTGTCTAATAAGGCGCTGTGTAGGCGGGGAAACGGTTTGTGAAATCTCAGGTTCATGAGAATATAACCCTCCTCTTAATGCTTAATGCTTAATCATATAGATTGCATCAATATATGATACTTTGCTCTGTACTGTCAGGGTTTGCATTGATAGGACTAGAATACTATGGCGCATTGGTATTCGCAATGTCCAGAGGGTAAGGATGCCCCGCCAAACTGTGAGATATTGGCGGGGCATCCTGTTTATTGATACTGCTTTGCTGTGCAGGTGGGCGTCAGTTCATTAGTGGCGGTTAGTTGTTGTCGGTCAATTGTCCGCCAACGCTGCCGTCGCTTTCGACCCACCAGTCCAGCACAATGTCTTCATAGCCGGAGCGCGAGAATGTCATTGTGCGGGTTGAGCTTTCTGACACATCGCTCCAACTGGTAACCGTCCATGTACCGCCGCCGGCGTTTACTGACGAGGAGTTGTACGAGGGCTTGTTCTGGTACACCCGCAGCGTTACGGCTATCGACGTGCCGTCTTGCCACTGGTGGCTGACGTTCGGCGAGCTAATCGGCTGCGGTGTCGGCGTTGGTTCTGGTGTAGGCGTAGGTGTTGCAGTTGGCGTAGGCTCTGGCGTAGGTTCTGGTGTCGCGGTAGGTGTTGGTTCCGGCGTTGGTGTTAACGTTGGTTCCGGCGTGGGCGTGGACGGGTTGTAGGGCTGGTAGGGCGGGAGTGCCTTCGCGCTCATGCTGCCGTTGACTACCTGCCACTCCATGACGATGTCGTCGAAGCCGCTGCGGGTGAAGGTCATCGTGCGGGGGTTATCGCCCCAGTTTCCGATGACGTAGGTAACGTCGCTGCCCACCGTAATTGACGCCGGGAAGTAGGAGGGCAGGTTCAGATAATTGTTCAGGGTTAGCGTCATTTCCTCGCCATCTGGCCAAGTGAGTTCCACATCCGGCACGCTGAGTGGGACCGGATCAGGCTCCGGCGTGGATGTTGGCGTCGGGCTTGGTGTTGGCGTAGGTGTGGGTGTTGCCTGAGGTATGGCGGTTACGGTTTCCGACCAGTCGCTTGCCTGCTCTACGGAGTTTGCGCGGACGCGGAAATCGTAGCTGACGCCGTTTTCCAGTCCGGTGATGGTGGCGGAGGTTTCGATGACGTTCACCATGTCGCCGTCGTCCCAATCGCCGCCGCTCTGGATGTAGTTCACCTGGTACTGGGTACCGTCGTTCGGCTCCTCGGGGGTTACGTCGAAGTCTATGTCCGGGGGCTCCGTTCCGTCAGACTCCGTTCCGCTCTGCGCGGCAACACTCCCGGCGACAGTGAACCCGCTGCTCCCAAACCCGAACGCCTTCAGGCTGGAACTCCGCAGGGATTCGCCGCCGCCGTTACCCGACTCCCAGTCCAGCCCCACGGACTCGTCGTCTATGGAGAAGCCGTCTATACCTCCCGGCGGCTGGCCGCAGGTTGGGCCGTGGAATTCGTCCACCCGCGCGCGCATATCGGTGAACGCCTGCTCATCCGGAGCGCACAGGCCGTTGTTGCGGTCGAAGTAGAAGACTTCGAGGGCGGGCAAGCCGCTGGCGAAGCTGTCGGGCATGTCGCCGGTGAGGCTGTTCTGGCCGATGCCCAGCGCCGACAGGTTTGTCAGGTTGCCCAGTTCTGTGGGAAGATTCCCGGTCAGTCCGTTGCGGTTGAAGTTGATCCCCTGCAGCAGGGTGGCATTTGCCAGATCGGACGGGATGCTGCCGGTCAGGTTGTTGCTTGCCATGGTGAGGAAGCGCATCTTGGACAGACTGCCCAGCTGCGTGGGGATGCCGCCGGTCAGGTTGTTGTTGTCCAGGTTCAGCATATATATGGCGCCGTCCGACATAATCACGCCGTCCCAGTCGCTCAGAGGCTTGGTGGCGTCCTTCCAGTTTTCGTTTCTGGTCCAGTTGTCGCCGTCTAAGGCGTCATAGATGGCTTCCAGCAAGGCGCGTTCGCCGTCGGGCGGGCAGATTTTGCCGCTCCAGTGATGCAGCCCTTCGAGGAAGGTGTGGAACTCGGTAGTATCCGGGGCGCATAGACCATCGTTATCGCCAAAGCGCAGCCATTCTAGGGTGGAGATGTTCCGCATGTCGGCGGGCAGCTTGCCGGTCAGTTCGTTGTGGGTCAGGAAGAGACGCTTGAGCTTGGTCAGTTGCGCCAGCTCATCGGGCACGTCCCCGGTGAGACCGTTGTTGATGATCTCCAGCCGTTCCAGCTTTGTCAGGCTGCCGATTTCGCTGGGGATGCTGCCGGTCAGTTCGTTGCCTCCCAGGTACAGTCCCTGCAACTCGGTCATGCTGCCCAATGCGGCGGGCAGGGCGCCGGAGAGGTTGTTTGAGCCCAGCCACAGGTGGGTTACGCGGCAGTTTTCGTCGGTCCAAACATTTTCCCACTCTTGCAGGAGCGTGTCGGACTTCCAGTTGGTCTTTTCGGTCCAACTTGCCCCGCCCAAGCCGTCGTAGAGTGCCTCCAGGTGCGCCCTGTCCACCAGCATGTTGCCCGACCAGTTTCCGGCATTCGCGTTGTTTATCCGGGTTCTTGCCGCTTGGGCGGCGGTGGTGTCTTGGGCGCAGAGGCGATTGTTGTCGGCAAACAGCAGCTTGGTCAGGGTCGTGCTTTCCGCGATCGTGGATGGAAGCACCCCCGTGAGCTTGTTGTCGTTGACGCTCAGGTCGGTCAGTGTGGTTATGCTTGCCAGTTCTGCGGGCACATTGCCTGCCAGATCATTGCCGCTCACGTCCAGTTCCGTCAGCGCGGAGAGGTTGCCCAGCTCCGATGGAATGGAGCCGGTAAACTGGTTATTGCCCAGTTTCAGGCTCGTCAGCCCGGAGGTCTCGCCCAGATATTCCGGGATGGAGCCGACAAACTCGTTGCCGGATAAGTCCAGACTCGTCAGCTCGACGAGCTGGCGCAGTACCGCCGGGACGGCACCGGTCAGGTTATTACTGGGCAGCGATAATGCGGTTACGCTGCCGTTGGAGTTAGCGGTTACGCCATGCCAGTTTGACAGAGCCATGTTGGAATTCCAGTTGGTGTTGGTGGTCCAACTGTCTCCCCCGGTGGCGGTGTACAGGGCTTTCAGCCGATCCGTGTCGTCAATGATGACGATCTTGACACTGGCGCTTTCGCCCTTCACGAAACTGAGGCCCTTAATGCCAGTCGCCTGCCAGCGCGTTCCTCCGGATATTTCAGTGAAGTCGCTGCTCAGAAACTTAATACCTTTGATAATCAGCCGGACCTTTGCGAAGTTGGTTGACGACAGGTGGGGGTCGGTCCTGAAGTATAAACCGGAGGTATGCAGGTACAACTGCTTGATGTTGTAGGACGTACCGTCGATGGAGAATGTCCGGTCACTCATAGCGCCTAAGTTTGGAGGGTCATTATCATCTGGGTCTGGTGTTGACCTATCTTGGAAGCCTATGTCGGAGCTGCCGCTATACTGCCCGACATACAGGGCTGCGTTGAGCGGGTCTTCGGGGTAAAAGCCTTGGGCATGGGCCGTCTCGCTGCCGGAATCGAAGGTGAACATCAGCGCGGCTATCAGCATTAGCGCTGCTGCTAGCCGCACGAGGCGAAGTGCATTTCCTCTTGTATTTGCCGATGCGCTGCCTGATGTATTGAGCATGGAATTCCCCCCCCCCCATTTTGTGTAATAAGGCGCTGTGAAGATAAGGAACCGCTTTGTGAAATCTCTTGCTCATGACAACCTCCTCTGCTGAGTAAGTTTTTGTATATTGGTGCAATATATGTATGACACCTAGCCCTGTCAATTCAGATCCTGAATTGACAGGGCTAGAATACTATGGAGTATTGGTATTCGCAATATTCAGATGGTAAATAAGGAAAGGATGCCCCGCCAAATGTGAGACATCGGCGGGGCATCCTCTTTACTGCTTTACTGCGCCGGTGGGCGTCAGTTCATTAGTGGCGGTTAGTTGTTCAGGGTGTAGGTGAGTTCGTCGCTTGCGGTGCCGCCGTACTGGTCGGTGGCGGTGAACTCGATGGTCAGACTCTGTGATACCGCAGGACCACCTTTCAGCGTCAGGACATCGCCGTTCCATGTGCCGGTTACCTTGTTGACCGCCACTTGGTTGAGCGGCGCGGTCTTCACTACACCGGTGCGCTGGTGCGTCGTGGTTACCATCACTTCGTAGGTCAAGCCGTCGCCGCTGAAGTGATCCGACATGTCCAAGTCGATGGTTTGGTTGTTCGACAATGTGATGTCGTCGAACGCAGCAATCAGGGTCGCCGGGTTCTGCGGCGTCGCGGTCGGCGTGGGTGTTGCCGTTGCCGTAGCTGTCGGTGTTGGTGTCGCGGTCGCAGTTGGGGTCGGCGTAGGCTCAGGTGTAGCCGTAGCAGTGGGCACTGGCGTCGCTGTCTGCGTAGGTACCGGAGTAGCGGTAGCAGTAGGTACTGGCGTGGCGGTCTCAGTCGGAGTTGGTGTCGGCGTGGCAGTTGGTGTGGGTGTAGCCGTTATTGGCAGAGGCGTCAGCGTAGGTGTTTGCGTGGGGGGATCTTCCAGACTTTCATCCGGCGCATTCAGGTTTTTGATTTCCACGAAGCCGTTGCCGCTGGAGTTGATGCTCGCCTGGATGCAGTCCGCGCTATCCTCCTCGCAGTTGGCGGCGCTGACATACGCCCAGGTTATTACGCCGTCATCAGACCCCGAGCGCTCGAAGGTAATCGTCCGTGGGTTACCGCCCCAGGACGATATGGTGTAGGTCACGCCCGACGGGACCTGGATGCTGCCTGTTCTGTAGGCTGGGTTGCCGGAGTACTGCCGGAGGATGAGGCTGGCCTTTTCGCCGTCGCTCCAGGACCCTTGGATCCGATGCTGCAGACTCCACAGGAACTCCACCTCAGTATCCGGCGTGGGCGTAGGTGTTGGCGATGTCGTAGCCGTTGCTGTTGCTGTTGCTGTTGCCGTTTCCGTCGGGGTTGCCGTTGCTGTGGCTGTTGGTGAAGCCGTCGCAGTGGCTGTAGCGGTTGCCGTTTCCGTCGGGGTTGCTGTTGGGGTAGGCGTTATGGGCAGTGGCGTGGGCGTGGGTGTTGGCGTTGGATCCTGTTCCTTGCCCTCATCCGGCGCGTCGGCATCCGTTTCAACTGATGCCTCAATCGCGCCGTATGGGCCCCAGGGCGGTAAATCGGGGTACTCGAGCACTCGCCAGCGCACGATGATTTTCTTGTCCTCACCCGTGCGGCTGAACACCATAACGCGCGTGTCGTCCCGTTCCAGCTCGCTATGGCTGGGGGATACCGTGTAGCTTCCGTCGGTCCCGGCATTCACGCTGCTCTCATCGTATGTCGGATAGTTCGCCTGTCCGGATTTCCATGATTTTAGCACGGTTACCGATACTTCCTGATTGTCTGAAGGCCATTGCGCAGTTATCGCCCCCGGTTTTACCGCAGTGCCGGTCAGGAGCTCATCGCACATCGCGCCTTGCCAGTTATTTACATCATCCGTAGTCAACGCAGTTTTCCATTCTGAGTAAGCGGTGGTGGTGGGGCCGCACAGTCCCACGTTTTCGTAGAACCGGATGTAGGTCAAGGCGCCTAATCCCGTCGCCGGTGGGCCTGTTACCGGCGGGAATGATGCCGGAAGTTCGCCGGTGAACTCGTTATTGTGAATATCGAGGTATTCCAATGTGTCCAAATTGGATATTGCGCTAGGCACTGCTCCGGAGAGCTGATTATGGCGAACTGACAGCCACTCAATCTTGTCCAGGCCGGTCAGGCTGGTCGGGAAGGCGCCCGTCATCTTGTTCACGCCGAGGTTCAACGTCATCAGGTTGTCCAGGCTTCCCAGATCCGGGATGGAGGTCAGCTCATTATTGCCAAGATCGAGATATTCCAGAGCGGACAGATTGTTCAGCTCGCTGGGGACGCTGGTAAAATCGTTATATCTCAGGTCGAGATGTTTCAGATTGGTTAGGCTGCCCAGTTCGCTGGGGATAGCGCCGTCCAGCCAGTTGCACATGAGGTCGAGGTGTTCCAGAGCGGTCAAGCCGCTGATGGATGTCGGGATGCTTCCGCTCAGATAGTTCCCGGCGAGATTCAAATGCTTCAACTTGGACAAGTTGCCCAGAGACGCGGGGATCACGGAAGTCAAGCCTGTGGTGGAGTGTGTGGTGGAGTGTATGGAGGCAAGGTGCATCGCGATTAGATCGTCGTTTCCTTGGGAGTGCCCGTGCCCATCGCTGTTTCCGTGGGAGTGCCCGTGCCCATCGCTGTTTCCGTGGGAGTGCCCGTGTCCATCGCCGCTTCCGTGGGAGTGCCCGTGCCCATCGCCGCTTCCGTGGGAGTGTCCGTGTCCATCGCCGCCTTTGTGATGGCTATTGGGCTTATCGCCGTCGTCATGAAAATGAACCTCTGCGGGCAAGTTGGGCATAGCTAACAGCCCGCTGGCTGACATGCCATCTATACTGCTCAGAACGCCGCCGGTCAGAGAGTTCCCATGGAGGTCCAAATGCTCCAGCTCGGACAGGTTTCCGAGCTGCGAGGGGATGGAGCCACTCAGCCAATTGTCGTTGAGCTCCAATTTAGTGACCCGACCGTCGGCGTTGGTGGTAACGCCCACCCATTCGTCCAGCGGCTTATCGGTTTTCCAGTTCAGATCGCTGAACCAACCAGAGCCATTAGTCGAGTCGTAGAGGGCTTCCAGCGCTGCTTTGTCGGTAGCCACTGTAGTCGGTGTCTGCGCGATTGCCATCCGGTTTCCGGAGCTTAAGACTAGCAGCACGGCTATCATGAGGGTTAGTACGCCGACCCTCATTACGCCTGCACGCAGGGTTCTTGCCGAGGAGTTGGTTTTTGCCTGCTGGATAATTCCGTTGTCTAACAACGCGTTGTGGATGTGTGCTGCTGCACTGTGAGGTGATAAGCGGGTATTTGGGATGATCAGGCTTATAGCCTATGGGGTCTTTGTTGAGGAGCATGTTTGTTGTGAGAGATGTTTAGGCTGTGATAACATCTACTTCGCCGAGTTGATAATGTGCGGGTTGATAGTGTGAATGTGGAGATGCAAACAAGTGCTCACACCTCCGCGATGGACTTTTATCACAAATCATGGGTTGGTCTTGTCCTTTATATTTCATAATTCGCGCAGCACTGCTCGGGAGATAGCGAGCTACATCGGGGTTACGGAGCGCACGACGCATAAGATAATCTCGGATTTGGAGAGTGCGGGTTACATTGAGCGACGCAAAGAGGGCAGGCGAAATGTTTATCGCGTGAACCCTTCACTGCCGCTGCGCCACCACACTAAGCAGGATGTGATGGTCGAAGAGCTGCTTGAGGCGCTTACTACGAAGAATGCGGCTGATCAGTAGCTGATTAGCGCTGGGGTTATTATTGAACGGATTGCCAATGCGGGTATGCTGTCTTGCTGTGTGCGCGGGCAGTGCAGTGCATGGAATGGTTGACCTGTGTGTTGGCTGACTGCTAAAATCGGCTTATGAGTGGTGAGTGTGGCCAAGCGGTTAAGGCGCCAGGTTGTGGCCCTGGAGATCGAGGGTTCAAATCCCTTCACTCACCCCACCCACTTGTTGTACCTCAATGATATTCTTCTGCGGTATTTTTGTGCGCGATTTTTGCTGAGAATGGAGAATTGTGTTGATTTCCCAGTTCAAAGATGTGGTTACTGTGCGCGCAGGAGACGCCGACGGCAATCGGATGGTGGTGCGCCTGGATACGGCGGGCGGAAGGCGGATATACGCTATCGGAGTTCCGCAGGATAATGCGTCTCGAACGGGGCCGACTTGGGCGTACCTGTTCGAGAATGACGGCATGACACTGATAGACGCAGGGGCTACCGGTTCGTATCAGCATCTGGCGGAGGGCGTTGCGGCTACCGGTTATAAGGTGGGCGATATAGAGCGTGTGGTGATTACGCATGGTCATCAGGATCATGACGGCGCGGCGGGGCAGCTGGCGCAGGAGGCTGACGCTGAGATTTGGGCACACGACATCTATACGCATTTGCTGCCGTATAACCCGTGGGACATTCAGCGCAATCCGTCATCCGCACTGCAGCGAGAGATGCAGCGCGTAGTGACGGCGGACAGGGCAAGCAATGAAGCGGAGTCGGCGCGACAGTCGGCAGGATATGCGGCGCGTCAGAGGCGATATGTGGAGACTCGCAGGCGGTTTCAGGTGAGCAGGAGCGTGCATGGGGAGGATACTTCGGGGGACTTGGGGTTTATGCATGCGCCGGGGCATTCGCCGGATGAGATTTGCGTTACGCTGGACGGGCTGGTGTTCACGGGGGATCATGTGCTGCCGGAGATTACGCCGCATCCCACGACGAAGGCGCGGTTCAGCGCTGATATACGGGAAAAGGTGCCGGTACATTATCACTGCGAGGATGAGATATACGGTTTGGAGACTTACCTGCGATCGCTGAGGCTGATTGGGGGTTTGGGCAAGGATGTTGCGGTTTTGCCGGCGCACAGGCTGTTTAGCAAGGGGCGGTTCAACTTCGAGACGACGGAGCGCGCTGAGGATATTTTGCAGCACCATGCGATCCGTCTTGGCAGGATTTTGCATAGGATTGGGAGTGAGCCGAAGTCGCTGGAGCAGATTACGCGAGGGGTATTTGCGCGGCGCAAGCTGATTGGGGGGAATCTGTATATGGCGCTGTCTGAGGTTGTGGCGCACATCGAGCTGCTTGAAGACACGGGCGACTTGGAAGTGTGGGAGGATATGCGGCTGAGAGCGCGGGGGAGTAAGAATTACAGGGAGCTTATTGACGAGATGCGTTAGGCTGATGTTGGGGCGGCGTCCTGTCGGATTTGGGCGCTCTTTGGGGTGGGATGGAGTTGGAGTGCGCTGTTGTGGGATGAGCAGCTTTCTGGGGAATGGCGGTCTGAATGAAGGTCAAAATTGTGATACACTAATTAAGAGGGTAGTGAGTGGGGATGGATGCGCGCCTGTAGCTCAATGGACAGAGCATCGGTCTTCGGAACCGAGGGTTGGGGGTTCGAATCCCTTCAGGCGTGCCAAACACAGCGTCTTTTAATGATATAGATATATAAGGGGCAGGTATTTTACACCTGCCCCTTATATTTTTGCGTTAGTTTGCGGGGACTATTGGTAGTGTGATGTGGGACGGATGGGATGCGGAGTGGTGCACGGTTTGGAGCGCGGAGACGAAGGAGCCGTCCGTTCCTATGGTTTCGCCAGTGTTCATGTTGCGGTCGAAGCGTGGGAAGTTGCTAGATGAGATTTCGACTCGGATGCGATGTCCCTTTTTGAAGACATTGGCGGTTGCCCAGAGGTCGATGGTGTATTCGGTGATGTCGCCCGGTGTGATGAAGGAAGCGGGCTGGCGCGGTGTGCGGTAGCGAGCGCGGATGATGCCGTCGGTGAGGTTGCGGGCGTAGCCGCATGGTTCTACATCGACGAGTTTGGCGGTGAAGTCTGTGTCGATGGCGGATGTGGATGCGTACAGGGTTACCGATATGGGACCTGTTACTTCGGTGTCCTGCTCCATTGGGGGTGTTGAATATACTAGGACGTCAGGGCGGGCTTCGATGGGGCGCTGGTCGAATGCACCGGGCGCCATGAATGCGGGGTCGCAGCATAGCCCGCCGCCGCTGGTTGGCACCGGGTTGATAGGATTGTACACGAAGACGTCGGGGGGTTCGTCGCCCGGCAGCTCGGGGCTGAGAGCGCCGTCGCCGTTCAGTGTGTTGGCGCGACCGCCGCTGTGGAGGTAATAGCGGACATTTTCGGCGCGTTCGAGGGGCCAGGCGTCTTCGTAGCGCCATTCGTTGACGCCCATGACGAATATGCGGACGGGCTGTTCGTCTGGTACGCCGTTGTCTTCGCCTTTGAGGTGGTGGTCGTAGTATCTGATGAATGCGCCGGGGAGGTCGATTGCTGCGGCTGCGGCGCGGGTGCCGAAGTTGTATTCGCCGGACACTGCGGGTGCGGAGCCGGAGTGTATCCAGGGTCCTATGAGCAGGCGCTGGCCGGTGCGCGCGAGTTCGGATGCGCCGTTGGCGCGCATGCCGAGATAGTTGCTGATTGTGCCGCCGAGGAAGATGTCGTACCACCCGCCGACGTTGAAAGCGGGGATGGCGATTTCGGAGTGGGATTCGGCGATGCAGACTTGCTTCCAGTAGTCGTCGTATTCAGGATGTGCGAGCCAGTCGTAGTAGTAGGGCGCGATGCCCTCTTTGAGGTGGGGCATGTCTTGCATTGGGAGGTGGGAGAATCCGCCACAGAGTGCATCTTTGGCAGCGATGAGCTCGCTGAGGTCTGCGGGGGTTTTACCGAGTTCGCGGGAGAGTTTGCCCCAGTTTGCGCTGGCGAGCGCGCCGATAGCCCAGGACAGGTTGAAACCGAGTTCGAACGCGCCGCCTTGCCAAGACCAGCCTTCATGGTAGTCGTGGGCGGTGAAGCCGGGCGCGATGGCAGTGAGCGAGGGAGGTTTGGATTTGGCGGCGAGCCACTGGGTTGCGCCGACATATGATATACCGAATGTGCCGACTTTGCCTGTGCACCAGGGCTGTGAGGCGAGCCATTCGATAGAGTCGTATCCGTCGTTGATTTCGTTGACGAAGGTGTAGAAGTCGCTGTCGGATGTATAGCGTCCGCGTACATCTTGGACGACGGCGGCATAGCCGTTCATGGCTGCGCGCACGACGTCTAGTGTGCCGCTGCGATTTTGGGGGCTGCTCTTATCATAGGGAGTACGGGTGATGAGGGCGGGGAACTTTTCGCCCGGCGCATCGGGTCGGAATATGTCGGCGTAGAGGGTCGCGCCGTCTCGCATTTGTATGGGTACATCGAAGTCAATCTTTACGGAGTAGGAGTTTGTCATATCGGCACCTCGCTATGAGTGATGGGCTGAATGTACAAAAGCGGACGGGTATTGTCAAACGCCCTAGGGATGATTGACGGCTATAATTCGACTTTGGGGGTTTGCGACAGCTTCGTGTTCTTGCTTTTGGATGACACTAAATGTTGACACTAAATTATGAAAGTGCGAACATGGCGGCGTGTTTTGACAGGCTTATTAAGCGGACAGGATTTGGTGTGAGCGAGTTGCAGGAACGAAGCGCGGGCGGGCGAATTCGCAGTCTTGCCGGAATGAGCGACATTAGCTCGCAGGCGTGGCAGCGTAATGAGGATGTTCTGAGCCGTTTGCGCTCGCACATGGGCGCTTGGGGCTATCAATCGATGGATACGCCGCTGTTGGAGGAGACGGAACTGTTCGTGCGGAAGTCGGGCGGCGACTTAGCCGGACGACTATATAATTTCACGGATCCCAGTGGGACGCCTGTTAGTCTTCGTCCTGAGTTTACATCTTCCGTCATACGCCACTTCATCGATAACCAGGATTCGCTGACGCTTCCGGTGCGATGGCAGTACAGCGGTCCGGTGTTTAGATATGTGCCGAATGATCAGGGAAGCTATCGGCAGTTCACGCAGTCGGGCGCAGAATTGGTGGGCGCGTCGGGTTACGATGCGGATATTGAGATAGTTGCGCTTGCGGTGTCGGGGCTGAAAAAGATTGGGCTTGACGGATTTAGCCTGCGGGTTGGGCATCTGGGTGTACTGCACAGACTGCTGGATGCGTTTGCGCTGTCTGAGCCTGCGAAGCTGTTCATTATAGGCAACATGAATGCTCTTAGGGACGGCGAGTCGGATGTGCAAGGCTTGATGGGTTACGCAGGCGAGGTGGGCTTGCTGAGCGGCAGTGTGGATTTTGGGATGGGTTTGGAGACTGCGCTGGAGAGTATAAGCGCGGAGGCTGCGGAGGAGTTCATTCTGGGCGCACTGAAAGAGTCCATGCCGGAGCCGGTTGGAAGGCGAACGACAGACCAAATCGTTGCGCGGCTTCTGGGTAAGATTCGGCAGGCGAATTGTGCGCAGTCGTTCGAGCGAGCGCTGCGGCTTGCGTATTCGCTTTCTAGGCTGAATGGCGAGCCTGAGGCTACGCTGCAATCTGCGCGCGATGCGGTGAAGGAATACGGCGCAGATACTGCATCTTTGGAAGAGATTGAGGCGTTTCTGGCGCGAGTGTCTGATATGGACATTGAAGAGTCCGGTGTTGTGCTAGATATGGGAATGGCACGCGGCATATCGTACTATACGGGCATTATTTTCGAGATTGTGCAGGATGACGATGATGCAGCGGCGCTGGGCGGCGGCGGAAGGTATGACGGTCTTGTGCAGGCATTGGGGGGAATGGAGCGAGTTCCTGCAATGGGCTTTGCGTATAATGTGAATGTGCTGCTGGATGCACTAGCAGCGAATGGAGCGCGACGGAATGGTGTTTAATGGCAGTCTTCGGCTTGCGATTCCGAGTGACGGGGCGCTGTTTGAACCGACACAGATGTTTTTGAGGTCGTGCGGTATCGGCGTT
The DNA here is from genome assembly GCA_965200085.1 of Dehalococcoidia bacterium. Lineage (GTDB taxonomy): Bacteria > Chloroflexota > Dehalococcoidia > Lucifugimonadales > JADFKI01 > Bin90. The sequence goes on from OZ241333.1 coordinate 1,334,886, forward strand.
TATCGCAGCAATCCGCGCCGTTACATTGCGGACATCCCGGCGCTTCCGGGAGTTACGGTGCTGTTTCAGAGGGGGGCAGATATTACGCCTAAGGTGGAAGAGGGCAGCGCGGACCTTGGAATCGTGGGTCTTGACCGCTATCTTGAGACTTGGAGAGAGGGCGGCGACAGTGGGATCGTGATAGACGACCTAGACTTCGGCAGGTGCAAGCTGGTTCTGGGTGTGCCGGACTCGTGGGTGGATGTGGCGTCGCTTGCGGACCTTGCGGATCTGTCTATGGAGTTTCGTCAACAGGGCAGGGATTTGCGGATTGTTACAAAGTATCCGCGCCTTTTGGAGAGGTTTCTGCTGAGGAGTGGGATTAACCTATTTTCGCTGGTACATTCGAGCGGGACTTTAGAGGCAGCGGTGGAGATGGGGTTTGCGGATATGATAGCAGATGTGTCTGAGAGCGGGACGACGATGCGCGAGAACCGTTTGAAGACCATTACGGGAGGAACTATAATCTCATCGCAAGCCTGCCTCATTAGCAATCAGCGGCTGCTGAGAGATGACCCTGATAAGCTTGATAGAGCGAAGACATTTGTGGATGTGATAGAAGCGCACATCCGCTCTCGCAGTTATTACAGCGTAACCGCGAATATGCGGGGAGAAACGCCGGAGGATGTGGCTAAGCAGGTGCTGGAGCACACGGAAATCAGCGGGTTGAGGGGGCCGACAATCGCAAAGGTGTATTCGCAGGACAGCAGCGGGTGGTATGCGGCGACTGTTATAATCAGGAAGCGCAATCTTACGAATGCGGTGAACCGCCTGCGAGAAGCAGGCGGAACGAGTGTAACGGTTTCACATTTGAACTATGTGTTCAACTCCGGCAGTGAGGCACAGGAACGGCTGACGGGAGGTTAGAGGATGCCGTTGGCGAACGACGTATTGGTCGCTGTGTTCCCAAGAGTGAATCCGTGTCTGCTTTTATATATAGAGGACCAGCGCTAAACGAAATTAGACTATGGCAAGGAGGGTGAAATTGCCGAACCCGCCAGTGCATATCAACCTAGCGCGTAGAGCTGCAGACCTTCTTCGACACGACACGATTGACGCGAATATGGGGTATTATCTGCTTGGTTCTACTTCGCCGGATATTCGTGTGATTACTCGCAAGGATCGGGCGTGCTACCACTTTGCGCGGCTGGACTTCGAGGAGGTTGGCACCGGCATAAATGGGCTGTTTCACCATCACCCGGAGCTGCTCGATGCGGAAGCGCAAAGTGGGGCTACACAGGCGTTCATGGCGGGCTATCTGACGCATTTGATGGCGGATGAGACTTGGATTACTAACATGTTCAGGCCGTTTTTTGGCAATCAGGCTGTGTTTGAGGACGGGGTAGTAGGGCTAGTAATGGACAGGGCGATGCAGTTGGAGCTTGACAGGCGGTGCTGGGAGGAGATAAGTCCGCTTGGAGGCTTGCTGGATGTTACGGTGGAGCAAGTGCAGGTGGACTTTATTCCGCCGGAGACGCTTGCTGATTGGGTTCAGTGGGTTACGGGGAACTTGAACCGAGGCTTCTCGTGGGAGCGGCTGAGGTTTATGGCACGGCGGATTGCAAGGGGTGAAGAGAACCATCCGGCGCATGAACTTGCGGATGTTTTTGTGAATGACGCTTCTGACGGGCTTGAACGGATTTATGAATATATTCCGCGAGGCAGCGAGGAGGAGTATCATGAGGCAGCGCTGGCATCGCTGACTAATGCGATAGAGGATTATTTGCCGTGAGGATAATTGGGGGTGTGGATGACGAATCTCGCGGCGGCACGGGTATGGAGTATCTTTGGGATAGAAGAGGGTTATTGCTGTGAGGATAGTGCGTGGGTTTGAGGATGCGCGCCGTGTGCTGTGTGATGGTCGGGGACTAGGGCTGGATGATGTGCCGCAGTCGCTGCTTGATGGGATAGAGCGCATATTTGGGGAGGCTTTGACGCCGCTGCAAGTCGTGGAGCGTGTGGTGCGTCGAGTGCGCGCTGAGGGAGACGCGGCGGTGCGCGAGTATTCCGAGCTGCTGGACGGGGCGGCGTCTGATGAACTGGAAGTGCCACGTTCGGCGATTGACAGGGCTAAAAGCGAAGCGTCTGCGGATGTGGTGGATGCGCTGGAGGTTGCAGCAGGGCGGATTCGCAGTTTTCACGAGGCTTGTCTGAATCGCGGGTGGGTGGATTATGGAGAAGGATACGGGCAGATTGTAACCGCAGTGAGGTCTGCCGGGGCGTATATTCCGGGGGGAACAGCGCTTTATCCTTCGACGGTGCTGATGACGGCGATTCCGGCGAAGGTCGCAGGGGTGGAAGAGGTGGTGATGTGTACGCCGACGAAGGGCGGCGCTCTGCCGCATCCAGCGGTTCTGGCGGCGGCAGACATAGCGGGAGTGGACAGGGTGTTTCGCATAGGCGGGGCGCAGGCTATTGCGGCGATGGCTTATGGCACGGAGAGCGTGCCTCGTGTGGACACTATCTGTGGGCCTGGGAATATATTCGTTACGCTGGCTAAGAAGCTGGTGTACGGCGATGTGGGGATTGACGGACTTTATGGACCTACGGAGACGGTGGTGATAGCCGATGGTACGTCGAACCCTACTCTGTGTGCGGTGGATATGCTGGCACAGGCTGAGCACGATGCGCTGGCGTGTCCGGTGCTGATAACGACATCTGATCGTCTTGCGGAGGCTGTGAACGGAGAAGTTACCGCGAGGCTGGAACGGCTGGACAGGGGAGCTATTGCGCGCGCTTCCACACAGGACCGCGGATGTATCGCGCTGGTGGACAGCATGGATGAGGCGCTGGAGTTGGCGAACGAGTTTGCACCGGAGCATTTGTGCCTGATGATGAACGATGCATGGGAATATTTGGGGAAGGTGCGGAATGCGGGCGCGGTGTTCATCGGTGAGTTTTCGCATGAGGTGCTGGGGGATTATGTCGCGGGACCCAGCCATGTGATGCCGACGGCGGGGACGGCTCGCTTCAACTCGGGTCTTGGGGTGCATTCGTTTGTGAAGATTAGCCCGGTGGTGGCTTTGAGCGCTGATACATCAGCAGTCATATCGAAAGCTGCTTCGGCGCTGGGGAGGGCAGAGGGGCTGACGGCGCATGCGGAGGCGGCTGAGATACGCGAGGAACTTTTTTGAGCAGGTTGTGGGGCTGTGAATTGACTATGTGTGAGTGTGTGAGTTCGCGGAGCAGGGATTTTCATTGGTAACGGATGAATGGAAACGACGAGACGGACAGGTTCGCCAAGAATGAACAAGGAGTGTGAGTGATGGCTGGGGAGATTAGACGACTGCTGCGGCCTCATCTGGTTGATGTACAGACATACGAAGCGGTTGACCCGCCTGAACTGATTGCGCGGAGGGCAGGGATACCGGAGAGCGAAATTGTGAAGCTCAACGGGAATGAAAATCCGTATGGTGGATCGCCGAAGGTTGCTGATGCCGTGGCGAGTGCGCCGGTGCATATTTATCCGGATCCGCTACAGCGCAAGGTGCGGCAGGCGCTGAGTGAGTACACGGGCGCTGCGCCAGAGGAGGTCATTGCCGGCGCGGGCAGCGATGAGCTTATTGATTTGGTGTTCCGACTGTTCATGGAGCCCGGAGACAAGGTTCTGGACTTTGATCCGACATTTGCGATGTACAGCTTCCTTGCGCGCATTGCCAACGGTGAGGTTGCGCGAGTGCAGCGCGATGAAGTTTTTGACGTTGATGTTTCTGCCGCCAGGGATGCGCTGGATGACCGAACTAAGATAATCTTTGTGGCTTCGCCGAACAATCCTACCGGCAATCTGACTTCGCGTGAGCAGGTGAGAGAACTGCTGGATACAGGACGCATTGTGGTCATCGACGAGGCGTATTATGAGTTCTGTAATGAGACAGTGGCAGATATGGTGTCGGAGCACGAGAACCTTGTGGTGCTGCGAACGCTGAGCAAGTGGGCGGGTCTTGCAGGTCTTCGTATAGGGTACGGCATTATGAACGAGGAGCTGGTGCAGCATGTGATAGACATAAAGCAGCCGTACAATATAAGCGTGGCTGCGGAAGCCGCCCTGCTGGCGTCTCTGGAGGATGCGCCTGCTTTGCTGGACAATGTGGGGAAGATAGTGGCGGAGCGCGAGCGGATGATTGGTCTGCTGAATGAGATTGCGGGTGTAACGCCTTGGCCATCTTCGGGAAACTTTGTGCTGTGTCATGTTGAGCCTAGCGGCAGGGCGAATGAGGTGTTTGAGGCGCTGGCGCAACGAGGCATTGTCGTGCGGATGTTCGGGTCTGATCGGCTGCGAGACTTCTTCCGTGTCGCCGTGGGTACGCCGGAGCAGACTGATATTTTCGTGAATGCTCTTAGGGAAGTGATTTAGCAGGTAAGGCTGGGGAATAAGGTGATGGTGGGCTGACAAGCTTGCTGTGAATGGAGAGTAAGGTGCGTGTATCGAAGCTGAGCCGTGAGACAAGGGAGACTCAAATTAGTGTTGAGGTGAATCTGGACGGTGGGGGAGAGTATGAGATAGACACTGGGAACGGGATGTTTGATCATCTGCTGGCGCAGCTATCGCGACATGGGCTGATTGACCTGAAGGTGCACGCGCGGGGGGATACGTATGTGGGGTGGCATCATTTGGTTGAGGATACGGGGATTGTGCTTGGCAGGGCGCTGAAGGATGCGGTTGGGGACGCGCGGGGAATACGGCGAATGTCTCATTCTTATGTTCCGCTGGATGAGGCGCTGGCGCTTACGGTAGTGGATTTTGGCGGGCGAGGGTATGCGGTGATTGAGGCGGAGCTGTCGGACAGCGATTTGGGTGCGCTGCCTGCGGAGCTAATACCGCATTTTCTGGAGACGATGGCGCGTGAGGGCGCGTTCAACTTGCATGTGCGGATTTTGGCGGGTAGCAGCAATCATCACAAGGCGGAGGCGCTGTTTAAGAGCTTGGCACGGTCGATGAGAGCGGCGCTGGAGTTGGACGAGCGCCTGGGCGGAGATGTGGCGAGCACGAAAGGGGTGATTGGGTGAGGGGATTACCAGAGGCAGAAATGTAAAGTCCTCCTTTTGTACCCCTCCCTGCCTTTCGCGGCTCATTTAGGTTACGAGTCGATCGTTAAGCTTAAGTCCAATTTACATTGATTTATCTTCTAATGATATTCCGAGTTCTTCGATCAGTCTCTTATCTCCAGTGGTGTTGAAGATGCCGATAGCCTTGTTGCGCTTATCTACCCATTCTTTCTGTTCAGGCGTTATGTGCCAAATGGAAGGAAAAGTATTCGGCGCATAGGTGTACTCGCCATCGGCGAGGGGTTCTCCGATGACTTTTTTCTTGTCTGTTATTTTTGAATTCATTTTTACGTTCTCTCCTAAATTATTATTGTGTGGGCATCTGAAGGCCGATGGGGTTTTGATGCATGATGTCTAGGCAGTGCCGAATATCCCATGCCAGTCCTAATCCCATGTTTTCTAAATGGTACAGTCCAGTTTCACGGCCGTCCAGACTGAATACAGGTTTAGGGATATGCTGGTACGCTGATATGACTCCTGCAATATGCATTTTATTCGTGTCGTTATCTATGAAACAGAGAGGCGACCCTGAGAAACCTTCGTTGTTATGTCCATCCAGCCAGATAGGATAATCGTAAGTGCTTATCGCGGATAGGTGAGCGTATTTTACGAGCGGCATAGGAAAGCCCGTAGAAAGCAAGTACGCTGTTGATGGATCATATCCGGATGGAAATCCAAGGAACATCGTTTTTTGACCTAAAATTATTCCTCCTAAGTCCAAAACCGGCGAATGTTGATGTTGTTGGTATTCAACGGGAACTAGAGGTATGGTTGAAGCCAGCACGGAGACGTCAACATTCCCTCCACCATGTCCAACTATTCTGATGGGAATGGAGTTCCAACTTCCGTTGTGCCACAGCTGGACTTGAGTGTTACTGGCTATATTCTGTGCTATATGACGTGCAGTAATGAGATATTGACGACTATCGACTTCAATAGCAAATACAGTGCCGGAAGATAGTATTGATTCATCACCAGCGATGGTGATTATTCGTATATCAAAAATTCGATGTAGGATTCCGTAAGTTGGATATAGAGACATCTTCTAATAGAAAATCCATTGGCACCACAAACAAACGCTTTGGAGATTTGGGAGTAAGTGGCGACTAAGTGTTGGTGCCTATGCTCTGAGTGTGGGCGTTCGGCAAAATGTTCTCCGGGAGAAGTGCAAGAGTGGTGGTATATCTATGTGGTTAAGGGGCAGGGAGATCGGGTTCGAGGTGAAGCGGTAGTCTTCGATGACGGGGTTGGCTAGGAGCTTGTCGCACATTTGGCGGACTTGCTCGGCGGCGGCGGCTTGGCTTTCGGCGTGGAGGGCTATCTCCATGTATTTGCCGGCGCGGACGGACGTTACGCTGTTGAAGCCTAGCTGGTGCAAGCCGCCGCGTATGGTTTGGCCTTGCGGGTCGCTGACGGTGGGGCGGAGCTGGATATAGATTTTGGCTAGGTACATTGCACTCCTAAACGAGGCAGGTATGCATTGTCAGGACTAGATGTGATGCGTCCGTCCGGTATGCAGGTTAACGGTTTGCGTTGTCTTCGATGAATGCTCGGATGGCGGTTTCGTCGAAGGCGTCGAATGTTCCGCTGTTCTGTGCGCCGACGAGCAGTATTTTGGAATCCATGTCTGTCTTGGGCGCGAGGCTGACAGGCGCAGTGGGCGTGTCCAGCTCTTCGACTATGGCGGTGAGCTGCGCCACAAGGTCGTCGCATCCGTCCGGGCAGTTGTAGAAGATGTCCACGCCGCCTAGTATGGGGTTCGGCGGCAATGGGGGAGCGGCGCTTTCCGGCGCAGCGGCCTCCTGTACATCGGTTACTTCAGATCTGTTTTGCGCTTCCGAAGCGCTGGTGGCGAAGATGTCGCCGGATGTGCCTCCACGGAAGAGGGTGTCCAGCGGCAAGCCGGGCAGGACTAGGCCGAGGATGAGTAAAAAGGCAACTAGCCCTGCGGCGGAGAATCCGAAAATCGCGAGCATCTTTTTGCGGCGCGCCTGACGCCTTCTGCGGGCAGCGCGGACTTGTGTGGCGGTTGGTCTTTTGGATCGAGTTGTCATTGGCGGTTCACTCGTTTTGCGCGTTGGCTGTTCATACTGCGCTTGAAGGTAGTATATAGCAGTTTATCAGGACAGCGGTGCGCCTGTCAGCTTGCTGTATGCTTCTAGGTAGCGTTCATGGGTGCGGGAGACGACATCTTCGGGGAGTTCGGGGGCGGGTGGTTCGTGATCCCAGCCGGCTTCGTCTAGCCAGTCGCGGACGAACTGCTTGTCGTAATTGGGCTGCGACTTGCCGGGAGCGTATCCGTCCATGTCCCAGAATCGACTGGAATCGGGTGTGAGCACCTCGTCGATGAGGGAGATTTCGCCGTCGATGATGCCGAACTCGAACTTAGTGTCGGCGATGATGATGCCCTTTTCCTTAGCATAGTCGCGCGCATAAGCGTACACGTCTATGGAAGCCTGTGAGAGTCTTTCTGTAAGTTCCTTGCCAACGAGATCTTCCATCTGGGCGACGGTGATATTTTCGTCGTGGCCTTCTTCCGCCTTGGTGCTGGGTGTGAAGAGTGGATCGGGGAACATGTCGCCTTCACGCAAGCCTTCGGGCATCTGCTGTCCGGCTACGGTGCCGCTTCTGCGGTACTCTGACCAAGCGGAACCGGTGATATAGCCACGTACGATGCATTCAATATCAATGCGTTCGGCGCGCTTTACGACCATGGCGCGTCGGGCTATGTCTTCGGACAGATCAAGGTGGTTATTTTCGGAGGCGAGTGAAACGAAGTGGTTGGGGATAATGTTGGCGGTCTTGTCGAACCAGAAGGCAGATATTTGGCAAAGCACTGCGCCCTTTTCGGGGATGCCGGTGGGCAGCACGATGTCAAAGGCGGAGATGCGGTCGGTGGCAACCATGAGCAGCAGCCCGTCGCCGAGGTCATAGGTGTCGCGCACCTTGCCTTGATAGAGGCGGTTGGGCAGGGTGGTTTCTCGGATTGTGGTCATTCTATTCTCCTGGGGAATGAAGCGGGTTTTGGGTTTGTCAAACGGTTATTGCGCCGTGGCATGAAAAAGGAGTTCTTTTCATCCACAGAGCGCATTTAGTTAGCGATTTTTAAGGGATTGGCGGTAGTCATCGTAAGCGGCACGAATGCTGTCGTGCTTGATGCCGAGAATCTGTGCGGCGAGGAATGCGGCATTGCGCGCGCCCCAGGATCCTACGGCGACGCAGGCAACGGGTATGCCGGGGGGCATCTGAGCGATGGCGTAGAGTGCGTCCACGCCGTTGAGGTCGCTGCTAGGCAGGGGTACACCTATGACGGGGAGGGTCGTCCATGAGGCAACGACTCCGGGCAATCCTGCTGATCCACCAGCTGCGGCGATTAATACTTCGACGCCTCGTTCGCGCGCGCCGGTTACATATTCCATGACCTTTTCGGGAGTGCGGTGCGCAGATGCGACCGTAACTTCGTTCTCGATTCCCATCTGGTCGAGCACGCTGACCGTCTCGGCTACTATTGCTTCGTCTGAGCTACTGCCCATTATTACGCCTACGAGTGGCATTTCTGTTGTCTCCTTTCGGATATGGCGGTTCGGTTGATTATTGTATATCGCGGGTTATTTGGTACAGATGTGAGTTAGTGCGCTGCGATGTCCTCTCGGTAGAAGCCGTGATGGAACTTTATGCGCTTGATGTTGTCGTATGCTCGGGTGCGCGCCTGTTCTATATTGTCGCCAAGTGCGGCGACTGTGAGGACACGGCCACCGTCGGTTACGGCTGTTCCGTTGACGAGTTTTGTGCCGGCGTGAAATGTGAGCGCTTCGGAATCTAGGGCGTCCATGCCGTCGATTGGATAGTCGGTGGTGTATGCGGATGGATAGCCGCCGGATGCGGCGACTACGCCGACACAGGCGCGGCTGTCCCATTCGATTTGCACCCCTTCAAGTTCGCCGCGTGCGGTAGCGAGAAGGACGCCGGCAAGATCTGTCTTCAGACGCGGCAGAATAACCTGAGTTTCAGGATCGCCGAGCCTGCAATTAAACTCCAAAACTTTGGGTCCGTCAGTGGTGAGCATCATGCCTAGGTACAGTATGCCGCGGTATGGGCATCCCATTTCGTCCAAAGCCAACGCTACAGGCTCCATGATTACAGCGCGAACCAGCGATTCCATGTCGGTGTTCCAGTGCTGTGTCAGAGGCGGACTGAAGCTGCCCATGCCACCGGTGTTGGGACCCGTATCGCCGTCTCCGACGCGCTTATAATCGCAGGCGGCGACCATTGGGGAGACATAGGCGCCGTCAACGAAGGCGAATACGCTTACTTCCTGACCTTCCATGCACTCCTCTATGACTACGCAGTCGCCTGCTGATCCGAACTGCCGTTCCAGCATACATTCGTGGAGAGCATCCTGAGCTTCTTGGCGAGTTTGAGCGACAGTAACGCCTTTGCCGGCTGCCAGACCATCCGCTTTGACCACGATGGGAATTGGGCATGCGTCAAGGTAGGTGCGCGCCGATTCGTAGTCGGTGAAAGTGCGAGATGCAGCTGTCGGGACGGCGCAGTTTGACATCAGCGATTTGGCGAAAGCCTTGCTGGCTTCGATGCGGGCTGCGGCTTGGGATGGTCCGAAGGCGAGCAGTCCTGCTTTGGTGAACGAATCGACGATGCCGATGGCAAGCGGGGCCTCAGGACCTATTACCGTGAGGTCGATGGCGTTCTTAGAAGCAAAATCTATTAGCGCGGGGATGTCTTCAGAGCCGATGGGGACATTGACGGCGAGAGAGTCAGTGCCGGCATTTCCGGGCGCGACGAAGAGCTGCTGTACCGCAGGGCTTAGTGAGAGCTTCCAAGCGATGGCGTGTTCGCGCGCGCCGCTGCCAACTACAAGAACATTCATTGTATCCTGGACCTCTTGATGAGTTTGCCTGAGGAAGGCTCGACTATATGGGTTTGCAGCGTCTTTTTATCGTTTTTATTTGCTACCTGACGACAAGCGGCTGTACCTAGTGCTTCCAGTTCGAGCAGTGTACCCATGGCTACGAAAGCCACATCAGCCATTTCGTCGGCTGCGCGGTCAAGAGAACCTTGGTTAAGTTCTTTAGCGTGTTCGCCGGTTTCTTCCGTAAGGAAAGCAAGACGGGTGCAAAGGCGAGGGAAAGGGTCGTGCAGTGTGGTTTTATCGTTAATATTAGGTATGCTGAAGCGGTCGTGGAAGTCGTATACGCTTTCGGCAAGTCGTGATACGGCATCGACGAACTCTTGGCGGCTCACGGTATTGGGCGGCATAGGCAAAGTGTAGCTCACTCCCACTCAATAGTGCCGGGCGGCTTGCTGGTGATGTCGTACACGACACGATTCACATTGGGAACTTCGTTCGAGATGCGGTTGGAGATTCGCGCGAGTACATCGTATGGGATACGCGCCCAGTCCGCAGTCATAGCGTCTTCACTGCTGACGGCGCGGATTGCGATGACGTGGCCGTATGTGCGAAAGTCGCCGGTTACGCCCACGCTGCGGGTATCGGTAAGGACTGCGAAGCTCTGCCAGAGTTCGTGGTAGAGATCGTTTTTGCGCACCTCTTCCATCACAATAGCGTCTGCTTCTTGCAGTGTGGTCAGCTTGTCGTAGGTTATTTCGCCTATGATGCGAATGGCGAGCCCTGGTCCGGGAAAGGGCTGTCGATAGACGATTTCTTCGGGAAGTCCGAGTTCCAAGCCTACGCCGCGCACTTCATCTTTGAACAGGGAACGAAGCGGCTCTACGAGAGTGAGTTTCATATGTTCCGGCAGACCGCCGACATTGTGGTGTGTTTTTATCTTCGCAGAAACAGTGTTGTCAGTCGTTTCGCTTTCGATAACGTCGGGGTATAGTGTGCCTTGTGCAAGGAAGTCAACCGATCCGATACTGGTGGCTTGTTCGTCGAAGACGCGTATAAACTCTGCTCCGATAATTTTGCGCTTTTGTTCCGGATCGGTAACACCTCTCAGCGCGCCAAGGAAGTTTTCGGCAGCGTCTGCGTACACGAAATTCGCGCGGAAGTGTCTCTGGAAAGTGTCGCGGACAGCCTGCGGTTCTCCCTTGCGCATCATGCCGTTGTTCACGAAGATGCAGGTAAGCCGGTCGCCGATGGCACGCTGTACGAGCGCTGCTGCGACGGCGGAGTCCACGCCGCCGGAAAGGGCACAGATGACCTTGCCTTCGCCGACTTGCTGACGAACTTGGGTGATGCTGTCGCTTACGAAGTTGCTGGGAGTCCACAGGGCGCGGCAGCCGCAGACCTCGTAAAGGAAGTTTTCGATGATCGTCTTGCCTTGCGGTGTGTGGACGACCTCAGGGTGGAACTGCAAGCCAAACATACCTGCGCCGTTGCCCATGACCACAATAGGGGAGTTTTCTGAGCGCGCAAGAGAATTGAAGCCGGACGGGACATCGGTAATTTGGTCGCCGTGGCTCATCCAAACAGGCATGGATTGCGGCAAGCCTTTGAATAGAGGCTCGTCGTCTGTGCTGCGGCGCATGAGCGCACTGCCGTACTCCTTGCGTGCGGTGGGTGCGACTTTGCCGCCGAGCTGATGCGCCATAGCCTGCATGCCGTAGCAGATTCCGAGTATCGGCAGACCGGAGTCGTACACCCAAGAAGGCGCGAGGGGCGCATTGGGTTCATAGACACTTGCGGGACCGCCGGACAGAATGACACCTTTAGGATTGAGAGGCGCGACAGACTCCCAATCGGCGGTGTGCGGGATAATCTCGCAGTAAACCCTGCTCTCGCGTACACGCCGCGCGATGAGCATGCTGTACTGCGAACCGAAGTCGATTACAAGAACCGTCTCTCGCTGAACGCGCGAAGCTCCGTCCGAGTGAGCAACCGTGTATTCTGATGTGGGATGAGTTTCCTTCATCATTATTTACCCGTATGGAAAGGGTGTCTAAACTCACATAGAATGATTAAAATTTACCATTTATGGTATACTAATTTCAACCTTGAGATGGTACGCCAATGCACGATTTACCGCTAGATGATGCACTGTATAAGCAAATTAGAACCGCCGCAAAATGGCTTGCAAACGGCGGGGTCGCCGCTATTCCCACCGACACGCTTTACGGGCTTGCGGCATGCGCCTTCGATGAGTCGGCTGTGCTGAAGGTGTATGAGCTGAAAGGGCGCCCTGAAGGAATGGCTCTGCCGCTGCTGCTGTCGGAAGCCGAAGACGCGCTGCTGTGCGTGGAAGAAGTGCCGCAGGAAGCATGGGTGCTGGCGGAGCGGTTCTGGCCGGGCGCGCTGACGCTGGTGCTGCGGAAGAGTTCTAAGGTGCCTTACGCTGTTACTGCCGGGTTGGATACCGTGGCGCTGCGAGTGCCGGATCATCCTGTGCCGAGGGCAATCGTCAAAGAGCTAGGAGCGCCAATTACGGGAACAAGCGCAAACATGAGCGGACGTCCCGGGCTGACGAGCGCGGCAGCGTTGCGAGGGGAGTTTGGGGACGCAATCGACTTTGTACTGGACGGGGGAGATGCGCCGGGCGGAGTGGCTTCAACAATCATTGATATGAGCGGGAATGAGCCACGCATACTGAGGGCGGGAGCGGTATCGCAGGACGATATTGACGCAGTAATGAGGTTACTTCGATAATCAACGCGAAAAGGGCTTTATACGGCACAGTCCCAAAAGGGCAAGTGCTGTGTGATTGCAAGGTGTAAAAATTGACGCCTCTCCAATCGATAGACGAACTAACGGCGCGTGTGGACGCCGAGCTTAGAGTAATTATCGGCAAGCGTGTTTTTCCGCTATACGACATGATGAGTTACCATCTGGGCTGGCAAGGCGCGCCCGGAGGGATTGAGGATTCGCCGCGCCGACAAGAACGAATGCACGGAGCGCTGACACTGCTTTCGTGCGCCGCTGTTGGAGGCGATACGGAAGTGTGTCTGCCAGCTGCCGCCGCATTAGAGCTAGTGGATAAGTTCGCAGAGATTCATAACGATGTGCAGGAAGGCAATCCGCAGAGGGACGAGCGGGACGCAGTCTGGTGGGTATGGGGACCGGCGCAGGCAATTAACGCAGGCGACGGCATGCACGCTCTGGGACGATTAGCGCTGCTTCGCCTCACCGAAAGAGGCGTGTCGGACGATAGAGCGCTTGACATAGTTTGGCTGGTGGACAAAGCGAGTCTTCGGGCATGCGAGGGGCGTTTTCGTGACTTGGAAGCACAGGAACGAATAGACCTGAGCGTATCGGCGTATATGGATATGGCGGCTGGCAAGTCAGGCGCACTGATGGGATGCGCGATGCAGGTGGGGGCGATTATCGGAGGAGCGGACAGCGATACGGCTGGTGCGATGGCGGCATGCGGCGAGAAGCTCGGGACCGCCTTGCAAGTACGAGCCGACCTTGCGGCGATGTGGGGCAGTGGCGATGATTCACAGGCGAATGTGGAAGTTCTGAACAAGAAGAAACTTCTCCCCGTGGTCTATGCGCTGGAGAACGCATCTATACGTGAAAAGCGGGCGATGGGCGAAATCTACTTCAAGCGTGTACTGGAAGCGGATGACGCCGTAAAGCTGCGAAGTTTGGTAGAAAGCCTAGGGGCGCGCTCCGCTTGCGAAGAGATAGCTGCGAACCTGATGGGGGACGCCTTAGCAACTATCGATGCGACTGACATAAGCAACGAAGGCATAACGAGCATTCGGGAGCACATCGAAACGCTCGCAGATATTCGTCGATGAGGCGCTGATAGGCATGGGAACGGCTGATAAGAAGAGCGTCCGAGATATGGATGTTCGCGGTCAGAGGGCGCTGATCAGAGTTGACTACAACGTCCCATTCAAGCCCAGCACGACCGAGATTTCGGACGATGGGCGTATTAGGGCATCGCTGCCGACGCTGCGCTACCTGTTGGAACGCGACTGCAAGCTGATACTTTGCTCACATTTAGGACGTCCTAAGGGCAGGGCAGTAGAATCGCTGCGGATGGAGCCCGTATCCCGCAGGCTTTCCGATCTGCTCGGCATACCGGTCGAGCAGCGCTCAGACACGATTGGAGACGCTGTACGAGCGGCATGCGCCAACCTATCCGCAGGACAAGCATTGATGCTTGAAAACACGCGCTTTCACCCCGGCGAAGAGAGAAACGAAGCTAATTTCGCTCGCGAACTGGCATCACTAGCGACGATATATGTCAATGACGCATTTGGGGCAGCGCATCGAGCGCACGCATCTACTGCGGGCGTCGCGCGCTTTCTTCCGTCTGCGGCAGGGCTGCTGATGGAACGTGAGCTGATATTTCTAGGGAGTGTGCTGGATGCGCCGCGCCGTCCCTTTGCGGCAATACTGGGAGGCGCAAAAGTATCCGACAAGCTGGGTGTGCTGGAAAACCTCACAAACAAAGTCGATCTGCTAATCATAGGCGGAGGCATGGCGGCGACATTCATAAAAGCGCAGGGATATGAAGTCGGAGACTCGCCGGTTGAAGACGACAAGATTGAATTCGCCAAAGAGATAATCCAACGATCTCACGGAAGCAAATTCAAGCTGCTGCTGCCTGATGATGTAGTTGCAGCCGAAGAGTTTGCCGAACATGCTACAGCGCTCACGGTAAGCATTGACTCCATACCGAGCGGATTTCGGATCATGGACATTGGTCCAAACACGGCGAAGCGATACAGCGATGCACTTCGGGAATGCAATATGGTGATATGGAACGGGCCACAAGGCGTATTCGAGTGGGAAACATTCTCACACGGCACTTACGCAATCGCAAACACCCTTGCTTCGCTCCAAGACGCCACAACTGTACTGGGAGGCGGATCAACCGCAGAAGCGGCAGCGCTTCTTGGGCTGTCGGAACGGATGACGCATGTGTCCTCCGGCGGAGGGGCATCGCTTGAATTCATGGAAGGCAGAGAACTGCCCGGAGTAGCGGCGCTGCCAAACAGGTGAAACGCCACTGCGCGCCGAATCATCAGCATAGACACATTTCCATTAACTAACCACCGCAAGAGGCATTACCATGACCATGGCTATATGACCATGGCTATGCTGTACAAAGACCCCAAAGATAGGCAAAATAATAGCCCTTGAATAATAGCCTCAAAACAGCTTACGAACAGGTTTAATTTCATGATTGACCTCCCATTTCTCGGCGATATATGCCGTTCCACAGAATCTAAGATAGTGCTATTAGTCGTGGACGGACTTGGCGGCGCGCCTCACCCTGAAACGAAAAAATCCGAAATGGAGACAGCATCACTGCCGAACCTGGACTATATTGCACAGCACAGCGCGGCAGGACTAACCACGCCGGTGATGTCCGGGATCACACCCGGAAGCGGGCCTGGGCACATGGCGCTCTTTGGCTATGACCCTGTGAGATACTTAATGGGGCGCGGCGTATTAGAAGCGCTGGGGATTGATATAGAGCTTGGAGCAGGAGACTTAGCAGCGCGCGGCAACCTGTGCACGGTGGATAGCGAAGGCAGAATCTTGGACAGGCGGGCAGGGCGAATACCGACTGCTGAGAGTGCGCCGCTCGTTGAGATGCTAGACAAGATAAAAATACCCGGCGTGGACGCGGCAGTATATCCGGTACAGGACTACCGATTCGTGCTAGTCATAAGCGGCGAAGGGCTGGACGACAAGATAAGCGAGACCGACCCGCAGACGGTAGGCGTTCTGCCGCTAGAGGCGAGGGCGCTCACCTCGTCCTCCGAACGCGCAGCAGATGCGGTGCGCTCATTCATCACAGCCGCAGGGGATGTACTGAAAAACAGGAAACGCGCCAATATGGCAATGCTCAGAGGCTTCTCACTGCTGCCGAATCTTCCCAATTTTGGAGAGCGATACAGACTCAAACCCGGTGCGGTGGCAGCGTATCCCATGTATCGAGGACTAGCGAAAATCGTGGGAATGCAAGTCATACCGACGGGGCAGACCTTTGAAGATGAACTGGACACACTGGAAGCACACTTCGACGAACACGACTTCTTCTTCCTGCACTACAAGCCCGCAGATTCAGCAGGAGAGGACGGAGACTTCCAAGCAAAAGTGCGGGCGTTGGAAGCTCTGGACGCAAGCATACCGCGCCTGCTGGAAATGCAACCCGATGTGCTGGCAGTAGCCGGCGACCACGCGACACCGTCCATACTGGGCGCGCACAGCTGGCATCCCGTTCCACTGCTCATACACTCCGCGTGGACTCAGGGCGACGGCATAGCGGCATTCACCGAGCGCGAGTGCGCCAATGGTTCCATCGGACGCATATCTGCCACCGAAGTAATGATGCTTGCAATGGCGCATGCGGAAAAATTATTAAAATATGGGCCGTAGTAGCGGATATAAATCACGTGCAATATCAATATCTAAATATATGCGGATAAATCCTTGTCGACATATCATATTTGATATGAGATTTGAAATATATTTAGATATTGGAATTTCAATTCAAGAAGGGTATTCAATATCGTAAGGAAATAATATGTCTATATGCATGATTATTGGCAACTGGAAAATGAACACAACAGTTGCCCAGGCAGAAAAACTGGCACGTGCAATCGGTGCAAAAGTACCTAATTCCAATAATATGAAAACCGTAATCTGTCCGCCGTTTATCTCCATTACGGCAGTGCAGTCCGCGCTGGGCAACTGCGGAGTATCGGTAGGAGCGCAAAATCTATACCATGAAAAAAGCGGTGCATACACTGGCGAAATCTCACCAAGCATGCTCGCCGGCATCTGTGAGTATGTAATCATTGGACACTCAGAGCGGCGCAGCCTGTTCAAAGAGACAGACCGGACAGTCAACCTTAAAATAAAGGCGGCTATCGACTCCGGCATTAAGCCCATACTTTGCATCGGAGAAAGCCTTGAGCAGCGGAACAGCGATAATGCAGAAGCCGTAATAGAAACCCAGCTGCGAGCTGGGCTGGAAGGCATTGACCCGGGAACAGACATCATAGTCGCGTATGAGCCAGTGTGGGCAATAGGCACGGGACATTCGGCATCGCCTGAGATAGCCCAGTCGATGATGGCTCACATAAGGCGAACGCTTCGCGAAATGGGCGGCAGGGAAAATGCCAACGGATTGCCACTGCTGTACGGAGGAAGCGTGAACGCCGAGAACATTGCAGGATACATGGAGCAGCCGGATATCAACGGGGCGTTAGTTGGCGGAGCGAGTCTGGATGCGGATTCGTTCTTGGGCATCGTGAGAGCCGCCGCCGAGCACTGCTGACAGGCCTCGATCAAAATCCGAGAGTTGTAATCGTCGGGATACTTGGTATATGTATCCGGGCTGGGCGCTTCTCAGCGTGTGCTGTATGCCGTAAATCGGGGAGGGGCATCAATGGCAGGGGCGGGGAGCCTTGCTCTTGATCAGGCATCAGCTCAACCGATGTCTCCGCTCATGCGAAAAGAAAAAGAGCCTTGGGTAGTATCAATGAGCGCTGGCAGTTTAGATTCCTCGATATGCTCAATGCTCAGAATAGGATAAGACATTCTCATAGGCTAAGTCGGGTTCTTGACGGTACTAGAATTCAAGACTTCTCACCGCGCTCCGCTGAGTTCAAAATGACATATAACGGATGTGCCCAGCCAGAGCCTGCTGCATTATAGCTCACGACGAATTGTTACCATAGGCTTGCTTTACGCTATCAAGGGTGAGGCAGATGATTCATCGACGGATGCGTGCAAATCATCGGGATGTGTACCCGAAATTCCTCATCCGCGCGTGCCTGTTTCGCTTGTACGTGTACATCAAGGATATGCCATCTATGCTGACTGCGGTGTGCCGTATTAAGAGGGTGCGTTAGTTATAGGATCTGATACTACTTCAAGACTCTGGTCTGACTTACCTGAAGGTGCATTCAACATTCTAGTGAAACAGGATGAACTCAAGACCGATGTTCATGGCAGTGTGCAATACTTTCAACCGTTCAATTCTTCTTTATGACTCACTATTAGCACCGCTGGCATGACTCATTATTAGCACCGCCGATTAGGTATCGTATTCTATGTGCTAGACAACCAATAGCTGAAACGAAATAGACCGATCAGAGTCGAAAGAAGCGTAACGTCATCAAAGATATTGCGTTCCGAGAGTGGTCAAAATGAGTGCACACTAAGGCACTAAGTTGGGAATCACAGCTCGCGTTAGACTGAGATTCAGAACGACTTTATAACGCCGGCATACGCAAACCATATCCGATTACTATCCAGACATACCGTACGAAAAAACTCACAGTAGTGCATCAGCGCATCCTCTGGTGTGAGAGGACATCGGGGCAGAATATTCTCACAATCCGTCTAAAGCAACCGTGACATCGGCATTGAAATGCACCCTTGCATCATGAACTGAATAGGTGTTTGGATTGTCAACAAAACTACTCGTCATAGTTGGGCCTACCGGCATTGGGAAAAGCGCACTTGCCATGAGACTGGCGCGCGAATTCGGCGGCGAAATCATCGGAGCCGACAGCAGGCAAGTGTATCGAACAATGAGCATCGGCACTGCCAAGCCAACCGAAGCCGAGCGCGCCGAAATACCACACCATATAGTTGACATAATCTATCCGTGCCAAAGATACTCGCTCGCGTTGTTCCTTCGCGACGCAAACGAAACCATACATAACGCAAAAAAATCTCGTGGACGGCTTCCCATAGTGGTAGGAGGCACCGGGCAGTATGTGTGGGGTCTGCTCGAAGGCTGGCAGGTTTCCAAAGTAAAGCCAAACACAAAATTGAGGAAACAGCTCGAATTACGGCTCAAATCCGAAGGAGTACAGACCCTATACGAGGAGCTTCAGGCGCATGATCCTGAAACTGCGCAGCGCATCGACGGGCGCAACCCGAGGCGTGTTATTAGGGCGCTGGAAGTATATTTTGCAGCGCGCGATGACAGTAATACGCTCGGGAACGATACCGAAAAAAAGCCTCGCAAAGCGCCGCCGGATTACGACACGCTGATACTCGGACTAACAATGGAACGGCAGGCGCTGTACGAACGAATTGACGCGCGGATTGACGCGCAGATGGCAGACGGATGGCTGGACGAAGTGCGCGAGCTGCACGAAATGGGATACGGCTTAGCAGACTCTGATAAGGGTGCATCTGCGATGTCAGGGCTCGGATACGGCGAGCTGATGCGACATCTTGACGGCGAGATGAGCCTCGCAGAAGCGGTACAGCGTATCAAATATCGGACGCACCGCTACGCACGACAGCAGTATTCCTGGTTTCGGCTGGACGACGAGAGGATACAGTGGCTGGATGCGCCGGTGGGAGATGCGGCGTTTAGGAAATTGGCTGGGGAGATTCGGGACTGGCTGATGAGTAACAAACAGGCAGGATAATCAGTGTGAGCATCGTTATATTTATAACTTGCCACGCTCGCTCATGCGCTGCTGTTTGAAACATAAGATAATACCAAAGCTAAGACCATGCTAATACCATGTACAATTGGGGGGAGGAGGAGGGCGGAGTACGCATCATGTCAGGCATATGCGCGGGCGACAGACTTATGCGGCAGATATTCAACGGAGACGTATGGTAGCGTGAGCGGGTTAGACGCCCAGGGGCCAGACCAACATAATTAGCGGAATAGATACGGCGACTATGATGATGTCTAGGGGCAGTCCCATTCGCCAGTAGTCTCCAAAGTGGTAGCCTCCCGGTCCCATTACGATGGTGTTGGATTGATGTCCGACCGGAGAGAGAAACGCAGACGACCCGCCGATTGCAACCGCCATCAGGAACGAATCGCTGGAGGCTCCAATTGCGCTTGCAACACCAAGACCAACAGGCGCCATTAGGATAACCGCGGTGGCGTTGTTAATCCAGTCTGACAAGAGCATCGTAGTTACCAGCACAATCCCAAGGATAGCCCAAGCGGGCAGCGAACCGCCCAGCTCAGTTATAAGCGATGCTATGCGCAGCGCGCCGCCCGTAGTGTCTAATGCTTGACCCACCGGGATCATTGCACCCAGCAGTATGATAATTGGCCAGTTTACCGCCTGATAAGCAGCTCGAAGTGATAGAAAACGGCTAGCCAGAAGCAAGACCACCGCACTCGGAAGGGATATGTGAATAGGCAAGATTCCGAATGCAGTAAGCAGCAGCGCGCCGGCAAACACCGCAACCGGAACCAGCATTATCATGCGCCGTCTCTGATCGACTCGCAAATCACGCTGGGCAAGGGGAAGCAGCCCGAGTCGGGGCAAAGCATCCTGAACCACTTCAGTTCTGCCTTGAATGAGGAGTACATCACCTACCTGAAGCACTATTTGGCTGAGCCTTGTTACCAGCCTAGTGCCCTGTCGCGCCACGCCTAGTAGGTTGATACCGAATGCGGCGTGCATATGCAAACTACGCGCAGTGCTTCCTTCTGCAAGCCCATTGCGCATCACAACCGCTTCCAGCAGCGTAACATCCTCTGTCTCGACAGTTCTCTCTACGTCCGATTGGAGATCCCTGAACCCTTCCAGCGCAAAGCCGGTCTTAGTGATAAACTCTCTCAGGTCCTCCGGGTCGGCTTCGATGATAAAAACGTCATCGGCGTCGATAATCTGATAACTGGAAGGCGCGCCATAGCCCAAACCTTCGCGGAGAAGACCGACTATGACCACATCCTCCCTGGCTAACTCCTCCAAGTCTCGGACTAGCTTTCCGACGAACCGCGAATCCTTCGTTACACGCACTTCCGTCATGTAGCTCGCAATATCAATAGTATCGCTCAAGTTAGTCTGTGGGCGCCGAGACGGAATAAGACGCCACCCGACAAGAGAAATAAAAAGCACGCCCGATATGGCGACCGCCGCACCGACCGGCGTAAAGTCAAACATGTGAAACGGCTCGCCGACAACTTCTTGGCGAAATGTAGAAATTATGATATTGGGCGGAGTGCCAATCAGAGTTGTCAATCCACCCAACAGAGAGCAAAAAGCCAGCGGCATGAGATAAGGCGAGTATGGTCTGTTGACACTATTCGCCACTCTGATAGCCAACGGCATAAGAAGGCTGAGCGCGCCAACATTGTTCATGAAGGCAGAGAGCACCGCAACCAGAGCGGACAAAGAAGCTATCTGAACCGTCAGATGCTCGCCAATTCGTGAATACCAGCGCCCAAGCACATCTACAACGCCGGAGCTTTCGAGCACACGACTTAACACCAAGACTGCTCCGACAGTAACCACCGCCGGATGTCCAAATCCGCTATACGCTTCCGAAGGCGGCACAATCCCTACAATTGTTAGAATAAGCAGCGCGCCCAAAGCGACGAGGTCATAGCGCACCTTGCCCGTTATGAACATAACGAGCGCCAACGCCAGAACTGCGAAAACAATGGCTTCGTTCAAGCCTTCCAAGGCATGTCCTGTCTATACTGTGGGCAGAGTAAGAACGCGCAGATAGTTCAGCATATCCGCATGCAGCTGACCGCGGGGGACGCATAAACGTCAGCTGCGTCCGAACCGAAAATGGGAAACAAACCCACCGGCGCGGAACATTTATGCCACACTTATACCAGCAGCAAATGAGATAGCGCGGTGAGCGGCTAAAAACTGAACACAATATTAACCTCTCAATTAGCAAACGTCAAAAACCTACGCAGCAAGCAACCCACTTATGTTCCGCCGGATTAGGCAAAGCGCAACAGAGAAAAGACAAGCAGAACAGCGTCTGTTACAATTTAGTCATCTTAATCATCGAGTATAAGTACGGCGGCTGGTTCCGGATACACTCACCAGCAACCGCAGAGTAAACCTTTCAGGCAACCGAACAGATTTGCAACGACAGCACACGGAGAAGATGAACTTGAGATTTACGAAGATGCACGGAGCAGGGAACGACTATGTGTATGTTGATGCAGTAGGACAGGAGCACGACTGGCCGTCGCTGTCGGTGGCGATGAGCGATAGGCACCTTGGGATCGGCTCGGACGGTCTGATATTGGCGCTGCCGTCGGACAAGGCAGATCTGCGGATGCGCATGTTCAACGCTGACGGTTCCGAAGGAGAGATGTGCGGCAACGGAATAAGGTGTCTAGTCGGATTCGCATTCGACAGAGGGTTAGTCTCCTCGGAGAAATCACCCGTAAAAGTGGAGACACTTGCCGGCGTGCTTGATGTAACACCGATACGGGACGATGGCGGGATGGTTGGCGCGCGCGTCATGATGGGAGAGCCGCGCCTGAGTCCACCGGACATACCTGTTGCAGTAGAGGGGCGCGATGCGGTCGTGGACTACCCTTTGCAGGTCGCGGGGCGGGAATTTCGCATAACCTGCGTGTCTATGGGCAACCCTCACGCCGTAGTGTTTCTGGATGAGCCTGTGGACGAGTTTCCGCTAACAGAGATAGGTCCAAAAGTGGAGCATCATCCTATGTTTCCGGCGCGTGTGAACTTCGAGATAGCGAATGTATTGGACGGCGGCAGGATAAAGACGCGCGTATGGGAGCGCGGTTCTGGAATCACCATGGCGTGCGGAACAGGGGCGTGCGCCGTCGCGGTCGCTGCGCGCCTGAACGGCCTTGCGAAAAACAGAGCAACCATCGCGCTGCCGGGCGGCGACTTGACGGTAGAATGGTCTGGGAAAGGCGAAGTTGTACTAGAGGGGCCTGTTGCTACAGTGTTCGACGGAGAGTGGCTCGAAGGCTGACGGGGAGCGGTCGAGATTATATATTTCATGCAGGACTAATCTTACGCTGTTTTGGGCAACGGCTGCGCTTATCTCGGCTATGTGATATAGCACAATTAAGGCATCAGAGGATTCAGCGCGTTTTGAACTTCCAGAAGTTCATCTTCGCCTATGGCTTCAGCCTCTGACAGCGCGATTTCTATCGCATGCTGAACCGCCGTTTCTTCCGACAAGCCCATTTCTGACGCAGCCTGTCGCGCGCCTTCAACTGAGTGAACAGCGACAGTGGGAACATGCACATTGGCTTCTTGCGCTCCCCTAATAGCGCCTCGAGTCGCGCCTCTCAGAACTTGTATGGGATTGACAGAAATGTCCTGTAACGCTCGCATCACTCCGACCATGTCGCCCTGGGCTATGACCGGCACATTCCCTCTCACTGAGTTATCCGCGGCGTTTATTGCGCCACGCGTAGCATGAAGAGCGATTTCCGCAGCAGAAGCGCCACCAGAGTCTATATGAGTAGCTATTCGAGTAACTGCGCCGGATACGCCATTCGCCACATCATTTGCCGAAGCTCTGCCTCGACTAGCAGCAGCAGAAGCGGCGCGCGTAGATGCAGCAAGTTGATACACAGTTACTCCGGTAGCCACATCCACGCCGGGTATATTTCGCAGATAATTATACGGCGCCTGCACGGCGAACCTCATACCCGGAACCGAGTTGAAGACCCGCGTCATATCCGACGACTGCCCCATTAGCTCGTCCAGTACTACCTGCCTATCCACTTCACCCTCCTCCTGAACTTTAGACAGAGCGTTAAGCGAGAGAAGACCCAGTATGAAAGAAATCAGAAACAGGAAGTCGTACCCTGTGAGACTGAAAGCAGGAAGAAGAATCACCTGAGCAGGGTCAACCCATTCCGCGCTTATCTGAAATGAGCGGACACTAAAGAAGTCCGCAAAATAACCCCCAACAAGCGGAGCAAGCCCTGCGCCTAAATTAGTCGCGATCGATGCGCCTGTCAGATATGGCATCGCGCGTTCCTGCGGCGCCAGTTTCATGCCCACCGTTCCGGTACTGATATTTATACCTGCCGTAGCGATACCCACGAATATGTGCAGCACCACCAGCATGGGCAGCGTCAGGAAGTGCGGACCGGGCAAAGTTGTAAATGTCCAGCCTAATATGACTAAAAGAAAGAGAGATGTGCAAACCGACAAAATCACTTTATTGCCGAGCCTGTCCAACATCGGACCCCATACACGCAGGAAGAGCACATTCGAGAACTGGCTCAAGACGGTTAGCGATATTACAACAATGAGCGGCAGACCTATCTTCTGGAGCATATAAACTGCAAAGAAAGGGACTGCGAGATTCACAGTGAATGATCTGATCAGCAGGAAATTCATCAGCCTTCGGAAGTTCGTGTTACGCAGAGGCTGTGCCAGCGACTTCAGGAGGGGAGGCTGCTCGCCTATTGGACTTTGCATCATAGGCTCAGGTATCAGCGCCATAAACACAGAGCTTGCCATGCCCAAGAAAACGGCGCCGACAAGCATCGCGATCACATACCCAAACACTGCATTCTCCGGTGCGCTCTGAGCCTCCCAGAACTGCACAAATCCGGACGCGCCCAGCCCGAACACAATCGCCGCCACCGTTGCGTAAGAAAGCCTGCGCGACAGATAAGTTCCGCGGATTTCCGGCGGAATCAGATCGCGCATCCACCCGTTCCAGTTTGCGTTCGTTATCGTGCCCAGCAGGCTGCGCAGCGCCATAAGCGAGAGAAGCGCAGACACCGAAAGCGCGCCCGGCACGCTGATGAACACCGGAATTAGGGCAATGGGAATCCAAAAGAGCTGCGCCAGAAACCATGAACCAGCCGCAAGCAACTTCCGCCGTTTTAGTCGTTCTACCACCAAAATCAGCGGAATCTGCAGCGGCTGAGTGATAAAAGGCAGAGCAGCGAGAATACCAATCTGAAAGTTGTTCGCACCTAGGATAAGGGCATAAGCCGCGAGAAAGCCGCTGCCAGTGATGCTGCCGAAGCCCATTGAGGATATGCCCTCAAGAGTCATCCAGCGCAACCCTTTCGATATTTCTTCATCTGTGAGAGTAGGTTTGGGTTTAAGAAAGTTCATATTTGAGATTGTTAATTGAGTTGATAGTATAGATAAGTTAGAAGCTGACTAATCTTGAACATACGCTGCGGCGCATTTCAGGTTTCGTCTGTTATAAAAAACATCCAAATCCCGTCAGCATAGATGATAATGCATTAAAGAAAGTGCATAAAGCATTGAATAAAAACATACACAACCGCATCCGGTATTCTTTACCTTTGCAACTCCTTGCCTTAACATAGTGGAACACGAGCAACTTTATAACCTCTTACAATCGTTCATGGAGATGAGATGAAATTCGCCAGCCGCATAGAAAAAGTGCCGCCATACCTATTCGTGGAGATAAGCCGAAAGATAGCGGCAAAGAGAGAACAGGGGATAGATGTCGTCAGCTTCGGCATAGGCGACCCGGACATTCCCACACCGGACAATGTAATCGAGAAGCTGCGCGAGACCGCACTCGACAGCCCGAACCATCGTTATCCGGAGACAGACGGACTGCCGGAATTTCGGCGTGCAGTCGCGGACTGGTATCAGAGGCGGTTTGGCATATCGGTGCATCCTGACAAAGAGACACTGCCGCTCATTGGGGCGAAAGAGGGAATAGGGCACGCAGCGCTGTGCTTCATCGAGCCCGGAGACATCGCGCTTGTGCCGGACCCCGGCTATCCGGTGTATTCCGTGGGGACATGGTTTGCGGGCGGCGAGTGCCACTGGATGCCGCTGCTTGAGGAAAACGGCTGGATGCCAGACCTAGACGCGATACCTGCCGATGTGGCAGAAAAGGCAAAAGTCATCTGGCTCAACTACCCGAACAACCCCACCGGAGCCATCGCCGACAGCGGCTACTTCGCCAAAGTAGTTGAGTTCGCCAAGGCGCACGACATCGCAGTGATGCACGACGCGTCGTACTCCGAAGTAGCCTTCGACGGCTATCGTCCCATCAGCTTCTTAGAAACTCCCGGAGCCATAGACGTGGGAGTGGAGTTTCACTCCCTGTCCAAGAGCTACAACATGACCGGCTGGCGATTAGGCATGGCAGTAGGCAACGAAGACATTATAAGCGCGCTTATGGTCATCAAATCCAACCTGGACTCGGGCGTACCCAACGCCATTCAGTACATGGGCATAGAAGCCATGGAACTTTCACAGGACGCCATAGATGAGCGCAACTCCATCTACGAGCGCCGCCGCGACCGCGTAGTACAGACCCTGCGCGACATCGGGCTAGACGCCATACCGCCTAAAGCGAGTCTATACGTATGGACGCGCATACCGGAGGGCTTCACATCCGCAGAATTCACAGCGCTGCTGCTGGACGAAGCGGACATCGTAGTAACGCCGGGCAACGGCTATGGTCAGTACGGCGAGGGATATATCAGGCTATCGCTAACGCTAAACGATGCCGATATGGAAAAAGGATTAGCGCGGCTTTCTGAGTGGAGAATACCCAGCAAAGACTAATTCAAGCCTATTATTCCAGCAGGCACACCGGGCACATCCACAACAAACCTTCATCGCAGGTATTTCATAGTGCATCAGTTTGAATGATGGAGCTACCAATGATGCAGTAAAAAATTCAAACTGACCTACTATCGGGTTTTAGCAGGTATTTAGGTACATCTACAACAGGCAGAAGGAGAAAGAACATCGCAAGGCGAATGATTTCAACGCGGCCGAAACTTGAGCGCGCAATCCTCGTGGGCGTAGAGCTGAGGCGCCGCCGAGGATTATGGAGACTGCAAGAATCCCTTATCGAGCTTGGCGAACTTGCCCGAAGCGCGCGCGCCATAGTCGTCGGCACCGTATCGCAGCGCATAGACAGACCCACCCAAGTGTATCTGGGAAAAGGCAAGCTGGATGAACTAAAGCAGCTCATTTACGCCAAGCACGCAAGCACAGTAATCTGCGACGACGAACTAACACCCACCCAGCAGCGCAACCTAGAAAAAGAACTTGGCGGCGTCAAAGTAATCGACCGAACCGCGCTCATACTGGACGTATTCGCGCAGCGCGCGCGCACCAAAGAAGGGCGACTGCAAGTAGAACTCGCGCAGCACGAATACCTGCTGCCGAGGCTTGCGGGGCAGTGGACACACCTCGAGCGCCTGGGCGGCGGCATAGGCACACGCGGACCCGGCGAAACGCAGATCGAAACCGACAGACGACTCGTGCGAAGACGCATACAGAAACTCAAGCGCGACCTAGAAGACGTGCGGCGCCATCGCGCGCAGTACAGAGCGCGGCGCATCGAGATGGAAATTCCGGTGGTATCACTCGTCGGATACACCAACGCAGGCAAGAGCTCACTGCTGAACCGGCTGACCAAAGCCGACGTGATGGCAGAAAACCTGCTGTTTTCCACACTAGACCCAATTACGCGGCGCATCAAGACACCTGCCGGACGCGACGTGCTGCTGACCGACACAGTCGGCTTCATACAGAAGCTGCCGACAGCCGTAGTAGCCGCATTTAGAGCCACACTCGAAGAGGTTCAGGAGTCAACACTTGTGCTGCATGTGCTGGACGTTACGCATCCGAACGCAGCACAAATGGCTGACGTCGTGGAGAGCATTCTTGAGGACTTAGGAATATCGGACAAACCACGACTGATGGCGCTGAACAAGATGGACCTGCTTGACGAGAAAGCAGACAGTGAGACATTAAACCGAGCGCTGGACTTCGCGGACGGTAAAACTAGCAGCGTATTCACATCGGCGTACACAGGCACGGGACTTGATACGCTACTGCGCGAGATAGACAAAGCCTTGATTGAAGACCATCAAGAGCGCGAATTAGTCGATCTGCTAGACGGCGCATACGCTGCGCGGGATGCCTGAGCAGCGGAATCAGCCATACGACAATAGATGGGAAGCACAAAAAGGATGCTCCGTAAAATGAAAACGGAGCATCCTTTTTCATCATCCGGCCGTTCCGATTAGTCAAAAATCTGCAAGGGAAGGGGTAAATGCGCCAGAAGGGCGACTCGCAGTGCATCACAAACAGCCACAAGCGCATGTTCGCACTATAAATCTTATGTAAAGTTAATAGGGATTCAAGCAGCCAGTTTACATAATAAAATACTGGCAGTGCGTCTTATTTGACATAATATTACTCACATAGCAGCGACCTTCCGTATTCTCAATACTCACCCCATTTCCACGAGAACTGCACGAACACAACCGGCAGATCAGACGCCGCGCGAAAATAAAAAATCAGTCCGAGAAAAACATCGCTTCAGAATCGCCGTACAGCCTCTAATTTTAGCCCTCGAGTATAAGGAGACATTTGCGTCCACCAAATACAGATTCGGCAAAAGAGCCAAAATCACCACCGGACCCTCTGCGCTCGCAAGCACATCATCAAACAGAAACCTTAATCAGTCCGGCTTTATGCAAAGCCAGAAGCAAATCAAACCCACACTCTTTCGGACGCTCGCGATCAAAACTTATACAACTTAGACCATCAGAACCGACACTCGAATCTGCGTCATCCTCATAGAGCAACACAACACGGTCATCAAACAGAACCGAAGCAGCGCCAAGCAAACCGATCATCTTATCTCTCGAAGACCTCGCAGCATCGCCGCCGCGAAAAACAAGAACAGCCGCGCTAGCCTCACGCATCAACCTTGAAACATCAGGCGGCACAAGCAAGCCACCATCCGGAATACGCGAACCAACACTTGGTATATCAAACTCACTCAGCATAGAAACCACAAACCCAGCCGCATCCGAATCCCCGATATGCCCAACAAATATCTTACTCCCAGCACCAGCACCAGTACCAGCACCAGCACGCATCGGCTCTTCATACACAGTGGACCTATCAAAGCGCGGGCGTGTCTCATACGGTGTCGGCGGCTCCGTCGCAACTCTGCCAGGAGCAGACACCACTTCGGTTGACACATCCGACCTCGGCAGCATCACCCGATACCCAGATCCATCCTCTGATATAATACCCGCAAACACACCATTATCACGGAGAATCCCCAAGCACTCCTGCACCAGCTCAGCACGCACACCCAGATCTCGCTGGAGAATCCGATACAAATAATCACTCTCCGGCAAATACCTACCATCCAAAAGCTCATAAAACCTGCCAAAAACATCCGGATTAGCCGCCGCCGCCGCAACCGCCGCCTCGCGTTCAGCAGCCATATCAGGCGCAACCGCAGCCTCGCCCAACACCGTGAGGCTTATATCAGGATCATTATAACCGCCCTCCGTCAAGCCATAAGCAGCCGACGCATTCAGGCGCATCGTAAACGCACTACTCTTCGGAGTAGTGCCCAACGCCCCCGCAAGCAACTCCCTATCAAAAGGCAAGCCAGCATTCAAATCATAAATAGCACGCGCAACACTCAGCGAATCCTCGAGAGTGTACGACGGATAAGGTCTAGTAACCCTAGTGCGTCTTCCAGAATCGTGAGACTGCGTCATAAACACACCCCAAAAACAACCAACAACAACTCAAACCAACACCTCACCAAAAGCCACCTCCAATAGAATATAATCAAACACCAGAAACAAAGCAAGAGATTTTTCAGCACACTAGAACACAAATATCAGTCAACACAGGCATAACTTCAACCCCAATCAATATTCTGAAAAATGAAAAGCATCAACCACGACCCACACCTATTCAAAATACATCTACCAGCTACTCATTAACCACCTGACACCGCGCAGACCACAAGCACAAACCAGAAAAAAGCAATCCACACAGACATTCAAGCATGCCCAACAACAGCGCGCGTGATAGAATGAATACAGCGCAAAACGCACAAAATCTCTCCCACATAGGAGAAAAAATTGCCACACAAAGCGAGCTTCACTTCAACCCTCAAGCGATGGAGCATAGGAGCAGCAAGCCTAGCTCTACTCGCAACCACAGCATGCCAGATAGGCACACCCGAGGACACCGCCGCCCCGGCATCCTCCATACCCACACCCGCAACCCAAGACACCCCAGCGCAAGCAACAGTAGCCAGCGCAGACGCACAGGAAACACCTTCGACATACGCATCGCGGGACAACACGGCAGCAGCCAACGAACTCCCCAGCCCATCTCCCAGCGAGGCAAATATCGTAGATGCTCCCTTACTCCCCGAACTAATCCCTCAGGACAAGCCCCTAGAAGTACCCGAGGGAGTACCCGAAGAACTCGCAGTCGTATGGCAAGTATGGTCAATGCTCACAGAAGACCATGTTGACCGCACAACATTCGACCCGGAGATATTCACAGAAGCATCCATAAGAGGAATGCTAATAGCGCTAGACGACCCGCACACAAACTACGTCAGACCCGACGCATTCAACATAGAAAACGAAGACATACGCGGTCGATTCGAAGGCATAGGCGCGCACGTATCCATGAACGCAGACGGACGGCTCGTAGTAGTCGCCCCAATCGCAGACAGCCCCGCAGAAAAAGCAGGGATAAGACCCGGAGACATCATCCTAGAAGTAGATGGAGAGAGCATCGAAGGAACCAGCCTAATCGAAGCCGTAACCAAAATACGCGGGCCTCGCGGCAGCGTCGTAAGCCTCCTAATCCAGCACGTAGGCAGCCCAGAGAAAGTCATCATCGAAGTCGAGCGCGGCGTCATTCCCCTTCAGAGCGTAATACTCAGAAGCGAACCCGGCAGCCGGACAGCGCACATCCGCCTGACAAACTTCTACGAAGACACAGCAGACAAACTAACCGCGACCATCCACAACGCACTAGACACAGGATCAGAAGGCATCGTGCTAGACGTGCGCGACAACCCCGGCGGACTGCTCAGCTCAGTAGTCGATGTAACAAGCCTATTCCTAGACGACGGACTAATCCTATACGAAGTCGACGGCGAAGGACAGCGGCGAGACTGGGTAGTACGGAAAAACGACGACACCCTCGAAACAGTGCCGATGGTAATACTCGCAAACCAGTTCAGCGCAAGCGCAAGCGAAATATTAGTAGGTGCGCTTCAGGACCACGGTCGAGCAACAGTAATAGGCAAGAAAACCTTCGGCAAAGGAAGCGTAAACATACTGAGGGAACTCGACAACGGAGCCGGACTATTCCTCACATTCGCGCGGTGGTACACACCCGACGGCAGAATCATCGACCGCAACGGACTTGAGCCGGACATAGAAATCACCCACGGCGACCCGCAGCAAGAAGACATCAGACAGCTCGAAAAAGCGATAGAGACACTGGAGGCACAAATAAGCAAGAGCACACCAATGAGGCCTGCCGCATGAAGACAAAAACCAAGCAGCCGCAGAAACAAAGCGGCACCATAGTTACAAACCGACGTGCCCGGCGCAACTACGACATCATCGACACCGTAGAAGCCGGCCTAGTTCTAACCGGCACAGAGATCAAAGCAATCCGCGAAGGCAGAGTCAACCTCAGTGATGCATACGGCAAACCGGAGAACGGTGAACTGTGGCTAGTAAATGCACACATAGCGCAATACTCCGCCGGATCACGCAACAACCACGACCCTACCCGTCCGCGCAAACTGCTGCTGCACAAAGACGAAATAACCCGGCTATCGCGTCAGATACTAGAAAGAGGTCTCACCCTGATACCTATGCGGCTATACATCAAGAGGCACAAAGCGAAAGTAGAACTCGCCATAGCCAAAGGACGAAAGCTGCACGACAAGCGGCGGGCAATAATAGAGCGCGAGCGCGAACGCGAAGCACAGCAAGCCATACGCAGATAAGGCTATACAATATAGACCCTTTGGCACCCATTGAGGCACACCTGCCAACGCGCTTCACACAACAGCCTGACGAGAAAAGGCTTCAGCTTTTAGACCGCACAGACCTACTCGCGCGGATACCACAACCATAAAAACCGCACACACGACAAGAGCGCCGACTGCAATCGGCGCTCTTACAACTCAAATCAGGCTACAGTAAGTAATCTTTATCCTTAGTCTTATCCGACACGCTTCACTTCCAAAGTCTCACCGGGCGCAAGAGCAACCCGCCTGACAATAATATCGAGCTTCAGCAGCCAGTACCCAAGCGTCGCCTTGCTCACCCCCAGATAATCCGCCGTAGCAGACAGACCATTCTCCGTAACCATCTCAGGAAGCAGCTTCTCCAGCGGCTGATTAAACTTCTCCTCAACTGCGAGCATCTTCTTAGTCTTGCGCCTCATATGTCTTCCTCCTTGCGGAAACGAAATATTAAATTAACTATTGAACATATACTAGCGCCGCACCATACAAAACGTCAATGCCTTTTTCAACACTTTTCCACAACTTTCCAGCAATTTCTAATGCATTCATATCTATTCAACACTTTTCAGGCCTTTTCTATGCCATTTCAAGCCGCAAATCCTGTACAATAACCACCAAAACAGAAAACAGATACAAAGCCACACAGGGCCACACAGGAGGAACCGAGCCATTGCTTCAAAAAACAATCAACCAAGTGCGGCGCAACCACGCACTAGAGCACGCAGTAGTTACAATAATGCTCGAAGAAGGCATACGCGGTCCCCTTGGAGGATACTCGACACCATGGGGCTTCTTCATCATAGGCAAAATATCCACCCAGCAGCTAACCCGCATCAGCCAACAAGCCCGCACACTACTTGCAAGCGGACAAAGCGAACTGGCAATCTCCCCCCACTGCGGCACGAACATAGCCGTAGGCGCACTCATATCCGGAACACTCACAAGACTAATCCTGGGAAAGCGCAAACAGAACCAATGGAAACGCCTGCCACTTATGCTGTGCGCCATTGCAGCCGGAGCGCTGCTAAGCAGACCCATAGGAAACGCCATACAGCGGCGCTACACTACCCTACCCGACATCAACGGACTGCAAATCACAAGCATCTCCAAAGCATGGCCCGGCGACACCCCAAGGCTGCACCGCATCACCACACACACACCATAACCAAGCACGATCGCTTGACCAGCAACATTATGCATTGCTACACTGGTCTCAACGATTTCAGAGCGTCCCTGTAGCTCAGTTGGATAGAGCGGCTGCCTTCTAAGCAGCGGGTCGCGGGTT
Source organism: Dehalococcoidia bacterium (assembly GCA_965200085.1). Lineage (GTDB taxonomy): Bacteria > Chloroflexota > Dehalococcoidia > Lucifugimonadales > JADFKI01 > Bin90. The sequence goes on from OZ241333.1 coordinate 1,367,735, forward strand.
CGAATCCTGCCAGGGACGCCAACACCAAAACCGCCACCCCTCCCGATTCCACCCGCATAACGCGCACGTCAGCAGTATTAATATAAATATATCAACACACGGCGCCAATCATCCAACATCAGTTTCTATAAGATATTGAATATCATAGCATGAACGCAACCAAGACTGATTAAATATATTTATATTGGTAAATAACATATCGTTACAGCAACACTTCATATCCGTTAAACACAAATAAGCACAACGCATATCTGTGAAAACACACTACCGCACGCACGCGGTTAGGAGCTTACCCCTAACTTTGCGGCTAAACACCACCTAGACCAACCCAAACCGTACAATCCGGCTTACATTCATCGAACAAACATCGAACAAAACACATGGAACAAAGAATCCGGCACGCAGAACACCCCAACACCCCACACTCAGCAGAATAAGTTTATCCTCCTTGCCCGCCCGCTCCAAACCAAAGCTTCTTAAACATCTTTTCAAAGAAATCGCAGAATCAACACACCCCAACCTCCAACTCCAGATACAGCTATCCCTCACCGGTGCGACATCCTAAACATCCTCTGGCATCATCCTTACCTAACACCCCTCTCGATCCAACACCTATCGGCTACTACCTCGCCTACGCACCTGATCCACTAACGACAGCCTCTACCAGCGCAAGACCGTTGGCTGTGATATATTTGACCCAAGAGCGCAAGCGGATCACAACCATACGCATCCGTCCAAGGTGAACACATGACCAACAGTTTTTCAGAAAGCCTGCGCAAAGACGCGCTTCCCATCTGGGAAAGCATCTTCGCGCACCCATTCCTAGAAGAGATACAGGCGGCAACCTTACCACCGGAAAAGTTTCGCTACTACGTAGAGCAAGACTACCACTACCTCGCCGGCTTCGGGCGAGTAGTAGCCACAGCGCTGTCCAAAGCAGCAGACACAAACACACTCCGAAGACTCACACGGCGAATCACCACCCCGGTAGAGCGGCCGCTCCATGGGAAAATGTTCGAACTACTGGAGATTAGCGAAGAAGAAGTCGAAGCGGCAGTTCTCTCCCCTACTAACATCGCCTATATCAACCACATGCAAACCGCAGCATCAGTAGGCGGAGTAGGCGAAGCCGCCGCTGCGCTGCTTCCCTGCCCTTGGACATACCACGAAATTGGCGCTAGAATAACAATACCCGAACACCCAATCTACAGCTACTGGGCACAGCCCTATCGAGACGGACTACTCGAAGAAAGCACTGCCGCTTGGCGCGAGCTAGTGGACGAAATAGCAGACGCCGGAGGACCCTCCGTACGAGAAGCGATGCGAAGCGCATTCATCACCAGTTCCCGATACGAGTACATGTTCTGGTCCATGGCTTACAACATGGAACGCTGGCCTGTATAACGACACACTGCGGCTTATGAAAGGCAGCACAAGTAACCATCCGTCCAGCACACCCCTTCCCTACCGACATAAAGAAAGAACAAGCAACATCGACGACAATAAGGAGCTAAACATGAGTCCTAGGATGTACGCAGGGCAAGTAAACGCACCCGACTTCCCCGCCGGGCTAGAATGGATGAACACCGACAAGCCGCTGACCATGTCAGATCTGCGCGGCAAAGTAGTCGTGCTGGACTTCTGGACATACTGCTGAATCAACTGCATGCATGTATTTCCGCAGTTGCGGAAACTAGAAGAGAAATACTCCCAAGAACTCATCGTAGTAGGAGTGCATTCCGCCAAATTCTCAGCCGAAAAAGACTACGAAAACGTGCGAAAAGCCGTACTACGCTACGAGATCGAACACCCGGTCGTCAACGACAAAGACTTTCAAGTCTGGCAGCAGTACGGCGCGCGCGCCTGGCCCACACTTATGTTCATCGACCCTGAGGGCAAAGTATTGGGCAAGCACGAAGGAGAATTCGCCGTTGCCGACCTAGACAGCCTGCTATCCAAAATGATTGCAGAGTATGACGACAACCAGCTAGTCAACCGCACTCCCCTAACACTCAACCTAGAAAAAGACAAAGAATGGGAACGCGCGCTTTCCTTCCCCGGCAAGATACTTGCGGACGAAGCGTCCGACAGGCTATACATAGCCGACTCCAACCACAACCGCATTGTCGTTACCGACTTAAGAGGCAAACTCCAGCACATAATCGGAAGCGGCGAGCGCGGACTCAGAGACGGGAGATACGACCAAGCACAGTTCTACGATCCGCAAGGCATGGCGCTCAGAGGCGACACACTGTACGTCGCAGACACAAAGAACCACACGCTGCGCAGCGTTGACCTGTTAAACCACACAATCACCACCATAGCCGGAACCGGCGAACAAGCCAGGCGCTTCCACATGGGCGGCAACGCGCGCTTCGTGCAGCTAAACTCGCCCTGGGATGTAGTCCTGGAAGGCGAGAACCTATACATAGCGATGGCAGGAGTCCACCAGCTCTGGCGCTACAACCTGCGAACCCAAGAAGTAGCGCCATACGCAGGCAACGGACGCGAACGCATCGTCGACGGAACGCTGGCAAACGCAGAACTGGCGCAGCCAAGCGGCATCGTTACTGACGGCAGCAAGCTATACTTCACAGACAGCGAAACAAGCGCCATCCGTTCGGCGGACCTGAACGGAAAAGGGCGCGTCAGCACAATCGTCGGGCTGCATCTATTCGAGTTTGGAGACGTGGACGGCATCGGCGACGAGGTGCGCCTGCAGCACCCCATCGGAATTGAGTGGCACGACGGGGCGCTATACATCGCCGACACATACAACAACAAGATAAAACGCATCTACCCTGCTACGCGAGGAGCGACATCGTACCTGGGCATAGGCACACCGGGGCATGAAGACGGGCCGGGACCATTCGCGCAATTCCATGAACCCGCCGGACTGAGCGCAGCTCGGGGCAAGCTATACATTGCCGACACGAATAACCACGCTATAAGAGTGGCTGATTTAGAAACGAGAGAGGTGAGTACACTGGAGATTGGGGGGATATATGAAGGCGGGTATATTGCGGACACGGCTAAACTTAGCCTGCGTTGAGTTACTAGGGATGAGTATGTGGATGTGTGGAGTGCCCAAGATTACTAAGATCAAAACTGAGGGAAGTAGATGACACCTGATGAGTTCATTGCTAAATGGCGGCGGAACCGAGGACAAGAATCTGCGGGTGCACAGGAATGGTTCATAGACTTGTGCAGTGTTATAGGACACGGCACGCCAAATGAGTTAGATCCACAGCAGTCATGGTTCACATTCGAGCGCTCGGTGCGGGAGGCTTCGGGACGCGGTGGCGTAAGAATCTGAAGCAAAACGATGAGGGTAAATCCTTTACACTACGAGGTACTTAAATGTGGAACTTTAGAATGCAATCCGCATCCAACTGGCTGCTAAACCTTTTCAAGGATATGATTGAGAATAGTGAAGTTATCTCTAAGGTATATCTACAGGTTTGATTCATCTTTGCTATGCTAATCCTTTCATTGTCTATGGGTGTGTTCCTTGCAGGCATGAAATCTCAAACACCTATCCTATCAAAACATCTAGCGCTCATAGGCTATCCTATGTTGGCAGTAATCATTGGAAGTATATACAAGCTTTATGAACTGAAAAAGGAGCGTAAACTAACCTGGAGGCAATGTTTACTCAATGCTATTAGAGCAGGAATACTCTGTGGCGCCCTAGCTTTTACATATTTAGCAGTCATTATCGCCATTATAAGAGAAATGGTCACTGACATTGGTATTATAGGATATTCTAGCTACATTTTTATATTTATATGGTTCCTGTAGTTATAGTTGTTCTGGCTACATATATGGCAGCCAGAGAAATTATATATCGTAAGTAGCCAAGTATTCTATCTTCCATCACTTGAGCACAAACGCTCTTTATCTTAATTAAGGACAAAAAATGGCGAACAGACTGAAGGATGAGACCAGTCCATATTTGCTGCAGCACGCTAATAACCCTGTGGACTGGTATCCGTGGGGGAAAGAAGCTCTGGAGCGCGCGAGTAAGGAGGATAAACCTATCCTGCTGAGTGTGGGGTATTCGGCGTGCCACTGGTGTCATGTGATGGAGAGGGAGTCGTTCGAGGATCCGGATATCGCAGCGTTGATGAATGAGCGGTTCGTAAGCGTGAAGGTGGATCGCGAGGAACGGCCGGACATCGATTCTATATATATGACAGCAGTGCAGGCTATGACGGGGCACGGCGGCTGGCCGATGACTGTGTTTCTGACTCCTGAAGGCAAACCATTCTACGGAGGCACCTATTTTCCGCCTGAGGATAGGGGCGGCATGCCGAGTTTTCCGCGCGTGCTGGCTGCGATTTCGGATGCGTATCACAACAGCCGCGGCGATGTGCTGCAAACAACTGAGCATCTGCTGCAGCGCATGCGGCAGATGTCTTCCGTAGGACAGCAGGGATTCGAGCCACTGACCGATGAGGTGATGCGGCTGGCGATGCGCAAGGCGGCGAGCGACTTCGACGATAGGCACGGAGGGTTCGGTTTGCAGCCTAAGTTCCCACAGCCGATGACATACGAGTTTCTGCTGCGCCACTATCTGCGGACGGAAGATTCGGATGCGCTGCACATGGCAGAGCTTACTTTGCAGCGCATGGCACTGGGCGGCATATATGATCAGATTGGCGGAGGATTTCACCGGTACTCAACGGATGGGTTCTGGATCGTGCCGCATTTCGAGAAGATGCTGTACGATAATGCGCTGCTTGTGCGGCTGTATCTTCATGCGTATCAAATTACCGGCAATCCACTGTACAGGCGCATTGTGGAAGAAACGCTGGGATATGTGATGCGCGAGATGACATCACCGGAGGGCGGCTTCTACTCGGCGCAGGACGCGGACAGCGAAGGCGTGGAAGGCAAGTTCTTCATTTGGCTGCCACAGGAGATAACAAATGCGCTTGGAGATAAAGAGGGCGAACTGATATGCCGTTACTACGGCGTAACGCCGCACGGCAATTTCGAGGGGCGTAATATCCTTCGAGTGGCGATGGACGCTGCAAATCTAGCGCGCGAGGAGGGACTGGACGCCGGCGAGTTCGGCGAACTGCTTGAACGCGCGAAGGCTAAACTGCTTGAAATACGCAGTACGCGCATAGCGCCAGGGCTGGACGACAAGATACTTACTTCATGGAACGGACTAATGCTTTCGGCGTTTTCGGAAGCAGCGGCAGTTCTGGATCGGAAAGACTACGCGGAAGTCGCAGAGCGAAACGCCGAGTTTTTGCTGCAGAACATGCTGAGGGACGGGAGGCTGCTGCGCACATACAAGGATGGGCGCGCAAAGCTGAACGGCTATTTGGAGGACTACGCCTTCCTTATACATGGGTTGCTTGCGCTGCATGAAGTGAACTTCGACCGCAAGACACTGAACACGGCGATAGAGCTGGGCAATCGGATGGTCGAGCTGTTCTGGGACAGTGCGTCCGGGCAGTTCTATGACACCGGACACGACCATGAGCAGCTAGTGGTGCGCCCTAGGGATCTCACAGATAACGCAATTCCATGTGGAAGCTCCATGGCGGTGGATGTGCTGCTTCGGCTTGCAGTAATCACAGGAGACGGAGACATGGAACGGCGAGCAGCCGGCGCATTGCGGGCAGTGCGCCAGCTGATGATGACCTTCCCGACCGCTGCCGGACACTGGCTCGGCGCACTCGACTTCTACTTATCTCAACCGAAGGAGATAGTCATTGCGGGCGAGCGCGGCGATAAGGATACGGACGCACTCTTGGCAGAGGTATATCGCAATTACTTGCCGAATCGTGTGTTACTGGGAATAACGAACGGAGACGCTGAAGCAGATATGATTCCGCTGCTTGCCGGCAGGCACAGAATTGACGGCCGCGTAACGGCGTATGTATGTGAAAACTATGTATGTCAGCTGCCTGTTACGGATGCCGAAGCGCTCGCACGGCAGTTGATAGGCTGACTCTTCATTTCCTCAATAATATCCAGAATATCCGGTTATTCGCCGGATATTCGCACCACAGCAATTTGACAGGCGGAGATACTCACCTGTTATCATCTTTGCACGGATCGAAACATTACACTTCTCAACCACAAAGAGAGATATGGCGGATTCATTCACTCTCCACAACCCTGATGACGTAGTTATCCGCGTGGATGATCTATACAAGCATTATGGGGATTTGAAGGCGGTTGATGGCGTGTCGTTCGGTGTGGCGCGTGGCGAGGTGTTCGGGATACTTGGTCCGAACGGCGCAGGCAAGACAACGACTCTGAGTTGCCTCGAAGGCCTTGAGGAACCGACATCGGGCAGTACGAGTGTACTGGGCTTGAATGTACAGCAGAATCCGACAGAGGCTAAGGAACGAATTGGAGTTCAGCTTCAGGCGTCGGCGTATTTCGATTACTTGACGCTAAGGGAGATTCTGACGCTCTTCGGCAGGTTCTATAAGACGAGCGCGCTGCCAGATGAACTGCTAGAACGCGTGAACCTTTTGGAAAGGGCGGATACTACTCTGAACAAGCTTTCAGGTGGACAGCAGCAGCGATTCACTATCGCGGCGGCACTTGTCAATAACCCGGAAGTGGTATTTTTGGATGAGCCTACGACCGGGCTGGATCCGCAAGCGCGGCGCAATCTTTGGAGATTCATTCAGGCTATAAATGAAGGCGGACGCACCGTGGTGCTGACCACGCATTATATGGAAGAGGCGGAGTATCTGTGCGACCGAATAGCCGTTATGGATCGAGGCAAGATAGTGGCGCTTGATACGCCTGCGAATCTGATAAGCGCGCTGCCAATTCCATACGAAATACGGATAGCCGTCAGGGACAGCAGGGACAGAAGTATCGAGCTTGGGGCGCTGGCTGGGATAGAGAGCGCGGTGGCGGATGGAGACGGCGCTTATCACCTGGGCTGTACGGATGCCTCCGTTGGCGTGTCGGCGGTGAGCGAATGGGCGCGCATGTCGGGAGTTTCGATTACGCACCTTGAAGTGGTGGCATCGAACTTAGAGGATGTGTTTCTTTCTATCACCGGGCATGAACTGAGGGAGTAAGGAGCGCCCTGCATTGATAGTATTTCATCTTGTGGTCGCCAATTTTAAGATGCTGGCTAGAAATCGGCAGGCAATGTTCTGGGCGATAGTCTTTCCACTGATATTTGTGGTGGTGTTTGGGATATTCTTTGCCGATGACACACCAACTATTACTTTGGCGGTGATAGACCATGCGAACGATGATATGTCGCAGCGGATGGTGAGCGAGCTTGACAGAGTAGAAGGCTTGGTGTTCGTTCAGGCTGCCAATGAGGCAGATGCGAGAGAACAGATACGAGAGGGGGATTTAGGGTTTGCGCTCGTGATGCCTGAGGGGATGGCAGAAAAGGCAATTAACGACCCGCCGGCAGAAGTGCGGATGATTTATGACAATACGAAGCTTATGGGTGGTATCGCGCTGGGTTCTGTCGAAGGGTTTATTGCGACAGCGAACGCCGAGATTTCGAATGTGCCATCCAGACTTGTGCTAGACGCAGAGGGTATCAACGGTCAGGATTTGAGCACTTTTGACTTTATACTGCCCGGTATCGCAGTGTGGGGAGTGATGAGCTTTTCCGTGATAGGGCTTGCCACTACGCTGACGGCGTATCGTGAGAAGCGGATTTTTGCACGGATGCAGGCGACGCCCTTGAAGGTAAGGACTTTCTTTCTTGGGGAGGTAATCACTTACCTTATTCTGGCGCTCGTTCAGATTGGAATTGTGATGGGTGTGGGTGTGTTGGCGTTTGGAGCGAATCTGAATGGTAACTTGTTCTATATGGCGCTGATTTTAATTTTCGCCAACTTGGTTTTCTTGAATCTGGGGTTTGTGGTTGCGGCGTACTCGCGGACGGTGCAGGCTGCGAGCGGTCTAGGGAATGCGGTCGTGCTGCCGATAGTATTTTTTTCGGGAGTGTTTTTTCCTACGGACGCCTTGCCCACAGTCCTGAAATACTTGGTGGATGCGCTGCCACTGGCGCCGGTTCTGTCGGCAATACGCGGTGTGGCTTTAGAAGCACAGCCTATCTGGGCATTTCCTGTGGAGCTGGCGACGATAGGGTGCTGGCTGGTTATCTCAGCGCTGGTTGCGGTGTGGACTTTCAAGTTCAAGTAGGCGGTGTGGAGTTTGTGCGGGTATGCCCCGGATGTGCCGGCGCCTTGGCATGATGCGGTGGGTGACGTTCCGGTGGATGTATTAGACACAGCCTCTGATGTACTGAGCAAAAGGGTGTTTCGCATGAATTTTGGTAGTGGGTCAGTTTGAATTATGCTGGTGTCAATGATGTGGTAGAAAGTTCAAAATAACGCATTACCCGAATTTTCGATGGGTTTGGTTTGCAACGGCTGACGCTTTCTAATATCATGATGGCACATTTTGCCTGAGGTGCCGCTTTGGAGAGTAAGAGCAGTATTATTGAGGGTTTGAAAGCGATCGTGGGCGAGGACTATGTCGTTCATAAGCAGGAAGACCTGATTGTGTATGAGTACGACGGTTCTGCTGACAAGGCTATGCCTGCTATCGTGGTCATACCTGAGACTGCGGAACAGGTTGCAGAGGTGGTTAGGCTGGCGCGGCGGAACGATGTGCCAATCGTGGCGCGCGGCGCCGGGACAGGGCTGAGCGGCGGCGCGGTTGCAGAAAAGGGTGGAATCGTCATATCGCTGACACGCATGACGCGCATTCTCGAAGTAGATGTGGAAAACCGCATTGCTGTGGTGGAGCCGGGTGTCATTAATTTGCACCTGACCGAGCAGGTATCGCAGTACGGTCTGTGCTATGCGCCTGATCCGTCCAGTCAGAAGGCTTGCACCATTGGGGGCAATGTGGCGGAGAACTCCGGAGGACCACACTGTCTTGCTTACGGCGTTACCACTAACCATGTGCTTGGAATGGAAGTGGTGATGGCGGATGGTTCGCTGCAATGGGTTGGCGGCAGAACCCGAGAAACAACGGGATATGACCTGCGCGGCATCATTATCGGTTCCGAGGGTACACTGGCGATTGTAACGAAGGTAATCGTGCGACTGCTGCGTCAGCCAGAGTCGGTAAAGACGCTGCTTGCTGTTTTTCGGGAGCTGGATCAGGCAAGCGCGGCTGTGTCCGGGATAATAGCAGCGGGCATTGTACCCGCCGCCATAGAGATGATGGACGACCTGTGCATTCGTGCGGTCGAGCCTGCGGTTAATGCCGGTTATCCCGCCGACGCGGGCGCAGTGCTGCTGGTGGAAGTCGAGGGCTTGGCAGAATCGGTGGAGGAAGAGGTTGAAGAGATTGAGAATGTGTGCAACGAGTTCAACCCGATAGAGATACGCACCGCAACCGACACTGCTGCGCGGGATAGGTTATGGGCAGGGCGAAAGGGCGTATTGGGAGCGTTGGGACGGCTGGCTCCGAACTATTTGCTGGTGGACGGGACTGTGCCGCGCACAAACCTTGTTGAGGTGCTGTCGCAGATACGGGAGCTTTCGCAGAGCAGCGGCTATCCGATTGCAAACTTGCTGCATGCGGGTGACGGCAACCTGCATCCATCTGTGCTGTTTGACGAGCGTAAGCCGGGAGATACAGAGAAGGCGCTTGCTCTGGGCGGTGAGATACTTAGGATGTGCGTGGATGCGGGCGGTGTGTTGTCCGGGGAACATGGTATCGGCTTGGAAAAGCAGGAGTACATGCATTTCATGTTCAACGACGACGACCTGGAAGCGATGGCGCGACTGAAACCTGCGTTTGACACGCGCGATATGCTTAACCCGGCTAAGATATTCCCCACCGGCGCATCCTGCAACGAAGTGGCGTTTGCCGGTGCAATATCACGCGCGGGTGCGGACGCCTGGATTTAGTTTCCAATGATCGATTATAAGTTGTCTATAGATAAGTTTCGAGTGTCAGAGTTCGGCTGTAAGATACTCTTGATCGCTTGGCGTTTTTCGAACTTGCGGCGAAAAGTACAATGTCCATGAGTCAAGAATCTATATCGTTTCGCCAGACTGCCGTGGACATGTTCGGAGCCGATGTTGTCGTCCGCGGCAGTGCTGCAGACGCGATTGACGGCATTGAGCCGGAAGTCGTAATTTCCCCGCGCAATACAGGCGAACTGAGCGAATTCCTGTCTTTCGCAAATCGTGAACGCCTTGCCGTTGCGCCGCGTGGAGGCGGCACACAACTTGAGCTAGGCAACCGCTTGGAACGGCTGGATGCGGTCGTGGACATAACAGGTCTGAACCGAGTGGTGCAGCACAACGCTGCCGATCTGACACTAGCGGTAGAAGCGGGCATTACTCTGTCAATGCTGCGCAAGACACTGGCAGCCGAAGGACAGTTTCTCGCGCTGGATGCTCCCCTGCCCGAACGCGCTACCATAGGTGGCACGCTTGCCGCAGGTGTCAGCGGGCCGCTCAAATGGCAGTACGGCAGCGCGCGCGATATGGTCATCGGCATGAAGGTGGCGCAGGCTGACGGCAGAATAACGCAGAGTGGCGGAAATGTGGTCAAGAATGTTAGTGGATATGACATGGCTCGGCTGCATGTGGGGGGGCTGGGTACGCTGGGAGTTATAACTGAGGTGTCGTTTAAGCTGACGCCGATTCCGCACAGCGAGAGTAATGTGCTGGGTCTGTTTCGTTCAGCGAAGGACTGCTTCGATGCGGCGATGGGGATATTCAACAGCGGAGTAATGCCGTCAGCGATGACCGCGTTTGATACAGGTTCTGCCCGTCGGATTGAATATCAGGGGCTAGGCTCGGACTGCTATATGCTGCTCGTAAGGCTTGGGGGCAGGCCGCGCACTTTGCAGCGGATGGAACGAGAGACGCGTGCAATGTTTCGAGCGCATGGAGCAGTGGAGGGAACAGACTCGTATTGGACGAATGACTTGTCCTTGTCTCTTGCCGACTTTGGTCATGCGCAGCGCAGTAAGTCAGTCATGTCGGCACGCATTTCTGTTTTGCCAAACACCATGTATAAGATTACAGAAGCAATATCGGATGAGGATGTGGCGATTGTGGCTCAGCCGGGCTATGGCATGATGCACGCTCACTGGTTTGGTGGTAATGCGGGCATATCCGAGGTCATACGCCACGCCAGAGATGTTGTGCGCGGTGTCGGCGGCTCAATGATAGTGGAGCGCGCGCCGCTGAGTGTGAAGTCAGGGTTGGATGTTTGGGACTATCAAGGCGAATCTTTGGAAGTAATGCGGCGCTTAAAGGCGCAGTACGACCCCAATAGGATACTCAATCCTAGCCGGTTCATCGGAGGAATCTGAATGGCAACCGCTCCTGAGAAGCCGCAAACCGATGCAGGCATATCGCTGTTTGCGGGCGAAGATGCTCCGTCCGAGTCGGAGCTTTACAAGTGTGTACACTGTGGGTTCTGTTTGCAAGCTTGCCCTACTTATGTAGAAACGGGTTTGGAAGCAGAATCGCCGCGCGGTAGAATTGCGCTCATGAAAGCGGTCAACGAGGGGCGCATCGGTATCACTGATTCGGTGATGCGCCACTGGGACTTGTGCATTCAGTGCCGCGCATGCGAGGTGGCATGTCCCTCAGGTGTGCCTTACGGCAATCTGATAGAGGCGACGATGCAGCAGATTGCAGAACGGCGAAGTCCAAGCTTCGTCAATGACAAGATTGCTTCGCTTGCGCTGAAACGGCTGCTGCCGAATCAGAGCCTGCTGTCGATGGTCATCGGGAGCATGCGATTGTACCAGCGGATCGGCGTTCAGAAGGCTGTGCGTAAGATTGGGCTGCTGAGACTGCTGCCGGGCAACATGGGTGAGTTGGAAGGCTCCATGCCTGATCTGCCGTCCGAAGTGTTCAAGGCTAGAGGTCAGGTTTATCGCGCGCAGGGCGAGAGGCGGGCGCGTGTTGCGCTGCTGTCCGGCTGTGTGATGCCGCTGGTGAACGGGCCTCAGATGAACGCAGTAGTGCGCGTGTTGACACGCAACGGATGCGATGTAACCGTAACTAAGGCACAAGGCTGCTGCGGCGCTATCAATTCTCATGTCGGGGATCTGGAGACGGCGCGCCAGCTGGCAAGGAAGAACATAGACGTATTTCTAGCTGAGGATGTGGATTATGTTGCGGTAGCATCTGCCGGGTGCGGTTCGCGTATGAAAGAGTACGGCCATCTGTTAAGAAATGATCCTGTGTATGCTGCCAGAGCATCAGCGTTGAGCGCAAAGGTGCGGGACATTCACGAGCTGCTGGCAGCACTGCCAATAGATCCTCCCAAGGGACACCTGCCCTACCGAGTTACTTATCAGGACTCGTGCCATCTGTCGAATGCGCAGCGCATTACGGCAGCGCCCAGACAGCTTCTCGGCTGCATACCCGGAATTGAATATGTGGAGCTGTCCAACGCGGACAAGTGCTGCGGCGCAGGCGGCACCTACACGATTACCGAGCGCGAGTTTTCGATGAAGGTGCTGGATACGAAGATGCGCGCGGTGCGTCAGACCGATGCTGATGTGATCGCTACAGCAAATCCGGGCTGTCTTATGCAGCTTCAGTATGGCGCGCAGAGGGACGGCATGTCTATCGAAGTGAGATATATCACGGACTTGTTAGACGAATCGTACAGCAAGGAAACTAAAGGCTCATGACAGAGCCAAGGATACGGAATAAGGAGAACTGACATTATGGATATGGGATTGAGCGGCAAGGTTGCACTGGTTACCGGCGGAAGCGACGGAATCGGCAAGGGTACAGCGACATCGCTGTGCGCCGAGGGCGCAAAAGTTGTGATATGCGCTCGACGCAAGGAAGTGCTTGAGGCGGCGGCTGAGGAGATACGCGCAGAGACCGGTGGCGAGGTTATGCCTATACAGGCTGATGTTACCAGTGATTCAGATGTGGACAGCCTGTTTGAGGCTATCGTGGAGAAGTACGGCAGGCTGGATATTCTGGTGAACAATGCGGGCACGTCTGCCGCCAGTTTGTTCGAGAATGTAAGTGATGAGGTGTGGAGGTATGATTTGGAGTTGAAGCTGTTTGGCGCGATACGCTGCTCAAACCGAGCAATACCTCTGATGAAAGCGCAAGGCGGCGGGCGCATAATTAACATTACTACTCCGGGCGGCAAAGCGCCGACGCCTGCTTCCGTACCCACTTCTGTGAGCCGCGCTGCGGGTATTGCGCTGACCAAAGAGATGTCCAAGGATTATGCCGGAGATAACATACTGGTGAACACTGTTTGCATCGGGCTGATAAAGGCAGGGCAGCACGAAAGGCGCTGGGAATCTGCGCGTGAGGAGAACCCTGGTCTTACGCTTGAAGCGTACTATGAGGGCATGGGAAGTCGAGTACCCGTTGGTCGCGTGGGAGAAGCGCGCGAGGCCGGGGACCTAGTTACTTTCCTTGTGTCTGAGCGAGCGAGCTACATCACGGGCGTAGCGGTGAATATCGACGGAGGCACATCGCCGGTCGTGTAGCCTTGCAGCCTGCATTCTGTATAGGATTTGACAATGGAATATAAGGGGGCGCAATCCAACTGCGCCCCCTTATATTTATTCAGAGGGGCGTCCTCACAGCAGAACGCATGATTTGTAGTGAGTATTAAACAATGCCTATCTGTCCGCGCTGGCGCAGAGCGTGGTCGGCGAGAACGAGCGCCATCATGGATTCGACGATTGGCACTGCACGCGGGAGTACGCATGGGTCGTGGCGTCCTCTGCCCTTCAATGTTACCTCGTTGCCGTCAACATCGACTGTGTGCTGCTCACGCATTATCGTAGCAGTGGGCTTAAAAGCCGCTCTGATGATGATGTCTTCGCCGTTGCTGATTCCGCCTTGTATGCCGCCGGAGTTGTTGGTGCGGGTGCGGATGCGTCCACTTTCGCTGTAGAACGGATCGTTATGCTGTGAACCTGTGAGGGTAGTTCCGCCGAATCCTGAGCCGACCTCGAAGCCTTTGCAGGCGGGCATGGACAGCACGGATTTGGCTAAGTCGGCTTCGAGCTTGTCGAAGACCGGCTCGCCCAATCCAACCGGAACGCCGCGCGCTACGCACTCTACCACTCCACCGAGCGAATCGCCATCTTTGCGCGCCTGCTTGATGCGGTCGATCATTTGGACTGCCATATCTTGGTCGGGGCAGCGTGCGATATTTGATTCGACATCCTGCTGTGTTACCGTTGATGTGTCAACATCTGCGTAGAGTTTCCAAACCTGTTTGACATATCCGACGATTTCTACGCCGAATTCACGATATAGGATTTTCTTGGCGATTGCGCCTGCGGCGACGCGACCTATGGTCTCTCTTGCGCTGGCGCGCCCCCCGCCCTTCCAGTTGCGGATTCCATATTTGGCATCGTAGCTATAGTCGGCGTGGGACGGACGGTAGATGCGGCGCATGTGGTCATAGTCCTTGCTGCGGGCATCGCTGTTCCATACGCCAATCAAGATGGGTGTGCCGAGCGTCTCCCCTTCGAACACGCCGGAGAGTATTTCGGCGCGATCTCCTTCTTTTCGTTGGGTGGAAATTTCGCTCTGTCCGGGCCGCCGTCGGTCAAGCTCCTTCTGAATTTCGTCAGCAGTTAGAGGGAGCTTTGGCGGGCATCCATCAACAACGACGCCGATGGCATCACCATGTGATTCGCCCCAAGTGGTAATTCTGAACATGTGACCAAAAGTGTTTGACATTTTGTGATTCCTTTTAGTTTTCTTGTACGCGTATGATGAATCAGGAAAGCTTACCAGCCTCATCGACCGATGCTCTAATATCCTATCACCAGCGGGCGATGTTGTGTTAGAATTGGGTTGTACAGCAGTTCAAGAACGGGTCTGGGTTGAACACCTGTGAGCGCCTGCCGCTAGTCGGATGAGCGCCGCTTACAGCCCAGGCCCCTTTTCTTTGTCTTTGCGTCCGGCGTCTTCTTTTCTTATCCTGCGTGCGGTTTGGCGACGAGCGTCTTTTACTTGCGCGCAGTAGCTCATCGGTATAGACTTTTCAGCATGTCTGATGCTTCCGACATTCCTGCAAGACGCCAGCCAGTTGCACCAACAGCACAGCCTGTTAGGGCGGCTGCACCGTCAAGACCTGTTGCAATGGCTTCATCCCCGCCTGTTGTGCATCGCGGAGAGCGCAGAGCGCCTCCTAAGTCGGATTGGCGCAGCACATTTAGCTCCCTGAACAACCGAGCGTTTCTGTATCTATGGCTTGGCATGCTGGTAATGATGGGCGGCATGCAGATGCAGATGATTGCGCGAGGCTACTTAGCATACGAGCTGACATCCTCGCCATTCCTTCTGGGCGTGGTGAACTCCGGGTTTGCGGTGCCGCTTCTGGGGCTTTCGCTGTTCGGAGGCGCGTTCGCGGACAGGTTGGAGCGCAAGTACATCATCCAGTTCGGGCAGGGCATGGCTGCGGCGTTGTCCATCCTCATCGGAGTTGCCATTCATCTGGATGTGGTGGCGTGGTATCACCTGTGGGCGGCGTCCATCATACAGGGAGCGCTGTTCGCGTTTCTAATGCCTGCGCGCCAGGCAATCATCCCGCAGTTGGTGGGGCAGGAGAGATTGTCAAACGCCATGGCTCTGAACGCCGCGGCAATGAGCGCCATGACTCTCGCTGCGCCTGCGCTTGCAGGATGGGCGTATGCGTATCTTGGAGCGTACAATGTGTATTACATCATCTCCGGGCTGTCGGTAATCGCATTTATGCTGACCGGAGTTATACCTAAGACGGGTACAGGAGCGGGCAGGCGTCCTGCACCTATGATGGGTGATATACTTGCGGGACTCATCTATATACGCCAAAGTCCGCTGGTGCTCATATTGCTGCTGATGGGATTGGCGACATCGCTCCTGGCAATGCCTTTCCGATTTCTGATGCCGATTTTCGTTGTGGATGTGTATAAGATGGGGCCGGAGGCGATGGGGCTGCTGGTTACGATTATGGGAGGAGGATCGCTGGCAGGTTCGCTGTTTATAGCGTCGCTAGGCAAGAGTGGGCGCGGCATGCTGCTGCTGATTGGGAGCTTTATGTCGGGCATCGCCTTGCTTCTTATCGCGGTGATACCCGTATATCTGGTCGCCGCAGCGCTGATGCTGCTGCTGGGATTGGGAGATGCCGGCAGGCGCACGCTGAACCAGTCACTGATAATGGAAGAGGTGGAGGACAGGTACCGTGGGCGCGTGATGAGTGTGTTTATGCTGAACTTTGGCTTGATGCCTTTGGGTGTGCTGCCTGCCGGCACTGCGGCAGAATACCTCGGCGGGCAGGCTGTGGTAGGTATTCTCGCGGTACTGCTGCTCGGAGTAACCACGCTGATTTTGCTTACGCAAAGGCGTCTGCGCGAGATGCCGTAGGCGACGGCAATATAGGCAATATATGACTATCTAATTTACCTGCGATTGGATTTGAATGCTTGGCGCAGTCTATTTACAGGTATCGGTTTGCAGGTGAACTACGAAGGTGCCTGAGACGATTTTCGAGGGGAATACCAGAGTCTCTAACTCCTCTTGAGAGTCGGCGACATTCATGGTGAAAATCCAGTTGTCCCTGGTTGCAACAGGTTCAGCGTCTTCGATTGCGTTCAGCAAGTTAGAGATAATTGTGGTGCTTTTGTTTCTGCACACATTAAGCACTTCGCGTTCGATAAGCGCGCGCGCCTCCGGTTCGGACAGTTCCGTGGAGACATTCGGCAAACACGCCATAAGCCCGAGGGCAGCCAATATTGCAATCAGTAGAGTTCGTCTCATTCATTCACTCTCATGCGCGATAGGTTTTGCTTCGCTTCTTGCCTACACTAATTTTTAAGGCAGAGCGCAACATATGAAGAAAAACGCTTGAAAACCGTATCAGGTTTCAGCTTAATTCACAATCTATTTTAGGTACGCCTTATGAACGCAGCCTCGTGACAATTGCAAGTCGCGAGGCTGCGTATAACGCCTGGGTTTAGTCAATCTGCGGCTGCTTGGCAGGCTACTTTGCGTTAGCCGCCTGCATTTCGGTTGCGACCTTCTCGACTTCGGCAACCTTTTCTGCGAGCACGGCAGGGTTGAGCCTAGAAGCGTGGTCGCTGTATCCGGCGCGTTCCAGCATTGATGCCAGCTTGCCGCCTTTGAATAGGTTGAGCGCCCAATCCAGCGGATCGGGAGTTGCCGTAGTGTCTAGGTACAGGCGCTGGTTCTTGGCTCGGGGACCATAATGGTAATGCGGTGCGCGCTCGAAGCAGTCGAAGGTGAGAAGCTCGTACTCTTCGCTGCCTAAATCGCCAAGCACATGTATCGCCACTCCCCTGTCGTTGGCGAGTTCGCGGAACTCGACTCCGAACCGTACTGGTCCTGCCTCGATGATGACATCACCGCGATCGTGCATCACTGTTCGCCGGCCGTCCACAGCCATCTGCTTCGCCGTGGATTCGGTCTTGGCTAGAGCATCGCTTAGGCCGTCCATATCGATGCTATCGGCAAGCTCTTCATAGCCTGCTCGACGCACCATTTCCGGCAGACGTTCATTGAGCTGCTTCAGCGTCCAGTCGAGGGGGTCCCCTTCGGTCGTCTTGTCCAGCATAAGTCGCGTATTGCGCTTTTCAGGACCATAGTGGTAGTGGGGTTCGTGGTCGAAGCAGTCGAAACGCAGAAGCTCTACTTCTTCACCATCGACATCGCCCAATGCATGGAGGCACACGCCCTGATCAGAAAGCAGGTCGCGATACTCCAATCCGAATTTTATATTGCCTTCTCCGATGATTACGTCGCCTCGCTCTCTTGCCATAACGACAACCTCCTTAGAGAACTTATAGAAGAGTAGTGTGGAATATAAACGAATTATAACCCCAAGAGGGTTATGGCGCAAATGGAAGTATCAGAAGTGAGCCGTGTTATTTGTGGTGATATGCGCTGGTTGGCGGCAGGTACTAGACAATGTGCGCTGATTGGCGCACAATGCACTTAATCGTGAGGCTATCAAGTGCAGCACACCGGAGGAACACTATGCGACTGGAAGGCAAGGTAGCAATCATCACCGGAGCGTCGGGCGGCATGGGTGCAGAGGAGGCTCGTCTGTTCGCGCGAGAGGGAGCGAAGGTAGTTATCGCGGATGTTCTGGATGAAGAGGGCAAGCAGATGGAAGCGGAGATTGTGGACTCTGGAGGTGAAGCCATTTATGTGCGAACCAATGTTACCAGTGAGAACAGCTGGGAGCGTCTGATTGCGGAGACGATTTCGACGTATGGGAAGCTGGACATCCTGGTGAACAATGCTGGAGTCAGCAGTTCTTCGGAGGACGATAAGCTGGACGTTAACGGTTGGAATAGGATTATGGATGTGAATGCGACCGGCGTTTTTCTGGGAACGAAATACGCAGTGGAGCAGATGCGGAAGACCGGCGGCGGCTCTATCGTGAATATCTCGTCGATAATGGGCTTTGTTGGCGGTGAGGGCGGTCATCCTGCATATCATGCGTCGAAGGGTGCGGTGCGGATATTCAGCAAGGCTATGGCAGTGCAGTATGGGCCTGAAGGCATCCGCGTAAATTCGGTGCACCCCGGGTTTATGCCTCCGATGCGGACTTCCGTTACGGATGCGGAGATGCGCGCAGAGCAGGTAAAGCTGACACCATTGCGCCGCACGGGGGAGACTATCGAAGTGGCTTACGGCGTACTTTTTCTGGCGTCGGACGAGGCTTCATTCGTTACAGGCACGGAATTGGTGATAGACGGAGGCTTTATAGCGCGTTAAGTTTGCATATCTTCGAGTACGCCTACTAGCAGGTAGGCATCTCTGCCGTTCTCGTGCACTGGGTATGGAAGGCGCTTTGTGCGAAAGCCTGCCTGTTCCATTAGGCTGAGCCAAGTATTGATGGAGAATATGCCCGTGATATGGCGGTCTTCTTCGACACGAACGCTGCCGTCGCTGTTCTTAATGATGTAAATGAAGACAGATTCGACTTTATTATCGTTTGGGTTGGGATAATGATCGTACTCTATTGAAGCGAATTCGGGCGTTACATCGCGCCTGATGCCGGAATTGAGTTGTGTGCCCGGGTATGTCTCGGTGAACCAGTCCGGCGCCATGATGAGAACGCCGCCGGGCTTGAGATGAGCGTGCGCTGTGGCGAGAGTTGCGGTGATGTCGTCCTCGCTCATGAGGTAGCAGACTGCGTCGTGAATTAGCACGGCATCGAATTTTTCGTGCAGCCTAACGGAGCGCATGTCGCCAATATGCTGTGCGACCGATGGGTTCAGCAGTTTGCAATTTTCGAGCATTTTCTCCGAGAGATCGACCACTGCAGCGTCGTGATTGGGTTGATCGGAGCGCATATGCACACCGTTGCATGCCGGATGGCGCGATAGGCGTCCATCGCATTCGGGATAAAGGATATGGTGTAAATTGTTGCCGCCGCCCACACCAAGCTCTAGGATGCGCATTCTAGTGGGTTGTTCTATCTCGGAGGCGAGCGCATCACGCCAGTATTTGGCTTCGATGGCGTAGTCAGAGTGATGACTAATGAGCGGCCAGAGATGGGCGAAATCGTCGTACATACGGTTCATAGCACTATTTTACACTATTGAAGGATCTGATGAGATGAAAAATATAAGCGGAAGGAGACTGATATGACGGATTATACGGCGTATTTTAATGGCGAGTGGGTGCCTATCAGCCAGGTGCGGATAGACCCTGATGACCGGGGCTTCACAACCGGAGATGTGGTGTTCGATGTGGAGCGCACCTTCAACGGCAGAACATTTCGGCTGAACTATCACATTGCCAGACTGTATCGCTCGCTGCAGTATGCGCGGATGGATCCGGGCTTGTCGCCGGAGGAGATGTATGCCATCAGTGAAGAAGTGGTGGCACGGAACGAGGCTTCGCGGGCAGAAGTGGGCGACTATTATATTCGTCAGTTCATAACACGCGGCAAGGGTATTTGGGCGCACAGCGCGGGACCGCCCAGCGTTTGCGTTCGAGTCAGCCCTATTGACTTAGGTCGCTATGCGCCGGCATATACCGATGGGCTGCATGCGGTGATAGCGCGGACGCGCAGTTACTCACCGGAGTCGCTGGATTCTAAAATCAAGCACCAGAGCCGAATGAACTTCGAGCTTGCCGAGTTTGAGGCTGCCGATGTTGACCCTGACGCCTGGCCGCTGCTGACTGATCTCGAAGGAAACATCACGGAGGGCACTTCCAATAATGTGTTCATCGTTACTGACGGCGTGATACGGACGCCGGGGGACAGCACTATTCTTCAGGGAGGTTCGCGGAACATGGTGCTGGATTTAGCTAACCGGCTGGGAATTCCAGTGGCGCAGGAGGATCTGCAGCCTTATGACCTGTACACTTCTGCTGAGGTCTTCTTCTCGCGCACGGGACCTTGCATCCTGCCAGTAACCAAGGTTGACAATCGCACGGTGGCTGACGGCAAGCCGGGCGAGATTACGCAGCAGCTTCTGGCTGCGTGGGGTGAGACAGTCGGGGTGGATATTGTAGATCAGGTTATGAGCATGGCATAAGCGCAAGGGTATATTAGCGAACGCAGGGGGATTGTCGGATTGGCAATCCCCCTGCTGTGTTATTGTCCTGGTGCCGAGGAAGGGATTCGAACCCCCACTCTCTTATGAGAAGCGGATTTTAAGTCCGCCGCGTCTGCCATTTCGCCACCTCGGCATTACTCACGCCGTAATCTGTTTTGCTGTTGTAAGCTCCCTATACATCAATTGTAGCATAGAGTAGAGATAAGGGTAGGTTTCAGTTTCACAGTGGAAGACTGCACAGAAATAAACTGGGCAGCAGTGTGAAAATAAATCACTGCCGCCCAATAGATAGACGAAATCTGAGATACGCTATGCGGATTTACAGGAAAAGCGGGGCGAATACTAGCGCTACGATGGACATTAGTTTGATGAGGATGTTGAGTGAAGGTCCCGATGTGTCCTTAAACGGATCGCCCACAGTGTCGCCTACAACCGCTGCGTCGTGCTGTTCTGAGCCTTTTCCGCCTAGGTTTCCGGCTTCGATGTACTTCTTTGCGTTGTCCCAAGAGCCGCCTGCGTTCGCCATCATTATGGCGAGCAGGAAGCCGGTGGCAATCGCTCCGATGAGCAAGCCGCCGAGTGCAGCAGCGCCAAGCACAGCGCCAACTACCACAGGCACTATAACGGCAAGCAATCCCGGAATCACCATTTCTTTCATCGCGCCGTTGGTGCTGATGGCGACAGCTTGCGCGTAATCGGCTTCGGCAGTGCCTTCGAGCAATCCTTTAATTTCGCGGAACTGGCGGCGCACTTCTTCGACCATGGCGCTTGCCGCCCTGCCGACCGCCTGCATGGTGAGAGCGGCGAATAGGAATGGCATCATAGCGCCAATGATTAGTCCCATGAGCACGCTTATGTCGAGGAGGTCGAATGCATGTATGCCGGCGGCTTGTGAGTAAGCAGCCATTAGCGCAAGGGCTGTGAGAACCGCGGAGCCTATGGCGAAACCTTTGCCTGTTGCTGCGGTGGTGTTGCCGAGAGAATCAAGAGCGTCTGTGCGTTCGCGGACTGCTGGGTCTAGGTGCGCCTGCTCGGCAATTCCGCCGGCGTTGTCGGCGACGGGTCCGTAGGCGTCTGTGGCGAGCGTGATACCGAGAGTGGAGAGCATACCTACGGCAGCGAGCGCAACTCCGTAAGTATCAGCCATCCAGTAGGTAAGCCCCATTGCGATTACGACTACGATGCCGGGAATAACCGTGCTTAGCATGCCCAGTCCTAGTCCGCCTATGATGACGGTCGCGGGGCCTGTTTCGGCTTGCTGCGCCAGTTGTTTAGTGGGATTAAATTCGAACGATGTGTAGTATTCTGATGCTGTGCCGATTAGCTGTCCGGCTACGAGTCCGATGAGCACGACCCAGAAGAGTTTGAAGTCCAGTCCCAGTACGAAGACTGCTATTCCTGTGCCTATCAGAACGAGCAAGCCGGCGGCGAGTATTCCGGTTCTGAGCGACCAGAGGAGTTTGCCCATATCCGCGTTTTCGCCGGTGCGAACTAGGAAAGTGCCAAGTATGGCGGCGAAGATGCCTATGGACGCTACGATTATAGGCAGCACCACTACGGGGTCGTTGAATCCGACGGTGTTCGGCAGGCTAAGCTTGGCTGCGCCTACTGCGGCAAGCGCGAGCGCGATGGTAGCGATGATAGAGCCGACGTAGCTTTCGAAAAGATCTGCGCCCATGCCTGCGACATCGCCCACATTGTCGCCCACATTGTCGGCAACCGTAGCGGGATTACGCGGGTCGTCCTCCGGTATGCCCTGCTCTACTTTGCCGACTAGGTCTGCGCCGACGTCGGCAGCTTTGGTGTATATGCCGCCGCCCACCCTGGCGAACAGAGCTATGGAAGATGCGCCGAAGCCGAATCCTGCGACAGCGCTTATGTCTCCGGTAAGGAAGTAGAGAATGGAAACGCCCAGCAGACCGATGCCTACGACCGATATTCCCATCACCGTGCCGCTGTTGAAAGCTACCCGCAGCGCCGGATTCAAGCCTTGCATCGCTTTGACCGCCGTTCGGGTGTTGGCACGCACAGCAATGCTCATGCCGATGAAGCCTGCAAGCCCGGAGCCGATTGCGCCTACGAGGTAGCACACGGCAGTCCAGGGAAAGCCGCCTGAACCGCCGGCTCTGCCGGTAATGTCGAAGTCGATGAATATCGCGAGTATAACGGCGATAATCACGACGAAAACTGCAAGGAGCGTGTATTCGCGGCGCAGGAAAGCGTTTGCGCCTTCTTGTATGGCGCGTCCTATGAACTGGATTTGCTCGTTGCCCGGGTCTTGGCGCGTTACATTTCTTGCCAGAAAGAGCGCAAATAGCAGAGCCACGATTCCAGCTACTACAGAGAGAATGAGTACCACTGGTTTACCTCCACAAAAACGGTCTCCCCATTTTGGGAAGACCAATATCTCACATATTAGCAGTGATGGATTAGGGACGGTAAAAAAGTATCACAGCGCAAATGCCAAGGTCAAGTTTGGGACGCGTTTGTGGAACCTTCGGCGTGCTGAGAGAGCAGCGCTTCGAGGCGACGCTGACGCAGAGCGACGCTGAGATCGCCGCGTGTGCGTTCCAAGATGCCGCGTACCATGTCGGTGCTGCGTCGTAAGCCGCGCGTTACGGCGTCGGGGAAGTCCATTGTAACGAGGATGGTGTAGATTTCGTCCATAAGCTCGAGGGTTTGCTCGCAGCGGCTGAAGTCGTCGCGGCGCAGTCCGTCTAGGATGAAACGGCGCAGTTCGCCGACAGTATCTGCAAGCCCGCCGAGATACGGCGCTGCGCCTACACGCAGGTCATCGGGCGTCGGGAGCTGCTTGTCTTCGATGAAAGCGAGGACGGAGTTTGCCTCGACGTATTCCTTGAGCGCATCCTGCATGTAGCCGGTGTAATAGACTTCGGGAGAGTTGCGCAGCACGGTTTGGGACTCTTCGACAAGGGCAGATGCGCTGTGAATGAGTTGGCGTGCGGTGTCGAATTCGCCGCGGTGAATGGCGCGAATGGAGTCGGCTGAGTGGCGTATCATCTCGCGCGATAGGCGGAGGGTGCGCTCACGAGCTCTGTCCGTGCTGGCGAGGGATTTTCTAGTCTCGTCTGCGGTGGCGCGGAGTTGGGCGATATGGTTGGGGCGTTCGTGCTGTGGGTGCAATTTTTTGTCCTGTCGTTGTGTGGTACACGGGACAGGACAAAAGCCTGCCCCGAGCAAATGGTTCAGTTATGTGATTAAATGCCGTTAGCGTGGGGCCAGACTTTGATGGCGACTTGAGCAAGTTGGCGTGAGCGGGCTACGATTACGTCTTCGTCCCAAGGGTTGGGGGCGCCATCCAGCAGGGTTTTGTTGAGGAACAGGGTGGTGTGAGCATTCAAAGTCCTGCGTTTCCTGCTCCATGGATCGTTAGACAACGAAGAGTTAAGTCGCTTGTTCACGAGCGTAAGGTTGCCCATAGTGTGAATTATGTCGTCGCGATCTTTCTCTGCCTGAGTGCGATCCATTATAGAGCTGGGAAGTCTCCAGCTTTGACGCCAACCTTGAGGCATGATGTGTTCAATGGTGAGATTACGTGGCGGAGACTGAGTTTCCGCCCTATCTGTTCGCAGTTCTTCCTCTATGCCCTCGAGGACGATGCGTAGGCGTCCCCGAGTGAGCAGTTTGTAAAGGCGCAAATTCGTAAAGGCTTTTTCTAAATCTCTGTTATCAGGCCATTTTCTAGAAGTAGCATTTTGGGCTGATAGATACTCAACTATCGTATCGCCTGCTTTCGCAGCTCCTGCTTTTTCCAGTCTGCCTATCAAACCTAGAAAGAGACGGTTATAGTCCCCTGTGTTCATTCGACAGACCATGCGTCGAACAAGGAAACTCTCGAGTGTGCGAATGCTTTTATGCAATTGTTCGGCGGGTACTTCCGATGATACCAGCCACATTAGCACGGGTGTTAGTACGCCTGCCTGAATTACCCCCAGCCGATATAGGAAGGTTTCCATTTCCGGCATATCGGCTTCTGTCAATTTGACAAAAGCTCTGCCTACATCATGAAGATCGGTGGCAACGGCTTGGACATTAGAATTCCCTTCGTTACTGAAATAGCGACGGAACTTTGAGAATACATCGGTATGCGTAACCTCTTCCTGCTTACGCATCACAAGCCAATAGTTTAGAAAAGCGTCAGAGCGTGGACGTATTAGCCTACCTTGTTGATATTCTTGTCTCCACCAGTCCCCATCAAAGTCCCAGATATGTGCCACATAATTTGAATTGGCTTTGCTTGCCTCATGCATCAGCATATTTTTTACTAGCTCAGACTGAAGCAACCGTGTACCACGGGCATTCAGAGTTTCAAATATGACATGTGGTTCTTCATTAGCATCGAGATCGATTACGACCATTTGAAGGAATTGAGTAATCACTCGTTCCAATGCATCTGCACGCATCTTCTCAGGTATATCCGCATCCTGAGCGAGCCAACCTTCTATTTGCTCTTTGAAGAAATCATGAGCACGAACGATAAGCTCTTCCTTGTATTCGTCTCTAGGCAGATGATTGTACATCGTATGACGAAAAGCGTCTTGATCTTCGCGGGTGGGCCAAACTTTGAAAGCGCGGTCAGGTTGATTACCTAGGAAATCATCATCGTTAAGTACATATTTTTCTACACGTGCTGCATTGCTAGCGTGATCACGCTGTTCAAATACTTCTTGCACTGCATCGAGTAAAAGTTGCATGGTGGTCAATCGCTGCTGTCCGTCCACTACTAACCACTCTGTTAGGTCGGAATTTGGATTTTGTCTTTGAATTACTACAGCACCTAGAAAGTGTGGTGTTGTGGACATACCTTTTTCTAAGAACCGATCCACAATGTTTTGGACATCTTCCCAGAGTGGAGCCCATTGGTCTCGCTTTTTCCACACATACCGGCGCTGATAGAGAGGTATTTCATAACGAACTGGCTCAAAGAACAAGTTTCGCGAGTTCAAAATCTTGACATCCATGCGTTTACCTTTCTTTTACATGTCGAACCACACATTATCACAGCAACGCCACGCATCATATCATACCTGTGCTTGGGCTATCAGAGAGACCAGGTGGGCGGCGGCGGCTTGGGGGTCGGGTGCGTAGGTTACGGCGCTGACAACGCAGATGCATTCTGCGCCGGCGCGGGCGACTTCTGCGATGTTGTCGGCGTTGATGCCTCCGATGGCGACGACGGGCGCGGATACGGCTTGCTTGACTTGGCGTATCATGTCTGCGCCGACGGAGGTTCTGCCACTTTTGCCCATGGTGGATGTGGGATAGACTGCGCCGACTGCGAGGTAGTCTGCGCCTTGCGCTTCCGATTCGAGGGCTTCTGCCGTGCCGTTGTTGGAGCGTCCGATAATTTGGTCGGGCGTCAAGACACGCCGAGCTTCGGCGACGGGCAGGTCGGTCTGTCCGACATGCAAGCCGTGCGCTTCGGATAGGAAGGCGATGTCTGCGTCGTCGTTGACGATGAACAGCGCGTCATGGTCGTCGCACAGACGCTTGAGTGTGCGAGCGGCTTTAAGGACTTCGGCTTTGTCGCGGAGCTTGTCGCGGAGCTGAATGACCTTGGCGCCACCGCGCAGGGCGGCAGCGGCGACTTCAATTACATCTCTTCCTTTGGTGGCTTCGGGGTCAACTATGACATATAAGCCGCGCACTTGCTGTATTCTACTGATGCGCGTGTTACTCAGAGCGCTCATAATTCCTCTCGATCTTTGGGATGTTGGCTGTGGATGTTGGGAGATGTTGGGATTGTAGCATGGGGCTGTGATGCGGTTCAGAGTTCGACGGCGTTGCGAAGGTGGGTCAGCCTTGACACTCTGTCTAGTCGGTCGAGTTCTACGGCGATGATGTCGATGCGCCAGCTGCGATGCCAGTTGTCGGTGTCGGTCAAGTACTGCTGGGCAGCGGTGAGCATTTGGTTCTGCTTATGCGGCGTGATGGATTCTTCGGGCGTTCCCATTTTGCGGCTGCGGCGTGTACGAACTTCTACAAACACCAGCACATCGCTGTCTTCTGCAATGATGTCGATTTCATTTCTGCCGCGGCGTACATTGGTGGCTAGGATGCTACATCCAGCGGATTCTAGGTGGCGACGAGAGGCGCGCTCCCCTAGCCTGCCGGTCTGCTGTCGGCTGTTCATGCGCGGGACTGTAAGAGCCGCTGCACGGGCGCGAATGTGGAGCGGTGTATCGAGCAGGGACAGAGGTGTTCGAGGCTGTTGAGGTGCTGTCGCGTGGCATAACCTTTGTGCTGAGCGAAGCCGTATCCGGGAAACGCGAGGTCTGCTTCGCGCATCATCGCGTCTCGCGTAACCTTGGCGATGATGGAGGCTGCAGCGATGGACAGAGATTTGGAATCGCCTTTGATGATGGCGCGCTGTGGGATGTCGAGATCAGGCAGGTAAAGCGCATCGATCAGCAGGACTTGCGGCACTGTGGGCAGCGCTTGTATTGCTCTTTCCATTGCGAGCCGCGTGGCTTCTACGATACCGATCGAGTCTATTTCTTTGGCGCTGGCGGCGCCTGTATGCATCGTTACTCCGGCAGACTTCATCTGCCGCAGGGCGGTTTCGCGCCGGCGGGGTGTCAGGAGCTTGCTGTCGTTGATGTGCGAAGTCCAGCTGCCTTTGGGGTACTGCGGCAGTATGGCAGCGCCTGCGATTACGGGCCCTGCAAGTGCGCCGCGCCCAACTTCGTCCACGCCTGCGATGATGTTGTACCCCTGCTCAATCAGGGCGGATTCCTCATTGTAGGTTGGCACTGGGTAGGTGGGCATATATCAGCCGTCGAAGCCGCGCTGAATACCCCGAATGTATGCTATCTGACCTACATGCTGGGCTTCCTCCACGAGGAGATGGCTCAGTATTCTGGCAATGGTTTGGTCAGGGCGGTCAGGATCAGGGATCAGGGTTAAATCTTCATCTGTCAGCGAATCGATGAGATGCAGGGACTGACGACGCACGGCTTTATAGTATTCCATCAGTTCGTCAAAGGAAAATCCGGGAAGGTCTTCGACTTGCCGTACACTGAAACCTTCGCCTATTCCTTGCTGCGGCATGCCTAGCTTTTCGTACCAGCGATCCTGCTCCCATATCTGCTGATCGCGGCGGATGCGGCGGTTGATGATGCTGTCTTCGACGCGCGCTATGTGCCACACTATGAAATCGATGTGGTTAGCTTCAGGCGTGGGACGGAAGCGTCTTTCTTCAGGCGTCAAGCCTCCGAGGGCGCGTTCCAGATCATCAGTGTATTCGGAAATTGCGGCTGCGATGATGGATTTGAAGCTCACGCTTGGGTTTATCTCTAATTTATCCCTATTGAGCGGCAATCAGTTCGACGGGTTTGGGGACTTGCAACTCTATGATACCTCCGCCTATGATTTCTTCGCCCTTGTAGAAAGTAACCGCTTGCCCGGGTGTAACAGCGCGCTGCGGCTGGTGGAAACGAAGCTCTGCCCAATCGCCATGAGGCGTCAAGGTTGCGGGGGCTTCGCTTGCCTTGTAGCGAATCTTGGCTGTGATTTCCATAGAGGAATCCGGAGATTCGCCTGCGGTGTAGTTGACGCGGGAAGCCCAAAGTTCGGAGCGCATCAGGTCTTTGTGGCTGCCAAGCACTACGCGGTTTTGGTCGGCGTCTATGGCAGTTACATACAGGGGTTCACCTGTGTTGCCTTGCAAACCCAGCCGTCGGCGCTGACCAATCGTGAAGAACTGGATGCCCGGGTGCGTGCCGAGTAGATTGCCTTGACCATCGACCATATCTCCCGGCTTGGGCACGACACGCTCGCCTACGAACTTACGATAGTCGCCGTCGGGGATGAAGCAGATTTCTTGGCTGTCAGGTTTGTTGGCTACGGGCAGCCCGGCGTTTGCGGCGATGGTACGGATTTGGCTCTTTGGATATTCGCCTACCGGCAGAAGCAGCCTTTGAAGCTCGGGCTGACGTAGAGTGAACAGTACGTAGGACTGGTCTTTGCCGGCGTCTATGCCCTTCAGCAATCGTGTGCGCTTGCCGTCACGCCGTATGCGTGCGTAGTGGCCGGTGGCAATATAGTCGGCATCCATGAAAATGGCGCGCCGCAGAAGGAAGTCGAACTTGATTTTGTCATTGCAGGCGAGGCAGGGATGCGGCGTGCGCCCGCGGTCGTACTCACGCACGAAGTAGTCGATCACATGCTGCTGGAACTCGCGCTCAAAGTTCATGAAGTAGTGGCGTGCACCGATGGCGTCGCAGACACGGCGGGCGTCCTGCACATCTTCGACCGAGCAGCAGCGCTTGTTGAGTGGGGCTGATGCTTCGTCCTCGACTGACCAGAGGCGCATTGTAACGCCCACGACATCATAGCCTTGCTGTTTCAGCAACAGGGCGGCTACGGAGGAGTCAACTCCGCCACTCATTGCGACTACTACACGAGGCTTGTTCATAGAAAAAGCGTAACACACGGGGATGAAGGGTTCAATGAATTATTGGATGATTGAGCTGTGCGAGCTATTGGGATTGAAGATGATAGTGAACGAACTATCGATACTGCGCTCAGATCAAAGCAAATGGGTGAGTGTGCTTCGTTGCGCGGTTTGACCTAGTGTCAAGGGTAAATCTATAATATAGCTATGACTCAACAGACTGCTATGGGACCGTTGGAATACGCCCGATATGCTGCGGATGTGGCGTCGGATAAGCTGGCGTCGGACATCGTGATGCTTGACATCGGCGAGGTAAGCGATTTCGCCGATTACTTCGTGATTCTCACGGTCGAATCAACGCGGCAGATGCGCGCTATCGTGGAAGACATTGAGCATGCGCTGGAAGAAAAGGGCGGCTTGCGCCACCATCGTGAGGGCACGCCGGAATCCGGATGGATGCTGCTCGATTTCGGTGATGTGGTGATTCACATATTTGGCGCTGACGAGCGTCAGTTTTATGACCTTGAATCGGCTTGGTCGGAGGCTACGGAGCTAGTCAGGATTCTATAATCCAGTTGTCTATGCCCCTGTCGTAGTCGATTATCTCGCTCTCGTCGAAGAACAGAGCCAGTTCGGTTTCTGCGGATTCAGCCGAATCCGAGCCGTGTATCAGATTCATGCCGATGGTCAGTCCAAAGTCGCCCCTAATGGTGCCGGGCGCGGCTTCGACGGGGTTGGTTGCGCCCATGGTCGTTCGCACCACTTCCACTGCATTCTCTCCTTCGACCGCTATTGCAATAAGCGGAGAAGAAGTGATGAAGTTCACTAGGTCTTGGAAGAAGGGCTTGTCCACATGCGCGCCGTAGTGTTTGTGTGCGAGTTCGGGAGTTACCTGGAGCATTTTCATTGCGGCGAGCTTCAGTCCGCGCCGCTCCAGACGAACAATGATTTCGCCGCTTAGAGCGCGCTGTACAGCGTCGGGTTTTATGAGTACCAGGGTTCTCTGCATTTGTGATCAACGCTCCTGTTTATCTGTTTTGCCAGGTTCTGTTAGCAGTGTTTACTTGCGAACTCCGCAGGTAGAGTGGTTCAAGGGTCATTGGATCGGCGATGCTGCCGTTTTGCAGCATTTTGAATCCAAGCGAACTCATAATACCTGCCCGCCGTGTTGGAGGCGGAATATCGGCAATCTTGGCGCTCGCGCCTAAGTCGCTGCGTATGAGATTGGCGACCTGCTGTACACCTTCACCGCAGAAGAGGGCATCGGCAGGCGCGACAGAAGTCAGCTCGCTGTGTTCGATAACACGGTAAGCGGGCTGTAACGGCGCGCTGAAGTCGCCGAGATATACGCGCCGTCTGCCAGCTCCGATGAGCGCACAGACGGGGCTGGCGATTCCAAGATACGGCTGAGCTTCGATGTCGAGTGTGCCAACGGCGATGAGGGGCACATTCAGCGAAGTTGCCATTGCCTTTGCAGCGCTCATTCCTACACGCAGCGCGCTGAAACCGCCGGGTCCTAAAGCGATATAGATTGCTTCTAGGTCTTTGACGCCGATGTCGGAGCTCTTGAGCAGCCGCCTAATGCTTGGAATGAGTTCTACGGAGTGGTTTCGCTCAGAGCGCCAGGTGAGTTCAACTACACTTTCGCCTTGATCGGATAAGCCGATCGAGGCAAAGCGTGTGGAAGTGTCAATGGCGAGTTCCATCACTGCGCCTCGCCATTCGCCGCTTGGGATTGCGGCGTGTTGCTGCTATGGGAAAATTGCTGTTTCAATGCGCTTATTGTTTCAGAATATCGGGATGAGTCTGAGCTGAAAGTCAGACTGCGGCTTTCGCCGCCGGTGTCTTCGATGCGAACGGTCAGATGCTCTCCGATGAAAGCCTGAGTGCCTTTTTCTGCCCACTCTACGACGCACACGCCATCGCCCAGGAAGTAGTCGTCCAGTCCTAAGTCGATTATCTCGTCAATAGTGTCGAGGCGGTATAAGTCCATGTGGTAGAGCGTGAGGCGCGCAGGGTATTCACATATCAGGACGAAAGTTGGGCTGCGCGCGTATTCGTTGCCGCCAAGCCCCCAGAGTATGCCTTGTGTGAGGCATGTCTTGCCTGCGCCAAGATCGCCAGACAGCAGGAATACATCGCCTGCCTGTGCGTGCGTGCCCAGCAGCTTGCCCAACGATTGAGTCTGTTCCGGCGCAGCAGTAGTTATAGTTACGCTGTGCTGATATTTGGAGTCAATAGCCTGTTGATTAATCATGTGAATGGTTTATTCTGCGAATGCACTTGATTTAACTTGAATGGAAGTACCTTTTGGGTATCGGTTCCAAGTCAATGTTGCTCCACTTCTCACATCAACTTTGCAATGAATCGCCTAACACAGGATACCAGAATATAGTGTGTGCTGGTAAGAGATTGTTAAATCGTGATGCTGCGAGTTTATGGAGTCTCCCACTTGTGCCAACTCGTACGGGCCGCATCCTGTCTCACAGGACTTTTCGCTCAAAGTGGAACAAACTCGCAAGCAAATTCGTTTGTAATACATAAGAGCCTGCACTGGGGAGGCCCCCTGCACTTTGCGTGCAACATCCGCAAGGAGCGTGAAGTAGGTAAAGTATTATGTTAATGTTAAAAATGAGACCGTTGGAGGATCTGAAAATGAAAATAGTTAAAATGCTCGTACAGTTGCTTGCAATGCTTCTGCTGGTAACTGCTTTCTTCGCCTGCGGCGCTGATGCCATCGGGGAATCTATGCCCCAGGGAGTGTCTGGATATCCTGGAATATCTGGCCCACCTGGATTACCGGGTGAACCGGGTGAACCGGGCAACCCCGGAAGCCGGACATCTGCCACTGCTGCGCCACAAATGATGGAAATGGCTGCTCCTGCCGCTCCTGCTGCCGCTCGTCCTGCTCCTGCTGCGTCACAATTTAAGATGGAATCTTCAGATTCGGCGGCCTCTGATGAGGCAGCCATACAATTTGATTCGCTTGATAGCGAAGAGGGAGAAGTCGGCAGCGTCGAAGAGTTCAGCGAAGACCAAGCTGCATCAGTAGCATCAGTAGCGCAAAATCGTATTATCGTGCGCACCGTGCATATGGAGCTGGAGGTTCAGGATATAACAGATGCGATGGACCTGATAACCATGAATGCCCAAACAGTCGGCGGGTGGGTTGTCAACTCAGACAGGAACTCCAAGCACTACGGGTTTATATCCGTGCGAGTGCCTGCCACTGAACTGGATGATATGATGCAGAAGTTTCGGAATATCGGCGTGGATGTGTTGTCCGAAAGTTCCACAAGCACAGACGTTACCGATGAATACTACGATCTGAGGTCTCGCGTCAAGAGCCTGCAAGCCACGGAAGATGCACTGCTGGAGCTGCTCAATAAGGCTGATGCAGTAGAAGAAGCGCTAGAGGTGCAACGCGAACTCGCGCTCTTGCAAGCCGAAGTTGAGGCGCATCTGGGACGTATCAAACTACTGGAAGAGACGGCGGCGTACTCCTTGGTTAACATTTCTCTCAACCTTGCCCCGCAGGAGATACGCGTTGACGCAGGCGGCGATAAGACCTTCAGCGTGGGCGAGCTTGTGCGCCTGCGTGCGACATTCTATCCGCCCGAAGACATTTCTGATTTCAACTTCACTTGGGACTTCGGGGATGGAACCCCGACCGTTATTGGCAGCGGGAGCGCGCCCACCACTGACGGCGGACGCATAACTGCGACCGTTAACCATGTGTACGGAGACGACAGCGATTCCCCTTTCATAGTAGAAGTCAAGATTACTGGAATAGGCGATGCGGGGATTGTTGAAGGTTCGGACACTTTCATCGCAAACGTAACCAAACTGCCTGCAATAGTAGTCTTTGCCGGTGACTATCTGGAAGTTGATGAGGGTGAAGAAGTGAGTTTCTACGGTTCGTTCACTCGGCCGGAGGGGTTGACGAACTACGAGTACAGCTGGGAATTTGGCGACGGAACGCCGGTTGTGAGCGGAAATATTCCGGATGGGGCTACCAGCGTAGAGGTTTCACATGTGTATGCAAACTACCGTCCTCAGCCCTACAGCGTAACTCTAACCATATCTGCGGGCAGTGAGGCGGGAGAAGTAGAAGGCAGTACCTATATTGAAGTGTTTGCATATGAGTCGGAAGGGTTCGTAATTTCCGGCTGGAGCGCATCGGACAATTTACAAAGCGCGATGCGCGCGCTGTCCGGCTTGGCTCAGGCGACCGGCACAGCTCTTATCTGGCTTGCGATATTTAGCCCCGTTTGGCTTATTCTCGCGGCAGTCGTATATGGGTTTGTGCGAATCAGGCGTCGGATGATCGACAACTCACGTCGTAATATGGCGTCATACAGCAGTACGAGCGATCACGCAGAGCAGCAGATTGAAGAATCAAACGACGCGTCAGCGCAAAATGATGACAGATGATAACTGATGATAAAGGGAAGAAATCTGAAACGATGACCGTTCGGCATTTTACGGTAACTGGGTTCGTGATACACGATAGGCGATGCTTGCTGCACTGGCACCCGAAGGTCAAAATGTGGCTGCCGCCGGGGGGTCATATAGATCCCAACGAAGACCCTGTACAAGCCGTGCTGCGCGAAATCTTTGAGGAAACCGGAGTAAGTGCAGAGGTCGTGCCCACAGGAACTATTATCAACATGGACTACCCTGCACAAGTTCACGCGCCGTTCACGATAATGATAGAGGACATAGACGATCCTGTGCAGGGCTGGCATCAGCACATCGACATGATTTACTTCTGCAAGCCCGTTATCGGCCATGCGCCTGTCAGCGATGGCTGGCTGTGGGTGAGCAAGGATGAGCTGGAAAGCGGCGGCGCTCTGAATTCAGACTATGGTCCTAATGTGCCGCCGCCGAAAGATGTGCGCCTTCTGGCAGCGCACGCGTTTGAGATTGTGGAAAACGTTTCTTGAAGATGACGCAAGGGGGCAGTTGGGTGATAAATCTGCCCCCTTACTCTTACGAGTTAGAATAAATTAAGCGCTGATGGCAAGCCCCGCAGCCTCGATTCCTGCCCTCACAGCGTCTTCGTCTTCCTGCGGAGTGCCGCCGCTTCCACCCGCTGCGCCCACGAGGTCGCCATCTTTGTATATAGGCAGTGCGCCTTGTCCCGGTATGAAACGTCCCCCCTGAAGCGCCATGAAGCCTTGGTATATCGGCTCACCTGCGCGCGCAGCCATATCCGCGCTGGACAATCCCCATGTCGCCGACGCCACTGCTTTGCCTTGTGATATGTAGGGCGTGCGCCATGACGCGCCGTCAACGCGGACCAGCGCAATGAGGTCTCCCCTGCCGTCCACCACAGATATACTAAGTTTAACCCCCATCTCGTCCATCTTCTCACGCGCACCCGCGATCACCCGCTCTGCATCTGCTAATGTCAGTTCTGCCAATGTATCTCTCTCCTCTATATTTTGCTGGATTGGGGCTGTCGTAGAAGCCTACAACCCCTGAAAGTATATCCGATGGAGCATGTCAGCAGACAGGTTTGGCTAGAACTTCGGGAGCGATTTTCCGGCGTACGAATTTGCCGATAGATGAATTTCCAAGCAGGCTGCGATCTTCAACCATGATATTTCCCCGAAGTATCGTCGTAATGGGCCAGCCCTCAATGGGCCAGCCTTCCCAAATACTGTAGTTTTCGAGGTGAAGATCATCGAGCGAAAGCGGTCCCTTGATGCTGGGGTCAATAATAGTAATGTCGGCATCGCTGCCTGCGGCAATTGCGCCCTTGCGGGGATATAGCCCGAATATCTTAGCGGCGTTGGTTGATGTAATGTCCACGAAGCGCTCCAGCGACATGCCGCGTCTGACGACGCCTTCGCTGTATGCAACGCCCATGCGCGTTTCGATGCCGTTGTGCCCGCCGGTTACATCGGCAACTGTCCTAAAGCGAATCTTCTCCTCCCAAGTAGTGGACACTAGGTCGGTGGCGACGGTGGAGATTCTGCCGTCGAGAAGACCCTGCCAAAGCGAGTCCGCGTCTGAGGGGGATTTTAACGAAGGGTAAGTGTGGTATTTCATTCCGTCGTCTTCGCGATAATTATCAGCGTTGAAACAGGCGTAGTTGTGCAGGGTCTCTCCATATATCGGCAAACTATTTGCCCGTGCCTCGCCTACTGCTTCTACGCCCTCGATTGCGCTGATATGGACGAAATATACTGTGCACGCCTTCTGCTCAGCAAGACGAATCGCTCTTCGGAATGACACATCTTCAGACAGGTTGGAGTGGATGTGATGCATATTCCACCAGTCCCACATGCCGCGCTCTTGGGCATGGTCGTAGTTATAGGACACCATATCATCGTCCTCGGAGTGGATCATCAAGATGCCGCCGTGCGCTGCCACTCCGTCCATGATGGCAGAAAGCCTGCCGAAGTCGGTCTTGTTGTCCTGCATCTGTGGACTGGGCGGCCTGATGCTAGTCGTGAATACCTTGAAGCTTGAGTATCCGTCCTGTACCAGTTCTCCTATCTGATCGATGACATAGTCTTCCGCGCCTCGGGTGAAGATAGGATGATAGGAGTAATCGGTATAGGCGTTACCCTGCCAACGTTCGGCAGCCTCTCCGAGCGCATGGTGCAAGTCATGCCCCGGAATTTGAGTAGCGAAGTCGAGCACCGTGGTCGTGCCGCCATGAACCGCAGCTAGGGACACGGGTTCGGCGCCGGATCGCTCCGGTTGGCGCGGTCCTCCGATATGGGCATGCGGCTCGATGCCACCTGGCACGACAATTTTGCCGCTTGCATCTATACGCTTGTCGGCTTCCAGTTCGATGCCGTCCGGTTCCGTCACAGCGACTATTTTTTCGCCGTGAATGGCTATGTCCCAATTGCCGACGCCTGAAGGTGTTACAACCTGGCCACCTTGAATGATAATGTCAACCACAATGAACCTCCTCGACTGTAACTAACGACATGACCGATCTATCGCCAATATGTGTGCAACGCGCTAATTGTGCAACGTGCGCTAACAATGTGAAAACTCATATAGTCTCATATAGTTTGGAATAGTACGAGCGGGCGCACTTAGTGTCAAGCGGCGCCTCGTAAAGACAGCGTATTAGCATTATCGGTATGCGCGCGGGGGATTATAATTGCAGACCCGTGAAAGTATGAGTAAAGCAGGAGCATGGATCTCACGAACATAAACGCTTTACACAAACTTCGTGAAAATAGACCATCAAACCACTTTACTTACTCTCACACTTATACATCGCTTATTCTGATTGATTTGTATCAGCTCTGTCCTGAGAAAAATTTGACTTGACAACAATTTTCATTCTCACTTAACCTCAAACTGACGAATAAAACGCGATAAGAATTTAACGGCAGGGGGATTTTATGCAGGGTAGAAGTTATGACGCTTAACGCATACTTGAACGAACTTGGGGACGAATCGACCTCTGTAAAACATTCCGGTCTGCTTCAGCTGTCAAGCTTGACAAGAGAAGATGTGCGTGATTTCCGGAGGGTATGGCGTGGATTTGCCAGAGAACGCAGACGAGAAGTGCTATCGGCGCTTGTGGAACTCAGCGAAGACAACTTAGAGTTGGACTTTAGCACGATATTCCGTTCGTGCTTATCAGACGAGTACGAACTCGTGCGAGAACAGGCAACACGCGGTTTGCTCGAGACGGATGATCGCGCCGTAATCCGACCACTCATCGGACTTCTAAAATCAGATCCGTCGTCCAGAGTCCGCGAGGCTGCGGCAATTTCACTGTCCAAATTCACCGACCTCGCACAGCAGGGCAAGCTGATAGCGCGCGACCAGGATCGAATCCGTGAAGCGCTGCTCGTCGTCATTTCATCCGGCAAAGAGACAGCCGATGTGCGGCGGCGCGCCATAGAAGCCGCCGCCAGTTTTGACACACCGGAAATCGATCAGATAGTGCGCGATGCCTACGAGAACGGCGATTCTACTATGCGCCAGTCAGCTATATACGCGATGGGGCGCAGTTCCAACAATAAGTGGCTTTCCATAGTCCTGAGCGAGATGAAGGCATCAGACCCTGCGATCCGCTATGAAGCGACGAATGCTTGCGGGCTGTTGGGCGACGAATCTGAGATACCCTATGTCGTCGCACTCATCACAGACGAGGACATCGAAGTACAGTGCGCAGCAGCAATCGCCCTAGGCAATATAGGTGGGCCAGTCGCAAAGCGTGCATTGCAGCGCGCCGTACAGATTGGCGATGATGCTCTTACCGAAGCCGCTATGGAAGCGCTCACAAATCTTGAATTCGACGATGACCCTCTGAGATTTGGATTCTAGGGCGCACTACCAGGTTTGGATAGAACCAGCGCCGCTGCTCCAAGCAGGCTCACATCATCACCAAGCTGCGACCTTACAACTGGCGCCTCACCCTGAAAATGAGCCATTGCGCGGCGTTTAACCTCTGCTGAAATCACGGGCATCAGCATGTCCATGTTTTGCGCCACACCGCCGCCTACGACAATGAGATCAGGATCGAATATGTGCATCAAATTAATAATGCCGCTGGCTAGACTGAGCGCAGCTTTGTGCATGAGAGACTGAGCCAGCGCATCGCCTTTCTTCGCGGCATCGGCGACAATGCGCGCATCCAATGCGTCTATGTCGCCTCCTGCCATATCTGTCATCACGCTGAACTTCCCTGCCCTAATCCCTTCCTGCGCCATTCGAGCCAGCGCAGTTCCTGATGCAAGCGCTTCAAGGCATCCCACATTGCCGCAATTGTCTATGGGACCGTTTTGGTCAATGGTCA
This sequence comes from Dehalococcoidia bacterium, assembly GCA_965200085.1. GTDB lineage: Bacteria > Chloroflexota > Dehalococcoidia > Lucifugimonadales > JADFKI01 > Bin90. Next base: position 1,405,451 of record OZ241333.1, read on the forward strand.
TATGCCCTATCTCGCTGCCAAATCCGTTCGCGCCCGTGTACAGCCGGTTGTTAATTATGATGCCTCCACCTATACCCGTACTAACCGTCATATAGATCATGTTGCTGCATCCCACGCCCACCCCGAATGTATGCTCTCCTAGCGCGCCGAGAGTCGCATCGTTCTCTGCCCAAACCGGCAGTGTCAGGCGTTTTTGCACATACGGAATCGGTGTGTACAGATGCCATTCGCTGCCTAAATTCGGCGGGTTGTACATCACACCAGTATGCGGTTCAACCGGACTTGCAAGCGACAGTCCGACACCTCTTATGTCTGCCGAATGAGTGGATGCCACTTGCTCTAGCAAGTCTGCAAGCCTGCTCATCACCGCATCCTTACCCTCATGTGCCATAGTCTCGACGGCACGCCGATGAGTTACAGTACCGTTCGAGTTAATCAGCGCGGCGCGAGTTTGAGTGCCTCCAACATCCGCTACTAATGCATATTCGCTCATAATCTACCCACATACCTGTCTATTAAAATGATAGTATAACACCCATCCTTTCTCAGATATTTTGACTTTGGCAGTTTTTCTGCCGTGTATCGAAACATTACAAGCTTCGAGAATGCATCGTTCACGCGCTCATCGAGGCTGAACGCTGGTCGCGCGCTGATGACGCCGCAAACTAAGTTGAATGTGAGGCAAAATTGACAAGCGTAGGCATAATCGCCAATCCGGCAGCGGGCAAGGACATACGACGGCTTGTGGCGCAAGGCAGGTTTGTTCCTAATCAGGAAAAAGTAAACATCCTCAAGCGCATATTTGCAGGACTGGATGCAGTCGGTGTAACGGAAGTTGTCATGATGCCGGATATGGCAATGCTGGGCAAAGGCGCGCTTGACGGCGGGAAATATGGCGTAGATGTAACATTTGTGGACATGCCTGTGTTCAACGCTGAACGAGACTCGGTGCGCGCCGCAAGTTACATGGCAGAGATGGGCGTTGGGAGCATAGTTACACTTGGTGGAGACGGCACTAACCGCGCGGTATCGAAAGGATGCGGCGAAGTGCCACTTGTTCCTGTGTCAACCGGAACCAACAACGTGTTTCCAGTGATGGTGGAAGGAACCCTTGCGGGTATTGCCGCGGCTTTGGTAGCAAGCGACCTCGTGCCTCTGGATATTGCTACGACGCCGACCAATCTGCTCGAAGTATATGTGGACGGCGATCTACGGGACGTCGCTCTGGTTGATGTGGCAATATCAAAGGAACGCTTTGTGGGAGCACGCGCCATCTGGGATATGAGCACAGTGGACGAACTTTATCTTGCACGCGCCGAACCCGCGAGCATTGGATTGTCGGCTATCGGGGCTCAGCTGCGCCCGGTGTCAATCGACGACAGCGCAGGACTACACATTCGTCTCGGCAAAGGCAGCGGCACTGTTACCACTCCGATTGCGCCCGGCGTCATAATTAGTGTGGACATCAAGCAATGGACAGAGATGCGCATCGACCAGTCCACCGATATTCGCCTGCGGCCGTGTACTGTCGCACTCGACGGCGAGCGCGCATTTAGTCTCACACAGGGGCAGAAGGCGCATGTACGTCTGAGCACACGGGGTCCGCGGGTTGTGCTTATAGAAAAAACCTTGCGTGCTGCGGCGCTAAACGGAACATTCAGAACACCTTAACGGCGGAGTAACGCACATGAAATTTGACTCTCGGCGCTCGAATGTTATGGCGCGCAACGGAATGACAGCCACGAGTCAGCCATTGGCTGCGATGGCGGGCGCGCGGATGCTCCTGAAGGGCGGAACAGCAGTGGACGCGGCTGTTGCAGCTGCCGCTGTACTGAATGTGGTAGAGCCGTTTTCCACCGGAGTAGGCGGAGATGTGTTTGCACTGGTATGGAGCGCATCCGAGAGTAAGGTGTATGCTCTGAATGCAAGCGGACGCTCTGCAGCAGCGGCAGATGCAGATATGCTCCGAGGGAAAGGATACACTCACATTCCGGACAACAGTCCTTACGCCATTACTGTGCCGGGCGCAGTAAGCGGATGGCAGGCGCTTCTGGATAGGTTTGGCAAAATGAACATATCCGAAGTAATGCAGCCCGCGATTGAATATGCAGAGAACGGATATCCTGTATCGGAAGTTATAGCTTATCAGTGGAGCGGCGCAGAAAATCGGTTAAAGCAGCACTTCGGGGGCGAAGAACTGCTTCTGAACGGCAAAGCACCTCGCGCGGGGGATGTGATGGCGATTCCCACACTTGCCGACACGCTGCGAACTATCGCACAAGGCGGTGCAGAAGCATACTACGAAGGCGAGATTGCCGAGCGAATAACGGCTTTCGTTCAAGAGCAGAACGGCTGGCTGACTGCTGATGATTTGGCGCAGCATTCACCTACTTGGGAACAGCCGATAACTACCAACTACCGTGGTGTAGATGTGTGGCAATGTCCTCCGAACAACCAGGGAGTGAATGTGCTCCTTGGGCTGAACATCGCCGAAGGCTTCAACATCAGCGCAATGGGACCGCAATCCACGGACAGACACCATCACCTCATAGAGTGCGCGCGCCTTGCATTGACGGACGGCATGTATCACATCACAGACCCGGCGCAGATGCAGATCGACCCGGACAGGCTCATATCCAAGCGATATGCTGCCGAACGGCGAAGGCTCATTAGCAGCAAGCGCGCGATGGACGACTTGCCCATAGGCATGAAGCCACCAGACGGCGACACGGTGTATATAAGCTGCATAGACGGCGACGGCAATGCCTGCTCACTCATCAACAGCGTATTTTCAGATTTCGGTACCGGACTTGTAGTGCCGGGAACCGGAATCGCGCTGCACAGCCGAGGCGCATCATTCTCGCTTAATCCCGAGCATCCCAATACGCTTGCGCCGCGCAAACGACCATTCCATACGCTAATTCCGGGGATGGCAACGAAGGACGGCGAGCTGTGGCTGAGCTACGGTGTAATGGGCACAGTACAGCAGGCGCAAGGACAGATTCAGGCGCTGAGTAATATGATTGACTTTGGTATGTCGCCGCAGGACGCGCTGAACGCGCCGCGCTTCAGCTACCGACCCGTGGAAGGCGAGATAGGCTTGGAGCCGCGTGTCAGCAGCGCCATCGTTGACGAACTCAGGGCGAGGGGACACAAGATTGTAATCACCGAGTCGCACCCGCTCTACTTCGGGGGCGGACAGATTATTGCGCGGGACTCGAACAGCGGCACGCTTGTAGGCGGCAGTGAGCCGCGCAATGACGGCTGCGCAATCGGATGGTAGCTGGGTAACTATTCAGCTTGCTCTGTTTTCATCGGTTGAGTGATGCGCCGCGCCCAAGGCGTTTCCGCAATCTCGCCCAGCGATGCGCTCGGCATCAGAAAGCGGCTCGTTACTTGTCCCCAAGGCTCATTCTTCCTGCCGTGGATTAACTCCCTGCCGGAGCCGCTAATGCGCTCCACGGCGGATTCAACATTGTCCACTTCAAAGCCTACACTGAAGCCGAGCGGAATCCTTTCCGCCGCTTCGGGATCGCCGTATGTGGCTTGTGCAGCTTCTCTTCTCGACCATATTCCGAAGTGCAGCACACCCGGCAGGTTCACGAGCGCATAGCCTTCGCTGTGCCTCTCAACATCTAGCCCCAAAGCGTCTTGGTAGAAACTTACGGCCGCCTCTATGTCCTCAACTATTTCCGCAATACCGGCAAAATGCCTAATCATGTGCCTAGCCATGAAAGACTGCATCCTTTCGATCAGAGTATTCGTAGTCATATCGCTGTACACCACTGCTCTGCGGCAGTCTTTAAGCAAACCAGCAAACCGACAGCAGCAGAGCAGCAATGAGTTAGAAGTATAAGTTAAGAGTGCGGGTGAGTATGATTTTCAGGCGTCTTAAAGAGCGATATACGGTTGCCTGCGATGTCGTAGAAGATTGCGAGCGAACCAAATCCGCCGGGAATCTCGTGGGGCTGCATCAAAGCCTTCCCTCCAAGGCTCACGGCTTTATCGAGATATGCTTGCAGATCGTCAACCTGCACGGCTACCGACGGAGTACTAGGCGGCATACCCTCCATGTGCTGGAATATACCGCCGCCTATGCCGTAACCCTCTGCTTGAACGAGGCGATACCCGCCAACGTCTTCCATCGGCACATAGTTGATTTGCCAGTCAAACATCTGTGTGTAGAATGATTCAAGTGCTTCCGCATCATCGCCGCCGACTTCAAAATGTACCACCGGCGGAGCATTACCCTTCGGGGGCATTTCGCCATTCCACTCGCTTGGCAAAGCGTAAAGTCCTATGAAATTGTTTGCCGGGTCCGTGAACCCTGCTATCGATCCCATGCCGGGCGCTATCTCCATCTGTGGCATTGCAGCGGCGCCGCCTAATTCAGACGCCTTGTCAAGCGCCGTTTGCAGGTCATCAACCTCAACATACACTGTTATATAGTTGGGCATGGAATCTTCGAAATTCTGCGAGATGCCGCCGCCGATGCCGCCTTCGTTAGTCTGCACCAAGCCGTAGTTCCCCATATCTTCGCTCATCACATCTATGTTCCAGTCGAACAGGTCTCGGTAGAACTGCTGCAAGGCAGAGCCGTCAGGACCTGTTATTTCAAAGTGAACCACTGGATTTGCCATTTCTCCTCCTAATCTATCTGAACAATTATTTGTACGATGCATGTACATTAGACTAGAACAAGTATAGAACGCATAAATGTTCGTGTCAAGGAAGATGACGGCTAATTTTGAGGGTATTTCGGCGCTGAAAAAATGGAGGTGCTAGGGTGCTATTGAGGCGCGGATGTGGCGAGCCGTTTGGCGTGTTCGTAGTCGCGTATGCCTTCTTCGCGGCGTCCGGTCGCCCAGAGCGCCATACCGCGGTTATTGTAAGCGTACCAGTAGTTGGGGTCTAAGTTAATTGCGCAAGTGAAGCGCTCAATCGCGTCTTCGTAATCACCTTTATCGCAGAGCGCCATACCCAAATTGTTGTACGCGTCGCGATAGTTCGAGTCCAATTCTAATGCTTTGGAGTAATCGGCGATAGCGAGTTCGGTATCGCCCTTGTTGCGGTGCGCTATCCCGCGGTTGTTGAAAGCTACCGCATCGTCAGGAACAAGCTCTATCACTCTGGTGTAGTCGCTGATGGCAAAGTCGAACGCGCCGCGGTCGAGGTAAGCGTTGCCTCGCAAGAACCAGGCGCGCGCGTCCTCCGGGTTGGCGTGTATGGTGTCGGTCAGACTGTGCGCCACCTGAGTCAGGTAGTCTCTGTCGCTCATCGCGCTCAGATCGGGATCGTTCTTCCAGTTCAAAAGTGTACCTTTCTATGATAACGAGCTATACGAACACAACACTGCACACTGATTGCAACTCGGCTCAGATTACAAGTACAGAGTATCACAGCATTCTCTTATGTTCCACTGCGCCAATCGGCGTCCACCTGCGGCAAGCGTTCTCGTGTGTAGTATCGAGCGCACAACAACAGCAAGTGAATCGGCGCGCATTTTAATGACCTTAATCCGCAGCATAAACGCGACCTGGGACGGGTTAAAACGCAAGGGTAATGGAATCAGCGTGATGTATCTCGGGACATTCGCAAGCGCTCTATCTGCTCGCGAAGCCGCCTCACCTCTTCTTCAGCCGCAATCCGAGCTTCCTGCTCGTCGCGCAGGCTGTTCAGCCATTCGCCGCTGACAGCGTCCTTCAGACGGAACTCAGGGTAACCATCAAAATCCGGAATACACCAGAAATCTACTCCCAGCACCTCACTGCGCGACCATACGCTCCCATCCGGCTCATCGTGCTGCTCAATGCGTCGATACTCCCCGTCAACAAGTCGCTCACCCACTAACGGCTCTCCGTAATACTCACCTCCGGTTATATCGAAACGCCAGTATTCCTGAACGCCCATCTGCGCGTATATATCACGCTTCTCGTTCAAGTCTCTGCTCGCAGTGCTGGGGGATGCCACCTCCGCCACGAACGCAGGAACAGCATCCCACTCGTCAACTCGGTAGCTGCGGCGATCTCTCTTTATCATCCTCTCGTCAGGCACGCCGAATACTACATAGCAGTCCGGCACTATGACGGAGCCGGGCACTTCTGAGTTGTAGATGACATTCGTTGCAGGACCTGCAATTAGCACACTGGGGTCGTTTGCATAGCGCGCCAAGAGTATTGAGTTCAGGTGTAAGGTAGTGTCGTTTTGCTGCATGCCGTCCTCAGGCGGTTCGGGAACGTCCGGTATCAGGTCGTACCACGCGGCAGTGGTAGTTGTTGTCGCTGCCATCGTATATCCTCCAAGTTTGTGCGCTCCGTTTGCAGCTTTGACCGATGAGCCTGCATCACTCACCGCGCAGCCGCCTAAGTTCGGCTTCAAGTTCCGCAGCTCGCTCTTCTGCCGCCTGACGCACTTCGCGCTCGCGTTCTGCATTCGCTTCTGCCGCCTGACGCGCTTCTCGCTCTGCTGCGAGTCTGCGTTCTGTTAGTCTGAGTTCCGCTAATCTTGCTTCCTGCTCCTGACGACGCGCTTCGACTTCGTCGCGCAGGCTGTTCAGCCATTCGCCGCTGACAGCGTCCTTCAGACGGAACTCAGGGTAACCATCAAAATCCGGAATACACCAGAAGTCCACTCCCAGCACCTCACTGCGCGACCATATACTCCCATTCGGCTCATCGTGCTGATCAATGCGCTGATACTCTCCGTCAACAAGCCGCTCACCCACTAACGGCTCTCCGTAATACTCACCGCCGGTTATATCAAAGCGCCAGTATTCTTGAACGCCCATCTGCGCGTATATCTCACGCTTCTCGTTCAAGTCTCTGCTCGCAGTGCTGGGGGATGCCACCTCTGCCACGAACGCAGGAACAGCATCCCACTCATCAATGCGGTAGCTGCGGCGATCTCTCTTTATCATCCTCTCGTCAGATACGCCGAATACTACATAGCAGTCCGGCACTATGACGGAGCCGGGCACTTCTGAGTTGTAGATGACATTCGTTGCAGGTCCTGCAACTAGCACGTCCGGGTCGTTTGCATAGCGTGCCATAAGTATTGCATTTAGATGTATGGTAGTGTCATTTTGCTGCATGCCGTCCTCAGGTGGTTCGGGAACATCTGGTATAAGGTCGTACCACGGGACAGTGGTAGTAGTTGTCGCTGCCATCGTATATCCTCCAAGTCTGTGCGCTTCGTTTGCAGCTTTGACCGATGAGCCTGCATCACTCACCGCGCAGCCGCCTAAGTTCGGCTTCAAGTTCCGCAGCTCGCTCTTCTGCTGTCTGACGCGCTGTCAGTTCTTGCTCTGCACGAGCTTCTGCCGCAAGTCTCGTTTCGCGTTCTACGAGCCGAGCCTGCTCTGCAGCAAACCGAGCCTGTTCTGCCTCAATCAGCGTGTTCAGCCATTCGCCGCTGACAGTGTCCTTCAGACGAAACTCAGTGTAGCCGTCCGAATCGGGGATACACCAGAAGTCCACTCCCAGCACATCACTGCGCGACCATACACTCCCGTCCGGCTCATCGTGCTGATCAATGCGTCGATACTCCCCGTCAACAAGTCGCTCACCCACTAACGGCTCTCCGTAATACTCACCTCCGGTTATATCAAAGCGCCAGTACTCCTGAACGCCCATCTGCGCGTATATATCACGCTTCTCGTTCAGGTCTCTGCTCGCAGTGCTGGGGGATGCCACCTCTGCCACGAATGCAGGAACAGCGTCCCACTCGTCAACGCGGTAGCTGCGGCGATCTCTCTTTATCATCCTCTCGTCAGGCACGCCGAATACTACATAGCAGTCCGGCACTATGACGGAGCCGGGCACTTCTGAGTTGTAGATGACATTCGTTGCAGGTCCTGCAACTAGCACGTCCGGGTCGTTTGCATAGCGTGCCATAAGTATTGCATTTAGATGTATGGTAGTGTCATTTTGCTGCATGCCGTCCTCAGGTGGTTCGGGAACATCTGGTATAAGGTCGTACCACGGGACAGTGGTAGTTGTTGTCGCTGCCATCGTATATCCTCCAAGCTGGATGGGATGTAGGGTATTTTAGCACAGCAGAACAGACGAACGGCTACATACAGACGGCTATATTATCGTGATGCGCGAGAGTATGGCGGTCTTGCATCGTATCCTGCCGTCATGTTGGCGGACTCCCAAACCTATGCGCCTCGTTTGTAGCAATGAACATAATTGTGCAACAGAGCTAATACAAAGGTAGTGTGTGCTAGAATTATGGCGTTAAATCGAATGAATATCGGCGGCGTTTGTCAGCGCTGACCGTGCCGGAAGTTAGTAGAGGAGCTGCATATGGAGAAGAGACGGCTTGGCAGAACGGGTCATGAGAGTACGGTGGTTACCTTTGGCACAGCTGGAATTGGGCGTGTCAGCCAAGCAGCAGCCGATAAAGCTGTGGAGCAGATTATAGAACACGGAGTGAACCACATAGATATTGCGCCGTCCTATGGAGAGGCAATGGAGCGATTAGCTCCCTGGATGCCGAAGATACGAGACAGCGTGTTTCTGGGAGCGAAAACGCGTGAGCGGTCGCGTAAACTGGCGTGGCAGAATATAGAGAGCTGCATGAATAGGCTGGGAGTGGAGTCGTTCGACTTGTTCCAGCTGCATTCGGTTGGCACTATGGAGGATCTGGATAAGGTAACCGGAATCGGCGGAGCGCTCGAGGCGTTGGTGGAGCTGCGCGAGCGTGGGTTAACGCGGTGGCTGGGCATAACCGGGCATGGGCCTGACGCTCCGCGCGTGCACCTAGAAGCGCTGCAGAGGTTCGATTTCGATACTGTGATGTTTCCGCTGAACGCCACGCTATATCGCAACCCGGAATATAGAGAGGCTGCGGAGGAACTGCTGTCCGTTGCGAACGAGCGGGATGTTGGCATACATACCATCAAGATGCTTGCTCGCGGCGGCTGGGGCAGCGGAGAGCGCGAACACTCGACATGGTACGACCCGCACCGTGAGCAGTCGGAGATTGACGGTGCGCTTTGGTGGCTGCTGTCGCAACCGATGCATACTGCGCCGAGTGTTGGCGATGTATATCTACTTCCGCGCGCCCTGGACGCCGCTGAGCGTTTTCGCCCGCTGAGCGCTTCGGAGCAAGCAGACGTAGTTGAGCGACAGTCTCCTCCGCTACCGGAGCCGGGGCTGGGGATATTGGCGGCAGACTAGCAAGGTTAGCATCCTTTTGAGGAAGGGATTGTGGGTGTTTTGGACGCGGTTACGACATAAACCGGGTCGGTATAATGTGGGAGCTTCGGAGTGATGTTGAGCGCGCTGACATTCTCCCATCCGCCGGAGTTCCGGAAGTACGAGACGATGAGCTGAGCGCGCCGTCTATCGTCCAGCGTCTGCCATATTGCCACTGCTTTCGTGGGGAACATGCGGTTGGAGTAGATTACATGGAAAGATGTTCGGGGCTTCAGGGCTCGGTTGATCTCTCGAAAGACTTCGACAGGCTTGATCATATATTGGATTGATACGGTTACTACGGCGGCGTCCAAACTGCAATCTTCAAGAGGCAGTTTAGGATCGGCGTTTAGGTTGTGAACGATTCGTTCGTGGAGCTGCGGGTTCTCCCGTAGTTCTACGGAATTCATGCCAATTCCTATTAGGTGAGTGATGGGCATATCCGACGGCATATGTGAGCGCCAGCTGGACATCAGGTCGAGAATGACGCCATTATGTGGCAGGCTCCGGTGGAAGTATGCGCTAATCGCGGCTATCGCAGCGTCGTCCACATGGACTACGAGCCTGGGTTCAGTGTAGAACAGGCTGTCATCAGACTCGTCCGGGCGTCTGAACAGTTCGTCCGGGTAGAAGTTTTGTGGTTCTCCGGCTGCCAAAGTTGAGTAACCTCAAACGAATTTTGAAAGATAAAAGATAGAGATAGGACAATTAAGGAAATGGCGAGCAAATGGGATTTGAGCGAAGATCAGTGGATAGAAACCGCTGACGAAGCTTTGCATCCGATAGTCGATAATGTTGATGCGAGAGGGCTAATATTGTATCGGTTCGAGGGACAGTATCTGCCTGCGCTTAGGAAGGCACGAAATGAAGAGCAGGTATGGCGGGCATGGAATGCTTTCTATAACTATCTTACCTTCCGCCAGTCGCGCCGAAAGTTCTTTTCTTTGTCGGGCGATGACGCGCTTAGAGTCATATCGTCTCTGACAGACATACTGGAATTGCCTCCCTATTCCCTCGAGTAAGGAAGCACACTCACACAGTCTCTATATATATCATATCAGGACTACCCTTCCCCCTTGTAAGGAGGAAGGGATTTACAGGCGTGTCTAGCTAACGGTGGAATTGGGGTTTCTGACTGACAGCTCGCCGATGACTTCTTCCGCGGAACTATCAGACGACCAGGGCGTAGGAATTGTGTTGGTGCCGAAGAGCTTTATGAGCTGCTGGTCAGGCTCGCCGTCTATGAGATGCTCAGTGAACCATTTGCCATCCTTGTTAACGACCTTGATTTCTCGGTTTTCTCCAGTCCAGCCGAAGCTGACCATAACGGGTGCGTCCATCTGTTACCTCCCAAAAATGCTTGACCCACTAATGAGTGGATTGAGTATCATGTCCGAAATCGGCTCAGAGCCGACGTTGTGTACGGTTATTGCTTCAACGCTAGATTTTAGAAAACTGACTGCCATATAGTCAATATCCATAATCTGTGAAAGTGATGGCGCCGTTAGTCATTTAGCAGTCAGACTTGACGCCGGGCGGCATACTGTTACCATTTTTCACGGGTTATATTAGAGATTTTAGGGAGTATTTCCGACAAATTAGAAATTGTAGAATCGTCATCATCAGTCGGTAAGCTACGTTAGAGATATGTGGAATTGATAAGTAATGTAAAACCGCCGTTCATTCAATTTGTGAACGGCGGTTTGTGAATTTCATTTACCTGCGATTAGCACGGAGGCGATATTAGGAATCTTCCCTATTTAATTGCGGGAAGCTCCGGATCTGAAGCAGTCATAGCAGTAAACAGGGCGAACCCCGGTTGGTCTGAATGGAACTTCATCTTCTTTGCCGCATTCGGCACAGGTGATAGAGTAAGTTTGGCGGCTTCCGCCGAATCCGCCGCCGCCGCCACCGCCGAATCCACCGCCGCCGCCGCGATTATACGACTGCCTGCGCGCGCGACGGCAGTTCAAGCAGCGCTTTGGTTCGTTAGTGTAACCTTTTTCCAGATGATATTGCTGATCATCGACCGTGAATACGAAATCGGAGTTGCAATCCGTACATACAAGCGTCCTATCCTGAAAGACCAAGGCGATCTCCTTAATGAAAAATTCGTTGCCTAATGAATATCACCAGGGTATCCGAAATGTGCTAGGGAATCGCCGGGTACTATCTTTTAGAACAACCAACAGGATTGTAACACACACATAGATTGCAATCAATTAGCCGAGCGGGTGTACGGCAGTCTCACTTTGCAGTGGTAACCTTCTGTTTCTAAGAAAGCGGAAATCCGGCGATTGATGAGTTTACCAACCAATAGCATCCTACAAGGCGACCAGTGCGACAATGTCAAGGTGTTTATGACAGGCACAGACAGCAGTCAGCGGCAGATGATTTGAGGTGAATGAGATACTGACATGCCTGTCCGTGTTTGACGCTTGGAGGATAGGATTTGTGTCTGTGAATCAGTTCCTAATAGGCAAGATTTGAGAATCAATAGAGTAGTTTCGGAATAACAGAGTTTCGAGCTGCGTTGGGACGGGATTTTCAATGCCAACGCATGTTGAGAATACTGACCTTGGTTCATGTTAGAATGCAGACGCATATTTCAAGTCGAAAAGGAGGGTTCCATTGCCAAGAATCGAAGACATGTGGCTGACACCCTGCTCTCGTCCCAATGGCTTGCAGGCTGCCGATGACGGAATTTGGGTCATTTCTGCGGACGATGATGGCCGGCTGCAAAAACTCGATTATGAAACGGGCGAGGCAATTATCGATGTAACCACTGATACGTACAGATCCAGTGGTCTTACCTGTACCGACGAACAGATATGGGTCGCCTCTACGCACAATTCCCGACTATATAAACTCGACTGGGACGGATCCACTATTGAGTATCACACTCCACCGGGCACAGGAATCCATGATCCGCGCGACACGGGTCCGGCGTACAACCGGCCACATGGGATGGAATGGCTTGGCAGCAGCATGTGGGTTGCTATTAAGCCTGCCCTTCGGTTATATCTCATTGACTCCGCAACACTTGAAGTTCAGCGCTCGATCCCTACACCCGGCGCCGCACCCCACGGTATCGCCTGGGATGGTGAGACTATCTGGTGTGCTGACCGAGCCATGCAGAAAATCCATCGTCTGCACCCGCATACAGGCGAAGTCCTTGAAGAAATCGAGGTTCCAGCCCCCGAACTGCACGGGTTAACCATGCATGAGGGCGCACTCTGGTTCTGCTGCGACCCCAGCAGACGAGTATGCAGAATAGAGCTATGATTAAACCACGCCAGAACATTATCCAATTCAATCTTTGCCAGCACGTCTCTGCTGAAGCAAACAGCCCTAAATACGGAGAGGAAGTTTCTCAATGCAAAGCTGGAACATCAACGCAACCAGTGTGGCTTATTACCGGTTTGGTCCCGACGAATCTCTAGTAGCGGGATTAGAAAAGTTCGCCCTCGCCGCGGACATCCGCGAAGCCGCCATCACATCATGCATCGGCAGTTTACGACAGCTCCGTCTGCGAAATCTTTGCCGCTATGAAGACGGGGAACCGGAATTTGAACGCAGTGTTCTCGACGAAAACCTTGAACTTGTCAGCGCGGAAGGGTATATCCAGCCCTTGCCGGAATCCGAATCGGGTATTCGCGTCCACATCCATGTTGCTGCAGCCCGTCCATCCGGCGAGATGATAGGCGGACACTGCGAAGAAGCCACAACTTTCACCGGCGCCTTCATGTACCTACACATCCTGGACGAAAATTAAAGGGTATTCCGCTTTGAAGACCTATCGTATCACTGGTAAAAGCTTGCCGAACTTACCCGGCAAAAATTTCACTCACCTCTAGAGGCAAGAATGACTATGAGTGCACAGAACATTCAGCAAGCAAGGCTGGACGGAAAAGTAGCCATCGTTAGCGGAGCAGGTACGTTTGGCGGCAGCGGAGTCGGAAACGGTGCGGCGGCGGCAATACTTTTCGCGCGGCAGGGCGCGAAGGTTGTATTAGTCGACGCTGTCAGCGAATGGGCAGAAGCAACAGCGGGTATCATCGTAGAAGAGGGCGGAGACGCAGCAACCGCAGCAGCCGATGTTACAAACCCGGACGACTGCCGCAAAGTGATCGACGCGGCTGTAACACGCTACGGCGCGCTGCACATACTGCACAACAATGTCGGCGGTGGAGGCAGCGGCGGCAATGTTGTCGAAGCGACAGACGAGGACTGGTATCGCAGCGCCTCTGTCAATCTTATGAGCATGGTCAACATGTGCCGTTATGCCATACCCCATATGAAGACTTCGGGAGGCGGATCCATAATCAATGTTTCTTCCGTAACCGCGCTTCGTCCCAAACCCGGCAGGTCATCGGCACAATACACCGTCAACAAGTCCGCCGTAGTCGGACTCACCCGCGCCATAGCGCTTGACCACGCAGCCGACAATATACGCGCCAACTGCATAATGCCCGGACTCATGTGGACGCCGCGCCTGGCGCATGCATCAGCAGAGATGCGCGAAATGCGACGCAGCTCCACGCCGCTGCCCATCGAAGGCAGAAGCTGGGACATCGGCAATGCCGCGCTGTTCTTAGCGAGCGACGAAGCGCGCTTCATTACCGGTGTAACCTTGCCGGTTGACGGCGGTTTTCTTTTAACCAGCGCCCCAAACTAGCTGAGACAAACCGAGATTACACAGGATATAAATGTACAATCACACAAAACTTAGTAACGACGAAAAGAAACAGCTCGAAACACTCGAAGAAGGTTTATGGAAGTCCGAGACACGCTTCGATATGGAGTGGATGGAACGGACACTTGCGCCCGACTTTTTCGAGTTTGGAAGGTCTGGGCGCATCTATCGCAGAGAGGACACACTGGCTATCGAAAGTCAGCATATAGACGCAGAACTGCCTTTGAAGAACTTCTCTGCACGCCTCCTAAGCCAGGACATAGTCTTAGTAACCTATACAAGCGCAGTAACTTATAGAGGCATCGAAGAGATTGGCAACCGAAGCTCACTCTGGTCTCGCACAGAAAACGGCTGGCAGCTCAGGTTCCACCAAGGCACCCCGGTCATAATCTGATGCCAACTGGATACTCATCTGGACCCTGATCGCCGCAATCCAATCTATTCCCTGAGCGCGGGGTCGCTCTTCGGCAAGTAATCCCGCAGTTCCCGCTTCCACTCTGGGGTAGGTGCGCTCTTCCCCTTGCGCGGCACATAAACCGACCGTTCCACCAGCTCATATTTATGCACATAGCGCGCGCAGTTCGGATATACCTCTGTTAGCGCAACGCGCACAATAAACTGTGCTCCGGGATAGTTCGCCATCAGCGGATCATCCTCATCTATGGATACAACTCCCTGCAGTCTAAGCCGTGCCTGTCCCACAAAATCAATGAACAACAAGCCAACATTCGCATTCTTCAACAAGTTGCCCATGCTCTGATACTTGCCGTTTCCATCATAGTTGGGAAATGCAACACAACTATCGTCCACGACCGTAACGAAGCCCGGATCGCCGCCCTTGTACGAACAGGTTGGCAGCCCACGATGATCGCAGGTCGCCATGAAAAACATATCAGCCTGTGCTATAAATTTCCGCTGCTCCGAGCTCAAGCGCTCCGAAGCTCGCTGCGCCACACGTTCCGCAAGTTTCACAGTTCCGAAACGTTCTTGAAAGTGCAAATTGCCATCATGAAAATCGTGTACTTTATCTGCCAAAATCTCACTCCATTATCCCAATTCAATCGCCGACGCGTCGCACAATCCACTTGAGCGCTCATAACTTATAGGTGGCCGTTCCGACAAAAGCAAAGACAGGATGGGCGGGAGGTTCGCTCTTAAACATCCGTTCCATCCTGTCTATCCGTCTCAATTTTCGTTTAGTATCGTCTAGTCGTCGCCTACGGGAGCCTGCTCTTGCACAACATCTTCTATATTCAGTCCATAGGGAGCCTGCGCCACCTGCGATTGGAAGTCGTTAGCTTCCGTCAGCATGCTGATAGGATCAATCTTCTCTTCATCCTCGGGTATGTCCAAAAACGCCTTGCCCTCTTCTGTCAGATCAAGACGCGCCGGAATCAGTCTGCCGATAATGACATTTTCCTTCAGACCGCGCAAATTATCTACATCGCCGTTCACGGCAGCTTCCGTCAACACGCGCGTCGTCTCTTGGAACGATGCTGCGGACAGGAAGCTGTCCATCTTTAGCGAAGCCCGCGTAATTCCTAGCAGCACCGGACTGGCGGTAGCCGGTTCGCCGCCTTCCGCGAGCACTGCGGCATTCTGCTCCTCGAACTGTCTGCGGTCGATCTGATCGCCGGGTAGAAGATTTGTATCACCTACATCTTCCACTTCTACCTTGCGCAGCATCTGAGAGATAATCACCTCTATATGCTTGTCATGGATCGTAACGCCCTGCGAACGATACACGTTTTGCACCTCATCTATGAGGTACTGCTGCACTGCTTCCCTGCCCTGTAGAGTCAAAATGCGCTGTGGACTCTTCGGTCCCGCTGTGAGGGGATCACCTGCCGAAACTTTGCTTTGGGAGCTCACTATCAGTGCGGACGCCGCCGGTATTTGGTACTCGCGCCTATCCTCGTCCGTCCAGCTTATCGAGAGCATATCTCCATCCACATGGACCATACCCGACACCCTCGCAAGAATGTCATTGGGCATCAGGGCAGCCTCTTCCGATTCAGCGTCGATTTCCAGCGATGCAAGCCTATCGCCAATGTTCACCAGATCTCCGTCGCCTACCTCTAAGATGCTTCCTTCCGGGAGCACATATTCGTCAGTGTAGGTCTCGGTGTTCACAACCTGTACTATCCTGCCTTCAGTCGTCTCAGATACTTCCACAACGCCATCAATTTCGGACAGTACGGCTTCACCCTTCGGGACGCGCGCTTCGAACAGCTCGTTCACACGCGGCAGACCGCTTGTAATGTCCGAACCGGCGATACCGCCAGTGTGGAAAGTCCGCATCGTCAGCTGTGTGCCCGGCTCACCTATGCTCTGCGCAGCGATGATGCCGACCGCCTCGCCAACCATTATTGGCTTCCAAGTGGCAAGCGACAGACCGTAGCATAGACGGCACAGTCCTCGCTCGGCTTCGCATCTAATCGGAGAACGTACCAGAACGCTCGGGACGTTGGCTTTCAATACCCTGTCGAGCGTCTCTAAGCTAAGCAGTCCGTTGCGCTCTACGATAATTTCGCCAGTGTCCGGATCTGCAACCGCGGCGGCGGCGTAACGGCTCTTTGCTCTGTCAACAAAAGAGGGCAGCATTGAATCGGTCTGCGTAGTCTCTATGAGCAGACCCTCAAGGGTGCCGCAGTCCTCCTCCAGTATAATAAGTTCCTGCGCCACATCAATCAGACGGCGCGTCATATATCCGCTGTCAGCAGTTCTAAGCGCCGTGTCCGTCAGTCCTTTGCGGGCGCCGTGTGTCGAAATGAAATACTCCAGCACGCTCAGGCCTTCGCGGAAACTGGACTTGATCGGACGCTCAATGATACGACCGTGGGGGTCGGACATCAGACCACGCATTCCTGCCATCTGCTTAATCTGGGCAATGTTACCCTTCGCGCCCGATGTTGCCATCATGTACAAGCCAATTCCGGCGTTGTTCATGCGACTTAGTTCGTCTCCGCCTCCATACTTCATTAGGTTATCTTCAACCGCAGATGTGAGACTGTCATTCGCGGTTGACCAGATTTGAATCGTCTGGTTGTATCTGTCATCTTCAGTAACGAGACCGTCCCAGTACATTTCGTCCAGATCAGCGATTTTAGCTTCTGCTTCGCCGATGATGCTCTGCTTTTCGTTCGGCACTTCCACATCTTTAATTGCGATGGTAATGCCCGACTTCGATGCGTAATGGAAGCCTATATCCTTGATGTTGTCCAGAACCGAAGCCGTGCCTTCGTTGCCCAGAAGCTGGTGCGATTGAGACGTAATCTTATTCAGCATGCGCCTATCGATGACTTCATTATAGAATCCAAGCTCTTCGGGCAGCGCATCATTGAAAATTATGCGCCCCGGTGTTGTTTCCAACCAATCTTCACTGCCTTCTTCACGCACCTTAATAAGCGCGCGCAAATCAAGCAGATTCAACTCATAGGCAAGCCGTGCGTCGTCTATATCCGCGAATTCCCGTCCTTCTCCACGCGCTCCTTCAAGCGCCTGGGTCATGTAGAAGCACCCCAGCACCATGTCCAAAGTGGGCGACACGATAGGATCGCCCGAGCTCGGCGCAAGCATGTTGTTGGTGCTGAGCATCATTCGCTTCGCTTCCCACACGGCTTCCTTCGAGAGCGGAACATGCACTGCCATCTGGTCGCCGTCGAAGTCAGCGTTGAACGCAGTCGTAACGAGCGGGTGCAGCCGTATTGCGTTGCCTTCAATGAGCACAGGCTGGAATGCTTGTATACCCAGTCTGTGCAGAGTGGGGGCGCGGTTTAGCAGAACAGGTCTGTCTTTGACTACTTGTTCCAGTATGTCCCAGACCTCAGGTCTTTCGCTTTCCGCCATCCGCTTAGCGCTTTTTATGTTGTGCGCGAAGCCATTTTGCGCCAATTTGTTCATCACGAAAGGCTTGAACAGCTCCAGCGCCATCTTACGCGGCAAGCCGCACTCGTTCAGCTTCAGCTCAGGACCTACGATAATCACCGAGCGTCCGCTGTAGTCCACCCGCTTGCCCAGCAGGTTCTGGCGGAAGCGTCCTTGTTTGCCACGCAGCAAATCCGACAGGGACTTCAGCTTGTGATTATGGCTTCCTGCCACTGCCCTGCCGCGTCTGCCATTATCTACCAGTGCATCGACCGCTTCCTGAAGCATCCGCTTTTCGTTGCGGACGATAATCTCAGGCGCCATCAGGTCGATCAGTCGTTTCAGTCTGTTGTTGCGGTTAATGACCCTGCGGTAAAGGTCGTTCAAGTCGCTGGTAGCAAACCGACCGCCGTCCAGCTGCACCATTGGGCGGAGTTCCGGCGGCAGCACGGGGAGCATCGTGAATATCATCCATTCAGGCTTGTTCTCGCTCTTGCGGAACGATTCGACCACACGCAGCCGCTTTACAGCTTTCTTGTGTTTCTGGCCGGAAGTCGTGCGAATCTGTTCCTGTAAATCGTACCGCATCTCATCGAGATCGATGCCGCGCAGCAGTTCCAGTACAGCTTCTGCACCCATACCGGCTTCGAACACATCACCGCAGGCATCTCGAAGGTCGCGGTATCGGCTCTCCGTGAGCAGACCGCCTATGGCGAGACCTTCCATGTCATCAATCTGGTCCTGAATATCAGTTTCCAGATCGTCCCGCTCTTCATCATATTCCTGATTCAGCTGTCGAATCTCTTCGCGCAGTTCCTCTCGCCGTTCTTCGGACAGGCCGTTCTCATCTGCGGCATCGATCTGTTTCTGAAGGGCATCTGTCTTCTCGAGCAGCTTCTCTTCCATCCGCAGCAGTTCTGCATCGAGGCCGTTCTGGAGACGGTCAACTTCATCAGCCCTAATCTCCTCATCCACACTGGTGATGAGGTACTGAGCGAAGTACAACACCCTATCCAAGTTTTTCGGTGAAAGATCGAGCATTAGTCCCAGCCGACTTGGCGTACCTTTGGAGAACCAAATATGCGCCACGGGCGCTGCCAAAGCTATATGACCCATCCGCTCTCTGCGAACCTTAGCGCGCGCAATCTCTACTCCGCAGCGGTCGCATATAATTCCGCGATGTCGTATCTTCTTATATTTGCCGCAGTAGCACTCCCAGTCCTTCGTGGGGCCGAAAATGCGCTCGCAAAACAGCCCCTCCTTCTCCGGGCGCAGCGTGCGGTAGTTAATGGTCTCAGGTTTCGTAACCTCACCATACGACCACAGGCGTATCTGCTCCGGGGAAGCAAGGGAAATCCTGATTGCGTTAAAGCTATTGCCGCCTTGACCCATGTAGCACACTCCCTCAGTAAGTCGGTCCGTGTATCAGTTCGTTAATATGCCGTCCATTCGGTATGTTAGTCTGCCACGCACCCCATCCGCAGCCCGTCAAACACACGGTTTCTCAGTCTCAGATAGTTCTCTAATCATCTCCCATCTGTGGCACAGTTTCCTGCGATGATTCCTCTGCGTCATCACTCATTTGGGGCACATCGCTGAACATATCGTCCATACCCAGCGCAGCCGCGAATTCATCCAAATCTACATCATCACCTAAGTCGCCCATCAGGAACGGGCCTGAAGGCTCTCGCATCAACTCAACGGCCATTCCTAAGCTTTGAAGCTCCTTCATCAGCACATGGAACGATTCCGGCACACCGGGCTGCGTAACATTATCGCCTTTTACTATCGCCTCGTAAGTCTTCACTCTGCCGATAACATCATCGGACTTCAGTGTCAGCATCTCCTGCAGATTGTTCGCTGCGCTGTAGGCTTCCAGCGCCCACACCTCCATTTCGCCGAATCTCTGACCGCCGAACTGCGCCTTGCCGCCCAGAGGCTGCTGCGTTATCAGCGAATATGGACCGGTCGAGCGAGCGTGTATCTTGTCCTCAACAAGGTGAATCAGCTTCATCATGTAGATGTAGCCAACCGCAATCGGCTGGTCGAAAGGTTCGCCTGTTCGTCCGTCGTAGAGTATCGACTTACCCAGGGTCGGCGCGGATATCTGCTCCTCTCGGTTCAGCCGCAGCGCCTCTTGTCGCATATCTTCCAGTCCCATGTGCGACACATCGAGACGCCTTTCTTGACTCAGCCAAACCTCTAAGCAAACTCTGCACGCTTCGCCCGGCACAGGTTCCGTGAATATCTTGTCAAAGCTATAATTCCGTTCATCCAGCCAAGCCCGAACTTTCGCTAGGTCAATCTTCTTCATGCCTGATGCATCGTCAGAAGCCACATCAACCGCATTCGCTTGCTCTATAATCCAGGTCTGAGCTAATGCATCCTCAATACTGGCATCAGGCGCGCCGTCGAACACCGGTGTAACTGCTTTGAAGCCCAGATTATGCGCAGCCCAGCCCAGATGTGTCTCCAGAACTTGCCCCAAGTTCATACGAGACGGCACACCTATTGGGTTAAGTATGATGTCAACCGGCGTTCCGTCCGGCAAGAACGGCATATCCTCTTCAGGCATAATTTTCGCAACCACGCCCTTGTTGCCATGGCGCCCTGCCATCTTGTCGCCTTCGGTTATCTTGCGCGTCTGTGCTATCCACAGGCGCACCATCTTATTCACACCCGGCGAAAGCTCATCCTTATTCTCTCGGTTCAGCACCTTTACGCCTATGACTTTGCCTCGCTCACCGTGAGGTACGCGGAGCGAAGTGTCCTTCACATCACGCGCCTTTTCACCAAATATCGCGCGCAGCAATTTTTCTTCTGCGCTCAGTTCGGTCTCACCCTTAGGCGTTATCTTACCCACTAGAATATCGCCGGTTTTTATTTCGGCGCCGACCCGGATGATGCCTTCTTCATCCAAATCGTGCAGGTTATCCTCCCCCACATTCGGAATATCCCGAGTAATCTCCTCAGGACCTAACTTAGTATCCCGTGCCTCCACTTCATGCTTCTCAATGTGAATGGAAGTGAACTTATCTTCCTTCACCAGTTTACGGCTGAGAATTATGGCATCTTCGAAGTTATAACCTTCCCAACTCATAAATGCCACAAGCACATTCTGTCCCAGTGCGAGCTCGCCACCGCCCGTAGAGGAGCTGTCAGCCAGAACCTGCCCTTTTCTCACGACATCGCCCTTATTCACGATAGCGCGCTGGTTGATACAAGTTCCTTGGTTGCTGCGCAGGAATTTCAGAAGTCTGTGCGTGTACAGTTCTCCGTTCTCATCCACCACGCAGATCCGATCCCCGGAGACCTCTGTAACTACTCCGTGAACATTAGACAAGATTACCTGTCCGCTGTCCCGCGCCACGCGGCCCTCCATTCCAGTGCCCACAAGGGGTGATTCCGGTTTCAGCAGCGGCACTGCCTGCCTCTGCATGTTCGATCCCATCAGCGCGCGATTCGCATCATCGTGTTCCAGGAACGGTATGAGCGCAGTAGATACGCTCACCAGCTGCATGGGCGATATATCCATGTAAGCGACATTTTCGGGCCGTTCCCTACCGACACCTTCGCCGCGTCTAGTTTCAATGTAATCGTCTATAAACTGCCCTTTCTCATCCAGGGCAGCGCTCGCCATAGCGATGTCCTTGCCCTCTTCCTTATCCGCAGACAGGTACTCAATCGCCTTCGAGGACATCGACACATAAGGTTTCACCGCTACCATCTGCTCTGGCAGGGACATAACGCGCCTCATATAGCGGCTGTTCACAACACGTCCCTTCGTCAGCAGTCGGCTTCCGTCAACGTGAATCAGATCTTCTGCCAGTGTCCGCCCTTCAATATCCGGATCGGTATTCTTTATTTCCGTAAGAATGGGGCGATAGGGAGTTTCTATGAACCCGTATTCGTTTGTCCGGGCATAAGTCGCCAGCGATCCCAGCAGTCCGATGTTCGGACCTTCAGGCGTCTCGATAGGGCATATTCGTCCATAGTGCGAGTGATGCACGTCGCGCACATCGAAACCTGCGCGCTCACGCGAAAGCCCCCCCGGTCCGAGCGCAGACAGCCTGCGCTTGTGTGTCAACTCTGCCAGAGGATTCGTCTGGTCCATGAACTGTGAAAGCTGAGACCCGCCGAAAAACTCGCGCACTGCCGCAACCACAGGCCTGATGTTTATCAACGCTGCGGGCGTAGTTGTTGCAGGGTCTATCTGCGTAGTCATGCGCTCCTTGATGACACGTTCCATACGCATCAGTCCCACGCGCACCTGATTTTGTATCAACTCGCCCACTGCGCGTACACGCCTATTGCCTAAATGGTCTATATCATCAGGCTGCAACTCTTCATTATTGATGAGAATCATCCTTTTCAAAAGAGTTACGATGTCATCTTCCTCAAGCGTGCGCTTATTTGGATCGGCGTCTCGCTCAAGACTGCGGTTCAGCTTATATCGGCCTACACGACCCAGGTCGTACCGCCGTTCGTTATAGAATAGGTTTTTGATAAGATCGCGCGCGTTATCTATGCTTGTCGGTTCACCCGGTCGCAACCTGCGATAAAATTCGAGCAGCGCGTCTTCCTCGTTCGTGACGCCGCCGTCTCTATCAATCGTGGTGCGAATGTACTCGTGCTCCGGATTCGTATCTACGTCCGCGAACAGATCCAGCAGTTCTTCATTCGTAGCGAACCCCATTGCGCGCAGCAAAGTGCTCACAGGGGTTTTACGTTTGCGGTCAACTTTCACTGATATTACATCACGACTGGATGTTTCAAACTCCATCCATGCGCCGCGATACGGTATCAGTTTTGCCGATGCCAGCCCGCGCCCCGTATTCGTATCCCGGACAGTTGTGAAATATACGCCGGGAGAGCGCACAAGCTGGCTTACGACCACACGCTCCGCTCCATTGATGACGAATGTCCCGTTGCTGGTCATCATAGGAATATCGCCGATGAACAGGGTCTGTTCTTTAATTTCTCCGTGCCCTGTTCCCGATGCTTTAATTTCCAAAGTAACCGTTACATACAACGGCGCCGAATATGTTATCTCCTTCTCTCGGCACTCCTCCTCAGTGTACTTAGGCTCCTCGAAGAAATGGTCTCCTAAACGAAGCTCAAAGCGTGCGCCCGGGGAGTCTTCTATGGGCGAAATCTCATCGAACAGATCCTTCAGTCCGTCGGTTTTAAACCACTCGAACGAAGCAATCTGCACTTGTATCAGATTAGGCACATCCAGAACTGTGGTTGTCGCAGCGTAAGAACGCTTCATGTCCGCAGAATGTCCATTGGCTTCGGGCTTCGCAATAGATAAGGTCATACACTCACGCTCCTAAGCAAAGTGATGGCTGCTTGCGCCTTAGATATAATATAACTGTCGTTCTTGTATGTCGGCGATGACAATAGACGATAATTAGGTGATGAAAAGACTGCTTATCAGTAATTCGGTTGGTGGGAGAGGAAATATATGGGGACAAAAAGGCGCACTTCGACTGAGATGGTATGTCTGCGGTCGAGAGTACACGATGGTGAAAAGCACATATTTTGACTATCTCACTATGCTAACACGCACAAATCCGCCTGTCAATGATTTTTGGAAACGAAAACGATATGTGGATATGTGATACTGCGTTGGAGTTTATCCGAGTCGCGTCTTTCCTGTTTTCTAATTGTAAACGAATCTCAAATGGAAACCCTATCGGGGGGCAGAGGCACACTTCGTGCTGTTGTGCCGTTACGAGTGAGCCGATAAGATAGTTCTCACAGCAAGTTCAATCAAGAGGTGTGCCATAATGCCGCATATATCGGACGAAACTTTGGAAGTTTTACGTGCCATACCAACGCAGACCCTCATAGATGCACAGTGGGTAAAAGGCTGGCCCATGAGCTACATTCAGGGTGCGCTACCGCTGCAGCAAGGACAGCACTTGGCAGGCAGAGCGGTTACACTGAGGTTTGTGCCGCATCGTCCGGACTTGGCCCAAGACAAGCCAAAGGGTTCGGATTCTGCAGAATATGTTGCCATCGAAATGTGTGGTCCCGGAGAAGTGCTGGTTATAGATGCGATGGGGTGGAAATACAGCTCAGTCGGAGGCGACATCAAATTCCTGCGAATGAAGCAGCTAGGCGCGGGCGGTCTTGTAACTGACGGCGGCGTGCGCGACAGCATTTCTCTGAAGGAATACGGCTTTCCGGTATATTCGGCAAGCTTGACGGCGAAGCAAGGCCCAGCCGAATTTTGGCCATGGCAGGTCAATGACGCAATACAGTGCGGTGGTGTTCTGGTTCGGCCCGGAGATGCGCTGGTCGGCGACGATGATGGAGTTGTGGTAGTGCCTCAGAGCATCGTTGAAGAAGTGATAGAGATTGCACACCAGCGCGAAGAGGTGGAAGAAGTGGTCAAGGCACAGCTTGAGATCGAGCAGTGCTCCCCCGGCAAGTATTATCCTTTCAATGACGCCACTTGGAAGCTGTTTGAGGAGAAAACGGGCAAAAAGCCGTACTAGGCATTTTGGCGCGTGAATCGCGTGAATGTTGTCAGGCTTGCTCCCGTGAATGTTGTCAGGCTTGCTCCCATGAATTAGACTTTAATAGCGGTGATACAAATGCCGCACAATGAACAGAGCAACTACTAAACCCTAGTGAATAGGAGATGAATGTATGGAAGAGCGAACCGGAGTTTTCGCCGCCGGTGAAAACCAACTGACCCTACTTGGACCTGAGGTTAAAGTCGGACAGCAAGCGCCCAACTTCACCGTATCGGGCGCGGGGCTGAGACAAGTATCGCTGGATGATTTTGCGGGAAAGGTGAAGATTATCGCATCAGTGCCTTCACTTGACACGGGTGTTTGCAGCGATGAGACACAAAAGTTCAATGAATTCGCGGCATCTTTGTCGGATGACATAGTTATCCTGACCGTTAGCATGGATCTGCCCTTCGCGCAGGCGCGTTGGTGCGGCGCACACGATGTTGACAAAGTTGAGACGGTGTCCGACTTCAAATCGCGAGAGTTCGGAGACAGCTACGGCGTGCATGTGAAAGAGAACGGCTTGCTCGCACGAGCGGTGTTCGTACTAGACAAGGACAACGTGGTGCGCCATGTAGAGTATGTGCCTCAGATAGCGCAGCTTCCCGACTTTGACGCCGCGCTTGCTGCTGCTAATGAAGCGGCAGCATAGATAAGAAGGCTGTCCACGAGCGGTGCGGAATACCGGCTTCCGTGAGTGTCAATGTCTCAGCGGTTTCGTAACGGAGAACGAGTATGGCGATGATACTCGCAGTCTCCGGCGCATCCGTTGAGGCAAAAGATAACGCGGCTAAAACACCCATGGCTTTAGCTTCGGAACACTCTCCTGATTTGGCGGATGTTCTCACCAGCCTGCATAAATTGATTTCGGGAACTAATTCAGATTAACTGAAGCATCGCCTCTCGTTGCCAGAAATACCAGAAACAGAAAGCGGCATTGACTATTCGATGCCGCTTTCGCTTGTCTTTAAGCATATAGAAGCAAAAACCGATTCAAACGTCGCGTTTCACATCCAACGCCAATGCTTCGCACGGATTGGGACGTCCCGCTGTCTCGCCAATAGGGATAATCTCTGCGTGTAGCTTTCCCGGTTTGAGTTCCAGCAGCCCTACGCCGCCCAGTCGCAGTTCTTTGTGACGCGGAAAGGTGATGCTGCCACTGTTGAGTATGACAACACCTTCGCGTTCATACAGCACTTCCTGGTGTGTATGCCCGCCTATCATAATATCCACCGGAGAAGGAAAGAGCTTTTTTACCTCGTGCAGGGGTCTATGTTCGCTGCCCAAGTCATGAACCATGCCTATGCGCCAGCCTTCAACTTCCAACATCTGCAACTCTTTCGAGCGGTGGTCATCATAGGGATCGTTGTTGCCCGTGGCGCACAACACTGGCGCAAACTGTTCGAGCCAGTCTAACACTCGAGTGTATATCAGATCGCCGCCGTGCAGTATAAGGTCAACCGACGAGAAGAACTCCGCCGGCTCGGGTCCAAGCTCATCGAGGTCTCTAATGAGGTTAGGTAGGTGTGTGTCAGTGAGCAGTCCAATCTTCATAACTTAATTCTGTCAACCTTCGCATTTATGTGTTGTTTCCCGTCAATTCGAATCCAAATTGCAGATATGCTTAACTGCGCTGCAGCCGATTTCTGCTCTGCTGTGTTACGCGGATGTTCCACCATACTATAAGGGGAGTTATCAGGATAGTAGGAAGTATCCAGCCTATCCAAGCGGGTTCGGTATCCACATTCACTACGACAACTGCCGTAACTGTGGCAATAGTGCCAGCCATCATATTTGTGAGATGCCGTGAAATCCTGCGTGTGCGAGGCACGGCAGCTCTGCGGTAGAATCTCGCATCCGCAAGGCTGAGCGCTAACGCTATAGTGCCGAAAAGCGCCAGGGTTACCCACTGAGAATCGCCCGCGCGTGCGATGATAACTGCATAGCCCCACATTCCAAGCCCAGTCAGGCTCATTGCGGCAATGGCTGCCCAGTCCACAGGGTGCGCTTTGGCACGGTAGTTGCGCGCAAAACGCCATCCTGCGAATACGAGGTAAAAGCTGAACACTGCGATAAGCAGCAGGAAAATATCGCTGCCCAGTATCGACAGCGGTACGGCTGTGATGAACACCGCTGTCATAGCGGAAGCATAAACCCGTCCGATTCGCACATGATTTACGCCGCCCTTCTGAGTCATAAGCGCTATTGCCGCAGTAAACAGCGCCACCGACCCGGCAGCGATATGTATCATAAGCAGAACGGTGCTGATCATTGTGAATTGTCGTCTCTCATGCGTTCCTGTGCTCCGCTTCCGTTGACTGAATCGTCCCTATATGCTACCTTTGCGCCGTTCTCGGTTTCGCAAAACGACATTATTCACGCTAACAGACTGACCGTCGTCGTTCAAGCATTTGCTACGAACACACTGAAAAGCAGCGCTTCCTTACGATGGAATGCTCCGCCGATTTCACAACAGATGACGGGATGATGAAAAATCACCTTTTTTGAATGGAGGGATAAAATGCCCCAGCGCAGAGAAGCCGCAATCGTAGGTATTCACGAATATCCGCTCAGGGTGGTTGGACCCGGCACAAGCGCACTGCAAATTAAAGCTGCCTCAGCCATCAAAGCTCTTGAGGATGCCGGTCTGTCCGGCAAGGATATAGACGCCGTGTATGATACGGGCACGCATCAAGGAATAGGCGGCTTGGGCATATCCGAGTACCTAGGCTTGAAGCCTAAAATCATAGACAACACTGCCGTGGGCGGCACTTCCTACGAGTTCCAGGCGAACCATGCCGCCAAAATGATTGCGGCAGGCAAGTGCGAAGTAGCGCTGCTCACTTATGGTTCTACGGCGCACTCGGACAGGCGCAACATTGGCACTGCGGGCGCAACCAGCCAGGGTCCTGCTACTCCTGCTGCGAACATGGAAGATTCTTGGGGGCAAACGCTCATTGCAAATTACGGCATGGTGAAGAACCGCCACAAGCATCAGTACGGCACTACTGACGAACAATTTGCTGAGATTTCAGTAGTAACCCGACGTCATGCGATGCGAAATCCGGAGGCGGTCAAAGCCATGACGGATTTGGAGTTTGTCGGAGTCAATGAAATTACCGTGCAGGATGTAGTGGAGTCGCGCGTTATAGCTCACCCGCTTCATCTACTCGAGTGCTGCATGATTTCTGACGGCGGCGGCGCGGTCATCATAGCATCGCCGGAAGTGGCAGCAAACTGCCGCAAGAAACCTGCTTGGATAATAGGAACAGGTGAAGCGACGAAGTATCGGGAGAACGGCGGGGACATAACGGTGAGCGCAGGCGCGCAGTCCGGACCTATTGCATTCGCTGATGCGAGCGTAACCCCGGATGAGATAGACGTCCTAATGGCATACGACTCTTTCAGCATTACGGTGATGTGCATGATTGAGGACTTGGGCTTCTGTAAGAAGGGAGAGGGCGGAGACTATGTGAGCCAGCGGCATCTTGGATTCGACGACCCGCGCAAGCCCGCCATGAACACAGACGGAGGCGGCTTGTCATCGAACCATCCTGGCGAGCGCGGCATATTCCTGCTGCTTGAAGCGACGCGCCAGCTTCGGGGCGAATCCACGGCGCAGGTACAGGACGCGAAACTCGCAGTCGCAGTGGGGAACGGCGGTATGCTTGGCTCTCGCCATGCAACAGGCGTAACTATCCTGGCGGCAGACTAGAGCGCATTAATCAGTATATCCACAACACGAGCCTGAATTAGGAGACTGGAACAATGGCAGGACAGCGACCATTACCAAGATTCCCTGAGCCGGACACTGAGCCATTCTGGGAAGCCACCAAGCGGCATGAGCTTGTCTATCAAGTATGTAGCGGCTGCGATGACGTTCTGTTTTACCCGCGCAAATACTGCCTCCTCTGCGGCACCGATGACACCACCTGGCGCACATCGAAAGGCGAGGGCGAAGTGTACACCTTCAGTGTAGTTATGCAGAGTCGGCATCCTGCATTCGCGGATCTGGGTCCATACGCAGTCGCCTATGTTGATCTGGACGAAGGTTTCAGGATTATGACGAACATTGTAGGCGTCTCGAACCCTGTGGAAGACATCCACTGTGGTATGCGTGTCAAAGTGAGCTGGGAAGATCAGGGCGAAGGTGAAGTGTCCCTGCCCATGTTCGAACCTGCATAGATTCACAAGCTTTATAATACATCATACATCGCGAAGCTTGCCGAGCTTCTTGCCGATTTGCCCTTATTGATTGTCATGAGGGAAGCGCAAACTGCTAACCAATGTGAATTGGTGTAGTAGAAACATACTGCACGGATTTGATATTATTATCTCGTATTCTGCGACAATGACAGAAATGCATAATGCAAACCAGCGATGCAGGATACGCTGTTTCGTTAACAAGTTCTCATCCGGACTTGCAGTATGCAACCCTTAAACTACGACAAAGGAGCACCACAGAATGGCAAGCGCAAATGGTTCGATTATGACGGTTGACCGCGTCGCCCTATCCAGCAATAGATCGGGCACGCCTGTTGAACTACCGGAGTATGACAAGAGCAGATTCGAAGAGGTCGGGTTTCTCACCGCAATGACTTTGGTACTGCTCGGCAATTATTCCCAAACCGGGCATTTTGGCGGTCCGCTTGCTTACACGCCCTACACCGTGATGACTCATCTCGCAGGCCCGGATAACGGCGGCTTGCGCTACGACTACCGTCGCCCCAAGCATCCTTACGGAGACAAGTTCATGCTTGCCGGCGGACATAACGCTCCCGTAACTTACGCGCTCTGGATGATTATGGGTGAGGCGCTCGCACGCAAGCATGCCAAAACCGGCGATCCGCGCTATGCCGTCGATCACAAGCAGGGCATGCTCAGCATCGACTGCCTCGGTTTCCGAAGGGGCAGAGGCGCGCTGGACACGCTGCTCGAAGACTTCAACCTCACCGATGAACCTGAGATGGCGCAGGCGAAGATTCGCGGCATACGCTCTCTTGCCGGGCACTCTGAGACGACTGACTTGACCAATGATGTTAACGGCGGTCCGTCAGGAATTGGAATCGCCACCGCAGCAGGCAAAGCTGCGTTCTGGGACATGGTGGGCGCTCCCGACAGTCTTAAAATAATGGCTATAGAGGGCGAGTTCGCAATGACGTCGGGCCACTCGCAGGAGATGAAGACTCAAGCAGTCGCGCAGCAAGTTGGCAAGCGACTTCGCATCTTGCTGTCCTACAACAACGCCGGTATTGATGATGAGCTTATCGGCGGCGTAATCCAGCCGCAATACGACGGATATCGCATTGAAGACCAATGGGCTGCTTACGGCTGGAATGTATTCACCATTAGCGACGGGAACGACTACGATCAGGTGATGGGCGTTCTGAAGGCGATGGAAGACTGGGATCCAACAGACGATAGACCTATGATCGTGGTGGGCAACACCGTCAAGGGCTGGTGGCCCGGGGCTGTGAATGGCAGCATCCCCGGCTATGGCGACCAGATTGTCAGCTACGCGAGCCATCCTTACGGCTTCCCTTTCAACGGCGACTACTTTCAAGCGCTCTCATCCACCTTCGAGCATCGCTTTGGGGTCGAGTTCGAAGGTATCAGGCACGGAAATGCAGCAACGGATATGCGCGAACGCCTGCTTGAGTTCAAGCGCAATATAGATGTGGCTATGTCCGTACTCGAACAGGACGGACTAGGCGACTGGCTTGCCGACCGGCTTGTCGAAATCGGCGACACTGTTGACGACAATATGCACCTTCGCATCGACCGAAATGTTGACCCGTTCCAGGACGAGCGGCTCGCCGTTGACAGCCTTCCCATCGAACCACAGACCGTTACGATTAAGAACAGTGTTTCCGGCGAGGAGAAGGATGTATCCATCAAGCTCTTCGAAGAGGCGGGAAACGTACGCGGCACTCGGCGCGCCATATCCGAAATTGCTAAGTACATGAACTATGTTACCGATAACCGCCTCGTCGTAGTGGCGGCTGATCTCGCAGAGTCCATCAATGTAGAGCATGGCGGGCTTTGGGGACACTATGACCCGGTGAATAACCCTACCGGCACACGGCTGAAGGCGGCAATTCAGGAAGCGGGGAATGTGTCAACTGCGGTAGGCTTCGTAGGGCAGTCTGCGTCGCTCGATCCGGAGCAGCACGTGGGCGTATGGGCTATCAGCGGCACTTACGGCGCGTTCACACCGCTCATGTACTTGCCAGCGCGTGTCTGGAGCCAGCAGAACCAGGACAGTCCTTTCCGCGTTGGCGTGTTGAATGTGCTCGCCGGACACTCAGGACCTGAAACTGCGGCAGACGCACGCACGCACTTTGGCATCTTCGCGCCGCAGGTATGGAAGCTCTTCCCGCGCGGGCAGGTAATCACGCTGAGTTTCTGGGACTACAATGATGTTGCGCCCGGTTACTTCGCAGCAGCTGAGATTGCAGCGCGCGACCCCAAGGTTGGCGTCATCGTGCTGGAAGTAGCGCGCCCGGATTTCCCTGTGGCAGATCGCAACACCTTCGCCGACACTGATCTAAAAGCCGCTGCGAAGGGTTTCTATGTCATTCGAGATTTCGACGACGATAAGCCCAAACAGGGCTATGTGGTAGCTCAAGGTTCATCTTCCACAGTCAATCTGGTGAAAGCGCTGCCGCGCTTGGAAGCCGACGGCATAAATGTCAAGATCGTATCTGCAATCAGCGAGGAGCTATTCCGCCGTCAGCCGCAGGACTATCAGGACTCTGTGCTTCCGCCTGAGGCAATCTACGACATGGCGGTTGTAACGACCGGTACGCGCCGAATGTGGCCTGTTCAGAATGCCGGTCCTCTCACGGACGAGTATTCGCTCGTCTCCGACTGGCACAACGAATGGCTGACCGGCGGCACAGAAGCCGATGTGATAGCCGAGGCACATCTCGATACAGACTCAATTTACAACGGAATCAAGCGCTTCGCACTCGATCACGATGAGCGCATCAGCCGTCAGATCAACTTGGTTTCTGCGGTGAAGTAAGAAACTTAGTCGCGTTAGGATGCGGATAAGAGAGGCATGTACTTCTACATGCCTCTCTTGTTTTGATGTAATCAGAACCTTTTGCCTGAGCAACTTCGTTAACCCGATTTCCAAGAATATGCTACAATGAGAGGTAACAAGTGGGGACGCGCGGGTTCGACAGGGGACGGTCTCTGCAGGATTGCAGGCCGAGGCGCCACGCACCGCGTTAAAAGTGGCAAAAAAAGTAACTGGCAACGACAGAGAGTTTGCCCTAGCCGCCTAACCGCGGCTACATCCACCGCTCCTTCCCTCCGAGAGGGGCGGATTGGGTGCCATATCATCGGGGGAAAGCCTGACAGACGCCGATATGGACCGGCTTTACCCATCGGCTGGCTATAAGGGGTTACCCGTCGGTAAGTGCTTCTTATAGCGAGATTTAATTACTGACTAAGCCTGTAGTATATCCTCGTTGGAGAGTCTTCTGGACGGGGAGTTCGACCCTCCCCCGTCTCCACCAACCAAACGCACAGAAAGAGGGGATGCGGCTAATCTAGCCGCATCCCCTCTTCTTAATCAGGTTATCTCACAAGCAATAGATATGAGATTATCTGCACAGGCTGCTATTCGCTGGGCCAACCATCAGCCTCTTCGCCGGACGCAAGTGCGATACTGACGCTCTCAGCGGCTTCGGGCGTTACCCATGCACTCCAAATATCTTCGTTGGCGTTCAGCCACCAGATAGCGGTTGCATTGGTGCCGGCGTCAGGGTTCTGATCCTGCCAACGCACAACTGCCTTGTAGATGTCAATATTGAAGTCCCATTTTCGTAGCAGGTTGATAACTTCAGGAGCCTTAGAGGGAAGATCGGGCGCAACTGCGATGAGTATGGTGGCGTCTTCGTAGGCGCAGGCTTTCGTTGTAAACCAGCACTGGTCGCTGTACGCAGGTTCTTCGAGGCGAACGAGGTCGAGCTTAAGCGCGGGGTCATTTGTGCCCCACTGATAGCCGAGCCAAGGTTCCTGTCGCTCATAAGCGCCGTACAGGTCTGCGTTCAGCGCTGCGCCGTCACCGGGATTTACGATGTGAACATGGTCATCGAGTCCGTAACCTTCAATCTGCGCTGCGTTCACCACTTCGCAAGCCCAGCCGATAACGCAGGACACTAAGCGTGCCTTATCGCCGGTTTCCGATGTCTTGAACAGGTCTTTGTACATTGGGTCTGTTAGATCGTCAACGCTGTCCAGGTCTGGATACTGCTCTTGGAGATAACTCGGAATCACAAATGCGGACTGCCAGTCTTTGCCAAGGCTGAGACCAACGGAGATAACTTCACCGGCTGCTCTTGCCTCATTCCAAGCTTCGTCTTGGTTCGGCAGCCAGATTTCCATCGCTACATGCGTATCGCCATTTCGCAGACCTTGGAACAGCGGCAATGTCGCGCCAAACTTCACATCGGTGGGGTAGCCGTAACCCTTTTCCACGAGATACTGCGCGATTCGGTTCTGTATCAGCGCACTTGACCAGTTTAGGTCGCCGAATATAATAGTCTCGCGCGGCGGCTCTTCCATCATAGCGCGCTCTTCCAGAGCCATGGCAACTATGTTCTGTACTTCTTCAGCGCTAAGTGCATCGGAAGATGCCTCCATTACGGCCGACGAAACAGCAGACTGCACATCTTCGCTAGTTACCATGCTTTCTTGCGCTTCCATGACTGCCATTGAAATCGCAGATTCAACATCCTTGACCGTAACGGCGTCTTCGGTTGCAGCCATTACGGCGCTTTCTACCATCCTCTGGATTTCTTCAGGGCTAGCCCCTTCCATTGCCGCAGATTCAACTGCGTTTTCCACCATCATGGAAATCTCTTCCGCGGATACCTGCGATTCGGCCATTCCCATCATGGAATTTTCCACCATCGCGGAAATCTCTTCTGCGGAGACCTGCTGCTGAGGGGCAGGCGCGGACTTTGCCACAGCGGATTCTACGATACTTTGCAGCCGGGCTTCATCGATTGCCGGAGCAGGTTCAGGCTGCGAGCACGCGATTGCTGCTACGGCGACTAGCGCAAAAATTAGCGCTACTGACAATAACTTACCTTTATTCAACAAAATAAATCTCCTCTCATTCAAACCAGCTTTCTTACTTTACGGATGTCCGATAATATGCTCTTGCTGTTCTCCCCCTTAATTCTGTCCAGTGTTGCCTCCAGTTGATATGGGTGCTTGCCTGATCGGGTGAATTCACATCAACCATAAAATACTATTATATCAAGATTTCCTCCATCCTATGTTCTGTTTATCCCGCGCTCCTTAACGCTTCCTGCCGTTTGCTTGCGACAGACTGCGTAAGCCTGTCTATGATTATTGCAAGGAACACAATCGCAAGACCGGAGATAAAACCTTCGCCTACTTGATTTTTCTGCAAAGCGCGCAGCACGTTATCTCCCAATCCGCCTGCGGCAACCATGCTCGCTATCGTTACCATCGCCAGCGCCATCATCGTAGTTTGGTTGATTCCCGCCATTATCGTTGGCAGCGCCATCGGAATCTGAACGGTTTTCAACACTTGCCATGGCGAAGCCCCGAATGAACGCGCGGCTTCAACCGTTTCTTCTGAGACCTGACGAATGCCTAGGTTAGTCAGTCGAATCACGGGTGGTACGGCGTATATCAGGGTAGCGAAAATGCCTGCCGGAGGACCTAGCCCGAAGAACAAGATTCCTGGCAGCAGGTACACGAAGCTGGGCATCGTCTGCATCGCGTCCAGTATCGGGCGCATAATGTTATCTGCCAGCTGGCTGCGCGCAGCAATAACGCCTAACGGCAAACCGGCAGTTACCGCGATGGCTACCGCCACCACCATCAGTGCGACGGTATCTATCGTGTTATCCCACAGCCCCATAAAGCCGAAAAACAGCACTGCAACCGTTGTGAATATCAGCAGCGGCCAGCGGCCGACCGCATACGCGAGCAGCGCAAGTCCCACGACTATCGCGGGCCAAGGCACCGACTTAATTCCGTCCTCAATGTAACGCAGAGCGTAGTTGGTGTAAGACTTCAGTCCTCCAAAAAGCCATTGCCCGTTCTTGGTCAGCCAGCTAGCCCATACATCTATCCTGTCGCCCACAACCTGTCGAAGCGACTTTTCGATTACGGTTGTATTGCCGTTGCCCACGGGGATTTCGGTGCGGGAGACCGTTGTGGGAAACTCCATTCCGGATCCCCATATCAACAGGCACGCCAGCGTAATAACGGCAACAAGTCCCACACCAGACAGCCAGACATACATACGCGGTATGGTGCTCACCGATGAGCGTTCAGTTGGAGCGCTTGATGTTGACCCTACGTTTTCGACTTGTGCCATGCTAAACCTCCGTCGCTTCGTCGGACATGCCCGTCAGAAGCGCACCACGATGCACCTCTCCCAGCAGACGCCCATCTTCATTGACAACCGCTATGGGATGCTCTGTCTGCGCAGCCATTGGGATGAGGTCCTCAATGTAGGCATCTGGAGATGCAGTCATCACATCGCCTAAATCTAACCCGCGAAGCGATTCAACATTCCGCCGTGCAAGCCTGCCTGCCTGATCTTCAGTTAAAATCCCGCGCAGGATGCTGTCGCGTCCAAGCACGAAAAGGACATCGGTATCACTGTCTCGCATCGCATGAAGTGCGGCGCGGGGACCCTGCCAGTCGTTGATGACCACATCCGGCTCTTGCATTATAGCCTTTGCTTGTATCACTTTTGCCCGCGCCACGTCCTGCACGAACGAGGTTACATAGTCGTCTGCCGGCAGTGTTACAATCTCCTCAGGTGAGCCTTCCTGAACAATTTCGCCGTCCCGCATAATGGCGATGCGGTCGCCTATCTTCAGCGCTTCGTTCAGATCGTGAGTTATGAAAACTATCGTTTTCTGAATTGATGTTTGCAGTGAAATGAGTTCATCCTGCATCTCACGGCGTATTAGTGGGTCAAGCCCGCTGAAAGGCTCATCCATTAGCAGGACTTCTGAATTCGCAGCCAAAGCCCGCGCCAGCCCGACTCGCTGCTGCATCCCACCGCTCATCTCATTTGGCAAATAGTCCTCCCAACCCTTCAATCCGACCGTTTCGATAGCATCCAGCGCCGCTTCATATCGGGTATTCTTGTCCACTCCCCGTATTTCCAGACCATACGCAACGTTATCCAGCACCCGTCGGTGAGGAAGCAAGCCGTAGTGCTGGAACACCATCGCAATTTTCTCGCGACGGAACTGCATAAGCTGATCTGATGGATATTTCAGAATGTCCTCACCATCGAACAGCACCTCGCCTTGCGTGGATTCGATGAGACGGATAAGGCAACGCACCAGAGTTGACTTACCACTGCCGGAAAGCCCCATGATTACGAATATCTGACCCCTTTCGACTTTGAACGACACATTCCGCAACGCCACTACCAGTCCGAGTGATTCTTGGATTTCGGCGCGGCTTGCGGAAGCATACTCTTCTTGAAGAGCGAGGGCAGGATTGTTACCGAACACTTTATAGAGGTTTCTAACCTCTATTTGGGCTGTGGCTGATTGTTGAGTCATAAGCCTCTCTTTCTTGCAAACATAAGGTTTGCCTGATAGGCAATCCCTCAAGAACGCGTTACACAGCGTCTTATGCTCGTGTAGTGGCTCGAAATCTGTTATTGGGGAATGAGGGATGAAAGTCGAAGTATTCTCGATTTTTGAAGGGGTTTTTTATTGAATGAGAGTATGTTTTACCGGGGGAGGGTTAGACTAGGCTATACTACTATTCCAAATTCATATTTATCCCACCGCAATCATACCTGAGATGCTGTGAGTTTTTCCTAGATACCTCGGCGCAGGACTGCGAATATCTTGATTTACCCTCCTAGGAAGAATTATTTTCTCGAAGATATGAATTAGGCATCTAATAGATACATCGTGATATTTACATGTTATAGTGCCTCATGTCAAATCAGCTCGGCTATGTGAAGACCCTGCGGTGCGTATATCACGCGGGGCTTTGCGTTGTTAACCTTACGACAGTGATACTTTATAGCACAAATATATTCATACGCGACATGTAGTTTTAGTTTGCGCAAGAGTGATATTTAGGAAGCGGAACACAAGCTAGAATACCGGATTTTTCAAAATCGTCTTCACAATGATAAAATCCAGGGCAAACGTATTTGCATGTGCACACTTTCTACCATACAAGCCCATAGTAAACGGAGGTTCCCAAGTGGCAGTCGTACAACTGGAAATCAGCAGACGCTCTCTTTATGCCGGCGGTGAGAGCTTTGGCGATGTAGGAGCTTATGAGCAGATTGACGGCACTATCCATTACGCCGTAGATCCGCTGCATCCTGCCAACGATGGAATCGTTGACCTGAAGCTTGCCCCCCGAGATTCCAACGGCAAGGTACTGTTCTCATCCGACTTCACACTGCTGAAGCCGGAACGATTAGAAAATGGAAACGGCAGCGTTCTATACGATGTCGTTAACCGCGGTCGAAAGACTGTGCCGGGGCGATTTAACAACACTGGGAAACCCACCATGCCTTCAGACCCGCTCGATCCCGGCAACGGGTTTCTGATGCGTCATGGTTACAGCGTGCTGTTCGGCGGCTGGCAGGCAGATGTACCACGCGGCGTGGGGTTAATCGGATTGCAGGCGCCCGAAGCTTTTGATGCCGATGGCAATCCCATTAGCGGCAGGATTATGTGCCAGTTCCAGGCGACGCACTTCACACAGTTTTTCCTGCTTGCGGACAGACAGCACGCGCCGCATCCTGCAATTGACGCAAACGAGCAGGATGCCTCACTCACCGTACGCGACCACCCCAACAGCGCTGCCGAGCCTATCGCTCGAGACAAATGGCGCTTTATGCGCTTCGAGGATGAGTCGATTGAGCCGGATCCGTGCCACATTTTTATGGAGGAAGGCTTTGAGCCCGGACGCATATATCAGCTCGTGTACACAACGCGCGGCAGCAGCATAGTGGGCTTGGGCTTCGCCGCTATGCGCGACATAGTGTCCTTTTTGAAGTACGGGTCTGCGGAAGAAGGCAACCCTTGCGCCGGAGGAATTCAGCGCGCTCACGCATTCGGCGCCTCCCAAAGCGGACGCTTCCTGCGTCATTATATTCACACCGGTTTGAACACCGATGAGAACGGCAACATGGCGCTGGACGGCATAATTTCGCATGTCGCCGGCGGCATGCGCGGAGAGTTCAATCTGCGCTTCGGACAGCCTTCTAAAGATGTGTGCTACATCATCCCTGAGCTTTTCCCATTCTCCGACACCGAGCAGTCAGACCCTGTTACCGGAGACAGCGGTTCCCTGCTCGACCGGCTGCACGAACGAGGGCACATGCCCAAGATAATGTTTACTAACACCTCTGCGGAATACTGGCGCGGCGATGCGGCTCTAATACACACCAATTTCGCAGACATGAGCGATGCGCCGGAAGAGAGCGATTATGTGCGCCGCTACCACTTCGCCGGCTCGCCGCACGGCTCAGGCTCATTCCCTCCGCTAGGAACACGCGCGGACGGTATCCGCGGTCAACTTCCTTTCAACATCATCGACTACAATCCACTGCTGCGCGCCTCTCTTGAGAACCTGGACGAATGGGTTCGCGGCGGCAAGCCTGCACCGGCAAGCAGGCATCCGCGCATTTCGGACGGGACGGCTGTAGAATCACACACCCTCGCGAGTAAGTTTATGATGATTCCCGGCGTCGCTTTTCCTGAAAAGGTAACGCGAGCTATGCGCCTAGACTATGGACCTGAGAAGCACTTGGGCAGGACGACGACTCTGCCGCCTGTCGCAGGTGAGGAGTTTCCTGCGCTCGTGTCGAATGTGGACGAGGACTGCAACGAGATTGGCGGCATACGACTTCCTGATCTCACCGTTCCGGTAGCGACTTACACCGGCTGGAATCTGCGCCACCCCGACATTGGCGCTCCGGGGTTAGTTATCGGCATTACAGGCGGACTTGCGGGTTGGGTGCTTCCATTTCCTGCTACGACAACGCAGCGCGCCGCTTCGCGTGATCCGCGTCCTGCTATCAGAGAGCGCTACGCCTCCAAGGACGACTATGTGAGTCGGACTGAGAGCGCGGCGCAGCATCTGGTCGATGAGGGATACATGCTAGAGGAAGACATCCAAGGCTCTATGCGTCTGGCAGCCGTGCGCTACGATTATTTCAGCGGGAATGGCGGCACGAATGGCAGCGGATGATTCATGCTGGAGTTTGTGGAGAGACATTCCACCGGAAAAGCGCGTTTGCTGCGCGTTATAGAAGAAGTGGCGGCGTCCGGCTGGTGCGAAAGAAGCTACTATTTCACGCGGGCATCACTTGAAGCACGAGCAGACGATGCCCGCGTCATTATACCGCCGCGTGCCGGCGAAGAGGCGTTGGACATCGTCTTACGCGCCACCGGTGAATCGGATACAGGGGCAATCCTGTTCATGGGGGAAAGAAAGGCAGTTGCAATCTGTCCGGCATTTCCTGTAAAAGCCGATGCCGCCTATCCTATGATGGAACCATCGCCTTTAATCGATCTTTTGCACACTGAGTACGTCATCGGAATAGTGCTGCTGCGGCTCGGGCGCTATGCTGTCGGCGTTCTGCGCGGCGACTATCTGGTCGCTTCCAAGACTGCGGCGCGCTACATGAAGAACCGACACCGCGCCGGCGGACAGTCTCAGCGCCGATTTGAACGCAGCCGCGAGCGCCTAATCCGAGAGCTGTATGACAAGACTTGCGAGACAGCAAGAACGGTCTTCGCTCCATACGAGAAGGGCATGGATTACCTGCTGTTTGGAGGCGAACGCTCCACCTTGCTTGGCTTCACAGAACGCTGTCCTTTGGTACAGAAAATCGGCGACAAGGCATTGAAGCGCAGACTAGCCATCGATCAGCCCAACCAAAAGACCCTGGAAAACATCGCGTTCGAGGCGTGGAAAAGCCGTGTGCTCACTTTTCAGAGCGTCTAATCCGGACATGGACATGGAAGATGAAGCGGCTTTACTGTGCGGTGTATCCGCCATCTACTATTAACGGCGCGCCCGTAACAAACGCAGACTCATCGGACGCCAAGAACAGCGCGGCGTTTGCAATGTCATCAGGATGTCCCAGGCGTCCCATCGGATGACGCTGCTTCAACGCTTCGTATGAATCCACATTCTCGGTCAGGACCCGCGTCATATTCGTTTCAACATAACCCGGGCAGATACAGTTCACACGAATATTATTGCGTGCCAGGTCAATGGCTAGATTGCGGGTGAATTGCAGCACGCCGCCCTTAGACGCATTGTACGGATTGAACCCGCCGCCCATTCCTACGGGATAGCCGACCAGCGCCATAATCGAGGCTAGGTTGATGATGGAGCCGCCGCCAGCGTCTTCCATTTCCGGCACAGCATGCCACGATACGAGATATGTTCCTTTCAGGTTCACATCCATCACCTTGTCCCAAAGGGCTTCGTGTGATGCGTCCTCGGACAAGGCATTTCTAGCGCTTACGCCAGCGCTGTTCACTAGGACGTCCAGCCTGCCGTAAGCATCAACCGCCTCCCCTACCATCGCCTTAGCGTCTGTGTCATTGGAGACATCACCGCTAACTGCTGTGGCTTCCCCGCCGGCTTCTCTTATGGCTGCCACTGTTTCCACAGCCGAGATTTCGCTGATGTCTGATGCGGTAATTTTCGCGCCTTCTGCCGCGAACCTAATTGCCGTCGCCCT
The DNA here is from genome assembly GCA_965200085.1 of Dehalococcoidia bacterium. Classification (GTDB taxonomy): domain Bacteria; phylum Chloroflexota; class Dehalococcoidia; order Lucifugimonadales; family JADFKI01; genus Bin90. Next base: position 1,445,495 of record OZ241333.1, read on the forward strand.
GCCGATGCCCGATCCCGCGCCGGTAATAAGCGCAGATTTGCCTTCCAGTCGCATTATCATCCTCTATTCCGTCATATCGTGAACCGCTCGCCTGCTTCAAATCGCTCCCACGATCCTCCCTTGTAGAGGGTTACGCTGCCGACTCCAAGCACCTGCCATTCGTCGCCCTCGCTGACGCAGCAGGTAGCTCCGTCTATTCCCAACACAGACAGCCCGCGCAAAGTCTCAACTGATACCTCTCCCATGGTCTGTCCCCTGCTACTGCGCTCCTGATGCGGCACCACTGCCACGCCCGGCACAATACCAAGAGCATCTTGCCACTGCCGAAAGCGCATCCGCTCTCCCATCACCATCGCGCCTGCGCTGGAACCTGCCAAGATTGCTCCACGCTCTAACGCCTGCATCATTTTCGTCAGCAGTAAAGATTCTCGCAGCACATTTAACAGGTGGGACGGGTTGCCTCCAGTAAAATAAATCACATCCGCATCGTCCAGCTTCGCCAACAGATTCTGATCGTTCGCATCTTCCACCCTGACTGCCATCAGTGAATCCGCATCTGCCGCGAGCGCCTCAAATTGCTGAACGCCGTGTTGAGCCGCCAGCATGGGACGCTCCGTTGCCGCTGCGGTTGGCACAATGATGACTTTTGGCTGAATAATGCCCGTCATCTTCAACAACTCAGCATCCATCACTCGGCAGTTCGGCAAGAATTCGTCTCCGCCTACTAGGGCAATCTTGCCAGTCATTTAATTCACCTCCCCCGGCCTGGCGAATGTCAAAGCCGTCCCAGGATTATTTATCAGTATGTTATCAATGGCAGCGTCGTTAAAGCCGCGCTCTCTCATTCTAGGAACTATGCTGCCTAATATATAAGCGTAGCCATGTCCGCCGTACCGTTCTAGCCGGCTCTTGGTGCATATATCGTGCGCTACCAGTATCTTACGCTCATATCCCTGAGCCGCAATCCAAGCGATGTCATCCATCCGTTTAGCATCAGTGGGCATATCCACCGCAGGATTAGGGGGATAGTACGACTGCTCTGTGCCGAACAGGTCCCACTCCATATAACATCCGCTCTCCGCAATCCGGAGCAGCGTTTCGCGCAGGAACACTGTGCGGTCCAAATGTCCGATAATAGTGCGCTCCAAGTCTGCGCCCGATTCGTTCAGAACCTCGATTATCTCCAATGGCGCTGTCTCATCCCTGCCCGGATGTATTAGTATGGGCGCGCCTGTGATTCTCTGTGCCCGCGCAGAAGCCCTGAGAGATTTGCGTTCATTGGCTGTCAGGGGCCAAGAGCATCCCACTTCCCCAATGACGCCGGATCTAAACGGAGTTCCATCCACTCCTTCGGTAACATCGGATACGATTTGCTGCATGACATCGTCATCGCTCATATCATTCATGTCAACGGGATGCGCCGCATCAACATAGTAAGATGCGCCCATGATGATATTCACACCGGTCGCCTGCGATATGCGCGCCAGCCCGACGGGATCTCTCTTGATACCGATACTGGTCGCATCAACCAGTGAGCCGCCGCCATACTGCTTATAGATATTTACTTCGCCTATCGCCTCGTCTATATTGGTCAGCTGCACATTATCTAGGTTGGGAGCTGCCCAGTGACGAATGCGGCCTGCGGTTTGCAGTGAAACCGGTTCGTAGTAGAAACCTTTTGCGCCGGCTTGCTGCGGCGGCACAAACAAAGGCGACATATCGATTAGCAAATGCTCGTGCGTAAGCGTAATTCCCAGCCGTTCAGGTTCAATCACACCCAGCACCGTTTGTACCTTGCCTGCAAGATTCTGACTCGCCATCTGAATCTCCTCGCACTGCATTAATACTGTAATACTGTGAGTTCCTCAATACCGTGAGTCCCTCCATTCGAAGGCAAGTGTAGCATACCGCACAAATACGGCTCCGCCCGGCGCCGCTATGGGACCATTGATCGCTAATAGAGCAATCGTATGCTTATCTCCGGGCTGCGGATCGGCGCTCACTACCACACGCTGCGGTGTGTTAAAGCCCTGCACAGCGCCCTTAGTCAAGTCGCACTTGCCATCAATCCACACTTCTCCATAATCGTCTATGCAAGTCTCGAACAAGCACTGTGTACCACGCACATCACGTCCACCGATGCTATCCGGTATCGTAACTTCTATACGATACCAGATGAAAGATAATCCGTGCGTGCGCCATTCTGCAAGGTTATCACACGCTTCCCATTCTGAGTCGTCATATTCGGGCAGGCGCGCCGGACTTCCCTCGCTCAGCGCAACGAGTCCCTGATTCGGTTCTCCCGGTACTAGACCCACGGCATAGCACCACTCGCCGTTCACAATGAGCAAATGCTCCACGTTCTGCAAATCCAAAGACGCTCTAGGCACAACTACGCTCCTTTTGATTATGCTTTATGTACCTTGTTGCCCAACTATATTCTATCCAAGGCGTCCTGTACATCCATATTGTTTCCTGTTTATGCGTATGTCTCCGTGCTGAAATGGGTTTACTGCACGCCCGACAGCATAGTGGGGGTCTCAGCAATCAAAATCCTGCTATGTAATGCATGGCAGAGGTCGATGTAAATGATGCCTGTTTTTCTATGCTATTGACGCGCAATTCAGGAATTACCTTGCTACACATGACGGTTTCTGATACGGTTTGATGTAGTGAAATGTGCCTAAATTCCTTTTAATTTAGGCGTTTGTAACCCATTTGTACGAATGACGGAACGACTGAATTATGGTGGTTCGCAGAAGGGTAGATGACGCTTTGGATAATCTCCGCGAGATGCGCGAACAGGCGCATCTGGGCGGAGGCACTGGACGCATAGAAGCACAGCACAGACGGGGCAAGTTCACTGCACGAGAGCGCATCGACATGCTCTTCGATGACCATAGTTTCGAGGAGATTGACGCCTTCGTGCAGCATCGCGCAACCGAGTTTGGATTAGCGGATCAGAAGACGCTCGGCGATGCGGTGGTAACAGGCTACGGCAGAGTGAACGGACGCCTCACTTTCGCATACTCCCAGGACTTCACCGTGCTTGGCGGCTCTCTATCAGAGGCTGTGGGCAAGAAGATATGCAAAGTGATGGATCTGGCTGCGAACAGCGGCGCTCCAATGATCGGATTAATCGACTCAGGCGGCGCGCGCATACAGGAAGGTGTTCTTAGCCTAGCCGGTTACGCAGACATCTTCCTACGCAATGTGCGTTCATCCGGCATCATACCGCAGATTTCGGTTATTCTTGGCCCAGCCGCCGGAGGCGCAACGTACTCCCCTGCACTCACAGACTTTATTCTTATGGTCAAGGGTACCGGCCAGATGTATATCACTGGGCCGGATGTCATAAGGGCAGTTACGGGTGAAGAAATCACACATGAGCAGCTGGGCGGCGCGGAAAGCCATGCTACCCGCAGCGGAGTATCTCATTTCTCCTTCGACTCAGAAGAAGAATGCATCGACGAAGTCCGGCGCCTGCTGGGCTTCCTGCCGCAGAACAATATGGAAGACCCTCCGCGATACGATACATTCGACGACCCTGTACGCAGAAACAGCGAACTGGCGTACATGATCCCGGATAATGCAAACGCGCCATACGACATGGCACAGATTATAGGGGATGTCGTGGATGACGGCGAATTTATGCAAGTGCACGAGGCGTTTGCGCGCAACATCATCGTGGGCTTCGGACGGCTGGACGGCAGGAGCGTGGGCGTTGTAGCACAGCAGCCATTGCACCTCGCAGGAGTGCTGGACATAGACGCATCTAGCAAGGCGGCTCGGTTTGTGCGTTTCTGCGACTCATTCAACATCCCGCTGCTAACCTTCATTGATGTACCGGGGTTTTTGCCCGGTTCTGATCAGGAGTATGGGGGAATAATAAGACACGGGGCGAAGCTTATATACGCATATGCAGAAGCAAGCGTGCCTAAGATAAGCCTGCTTACGCGTAAGGCTTACGGCGGCGCATACATCGTAATGAGCAGCAAGGGTCTTCTCGGAGACATCAACTATGCGTGGCCAACCGCGGAAATAGCGGTCATGGGGCCGGAAGGCGCGGTGAACATTATATACAGAAACGAGATTTCCTCCTCTGACAATCCGGATAATATGCGCTCACAATTGGTGAAGGATTACACCGATCGCCTTGTCAACCCTTATGTCGCCGCTGCGCACGGACTTATTGACGATGTTATAGACCCCGCGGACACTAGAAGCAAGGTGATAAGTGCGCTGCAGATGCTTTCTAACAAGCGAGAGTCGCTTCCAAAGCGCAAGCATGGGAACGTGCCTCTATGATGTCAACATCTGCAAGTCATTTGGATCCCCGAAAAGTTGCTTCGATTGCAGCGGCAGTAGGGATGTACCTCGACCGCGAGAGGCGAGAGAGTTACGCCAGCGGGATTAACGCGTGGCGCAGATATGTTATGCCGGCGAATGATGATGTGTTCAGAATGCGGCAGCGCTCCTGGACAGGACGGGATTAAGTAGCTGAATGGGATAAGAGTCTATGACTTCATATCCGATAAAGATAACCGATACTACGCTTAGGGACGGCCATCAGAGCATAATGGCGACCCGTCTGCGTCTTGAGGATGTGGTAGATATTGCCTCCGTCATGGACGCGGCAGGCTTCGAAGTGATGGAGGTATGGGGCGGTGCAACATTCGACGCCTCGACGCGCTTTCTGGGCGAAGACCCATGGGAACGGCTGCGTACTCTCAGAAAACTGATACCTAACACGCCGTTATCTATGCTGCTTCGAGGACAGTCGCTTGTGGGCTATCGCACATACGCCGACGATGTAGTTGACGCATTCGTAACGCAGTCAGCACACGCAGGTATAGACGTATTCCGCGTATTCGACGCACTTAACGACGCTTCGAATATCGTACGCGCAGCACAAGCCGTCAAACGCTGCGGCAAGCATCTTCAGCTCGCGATTTGTTACTCGGTAACTGAGGAAGGAAGACTAGGTGGCCGGTTCTATAACCTAGATTACTATCTATCAAAAGCGAAGCAGTTCCAAGAAATGGGAGCAGACAGCATCTGCATCAAGGATATGGGCGGGCTGCTTGCGCCATACGATGCCTACGAACTTGTGGGTGCGCTCAAGAAGACGGTTGACATTCCTTTACAGCTCCACAGCCATTACACGAGCGGCATGGCAACGATGAGCGCGCTCAAAGCCATCGAGGCGGGAATAGACGGCGTGGATACCTGCTGCGCGCCGCTCGCACTGAGGACAGCGCAGCCAGCGATTGAACCTTTGCTGTTTACGCTTCGCGGCAGTGATAGAGAGCCGCGAGTGGATCTGAACAAGGTGCTAGAAATTGACGATTACTTCGAGAAAATACTGCCCAAGTATCAAAGTCATCTGCAGAGCGCACGCGTATCCGTAATAGACGCGAGAGTGCTCGATCACCAGATACCCGGCGGTATGATGAGCAATTTGGCGTCCCAGCTGAGGGAAGCCGACTCGCTGCACAGGCTTGATGAGGTTCTAGCAGAGATACCGCGCACACGCAAGGACCTAGGCTACCCGCCGCTCGTTACGCCGTTGAGCCAGATGACCGGCGCACAGGCGGTAAACAATGTGCTTTTTGGTCGTTACACGATGATTACGGGCGCAGTGAAAGAATATGTTGCCGGCAAGTTTGGCACGCCTCCGGGTGAGATTTCGCCGGAGCTGAGAAGCAAGGTGCTGGGAGATGCAGCGCCGCAGATTTCGAGCAGCGACGCCCTGCCACCAGAGATGGATGCTGCGCGGGAAGCAGTGAAACACATTACGACCGATATAGAAGACGTCCTGACCTACGCGCTATACCCTTCGACCGGCATGAAGTTCTTGCGTATCAAGCACGGTATTGATCCGATGCCGGATGAAATGAAGGCAAGCCGGGACGAAACAGGCGCAGTCGGCGCAGCTAGTAAAACGAAGTCCGAGGAATCGGCTGAAACGCCGCGCAGCCGTTATGCACGCAAATTTAGCGTGTATGTAGATGGAGAGCGTTTTGAAGTAGAGGTTGACCCGCACACTCCGGACCGAAACATGCGCATTATGCCATCGGCAACAGTTGCTGCAGATTCGCCTGCACAGCCCATATCGCCGTCAGCTGCATCAGAACAGGCCGCTGAAGAAAAGCCGTCAAAACCGGACGTCGCAGCCCATGAAGAATCGGCGGCGGCTAACGAAGTTCCTATTACGGCGCCAATACCGGGAGTTGTGCTGCGCTATTCGGTTGATGTGGGGCAGTCAGTCTCGGAGGGAGACGCCGTTGTGGTGCTGGAGGCGATGAAAATGGAGAACACGCTGCCCTCTCCGGCAAATGGAACGGTGAAGGCGCTGGTCGCTGATTTGGGAGCAACAGTTGCCAAAGACGCGGTACTCGCTGTAATCTCAATATAAGTATAAGTAATCTTAATAATCCCAACCAGTCGGCAGTACAGCGAAAGTGCCGGCTAACGAAAGGAGTCGGCGTGGACAGTACACAATCTATCGAAGTCGCAAAGCAGCATTTTGGAAATGTATTGCAAGAGCAGCTGGAGCGAGTTGAGCGACTTAAACAGGAAGGCGACTGGGTTGACTATTCGGAAGTTAGCCCTATTATCATCGGTATGCTCGGCGGCGACGGCATAGGTCCCACCATCAGCCACGAGACTCAAAATGTACTGGAGTATTTGCTGCGCGACCAGATTGAGGCGGGTAAAGTAGAGTTCAAGGTCATCGAAGGCTTGACCATCGAGAACCGCGCCGAGAAAATGCAGTCCATTCCGGACGATGTTCTGGAGGAAATCCGCCAATGCCATGTAACGCTTAAGGGACCTACGCACACCCCTGAGCAGGGCGATGGCTGGCCTAATCTCGAGAGCGCGAATGTCTCTATGAGAAAGGCTCTCGACTTATTCGCTAACGTGCGCCCGGTGCGCGTCCCCAGTCAAGGCATCGATTGGACATTCTTCCGCGAAAACACCGAAGACATGTACGCCGTCGGCAGCCAGGGCATCAATGTTTCCGAAGATCTTGCTATAGATTTTCGTGTCATCACCAGCCAAGGCGCAGAGCGCATCATCGACGCGGCATTCGCTCACGCTCAGCGAACAGGCAGAGAGCGCGTTACCATTGTTACTAAAGCAAACATAGTGAAGACCACGGACGGCAAGTTCCTGGACATCGCGCGCAAGGTCAGCGAACGATACACCGGAATAGAATGGGACGGCTGGTACATCGACATCATGACTGCAGCGCTCATCAACCCTGCGCGACAGAAAGACTTCCAGGTGCTTGCTCTGCCCAATCTGTACGGCGACATCCTGACGGACGAAGCCGCCCAAATACAAGGCGGTGTCGGAACGGCAGGCAGCGCAAACATCGGCAAGCGATACGGCATGTTCGAGGCGATACACGGCAGCGCTCCGCGTATGGTGGCAACCGGCAGGGCGCAGTTTGCCGACCCCAGTTCGCTAGTGCGCGCGGGGGCGATGATGCTTGAACACATAGGATTCGAGGACATCGGCGGCAAGCTGCATAAGGCGCTTGACATCTGCGGCCAGTACGAACGCAAGATGGTTATGACCGGGCGGGATACCGGCGTTACGAGCACAGAATTCGGCGAGTATATCATGCAGACCGTAGAAGACCCTAACGTCGAGGCGCGCTGGGATGAGTATGTCAGCATGGAAGGCTAAACTCTTAGATTAAGGCAGCGCTATCAGCCCCCTTTAGCACAGGTTCAATGCGCTACAAGGGGGCATTGTTTGCGAAAATAAGTTCAACACAGATATTACGACAATAGATTCGGGAGATTATAACCAATGCGAAGCAAAGTAACTGTTGTGGGCGCGGGAAATGTGGGCGCGACAGCCGCCCAACGCATATTCGACAGGGGATATGCCGATGTTGTCCTTGTGGACATCGTTGAGGGACTGCCTCAGGGCAAGGCCCTCGACATTCTGGAGTCCGGTCCTGTGCTTGGCTCGGACGCATCTATCGTAGGCAGCAACGGCTACGAAGAGACTGCGGGATCAGATATTGTGGTCATCACTTCCGGTGTTGCGCGCAGGCCGGGCATGAGCCGCGATGACTTGCTGCTTACGAACATGCGCATAGTAAGCAGCGTCGTCGAAGAAGTCGTCAAATACTCGCCGGACTGTGTCATCCTGCCGGTAACCAACCCGCTGGACGCAATGGCTCAGCGGGCACATCAGGTCAGCGGCTTTCCCAAGAATCGGGTAGTTGGGATGGCAGGCATACTGGACACTGCGCGCTTCCGAACTTTCCTCGCCGAAGAGCTGAGTGTATCGGTCAGCTCCATTGAGGCGTATGTGCTTGGCGGGCATGGAGACACCATGGTTCCTGTGGTCGGCAGCACGACAGTCGGCGGCATACCGGTCGCCAATCTGATTGAGAACGAGAGGCTAGAGCAAATAGTGCAGCGCACACGCGACGGCGGCGCCGAAATCATCAACTACTTGAAAACGGGAAGCGCATATTACGCGCCTTCGGCTTCTATCGTACAGATGGTAGAAGCCATCCTGCTAGATAAGAACGAGATTCTTCCCTGCACCGCCCTGCTGGAAGGCGAATACGGCATCAGCGACCTGTTCGTGGGGGTGCCGGTCAAGCTCGGCGGCAGCGGAGTCGTGGAAGTCATAGAGTTCGATCTGAATGACGAAGAGATGGCTGCGCTCAAGCACTCTGCGGACGCGGTACAAGAACTCGTGGATGTGATGGCAGAGGCGAGCTGACGGCTGGTTGTCAGAAAATTAATTGCTCGCGTACCTGTGTGAAGATATATACGGCATGCCGTCCACGCCGCACAGGAAATACATTCCGCGTATAATCTGTGCATATATAATCTATGCATAATGCTATGTATGCATAATGCGCGCAATGTGAGGGCGGAATGAGGTTTCCGTGGGCAAATACACTGCTGCTGGCGCTGATAGCGGTTGAGCTGGTTAGCGGGTTCTTCGGATTGGTGTCCGGCTCGCCTGACGAAGCCGTATTCATTCTGGCGCACCGCATCGCGGGCTGGGGCATCATCGTTGTCCTAGTATGGAAAGCCTTGAACGTCTTGGCTTCACTGCGCTGGCGGCGTCCCGCTGCGGCGAGAACGGCATCCGTCGTGCTGGCGGCTGCGCTGGCTGTAACCCTCGCGCTGGGATTCGTATGGTCATTCTTCGGTCCTGTATCGTTCTGGCTTTTCAGCGGAGTGAGCTGGCACATCTACATCGGCGGCGCGCTCGTTCCCATTCTCATCTGGCATGCCATACACCACACAAGCGGTGTTCCGCTGCGCTTCTGGGCAGACAGGCGCGCATTCCTGCGCTTTGCTGGATTGGCGATAGCCGGCGCAGCGCTGTGGCGCGCGGGAGAAGCGGCAGCGAGTTTCGGCGGCCTGCCCGGCGCAGCGCGGCGGTTCACCGGCTCTTACGAAGCAGGAAGCTACACCGGCAACGCATTCCCACTCACGTCTTGGTTCAACGACAACCCAAAGCCAATCAATGCGGATGAGTGGAGGCTTCACATCGGCGGCGCAGTGGAGAACCCGATGACACTGCGTTACGAAGAGATTGCCTCAGAGGTTGAACTCACGGCAACGCTCGACTGCACAGGCGGCTGGTACTCGACGCAGGTGTGGCGCGGCATGGCGCTCGCCGACCTGCTGAATGCGGCTCAGATAGGCGAGGACGCAGCGAGTATAACCGTGCGCTCCGTAACTGGATACTACCGCAAGTTCTCGATGCCAGAAGCGCGCAGCTACATTATCGCAACGCATGTAGGCGACGAGACGCTGTCGCACGGGCATGGCTTCCCGACGCGTCTAGTTGCACACGATAAGCGGGGCTTCGAGTGGGTAAAGTGGATAACGGACATCGAGGTGAATCGAAGCGGCAAATGGCTGCAACCGCCCCTGCCCTTGCAGTAAGCGGCAGATGTCAGTAAGCGGAGTCAGCCCTTTCTCACGGAGAGCGATACTCCCATTACACCGGTATATCAGAGAGCGAGGCAGAACGAGAGAATGGCAACCGAAGAACAGATTCAGATAGTGATGAACGCGCTTGCAGACCTGCCGCCGTGCCCTTCCTGCGGAGTGCGCGTGCGCTTCGGGGACTTGGAATGCCCGCGCTGCGGCGAGGACATTTATGACGACCTAAAAGAATGGGCAGAGCGGCTGATAGACGAGATTTGCGAGTAATTTCCCCGCATTAAGCATGTCAGTATCGGTATAATGGTGGGGTGCGGTACAAGCGAATTCCGAACATCATACGGAGGCACAAAGATGGCAACCTCAATCCAGCTTTCGCCCGACGCAGAACGGCGCCTTGCCTTCCTAGCCGCGCAGACGGGGCGTGCCGAAGCATATTACCTGCAGGAAATCGTGGAACGCGGTCTTGAAGACATCGAAGACTACTACCTCGCGGCAGATGTTCTGCAAAGAGTCCGCACCGGACAAGAGCAGGTGCACAGCGCGGCAGAAGTGAGGGCGGAGCTTATTATGGCGCATCCCCAAATATGAAATCAGGAATGCGCCAATTTGTCAGACAGGTTTCTGCTGCCTAGTTCATCCCTTTACCCCAGCATATCATTACGCCTTCAACACTCACAGCGCAAGTATGGTTGTCGCCGCAGCTGATTGCGGTGAAACTCCCAGTCGGTGGATCTGATTGACCGTATGCGTTATCGCCCTGGCAGACTATCGAGCCATCCGCCCGAATGCCGCAAGTATGATTCATACCGCTGTCAAGCGCAATGAACTCGTTCCCTGCTGCCGGTGTTGCAGTAACCACAGGTGTCTGTGTCGGCGTTGGTGTTGCAGTGATCACAGGTGTTTGTGTTGGGATCGGTGTCGCAGTAATCACAGGGGGTGGCGTCGCGGTGATCACAGGCGTCTGTGTCGGGGTTGGCGTCGCAGTGACTACAGGCGTGGGCGTCGGCGCTGGCGTTGCCGGAGTCTGAGGCGCGGGCAAGTATGCGAATCCGTATCCCCATACATTGCTCGGAAGGTTAATGTGGCGCCTTAAAGCGTTAACCTTAAGATGGTTGGCAACCTGTACAGGCGCATATTCAGGATAATGCTGAATTACCAGCGCGGCGAGTCCGGCGATATGCGGCGCAGCAGCTGATGTCCCTCCGAAACTGTCGTTATAAGCAGCTGAGGTCACATGCGAAGCGCCCACGATGTCCGGCTTAATTCTGCGATCGGGCGCAGGCCCACGTGCGCTATAATGTGCGATGGTGTTGGTGTCCGCCCAATACGCTGCCCCCACGGCAAGCATCCCAGTATTAGCGCTCTCAGCCGGGTTCGAGATACTCCCACCGCCTGTGATGAATTCTAATTCATGACTGCCCCAAGATTGGAGTTGAAACCAGCTCGGCTCCGATCCGCCAAAATGCCTCACCGCCAAGCAGTAATCTCCGCTGGATTCTGCGGTGTATGTAAGATATTCAAAGGGTTCATCATCTGACTCCCCATCTTGGGAAGTTTCACTACTTGCAACAACATGGTCAAGATTAAAATAATTTTCAGTAGGTTGCATAAGGTACAAATCCAGATCTCGAGTAGCTCCGTACCAAGTATCACCCCAGCGGAGCTGAACGCGGATCTCATCGCCCTTTCCGAGTTCTATAGTGTTGCACTCATCATTATCCGAGAAGTTGTGCCAAATATTGTTGTTTGGGTTATCAAAACTCCCAGCCCAGGTGCGACTGGCATCGCTGCCAGCAGCATTGACCCAGATAACTCCTCCATCTACGGCAGCGTCAACACTCTTGAGAGGGCTGTTGGTATATGGTGATGTGCCGTCCCCGGGACCGTCCCAAGTCCACACTATAGATGTGACAATGACATCCACTTCCTGCGAAACCATCCAGTCCGTAGCTGCCTTAAGGTCTCCTTTTGACATAACTGCGGCTATGTAGAGCTCTGCATTCGGCACAGTGTCCGCTACAATCTCGGCGACCGCCGTTCCATGCGCGCCCTCACCTTCGCAATCCGAAAGGTTTGATGTGAAAACTCCGATGTCCGTATAGCAGCGCGCAGCTACATTGGAAGGAAGTTCTGTTCCCATCAGCGCGCCAAAGCCATCGAAACCAAAGTCGAGGTCTATCACGCCCACTTTTATACCCTGCCCCGTGTAGCCCATGCTGTGCCAAGCATCCACGCCGTGCACTGCCACGCCTTCGCTTACTATATCCGCTGTTCTCATGCCCGCAGCATCCAGCGCTTTATCGTCCGCGTAAGAGGAATGAGGCGGTGTGATTGCGCGGATGCTGATGACTCCCGGCTGGCGGGATGTTTGGGCGAGAAGCGTTACCGGAACATACGCCTCGATGTAGTCTGTCCCCACATTGCGCGGATCTCCGCCGTTGGCGCTCAGGAAACTCTCTATGGCGCCGGAGTAACCCTCTTCCAAATACAGGGTAACGGCTACCGATGCGCCATGGCTGACCGGAGCGTCCGAAGCAGCTTCGGATGCAGCAGACGGCCTGTTCTCAGTACGCTCCACGATTCGGTTGAGAATGGAATCCATGTTTGCGTACTTGGAAGGATTGAGCTTGCCTTCGAACGAGGGGAGCTGCTGCGCATCCTGATCGGGAACTTGAGTAGAGGTTGGGACGGGGGTAGAAGAAGTGGGGGGAGGTGCGTTCTGCGCGCTGGATATGGGGGATTTGGCTATGAGAGCTGCGAAGAGCGCAATTGACGCAATCGCGGCTATGAGCAGTGTGGAGGCTGCCTTCTTACTCGAACGCAAGCCTCTCTCTATATGGGGGGGGGGTAATAAACTCATACCTATATGAAACTCCTTTACATTAAATAAATCATCCATATTGTAGCTCGGGGAAAACCCAGCGGGTATTTTCCTCGCCTTTTACCGAGATGTCAAGGGGGGTGATACGAAATGCCAGCTAATCGAATTAAGGGCGTTACGGCGACACCCCTATCGTTGACAGCATGCGCTTGGTCGAGATGATGTGCTTGTTCAGGCGCATGGCGGCGGGGTCTATGCCGAGCGCAAGCCCTATCATCTGCGGGAGGTGCATTATTGGCAGGTCGATGGGCTGCTGTGCCTGCTTGGCTGCCTGCGGCTGGTATCCATCGAGGTTGAGGTGACACAGCGGGCACGGCGTTACCATAGCGTCCGCTCCCCTGCCCTTTGCGTCTAATGTGTGGTTGGATACCATCTTCATGGAGTTCGTCTGGTTGATGGTGAGTATGGGAAAGCCGCAGCAGAGGGTTTTTCCGGGGAAGTCCACAACGGTTGCGCCGACAGCCTCGATGACCTGCTCAAGCGCATCGGAGCGTTCGGGATTTTCAGAAAAGCCCAGCGCGGAACTTGGGCGCACCAGATAGCAGCCGTAGAACGGCGCAGCCTTGAAGCCGGTGAGCGGGCGCACAACCATAGACTTCAATTTGTCGATACCTATATCCTCGACGATTATCCAAAGGAGGTGCTTCGGATCCGCAGTGCCTTTGTACTCCAGCCTCTCTTCGGCGAGGTCTGCATTCACCGAAGCAAGGTAGTCTGAGTCCGATGTGAGCCGGGCATTTGCCTGCGACATGACGCCTTGACAGGTGCTGCATATAGTAAGCAGCGGCAAGCCCGATCGTTCTGCAAGCGCGAAGTTGCGGGCGTTCAGCGTATCTCCGAGCCGCTGGTTCTTCTCTTGCAGCACGCCGGCGCCGGTGCAGGAAGCGGACTGCATAGCAGATTCATCCAGTTCTATGCCGAGCTTGCGGCATACTTCTATGGTTGAGTTGTAGAGTTCAGGAGCAGCGCCCTGCGCCACACATCCCGGGTAAAAAGCGTATCTCATTTTCTGTTTTCAACCTTCTCGAATATGCGCCGGACATTCTCTGCTCCGGGGCGTTTCTTGTGAATCAGCGGGGGCACCTTGCCAACTTTGAATGAGCGGGCGGCAACCGGAATGAGCTTAATCATCTCTTTGATGTTAGTTTTGCCGTATGTATTGACCACGAGGCTTGTCTCATCGAGCCATCCGCTGTGCTCGACCGAGTTGGCGAACGCATCGGCATGCCGCGCTCCGTAAGTGTTGGTGTATCCGGCTTCGATTGCTTTGTCGCGCAGGGACATAATGCGTTCCATCGGAGCAACGCCCTTAGGACAGACTTCGACGCACTGCATGCAGCGCGTACAGTCCCAAATTCCGCCGTATTCGTTCAGGCTTCCGAGCCGGACAGCGTCGGCATCGTCGCGAGGATCGGCGACGAAGCGGTATGCTTTGGCGAGTGCGGCGGGGCCCACAAAGTTCTTATCGACTTCAAGCGATGTGCAGTCTGATACGCATGCGCCGCACATGATGCAGCTCATCACACCTGCCAGATGCACCATGTCCTCGTTGGGGGCGATATGCTCTGCTGCCGGTTCTGGGCCTGCGTGCTGCATCCAGGGCTGAATGGCGCGCACCTTGTCCCAGTGAATCGCCATATCGGTTACGAGGTCCTTGACGACAGGCATGTTGCCCATCGGTTCAACCGTGATAGGAGCATCGCCGCGCATCACATCGATGACCTTCGTGTTGCACGCAAGGCCTGCCTGACCGTTGATCCGCATTCCGCAAGAACCACAGATGGCGCTGCGGCAGGAACATCTGAGCGTCAGACTGCCGTCCATCTCTTCGCGTATTCGTATGAGGCCGTCAAGTACCGTGGACGAGTCGTCCATTTCTAGCACGTATGACTGAAAGTGAGAACTTTGGGCGCCCTCGTCGGGGTTAAATCGCTTTACTCTGAAGGTTACTTCCATCTGCGTGTCCTGTGATTATTTTTCTCAGAATATCTTGATTACGAATGTATCCGCTGTGAGCAGACGCTAATGTCAACGCACAAAGGTGGCTACGACGATGAACAGCCCAATGAGCGCAACACCAATTCCGAACAGCCAGCGCATTTCGGTCCGCAGTTCGCGCGTCGACTCATCCATGCGATTCAGCAAGTTTAAGTACATAGTGTCTGTTCGATTTAACGAGTCAGAATGTATCGCATCCATACGATTTAATGAATCAGAATGCATGGCGTCCATACGATTTAACGAGTCAGAATGCATAGTATCCATACGGTTCAGCAAATCCGAATGCGTTATCGTGTCATCTTCGCCCGCATGATCCGATTGCCGTTCATCTTGTTCTTGTTCGATGTCAGTCGTCATGTTTCACATTTGTCCATTAGTAACTGCGAACTTGCGGCTCCCAATCCGTAATGACAACTGGGATATATTCTATCTGCGGGCCGTCTTCCGTATGCTTGACGAGGATGTGGCGCAGCCAGTTATCGTCGTCTCTGTCAGGGGCGTCAGTTCGCGTGTGGGCTCCTCTGCTCTCTTTGCGCTCAATAGCGGAAAGGGCTATCGACTCGGCACAATCCAGCATGAAGCCAAGTTCCAGTGTGAACAGCAGGTTTGTGTTGAAGGTCTTGCCTTTGTCTGTTACCGCCACCCTATTAAACCGCTCGCGCAGACCGCGCAGTTCACCAAGGGCTGTTTCCATGCCATTATGTTCACGGAACACAGCGAGATGTTGATTCATCGTATCACCCATCTCGCGCCGAATTTTGCCGAACATCTCGCCGTCGCTGTCGTTGTCAAGAAGGCGCTGAATGTTGAGCCGATCTCCATCTGCGGAGGTGTCATTAACCGCAGCGCTGTGGGGCTTCGATCGGGCAAGCTGCGCTGCATGTTCGCCGGAGCGTCTGCCGAAGACCAGTGTGTCCAGCAGTGAATTGGCGCCGAGCCTATTACCGCCGTGCACGCTGACGCAGGCAGCTTCGCCCGCGGCATACAAGCCTCCAATCTCGGTTTGGCCGTCCACATCGGTCTTAATTCCGCCCATCTGATAGTGCATGCCGGGACGAATGGGTATAGGCTCGTGAAGCAGATCAACATTGGCGAAGTCGCGCCCTATTTCTCGTATCTGACTGAGGCGTTCGTTGATAACTGCCTCGCCAAGATGTCGAACATCCAGCAGCACACAGCCGTCTATGCCTCTGCCTTCATTGATTTCGGTCTGCTCTGCACGCGAGACGACGTCGCGTGATGCCAGTTCCATCATGTTGGGCGCATATCTCTTCATAAACCGCTCGCCCTTAGAGTTGAGCAAGTATGCGCCCTCTCCGCGTGCGCCCTCTGTGATGAGAACGCCACTGCCTTTGAGCGTCGTAGGGTGGTACTGAACCATCTCCATGTCCATCAGCGGCGCACCAACTCTGTAGGCTGCGGACATGCCGTCGCCTGTGCATATTAGCGCATTGGTGCTAGGCTCGAAAACGCGCCCAAGCCCGCCGGATGCTATGATGACGGTCTTGGATCGCACGACATGAATTTCACCGCTGCGGATCTCCATAATGACTGCGCCGGCGCACTCGCCATCTTCGACTATCAGAGAAAGCAGAAACCACTCTTCATAGATGCGGACACCTGCTTTCATTACTTGCTCGTAGAGGACGTGCAGTAATGCCTGTCCTGTGAAGTCTGACACGAAGAAAGTGCGAGCCTGACGCTGACCGCCGAATGCGCGAGTGCCTAGCCGACCTTCTTCGTCACGATTGAAGATGACGCCCATGTGCTCCATAGATATAACTTCGCCACCGGCTTCGCGGCACATGACCGATATAGCGTCTTGGTCGCCAAGATAGTCACTGCCTTTGATGGTATCGAAAGCATGCTCTCGCCAGTCATCTCCCCTGTCAGTAAGCGCGGCATTGATCCCGCCCTGAGCCGCATTTGAGTGGCTGCGCACGGGATGAACTTTTGTTACGACTGCAACATCTGCCCCTGCCTCCACTGCCGCAAGAGCTGCGCGCATGCCTGCAAGGCCTGCACCGATAATCAGTACATCATGATCGAACATGCTTTATACCTCGAACGAATAAATATCTGGTAAAAGTTAGCACATTGGACATAGTTTCACAAGGTAAGTTCTGTTGAACCCGACGCGCGATAAAACTGTGTATCCGGGAATGCGTTTGTTACATTACTTTGTGTCCATTAGGCGCGTATGCAGCGAGATTGGTATCGCCTCGGAGATAGTCAGCGCGTCCCTTTTGCCTGTGCATTACGCCGTTTTCAACCAGTATCTCGCCGCGCTGCATTGTGAGAATGGGCTGCCCAAGGACGCTCTTTCCCTCGAACATCGTGAAGTCGGCGATGCAGTGCTGTGCCTCTGCCGATAGGGTATGCCGAACCGTCGGGTCGAATAGGACTATGTCTGCGTCTGTCCCGGGGTCGAGAGAACCTTTCTTTGGATACAACCCAAATATCTTGGCAGGATTTTCGCACATGACCTGCACGAGCCTAGGCAGTGTGATGCGTCCCATATTAACGCCATCGTGGTAGGCGACACACAGCATCTGCTCTGCCCAGTTACCTCCGAACGTGGCGTCGAATATCGAGCTTTCAGAGTCCGGATCTGCTTCAAAGTCGTAAGAACCTTTCTGTGATTTCTTATGCCCGCAGAAGTCGCTCGCTATCGTATCTATCAGGTGCGACGAAAGCCCACGCCACATAGCCTGATTGTCCTCAGGTTCACGCAGAGGAGGTCCTATTTTGGCGAGCGCGCCAAAGTCCAGCATAGCCTGGTTGGTCAATGCAAAATACTGCGGGCAGGTCTCTGCGAATAGCTGTACATCTCCGCCTCGGAAGCGTTCCAGCACACCCAGCATCTCTCTGGCGGACAGGTGAACGATATAGAGGGGGCAGCCAGTAACTTGAGCATAGGTTGCGGCGCGGTTTGCCGCTTCTATTTCGAGAATACGCGGCTGCGACGGCGCGTAGTGTTCTTTGCCGGTATTGCCTGCCTCTATGGCAAGGTCCACGAGATAATCAATGCAGTATCCGTTCTCTGCATGCACCATGGCGATTCCGCCGTCAGCGGCAGCCAGTTCCATGGCTTTGAGCATTCGTTCGTCAGGCATCATCATTCCGCGGCGCGGGTATGTCATATACATCTTGAAAGATATGACGCCCATGTCCATCATCTCAGGCACCTGATCCTCGACATCATCATCGCCAAGCAAAATAGCGTGAATAGCGTAGTCAAGATATGAGGTCGCCGCAGCCTCGTCCATAAACTCGCGTATAATGTCCGACACCGTGCCTTCCACGCCCTCACGCCGTCTATTGGAAATGAACGGGATAACAGTGGTAATCCCGCCGAAAGCGGCGCTCAAAGAAAAAGTCTCTATGCGGTCTGCGTAAACCGGGTGGTTGTGCGCATCAACGATACCGGGCAGCACGTACAAGCCTGATGCATCGATTACACGGCGCGCGTCCTCTTGCCTGTACAAACCATCGTCTGCGCAAATCCTGCCATCTTTGACAATAATATCCTCTCTGGTTATGCCGGATCCACGTACTACAAGCCCGCCTCGTATGATGTAGTCTGCGCTTCGATCGCTCATGCTTCGCTCCTGACTGATATTGATTAAATCTACAATTTGACAGCTGAAAGGACTAAGCCCGCTGCGCAGCTTCTTTCGCCGCCTGTTCCTTAGCCTCATCCAGGGCAAGGGCGGCAGCCGCACGCTCGTTCTCCTGTATCTTGCTCCTTATCGCCTGACGTGCGCGGTTCCAAGTACCACGATTTTCGTTTACAAATTTGTGGGACTCATAGTAATCGTCCAATAGGCCGTTGACCTGTGGGATTACATAACGAGCAACCATATCCCAGCTTCGGCGCGTGTTCTCTCGATTTGCCCAGTCGTGGACAAATCCTATGACACATCCGAATCCGCCCGTAATCTCCATCATTTCTCTGATTCTGGCAACCAGATCATCGGGCGTGCCTATAACCGCGGTGCTGAGTTCAGCGAACGCCACGCCGTCCACCGCTTCGTCCGGGGTTTTGTATATCGGACCCTCACCGCCCGCAAGAGTACCTATGGTGTACTCATTGTTGTGTCTGAGCAAACCTTTGCCTGCCTGCTTCCGGGCTTCCTTGCGTGTCTCTGCGATGTGCCAGTTCAGCACAATGCGCCAGTTCTTGCGGTCAACCGTGTTGCCGTGCTTCGCTGCGGACTCCTCTGCAAAGCTCCATTGCAGCGGCAGCGCCCTAATGCCTTCATTAGTCAAAGATCCTACCGAGAGCACTCCGGCTTGGTGCTTTCCAGCCAGTGTCATACCCGAAGGGCTGACTATTGATGCAACTGTGAATTCCATGTCCTCTTGCAAAGGCTTCAACTGCAGCTTAGCGTCTCTCAATCTGAACCATTCAGATTCGTAACTGAAGCGTTCTTTTTCTGTGAAAAGGCGGCGGATAATTCCCATAGCTTCGTCGTGTCTATCCCGCAGCACCATAGGGTCTATGCCTAGTGTATGAGCGTCGGAGGGCAGCGCGCCGGGTCCGGAGCCGAATATCACTCGCCCGTGCGACTGGTGATCCAGCTGCACGATTCTCTGCGCCACCATAAACGGGTGGTGGTAAGGCAGTGATACTACTCCTGTGCCTAATTTGATGCGGTGTGTGCGCTCTGCGGCGGCGGCCAAAAACAGCTCTGGCGATGCAATTATCTCCCAGCCCGTGGAGTGATGTTCGCCGCACCAGAACTCATCGTACCCTAAGCGATCAAGGAGCTCCACCAACTCCAGATCGCTCTGTAACTGCAAGGTTGGATTTTCGCCAATCGGATGGTGGGGTGCGAGAAAGGCGCCAAAACGCAGGTTTGCCAAGGTTTTCCTCCTAGTTTGGGGCTATGTGGTCTGTGTGTTTTTTGACTTTATACAACCGATTAGAAGTTCAATTCAGACTGTAAACGGATTAAAGCCGCTCTATGTCCCAAATGTTCCGGTTCAGTGTTCATTGTAGCACGGCGCGAGCATATCGATGAAAACTACAGGACAGAGCAGACTTATATTTACTACTACTGATGAAGGCATCAGGGCGGTCATCATATTGAGTTAGACTGCGCTTATATTAAGCGGTATAAACCACACGACTAACCGCCGCCGAACACCACGTGCGACTTCAAGTAGTCCATATCCATCTCAACACCCAGTCCGGGAGTGTCCGGGACATACAAGTTCCCGTCTAGGATGTCCAAGCCCGGCTCAATGAACGCACCGTACGCGCCAAGATCGTACCGTGATGTCTCCAATTTGTAGAAATTAGGCGTGGTCATCATTACATGTGCGCCGGCAAGCACATTTATTGGACCGCTCGCGTCGTGAGGCGAAACCGGAATGTAGTATGCCTCCGCCATAGTGGAGATTTTCTTAAGTTCTGTGATACCGCCCGTCCAAGTAACATCGGGCATAATGAAATCGGCGAGGTTGTTCTCCAGTATTGGAACGAACTCCCAGCGCGTGTGCAGGCGCTCGCCCACGGAGATTTTGACCGGGATCTCATGGCGGACTTGCTGGAGCGCGCGATAGCTCTCCACCGGAACCGGTTCCTCAAACCAGTGGATACCGTGCTTAGCCAGCCTGTTCGCAAGCTCGATTGCCGTGGGTACATTGTACATGCCATGGGCATCTATGAGTATCTCTATGTCAGGTCCGACTGCTTCCCGCACCGAGCCGACTATCTCATCCGCCGTCGCCATGCCTTCTTTGCTGAGTTGGCCGTCCAGAAAGCCTTCGTTTCCGCCGGGTATGAAGCGCATCATAGGATCGAACTTAAACGCTTCGTATCCGGCATCTACTATCTGCCTGGCGTCCGCTATGGCATCCGGGACATTGCGAGGTTCCGGAGGATGTGTGTACAAGGCTATACGGTCTCGGACAGGACCGCCTAACAGTTCATATATCGGTAAGCCAAGCTCCTTGCCGCGAATGTCCCACAGAGCAATATCTATACCGCTGATTATCGCGGTTGTCGCTCCCCGTGTGCCAACATAAGTAAATGAGCGAAAAATCTTCTGCCATAGCCTCTCGAACTCGTTGGTATTCTCGCCTTCGAGAAAATCGCTTACCTCGCCTATCATGGCTGCCACAGCACGGTTGGCTACAGGTCCGGGGTAAGTCGTAACTTCGCCCCAGCCTGTTATTCCCTCATTGGTGTCCACCTGCACGAACACCAGCTGACGATCTCTGGTTTCGGGCTTTTGTTCAACGCCCGTGCGCATTTCCCACGGAAAACTCACTACCCACGGCGTTACCTTTGTTATTTTCATTGTGCTTGTCTCCTTACGGCAGGATAATGCTTCTATCAGAACGGAGATAATTATTATTGCAAGTAGGCTATTGTGCTGGCTGCCTTCGTGTCAAACTCGGTTCAATGCTGCTCGACCGTACCTTTGCTGTCAGCGACTTCTGACAGCAGTCTCTGAATACATTCACCCAAGAACCGCAAAACCAAGCCTGAAATTTCATTAAGTCCGCTAATTTTAGTTCTAATGGTATAATCAATGCATTGTGTATTCGCAATACAGTGTTGCGAATGTTGAGAAACTTGAGTAGCATTGCCAGTTGAGTAGTGATTTAGTCTAAAGTTACGCAATATCTAAAGTTAGCGTGAGACTGAATACTACCGATTAGATACTAACAATTCATAGGAGATCCTATGATATGAAACGTCAGCCGAACAAAATACTGATAGTGGACGACGAGCCGGACCTGAGACCTTTAGTGCTGCAGCGCCTGCGGCGCGATATTAGACGTGGGCGCTATGAGTTTTTCTTCGCCGAAGATGGACTAGAAGCAATCGATGTACTGAACGAAATTTCCGGCATCGATATGATAATCACAGACATCAACATGCCAAGGATGGATGGACTCACCCTACTAGAAAAAATACCGAGCATAAACTCGAATACAAGATCTATAGTTGTCTCAGCGTACGGAGACATGAACAACATTCGGACTGCTATGAATCGGGGAGCGTTCGATTTCGTAACCAAACCCCTCGATTTTGGCGATCTTCAGGTTACGATAGAACGAACTCTGCGCAACCTCGCAGAATGGCGCGAGGCAATCAATTCGCAGCAGAAGCTTATGGCCTTGCAAAACGAGCTTGATGTTGCCAACCATATTCAACAGTCCATACTTCCTACTGACTTCCCTCTTACTCCTGAATACGGTATATACGGCAGTATGGAGCCTGCAAAAGACGTGGGCGGGGATTTTTACGATATCGTACGACTGGATGACGACTGCGTCGGACTGGCTATCGCCGATGTTTCCGACAAGGGAATACCGGCTGCACTGTTTATGATGTCCAGCCGCACAATGGTGAAGGGAGCGGCGATAGGCGCGCAGATTCCTTCAGAAGTTCTTGCCGTCGTAAATTCCATGCTTTCCGAGGACAACGACGCCCAAATGTTCGTAACAGTCCTGTATGCTGTGTACAACCCTGCCACCGGACAGTTTACCTATGCATGCGGGGGGCATGACGCTCCGCTCGTGGTGCATCCCGATGGAAGCTCAGAACTTCTCCCTCTAACAGGCGGAATTGTGCTTGGCATTATGCCGGGCATGAGCTATGAAGAAAACAGCGTGTATCTCGCTCCCGGCGACACTCTTATCTCTTATACGGACGGCGTAACCGAGGCGATGAATGCAGACGGAGAACAGTTTGGCATCGAACGTCTCCGCCAAACATTTGCTGATTCGCCGCCGCAGAACGCGCAGGATGCCGTCAATAAGATATTCAAAGCCGTGTATGAGTTCGCGGCGGGTACGCCTCAATCCGATGATATAACCTGCCTAGTGCTCTGCCGTAACTGATTATCACAAATTGTCGTTGATACCGGAGAGCGCAAAAGCCGATAAGAGCGTGCTCCAAACCTCATCGCCACAGCACGCCTTTGATGTTACGCTCGCGACCAGAATTGTCGTGCTGAGCCGGCTGCTGATATCACCAAGCTTCTGAAGCACATCATTGACGACCGAAATGAGGGGAAGCCATTCCCAGAGTAGGCTCGTCAAGCAGCAACACATCAGTGTCTGCAATAAGCCCTCTGCCAAGTGTAAATATCTTGCTGTGCACCCGGCATCCGGCTTGCCAAGTCTTCACGCTTCTGACGCAGGACAGGGAAAAGCTCCATGACCTATTTGTTTGCGATGGTAACCACAGTATCGGCAGCGAATTATAGACATAATCCTACCTATTCGATTATATTACGCCCCACAGGCGGTTTAATGTTATCAACTGCGCTATAACTATTGTGATTTGTCTGCCATAATGCCATCAAGAGCATATCTGCAATGGGGCAGACAGCAAGGCGATACGGATATATAGAATGCCCATTTCCACCAATAACTATACAAAGAAATAAAATCAGCGGAGTTCTAAAGACATGGGTAACGGAGAACTTTCATCGCGGGAATACACCATGGGTTACAGCGAAGAGTTTCTGCAGCTCCTCGACCGTAGAAGTGCGGAAAGCCATGCCGCGTATCTGCTCCCACACCTGAAGCCATGCTTTCGGGTTCTTGACTTTGGATGCGGCCCAGGCACCCTGTCCGTAGGTCTTGCTAAAGCAGTAGAACCCGGCGAGATGCACGGCATTGATATGGAAGCATCACAGATCGAACTCGCTCGAACCGCAGCAGCAGAAGGAAGACACGACAATGCGACATTCCATATCGGAAGTGCGATGGAGCTTCCTTTTGATGACGAATACTTCGATGTCGCACACTGCCACACAGTCCTAACTCACATCCCGGATACTCAAGCGGTGTTGGCAGAAGTAAAACGCGTGTTAAAGCCGGGTGGCATCATCGCCAGTCGCGAGTTAATTGCCGGATCAACGCTGTTTGAACCAAGTTCGGACGATCTGGACGCTGCTTTCGCGACCTTCTGCAAGCTCCTAGCAGCCAACGGCGGCCATCCTGATATGGGAAAAGAGTTGAAGAACGTCTTCCTGCAAGCCGGTTTTGATGATGTGCAGGCGACTGCTTCTTTCGATTTTTTCAGCTCAGTGGAAGATGTTGCCTTTCTTAATACATTCGTTAGTGAGTGGTTCTTTATGCCTCAAGTCATGTCGGCGGCGATTCAGTATGGGCTGGCAACTCAGGAAGACTTCGACCGATGGCGCATAGCCGTTGATGAGTGGAGCAATCATCCTGGTGCAGTCGGCGGTTTGGCATACGGAGAATGCATAGCGCTCAAGCCCTAATTGCGAAGACCTCTACACTGCGATGAAACGCCATACTCATGCTCTATACTCAATGCATTCTCGAAGGGCATCCTGAAGGATTTTCCAGCGCAAAATACAGATTTATGAGAATAACGAATATACGCAATTCTTGATTGCGGAGTGTCAAAATGCGAGAGAACACGAATAGTTCAGATTCTGACAACGAAGAAAAAACTCGACTCAGCATGGTTAACAGAATCGAAAGCCATATTCAGAGCAAAACGCTCTCCGGGCTTCTTGACCTCGTGCCGGCTATCGTAACTCTGCTGGTAATCTTATTCTTCGTGGAGAGGACAGACTCAGTCATAAGGCCGCTGCCGTTCGTATCCGAGCAACCCTGGGACTTTAAGGGAATCGGGCTGATTGTAAGCATTTTGATATTCTACCTATTCGGGTTGTTAATCTCGACGCGAGCGGGAACAAAATTGTCCGGATGGAAAAATAGCCTGATAGGCCACATTCCTGTGGTCAAGAACATATTCGGCGCAACTCATCAAATAATGACGTCTTTCACATCGCAATACACCTTTAGTCGCGTTGTCTTTCTGGAATGGCCAAGAGAAGGTATGATTGCTATGGGTTTCGTAACCGGACGAGCTTACTCTACCAGGACAAACGACAGCATGGTCATCGTCTATATCCCTACGATTCCAAATCCGACATCCGGAAACCTGGCGTTAGTAATAGAAGACGATGTAATAGAAACTGACATAGAAGTTGACGATGCAATGAAGCTTGTATTCTCCGGCGGCATCATCCTGCCTGATGCGATTTCTTTTGCCAGAGTTCCTAGGGAGAAAAGCGAACAGCTTGAGCTGATTGGCAGGTTTCAATCTAATCCTAACTATTCAGCGAGCGACAAGAATCCATCTGAATAACACAGATCCCCATAAATATCATTTCGAACAGAAGCGTACTACCATAAAGCTCTGATTATTGACAGGTTCATCTTTATACCATACATTACTATTCACGTTAATTGGTGAGTGCTAATATCTATAGATGGACAATTCGCTCTCGGCAAACTCTTGATTTAAGGTAAGGAGTCGTCTCCATGTCTACTCGCCTCTTGGACAGAATTAATGACCCGCGCGACCTAAAGCCGCTAACTCACGAAGCCTTGTATCAAGTAGCGCAAGAGGCGCGCGAAACTATCATATCAGTCATAACTGAGCGCGGCGGTCATCTCGCTTCCAATCTCGGAGTGGTCGAACTTACACTAGCGCTTCACCGCGTTTTCGACAGCCCCAAGGACAGCATAGTGTGGGATACCACAAATCAGCTTTATACGCATAAACTGGTTACGGGCAGGAGGGACGAATTCAAAGATATACGACTAGCAGGCGGTCTGTCCGGGTTTGGCGAACCCGCAGAAAGCCCGCACGACACTCTTTGCGCCGGACATGCGGGCACGGGGCTTTCGATCGCGCTTGGTATCGCTCAAGGCGCGGTGAGCAACGAGTCGGATTCGTGGACAATCGCAGTCGTCGGTGATGGGGCGATGACATCCGGCTCCAGCTTCGAGGCGCTCAACAACATCGTGCATCTGAACCCTAAGAATATGATTGTCATTCTCAACGACAATGGAATGTCGATATCCGAAAACATCGGATTCCTCACTAACTGGCGAAAGAGGCTGATAACACACTCCCAGTATCAGGCGATGAGCAGACACATGGCAGCGCTTTCAAAGAAAGTACCTACCGGTGAGTTGATATATCAGCTCGTGAAGCGACTGAACGACGGTGTAGAAGGCTTCATCCTTCCCACAATGTTCTGGAATGAGATGGGTTTCAAGTACCTAGGGCCGGTTGACGGACATGATTTGAAGCAGCTTGAAGACACGCTCAATCAAGCTATTCTGCCTAGCGAAGCCGTGCCAATTGTGCATGTCGTTACACATAAAGGGCATGGATACGAACCTGCGGAGGGTGACCCCGTCAAGTTCCATCAGCCGAGTTCACCGTTAGGCAGCTCAACCAGCGCTCCGACGTACTCAAAAGTGTTTGCGCAAACACTCACTCGCCTGATGCGCCACGACGATTCGATTGTGGGAATATCGGCGGCAATGCTGGAGGGGACGGGGTTGGTGGAAGTGCAGAATGAGTTTCCGGACAGAGTGTTTGATGTGGGAATCGCCGAGCAGCACGCCGTAAGCATGGCAGCAGGCATGGCATCTAATAATCTCAAACCTTTCGTCTCAATTTACTCCACATTCCTTCAGAGAGCATTCGACCAAGTTTTGCACGATGTTTGCCTGCAAAATCTGCCCGTAACCCTGATCGCAGACCGCGCAGGAATAGTGGGCGAAGATGGCAAAACGCATCACGGCGCGTTCGACATATCGTATTTAAGATGCCTTCCCAACGCTGTTGTTGCGGCGCCTATGAACGAAAACGACTTACAGCACCTAATTTACACTGCATATAAATACCAGGGTCCTTTCGCGATACGCATCGCAAGGGGAACCGCTGCCGGTGTTCCACTGGACAGCGACCTGAGAGAACTCCCTATTGGCAAAGGATATGTTGTAAGGGAGGGCAAGGATGTTGTTATATTTAGCTTGGGCAAACCTGCCGGCGCAGCGCTGGAAGCCGCAGAAATACTTGCAGATTTCGGCATAGACTGTGGTGTAGTAAACCCACTCTTCGTGAAGCCGCTTGATACCGATCTTCTTCTGGATGCTGCGCGTGCCACTCGCCGAATCGTAACCGTCGAAGAAAATGTACTCGCCGGCGGATTCGGCTCTGCGGTGCTCGAAGTTCTGGCAGAGGCAGGACTGGACGATGTATCCGTGCATCGCATCGGCATGCCGGACTCTTTCATAGAGCACGGAACAGCCGATTCCCAGCGGCATCAGCTTCAATTAGACGCGGAAGGAATAGTACAGCAAGTGCTTACGGCGTTCCACCCCGTAGGACCCGTATCATCTCATCACGGTGATACAGGCAAAGATACCGCCGCTGCTGACTAACGACTAGCAGATTTTAGTCTGCCCTCCACCTTCCATCGGCCTGTCAGCTGTTCGCCTGAAGCCGGGATGTGTCTATTGTCATCGGTGCTTGCAGGCATGCTCGTAAGCGCCGATGATGCCTTCATCTCCTTCAGCGGAATGAGTCTCGCCGATGTCGTCGAACAATCAGCAAGGGTTCACCTATGACTCCGGTAGTGCCTACTTTTGCGCCACTCGTACCGCAGCCACGAACTTATAGGGTATCATCTGTACAAGTTAGTGGGACACCCGGCTGACCTTGCAATCGAGCGTCAATAAAACGACCCGCCGCGCATAACCTTGCACGACGGGTCGTTGTTTGGAATCAGCTGATTTACGGCTTACTTGCCTGCCTAGATTCTCCTACTTATCAGATATGCAATCTGATTTTCAACCGGCGCAGCACAAGCGCGCCTATTTACGAATTGAAGCGGTCATGCCCCAGCGCAAACGAGGGTCGGTACCGCTTAGCCGTATCTCGGCGGCGTATGTTACGGCTCCCTGTACTTCTTTGCCCAAACGGCTAATCTTGGATACGCTGCCGGTCATATTAAGATCAGGCAGTGCGTCAAATGACACTCTTACAGTGTCGCCCTCTGCCAAATGCACAACACTGAGTTCATCTAAGTCAACGGTAAGCAGCTCCCATTCGGAGGTGTCCGTAATACTCATGACGACTTGACGCGGGAATACCTCCTCCCAAGCGTCAACATTGAGCGCCACAATCACGCCGTCAAACGGAGCGCGCAGCTCCAAATCATCCAGCCCAAGCATAGCCGTCTCTAAAGCGGTTTCGGACGTCTCTACCCTGATTTCTGCCGCAGCGATGCGAGCCTCTCTGCGCTCCTCATCCAATCGATCTCTGCCGGCTTCCAACTTGGAAACCAGAAACTCTGCGTCTTCCATCTGCTGTTTCGCCAGAGCAATCTCCTCTTCGTCCGGCTCCAAGTCCGCAAGCGCAGCTCGGGCGACGTCAAGCTCCCTTTCAGCCTGCACAACTTCAGTTTGATCCGGGAAATCCAGCAATGCCTCCAAATTAGCGTTGACAGCTTCCAGTTCTGCTTGGATACTGGCGACATTCGTCTTAGGACGCCCCGACTCGATCAATTCCATCGCCCGCTCTGCATCATCGAGTTGATTCTGCGCGCTGATTACCTTATTTTCAGCAGCATCTACGGCAGTTACGCCGCTTCTTTCAGTGATGAGGTAAGATTCTCTGGCAGCTATGAAAGCATCCCAAGCGTCGTCGTAATCCTGTCTAATGCAGCGCATTCCTCTGGGAATATCGATGCCCTCACAGGTTATGAGGTGTGTACTAGGAAACGGGTGGAGCACCAGCAGTCCAAACAGCTTCAACTCGTTCCAGCGGGTGGACGGGTCATCAGCAAGATTGCCATCCGGGAATGTCAGGTTATTGCGATCAAAAAGTGTGTGAAGGTCAGCTCCCCACTTCTCAAACAAGAAATCCGGCGTATCATTTAGTTCCTCTTCAGTAAGATTCTCTATGCCCATATAATGGCTGTGAACCTCACGCCATTGGAACTCTGCATCTTCGTACGCCTCCCAAGCGACCCTGTTGGCTTCCGAAGCCTTGTCAGCAGTAACCCCTACCTCGCGCTTCGCATTTTCCAGCAGAGCTGACGCGATGATTATCGCATCCTCAGCATCCTCTACAAGCTCATCTAAGTCTTGTGCGTCGTCCAGCGCATTCTGCAGATCCACAATCGCAAGACGAGTCTTAGCAATCTCCGCATCACGCGCGCTCACGTAGGCACGGCTCTCGGCTGTTTCCGGGATAGCAGGAGTGCTCGCC
This sequence comes from Dehalococcoidia bacterium, assembly GCA_965200085.1. Lineage (GTDB taxonomy): Bacteria > Chloroflexota > Dehalococcoidia > Lucifugimonadales > JADFKI01 > Bin90. The sequence continues at coordinate 1,474,404 of OZ241333.1, forward strand.
ACACCCATAGCCCTGAGCAGCGCTTCCTCAGCATCCTTCACACGCTTTTCCGCACTTGCAACAGCCTTGTCGTACTCTGCTTCCAGCAATGCCCCCTCAGCGCTGACCCTGGCTCCGGGTATTCGATTCGAGCCGGACAGATGCAGATAGCGCTCAGTTGCGTTATGCAGGGCAAACCGTGCCTGTTCCAGCTTACCGGGAAGCACCTCATCTTCCAGTTCCCGTTCCTTCTTTATGGCTATCATGAGTGTGTCAACATCTGCTCGCGCAGCCGCAAGCGCCATTCTCGCCTTATCAATGGCGATAAGCGCATCCGTGTCGTCCAGACGCACAAGCAGCTGCCCTTCCTCGACAGAATCGTTCTCCCTTACCAAAACATCGCTGACCAAACCTCCTGATGGCATGCCCAAATCTGAGCTTCGTATAGGCACGACCATAGCGTCAGCCCGCACAACAGGTACTGTAATTACCGGTTCTGCGACGACCCCGGCACTATCCGAACCGTCATCGCGCATGAAAAAGAAGTACACCACAGCCCCAATCACAATTACTGCGATTACTATGAACGCGACAATTCCCGCAGCCAGTCTATTCAATCGAGTTCTCCTTCCGATGCACCGGTATGCTATGCCGGAAGCATGCTATAAGTGGTTCAGGGCAAAGCCGAAACCACGCCGTCCTTACAACATCTTACACTAATACTTCTATCGGCTTAAAGTAAATCAATATGTGAACCAAAAACACTGAATTTTGCGTCAGTGTAAAGTCTTAATCACATATTGCAATATCCGACGTGGTGGTAAGAGTTCTGGTTACGCCGTATAATAGCAGCGAAACAAACACGCCACAGCCAAATAATTCGTTGACAGGAGGAACACATGCCTGCCCAAATTGACTTCAACTGCGACATGGGAGAAAGTTTCGGTATGTACAAGATGGGCTTCGATGAGGAAGTCATCAAGCATATCACCTCCGCCAACATCGCGTGCGGATTCCATGCAGGCGACCCGATGTGGATGCGTCATACAGTTAAACTTGCCGAGCAACACGACGTAGCCATAGGCGCACATCCCAGCTTCCCGGACCTGAACGGCTTTGGACGCCGCAACATGCTAGTATCCCCAGACGAAGCAAAGAACGATGTTACCTATCAGGTCGGAGCATTACAGGCATTCACATCCAACAAGAAGCTCCAGCACGTCAAGCCTCATGGTGCAATGTACAACATGGCAGTGAACGACGAATCGCTCGCTCAAGCGATTTGTGAAGCTATGTTAGATCTGGACTCTGATATGATTCTAGTGGCGCTTGCAGGCTCACGATGGGTTGATATTGCGGAAGATATGGGCTTGAAGGTCGCGAGAGAGATATTCGCCGACCGCGCACTCAACCCGGACGGAACGCTGGTATCGCGCTCGCAGCCCGGATCGGTCATCCACAACACGAGCGAAGTAGTGGAGCGCAGCCTGCGCATGGTAACGGAAGGCAAAGCGACGGCCATTAGCGGTGAGGTGATTGAGGTACAAGCCGACAGCCTGTGTTTGCACGGCGACACACCGGGGGCAGTGGAGATGGCGGCGTCTCTCAAGAGCGAGCTTGAATCTGCCGGAGTTGAAATCCTACCTCTGTGCAAGATACTAGGCTAGGCGCTGTGATTTACGATAATCCCATCTTTCTGCCCGCAGGCGACAAATCTATCGTTGTGGAGCTGGGCGACGCCATCAGTCCTGAGATAAACCGCAAGGTGCGCAGCCTAACCGACGCGCTGGAACAGGGCGGCATACCCGGAATATTCGACTTCCTGCCGACATATCGCTCCGTGCTGGTGTACTACGATCCGCTCAAAATTAGCGCACTCCTGCTCGAGAGTGAAATACGGCGTCTGGTTGCAACTGCCGAAGAAACAATCACAGACGCGCGGCATGTTGTGCACATCCCGACTCTATACGGCGGTGATATGGGACCGGACATCGCATTCGTAGCCCAGCACAACAGCATTGATGAACAGGAAGTGATACGAATCCACAGCAGTACAGACTACCTCGTCTATATGATGGGATTTAGCCCCGGATTTGCATACCTGGGCGGACTGGACGAACGGCTGGCAACACCTCGTCTTCAGTCGCCGCGCACGGAGATTCCCGCAGGCGCAGTGGGCATCGCAGAGACGCAAACCGGCGTTTACCCTGTCGCCAGTCCGGGCGGATGGCAGCTCATAGGCAGAACGCCTTTGAATCTGTTCGACCCAATGCGCGAGCGCCCGGTCCTTCTCAGCGCCGGGGATTATGTCCGCTTTGTGCCAATCGACTCCCCAGAATTATATGAAGATATTCGGCAACAGGTCGAATCCGGCGAATATCAGATAACGGAAGAATACCTGAAATGAGCAAGCCCACGCTGCAAATCATTCATCCAGGCATGCTGTCCAGCGTGCAGGACATCGGTCGATATGGCTACCAACGCTTCGGCATGCCTACTGCGGGCGCCATGGACACATTCGCACTGCGAGCGGCAAACGCATTGCTGGGCAACGATGATAACGCTGCAGCCATAGAAGCCACCGTGCTCGGACCGCGTCTGACCTTGCTTGCTGACACACGCATCGCAATTACAGGAGCAAATGTATCTCCGGCAGTGGACGGCGAGTCGATACCAATGTGGGAGTCTGTAACAGTGAAAGCGGGCAGCAGGCTGGAGTTTCGGGGACCGACAGATGGCATGCGAGCTTATCTGGCGGCAGCAGGCGGAATAGATGTGCCTGTCGTGATGGGCAGCCACTCAACATATATGAAGGCTGCACTTGGTGGGTTCGAAGGCAGACCTCTGCGTGCAGGCGACATACTCAATGCGCACGGAGACGATCACCCAAACGTATCAAGTACCATTCGTCGTTTCCCGCAAGATGCGATACCCAGATATGGACGCGCGCACGAATTGCGTGTGGCGCTGGGTCCCCAGCATGCAGCCTTCACACAAGCGGGAATAGACACATTTCTGAGCGCGACCTACACTGTCTCTATTCACTCAGACCGCATGGGGTATCGGCTTGAGGGGGAGCCGGTTGAACACTTAGACGGACCGGATGTAATATCGGACGGCACGCCGCTGGGCACAATCCAAATCCCGGGCGACGGACAGCCTATCATCCTGCTCGCCGATAGAGGCACTACAGGAGGCTATACGAAAATCGCCACCGTAATCAGCACGGACATCAGCAAAGTCGCGCAGGCAATGCCCGGACACACCATCACCTTCAAAGCGGTGTCCGTCGAAGAGGCGCATGAAGCATATCGCAATCAAGAGGCGCTTTTGAACTCCATCAAAAGCACGATGAACGCTCGGCTTGCTTTTGTGATGAATGACGACATTTTTGATATACTCGACAGCGGAGGTGATCCATTGACACTTCCAAGTACAACGGACTCAAAGCCCCACACCCAAACCGGCGAGGTGCAGATTGACGGCACACGATTTGAGTTAGAAGTTACGGTCAGGCGTTTAATTTAACAATATAACGTAAAGAACGAGCTAGGAGCAGCACACATGTCAAAGAGGATAGGTATTTTTGGTGCAGGCGCGGCGGGAAGCTATATCGGAGCGTTCCTAACGCGCGAGGGGTACGACATCACCTTAATTGACATGTGGGGCGAGCATGTCGATGCGATGAACGCCAATGGGCTGCGTGCATCAGGCAGCCAGGGGGACTTTACTGTACCTGTCAACGCCGTACATCTTGCAGACGCATGGCAGCTTCCCCACTCCTTCGACATAATGTTCCTAGCGATGAAATCTTACGATACTGAATGGTCAAGCCATTTTATCAAGCGATTAATAGCTCCCAATGGCGTCGTAGTCAACAGCCAAAACTGCATGAATGATCAACTCACCGCATCTATCGTAGGGTATGGGCGGCAGGTCGGATGTATCATGTCCAGCATCACTGTTGCGCTCTGGGAACCCGCGCATGTAACACGCGGCGGCACACCCGGACGAGATCGTGGACACGATGTGTTCCGTGTCGGCGAACTGCACGGCAAAATCACCCCTCGCGTCGAAGAAATCGCAGAAATGCTTAGCTGCATAGACGGCTCCCGCGCCACCTCAAACATCTGGGGCGAGCGCTGGTCTAAGCTAACCACAAACTCCATCGGCAATCCTGTCGGCGCAATGACAGGACAAGGCTCGCAGACCTACGCAGCGAACCCTCGCACACGCCTCATCCAAATTCAGATTGCTAAGGAATCTACTCAGGTAGGGCTTGCCCTTAACTACGACATTGAGAAAATCAGCGGCGTATCAGCAGAGACTTGGGCTAATGCCGACCAAGGCGACATATACGAAGAACTGGACGCTATTTTGCAGCCTAAGCCGGGCGCTGCTGATTGGAAATCCTCTATGGCGCAGGACGTGGCTAAGGGGCGACGCACAGAAACTGCATTTATGAATGGCTACATCGTGGCGCGCGGACGAGAAGCCGGCATACATACTCCGGTCAACGCCGCCATCGTGGAGATGATGCAGGCAATCGATAACGGCGAGACGACGCCTGACCCGTCAAATGTAGAGCGTGTACTCAGCATGGCAGGCTTGTAGCGATGGCCTGTAGTAGTGCACTGGGCAAAAAATCTGAGGGCAGCACGATATTCAACGCGCCGCGTCTTCGTATATGCTTGAATTCATAAGTAGTATATCGCATTGGATTGAAGGTTTCGCCCACAGTGAATGGGTGATAGCGATACTAATAGCCGTTTCCTTCACCGAGGCTATATTCTCGCCATTTCCGCCTGACCCAATCCTCATCGCAGCGTCAGTATTTAATCCTCAAATGGCGCTAATATTAGCGCTGGTTACGACACTCGCATCGGTCGCGGGCGCGTTAGTCGGGTATTGGCTTGGCAAACGCTTCGGCAGACCAATCCTCGATAGGTTTGTGTCTGCAAAGAAAGTGGAACAGGTTGAGAATCTATTTCAGAAATACGGCGTATGGGCGGTGATTTTCGCCGCAGTTACTCCGGTGCCGTACAAGGTCTTCGCCGTAACTGCGGGTGCGATGGAATTGAACAGGAGGTCCTTCATAATTGCATCGCTCGCAGGCAGAGGCGTAAGAATGTTCCTGTGGGCAGTTTTGGCGATAGTATTCGGCGAATCCGCCATTGAACTACTGGAAACAAACGGATTGCTGATAGGAATCGTCTTCGGAGCAGCAGTGCTTGCAATTTTTGTCCTGTATCTCGTGTTTACCCGAATACGAAGGCATCGATCCACTGAACCAGCCTAACGCACCCCATAGCCTGCCCTTAGCTCTTACCCAATACTGCATCGCTGCGAACAAAGCAATGAGCCTCGTAAATAGAAGAGATGCCTGTTCCTGAATTTGCGGGGTCTGCTTCACACTAGAAATTGCTAACACATCATCTGAACTCGCCTGCCTGCCTATACTGAAGAGCCTCAGCAAGATGAGATACTTCGATGACATCTCCGCCGGACAAGTCCGCAATTGTGCGAGACACCTTCAGTATGCGATGAAAGCCTCTAGCCGACAGATTCATGCGGTTCATCGCCGTTCTCATCAGCGTTTTTGCGGCGTCATCCATGTCACAGAAGTTCCAAACTTCGTTTGGTCCCATCTCTGAGTTATTCATAATACCTGTGTCCTGAAAACGCTTACGCTGTCTCAGAATCGCGGCTTCCACACGCCCGCGCACACACTCGGAACGCTCTGCGTTGTTTGCGCTCGTCAGTTTGTCATACTCCACACGCGGCACATCAACAAACAGGTCTATTCTGTCTAACAGTGGTCCGCTAATACGCTGACTATATCTGGAAATCTCGCTTGGCCTGCACACGCACTGTTTGGCGGTGTCATTCAAGTATCCGCAGGGACATGGGTTGCGCGCCGCAACCAGCATGAAGTTTGCAGGGTAGCTGATGGTTCCCTGCGCCCGGCTGATTGTTACCACGCTGTCCTCAATAGGCTGCCTCAGCACTTCCAGCACATTGCGCCCGAACTCCGGCAGTTCATCCAGAAACAGCACACCACGATGACTCAGTGTAACCTCGCCGGGGCGCGGTATCCTGCCTCCGCCGACCAGCCCCGCATTGGAAATTGTGTAGTGCGGCGCACGAAAAGGACGGTCATCTATAAACGGAGACGAGCTGGGCAGTAAGCCGCTCACGCTGTAAATCTTGGTAACATCCATCGCTTCGGAGTAGGTCATCGTAGGAAGGATTGAGGGAATACAGCGCGCGAGGAGCGTCTTACCGCTGCCAGGGGGACCGGTCATCAGCAGATTATGCCCACCGGCGGCGGCAACTTCCACTGCCCTCTTTGCATGCTCCTGTCCACGCACGTCCGACAAATCAGCTTCCCTGCCCGCTCTATCGTTTGCTTCACGCCGCTGTGCCAAGGCGTTTGCGCCCGACACGGCTTCATCAACAGGCTCTATCTGACTCTCACCGCGAAAGTGCCGCACCAGTTCACTCAGCGTCTCCACAGGGAAAACCCGTATGCCCTCCACTAACGCAGCCTCTCCTGCGTTGCAAGAAGGCACGAACACCGAATCAATGCCCTCATCGCGCGCCACAGCCGCCATCGACAGCACGCCGTTGGTATGTCGCAGCGTGCCGTCCAGTGAGAGTTCACCGAGAAACATTGCGCCCGCTGGCATAACAGGTACTTGCCCAGAGCTAATCAGCACTGCCAGTGCAATCGGCAGATCGTATGCGGGTCCTGCCTTCGGCAAGTCAGCAGGCGCCATATTCGTAGTAATGCGGCGCATCGGGAACTCACAGCCGGAGTTACGAATCGCGGCGCGCACACGTTCTCGCGCTTCCTGCACCGCCGCGTCCGGCAAGCCAACTATTGTGAATTTCGGCAGACCCGGCGATATATCGACCTCTACCTGAACGATATACCCTTCCAACCCGACGACGGCACAGGTAACTGCTCTTGCCAGCAAAATATGTACTCCATAATGTCAATACGCATGATTAACAAGTCTGCCCATACTTGTCATCAACACTTCAAATCGGCCAAAATATAAGGCATACAGACAACCAATCATACTAATGTTTCATTGGTTCTACCTAAAGATAGAGAAACGAACTCAAGAAGCTTAAATTGACCAAACACCAATGGAACCCTGCTCAATTGGTGTAGGTTCAGATCTTCCGTCCACATCGGTGATATAGATGAACGAAGTGCTCCTGTCCGGCAGCGGCCCCCGTGCCTCTAAGCGTCCAAGCGCCCCGCAGAACAGAATCTTGCTGCTATCAGGCGACCACAGCCTGTGGGACTGACTGTACTGGTCGAAAAACATAAACATCGTGAGCTGATCTTGGCTCGGGCTGAAATCGGCAAGGTATCGCACTTCGTCCGTTTCCAGATCCAGAACTCCCCAACGTACCGAGCCTTGCGCCTCTTGGGATGGCGTAATGTACGCAATCTTTGAGCCGTCCGGCGACCAGAAAAAGCACAGCATAGGTTCTTCAATCAGCACACGTTCAGCCGTTGTGTCCGCATCCAACAGAGCAAGCCTGTTGTAGTAACCGCTGCGGCGATTCAGTTCACTCGCAACGGCAAGATGTCCTCGTTGAGGCCGCCACGAAAAGCTTACCGAACCTTCAACCTCGCCAACAATCTCCGCTCCCGCCTGAATGGTCGCAACGATAATCGCCTGCTCCGTTTCTGATGACTCGCCGCACATAGCAATACGACCGTCGTAATCGCTGACAGAAGGCGTCTGATACCCAACAGATGCGATCGGTACCTGTGCGGGCTCTGGTTCGCTCAATTTTATTAGGTAGTGAAGCTCCCTGACATGCGCCAGGATGTAATCAGATTCATGCGACCAGCAGAAAAACAGCGGCGCCCCGTCAAGTATGCGCAGAGGAGCTCGCTCTCCGTCGGCATCTCTCACAATCAGAGACATGCCCGAAGACAGTGTCTGTGCAATAAAAGCCACTTTGCTCCCATCCGGCGACCACATCAGATAGTGTGGCGTATGCTGTGCAATAGCATCCGTACCCGGCTCATTCGTATATATAACAGCGGGACGCTCACCCGCAGCCTTTGAAATAACTCTAAAAGCGCCATGCCCGTTGCTGACGGCGGCCGGATACGCCGAATACATCAGCGCATCGCCGCTCGGCGACCACACCGGCCAGGCGCACCGCTGCCCTTCCGGCGATGCGAAGATACGCGGCGCATCCGGTTCGTCCGGATTGGTTATACAGACTCTCTCATCATTATCTACGAAAGCAATGCGATTCAATGCGCCTGCTCCGTTCGGAGTTTCATATATTTTAAGCGCTCTATCACATCCAGATCGTAAGGTAAATCGATCTCATGTCGGTGCATCGGCGTAAGGCGTGGTATCTCCGCAGCGAGTCGATCCGACAATCGATTATATGCAATCTCCGCTAGTGCGGGCAGAGAAGCCACATCTTCCGCGTTATACCTCACCAGTGTTTCACGCGCACCCTCAATCCCTTGCTGCCACAGATTCCACAGCAACACGGCGTCATATCCGCTCAGCGCGCTCAACTCAGACGGGCGTCCCACATTAGCTTGCTGTTCGATAGACTTCAATCCACCTGAGAAGCCTGCACGTTTCAGCGGAAATCGCAGGTCTATATGCGCAACATTACGGAAAATACTGCCGAAGTGGTGCTCAATGTACGGCAAGTCGAAAGCGGCTCCATTAAAGGTAACTATGAGGTCATACTGCTCAACTGCTTCACGAAAATCCGCGAGATTTTCATCATTCACATACGCGGTATATCCATCCGCATCCAGCACGCCTATCAGAGTTATGATGCCTCGCTCCGGTGAAAGTCCCGTCGTTTCAATGTCAACAAACGCAGCGCGATGCCGAAAATCGGCATACAGCCGCCACAACTCCCTCGGTGGAAGAACCTTGTTGAAGTATGCGGCGTCTCGGTACTCGTATCGTTCGGTCGAAATCTGAATCAGAGAACGCAGATAACGCCGTTTACGATGTATCCGTGCCGGAAGCTTCGCAGCTCCGAGAAAAGCATCCCAGCTTCCGATGCCCGCATCCCAGATTTCACTTTCGGTAACTTTACCCACTCTTGGCAGATGAATAAAAGTTTGTCTAAGCAATGTCGCCCACTTGTGCCATACTCATATTCTTTGCCGAAGTGTATCGCAATTCAGAACAAATAACTACTTTGGCGAATGCAGAAGACAAAATTAGCACGCAGAATCGCCTTCAAGAAGTCGCCGAAACTTTCTTGCATTATGCAAACAGGTCGGAACGGAGCACGCTATTTTCAATAGTCCTATCGATCACACTGCAAAGTTAATCAGAGGCAATCAAAGAAAGTGCGTGGGTTTTGGTCATACCGCCGACGCAGGAGCATAACGCGCGACACCCCCTCTGTATATTAGACGCATCGTTACGAACTGCCAGCTCGCCACCACCACAAGCACGAATACAAGACCGGCAGCAATTAACAGCATTCGTGCGTCTATGAAGTCCGCAAGCGCGCCGTTTAGCAGATTTGCTGTAGCCATCATTCCGCCAATATGCACAGAATATATACCTGCGACACGACCGCGAACACCGTCGGGGACAATCATCTGAATCATCGTATGCGTGAGGGTCATAAAGGCTGCTTGGCTCATACCCATAAGCACGGTGCATATCAGTGCGATTATGAGATTGGGCGCCAGTCCCAGCGCAACCGGCGCAAGTCCGCTTACTATCCCGACGATGAAGAATAGACGCCCCTTCACGACATCGCTGTTCACACCGGCCAAGCCTATCAGAGAAATTAGAGCGCCTCCTCCGACGCACATCATTAGCAGACTGAAGCCCGCGCCAGATTCATTAAGCAGACCGGCAAGCGAAATAATAAAACCAGAATCTTCGCCCACTGACGCTAGCAGGTTTGTTGACATCACGGGCAGCAGCGACTCAAATGACATTGTAAGCCCGCAGTGGAATATCGCCATAACTACTATCGCGAGCAGGATAGGCGTCCTATACACATAGACTGCGCCCGCAGCAAAGTTGCGAAAGAAATTGAGCCGCGCATCAACCTCACCCGTGGACTCAGTACGAAGCCTTAGTGCCTGGATGAGGCTAATAGCGTAGAAACCGGCACACAAGAATATCGCTCCCGCCGCACCAGTTGTAGCCATCAAAGGGATTATAGCCATAGGCCCAAGAAGACGAGAGCCATGCATCGTCGCCTGATTAAGCGCAATGGCGTTCAGCAGATACTTTCGAGGCACCAAATTAGGGATGAGCGACTGACCGGCGGGCATCTGTGCGGCACGCGCGGATCCGTTTACGAACGACAGCACTATCAGATGCCAAATCTCAGCGTATCCGCTCCAGATTAGAAAGCCCAGAATCAGGTTGTGCACCAAATTCAGAGCAAACATCGCGCGCAGCACATTTCGCCTATCGAAGCGGTCGCACAGGTACCCAGTGAACGGAGATACCAATAAGCGCGGGATCATAGCTGCGAACGTAACCACCCCAACCCACAGTGAAGAGTCAGAAAACTCATACACTATCCAGCCGCGCGCAACTATGAGCGCCCAAGCCGCAGCGCCCGCAAAGAAGCTGGCTGTCCACAATGTCTGATAGTCGCCGAACGCCAACGCAGCAAGAAAGCGGTTGGCAACAGCGCGACCTTGAGTCGGTTGTCTTGACATCAACCTGCCTCAGTCGTCATATCCGGGACACATCCGACATATATGGAAAGCCAGCACTTATAGTTTAAGTCAGCGATCAGACCACCTCTACGCATACCGGACGCACGCCGTTGATGATGTATCCAAGGCTGTTCCAGCGCGTTTCCATGGGCTGCGCATTGCCGGCTTCGTCTGTGGCTCTGGCAACCAATGTATAATGACCCGAGGATTCAGGAGACCAAGCAAAGTTCCACTGCTGCCATGAATGACGATAGCGCGGGCCTACAAGGTTTGCAGCGCTCCAAGTTTCACCGCCGTCATCGCTTACCTCTACTTTGGCGATATGCGAGAATCCGGACCAAGCCATCCCGCTAATCATGTGTGATTTCATCGGCAGGCGCGTGTTCGATTCGGGCCAGCTTATCAACGACTTTACGTGCACTTTGGAGACTGGTACGGACTCACCGTTGTCTCCCTCAATAATATAACGATCTGTCTGGAAGAAGCCTTCAAATTTCTCTTGCCGCACTGATATTCGGCGCAGCCATTTCACGGATGCCATACCATACCAGCCCGGCACCACAAGACGCAGCGGATAGCCATGCTCTCTCGACAAGGTTTCTCCGTTCATCTCATAGGCAAGAAGCGTGTCAGGATGCATAGCCACATCTATGGGCAAGCTTCTAAGGTATGGCTGTATCTGTTCTTCGGGTGCAGGCTGCCCAGAATCGAAGCCTTCAAAAAGGACTTCTACGGCGCCCTCTTTAATGCCGGCACTGTTAAGAAGGTTGCAAAGTGGTACGCCTGCCCATATTGCCGTGCTCACCGCTCCGTTTTGGAAAGGATTACCCGGCACTTGGGGTTCAAGGTCGCTGCGATTATTGCCGGCGCATTCTAAGGTAATGGGCAGCGTCTGTATAGGAAAACCGCGAAAATCATCAAGCGAGAACGACATCACGTTCTCTACGTGGCCGTCTAGTGTGAGTTCCCATTCCGAGTTCGATTGTGGAATTGAGTAATGATTGCGGATATAGAAAAGGGGATTAGGGGTTAGCCAACTTTGTAATGTGGCCTGCGGAGTCTCGCCAATAATCGGCTCATGCTCAATCGTAACAAGACCCGTTCTTTCAGGCTGAGAACACAGGGTGGAGCTTGTATCCCTGGCGAACTCAGCCTTACTACACTTGCAAGTATTCATCGTAACCTCCAATAATAATAATCACGAGATATAGCGGTTGCTGTTCCGCATACTCTACATTATTGCAATCGTTTGCACAAGTATGAATTTGCATAAAGTCCACATAAAATCAGCACATACCAGCACATAATCTATATCTACCTGATATACACATGACAGTGCTTATTTCGTGCATCCTGCGAGTCCACGAGCGAAATGACATACAGGCATCTGATGGTTATACTTACACGACGGACGGATCAATCCATAAATATGCAATGCGCTGGACTGACGTCCGACGCCTGCGACAAATAAGGAGGACTATCAATGCCCGCACGAATTCCGAGCGAAGAAGAAGTGCTAAGCTACTTCGATAGGTTATCCAACTGGGGACGCTGGGGAGAAGAAGATGAGCTTGGAACGCTCAACCTGCTGTCTAAGGAAAAGACCCTGCAAGCAGTAGGATTAGTTCAGGAAGGCACAACCATATCCTGCTCTCGCACAGTTACTTGGACTCCGGAAGCCGACCACATGTCCACGCCTGTGCATTTCATGCTGGAAAGCGGCGAAGGCTGGTCGAGCGGCGACAAAGTAACCAACCGCCCAAGTCAAGCCGCCACAGACTTCTTCGGAATGGCGTTCCACGGCTATCACATCACTCACATGGACAGCCTCGCCCACTTCTTCTGGCAGGGCAAGATGTACAACGGCAGGCCTCCCCATCTCGTATCCACCGGGCTGGGCGCAACCGCAGAGTCTATAGAGCTTGTCAAAGACGGCGTCATCACACGCGGCGTACTCGTCGATGCGCCCATGATTCGCGGCGTCGATTGGATAGAACGCGGCGAAGGCGTAATGCCCGAAGATATCCTTGCAGCCGAAGAGCGCTGCGGCTTTCGCATCCAAGAAGGCGACGTCCTGCTAGTGCGCACCGGCAACCTGCATCGCCGCAATGTCGAAGGACCGGTCAACCCGCGCGAAGCAGGCTCACCAGCCTGTCAAGCGGCATGCCTTCCACTCTTTCACGAACGCGGTATAGCGGTGATCGGCAGCGACACCGGCAACGACGTCATGCCCAGCCAGTACGCCAGCATGTCCAACCCTATACACCAGGTCGGCATAGTCGCCATGGGCTTGTGGATACTGGACAATCCCAATCTTGAAGAGCTGGCAGTGGCATGTCAGGAACGCAACAGGTGGGAGTTTATGATATCTATCAATCCGCTGCGACTCTTCAACACTACCGGATCGCCTGTCAATCCAATTGCCGTCTTCTAACCAATGTGGGGAGCCCTATAGGGACTCCCCGCACATAATTAATTCGTATCAGGATGCCTTCGACCGAGATTCTGAGCGAATGCATTACCGCGCTTCGTTGAGCCTCCGTAAAAACTCCGCAACCTCACCTACACCCTTAAGGCTGTAATCCGCACTCTCTAATACCGACTGCGGCGTCCCCTCTTGGATAACCGCAACTCCGAAGCCGCAAATTACTCCTGTTTTCCTGCGTGCCATCAGCGTGCGCATCGCATCCGCGTCGGTAGTATCATCTCCGAGATATATCACATTCCGCAGCCCGTACTTGTGTATCAGCCTATCCAGCGCGCGCCCTTTGTTCATTCCTCCACTGCGGCGTAACTCCAGCAACTTATTACCCCAAAACACCTCTAATCCGGAAGCATCAAGTTCACCGGTATCGAGAATATTCGCAAGCGCCGACTTCAACCGCTCCACTACTTTCGTTTCATTCGCCGACTGACGATAGTGTACAGACGCGCTGAATCCTTTGTTCTCACAGATTACACCGGCATCATCCGCAGCGCGCGCCAATCCGTCGATAATTGCCTGCAAATCTGATTCGCCACAAGCCTCTTCGACGACTTCGATGACGCCATCAATACAAAACTCCGCCCCGTGATTACCAATATACCCGATTCCTTTAATCCCCACGCGTTCAGTCAAATCGCGTACCGCCCGCCCTGATATAACACACACAAAGTCCAGGCTTTCGACAAGTTCAACTAATGGTTCTATTACATCCGGATATATCACCGCATCATCAGGCACATCCGCAAAATTAGACAGCGTGCCGTCGAAGTCAAGCATTAGCCCTAGCGCATCCGTGTGAAGACCATCCAGCGCAGCATCAAAATTGACTAGAAGATTCTGCAAAACACGCTCAGAACAACTAGCCTTTACCACGACACTACTTTCCTGCGTCCTGACTCAACAGCGTCCTGACCGCACGCGACACCAATCCGGACGTGAGACGTACCTTATACCCATTATCAGAGAGCGGAGTCGCACCCTCAACTGCCAACCGTCCCACCTGTTCAGCATCTACGTCGTCCACGCGCTTGCCCGTCATTTCCGTCTCTGCGCTAAGCGCGCGGTGCGGCACAGGCGCAACTCCTCCAAGCACTAGGCGCGCGCTCGAAACCGCATCTCCGTCCACATCTACAACTAGAGCGACACTCGATAGCGCAAAGTCCATCGCTTGTCGTTCTTTAGCTTTCAAATACACGCTGCGGCTGTTAGGAGAAGCAGGCGGAATCACAACTTCCGCGAGTATTTCGCCGGAGCACAGTACGTTCTCCACTGTAACATCCACATCCGGGGAACTGAAGAAATCAATAATCGGCAGTGTGCGTACTCCGTCCGGCGACATCAGCAACACCCGCGCATCAAGCGCACTCAACGCCACCGCAGTATCCGATGGATGTACAGCCGGACAAGTATCAACGCCAAAGATTGCATGGAACTTGTTTGCGCCTCCAATTGCAAAGCAGCGGTCTCCGCCTTTCTTCAGGCAGTTGAACAGAGAACTGCGATAGTACCAGCAGCGCGGACGCTGACAAAGGTTACCGCCAAGCGTCCCGACATTGCGTATCTGCGGTGTTGCAACGGAGTCGCAAGCCTGAGCAAGTACGGCATAGGCAGTGCGTATCCGGGGATGCGCCGCAATATCAGCGACAGTCGTCATAGAGCCTATGCGCATCCCATCCTCGTCAGATCCAATTCCTTTGAGTGTACGCATCCCATGCAGGCTGACCAATCTGGCAGGATTAACTATCCCCTGCTTCACTTCGCCCAGCAAATCAGTGCCGCCGGCAATAACCATAGCCAAACCGTCAGAATCCGCCAGAAGATTGCTGACTTCCGCAGCGTTTCGGGGAGCTGCAAACTCAAACGCGTTCATCTCACACCACGCCTTACAATAGCATCACATACAGCGTGCTCAAATCTGATATTCTCGAAGTACATTGCCAAGCAAACCTTTATTTACGCTTTCACCACTACGGAATGCGGAATCTCACATCATGCGACACGCTTAACTCATCATAATCATTCGTCTTACGGCGCTAGACGACTGGGAACCCGTGTGCTCCCGGGGTTTTATATACCATAGCAATCAGCGACACGATAGTTGCAAACAGAGAGCCGAAAGTCGCAAGATATAGGAAGAAACGGGCATTGAATACCTGAACATTCTCCCCTAAAGGCTGTTCAGTATCTTATCAGGCGTAGCTGGTAAATCGGTTATACGCACTCCTACGGCGTCGTAAATTGCATTGATGATAGCAGGCGCTACTCCCACGCTAGGCGGCTCTCCCAGTGCTTTTGCCCCAAACGGACCCACAGGGTCCACAACATCGGCGAATATGACTTCAATTGGGGGATATTCCTGAACTGTCGGACTCTTGTGATCCAAAAAGCTCGCATTCAGCGTTGCGCCGCTCTCAGTATCTGTCAGCATCTCCTCCGACAGGGTGAATCCCAGCATCTGTGAAACACCGCCCTCTACTTGATTCGTCGCGAGGCGTGGATTCAAAATACGCCCTGAATCGTGCGCAGCAACATACTTTACTACCTTCACATTTCCGGTTTCGATGTCCACCTCAACCTCAGCAAAGTGAGCGCCAAACGAATTCACAATATATTCATTGCTGCCCGGCATAACAGACGCTTCGACTTCAATAGGTTGGTCTCCCATACTGGCAATCTCTCGAAGCGATAGACGGACTGATGGAGTCTGCGACACAACAAACCCATCCACTATATTAAGCGCCTCAACTTCAGCATCTATGCGCGAAGCTGCGACACTCAGAATCTTCGCTTTCAGTTCTTCCGCAGCCGCAACCGCAGCCGACCCGGTCGAGAATGTAGCGGTTGAACCTGCTGTGATAGGCGCTTCAGGTGTATCTTCCGTGTCCCCGAATGTAACGCGGACATCGTCATAGCCTATCCCCAGCGCCTCAGCCGCAATCTGCGCTATCACGGTTGTGCTGCCTTCGCCGACATCCATTAGCCCTGCGATAAGCTGAACAGTGCCGTCTTGGTTTAGCTGCATCCTGACCGAAGATTTGCCGCCGGGCCCGCCACGGTAGATGAACATGCTCATTCCGCTGCCAGTTTTTATGTGCCCTTCAGACTGCGGACGCGCTGCCGTCCTGTCTCTCCAGCCAAATGCCTCCGAGCCAGCCTCTAAACATTCACGCAGTCCGTTCGAAGAAAAGGGTATTCCGCCCTCAACAGGCTGAGTATCCACTATTTCGTTAACGGGTGTAACTCTCTCACCGGGCTGACCGTCAACACCCACATGGTTTCTCATTCGGAACTCCAAGGGGTCGATTCCAAGCTCATCGGCAATGTGATTCATCGTAACTTCAAGCGCGAAGTGTCCCTGTGGCGCACCGAGCGCTCTGTAAGACCCTGCCGAGGGCTGGTTCGTATAGACAAGATGACCGTCATACTGCACATTTGCACAGTTATAGAGATAAAGCGGTCCCTGTCCTGCCCGCCTGACAGCACCTGGCCCAGATGCAAGATATGCGCCCGTATCCATCAGAGTAGTCGCGTGAATAGCAGTAATCGTGCCATCATCGGTTACGCCAATCTTCACGGTAGTCTCTGTCGAATGACGCTTTCTGCCGGCAATAAACTCCTCCTCTCGCGATAACTCAATCTTCACCGGCTTACCTGACCTGCGCGCGAGCTCCGCTGTAATCACCGACAGCCGTGTCTCGTCCTTGCCGCCGTAACCAGCGCCAAGAGTCGCACCTATCACGCGCACCGCATCGCGCTCTACGCCAAGCGCCGAAGCGATACTGAGTCTATCTGCATGTACCCCGCGCGTCGTCTTCCACACTGTCAGATTATCATCTTCCCACATAGCCACCGCCGCCCTCGGCTCCAGAGATGAAGGGGAATGCGCGGGAGTAGTGAACGACATACTGAAAATACGGTCGGCTTGCTCGAAGCCCTGCTCTATATTACCTCGTGTGAGCGTAAGCGGCTTGCCACTCACAAGATTGCCACCCGGGTGTACACTGGCAGAGTTCGGGTCTATGGCTTGGTGCGGAGTTGCAACGAACGGAAGGGGTTCATAATGCACTTCAATCAAATTCGCTGCGTACTCGGCTAAATCTTCATCGTCCGCCGCTACCGCAGCGACCTCGTCGCCCACATATCGCACTATGCGGTCAAGTATTGGCAGATCAGGAGCGAGCTTACCTTCCGGCACATCGAACGGTGTTAGAACGGCATGCACACCCGGCATGTTCTCAACTGCCGTAGTATCTATGCTCAGTATCCGAGCGTGCGGGTGCGGGCTGCGAATAATCTTGCCGTGAAGCATACCGGGCAGCCGTATATCGCTGGCATACTTCGCTTCACCCGTCAACTTATCCGACAAGTCGCGCCGTGTTACAGACACACCTATGACTGAGTTAGGTTTCATGAACGCACCGCCGCCTGTTTCACGGACTCTATGATGCGCCCATAAGCGTTACACCTGCACAGGTTGCCGGAAAGAGCCTGCCGAATCTGTTCTTCATCAGGATTCGGAGTGGCATCTAAAAGCGCTTTGGCGCTCAGCACAAACCCCGGCGTGCAGTATCCGCACTGACCGCCGTCGTTCTCCAAGAACGCTTGTTGAATCGAGTGTAAATTGCTGCTGTCGCCCAATCCCTCAATCGTGATAATACTGCGCCCCGCAGTCTGCAATGCGAGCATCTGACAGGCATACACAGGTTTGCCATCAAGCAGCACCGTGCAAGCGCCGCACTCGCCCATGTCGCAGCCACGCTTCGCGCCTGTGAGATCCAGCAAGTTCCTGAGAACATGCAGCAAGGTCCAGTGATGGCGAACTTCAACCTTGTGAACTTCGCCATTCACATTCAAATCTGCTAACGTCGTGAAATCCAACAAAACTCGATCACCGTACCAATGCGCTACTGCGCCGTTATTCCGCCGTCGATTACCAATTCTGAACCTGTCATATACGATGCTTCATCAGAGGCGAGGAACAGAGCGCCGTAAGCGACGTCCTCGACTGTGCCAATCCTTCTTAGTGGAACGCGCTCCACGGAAGCAGCTAACCCTTCGGGTGTCCCGATGTTATCCGCAATCATTTCGGTGTCTATCGGTCCCGGATGTATAGAGTTGGCGCGGATGCCGTCAGGGGCAAGCTGTATCGCCGTATTCTTCGTAAACAACCTTACACCGCCCTTAGATGCTGTGTAGGCGCCTCCCCTTGGGCTGCCCACAAGACCGGCTGTGGAGGATATATTGATAATCGAGCCGCCGCCTGCTTCGCGCATCGCCGCAATCGAATGTTTCGTGCCTAGAAACACACCTTTCAGGTTAATGTCAATAATTCTGTCCCACTCCTCTTCCGAAGCGTGTTCTATCGGAACGCGGCTGTATATCGCGGCATTGTTCACCAGGACGTCCAGTTTACCAAAAGTCTCAACCGTCTTGTCAACTGCTTCCTGCCAATCCGATGCGCTCGTAACATCCAAGTTCACAAAAAGCGCCTTGCCGCCCGACTCGTTTATCTCTGCCTCAATCTGTTTACCTTCGTCCTGAAGAATGTCCGCAATGACGACCGCTGCACCTTCTTGCGCGAAAAGTTTCGCCTCTGTCGCACCCTGTCCGCGTGCGCCGCCACTTATCAATGCCACTTTACCTTCCAGTCTCATACCTACGGTCCCCCTCTGGCGCTGCCCGCATTAGGCATTGAGACGCGCCTAATCTTTCTCTGATGAATTCTCATTTGAATACGCACAGCCCTACAAGCCTCTATACCCAAACATCTTCTCTGTACCACCGAGATTTTAGCACTTATGCCATAACAACACAAAGCCAACGAAGACAGAATATTACAGCTTGCGCAGGGTACACGGTTGGCGGAGGCACATTTAGGCTGCCTAGGGTTTGCCGTTGTAAGGGTATCCTCAATTCCGATTCCTGAGCTACGAAATCGTTCTTGTATCGAACGGGGTATCGTTCGTCATCCTAGCGCACAAAATGCCAATCGGATTTTTATAGAACAATTTTGCGAAATCGGGTGAAATTGTGTTGACATGAACCTTCGTTCTGTTCTAATATGTTCGTTAAGAGATATGTTCTATTATGGAACGTGGAGGTCGCAAGAAATGCTCGGTACAAAAGTCCATTCGAACATTCGCCAACTTCGACTGCCAGGGATGCATTCCAATCACAGCGCGCATAAGACGGCAACCTGCTGCAATACTCATATCGGTCAGCATGTCGTCTATATTGGAAGCGTCCACGGCGGACCAAAATTCGGAAGCAGCGGCGTCGTAACGGAAGCCCTTCAGAGCAAGGCGGTGGTAGATATGGGCAATTTTGGCGTCTGGAACATCCCGTACCACTTCCTGTCATTCCCACAAGCCGCCTAATCCAAACCTGCTGGGTAATAATCGTACATGGAATTTCTGGTAGTGGGTCAGTTCGAATTATGCGGGTGTCGATGGTGCGATAGAAAGTATCAAAGTAACCCATCACGAAATTTCTATTTTCATCGACAATTCAGAAAAAGCAGAACTCCATAGCAATCGCACTATACCGATACGATCCACAGTTATCCACCCGCCTACGGAAAGGCTTTAAGCGAACGAGGTTCAACAAATGCTGCGAAACATTATTCAATCAATGACAATTAGCAGAAAGCCGCAAAGTTTTCCCCATACGCAGCCTCACTCATCAGACATCCGTGTGAAGGTCGTAGGTGTCGGCGGTGCGGGCGGTAACGCCGTTCATCGCATGGTTAAAGGCGGTCTCACGGAGATTGATACTCTCGTACTAAACACTGACGTCCAAGCGCTCGCAAATCTCGACTCTATCCCTTCCTGTGCCATAGGCCCACGCGCTGTGAACGGCATGGGATCAGGCGGTCGTCCGGAGGTCGGTCGGCGCGCAATCAAAGAGAGTCAGAGCCATGTCGCAAAACTCCTCGACGGATCAGACATGGTCTTTATCACAGCAGGAATGGGAGGAGGCACCGGAACGGGAGCATCTGCTACGATCGCGGACATAGCGCGCAAAAAGGGCGCGCTAACCGTGGGAGTAGTTACACTGCCCTTCTCTTTTGAGGGATCACGCCGCCGCGAAGTGGCAGAACAAGGGCTTCGAAGCCTCAAACAAAAGGTGGACACTCTTATCATAATTGAGAACGACAGGCTACTCCCGTCTCTCAAGGGCAAAGTAACCCTTGAAAGAGCATTTGAGGCTGCGGACGGTGTATTGCGGCAGGGTGTGAAGGGCATATCGGACATTATTACCGTGCCCGGCATGATAAATGTGGACTTCGCCGATGTGCGTTCAGTAATGGCAAACGGCGGCTCAGCATTTATGGCTTACGGCGAAGGCAAAGGCAAATGGGCGGCGTTGGAGGCTGCCCGCGCTGCACTTGCTAATCCGCTATTCAACGCACCCCTACAGGGCGCAGCCGGCATCCTATTCAATGTAACCGGCGGCAAAGACTTAACGCTGGGACATGTGCACGAGGTCGCGGAACTCATTCGCAAAGCCGCCAAGTCAGACGCCAATGTAATCTTCGGTGTCGTGCAGGAACGTCAGATGAGAAAGCGCGTCGGCATCACGTTGATAGGCACTGGTGTTAGCAGCAACCTTTCGGAATCAACAGCAAACGAACGAGAAAGCCAAGTCTCCTTATCAGACGAAGAACTCAAAAATCTAATCGGTACATCCACTAAAAATGGCAGCGCCGGCAAAGGATTAGAACACACCGCCAGGCTTATATAGCTCTCAAATGAACTACATCCGACTAGAAATACGGCTATACCCCTCTCCTAGTCGGATGTAGATTTATATCTCTCTATGCCTTGTGTCAGCGCGGACAGCGGCAGCAACGCGCACTTAATTCGCACTGGATAATCACGCACGCCTGCCAGATTGGAAAGGTCTCCCTCGCAGCACAGCAGCGCCTCTGCTTCAACGTCGCCGCGCATCATTCTGCGAAACAGGCTGACAAGTATATCGACCTCATCCAGCGCCTTTCCCTGTATCGCCTCGGTGAGCATTGAACCTGCGGCAAGGTTGATAGAGCATCCTTCTCCTTGCAGACCCACATTCCTCACGCGTCGGTCGCTGTCCAAATTGAGCTGCAGGTGGATTTCATCCCCGCAGAAAGGGTTAATCGCATCCCCAACAATGTCAGGTTCGATTAGCCGTTCGCAGTTCCTAGGATTACGGCGATGGTCAAGAATAGCATCTCGGTACAGGTCATCAAGCCTATTTAGCTCCATTGCCGAAATACCTCAGCGCATCCTTGAGCGCGTCCACGAGCATATCGATCTCTTCTTCGGTATTGTACAAGTATAAGCTCGCCCTCGCGGTTGCAGGCACACCCAAGCTGCGAACCATTGGCATCGCGCAGTGATGTCCAGTGCGTATGGCGATGCCGCGGCTATCCAGCACCGTACCCAAGTCGTGCGGGTGCACATCAGGGTGATGGAACGATACTATGCCTCCGCGGTTTTCTGCGTCCTTAGGTCCATAGACATCCAGCTCTTCTTCGAGCTCCTTGAAGGCTTCCAGTGCATATTTTGTCAAGCTGACCTCATGAGCGCGCACATTGTCCATGCCAACGGATTGCAGATAGTCCACAGCCGCACCGAGTCCAATGGCATCGGCTATATTTGGCGTGCCGGCCTCGAAGCGCATCGGCAGATCATTCCACGAAGCGTCCTCGTATGACACTGCCAGAACCATCTCACCGCCGGTCAGGAACGGGTTCATCCGCTCCAGAATCTCACGTTTGACATATAGACCGCCAATACCCGTCGGGCCCAGCATCTTATGTCCTGAAAATGCCAAGAAATCACAATCTATATCCTGCACGTCCACCGGCATATGCGGAACGCTCTGCGCTCCGTCCACCAGTACGGCTGCTCCAACGGCGCGTGCCTTCGCCGAAAGCTCCTTAACCGGATTGATGGTGCCCACGGCGTTGGATTCATGCGTCATCGCCAGCAATCTGGTACGCGGACCAATTATGCTGTCAACGGCATCCATATCGAGCGTGTGTTCATCGGTTAGCGGAATAATTCGCACTTTGGCATCTTTCTTCCGCGCAACCTGCTGCCATGGCACCAGATTGCTGTGATGTTCCATTGCCGTAACGACAATCTCATCGCCGGCTGCGATATTGTCTTCAGCCCAGCTATTGGCAACGAGGTTGATGCTCTCAGTCGTGTTGCGCGTCCATATCAGACTTTCTGCGCTTTCCGCATTTATAAACCTTGCCACCTTCATGCGCGCTTCTTCATAACGCTCGGTCGATTCCATACTGAGCGCATGCACACCGCGATGCACATTCGCATTATAACCCTCATAGTAGTCCACGAGCGCCTGAATGACTTGGTGCGGTTTCTGGGAAGTAGCTGCCGAATCCAGCCACACCAAAGGCTTGCCGTCATAGACCTTCTTCGATAGAACCGGAAAGTCCTCCCGGATCTTCCTCACATCTAGCATAATGTTACCTGCCGTGCCACTCTGCCCGGATTACATGTCCCCGGATACAGGATCATACATCGACCTCAATGCCGTCGCCCTCGACTCGTACCGAAAAGGTATCAACCGGCACAACCGCGGGCAGCTCAGTCGCTGAGCCGTCCCTAACATCAAAGCGCGCACCGTGCCTTGGACATTCAATTTCGCAACCGTCAAGCTCTCCCTGCGCAAAAGACGCGCCGTCATGCGTGCATACATCCTCTATCGCATACAAGTCCCCGCCTACATTGCAGACCGCGATAGCTCTGTCGCCGACCTCAAAAACTTTGGTTACGCCCGGCGGGACATCACTAACGCTCGCAACTCTCTGAAAAGCCATTCTAACCCTCCCTGATTGATAGACTCATAAATATGTACAAAATGTGTAAAGTGTAAATATGATCGATTTATACTGCCGGTTTTAAGCCGATAGGAAATACGCCGCTCTCATCTCCACCCGACTGAATAGGAGTGCTCTTCACCAAATCCTCAATTGTAGTGGAGTCCAATATGTTGAAGACCGCTTCTGCCACAGCCCGCCAAACCTCGCGCTGCGCGCAGCACGGAGAATGAATACAGATGGTGTTATCTGCCAAGCAGGCAACCGGTGTATCCATCGCTCCGAGACTCATCATCACGCTGCTTAATCTTATATCGGAAGGTTCCATAGCAAGGAAATGTCCGCCGCGCGGACCGCGCTGGCTGCCCGTAAATCCGCTCTTATTCAGCGCATGCAGAACCTGAGCTAGATACTGTTCCGGTATCACAGTGCGTCTTGCGATCTCACTGGCGCGCACAGGCCCTTCAGTGCTATTTAGCGCCAGATCAACCAGTGCGCGCACACCGTAGTCGACCTTGATTGGAATATACATAGGCACACTCCCCTGTCTGCCTTGTTGCCGATACGCCTACTCAGTGGTAACCGTCTGACCACAGTCATGATTATCTCCGAGCACTGAATTGAGTGCATGCCAAGACAATGCGGCGCACTTTATCCTTGCCGGATACCGCGACACGCCCTGCAGCAATTCGGCATCCCCCAGCACATCCGCATCATAATCCTCTTGGGTAATCATGTTGTGGAATTCCGCGAACATCTTCTCCGCGTCCACAAGAGATAAGCCCTTGATACCCTCTGTCATCATGGAGGCGGACGCCTTCGAAATGGCACACCCTACCGCCTGAAAGCCGACATCAGCAATTACATCGTCTTCAACTGCGAGGTACAGCGTAATTTGATCCCCGCACAGTGGATTGAACCCCTCCGCTTCACGGTTCGCGTCATTTAGCCTGCGGAAATTGCGCGGTCTGCGATTATGGTCCATCACCACTTCTTGATATAGGTCATCTAAATCGTACATCAGTCTTTCAGTCTTTCAGTTCACAGGTCAGTAAATCGAACCCTTAAAACCTCAAATCATCCACTATACTCTGAAACCACACGCACTGAACAAATGCTTGCGCAATCAAAACTCAAACTTATAACTCGGGAGTGAATCTAAGAACATTCGCTCAATATAGCCTCTGAGATAATCGTCTTCCACCGTATCAATAATTTCGCTGGCGAATCCATAAATGAGCAGTCTGCTCGCAGTCTCCAAGTCGATGCCGCGGCTGCGCATATAAAACACAGTATCTAAGTCAATGTTGCCAGCCGTAGCGCCATGCCCGCACTTCACATCATCGGCATAAATAAACAGAGAGGGTTTGCTGTCAACCTCAGCGTCCGGCGAAAGCACCAAGTTTTTGTCCTCTTGATGCGAGTCGGTCTTGACTGCGCCAGGCTGCACATACACGGTTCCACCGAATACCGCCCGGGATCTGCCGTCCAGAATACCTTTGTAGTACAAACGGCTCGTCGCATGCGGCTTCTCGTGGTTGATATTGATATAGTTGTCCATGTGCTGTCTGCCGGATGTGAAGTACAGCCCTTTTAGGTCGCACGAAGAGTTTTCGCCTGCAAGGCTGGTGTACAAATCGAATCTGCCCAAACCGACTTGTCGCTCGAACACCTTAGAGTTATACGTGCTGTCCGTGCCTTGATGTACTCGTGCCACACCCACATGAAATGCGTCTTCGCTCTCCATCAACAGCCTATAATGGTCGAAGGTAGCGCCTTCTTCAAGCACAATCTCTGCCACTGAATTCGTGAGACAGAGGTTATCCTGTACGCCCAAATAACTCTCAACAACTGTCGCGCTGCTGCCGCGTCCTGCCACAATCAACACCCTAGGATGAGATACGGTCTGCGCAACGTCAGTCGATATAAACACAAGATGCAGCGGCGATTTTACTGAAACCCCGTCCGCAATTTCAATGAACGCGCCATCGTTTATAAAAGCGGTGTTCAAAGCAATGAAACCGTCTTCATCCACATCGGCATATCGCCCCAGATGCGAGTCGATTGCACTGCAGCCGGACTGAATAGCATCAGCCAGATTCAGGACCACCAGCCCCTCAACGTCGGAAACCGTAGAAAGATCAGCAGAACAGCGTCCATCTATGAAAACCAGCCGCACACAGTCCTGCTGCACAGGCGCGATGTCTTCCAGTTCATCTACGCTAAATTGGGTTTTACCATTTAATGCAAGCGTAAGATTGGCATTTGCGATAGGCGCGATATTTGTGTACTTGTAAGGTTCATTTCCACGCCTTGCGGTAGGCAGACCGACTGCAAGGAAGCGCTGCCAGGCATCAGAGCGAATATCACGCAACCATTCCGGCTGCCCTAATTCGTCCAGCATATAGTAATCAGATGTGTACTGCTCGTATCGTGTAAGTGTCTGTGTCATAACCTCTCGTAAGACCTGCAAATCATCTTATTGGCCCATTTGGACATCTATCGCCTGTGTTCTTCCGTTGGGACCGCGTCCAAGTCTGAACTGCACAGACGCGCCGCTCATCAGCTCTTCATACTTCACGTCGAAAAGATTAGAGCTGTGGAAGAACCAGCTTTGACCATCCATATCCTCTATAAATCCATAGCCATCTAATAGGCTGGTAATTTTGCCCAACTTCAGAGTATCTTCGCTATACGCCACATCAGGTTCGGCCGTTACGACATTGTTATAGCCGCTCCCTGGCAAGTTAGCAGGAAACGATGGCGCAACAGGTGCAGATGGAGATGGCGGTATGAACAGGTCATTCACGCTTGAATCGTTTCGGCGGGAACGGTCATCTATCACATCATGCATCATCACCGCGTAGGTAACTTCATCAATCAGTGATTGCGATGTCCTAATCGAGCGTCTATATCCACGCTGATCTATCCATTCGTGATCCCATGCCAGAAGCATAACGCGCGTGCCTATGGTGTTCAATTTTCGTATCAGCGGCACAAAATCTCCGTCACCCGCAACCAGCACCAAGACATCAAACTGCTTGTATATCGCCAGTTCATAGGACTCCAGAGCTAACCATACATCAACTCCTTTTTCCTCCGAACCGCGACCCGGAGTATCTCGCCTAGGAAGATAATGCGTAGTAACGCCTGCTCTCATCAGAACATCGTCAAAGATTCTGTCGCCCCTCAGGGTTCCTCGTTCTTCAGCATCTTCCACGCTAAACCTGCCCCTGAAATAGTGGGAATCAACCACCTGACAGTAGCGTATATCTACTCTTTCGGCAATCGAGACTTCGTTTCGTATAAAGTTATGCAACCCGCCAATAGAAAGCCTAGACTGCCTGATATGTTCAAACCGATAGTAATCACTTACGCGAGAAAAATACCCACCATCGTATATCACCCCAATGCGTGTAAGTTTGCTCGAAGTATGAGTAAGCAACTTCATCCTCCTGCAAGACTTTGGCGTCGAGTAACCATTAATCCCTAAACTGAAACTTCCCGAAGCCACTCATACCCCTTCTCCTCAAGCTCCAGCGCGAGCTCGCGCCCACCCGACCGCGCGATATTGCCGTCAACCAACACATGCACATAATCCGGAGTTATGTAATTCAGAATCCGCTGGTAATGCGTAACCATTACTATTGCGCGTTCATCCGACCTGAATTGATTCACGCCGTTAGACACAATACGCAGAGCGTCGATATCCAGCCCGGAATCCGTCTCATCCAGCAGCGCAAGCGTTGGCTCCAAGAGTGCAAGCTGAAGAATCTCGTTCCGCTTTTTTTCGCCGCCGGAAAACCCTTCGTTCACAGAGCGCCGCACAAGATCGCCTTCAACCTCCACAACCTTCATCTTTTCTTCCAACATCCTATCGAACTCGCGTACACGCAGTTCCCTCAATCCTTGATGCTGTCGAATCGCATCTACCGCAGTTTTCAAGAATTGCCACGAGCGCACACCCGGAAGCTCCACGGGATACTGAAACGCCAAAAACACACCTTCTCGAGCGCGGGTCTCCGGGTCCATCTCAAGCAGATACTGCCCTTTGTAAATCACTTCGCCAGCGGTTATCGTGTACTCCGGCCTGCCCGCCAACACATTAGCCAGCGTGCTCTTGCCCGAGCCGTTGGGTCCCATTATCGCATGAACCTCGCCCGTGTCCACAGTGAGGTTTATACCCTTCAAAATCTGCGTATCTTCAATAGAAACATGAAGATTACGTATCTCCAGCAAAGGTGTATTATCCTTCATTCCATTAGTCATTTCTAAATCAACAGCCTCTTTCCCAATCTCTGAAAATCTGCCCCTTACGGACTACCCTCCCGTGTCCTGTAAAAAGCCCTAGCCTTCACATAACTGCGACGCGGTGGATCATCACAGGCGGACCAACCTTCGCAAGTATCCCCACAAGCCTCTTCACATCGTCCATCCCACTCCTCACAGCCGCCTCACTCCTGTGAGTTTGATAAAAGTTCGCATGCAGCCTTTCCGCTACGCTAACCAAGCGGCTTATCTCGATATCCCCAGTCTCTTCTGCTAGTCGATCCGCCACCTGTGCCAAATGCGCATACGTATCATGACCCCAATCCCGCTCCGTAGCTAACGCCTTCAAGTGCTGCGAAACCGCGCCCCAAGCCTTCTCCGAAGCCTGAATAAAGTCGCCTTCGTCAAACTCGGACTCAGCCTCCTCTAACAGCCAGTCTCCCGTTACCCTGTATTCCTTCGTAGATTCGTCCACACCGTTCACACCAATGTACGTCATTCGCCGCCCTCACAACAACCCGACTGCCCACACGCAGCTCGTACTCGTGCATCCGTCTAGCCCACAGTCCCTTCCAAATTCACCCTGAGCAGCTGCGACGCTTCCGCCGCAAATTCAAACGGCAGCTCTTTGAATATCCCACGGCAGAAGCCGTTGATAATCATATAATTCGCCTCTTCAAGCCCAATGCCGCGCTGCTGCAAGTAAAAGAGCTGGCTGTCATCAACCTTTGATGTCGTCGCCTCATGCCCCATCTGCGCCGTGGGGTTTCTCACCTCAATGTACGGCACAGTATGCGCGCCGCACTTGTCGCCGATGAGCAGTGAGTCGCACTGCGTAAAGTTGCGCGCGTTTCGCGCAGACGGCATTATCTTTACTTGTCCCCTGTAAGTGTTCTGCGCCTGCCCCGCCGATATTCCTTTGGCGATGATGGTGCTCTTTGTGTTCTTGCCAATGTGAATCATCTTAGTGCCGGTGTCCGCCTGCTGGAAGTTATTCACCAGCGCCACGGAATAGAACTCGCCCACCGAATTGTCGCCTTGCAGTATCACGCTCGGGTACTTCCAAGTGATTGCGGACCCGGTCTCTACCTGCGTCCACGAAATCTTGGAGTTCCTGCCACGCGCCGCGCCGCGCTTCGTAACGAAGTTATAGACGCCCCCATTGCCGTCCTTATCGCCCGGATACCAGTTCTGCAGCGTCGAATACTTTATCTCCGCATCGTCCAAAGTAACCAGTTCGACCACGGCTGCATGGAGCTGGTGCGTCTTACGCATAGGCGCAGTGCAGCCTTCGAGGTAGCTCACATAAGCGCCCTTGTCTGCGATTATGAGTGTCCGCTCGAACTGTCCCGTATCCAGCTCATTGATGCGGAAGTAAGTCATAAGCTCAATCGGGCAGCGCACGCCCGGCGGCACATAAACGAACGAGCCGTCGCTGAACACCGCCGAGTTGAGCGCAGCGTAGAAGTTATCGGTATAAGGCACTACCGAACCTAGATATTTCTTCACAATCTCAGGATGCGTCTTGACTGCCTCGCTGACTGAGCAGAATATCACTCCGGCGTCTTCCAGCATCTTGCGGTATGTCGTAGCGACCGATGCGCTGTCCAGCACCGCATCCACCGCAACGCCCGTCAGGCGCTTTTGCTCCTCCAGCGGAATCCCCAGCTTATCGAACGCTTCTCGTATCTCAGGGTCAATCTCGTCCAGACTCTTGGGCGCGTCTGCCTGAGATTTCGGTGCGGCGTAGTAGATGATGTCCTGAAAATCGATGGGCGGGTATTCGATATTCGCCCATTTCGGCTCTTCGTTATTCAGCGTCAGCCAGTGGCGGTACGCCTTCAGACGCCACTCTAGCATCCACTCAGGTTCGCCTTTCTTCTCAGAGATAAGCCTGACAATATCCTCGCTCAGCCCGCGCGGCGCAATATCCGACTCAATGTCGAACTCAAAGCCCCACTTATAACTCTGATCTTCAACTCCGGTCTCGCGCGAAATGACCTGTTGTGTCGTCATAGTCGTGCCTTTCGTCTCGTCTATCGCAGTAACTCAGTTGTCCTGATCGTTTGTTGATTAAATCGGTCAACAATATGCACTAGCAAATATAACAACCTAGCAAGCGCAGGTCAATAATTTAATTCGCAGATATTGTCCGCAGAGGATTTCGCATCCCGAGCATGAACCACAGCAGCGCTTAAGCAGGAAGCGAGACCCTGCATGGGTCTCGCTTCCTCTAGTTCCGTTCGTTTCGGCTGCTGCGCCGGTGGGCGTCAGTCCATTAGTCGCGGTTAGTTGTTCAAGGTGTAGGTTAGTTCATCGCTCGCCGTGCCGCCGTACTGGTCGGTGGCTTTAATCTCGATGGTCAGACTCTGCGATGCCGCAGGACCGCCCTTCAGCGTCAGCACATCGCCGCTCCAAGTGCCGGTTACCTTGTTGACCGCCACTTGGTTGAGCGGCGCCGTCTTCACTACGCCGGTGCCCTGGTGCGTCGTGGTTACCATCACCTCGTAGGTCAAACCGTCGCCGCTGAAGTGCTCCGACATGTCCAGTGCAATGGTTTCGTTATTCGACAATGTGATGTCGTCGAACTCGGCTATCAACTCCGCCGGGTTCTGCGGCGTTGAGGTTGGTGTTGCGGTCGCAGTCGGCGACGGTGTCGCAGTAGCTGTGGGCGACGGCGTTGCCGTGGCTGTGGGCGACGGTGTCGCGGTCGCGGTGGGCGACGGTGTTGCCGTGGCTGTGGGCGACGGTGTTGCCGTGGCTGTGGGCGATGGTGTTGCCGTGGCTGTGGGCGACGGTGTTGCCGTAGCTGTGGGCGACGGTGTTGCCGTAGCTGTGGGCGACGGTGTTGCCGTAGCTGTTGGCGACGGTGTTGCCGTAGCTGTTGGCGACGGTGTTGCCGTGGCTGTCGCTGTTGGCGACGGTGTTGCTGTAGCCGTAGCAGTCTGCGTCGGCGCGGGCGTTGCCGTTATCGGCAGTGGCGTCAGCGTGGGTGTTTGCGTGGGGGGATCTTCCAGACTTTCATCCGGCGCATTCAAGTTCTTGATCTCCACGAAGCCGTTGCCGCTGGAGTTGATGTTCGCCTGGATGCAGTTGGCGCTATCCTCCTCGCAGTCGGCGGCGCTGACATACGCCCAGCTTATCACGCCGTCATCAAACCCCGAGCGCTCGAAGGTAATCGTCCGCGGGTTATTGCCATAGGACGATATGGTGTAGGTTACGCCCGACGGAACAGTGATGCTGTCCGTTTTATAGGCGGGGTTGCCGGAGTACTGCCGAAGGATGATGCTTGCCGTTTCCTCATCGCTCCATGCCCCCTGGATCCGATGCTGCAGACTCCACAGGAACTCCACCTCAGTGGCCGGCGTGGGCGTAGCTGTTGGCGATGCCGTAACGGTCGCCGTGGCGGTCGCTGTTGCTGTAGCAGTAGCTGTGGCAGTTGGCGATGCCGTAACGGTCGCCGTGGCGGTCGCCGTTGCAGTAGCGGTCGCTGTGGCAGTTGCTGTTGCTGTAGCAGTAGCCGTGGCGGTCGCTGTGACAGTTGCTGTAGCCGACGGGGGCGGCGTGCTAGTAGCCGTTGGGCCCGGCTGAGTCGTCGGCGTCGGGGTCGGCGTGGCCGTTATCGGCAGCGGCGTCGGGGTGGGGGTCGGCGTTGGGGTCGCTTCCTGACCCTCATCGGGCGCGTTCAGGTCATTGATTGACACGAAGCCGTTGTTGCTGGCGTTGACGTCAGCCCGGATGCAGTCGGCGCTGGTATCCACGCAGTTGACAGCGTCGATATAGGCCCAGGTGATTACGCCGTTATTATGCCCCGAGCGTGTGAAGGTAATCGTCCGCGGGTCATCGCCATAGGGCGATATGGTGTTGGTCACGCCCGACGGGGACAGGATGCTGCCCACTTCGTAGGAGGGCTTTTCGCTGGATATTTCGAGGATGAGGCTGGCCACTTCGCCATCGCTCCAGGAGCCTTGGATCCGATGGCTCTGATCCGACGTGAACTCCACCACGAGGACCAGCGGCTCCGCCTCCGTCGTGTCCGTGTCCGATATCCAGGGCGAGGCGAAGAGCTGCGCGCCGTCATGGTTGACCACGCTGCGCACGTAGAGCCGATACTCGGTGCTGGGTTCCAGGTTTTCCACTTCGAAGCTGGTCGCGCCGAATGCCGGCATGTCGGCGGCATCCACCATCATTGCCGGTTCGTCGGCGCTGGTGTCGGAGCTGTAGCCAATCTCGTAGGCGGCGTGCGGATTGGTGCCGGTATCTACAGTAATGTCCCACGACAGCCACAGCGCGGTTGACGAGGACATATTAACCGCGAGGGCATTCATCGGCGCCGAGGCCATGGTGGCTCCCACCGCAGTCGCCGAGGCGTCGCTGCAGGTGGCGTCGCTGGGCGTCGTGCCGCACCAGCGCACCTCCACGTCATAGACTTGGCCGGCGACCAGATTTGCAGCGGTCGAGCCGCTGACCCGCCCGCTGGACTCGGCGGCGTTGGACAGCGTGGCCCAGGCGCTCCAAGTGGCGCCGGTTACCTTGCCCATCACGCGGTACTGGCTGTTTGCCGCCACGTAATCCGAGCCGTCGGGCGCGGCGGCGAAGGATATGTCTAGGGTCTTCGCTTCCGTGCTGTCGGTGGTCTCGACCGTTACGCCTGTGGGGTGTTCGGCCGTGCACCAGTCGCCGTCGAAATCATCCAGTCCATCTACCAGGTCCCGGAACTTGTCGGTATCCGGCACGCACAGTCCCGCATTGTCGTCAATCCGCAGCGAAGTCAGCTTGGTCCAATCGGCTATTCCCGCCGGGAGTTTGCCGGTCAACTCGTTCCCTTCCAGCCACAGCCGTTCCACCTTGGGCAGGTTCGCCAGTTCCTCCGGTAAGTTGCCGGACAAACTGTTAAATAGCAGGGTTATCTGGTCCAGGTGGTACAACTGACCTACTTCCTTCGGTATTTCGCCGGTCAAATTTTCGTTTTTGATCAGGTACAGAGATTCCAGATTGGGCAGATTCCCAATCACCGTCGGGATCGTGCCGTTCAATCCCATATTTTTGATTGTCAGCAGAGAGGTTACTGATCCGGCTTTGTTGGTATTTATGCCTTGCCAGTGCTCCAAATCCTTCGTGCTCTTCCAATTGGCGTTGTAGTTCCAATTGTCCCCATCGGTGGCATCGTAGAAAGCTACCAGCGCGTCCCGCTCAGCGGGACCCGGGGTTGCCGTTGGATTCGGGGTCGACGTGGGACCCGGGGTTGGCGTGGGCGTTGGTTCCGGCGTGGGCGCGGGCTGCCGCGGCCGGGGTATCTTCTGCAGTGGCGGCTTGCCACAGACCTGGCCATGCCAATCGTAATAGTGATGCGATTGATTGATTTTCTTATGTTTGAAAGACCCCGAATCCGGGGCGCACAGACCGTCGTTTTCGCGAAACTGGAAATCGCGCAAATTGCTTCCCTCGGCAAGGCTGTGGCGGAGCTCGCCCGACAAGTTGTTCCACTGCACGATCAGCTTCTTCAGCTTGGTCAACTCACCGATTTCATCCGGTATGTTACCGGTCAGATACATATTCCCCAGGATCAACTCTTCCAGATTGGACAGGTAGCCCAGCGAAGATGGTATTGTCCCGGATATACTGTTTTCGGCAAGGTACAGGATTTTCAATTCCGACAGGTAAGCCAGCTCCGGCGCCAGCGTACCCTCTATGTCATTTCTCTTGAACTGTATCTTGACTACCCGGCCGTCGCTGTTGGTCCATACACCTTCCCACTCTCCCAGCGGCTTGTCGGTGTTCCAGTTGGTGCTGTCCTCCCAGTTGTCCCCGCCTGCAGCGTCGTAGAAGAGTTTCAGGACCGCCTTGTCATCGGCGGGTTTTTCCCGCACCTCGATCGAGACCGTGTCCCCGATCCCGAAACGTTTATCCTGCTCGTTGCGGTTCAGTCTCCAGTCCTCAGACTCCCAAGACGCGCTCTCGAAAGAATCCCCCATGTAGAGCTTGCCATTGACTCGCACCTCGAGTTTGGCGAGATCATCGGCCGACAGGTTGGGGGTGGTGTTGAAATACAGTCTCGTCCGAGGCCAGTAATGCCAGAAGCCTACTGGTTCTAATCCATCATTGACATCAGTAACATCGTGAGCCCAAGTCTGTCTTTCGAACACCCTATCGATAGTGTACGTCGTGCCCTCAAACACGAAGTCCGTATCGTCCAGAGAACCGGATCCAGTCTTGTAGCCGAAGTCGTAATAATATATATAAATGTCAGCGGGACCTTCGATGGGGTCCGGGGTTGGGGTTGGCGGGGGATCTTCTGGGACTGGGGTTCCGCCGACGGTCAGGGTGGCGGCGAAGGGAAGGTCGTCTGCGGGTGGCGTCTGGGCTTCGAGCGATTTGCTATAGGACGTTACGCCAAGCAGAAGCATCGGCAGCAGCGCCAGCGTCATCACGGCAGCAAAAATACTAATACGTTTTGTGATAAAGAACCGATTGGACGCTAACTTTCTCAGCAACATGATGTCGTCTCCTCATGTAGGGTTCACTGGCCGGATGTCCTATTCTGCACTCTGAGCCGGAGAGCCGTCTGACATCGCGGGCAAAGCAATTGCCCGCGGCTCATGCCTGCCGGGCAGACTACCGCAAATTAGGTGGAAGAATTTTACTTCTACCCCCCCCCCCCTTTGTCAATAGATTATGTCAATTTATAGCATAGATTTTTTGCTCATTTCGGCAAAAAGAGAGATCCTTATAGAGGTCTCCCTTTCGCTTGATTTCGTCCGCCGGCTCAGGCTGCGCGGCGCAGTCTGCCGTCGCAGGCAAAGCATCTATCGTATGACTTCATGCCGCGCGGCGCCCTGCCCCAAAATAGATTGTTGAAATCCTAATACCCCCGTTTTATGTCAATGTGCATTGCTTACCACATTCAGTCGTTTGTTCTGCTGTGCTAAAATACCGTACATCCCATCACGAGCTTGGAGGCTATACGATGGCAACAACAACGACAACCACTGTCCCGTGGTACGACCTGATACCGGATGTTCCTGAGCTACCTGAGGACGGCATGCAGCAAAATGACACTACCATACATCTAAATGCAATACTCTTGGCACGCTATGCAAACGACCCAAGTGTGCTAATTGCAGGACCTGCAACGAATGTCATCTATGACTCAGAGATACCCGGCTCTGTCATAGTGCCGGACTGCTATGTAGTATTCGGTGTACCTGACGAGAGGATGATAAAGAGAGATCGTCGCAGCTACCGAGTTGACGAGTGGGATGCGGTTCCGGCGTTCGTAGCGGAGGTGGCTTCAAGGAGTACGGCAAGAAGGGATCTGAACCAGAAGCGCGAGATATACGCGCAGATGGGCGTGCAGGAATACTGGCGCTTCGACGCATTCGGCGGTGAGTATTACGGAGAGCCGTTAGTGGGTGAGCGACTTGTTGACGGGGAGTATCGGCGTATTGAGCAGCACGATGAGCCGGACGGGAGTGTATGGTCGCGCAGTGAGGTGCTAGGGGTGGACTTTTGGTGTATTCCGGATTCGGATGGCTACACTGAGTTTCGTCTGAAGGACGCTGTCAGCGGCGAATGGCTGAACACGCTGATTGAGGCAGAGCAGGCTCGGCTTGCAGAACGAGAAGCGAGACTAGCGGAACGCAGAATCGCAGAACGCAGAATCGCGGAACTTGAATCTGAACTTAGGCGCCTGCGCGGTAAGTAATGCAGGCTCACCAGTCAAAGTTGCAAACAAAGCGCACAGACTTGGAGGATAGAAGATGGCAGCGACAACGACTACCACTGTCCCGTGGTACGACCTGATACCGGATGTTCCCGAACTACCTGAGGACGGCATGCAGCAAAACGACACTACCTTACACCTGAACTCAATACTCTTGGCACGCTACTCAAACGACCCCAGTGTGCTAATTGCAGGACCTGCAACGAATGTCATCTATGACTCAGAAGTGCCCGGATCAGTCATAGTGCCGGACTGCTATGTAGTGTTCGGTGTGCCTGACGAGAGGATGATAAAGAGAGATCGCCGCAGCTACCGAGTTGACGAGTGGGATGCGGTTCCTGCATTCGTGGCAGAGGTTGCTTCAAGGAGTACCGCAAGCAGAGACTTGAACCAGAAGCGCGAGATATATGCGCAGATGGGTGTGCAGGAGTACTGGCGCTTCGACGCATTCGGCGGTGAGTATTACGGAGAGCCGTTAGTGGGTGAGCGACTTGTTGACGGGGAGTATCGTCGCATTGAGCAGCACGATGAGGCGGACGGGAGCGTATGGTCGCGCAGTGAGGTGCTGGGAGTGGACTTCTGGTGTAATCCGGATGCGGACGGCTACACTGAGTTTCGTCTGAAGGACGCTGTCAGCGGCGAATGGCTGAACACGCTGGCTGATGCAGAGCAGGCTAGGTTTACTGCAGAGCAGGCTCGGCTCGTAGAACGCGAAACGAGACTTGCGGAACGAGATGCGAGACTTGCGGCAGAAGCTCGTGCAGAGCAAGAACTGACAGCGCGTCAGACAGCAGAAGCGCTCGCAGAGCAAGAGCGTGCAGCAAGACTAGAATTGGAGGCTGAGCTTCGCAGGCTGCGCGGTGAGTAATGCAGGCTCACTGATCAAACCCTCTGCGGCGCTGCACATTACCATAAACGAGGCACATAGACTTGGAGGATAGAAGATGGCAGCGACAACGACTACCACTGTCCCGTGGTACGACCTGATACCGGATGTTCCCGAACCACCTGAGGACGGCATGCAGCAAAACGACACTACCTTACACCTGAACTCAATACTCTTGGCACGCTACTCAAACGACCCCAGCGTGCTTGTTGCAGGACCCGCAACGAATGTCATCTATGACTCTGATATACCCGGCTCTTTTGTGGTGCCGGACTGCTATGTAGTGTTCGGTGTGCCTGACGAGAGGATGATAAAGAGAGATCGCCGCAGCTACCGCGTTGACGAGTGGGACGCTGTTCCTGCATTCGTGGCAGAGGTTGCTTCAAGGAGTACCGCAAGCAGAGACTTGAACCAGAAGCGCGAGATATATGCGCAGATGGGTGTGCAGGAGTACTGGCGCTTCGACGCATTCGGCGGTGAGTATTACGGAGAGCCGTTAGTGGGTGAGCGACTTGTTGACGGGGAGTATCGTCGCATTGAGCAGCACGATGAGGCGGACGGGAGCGTATGGTCGCGCAGTGAGGTGCTGGGAGTGGACTTCTGGTGTATTCCGGATTCTGACGGCTACACTGAGTTTCGTCTGAAGGACGCTGTCAGCGGCGAATGGCTGAACACGCTGGCTGATGCAGAGCAGGCTAGGTTTACTGCAGAGCAGGCTCGGCTCGTAGAACGCGAAACGAGACTTGCGGAACGAGATGCGAGACTTGCGGCAGAAGCTCGTGCAGAGCAAGAACTGACAGCGCGTCAGACAGCAGAAGCGCGTGCTGCGGAGCTTGAAGCTGAACTCAAGCGCCTGCGCGGTGAGTAATGCAGGCTCATCGGCCAAAGCTGCAAACGAAGCGCACAGACTTGGAGGCTATACGATGGCAACAACAACGACTACCACTGTCCCGTGGTACGATCTGATACCGGATGTTCCCGAACCACCTGAGGACGGCATGCAGCAAAACGACACTACCTTACACCTGAACTCAATACTCTTGGCACGCTACTCAAACGACCCCAGCGTGCTTGTTGCAGGACCCGCAACGAATGTCATCTATGACTCTGATATACCCGGCTCTTTTGTGGTGCCGGACTGCTATGTAGTGTTCGGTGTGCCTGACGAGAGGATGATAAAGAGAGATCGCCGCAGCTACCGCGTTGACGAGTGGGATGCAGTTCCTGTATTCGTGGCAGAGGTGGCTTCAAGGAGTACCGCAAGCAGGGATCTGAATCAGAAGCGTGATATATACGCGCAGATGGGTGTGCAGGAGTACTGGCGCTTCGACGCATTCGGCGGTGAGTATTACGGAGAGCCGTTAGTGGGTGAGCGACTTGTTGACGGGGAGTATCGACGCATTGAGCACCGGACGGGAGTGTATGGTCGCGCATGAGGTGCTAGGGGTGGACTTTTGGTGTATCCCGGATTCGGACGGCTACACTGAGTTTCGTCTGAGGGACGCTGAGGGAGTAAACACGGGGAGTGTATGGTCGGTTTACCGCGGCGCAGTGAGGTGCTGGGGTGGACTTAGAACGCGAAACGAGACTTGGTGTATCGTGCCGGATTCTGCGGACGGCTACACTGAGTTTCGTCTGACGATGGGACGCTGTCAGCGGCGAATGGCTGCAGCAAAACGACACTAACACGCTGGCACGCTTGATGCAGAGCAGGCTGCTATGTAGTGTTCGGTGTGGACGAGAGGATGATAAAGAGAGATTACCGCGTTGACGAGTGGGGAACAGGCTTCAAGGAGTACCGCAAGCTTGAACCAGAAGCGCGAGATATATGCGCAGATGGGTGTGCAGGAGTACTGGCGCTTCGACGCATTCGGCGGTGAGTATTACGGAGAGCCGTTAGTGGGTGAGCGACTTGTTGACGGGGAGTATCGTCGCATTGAGCAGCACGATGAGCCGGACGGGAGTGTATGGTCGCGCAGTGAGGTGCTGGGAGTGGACTTCTGGTGTATTCCGGATTCGCGAAGTTTCGTCTGAAGGACGTCAGCGGCGAAGCTGAACACGCTGATTGATGCAGAGCGCCAGGCTTACCGCGGAACAGGCAAGAGGCTGCGTAGAACGAGAAGCGAGACTAGCGGAACGCAGAATTTGGCAGAATCGCAGCAGAACGCGAAGCACTCAGACAGCAGAAGCGCTCGCAGAGCAAGAGCGTGCAGCAAGACTAGATTTGAGCTGAGCTTCGCAGGCTGCGCGGTGAGTAATGCAGGATTACCGCTCAAACTGCTCTGCGGCGCTGTTCCACTGTGTCCATAAAATTAGCGCCGTTGGTTAAGATGAGTGGCGAGCGTGCTTATTCCGCTGTACGCAGCAGTCCCCTCATAAATTTCAAAGCAGCAGGGCTGTCCACGCCAACTGCCACATCCACACTACTGTCGCTGTCGAAGTCCACAGTAATCTCGCCCACACGCTCTCCGTCCGTCTCTACACTCAGCGTCGCCGCTCGCGTCTGAACCAGATCCGGCCTAAGAGCCGCCATAATCGTCAAAGGATCGTGCATGTTAAATCGCCGTTCCACCTGCGCCGACTTGAACCAGTTTTCCAATATCTGCACAGCCAATCTTTCTCCCGATGTATCCTCTCTGAACCATTCGGCATCATCACGCGAGATAGAAGTCTGACGGCACACATCAAGCCCAAGTAATGTAGTATGCAGACCCGAACTGAAAACCACATTCGCAGCATGCGGATCGTCATAAATATTGAACTCTGCATACGGCGTAACATTCCCCGGTGAATCACCCGTACCACCCATGACATAGACATGCTTAATCGCATCAATCATGCCAGAATCCTGTTGCAGAGCCCTCGCGACATTCGTCAGGGGACCTAACGCGAACAGCGTAAGTTCACCCGGACTATCCAGCGCAGACCTGATAATAAAGTCCACCGCATCTCCATCCGCAGGAGCGATCTGAGTATCCGGCAGGCGCACCGTCAGCCCCTCAGGCCCATGCACGTGGTAAGCATGCTCAAATTTCCCTGACAGCGGAGTCGAAGAGCCCTCGTACACCGGAATCTCCGTGCGTCCCAGGTAGTCCAGCAGCCGCAGCGCATTCGCAGTAGTATGTTCTAACCTCGCATTTCCCTCCACAGTCGTCAGCGCAAGTACTTCAAGTTCAGGACTGTTCAGCGCCATTATCAGGGCAAGTACATCGTCCGCGCCCGGATCAGTGTCAATAATGCACTTCATTCCTTATCATTCCTCCGATTTTCAACAGAAACACTTTCAGCATAAGTCACAGGAGGCATCACTCTAAAAACACAAAGGTACAACAACATATCAAAGCCACGTATCTCACGCTATCGCCACCATACTATTTGCATAGGTGAACCCGAAACATAAGCAATCAGTCTGACCATCCAATTCTAGGCATCCAGTAAGGTATGAAACCCCTGCGCCCGTCTCAATGGAGCCTTGATGAGCGATTACCCGATTAACCTTTGCCGGAAAACGTAGGCAGAAATCTGCTTGCCCATATTCGAGTCAACAGGACCAGTTTCGCGCCCGCACTCAGCCCGATGCGTCGCTCGAACACATCGAATCCGGATCGCTCTATTCGATTCAAGATGCCGCTGTATGTTGCGTGCATCAGCATCAGACAAGCTCGAGTGTCCGACGAAATCAGCGGAAACAGCCGCCTGCCGCTATCGAAATATCCCCTCGCACGCGCCGCCTGATACGCCATCAGCGCCTTAAACTCGTCGGTCAAAGCGCCCTTCCGAAGTTCATCTTCCGTATAATTAAACTGCGCCATCTCATCCTGCGGGATATAGATGCGCCCGCGCTCCACATCCTCCTTTACATCACGCAGAATATTCGTCAGCTGCATGGCAAGTCCCAGGTCAATCGCATACTCTTTCGCCTTCGGATCTTTGTATCCGAAAACTTGGATGCACACTAGCCCAACAACCGAAGCAACCTTATAGCAGTATTCCTGCAACTCATCGAAACTTGCGAAGCGATCTTTCACCATATCCATCTCTACACCTTGAAGAATCTCTTCGAAGTAGCTATGGGGTATCCGAAAGTTCTGCGCGGCATCCCTCAGTGCCCTGTATATCTGCGCATCCTTCCCCGAAAGCTCGCTCGCTCGTAGGTTCTGACGCACTTCCTCAAATCCGAGATACTTCTTATCCAGGGGAAGCTCGCCGTCAGCAATGTCATCGCAAAGCCGACAATAAGCATATACTGCGCACATAGCGCGTCGTTTGGCGGGTGGCATTAGCCAAGAGCTATAGTAGAAGTTACGCGCATTCTCTTTAGTAATGCGCTGGCAATGGCTGTAAGCAAGTTCAAGATCAGCTGCGGAGACGCCACCTGCGGTTGCCATCAGTGCTCCCTGTACAGTAGAAAATCCACCAGGTTCTGATAATCAGCCCTAGCCTGTTTCTGCATTTCCACAGATGCAAGCGCACCCACAGCTACCTCCCCATGCTCCACCGCCAAAGCGTGAGCATGTTCACGCACGTTTAGTCCATCCATTATGTGCAGCACATCCTCAACATCTGTGTCTGTAATTTCATCCTTGTCGTATATGCTGAGCAGATGCCGCTTATCTGCTCCCTCTGCCTGCGCCATAGCATATACTACGGGAAATGAGTTTTTCTTGCGGCGTATGTCCGCGCCAACAGGCTTACCCATACTCCGTTCATCTCCCCATATCCCAAGGATGTCGTCCCGCACTTGAAATATAAATCCCAGTGCCCTACCGCTCTCCGTAAAAGCGTCTGCATCATTGACATCCTGCGAACCTATCAGAGCCCCAATCGTGAAAGAACACCGTATCAGCGCCCCTGTCTTGCGAGCTATCATGTCAAGATACCGGTTCAGACCTACTTCGCGTTGTCCCTCGAACGATATATCTAAATACTGACCCTCTATCATCTCGAGATACGCCTGCGTCATCCGGCTGATGACAAGCAGCACACGACGGGAAGGCACTCTGTTAGACTGCAATCCGCCCAGCACCGCGTCAGCTACGATGCGCAGCACGTTGCCCGCGATCAAAGCCTTTGGCACACCCCAAATTGCCCATAGTGTCTTGCGATGATGCCTCGTTTCGTCTCCGTCCTGAATATCATCGTGGATAAGCGAGAAGTTGTGAATCAATTCCAGACCAGTCGCAGCCGGCATAGCCTGAGCTCGACTGCCGCCCACAGCCTCGCACGCGAACAGGCATAGCGTAGGACGCAAATACTTCCCCTCCGTACCTGAAGTCGCATTGCCTTCCGTGTCAACCCATCCCATGTAATACCGCAGCAGGTCATACACGGAATCATCCCCTGACAGCGCCTCTCGCAGCGCAGCGCCTATGCCAGACCGATATTCTAAGAACATTCCTGGCATCCGGGGACGACTCACATTGGGAATATACGGGGAGGGAGGAGAGGTCATGGAAAAGCTCCGCCGAATCTAGTGTGTAGTTGTTTGTGGCATACTCAGCGCAGTTTGGCGGTCTTGGTATCTATATGCGGATTAGCGGCACTCAGCGTAGCATCGCCACTACTGACTGTCAATAATGCCAAAAAGCGCTGGTGTTGCTACTTGTGGTGGTAATGGATAATGGATTTGCAGAGTAGCTTACAAGCCCATAAGCTTATCCAGACCTACCGTCAGCCCTTTGCGATTGACCACTTCATTTATCGCAAGGACTACGCCGGGCATGAAGCTCTCGCGATTGATGGAGTCGTGCCGAATGGTGAGGGTTTGGCCAAGCGTCCCAAACACTAACTCATGATGCGCTACCCGCCCCGGCATTCGCGCGCTGTGGACGCTAATGCCTTCATGTGTGGCGCCGCGCGCACCTACTATTAGCTCTTTCTCGGATTGTGGCGCGATGAACCCTCCGGGCTTGCCCTCAAGTGCGGCGTTCGCAATAGCAAGCGCAGTCCCGGAAGGCGAATCTATTTTGGCTTCGTGGTGCATTTCCGTGAGATCGGCATAGTCAAAGAAGCGCGCTGCCTGCTTTGCCAAAGCAATCATAAGTACGGCTCCCAGCGCAAAGTTAGGTGCTATGATGATACCCACTTCATGCTCGTTCGCTAGGCTCTCGGCTTCTTGGTAGATGTCATCTGTGATGCCTGTTGACCCAATTACGATGTTCACTTTATGCGGAGCAGCGGAGCGCAGCACGGACAGAGCGCCCTCTGCGTTTGTGAAATCGACGACTACGTCCGCGCCATCCAGGACGTCTGCCAGTGAGCCGGATATGGGTATGTCACCCAGCCCGTCGGGAAGAGATATAGTCCCTCGGTTTGCGGTGATGTCGGCTGCCCCGGCAGGCTGCATTCCAAGCGTGTTGGTTACGGTTTCAAGCACTTGCTGTCCCATCTTTCCCAGGACGCCGTGTACGACAACATTAATAGTCATTATGCGAACTCCATTCAATTGCAGGGTTTAGGTTTACAGGCTTCCGTTACTACCCGATTTTTACCTGCATCTTAACATTGAAAGTTCTAAAATTATACTGAGGATACTTCCATAGTTCTACACACCGCGCGACAAATAAGGGGCATCGGCATTATGACGGAGTTAATTCTGCGTGGCAGTGAAATCGTCCAACGACAGAAGCAGCCCTGCTGCTACGCGGGCATCAATCAGGAATATATTTGATCTTCGGGGGGTAGTAGCATACAGCGAGACGTCATCTCTGGGAAGAAGTCGAACGCGCGTCGTGGGAAACCCGGAATCTTCTGTTGTGATAATCCTAATCGAAATGCCTGCAGGTCCCGTGAAATCAAGACCTTCCGTCTCGTTTTCAGGCGCAAATCCACTGGCAACAAAGCCTTCCAATGTGCCTAAAACCGCGTTAACGGCGAATACATTTGCGGGTTCGGCTGTATCGGCAGTTTCCGCAATCCAGCCTCTTTCCATACGGCGCAGAACAAATTCTGCGCCAGGGTAGTCAAATTCAATAGACGTGATGGCATCGCGCGGTATGCTTGCGACTATAGGGTCACGCCACCCATCGGCATTTGAGTCGAAGATGTTACCGAAGGGACAAGGAATGGCATACACTTCGTTGCGCGCGGGCTTCCGAATGTAACATAGTCGCACTTCTTGAGTCCATTTACCAACAATGAACTCTTCCTGCTTAAATTCACCGAGCCAAAATGCAACATTGATACCTTGCCCTTCCTGCACGCCCATTCGACCATGATTGGCAGGGTTCCTAGCAACGAGCTGCGCTCCATCTATATCGGTTGCAGCAGTCCAGAGCTGATTCAGCTTGGGAAGAAATGCTTGCTCACGCTCGATCT
The DNA here is from genome assembly GCA_965200085.1 of Dehalococcoidia bacterium. GTDB lineage: Bacteria > Chloroflexota > Dehalococcoidia > Lucifugimonadales > JADFKI01 > Bin90. The sequence goes on from OZ241333.1 coordinate 1,517,606, forward strand.
GCCATACATCGTTTATCTTTTCCAATTTGGCTTCACTACCGGATGGAGCCGTAATTGTAACTTGGTCAATCACATCCGGGGATACGGGCAGTATCCCTTCAAGCGTCAATTCGCTTGAACCGGCGGCGATTAGGCGAAACAGCAGTCCTGCGACGCCTATCACAATCAGGGCTATGAGTACATATCCGACCTGTTTACTCCCCACGGGCGTATGTCCTCATTCCTTTCCTGCGCCTTGTTACATAACGAACTATACCGAGTATGATGAACACAATCGGGATACCAGCGATGTTCGCAATTTGAACCAAATTGCGATGCGTAGGCGAGCTAAATGTCAGATTGCGAGTAGTGATTACCTTCGAGCGAATCTCCGCGAGGTTTTCTTCTTGCGCCAGCCAGTCTATGAGGTTAAGCCCCAGAGCAAGGTTCTCTTGAGCCTGATTTACTATTGAGTCCGTAAGCCAGTCGGAATCGCCCACAACCACCAGTCGGAATGGCGTACCGCTTCCACCATTCTGGCGGATTTCTTTTGACTCAATAGCAACACCGATGTCGCTTTCAAAAAGCTGACGGTCGGTTACATCCAATTGTGGTGAGTCCGGGGTTACATCTCCATACGCATAATCAACGGCAGCAAAGGGTGAAGTGCGCAGGAGTGGTATCACCTCTACACTGCCAACCTGTGAATCGGTAATACCGAGTGAACTCGACCATGGCACAAGCACAGACTCGACATCGCCCGCTACTTTGCGGTCAACAGTAGGCACGCGGGGCCAGTAAGGGTACGGCAGCATTACACTACCCAGCGAAATTGTCTCATTAGATCTCAGATCAAATACTAGGTTGTCCTCAACAAGAACACCGTACGGCTCGAGAAAGTCTCCGAAGTGAAATTGGTTGGGGTACGCTGCCATTTGCTGCGGATCTATAAACACAGGATCCACAAGCGCCAGCATCTTGCCGCCATTTTGCAAGAAGGCGTGCAATGATTCATATTCTTGTGGAGACATCCTCTGAGTAGGGCTTGCGATTACAAGCACATCTATACCGGTGAAATCTAACGGAGTCTCACCGTCAGAGGGCAGCTCCGCGAGGTTATACTGCTGAGAGAGAAGCCTGCCTAGCTCGCTGAAGTTTTCTTGAAGCGGTTTTTCGCCGTGCCCCGTGAGAAACGCAATAGTTTTTCGCTCAACATCTTGCTGAAGCATATTGTATGCCAATGTTGCCACACGATATTCGAAACCGTCGAGAGATCGGATAAACGGGATTACCTCTCGCCTGTCGGTGTAGGTCATCGCCAAACCGAGGAAGCCGTTTTTGATTTCTAATCCGTTCGGCGTCTGCACATTAAAGCGCTGCGGCTCTATGCCTGCCAGCTGCGCCTTACGCGCAGTGTCCTGCGCCTCTCTATAAGCGTTAGTCGCGTCGTTCAATGCCGCTTGCGCGCTTCGCACCGCATCCTCATCTTCGACGTTAAGCGCTGCATCTTGGGCGTTTTCTAGGGCTCTCTGCGCTTCCTCCAACGCCTGAAAATCCAAGTATCGGCGCACCAAATTCACTTGCCCACCCGAGTTGCCGGCAAGGTCTTCCAAAAAGTCATTAATATCACGCGCTACGAGATCAACCTGCACCGGTGGATCTGCCGATTCGTATAATTCAATCGTCAGAAGGTCATCGAGACCGGAGAGTATCTGATTAGTGCCTTCGCTGAGAGTGAACACCTTATCGGCAGTAAGATCGAGCCGTCCTTTAACGGATGCTCCGAACCAGCCTACAAGAATGCTCAACACGATAAGAGCAGCGGTTCCAAGCTGCAGGTTGCGATACTGTATCGTGCGGTGGCTGAGCGTTCTGCCACGAACGCTTAGGAAGGTAGCAATCAGGAAGGTTGATACGAGCGCAACGAAATATAAGACATCCCGCAGGTCAATCACACCGCGCGCTATGCTCGAAAAGTGCGTAACCGGGCTTAACGACTGAAGCAGTGTCGCAAATTGTCCCGGTAAAGTTACACTCACCGCGTCCAGCCCCAGCAGCATCAGCACCAGAGTTACGAACAAACCCAATATAAATGAGACAATCTGGTTGCGTGTAAGGCTGGATGTAAATAGACCTATTGAGACTAGAGAGGCGGCTAGAAATATGCTGCCTATGTACTGTGCGGCGATTGCGCCCCAGTCAAGGTTTCCTGCGGTCATAAGAGACAGCGGGATGCCAATGGTAGAGGCGATGGCTATGGCAACGAAAACCAGCCCCGCCGTGAACTTGGCTAGCAGGATAACCCAGCCCCGTATGGGCTGAGTTAGAAGGATTTCGAGCGTGCCGTCGCGCTGTTCTTCGGCAAGCAGGCGCATAGTGGCAGCGGGCACCAAAAGGGCAAGCAGCCAAGGAATAGACGGGCTTTCCACCGCGAAATCCACGGTGAATAGCGGACGCAGGGATGCTTCTGCAGTTACGAATGCTGATCGGAAGAAAGACCACGAGAGCAGCGCGAGAAATACGACTATGAGGATGTAGCCCGTTGGCTGGTCAAAGTAGCCTTTCAGGTCTTTTCGGATTAGCGCGCGGAACGATCGCATCTGCTATTCGTTAGCCTCCGAGCTTTGGGATTTCTGACCGGGCGCAGTTAGCGAATAGAAGACATCCTCCATGCGCGCCCTATCCTCTCGCAATTCCCACAGCACCCAGTCTCTCTGCTTCGCAAGTCGGAATATGTCAGGTCGCAAGTCGGTGCCGCTTTCATCAGCCGTAATCACATAACGTTTTCTGCCATCCACAGAGTCGCTGCGTTCAATCTCAGCTACTCCGGCAAGAGAAGTCAAAGATTTCTCTACGTCCCTGCCTTCAACTTCGATGTGGACAGTACGAATACCTTGCGCTCGCTGCAAAAGTTCTTTCACCGGGCTGTCTGCAACTAATTTGCCACGGCTGATTAGCAGGACACGTTCGCAAGTGTTCTCAACTTCCTGCATAACATGGGTGCTGAGCATAACGGTTCGCTCCTGACCCAGTGAGCGTATAAGATCGCGGATGGTCAGACGCTGGTTGGGGTCAAGACCTTCCGTAGGTTCGTCCAAAATAAGTATCGAAGGACGATGCACGATCGCCTGCGCCAAACCGACTCGCTGCTTATAGCCTTTCGAGAGTTGGCCTATGGGACGCATATAAACATCCTGGAGTCCGGTCTCTTCTACGGTCTGTGCAATGTCTTCCCGTCTTCCGGCTTTGGTCAAACCGCGCAAGTCAGCAACAAAATCGAGATACTCGCTCACGAGTAAATCAGCATACACCGGGTTGTTCTCCGGAAGATAGCCTATACGTTCACGCGTTGCGATGTCGTGATCCTTCGTATCTAGTCCGTCTATGTTAATTGCGCCTATATCAGGGCTGTAGAAGGATGTGAGCATACGCATAGTGGTAGTTTTCCCGGAGCCGTTCGGTCCCAGGAAGCCTACGACCTCACCCTTTTTGATCCCAAAGGTCAGATTGTTTACTGCCGCCAACTCGCCGAAGAACTTGGAGACACCACTGACCTGGATGCTCATGTCAGCATCAGAAGGGCTTGCAGTGGGTTGTTTTGTCTGCTCGGAAGTTGCCATAGCTCAATGCCTCCGCAGAATATTCGTACCGAGAGCAATCAATCAATCGGTCAGCGCATTTCCGGCGGTGTTTGCTATCTGTTATCTATATATCTGTAAGAATTATAGCAAACGGAATCGGTGCGGACAAAAGAGGCAGAAGTATGGGTAATGATTCTCCTTTGCGGGTTTCGCGTCTGCATTTACAGCAGAGCAGATTCCTGATTTCGCAGGAATGGAAAACATAACGAAATACCCGAATGGAAATGATACCGATACAAAACCTGCCCCTAAAGTTGCATTTTATCGGATGAGATTAGTCGTCATACGGCGCGGGCAGCTTGGGCGGGTTTAGTTCAGTGATAAGCGATTCGGTAGTGAGAATCATGCCAGCCACGCTTGCAGCATTTTCGAGCGCCGACCTAACGACTTTCGTTGGGTCAACAATGCCCATTTCGAACATGCTTCCAAACTCGCCATTCTCCGCATCATAACCATAGTCCCCTTCGCCATGCCTCACGGCATTTAACACTACCACACCACTATATCCGGCGTTGTCGGATATCAACATAAGCGGCGCGTCCGCGGCAGCGAATGTAATTTCGGCGCCGGTACGCTCGTCTCCTGAAAGATCAACTGCTCCGTGTCCTGCCTGAGCAGCGCGCAGCAATGCAGTACCGCCTCCCGGCACGATCCCTTCTTCCATCGCGGCACGGGTTGCAGAGAGCGCATCCTCAAGACGATCACGCTTCTCGCGCAATTCGATTTCGGTTGCTGCACCCACTTTCAGTATGGCAACACCTCCGGACATCTTTGCAGCGCGCTCTTCAAGCTTCTCACGATCGTAGTCGGACGCGGTGTCCAGCGCCTGTTGACGAATTTGGTATATGCGCGCCTCAATGTCCTGTGGATTGCCTGCACCTTCAACGAATGTGGTGTCGTCCTTTGTAGCAATGACCTTGCGGCAACGGCCAAGATCGTCAATGGTAGCAGAGTCGAGGCTGCGTCCAATTTCAGCGCTAATAACATTTGCGCCGAACAGTATTGCCATGTCATCAAGGATCGCCTTGCGACGCTCGCCGAAGCCGGGCGCCTTGACCGCAAGCGCATTCAGATTGCCGCGCAGCTTGTTCACAACTAATGTCGCCAGAGCCTCGCCTTCAACGTCTTCGGCTATGATGACGATGTTTCGGCTGACCGTGTTGAGCTGCTCGAGCAGCGGCAGAATATCCGAGATTGACGAAATCTTTTCGGATGTCAGAAGAATATAGGCGTCGTCTATCTCGGTTACCATCTTCTCAGGATCGGTTACGAAGTGCGGTGAAAGATAGCCCCTATCGATCTCCATACCCTCTACATATTCGGTCTCGTAACCGAGAGTCCTGGACTCTTCGACGGTAATGGTTCCCTGTGCGCCAACCTCTTCCAGCACATCTGCGATGAGCGTTCCCATCTCATCTTCGTGCGCGGCAAGCACCGCAATTTGACGTACTTGGTCGCGCCCCGCAACTGGAACTGACAGGGAAGCAATTTCATCCTTCATTGCATTGACCGCAAGGTCTATTCCAGTCTTCAGCGCCATTGGGTTTGCGCCGGCAGCCATGTTTTTGAAGCCCTGCTGAATAATGCTCTGCGCCAGAATCGTGGATGTGGTCGTTCCGTCTCCGACAACATCGTTGGTCTTACTCGCCGCGACTTTAACCAGCTGAGCGCCTATGTTCTCGAACGGCTCTTCCAGCTCAATTTCCTTGGCGATGGTAACGCCATCGCTGCAAACTTGCGGCGGACCGAACTCTTTATCAAGAACTACATTGCGCCCGCTCGGACCTAATGTGGCACCAACTGCCTTCGCCAGTGTACCTATTCCATCGAGGAGCTGGCCCCATGCTTCTTCCCGATTTTGGAACTGCTTTGCCATCTAGGACACCTCTACATTGATTCATTTAATTGATTGGCGTATCCGCACACTAAGTCGAGTATGCGTGCCGTCAGCACCATCTCAGTTAGACAGTGCAATTCGACCAATACTATTATACAAGGCGCTGGCGATGCCTGCCAATAAAAGCATTATATCTTACACAAAGATGCCTACTGGTGTACAGCAGCTCCTACACCGCCGCCGGTGGCGATTGCCTCGCCCGTAATAGAACCGGCTTTAGGCGAAGCGATGAACGCCGCAACATAGGCGACCTCTGAAGCGTCTATGATGCGTCCGACAGCAATCTCGGCCGCCACTTTCGCCTCGACTTCCTCACGAGTAATCCCTTGACGCTGTGCCTGAGTTTCGTACATCGGACCGGAGCGCTCAGTGAGAGTTGTGCCGGGATGAATAGTGTTGACGGTGATACCGTACTGCCCCAACTCTGATGACATCGTCTTTGTCATGTGCACGAGGGATAGGTTTCGCAATCCGCTGTATGTGCCGGAATTTCGCGCAGCCAGCCCGCCGATGATAATGACGCGTCCCCACCCGGCACGCTGCATATACGGCGCTGCCGCCTTGGCGCAGCGCAGATAACCAACGACCTTAGTGTTGATGTCAGCAAGCAAATCATCGGTGTTAGCGTGAGCCAAACCGCCGCCGACCAGACCTCCGGGAGCCGCAGCGTTGTTGATGAGAATGTCTATGCCGCCCAGTTCATCAGCGGTTATATCCACCAAAGTCTCCACATCCTCGTCGCTGGTGGTATCCGCACGAACCGCGACCAGTTTTCTGCCTACATCTGACAGATCGTATCGTCTGGCACGGCGTCCCGGACCGAAGGCTTGGGCGCTGACTTGCTGTTTTCCCATCGCAGGCGCAATATCGCGAGCCGCTTCGTCCAGCGCATCCAAATCACGAGCAGCAATGGCTATATCAACGCCCTCCTTAGCGAGTTCTATCGCAATAGCCTTCCCTATGCCGCGGCTTCCACCGGTGATGAGCGCTTTTTTACCGATGAGTCCCAAATCCATAATTCTCTCCTACGGAACTTGCGCCTATTATTATAACCTTCTATAACCCTCTTTTCAGTCATCTTTCGAACGGTTGTTGTATTACTCAAAGGTATTTCTCGAAGAAATCAAATGCCTTATCCGCACCGAAGGCGTGTTCACCTGGGTGGATTTCCGCCCATAGGTTTTCGGACACACCCGAAGCGGCGTAGATGCGCTTCACACTTTCGTAGCTCCTGAGCATGTCTTCAATTGGGAAGGTCGTATCGTGAACGCCCATCTCGATGAGTAATGGACGTGGGGCTATGAGACCGGCGATATCGTGAGTGTCCAAGTACCGATAGACTTCGGGAACTACTTGAGAGCCACAGAAGTTGGCATAGTCAATTCCGAATTCAGCCCAAGGATTAAGATAGCCGATAATGTCGGCAGCCTTAATACGAGGCTCAACAGCGGAAGTGAAGGTGGTCATTGTGCCGCCCTGCGACAAACCCATCATTCCAATTCTATCCGGATCAACCTCAGGTCTGCTTTGCAGGTAATCTACGCTGCGCATCATGTCCCAGATATTCAGCGTGAGAGTGTAGACACCCATAATCGCGCCGCGCAAGAAGTGTACATTGCACCTGTCGCGTCCGGGATAAGGGTCAGCGCCGTCCGAACGCTCACCGAAGCAGCGAAGGTCCGGGCTAATGGTTAAGAAACCTCTGCGAGCCATCTGTTCGGCATAGTTATAGTTGTGCCTTGCGATATTCGCCCGCAAGGCTTCAGACGATGCATTGCCTGCAACAGGTTCTTTGCCAAAAGGTCCATGCCCATGACTGCAAAGAATCGCAGGCGCAGTTCCATTGTTCGGCATATCCACGGGTTTAAGCACTACGCAGGGAACAGACATGTACTCTTCGGAATCAAAGACAACACGCTCCCGAATGAGTCCATTATCCTCAACTGAGTACAGAACTTCTGGCGAAAGATCAACGGGTTCCGGGAAATCGCCCAGCAGCTCAAGCAGTTTATTCGATGCCGCACCTCGCCATTCCGCCCAATCTGACTTTGTGTTGCCGTTAAATGACAAAGACGGCTTCCAACTCTCAGCCCGGCGGTTAAAGTAACTAATCATTGAGAAGTTGCGGCGCGCCAATGTTAGCTCCCGGCTACGATAAGCCAATACAATACCTTAATCTACCTTGAATATTGAGGAAATCATATCACATTCCTACTCAGGGCACAGACAGCCCAGGGAAACTTGGCACTTGACATCTATGGCGATATAATCTTGCAAATCATGACATGAATTGAATGACACAGAATCGAAACTCCAACCTAGCAGAAATCAGGAGCATTCCAATGGCAAGCGCAGAATTACAAGAACTACTGAATATGTTCGCGGAACGCGCGGCTGCAGTTGCAGAAACTCCTCCGACATTGGAAGAGAGGCGTGAAGGCAGCAATCTAACGGGCGCGAGATTTCAGAACCTTGACGGAATTAGCACAGAAACAGTGGATGCTGACGGAGTTCCGGCGGAATGGGTATATACTCCGGATGCGAACAATGGCGCAATCCTGTATCTGCATGGCGGAGGCTACGTAACAGGCTCCGTAATAAGCCATAGGGGTATGGCAGCGAACTTGTCGAGAGTGAGCGGGTGCCGAGTGCTTGTCATAGACTACAGGCTTGCGCCTGAGCACACGCATCCCGCCCAAGTGGAGGACGCGCACACGGCTTACAGATGGATACTCAAGAACGGAGTAGATTCATCGTCTCTCATCGTAGCGGGTGATTCCGCAGGAGGCGGACTAACGGTAGCCACCCTGCTATCTGCGCGGGACTCCGGAGATCCACTTGCCGCATGCGGCGTTTGCATATCTCCTTGGGTGGATATGGAGGGTATCGGCGATTCCATGACCTCCAAGTCAGGTGAAGACCCTATGGTAACTTATCAAGGGTTAATGGACATGGCAAAGAACTTTCTAGGCAGCGCCGATGCACGCGACCCGCTGGCTGCGCCACTATACGCAGAGCTTGCCGGGTTGCCACCAATGCTCATAATAGTAGGCACGGCGGAAGTGCTGCTTGACGATGCCGTAAGGCTGCACGATAAGATGGAAACAGCAGGAGTGGACAGCACGCTGGAAGTTTGGGATGACATGATTCATATCTGGCCCTGGTTCGCGCCTTTCCTTCCGGAAGGTCAGCAGGCAATGGAGCGGCTGGGCGATTTCATCAAAGAGCAGATTGGAATCGGAGGGTAGTCCTGAAACCACCGAGGAAAACGGAATATACGGCAATTTTCTGAGAGGGCTGGAGAGTAGCAATACATGAGCAATCTTACTTCGGCGAGAGTCCGACACACGAGCTATGAAGACGCCCAAGAATATTACATGTCTGAAGGTATTGGCGACGGGCTGCCGGTCGTGCTGCCAACCGAGCCTAAGGTTCGAGCGATGCTGGACTATGTCGGGCTTGCGCCGTCGGATATTGTCGCAGAAGAGGGTGTGCGCGGCGTTCAATTTACATCGGAGAAGATTGCCATCAATGCAGTCATGGCTGGGTGCAAACCTGAGTACATGCCAGTTATAGTCGCCGCTGTGCAAGCGGTGTCTGAGCGCCCGTTTAACTTCCACGCCAACAGCACTTCAACTAACGGAGTAGGCGTACTGGTAATCGTCAGCGGACACATCTCTAAGCAGATAGGAATCAATTCTAGCACTGTGGCGATGGGGCACGGATTCCGTGCGAATGCTACCATTGGGCGCGCAATGGGCCTCATCAAAATAAATGTGTACGGATCAGTGCCGCACGGAATGGACAAAAGCACCTTCGGGCATCCGGGCAAGTATTCATTCTGCTTTGCGGAAAACGATGACATCATCCCCTGGGAGCCGTTGCGTGTTGAGAAGGGCTATGGTGAATCAGACAACACGGTTACGGTGTTTGCAGCGAACTCGCCGGTGCAAGTCAACACACAGAACGAAAGCGCGCCAGAAGACTTCCTGAGCATTGCAGCTGACGCTTCCATAGTTCTGGGAGAGCGGCACTCCGAGTTCGTGTTGGCGCTTAGCCCGGAGCTAATGAACTACATACGGAACGAAGGATGGAGCAAGCAAAGAATCAAAGAGTTCATACTAGAACGCGGCACGCGCACCGGTCGTGAATTGAACGAGAAGCATCGGCGCATCACCCTATACACTGGCGAAGACCTTGATAGACGCATTCCTGTAGTAGAAAGCACCGGCGAGATAACGGTCGTGGGAGCAGGCGGAGACGCAGGTCCCTTTGCTATGCTCATCGGAGCTTGGGGTGATGTGATTTCCATTACAAAGCGGATACAGACTTAGAGGTGAAGGTTATGACGCAACAGAACGAACTGGTTACGCTCGACCCGCGCGGCGGAAGCACACACAGGAATACAGGCATCGCGACGCGTCCCGACAGCCTAGACGGGCTGACAATTGGACTTCTGTCAAACAACAAACCAAACTCAGAACTGCTGCTGCGGAATCTAGCTGACCTTGTTAAACAGCAGTACAATGTCAAGGAGATTGTTGAAGCAAATAAGGGGACTCACCGTATCCCCGCTCCGGAAGAAATGATTGCCGACCTTGCGGCACATTGCAACGTGGTGATAACCGCAACTGCTGAGTGAGGAAGCTGCACTTCCTGCTGTATGCAGGATGCAGCCGCTCTGGAGAAACTGAGTATTCCCTGCTCAGTTCTGGTTACCAAGCCATTCAACACACAGGCACGAGCGATGACGAATCTATTGGCGATGCCGGGCTATGAGTACGCAATTATCGGGCATCCCATGGGCAGCCTAAATGAAGAGCAAGTGATGGCGCGCGCCAAGGAAGCGCTGCCGCAAACGCTGAAGCAGTTAGTCAATTAGCTGTGTTTCCTGTGGTAAATCGTTAACCGTTTGGCGGCGGGTTTACGCTTCAGGAAGATTGACACGGATTTTCACCGCCGCTCGATTCTTTCGTATCGTATATAGAATGCTTGGCGAATTAGGCGGATTGTGCCAAGTACTTATATTTATCTGCGAGAATCTAGGAATTGGTTCACTTCCTGCATTGACGGCATCGCGGCGGTGTCACCGTGGCGGGTGCAGGTGAGAGCGCCACATACATTGGCGACTTTTAGTGCGTACATGAGTATAGATGCGCGCTCGTCCGTATCCGCGTTTAGGAACATATCCAGGTTAGCGTGCTGAAGTATGCCCCCCAATAGCCCAGCTACAAAAGCGTCTCCCGCACCCACAGGATCAACTACATCTACAAGGTAGCCCTCGTGCGCCAGCAGATTGTCGCCGTCGAAGCATACCGATCCTTCCATTCCTCGTGTTACAACAACGACACCGCCATAGGTTTGCTGAAAGTAGCGCGCGTAATCTTCTGCATTCCATCCCCTACCCCATATCATCTCAGCTTCGTCATGTCCCAGCTTGAACAAGTCGGCGTAAGACGCCATGCGCTCGAACACATTTGAGGCATCAGAAGGCGCCCAAAGTTGTTCACGGTAGTTAAGATCGAAACTGATTGGAATCCCGTTGTTCCTAGCACATTCGAGAGAAGACATAACTGTGCCACGGCATACCTCGCTGAGGGCGGGAGTAATGCCCGTTACATGCAGCACATCGGCATCCTTAATGTGCGGCTCAATGTCGGAGAAGGTCAAGCGGCTTGCGGCGCTGCCTTTGCGGAAGTAGGTCTTGAAATGCTCGCCGTCCGCATGATGATTCAGGTATGAGATGCCTGTTTTCTCGCCCGGATATTTCTTTGCGCTGACCTTGATACGATTCTGTAATTCTTCGAGAACGAACTCGCCTGCCTCGTCATCGCCCAGTCTGCTCACCCACACTGATTCAACATCCGGAATGCCGAGGTGCTGCAAACCTACGGCGACATTAGACTCCGCACCGGCACAATCCAGCATATATGCACACCCAGAACCATATACACCAACGAAGTCAGCATTGTATTGTCCCATTGTCTCACCAAAGGTTAAGAACTTTTTCATTCAAATATCCTATGATGCGTTTAGATTATATTTAGATTACTAAACATGTCATTTCATACACTAATATGAACAATCATACTTTATTGATGGTACAGGACAACTTCCCGACTTTATACTGCACAACAATACCTGAAATATATTGCATATATTACCCTAATCTAGTGCGATTATTAACTTTTCGGCAGATGCCAATAATGAGATCGAATACGACGCGGCTCGACGCGGCCCTTTGAGTGGCTGTAAGCGAATTAGGGCAGTTCGACCATTTTGGTCTAGGGTAATGCGAGATAAGAGAATTGTCAGGTCGTGCTCCCTTCGTCTGACAGAGTATAAGCGCTGAAAGCCTAGCAAGTATCCAATTCAAGGACAATAGAACTTGACTCAGAATGTTATCAGGGCGCCAGCCGCAGCGACATCTCCGGAGCAGACGGCAACCCCGCCGCCTGCAATCAGGCGCAATCGACGAATGAGCGCCATACTCTCATCGCCGATTTTCGAGACTCTGCAAATACCTGACTTTCGATGGATTTGGATTGGGTCTTTCATCTCGTTCATGGCAATGAATATGCAGATGATCACGCGAGGCTGGCTGGTACTGAGACTGGAGAACGATTCGCCGCTCGCGCTTGTGCTGGTAATGGTATCGTTCGCAGCGCCGATGACAGTTGTATCTCTAATTGGAGGCGCGCTGGCGGATCGCTTTCCCAAGAAAAACCTGATAATCCTGAGCCAGAGCGCGAATGCGGTTATGACATTCGTGTTAGCAATACTGGACGCGAGCGGAACTATATGGTTCGGCGCGGTGCTCATCATTGGAGTCATAAACGGCTCAATGATGGCTATCAATATGCCAAGCCGCCAGGCGATAATATCGGACATTGTGCCGGAGACGAAGCTGATGAACGCAGTCGCGCTTAACAATTCAGCGATGAATCTGACACGCATCGTCGGACCGGCGATTGCGGGCTTCCTGATTATCTTCATAGACACCTCAGGCGTGTTCTATCTCATATCAGTCATATATGTGGTTTCGGCGCTTTCTCTGCTGATGGTTAAAACGAACTCAGTACAGACTAGGAGCGCGAAGAAAAGCGTAGGCAAAGACATTTTCGAGGGACTGAGGTATGTGTGGGGAGATGTGAATCTGCGCGGTCTGATACTGATGGCGTTTATCCCTTCGCTATTCGGATTCACACTGTTCGCGCTTCTGCCGGTATGGGCGCGAGAAGCGCTCAATGTGAACTCATCAGATCTGGGCATACTGATGACTATGATGGGCGTAGGCGCGCTGATAGGCACACTAGGACTTGCAGCTGTTCGCAAATTCAGCAAGCGTGGTCCTTTGCTGCTCGGTATGGGCGTACTGTGGGGCATAACGCTTATCGGATTGGCGAATTCGATGATATTCCCCGTGGCGATGCCGTTCCTGCTGATAAACGGGCTGATAAGCTCAGTCTATATGTCACTAAACATGACCCTGACGCAGCTGGCATCTGCTGCAGAGATGCGCGGGCGGGTGATGAGCATCATGATGATGACATTTGGGCTAATGCCCATCGGAGCGCTGCCGTTCGGAACCATAGCCGAGTACATTGGGACTGCGAATTCGCTGACTATAAGCGGAGCGATGCTGGCGATACTGACATTGGCGTTTGCGTTTGCGTATCCTGCATTTCGGCGCATCGAGTAGCAGTGTTCGCTAACTTGCACATATACGCTCGCACAAGCTGGTTTTGCGGAACAGCCGGGCGATTCTCTTTCTAATGAAGGATAACGAATGAAGGATAACGGCTTTTCAATAATAGCAATATCAATGATTACGTCTGCAAAGCCTTATTCGATGTTTGCAAAGATGCCTAAGGGAGTAATGTTAGAGCATTACCAATAAATAAATGAATGCTGATTTCCGTAGAGTGAAGTGATACATGGTAGAATCTTGGGGTTCCAGTCATCATCTTTATCATTATGAATCAGAAGGAGAAATAGCATGCCTTCCAATGCAACTCAGGGATTAGTTCAGACGGTACTGGGGTCGGTGCAGCCGTCGGATTTGGGGGCTGTAACTACGCACGAGCATTTGTATATTGACTTCTCGTTCATGTACCGACCTGCGCAAGATTCGACACAAGATTTGGCAGACGCTCCCATCACGCTGGAGAACTTGGGCTGGGTGCGCCACAACCATTACAGCAACCATGCGAACCTTCAGCTGATGGATGTCGAGACTGCTGCTGCAGAAGCGACGTTGTACAAGGCGGCGGGCGGCGGCGCAATTGTGGATGCAACTACTATCGGCATCGGGCGCGACGCAAAGGCTCTGGAACAGATTTCGAAGAAGTCTGGCGTACATGTGATTATGGGAGCGGGATTCTATGTAGATGCAGTACATCCACAGAAGATGGACGCACTCAACGCAGATACACTTACGCAGAGAATTGTGGATGACATCAGACACGGCGTAGATGGAAGCGGCATTAAGGCAGGAATCATCGGAGAAGTTGGATGCACCTGGCCACTAACGCCGAATGAGCGAAAGTCGCTGACTGCAGCCGCTACGGCGCAGCAGGAGACGGGCGCCGCAATACTCATACATCCCGGGCGACATCCTGATGCACCTGCGGAGATACTGGCGGCGCTGGCGGATGACGGAGCCGACATATCTCGCGTGATTATGGGGCATCTCGACAGAACAGTATTCGATACCGAGAGATTACTGAGCATCGCGGCATCGGGATGCTACCTCGAATGGGACTTATTCGGGAACGAGTCTTCCTACTATCCGCTTGCAGAGCTGGACATGCCTAGCGACGCGCAGAGATTGGACTTCATTAAACGCATCACGGACGACGGGTATGAAGACAAGGTAGTCATCGGGCAGGACATCTGCACGAACCATCGTCTTGTTCGTTACGGCGGACATGGGTATGGCCATATCCTGGAGAACATCGTCCCCAGGATGCGGCGCAGGGGCTTCTCGGACGAAGTGATTGAGGCGATTACGGTGGGAAATCCAGCGAGGATATTGGCGTTTGCCTAGACAAGGACGCCAAAGCCGGATTTGGTGCAGATTTCAATTCGGTTGCCCTCGGTGTCGGATATAAAGAAGACACGCTGCCCATCATTGCGAATGCCGATTTCGGGGCTTTCGATTTTGACGCCTTTTTCCTTAAGCATCTGATAAGCGGTGTCTATGTCTTCGACCTCGAAAGCGCCGTGATGTGAGGGATGAGAGATGCCGTCGGCGTTCTCAATGAGATGCACCATCGTGCCGCTGGGGAGCTGAAGCCAAATGATATGCTCTCCGTCAACCGCCTTCGGTATCTCTTTGACGCCCAGCACATCTACCCAGAAACGAGTTGCGCGCTCCTTATTTATGACATTGTAGGTCAGGTGGTTGACTGCGGTCAGCCTTACGGATGAGTCTGCGAGTACCATGTTTACCTCTCTCGATACACTCTATGCGGAACTGCTCAGTACCGGGATATGTTAACACAATGCTGCATAGGGGCAAGTCCGGTTTCAGATGCAGAGCCAATATGGAACAAGCTGCAAAAGCGATTATTTCAGACTATTTCAAATGAAGAAGTGCGATGCAAGGTTTCGAGTACAGCCATTCGCTCATGCAAACAGGAATATTATTAGAGGAATACCGTCATAGGAGCGCAGTTTGACATTCTAATACACCATGCTATATTTGAGTGGACTTGATACGGGAGAAGTTATATCCGGATTTACAAGTTTATAGGATTTGGAGGAATTATGAGACGCACATCATTTGTTATGGGAATTGTCTCTGTCTTATTCTTATTAGCGGCGTTAGGATGCAGCCCTGCGCCTGTGGCTACGCCGGTGCAGCCTCAAGCGCAGCCGCAAGTACAACAGCCCCAGGCGGCGGCTCCTGCCCCGGTACAGCCGGCACAAATGCCGCAGCAGCCTGCCGCGCCGGCAATGCCCGCACCTGCTGCGCCGGCAGCTCCGGCACAAGCAGCGGCACAGGTATTTAGTCCTGCGCCACCTACGGGCAAGACCGTGGCGACGCCCGTTCGCAGAATGATGATGGAAGAGCAGCCTGCATCAGGGCCGAAACAGGGCGGCATTTTGCGCTGGACTCCGCAGGCTTCGGTCGCGAACCTTGACCCGACTAGGCAGACTTCCTTCGTTACTCACTCCATAGTCTATCAGTGGTACGACTATCCATTCGGCTGGAATCTGGACAGAGTTGCACAGGAACAGATGGTAGATTCATGGTCTGTGAACGATGAGGCAACTGAGTACACGTTCTCTCTCCGAGACGGGTTGGAGTTCCATGACGGCAGTCCGGTAACGAGCGAGGATGTAACCGCTTCGATTTTGCGCTGGAAGACAACTCCGGGGCTTCCCGGAACGCTGTGGGATTTGGCGGAAGAGCCGATGGTTGAAGCGGTGGATGATCACACATTCACACTGAAGCCGGGCAAGCCTTTTGGTCTGTGGATTCCGTTCTGGGTATCCCTGCCAACTTATGTGATGCCGAAAGAGGTTGTAGAGCCGCTGCAAATCTCTGACATCATGACTGACTACACCGGTTCGGGTCCCTTCAAGTATGTGGAGTGGATTCCCGGCAACCGGGTAGTGATGGACAGGAACGAGAATTATATGCCGCGCACGGATGAGCCAAACGGCGACGCCGGCGGGAGAATCGCGTATGTTGACCGCGTGATTAACCTAGAAGTGCCGGACGCCGCCACAAAGCTTGCTGCGCTTCAGACAAAGCAGACGGACTTTGCAGAAGGTTTGCCCAACGACTTCTATGACACTATTGTGAATTCTCCGGGCATCAAGGCAGTAGTCATTCCGCAGTGGGCGAGACCGCAGCTTGGAACGAACAAGCGTAACCCGCCGCTCACCAGCCCCAAAGCACGTCTTGCGATTCAAGCGGCGACTGACCCTGAGAAGTATCTAAGGGCTGCATACGGCGCACCAGATCTTTGGGACCTTGGTCCGTGCCTGTGGGCTTGCGGCGCACAATGGGGCAGCGATGTCGGCTCAACAGAGTATTATGAGGTTGACCTTGAAAAGGCGCGGGGTCTATGGCAGGAAGCAGTCGCAGAGACGGGCTTCTCCGGCAAGCTGGTGCTGCTGACGAATACGGACTACTCAGACTTCTACGCTTCTGCCCTTATCACTAAGGAAATACTGGAATCGCTTGGCGCTGAGGTCGATTTCCAGGTGAGCGACTGGGCAACGGTTATCTCCCGGAAGGAAGCGGCAAACGCCCGTGATACTGTGGAAGAAGGCGACTGGCACTTCTACCACACGTGGGGCGGTCCGCTTGACCCGATTACGGACTCAGCCATTGGACAGTCGTGGAACGGCGGTTACCACAACGAAAAAGTAATCAAGTTGAGAGATGACTTCCTGAACTCCACCTCCATTGAGGAAGCGAAGGCAATCACGGAAGAGATTCAGCGCGTTTACTTCGAGGAAGACCCGGCGACGATAATGTACGGCTGGTTTAAGTTCGTCGTTGCGATGCAAGAAGATGTGCAGGGCTACGTACCGCATAAGCGCATTATGATGCAGGGTTTGTGGCTGGACAGGTAAACGCAACACTATTTATTCATAACACTAAGATACATCAAAGCGGGGGCGCGGCAGATTTGCAGCGCCCGCCTTTGAATAAGGTTTAAGGACGGCAGAGTGGGACGCTACGCGCTACAACGACTACTGGCGATGTTCCCGGTATTGCTGGTGGTGGCGATCGTTACCTTTTCGCTGATACACCTCACACCAGGTGACCCTGTCGCGCTAATGGCTGGCGATGAAGCGACGCCGGAGCAGAAAGAGGCGATACGCAAGGACATGGGCCTGGACAAGCCCATCTACCAGCAGCTGTTGATTTACTTTGCGGACATTCTGCGCGGGGACCTCGGCGAGTCGATATTCAGCAAGTTTAAGGTAACTGATCTAATCATGCAGAGGCTTGAGCCGACGCTGTTCATCGCGCTGTTCTCGCAGGTGGTGTCCATTATCATCGCTATACCTCTCGGCATTCTGGCGGCGTGGAAGGCGAATACCTGGGTTGACAGAGTGGTAATGGTCATTGCGGTGCTGGGACTTGCGATTCCTTCGTTCTGGCTGGGAGCGAACCTGATATGGGTGTTCGCAGTCAAACTGCACTGGTTTCCGGCATTCGGTTACATTCCGATTTCAGAAGGTATAGTGCCGTGGATAAAATCGATAACGCTGCCTTCAATATCGGTAGGCTTCATCTCGGCGGCTCTGATAGCACGCATGACGCGGGCAAGCATGTTGGAAGTGCTGCGCGAGGACTATGTTCGAACGGCGCGAGCCAAAGGGCTAGGAGAGCAGGCGGTGCTGCTTGGACATGCGTTCAAGAATGCCTCCATTCCCGTAGTAACCATCATCGGTATAGGAATAGCGGGGCTGGTTTCCGGACTGGTGGTTACGGAGGCCGTTTTCGGCATTCCGGGCGTGGGGCGCCTGATCGTCGATGCGGTTAATCGGCGTGACTATCCGGTGATACAGGGCGTCATACTCATGGTTACGCTGGCGTATGTTCTCATCAACCTGATTGTTGACCTCATATATGGCTACCTCGACCCGAGGATACGATACTAATGGCGACAGAGGAGCAGAGAATAGAAGCGGAAGGGATACCGCAGCGCGGATTTCGCGCGCGCAGCCGCGAGAGGCTGATCGCGTTTCAGCATATAATGCGCAACAATCCCAATATGGCGATTGGCTTGGTTATACTGTTGTTAGCTGTGCTGATGGCGATATTCGCTCCTATTATATCTACGGACGACCCCAAGTCGCTGGACCCGGTGAACAGGCTGCAATCTCCTTCAGGAGAGGCTTTCTTCGGAACGGACAGTGTGGGCAGAGATGTGTACTCGAGAACGATACACGGAAGCCGTTTGTCGCTGGCGATAGGCGCTTCAGTAACCATACTCACCATAATCGGCGGCGTGGTAATCGGCATAGTATCAGGATATTATAAGCTCGCCGACAACATTGTGATGCGTTTCATGGACGGGCTGATGGCGTTCCCTTCGTTCCTGCTGGCGATCGCACTAGTGGCGCTATTAGGGGCAAGCTTCCAGAATGTGGTGATCGCATTGTCGATTGTGGAGACACCGCGCGTGGTGCGTATCGTGCGTGGATCGGTGCTGAGCTTGCGAGAGCGTCAGTATGTAGAAGGAGCGATTGCGGTGGGAGCAAGGCCGCTGCGGGTACTGTTCACACACATCTTCCCGAACCTGATTGCGCCACTAACGGTGCAGGCAACCTTTGTGTTTGCGCTCGCGATACTGGTAGAAGCAGGGCTGAGCTTCCTGGGCGCCGGAGTGCCGCCGGATGTACCGAGCTGGGGTAACATGATGGGGGACGCTAACCTGCTCAAGCAGCTGGCGCCGTGGATGATATTTTTCCCCGGACTATTCCTCTCACTGACGGTACTGGGGGCGAACCTGCTGGGTGACGGGCTGCGGGATACATTGGATCCACGGCTGCGCGGTACAGGGTAATACTGACAGCCTGAGCCCGTTGATGGATATCTGGAATTAGCAGTGGTCTATCCAGACTTCTCCCCTACCCTTGTGGTTCTATGATTTCTAGGATTTGGTTGACAGGGATGTTTTGGAAGATTTGGGTTGTGCCACTGGGCCAGAGGATTTCCATTTTTTCGACAACGGAAGCTCTGCCTAATCCAAATTCAAGGTCAATGCTGTCCATGGAAAGGTAGCTCGAGCCTGCGATTACTTCCTGCACCTGTATATGAGGCAGCGCTCCGGCAAGTCTAGTGGTGAGATATACGCGCGCGCCAACGGCATCGGCGTTGCTGCCCGTTCCATCGACCGCCATTCGTCCTTTTAGCCGCAGTGTGAGCCAGTTGCTGACTCCGCCCCCGTTCATCCACAGGAACATTGGTCCCGGCGCTAATCGTGTAGGAGCCGTACCAGTAGAAGGGTCGAAGGGACCGGAGAATATATGCCCGCTGCTGTTGGTTGCGACGAGGTCTGAGTAACCGTCCCCGTTAAGGTCGCCGTGTGCGACGCCTTTTCCGTTCTCGTGGAGTGCAGTGTCTATGCGGCGTATCTTGAGCAGCACCGGGTTGTTTCTTGCTGCTTCATCAGTTTCCAAACCATCGTAATTCACGCGGGATATGTCCAAGAGACGGGTACGAACGGTGATGTCTTCGAATGTGCCGTCGCCCCTGCTTCGCAGCATGCGTCCTGCGGCTGGGAAAACTTGACCGCCCGGACCTTCACCTCTGCTAAGCGTTGAGCCAAGCCAATATAGGTCTTGGTAGCCGTCGTTGTCGTAGTCGAAGAAAGTTGCGCCGAATCCGAAGTCGTAGGCGGCAAGGCCAGTAGGTATGTGATGCGCGGGATTGAGGGCAGAGGGATCGAGGGATGCGGGCGGAAGCCATGGGCTAGGGGTTACGGGGGTTACGGGAGCTACATCGAAGAAGATTCCGGAGCCGTCGTTGCGAAGCAGGAAGTGCGCACATGTGCCCCAGCGAAACCTGCCGGTGTATTCGCAGTTACCGCGCGGATTTTCCACAGGCTCTTGGGTAAGTGGATGAAAGCCAATGTTGGTGGAGAACACATCTAGGTCGGCATCTCCATCGTAGTCACCTATGGCAAATCCCATCCAAGAGCCTGCGATGTCAATCCCCATGTCGCGCGCAACCGATGTGAAACGCACACTGTCGCGAGTTGAATCGTTACGAAAGAGGTGCATTCGGTCGCCGTCGTTGGCGACCCACAGGTCTGCGTCGCCGTCGTCGTCATAGTCCATAAATGCGACTGCGTGTGTTTGTCCTGTCGGCTCTCCCACCCGGTTGCCCATCTCGTCAACATTTGCGGGATTGTATCCTTCGTATTTCTTGCCGGTTACGGGATGGCTGTGGATTACGGGTGAGCCGTCTGGGTTTGCCATTTTTATTTGTGTGCCTGCAACACCTGCCTGCTGTCCGATTTCGGTGAATGTTAGGTTGCCATTGTTCAGATAGAGCAGGTTGTAGTGTCCGGGATGGTTGTAGTCGGAGAAGGTGCGGAAGTCGTCGTCTAGCAGGTTGCCAACATATATGTCGAGCCAACCGTCATTGTTTACATCGGCGCAGGCAATTCCGATTGCCGATCGATTGTTCACGGCTTCACCAAAGGTTGCAGAGGTGATGTCTCTGAAGCCTGTACCGCCATTATTGAGGAAAAGGCTGTCGGTGTTCCCCTCCTGGGGTGATCGAAAACCCAGTCCGTCGTCGGGGTTGCCCCACGCGCCGACATATAGGTCCTGATAGCCATCGTTGTCAATATCGCATGCTACTGCCCCAGTGCTATGGCTTTCCGTTGCATCAACTCCTGCCTGCACTGCCATATCGGTGAATGTCGCATCTCCGGTGTTGTTGTATAGACGGTTCGGTTCGCCGCCTTGCGAAGTTACATAAAAATCCAGGTCGCCGTCTCGGTCGTAGTCAAAAATTACGACTCCCGGGCGATCGTTCCAGATCTGGAAATCTCCACCTAACGCCGTATCGGCGACATTGGTGAAAGGGACAATATGAGTGAGGGCAGGCGCAGTTGCTCTTGCGCGCGCTGCTGCTGGAGCAAGTTCGGTCTGAGGCTCCACGCTTGGCGTCGATGCAGGCTCCTGAAAGAAGAAGGGGATTTCGGCGCATGCAATGCCTACCCAAATAATCAGGGCAATTGGCATCAGAGCAAGCGGCGGGGAGAAGGAAATACGAGATTTGTTCAATTTCAACTTGTAAAGTCTTTACACATCATAATCCGACTCTTATCGACTTTCGGTATTATACCACTGATACTCTACAATGAATGAGTTGGATTTGGCGGTTATCTTCATTATGTTGACACTGCGAGTCTGGGCACTGAGAAGAAAGATATGTATGTACGGATAACGAGGGATTATAGGTTGGCGCGAACTTGGATGCGCTTTGGAAGCCTTGTACTGGGGTGCCTGCTTTTAACGGCAGTGGGCTGCGTGTTTCAGGATAGCTCAAGCATTTCCAATGAACCTGTCGATGAATCCAATGCGGATAATCTGTCCGAACATACAGACATTGCGGGATATTGCACAGGGCTGCGGAATAGCAGCGATCCTTTCTTCGGAACGCAGCAGCGGGATAAGCTAAAAGCGGAGCTGCAAGACCCCACATACCCTACACTTTCGTGGCGAACGAGTATCACACGCGAGCTTGCACGCGACCATCTACGTTTTGGCGATGTGGAAGAAACAATTCGGCTGCTGTTGAATGCACTTGACTGGGAGCTGCGCGAAAAGCCTGAAGTAAGCCACGAAGCGGAGCTGCTTCAGGAACTTGCGATAGCGAGCTTGAAGATGGGGGAGCTTGACAACTGCGTCAGCCCGGACGGACGGCTGATATGCGCGCTGCCTCTGGATAATACATTAGTACACAAGAATAAGCGGGGCGCGAATGGTGCAGTGGAATACCTGACACGGCTGCTGGAATTAGAACCGGACAATATACGTGCTGTGTGGCTGCTGAACGTGGCGCACATGACGCTGGGGACATACCCGGAAGAAGTGCCGCGCAGGTTCAGGATTGCGCCGGAAGCTCTCGATTCAGGATATGACATTGCCGGATTTGATGAGATAGCGCCCTACGCCGGTCTGTATGCGGTGAATACTGCGGGCGGAAGCATCATAGAGGATTTCGACGGTGACGGGCTGGCAGATGTGATGACTTCTACCTGGGATCCGTGCAAGCCGATAGCATACTATCACAACGAAGGCAATGGAAGGTTCGAAGATTACACGGAGAAAGCAGGGCTTGCGGGACAGCTCGGCGGGCTGAACATCACGCAGACGGATTTTGACAATGACGGCATGACTGATGTGCTGATTATGAGAGGCGGCTGGATGAAAATGCGCGGACGGATGCGTATGTCGCTGCTGCGAAACAACGGAGACGGGACGTTCAGTGATGTTACGAAAGATGCCGGTCTTGCGAAATTTGCATATCCTAGCCAAAGCGCGGCATGGGCTGACTATGATAACGATGGGGATTTAGATCTGTTTTCATGCAACGAAACGATGGCAGAAGGAGGCGTTGAATCATCTGCACTTCTGTTTCCGAGCCAGTTGTTTCGCAATGACGGAGATGGACATTTCGAGGATATGGCGCAAGAGGCGGGCGTGCTGAACATGCGATTTTGCAAAGGGAGCGCTTGGGGTGATTATGATAACGACGGGGACTCAGATTTGTATCTGTCCAACTTCGGTGAATCAAATCGCCTGTACCGCAATAACGGAGACGGGACTTTCACCGACATAGCGCCGGATATGGGCGTAGCTGAACCGGTGGACAGCTTCGCCACATGGTTTTGGGATTATGACAATGATGGGTTGCTGGATATTTTCGTAGCCGGTTACGGGACGGATATGAGCGATGTGGCAGCAGATTATATGGGTCTGGATAATAACGGGGCGCGTCCGCGTCTGTATCGCAATGACGGAGCAGGCGGTTTCACAGACGTAACGCAGGATGCTGGATTATGGCGCGTGCATCTCGCGATGGGAGCAAGCTTCGGAGATTTGGACAATGACGGTTATTTGGATTTCTATCTCGGGACCGGGTATCCGTCGTACGATGCGCTTACACCGAACATTATGTACAGAAATAACGCAGGCAAAGGCTTCACAGATGTTACTTTTTCGGGTGGGTTTGGGCACATTCAAAAGGGACATGGAGTGTCGTTTGCCGATTTAGACAGGGACGGCGACCAAGATATATTTGTGCAAGTAGGCGGATTTTATCCCGGAGACGGGTTCGTGAACGCGCTGTACAAGAATCCCGGGCATGGCAACCGGTGGCTATCGGTGCAGCTGGAAGGCGTGGAGTCGAACAGAGCTGGAATAGGAACGCGCATTAAGGTTACAGTGGAGAATAGAGACGGCGCGATGCGAAGTATATATTCCCATGTCGGAAACGGGAGCAGTTTTGGAGGCTCTACGTTGATGCAGGAGATAGGACTGGGGCAGGCAAAGCGTATTGTCTCGTTGGAAGCGCTCTGGCCCGCAACCGGCGTGCGGCAAGTCTTCACTGATGTGCCAATGGACAGCCATATCAGAATACACGAGGATACGAACGGATATGAGATGCTCGACCTACCGCCTGTGCCGTTGGGGATTGGACGATAAGGACGGAATAGTTAATGCGTACTATCTACGGTTACTGTGATTATGTCCATGTCGTGGTACTTTTGGTGGCGCACGAATGATGCATAGTGCCATAACAGGCGGAATGAGATTTCTTGTTCATCCGGTACCGGCGGCAGCTCGCTTATGTACGCCAGATAATCTTCCACGTTTTCCCCTTCAAGTGAGGTTACGAACTCTAGCTCAACGAAGCGATCTACAACACGAGCAGTGAGAGTTAGACGATGTTCACGGCTGGATTCGGCAGCGTGCGTCTCTTGCAGCAATATAGCAAGCGTTTCTTCGCCTGATGCCAAAAGCCGTGCGGTCGAAGCAGGATTCCATTGTCTTGCAGACGCGAAGTCTTGGAGGAACTTGTTAATCTCCGGCAATGCTTCGGCGCTGAGTTTGGATTGGAGGCGTTTGTGTCGCGGGCTTGTCAAGTTCATGAACAACGTCATCGATATGGCTACGATAGCGCCTGCTGTCATGCCGTTTCCTAGGAGCGTGCCCCAGAATCCTGGGAGTATCTCTGGGAATATGACCTGACTTTGGAAGCCGACGCCAAGCCAGAATGCCAACCCGACAACCGTTGCCTTACGGTAGTCAACACCGTCTTGGATTACCATTCTCATACCGTGCACAAACAGTATAGCAAGCAGAAATGTGATGTACGCCGCAGCCACAGGCGCAGGGATGGCTATTAGCAGCGCCGTGACCTTTGGGAAGAAGGCGAGTGTGAAGAATATGATTCCGATAGTAACACCCACACGGCGAGCTGCCACGCCTGTAACCTCAACAAGTGCGACGCTGGATGAATAGGTGGTGTTGGGAAGTGTTCCCAGAATACCGGATAACAGGTTGCCTGTGCCATCGGCGTTGAGCGCGCCCTGTACTACGCGGAAATCTGTGGCACGCTGTCTGCGGCGGGATGTCTGCTGAATGACAATCCCGTCGCCGACGGTCTCGATAGCGCCGACTAATGTAACAACAACGAAAGCGGGCAAGAGTGTCCAGAACTCAATTCCGGGTGTTACGTCAATTCCGGGCCAGGATTGGAACGAAACACCGACCCACGGAGCATCGATAACGGTTTGCAGGTCATAAAGACCGAAGGGCAAAGAAATTAAGCAGCCAACAACAATCCCGATGAGGGGCGACCAAAGACGCCATGAAGGTGAGCCGCGGATGACCAGCAGTGCAATGACAAGAAGACTTCCAAGCGCGGCGATAGGAGCTGCTGCTGGCGATATACCATCAGGAACGTCTTTCAAGGTTTTGAATATGATGGGCATTATGGTTACGGCAATCAGCATGATTACCGTACCGGAGACGACAGGGGTAAATATGCGGCGCAGAAGAGAGAGCCGGGATGCGAGCAAGAACTGAAACAACGAAGATACGATGATGAGGCTCGCCATAGTTGCAGGCCCGCCTTCTACCAGAGCGGTTACACACACCGCGATAAAAGCGCCTGATGTACCCATAACGAGTATGTGTCCTGAGCCGATGCGCCATATACGCGCCGCCTGCAAGAAGGTGGATATTCCGCTGACAATTAAAGAGGCAAAGATTGCCCAAGGAATGTAGCTTTCGGGCTGTTCGGCAATGCGGAATACGATTACGGCGCTGAGGACGATGCCGCCAAGATTAACCAGAGCGAATTGTATGCCTGTGCCAATAGTTATCAGAATGGGGGGATGTTCGTCGGGTTCGTAGCGAATGTTTTCGTTTATGTCCGTTGCAGCCAATAGCCATACCTCGCGGCGCTGTGCGGGATAGTCAATGCTCACGTCTCATATGCCGCCTACCCTTGAATATCACAGCAACTGCGAACATCAAGGTCGCTAGCAACGCCATAGCAGGACCTGACGGGAGGTTCGCGTGAAAGGACAGGTACAGCCCGATGACGGATGCAAGAACACCGATGAGAGCGCCTATGAGCATAACATTAACAAATCGTCTTGCCAACAGGTATGCTGTCGATGCGGGGGTAATAAGCATAGCCATGACTAGAACTATTCCGGCTGCCTGTATGCCGATGACGATGACGAGCGCAAGCAGGGTCAGAAGCACATATTCGACTAAGTTCGTCTTAATTCCGATAACTGCCGCACCCACTTCGTCGAAGGTGGTGTAAACGAGTTGACGATGAAACGAGAAGATGCCTATGAGCACAACTACGGTCAGCGCAAGGGATATGTACACATCGGTTTGAGATACACCAAGCACCTGTCCAAGCAGGAGGTCTTCGATGTTGACACCGATTCCACTTGCTTTCGATAGCATTATAAGACCCAACGCGAACATTCCTGCGAAGACGATGCCTATTGATGTATCTTCGCTGAGACCGGTGCGTCTGCTAACCGTGCCCATAAGCAGTGCAACTACGACTCCGGCAGGAACGGCGGCGAAGAAAGGGCTGATGCCCAGCAGGAAGGCTACGACCATGCCGGGCAGAACGGAGTGTGCAAGGGCGTCTCCTAGGAATGCGCGGCCGCGTGTGATGACGTAGGCGCCTAATATTGGGCACATTATGCCGACGAGAGCGGAGACTATCAGCGCGCGCACCATAAAGCCGTACTGAAATGGGCTTATTATGTAGTCGATCATGGAGCTTGAACAGATTGCGCTAGGCTATGGTTATCGAGCGTGAGCTCCCCCCGATGCGAGCCGTACAATTCCTCAAGCACCGTTGGAGTGAAGACTTCCTTGGGTGGCCCGTAGGCGCACAGGTGGCAATTGATGCAGAGAATCTTGTCGAAGCGTTCTGCCATTTTCGTCAAGTCGTGAGTTGCGAGGAAAACAATCTTGTCGGATGCGACGACGGATTTAAGCAGCTCCAAGATACCTTCCTGCGCTCCGACGTCGATGCCGCTAAATGCTTCGTCCAGCAGAATGACCGAGGCTTCTTGTGCGAGGGCGCGCGCTATACCGACCCTTTGACGCTGCCCGCCGGACAGGTCTGTTATCATGGAAGAACGATATTCCCAAAGCCCTACCCTATCGAGACATATTCGAACGAAGTCTTTGTCCCTCTTGCGGAGCCCCCGGAAACACCCAACATGCCAGTATCGCCCCATAGACACCACATCCATTACGGTGGCAGGAAAAGTCCAGTTTATGCTGTCGCGCTGGGACACATACGCGATAGAGCCGCGCCTGCTTGCGGCGCCTTTGAATTTCACATCGCCCTGCGCAAGGGGCAGCAAGCCAACAAGCGATTCGAACAGCGTACTCTTACCGCCGCCGCTGGGGCCTAGCACACCTACCATAGTGTTGGGGTTAACATCGAAAGATACGTCTGTCAGCACGGGATATCCCCCACGCACAACGGTAAGATTCTGTACACTTATGCTGGGTCCCTGAGGAAGAAGCATCATTTTCACCTATGAATCCAGTGAGACGATTGGGGGTAGTTGCTGCTATTTAAGGGCGCTGACTATACTCTCCACATTCGTGCGCACCATATCTATGTAAGTCTCCGCGCCACTGCCTTCATCTCCAAGCGAGCCTGAATATAGGCGGACAACCTCCACTCCGGATTCAGACGCCAAAGATATGGCAAGGCGTTCACTCACAGTAGTTTCACCGAACACCGCCGAGACGCCAAGATCTTCAATTTTGTGGCTGAGTTCAGCTAAATCTGCAGGTGAAGGTTCCACCTCAGTGGTGGTTGATAGAATAACACCTACAACTTCAAAGCCATACAGGTTCGCAAAGTATCCCATACTGTCGTGGGATGTTACAAGAAGGCGGTGGTCTTGCGGCACCTGATCCACTTGCGCCTGTGTCCAGGCATGAAGTTCGTCGAGTTTGGCGTTGTAAGATGCTGCACTGCTTCTGTAAGCGTCTGCCCCATCGGGGTCTAGGACCGCAAGACGAGATGAGATGTCTGTTACTGCGCGCTTGACTCTTATGGGGTCGAACCAGAAATGCGGGTCGAATTGGCCGTGGTCGTGTCCGTCATGGCCATGCTCGTCTTCGTCCTCGTCATGGCCGTGTTCATCCTCGTCGTGGTCATGGCCATGCTCATCTTCATCCTCGTCATGGCCATGCTCATCCTCAGACTCTTCATCATGATCGTGCTCATCGTGGTCATGCTCATCCTCAGACTCTTCATCATGATCGTGCTCATCGTGGTCATGTTCGTCCTCAGATTCTTCGTCATGATCGTGCTCATCGTGGCCATGCTCATCCTCAGACTCTTTATCATGATCGTGGTCATCGTGGTCATGTTCGTCCTCAGACTCTTCGTCATGACCGTGCTCATCGTGGTCATGCCCATCCTCTTGATGAATTTCGCTGAATTCTATGGGGTCAATGGCATCAGCAAGTTCTACGACGGTTGAGGGATCTTTAGCCGCATTATTTAGAAGTTCTTGAATCCATGATGATTCCAAACCCAGCCCTACTGTTAACACTAAGTCAGCTTCTGCAACCTGGGCTACATCTTTGGCACCGGGTTGGTAGGAATGTGGGTCAGAACCCGGAGGAAGCAGGCTGAAAACATCGACGCGATCGCCTCCGATGTTCTTAACCCAGTCAGCTACGAAGTTAGTAGTAGTAACTACACGAATTGGCTTCATTGGCTCCGGCTCTGCCTGAGCAGGCGGAGCGGGTTGCGTAGGGGCAACGGAAGGGGAAGGCGCTGACGCTGGCAGCGCTTGCGTTGGCTGAGTGGCCGGAGTGTTAGCAGAGGAGCAAGCAGACAGCAACAATAATATGGCAAATGCCAAAGCTATCGACTTGCTTACATTCACAATTTTACTGATACTATGTATCATAATAGGTTGCCTCTCTTGATGCTGTGTTGTGTTAATTGGAGTTTGTTACGAGTAGCGGGTTAGGGGTATAAGATAGATTGTGTCGGTAGTCGGTTTAGGTCTATAGATATATGAACTTATTCACGAGAACGTTTGGGTGAAGCAAGCAAATTCTTATCGAAGGTATCGACTTTTCTGCATTCATCGCAGACGATATAGAGTTCGATTCGGTGCCCGACAATTTCGCCCGGCATATCACTTCCTATAACTCGCATAAGGCGCTCTACGGTTGCAGCGCGGAACTCTCCGACCTTGCGGCATACTATACATACGGTATGATGGTGGTGTTCCATACGAGACAGTATGTACCTCGGCGCCCCGTCCAACAGATTGAGTCTGCATATAATGTCGCTTTCTAAAAGGAGCTTAAGCGTGCGAAAGACGGTAGCCCTCCCCACTTTGGGCAACTCTCGGACAATGTCTTCAGCCGTAAAGCCTTCAGGCATATCTTCCAACACACGTATAATAGCTCGCCTGGGAGCGGTGGAGCGATAACCCTTATCTTCCAGGATTGCGATAATGTCCGGACGCGATTTCAGAAAAGTTGTCATGATACTCAGTATCAATATACTATCAGAATTAACCTCTTTACCTTATATCAGCCACCTATTATTTCAGGGCATCGACCGTTCTGTCAATCTTTTTTGTATTTTCAAAATATAGAGAATAGCTCGTTGTCATTACAATCTTCCGAGCAAGCAGCTCACAGCTTGAACAGCAAGGCTGTTTGCGTACATTCCGGCACTTGGTTCAGGTAATAGTGAATCAGTTACAGCCCACTGCTCATGAGTGAAAGTCATGAATACACCGCCGGATTGAATTAGAAACCCATTATTTGCGAGGCGACTTCTGGTAATTTCAAGGGCATATCCGTTAAAATGCTGACGGTAAAATAATCAGGAGGCACTGCATAATGACCGATGTTGAAAAACGAATTGAAGAACTGGGTATTGCCTTGCCCGAAAGTCCACAGCCGATAGCCAACTATGTCCCCACGGTGCGCACCGGAAACCTGCTATTCGTTGCGGGGCTTGGTCCTGCTGCAAGAGAGGACGGTACGACGCCTAATGGCAAGGTAGGCAAAGACTTGACACTTGATGAGGGTTACGAAGCAGCACGACTTGTAGGTATCAACCTACTGGCGCGGCTGAAAAGCTCGCTGGGAGATCTAGACAGGGTAAATCGCATAGTAAAACTACTGTCAATGGTGAACTGCACTCCGGAGTTTACACAGCAGCCACAGGTGGCAAACGGCTGCTCAGATCTGTTGGTAGAAGTGTTTGGCGATAAGGGACGGCACGCTCGCTCAGCGGTGGGAATGGCTTCGCTGCCCAACGATATTCCGGTGGAAATCGAGATGATAGTGGAAATACGAGATTAGAAGTAAACCGGCTAGACACTGGCATCAGAAGGCAAGTGCCACGCCTTTGGAACTATCAATTGCTGTCTCGAATAGCGGTGAGCAGTATGTAGATGACTATGGGCAGTATGAGAATCCAAAGTATTAGGCGCGGCGGTATTTGCTTCAGAAATTTCATGTGTAAGATGCCTCGATGAGTATGAATTATTGAACGTACTGCGATTTTATCACGATAAAGAGTGGAAAATGGGTTACAAGCTGATAGCGCTGGATGTTGACGGCACAATCAGAAGCGCGGACAGCCCAATTGCTGAACGCACGCGCAGGGCGATAGATGCGGTGCGTGATGCAGGCGCAATAGTAACGCTTGCGACGGGACGCGCTTTCAGATCGGCTATCGTCAACAGCGCGGTATTGGATATAGATGTGCCTATTGCCTCTTCACAGGGGGCGTACATCGCCGATCCAATTAGCGGAGAGGTGCTGCGGCACTGTCCGCTGTCGAAGGAAATGGCACTGGCGGCGCTGGACTCTCTGGAGAGACATATCGACTCTGACAGATTGCAGGCAGTGGCGTACCATCCGGACCGCCTGTATGTGGACTATATGAGCGATTGGGCTACGGGCTACGGACTGCGCACAGAGATTTCCGTGGAGCTAGTGGACAGCCTGAGAGAAGTTGCGGACAAGGGGCTTACCCGGATTGTTGCGGTAGGAAAGGACGAGCTTATAGAAGATTTGGAGCGCAGCCTCAAGCCGGAACTCTCCGATCAGATGCTTGTGATGCGCTCCCTACCCTATTTCTGTGAGATACTTCATCCGAACGGCGGGAAGGAAGATGCTCTGGCGTGGATGTGCGACTACTTCGGTATTGAACGCTCGCAAACGGTGGCGTTCGGCAATGGATATAACGATGTGCATATGCTGGACTGGGTGAGTCTGGGCATAGCAGTAGGAGATGCCGTGCCGGAAGCGATTGCCGCCGCAGACAGAATAGCGCCTCCTTTTGAAGAGCACGGGGTCGCTCAGGCGCTGGAAGATCTGCTCGATAAAGGCTTAATAGGGTGAGGAAATAGATATGCCGGGTGAGGGTAAAGCCAAGATAGTAGTCCTCGGAAGCTTAAATATGGATCTAGTTGCGACGATGCAGCGCATGCCGGAACAAGGCGAAACGGTACATGGCGACGGCTTTTTCACAGCCGGAGGCGGCAAAGGCTCTAATCAAGCAGTAGCAGCGTCTCGACTGGGTGCAGAGGTACGGCTGGTGGGAAAAGTCGGCGATGACGATTTCGGGCGGGCATTGCTCGACGGACTGCGAGCAGAAGGCGTAGATGTTCGGGATGTGGCGTATGACAGCCTGAACGCTACAGGCGTTGCGATGATTATGGTAGATAGAGCCAGCCAGAACCGCATAGTGGCGGTATATGGTGCGAATATGGCTTGCGACGAGGAGCAGTTAGAGGCGTGTAAGCGCGCGATGTGCGGCGCTGATGCGCTGATGCTGCAACTCGAGACGCCGGCACACATCTCCCTTGCGGCAGCGCAGCACGCGCGCAGTCAAGGGATATGCGTTGTGTGGGACCCGGCGCCTGCGTCTGATATGCCGCAAGATGCTTTTGAGTATGCCGATATATTAACGCCCAATGAGACCGAAGCTGCAGAACTGACAGGGATAGATATTGTCGATACGGACTCTGCAAGTGCGGCGGCGGGAATACTGCTTGATAGAGGTGTGGGGACAGCGGTAGTGAAGATGGGGGAGCAAGGCGTGTACGCGTCCACTGCAAGCCAAAACTGGTATGTGCCGCCGTTTCATGTTGCCGGCGTGGACAGCGTTGCTGCCGGAGATGCGTTCGGCGCAGGGCTTGCGGTCGGGTTATCTGAGGGGCTTGCGCTGAACGAGGCGCTGCGGTTCGGAGCTGCGGCTGGGGCGCTTGCCGTCACGAAGCAGGGCGCTCAGGCTGCGATGCCGTTTCGCACAGAAGTTGATGCGCTTTTTCGAAGCGCACAATAACGGGCAGCTTGCTAATCTAACTTGTTTAGGCTGCCTAAAGAATAAGAACACGGGTACATGTAAACTATCTACCATGCATCCGTTATTAGACTACACACAGTCGTCAGCGTTATAACCTGCTAAGATGTCAGAGCAGGTATTTTCTGAACATCCATCTGTGTGAGAATTTGCTCATTTATGCGTTTTACAATACCTGGCCCTCTGTATATGAGGCTAGTGAGGATCTGGGCGGTTGACGCGCCTGCCTGAATCGCTGCAAGCGCTTCTTCGCCGCTGAAAATGCCACCGCAGGCATTGATTGACATCCGATCGCCTGTTTCCGCTTTTATGTCCTTGACCATGCGCAACATGTCGGAGAACACCGGCTTGCCGCTGATTCCGCCTGTGCCCACTGCGAGGCGGCTGTCGCGCGCAGGCCAGGTGTTGGCAACTGTAACAGCGCTGACACCCTGCTCCAAGCAGACCTGGACTAGGCTCAGCACCATGTCTTTTTGTTCACTGCCAATTGACGGAGTCTCAATGTATGGCGGAAGCTTGACGAACAGAGGCTTTTTTCTCTGCTCGTTGATGAGAGCAAGAAGCTGCCTGAGTGTGTTAGGCTGCTGGAAGATACGCAAGCCAAGAGTGTTGGGCGAACTGATATTGATTTCAACGGCAGACGCGAGCGGTTCAAGGCGTTGATGACAACGAAGGATTTCGTCTGCTGTAATGCCGGAGACGCTGACGACGATAGGCGTACCATATAACAGTGGCTGCGCGCGCCGGAGCTGATACGCAGCGTGTTCCGAACCTTTGCTAGGGAATCCTAGCGAGTTAATGATGGCTTCATCGCTTTCATATCGCAAAATACGAGGAGACGGGTTGCCTGCACGTGGCATCTCAGTTATCGTGCCACAGGTAAGATAGCCGAAACCGAGCGATGCGAGCGCAGGAAGAGATTCGCAGTCTTTGTCATAGCCGGCGGCGAGTCCGATAGGATTGAATAGGCTAATTCCTGCCAAGTCAACCTCAAGGCGAGAGTTGTTAACCTGCAACAGAGGTGAAGCGGCGCTCCATATATGGCGCTGCTTAAGAGCTAAGTGAGCTACGGACTGAGCTGCTTCAGGCGACATACGAAAGAAAAGCGGCTTTATGATAGTTCGATAAGTATCCGGGTTGATTATAAGCAATTTTCGTCCCTATGTTACAGGTTTTAGGTATCGGGGCTTGTATCAGAGAATCTTGAATTCAGGTTAATTATAGCAAGTTGCCGACATCATTGGACAGGATAGGTAAAATGAGTATTAATACTAATCTATGGTTATCGATACTGACGCTGCTACTCAGAGTCTGTCTCTTTGTGCTTAATGGACATCGAAACCGCCTTGTTTATCTTATGCCGAATTGGTGATGTGGAGCATAACATCGGCAAGCATCGATGCGCCAAATAAAGCGTTCTTATGAAAAGGCGGACAACACACTTAACGAGCCTCATGCCAATCTCAAAGATTCCCGCTTTTCAGGAGCTGGCATTCTATCACTATCACTACCGCGAAGTGGCAATATCGATCTATCCTGCCAACCCATGAACATCTATTGGTCAGGGTACAATTTCATAAACCGATATGTCAGGAGTGCGTAAACTGTTAAAAGGATACACAACATGCCCATCACAAGGTTCAGCGACGACGATTATGAAGAAGTAGAACGCGGAATCGACTGGTTAGAACGCCTAGAGATTATCAAAGCTCAACGAGACCGCGAAGCCACTCTGCGCGAAACGGTCGAGTACGTGAACAAGCTTCGCTCTACGATTGTAATCTTGGCGGGCGACGCTACCATAGAACAAGTATCAGAACGTTACGGCAAGGAAATCGCAGATCTGGTAGAAAGCGCCAGAGGAGACAATCCGAACGACCCGTGGTTCGATTTCTTTCAGCCTGCCCTATTACACAACTAAATGAGTAAAGTATTTAACGAAGACACATCCTAAAGAAGGAGCCCTGAATCTGTTGCAGTGAATTGTGCAACTAACACTCGATTAGTGTATAATGGGCTGGTGTGGTTCCCTCAACACATCTCTGTGGGTTTGGACTGTGTCTAGCATCTCTTCGCCCGCTGCGGCGAACATCAGCAGTAACCAAATGCAGTCCACTGCCCAATCCACATGAGTTTGCAGGAGCGTAGCTCAGCTTGGTAGAGCATCGGTCTCCAAAACCGAGTGTCGCGGGTTCGAATCCTGCCGCTCCTGCCATCTCACCCTTCCTCGTCATCCCACCTCCACGCTCAGCTGAAACAGATTACGTTGATTCAGCGCGTCCGCATTCCATAAAGTGCGCTTGTTAGCTCCATGAAACTTGTAGAATAGGAGCTGCCCGGCGAGGATTCGAACCTCGGTCAAAGGATCCAAAGTCCTTTGTGCTACCACTACACCACCGGGCATTGAGGGACTTGGCGCGCTTGTCAATGCCAATTCATCCCTGTCGTCTAATATGCAACCGTCTTCCATAGAAGGCACCATTCTAATATAGCGTATTAGCCAAGCTTAAACCAGTAAATATCTGGTAATGGGTTACTTGAACTTTCTACCGCATCATTAACACCCGTATAATTCAAACTGACCCACTATCAAATATCTCGATAGAGTATCAACTTGAAGTGTACAAGTCCGTTGGTAATGCAGCAGAAATTTCAAACCGATTCAGCGCCGAATATATCCTCTGGCTAGTGGATTGGCGTTGAGTGCATTATACTTAGTTCCACTCTGCGGCTAATGAACCCGTTTACTCTATCAATCGCGCCTAGAATTCAAATGACGCCAAAGTATGCGAGGCAGCACTTGACTAACTCAATTTCGGTCAAAAATATACAGCAGATGGCAGCGCGCATACGCGAGAATGTGCAGCGTGTCATTGTGGGCAAGGACGAAGCCATTGATCTCGCAATAATCGCAATGATATGCCGCGGGCACATCCTCATTGAAGACGCGCCGGGCATCGGCAAAACTACACTCGCTAAGACGCTTGCCCAGTCCCTTCAATGCACTTTCAAGCGTATTCAATTCACACCGGATCTGATGCCGACCGATGTGCTGGGCGTAAACTTCTACAACCAGCGCAGCGGAGATTTCCAATTTCGCGCAGGTCCCATATTCAGCCAGATGCTGCTTGCAGATGAGATAAACCGCGCCACGCCCCGTACGCAGTCCTCCCTGCTCGAAGCCATGCAGGAACGCCAAACGACCGTTGACGGTGAAACACGCCCTCTGCCGGAGCCGTTCCTTGTAATGGCTACTCAGAACCCTATTGAGATGGAAGGTACATTCCCTCTGCCCGAAGCGCAGCTCGACAGATTTATGCTTCGCATTAGGCTAGGCTATCCCACGCCGGAAGAAGAATCGGACATACTTATGCGCTTTGAGCGCGATTCGGAACCACCGACAGTTGACGCAGTTACTGATGCCTCCGAACTTGCCGATATGCAGAGTTTAGTAACTCAGGTGCTCGTGGATGATGCAGTTCGCATGTACATCGTTGAAATACTGCAAGCGTCTCGCAATAACCAGTCGCTCACCCTTGGCGCAAGTCCGCGCGCCGGTTTAGCGCTATATAAGGCATCGCAGGCGCGCGCTGCTCTCGACGGGCGTGATTTCGTTACGCCGGACGATGTGAAAGCCCTCGCTCAGCACGTACTCGCTCACAGGCTCATCATCGCATCGAACGCTCGCTTGCGCGGACGCACCCCCACGCACGTTGTGCGCGAGATTTTAGCCACCGTTCCAGTCCCCATCGAGAGGCAATAGGCATGCTGAGCCAAATGTGGCACGAGTTATGGATTATCATCTTCGTCGTGCTGATAATCATCGGCATCTTCGCAGGTGAGGGACTGCTGATTGGCTTCAGTGTGATGGGATTGCTTGTAACTGGCACCGCAAGATTGTGGAACAGAGCATCTCTGGAAGACGTAACTTATGAGCGTGTGTTCTCTCAGCAGCGTGTGTTCATCGGGGAAAAAGCCTCACTCTCTATTACGCTGACAAACCGGAAGCCCCTGCCACTAGGCAGAATCCGAGTTCATGACGAACTGCCCGTATGCATGACGCTCGAAGGCGCCGATGTTGTGGGTAGTCCCAACCCAGAAGGGCAAACTCTGCGCCATTCCACATCAATGTCATGGTATGAACGCGTGCGCTGGAACTACGACTTCCAATGCAATCGCCGTGGCTTCTTCCGCGTAGGCCCATCAACTCTGCACAGCGGAGACCTGTTTGGGTTCTTCAGCAGAGAACAAACGGCTGACGACCGCGACTACATACTGGTCTATCCGCAAATAGTCTCTCTTCCCGAAATTGGGATGCCTTCTGCGCGTCCTCTAGGAGAAACTCGCGGAGGAATACGCATCTTTGAGGACACTTCAAGGCCCATGGGACTTCGCGACTACCACACAGGAGACCCGCTCAAAACGGTTGACTGGAAAGCCACCGCTCGAATGCAGGAGCTTCAGGTCCGCACCTACGAACCAAGCTCCGTGTTAACGGTAGTGCTTGCAGTCGCCGTGGATACAATGACACACACATGGGAAGGGTATTCGGCAATACACTTGGAACGAATAATCACTGCAGCTGCATCCATTGCCGTGTACGCATCAGAGCGCCAATACAGCCTAGGGCTGTTCTCAAACGGCACCCCCGTACTTGCGGACAGGCCAATGAAAATCGCGCCAAGCCAGTCGCTCGATCAAATAACCATCATTCTGGAGGCGCTTGCGTCCATTCGTCCGCTTCCTATAGGGTCAATCGCATCACATTTAGCACAGCAGTGGCGTCGCTTTCCCCTGGGCGCTACCATCGTAGTTGTTGTCTCACTTGTATCGGAGGATCTGCCGCAAGTGCTGGAAGAAATGTGCGCTCACGGCTACAAAGTGGTAGTCGTATATGTAGGGGACGAGCCTTGTCCGCCACTAACGGACCGCGTTCTGCTGTACGAGATCGGAAACGCGTTCGAAGGATTAGAATTCGCTGATCAAAGGCGCGCAGTGCGCTTCGCAGCAGTAAGCGGCAATCTACGCGGAGATGAACAATGAACCCGACACGCGAAAAGCTCGTTACCGGCGCATTGCTCCTATCCGAAAGCGCATGGCTTGTGGGATTGCTAGGCATACTGAGCTTTCCTTTCGGCGCAACCGAAAGCCCAATGTCCTGGGGCGCAGTGTTGACTGTTATGGCAATATCGCTCGTAGTAGCGCGAACTCTTGCGTTGATTATAATGCCGCCAATGCTGGCTTACGGCTTGCAGATGATAGTGGGTGTCATAGTAGTCTATTTAGCTGTAGCCTCGCAGGTCTCGCCTGAGATCGGCAGCCTGCATCTCGGCTGGGTCTCATCCATTACCTCCGACGAAGTTCCGGATAGATTCATCCTGCGTGCGGTGTACGGCAGCTTAGGGGGCGCAGCGCTCTGGTGGCGTGGAGGACACATCGGAGCAGCGGAAATCCCATCAGAGAGCCTTAGTTCCAGCTTCAGAATTGGCATACTTGTACTTTCCGTTGCCGCAGTTATAGATATAGCCCATCACGCCGACCTTAATGTGTTCCCGATGATGTTCGTCTTCTTCGCATCAGGAGTCGCAGGACTGATAGTCGCGCACTTGGCGCCTACATCCCAACAGTCGAACGCAGCACGCACATGGTCAAGGCTAATCGGCGGAATGGTCGGCGTACTTGTCGTGCTAGGTCTTCTGTTCAGTCTGTTGCAGCGTGATGTACTCGCAATAATTGCGGCGCCTATCCTATGGGTTCTTAGACTGATCGCCCAAGTAGTATTTTATGTAGTCATCTTTCCGTTAGCTTATATCGTAGATTTCATTACTAATGTTTTCTTCGCATTCCTTCTTTGGATACGCGGCGACCCTCAACAAGAAAGAGGGATCGCATTGCCCGAAGGAGTCGGCGATTTCCAAAGTTTCGCTGAAAACAGCGATGCGGAGCCGGCAGCGCTTCTGTTGCTGGAAATCTTGCAGTGGTCGGTAGTAGCAGCCATTGTAATCGGCGCACTGCTGCTGATGGCGCTGGCATTCAAACGCCGCTCACGATATAGGAGCGAATCCTCCGACGGACAGCGAGAATCGCTTATAGAAGACGCGGACATCACCTACGATTTCGCCAACCTGCTGTTCAACATGCTGCCGTCCAGATTTCGCAGAAAGAAAACAAACCAAGCTCTGCGTGTGCCCTCAGACGACCCGAACATCACCGATGTATTCCGAATCTATTTCGGCATGCTGCTGTTGGCAGAGGAGCGCGGCAAACCGCGACACTTTAGCGAGACACCGACAGAATACCGAAAAACCCTCGAAACATTGTTCCCGCGGGAGTTCGCCCGTGCAGTGACTACCGCGTTCATGCGCGCCTGCTACGGGCATCGTCCCACCCCACGCGAGGAAATAGAAGATATGCGGGTTAAACTCGAACGTATTGTCAAAAATGATTGAAATTGACAGAATAGCAATAATCAGCACAACGTCGAGAACAAGATGAAAATGACCGGGGGTATTCAATTTGGAGTTTACATTTGTTTCTGGAATCGCTCCATGGGAAGCGGCGCTGCTCACGATAATTTCATTCGCCGTCGGAATCCTGGGCGGATTCGTCGGACTCGCATTAGGCACCATACGCCTGCCCGCAATGCTGCTGATTGGGATGCCCGCACCTATCGCCGGCGGTACGAACATTCTGGTAAGCGGTCTAGCATCCTTGTCCGGGGCAATACGCCACTTGCGCGAAGGTCGCGTCAACCTGCGAATCGTACTGGTCATGGGTGTGCCGGCGTTCATAGGCGCTCTCATAGGCGGTTTTCTTAGCGACGCAGCGCCCGAAGGCATCCTCATATTTCTTGCTGGACTGCTGGTATTCTGGCAAGGCGTCGAGTTTCTGATTATGGCGCGCGAACGCAGCAAGCAGGACGCTCCCGATACCAATATGTTCGGCGGCGAGTTATCCGGTTCGGCCGGCTTGTTCACAGGCGGCAGAATGTCCGCAGAGGCAGGCATCGGGCTAGGCGTGGGCCTGCTTGGCGGCGCAGTAGGTCTGATACTCGGCAGCATTCGACTGCCAGCTCTGATTCGCATACTGCGCGTGGATCCCCGCATCGCAGCAGGCACAAACCTGTTCATCGGAGTGTTGATAGGCGCATCAGGATGGGTCGGCCATGTCATACAAGGCCAAGTTGACTATGCGCTGCTAGTGCTCATGGGCGGAGCAGCAATGATTGGAAGCTTCTACGGCGCAAAACTTACGGGAAAAGTACGGCTTACAAACCTAATTCTTGCGATGGGACTGGTGCTCATAGCAGTCGGAGCCATACTTACTGCGCGCGGCGCGTCCGATATGTTCTAACTCGAAACACACGCACGCCATATCTACCCTTTGCTCCGTTTAACAGCTTCGCTCCGTTCTTCGTATGTCCGTCCGTACATGATCGGGAGCCTCAAACACCTGCTATCACCGTGTCGTTAAAATACCCATCTGCCCACCAGTATGCCCACGAACGCGGCTATAACCCCGCATACGACGCTGCCTATAATGTTCACGGCGGCGCGCATCCAATCTCCGTAGCTGGCAATCTGCACGCTGGCTACCGTCAAAGTCGAGAAAGTGGTGTATGACCCAAGAAATCCGACTGCGGCAAATGCTCTCGCCTCATCTGAAATACCGGTGCGCGCGGCTGCCGCAGCCACTAACAACCCAAGCAGAAACGACCCGCTGATATTAGCAGTAAAAGTGCCCAGAGTAAGCGTGCCGAAGACGCCGTTCACTGCACGGTCAACGGCGTAGCGCGAGACTGCTCCCAGTGCGCCCCCTACCGCCACCAGCACCCATAGAAGCAACCCGCTACCCCCTAGGCAGACCGAGACCGCGCGTAGCGATTATGTTGCGCTGTATCTCAGATGTCCCCGCGCGTATCGTCAGCGACACAGCATCCATCCACTGCTGCGCGATTCTCCCGTTGATGTATGCCCATTTCGAACCTTCATCCAGCAGACTGTACATCCCGAGCATCTGCATTCCAAGCTGACTAATCCGCTGGCTAATCTCGCTGCCGACCAACTTGGCTGCGGATGCTTCCTTGTTCGGCACAAGCCCTTCACTCTGCATCCAAGCGACATTGTAGGCGACCATCCTGCCTGCTTCGTTTGACGTCCAGAGATCCGCAAGTCTGCGCCGAAACTTCGGGTCCTCGTTCAAAGTTCCCCCGTTAAACTTAATCTCCTTCGATAAGTCGGCAAGCTCCTCAAGGTCGCGGCGATTCGAGCCATAACGTCCCACTCCCGACCGCTCGAAATCCAGCGTGGTTGCCGCGACATACCAGCCTCGATTCATCTCGCCAATCATGTTCCGCTTCGGAACCCGCACATTCTCGAAGAAAACCTGATTGAAGTAGTGGACTCCAAACATATTGATAATCGGCGCAACTTCAATACCCGGTGTGTTCATATCAACGATGAACACACTAATGCCGCGATGCTTGGGAGCGTCCGGATCCGTGCGCACCATAATATAGCAGCGGTTCGCGCGCTGCGCCCCGCTCGTCCATATCTTAGAGCCGTTCAACACAAAGTCGTCGCCGTCTTCCACGGCGCGAAGTTGAAGCGATGCCAGATCCGAGCCGGACTCAGGTTCGCTGAAGCCTTGGCAATAGACTGCAGTCCCATTCGCAATCTCAGGCAGGTATCGCGCCTTCTGCTCATCGGTCCCGTAGAGCATGATCGACGGCCCAACCATGTGCGTCCCCATGCTTGTGTCTCGGGTCGGAGCGCGAAAATAAGCCGTCTCCTCGTTGTATATCATCTGCTCGATGTGCGGCCTGCCTTGACCACCGTACTCCTCCGGCCAAGCCAGTGTCAGCCAGCCGCGCTCAACAAGCTTACCCGTAAGATTGCGAATCGTCCGCCAATTCGCATCAGTAAAATAGTCATCCGGCACAATGCCGTTCCAATCCTCGCCGAGGTTCTCAGCAAGAAACTCGCGCACTTCCTCGCGGAAGTTTTCCTGTTCTTGAGTAAATCGGAAGTCCATATCCTATCTTTCGTGTTCCAGTAATAATTTGCGTATTTCCACGGGAACTCGCACGTATAGCCAGACCCATAAGCTAAGCTGCAGACAGCGATTCCACATACCGCCGCGCCGCAATTGCCGCCGTCGCGCCGTCTCCTGCCGCGCTGACCAGCTGCGCCGCAGAGTTCTGCCGTATATCCCCTGCCGCGAATATGCCGCGCGCGGGCGTGCTCATCCAGATGTCCGTAGGTATATGCCCGCCCCCGTCCAATGGCAGCGCATCATGCAGATACTCTGTGTTCGGGTCAAGCCCAATGTATATGAAAACGCCGGACAGATCGATTCGCGAAGTCTCGCCGGAATTGTTATCCGTGATAGCGACTCCCTCCACCTGTCCGTCACCCAGAATCTCAGTTACGACGGTGTTCCAGCGTACTTCGATTTTCGGATTATTCAGCACGCGCTCTTGCAGTATCTTTTCGCCCGTGAATGCATCGCCTCTGTGAAACAGAACGACCTTGCTCGCATACTCAGTCAGCACCAGTGCTTCGTCCATAGCAGAGTCGCCGCCGCCAATAACGGCAACCGTCTGGTTCATAAAGAAACCGCCATCGCACGTCGCACAGTATGATACCCCAGCGCCGTAAAGATTTTCTTCACCGGGCACTCCCAGCTTCCGCAGCGTTGATCCTCCCGCAATAATAATCGCTTTGCCGGTATATTCCTCGCCCCAGGCTGAAACGCGCCAGTTAGCTCCGTCTTCCACCAGTTCATCCACCTCGCCCAGACGAATATCCAAGCCGTACTTCATAGCCTGCTGCTGCATCAGAGGCCCAATTTCTGCGCCTGATATACCGTCCGGGAAGCCGGGAAAGTTTTCTATACTCTCCGCATTTATGACTTGTCCGCCCGGCATCAGGCGTTCCAGCATCAGTGTCTTCAAACCGGCGCGGCAGGTGTATATCCCGGCAGTTAGACCTGCTGCCCCACCGCCAATTATGATGACGTCATAAGTCTCTTCTTGCATCTTGGAAGTCCCCCGCCAGCCCTTAAATCAGCCCCTGATCCCGCACGTCAGACAGCGCATTGCCGATAGCCTCCACCGATTCGTCTATATCCTGCTCACTGTGCGCAGCGCTCAATATGAAGCGCGCGCCGCCGTGCACATTCCCGGCATGAACCCCGTAATTCAGCATTGCAAGGTTGAGCTGGCTTTGCAGCGCCGCGTCATCTGAGTTTCGCATATCGCGGGCAGCGTTGAGGTTCTTATCCGGGTCAGCCGCATCAGTATCAACATTTAGCCGTAAGAATATAAGCGAGTTAATGCCTGTCGCGCAGCCCGGAATCTCCATCTTTGTGAGAAGTTCATTCATTCCCGACTTCAGACGCTCGCCCATAGATGCCGCCCTTTCGTTCACATCGGTTGACGACACTAATTCCAGCGCCTTGATACCTGCCACCGCTGACAGGGGATTGGCATTGAAAGTTCCGTTGTGCGCTATGCGCCTGTTAGGATCGTTACTCCCTTCGATCATGTTGATTATGTCCGACTTGCCTGCGACCGCACCCCCAGGGAGTCCACCTCCCAAAATCTTCGCCATCGTAGTCATGTCTGGCGTTACGCCATAAAGTGCCTGCGCCCCGCCCTTTGCCACGCGAAATCCTGTAACAACCTCGTCAAATATAAGCACCACACCGTTCTTCGTGGTTATGTCTCGAAGCTCATGAAGAAAGCCGGGACGTATCGGCTCAAGCCCCATGTGTGCTCCGGTAGGCTCCAGTATGATGGCAGCAATGTCGTCGCTCCTCTGAAGGGTCTGCTCGACGGCATCTATATCGTTGGGAGGCAGAACTATCATAGTACTCAGCGTCTCCTGCGGGATGCCGCCCAGTCCGGCGCCGCCTGCCGCCAGATAGTCGTTCCACCCGTGGAAATGCTCCTCGAACTTAATGACCTTAGTCTTGCCTGTATAAGCTCGCGCCATGCGGATCGCCATCATCGTGGCTTCGGTTCCTGAGCTGTGAAACCGCACTTTCTCTGCACTCGGTATTAACTGCTGCACCAGTTGCGCCCATCGCATCTCCAAGTCGGATGACATGCTCAGATGCGTTCCTATCGCGACTTGCTCCTGTACGACCCTCACGATTTCAGGATGCGCATGCCCTAACATCATAGAACCGTGTCCTGTCCAAAAGTCGATGATGCGGTTGCCGTCAACATCCCACTTTACGCTGCCTTCGCCATGCGTGCCGTAAAGCGGAAACGGCGACATCCGCCGTCCATCGTGGGTTACGCCGTCCGGGAATATCTCGCGTGCCGACGCCCAGCGTTCTGCCGAGCCGGAATGCAGGTCAAAGTAACGTTGCTCAATCGTAGTTGCCATAATAGTCCTTCCCGTTGCGCTTCTAGTTTAATTTAATCTCTTAGGGGGTGTCTGTATTATATCCTCAAGCGTATAATATGCAACGGACTACCAACACACTGAACAGGGGATGATCAGCACAATGAAGAGCTTTCTGACAAACCTCGAATGCACGTACTGCGCGCTTGAACTATCTGCGGACGAACCCCACCGCACCTGCCCCAAATGCGGCAAGGTTTTGTATCCTCGCTATGACCTGCAATCCGCGAGCGCTGCTATCAGGCGCGAAGACCTAAAGCAGCGACCCGCGAACATGTGGCGATACTTCGAAGTAATGCCTGTGCGAGACGAAGCGAATGTAGTTACGCTCGGCGAAGGCTTCACGCCCATATTTAATGCAGAGCGCCTGGCGTCCGATACCGGCTGTGCCTCGCTCTATATTAAGGACGAAGGCATCAATCCCACTGCGTCATTCAAAGCGCGCGGTTTGAGCGCAGCCGTCTCTAAGGCGAAGGAGCTTGGCATTGCGCGCCTGACTATGCCTTCTGCAGGCAACGCCGCCGGCGCAATGACAGCGTACGCTGCCAAAGCCGGCATGGAAGCCTATGTCTTCATGCCCAAAGACGCGCCGGAGGCAAATCGCGTCGAAGTTGACATCACCGGCGCAGCGCTTGAGCTTGTGGACGGCTTTATTACGGATGCCGGACGCATCTCCGCTCAGAAAGCGGAGGAACTAGATCTGTTTGATGTATCTACTCTCAGAGAGCCGTACCGCGTAGAAGGCAAAAAGACAATGGGTTACGAAATTGCCGAGCAGATGAACTGGACACTGCCCGATGTCATTCTATACCCCACCGGCGGCGGAACCGGCATCGTCGGGATGTGGAAGGCATTTAGTGAGATGGAAACCATGGGTTGGATTGACGGCAGACGTCCTAAGATGTTCGCTGTACAATCGGAGGGCTGCGCTCCTATAGTCCGGGCGTTCAACGAAGGCACAGAATTCGCAGAGCCTTGGGAAAATCCGGACACGCTCGCAGCAGGTATCCGAGTCCCTGCCGCAATAGGCGACTACCTCATACTGCAAGCGCTAAGAGAGAGCGGCGGCGGCGCAATAACGGTCAGCGAAGACGAAATCCTTTCCGATATGCGCGCTGTAGCCTCCCTCGAAGGGATATTTGTATGCCCGGAAGGAGCAGCGCTCGCAGCGGCACTCCGCAAACTTATCGCCAGCGGCACTCTTTCACCGGACGAATCCATACTCTTGCTTAATACAGGATCAGGGCTGAAGTATCTTGATATGATTCGTTAGCGCATCGCTAAAGCAGCTCAAGGTCTCTGACATAAGGCGCAAATGTCGCCATAGAAGTGCGAAACATCTGCTCAACGAGCGCGTGGTCAGGCACGCACTCCGGGCATTCTTCGTTTACGCCCTTGTGATACTTGACGGTCAGGCGACCGCCCTTCATGTCAATATATTCGAGCGACCCGCCCTCCGATGCAACTATCACCTGTATGTTATCCAATATCGCCTGCACGCCGGGATCAGCATTAACTGCCACTGGGACGACCCTCCTATTCCAAATTCAAACTATGCGTGAGGTTATTCTCTGCGCTTTTGTATGTCAATAATATCAATG
The DNA here is from genome assembly GCA_965200085.1 of Dehalococcoidia bacterium. GTDB lineage: Bacteria > Chloroflexota > Dehalococcoidia > Lucifugimonadales > JADFKI01 > Bin90. Next base: position 1,562,554 of record OZ241333.1, read on the forward strand.
TCTATCTCTGAGAGATTTACACACCCTAACCCTCACGCCTACAACGACAATAATAGGGAGTAGCGCTACGGAGCAGTGAAACCGCTCGTCGTTCGCTATATCCTGTATATAGATTCAGTATTGCGCGCGAACATATCCCGCTTTTCATCCTCTGAGAAGTCCGAGATTATCTCTGTGTACGCTTCGATGAGCGCGCCGTAGCTGCTAAACAGACTGTCCACGGGCCAGTTAGTCGCAAAGATACTGCGTTCCACTCCGAAAGCCTCAATACATCCCAGCACATACGGACGAATGCTCTCCACAGTCCAGTTGTGGTCTCCCATACTCAGTCCGGAAATCTTGCAGATGATGTTGTCCGCAGAGGACGCAATAGCAAGTCCCTTCTGCCATAATAGAAAATAATCTTCGTTGCGCTCCGCAGGTATAGCCGCATGATCTATAACGATTAAGATATTCGAGAACTTGTTCGCGAGCGCAACCAAATCATCCATATCCTGCCACTGAGCCGCAATACTCGCATGGAGATTATACTTCCCCAGCAGCGCATACCCCCTGTGAAAATCGTCGGCTGTTAAGAAATCTCCATAAGAAAAATCCCGTATGCCGCGCATTCTCGGAAACTCGCAGTGCCGCTCCAGCACCTCCTCGACATTCGGCGCGCGCAGATCAGCATACGCAACTATCGCGTGGGGAAATCCTGTGCGCTCAGCGGCTTCCTCCAACCACTCGGTCTCTTTCACCGGATCTTTCGAGCCAATCGCAGCCTGCACATGGACAGCCTTCGTAACATTTGAAGAGCGCGTGGCATCAATAAAGTCTTCTGCAAGAAAATTATGCTCGCCCAATTTTCGCATCTGCTTGCCAATCAACGGGGGATCAACATCAGGCTGCCAGTGTGCGTAGAACAGATCAGGATGTTCCATATCATAGAAATGAACATGCGCATCCACAAACTCCAGTTTTTCCATGCTAATCCGCCTTCCTGTCCTGTCTAAACACAATCAATATGTTGGCAGGGATGAATGCAATCCAAAACGCTAGATTTGTTCATTTTTCAGTAATTCAAGAAGCTTCCTGTCTTCGTCCGTCAAATCCACACCCTCAAGCAAATCCGGACGTCGCTCCAATGTGCGCCGCAGCGACTCGAGTCTGCGCCAACGCGCAATCTCAGCATGATTGCCCGAAAGCAGCACATCCGGCACACTCAGCCCGTCGTACTCGGCAGGTCTGGTGTACTGCGGAAATTGCAGAAGACCTGCGGAGAATGAATCATTCTGCGTTGATTCTATCGACCCCACAGCCCCGGGAATCAAGCGAGTAACAGCATCGATAATTACCATCGCCGCTAATTCTCCCCCGCTCAGCACATAGTCGCCCACACTAATCTCACAGGTGGCGGCGCTCTCCCGCACACGTTCGTCCACGCCTTCATAACGCCCGCAAATGATTAAAAGATTACTGTAAGTTGCCAGCTGCTCAACGATACGCTGCGTAAGCGGCGTTCCCTGCGGTGTGAGGAGTATAACGGGCGTGCCATCATCAAGCCGCGCCCCTTCTTTCACACTGCTCACAGCTCTGAAAATTGGCTCGGGTTTCATCACCATGCCGTACCCGCCGCCATACGGGTAGTCGTCCACGCTGCGATGCTTGTCGGTCGTGTAATCTCGGATGTCGTGAATGTTTATCTCCACCAGTTGCCGCTCTACTGCGCGCGAAATAATGCTCTCCGACATAGGCCCGTCGAACATCCCCGGGAAGATAGTCAACACATGAAAGCGCATAACTTCAAGGGGCAGCGTGAGTACGCCAACCCTTAACCATCGCCAGTCCATGCGCCAGCGCGGGCATTGCCACATCGAGCGTCTCGCGCACCGCTTTCTCGCTTCCCGGCAAGTTGACTATCAGACACCCTGAACGCACGCCCGCAGTCGCACGGCTGAGCATGGAAAACGGCGTGAACTTCAAAGTCTGCATCCGCATCGCTTCGCCAATTCCGGGCGCCTCTATGTCAAGCACCGAGCGCGTGGCTTCCGGCGTTACATCTCGCGGACCCAAACCCGTTCCTCCCGTGGTCAGAACTAGGTCAACACTGCCGCAGTCGCACCACTCTCTCAGCTTGTCCGCTATCTGCGTAACCTCGTCGGCAACCATGTCCCGCAGAACGAGTTCATATCCCTCATTTTCCATCATCTCGCAGATGGCATTTCCACTCCCATCTACGGCACGCTCTCCTCTTGCACCCGTATCGCTTATTGTGAGCACACCTAATGTAAATTTTTCGACTGATGCATCTGACATTTTCAAACATCACCTAAAATCTGTTTGTGATAATTACAAAAAATAGTGCAAACATATACACAAAAAGTCCTTGCGTATATTCAGATTTCTCTGCGAAACTCTTTGCACGGTGGAGAAAATCATAAGCCTTGTAACGAGTTTATTCTAGCACACAGGCTGTATTTCACACTACGAAACAGGATAGCAAACCAAACTACAAGGAGGAAACCGCTTGCATCTTCTTACGCAAACATCTGGGCAATCTGCTTCCGAACAGTAGTGATTCACTATCACACGCCGGTAATGGCGGAGGAAGTGGTCTCGGCCTTGCAAGTGAGAACAGGCGGAAAATATATAGACTGCACTGCTGGTGAAGGCGGACACTCTCTGGCAATTATACGGGCTGTCAGTCCATCACCCGATCTGCTCTGCATAGACGCTGACGCAGAAGCATTACAAACGGCGGCAGATCGAATGAGAGCATACGGAAGCAGTTTCACCATAAGGCAGGCGAACTACTCCGATGTAGAGACAGTAGCTGCAGAAACCGGCTTTTTCGGTGCGGACGGGCTGCTATTGGATTTAGGTCTGTCCTCACTGCAACTGGACAAGAAAGAACGAGGTTTCAGCTTCAGGCACGAATCCCGCCTAGATATGCGCTTCAACACATCACAGCCGCTAACCGCATACGAGATTGTGAACGGATATCCGGAAGCCGAACTAGCAAATGTCATCTATCTCTATGGCGAAGAAAAGAGATCAAGGCGCATAGCAAGAGCAATAGTCAACAATCGCCCGGTTACCACAACCGTTCAGCTGGCAGACATAATTTCACATTCTATCGGAAGGCAAAGAGGCAGGATCCATCCTGCTACAAGAACATTTCAAGCAATACGAATTGCAGTGAACGATGAGTTCGGCAACATACAGCGAGGTATAAATGGAGCAGTCGAAACTCTTGGCGCGAATGGACGCCTCGCAGTTATCGCCTACCACTCTACGGAAGACAGGATTGTGAAAAACGCTCTGCGCCGCATGGCTTCCTATTGTATATGCCCGCCTTCAAATCCCGTGTGTGTGTGCAAACACAAACCGTCCGTCAGAATAATCAATCGACGAGTCATCAAACCGTCAATCGAAGAAGTGCGTGCAAACGCTAGAAGCCGAAGCGCCCGACTCAGGGTCGCTGAGAAAATATAACCCCGGTCAAACTGAAATTTTATACTTGCCATCGTTATTGAACCGGCATAGGCCATAGGAAGGCGATATTTATGAGTGGAGTAGCAAACTCAAAGGTATTTACAGCAATCGATATCGGTACCACTAAGGTATTCACCATTATTGGCACGAAGGGTGAGGACAGTCCTGTCGAAGTACTCGGCCACGGAGTAGCTCCCTGCACCGGCGTGCACAAAGGCGTAATTGAAGACATAAGCGCCGTTCAAACCGCTGTACGAAGTTCAGTTAGTATGGCTCAGCGCGCCAGCGGCGTACATGTGGACTCGGCATTCGTGGGAATCGGCGGTACCGACATCTCATACGAGAGGCGCTTCGACACGATCGACTGGGTTGGGAAGCACGGCGTCATCACGCACAAAGAGGTAGAAGACGTTCCGGCATCAGTAATCGGAAAACGCGCCCCCACCGTTCGCCATGGGCGAAAAGTAATTCATGCCATTCCGCAGAGCTACTCCATCGACGGCGAAATCGGCTTGTCCTACCCCATCGGCATGCATACGCGTAAAGTGGATGTAGAAACCCACCTCGTGCAGGGCTCCGAAACGGAAATCGACAGGCTTACGCAAGCAGTAGAAGGCGCCGGCATCAAAATAGAAGGTCTCGTCCTAGAAGCCCTCGCCAGCAGTGAATCAGTGCTCATGCAAGCCGAAAAAGTTCGAGGCGCAGCGTTAGTTGACATAGGCGGCGGCACGACCGACGTCGTCGTGTACAAGAACGGCACTATGCAGTATTCCTCTGTCATTCCGATAGGCGGCTATCAGTTCACCAACGACATCTGCGTTGTGTACAACACTACTTACGAAGCAGCCGAGGAAGTGAAGGTAACTCAGTCAGACGTCCTGCCAAACTCGTCAGCCATTCACGAGCTTATATCCTTGCCTATATCTAGTGGATACACTTCAACGACTGCGTCTCTGCACGATATATGCCAGCTCACCCGTGAGCGTGCTCAGGAACTTACGCGCATGATTGCCCTGAAACTGGCCGAAGGCGGCGTGCAAGACCTAAATCAATACCCGGTAGTGCTCACCGGAGGGGCGTCAAAACTCAGAGGCTTCATGGATCTCTTAGCCTCTAACACATCTGCGAAGGTGCGTCTCGGCGTTCCACTGAGCTACTTCGGAGCGCCGCGAGAACTCCAAAAGCCCAGGTACAGCACCGGTATCGGCATCCTCGTATGGGCTACGCACCAGTATGATGACGAACCTAAGCCCCATCCCATCGAGAATTGTGATGACCGTGGTTTCACACGCAGAAACTTCAACTCTTCCCTTTGGGAAAATATATCCGCCGTCGGGCGTCGCTACACACGCAGCAGTTCAAACTCTAACACGGAAACGAAGAAGCCTCGAAAGAGCAGATTCATGAGCATACTCAGCAGATAGAACACAAGCCATCTGTCAAACATTAGCACCGTAACGCGATTAGATATTTTAACTAGGGGAGGACAAAACCCATGGCAACAGCAATTAGTGAACTCGAATATGTGAGAGAAATGGACGGGATGGCTCGTATCAAGGTCATCGGAGTGGGCGGCGGCGGCTCGAACGCAGTGTCACGGATGTTCCGCGAACGCGTACCTGCGGTCGAGTACATGATTGTCAATACTGACGCCCAAGCTCTCGTTACCTGCGACGTCCCTCTGAAGATGCGCATCGGCGACGGCCTTACAGGAGGCAAAGGCGTCGGTGGCAATCCGGAACTCGGAATGAAGTCAGCAGAAGAAAGCCGCGAAGAGCTTTATGATGTAATCCGCGACGCCGATATGGTCTTCGTCGCCGCCGGTATGGGCGGCGGAACCGGCACCGGCGCGGCTCCTGTCATAGCAGAGATAGCAAGGGAGACCGGCGCGCTAACCGTAGGCGTAGTTACTAGGCCATTCGCCTTCGAAGGCAAGCGCCGCGCAGACTCCGCAGAAGAAGGCATCAGGCGCCTAAAGCAGCATGTTGATACACTGCTTGTCATACCAAACGAACGACTGCACATCATCTGTGAAGAGGAGATTACCGCTCAGAACGCTTTCCTAATGGCAGACGATGTACTCAGAATAGGCGTACAGTCGATCGCAGAGCTGGTTACCGTCCCAGGCGAGATCAACCTAGACTTCGCCGATGTGCAATCCATCATGGAAAACTCAGGACCCGCCTGGATGTCCATAGGCTGGGGTGTGGGCGAGCATCGCGCCAGAAGCGCTGCGCAAACCGCAATCACCAACCCGTTGCTCGACGTATCTATCGATGGCGCGCGCGGCGTGCTGTTCAACATTACCGGCGGAAGCGACCTCAGGCTCTCCGAACTCCACGAAGCCGCCGAGGTTATCGAAAGGGTTGTGGACCCCGACTGCAATATCATTTTCGGCATGGCGACAGATTTGAAGATGGAGAATGAAATTAAGCTCACCATCATCGCCACCGGCTTCGAACAGTCAGGGGAGTCGAAGCAGAACGACGAAGGTTATTCCGACATGCTGCTTGAAGCAATGGAAAGCAACTCCGGCAAATTGGACCTGCCGCCGTTCCTGAGGCGATACTCCAGCCCGCAAAGGTCTAGCGCCGGCAGGGGTGGCGTCCGCCGCTAATCACGCAAATCGCCCAGCTTCGCTAGGCTAATGCCTCCCCTATGTGAGAGTAGGTCGCCGAATCCGGCGACCTACTCTCGTTTTTGCAGGCAACAGCAGCGCCTATACTTCCAACATAAACGGCCAATATAAACTGCCAAATAAACGGCGTCTCTATAATCTACGATGGGCTTCCTGTGTTCAATTATCGACTCCCGTCACACTCAGCAGAGCGCATCAGAAGTTCGACTCCATATCAAATACCTTCTGCATCCTGCGCAAATGGCGCTCTTCTCCCGAAAACTCCGCCGACACGAACGCGCTGACAATCTCCTTCACAAGTTCTTCGCCGATTATTCGCACGCCCATGCAGAGTATATTCATGTCATCGTGCTCCACACCCTGATGTGCAGAGTAAGTGTCATGGCACACGCTCGCGCGAATGCCTCTCACCTTATTCGACGCAACCGAAGCGCCCACACCGCTGCCGCACAGAACAACCCCCCTGTCTGCGCTCTTCTCCGCAACATATTCCGCCACCGCCTTAGCAAAGTCAGGATAATCATCTTGCGCATCGTAAGAATGAGCGCCCAAATCCACTACCTCATGCCCCTGCGCTTCCAGCAGTTCCTTCACCGGAGCCTTAGCGGGATAGCCTGCATGATCTGCGCCAACTGCAATTCGCATTTTTCACCCCCTCGTTCTATAACATCTTCTATAACATCTAATATTTTCAAATCCTAAATACATCGGTTCATCACAGTCAATTATAAATTATATATATTGCGAGATAAACCAGCAGAAACAAAAGCTTACATCTTCAGAGACCGTCCAAGCTATATCTTATTATCAAATTATCCAGATCTGTATCTTCAAAGCCGATGCACTGACTGCAAGTATCGATTCCGCGTGTCAAGCATGGTTTCGTGCTTTCACATAAATTACGATTGGGTCAATCAACATCCGACATCAACACAAGGTTCGCAGTACGATTGAGATAGCAGCCGCCTAATGCTACACTGCACGCCAACCTGAATAGTACGAGGTGATGCAATGAAAATAACCGAAATCAAAGCGCTCGCCACAAGACCGCCCGAAGCCACGCGCAACTATGTTTTCGTCAAGGTTTCGACCGATGAAGGCATCACAGGTTGGGGCGAAGCAACGGTCGGCGCCGTTTCCGTTGGTGCGGTTGTTGAAGAACTCGGCGAAACACTGATAGGAAAAAACCCATTCCGAATTGAAGAACATTGGCAAAACCTCTATAACTTTGGACACAACGTGCGCGGTGGCGTGCTTCACATGGCAGCCATTAGCGGTATCGACATAGCCCTCTGGGACATCAAGGGGAAAGCGCTAAATGTCCCAGTGTACGAGCTGCTTGGCGGCGTAATGCGCGACAAGTTCTGGGCTTACGGACGATTCGACGGACGCACACCCAACGATGCGGTGGAAAATGCTCTGTCTTGGGTCGAACAGGGCTTAACAGCGCTCAAGGGCGATCCATTCGCGCACCAAGGCATATTCACCACCGTCGAATCCGAACGAGATGCTCTCGCAAAAGTCGCCGCAGTGCGCGAAGCGGTAGGCGACGATGTCGAGCTGCTTATCGAAGTCCATGGCAGACTTACTCCGGCAGAAGCCATACGCATGGGCAGAGCGCTTGAAGAGTACCGCCCTTTCTGGTTCGAAGAGCCCGTTCCGCCTGAGAACATAGACGCCATGGCAAAAGTAGCGGCAGGTGTCAATATACCCATCGCGACCGGAGAACGCATCTACACCAAGTGGGGCTTTCGGGAGCTGTTCGAAAAACAGGTCATCGACATGGCACAGCCCGACATCTGTCACGCTGGCGGGATTCTCGAACTTAAGAAGATTGCGGCAATGGCAGAGACATACTATGTCGGATTCTGCCCACACAACCCATACGGACCTATCAACACAATGGCAGCCCTGCATGTGGACGCCACCTGCCCCAGCTTCCTCATCCAGGAAGGCGGACATGCGCCGTGGTACAGGCATGTAGTCAAGGGCGAGTTCCCGTTCCAGAAGGACGGCTACTTCGATCTGCCCACCGGCGTCGGGCTTGGCATAGAACTTGACGAAGACGCAATGCTACTTCACCCGCCGGGAGATGACAGCCACCCCGAAGGCTATTTACAAGCGGCGCATTTCCCATCTCGCCAGCAAAATGTTTGGATTTGAAGTCGAGAAGATTTCCTGATAACATACTCGCGCAGCCAATCCTGATGGGAACGGTGAGCGCTTACAATGAAATCAAACGTTGCAACATCAGCTGTCCCAGCAACAGCAAGTGGATATTTGCTCTAAAAAGCCTTCCTGCAAAGGTGCGGGGAGGCTTTTTGTCATTTGAGATATTCGCATGAGCCGTACAAGCATAACCGATGTGCCCGGCATCCGTGTCGGGCATCAAACAAACACAGACGCTGCCACAGGCTGCACCGTAGTTCTGTGTGAAGACGGCGCAGTAGGCGGCGTAGATGTGCGCGGCTCTGCCCCGGGAACCCGTGAGACAGACCTGCTGCGACCGACTACTCTGGTTAACGAAATACACGCCGTGCTGCTCAGCGGCGGCAGCGCATTCGGCTTGGCAGCCGCAGACGGTGTGGTCCGGCATCTCGAAGCAAAAGGTGTGGGGCTGCAATTCGGTGGAGCCGTCATCCCTATTGTACCTGCGGCGATCCTCTTCGACTTAGGGCTTATCCGCGGCGACGTTCGACCGACCGCCGAATATGGCGAAGCAGCCTGTCTAAACGCTTCCGAAGAGCCGCCGGCACAGGGCAGCGTGGGCGCAGGCACAGGCGCCACAGTGGGTAAAATGCTAGGGCTGCATCGCGCTACGAAAGGCGGTATCGGATCGGCGAGCGTATCGATCGGTGAAGGGCTGGTCGTCGGGGCGATAGTCGCCGTGAACGCGATTGGCGGCGTGTATGAAGCATCAACCGGACGTATAATTGCGGGTCCCCGCCGTGAAGACAGCAATCGCATACTGGACGCCCTCGAAGTCGCGCTCTCACCCACAATACACGCGCACCGGCACACGCCCGCCTCCAATACCACAATCGGCGTCGTAGCCACCAACGCAGCTCTCAACAAGGAACAAGCCAACAAACTCGCGTCTGCCGCCCAAGACGGTGTGGCGCTCGCCGTGCGCCCGGCGCATTTAATGGGAGACGGCGACACCATGTTCGCTCTCGCCACCCACAAGAATGAAGCGCCCTTTGACATCAACCGTCTGCTCACGGCAGCAGTAGTCTGTGTCAGTGAAGCAATCGTGCGCGCAGTTCGCGAGGCTGATACGCTCGGCGGTGTTCCCGCAGTCAAGGATATGATTGCCCATGACTAGCCTGAATAAATCTTCAAAAATTGGTTTTATCGGCGCCGGCAAGGTCGGCGGTTCACTCGCCGTAGCCATGTCCCAAGCAGGCTACCCGGTCGTCGCCGTATCCAGCCGCACCTCTGAATCAGCCTCCCGGTTCGCCGCGCTCATACAAGGCTGCATCGCATACACAGACCTGCAAGCAGCCGTAGATGCCAGCGACATGGTCTTCATTACCACATCTGACGATGCTATAGCGATGGTCGCGACATCCATTCGTTGGCGCGCAGGGCAAGGCGCAGCGCACTGCTCAGGGGCAGCGTCATTAGACGTGCTCGATGCCGTGGCACGGCAAGGCGCAACGCCGGGGGCATTCCACCCATTGCAGGCATTCTCATCGGTCGAAAACGGCGCAAGAAGCATACCCGGCATAACTTTCGGTATCGAAGGCGACAGCGCGATACGCGAATACCTTGGAACCCTCGCGCGCGACATCGGCGGCAGGCCCGTATTCCTGAACCCTCAGGACAAGCCTCTATACCATCTTAGCGGCGTCATGATGGGCAATCTGCTAACGTGTCTCGTCGGCATCTCTGCTGAAATATGGGAACACATCGGCTACACGCGCGCCGACGGCGTAAGCGCGCTCGTCCCCATGATGCGCGCAGTAGCCGAAAACATCGAGACTTCCGGGATTCCCGCTGCCGTCGCAGGTCCATATCCACGCGGCGACATCGGTACGGCGCGCAAACATCTGCAAGCCCTCACATCCCAGCACACGGAGCTTCTGCCTCTATACCGCGAACTTGCACTCGCAGGGCTGCACCTCGCAGTAGAACAAGGGTTGTCCCAAGAAGACGAGAAAGAATTTCGACGAATACTTACCGATAGCCGGCTGAACGCCAGCCAAGTGAGGGAAGAAGATGCGCACCACAATTCGTAAAATAGCCGATATGAAACGGCTCGGCAGACCCATCACCATGATTACGGCATACGACTACACATCCGCGCGCATCGTAGAAGCCGCCGGGGTTGACATCATTCTCGTGGGGGACAGCCTAGGTCAAGTCGTGCTCGGATATGACTCCACCGTCCCGGTTACCATGGACGACATGCTACACCACATAAAGGCGGTCGTGCGCGGCACAGACAGAGTCCACATTGTGGGAGATCTACCATTCATGAGCTATCAGGCAAGCAAGTCCGAAGCAGTACGCAACGCAGGCCGTCTGCTCAAGGAAGGCGGCGCTCAGTCGGTCAAACTCGAAGGCGGCAGGCATATCGCAGACACTATGCGGCGTATCGTGCGGGCAGGCATACCTGTTATGGGGCACATAGGCCTTACTCCCCAAGCGGTAAACCAACTCGGCGGATACCGCGTGCAGGGCAGAACCACGAAAGCCGCCGTAGAACTCATCGAAGACGCCAAAGCAGTCGAAGATGCAGGCGCTTACACTATCGTACTCGAAGGCGTCCCTTCCCAGCTGGCGCGCATCGTAACCGATCGGCTCACCATTCCCACCATAGGCATCGGCGCCGGCGTTCACTGCGACGGGCAGGTGCAGGTCTTCCACGACATGATGGGCTTGTACACCGACTTCACCCCCAAGCATGCCCGCAAGTACGCAAATCTCGCATCAGATATGACCACCGCCGTCTCCGAATACATGCGCGACGTCCGCGCCCAAACATTCCCGTCGGAAGACGAAAGTTTCACGCTTTCTCCCGATGTGCTCGCTGAACTTACCGGCGAACCGAACATCGCCGCTCACAACGGACGCTAATGCAGATTATCAACTCCGTAGCCTCATTCCGCCAAGTACACGCCCGAACGCCCAAACCCATCGGGCTTGTTCCCACCATGGGCTTCCTCCACGAGGGGCACATGGCGCTCGTCCGCCGCGCGCGCTCTGAAAACGCCACCGCCGCCGTCAGCATCTTCGTCAACCCCACTCAGTTCGGTCCAAACGAGGACTTCGAGACCTACCCGCGCGATATGCAGTCCGATCTAGCCAAGCTCGAGGACGCAGGCGTCGACCTCGTGTTCGCCCCGCCTGTCGAAGAAGTCTATCCGTCCGGCTTCGACACCTATGTGGATGTCGGACGGATAGGCGAGCGTCTCGAAGGCGAGCACCGCGCAGGGCATTTCCGCGGGGTTGCGACAGTCGTCTGCAAGCTCTTAACCATCGTGCGTCCGGACAGAGCATACTTCGGACAGAAGGATGCTCAGCAGTGTCTCGTAGTCAAGCGTCTCAACGAAGACCTCAACCTCGGCGCCGAAATCGTAGTCTGCCCCACCGTGCGCGACCCCGACGGGCTTGCGCTCAGCAGCCGCAATGTCTATCTCAGTCTCACGGAGCGCGAGGCTGCGCTCTCACTCCACGAATCGCTGCGCGTCGCACAGCAGCTCCATCAGAACGGCGAAAATGACTCAGCCCATATCCTTCAGCGCATGACGAGCATTATCACCGCACACCCGATAGCCGAGATCGAATACATCAGCATCGCCGACGCCGAAAACCTGCGCGAACTAGATACCATAGACCGACCTGCGCTTGTCTCTCTTGCTGTCCGCATTGGCAAAACTCGCCTGATAGACAATGTGATACTATGACAATGCTAAACATCGCGACCATATACATACATCCGCATCAACAGCCCGATGCACTATCACTATGCAATGGCATATTTGGGCATAATTAGACGTAATTGGGCATAACTGGAATACCAGCCGGAAGGGGAAATTTGAAAATACTCGTAACAAACGATGATGGCGTTGAAGCTCAGGGGCTTTGGAAGATGGCGGGCGCGCTAAAAAGTCTCGGTGAAGTCGTAGTCGCCGCGCCCGACCGCGACCAGAGCGGCATTGGCAGCGCAAGAACACTGCTCGACGTCGTCAAGGTGCGCGAAGTCAAAAATCCCCCGATCGACGGCATCAAGACCTTCGCAGTCGAAGGCACTCCCGCGGACTGCGTTATACTCGCAGTCGAAATGCTTTCGCCGGGTAAATTCGACATCGTGCTATCCGGCATCAACGAAGGCTCAAACCTCGGCATGGACATCCTAGTATCAGGCACTGTCGGAGCGGCAATTCAAGGCTACTACCGCGATATACACTCAATCGCCATGTCCGTTGCATCCATCACAAACATGCAATATGACGCCGCTGCCAGCGCCGCTGCATCCCTCGTCAAGACTATCACAGCAAACCGCGCATTCCCGTCCCTGTTCCTCAACGTCAATCTGCCAAACGCAGCGCCCGAACGCATAAACGGCGCAGAGATGACAAAACTGGGTCCGCGTCTGTATCTGGAAAACGTGGAGCGCGGCAGCAACGGACGCAGAACATACTACTGGATAAAGCATAACCGCCTCAGCAATCGCCCTGTCAGCGAAGACACCGACATCTACGCGGTCCGAAACAACCGTATCGCCATCACCCTGCTCAATCCCGTCTTCGATCAGAATTTCAAATCCCCAAGCTTGCAGCCGCTCGCAGACGGCGTAACAGCCGCCCTCAAGAACACGAACGGCGCAGCGCCAAACTAGCCTGTGTAGTATAGACAACCGGAATCCACAAACCTAAGGAGGAAGCATGATTTACGAATACCGAGTATATGAAACCCTTCCGGGCAGACTGCCCAACATCAACGCCCGTTTCCGAGATCACACCATGAAGATTTTCGAGAAGCACGGCATTAAGAACATCGGCTACTTCACAGCCGATGTCGGCGATTACAGCGACCGCCTCATCTACATCATCGCCTTTGAAGACGCCGCCCACCGTGAGCGCGCTTGGGAAGCCTTCCGCAACGATCCCGAATGGGCAAAAGTCCGCGCCGAGTCCGAAGCCGACGGGCTCATCGTCAGCCGCGTCTTCAACACCACCCTAACACCAACCGACTACTCGCCTCTGCAATAACCTTAACCTTACAAACCGCAAACTACACAAAGGGCAGGTCGAATATAGCTGATTCGTCCTGCCTTGCCAGTAATGGTGTACTGATAGGTAATGGGTAATTCTGAACTCACGAGGATAAGGAAATGCCACGCCAAAGCGAGCCTAGCGCCAACAACGCCCTAGCAGACCTGCTTAGCGGTATGATGTACGGCTGCGACATCTTGTCCGAAAGCACGCAGACAATCGCAGGTAAATCCGGACTGCGCCCCGACATCATCGTAAACGCGCACGACCGCGCGCCAGTGGTCATCGAAGCAGAGTACCTGCCGGCGCACACCGTCGAACAGGAAGCACGCTCGCGTCTCGGCTTGAAGCTCGCAGACGGCGGCGAAACCATAGAAGCCGCCGTAGCCCTCGCATACCCGGAACATGTAGCCGATTCCGAAGACCTGCGAGCAGCAATCAGCAACGCCAAGCTGTCGTACTTCGTTATCACGCTCGAAGAAGAGGTTCAGCAGGACGGCAGCAGACGGCAGGTCAAAAATCGTTTCCCCGAATCAGGATGGCTGCAAGGCTCCGTCGTCGATCTTGCTGATCTCCTGCGCCTAGTGTCCGTATCACCCAGCGCAGTCAACGCAGCGTCCAACGCCCTCGAACAGGGCATCGACCGGGCGGTCGGTGTATTGGACGACATGGCAGAATCACATCCTATGGACATCGCCGAAATCGCCGGCTTGCTCGGTATGTCCGATGTGCCCCAAACTCGCCGCATGGCATGTGCTGTCATCGCCAACGCTCTGGTCTTCCACGACCGCATCGCAGGCATGCACCCACAGATAAAACGCCTCAACCTGCTCTGGCGCTCTCCTGCCGACAACCCGCAGCGCAGAGTGGCGGATACTTGGGGCGAAATCCTAGACATCAACTACTGGCCCATATTCGCCGTGGCGCGCGACATCGTGAACCGGCTGCCTCCTTATGAAGCCGGTCGCATTCTCGATACTCTCCGCACCACCGCGCAGCGCATAAACAGCACCGGCGCAGGATTTGCGCACGACCTCACGGGGCGCATCTTTCAGCGCCTCATATCAGACCGCAAATACCTAGCGACCTTCTACACCCTGCCGGCATCAGCCGCGCTGCTCGCACGCCTAGCAGTAGCCAAGCTGCAAGGCATCGACTGGTCAGACTCCGACGCCATCGCCAAGCTCAAAGTCGGAGACTTCGCATGCGGCACAGGTGCGCTCCTATCCGCCGTGTACGAGCAGATTGCCACCAAGCACGAACAAGCCGGCGGCAACCCTGCCGCACTGCATAAAACCCTGATGGAAGATGTCCTATATGGCTGCGATGTCATGCCCTCCGCCATCCACATCACAAGTTCCACGCTATCCGGCATACAGCCGAATGAAGGATATGGAAGCTCCCGACTCTACACCATGCCCTACGGCCGCCAATCCGACGGATCAGTCGCAATCGGTTCGCTCGAACTGCTGCAGTCATCATCCGTCATGACCCTGTTCAACATGAGCAACCCCGCCCTCCGCACAGGCAGCGCCGGAGAAGAAACCGCCGCACGCGTCATCGCCGAAATCCCCGACAACGCCTTCGACATCGTCATAATGAACCCGCCGTTTACGCGTGCCACGAACCACGAAGGCGCGCACGCCAATGTGGTCAACCCAGCATTTGCCGCCTTCAACGCCAGCAAAACCGATATGGACGCTATGGGCAAACGAATGAGAGATTTGGGCAAAGGCTCTTGCTACGATGGCAAGGCAGGGCTCGCATCGGCGTTCACAGCATTAGCGCATCGCAAACTCAAGTCCGGTGGAGTATTGGCTTTCGTACTCCCGTTATCAGTTGCATCAGGTATATCGTGGCAGAAATTCCGACAATCTCTCGCAACCGAATATACAGACTTGGATGTGATCAGCATCGCAGCCAACGGCAAAGACATGTCCTTCTCTGCGGACACTGGAATTGCTGAATGTCTGATAATAGCGCGCAAACTCCATCGTAACGAAACCGCATCCGGAAACATTCACTTCACATCACTAAATCATCGTCCGAGTGGGTTTGCGCAAGCATCTGAAATATCAAAAGAAATCATCAATGCCGCAGATGTAAGGAACATTGAGGACGGTCCTTATGGTGGCACACCTATACTTGTTGGGACGGAACAGATCGGTGAGAAGGTGAAATCGGAAATTGCCTAAAGGCAATTTCCGATTTCGTTCAACCTCGTTAGAACAAAAGATTCGTCAATAGCACAAACCGCGCACTCACTCACAGAATCCCGCCTCTGGCTACCTGGAATGTCAGATGCATTACCAATTCAGATAACACAACTATCTGATGTCGGCAGACGTGGTTTAGTTGACAGACTCATTTTAGGGCCTCCTCACCCAGCACCATTCATCAAATCACATCATAACCCTACCTCAACATATCCTTGTTTATGGAACCATAATGCCAAGAAAGAAACTCAACTCATTTGCGATCCAGATTCACAATTACTGGTCAAGCCCGGTATGGAAGAAAGAGCATCTGAAGTCTGGCAAACTGCAAGCCGAGCGCATATAAACCGTGATTTCACTTTTGGTTCTCAACCTCTCGCTGCAGCATTCACAGAACGAAAATCCATTGGGGGTAGAATCTGGCCAAATGTGATTTTCGCTGGCGAGCAATTGGATTACCCGTTCATCCTATGGGGTAACAGCACACTAGGACTATTGTTGTATTGGTGGCACTCCAGCCGACAGCAATCAAGCAAGGCAAATATAACCATTAGCGCCATAGACACTCTCCCAACGCTCGACCTCCGCACTCTCACCGATGACCAGCTCGCAACCGCCAAGCGCATATTTGACGACTTCCGCGAGCTTGAGTTCAAGCCCGCTTATCTCGCCGATGCCGACCCGACTCGCGCCCTACTCGACCAGTATGTCCTATGCAACCTGCTCGGCTTCGACCAAGAAGTATATGAAGGCGTCCGCCGTCTCGCAGCCAAGTGGTGCGCCGAGCCCTCCGTCCACGGCGGCAAGAAACGCCCGCGCGGGGCTAAGCTGGTGATGTGAAGAAAGTTGTTAATGCAGTGCGAAGACCTTATACTAAACCAACATCAATAGAGAAAGGGGGCGCGTTTATGAGCGTACTAGACAAAGAGTACGAAGTCCTCGACCGCATCAAAGACAGACTGGAAGCCAACCACTACCTCGAATGGGTCGTGATACATGATGATGAGCTAGTAGGAACATTTCACACATTTCAAGAAGCTGCTACAGTCGCGGTCAGCCGATTTGGCCGTGGCCCATACCTAATCACACAAGTTGGCGAACCGCTGTTCACGCTTCCTGCTTCCGTCCAGCACAGACCGGTGTATGACCAAGTTTAGACTGACATTCCACGACGACCCAACCCTATCCGCGCATTACCTAGTGAACCAAGGTCCTACGCTGCAGGTACAGATAGGTTTTGATCCACACTATCAGCCCCAAGACGGAAATCATCCCGATTTGCCGTCCGCCAGATTTCCTGCGCTAATCGACACAGACGCATTCCAAAGTTGCATAGACTCCAACCTCGCTGAACAATTAGACTTGCCCATTGTCGGCAGACAAGCCATATCAGGAGCTCTTGGGGCTGGCGCTGTCAATTACCATCTCGCCCAAATCCATATCCCAATTCTGGGCTATACTGAATACGGCAGATTTGCAGGCGTTCATCTAACTGAAGGCGGACAATCCTATCAAGCGTTGCTTGGAAGAACTTTTTTGATAGACTTCAATATGGTCTATGAAGGTCCCACAGGCGCCATAACCATAAGCAGCAGCTAAGCTTGCCTTTCCCATCAGTGCATAAGCACCAACTTCATGAAGCTCGCCCCAACATCCCCCATACCCCTCGAAAGGCTCGAACGCATCACCGAAACGCCCCTTACGGTGCTCGCCTTCACACTTATGCCTGTGCTCGCAGGCATCTACTTCTGGAACCTCACTCCGTTGGAAGAGCGCATATACGATACCCTCCAAACCCTTATCTGGGCATGCTTCGCGCTCGCCTTCCTCACGAAACTCGCGGTTGCTCCCGCTAAACGCGAATATCTGCGCCGCAATTGGATCGAAGTCGCGCTCATAATCGTGCCCATATTCCGCCCACTCAGAATCGTTCGCCCCCTCGTGTACATAGCCCGCGACATCCGAAACATAAATCGATTGATGACCTTCGAAAGCCTGCTTGCCTATGGCATAGGAATCATAATTCTCGCCGCGACTGTCGTAACCACCGCAGAGCAAAATGCTCCGGGCGCAAACATACAAACCTTCCCCGACGCTCTCTACTGGTCTCTCGTAACCGTATCCACCGTAGGTTACGGAGACCACTATCCGGTAACCGTCGTCGGCAAATTCACAGCGGTCGCTCTAATGTTCTTCGGAATTGGCATCTTCAGCGGCATCGTCGCGAAAATAGTCGCCGCATTCTCCAATCCATAACCCATATCCCTCACATCGTCCATTTCACTTCACACACCATTTCCGCATCCCCACGCCTGCCCCCAACACGGCGATTCGCTCCCAAAAACCAATCTTTTACCTTCTCAAACTTGCCTTTGAACCCCGCAAGGTATATCCTGTTTGACGGCGTTTACGCACCGCGCACGCTTAAAACCACAGAACTGCAATTCAGCAGAAACCACACGGGAGGTGCCATATAAATGGCCGATTTGAGTAAGTCGGTTGCCATAGTTGGGGTGGCAGAATCCGACCAGATAGGAAGAGTCGAAAAATCCAACCTTCAGCTCCACGCTGAAGCAGCATACAATGCACTCGAAGATGCCGGGATGTCCATGAAGGACGTGAACGGCTTGATGACCGCCGGAACCTCGACCATCAACTTGGGCGAATATCTAGGCATCAATCCCACATACACAGACACAACCGCAGTAGGCGGCTCCTCGTTTATCATCCACATCGCACACGCCGTCGCCGCCATCAACGCAGGCTACTGCGATACCGTCCTTGTAACACACGGCGAAGCCGGCAGAAGCGCACGATCCAGAGCAGGCGGCAATGCCTCCGATGCCGGGCCCCAGTACGAATCTCCCTACGGGTTCATCGGCGCACCCATCAATTACGCCATGGCCGCCCGCCGGTACATGCACATGTACGGAGAACGCAGAGTGCGACAAGGCATGGCAGAGGTAGCTGTCGCGACCCGCAAGTGGGCAAACCTCAACCCAAAGGCGTACTTCAACGACACGCCCATGTCCTTCGACGACTATCACAATTCCAGATGGATTGCTTGGCCGTTCCACCTGCCGGACTGCTGCCTAGTTACAGACGCCGGCGGCGCGTATGTCGTAACCACACCCGAAAAAGCCCGCGATCTTCCGAAAAAGCCGGTCTGGGTTTTGGGTGCAGCTGAGGGCCACGACCACGGTGTCATCAGCCAGATGAAGAATCTCACTCGCACATGGGCGCGCTACTCAGGTCCCGCAGCGCTGCAAATGGCGGGAGTAACACATGACGACATCGACCTCGCCATGATTTATGACTCCTTCACTTACACTGTCCTCGCAACCTTAGAAAGTCTCGGCTTCTGCGAACCCGGTGAAGGTCCTGACTTCGTCGCTAACCAGCGCACCGCTCCCGGCGGCGACTTCGCTATGAACACCAGCGGCGGCGGCTTGTCCTACACCCACTCCGGCATGTACGGTATGTTCCTCGTACTCGAAGCAGTCAGACAGCTTCGCGGAGAAACCGGTGAACGACAGCTCGACGACCCCAAACTCTGCCTCATCAACGGCACTGGAGGTTCGCTGTCCTCAACAGGCACGGTCGTATTAGGTATGGACTAAAAACGACTACACAAGGCGCTGCCCATTACTCTTCATATTAAGGGCAGTGCCCTCATAACTCCCTATCCGAAAGAAAATTCAGGAGAATATGAATGACACAAGCGTACAACAAGCCCCTTCCGGTGCCGCAGGTCGAATCCGATGTGTACTGGCAGAAGGCTAAGGAACACGAACTCTGGCTACGCTACGACAACGACGCTCAGCAGTATTACTTCTACCCGCGCGACATCTCCCCTATCACGTTCTCGCGCAACACGGAATGGCGGCAGGTTAGCGGCAGGGCAACGCTTTACACCTACGCCATCGTGCATCGCGCGCCGCATCCCGGCTTCGTCGAAGATGTCCCCTTCGTAACCGCGCTAGTCGAGCTTGAAGAGGGACCTATCATGCCCACCAACATCGTGATAAATGATCCCTCGCCTGAAAATCTCGTCATCGGCATGCCCCTAGAAGTCGTGTTCGAAGATGTAACCGACGACATAACCCTGCCCAAGTTCAAGCCCGCCGAATAGCGGACTAACAACGTCGCAAACAACGAAGAGGGTTGGCGTTATATGCCAACCCTCTCCCGTATATCTGTGTTTCCGCCGCCCTGCCCCAGCAGCTACTCACAAAAACACCTATTCCGGACACTCCCCACACTGGCACATCTTCCGCAATATCTCAAATGGGTATATTCCCGTATAATGCGCATCGCTCCACAGAAACTGCAGCGCATACTTGCCAATTGGCAAATAATCCTCTGCTCGGATATTGGCGTCAACCGTCGCAGGATCCAGCAGCCTGCGGTTCGTCCACTCCTCCACGCACTCGGCGCAAGCGCAGTTAACTCGCAGATACTTCGCTCCGTAGAAACTGCGATGCCCGTCTGTCCAGAGTATAGCCACCCCGTCATCTGTCAGATCTACGCTCTCAACGCCTAATTGCATGGCCATTCCGTACTCCCCCAATACCGATACCTGAAGACTAATTCCCCTGCTTTATCAGCTTCTGCATAGAGCGCAGCTCGCGCGGCGGGTTCATTTTGCTGCCATAGTCAGCATACGACACTTCCGCAACATAGATATCGCCCTTCGAATCGACCGCAATACCATGTGGAGAGTAGAAACGCCCCGGCTCATCACCGTATGTTTGTTCGCCAAGACGCGCAAGTCGATTGCCCTTCGTGTCGTATATACTTACCCTAGGCCCCAACTGAGTACCCATCCTGTTCGGGTTGATTCCCGAAAAATACTCACCCACATAAATTATCTCTTGGGCACCCTTAGTATCGAGATACAAGCAAGCCGTGCGCGACATATTCGTCCACTGCGTCTCATACTTCCCTTCTGAGTCAAAAATCTGGATGCGGTGATTCTCACGATCCGCTACATATACCCAGCCATCCTTGTCAACACCTACATAGTGCACAATATTAAACTGTCCCGGATCATTTCCCGATTCTCCCCAAGAGAACAGGTGCTTGCCTTCGGGTGAATACTTGTGAACCGCAGCGTTCGTATAGCCGTCGCCCACATAAAAATCGCCGTTGCGCGGATCGAAAGCGACATGCGACGGTGCGTTGAAAGGTTTGCCGCTCATTGGAGCTGAAGGCTTTCCCGGCGTCCCAATGGTCATCAGTACTTCCCCGTCCGGCGACATTTTCCGTACTGTGTGATCACCATTGTCAACGCACCATAGATTGCCATCCGGTCCCACAGTAACGCCATGCGGATTGTTAAATATGCCATGCCCCCAAGTCTGCTGCACATTCCCATCAGTGTCAAAGACTATCATCGGGTGCGTGCCTCGATTAAAGACATACACATTGTCCTTGTCGTCCACATCCACTGCCGTTGCCTCTTTATAGGTCGCACCCTCAGGCAGCTTCCCCCAGTCCTCACCCGACACTTCGTAGATCCATTCACCCGAGCCAAGCAATACCATCTTATTGTCCTCCGTTCGATATATATATCAGATGTCTCAATTTCATACCAACACCGAGGAAACTCGGCTCACCCGATAGTAACAGCCATACGAACTAGATACAAGAACACCGCTGCATCCCATCCTGTTATCAAGAATAGCAGCCCCCATCCGTGAGAAAAATCAGATATAATTAGGAACGTAGAGTATTGTCGCTATGTGAGGATATTGTGGTTGTGAACTTATGAACCTCCTGGTTTGTTGCTTCTAGATGAGCAAAGTTTGTTACCACTACTATCACCCAAAGTAACAATACCAAATGTCGAGGAGAAAAAATTGGCGACTATCAATACAACAGATGACCTCATTAGGTTGCTGCACGAAGATCAAGAGTTCCGCACGGCTGCTAGGCGCGAACTACTCACAGAGGAGCTTCTAGCTTTACCTGCATTGCATGCCGCACTTGCGACAGAAGTTCGAGATTTCGTAAAAGCTGCAAATCAGCGCTTCGATGCTATCGAGAATTCACTCATTCAACTGAACCAGAAGACTGATGGTTTGGAGCAGAAAACCGATAGCTTGGAGCAAAAGACCGACCGTCTGGAGCAGAAGACTGACCGTCTGGAGCAGAAGACCGATCGCTTGGAACAGAAAACCGATCGCCTCGATGCGAATGTCAGGCGTCTAAGTCATGACTTCAGGAATTTCCGAGGCAACTTTGCCGTGAATGCGGCAGAACGAGACTCTACAGACATCGCAATAGTGCTGAGCGAAGCAAAAGGGCTAGACATAGATGAGACATCCGTGAATGTCCTGTCACGCGAGCAGATTCGCGCTATGGCGCGAGCTTACGGCAGCGAGAATCTCGCCGCCATTCCAAAAGGCGACAGACGGAGTTTTTATCTGTCTGACCTAATTATGGAAGTTAGCAAAGAGGACGGTAAAAGTTTTTACATTGCGGTAGAAGTATCTTACACATGCAATGTAACTGATACGCACAGGGCTACAACCCATGCTGACTTGTTGACGAAGTTCACAGGCAGGCAGGCTTGGGCAGCGGTTACAGGAGTTCGGATTGACCGACGCATCCAAAGCATGATAGACGAAGGCACAGTCCTTTGGTATCCGGTTGAAGAAGAAGAGTTGGAACCTGACGACTACATCTAGGTCTTGTCAAGCGAAAAACACTGATGGTCCTCAACAGAGACACATCGTTGAGGGTCATGCCTTTTCCAAAAACAGATCCGAGAGCCCCACACTGTTTGACGGCATACACTTCTTCCCTACACTTTACGCTTACAATTCCGGACCTCCTCCCTTGACCACGCCCGCATTGAGCATATAATACTGACAATCAGCGCTATTACACCACGCCACAATAGACGCTGTTTTCACCCGTAAGCATGAGTGAAGGGAGTATCAACATGGCTACTATCGAAGAACGCTACCGCCAGATGTTCAGCAATTCAGTTGCCTGGTATGAAAGAGGCAAGTCTCTTTTCGCCGGTGGTATCACTCATCAAACGCGCTTCACATCTCCATTTCCTGCGTACATAGACCACGCAGAAGGTCCCTACAAGTACGATGTTGACGGCAATCAAATTATTGACTATGTAATGGGTAACGGAAGCCTGCTGATGGGACACAGTAACCCTGCGATAATCTCCGCTGTACGAGAGCAGGCAGGGAGAGGCACCCATATAGGTGGCGCGTCCACTCATGAAGTGCGCTATGCCGAAGCGGTCAAGCGCTTAGTCCCATCTCTGGAGCGTGTGCGATTTACCGCATCCGGCACAGAATCCACATACCTTGCGCTCAGGCTCGCGCGTGCCTATACCGGCAAGACGAAAATCGTGAAGTTCCACGAACATTTCCACGGCTGGCACGACTATGTAACACCGGAATCCGGACAGGCTCTGGGCGGTGTTCCCCAGGAAATCCTAGACACTGTGATAGTCGCACCGGTTGACATCTCTTCCGTTGATGCCATTCTGTCCCAAGACGACGACATAGCTGCCGTCATCGTCGAGTGCAACGGCGCCCACTACGGTACATTCCCATTACAAAATCCGCAATTCCTCCAAGATCTGCAAGACCTCACCAATCGACATGGTGTGCTGTTCATAATGGACGAAGTAATTACAGGTTTTCGCCTATCTCCGGGCGGTGCACAGGTGCGATGGGGACTCGAACCCGACCTCACTACCATGGCGAAAATAATCGCAGGCGGACAGCCTGGCGCTGCGGTAGGCGGTAGAGCGGATATCATGGAACTTATGGCTTTCCGTAACGACCCCGAGTGGGACAATTTTCATAGAGTTCCGCAGGGAGGCACATACAATGCCCAACCCATAACGGCAGCGGCAGGTATCGCTGCGCTGGAAGCGATAGCCGGCGAGGGAGTTAACGCCAGAGCCGACGCCATGGCTGACCGTCTTAAGAACGGTCTGAACGAAGCGTTCATCCAAAACGAGGTTACCGGCCATGCGCATGGCATCGCCTCAATTATCCATGTGAACCTAGGCGCAGACTGCAACTGCGACCGCGGTATCTGCACTATGCCTTACCAACAGATATACGACACAATGCCCTCAGAAAAAACGCGCTCACTGCGCCGCGCCATGCTAGTGAATGGCGTGGACATGATGGGTGGACGCGCATTTATCGTATCCTCCGCCCACGATGAAGATGTCATAGACCATACGACAGCTGCTTTCTCGCAGTCTCTCAAAGACCTTCGTGCAGAAGGCAATCTGTAAACTCAAATCTATAAGTCTCACATTCGGAGAAACTATGAGCCGCTTCAACGAACAAGTTGCAATTGTAACGGGCGCTGCTACCGGCATTGGATACGGCATCGCACGAAGACTAGCATCAGAGGGTGCGCACTTAGTTATGGTTGACATAGACGGAAACCTCGGCGAACAGTCTGCAAGCGAAATGTCAGCGCGCGGCAGCGACACGAGATTAGTCGTAGGCGATGTATCCAAGCGCTCCACCGCAGAAGCCGCTGTGCAAGCAGCCCAAAACGCATGGGGACGCATCGACATCCTCGTCAACAACGCGGGCATCACAGGCATTGACGGCAATATCTGGGAAACCTCGCTCGAAGAGATGGACCGTGTGTATCGCATCAACCTGCGTGGCGTATTCTCCTTCTGCCATACTGTCATACCGCATATGCTCGAACGCGACTATGGCCGCATCGTCAACATCGCATCCATCGCCGGCAAAGAAGGTAATCCACGCATGGTTCCCTACTCGGCTACTAAAGCAGCCGTTATCGGATTAACCAAGTCCGTCGGTAAGGAACTCGCCAAAACCGGCATACGCGTCAACTGTGTAACGCCCGCGGTCGTACACACGCGCATCCTAGACGAACTCACACCCGAACAGGTGCAGTATATGGTCGAGCGTATCCCCATTGGACGCACCGGCGAAATCAATGAAATTGCTGCGCTCGTCGCGTGGCTCGCATCCGAAGAATGTTCATTCAGCACCGGAGGCGTTTTCGACATCAGCGGCGGCAGAGCAACCTACTAACGCTCCCAACTCACGCCGTTACCATAGCATATACCCGAAAGGAAAGAAGATGCCTTGGATTCGTGAATCCGAAAAGCGCCTACACTGGGCAAATGTGATTAACATAATGTCTATTAACCCTGCGGCAATGCAGGCAGTTAATGACATGAACAACGCTATCACCTTTGGCGCTTCTGCGCTCACACGCACTCAGGAGGAAGCGATAGCTACCGCCGTATCAGTTCAGAACCAGTGCCGCTTCTGAACAATGGCGCACGGGGAGTTTCTCCGTCACGCTTCCGACGATCCGGAACTCGCAAGTCATGTAATGCACGACTACCGCAACGCTGACCTAGACCCGCAAACACGCGCAATGCTCGACTACGCCACCAAACTTACCCGCGAACCCACCAACATGCAGGAGACAGACGTCATAGCGCTCCGGGAAATCGGCTTCACAGACGAGCAAATCCTCTCCATCGTCCTCATCACCTGCACCTTCAACTTTATGACCCGTCTCGCAGATGGCTTGGGCGTGGAAGTGCCGCAAGAACGCCAAAAATATGTGGAAACATGGCTCGCCAGTCCCGCGCGAGATCAGGATTGGCTCGTGAAGCCTAAATAAATCCTTATTCAGTCTCCGGCGGCAGCCCTCGGCGCTGCCTCATCGGCGGCTTCCCAGTCCGGTATCAGCAGCTTATCCGTCGGCTCCAGAACTAAGATGTTCAGCGCCC
The DNA here is from genome assembly GCA_965200085.1 of Dehalococcoidia bacterium. Taxonomy (GTDB): domain Bacteria; phylum Chloroflexota; class Dehalococcoidia; order Lucifugimonadales; family JADFKI01; genus Bin90. The sequence continues at coordinate 1,587,889 of OZ241333.1, forward strand.
CGGCTAAGCTCGTTACTATGGAAATCCACAGCGCGACATCGTAACTGCCGAATATGTCGAATATAGGCCCGCCTATCCAGCCGCCCAGCGCCATGCCCAAGCCCGCACCCAGCATCTGCACTCCGTATGGCGATCCCATCGGGGCATGTCCGTAATACCGCCGATTAAGTATCGGAAATCCACCCGTTTCCCCACCATATCCAATCCCGAACAGCACCGCGAACAAATAGAACATCCAGAGGTCATGAGTCCAAAACAGCATCACCACCATGATGCCCTGAAGCCCGAAGAAGATGAACATCACCTTTTTCGTGCCTATGGTGTCGCATATAATCGGCACCGCTATGCGCGAGATGATGCTCACGGCAGACAGCACCGTCAGTACACCCGCTGCCTGAACTGCCGTCATCCCCTCTTTCACCGCCAGCGGCACAATGTACACCAGTATGATAGCGTGCCCCACACATCCTAAAAAGTGGATGGAGCTCATATTCCAAAATGCTGCCGTCTTCCGCATATACCCGTTGAAAAGTTTCGTCTTCTCCACGCTGGGATTGCGTTTCTGCACCTCAACATCGCCCGGTCTATGTCCATAGGGTTGCAGCCCTTTATCCTCAGGTTTGTCTCTGAACAACCCTATCAGCACAAACATAACCGCGGCTGATCCAACTCCGAGCGCAATAAACCCATCCCGCCAGCCCATGGTTTCCAGCAACAAGCTCACTATTGGCGCGGCAAGCGCAGGTCCAAGCCCCCACGACGCCATTATCAGCCCCATGCCTATACCCAGATGCCGCCTGAACCAGTACATAGCCGACGGTATAAGCGGTACAAGGAATATCGCCTGCGCGACGCCCAGCAACACTCCGAAATACAGATACAGCTCCCAGATGGTGCTTATCAGGCCCGTCAGCATCATCCCCAACAGAAACATCGCCGTTCCGACCACCATCGCCCGGCGCGCGCCATATCGATCCCCAAACCACCCGGCAAACGGCGAAGACAGAGCAGTTACCACGCTAGATATCGCGTATACAAGTGTGATGCTGCCTTGACTCCAATTGAAAGTCTGCTCCAATGGTTCTATGAACACTCCAAATGCCATACGTATGGAAGTGCCCACCATCTGCATCACGGCGATTACTGTAACTATGACCCAGACATAGTGAGGATATATGACTCGCCCGTAGTTAAACTTCACGCGGTTTGTGGATGAATCCGGCTGTCTTGACATCGATTAATCTTTAAGCCCTTAATGAAGTGGACAGGCAAACAAGAAAAACTTCTCCCAAGCCTGCCCCTCGGTCGCATTCCCGTATTCCGAAGAAGATTCCGATCCCCTCTGACCCAGCCCGCCGGCAAGCCCTGAGCTGAAAGAGGCGCTCCCTGCCGACGAAAAGTCGAACCCCTGCACCTCTTCCACAGATGCTTGCGACGCTCGCCCATCCATACGCATATCGGCAGCCCAAGCGCCGAAGTATATAGTCAGAGCCAGGCTAATGCTGACGACCGCCACAAACTGCACGGGCAGACCTAATATACGCATATCGTTCAAACGAGATTCCAACGTAGCACCTTCCAATAAATCGAGCGCAGAATCATGAAATCATCAATAAGCAGAATATAACGCAGAATAAACGCCGCTTGTTAATAAGCCAATCGACTCCGTGATAGCAAGAGCCCATGGCGCTTCAATTTGCCCCAACCGGTGGAGTTGGGGCAAATTGAAAATGCAAAATCCGTTAGTCCAATCCAGTCTAGTTCGGCACTGCCGCCTGTGCGATTTCCATCAGATCTTCGTCTGACATCTCCAACTCGATATGGTCGCCGTGCGGCTGCGGCACATCCAGTCCGGTCTTGTAATACACTTCCAGAGTATTGCCTTCGGGGTCATCCGCGTACATCCCGAAAGCGTTTCCGTGGCTCACAATCCGCTGTATGCTCACACCTTCATTCAAGAAAGTCTGATAAAAGTCTTTCAACTCTGTGATCGTCTCAACAGTGAAGGAAATCTGCTGCACAACCTTCGCGTCCGACGGTACGTTTCGTCCCTCCATCAGTACGAATTCATGGTGCTCCACATCCGGATTCGCGCTCAAAAACACCATGCGGCGCTGATCCAGATCCTCATCGGTTATCTGCAAACCCATCACTCTAGAGTAGAAATCCCTTTGTCCCATCAGATCGTTCACATAGATTCCAACATGTCCCAGTCCGCTTACCTTAGGCATAGATACCTCCTGTATTCTCGAAATTACTTTTCTAACCTAACGAACTTCAGCGTACGATAAATCTATCATACCAATAATACTAACAGATAATAACTCAAACTTTCGATTTTGATAATCCGCTATTTTTTTGATAATCCGCTATTTACTGATGCTTCACGATATTCCAGATCTTTGATCAACATATCCAGCGGCATATCCGAAAGCGATCTCAAACAAACATCCGCCGAATCGAACAACATCTTTTCCGTCATCGGGTTCGGCACCACCACACACTGAAGCCCTGCAGCCTTCGCCGAAGTCAAGCCGTTAACAGAATCTTCAATCGCCACAGCGTTCTTCGGTTGTACACCAAGGCGCTGCGCCGCAAGCAGGTACAACTCAGGGTCAGGCTTCGCATTCTTTACATCACCAGCGCTCAGCACAAACTCAAAATGATGCAGCAGTCCCCGTCTATTCAAGTGTCCATAAGCCCAGCCCGGTGTAGAACTGGATGCGACTGCAAGTTTCAAGTTCATTTCTTTAGCGGCGATAAGATATTCTTCCACACCCGGCAGAATGGGATTACGCTCTATCCTGTCTAAATAGCTGCGACGCATCCGCGCTCTGACGGGTTCTCGCTCTATATAATATCCCGACAATTCCGCAAGATGCTCATATATGTCAAAATCCATACTATGGCGTCCAATCGACCACTCCCACATTCCCCGCTCCAGCGCCACACCGTAAGATTCGAAAACTTCCTGCCAAGAGTCAAACTCCGGCGTCTCCGTATCTATAATCAGTCCGTCAAAGTCGAAAACCAGCGCCTCAATCAAATCTCATCGCCTCACTAATTTCTCACGAGATATTATATCATCCCAACAGCACTTCTTTCTCACATCTGACAGGTATAAGAAACATCTATGATTTTCTGCCTGCGCCCATCATAACTCTTGCTCCCCCGCTTCCTGTCATCTTATCCTCAATCATGTGGAAAACACTCATCCTCCTCACGCAGAGTATATGTCAATTTATATCTATACCTGAGTATCCGATTTTTTCTATACCTCTTAACTAAACTGGATCACGTGAGAGGCCGGACTTAATTGCACAGCCGCATCGTCTTGTATTAAAATCACACACATGCTGGGAGGATGTTAACTCCACGCTGTAAATCGGTAAGCGTCTGACGAGCAACCAAAAACCAGTCAGATGTGCGGTTCAGGCTCACCACAAACAACGCTAACTTACCTAGACCTACGCTGCACATATTCGGCGCAAGGAGTGTAAGTGAAAGTCCTCGTCGCAGGTTCATCCGGATTAATCGGAACGGCTCTCGTACAACGGCTGTTGTACGAAGGGCATGATGTATTGCGACTTGTGCGGCACAGCCCCATCTCCAACGGAGAAGTGCGCTGGGATCCCGTTAAAGACAGCATCGACTCCGCTGCTCTCACAGGGGTAGAAGCCACCATACATCTTGGCGGCGCGAGCATCGCAGGCAAACGCTGGAACGCGGCATACAAGCAGGAAATTCGAGACAGCAGAGTCAACAGCACCCGCCTGCTTGCAGACACTCTCGCCCACTTAACACCAAAGCCCACGGTTTTCCTATGCGCCTCCGCACTCGGATACTACGGAGACAGAGGCGACGAAATACTAACTGAAGATTCAACCGCAGGCAGCGGCTTCCTCGCAAACTCAACCGCAGCCTGGGAGTCCGCTGCTACGCCGGCATCCGAAGCAGGAATTCGCGTGTGCAATCTCCGCATCGGGGTAGTGCTCAGCAAATCAGGTGAACTGCCGCGCAGCATGCTGCTCCCGTTCAAACTAGGTCTGGGCGGCAAACTCGGAAGCGGCAAGCAATATATGAGCTGGGTTCATCTCGACGATGTAGTCGAAGCGTTCATATATTGTCTGAACACACCCGCACTCCACGGCCCCATCAATGTATCCACCCCTACGCCCATAACCAACGCAGAGTTCACGCGCTCGCTCGCCCGCGTTCTATCACGTCCTGCTCCGTTCACTGTACCGCTCTTCGTTCTCCGTGCAGCTAGGGGCGAAATGGCGCAGTTCGTCCTTGACTCTGCTAGACTGCACCCTCAGCGCCTGCTCGACAGTGGGTTCACGTTCAAGTGGGAGCACATCGAACCTGCACTGCGAGATACGGTCAGCTAGACAAATCCTCCCACTGAGCGAGTTTACCGAAGGCCATGCGCCCCAAAAACTAGGCGTTTTACCGACTGCGCTCCTGCCTCCGCAAAAGTCATCGCGTCCCTAACCATATCCTGTTGAATAGGAAACTCGTCTACATCACGCAGTGTGGAAATCCCATAGCGGTCAACATACGATTGGGGTATTTCCGCAGACAGATGCTGCTCAGAAATCACGGCAAAGTCCAGAGCCCAAGCCCGCGCCACCGCCTGCAAGTCATATCCACCGCCACCAAGCGCAAGCCACTTGCCCACGCCAAGCGATCCAAGTTCTTCGACCGCCGCCGCATGTCCCTGCACAGAAAGCGCTAAATGTGTAATCGGATCCCTAAAGTGCGAATCTATCCCCAGCTGAGTAACAAGCACATCAGGGCGGAATCTGCTCAGCAGGGGCATAGCAACCTCTCTAAGCGCCCACAGATATACTTCATCCGTCGTATAGGGGTATAGCGGCATATTCACCGAATATCCCCTGCCCATACCTACGCCAATCTCTTGCGTGTACCCTGTGCCGGGAAACAAGAACGCACCTGACTCATGCAGCGAAATCGTCAGCGCTGCGTCGGTATCATAGAACGCATGCTGTACGCCGTCTCCATGATGACAATCTATGTCCACATATGCGACTTTCATTCCCTCTGACAGCAGCCGCTTAATGCCAACAACAGGATCATTGAACACGCAGAATCCATAAGCGTAAGACGGCATAGCATGGTGGAGACCGCCGGATATACTAAATGCTGCATCTGCCTCGTCCGACAGCAGCATTTCCACAGCAGTCATCGTCGCTCCGGTGGACAACATCGCAGCATCATAAATGCCCTGATATGCAGGGTTATCGCCAGGACCAAAATTGAACCTACGCTGATCAAAACTCACATTACCGTCATTCAGCTGCCTAACCGCATTTATATACTCTGGTGAGTGATACCACAGAATCTCTTCAACAAGAGCATCGCGCGGCGCAACCACCGACACATTCGGCGCATCGAACGCCCCGTAAGATTCGAGCAGTTCGTATGTGTAGCGCAGCCGAACCGGCTTCATCGGGTGCGTCTCGCTCAGTGTATGCCGCGAAAGGCTGTCAGCATATACAAAAGCCGTCTTACGAGCCATCGCTATCCCTCCGCCTTGACGCAGTCGGTCCAAGTTCAATCTCCATATCCGCATCAGCGACAATGAACGCCTGACCCGTCGTCTCAGTTATCTGCGCAAGCTCCCTTCGCACCGCACCTTCCCACGCAGGATTGATGTGCGACACCACTACTTGCGGCAGTCGTCCATGAATATTCTTAAATATATCTAATTCGTCCATAAGCAGATTAGGGGTAAGATGTCCCGCCGCTCTCGCACCGGCCTCATTTTCATTCCCAAATGTAACCTCAGTGAGTAGAACATCAGGAGCGGCGTACTCCCAAGACGCGCCCAAACCCCTGCCGGTGTCCCCCGTGTAGAACAAGCTTACGGCGTCATTCGAAATCTGAAAGCCTGCCGCCGGAACCGAGTGCGGTACAGGCACAGCAAACACATCATATCCCATCACTTGAAACGGCTCATAAAACTCCACGGCGTGCATTCTGAATGTGGGCGCATCTACACTAGGAGAACTCAAAAAGTCTGGGAACAGCTTGCCGTTCATCAGCGTATCAGTAACAGCATCCACCGTATCCTGTATAGCGTACACATCAATCGTAACGCCTTGGTTACGAACGGCAATCCCAAGAGGCAGCAGATCCTTCACATGATCGAAGTGGCGGTGCGACAGAATAATAGCACGTATCCCCTTCTGTTCTTCATCAGTCAGCGCACGCGTGAGAGACCCTGCATCCAACGCCAGATTACCGTCAATCAAATGACTCTCCATCCGGGTATGTCGGCTCTCTACATTATGCGCCCCAAGCACTCTAAGTCGCATCATCCCTCCTGAAATCGGGCCGTTCATCATAAAACTGGTACAAGTCAAATCGGCATTGCGAATTATCACATCGCCTAACATAAGTACAAGACAGAAATCACAAACTAAACGCCTACAATTTTGATCATAGAATGTGCCTTGTAAATACGGTTGATATTCAGCAGCAGCGCCGTCAAATCCTCACAGTATCGAGCATTCACCAGCCCACCTCCGTCAACCGCTCGCACCCCCTTTATCGTCTCAGCCAAATCCATCACTCTGCGCTTGGCATCCACATCATCCCCGCACACTACGATATCCGTATCCAGCGCCTTATCCGGCACAAGCAGCTCATGCGCACTCACATTATGAAATGCAGCCACATGTGTTGCATCGGGGACTATTTCTTGCGCCTCAAGCGCAGCCGAACCTGCCTCCACTCGAATTGCGCTCGCGATGCCTTTACTGAACGCCAGCGGCGCGACCACGTTGACAATCAGCTTGCCTCGCAGCTCATCGGCTAACGATTGCAGTGTAGGCTTCTGCGCAGTATATGGCACTGCGACCACCACTATATCCGACTGTTCCGCAACATCGGCATTCACGCCGCCGCCAATCGATATGGAAGGCACAATCTCACGCACACTGTCAGCTGCCGCCTGCGCCCGAGAAGCATCTCGAGAACCAATCAGCACTTCCTCGCCACTAACCGCAAACCTTAAAGCAAGTCCTCGCCCTTCAGGTCCGGTTCCTCCAATAAACCCAATCATAAAATCTCACCTTCCTCGAAATTGCCAAAGACTCAACCGCACATATTATATCTTAACATCAACAAACGAATTCCCATCCTCAGCGGAAATGTGCTCTTTCAACCCGTTACCAGCATACTAAAGCCAACAGATATGTCGCCATCTGTGCTCTATTGGCATTTTGTCGCTCTTCGCATAGAAGACAGGGGATGAAAATGAAAGATGCCCGTCTGAAAAGTCCAATCAGGCGGGCATCTATAAGCGCCAAGTACGGTGGGTGGCAGAGATTAATTCTCTAAGATATAGGCACGGGATGCACAGGGTCTTTCGTATGGACTACCAAAGCGTCCTCATCATCATTAATGTCCACCATAGCCGTGTCGCCGGGCATAAGGTGTCCGCCAATAATGGCGTCGGACAACTTGTCCTCAAGATGGTCTTGAATCAGACGGCGCATTGGCCTCGCACCAAACTGCGGATCGTAGCCTTTGTCAGAAAGCCAGTCACGCGCATCATCCGATACTTCCATCGTAATACCTTGCTCGATGAGTTCGGCATTCACATCTTGCAGTTGAAGTTCCACTATCTCTCGCATGTGCTCCCGGCTGAGCGAATGGAACACAACTTGACCGTCTATTCTGTTCAAGAATTCAGGGCGGAAGAAGCGCTTTACTTCGTCCAGCACATTGTTCTTCATCCGCAGGTATGCCTGCTCGTCCGTACTGCCGTATTCGCCGCGAGCAGAGAACCCCATGGAACGATCTTGGCGAATCAAGTCCGAGCCTATGTTGCTGGTCATCGCAATAACGGTGTTTCGGAAATCCACTCTGCGCCCTTTGGCATCCGTCAAATGTCCGTCGTCGAAGATTTGAAGCAGTATGTTGAATACTTCAGGATGCGCCTTCTCTATTTCGTCGAGCAAAATCACGCTGTACGAACGACGGCGAACCGCTTCCGTAAGCTGGCCGCCTTCATCATAACCTACATACCCGGGAGGCGCGCCCACAAGCCTTGCAACTGTATGCCTGTCCATAAACTCTGACATGTCTATGCGGATCATAGACTCTTCGCTGCCGAACATGAACTCAGCAAGTTTCTGAACGAGATATGTCTTGCCAACGCCCGTAGGACCCAGGAACAGGAACACACCCGTAGGTCTCTTTGGGTTCTTAAGTCCTGCTCTTGCCCTCCGAACGGCTTTGGATATTACCGTAATCGCCTCATCTTGCCCGGAGACTCGGTTACGCAGTGTTTCTTCCATGTTAACGAGGCGTTCAGATTCGGTCGACGCCAAACGCGCTACAGGAATACCCGTCCACATGTTCACTACTTCGGCGATGTCGTCCTCAGTAACCACAGGGCTATTCGTACTGCGCTCGCTCTCCCAGTCAGAGCGCAGCGTTTCCATCTTCCGCTGCAGGTTCATCTCTCGTTCCCGCAACTCAGCAGCTTGCTCATACTGCCGTGTGGATATCGCCTCGTCCTTTTCCCTACGCACTCGTTCCAACATGTTGGATACTTCGGTAAGGGAGAGAGGTTGTTCAGAATTGTTTATACGCACTCTGGACGCCGCTTCGTCAATCAGGTCAATAGCTTTATCGGGCAGCGCGCGGTCTGATATAAAGCGTGCCGCCATGCTAGCAGCCGCTTTCAGTGCATCGAACGAGATTTCCAGTTCGTGATGCCTTTCATACTCGCCCTTTATTCCTTTGAGAATCTCGACCGACTCATCAACGGAAGGCTCCTCTACGCGAACCGGTTGGAATCTGCGTTCAAGTGCGCTGTCTCGCTCGAGATACTTGCGATATTCGTCAGGTGTGGTAGCGCCTATCGTCTGCAATTCACCTCTCGCAAGAGACGGTTTTAGTATATTGGCAGCATCGACTGCGCCTTCCGCAGCCCCTGCTCCAACCATCGTATGCACCTCATCTATAAACAAGATGCACTTGCCGGATTCGGTGATTTCTTTGACAACCTTCTTCAGACGTTCCTCAAATTCACCGCGATACTTCGTGCCTGCGACCAAGGATCCCATATCAAGCGTTACAAGCCTTTTACCTTGCAGAGTTGAAGGAACCTTGTTTTCGGCGATGAGCTGAGCCAGCCCTTCCACTATCGCCGTCTTGCCCACGCCCGGTTCGCCGACTAGAACTGGGTTGTTCTTAGTGCGGCGACTGAGTATCTGGGTTACACGCTGGATTTCATTACTCCTGCCCACCGTCGGATCGAGTTTGCCTTCTCTAGCTTGCTTTGTGAGATCCACTCCCAGCTCATCCAACATTGGGGTTTGGCTCTTATTCCTGCTGCGCCTGCCGCTGCCCTGCGGACTCTGAGAAGACTGAGACAGCATACGGCTAGTCTCGCCGCGAATCTTATCTAGGTTAATGCCCAGGCTCTCAAGAACGCCTGCAGCTACACCTTCGCCTTCACGCATCAAGCCTATTAGCAGGTGCTCTGTGCCGATATAATGATGGTTCAACCTACGCGCTTCATCGACGGCTAGTTCGATGACCTTCTTCGCTCGAGGTGTCAGACCAATCTCCCCCGGTGTGGAGCGTTCTCCTCGACCTATAATGAACTCGACTGCGGAACGAACCTTATGCAGCTCGACTCCAAGGTTCGAGAGCACCCGGGCAGCTACGCCGTCCGTTTCCCGCACAAGGCCAAGCAGGATATGCTCCGTCCCAATATAGTTGTGATTGAAGCGCTGTGCCTCTTCTTGCGCCAGTGATAATACTCTGCGCGCTCTTTCTGTAAATTTCTCAAACCTACTTGCCATTTCACATCTCCTGAAAGGAGTTTAGTGTAGTCAAAAAGATTCAGGATCGCCTATTCAAAGTTCATGAATGGATTGTCCATCGTCTGCTTTAGGCTCAACCCCAGCCTGCGCCGTTCAGGTTCAATTCTCAAAACCTTCAAGCGCACCTCATCACCTTCTTGGACTACTTCTCTAGGGTGCCCAATTACGCGATCCGAAAGCTCCGATATATGTATCAAACCCTCTATATTACCCTCTACGCGGGCGAAAGCACCGAAGTTCGTGAGTTTTGTTATCTGAGCGTCAACTATGTCATCAACATGAAGTCGCTCGTGAATAGTTTCCCAAGGTTCGGGTTCAAGCCGTCTCAGACTGAGAGCAATCTTTTTATTTTCAATATCCACTCTAAGGACATATACGTCAATCTTATCGCCAATAGAGACTACGTCCTCCGGTCTGGCGACTGGTCCCCACGACATCTCCGAGATGTGCACAAGTCCATCTGCGCCGCCAAGGTCAACGAAAGCTCCAAAATTGCTAATGCCTGTAACAACTCCGCTGCGTGTCTCGCCTACCTGAAGCTCCTGTACCAGCCGCGCCTTCTGCGCATCCCTCCACTCCTGTACGGCTTGCCGTTCGGAGAAGATAGCCCGATTACGGCTGCGGTTAATTTCCAGAATCTTCAGCTGGAGCGTCTTTCCTGTCTGTTCCGCCTGCCTTTGCATGCGTCGAGCTTCTGCCTCAGGGTCTTCTTCCGTCTCCGATCTGTCTCTGAAAATGTCCCTCGGGACACTCACAAGCTGAGACATCGGCACGAAGCCCTGAACCTTCCGAACATCAACGATTGCTCCGCCTTTGTTGAAGCCCATGATGTTGCCTTCGACGGTTTCGTTGTCTTCGAGGCATTTTTCAAGCTCACGCCACCCGGTTTCGCCCAGTGCGCGATCTATCGACAGAAGCGCCTGGTTATCCGCAGATTCGGGGCGCAGTACATACGTGATAATTTTGTCCCCGATGCGTATGTTATCCATGTCTTCTTGACTTAGAGTACGCATCTCGCGCTGCTGCACGATACCTTCGGACTTATGCCCGATGTTGACCAGTATGCCGCCGTCATCAGAAAAGCCCATAACTTCACCATCGACCACCTCACCGCGGCGAAGTGGCTTTATGGGTTCGATAGAGTCCAACAGCTGTCCCATATCCTGAATTTCGGAATCATTGTCCTGAACTTCGGAATCATCAATTTCATATTCCAAAGGCTCGTCAGGCTCTACGGCACTTGAAGTTAAAGACACCGCCGGCTGTGAGACAGGCGGCGCTTGAGGCTGCTCCTGCGGATGGCCGGCAGCCTGATCGGCGCTTGCCAGCTCCTGCGCGTTTGTGGGGGTTTGCATAATGGCGGAATCGTCGGAAGATGAATTAGATGTCACGGCTCTACAGGCCTTTCTCATAGTTAAGGTGCTTAGTTATTATATTCATATAGTCTAAATGTGTAAAGATAGGATAAGTATATGAAGTGGCGGATAAGACCAGCCATACGCGCTCCATATCAGCATACTCTAACTACTATGTGCATTCAAGTATGTGCATTCAAGCGCATAACAGATCTGCGTTCGCACCTTAACTTACCGCAAATCCGTGTTCTTCGCCGCCTCTTCACATTATCTTCAAAAATCTATGGAACCCCTTAGTAAACTTTCTTCTACCTTGCTTATAGTATCTGCGACAGGAAAAGTCGCGTGCGATCACTGCGCGGATTATCGAAGAACTCATCTGTTGGACTTTCTTCCACGATGCGACCTTCGTCCATCATAATGACCCTATCCGCAACTTCTCGAGCAAATCCTATCTCGTGGGTTACAATTAACATAGTCATGCCTGAATATGCCAACTCGCGCATGGCATCCAGCACTTCGTTAATCATTTCCGGATCGAGTGCAGAAGTCGGCTCATCGAAAAGCATTATTTTGGGCTGCATCGCGAGCGCGCGAGCGATGGCAACACGCTGCTGCTGCCCACCCGATAGTTCGCTTGGGTATTTCTGAGATTGCTCAGGTATGCCCACCCTAGTTAGAAGCTCAAGTCCTACTTCCTCAGCCTCGCTGCGCGACCATCTGCGAACTTTCATTGGAGCTAGTGTGATATTGTCCATCACTGACAGATGCGGAAAAAGATTGAACTGCTGGAACACCATACCCACTTCGCTGCGTATTGCATCTATGTTGCGAACATCCTTAGTAAGCTCTATGCCGTCAACAACGATGTCCCCGCTCTGATGCTCTTCAAGCCGATTGATGGTTCTTATGAAAGTGGATTTGCCCGAACCTGAAGGTCCTACAATAACAATCTTCTCGCCGCGCTTTACAGTCGTGTTGACATCTTTCAGCACTTGAAAGTCGCCGAACCACTTGTTCACATTACGGCAGACGATGATATCCTGCACCTCTGTCGAGTCTGAACTTGTCGCCATAATTCCCTCCGTTATATCAGCCGACCATCAACATAGCAAGTCAGCAATGCCATGCCGCTCTGCTTGCCGGGTTATCGCCTACCCACGCCCATGTGCTGCTCGATACGACCGCTCACGTATGACATGCCGTATGTGAAAATCCAAAATACCACTGCTAGGAAGATGAACAGCTCCCGCGCATTGTCCAAGAATTCAGGGTTGCCCTGAATGAACGCCCTGCCCATTTCTACGATGTCCAGCATCCCGATTATGTACACCAGACTGGTGTCTTTGAACAGAGCAATGAACTGCCCCACGATCGCAGGAATGACATTACGAATCGCCTGGGGCAATTCGATAAGCAGCGTTGTCTGCCATCCCGCAAGTCCCAGCGCGCGCGCCGCCTCCACTTGTCCCCGTGAAAGCGCTTGCAAGCCGCCGCGAATGTTCTCTGCCATATAAGCCGAACTGAACAGCGTGATTATTACCGCAGCGCGGAATACGGAGTTCTGTGGAAAGTCCTCAGGAAATGCAAGCGGGACGAGCACTTGCGACATAAACAACAGCGTTATCAGGGGCACTCCGCGGAATATCTCGATAAACACCACGCACAGCAGTTTCACAATCGGCATATTGCTGCGTCTTCCCAGTGCAAGCGCGATACCGATTGGCAGGCTCAACACGATGCCCGCCACCGCGAGGAGCAGATTCAGCATTAGACCGCCCCAGTAAATAACAGACACAGGCTGCATTCCCGGTATTCCGCCGGGTAAACCGCGCAGCAGCACCAGCGTTACCAGGAAAACCGCACACGCAAATATAACTACGCGGCTCACGGTTACCACTGAGGTGTATCGAGCTAACGCCCATCCGGCGAACACCGCAGGCAAGTTCGCAAATAGAAGAATCCGTACATCCCATCCCATTTTCTCAAGCCCGTATGGAAGAAACGCTGAGGCAGCGGACGCAATAGCGGCAATAAGCGCGATCCGTTTGGCGACTCCGCCAACAATTCCCCACACCACTCCCAGCAGCAAGGTTACAAGCAGAAGCGAAGCCTGAGGCCGCCAGAAGCAGTTCTGTCCCGGGCAAGCAAGTTCCGTATTGTACTGTCCAATAAAAAACCCGCCGCCTATCGTGGCAATCACGCTCCAGTCGGCTTCGGTTGTTACCCAACTCAGAGAGAACCAAGCTGAGAGCGCAACTATGACTAAAGAAATGACAGTAAGAGTGCTGTTGAACGAGGATGAGAATAGATTGTCTCGAACCCAGCCGGTCAAACCGCCCTGCGCATTTGGTGGGGGAAGCTGCCCGGAGGTCGGTGTGTTGGTTACAGCCATTGACTTATCCTCCGGAGAACCTAATGTGGCGATTATACAGGTTGCCGATCAGCGAATACGCAAGGCTTAGCGCCAAGTAGCACAGCATAATCAGAATGAAAATCGATACTGCCGGAGCGGTTTGTGTCATCGTCTTGGCAACATTCGTCAAGTCTGAATATCCGATAGCGCCGGCAAGGCTGCTATTTTTGGTCAAGTTCAAGTATTGGCTAATCAGCGGAGGTATGATGACTCGCAGGGCCTGTGGAAATGTAACGTTTCGCAGTGTTCCCATAGGCGTAAGACCAAGAGCGCGGGCAGCTTCGGTCTGCCCCCTGTTGACTGACTGGATTCCCGCCCTGACAATCTCCGCAATGAATGAGGATGTGTATATGACCAACCCCACTATCAGCGCCAACAGACCGGCGGAAGCGGTAAACCCGCCGCCTATGCGCCCAAAAACGCCTTCTTGTGGAGCGGGCGTCGATATGACGAAGGGGGAATTGCCCATAGCAGCCACTACGACTACCCACGCTATGACACATCCTATAATCGCCACAGCGTAGCCGTAAATCACCGGATACGACGCTATGCCTGTAAGTTCCTCTCGGCGCATCCTAATTCGGTGAACTACAAATCCGAGGACAACTGACACAGCGGCGATCGCCAACCATAAAATAGCGGCGTTTTCGCTGGTTGGAGACAGGAATGGTATAGAAACACCGGCATTGTTGATATACACGTTCTGTGCGATTACATAGCCCTCGCGCACCGGCGGCAGCGCCAAGACGATGTAGAACCAGAAGAACAGCTGCACCAACAGCGGCACATTGCGGAAGAACTCGATATAGACTGTCGCGATTTTTGCGACAAGCCAGTTGCTGGACATCCTAGCGACGCCTACGAATATGCCCAGAGCCGTAGCCAGAATCACTCCCACAATAGAGACCACCAATGTGTTCGTGAAAGCGACTACGAGAGCATAAAGAAAAGTATCAGACGACTGATAAGCAAGGAAGTGCTGGCCTATCGGCGTTCCGTACGCGCGAGAAAGGAAACTGAACCCATACGGAATGTTCCTTTCCTGTATGGCGCTCCCAATGTTGATGAAGAACCAGGAAACCAGAACTACCACCAGAATGCCGGAAACAATCTGTGAAGCCCACTGGATAACCTGCGTATGTCGCCAGACCGGAATACCTTGATAAGTCAACATTTAAGCACAAATGTCCTGTGAATGTATTCCCTGTGCCGCTAATCCTACCATATTATCAGGCTTTTAATTCAACTTAAACGATGATTTTTTTAGTAGTTTACAATTTTTCACATCCACTAATTATCGCCTTATACAGATTTTCTGTAAACCAAAATACATACAAAATACATAAATGTAAAAGAGCGGCTGACAAATGCCAGCCGCTCGTTCTTTAACGGATACTCAGATATATCGGTATTTATTTAGCGCAGAGGCGCCGCATAAATCTGTCCGCCCTTCGGGCAGTCGGTGCAGGGGGCGTCCGACCATAGCGCATTTCGTCCGCCCTCACGCGGCAAGTTGATGCCGTTGGGGCCTAGGTTGCGCTCGTAGATGTCGCCGTAGTTGCCGACGGATCGAATCACATTCTGCGCTGCAGTGTTGCTTATACCCAGCGCTTCCTGTCCAAAAGCGTTCTCGGCTCCCGGCAAGCCAAAGAGGCGGTCAACTTTCGTATTGCCTGTGGCTGCACTCGGAACATCTCCCTGGCCTATTCCATATGCCTCAGCGTAAATTAGGATTCCCATCACGGTCTTCACAATGTCGAACCACTGATCATCACCATGCGGCACAACCGGGCCAAGAGGTTCTTCCGAAATGGTGTTCGGAAGAATTACATGGTCGTTCGGGTTAGACAGCGATGTACGCAGAGCTGCCAGCTGAGAGTTGTCGTTAGTGAACGCGTCGCACTGGCCACTGTCATAAGCCGCGACTACCGCGTCCGTGTCTTCAAATGTCAGAGGGCTGATGTTCAACCCGTTCTGATTAGAGAAGTCCTGCAAGTTAAGCTCAGTCGTGGTGCCCTGTGTTACGCACACCGTTGCGCCGCTCAGCTCGAGCGCGCTGGAGATACCGAGACTCTGGTTTACCATAAAGCCCTGTCCGTCATAGAACATCGTCTGCGCGTAGTTGCCCCACTGCGCATCACGGCTGGTCGTCCAGGTAACCGTGCGAACCAGCATATCTACTTCACCTGACTGGATTGTAGGTCCGCGCTCGGCAGCGGAAATCAGGCGAATCTCAATGGCGTTCGGGTCTCCCAGCACCGCAGCAGCCAGTGCGCGACACAGATCTATGTCGAAGCCAACATTGTTGCCGGACGAATCAAGATAACCATAACCGGGAACATCGTTGCGGCTTGCGCAAATCACTTTCCCGCGCTCCATGACTGTAGCCAGGCGATTTCCGCTTTCAGCCATCATCGCCGCCCCTGAATCAGCCGGTTCTTCTGGCGCCGCTTGCTGCTGACAGGCAACAAGCGCCAAAATCCCAGCGACTATCAGTGTAATTACTATTAGACTTGTGCGAATAGACATGCTACTTCCTTTCCCATGCAAGGTTTTCAGAGCCAAACACACGCATTTACGTTTATCCTACACTGGACAAACTAGAAAAAGCCCTCTGGCAGTGACCTATTTTCCCACATCCTTGCGAGTGCAATATCGTCGGCGCTGAAACGTTTCACTTCCGTGTTCGGGATGAGAACGGGTGGGTCCATCTAGCTAGAACCACCAAAGGACTTATTTCGTACATAATAATACCAAGAGAAAATTGCCGATGTCAACGGATTTTTGCCCAGATTACCAACGCCTCAAAGAATGTATCTTGCCCGCTGACCGCTATCCCTGAATATCCGTTCACCAACATACCGTTCCTTGCCCGAAACAGGTGTCCAATCTATAATCTCTATAATACTAACTATGAATAAATCTCACTTTCTTAGGAAACAAGAAGAATTGAACACGGATTCCGACTGTACTTTCGCCTTGACAATTGACGGACCTGCCGCCTCCGGAAAGAGCGTTGTCTCCGGCGAGGTAGCGCGCAGACTCAGAATACGCTTCCTGGACACCGGCGTTATGTACCGCGCCATTACTTGGGCGGCGATCCAACACCGAATCAAATTCGCAGATGAAGCTCAATTAACTAATCTAGCCGAGTCAACGGAGATTCGGCTTGTGGCACACTCAGACGGCGACAGACTGCTGCTGGATGGTGAGGACATCACAGACTGTCTCAGACTTGCGGAAGTGGACGCAAATGTATCCGCAGTATCAGCTGTGAGCGGTGTCCGCAGGGCGCTTGTGGCGCAGCAGCGCAGTATCGCCGCAGATGGCCCCATTGTCATGTGCGGGCGCGACATCGGCTCCGTGGTGCTGCCTAATGCAGCTGTGAAAATCTTCCTAACAGCTTCGGCGGAAGTGCGTGCCGCAAGGCGTGTCGCCGATATACATCGGAAACAAGAAACTTCTCCCTCCGATTACAATAATATGTTGGCTGCTCTGCGTCGGCGCGACGAGATAGACAGCAATCGAGAGGACTCACCGCTTCGTCCGGCGCAGGACGCTGCAATAATTTGCAGCGACAACAAGACAATAGAGGAAGTAGTGCAGGAAGTGATGGCGATGGTGAAACAATGTTAACCGACTGGCTCTATCGAATCTGCATACCTTTGCAGCGCATCGTTCTGCGCTTGTTCGCTGACTGGAAAGTGAACGGCGTAGAAAATGTACCTCCGATGGGACCACTTATCATCATAGCCAATCACCAGAGCAACTTTGACCCTCCTCTGCTGAGTGCGAGCCTGCCTCGCCGAGTGTATTTCCTTGCAAAATCAAGCATATTTATGGGACACGTCGTTACATGGTTTCTGAGTTCGTACGGAGCTTTCCCCGTCAAGAGAGAAAGCGGGGATATACGCGCATACCGGTGGGTTCTCAGTCAGCTCAGAGCCGGTAAACCCGTCGTATTGTTTCCCGAAGGCACGCGCTCGCGTGAGGGCATGACCAAAGCAAAGCCCGGCATCGCTCAGATAGCTTTACAGTCGCAGGCATCAATTCTGCCGGTCGGGATCGTCGGCACACACCGTTTGGGCACTTGGATGCGCGTGTTCAACCCCACAGGAAAAATCACGGTGAACATCGGACAAGTATTTTCCATTCCTCCAATCGAAGGCAGACCAAACAGAGAAGTTCTCGAATCAATCTCGGATATGATTATGCAGAGAGTAGCAATGCAGCTTCCCGATCACATTCGGGGCGCATATCGCAGCAACACCCGTCCGGACAACCGAGCATGATGCAGGGGTAAGTATGTGTGGAATTATTGGATACATAGGTGAAAGAGCAGCAGCCCCGATTATCCTGCAAGGACTTGGCGCTCTCGAATATCGCGGCTACGACAGCGCTGGAATCGCGGTGCTGAACGCGGGCGGCGTCCCTCAACTCTACAAGTCAGCCGGGAAGCTCACACGGCTGAAGAGTATTCTCAGCAACGGCCTGCCCGACGGATGCAGCGGGATAGGTCATACTCGATGGGCAACTCACGGCGGACCAACCGACTTTAACGCTCATCCACACACCGATTGCACAGGCGACGTAATGGTAGTTCACAACGGCATATTTGAGAACTACTTGGAGCTGAAGCAGGAGCTTGCAGACAGGGGGCATGTATTCAACTCACAGACGGACGCAGAGTGCATTCCGCATCTCATAGAACTGTACATGGAAGAAGGTTACTCGCTCGAAGACGCCGTGCGCGCCGTGGCATCTTGCATCGACGGCGCAAATGCTGTTGTCGTGCTCTCCCGCAAGGAGCCAAACAAAATAGTATCTTTCAAACTTGGCAACGCGGGAGGTATCGTAATCGGATACGGCGACGGGGAAATGCTTCTTGCAAGCGACATTGCCGCGCTGCTCCCTCATGTGAACGAAGTTGCTTACCTTGCAGTCGGAGAAATTGCAACGGTTACCCAAAAGAGCGCCAAGTACACACGAATAGACGGTACGCCCGTTGCCAAAACTACGGCGCAAGTCTCTTATGATTCCATGATGGCTACGAAGGGCGAGTACAAGCATTTCATGCTCAAGGAAATCCACGAGCAGCCCGACGCCGTATTAGATGCTCTAAGAGGGCGTGTCCAGTTCGACCCGCCAGGCATCAATCTACCTGAGTTCGTATTCTCAGACGATGAAGTGAAACGATTCAATCGCGCGGTAATCGTCGGAATGGGCACCAGTCTCCATGCGGGCACGGTGGGACGCATGTGGATAGAATCGCTGGCGGGCATAGCATGCGAAGTGGATAATTCGTCCGAGTTTCGATACCGTGATGCCGTTCTGGACGAAAATACGCTGGTTATATCCATATCCCAGTCGGGCGAAACTGCTGATACACTGGGCGCAATGGATGTCGCAAAGCGGGTGGGAGCTCGTCAGCTGACTCTATGCAACTATGAAGGCACGCAGTCAACTCGCGTTGCGGACTGCGTGCTACCCATTCGCGCCGGCCTAGAGATTAGCGTTGCAGGAACGAAGACTTTCTTGTGTTCACTGGTAACGCTTTATACGCTCGCCGCTTATCTAGGAATAAAGCGCGGAAGAATAACCCAAAATCAGTTGGCGTGCATCGTGCGCGAGCTTGCACACCTGCCCGAAATGATCGGACAGCTCATATCGGATCAGAATCGGTATGAATACATCGCTCGAAAATATGCCAGACGATCCAACTTCCTCTTCCTAGGCCGCGGCAAGAACTACCCTTTAGCGATGGAGGGCGCACTCAAACTTAAAGAAATAAGCTACATTCATGCCGAAGGCTATCCGGCGGGCGAGATGAAACATGGGCCTATATCGCTCATCGACAAAAAGATGCCTGTCGTTGCGATTGTCCCGCAGGATGGCTTGTACGAGAAGATGCTGAGCAATGTCAACGAAGTTAAAGCGCGCGGCGGCAGCGTCATCGCCATCGCCACAGAGGACGATGAGCATATCCGTGACACCGCAGATAATGTAATCTACATTCCTAAAGCGTCAGAGAATATCACGCCGATGCTTACCGCAATCCCAATGCAGCTCCTGGCATATTCCATTGCAGTGCAGCGAGGATGCGATGTTGACCAGCCGCGAAATCTGGCTAAATCCGTCACGGTAGAATAGGCACTCACGCTGTTCTAATCTCAATTATCGTCAGGAGACCCCAAATTACTGTTGAAGATGCTGCATTCGTGTGCTAGTTTAGTGCTGTAAGACAGAGGTGCAAATGTTACCGCATGTAGCCAAGTTCGGAATATACCTGAACCCTGCCGAACACAAAGTAGTACGTATAACCTCCCCCTACTGGTTTCCGGAAGAGCCTGATTGGGTCTATGTAACAGGCGAGGTTAATGAGACGCTACTGAACATCCGGCAAATAATTCGGGAAAACAACCTAGATAATGACCCTGATTCGGTTACTTGGGGCAGGATTCCCCTTAAAGACTGACTTGGGGCTTCCCTGAGGTCTTATTGACGCAACAGTCATCTGACAGCGGCGTAGCGCGTCGCATTCTAACCGTCCCTCCCGCGTTGCGCTACCCTGCGTATCGTGCATACTGGCTCGGAACACTTGCTTCAGTCAGCGGCTTCCAGATGCTCACTTTCGGCATACTGTGGGTGGCGTTCGACCTCACAAAGTCCCCCCTGTTCCTAGGATATGTCGGCATGGTTAACGCCCTGCCCTCTATCGCACTCAACCTGTTTGGCGGCGTATTCGCAGACATGTTCGACAAACGACGCCTAATCATCGTTTGTCAGCTCATCACCGCAGCGCTCATCTTCATACTTGCACTGATGACGATGTTCGATGTGCTTCACATCTACTATCTTCTACTCATCGCTTTTCTTACCGGGGCTGTGAACGCCTTCGACCAGCCGGCTCGGCAAGCGCTATATCCACATCTCATAGAGCGCTCGGCAATGATGAGCGCAGTGTCACTAAATGCTGCTATCTGGCAGGGAACACGCATAGTAGCTCCCGCGATTGCCGGTCTCATAATCGCTCAGCTAGGCACATCCACATCCTTTTTTATAGCGGGCGCAGGCTTTATAACCATGGGGGTGGTCATAGCGGCGCTAAGATTGCCCCCTATCCAGCGCGGCGGCAGTGGAAATCCCGCTCGAGACATGCTCGACGGACTCAATTTCATCAAAGGCAACTCTGTCTTCTCATTTCTCATAGGGATGACGTTCTTCAACAGCTTCTTCGGAATGGCGTATATATTCATGATGCCCATCTTCGCTGTGGAGATACTGAAGGTCGGCGCGGATGGACAGGGCATTCTTATGGGGGTAAGCGGAGCCGGCGCGTTAGCCACCACAATGCTGCTCGGTTCCGTCGGCAACTTCCGCCAAAAAGGGCTGATGCTCATCGGCGGAGCAGTCGCGTTCGGAGCAGCATTGTTTCTGTTCGGACTCACAGCGCAAGTATATCCGTCATACTACCTAGTAATGGCCATAATGCTGTTTATCGGGATATTCAATTCCATCTACATGATTTCCATAATGAGCTCTCTCCAGATGATGGTACCGGACAGAATGCGCGGACGAGTGATGGGCTTCTACGGCATGACATGGAGCATTATGCCGCTTGGCGGAATGCAAGCCGGCAGCATCGCAAACTACCTCGGCGCATCCAGCGCTGTGATGATCGGCGGAGTTGCGGTGATAGCCTTTGCAGTCGGTCCTGCGATGCTCAATCGGCAGGTTCGCAACATAGGCTCGCTCCTTCATCAGGTAGAGCAGGTCGTAACCACAAGTCGCCAGCAGCCGCGCCAACAAACCAGCGCAGGCGACTGAAACTACACAGCGAACTAATCTTCCCGATATTTTGAGAAGCAATACAATATGGAGCGCTTCCTACTACCCTCTCATCACACTTGTGTGGCATATAAAGATTGAAGTGATAAAATAAAGTCAGGCAAGTGGGAATAGATCGTTTTGGGAAGGGCGCGAACCATGGCAGATCAGTATAACAATGACGCGATTGATTCCCAGTGGAAAACGCTTGCCCCAAGCCTGACCGGGAGGAAATATCGGCGGATACGGCAGAAGTTCCATGCCACCCTAATCGTTGGTGAGGTTATGGAGAGTATCCTCCCCTGCGAGTGGGGCACACACGACTCGTGGGAGGTAGAGCCTTGGAGAAGTTCCGAGATGTTCAAAGGACCTCATTACAGCGGCGTTGCCGTCGCAACCAATCACCGAGTCATTTTTGTAGGGACGAGTGGGAGTCTGCTGGAGATTTTTATTGGTATAGTCGCAGCGGTTATAACTGTGCTTATACTGCTCCTTAATTTACCCTTGGATGAATATCCCATTCTTGGGTTCATCTCATTACTAGCGAGTGTAGCAGTCTTTATTGTAACGGTTATTTTTCTCTCAGATTTAATGAGCATTGTACATAAGAAAGAAGTGGACTATGCAAGCATATCGTGGGAGCCGTTCCCGAGCGTTAGATATATTGACCATCAAGATACCCGGCTGGTGCAAATTGGCGCCTACGAATACAGATGCGATGACAAGATTAACGATCGACGGTTTCTATTCTGCGTTAAAAGCCACTATTTGCGGTAACTCCAAAAAGAACCAGCGGACCTCAACTGATAACCTCAATCTATGGCTTCAGGATGTTCTGTTGTTTGCTGCAAGCGCTGGTACTGTCTTAAAAAGATGTTCCTTATGGTTGCGTGTATAATACCTACTCTGATAGAAATGCTTCAACTGAATACAAGAGCATAATCCGCAGTCAACACATCATCGGAGCAAACCAATGCAATCCAACGACCTGCACTACCTCACTATCACGGAAGCCGCAGCGCTTCTGGAATCAAAAGAACTCTCCCCGCTTGAACTCACCGCGGCTCACCTAGAACGCATTCAGGAAACCGATGAGCGACTCAACTCCTTCATCACACTGCTTGCAGATGAATCTATGGATGAGGCGCGCACTGCGGAAGCCGACATCCAGAATGGAGACTACCGAGGACCGCTGCATGGAATACCCATCGGGCTGAAGGATCTATACTGCACAAAAGGTGTGCTAACGGCAGTCGGCTCGAAAATCATGCGAGGATTCGTCCCGGACTTCGACGCAGCAGTAACGGAACGCTTCCAAGACGCCGGCGCAATCCTGCTCGGCAAGCTCCAGATGCACGAGTTCGCCCTCGGGGCAACCAGCGAAAACCCGCACGACGGACCGGCACACAATCCCTGGGATACATCACGCATAACCGGCGGCTCCAGCGGCGGATCAGGCTCCGCAGTCGCTGCTGGGCAGTGCATGGCAGCACTCGGAAGCGACACCGGCGGCTCGGTCCGCATCCCATCTGCAGCTTGCGGCATCGTGGGCTTAAAACCCACATTCGGCAGGATTAGCAGATACGGCGTCTTCCCCCTCGCACACAGCCTAGACACCGTAGGTCCGATGACCCGCACGGTGCGCGATAATGCCATCGTAATGAACATCATTGCCGGCTACGATAGCCGCGACCCATCCTGCGCCAACCGGCCGAACGAAGATTTCACCCGGCTGCTAGGACAAGACATCTCCGGACTTCGCATCGGATTGCCGCAAGACTACTTCTACGATGTGATAGACACCGAAGTGCGTTCATCTGTGGAACAAGCGGCACAGGTGCTGGAAAACTTGGGCGCGCATGTCGAAGAATGCTCCATTCCTGCACTCAACGATTCTATAACTATATCCGGCACGATTCTGCTCACAGAAGCGGCGGAGATTCATCTGGACAATCTGCGCAACCGTGCGGATGACTTCGGTGCAGATGTGCGCGCACGGCTCGAAGAGGGCGCAATGACACCGGCGGTAAGCTACATCAAGGCACAGCGCGCGAGAACTCAATTCAATCGCAAAATTGCTAGTGCGATGCAAACTTACGACATTCTGCTGGCGCCAACCGTCGCACTAGGCGCTCCGCCCATAGCTGGCAGAAGTATGGTTGATGTGGGTGGACAGAGCGAACCAAAGCTGGCGATTATGCCCCGATTGACCAGACCCCACAATATATGCGGCATACCCACTATATCAGTGCCTTGCGGCCTTACATCCGACGGGCTGCCAATCGGTATGCAGCTTGCGGCGCGCCCATTTGAGGACGCGCTTGCACTTCAGGTCGCGTATGCATACGAACAGGCTACCGATTGGCACACGAAGCATCCGCCAATCTAGCCTTGCGTTTGCGCTAATCGGGGCGAACTGGCGCTGCGCCGCAGACTGACAAACCCATATCGGCTGGTGTATGATTTCGTGCGTTAGGAAATAACAACCCCGGATAATCAATATCCGGCAATATCCGAAAGTTGGAGGAATAGAACCGTTGAGTTCACAGGCAGGCAATCAGGGTCTATCACTATATGACGCAGCGCGAGCTATGGGTGTGAAGTTCGCCAACGAGAACGCGCCGCAGGACAAGTTCGTTACCGCCAACGGTATGCGATTCCATTACCTCGAATGGGGCAGCGCGGAAAATCCGCCGATGCTCTTGCTGCACGGATTCGCGCAAACATGCCACTCGTGGGACTTCGTGGCGCTCGGATTTAGTGATGACTACCGTGTTATTGTGCTTGACCAGCGCGGACACGGCGACAGCGATTGGGCAGAGGACGGCGACTACTCTCCAGAAACTCAACAAAAAGACATTTCAAGCGTTGTGGAGCAGATCGGACTTGACGACTTCGTGCTAATGGGGCTTTCAATGGGCGGCAGAAACTCATTCACTTACGCAGCGAACAACCCAGACTATGTGAAAGCCCTAGTGATTGTTGACGCCGCTCCTCAAAACATGCAGCAAGGCACACAGAACATCCGGAACTTCGTTCAGCAAGATGACGAACTTGACTCGGTTGACGCCTTTGTGGAGCGTGTACTGATGTACAATCCCCGCCGCGACCCGCAGCAAGTTCGTGGCAGTATCCTGCACAATCTCAAAGAACTGCCGAATGGCAAGTGGACATGGAAGTACGACAGAGCGCTCCGCAGACCGGGGCGCAGAATGGGCAGCGATCCCTAGACGGAAAAGCGTCTATGGGGCTATCTGAATTCGCTGCAATGCCCAACACTGCTTGTGCGCGGAGGCGCAAGCGATATTGTAGCAATGGATACTGCCGACAGAATGCACCAGGTCATCCCGAACAGCCGATTAGCCACTATTGAGGGCGCCGGCCACCTGGTCATGGGCGACAGTCCATCAGGTTTCCAAGACGCAGTTACGGAATTTCTTGCCACGCTGTCAGGATGAGCGCAAGTGCGCCAATCAGCCATTGACTAATCCGCACGCCAGCTCAAGCATACCCTTCCGTCTCTGCTGCCATAGGGACGGAAGGTACAATGCGTTATTGCCCGCAGTAAAATGCTGTTGGGAAGCGTCTATAGCAGGTTTTAGAGCGAAAGTTCAGCTTCTAATTCACCTATCGCGCCATCCATAGCGCTGACGATTTCGTCTATATCGTCTTTGTTGATGCACAGCGGAGGTCCTAGTGTAACCTTGTCCGCACTGAAACGCATGATTACGCCGCGCTCATGCATTTTCTCCGTCAGGCGCTTACTGATCTGAAGGCTTTCATCAAACATTGCTTTGCTTTCGCGATCCCTCACCAGCTCTAATCCAAGCAGAAGACCAACCCCGCGCACATCACCAACCGACGGATGCCGCTCCTTCAACTCTTGCAGGCGTTCGAGGAAGTAAGCGCCCATAATCTCAGAATTATTCACCAAGTCATTCTGCTCAATGACTTCAATATTCTTGAGAGCTACTGCCGCCGTTACAGGATGCCCCCCAAATGTGAGCGCCTGCCTGAAAATGTTGTCTTCGCCCGCAAATGCATCTGCGATATGTGTGCCTGCAATCGCAGCGGCAAGCGGCAAATAACTGCTTGTAATGCCCTTCGCAACGGTCATGATGTCAGGAACTACGCCGTAATGTTCCATAGCGAACATCTTGCCTGTGCGTCCGAAGCCCGTAACTACTTCGTCGGCTATCAGAATCACGCCGTATCGATCGCATATCTCGCGCACCATCTGCCAATACTCATCAGACGGCGGCACAACTCCACCGGCAGATGTAATCGGCTCGCCAATAAGCGCCGCCACAGTATCAGGATTATGCAGCAGAATGAGATCTTCGATCGCTTTCGCCGAGCGCTCAGCGCACTCCGAAGGTGTGCGGCTGGCAAACTCGCAGCGATAAAAGTTCGGCTGCGGAGCGTACAGCATGCCTGGCATCGCCGGTTCAAAGTCGCTCAGCCCGGAGCTTGCGCCCATCCACATCACGCCACCCGTAGCGCCGTGATACGAACCCCGCCGGCTAATCACCTTATATCGTCCGCTGCCGCCGCGTCGCCTGTGATACGCCCTGGCAATCTTCACAGCCGTCTCATTCGCCTCTGAGCCGCCGCTCACAGGCCAGACGCGCTCTAGGTTATCAGGCGCAAGCTCGCCCAGCTTTTCGACTAGCCGAATCAGTGGTACAGTCGTCGTGCCCTGCGGGAAGTATGTCAGCTTTTGCATCTGTTCGAGCATCGCATCTGCGATAGACGTCTGCCCATAGCCTGCGTTGACCGATGCGTAACCCCCATGAGCATCGATCCACACCTTGCCTTCCGCATCGGTAACGCGAACTCCGTCCCCGCTTGTAATTATGGGAGGCCCGCCCTCCTCCGCCATCGTTGTCCAGTCTGCATTGTGCATCCACAGATGGTCAAGAGCCATTTGTCTAACGGATTCTATGTCGTTCGTCATCACCATATCGTTCTCCGTGCAGAGTGTGCTGCCTCTTATCCCCTACTTCAGTTTGACAAGTCAGGCTAAGTCATCCGTGAGATACCCATTTCGCCTTCCAGCTCCCACAGCGACAGGTCTATGGCATGTACGATTTCGTCCACTTCTTCTCGAGTTATGCACAGCGGGGGACCTATGTTCAGGATGTTACTGTTAATGCGGAAAATTAAACCATGCCGCTTGAACTTCTCATTCAGGCGTTCCGGAACTCTTGCATCGGACGGTAATCCTGCTTTCGTACTGCGATCGCTGACAAGTTCCACGGCTAGTAGGAGCCCTAGTCCGCGAACATCGCCCACAAGCGGGTGATCAATTGCAAGACCCTCGAGCTGCTCCTTGAAGTACGCGCCCATCTGCGCCGAGTTTTCAACAAGGTTTTCGTTCTCGATTATCTCTATGTTCTTTAGTGAAGCCGCAGCGGCGACAGGGTGCCCGGCAGCGGTGAATACATGCCGCAGAATGTTGCGCTCCCCCGCGAATGCGTCAGCAATTTCCTGCTTCACTATTGCAGCCGCCATAGGCAGGTAGCTGCTTACCACACCCTTTGCCACCGTCATGATGTCAGGAACTACTCCCCAATGCTCCAAAGCGAACATTTTGCCTGTGCGTCCGAAGCCGCATATAACTTCATCTGCGATGAGCAGCACACCGTACTTGTCGCAAATCTGCCGCAGCATAGGCCAATACTCATCACCGGGCACTACTGCTCCCTGAGGTATGGCAACAGGCTCCGCTATAACGGCCGCTACCGTCTGCGGGCCATGAAACTCAATCAACTGCTCCACAGCATTAGCGCATCTAACGGCGCAATCGGATGGCGTTTCGCCGCCGCAATCGGATCTGTAAGGGTTCGGCTGCGGAGCGTGCACCATTCCCGGATAAATCGGCTCATAATCATGGCGCGGCTGATATGGACTGCCGCCAAGCCAAAGCACTCCGGCAGTCATGCCATGGTACGAACCGACACGGCTGATTACTTTGTAGCGTCCCGGATTTCCCCTGCGCTTATGATAGGCGCGCGCAATTTTGAGTGCGGTCTCGTTCGCTTCAGAACCGCCGCTTACCGGAAAAACCCTAGAAAGGCTGCCGGGTGTGATTTCGGCAAGCTTTGCAGCAAGCCTAGCCATCGGAACGGTTGTTGTACCCTGTGGGAAGTAATGCAGGTTAACCATCTGTTCATAGGCGGCTTCCCCAATTTCGGTGCGCCCATAGCCGGCATTAACCGAATTGTAACCGCCGTTGACATCAATCCACGACTTGCCCTCAGAGTCCACGACTCGCACGCCTTCACCGCTTTCAATTATCTGAGGCTCACCTTCCTCCGCCATCTGTGTCCAATCGCGGTTATGCATCCACAAATAGCGCAAAGACGCCATACGCAGCGCTTCTCTGTCAGGAATCGCAGTAGTCATATCGAAAGCTCCTTGCTGAAGGCTCTGGCGGAATGTCATAAGTGTACTCCCCGCACTGAGGCAAGGCAAGGCGCATTTACGATATACTAGATGAGTTGACATCAAGATATGCGGAGGCGTAAATGAAAATAGGCGCGTTCATATTTCCGGTAAGCCATTACCCACACAACGACAGCGCGGTCATTGACAGCACCCTTGAAGAGATTGAGCTGGCAGAACACATTGGACTCGATGCCGTCTGGCTCACAGAACACCACTTCGACGGCGCTGTCGCCTATGCCGATCCCCTGCTATTCGGCGCTGCGGTCGCCGCTCGAACCAAGCACTTAAAGATTGGATTTGCAGTAGTTGAACTTGCGCTCCACCACCCCATACGCCTTGCAGTGCAGACAGCGCTACTGGATAACATAAGCCACGGAAGGCTGATAATGGGCACAGGCCGAGGCTCTGCGTTTAACCACTATGAGTATATCGGCTTCGGGATAAGTATGGAGGATGGAATAGAGCGTCTTGATGAGTCTGAAGACCTTCTAATAAAAGCGTGGACAACTACCCCACTGAAGTATGAAGGCGAACATTGGCAGGTCAAGTTCCCCATGCTGCGCCCGCGTCCGTATCAGAAGCCGCACCCTCCACTGGTGCGCGCCTGCATCAGCGAGACTTCGACTCTTGCAATGGCGGAGATTGGCAGACCTGTGATGCTAGGCATCATGCCAAGGGAGACACTCGCAGACCGCCTGAACGCGTATCGCAGCAAGATGCTCGAATCAGGTTTTGATGAGCACGCCGTTGAAAACACTCTCGATCAGTGCTGGGCGTCTAGGAACGTATTCGTCGCGAACACATACGAAGAGGCGCGAGAGGCAGCGGAACGTGGCTTTGCCCGGGAGCGGAGACACTTTGGTGAAGCGCGCCGTTTATACAACCCGGGCGGCGGTCCGCCACAAAGTGGGAGTGGAACGACATCATCTCGGGAAAACCTAACTATGTCGTTCATTATGGGAACGCCTTCTCAAGTGGCTGACGAGATTGCCGCGTTCGGTGACGCCGGCGTACGCAACCTGATGCTGAAGTTCAACACAGGTGAGATGGACACACAGGAAGCTCAGGCATCTATGAACCTCTTCGGCAAGAAGGTGCTGCCTTTGCTGCAAGGGAGATGACGTACTTGTCGTAGTCAGGTTCGGCAGACTCGAAACGAACGACCACCCGTTTCTAAGTGGCTTGCTGTGAGCCTGCCGAACCACAAATTGACATCAACCTAACATCAACAATTCGAGATAGTTAGGTTACAGCACAGCCTCGGCAATACTTTCTATGCTGGCGATGGTCTCTTCCTCTGGCGCCGTCTCAAGTCGCACCATGACACGATCCGCGCCCGCATCCTGAAGCTGTTCTATCAGTCCCCTGTCCGCAGGCTGCCCAAAGACTGACACACTGATAGAGTCCGGGTCTCTACCCGCCGCTTCCGCAAGCTCATTGATAGCAGCGCGTCCTTGCCTCACCTGCTCCGGCGTTACACGATTGGGCATCCATCCGTCCCCGTAGTCAACCACTCGCCTGAATACATTGCGCGCCATCCCTCCAAGAAAAACCGGCGGATGAGGGCGCTGTGTCGGTCGCGGGAATGAGTACACTGCCGGAAAGTCGTAATACTTTCCATGATATTCACTCTCTACCTTTGTCCAAAGCTCTTTCATCGCCAAAACAGCCTCGCGTGTCTGTGTCCAGCGATGGTCGAAGTCGCCTCCCATTATCTCAGTTTCTTCGCGATGCCATCCTGCACCGATGCCGAAGAGGAAGCGCCCATTAGAATACATATCAAGCGTAGCCACCTCTTTCGCCAACAGCAGTGGATTGCGCTCCGGCACAAGACAGATGCCGGTGCCCAACTTTATGGTGCTAGTAACCGCGGATGCTCTGCCAAGCGCCACGAATGGATCTACTATGTCCGCATAGATTTTTGGGATTACGCCGTCGGACGAGCCGGGCCAGGGTGAACTAGCGCTAACAGGAAGTATCGGATGCTCAGGCACCCAGAGCGAATCAAAACCAAGTTCCTCAGCTTTCTTAGCAATAATCGCAATATCAGCGGAATAGTCGGTAGGAAAAGTGGAAATCCCGATGTTCATTAGATAGAGCCTCCTCAAAGTTTCGCACATTATACGCACATAAGCCGAACATATTCCACAAGTAGAAAAGTAGAATCAAGGAACTGCGCCTATCATTTCAGGATTGGAATATCCCTCATTACATTACAGCATTACAGCGATTTCTTATTTTGCCCTTTGCCGCCGGATAGGTCTCTTTCTTCTACACCGATATATCAATGTATCAGGCTGCATCATATAACACTTAAAGTATTCATTGAGAATGGATTGCAAGAATACCCCGAAAACTGACATAATAAGTATGATGATTGCCTAACATTGCCTGATTGAATCGTATTACGAACACAGATAATATTTTCACCGAGAAGGGAATGAATGACAACTAGCACTACTACGATGGATCTTGCTGACCGCGAGATACTAAACATCATCCAGACACGTTTTCCACTGGCAGAGACGCCTTTTAAGGCTATCGGAGACGAGTTAGAACTTACTGAGGAAGAAGTTCTGCAGCGCATTGCCGTACTGAAAAGTAAGAATGTGGTACGACAAATAAGCGCTATTTTCGATACGCGGCGGCTCGGATATAAGACAACGCTTGTAGCTATGCGACTTCCGGCGAATGCTCTGGACGCAGCGGCACAGATTATCAACGAACATCCCGGCGTCAGTCATAACTACGCCCGCAATGGACATTTCAACCTATGGTTTACACTTGCCGTTCCCCCTTATGAAGACCTTGCGGAAACCGTCGAGAAGATGGCGAGTAGGACGGGTGCGGAATCTTATCGGCTGATGCCAACCATCAAGTTCTTCAAAATTGGTGTGAACTTCGATATGGTCAAAGAAGAAGGCGCGGCAAAGAAATACTACAGCCCGGACGGCTACGACCGAGCAGACGGGCAGAACTGGAACAAAGCCCTCCCGATTAATGACTTCGAGATTGAAGTCATACGTGAGCTGCAAGAGGATGTGCCGCTGATACCCTCACCATTCAATCCAATGGCGGAGCGTCTCGGTATATCCCTGCAAGAGCTGTTCGATATAGCAGACTCGTTTCAGGAACGCGGGTTGATGCGTCGCTTCAGCGCAGTGCTGCACCACAGGCGTGCGGGCTTCCGATCGAACGCTATGGCTGTCTGGAAGGTGCCGTCTGAACGCGCCGTCGAAGTTGGCAATATCATGGCACAGTCGCGCTGGGTTACTCACTGCTACGAGCGCCCAACGTTCCCCGATTGGCCATATACTCACTTCACTATGATTCACGCCACATCGCAAGTTCAGTGCGAGGATGTGGCAGCCGAACTCTCCGAAGCTACGGGTATTGCGGAATACCAACTCTTGTATAGTACGCGCGAATACAAAAAGACACGAGTCAGGTATTTTGTGTAGCATCCAGAGTACAGTGGAATAAAGAGAATAAGAAAGGATTTTAATGCCTGCGTACTATCCGGCATTTATAGATGTCAAGAACAGGCGATGTGTCGTCATTGGCGGCGGAAACATCGGTGAAGAAAAAGTCGTCAAGCTGCTCGACTGCCACGCCAATGTGGTCGTAATCAGTCCTGAAGTCAACCAAGGCGTTCGCAATCTTGCCAACGACGACAAGGTAGTCTGGCACAAGCGCGAATACTGTGATGGCGACTTGCAGGGCGCCTTCATCGCCATAGCCGCCACAGATGACAACAATGTCAACCGCGCCATCGCAAAGGAAGCGGAAGAGCGCAATGTGCTTCTGAACGTAGTTGACGTTACCCACCTCTGCACTTTCATCGCGCCGTCAGTCGCAATTCGCGGCGATGTAACAGTCGCAGCATCTACCGGAGGCGCAAGTCCCGCTCTCGCACGGAAATTCCGCGAGCTGCTCGACGGCAGCCCCATCGAATCCAGCTATCCCTTAATGGATTATGCAGAACTCACTCCACTGCTCGCAGATGTGCGCTCCGAGATTCGCGGCAAAGGGATTACCCTCGTAACCGACCACTGGCAGGCATGCATCACAGACAGCCTACTGGACAAAGTGATGCAAGGCATGTACGACGAAGCACGCGAGACGCTCCTGAACGACCTGATGAAAGGCGTCGGATGCGACTGCGCGCCGGGCGTCTGTAATATGTGGGAAGACAAGAAAGCCCTAGCCTACTCCAAGGCTGAGGCAGTCTCTTAGCGCAAGTTTGTGGATTTTGTGGATAATATAAGACGAGTCGTCATCGGCTCGCGGTCTAGTTCCCTTTCGCTGGCGCAAACCAATGAAGTCGTTGGACTTCTGCTGCAAGAACTCCCATCCCTCGATATTGAAGTGGTGTCCCTATCTACGCGAGGAGATAGAAATAAGACAGCTCCCCTCCTGAGCATGGAGCGTGGAATGTTTGTCAAGGAAATCGAGAATGCGCTGATGAGCGAGGAGATTGATATCGCAGTCCACAGCGCAAAGGACATGCCCGCCATTACGCCTCCCGGACTTGTCATAGCAGCATTCACAAAGCGGGAAGACGCACGCGATGTACTGGTTAATCGCTGGAATGCGTCCCTAAGTGAGCTGCCGGCTGGTGCACGCCTCGGCACAAGCAGCCCGCGCCGTACCGCCCAAATCAAAGCCGCGCGACCGGACATAAAAATACTGCCCATCAGAGGCAATGTAGATACGCGCATGAGTAAAGCAAGAAGCGCCGATTACGACGGCGCGATTCTTGCAGCGGCGGGAATCATACGGCTAGGACGGAAATCCGAAATAAGCGCATACCTGACACCTCAGGATTGTGTCCCGGATGTTGGTCAAGGAGCGCTCGCGGTTCAAGTCCGCGAATCGGACAGCGAGATGATCCGGTATGTGAAATCGATTGATCACACTCCCACAAGTGCAGCAGTACGCGCGGAGCGAGCGTTCTTAGAAACTATGGGAGGCGGCTGTACATTGCCGACCGCTGCATACGCCGATATTAAGGATGGCTTGCTGCGCATCATGGCTATGGTTGCACAGCCGGACGGAAGCGAAATAGTCCGAATATCAGAATCATACAGCGCCGCCGATCCTATATTGGCGGGAAAATCAGCCGCAGCAAAACTAATAGACGGCGGAGCGGCACATATCCTGGAGGGTTTATGAATCACGGGATAGTGTGGCTTGTTGGCGCGGGACCGGGCGATCCGGAGCTTATAAGCATTAAGGGCATGCGTCTTATCCAGTCTGCCGACGCAGTCGTGTATGACAGGTTAGTGGATAATCGCCTGCTGGAAAACGCACGCACGGATGCGGTTTTAATCGATGTGGGAAAAATCCCCGGCAAGCGCATCAATCGACAAGAGGACATCAATAGGCTGCTTGTCGAGCTCGGAAAATCGGGGAAAACAGTCGTGCGCCTGAAGGGCGGCGACCCTTTCGTATTCGGACGCGGCGGCGAAGAAGCGGAGGAATTAGCGAGCGCCGGAGTGCGTTTCCAAGTCGTACCCGGAATTACATCAGCCATAGCTGCGCCAGCGTACGCCGGCATTCCGGTAACGCACAGGAAACTCACATCATCATTCACGGTAGTTACAGGCAGCGAAGACCCCACCAAGCCGAATACATCGGTTGACTGGGAACTTCTGGCAAAAAGCAGCGATACGCTCGTAGTGCTGATGGGGCAAAGCAATCTGCGAAAGATAGCAGACACACTGATGCAGTATGGGCGCGCGCCTCAGACGCCGGTCGCACTGGTGCAGTGGGGAACAGAACCGTACCAGCGCACGTTAATCAGCACGCTGTCGGACATTGCCGATAAGGCATCTGCCGCGGGAATAAGCGCCCCCGCAGTTACGGTTGTCGGCGATGTAGCACGACTGCATAACACGATTCAGTGGTTTGACAACCGACCACTCTTCGGCAAGCGAGTGCTGGTTACACGAACACGCAGCCAAGCAAGCGCGCTGTCTAACCTGCTTGTGCAAAGAGGCGCACAACCTATCGAGTTGCCCACTATAGAAATCCAGCCACTTGACGATTATGCCGAACTCGACCAAGTGCTAAAAAGCGTCCAAGATTATCAATGGGCTGTTTTCAGCAGTACGAACGCAGTTGACACAGTGTTCGATCGAATGAACACACTCGGACTTGACGCAAGGGCGCTGCACAGATTGCAAATCGCCGCAATCGGGCCTGCAACAAGGCGGCGACTGCGAGAGTATGGCATAGTGCCTGATTTCATGCCGACATCCTTCGTATCGGAGTCCGTAGTACATGAACTGGGAAAGCTTGGCATAGAAAATAAGCGAATACTACTGCCGCAAGCTGAAATTGCACGCGATGTGCTGTCGCGCGGACTTACCGAGCATGGCGCAAGTGTGAACTCCATTGCCGTCTATCGCACCGTAACACCGCAGAATACGGAAGAACGCCTCATAAACATCCTTTCAGAAGGCATCGATATAGCGACATTTACTAGCTCATCTACCGTAAGCAACCTTATCAAACTGCTTGACGGCAACACAGACGCGCTAAAAAATGCTAGGATTGCCTGCATAGGCCCAATCACGGCAAAACGAGCCGCCGATCTAGGCTTGAGAATTGACATAGTGTCGTCAGAACATACCATTGCAGGGTTGATCGAAGCAATGGAGTCTCACTTCGAGGAGGATGCGCCAAATGAGTAGGTTCCCACAAGTTCGGATGCGTCGAATGAGAGAGTCTGCGGCTTTGCGTGATATAGCGCAGGAGACGCGCATATCCGTCAGGGATTTCATATACCCCATCTTCGTAACACATGGACGCGGAGTACGCAACCCGATTGATCCCATGCCAGGAATGTATCAACTCTCACTGGATAACCTCATATCAGAAATCGGCGAGGTTATGTCGCTTGGCATTCGCGCCGTCCTGCTATTCGGAATCCCCGCTAACAAAGACCCTGAGGGGACGGAAGCATACGAGCCAAACGGCATCGTGCAAGAAGCAATTCGCGTCATCAAACAGACCGCGCCGGACATGCTTGTAATCACCGACGTATGCTTAGACGAGTTCACCGACCACGGTCATTGCGGCATAATCAATAACGGTGTCGTTGACAACGACGCCACGCTTGAGCTGTTGGCGAGAATGGCGATATGCCAAGCAGAAGCAGGCGCAGATGTAGTTGCGCCGTCCGCGATGATGGACGGTCAGGTCGCCACCATACGCGCAGGTTTGGACTCGACGGGCTTCGAGCATCTGCCGATAATGGCTTATTCGGCTAAATACGCATCGTCTTTCTACGGACCGTTCCGTGTAGCCGCCGACTCCGCGCCACAGTTTGGCGACCGCCGTGGCTATCAGATGGACATTGCGAACTCGCGTGAGGCTATGCGTGAAATCCAGATGGATATAGAGGAAGGCGCAGACATCATAATGGTCAAGCCCGCGTTGTCGTATCTGGATGTGATTGATCGGGCGCGTCAGGCATTTGGACACCCTCTGGCAGCGTACAATGTCAGCGGTGAATATGCGATGGTGAAGGCTGCGACCGAAAATGAGTGGATTGATGGTCAACGCATTACATTAGAGATTCTCACATCCATCAAGCGCGCCGGCGCAGACATGATAATCAGCTACCACTCGAAGGAAGCTGCGCGCTGGCTTGCTTAGCGCGTCCGCGTCTATCACATTCCCCTGTTAAAGCCTGCTCCGCCACAACAGCGGCCATATTCGGAACACTACCTTGCACTCTATCTGAGAGCGATGTATCGGACCGTAATCGCGGCTGTCCGTGCTGTATGCGCGATTGTCTCCCATGACAAAATACTCGTCCTTCCCCAGCGTAAAGTCGGAGTTTTCCAGCCCCAAGTATGGCGGCAGTCCAAATAGATACTTCTCCACAAACCTATCGCCGTTGATAAGCAATGTTCCGTCCGTGAAACATATTCTATCGTACGGCAGCCCTATCACACGCTTTAGCATACTCTGCTCAGAGTATTCAGGGACATAGACTACAACGATATCGCCTCTCGCAGGCGGTCGATTGAACCTTCCATACACGCGCGCCAGCACATAATCACCCGGACACAGTGCTGGAGCCATGCTCCGCCCCCGCACACGATACAGCAGAAATCCGACAGGCATGAGTCAACACGCCCCATTAGACCCTATGCCAGCCGGTCGTCCGAAACCACAAACACTTGCACAGGAAGAGCGTTTATTGTATCTTCTAAGCAGTATCCAAACTCCTTGAAAGGAAGGTTTATATGAGCATAAAATCAATCGCCCAGCGTCTATTGCAAATTCGAGACGCGAATGCACACTGCGACATCCCTTGCGGAATCTATGATCCGATTTCCGCGAAAATTGCTGCGCAAACCGTACAGAAAATGGTCTTGCGAATTCAGTCTCTGGAAGACAGCGGCGATGTGGGGTATGCCAATACCCTAGGGCGCTATGTAACCGTCAAAGAAGAGCATGCAGAACTTTGCAAGCATGAACTGCGCATACTTTGGGCAGACTACACATGGCCCGGCACCGACGCAAACGATATTGCGGCTAAGTTCAATTCCGCCCTGAAACTCGCAGGGCAATGTAAACAGACGGTCAGCATGGAAAACGCCGAAGCCCTCGTGGCAGCCGTGGACGAGATTGCCACTATCTTCTGGTCCACAAAAGGCGTTGAATACAGCGACCCGGTAGCCGAAGCTCGATACGGCAGCTAAGTCTTCAGACCCGTACCGTAATAACTCGGCAGCAATTCCACAGCCGCAGGAGTGTTGATTCCCACGTTCCTGCGGCTTTCTTGGTGTCTAATGTTTGTAGTCATCACGCGGCGGGCTGAATATGTCCAGCGCCATTGACCATCCGTTAGAACCCACAACGCCATGCTCAACGCCACCGGGAATCACATAAGCGTCGCCCTGCCTGAGAGTCTTGACTTCCCCGCCGATGGTAAACTCGAACTCCCCCTGAAGCACGATGCCCGCCTGTTCATTTGGATGTGTGTGCATCGGCACCACGGCGTTCGGCGCAATTTCTACCATGCTCATCATAATCTTATCGCCCCACATAGTACGCAAAGTTACGCCGGGCGCTAACTCTCTGCGCTTGACTTGTGAGGGATCAATAAAATAATCCATTCATTCTCCTAATTTTCTTAACGCTTATTCATGATCTAATCTCGATGCGCGCCTTACTATCTGCAATTGACAAACATGCTGATATGAAGCTGTTTGCAGGCGTGCTCACACCCATATCCTTGCCAATTCGCACTACGGCTCCGTTGATTAGAGATACCTCTAACGGATTGCCTGCCATTAGGTCGGTGTGCATCGACGAGATAAGACCATCCTTCTCTTCCAGAAAGCCTCTCATCACAGAATCCACTAAACCGTCATCAAGCGCAACACCGCTTGCCTGACCGACTTTCAACGCCTCGGTCATTACTTGTTGCGTCATTGCGTATGTTTCAGGCGTATCAAGCACCTCGCTAAAAGACGCGCGAGTGATGCAAGTCATACCGCTTAAAGCGCAGATGTAGATGAGTTTGCTCCAAAGGGCAGTAAGTATGCTTCGTGAAAGTTCGACTTCGATAGAGGCACGCATCAGCGCATCTGTAATTGTTTGAGCTCTAGCAGAGAGTTCGCCGTTCTCTTCGCCCAGCACAATGCGGGGAGGGCTGCCTCGCTGCTCAAACACGCCGGGCACAACGCGCTCGGCATCGATGTAAGCCGCTCCAAGCAGTACGTTGCTGCTGCTAAAACTACGCGCCAGCTGTTCACCGCTGCCAATGCCGTTCTGCAATGTCAGAATAGTCGTGCTGTCATCAACCGCAGGCGCCATGTCTGATATGGCTTGTTCGTTATGATAACCCTTCACACAGAATAGAATGAGATCCGCTGTCCATTCGCCATCCAGCCTATCCACAACATCCGGGTGAACGGTGAACTCGCCAAAAGTCGCAGATTTGACTCGCAAACCGGACTCGCGGATTGCTTGCAAGTTATCCCCACGCGCCGTGAAAACGACATCTTCACCGCTGCGAGCCAGCAATCCGCCGTAACATCCGCCGATGGCGCCTGTGCCCATAATAAGAATCTTCATCGCATTAAATCCTTGCAGAAAGATACCCTAAGGCAGGTTCCTGTCTCATACCATGTGTTTCCATTGGTATTTGCGTTCGGCTGGAATGCCCCATGACGTCAGCCGAACGATATAGTTCATTCCTTCAATTCTATCAAAACGTTCTTGTATCGCACGTCCCGGTTGTTCACAACTCGGTGAACTCTGTGGTCGCCGTGGAATCGCCAGGTGCCTACTTCTGAAGCGCTGTCCTCTTGCGTGCCGTCATCATACTCGACGACCAGCCCAGCGCCCTCCACTACCACCGTAACATAATCTCGCTCGTGCAGATGCCAGTCACTCGCCTCACCGGGATTCACAACCAAATTCCAGATTTTCACTTTGTCGTTCTCGAACAAGACATGGCTGGCTATCTCGCCAAGAGGTCGGTTATCCATAGACATATTTTACCTCAATGCTGTTTCAGACTGCCTCAATCCTTCAATTCTATGATGGCGTTGCTATACAGAGCGTCTCCGACATTCGTTACGCGATGCACTGAATCCTTAATACCTTTCACCACCTGCCCCAGTTTGAGTTCTGATATTGCTGTGCTGCCGTCGTCATACTCTGTCTTGAGCGTGCCGGGGCGCGTTACAATGAAGAAATAACGTCTCGTGTGATGATGCCAGTCGCTGGATTGCCCCGGCTCCAGCACCAGATCCCATACCTTCACATCACCGTCTTCAAACTTAAACTCCGTGCCTACGTCTCCAAGTTCTCTATCTGACATACACAATCACCTAATATTCCCTTTCTGCCGCTAGATTAACGGCGTTATGAGCGCTGGAGGCGCTGTCAAATCCAAGCTGCCTTTCTTTGAGACTGACAAAGCGTTGATTTCCAATTACAACATGGTCGAGCAGTTCGATGTCCATCATTTCGGCGCATGTGCGAATCTGGCGCGTTACCATAATATCCTCCGGGCTTGGAGTCGGATCTCCGGATGGATGGTTATGCACAATGATGATGTTAGGACAGTTCTCTCGTATCGCAGGACGAAGCACTTCTGCTACTCGCACTGCGGCGGAGTTCACATTACCTTTGTAAATCTCAGGCGTCGCCAACACCTCATTCTTCGTATTCAGGAGAAGCACTTTTAGATGCTCCTGCGACAGAAAACTCATCTCAGCACTGAGAAGATTAAACACATCCTGCGGCGAGCGAATCACAGCCCTGTCATCAGGCTGCAGTGAAGCAAGTCGCCTTCCTAGTTCCAAAGCAGCCAAAAGCTGACAAGCCTTCGCGTCGCTTATGCCGCGCAGATCGCAAAGCTCTCCGTATGACGCTCTCGCAACCCCGCCTAGTCCGCCATAGGTGGACAGCACACGCGCAGACAAGTTCAATACGCTCTCACCCGCAGAACCGACACGCAGCAGAATTGCAATTAGTTCAGCATTGCTCAGGTGACTCGGACCATATCGCTGGAGACGCTCACGCGGACGCTCATCCTGAGGCAAATCTCGAATCATCGTGGTGTATTGTAGTTCGATCTGCTTCTGTCCATTATGAGCATCCATGACAGCACCTCGCTTGAGTCGGATGTAGTTTACCCTTAATGAGCAATAAGTTCCAACCCTTGACACGCTACACACACCACATACAATATTCCAGTATTAACCGTCATAAGCGGGCAGACTTCATTTTCAGGAGAACTAATGATAAACCGAGACCGTCTTGTTAAGACATTCACAGATTTAGTGAAGATTGACAGCCCTTCTGGTGAAGAAGAGGCGATGGCCCAAGAACTGACTTGCCGTCTTGAGCAGTTCGGATTTACCGTCAAGCGTGATTGTTATGGTAATGTCATCGCGAGCAACGGCAAACCGGATCCGCTGCTGCTATCCGCGCACATGGACACGGTTGAACCGGGACGAGGCGTTAAGCCGCAGGTTATCGGCGACCGAATCGAGTCTGATGGCACAACAATTCTGGGCGGCGACTGCAAATGCGGCGTTTCTGCCATCCTCGAAGCGCTGGAATCGGTGTACGAAGACGGTGAGCCGTATAGAGGATTAGAGGTCGTATTCACTCGCGAAGAAGAGATTGGAATTGTTGGAGCACGCAACCTAGACTTTTCGATGATTACTGCGAAGGAAGCTATCGTGTTCGACGGTGAAGGACCTGTCGCCCAGATTACCTCGTCAAGTCCAACATATATCGGTTTCGATGTCGAGATAACAGGGCGAGCAGCCCATGCAGGCGTAGAACCGGAAAAAGGATTGTCGGCGATACGCATCGCGGCGGAGCTAATTACACGCTTGCCACAAGGCCGGTTGGATGAAGAAACAACCTTTAACATCGGCACAATCGAAGGCGGCTCAGTGCGGAACGCAGTCGCCGAAACCACAATCATCCACGGCGAGTTCAGAAGCGGCAACATTGAGACTTTGGACAACATCCGCGTCCAGATTTCGGAAGCCCTGGACGAAGTGCAAGAGTTGTTCCCGGAAGCCAAACTCGATAACCATCTTCATACAGAGTTCGAAGCATACACGCTGAACGATGACGACCCTGCGACTATGCGCGTTACGAGCGCGTTACAGACACTTGGGCTTGAGCCGATATTCCGTCCATCCGGAGGCGGCACAGACGGAAACGTATTTCGCCTGAAGGGCATAAGCGCCGTAGTAGTAGGTATGGCTGACCATGGTATGCACACCGTCAGGGAATACGTGATCATACCCGAGCTGGTTGATACCGCGCATCTATGCGAAGTCTTAATTCTAGGGCAGGATTAGCAAATGCGCGTTAGACTGGCGTACGGGCGCGATGGGTTGGAAGTGGAGCTGCCCGACGAACGCACTACCGTCATAGAACCTACCTATGTACCTGGGCTTCCGGACGCTGACGGCGCAATTTTGACAGCGCTGCGCAATCCTATCGGCACGCTGCCGCTGCGACAACTCGTCAACCCCACCCAGAGAGTAGCTATTTCGGTATGTGACATCACACGCCCCATGCCGAGCAAAACACTGCTGCCAAGACTGCTGGGCGAACTAAGCCACGTGCCGCCTGAAAACATCACAATCCTGATAGCGACAGGCACGCACCGCGCCAATACTAGCGGGGAACTTTCTGAGATGCTTGGCGAAGATGTAGTTAGCAAGTATCGAATAGTCAATCACAACGGGTTCGACGACAGTTCTCTGGCGAAAATAGGCGCCACGGAATCAGGCATCGATGTCTTCCTAAACAAGCTTTGGACAGAGAGCGACATCCGCATAACTATGGGGTTTGCAGAACCGCACTTCTTCGCAGGATTCAGCGGCGGGCCTAAGATGGTTGCACCTGGGCTGGCAGGTTTCAACACTATAATGCGGCTGCACAATGCAGAAATGATTGGCAGTCCCAAGGCGCGCTTCGGCATTACAGTCGGGAATCCCATCCACGACGCTATTAGAGAGATTGCGCGAATGTCTGGCGTAGATTTCGCGGTGGATGTAACGATAAACCGCGAGCACAGAATTACAAGCGTTTATGCCGGCGAGATTTTCGCAGTTCACAAGGCTGCCTGTGCCGTTGCCCGACGGCTCGCTATGCAGCCGATCAACTCTGAGTTCGATGTCGTGCTCACGACCAACAGCGGTTATCCGCTCGACCAAAATCTGTACCAGGCGGTTAAGGGAATGTCTGCCGCGGCGCAAGTGGTGCGAGACGGAGGGAAGATTATATGCGCTGCCGAGTGCTCTGAGGGCATTCCTGAACACGGGCAGTATCGCAACATACTTGCATCTCGAAACAGCCCCGAAGAACTGCTGGAGATGATAGAGCAGCCGAGTTATGAGCGGCACGACCAGTGGCAAGCGCAGATACAGGCGCAGATACAGATGAGAGCGGATGTATTTCTGAAGTCGGATTGCCTTACACCACAACAGGTCGCTGAGGCGCACCTAAAGCCCGTAGAGCGCATCGAAGACGCAATCGCCGACTTTGGGTCAGACGCACGGATATGTGTCTTGCCGGAAGGCCCGCAGACGATACCCTATATCGTTGAGCAAGTGTAGAGGGTGTAATGCGGCATAATCGGAGCGACGCTCATTTGTGTGGCTTTAGTGTGGTTCACACGCTACCTCTTCCCTCGTGCCTGGCGCATACAGCACAAAGCAAGTATAAACTTCGGTATCCGTAGGAATTACCAGGACATATACTTGCTTTGTATTGCTTGCCGTGTACGCTTAAATGATTTTGTTTAGGCTACCTTAACGACGGCTCCGGCGCTTTCAAGCCTTTCCTTAATGGCTTCCGCCTCTTCCTTGTTGATGGCTTCCTTCACTGCAACAGGCGCGCTTTCTACGAGCTCTTTCGCCTCTTTGAGTCCTAGTGTGGTTACCTCACGAACGGCCTTAATGACCTGGATCTTCTGTGGCCCAATCTCCTGAATGGACACATCAAATTCGGTCTTCTCTTCTTCGGCGGCGGCTTCCACGGTACCGGCAACGCCCTGTACGGTGGTCATCTGAACGGGTGCCGCAGCGCTGACGCCGAACTCGTCCTCAAGCGCCTTCACCAAATCTGCGAGCTCAATTACTGACAGCCCTTTAATTGCATCCAGTATTTCTTCCTTGGTTGTCATAGGAAAACCTCCCTGAATTAATTCCTTATCCTAACGCCCACTGGTTGTGATTGTTACTCCGTATCTTGTCCTTCTCCTTGAAGGTTATCGATATGCCCTTGCAGCACACGCGCAAGCCCGCTTATCGGACCGTTAAGCACATTTACCAGACCTGAAATGGGAGACTGCATTCGTGCGAGCATTTGGGCGACAAGTTCGTCTTTGCTCGGCAGGTTAGCAAGCTGCTCCACCTGTGCTGCATCCAATACCCTGCCATCCAACAAAGCTCCGCGGATCTGCAACGGGGAGGAGGGTGCACCTCTGATGAACTCCCTCAGCGCTTTTGCTGGGTCTGTTGGCTCGCCATAACCGAATGCGATTGCGCTCGGTCCTTGGATTATCTCCTTCAGCTGAGGCTGGCCTGCGTTTTCGGCGGCAATGTATGCTAATGTGTTCTTAACAACCTTGTATCGAACTTCTTTTTCGCGCAGGACTCGTCTCAAATTTGTGATGTCCGTCACAGGCATTCCGACGTAGTTTGTTGAAATGACTATGGTTGCGCCGTCAAGCCATTCCGTCATCTCCTGAACTGCGTTTACTTTTCTATCTGTTGGCAACTCCTTACCTCATCCGTTTCTAGCATAGCGGAGAGCAACTGTCTCATAATTCGTCTATGCCAAGCATTATCATCCAAATAAAAAGCCCTGAGATCAACAGACTCAGGGCAAGCTTTCGTTCAAACCTGTGGAGACGAACGATATACGCTCATCCGTATGCCTAAACGGGCTGGTGTATTACCTCTGTGATACAGAGACCCGCAGTCTGCGACACTGAATTAAATTAATTCTATTCTACTCTAAGGGCGCTGGTGCTGGCAACATCCATTTTGACGCTGGGTCCCATAGTTGTTGTCAGATAAGCCGTTTTAATGTACTGCCCTTTCACTCCGCTGGGGCGCGCACGAACGATGTTGTCCATCAGCGCGGTGAGATTGTCCATCAACTGATTCACTTCAAAGCTTGCCTTCCCTATAGGCACATGAATCAGCGAGGTTCGGTCAACTCGGTATTCTACTCTACCAAGTTTAGCTTCACGGATAGCCCTGGGGAGTTCGTCCGTCTGCACAACAGTCCCAGTACGTGGGTTGGGCATCAAACCTCTTCGACCGAGTATGCGTCCCAGCCTTCCTATTCTGCCCATCATATCCGGAGTGGCGATGGACACATCGAAATCGACCCAACCTCCCTCGACACGCTGAATAATCTCGTCCGAGCCAACAAAATCAGCGCCTGCCTCCTCGGCGATAGAGACCCCTTCGCCTTGTGTGAACACCGTAACGCGCACAGTTTTACCCACGCCATGGGGCAACAGTGCAACACCGCGGATCATTTGGTCGGCATGTCGTGGATCTGCGCCTGTGCGAAGATGCAGCTCAACCGTCTCGTCGAACTTAGCGGTGGCATTTCCTTTCGCAAGCGAGACTGCCTCTTCAGGCTGATATTCAAAATCCTTTTTTATTGCGGCTGCAGCATTAAGGTGCCGCTTCCCGTACTTAGCCATTACAATGTCCTAATCTACTTTATGGAATCTAATGCGAATACGATGCGATAATAGATAAATACGACTACCGCACTTCAATGCCCATACTTCGTGCCGTGCCTTCGATAATTCGCATCGCGCCGTCAATGTCTGCGGCATTAAGGTCGTCCATTTTGAGTTCTGCAATCTCGCGCACTCTGTCTCTCGGAATGCGTGCGACTTTTTCCGCAAGGGGATTGCCGCTTCCCTTCTCAATTCCTGCCGCTTTTCTCAGCAGATCCGATGCTGGCGGACTCTTAGTAATAAATGTGAACGATCTATCCTCGAAGAGGGTTATCTCTACGGGAATGATATTGCCAGCCTGGGATGCGGTGCGTTCGTTGTATTCCTTGACAAAGCCCATAATATTTACCCCATGCTGACCGAGCGCCGGACCAACAGGAGGCGCAGGCGTAGCTTTGCCTGCCTCTATTTGGAGCTTGATAACCGTCATTACTTTCTTAGCCAACTAACTTGTCCTTTGTGCGCGAAGATAAGGGTTTAGAATTAATAGGGGAACTGCGAAGGAACGTACAATCGAACCAGGCTCTCATTTCGCAGTATAAGGTTCGTTTCTTCTGGGTATGTTAAGCACGTTCTACTTGAAGGAAATCAAGCTCGACCGGAGTTTCACGTCCGAAGAACGAAACCAGCACTTTCAATTTCGTTCTGTCAGCGTGCACTTCATC
The DNA here is from genome assembly GCA_965200085.1 of Dehalococcoidia bacterium. Taxonomy (GTDB): domain Bacteria; phylum Chloroflexota; class Dehalococcoidia; order Lucifugimonadales; family JADFKI01; genus Bin90. Next base: position 1,632,747 of record OZ241333.1, read on the forward strand.
AACCACACCCATGAAGTCCACAAATGGGCCATCAGTAATACGGACTGCCTGCCCCTTAGTAAAGCCAATACGCACGCGCGGCTGTTCAGTATCCTTGAAGCTGAGTATGGTTTGTTCTTCGCGTTCATCCAGGGGAACAGGTCTAGGACGAGCCTCTCTGTCGTCCTCAGCCGATACGAAACCCGTAACTCCGGGCGTGCTGCGCACGATGTGCCAACTTTCGTCGTCCATCCGCATGTGTACGAAGATGTAGCCAGGAAACACGCGCTGTGAGACCGTTTTTCTCTGCCCGGCTTGGATTTCGATCTCCTCTTCCTGGGGGACGAATACCTCAAGAATCCTATCGCCCATATCCATATTGGATATACGCTGTTCAAGGTTCTGTTTCACACGTCCCTCGTGTCCCGAATAGGCGTGCAGGACATACCATCGAGGCTGTTCGATTTCTTCGGCTCTGTTCATCGTTATCTAGTTCCCCAGAATTATGTCGAACAAGCTGGAAAAACCCAGATCAACCACTCCGAGAAATGCGCCTATCGCCGCGGACACCGCAATGACCATGACGGATAGTCGAAAAGTTTCCTCATATGAGGGCCAAGTGACCCGGCGAAGTTCGGATACAACATCGCTCACTGCCGACAGCCTGAAAGATCTACGCGAAGATCGGCCTCCGAGCCTTCTTGGAGTACTAGGATTGGTAGCCATATTGCCTACCTGACCTCTCTGTGCAAAGTGTGCGCTCTGCATCTTGGGCAGAACTTCTTTAGTTCAATACGCTGTGGATCGTTTCGCCGATTCTTTGTCGAATGGTACGTTCGCTCGCGGCAATCGACACAGCCCAGATTAATGATAATGCGGTTTTCAGCCCTTCTCGCCATGTGTATATCCCAAAAACAGGGCTATGACTGGTCATAGCCCTGTGGTAATCAATCGGTGTTAGTCGTTAATCCTGGTTATAACGCCGGACCCAACCGTGCGGCCTCCTTCACGGACAGCGAAGCGAAGCTGCTCATCAACAGCAACCGGTGTAATGAGCCTGACATTCATCTCTATGTTATCGCCGGGCATAACCATCTCGACACCGTCGGGCAATTGAATCTCGCCGGTAACGTCGGTTGTGCGAATGAAGAACTGGGGCTTGTACCCATTGAAGAACGGCGTATGCCGGCCTCCTTCATCCTTGCTCAGAACATAGACCTGTGCTTCGTAATCTTTGTGCGGCAGTATGCTTCTGGGCTGTGCCAGCACTTGGCCTCGCTCAACCTCATCGCGGTCAACACCACGCAGAAGTACGCCCACGGCATCTCCCGGCTCGGCTTCATCCATTAGCTTATGAAACATCTCCACTCCCGTAACCGTGGTAGTGGTGGTGTCCTTAATGCCCACAATCTCAACCTGATCCCCGACCTTGACGATGCCCTTCTCAACGCGGCCAGTAACAACCGTGCCGCGCCCCTTGATGCTGAACACGTCCTCAATCGGCATCAGGAACGGCTGGTCACGCGGCCTTTCCGGCATCGGGATATGCGCGTCAACCGCATCCATCAGTTCCCATATCCCATTGCCCCACTCAGAACCGCGGGATGAATCTTCGGCTTCTAAGGCGTTGAGCGCGCTTACTCGAATGATAGGTACATCATCGAACCCATACTCAGAGAGAAGTTCATCAAGTTCCAATTCGACAAGTTCCAGTAGTTCTTCGTCATCCATCATATCGACCTTGTTTAAGGCGACGACCATGGCAGGCACTTCAACCTGGCGGGCAAGTAGGATGTGCTCACGAGTCTGAGGCATTGCGCCGTCCGGTGCGCTGACAACGAGAATAGCGCCATCCATCTGAGCCGCGCCCGTTATCATGTTCTTGATATAGTCAGCGTGTCCGGGGCAGTCAACATGCGCGTAGTGGCGGCCATCGGTTTCATACTCCACATGCTGAATGGCAATTGTAACACCGCGCTCCCTTTCCTCGGGGGCGTTATCGATCGTATCAAAAGCCCGATAGTCGGCAAGGCCGGCGGTGCTCAATACCTTAGTAATTGCAGCAGTGAGAGTAGTCTTCCCATGGTCAACATGTCCTATAGTACCGACATTTATGTGGGGTTTAGTCCTTTCGAACCTTTGCTTAGCCATTCCTGCTATCTTCCTCCGATTGTGGAGCCCACAAGCAGACTTGAACTGCTGACCTCGTTCTTACCAAGAACGCGCTCTACCGACTGAGCTATGTGGGCCCAATGCTAGTTTTTTTAATGCCTAATTCTTCTATAACTATTGGTGGAGGGAGCAGGATTCGAACCTGCGTAGCCCGTCGGGCGCCAGATTTACAGTCTGGTGGATTTAGCCACTCTCCCATCCCTCCAAAGAGACTGCCAGGCAGACTATTTTAGTCTATCACAGGCGCTTAACCAATCCAAGTAAAAGCATCTCAATGAGACACAAAACTTGTAACGAAACGCCCTCCACGATAGATGTTAGGAAGCCCCAGAGGGGACTCGAACCCACTAACCTGCCGATTACAAGTCGGCTGCGCTACCGGTTGCGCTACTGGGGCACCGTGATGAACGCTTGCAGCCTTGATAGCAAATCAGGTTAGCGGACTTGACGCCATACACTAACCTAAATGTATGTAAACATTTTAACGAACACACAGTATGGGGTCAACAATATCGTGGTATAAAACTTGGCTGCTCCTAATCCCTCCCTAATGTTGTAAGCATCAGCATAACTCAATTAGTGGGTTCTAGGTTCCTTCTTCCTGTAAGCCACATCTTCTTGTAAGCCACAGGTTCAATACTAATCATCGCAAAGTGGCAAAATACCCGACTAAATCTGGTTTTATATCCCAAAAACCATTATGATTAAATCCTGTATATGTCAGTTTATCAGCGTGTACCAATACTAACAGGGCACACAAACCGAAATATCAATTAACCTATATAACCTATCGGAGGTCTCGCAGAAGTGGACGCTTGCAGCATCGCAGTGGTTGGCGCGACTGGCGCCGTCGGGCGCGTGTTTTTGGATGTGCTTGAAGAACGTAACTTTCCCGTTTCGGATATTCGGCTTTGCGCTTCAGAGCGCTCTGTAGGCAAAAAACTCAAGTGCTTAGGGCAGGAAATCTCCGTAGAGATGGCTACGCCGCAACTGTTCAGCGAGGTTGACTTCGTATTCATCTCGGCAAGCGGAGATGTCAGCCGAGCACTTGCGCCCGTTGCCGCAAAACATGGGGCAGTGGTTATCGACGATAGTTCCGCATTTCGCATGAACCCCGAAGTACCCCTGATAGTCCCTGAAGTCAACGGGGCAGACGTCGAAAACCACAAAGGGATCATTTCCATACCCAACTGCTCAACCACACCGCTAGTTATGGTGCTGAAACCTCTGATGGAGCAAAGCCCGGTCAAGCGTGTGATTGCCGATACATATCAGTCGGTATCAGGCACCGGCGCAGCCGCAGTAGAGGAGCTGAAAGTTCAGTCAGAGCAGCTGACCGGCGACTCAAGCCTCACATATAAAGATTTGAACCCTAGCGCCTACCCCCACCCAATCGCGTTCAACGCGCTGCCACACATCGAGCCGTTCCTTGACAACGGGTACACCAATGAAGAGATGAAAATGGTCAACGAAACACGCAAAATCTTACACTCACCCGACATTGCGGTGTCTGCGACTTGCGTACGAGTGCCAGTCATGCTCAGCCACAGCGAGGCGCTGCACATAGAATTTGAAGACCATATAAGTCCATCCGATGTAAGCGACATACTTGACGGCTTTCCCGGCATAAAGGTGGTGGACGACCCTCACGCAAATGTGTATCCTATGCCCATCGAAGCAGCTGGACGCGACGAAGTGTTCGTCGGACGCATTCGCCAAGACGTATCACATCCAAACGGCATCGCAATGTGGGTGGTAACCGACAACCTTCGGAAAGGAGCGGCGACCAACGCATTGCAGATTGCCGAAGAAGTGATGAGACGCAACCTGCTGCCCAGGCAATCTGTTGTGAGTGGATAAACTGGCGCCAACTAAGGAGGATAAACTATGGCAGAACTAGGCAGACTCATAACCGCAATGATTACACCCTTCGACGAGAATGGCGCAGTTGATTATGATGAAGCAGGGCGCCTTGCATCAGCCCTGGTGGACTCCGGCAGCGACGGGCTGGTAGTTACCGGCACCACGGGCGAAACACCAACGCTCTCATTCGACGAGAAGCTCGGGATGTATGAAGCTACCAAGAGAGCGGTGGGTGATCGCGCCGCCATTATCGCAGGCACCACCGGCTACAATACCGCAGATGGAGTGGCGCTCAGCAAAGAAGCGGAAACAATCGGCGTGGACGGCATCCTGATGACTGTCCCGTCATACAACAAACCCCCACAGGAAGGACTGTACCAGCACTTCAAGACTATAGCCGGCAGTGTCAGCCTTCCTTGCGTGCTCTACAATGTGCCCAGCCGCACCAGCCTTAATATGACCGCCGAGACCACAGTGCGCCTCAGCGAGATAGATAATATCGTTGGAACAAAGGAAGCCAGCAGCGACCCGGTGCAGATTACTAAGATAATCCGCGACACGGATGGCGAGTTCAAAGTATGGAGCGGTAACGACGACGAGACATTTCCTATAATGTGCGCCGGCGGCTACGGCATAGTAAGCGTCGCTTCGCACCTCGTGGGCAACCAGATTAAGGCTATGATGGGAATGATTCTGGAAGGAGACATAGAGAGTGCAGCAGCAGAGCATCTGCGACTGTTCGATATCTTTAAGATTCTGTTCATCGTATCTAATCCCATTCCAGTGAAATACTGTGTCGGCAAAGCCGGATTCAATGTCGGACAGCCGCGCCTGCCCCTCATACCTCCTGACGAAGATACTGCAGCTGCGATCGATGCAGTCGTATCGCGATACAACATCGACCTGCCCGTTGCGGTGGCATCAGGCGACTAACTTACGCAGCTCGACACATTCATCAAGAATAAGACAAATAAAAATACCCCGACCCATCTCTATCTAGGTCGGGGTATTTATACTACGCTGATTCAGTCTTATTTCGGCGATTCGCGCAAACAGCGGATTAGACAACTACAACTTTTCCGCCGGAAATAAAGAACTACGCCGATGCCACATTGATGACCGGTCGCACCATAATCGTCTCGTGGCGATGAGGTCCGGTGGAAATGAGGTCTATCCTACACCCGATAACCTCCTGCAAGCGTTCCACATAAGCGCGCGCTTCCTTGGGAAGCTGCTCATAATTGGTTACGCTCGCCGTAGGACTGTCCCACCCCGGCATCTCCTCATAAATAGGCTTGCAGCGCTCCAACGCCGCTACGCCGCCCGGAAACTCGTCTATGACATTGCCGTCCAGTTCGTAGTGAGTGCATATACGCACCGATTCAAACCCGTCGAGCACATCAAGGCGAGTCAAAATTGCGGATGTATATCCGTTCACTTCAACGCTGTAACGTGCTGCCACACCATCAAACCATCCCACTCGCCTAGGCCTGCCGGTCGTTACACCAAACTCCTGAGCAAGGTCGCGAATAGCCTCGCCGGTGTCATCCAGAAGCTCCGTTGGAAGAGGGCCACCGCCCACTCGTGTGGAATATGCCTTGAACACACCCGTAATTCCTGCGATATGCACAGGGGACATACCCAGCCCGATGCAGGCGCCCCCTACTGTAGGATTCGACGAAGTAACGAACGGATATGTACCATGGTCTAGGTCGAGCAATGCACCTTGAGCGCCCTCTAGCAAAATGTTCTTATTCGCTTTGAGCGCATTATGGACAATCTTCTCAACGGGCGCTATCAGAGGCGACATACGCTCTGCCCATTGACGGCACTTATCGAAGACTTCCGTCTTAGATACGGGAGAGCCACCATAGACATTAGTGATGACAGCATTCGTGTGATCAAGAATACTTTCTAGGCGCGGCAAAAGGGCTTCGACGTCCAGCAAATCCGCGGCGCGTATGCCCGTGCGTGCCGCCTTATCCGCGTATGTCGGGCCTATACCTTTGCCTGTAGTGCCTATAGCATTGTTCCCGCGAGACTTCTCCGCGAGCATGTCAAGCGCCACATGGTACGGCATAATGATGTGCGCACGGTCACTGACAACCAGCCTGTCCCTAATATCTATGCCCTGTTCTTGAAGGCGGTCTATCTCCTCTAGCAGGACATCAGGATCAACGACGACACCATTACCTATAACGTTGATAGTATTAGGCCAAAATACGCCGCAAGGGATGAGGTGAAAACTAAACTCACCATCCTCATTAACTACCGTATGTCCGGCGTTATTACCGCCTGAGAACCTCGCCACAATATCGGCGTCGCGCGCCAGCACGTCAATTATCTTACCTTTTCCCTCGTCGCCCCATTGAGCGCCTAGAACCGCATAGGCAGGCATGCCCTCTCCTCTGCTATACAAAAAAATATACTCAGGCGCCTCATGTCACAGGCTCATACATGGTAATTCGCACTTCCCATCAAGACCAAATGTCAACAGACACGTCGAGAAGGATGCGCATGACAACCCAAGTCTGTTGAGTATAACAGATACGACGCGCATGTGAAAAGTGATTGTCCGGCAGGGGATCAGGATTATCGCATATGAAAATTTGAGGTGCCGGGTATGGTGTAAGCTAATTCGGCAGGGAGAGAAAGAGGAGTAACACCAGGACCGAAATAGCCGACCTATTCGCCGATCTGAAAGACACCCGTAGCCAACGCCCGCCTGCATTCCCTACACGACATCCTGTCCTGGCCATCGCCTTATATACCATCGTTTGCGGAGGTCAGACCTGTACCGACCTGGAACTCTTCGGGCACTCTATACGGGAGTTTCTGGGGTCTTTTCTGGAACTGAAAACGCTATACAGCCACGCGCAAACCTTGCACCCCGCACGAGCTTGGCGATACAATAGTACGCGCTGTTTGAATAAATCACAGACTATTATAGGAAGAGCCTTCTTATGGAAGCACACCAGCTGATTCAATTAGAACCCAACCCAAATATCGAAGCGTTTCAGCCCGGAGATACCGTCCGAGTGGAAATTAAAGTAACTGAAGGCGAGCGCACTCGCTTACAGGCATTCCAAGGCGTCGTCATTCGCAAACGCGGCGGCGGCCCTGGCGCATCTTTCACGGTGCGCCGTGTTAGCTACGAAATCGGCGTGGAACGTACCTTCCTAATACATTCCCCAAATGTAGAATCGGTCAAAGTCGTACGACGCGGCAAAGTACGCAGATCCCGCCTCTACTACCTGCGCGGACGCTCAGGACGTGCAGCGCGCATCAAGGAACGCCGATAGTCAGCGCACCCAACCATCCTTCATTCGGCTTCACAAAAACCCACCCAGGACAGATTACTTCGATAATCTGTCCTGCCTATTATCCGGCTTAATGTAAGTCTGATAACATAGCAGTTAGAAAGATTATGCAGAGGACGGCGTGGTCAAATCTGACAGCATGAGATTTGCAGAAGTCGCGGTGGACATACCCACAAAGCCCGGACGAACCTTCAGCTACCGCATTCCTTCCGAGCTGAATATATCTCCGGGACAACTGCTGCGAGTGCCGTTCGGCGCACGAACCCTGCAAGGCATCGTGTTCTCGCTTGCAGAACATTCCCAAGTTGCTGAGGCTGAAACAAAAGACATCGAATCAGTCGTGTTCGAAGAGCCTTTGCTCGATAACAAGCGGCTGCAGCTTGCGCTATGGATTAGCGAATACTACATCTGTTCGCTGTTCGAGGCGGCAGCGCCGATGCTTCCTCCCGGAGGCCGAGTCCGCGCAAGAACCTATCTCACCCTTGCGGAAGCAGACACCGATCATGAACGCCTCACCACTCTTCAGCAGCGCATTGTTCAATATATATCGAAGCGCGGAGCAGTATCACAAGACGCGCTCGTGAATGCGCTTGGCGACGGCGCAAATTCGTCGGTAGCCGGTCTTATCCGAAGGCACATCGTCAATCGCGACTACTCCCTACCCGACCCTTCGATCAAGCGCAAGTATCGCACTATGGCAGCACTAGAGCCCAACAGTCTGCCGGAAATTCAAGAGTGGCTCTCAATTCCACGCATGCAAGCTACAAAGCAGTCAGCCCTTATTGAACGCCTGCGTCAAGACGACAAACTTGCAGATATTACGCAGCTGCGCCGGGAATTCGGCGCAAGCGCAGTCAGAACATTAACAAGCAAGGGCTGGCTCACCACCAAGACTTTGCCTATAGACCGCGATCCCCTAGACGGCAGAGTGTTCCCCCACACTCGACCGCCCACACCCACAGCCGAGCAGTCCGAAGCTGTAGCCGCAATTCGCAGCGCGCTCAGACGTCCCTCATCGGTAAAGAGCGCCTTCGTCATTGAGGGCATAACAGGCAGTGGAAAGACCGAAGTCTATCTCCAAGCAGCGAAGCACTGCATCCAACTCAACAAACAGGCAATCATCCTAGTCCCTGAAATAGCTCTTACATATCAGACCATAGAACGCTTCGCATCGCGATTCCCAGGCAAGGTGGCTATCCTGCACAGCGGTCTGTCCGATGGAGAGCGCTTCGACCAGTGGTGGAAAATTAGGCGTGGCGGATACAATATCATCATCGGTTCCCGAAGCGCCGTGTTCGCCCCCGTGCCGGACTTAGGGCTAATCGTGATAGACGAAGAACATGAATGGACTTACAAACAGCACGACGCCGCACCGCGCTATCACGCACGACAGGTAAGCATGAAGCTGTCAGATCTCACCCAGTCTGTGGTCGTCCTCGGGAGCGCATCGCCTGACATCGGCACATACTACGACGGCCTCCGTAAACGCCACAGCCTGTACAAACTCACCGAAAGATTCGCCGATACCGAGTCTGACGACACCGTCCGACGAAGCACGCTCCCATCAGTAACTATTGTTGACATGCGCGAAGAGCTTCGGAACGGCAATACTAATATATTCAGCCGCGCCCTAAGCGCATCACTCAAAGGATGCCTCGAATCCGAACAGCAGGCAATGCTCTTTCTCAATCGCCGAGGCACGTCATCTCACTTGCGCTGCTTCAGCTGCGGCTACAACCTGCGGTGCCGCAGCTGTGACGTCGGTGTTACATATCACGCATCATCTCAGCGCTTTATATGCCACTACTGCGGTGCAAGGCGTCGTCCGCCGAGGATGTGCCCACAATGCTTACGATACCGTCTGCGCTATTACGGCATTGGCACAGAGGCGGTTGAAGAAGAAGTCCTTGCTCGCTTCCCCGGCGTCGGTGTTCTGCGCTTGGACAGAGACATCGCTACCGGTCCAAAATCGCACGAAGACCTGCTGACGCGCTTCCGTTCCGGCGAGGCACAGGTTCTCGTCGGCACTCAAATGATTGCTAAGGGTCTTCACTTCCCGTCCGTATCTCTGGTGGGAGTAGTATCTGCCGATGTCGGGCTGGCTATACCCGACTATCGGGCAGGAGAGCGCGCGTTTCAGTTACTGTATCAGGTCGCCGGTCGCGCTGGACGGGGCAGCTTCGAGGGCAAAGCCATCATCCAAACCTTCCAACCCGACCATTACGCCATACAGTCCGCAGCGGCACAGAACTACCATGCGTTCTACCTGCGCGAGACGGCACATCGTAGAGAGCGGCGCAATCCGCCTTACAGCCGGCTCATCCGCCTCTTACACACACACACAAACCAAGCAAAATGCGAAGCAGAGGCTGCGCGGCTGGCTGCACAACTGCACGAGCGGCAAGCTGAATGGGATATTACGGATGTTGAAATCCTCGGACCCATGCCGGCGTTTCCGGGTAGATTGCGCGGGCGCTACCGCTGGCATATCATCCTGCGCGGAGCATCTCCGCGCAGACTACTGGACAAAGTCGATGTGCATAAAGGTTGGAGCATTGACATTGATCCAGTAGCTCTAACCTGAATATTTTCGAGGATACACGGAAAGGGCGCACCATATTGAGATGCGCCCTTCACATAATAATCGCTGCCGTCAATCTGTACTTTACAGGTTGAATTGCGGATCCATATAGTCCTTTTCCTTGGCGTAAACCTGCAATCGCCCGCGCGTGCTGTCGGTGATGATGACATTGTCATCCTCATCTATCGCAAGACCAACGGGACGCTCAAACAAGCCAAGCGGCTTTGTGTCCCTAACCCTGCGATACGCCTTCACCACATCGGGATTCGATTCCACAACTTCTTTCGCCCATTTGGAAAATTCCACTGCATCGCCTTCAAGCTGGGTGAGCACTGGGCCATCATTTTCATATATCTTGACGAGCTTGTTGCCCCAGTCGGATACATACACATCGCCTTCGCTATCTACGGCGACATCCGACGGATGGTTCAACATGCCTGCTGTGCCGCTGGTCTCTTCACCATAAGTCGCAAGGTGCTCGCCGTTCGCAGAGAACTTCTGAGCGCGGTTATTACCCCAGTCTGCGACATAGACAGAGCCGTCTGATCCTACAGTTACTCCCCAAGGGCGATTGAACTGACCGGGTTCGCTGCCGGCGCTGCCAAAGGAAGACAGAAACTTGCCGTACTTAGTGTACTTCTGCACTTCATTTGCGTGGGCATCGGTTACATACACGTTATCATCGGCGTCGCAGGCGATACCGGATGGGGCATTGAGTCTGCCGTCCCCGTCCCACTCGCCTACTCGCTGGCCATCGGAGTCGTATATTTTGATTTGCTTATCGAATTCGTCTGAGCAGTATATGTTGCCACTCCCGTCAACGGCAATGCCCATAGGCCAAACAAGTTCTTCGCGCGCGAAGTCCCCTACGAACTCCTCGGTGATAGTAACCTTGCCGATACGTTTGTTAGGAGCTTGAACACCACCGGCGCCCTCCTGGCCTCTGCTGAGCACATATAATATGCCACCCGGCGCCACTGCCACATCCGTGGGCTGCGTGAAACCGTTGCCGGCTGCGGCATTACGACCTATGGCATGGCTGAAGTTCCAAGTGCGGCCTGATACGGTTGTCGTTAGCATTTTTCCACCTTTAATTTGCTCGGTGCGGATTTACCATTCCCCGCAGCCCGCTTATCCTGGGTTGCAGGGAATGTGATTCGCCGTGAGTTAGAAGATATATGTTAGCTGCCGTTAGTGTGAATGAATGCAGGCTGCTCGAAGTGTCCATTAACTACGCTGGGAGCATCCAACTTCATCCAGTCTTCCAAAATTGTGGAGTACACGCCGCGGAAGTCCTGATTAGGTACGAGGTCGCCCTGCTGGAGCGCCTCTGCGCGGGTCTCCGGATATTCGCTGTAGAAGCCGCCCTGTATATTAGGTCCTATGGCAAAAGCTACACCTGCAGCGCCGTGGTCGGTGCCGGAACCGTTGTCGCGCACTCTACGACCGAATTCAGAGAACAGGAACATCACCACATTTTCATCTGCATCGTGTTCGCGCAGATCATCCCAAAAGTCAGCAATAGCCTCTGACACATCCGTCCATAGCTGAGCGTGCGTCGTAGCCTGCGCAGCGTGAGTGTCAAAGCTGCCATGGTCAGTGTAGAAAACCCGCGTACCAACATCAGCGGTATGAATCATAGCGACATCACGAAGCTTCTGGGCTATCGGGCTTGATCCGTATTCAACGCTGGATTCGTACTTCTGTGGAGCAATCTTTAATATGTCGGCGCCCTTTAACGCATCCAATCCTGTCTGACCAAGATATTCCATTACCTGACCTGTACCGACGGCCGGTCCGTACATGTTTGCAAAGCGCTCAAGCACCTGCTGGCGCTGTTCCGCTTGTTCGATATTCGTGAGCAAACCGTATGTGGAAACATCGGCGACCGATGCAACGGACACGCCCGGAGCGACTAGGGCGCGAGGGAGCGCCTGTCCGACATTTACGCCGGTTACAGGGTTTTCGGATGTGGGGTCTATCTGCTTTAGCGCGCGCCCGAGCCAACCTTCCGTACCAACCTTATCCGGCTCACATGTGTGCCAGATGTCCATCGAGCGGAAGTGCGAGCGCGGAGAGTTCTCATAGCCGATCCCGTGGATGACAGCCATATTCCCGCTATCGAAGATGTCCTTCATGGGCGCCATTGCGGGATGCAAGCCAAGCTCGTCGTTCAGCTTCAGCACCCGGTTCTCAGGAATCTGGAGCGAACGCCGGCTGTCGAAGTAGTTCTCGTCCGTGTACGGGATCACCGTATTGAAGTAGTCGTTACCGCCCGTGAGCTGCAGAACGACCAAAACCGGTGGTTTGTTTGTGTTTGCCATTTATATCCTCCTAGTTAAACTGTGTTAACTTTGGGTTTTAGCCGAACTGGTATTCGCGGGTTGCGCCAATAAGAGCAAGCATCTCGCCAGTGCGCCTTGCGGAGTCGTCGTACGCACCCTCCCAGTTGACCGCACCTTCGCTCTCTGCCTGACTAACAAGCTCACTGCGGGTCTGTTCGGACACAGGCAGGGGCCCCATCTGATCAAGGCAGTTCTCGACAAGTTCTTCAGCAGTCATCGTGGGGCCGTTAGCAGACGCTATGCGCTCAACGATTCGCTTAACTCCGGGAAGATTCGTATCGCTTATTCTGTCAGCAACGAAGTTAACGCGCTTGACCAGTGAGCCGCTGTTTATCCATTCATGTCCGGTGTGCCATCCTTCTACGCTGGGAGGATCCAGGATGTCCTGACCCATATATCCCGGCTCTCTGGCGACGGCTTCAAGTCGCGGATCAGGTCCCTGAAGGTCTCCTGTAAGCCGCAGCGTGCTGACAACGACTTCCGTCGGGTTCTTGACCTTCCTGTACATCGCGTCCTTAAAGAAATCTGAATTGAAGAGAACACGCAGTACGGGCTTAATGTCGTAATCGTTCTCCACTAAGGTTTCCGCAAGCAGTCGAATGGCTTCAGGATTACGCGGCTCCTCAATATTCCACGCTGGTACCTGAGGCTCATCCTCTACGAAGAAGTTATAAAGGTGCCGCGCTATGAACCTAGGGCAAGCGGGCTGTTTCAGAATGATGTCGATGATGTCTTCGCCATCGAAGTTGCCGGTGTATCCCAGGAAAGACTTGTCTGTCTCGTCGTGGTCTTCGGCGCGATACTCGAAGTGCCAGGGATGCCTGCCATAAGGATAGCGCGGCATCTTCGCGGATATGGTCCAACCTGTGAACGCGCGAGAACATTCATAAACGTCTTGTTCAGTATAGTTGCCTACACCCAGAGAAAAGAGCTCCAGAAGTTCCCTGCCCCAGTTTTCGTTGGGGGCAATCTTGTGGTTCTCGTTGTTGTCCAGCCAATAGATCATGGCGGGATTGCTGGCAAGCCGTATGAGAAGCTCGCGGTAGTTCTCCATGCCAACATCGCGGAACATTTGAATCTGCTCAAGCAGATGATTGCAATTGTCAACTTTTGAGTTTCCGGTGGCGAACACATGGTGCCAGAAGAGCGCCATCTTCTCGTTCAGCGGCCTCTGGGTATTGATCATAAAATACAGCCAGTTTGCTTGACCAGGCGCAGCAGCGCCACCCGGAACCTCAGTTATCGGATGGTATCTGTAAAGTGTGTACTCATCAACAGCCGCCTGGCTCTCGTAGTCGAGCAGCTGCTCAACCGTGGCTTCATAACCCTGCTCTGCCATCACTTCCAGTTCATCGCGAGTCGCACCAAAGCCGGCGCGCCTCATCAGATGGGCTAGCAGAGCAATTTCTTCTCTGTTGGACATGTACTTACTCCTTTCACAAGTATGTAATCCTAACAGTAGTACCTGATTGCAGATTAGACAATATCGCCGGATCTATAAGCACCCCCTTTCCCCTGGTGAAGACGATGCTTCAAGGCAGTCGGGACAAGTGCCGTAATAATCGGTGCGTATTCTGACGATATCATATCCGGTTGCCTGTGATACACGGTTCAGTGGGTCCTGCAACGCCATATCATAAGCGCTTCCTTGCATATCTTCGACCTTCTCGCATTGCAAGCACACCAGATGTGGGTGTGATACAGGTATCCTGCCATCATAACGATTGGCAGATCCACTGAACTCAATCTCAAGGATTTGACCGGCTTCTTTAAGAATTTCAATAGTATTGTAGATTGTAGCGAGACTTGTTCCGGGGTAGGAAACCCTAACGCCTTCGTGAATCTCACTCGCGGACGGATGGCGATCGCTGGCGAGTAATACCTCAAGCAACTTCGCGCGCTTGCGTGTTACCGAGACACCCCTATCCCGAAGCGCAGCCTTCATCTCCGCGAGACGCAGCTCAATTTCAGTGCGGCTTACAGACTCTTCTAATGCCCGTGTTTGCATGGTTAATTCCGATAAATCAATAATTAGAATGATTCTAAATGATACTTGGATGTAAGTTAAGCCAGACCGCGCAATATGTCAAGTGTAAAATGCTGCCCAGATATGATGCTCAACGAACATATCGCTTCGAACATGAAGGAGAATTACAACTACAGCCTGCGTTGACCTTATGAAATTGTGGCTCCTATAATAGCTACACCGTGCAGGATTACAGACCTAGCCTTTATGAGGAATCGGACATGACCTTGCATCCTGTTATATTAGCCGGCGGTTCAGGCACTCGGATGTGGCCGCTGTCGCGAGAATCCTATCCTAAGCAGTTTTTGCGATTGATGAGTGAAAATTCGCTCTTCCAGGACACACTCCTCCGGCTTGAGGGAATAGAAGATGTTGCGCTGCCAATTGTAGTTTGTAATGAGGACCACCGATTTTTAGCCGCCGAACACATGAGGCAGATAGAAAAGAGTCCACTCGCAATAGCCTTGGAGCCGATAGGGAGGAATACAGCGCCGGCATTGACAGTCGCCGCTTTGATGCTGCTAGATGACAAAACTTGCATTTCGGATCACGACCCTTTGATGCTTGTGCTGCCTGCCGACCATGTGATCCGAGATTCATCGAAGTTCCGCGAACTTATTCAGTACGGGACTGAGCTCGCTAATGACAACACAATAGTTACATTCGGCATATTGCCCGATTCTCCCAGAACGGGCTATGGCTACATCGGAAAGGGCGCTGTGCAGGCATTAAACAATGGCACAGAAGCCTTTCAAGTCGCAGAGTTCGTGGAGAAACCCTCGCTGCCTGATGCGACGCGGATGCTGAAATCTGAGGCTTACTTATGGAATAGCGGTATATTCATGATGCGAGCTTCGATA
Source organism: Dehalococcoidia bacterium (assembly GCA_965200085.1). Lineage (GTDB taxonomy): Bacteria > Chloroflexota > Dehalococcoidia > Lucifugimonadales > JADFKI01 > Bin90. Next base: position 1,647,893 of record OZ241333.1, read on the forward strand.
TGGATGCAGGAACTAAGCCGGCTGAGACCGGATATAGTCCAGCCTTGCATCGACGCTCATGCCGGCATAAAACGCGATGGAGATTTTTCTCGCCCTGATGCAGCGCGCTTCGCAGAGTGTCCCAGCGAATCCATAGACTACGCAGTGATGGAACATATAGCTGGAAACTCACATCGAAATGGGGGCTGTGAGTGCATAGTGCTGCCGATGGAAATCGGATGGACGGATCTCGGATCTTGGTCTTCCCTCTGGGAAGAGAGCGACGGAGACAGCCGCGGGAATGTCATCCAGGGTGATGTGTACGCACGTTCTATGTCAAATTCGCTCATAATCAGTGAAGAACGCCTTGTTACTGCTGTTGGGCTGGAGGATATGATACTCATCGAGACGGCAGACGCTATACTCGCAGCACACAAGGAGCATGTACAAGAAGTGAAGCATCTGGTTGAGCGCCTCAAAGTTGACGGACGACCGGAGCAGGAGAACCATCTCACCATTAACCGTCCTTGGGGCTCATTTGAGACAATTGACGCCGGCGAGCGTTTTCAAGTCAAACGCTTGACCATAAGGCCCGGAGAAGCGCTCTCGTTACAGATGCACCATCACCGTGCCGAACACTGGGTTGTCGTGAAAGGTACGGCTAAAGTTACGCGAGGCGACGAAGTGTTTCTTCTAACTGAAAACCAGTCAACTTATGTGCCCGTTGGAGTTGAGCACAGGCTGGAAAACCCAGGCACACTTCCACTTGAAGTAGTCGAAGTACAGACGGGCAGTTACCTTGAAGAAGACGATATTGTGCGATTTGAAGACCGATACGATCGACATCTCGACAGCTGACTAACCCAAGTAAGTATAGACAGACAAAACAGGCAAGATGTTAAGGTGAAAATATGACGCAAAGCCTACTACCCGAATCTGCAATGCCTGCCGTGCCTCCTCGCATTTTGCTAGGGCCCGGACCTAGCAATGTAAGTCCCAGGGTTCTGCAAGCGATGATGCAGCCCATGATAGGGTATATGGACCCGGACTTCATGCTTATACTCGATGAAGTCCGAGAACTATTGAATATCGTATATCAAACCGATAACGGCAATACGATGGCAATTTCCGGCACGGGCACCGCCGGTATGGAAGCAGGATTGAGCAACTTACTGGAGCCGGACGACACGGTTGTTATGTGTATATATGGCTTCTTCTGTGAACGCATGGTAGAGATGGCAACTCGTTTTCAGGCGAATGTGGTGCCGCTGCGCGCAGACTGGGGACAGCCATTCCCTGAGGAGATGCTCGAAAATGAACTTAGGAAACACTCCAAAGTAAAACTGGTAACTGCAATACACGCCGAAACTTCTACCGGCGTGCGTCAGCCTATGGAGGAAATCGCACGCATCACAAAATCGCACGACGCCCTTCTAATGGTGGATACAGTAACTTCCCTAGGCGGAAACGAGGTTGCGTTCGATAAGTGGGACGCTGATTACGCATACTCAGCCACTCAGAAATGTCTTGGGTGTCCGCCCGGACTATCACCCGTAGCCGTCAGTGATCGCGCCGTAAAGTCGATAAGGCATCGCAAACAGGCACCTCTTTCTTGGTATCTGGACTTAGACCTGCTGGGAAATTACTGGGGATGGGAGGGGCAGCGCGTGTACCATCACACCGCGCCTGTCAGCATGATACTGGCGCTGCGCCAGGGACTGCGCCAAGTGTTGACAGAAGGGCTTGCGGAACGATTTGCTCGACACACAAGAAATGCGCGTGCCCTCAGTTCCGGCTTGGAAGCCCTAGGGTTGGAGTGCGTTGTGCCATCGGAGCATCGACTAGCACAGATTACTGTCGTAAAGATACCAAACGGTATAGATGATATGCAGGTGCGGCAGAGGCTGCTGCGTGGGTATGGCATCGAAATCGGCGGCGGATTGGGAACTTTCGCCGGCAAAGTATGGCGAATTGGCTTAATGGGAGAGTCAAGCAAGGCAGAATACGTTCTCGCGCTTCTTTCTGCGCTGGAAAGCGTCCTGCCCGAAGCCGGGTACGAGGTGGCTCTCGGGGCAGGCGTCGCAGCAGCAAGCAAGGAGCTCAAGTCCTTCGACTCTCTTGTAGAAAACTGAATGAGATCAACCACTTCGGTCGAATAATCATATAAGGGCGGAGTTGTAATCTCCGCCCTTATCCATAACTTCCCGCAGGTGATTCAGATTACGCCACGTTATCTCGAACGATGTGCGCTCGCAGAATCGCCGCAATAGAACTAGAACTTTTGATGTCAGAATAGTAGCCACACTGAAGGCAGTGCAGGTATTTACCGTACTGGTCGCTGGCGATACTAATATCCCCACTACATCGAACACACTGTTTCAGATAAATAGCATTATCAGCATTTAAGCGTTGCAAGGTCACTGTGTCCTCCCCGTACAAATAGTTGCCTCATACAATAGTTAATTGATGCCAGCAATAGTAGAACACCAGTACGCAGAGAGTCAAGCGCCTTTAGATACTATTTTCCAAACTTTTGTACAAATTATATCAGTTGGATAATAATCCTCATGTGATTAAACTCAAAGCGAACCGAAATTCGGTCCGCTTTGGATTCATCGGTCAAACTATACTGATCAGCTAACTCCGGGCTACCTTCCTAAGTTCCGCTCCGGCAGAGAATCCTACACGCTTATGGGCAGGCACCTCTTTGAGATCACCCGCCTTTCCGCCTCGTATTGGCCGCACCTTGCGCGCTTTGACATCTCGCAATTCAAATGTGCCGAAGCCGGTTAGCACCACTCTATTTCCTTTGCCAACTTCCTCTTGAATACTCTTTAGCACAGCATTAAGAGCTTCTTCGCCCTGAGCTTTTGTAGCATTATCGCCCATCTTCTCCGCAACGCGGCTGGCCATGTCACTCTTTCTAAGCGTCGCCATTCCGACTTATTCCTCCCTTGTCATTACATCAATAATTGTCGATAATGATATTGTTCATTAGAACTGATCCAGGCGTACTTTCTTACACTACAGTCCCCTAAACAAGTCGTACCACCCTACAGCTACTCTAAAATCATAATGAATATATCCCAAACGACAATTTCTGTAAAGCGCATCTCTAAGAAAAATTGCCTCTGTGAGGAGAGTTAATTTTGAAACTCGAGCTAATAGCTGACTACAACTGCATAGTCGGAGAAGGACCGATATGGCATCCTTTGGAGAAGAAAGTGTATTGGGTGGACATCCCTCAAGGCAGGATTTTCCGATACGATCCATCAACCGGCGAGCACAGTCGGATATTCGACGGCAATGAAGTTGGTGGATTTACGGTGCAATCGGACGGCTCGTTGCTGCTATTCATGGAAGGCGGAGCAGTGGCATCCCTTCGAGATGGAGCACTCGAGCATCATATACGCGAGATCCCCAGGGAACGTCATACGCGCTTCAACGATGTAATCGCCGACCCGGCAGGTCGTGTATTTTGCGGCACTATGCCATCTGCTGATCACAAGGGCAGCCTCTATCGCTTGGACACAGACGGCAGCATAACGCGCGTACTGGGTAACATCGGCATATCAAACGGTATGGGATTCACACCGGACACGAAGCACATGTACTACACAGACTCGCCAACGCACAACATCTACATCTTCGACTACGACATAAACACAGGCGAACTCTCAAATCAACGAGTGTTTGTCAACACGGGTGAAAACGACGGCATCCCGGACGGAATGACCGTAGATGCGGAAGGCTATGTATGGTCGGCTCGATGGGACGGTTCGTCGCTCGTGCGCTACTCGCCGGAAGGCGAGCAAGTCAGTCGTATATGGTTTCCCGCACGCAAGGTATCAAGCGTGATTTTCGGCGGCACAGACTATACCGATATGTATGTTACTACGGCAGGCGGCAACGATAAGACAAGCGAGGGCCCAGGAGCCGGCTGCCTATACAGACTGAACCTTGGTATCAAAGGAAAGCCGGAGTACCTGTCAGAAATTCGATTTTAACAATTTGACAAAGTATTCATAGAGCATTAACGAGGGGCGGCATCATTTTGACCGAACAAATGATGCGTGCTAGAATGAAACATCCTAACATACCGATAGCTTAGCAGAGGTTGGCTCATGTCAGGACACTCTAAATGGTCAACAATAAAGCACGCCAAGGCGATCACAGATGCGCGCAGAGGTAAACTCTTCACAAAACTGACGAGAGAGATAATCATCGCAGCTCGTCAGGGCGGCGGCGACGCCAGTATGAACATCCGGTTACGGATGGCAGTACAAAAAGCGAAAGACGCCAATATGCCCAACGACAACATCGATCGTGCCATCAAGAGGGGGACGGGCGAAGGCAGCGAGCAAGACCAGATGGTAGAATACACCTACGAAGGCTACGGCCCCGGCGGTGTTGCGATAATGCTGCAAACCCTCACCGACAACCGCAACCGCACCGTATCCGACATACGCTCCACACTTACCAAGGCAGGCGGAAATCTTGCCCAATCCGGCGCGGTGGCGTGGCAGTTCCAGCAGAAAGGCATAGTAGTAGTAAATGCCGAATCCGACGAGGCGGAAGATTTCGCGCTGGTCGCTATTGATGCCGGCGCTGACGACTTCGAGACTTTCGACTCCACACTGCAAATCTTCTCCCCTGTGGATAGGTTGGAACACATCCGACAAACTCTTACCGACACAGACGCTTCCATCGTCTCCTCAGAACTGTCAATGATTCCCAACAACACAATTACGCTGGACGCCAAAGCCGCAAATCAGACACTGCGTTTGCTGGATCAGCTGGAAGAGTTGGACGATGTTCAGAAGGTCTATTCAAACGCCGACTTTCCGGACGAAGTGCTGGAACAGTATCGCGACGAGTAACGGACCGTGCGCGTATTAGGAATAGACCCGGGCACCTACAACATGGGTGTAGGGGTAGTAGCGGACGCGGGCGACAGCAATTTCACATTCGTACATGCGGATGTGCTCACAGCAAAGCGCAGCCTGAAACAGCCCGAACGGCTTCATTGCCTATATGCAGCGCTGTTGAAATACATCTCCAAGTTCGAACCGTCCGAGATAGCTATCGAAGAGCCTTTCGTTGCGCGCAATGTCAGATCAGCCATGGCGGTCGGTCAAGCACAGGCAGTCGCAATGATTGCCGCCGCCGCATCGGGGATCAGCGTTCACTCGTATGCCCCACGAGAGGTCAAGCTGGCGGTAACAGGCTTCGGCGGCAGTTCCAAGGAACAAGTACAGGACATGGTTATGCTGACCCTCAATGTAGATACGCCGTCAATGTCCTTCGACGCCTCTGACGCACTCGCGATCGCAATATGCCACTTCAACGCAGTCAAGACGAAAACACTCACAATGAAAGGATGGGTATAGAACATCATGTCTTCCTTGATTTCGTCGGTGCAAGGCATGCTGGTCGAGACGGGCGCAGACTGGGCAGATGTCGCCATTGGCGGTATTACTTTGCGTGTGAGCACGCCTTCATCCTCAGTCGAATCTATCGGAGCTGCCGGCAGTAAAGTAAAGATGTTCACTTCTCTGCAAGTCAGAGAAGACAGCTTGAGCCTGTATGGTTTCGCCACGCCCGAAGAGCGGCATACATTCGAGACTCTTATCGGCATAACAGGAATAGGCCCGCGCGTCGCACTGAACATACTCTCAACACTTAACCCCGAATCCCTCGCAGCAACAGTAGAATCCGGCGACCTCAAAAGTTTCACTGCCGTTCCCGGTGTTGGTCGCAAGACTGCAAGTCGCATCCTATTAGAACTAAAAGGTAAGCTGGAATTTGACTGGAGCACATCCGGTGCGCCGACACTCGACGATAACGCATTAGACGCCCTCACCGCTCTCGGATACTCTAATGCCGAAGCGCGCGATGCTCTGTCCACTGTCGCAAATGACAGAATCGAAACCACGGAAGACAGGGTGCGTCTGGCGCTTCAACAACTGGCAGGCTAATGAGTAGCTCGAGCATATCACCGTACGATGGCTGGGCAGATATTTATGATGCCGTATTCTCGTATGTCGTAGATGACATTCCCTTCTACTTAGACGAAGCAAAAAACACTGGCGGAACGGTGTTAGAACTCGGCTGCGGCACAGGGCACGTGGCTATCGCCATAGCGCAAAGCGGAATAGACATTGTGGGACTAGACTTCTCGAAACCAATGTTGAACCGCGCGCGGCACAAGGCTGAAAAGCTAGGTGTATCAAGCCTCAGATTAGTGGAAGCGGATATGACCGACTTCGCGCTTCCACAGCGGTTCAGCCTGATAATCATCCCATTTCGCGGTTTGCTTTCTCTTCTGTCCGTGGATGATGAGATTCGAACCCTCATGAACATTAAGCGCCATTTACAACCCGGCGGAAAGCTCATCTTCGACATATTTGTGCCGGATCTGAACATGCTGGTACAAGAAGGTGATATACCCTATCACTTTAGAGATGTAACCGATCCGTCCACCGGACAGCGTATGATTATCTGGAACCAAGCGTCCTACGATGCATACAGCCAAGTAATGAGCATTCGCGTTATCATAGAGGAACTGGACAGCTTTGGGCGCGTGTGCGGGAAAATGTATCGTGATTTTGCATTGCGCTACATCTTCCCTTGGGAGATGCACCACTTGCTTATAGCGTGTGGATTCGATGTGCTCGCACTGTACGGCGACTTCGAGCGCGGAGATTTCGACGAAAACAGCACAGACATGATATGGGTAGCAGCGCCAACCAACCCTGTGAAAGATGATATAAGAGAAAAAGCCCGTCTCAACACAGCCGGAATTGTATGAAGATGTGCTTTCACATGCTATCCAAGTGCAAAGAAGAATCGTTATATCCTTTGTACGAAACTAACTTTTATTAATCTAAAATGGTTCACTTTGCATCCAATCAGTCGAATATGCTGTACACAAAGGGTAATGACATGACATCTAAAATCAGAAATCTGAAGTATCTTGTATATATTAATCTGTTCGCGGCGCTGGCTGTGATGATCGCTTGCGTAGAAGCGCCCGCAGCTTCCGTGAACAACGATGCCTCATCATCAAGGAACATATCAACCGTCGAAACCGGCCAGATAGAAACCACTGATGCTTCTTGGGAAATGAACGCCGATCTGGACGCATCGACACATGCCGCTATGAACATGTCAAGCGCATCACCTTCCGAAGATGGCGCGCCGCCTGCCTCTGTCGAGATTGACGCCGACGCCATAGTCGCGGCGTATGAGAAAGTGATAGGCGATGTACATGAAGATGTACTTCCTTCCGTAGTAAGCGTATTTGTGCTCAACCGTATGGAAGTGTCAAGCTCGATTCCACGGTTCAACTCTCCGTTTCTGTTCGGACAAAGGGATCCACAAAGTGGGGATTCCAACCGCGAATTCTATTACACGAACGGACAGGGATCAGGATTCGTATGGGATCAAGAAGGACACATAGTTACGAACCGCCACGTCGTTAGTGATGCAGAACGCATAGTGGTCTTATTCTCCGATGGCAATGAATATGAAGCGGAAGTCGTTGGTTCTGATGAGGCTTCGGACCTTGCAGTATTAAAGGTTCAGCGGGATTACGAACTACTGAATCCAGTATCTCTTGGGGACAGCAACGATGTACGCGTGGGGCAGCTCGCAATCACAATCGGAAATCCGTTCGGACAAGAATTCACGACGACTACCGGCATTATCAGCGCGATAGGACGCACTATACGAGCCGGCGACTCCCTTTTCTCGCTGCCGAAGGTGATACAAACCGACGCGCCAATGAATCCCGGTAATTCAGGAGGTCCCCTGCTAGACAGACGCGGGGACGTCATAGGCATAGACGTACAAATAATTACCAGATCAGGGGGAAACACAGGCATCGGGTTTGCCATCCCTGTCAACATGGCAAAACAGATTGTGCCCGTCCTGATAGATGAAGGCGTTTTCACTTACTCTTGGCTGGGTATTCGCGGCACAAACGTAAGCCCTGAAGGTGTTGAATTGATGAACGCCCCAATCGGAACACGCGGAGCTCAGGTGATTTCACTTGCAAGAGACGCACCTGCCGAAAAAGCAGGACTGGTCGGCAGCAGCAAAACCGAACGCACCGATGACGGATCTATCCGATATGGCGGCGATGTGATAACGGCAATCGACGGCCAAAGCATCACTAGCATGAACGATCTCATCATTTACCTCATCGAAAACACTCGACCAGGGGATACGGTAACAATGAGCGTCGTGCGGGACGGCGGTGAGAGCGCACAGATTAAAGTTACACTGGAAGCTCGCCCCGGTTCTGTGAGCTAATTCTGATCAACGCTATTTTTTCCATGTGTAAAGTGCCAATCTTTTCAGATTAGCACCCAAATAATAACCCGGAAACAAAGACTCATACATAAATTAAGATTCAGGATGTGAAAGATGAAATACGCAGCATATATATTGTATCTCAGTATGGCGATAGCGTTGTTGCTGGGCTGCAGCGCCGCGCCCGCGCCGGCTTCCCAAAGCGCAGAAAGTGTATCCACGCCTCCCGCACTCAAGACAGAGCCGAATACGGCACAAAAGCCGTCATTACCCACTCCTGAGATCAAGATGTTTCAGGCAGACTCGATCCCGCCAAAAGCCATTCCCGCTGTAAATAGCGATCCGAATGTCGAGGCAGTCGAAGTCGGATACAAAATAGGGATGCATGTTCCCGAATTCGGCATGAGCCTGCTGGACGGAACAAGGGTTACATCGGAAAGCCTAGTTGATGAAGGCACACCGGTGTTCATCTATTTCCACGCGACCTGGTGAGGGACATGCCACGTCGAGTTGCGGCGCATCAAGGAAGAAATTGGTGAAAACTACAACGACAGCATTAAGTTCTATATCGTTGGAACGAGCCCTCACGAGAGTGTTGAGAAACTGGAAGCCGACAGAAAAAACAACAATTTGCCTTGGCAAGTCGCGTATGCAGACGAAGGAATGCTGGATACTCTGAGGATTTATACCCAAGCATCCAAAATAGCGTTCAGCGGAGAAGGAACGATTACGCATCGCTATGGGTTCGGCAAGGGCGACTTTGAAAGCTGGGACGACCTGTTCAAAGATATTAGCGCAAACTAGACAGGAAACCTGTATGACGCGTTGTTGTCATACCCGATGCGTTGTTGTCATACCCTCCATTCAGCGATATATTCTGGTTTCTACACTCCGTCCTTACCGGGGTACACCAAAGTTTCAGGCTTGAAGACTGCCCAAGCGAACCAGAAGTAATTTCCGTGCACGACGGGTGTGAGCCTCGCGCCGGCAAGAGGTCCGTCCACTGCACTGCCGAGGATGTTCCATGTGCTGCCAGTCTGGTCATCCACGAAGTTGTCATTCTGCAGACTGAAAGTCAGATATTGCCCATCAAGATTCGCATGGAAGACAGCGGCAGCTCCCACATCGCGCGAACCGGCGATCGAGCTTGCGTCAAGCGCAGACGTTGTACCAAACTTGTGAAGCAAGACAATATCTTGCTCCCCAACCGTGTAATTTATGACACTTTCCTCCTGTAATTTGATCAACGGAAAGGCAACATCCAGTTCATCAATACTTACTGCAATGACGCGCTCCACGGGGAGCAGTCTGCCGTCGAGGTCGCCAGTGAAGAGAAACGGATTGCTTTCCGCAGCATCGTAGCCGGCGTATGGGTTGCGCCCATACTGCCTGGCATAACCTGTATCACGAGACAGCACCTTGCCATTCCGGTGTGCTTCCTTGAAATCAGCGAACGATATGATGAATGCAGGAAGGTTCTCCAGGCTTCGTCCTGCATATTCCCCAACTATGCCCTCACCAGTAAACTGCTGCCACCACGAGTGGGTCTTGCGGTCATACATTATCAGGTCCGAGTTGCGCAGGTTGCCGGACACACCGAATTCAAGCTCCTTGCCGTCAATCCTCCTGTCAAACGCAATCGCCGAGTTGCAAAGCGGACAAAAGGTAACCGCAACCGGAGTATCGCCAACTACATCGTTCACAATCTCATGCCAGGTCAAAATCTGAAGCGGATACGCTCGAGCATCGCCTTCGATTTCGAGATACACCACAGGTTCGACATCTTTCAGCCATTTAGATGCATCGGAGGGCGTAACAAATTTAGGCGAGTCGATAGACGGTATGTTATCACGCGGAATAACAAATCTTATCTCGCTGTAAGGTACGGTGTGCAGCCTAAAGTCAGTATCCCACCCGCTCGTACTAAGCCGCGCAGCACGCATAGCCCTTTCATAATCCGAATCAGGTACGACCATGCTGTTCCTTTGGACAACGGTCGGAAATGGCGTAGGCGTGGAAAGTGGAATTTCTGTTGGCATAGGCAAATCTGGAGTTGGCAGAACCGTCGGTTTAGAAATCTCGGCAGGATCGGGCGCAGATTCAGATATTTGCGTAGCAATCGGGGTATCAGCAGGAATAGCCGTCGGCGAACTGACAGGTGATTGAGTTGCTTTGGCAATCGGAACTTGCGGCTGTTCTATGTCAGCGTTGGGCGATGTAACATCGCATCCGGCGGATAGCAAACCGATTAGCAGAACAGCGGCTCCAAGCAGCACGATTAAATATAATCTAGCAGTTCTATTGTGCAAATTCCTCTCCGTTTTTCGCTAGCTAGTATCCAGTAGGAATTTCACGACAGCCCATGAACCTCAGTATGAGAGATGAAATAAATCGGATGTCCGTACATTGCCGCCATAGATTTAGATGTCTGCAATATCAGAAAGACGCCGGAACGAAAACGCGGTGTTTCGGTAAGGCGTGCCGCAAGACGATATGGAGTTCTGCCAGCCAACGAAGCGAGCGCACGAACATATATGCAAGCTAATCGTATCGCCGCCAGCTTCGCCCATCACGCGATAAGAGGTCATCGGCTGCATACGGACCCCAACTGCCCGACCGATATATATGCAATGGCGCCACTTCAGGATCAGTCCACGCCTCAATGAGTGGATCAACTATCTTCCACGCCTCTTCAACATGGTCGTTGCGAATGAAAAGGCTGGCATCACCCAAAAGAGCATCTTGCAGCAGCCGCTCGTAGTCTTCAGGAATCGACAGATCTCCGAAGGCGGACTTATAGTGAAATTCAAGGTTCGTCTGCTCCACTGACGCTATAGCGGTGTCGGGGCTTTTAGTTTGAAAGCCTAATTCAATACCTTCATTAGGCTGCAGGCTCAAACGAAGCGAGTTAGGCCGGATAGACTGATGTTGGTTCAAAGCAAACATAGAATGTGGAGGTTTTTGGAACTCTATGACAATCTCAGATACTTTTTCAGAAAGGGCTTTGCCCGTACGCAGATAAAACGGAACGTCGCGCCAACGCCAATTGTCCACGAACAGACGCAGCGCTGCATAGGTGGGAGTGATGGAGCCTTCCGGAACCCCCCGCTCTGAAAGATACCCATCATATTGACCGCGTACAGCGTTGCGAACCACATCCACGCCTTCATATCTGCGAATAGCTTGCAGTACCTCCACCTTCTTGTTTCGCAGCGATTCCGAGTCCGCAATGTTCGGCGGCTCCATAGCCACCAGCGTGAGCAGCTGCAGCAAGTGGTTCTGAACCATATCTCTTACAACACCTGATTCGTCGTAGTAACCGCCCCTGTCGCCTACCGGAATAGACTCCGCGACCGTAATCTGCACATTATCGATATAGTTGCGGTTCCACAAAGGCTCAAAGATAGAGTTGGCGAAGCGAAAGACCAACAGGTTTTGCACCATGTGTTTGCCAAGATAATGATCTATACGATAAACCTGACTCTCATCAAACACTTGATTAACCAAACTATCGAGGGCTACCGCGGAGGTAAGACTATGACCGAACGGCTTTTCGATAACTATCCTGCGCCAGCCGTTGGTCTCTTCGGAAAGTCCATGCGCAGCCATATTACGCAGCACTGGCTCAAACAGCCAAGGAGCAATGGACAAGTAGAAAAGCCAGTTTGAGCGCGCATTCGATTGGCTGTCAAGTTCTTGCAAACCCTGTTTGAGAATGCCAAGTCCTTCCTTTTCATTCAAGTTGCCGCGGATGTAGTGGATACGCTGCGCAAAGGCACTCCAATCATTCCGGCGCATTGCGAGGCTGCGGAACTCGCTAACTTTGTTCCACATGAAGTCGCGGTAAGTTTCGCTGGTGTAATCGGAGCGCGCGAAGCAAACGATGCGAAGGTTGTGCGGCACACGCCCGCGGTACGCAAGTTCAAACAGCGCAGGCACAAGCTTACGCTGGGCAAGATCGCCCGTACCTCCAAAGATGACAATAGTTGTGCTCTCGCCGCTCATGAGTTGGATCTTCTCACACTGTGCCCGCCGAACTGATTTCGCATCGCCGCCAGCAATTTAGCGCCGAACGGAGCGTCCTGTCTTGAACGAAAGCGTGCCTGCAAAGATGCGGTAATAACCGGAATAGGAACCGCTAAGTCAATAGACTCCTCAAGTGTCCAGCGGCCTTCGCCAGAGTCTTCCACATACGCTTGTAAATCTCCCAGTTTAGCATCCTCATCCAGCGCCGCCGCCGTCAGGTCAAGCAGCCAAGACCGAATCACACTGCCGTACCGCCAGATGTGTGCGATTTGCGCTAGGTCGAGTTCCATATCCTGCTTGGCATCCATTAACTCGAAGCCTTCTGCGAACGCCTGCATCATGCCGTACTCTATACCATTATGCACCATCTTGACGAAATGCCCTGCGCCGGCAGGTCCAACACGACCATATCCGACACTCTCGTTGGGTGCAAGCGTTCGGAAAATCGGCTCAAGGCGGGAATATGCTTCAGGATCGCCGCCAATCATCAGGCTGTATCCTTGCGTAAGCCCCCATATTCCGCCGCTGGTGCCGGCGTCAAGCATATCAATGCCTTTGGAATTCACAGCATCCGCACGGCGAATAGTATCTTTATAGTTGGAGTTGCCGCCGTCGATAATGGTATCGCCGGGAGATAACATTTCGAAGAGGGTATTCACGGTACTGTCGGTAACCTCGCCTGCCGGAACCATCACCCACACGGCGCGGGGAGGCGACAGAAGTGAGACCAGATCGCTTACTGATGCTGCGCCTATCGCACCGGCATTTACTGCCGCAAGCCGTACATCTTCGTCCGGGTCATACGCCACAACACGATGACCACCATTCAGCAGGCGTTGAGTCATATTTCCACCCATTCGCCCCAATCCGATCATTCCCAGCTCCAATGTTCTACCTCCAATTAAATTGTCTGCCAAGTTCTATCCGAGTCCATCAGTGATAGCATCTAATACGCTGTAATCTCCGGGGGGAAGTTCTATCCGAACTACAGAACGCCCCCCCAAGTCGGACAAAGACTCAAAGTCGCCGCTTGCCTGGGCAGCTGCAAGTACATCAAATGTGAACGGCTCTCCCGGTATCCTGAGATCGCTGCATCCAATCTGAGTAAGTTGGAGGAACAATCCGGAATCCGTTCCGCCTTTATGCAATTGCCCGGTAGAATGAAGGTAACGCGGGCCATAACCGAAAGTAGTGGCAATGCCGCAACTTCGCAGCATCCGTTCACGAAAGCGCGCGATCGCAGCATCGAGTTCTGCCGTCTGCTCTGCAAAAGCCGTAATTGCGAGGTAGCTCCCGTCCTTCGCATCCGTCATCAGATTATCGAGCGAGCCTATCGGCGCCAACGAAGGTTTTCTACCGGTTCTCTGATACTCTTGCAGTAGTCGATCGGTACTATCTTTTGCTCGCTGAACATCAGGCTGGTCAAAAGGATGGATGCCCATTACACTTCCGGCGACCGCAGTGGCGAATTGCCAACGGAAAAACTCTGCGCCTATGTCGTGCTTATCCGAGAGATTAAGCCTAATCGTAGGATTGCCTGCCAACTCTACACTGTCAATGTATGAGTCGGTGTCAGCCGCATCGTCTCCATCTAATCGAACATAAACCAACAGCCTGTCGTCCCCCAGAAATTCAGAGCTGGTAAGAGATTCGCCGACAATCGGGATGATACCCTTGCCTTCTTTGCCGGTGCTCTCAGCAATGAGCTGCTCTATCCAGAGACCAAAGCCACGCAGTGATTCAGTTGTAACGATGGTCAGTTTGTCGCGTCCTTTCATGGCTAATGTGCTCATCACAGCTCCAAGCCATACACCGGGATTCTCGGCAGCAGGAACATCTGCGCCGCAAGACTCGCTCATCGCTTCGACGCGCTCCAGCAGCGTCTCAATATCAATGCCCATCAGCGCTGCAGGCACCAGTCCAAAAAGTGACTGCACTGAGTAACGCCCTCCGATATCCGATGGGTTAGTAAAAACTCGACGAAAGCCGTGTTCTTGTGCCAAGCGTTTGAGCGGAGTATCTGCATCACATATAGCAGCAAATTGACTTCCCGCACCTGCCGCACCGGTTGATTGCTCAACCACCTCTCGAAAATACTTATAGAGTACATTCGGCTCAATGGTGCTGCCGGATTTGGACGCTACAATAAAGAATGTTTTGGAGGGATCTATGGATTCGGACACAGAAAGTACGGCTTCAGGAATTGTCGTATCCAATACGATTAACTCCGGGTAACCGCCCGAACTGCCAAAGAGATCCTGAAGTGCGAGCGCACCTAGGCTGCTGCCGCCCATGCCTAGCAAAACTATGCGTTCATAGCCTTCGGCTCTCACTTCATCGGCGAATGATTGCAAGTCGGGGGCTTTCCCTTGCATGTCCTTTACGACAGTGAGCCAACCTAGCCGGTTACTAATGTCAGTGGGAACAGGCTTCCATACGGAGTGGTCTTGCTCCCATATACGCCGGGGCACGTCGCGGTAGTTCAGATCGGCGACGGTTTCCGTTACCACGTCTTTATACGTACCGAGACTTCCGCTAGGACTTGTCTTGCGGGGAACCAACCGCGAGAGTTTACTCTCAATATTAGCGATAAGAGTATCGTATGAGTCGGCAAATGCTTTTACACCGTCAGCAAGTAGATTATCGGTAACCTGCTTGATGCTGATGCCGGCGTATTCAAGAGCTTCGATGGTACGCACGGCATCCTCAAGTCCGAGTCCAATGGTATTCGCAGGGTTGCCATGTTCCAAGAAGGCATTTAGTGTTACATCCGGCAGTGTGTTCACAGTGTTGGGTCCTATGAGTTCGTCAACATACAAGACATCGCTGTACTCCGGATTTTTTGTGCTGGTACTCGCCCATAACGGTCGCTGGACACGCGCTCCTCTGCTCTGCAACGACGCGAATCTGTCTTCGACAAAAGTACGATTAAAATCCCGGTATGCTATTTTTGCGTTTGAGATAGCAGCTTTACCCATCAAGTTATTGAGTTCGGCTTTGCCGCTGTCCGCAAGATGTTCTATTTGGCCATCAACCGACGCATCTACACGGCTTACGAAGAATGAAGCCACTGATGAGACTTTGGATAAATCACCGCCCTCCGATGCCAAGTCTTCCAAGCCGCAGATATACGCATCACGCACCTGCGCATAAGATTCAAGTGAGAATATAAGCGTTACATTAACATTAATCCCTTCTCCGATAAGCTGGCGAATAGCGGGGATTCCCTCAGACGTGGCAGGGACCTTTATCATCACATTAGGTCGCTGCAATCTGTGGTGCAGGCGCCGCGCCTCAACAACAGTGCCAGCCGTGTCGTGAGCTAAGTGCGGGCTGACTTCTATGGAAGCATAGCCGTCAGAACCTTGCGTGGCTTCATAAATCGGGCGCAGCAGATCGGCAGCATCTTGTATATCATCGATAGCCAAGCGCTCGAAAACCTGCTCAGCGTTCTCGCCTTCGAGAGCAAGTTCAATCAACGCTTCGTCATAGTCCGTACTTCCCGCGATAGCCTTCTCAAATATGGACGGGTTGGATGTTAATCCGCTAACCCCCATGTCTATGAGCCGCTGCAATTCGCCGGATTTGATGAACCCTCGGCGTATGTTGTCGAACCAGACAGATTGTCCTAACTCTTGCAATCTTTGAATGGAATTAATCGTAGTCATAGCTATACCCTTTTATGACAGCGCCGGGATTCGATCGCTTCAAAATTTCACATTGTAACTGCATTATGTCTATTCTAATTGGACGAATACTCTACGACAAGAATCTCACCGGCGGGATAAGTCCTGAAAACCTGATGGTGCACTTAATTTTATCTTAACGAATCTTTTGCAGGTTTGCGTGTGAGAAAGTATAATTCGTCGCAATGTTGAATTCACCTTCCCCCCAGAGCTCACTTTGGCGTTAGGCGGTACGGGTCGTCAGACTAACCCAAGAAAACCCAAAGAGCCTCAACAGTCCCAATCTGCTTCGGCTGGCATGAGGCCATGGGCAGCGCTCGCCTTTCGCGATTACAGGATGTTATGGCTGTCGGGCGTCGCGCAGATGGTTACCATGCAGATGCGCATGCTGGTGAGTGTAGTATGGCTGTACGACGTAACAGGATCAGGGGGGCAGCTCGGACTGCTGGGGGTCATTCAGTTAGTCATGCAGCTGCCGGCGATTCTCTACGGTGGTGCACTTGCCGATCAGATTGACCGAAAGAAGCTAATGTCTTACACACAGATGGTTAGCTTCGTTCTCATAGCGACAATGACGGTATTAGCAGCATCCGATAGCCTCCGCCCTTGGCACATTTATGCAGTTACTGCCATACTTAGCGTCGCAAGCACACTGGGCAGCCCTTCACGCTCCGCACTTACCGCAAATGTGGTACCGCGCTCACACCTTATGCACGCAGTAGCGTTAAACACCGCCACTTTTCAGGTAGGCGCCGTAGCCGCGCCACTCGCATTCGCCGCCGCAATAAAGGCATTTGACGGAGAGTATGTGTACATATTCGCTATCACAACTCTGATAGCGCTTCCGAGCGTGGCGCTTCCTCTGCTGATTAGGGTATCCGGGATACCGGCTGACCGCCAGCAGAACGGTTCGGTTATAAGCCGAATGTGGGACGGCTTCCAGTATGTCAAGACACACCCCATTCTGCCGGGACTATACATCATGGACATCGGCGTTACTATCGTCAGCCACTACCGTCAGATACTGCCTTTGTTCGCAGACAAGCTTTTCAAAGGCGGCGGCGCGACCGTGGGCATACTGACGTCAGCGAATTCTGCAGGAGGCATAATAGGCACTTTCTCGGTGCT
The DNA here is from genome assembly GCA_965200085.1 of Dehalococcoidia bacterium. GTDB lineage: Bacteria > Chloroflexota > Dehalococcoidia > Lucifugimonadales > JADFKI01 > Bin90. Next base: position 1,665,028 of record OZ241333.1, read on the forward strand.
GTTTCTCACCAGATTTCGCGCAAAAGGTATGTTAGTGGTGTATGCGACACTCATATACGCATCCCTGCTGATAGTTTTCGGCTTTACAACGTCGCTCTGGATGGGTGTCATTATACTAGCCGGATTAGGGGCATCAGACGCAGTGGGAATGGCTACGCGACAGACAACCGTTCAGCTCACCACCTCTGACAACATGCGCGGCAGAGCTGTCAGTTTCTCGTCAGTTTCCGCTATGACTGCCAACAACTTAGGCACCTTCGAAGTAGGTATCATGTCTGAAACTATCGGAGCCGACAATACCTTAATTCTAGGGGGCGTGATTGGTATCATAGTCGTCCTGGTCGTGTGGGCAATGGTGCGCGGCATACGCGACTATCGCTATCCGGAAGATTGAGAAAGACTTGCCCAAGCTGCAACTCTGGTGTAGGGTGAAATTGAAAGTATTATCTAGGCGCATGTGAACTTCAAGGGGATATATATGAGTAATCAGGGATATGCTAACCCGGACATTCTGGTAGAGACAGACTGGCTCGAAGCAAGGTTGGACGATGAAAACATTCGCATAGTGGACTGCGACCCGTATGACGCTTATACGCGCGCGCATATTAAGAACGCGATCGGAATCACCGTTCACCACTATATCAAAGAGCCGGGTTACGATGACGACCCGCGCGGCTATCCGCTGGTCGCCCCACCCGACACAATGAAGGAAGTGATGGAGCGCATGGGGATAGGTGATGATAATTTAGTCGTAGCGTATGACAGCAACGGTGCGCTATGGTCAACACGCTTGTGGTGGGTCCTCAATTACCATGGACATACGAATGTCAAAGTGCTCAACGGCGGCTGGAAAAAGTGGTATGACGAAGGGCGTCCGACTTCCATAACTGTACCGCAACCACAAGAATCTACATTCACACCCCAAGCAAACGCCGATTTAGTTTGTACGCTGGACTACGGGGTCTCCAATGTCAACAACGATGATGTGGTTTTCTTGGATGTGCGCTCCGAAGGTGAATGGGACGGCACCAATTCACGCGGCAACGCTCGCTCAGGTCGAATCCCGGGGGCAGTCCATCTCGAATGGCTAAACTTCATTACAGACGATAACCATCAGACAATCAAACCTGCCGACGAGTTACGGTCGATGCTTGAGGAAGTTGGCGCTACGCCGGACAAAGAAATCATAACCTATTGACAGGGCGGCATCCGTGCGGCGCACGGAGTGTTCGTTCTGAATCTGCTTGGCTACGACCGAGCGCGCAACTACGACGGTTCGATGGGCGAGTGGGCGAATCGCGAAGACACGCCTCTCAATGTTTAGGTGCAGTTAAATTAACGGCAGACCACACTATATCGGAATTAACAGCGTTTCCTTTTTGCTATGTTGCTAAGAAGGAAACGCTGTATTTTCAAGAACACCAACTATATCAAGAAAGCTATACGGATGAGTCTATGACAAATGAAGTTTTCAGCACGCCGCCCATACTCGATCGGACTGATGAAATTAAACGCATACTCGAACAGCGCATTATGGTGTTGGACGGAGCGTGGGGTGTAACGCTTCAAAATATGAAGATTTCCGAAGCGGAATACAGAGGTGAGCGATTCGCCAAGCACAGCAATGAACTGCTCGGCTGCATCGATGTGCTTTGTCTCACCAGACAGGACATAATAATCCAAGTACAGAAGCAATATCTGGACGCCGGGGCTGACATCCTGACCACAAACACTTTTACTGCTACGCGATTCGGATTGTCAGAGTTCGGGCTGGAAAACCATGTCTATGAGATAAACCGAGAGGCGGCGCGACTTGCACGAGAAACTGCCGACGAATACTCGCGACGATGCCCTGACAAACCTAGGTTCGTTGCAGGCAGCATAGGCCCAACCAATAAAACGCTTTCACTATCACCCGAAGTGAACGATCCCGGATATAGAGATATTACTTTCGATCAGATGGTAGAAGCATATTCGGAAGCAGTGAGAGGTTTGCTCGATGGCGGAGTCCACATCCTAATGGTAGAAACCGTCTTCGACACATTGAACGCCAAAGCCGCGCTATACGCGATAGAAGAGATTTTTCAGGAAATTGGCGTGCGAGTTCCAATTATGGTTTCCTTCACTGCAGTTGACATGAGCGGGCGCAACTTGTCAGGTCAGACATCAGAGGCATTCTATGCTTCAATATCGCACGTTCCCCTATTAAGCGTGGGCATCAACTGCTCATTAGGCAGCGATCAGATTCGACCATTCCTTGCCGCGCTCGCGAACATATCGCATCACTTCGTATCGTGCCATCCAAACGCTGGGCTGCCGAACGAATTCGGCGAATACGAGGAAACCCCCGAACACATTGCCGCTAATTTGCGCGAGTTCGCAGAAAGCGGACTCGCCAACATTGTGGGAAGCTGCTGCGGATCTCTCCCAGAGCATACACGAACAATCGCAGATGCAGTAAACGGAATTAATCAGCGCCGCCTACCCGAAGCAAGCACGAACACTCTCTTAAGCGGAATCGAAGCTCTGGCAATACGCTCCGACTCCAACTTCATCAACATAGGTGAACGAGCGAACGTTACCGGATCAGCGCGTTTTAGGCGGCTTATACGCAGCGGAAAGTACGAAGAGGCTGTATCCATTGCTCGTCAGCAGATAGAAGACGGCGCGCAGATATTGGACATTAACATGGATGAAGGGCTGCTAGACTCAGAATACGCTATGGAGCGCTATCTGAAACTGCTGGCATCCGAACCGGACATATCGCGCCTTCCAATCATGATTGACAGCTCCAAGTTCAGCGTCATTGAAGCGGGCCTGAAATGTCTTCAGGGAAAAGGCATCGTAAACTCCATATCATTAAAAGAAGGTGAGGACGAGTTCATCAAGCAGGCGCGCGTAGTGAGACGCTACGGAGCAGCAGTCGTCGTAATGGCGTTTGACGAGCAAGGGCAGGCAGAAACTGCCGAACGCAAAGTTGCTATCTGCTCACGCGCCTATGACATACTTACGCAGCAAGCAGGATTTGACCCGCAAGACATCATATTCGACCCGAATATTTTCGCAGTCGCCACAGGAATAGAGGAACACAATGACTACGCGGCAGCATTCATTGAAGCTGCCAGAGAGTTGAAACTGCGCTTTCCACTCTCACACGTCAGCGGCGGCGTCAGCAATGTGTCTTTCTCCTTTCGCGGCAATGAACCTGTCAGAGAAGCGCTTCATTCAGTCTTTCTTTACCATGCCATACAAGCGGGAATGGACATGGGTATAGTCAACTCGGGGCAGCTTGAAGTGTACGAATCGATAGATCCGGTACTGCGTAATGTTGCGGAGAGTGTGATTCTGAACCGGCATAGTAATGCCACGCAGCGTTTGGTGGACTTAGCAGAAAGCCTGAAGCTGAAAGGCGCCGATAGCGCTTCAGTTGAATCAGAACGAAACAATCAGGCTTGGCGCACACTTCAAGTCAGTGAACGTATCCGACATGCGCTGGTTAACGGGATAGACTCGCACATCGAAGTCGATGTAGAAGAGGCAAGGCTGCAATCCGAACGCGCGCTGCATGTGATAGAAGGTCCCTTAATGGACGGCATGAACACCGTCGGGGATCTATTTGGTTCCGGTCGCATGTTTCTGCCGCAAGTGGTGAAGAGCGCGCGTGTAATGAAGAAGGCAGTAGCGGCGCTCATACCGTATATCGATGCTGAAAATCAGAAAAACGATATGCCAAGTTACAACGGCAAGATAGTTATAGCCACGGTCAAAGGCGACGTTCATGACATTGGAAAGAACATCGTGGGTGTGGTGTTAGGCTGTAATAACTACGAAGTAATAGACCTGGGAGTTATGACGCCGTTTCAGCGAATTCTGGACGCTGCGAAAGACGAGAACGCCGACGTCATTGGGCTGAGCGGCCTGATAACTCCTTCGCTCGAAGAAATGGTAACGGTGGCGCGGGAAATGAACCGGCAAGGATTCGATACCCCACTGCTCATCGGGGGCGCTGCGACTTCGGCTGCACACACCGCCGTGAGAATTGAGCCGGAATATCCGCATGGCGTGATACATGTAAGTGACGCCTCACGCTCCGTTACCACTATGAACTCTTTGGTAAACGAGAATGATCGACAGCAATTCATAGATCAGACGAAAGAACGATACGACAAAATACGCACGGACCGCATAGCTCGAAGCACACAGAGCCGCTTGATTTCTCTGGATGAAGCGCGAGAGCGACGTTTAAGTTTTAACTGGGCTTCAACAGTCGCGCCGCCTCCGAAGTTCACGGGGACTATGGCATTTCAAGAATACCCTTTGGACGAGCTTGTGGACTACATAAGCTGGACACCGTTTTTCGGTGCGTGGGAACTTCGTGGCGCCTACCCCGCAATCTTTGACAGCGCGACCTATGGCAGTGAAGCGCGCAAGCTTTTCAACGATGCGCAAACGCTTCTACGCAGGATGATTGACAGTGAAAAGCTTACCGCAAGAGCAGTTATCGGGTTCTTCCCTGCTAACTCCGTTGGTGATGATGTGGAACTATACACAGACGACGAACGGACCGAAGTTCTGGCAACATTTCACTTTCTTAGACAGCAGTGGGATAAGTCAAACCAGCGCGCAAACTTGCCGCAGGAAAACATATGCCTTGCAGACTTCGTTGCGCCGAAGGAATCTGGAGTTCTCGACCATATCGGCGCTTTTGCCGTCACAACAGGAGTAGGAAGTGAGGAATACGCTGCTGCGCTAGAGGCAGAGAATGACAATTACAACGCAATACTGTCCCGCTCGCTCGCGGACAGGCTCGCAGAAGCACTCAGCGAGCGGATGCACGAGCGCGTTCGGAAAGAGTTCTGGGGATATGCACCATTAGAAAATCTGGACAGCGCACGGCTTATCAAGGAGGAATACCAGGGAATACGACCGGCTTTCGGCTACCCGGCTTGTCCCGACCACACTGAGAACGCTACCTTGTGGAAGCTGCTCGACGCAGAGCGAAGCGTGGATATGCGGCTTACAGAGAACTTCGCCATATTACCGGCAGCCTCAACGGCAGGCTTATATTTCGCACATCCTTCCTCACGATATTTCGGTGTGGGACGCATAAACCGCGACCAGACGAAAGACTACGCGAGGCGGAAAAGCATGCCGGTTCAAGATATAGAACGGTGGCTATACTCAAACTTGATGTAATGTTGCGGTTTAGAGCATCACCAGCAACAAATGACTGCATCCCAAGAACTTTAAGAGGTCTTATGCTCTAAGATCTCGGCTTCTCCACGGTTAAAGTGAAGCTCATGTGATCAGGGTCGCTGCAGCCTTCTTCATCACACGCAACTACAGCGACCTTAGTTGTGCCTTCCGAAGACGCTTGCAACCGTAAGACACCTGTGTTAGAAATACTGCTGCCGCGCGCAACTATCACTCTGTCGAGGATATATTTATACTCCACTATCGGATCATCGTCAGGGTCTTTGAACGCAGCAGACACGTCAAAGGTAATAGACTCCCCCACCATTAGGCTGCGATTATTGACGCCGCCAATCACTTCCGGCGGGCTCTGTTCCTCATCTTCATCAGGTTCAGAAACGACGAGTACGAAGGACAACTCACGGAAATTGCTGCAGCCTAAACTGTTGCAGGCTCGAACGGAAACCCGACTCTTGCCTTCTTCTGCTCCGTTAAGCGTCAATATCCCATCTGGGGAAATATCACTGTCTATCGCTAATTCGCCTTCATCGACTAGGAAATCGTACCGCGTAATACGATACTTCGGCGGTGTGTAGAACGCGTTCCTAACAGACACATCGATGGATTCATCCAGCTCCACATCTTGGTCATCGATACTGCCTATCACAGTAGGCGGATGTCCGGGAGGCGCCTCAACCGTCAATGCAAAGGTTAAGTCTGTGCCATCGCTTGCAAGAACGCCATCACTCGCCTCCACAGCAACATTGGTTGTACCCACCTGTAAACCTTTGAGTGTCAAAATGCCGGATTCTGAGTTTATTTTGGCTGACGCAACACTTCTGTCACTATGAGAGAAACGATATTCCTTGATTTCATCTCCGTCAGGGTCGCTGAAGAAGTTCGAAACATCCACGGCAACCGACTCTCCAATAAGAACCTTTTGATTGGGAATACTTCCTAACACTTCCGGACTGCGATTAGGTAGCGGCTCCACAACCAGCGAGAAGTTCAGGGCAAACTTATCACTGGAACAGGCGTTATCATCACAGGCAGTAACTGATACTGAAGTCGTGCCTACTTGTGAACCTACAAAAGTAATGATGCCTTCAGATAAGTTTATCGCTCCGCTTGCCAGATGTTCATCAGATATCCGGAAATCGTAATCTACTATCGAATCCCCTTCAAAATCCCAAAACTCGCTCACTAGATAGACTGATACCGACTCCCCGACACGAACGGTTTGAGCCTCAATGTCTCTTATAGCTTGTGGCGGACGATTGGGCAGCGGTTCGACAGTGAGTAGAAACATCAGGTCGCCCATATTGCTACAACTAATAGCATCGCAGGCAGTCAACGTAACCCATGAGCTTCCCTCTTCAGCCCCTGTCAGCGTCAGTTGACCGGTTACTGAATTAATCCGCGCGTGCGCAACGGCAGAGTCGCTCAAGATCAGGCTATACTCACCTACGACATTGCCATCAGGATCATCAAATGACTGTGCAACCTCTATCACCAGCGATTCATACAGCATTATAGTTTGAGCAGGGATGCCGGCTACAACCTGAGGCGGACGGTTTGTCAGAGTGCTCGGGGTATTCACTGGCGCCGGCGTCGAAGTAGGAGTATCGGTAGCGGTGTTAACGGGCGTAGGCGGTATAGGTATTGAAGTCGGTACAGGCGACGGGGTGGGAATAGGGGTTACCGTCTCGATGGTTTGTTGTGATGTATCAACAGATGACACGGTTGCAGTGCTCCCGACAGCAGGTGTGGGACGCACGGATTCACGATTGGGTGTAGGCGTGGCAATTAATGTTGGAGCGGGTGTAGAAGTAACCGTTGCCGTATCTACCGCGGACACCAACAAGTCAGATACTTGCGTAACATCTAACGGGTCTCCGACTACTTCGATAACCCATCTGCCATCACTCTGTTTCCTTGTAGCGAAGTCATAAGCCTGACCTTCGATGAGGGCATTTCTGGCATTAATAACAACATTAGCCGTGAAAACTAAGAAGTGCGCAATACCGTCTTCGTCGATTCGGAACTCTTCAGAGGTGCCGGGATAAATGCAACTGTCGCCTGCGCCGAGAACCTGACCGGCTGTGCACTCCGACGGCATTTCGACCGGCGCAGCAACGCTTACTGGGGTTTGTACCGACATTGGCGCTGTAGATGTCGGTGTGAATGTGGGGGAAGCAGCCTGAGTTTGTACCTGAGTGGCATCTAATAAGACTTCATCAGGCGAAGGCAGCGGCGCTTCCTGATCGCAAGCTGCAACGACGACAATCATCATAAGAAGCGAAAGAGGAAGAATCGAAATGTTATATAATCGTGGCATAGTTCCCATAGAGCACACTCACCATACCTGCTAGAAGTAATGGAGAAGATTATATTTAGCGCTCTACAGGAAATTCAAGGCTGAAAATTAACAGTTCAGGTCTATTTCAATTCATACAATCGCAAATCTATCAAGGTGATTTAAGGTTATTATTTAACATTATTTAAGAAACAGTTTAGCAATTCACCTAATTCACGGCACTGCCACCGCCGAACATCATCGCTTTGCATTTCACTGTGGAACTGCGTCGTATCTATCGCAAGCCTCTCCAAACTGGACGCAGGCCAGACAAGACCTGGATCTATTTGAAGCCGTTCAGCCTGTTCAAGACGCCATTTTTTAAGAATACGGAGCCTCTCATTAATTGCTTTCCTGTCTTTCGCCTTAATTCGGGAACGACGCACTGTAACAGGGCTGCGCCGTTCTACCGGGCTGGAACTCAAACCTTCTCTTATAGCTTTGCGTACTCCTGATGCGCCACTGCCATACGCATACTTGCCAATACCTTTGAATGTGGACAGATCAGAGTGTGGACTAACAGACAATCCAATTAGCACAGCATCGGAGAATATTTTGAACGGCGGCCTGTCTCGTCTTACTGCCTCCTGCTCTCGGAACATGTGCAGCGAGCGAAGTACAGCTAAACCGCGAGAATCTAAGTTCCTGCTGCCCTTAACCGACAAGAAAGCATCTTGGATACAAGTCGGTGAATATCTAACATTCGCAAGACGCTCACATTCCTCTCTAACCCATTCCGTCCTTCCCAAGTCTTTCAACTTCGCGGCAAGTAAATTAGCAAGCCGACCGAGGTATCGCACATCCGCCGCCGCATACTCCAGAAGTTCCACGGGAAGCGGTCGAACTGTCCAGTCAGCGCGTTGAAGTTTCTTCGACTTGGGAATCTCAACGTCAATGCAATCTTTCAGAACGGACGCCAGTCCTAATCTCTTATATCCAAGAAAACCGGCTGCAATACTCGTGTCGAACAACGGTCGTACGAAAAACCCCCAATCGCGCTGAAGGCTCCTTATATCCTGTCCGGCTGCATGGAAAACCTTCTCGACATTACGTTTAGCGAGCAGATCGCCAAATGAAGTCATATCATTGATAGAAAGGGGATCTATGAGGTAAATACTGTCAGAAAACGAAAGCTGAACTAGGCACAGGCGTTCGGGATAACGATGGAAACCGTTAGACTCAAGGTCTAATGAAACACTCTCGTGTCTCATTGCAGACGCAACAACCGCCTCTAACTGGGAAGTGGTTGTGATAATTTCAGAATTGCTTATGTGGCGTCTTAGGAGAATGTGACACTACATCCTGAACAAACCTGCGGAGGAGTGGCGTGGCTCCGCAGGTAGGATTTGAACCTACGACCGATCGGTTAACAGCCGATTGCTCTACCACTGAGCTACTGCGGAGTGTTTTGTACCCAGACGCATTCAACTTACGTGGGTACATTAATAGATATGATAACACTACATAACTCTGTGAACAAGGTTTTCTGAATCTCACGCGTACCCAGTTTAGTACGAGGTATAGAAAAAGGTCGGATACTCAGGTATAGATATAAGTTGACAAAACTCTGCCTGAGGAGTCCGACCAATGAAATGGTATAACAGCATCAGCACATTTCTCAACTGCGCTATCCCCAATATCAGAGCTACCAGAAAAGTTAACCTCGCTCTGTTAACCTGCTCTATCCTCTCTCGCCGCCAACTCTCACTATCCGTACTCGCAAGAGAACTTGCCCGATCCTCTCTAACCAGAACCAGCTCGCATCACCACAACAAGAAGCGACTGTTCCGCTTCCTGTCCAACCACCGCCTAGATCCCTTTCAAACACAGACCGCGATGATGCCTCACATCGTCTCAACCGCACGACTCAAAGGTCTCACACCCATAATGATAGACTGGTCTGATCTTGGCAGAGGTTTCAACGGACTGTTCGCTGCGGTCTGCTTCAGGAAGAGAGGTCTCCCACTTCTGAGCTGGGTGTCGCGCAGTGAGGAGCTGAATCCCTCTCAAAATCGCCTTGAGGAGATGTTCATTCGCAGACTGGTAACTCACCTGCCCAACACTATTCGTCCGCTGATACTTGCTGACAGGGGTTTTGGCAGAGCCAGTCTGCTTCTGTTTATACAGCGCCTCCCTTCTTTCAGTGGATACCCTGTGGACTATGTCATCCGGCTCAAGAAAGATGTGATAGTGCAGAGTGAGGAGTTCAGGTGCAGATTGCGAGATTACCCTCTGCGGAAGCGGCGCATCGTGTTCGTGCCGGGTGTGAAGTATCGTCAGGATGGCGCAGTGACTACAAACCTCGTGCTGTTCTGGGGAAGCGGACATAAGAATCCGTGGTATCTGGCGACTTCCTTGTCTGATGCGAGACTTGCTGTGAAGATGTACCGCAAGCGGATGCAGCCTGAACAGTACTTTAGGGACGGCAAGCAGCGCTTCTCTCTTGCTTCTACGACCGTTACCACCTCAAGTCGTCTTCAGCGTCTGCTGCTTGGAGTTGTGCTGGCGTGTGTTGTGCTCATTCTTGTTGGGATGCGTGTATCGCCGTCATTTCGGAAACAAGTCTGTTCCTGGGGCAAACTTGGGGTTTTGCACCTCGGACTGGAATACTACTTTGCATACTATGAACCTCCTCCCGACTATCTCGGCATCACTCCTTTCCAAACTGGGTACGTGTGAGGAGCGCGATGTTCTTGACCCGCGCCTGCGTAACAGATAACCTAACTTGCGGATATACATATTGCCCACCATCCTTGCTTAGTCCCTATTAGGAGGACCAAATGAGATTCGGCATGTTCGACATCATCCGCTGGCATGAAGACTGGACAGCGGAGCGCGCCTTCGATTCTGCACTGGAACAGATACAGCTCGCCGACAAACTCGGCATACAGGACATCTGGCTCGGCGAGCATCATTTCTCCAGACACGGCATCTTGTCCGGCATATTCTCGTTCATGGGCGCAGTCGCCGCAAAAACTGAGAATGCCCGCATCGGAACTGCCATCATCGTGCTTCCCTTCCACAACCCTGTGATAGTCGCGGAAGAGAGCGCCATTATAGACATCATTTCGAATGGCCGCTTCAACCTCGGGGTGGGAGCGGGCTATCAGGCTCAGGAGTTCCATGGGCTAGGTGTGGACATCACTCAGTCGCGCGAGATGTTCAACGAGTATTTGGATGTGGTGCAGCGATGCTGGGAGGAGGGCAAGACGACATTCAAGGGCAAGTTCGTGGACTTCGAGGATATATGGGTGATTCCGAAGCCGGTGCAGAAGCCGGGTCCGCCCATATATATCGCAGTGAGCACAAGCCCGGAGAGCGTTGACAACGCTGCGAAGCGCGGGCTGCCGATTATCGTGGGCGGTCCTACGACTACGCTCGGACAGACACCCGCCGTGGTCAAGCTCTGGCATGAGCGGATGGAGCATTACGGCAATCCGCATGAGCACATCGACCTGCCGGTCAGCACCAACATTTATGTCGCCCCGACTATGGAGCAGGCGGAGAACGACATTAGAGGTTTGGAGGACAGCATCAATCAGGAGTTCTACCGTGTGGGGAATCCTGCTAACAAGGACGGAGTAATCCCGGACAATTATAAGCACTGGGTACACCGCGACAGAGACCGCCTTGAAGCCGGACGACGCGCACGCGAAGAGGGCATCCTGCCGCTAGTAGGCACGCCCGAAGTCGTATGCGAACGCATCGAAGCGCTGCGCTCCAAGGGAATCAATCGCATCTTCGGCAAGTTTGGCGCGGCGGGGCTTGACTTAGACAAGTCGCTGCGCTGCATCGAGCTGTTCGCGTCAGAAGTGATGCCGGAGTTCGCGGAGGATGTGGTCGCAGTGGCGGATTGACCGCTTGCTTATTGCCCTGCCCTTCATAATCTTTATAGGGATAGACATGATTGGTTAGGGGCTGCGGTTGTTTAAGGGGATGGTTAGTTTTGGGATGTAGGTGATGGCGGCGGCGATGTGTCCGTCTTTTTCTTGACGTCGGTTGAAGTTATGCTCGCGTTCAGCGGGGTATTCGACTATTTTCTCGTTTGTCTTCGCCTGCTCTTCATAAATCGGTGGCGAGTGGTATTCAGCGGACTGTTCCGGCTCGTCTGGGTCTGACTCGTCGCCGTGCTTTATGTAGTTGGCGTACTTCTTTTCGGCTGCCGTCATTGCATCCTCATCATTTGCTTTCCACGCTTCGTCATATTCTTTGAGCAGGGCGGCTACTCGCTCTCGATGGGTTACGCGCTTGGCTTCTTCGTCCAGGCGCACAGGATGCTCGGCGTAGTTGTATGCTTGTATATGTTCCCAAGTTACGGCGTCGTAGTTGAGATCGTAGGCTCGATGGAGCAGTTCTTTGGCGGCGCTGAGTCGCAGTCCGGGCTGCCATTCGTCTTCTGATACGGTATTTTCAGCTATGTCTATCAGCAGTTCCGCAGTGTCTATGCCGTCGTTTGTTTTGTCTCGGACGAGCTTTGCCAGATCGGTATTGAGCGGGTCATGTTCGAATTCGAGTTTTTTGTCCTTGGGCAGATTCATGGGGGACAGATTCATGGACTCGAGACGAACGGAATTAGCGCGTGGTGTGCGGTATTCGCCGAAGGCGCGGCGGAGCAGTTCTTTGGCTGCTGCGAGACGCTCGCGCGGCTTGACGGTGGGTTTAGGGTATCCGGTGAACGGATCAGGGTTGTAGTCTCCACCTTCCATGATATGGCAGAGGGTATGGACTAGAGTTTCACCGTTGTCTGTGCGCTCGCGGATGTAGCGGGCGACGGGGTAGGATATGATGTCTCTTAGCGTGGGAGCTGTAACCGACTTAGATGTATGGGAGGGGGAGGATTCTTTGTCCTCCGCTTCCGGTGGTACGAGGGCGATAATATTTTGTTGGGGGATGCCGTATTTGGTTAGCATTTTGGCGGCGTCTATGCGGTGGCAGATTTTTATTGCAGGGTCGGATGAACCTTGCATGGTGTCTGCGAGGAATTGTGCGATGGTTTCACCGTCGTTGGTGAGTCGGGCGATTTTGGATTGTATGGCAGATTGGATACACATGAGAGTTTTGGTCTGTTAGTCATCGCGCTAGATTGGATTATATGTTCTATTATGAGTGTGCGGGGGTGAGTTGTCAAGGGGAGATTTTCAGGAAAGAAACTGGAGGGTTTGTAATGACAGATCACTAAACATACCGCATTACATGGTCGGATGAAGACGACGAGTATGTCGGACTGTGCGCCGAGTTCCCTTCACTGAGTTGGCTCGCACCCACACCTGATAAGGCATTTTCTGGCATACGGCGCCTGGTGGCCGACTGTGTATCAGACATGCGCGCCGGCGGCGAGATGCCCCCGGTTCCAATGGCAGAGAGCGCATACAGCGGCAAGTTCATTGTGCGAGTGCCGCCGGAAGTACACCCTGCCCTCTCCATAAGAGCAGCCGAGGAAGGCACGAGCTTGAATCGGTTCGTGAGTGCGCGGCTTGCCAATTATGCCAACTGACATACAAAGCAGAACGCCCGTCATGTAGAAATGACGGGCGTTTATTTGTTCTTGGTTGCGGGGGCAGGACTCGAACCTGCGACCTTTGGGTTATGAGCCCAACGAGCTGCCGCTGCTCCACCCCGCGGCAAATTGTCAGTTACCGGTTTCGTTGTTTGCTCCACTCAGAGTGAGAGGTGCGCTGGAAGCCGTTTGCTGACGGCATTTGTCCTATTAACTGAATCCTGTCAACCGCTGTTGTGTTGAGTAAATGACCCATAATGTGGGTCAAGTCCTCGGTTTATTAGTACCGCTCAGCTGAAATGGTTACCCACCTTACACCTGCGGCCTATCAACCCGGTAGTCTACCGGGAACCTTACTCCCTAATTAAAGGGATGGGAGATCTAATCTTGGAGTTGGCTTCGCGCTTAGATGCTTTCAGCGCTTATCGCATCCAGACTTGGCTACCCGGCGGTGCTCCTGGCGGAACAACCGGTACACCAGAGGTCTGTCCTTCCCGGTCCTCTCGTACTAGGGAAAGCTCTCCTCAAATCTCCTACGCCCACGACGGATAGAGACCGAACTGTCTCACGACGTTCTGAACCCAGCTCGCGTGCCGCTTTCACCGGCGAACAGACGGACCCTTGGGACCTTCTTCAGCCCCAGGATGCGGCGAGCCGACATCGAGGTGCCAAACCACGCCGTCGATGTGAACTCTTGGGCGTGATTAGCCTGTTATCCCCGGGGTAGCTTTTATCCGTTAAGCCACGGCCCTTCCACTCGGAACCGTAGGATCACTTTGCCCGACTTTCGTCTCTGCTCGACTTGTAGGTCTCACAGTCAAGCTCCCTTATGCCAATGCACTCTATAGGTGATTTCCATCCACCCTGAGGGAACCTTTGGACGCCTCCGTTACCTTTTAGGAGGCGACCGCCCCAGTCAAACTGCCCACCTGGCAGGGTCCTCCGTTTTTGACGGAGTTAGGGCCGAAGATATAGAAGAGCGGTATTTCAAGGTCGACTCCACCCAAACTAGCGTTTGGGCTTCCAAGTCTCCCGCCTATCCTACACATCCATAACCCCAGTCCACTGCCAAGCTACAGTAAAGCTCCACGGGGTCTTTTTGTCCTGTCGCGGGTAGCCAGCATCTTCACTGGCCTTGCAATTTCACCGAGTCCCTCGTTGAGACAACGCTCAGGTCGTGACGCCATTCGTGCGGGTCGGAACTTACCCGACAAGGGATTTCGCTACCTTAGGACCGTTATAGTTACGGCCGCCGTTCACCGGGGCTTCGATTTGAAGCTTTGGCTTTCGCCGAACCTCGCCTCTTAACCTTCCGGCACTGGGCAGGCGTCAGCCCCTATACATCGCCTTTCGGCTTAGCAGAGACCTGTGTTTTTGGTAAACAGTCGCCTGAGCCTCTTCACTGCGACCCGCAAGGGCTTAGTCAGCTAGTGACATCACCCCACGGGTACCCTTTCTCCCGAAGTTACAGGGCTAACTTGTCGAGTTCCTTAACGAGGGTTCTCCCGTTCACCTTGGGACTTTTACCCCTGCCCACCTGTGTCGGTTTACGGTACGGTCACCGTTATTCCTTGCAGCGAAGCTTTTCTTGGTGGCATAGGTTCAGCAAGATTCCCCCGGGTATTATCCCTGGAGTTTTCACCCTCCTCAGCTCTGGGGACGGATTTGCCTATCCCCGTCGTCGCCTACAAGGGCAAACGCGCCATGTCCGATGGGCGCGCCCTGCCTACCTTCCCACGTCCCTCCTCTGCTTTATAGCGGGATAACAGTGGTGCAGGAATTTTGACCTGCTGTCCATCGCTTTCGCGGTACGCTACAGCTTAGGACCGACTTACCCTACGCCGATCAACGTTGCGTAGGAAACCTTGGGCTTTCGGTGTCCTGGATTCTCACCAGGATTGTCGCTACTCATGCCGGCATTCTCACTTCTCAGCGCTCCACCAGGCCTTACGGCACCAGCTTCGACGCACTGACAACGCTCCCCTACCAATCCGCTTATAGCGAATTCCGCGGCTTCGGTGATGGACTTTAGCCCCGTTACATTTTCGGCGCAGGAGCCCTCGACTAGTGAGCTGTTACGCACTCTTTAAAGGGTGGCTGCTTCTAAGCCAACCTCCTAGCTGTCTGGGGATTCCCACTTCCTTTCACACTTAGTCCATACTTAGGGACCTTAGCCTGCGGTCTGGGCTGTTTCCCTTTCGACAATGGAGCTTATCCCCCACTGTCTCACTCCCAAGCATCATTTTATGGCATTCGTGGTTTGGTTGGGGTTGGTAAGCTCACGCCCCCTAGCCCATCCAGTGCCCTACCTCCATAAAACTAACTTAAGGCTGTACCTAAATACATTTCGGGGAGAACCAGCTATCTCCGGGTTCGATTGGCATTTCACCTCTACCCACAGCTCATCCCAGCACT
The DNA here is from genome assembly GCA_965200085.1 of Dehalococcoidia bacterium. Classification (GTDB taxonomy): domain Bacteria; phylum Chloroflexota; class Dehalococcoidia; order Lucifugimonadales; family JADFKI01; genus Bin90. Next base: position 1,680,489 of record OZ241333.1, read on the forward strand.
TTGCACCGTACACGGGTTCGGCCCTCCACTCAGTACTACCTGAGCTTCAGCCTGGCCATGGGTAGCTCACCCGGTTTCGGGTCTAATCCAGACAACTTTACGCCCTATTCGGACTCGCTTTCGCTTCGGCTCCAGAACTTATGTCCCTTAACCTTGCTGCCTAAATTAACTCGCCGGCTCATTCTTCAATAGGCACGCAGTTAGCCGGGCCGAAGCCCAGCCTTCCACGGCTTGTAAGTCTACGGTTTCAGGTCTATTTCACTCCCCTCCCGGGGTTCTTTTCACCTTTCCCTCACGGTACTGGTTCACTATCGGTGGCCAAGAGTATTTAGCTTTGGAGGGTGGTCCCCCCGGCTTCCCACAGGATTTCACGTGTCCCGTGGTACTCAACAGCACGCTAGGAGCCCAAACCTTTTCGCTTACGGGACTATCACCCTCTTCGGTCGTCCTTTCCAGGTTCGTTCAGCTAAGGTTCAGGTTTCTTACTCCTTGTTCTCGCTGGGGCTTGAACTAGCATGTGTTACAACCCCCACCGGACATAGGACCCCAGTCCACTAAGTCCGATAGGTTTGAGCTGTTCCCCGTTCGTTCGCCACTACTAAGGGAATCTCATTTTGATTTATTTTCCTCAGGGTAATTAGATGTTTCAGTTCCCCCACTTACCTCCCTGCATTTGCAGGGTATCCTGGTATGAACCAGGATGGGTTTCCCCATTCGGGTATCCTCGGCTACGCTCGCTAGACAGCTCGCCGAGGCTTATCGCAGTCTTGCCACGCCCTTCTTCGGCCCTTGGCCCCAAGGCATTCACCGTAGACTCTTAATAACTTGACCCACATTAAGGATCATTTACTCGGTTATTGTTATGACAGGATTCAGTTGTTAAGGTACAAAAAAGACGGCTGGTAGTCCCCAGCCGTGCTGAAGGCTTACCGAAGTGCTGTATGTTAGCGGATGCAAATCATCATCACTCTCGAACCGTTTTGCTAGTCTAAACCATATCCACATTCCAGTCAAGCATTATTGCAACCGAATTTTCCATCTCGATGAGATAAACTTCAACAAAACCGATTCACATAGCGCCACTCACAATCCCACATTGGTTAGCATTTTGGATATAATGACAACAGATATTCAGCATTTCTAGGTAGAGCGGTTGGGGAAAACCAATCCGTCTGATGCTGAGTATGTTTGAAAGACAGTTCGATTTCACAAGTTGTCTAAGAGGGAATGCAGTTCATCAATAGTTTGGCGGTGTAATGATGTGCGCGCTTCAGGTGAATCTACGCAAAGACGAAGAGATACTCAGCGAAGCCGACTGGGCGGTGCTGACCAACCAGCGCCTAGTCGCCGCGCTCAACAGGAAAGACCGCACCAGAATTACGGACGAAGCCGAACTGTCGAACATCGTCAGCTTCAAAAAATCCAACGGCGGGCAAGAAAGCCGCATAGATCAGGGAGTCAAGCTCCTAGCGGTAGGGATAGGTATATTCATTCTTCTGCTGATCCTGTCCAGCATTATAGATTTCAACGAAGTCAGAATAATTCTCGACATTAAAGGGAAAATCGAAGACAACACTATCACTATGGAAGACGCGAACGCAGACCCTTATCTGCGGGAAAGAATAGAGTCAAGCCTGTATCAGCGGTCAAGCTGGAATCTGAGAGGGCTTTCGTTTTTGGAAATAGGCTTGTTCTTGGTGGGATCTGCTGCCATTCTGGCAAGCTTATACATCATCGTCGGAAGCGTGATGCGCATCAAGCCTTTCACCGTTGTGGTGTTCTCAGTGATAGGAGCGCGCGATATTCCGGTACACTTCCCGGGTAAGGACCACCCGGAAGCCGATCGTATGACGAACTTGTTCGTGCGAGCGAAGCGCGGTATATAATGGGCGGTCAAGTCGGACATTCTGGCAAGCCGACCATTCTGGTGCCTTTGTATTCAAATGGAGCAGCGTGAGGGCACTGCTGGGACTTGATATGGAGAGCTTTACCGGGCGACATCTGCTGCCGGATTTTCCGGGCGCAATGCAGATATAATCATTGCGGCGAACGTTACCGCTGCTGCTGCTAAGAACGCTCGGCTCATTCCGTCTATGAACGCGAGTCTCACATCATCGCCGCCCGCATCAGACACCGCAGACAGATCCGGCTCAAATCCTTGAGACGCCATGGTAAACACGACGATAGCTGTAAAGATCGCAATACCGCCCAGCCCGGCAGAAGTCCGCACCAAGTTTAGAAATGCCGACGCCACGCTGAACTTCCGACTGTCTATCGCCGTCATTATCGCGCTGGTGTTCGGAGATGAAAACAGCCCTATTCCCACGCCTTCAACCAAAATGCTGACCACTACGAATGTACTAGACGAGTTTTCGTCCAGACTCGCAAACATCAGCATGCCGACTCCGGTGATCGCCATTCCCGCCACGGTCAGCCAGCGCGTCCCCATCTTGTCGGACCATCTTCCGCTGATTGGTCCAAATATTGCGAGCGCAATGGAGCCGGGCACCATCAGCAGACCTGCTTGGCTCGGCTCCATTCCCAGACCCTGCACGAGGTAGAACGGCATAATAAAATATACGGCAGACCCGCCAAGAAACGATAGGAAACGCGCCGAAACGCCCAGAGTAAACACCTTACTCTGGAAGAAACTCAAGTCGAGCATTGGTGTGTCCGTTCTGCCTTCCCACCAGATAAATACTGCTAGAGCGACAGCCGACAAGCCCATACCCGCTAGTATTGCGGGCGAACTCCATCCAAGCTTATGTCCGTTGGTTATTGACAGAAGAAAACTGACAAGCACAACCGAAGACAGACCCGCACCCATCCAGTCAAAGCTCGATTTTGAGGACTGTCCGCCGTTCACAGAAACTTCGCGCCTTAGCACCAGGGCAGCCAGCACCAGCGCCACAATCCCAACGCTCGCACTGGCCGCGAAGATAGACCGCCACCCCAGAAAGCTCACCAAAGTTCCGCCGATAACAGGTCCGCCAACAGCCCCCGCGCCTATGATGGACATGTACAGCCCCATAGCCTTGCCGCGCTCCTCCTCAGGGAATATGTCCGCCACCATCGCCATCCCGTTCGCCCCAATGCCGGCAACGCCTATGCCCTGTATAATCTTCGCCACAAACAGCACCGGAAAAGCAACGGCGCTGCCGCCGAGCACCGCGCCTGCTACGAACACGCCGAACCCAAGCATGAACACCTGTGTGCGCCCAAATATGTCTGACAGCCTTCCGACAGGCATGAACATCACGCTCATGCTCAGCGTGAAACCTAGAGCAATCCACTGCGCCGCAGGCAAGTCTGCGCCAAAATACTCTGCAATTCGCGGCAGCGCGATGTTAATGCCAGACTGGTCAACAACAGTAAGAAACAGCCCTAGAGCTACTGAGGCGAACACCCACCACTTGTAATTAGCGCTGTCTGTAATGCGCGATACAGGTCTGACAGCGAGCCTCATTAGACGCTGCCTTTACCCAAAGCAGCCGAAGCAAAACAAGCACAGTTTTCGCCATCAGCCGATCGGTCTGACCGCAGCGCACAGCCCGACATATCCTAATCCGCCTCGCCCGGAAGGATAATTTTCCTCAGTGTGTGCCTGCGATTTTTCGTGTAGGGCCGAACTTCGCCGGGCCAGCGACCATGCTCAGACGCTTCCGCCCACGCGTCGCTCGAAATCACATCCGCGCTCTCCAGCTCATAAATGGCGCTGTATCGCGGCTCGTCCTCTACCACGATAGTCCGAAGCTCGCCGCCAATCGCGAGCGTTAACTCTTGCCTCTTAAAGCGCGCCACCGACACAACGCCGGGCACCTTACTCAGCAGAGGCACGTGCTCCGTGTCATACACCTCGTTAAACAACGCCTCCTGCTCCGCAGGAATATCCATGCTCGCCGTAAATAGATACCGACCTGTAACTGGCATATTATTTCTCCTTTCGGCTACACTGCAACATATAGTATGCGAAATTATAGCAGACATACCCGTACATTAACTCATGGTCGTCCAATGCGGGTATCCTTCCACACACTTCGAGCCGCTTATAGACTTGACACTCCGTACCACTTCTCTACAATAAGTCAAAAATCACGCCAGTATCGCTTTTGGAGGCGCACTAATGATTGATAGATTCGGCAGCCTGTTCGCAGGCCATATAGACTTGGATGATATGGGGTTCGACGCAACGCCCGCAAACGACCGCTTCTACACCAATGAGCGGCTTGCGACAGTCTTCGACAAGACGGACGCGATTGCAACCGCTATGGACAGGAAAGGCTACGACACATTCTGGATGGCGGAGCACCACTTCCAGCGGGAAGGCTATGAGTGCATCGGCAACCTGCTTATGGAAGCCGTGCACCTGTGCCACATCACAGAAAACATCAAGATTGGCTGCGGTTTCAACATCGCGCCTATGTGGCATCCGCTCCGGCTTGCGGAGGACTTCGCCACCGCCGATATACTCACGAAGGGACGCACCATATTCGGCGTGGGCAGGGGTTACCATACTCGAGAGGTTGAAGTATTCGGCGCGCCGATGCTCGATGCGGACGCCAACCGCGACCTGTTCGAGGAGCAGGTGGATGTTATGATGAAGGCTTTCCACAGCGACTCTTTCTCCCATCATGGCAAATACTACACTATCCCGCCGAGTGTGCCGTACAGGGGCTATCAGCTTGAGGAGATAACCCTAGTGCCGCGTCCTATAAACCAGCCTGTCGAGTGCTGGCAGCCTGTGGTCAGCGCCAGCGAGCGCGGTCTGCGCTTTATGGCAAAGCATGGCATCAAGGGCATAATTGGCGGCGGGGCAGCCCCCGGCGGCGCACAGCAGAGCGTAGTCGAAGCCTGGCAGAAGATTGAAGCCGAACACGGCAGAGAGACGGAACTCGGCGGAAACCTCATCATAAGCTTCTCGGTATATCTCGCCGAATCGACAGATCAAGGCATACGCGAAGCCCGATCGTTCTTTGAGGAGAACATGAAGATGTTCGCGCCGCTCGGCTTCGTGCGCGGCTTAACCGATGAGCAGATAGAGGCGCTCGGCGATCCGGACAGGGTCTATACCGCAAACCTGCCAACACTAGAGCAAGGCGTAGAAGGCGGCTCCTGGCTTATAGGCACACCGGAGCAGGTAACAGAGCAGCTGATGGGCATCCAAAAGCAGTATCCCGGCTTGGAGGAGATCAATGTGGGAATGCCCGTGGGCACACCGCAGTCGGTGATAATAGAGCAGCTCGAGCAGTTCGCCGAAGAAGTGATGCCTGCCTTCAAGAACTAGACAGAACGCTCCCGTCTCTTCCACCAGTCATGGTAATTTGACTTGAGAAGCCGTCCGTCCGTAGCAAGGCGGACGGTTTCCGCGAACGCAGCGTTCACATCCGCCTCGAACTCACTGATACTTCCGTCGTTGTGGAACACGCGGTCTGACGCGGGCGCTCTCTCCTCCCACGCTCTCTGACTAGCCAGGCGCTGATCCGCCTCCTCCACACTAAATCCGTTCCGCTCCATCAGACGCCGGCGCGCGGTGTTCTCCTCACAGGCGAACAGCCATACCGCATCGCACCAGCGCCCGTAACCCGCCTCAATCAAGTTCACTGCTTCCAGCACAGCGACATCTTCGTCCCTCAGCGTATCATTCCATTCGTCCACCACCTCTTTCACTGCGTCCGCTATATTCCCAATGGCGGTGGTTAGTTTCGACATTTCATCGGGTTTGCCGAATACCCTAGAGCCTAGGATTTTGCGGTCGATGTAGCCGTCGTCGCCCACTATTTCATCACCGAATATCGCCACGATACGATCAAATGCAGGCTTACCCGGATCGTACAGCCGGTGTACCAGCCTGTCGGCGTCAAGGTGGGTTGCTCCATGCGCCTCCATTAGCCTGCAAGCGCTGGTCTTCCCTGTCGCAATTGACCCCGTAACTCCGATAATCAAAGGCATTCTTCAATCCTTATAGCACTGACCCTATAACACTGAAATTGTTGAATGAAATGGTATGATACGCAGACAACAAATTATCCTATATCGAGCATTCTGTCCATCCTGCATAGAACCACGATGCAAATTCAGCATACTGAACTGAAACGGTTTCCTCTTGGGAACAAGCTGGGAGAAGGCGCAGACTCCGAAGTATTCGCCGCCACCGACTTACAGACCGGCAAGCCGGTAGTTGTGAAACGGCCGCACCCTACGCTGATAATGCGCGCCCAGCATTCCGCAGTCGAGCGGCGCATGGCGAAAGCAATCGCCCTGCGTGAACGGCTTGGGGACACACTGCCTTACATCTCCAAAATGGTCGCATATACCGAGCCATCACAACACGACCGTTACTTTGGCGATACACTGCGTGAGAAATACAGCGTCATCATCGAAGAACGCGCGCGCGGCATTCCGCTAGTGGGCAGCGCGACAGACGGCATCAAGCGCTACCCTATCGGCGCTCCGCAAAACCTGTTCGCCGTACATCCGATAGCGCCTCACTTGAAATACGGCAGGTTCAGCATTGTGCGGAATCTGCTAGAAGTCGCGCGGATATTCCACAGCGCAGGCATCCTGATATTAGACATGCGGCCGCAGAACATATACTTCTCCCCGGACAACTCAAGCATCACAGTGATAGACATCGGCGGTGTTACGGAAGAGCGTCCTGTGTACGGACGCAGACCTCCACTCGATCTGCACGACTTGTACTTGGAGCTGTTTAAGTGGTACATGCCGCACTCACCGCCGCCCACCAACGCAGACGGATACCGCAAGCCTATCGGCATGGAAACCGTTACGATGTTCGACCAAAACCTTGACACCATGATACGCCAACATTCAGAGTCGAGCGATGAGCCTTACAAGTCTGCGGCTCTGCACATACTGAACAAAGTGAAAGCGCGTAAATACGCCGACATCCAAGCGTTCAGGCATGATTTCGATGCATATTTATTGCTGCAAGAGGAGTATTGCGAGCGCATGTACGCCTGCAAGCCCGTCCGTCAAGCGTGGACTGACGCCTTGCAGCTGCTCACACTGGATTATTGGCGCAAGTTCCAGTTCGATCCTGCAAGCCTTGAAGCATATTTGGATTCAACCTAACGGCAGCGCGAAAGTCTTGTAGTGCCTCATTTTGAATTATGCAAGTGTCAATGATGCAGTAGAAAGTTCAAACTGAGGCATTACCGAAAGTCTCTTACGGCAATCGGTCAAGGCAGGTCTGCCCGGATACGGTGCCCGGATATGTGATTGCCTCTTCCCTGCCCTGCTCTGTACTATCTAGAACAGATCGTCAGCCGAGTCCTGCGGTGCATACCCAAGCACTTCACGCGGGTGTTCCAAGTCGCGGTAGCTCCATTTGTTGTTAGAAGTAGCCAGAAACACGTCGTACTTCAGGCTGTCCGGCGCATCGACACATAAGTGCAGTATCTGCGCCACATCGTCATGGCTCAGATAAATGGAGCGGTCGCGCAGTGCACCAAGTCTGTTGTCCTTCGTAACCCTGCCGATACGCACGCATAATACTGACAAGTCGTATGCGTCGGAGTAGTAGCGTCCCAGCGCCTCACCGAACACCTTTGCCACTCCGTAGATGCCGTCGGGCCGTATCATTTCGTGAGTTATGCGGGGGAAGTCGTCCGGCACATTATCATAATCGCCGGAGGCTATCGAGCTGTACGGCTCAACGCGCTCGTAACCTCGAATTGCGTTGCCGCTGCTGGCGAACACTACGCGCTTCACGCCTCCGAGTCTAGCCGCCTCTAGTACATTGTAAGTTCCTACGATATTTCCGCGCAGCTGCCCCTCGAAGTCGTCGCTCCCTAGGTATGCCGCCAGATGCACTACGACATCTTTGCCCTCGCATGCGCTTTTCACGGCGTCAAAGTCCGCAATGTCGGCGCGATAACACTCGACCCCATCGACCGCGCTGCGATTCAGCGCGCTCAGACTGTATCCGCCTGCCGCCTCAAGCCTCTGTCTCAACAGTCCGCCAATAAGTCCGCTCATTCCGGTAATCAACACTTTCGTCATATCGCTCGATCCTTTCCTTCCTTACTTTGCTTATTCCAAAATCATTCCAAATCACACCGCATACACTTTTTTCGGCTATTAGGGGTATTATCTACTAGGGTTATCATTATAATGTAACAGCAGGCACAAACTCACCAGAACATACTAGCGGGGAAGAAAATGCCAGGCGCTTTAGACGGAATAAAGATATTGGAGTTCACCGAGATTATTGCAGGTCCTTTCGGCGGGATGCTGCTTGCGGACATGGGAGCGGACATCATCAAGGTTGAGCCGCCGTGGGGCGATCCTTGGCGACACGCCGCACCTATTGAGCCGAGCGAGAGTAAAACATTCATCAGCCTTAACCGCGGTAAACGCAGCCTTCCATTAGATCTTACCAAGCAGGAAGGGCGCGATGTGGTGTATCGGCTCATTAAAGACACCGACGTGGTCATCATCAACTACCGTCCTGATGTGCCGTACAACTTGGGCATCGACTACGATACGCTGTCCGCCATTAATCCGCGCCTAATCTACTGCGAAAACACTGCATTCGGGCGCGAAGGCCCTCACAGCCAACGACCCGGATATGACATCATCGCGCAGGCAATGACGGGACTTATGGCGTCTGAAGACAAGATAGAGGACGGGGTTCCCCAGCAAGTACAGTCAACGCCAGTCGCCGACTTCTCCACAGGGATAGCGACCGCATGGTCGGTTGCAGCCGCGCTGTACCATCGCGAGCGCAGCGGAAAGGGGCAGAAGATCGAAACCAGCCTGCTCGCCGCCGCAATCGGCGCTCAGTCCATGCGCTTTATGGAGGTCGAACGCACGGACACCGAACGCCGCGCCGAGTTCTTCGAGAGCCTTCAATTTATGCGGGAGGCGGGCGTGCCTTATACGGACACGCATCAATACTACCGCGAGCACTTCGATTCTTGGCGCGGGCGTGTAACTAGCATCTACTACCGCACATATCAGGCGTCCGACGGCGTTCTCGCAGTGGGGTGTCTCAGCGATCCGCTCCGCAAACGACTCGTAGATGTTCTCGGGCTTCACGACATACGGTTCGAGCCAGATTACGACATGCTCAGCGAAGAAACAAGAATCTTTAACGAGAACCTGTCAGCTCAGGCAGAATCGATATTCAGGCAGCACAGCGTGTCCGAATGGCTGGACAGGCTGGACGCAGCAGGCGTACCGGCAGGTCCGGTACGTTTCGTGGAAGAACTTGTCAACGATGAGCAGGTAGTATCTAATGGACTTGTGGTCGAACTAGAACACTCGGTGCTAGGTAAAATAAAAATGATGGGGCCTCTTGTGAAAATGAGCGAAACACCTCTTGAGCCAACACTCCCGTCCCCCGCACTGGGCGAACATACGGATGAAGTCTTGTCGGAGTACGGATATGCCGTGGAGCAGATAGAACGGCTGCGAAAACTCGGTGTTACACACTGACGAGCCGATAAACAGAGCAACTCGCTAAGCGACCGACCGCATATTAGTTGAAAGCCAAGCCACCAGCGATTTATAATTCAGGTACAATCACAGTCTTTGGGCACAGCCTTTGGGCACAGCCTTTGGGCGGTGCGTTAGCTGGACATCAGCGAGAAAGAGGAGGACTCCTGAGAAATGACCTATATCATTGCAGAACCCTGTATTGACCTCAAAGACAGCGCCTGCGTAGATGTTTGCCCTGTGGACTGCATCTACACCGAGGACGAAGACAACCAGTATTTCATCCATCCGGATGAGTGCATCGACTGCGCCGCCTGCGAGCCTGTATGCCCTGTAGTCGCCATATTCGCGGAGGACGATGTTCCCGAAGAGTGGCGCAACTACATTGACATCAACTACGAATACTTCGGCTTGTCGCGCTAAGTAGTATTGCAGATACACATAAATCTTCATATTTCCTCTCTGTACGAAAGAGGACAGGCGTGCCTGCGCCAACTACGGAAGAGTAAGCAGGAGATATGAGCGGGTCAGAAAGCCGTATGAACGGGTATGTACCGCCTTCTAATGGCGTGAATAAGTATTAAGGGCGGCGGTTTAATCACGGTTATTGTCAGCGCAGACTACGGCTCTGGTAATAAACGGCAGCGAGGGAGCACTGACGTTCCTTATTTGCCGATACTCTGCCGATACATAGACCGCAGCGATGAGACACCCTATAAGTAAGCTAAGCGCCACACGCGAAGACCGACAACATGCACCGCCTTCTGCTGACGCCGAAAAGCCTCATCAGAAGGCGGGTTAATTGTAAGCATCCTAGAAATATACAATCGTGAAACAAAGCGTCTGCTATAGTAAGGATTAAATCCATGCCTGTACCCGGTGTGAATAAACTCCATAACGCAATCTTGGAGATTGTAGCAGAAAATAATCAAAATACTGTTGGAGAGCCAGACATCCGTAACTTCTCTGGCAGCCTCATGGTACAAGGCGCGTCAAAAGGCGTCTTTATTACCACATCTACATTCAGCTCAACTGCGAAACAAGCAGCACAGAAAGTTGTTGGAAATCAGCTCATCCGCCTAATTGACGGCAGGGAGTTAGCTCAATTAATGATTACCCACGATGTCGGGGTCGTACCAGAAATTACTTATGTAGTGAAGAAACTAGACGAAAACTACTTCTCAAACCAGATCTAACATCAGTGGCATTGTCAGACAGAAAGACAATGCCATCACTTTATTTGTACTGCTGGCGAGCGCATCTGCATGCTCTACATATAGAATTGGGAGGACAGCATCACCATGGTAACCATCGAATCTACGCCGGAGATGGCGGCAAGTGTCTATGAAACCATCGAACGCAATCTCGAAATCGTCCGAAGACGGCTGAACAGACCGCTTACACTCGCCGATAAGGTGCTGCTGGGACACTTAGACGATCCGGAAAACCAGGACATGGTACCCGGCGAGAGCTACCTGAATGTCCGCCCGGATCGCGTAATACTGCAAGATGTACTCGGGCAGACCGGCATGCTTCAGTTCATGCAGACACAGCGGGAATCGGTCGCCGTACCAACGACCATACACTGCGACCATCTCATACAAGCCCGTGTCGAAGGCGCGTCCGACCTGCGCGAATCCCTCGCAGAAAACAGCGAAGTCTATGACTTTTTGCGATCTGCCGCCGCCAAGTATGGCGCTGGGTTCTGGGGTCCCGGCGCCGGGATTATTCACCAAGTCGCGCTCGAAAATTACGCTTTCCCTGGTCAGCTTATGATTGGCACGGACTCCCACACCCCCAATGCAGGCGGACTCGGCGCTTGCTCAGTCGGAGTAGGCGGGGCTGATGCTGTCGAAGTTATGGCAGGGCTGCCCTGGGAAGTCCTGTACCCCAGACACGTCGCGGTATATCTTACAGGGGAAATGAGCGGCTGGACTGCGCCAAAGGACATCATCCTGTATGTCGCAGGCGAGCTAACAGTCTCCGGCGGCACCAATGCCATCGTAGAATACATCGGACCGGGCGCACGCACCATCAGCGCAACCGGCAAGGCAACCATCACCAACATGGGTGCCGAAATAGGCGCAACCACATCCATGTTTCCTTACGACGAGCACATGGCTGCATACCTCAGAGCCACAGGCCGAGGTGGGATTGTCCCTCACGCAGAAGCCAATAAGCACCTGCTTGAGCCGGATCCGGAAGTCGAAGCGAACCCGGAAGCGCACTATGACCGCGTGGTCAGACTCGATCTATCAACATTGGAGCCGCACATGGTTGGCCCACACTCTCCGGACCGTGCGCGACCTATATCTCAGCTTGCCGCCGAAGTATCTGACAGCAGCAACGAGTTCGTGGATGCAATATCCGCCGCACTCATCGGAAGCTGCACAAACTCATCCTACGAAGATATGAGCCGCGCCGCAGATGTTGCGGAGCAGGCAAAGGCGCGCGGTATCGCAACGACTGTGCCGTTTATGGTAACACCGGGTTCTGAGCAGGTGCGCGCCACTATTGAGCGGGACGGCCAGATGGCATCTCTGCTCGACATCGACGCCACTGTGCTTGCCAATGCATGCGGTCCTTGCATAGGGCAATGGCGGCGCGCCAACGAAGCAAACGCCCAGCCAAACACTATCGTTACCTCTTACAACCGCAATTTCCCGCGCCGAAACGACGGCGCGCCAACTACCATGAACTTCATCGGCAGCCCGGAAATCGTAACGGCTTTAGCAATCGCGGGCAGCCTGTCCTTCAATCCGCTCACTGACGCACTGACCGACAGCGAGGGCAACGAGTTCAGATTTCAGCCACCTCAGCCAGCCCCTGAAGTTCCCAGCCAGAACTTCGCCAGCGGAAGCTCGGTGTACGAACCTCCGCCCGCTGACGGCAGCGCCATCGAACTCGCGGTTGATCCCAACAGCGAGCGCATCCAGCTGATGCAGCCTTGGCCTGCGTGGGACGGCAAAGACTTCACTGACATGCCGGTTCTGATGAAGACTCAGGGTAAGACAACCACCGACCATATCTCACCTGCGGGTCCCTGGCTGCGCTTCCGTGGACACCTAGGCAAGTTCAGCGACAACATGTTCATGGGCGCCACCAACGCATACACCGGCGACGCGGGCACCGGCAAGAATGTCCTCACCGGTGAGGAAGGCAGGGCAATTTCCGCAATCGCACGAAACTACCAGTCCCAAGGCGTCAAGTGGATCGTCATAGGCGACGACAACTACGGTGAAGGAAGCAGCCGAGAACACGCTGCACTTTCACCAAGACTGCTGGGCGGTGGAGCCGTCATCGCGCGCAGTTTCGCCCGCATCCACGAATCCAACCTCAAAAAGCAGGGTTTGCTCGCTCTAACATTCCAAGACGCAGCAGACTATGACAAGATACGAGAAGACGACCGCATCAACCTAGTCGGACTGGCAGAAATGGCTCCCGGCAAACCTGTGGACTGCATAGTATCCCACTCGGACGGCACAACCGAAAACTTGCAGCTCAACCACACCTTCGGCGAATCCCAGCTCGAATGGTTCCGTCTCGGATCAGCGCTCAATCTCTTCCACAAATAACATCACATCTGACATCCTTAAAAAACTCCCTCCCCACTGTGGGGAGGGAGTTACGGCGGAGAATAAAGCCCGCCAAGATTTTCGATCATTCTGATCAGGCGGCGACAGACCAAAACTGCTACGGGCCGGTTCCGACCCATCCGCCCTGCGAGATGTCAATCATCACGCCATCGGGTCCGCTGTATTTCGTCTCCACATTGCGCCCATGCCCGCGTTGAGGGGCGTCCATGCCGCCGTGCAGCGCATTGTTCACATCATCCATCGGATAGGCATTCGCAGCTTTCATACGGATATCCGCAGCCTCTGCATCTTCAACCTGAAAGCCGATATGATGAATGCCGCCGTATTCCATATCAAAGTCGCCGCTGACGACATTATTCTTGAACTTCAGGATCGCCAGATTGACATTGCCGTCGCTCAAGTAATAGCCGTCAGCGTTGTCGCTGCTGACCTTGCCCACCTCTTCAAGCCCCAGCACACTCTTGTAGAACTCGGCTGTCTTGTCCGGGTGCTGTGAAGCAATCGCGATATGCTTTATCTTTGCCATATTTCCTCCTCACTCATTGCTTGGCATCGTCAAACGCTATTTCAGGCTAATAACAATGAAATTATACTGACAATATATGAACGGACAACAACAATGTCAATCTCAACAATATCAATCTCACTCAATAATATCAGTGCAACAATCACCCACACATCCAAACTGTATTAAACAGGCTAACTAATCTCCACCGGATGACTCGCTCTATATCTGTCGAACCGCTCCGCAATTCGTGAATGTGATTCATCCGTCAGATCGGGATCAATATCCAGCAGGCGCCGCGCCTCATGTCGTGCCATTTGCATAATGTCCAGGTCGGTCATGCGCGCAACTTTTAGGTCATTCATACCGCTCTGCCGCGTACCCATGTACTCGCCTGCGCCCCGTATTCGCAGGTCTTCCTCAGCAATCTCAAACCCGTCCATAGTGCGTTCCAAAATACGGATGCGCTCGTGAGCGGCGATACCTGGACTATCGGAAAGCAGCAGACACCAGCTAAGGTATTCTCCCCTGCCGACACGCCCTCTGAACTGATGCAGCTGCGCCAGACCAAATCGATCAGCGCCGTCAATGAGCATTACGGTGGCATTGGGAATATCAATGCCCACCTCTATGATGGAAGTGGCGACAAGGACATCGATTTCACCCTTCTGGAAGCCCAGCATAACGCTTTCGCGCTCGTCCACACCCATACGGCCGTGCAGAAGTGCCAATCTGAGATCTCTGAACACCAAGTTAGACAGGCGTTCGTACTCCTCTGTCGCCGCCCTAGCCTGTATCGCCTCCGATTCCTCGATCAGCGGACAAATAATAAACGCCTGCCTGCCTGCCTTAACCTCCTGCCTCACTATCGCATAGGCGTTATCGCGCTGATTCGGCTCAACCCAGCGAGTACGAATCTGCTGACGGCCCGGCGGCATTTCATCTATTGTGGACAACTCCAAATCGCCGAGCATCGTCAAGCGCACAGAGCGCGGAATCGGTGTAGCCGACATCGCGAGCATGTGCGGGGCGCCGCCTCTGTCGCGCAAATTCATCCGCTGCATCACCCCAAAACGGTGCTGTTCATCGACGACCACAAGCGCAAGCTTCGGAATATCAACGGTCTCCTGTATCAAAGCCTGCGTACCAATTATAATATCCACCTCCCCCTCTGCGATTCGCCTGTGCATCTCCTCTTTCGCACGCTTACGAATGCTTCCGGTGAGCAGACAAACGCGTATTTCCTCTGCGCCGAATGGCGAATCAACCGTAAAATATAAATCAGATGTGGATGATGCTTCCACGCCGCACAGAAGCTTATGCACTGTCAGGAAATGCTGCTCTGCCAGGATTTCAGTCGGCGCCATAAGGGCGGATTGCCTGCCGTTGAGCGCAGCCAGCAGCAGTGCAGCCGTCGCAACCACCGTCTTGCCGCTGCCGACATCACCTTGCAGCAAACGGCTCATCGGGATTTCGCGCTGTAAATCATGCACTATCTCATCGATAGAACGCTTCTGAGCATTCGTAAGCGAGTAAGGGAGTGAGGCAAGAAATGCGTCAAGGGCGCCATCGACAGAATGAAGCGAAACGGCGGCGCCCGATGTCTGCCATTCAACTCTGTGGCGGGCTACTGCAAGCTGCAGCATCAGCAGTTCATCGAACGCAAGCCTTCGCCGCGCGGTCGCTGCCTGTTCAGGCGACGCCGGATAGTGCATCATGGATATTGCCTGCCGCAAGTCCATCAAGTCATAAAGCCGCAGCGTCTCATTAGACACATATTCTTGAACCTGATGCAGGGCAGCGTCCAAAGCCTGCTTCACAGCCCGCCTGACAGTGCGCTGGTACAAGCCGTCAGTGAGCGGGTAGATGGGAACGAGCCGGCCGGCGTTTGTCAGCCCTCCCTGATCATTGACTATGTCATATTCCGGCGACTGGAATACAACCCGTCCGCTGTACACCTTAGCCATACCGCTAATGATTATGCGCATCCCAGGCTTCAACGCCTTAGCGAGATAGCCTTGATTAAACCAGACCACCCTAAGGTTGCCTGTCTCGTCACCGAGAATCGCCTGCGCATTCTTCATCCGACCGCGTCCGGTTTCTCTTACCTCCCAGACGGTCGCCAGAACGCTCTGTGTCTCACCCGGCGACACCTCTGATATTTTGCGGATGTCCGTGAAATCGTCGTGCCTGTGCGGAAAGTAATATACCAAGTCTTCAACGGTCTTAATGCCCAGATTGCTGAACTTGGACTTATTGCGGGAGTTAATGCCAACTAGCTTCGTAGCATCATCGCTCAATAATACAGGCTTGGTGTCTTTGTCGGATTTTCGTTTAGCGGATGATTTACGCTGGGTTTTACGGCGGCTGTTAGTTTGAGCGGCATTGAGGGGAGCCGTTGCAGAGGGACCAGGTACGCCAGTGAGTATAGCGTCATGGGACGAGTTTTGGCTATGCTGTGTCGAATTCTGTCGGACGCTCGACGATGACGGCGCTCCTCCGATCGTCGAAAGCACCGAATCCGCCCAGGCGCTTCGCTGGTCGGCGTCCATATCGGAATACGCAGCGCCTAATGGGGATATCGAGCCCAGTTCGCCGCTCCAACGCTGCAAGAAGGCGTCCATGCCGCCGATAACCGCGCGGTCGCGAAAGCCTTGCTGCCGTTCAAGGCGGAGGATGTTGGAAAGCGCGCGCAGTTTGGAATTGCCGTGTGAGTTAGTCATACTGGAATTGTAGCGCACATTCCGTACATACTAAACGCAGCTTCACCCCAGATATTGCGGCAAAATATTCGCAGGCGGGTATAGGCAGGCGGTAGGCGAGCTATCTTCGCGTATTCGTCCAAAGACTATCAGGCTCGCAGCAAAGATACACCCAGGGCATCCGGCCCAACATAGACCCCCACTGCGGGGCCAATCTGTGCCAGTATCGGTCTTTTGCCATCAGGCAGGAGCGACTGCATCTGTCCGGCGAATGTCTGCGCCTCTTCGGAGCTGGTCGTGTACATAATGCAGAGTTCATCGAGAGGAGAAAACTCATCGATAGTGCGCCGCAGTCTCGCGACACCTTTCTTATGCGTGCGTTCCTTGCCTAATTCATCGACAATGCCATTCCTAAGAATAATCATCGGCTTAATGCTGAGTATGGTCGCAAGCATAGCCCTTGCCTTGCCTATTCTGCCGCCCTTTTGGAGATATTCGAGCGTGTCCAGCAGCGCTATAGTCTCGCAGCGATTCACCGCATCTTCCGCCGCACTAACGACCTGCTGCAAATCGCCGCCATCGCGCGCAGCTTTGGCAGCCGTAATCGCTATCAAACCCGTACCCATGCTCGCCTGCCTGGAATCGACTACCTCTACGCTGCATCCTATATTCGCCTGTGCGCTGCCGGATCGCGCAGAATTAACCGTTCCACTGAGTTCGGAAGAGACATGCACCGAAACTATCCCGTCAGCGCCGGCGGCGATTGATTCGTACAAATCTTTGAACTCTCCTGCCGATGCCTGAGAAGTGGTGGGCATAGTCGTGCTGTTTGAAACACGCTGATAAAACTCATCTGCCGTTATGTCAACACCGCCTCGAAGCTCTTCGGTGCCAAAAATTATCTTCTGGGGGATGACGCTGATGCCGTACTGCTCCGCAACATCACGCGGAATATCTGAGGTGCTGTCGGTAACTACTTTGACACTCATGTTCCTCACTCGATTGAAACTATGAAATGGTAGAATGGCTGTCCGCCATAGTAATGCTGCAAATCAATCGAAGGTAAAGCTGTTTGCAATTCTTCGACCACTTCTTTTGCCTCAGATTCTGTTACAGGGTCGCCTTGATATAGCGTAACGAGGTCGCCGTCTTCCACATCGGCGCTCCGCAAAATCGCCAGCGTCGTCTCGGACAGCCCCTCGCCTGCGGCAACCATGCGCCGCTCAAACAGTCCGATAAGCTGACCTTCTTCGGCGGTAATCCCATCCAGCGTAACATTACGCGCCGCGCGCGTGATTTCGCCGGTACGCACATCTTGTATAACATCATCCATCGCGGAAGTGTTGTCATCTATGCTTCTATACGGCTGGAACTGTAAAATCGCAGCTACACCTTGTGGGATGGTCGTTGTGGGCACGACCCTGACCGTTTTGTCTGCCGCTTCTGCCGCCTGCTCAGCCGCGGGCAGTATGTTTCCGTTATTCGGCAGTATTATGACATTTTCCGAAGGGACTTCTTCGACGGCGTCCAAAATCTCGCGCACACTCGGGTTCATCGTATCGCCCGCGACCATCACCGAAGCGCCTTCGTGCCGGAACACAGCTTCTAAACCCTCACCCCAAGCGATCGCAAGAACGGGTATCGGTATGACCTGCGACAGAGCATCTACCGCCTGCTGACGCTGTTTAGCGGCAAGCCGTTCTCGCTGCTCGTCCATATTCTCTACGCTCACACGGCTCACGCTTCCCAACGAACGCGCATAATCCAAGAGTTCATCAGGGACTTCCGTATGCACATGCACCTTCACGAGGGAAGCATCCCCTATGACCACAGCCGATCTGCCGCGGGTGCTCATTTCGATTCGCAAGCCGTCTATGTCCAGCGCCTCGCCTCGAATCACAAACTGCGTGCAGTTGCCATATTCCTCGTCCTCCGTCAGATCCAGAAACTCCATGGACACTCCGGATTCTGAAATGTCTATGCCGTCGGGCAGGGGCATATCTAATTCGTCGGGGACGAGTTCCTCGCCGACAACTTGGCGTCTAACGCCTTCCAGTATCATCCACAGCCCCAAGCCGCCTGAATCCACCACGCCTGCCTCTTCAAGTCTGGAAAGCATAGTAGGCGTCAGTATGACTGCCTCACGCGCTGCATCGCTGACGTTTTCGAGCGTCTCACCCGCGCCGCCTCCGGCATCTATGCTCCGCTCGGCTGCATCAGCTGCATATCTGAACACCGTCAGCATCGTCCCTTCGACCGGATTTCCGATGGCATTGTACGCATGCCCCGTCGCCAAACGAAGTGCAGCCGCAAAATCATCCGCGCCAATTGCTGATTTGCCCTCAAAGGCTTCCGACATTCCTTTGAAGAGCTGGGAGACTATCGAGCCTCCATTGCCCTTCGCGCCCATACAAGCGCCGTCCCACATAGCCTTCGCAACAGCATCAGCCGACTCCCCACCGGAGGTACGCGCCTCCGTGAGTGTATCTCGCAGCGTGAGCAACATATTTATGCCGGTATCGCCATCCTGCACCGGGAACACGTTCAGGCGGTTCACAAGATTAACATGGCTCTCAAGCACTTGAGCGCCGGCAGTAAACATAGCCAGTAGATCAGCCCCTGTCCAAGAAGATATATGCTCGTCATTCCGAACTGTGGTAGTCATTAGCGTTGCCGTTTCGCTCCGAATGTGCTATCTTTACCGTACCTTTGTGTACAAATTCACAGACATAAGCCTGCAGATGCTTCCACGCGCCCGTGCCGGCGTATGTTATTCTGGCAACTGATAGGCTGGGTTGATTCTACTCAACCGCAAATAAATAGTAAAGGTGAACTTGAACTATGGCAATATGCGAAGTGTGCCATAAATCCGGTCAATCCGGAAATAATGTCAGCCACTCTAAGAGACGCACCCGTACCCGATGGATGCCCAATGTCCAGAAGGCTACGGTGTTTGTGGACGGCACAGCCAAGAAAATGCGACTTTGTACTCGTTGTCTGCGCACGCATTACAAGCAGTTAATGAAGGGCTAAATTGGTCTTGCAGCAAATTCTTCTAGTTGGACTAAGCTACAAAACCGCGCCTCTGGAAGTCCGTGAATCGGTTTCCTTCCTAAGCAGCCAAATCATCCAAGCTCTGCCTTTGCTGAAAAATGAGCTTGGAGAAGCCGTAATTCTTTCGACTTGCAACCGCTCGGAGATATACACGGTAACTGATGATACGGAAGCCGACATAGCCCGTATCCACAAATTCGTCGCAGAGTACCATAATCTGCCCGCCGAGAGCATATCTCCGCACATGTACAGCCGTACAGGGGCAGACGCCGTACAGCACTTGTTCAGCGTATCCAGCGGATTAGACTCAATGATAGTGGGAGAATCCCAGATACTGGGGCAAGTGCGAGACGCTCTCAGCTCGGCGACTGCGGCTAATGCAACAAAGATGACATGCGTCAGGCTGTTTCACGCCGCTATGCGCGTCGGCAGGCGTGTGCGGCAAGAGACGAACATCGGACGCAATCCGCTTTCCATCAGCTACGCCGGGGTTCGGCTGGCTCAGCGCGTGCTGGGCAGCCTCTCCGACAAACGCGCTCTTTTAATCGGCGCAGGCGAAGCGGGCAGCCTTGTCGCGCGCGCGCTGCGCACGGTCGGCGTTGGCGACCTTATGATTGCTAACCGCACGGAAAGTAAGGCGAAAGAGCTTGCCGATTATCTCAGCAGCAGGGTTGTGCCGTTCGAAAATCTGAATGAAGCGCTCCAAGTCGCAGACATCGTAATAGCGGCGACAGACTCACCGAACTACATAATCACACCTTCCATGGCAACTTCGCTGCGCCGAACTTCATACGATACACCGCTCTTCGCGTTCGACTTGGCGATCCCCAGGGACATCGACCCGGAAGTTGCCTCCAAGTTCGGTGTTCGCCTGTTCAACATCGACGACCTTGCCGCGATTGCGGAAGAGAACATGGCAGAGCGCCGCCGTTCGGCAGCAGACGCCGAAGGCATCATCGAAGAAGAAGTTGTGAAGTTCATGAAGTGGTGGGATTCGCTCGATGCGCTGCCGACTGTGAAAGCAATTCGCCAAAACGCTGAGGATATTCGCCGGAGAGAGCTCGCCAAAGCTATTAGAATGCTCCAAGACATGCCCCCTGAGAGCCAGCAGGTAGTCGAGACTCTCACACGCTCGATAGTGAATAAGATACTGCACGACCCTACCGATTCTCTTAAGAACGGCGCGACAAAATCACAGATCCGCGCCGCTAAAGATCTGTTCCGCGTGGAGTATCCAAACAGCCAGTAGCTTGCGCGGACAGCGCTTGCATGCGTGAAGATTGTAGAAAAGCGGCAAAAACCCCGTCGGATTGGCGTGTCCGCCTGCCTGTCGTTTATGTTCTAGCGTTGTTTGTCCTGCTCACTTTCGCCTGTACGGATACGGATTCATCGTCTCCACGTTTGCATCAGGAACCTGAGATGGGCGCGCCTTTTCAAACTGAATCCGAAGTGTCCCCGGAGCTTGCCGAATACACTGCTACTCTTCCTGCTGCAACACGTACTATTCCTCAATCGGCTCCAACGCCTGCGCCGTCAGCTAATCTGCCAGACGGCGCTGCTTTACCAACTCCTACTCCCACTTTTACGCCTGATGCGACACATACCCCTGTTCTGCTGAATACGGCACTAACCTCGTCGTCTGATACACCCACAACGACTTCGACGCCTAGTCCGACTCACACCGCAACGCCTACTATTACGTATATTTCAACATCCGTACCAACATCCACAGCTTCCACAACTCCGGCTGTCTCAGTACCACGCTGGGAACGGTTAGGGTTTGAAGATGCATTCGACGGGCAGGAGTTTCATCGTCCCCTCGACATGCGTGTTTGGCATGGCGGCGGGTTCGCAGTGGCGGATCGAGCAGGCACGATTTCTTTGCATTTTGCAGGGAAACAAACCCAAATACTACTTGACTTAACAGACATCATCGAACAAAGAGGCAGTGAAGACGGACTGCTGAGTGCAGCGATAGATCCTGAATTTGAAACTCATCCTTTCATTTACATCTACTATACGCCGGAGAAACATCTATCACGGCTGTCTCGATTCCCTGTGGAAGATTATCAGGTGATTCACGAAGAAGAACTTGTTATGCTCGACATATATCAGCCCACCACAAGCTCGCACAACGGCGGCGCAATTCTATTCGGTCCCGATGGGATGATGTACCTTGGGGTAGGAGACGGCGGGGGTTACGATGGCAGAGAGACGGCACAAGACTTATCCGTTTTGCTTGGAAAGATAATCCGTATAGATGTGCGAGATGCATCGGATGAGCAGCCTTACAAGGCGCCACAGGATAATCCTATGTTGAGTGTGCCTGACGCCCGTCCGGAAATTTACGCTTATGGGCTGCGAAACCCTTGGCGCATGAGCTTTGATAGGAACACCGGAGAGCTTTGGGTCGGAGATGTTGGCGGAGCTAAACGTGAGGAAGTTAACATAGTTCAGGCAGGCGCTAACTATGGATGGGGAGCATTTGAAGGCGAATTGTGCGTTCATTATCCGGATGAATACTGCGCAAATCTACTGGATTCGGTGGTTATGCCTGTGTTTTCGTACCCACACGGCGGGGAATATGGATGTGCAATAATCGGCGGCACGGTCTATCGCGGCTCTGCGATACCTTGGCTTAACGGTATGTATATATTCGGCGATTACTGTAATGAGAATATCAGGGCGCTGGAAAGGAATGCCGAAGCGGACGGCACTGTGCCATACTGCAGCAGAGCGGATCTGGAGGCTCAAACTTGCGATGGCGCTGAATCGGGCTGGACTGCACACGTAATCAAGGCAGGGGTGCGATATTTGCAATCTTTTGCGGTGGACAGTGATGGAGAAATCTATCTTCTTGCCGCAGGAAAAAAGCCGATTCTGAAGCTAGTCGAACTTCCGGAGGCGCGACTGGCTGAGTAACTGAGTTGCAGTATCGCCATAAGATTGGAGTTGGGATCGGTCTGGGCTATTTTAATGGGGATTTCTGTGAAAGCGAGAACTACGCCTTATCTATGAAAATCACTCAGGATCGCGCTGCGACATGACCGTGCTAATATCAACAGCTCGCCCCGACTTTTATTGACACTGCGATATACCGAATATATCATAATGTTGACTGACAGCCCGTTTGGGATAGAGCGGCTTTACACAAAAAACAACAACCTAATCGCTCCATTGGAGGCAAAATATGGCCGAATACACAAAGAGCGAAGCGATGGACTGGGCGCGCGAGAATTTGCGTGGCCAATGGACAACGCTTATGACCCCCTTCACCCCAAATGACGAATTCGACGAGGAGGGGATGCGAACGAACATGCGCCATATCCGAGCGCTGGGCACACAGGGCGCAGGGTGCACTTGGGGCATGGGCGAATTCTGGAGCCTGACCATGGAAGAGCGGCTGCGCGTCTTTGATGTGGTTGCGGATGAAGCCGGCGGAGAATGGCCCATCGCAGCGCATGTATCCCACACCTCCTACAAAGACATGATCTCGCTGGCAAAGCACGCGGAAGCCGTAGGGTTCGATTTGCTAATAGTCGCTGCGCCGTACTTCGTTACCAAAACCGAAGCACAGGTAGTGGACTGGGTGCAGAAGCTCGCGGACAATACCAACCTCGCCATCATGTACTATAACTCCCCTCAGTTCGGCATCGTTCTGAGCGCGCATGGATTGCAGCAAGTTTGCGATATTCCCAATGTAGTCGGCGTGAAGGAAGCGAGCTTTAATCCCGAACTCTCTATCGAATCACACCAGCTTCTGGGCAGAACTGCCATAATAAGCACGCCTGACGAATGGATAATGTTCAAAGGCAGGGAGCTAGGCTTTGAGCAGCAAGTTATGTTCGCCAACACGTCGGACTGGCGCTTCGACCTGCCCGGCAAGAACTATTACAACCAGTTCATCGACAAGGCGATGCGCGGCGATTTAGACGACGATTTCTATGACAAGCATGTGCGTCCCATCAAAGCGGTATCTGACAAATGGTGGGCGAGCACGGTTCAGAAAGCGAACGGAGCGCTGCCTGCTCCGATGTGCAAGTATTGGGGAGAAGTCATGGGTATGGCAGGCGGCCATGTCAGACAGCCTCACATCAACCTGACAGACGAAGAGAAGTCCGAATTAAAGCGGGATGTGCAAGCCGCTCTCGAACAACTTTAATCGCACCAGTACAGATAACAAGAAAGGCAACTCGCTATGATACTGATGGTGAGCGTTCAAAACCTTGAAGAAGCGCTGCAAGCTCTGAAAGGCGGCGCAGATATTATCGATGTAAAAAACTTGCAAGAAGCGCTGGTAGGGTCGGCTCACCCACACACCGTTCGCGATGTGCGAAACGCTATCCCAATGGAGCGGCACGCAAGCGTTACTCTTGGAGTCGTCCCCCATCAGGTCGGCACAGTGGCGATGGCAGTTTATACGGCGGGCGTTCTTGAGGCGACATCCGTCAAAGTGGGCTTTATGGACCACGAATACGAACTCGCATTAGAGACGCTGCACGCCTGCCGAGAAGCCCTGGACGGCTTCGACACCAAACTTATCGGCTCCCTCTTCGCAGACAATACACTCTTCGGCGGGCTTGAACCGCACCACATGAACCAGCTTGCAATCGAAACAAAATGCGACGGCTGGCTCATCGACACTCTGACAAAGGATGGACGCAATCTTTTCGACTTCATTCGGGAAGAAGAACTCCGCGATATGGTCTTCGAGGGCAAAGAGGCGGGAATGAGCACTGCTCTCTCCGGACATCTGCGCATCAGCGACCTAGACGAACTCGCGCGAATCAACCCGGATATCGTAGGAGTGCGCGGCGCGGCATGTCAAAAATCCGACGACAGGACATCCAGCGTTCACTGGGAACCCGTGTCTGAGTTCAAAAGGCAACTCGACATGCGACTGAGCGGTGAGGTGGATGTGTTCGCATCCTCGCCTGCCGCAAACGGCTCAACTAACGGCAGCGGCGCAGATAACTGGGTCGTCATAGACGGCACGGGCAAGACATGCGCCGGAATCATTGCTGCTCTAACCGAACACATCGACAGCGACAGCCAGTCTTTCGTCGAAGTGCTCATCCCCGACGTGCTCAACACCTACGATGTAATCGTCTGGGCAGAAAAGCGCAACCACAGCATCCTCACACAGCGCAACGACGATGCGGGCTTCGTCAGGATGCTAATCAAGCCATAAGAAAATATCCCGCAGCGGAACATCAAGAAGAGGCAGGCAATCTCATGTAAGAGATACCTGCCTCTTCTTGGTTCCATTTACCATATTTTACTTCTGTGCACACTTCGCACTCAGACCATCGTAACCATCATATCTGTTCATTACTTCTTAATTTGCGCCGATATAGCCCCGATATATCCTTTAGGCACCACACATCACATATTATTCTAATTCAAGCGGCTGGGATCAGCGTACAATCACACTAACCCTTCTACATCACAGTTCAGGCATTTAATCTTCAACATTTGACCTTCTAAAACGATTTACTGCGCCCCAGTTATTGCCGTACTCTTTTAGCCGTGATACGATTGAACTACGGAAAAACGGAGCGCTTCTTATTCATGGTTCCAGATATAGTTCGGGACATAGCATTTTATATAGCATTTCTTCGAGACCTGCTTCTATTAGCCATACTTCTAGTCATTCTAATTCTCGTATATTCCATCTATAGAAAGGTCTCACAAGCCTTGAAATCAGCCGGACGCATATTAGACAATGCTGAAGAGATAGTGAATACCGTATCAGAAAACATAGTCAGGCCTGCGGCGTCTGGCTCCGGCGCTGCCTTCAGCCTCGGCAAGATGTTCGCATTCTTGAGAGGCATGAAGAGGAAAGATTAGGAAGGAGAAAGCACAATGTCAAGAAACGGGGGCGAATCGTTCGTACTTGGGTTTATAATTGGCGGAGTAATTGGGGCACTGGCAGCGTTGTTGATGGCGCCCAAAAAAGGCTCTGAGACACGCAGCGATTTTTTGGAGCGCAGCATAGCTATCCGCGCTAAGGCAGAAGAGTGGGCGGCACAGGCACGAAGCCATGCGCAAGATCGCGCATCGGCCGGAGTTACCACGGCAAGAGAGCATATCGCACCCCAGTACGACAATGTCCGGGAACGCGTTACACCTGTGGTCGAACAAGTCAGCTCGCGTATGGGGCGCAACGCAGCCGGAAACTCAGAAGCATCTCAAGCGGAAGAAGATTCGCAGTCTGAAAAAGCCTAACGCTCGCCAACACTGCATCTACCGCAAACTAGAGAATATGGACAGCCCCCGCTTTGAATTAGATTAAGCGGGGGCTGTCTTATTTTGTCTTTGTGTTACCTTCCAATTTGCGTAGGGAGCGCTGAGCAAATTCATCGTTCCTTAGTCCCCTGCTCCGGTGGAACATACTTCGGATATGAACCTAACACCTTGAGCATCGACACCTTCTCGCTTATAGCATCAAGCGCGCTTCTGACGGCCGCATCATCCTGATGCCCCTCAATATCAGCAAGAAAGAAATATCTGCCCAGACTCGACCTAGTGGGGCGCGACTCTATCTTGTTGAGGTTAATCCCTCTATTTGAGAACTCCAGCAGAACTCCTGCTAAGCTACCCGGTCTGTCCACATCGAAGTTAAAACACATAGAAGTCTTGTCGCTGCCTGTGGGTTCGCCGTCTTCGTCAGACAGCACGATGAAGCGCGTGGCATTGCTGTGATTGTCCTCCACCCACTCTTCCAATACCTCTACATCAAAAAACTCCGCAGCACGCTTGCCTGCGATTGCCACCGCTTTCCGATCGCTCTTAATCATATCCTCAACTGCAGCAGAGTTGCTCAGCGAGGGCATCAGGGCAGCATCGGGAAATCGCCTCCGGAGATAATTGCGGCACTGACCAAGAGACTGAGGATGCGAATAAACTACCTCCACATCGTTCAAATCCGTCCCTGCCTTTGCCATTAGACAGTGGTGAATGGGCAGGACAAGTTCATTCTTTATTTTCAGCTTAGTCTCATGAATGAGCAAGTCCGCAGTGAAAGTTACGGCGCCTTCAAGACTGTTTTCTATCGGAACTATCCCGGCTTCTGCCTCTCCCGAATGCACCCTGTCAATGACAGCAGGCAACGAAGCGGCAGCCACCAGATCCGCTTCGCTGTCATACAGCAGTGCCGCCTCCTCAGAATAGGTGCCCGGCGGCCCTAAATAAGCCAACCTTCTTGTCATTTCATGATTCTCCGTGCGAAGTTCAAAGGTCTTGCGACCTTACTATACGGACCTAACTCGCAAGATTATCCAGCAAATCGTCGTCAGCGGCAAGGACTAGCCAGTCGTTGGCGCGCAGACGATCCTTACCTTCGGGCTTCAGCGTGATGTTCCTGCCACGCGAGATAGCCAGCACAGCCTGACTCGCATCTCTTGGGTTATCGAATCCGGGCAGCTCGTCGATACTGAACTCTGAGAAACGGCTAGGCACTCTAATCTTGCTGATTCCGAAGTTAGGCAGAATCTCCATGTACTCCTGCACATCCGGATGGAACAGCGAATGTGCAAGGCGTGCGCCCATTTCCGTTTCGACCTGCACCACCTTGTCAACACCAAGCCTCTCAAGCGTATTGGCATGCAATTGGTCTTTGGCGCGCGCAACTATGTACTTCATGTCCATATCTTTGAGCATCACCGTAACCATCACGCTCGCGACCAGATCTGTGCCAATCGCGACAACAGCAACATCAAATTCGTGAACACCCAGCTCTCGAAGCACCATCTCATTCGTCGCATTCCCCGTAATCGTATGTGTAGCCTTGCCTACCATACTTTGCACCCGCACCTCATCATTATCTATCGCAAGCACATCATGACCCTGATTATACAAGGACTGGGTTACACTTGATCCGAAGCGTCCAAGCCCAATAACGACTATCTGTTTCTTCATTTTCTCACACACCTTAAGTTATGATGCCGAATCTATCCTATTGTAACCCTTTCTTGTGCATAGCGATACAAGTCATGTTCCGAGCGGTGCGTCATAGTCAATCCCACCATCAGGGGACCCATCTTGCCAATAAACATTGTAGCAGCGACTATGAGCTGACCGTAAGCCGTGAGATTAGGGGTAAGTCCTAAACTTAGACCGCAGGTTCCAAATGCGGACATCGCCTCGAACACGATATCATGCATAGACGCGCCCGCTTCGGTAACGCTGAGGAGCACCACTACCAGAAATATGAAAGTCGCAGAACCGATGAGAATGAGATACGAGCGATTCACCTGAGAATCGGGTATCTCTCTGCCAAATGCCGATGTCTTGTTCCTACGCCTTATCTGCGCGGCGAGAGCAATTACCGCCACCGAGAATGTGTTCACTTTGATGCCGCCTGCAACCGACCCGGAGGCGCCGCCAATGAACATCAGCGCCATCTGAAGCAAGTTAGTTGTATCACGCGCACTGCCCGTATCCGCTATCCCAAAACCCGCCGTCCTGTCACTGACAGATTGAAATATAGAAACCGCCACCTTGTCCTCTAACGAAAGAGAACCCAATGTTTCGGGGTTGCTGTATTCCAAAATAAATATGAACCCAAAACCGAACAAAATCAATACCGCAGTCGCCATCAAAACTATCTTGGTGTTCAGCGTAAATCTCGAAAAACGGCGCACACTCACTAGGTCGATGACCACGAGATAGCTGATAGAGCCAACAAAAATTAAAGTCGCTAAGATACCAATTACGACTTTATCAGTTTGAAAAACCATCAGACCGGTTGGATGATTAAACACTATAAAACCGGCGTTGTTGAACGCCGATACTGAATGAAACGCAGCAAGCCAAATAGCATCCGCCAACGGATATGCGAACATGTAGAAGTATATAAGCAGAGCCGCAAAGCCAAGAACTTGGACGCAGGTAGCCACCAGCACGATTGTAACCGTCAGCTTCACCAAATTACGGAACTGGTCAAACATTAGATTCTCACGCATAAGCAGCCGTTGTGTAAGTGTAACGCGCTGTCCGATTATGATGAGCAGGAATGTAGCGATGGTCATAAAACCCAAGCCGCCCACATATATCATGCCCATAATCACGACTTGTCCGGAGCGCGTCCAGTAGAACGCGGTGTCCTGCACAACAAGCCCGGTAACCGTAATAGCCGAGGTAGCCGTGAACAATGCCACAGTGAGCGGCGCGGCGCCCTCCGCTTTGGTCGCGAACGGCAGCAGCAGCAGCAGCGTCCCCACGCAGATAATGGCAAGGAAGAAGTAGATTATTAGAAAAGGGCTTGAAGCAAATCTGGAATGCATCCTGCGGCTCGCCACAGTAACGAGCACTGAGCCTGCATTTGATTGGTTACGCAAGTCCTCGTCTTCGTCTGAAGCTCCTCGTTTCCAAATGTTCTGCACACTGCACCTTTTCAGCTGACGGAATCACCTTTTCGGCGTTTCCAACAATGCTAATGATTTTATTCACCACACCTACAAACGCACAGTTCCCTCGCACGCTGGCGGTGTAGCTCACTCAACAAAGCTTACTATAATAATTTTAGTGGCGGGTTAGTTTAAGCTTTCTACCGCATTATCGACGCCTGTATAATTCAGACTGCCCCACTGACATAATTTTTCGAAAATGTTCCCGCTCTGCCATAACAATGTATAATATACTACCCAAAAATGTCAGTGCTTAAATAAATCATGGCACTGTTATGGCATTAATGGGGTGAAAACCCATTCAGATTAAATAGAGAGGAACTAATCAATGCGAGTACTGGTTACCGGAGGTGCAGGATTCATTGGCTCACACATCGTTGACGGACTGATATTAGCCGGACACACAGTATTTGTGGTAGATAACCTTTCTGAAGGCAACCGGCGCAACCTTAATCCCGACGCACGCCTTTTTGACATCAGCATCAACGACCCTGAAGCGCTGGGACATGCATTCTCTGAAGCTAAGCCTGAAGTGGTGAGCCACCACGCCGCACAAATCAGCGTGCGAAACTCTATGTCCGATCCCGCATACGACGTACAGGTGAACATTGTGGGCTCTCTGAACGTGCTGCAATGCGCCGTGAAATACGAAACACAACGACTGATATTCGCATCCAGCAGCGCCGTGTACTCCAAACCTCTGCACCTCCCTATGAAAGAGAGCCATCCCAAGATGCCGGAATCGGTCTATGGCGTATCCAAGCTGAGCGTCGAAAACTTCATCAGACTGTACACGAACACATACGGCATCAAGCACAAGATATTCCGCTATGGGAATGTGTTCGGCCCGAGGCAGAACCCGCACGGTGAGGCGGGCGTCGTCGCCATATTCACAGGTCAGTTCGTCCGCGGCGAGCAGCCGACTATATTCGGAGACGGGAGTAAAACGCGGGATTACATCTTCATCAGCGACATCGTTGCAGCCAACCTCACGGCGCTCACTGCACTCGGAGACGACCATACCTATAACATAGCGAGAGGCGTTGGCGTCTCAGATTTCGAGATATTCGACGCTGTGCGATCGGCAGCACAATCTTCCACACAGCCCCGGTATGCGCCAGTGCGCCCGGGCGAAGCGCAGGACGTAAGCCTCGACATCCAAAAGGCGCGCGAGATGCTAGGTTGGCAGCCGGAAGTAAGCCTGTCCGGCGGCATCAGAGAAGTCGTGGAGCACCATCGCCAAACAAATAGATAGCGCAGCGGCACATCTCCATCTGATACAATTCAATCAGTGTTGCAGCAACAGCTTATACATTTGCCTTGCAAACAGCGCTTTCAGTCGCATCAAGCAGTCGCTGCCCGATATATTATCAATATAAATCTATTAATATAAACCGATGCAATCTCAATCACAGATGCCCGCAGGACTAATCCAGCGCATCCACGACAGCGATACTATGGCTGTCATCGCAATCGCAGGCGCAGGCACAGCCGCCATATCCTGGCTGCTGGGCGTCGCAGGGGCGTCTCGCACAATTCTTGAGATACTCGTTCCGTACTCCACATCCGCGCTCACCGAATTCATAGGAGCGGAACCTTCACAGTTCGTATCTGACGAAACTGCCCTGGCAATGGCACAATCGGCATACAAACGCGCCATACAGCTGCGCGAAGGCACAGCGCCCGTCGCCGGATTAGCGTGCACCGCAACCATTGCCACCGACCGTACCAAGCGCGGAGAACACCGTTGTCATATTGCAGTGTGGACTGGCACGGGCGCCGCCATATACAATCTCACGTTCTTAAAAGGATTGCGAGATCGCGCAGGCGAAGATGAGATTGCAAGCAAGCTGATTCTGCGCGCTCTTGCTGATACTGCCGGCGTAAAGTTCAATTCGGACCTGCAATTAGACCCTTCTGAGCAAGCGCTGACGGCATCCGATCAGTACACTGACGCCATAGAAGCCCTAATGGCGGAGCACATAGAAAAGGCTGTCGTGCATGCAGACGGAAGCGTGTATGCTGACGAATCAGTTAGCGGCGGCATACTCTCTGGCTCATTCAACCCGCTCCATAAAGGGCATGAAGAGTTAGCCCAAACGGCAGAGCGTATTCTTGGTGAGCCGATTACCTATGAACTCTCAATAGTCAATGCTGACAAGCCGCCGCTGTCCGAAGATGAAGTACGCCGCAGGATAGCCCAGTTCGCAGGGAAAGCAAACATCGTCCTAACGCGCATACCGGTATTCTACGAAAAATCCCGAGTGCTGCCGAAATGCACATTTATTATCGGCGTCGATACCGCGATAAGGCTGATTAACCCGCGCTACTACGGCAACAGCAGTTCTAATATGCTGCTTGCGCTGGATGAGACGCGCCGGCGAGATTGCCGCTTCCTTGTCGCAGGGCGCGCCGAGGGCAATGAGTTCCGCACACTCTCTGATGTGCGTATCCCAAGCGAATTCAGCGCGATATTTACGTCCATACCGGAGTCTGCATTCCGCAGCGATATATCGTCTACTCAGATCAGACAGGCACAAAGCAGCGGGTATATCCATGAGCAACTATAAAGACCTGCGCGAGTTCATCAGATTTCTCAAACGCAAGGGCGAGCTTCGCCGCATCAAAACACCGGTCAGCAGTGAGCTTGAAATCACTGAAATCGCCAGTCGCGTAATAGCAGAGGGCGGACCTGCCTTGCTGTTTGAAAATGTGGATGACAGCGACATTCCCGTGCTTATCAACGTATTCGGCACACATCAGCGCGTCGCGTGGGCGCTCGGCGTAGAGCGCATAGAAGAGTTAACCGATCGTGTGCGAAAACTGCTGGGGCTGACGCAGGGACCACCATCCGGCATTATGAACAAACTCAAAACTGCCGGAGATCTTGCGGCGCTGGCACGCAGCCAGCCCAAGATGGTCAAGAAAGCCCTGTGCCAAGAGGTCGTGCTTACGGGCGATGACGCCGATGTGAACAACTTCCCAATTCTAAAGTGCTGGCCCCTGGACGGCGGTCGGTACATCACCCTGCCACTGGTAATATCTCGCGACCCCACTTCAGGGCGGCGCAATGTTGGTACATACCGCATGCAAGTCTTCGACGGCAAAACTATGGGGATGCACTGGCAGTCGCACAAAGTCGGGGCGCGCCACTACCGCGACGGCGAGCAGAGGCAGCTTGAACGCTTGGATGTCGCAGTTGCGCTGGGCGGTGATCCCACAACAATATGGACAGGCTCAATGCCGCTTCCGCCGGACATGGACGAGATCGCTATTTCCGGCGTCATACGAAACAAGCCTGTGGAGATGGTCAAGTGCAAGACGATTGACTTGGAAGTGCCCGCGCACTCAGAAATCGTGCTTGAAGGCTATGTCATCCCGGGAGAACTGCGCCCGGAAGGTCCTTTCGGCGACCACACAGGCTACTATTCTCTTGAAGAGGACTATCCCGTATTCCACCTGACCGCGATAACACACCGCCGCAAACCCATATACCCCACTACATTTGTCGGAGTTCCGCCCAAGGAAGATTTCTTTATGGGTAAAGCCACTGAGCGCATAATGCTTCCTGCGCTTCAGGCTGCGCTGCCCGAAGTCATAGATATCAACATGCCCGCTGAGGGGATATTCCATAACCTAGTCATCGTATCCATCAGAAAGGAATACCCCGGACATGCCAGAAAAGTGATGAATGCACTATGGGGCTTGGGACTGATGATGCTCACGAAAATCATCGTAATCGTTGACCACTATGTAGATGTGCAAAACCTGTCAGAGGTCGCTTGGCGCGTAACCGCCAACCTTGATCCCGGCTCTGACATAGTATTCTCGGAAGGACCTCTCGACGACCTTGAGCATGCCAGCGCAACACCGCGATACGGCACAAAAATGGGCATAGACGCCACCGCCAAGGGACGTTTAGATGGACGGGCGCGCGAATGGCCCCCCGACATTGTTATGAGCGATGAGATCAAGGCTGTGGTCGATGCGAAATGGCGGAAGTATAAGATATGAACGCAGCAGCATTACCTCTGTCCGCAGTGCGAAAAATAACTCTCTTCCTAGACGCAATCAGGTTTCAAGAGAGCATATTTGCCCTGCCATTCGCATACATCGGCATGATACTTGCCGTCTGGACACAGTCGGAAGGCACACGCTGGTACCCCTCGCTCGACCAGTTTATTTGGATTAGCATCGCGATGGTGGGCGCTCGCACAGTCGGCATGGCGGCGAACCGCATCATTGACCGCTATATAGACGCCCAAAACCCGCGCAACGCCTCACGACATCTGCCATCCGGCAAACTCAGCGTGCGCGACATGACACTGCTAACCGTCGCGGCGTTCCTGATATTCATTTTCGCCGCATACCAGCTCAACACCCTCGCATTCGCGCTGGCGCCCGTGGCCGTGGCATACCTCATCTTTTACCCATACACCAAGCGTTTCACTTGGACATCCAATCTGCTGCTCGGCTGGGCGCTCGCCATTGCGCCCTCCGCAGCGTGGATAGGCGTTACCGGCAGCCTAACATGGCAGCCAGTCCTGCTTTCTCTGGCAGTCGCACTCTGGGCAGGCAGCTTCGATATCCTCTATCACACTCAGGACTACGACTTCCAGAAGAGTGCGGGGCTGCACTCGGTAGCCAGTCGGTTCGGTATCGCGGGAGCCTTCCGCTGGGCGCGCGTGATGGACGCACTGGCGCTTGTCGCTCTGCTGGCGCTCGGTATCTGGCTTCAAATAGACTTTCCCTACTATATAGGTATCGCACTCGCAGCAGGGTTCCTCGTCTATAAACACCGTCTTGTTTCACCGGACGACCTGTCAAGTCTGGGGGTGGCTTTCTTCCGCATCAACGCCTATGTATCCACCACAATGCTCGTAGCAACTCTGCTAGCGGTGCTTATATGAACCAGCAAACTGCACCCACTCATCCCGTCATTGTTGGCATCAGCGGCGCAAGCGGTTCTGCTATCGCAAGTGGGCTTATAGACGCTCTGCTGAAAACAGACCACCCGGTCATCGCAACCGCATCTTCCGCAGCGCGCATGGTCTGGCAGCAGGAAATGGAAACCTCATTCGGCGAAGCGCTGGAACATTGGCACGCTTCAGGCGGCTTTACATACTATCACCCAAGCAACATCCAAGCTCAGATCGCAAGCGGCACATTCCCGGTACACGGCATGGCAATCGCGCCATGCAGTATGTCAACCGTCGCCGCCATCGCTCACGGATTCTCGGACAACCTCATACGGCGCGCCGCAGACGTCTGCCTCAAGGAACGCAGACCGTTAACCATCGTGCCGCGCGAAACACCTCTCAACGCTATTCACCTCGACAACATGGCATCCCTAGCCCGGCTCGGCGTAACTATACTGCCGCCGGAGCCGCCGTTTTACCTAAAGCCACGAACATTAGAGGATGTTGTCGATTTCATAGTCGAAAAGACACTCACGAGCCTGGGTATAACCGAGTCATTGCCCGCGCGAATGCAGTACGAGGGACCGGACAGCGCACAAAGATGACTTCTTTAAGGACAAGAGATGTACGACTTTCACACACACACCTTTCTCAGCGACGGCGTCCTAGCCCCTACGGAATTAATCCGCCGCGCCATCCAAAACGGCTACCAAGTCATGGCGGTAACAGACCATGTGGGACCCGGCAACTTAGAGTTCGTCGTCAAGACGCTGGTCAAAGACTGCGCTGTTGCTTCCAAGCGATGGGACATCCTGGCGCTCCCGGGTGTGGAGATAACTTACGCTCCTATCGAGGACATAGACGCGATGGCGCGCGATGCACGCGCGCTCGGCGCAAAGGTCGTGAATGTGCATGGTGAAACCGTAGTCGAACCGGTAGAGCCCGGCACCAATTACGCCGCATTAAGTTCGAGACATGTAGATGTCCTAGCTCATCCCGGCTTGATAACCATCGATGAGGCGCGCATGGCAGCAGAGAAAGGCATATTCCTCGAAGTGTCTGCGCGAAAAGGACACGGCTTCGCAAACGGACACGTAGTACGCACCGCAGCAGCAGCTGGAGCGCGCATAGTGCTTGACTCCGACGCTCATGCGCCGGAGGATCTTCTTACGCCGAGCTTCGCACGCAAGGTCGCGCTGGGCGCAGGTTTGAACGAAAACGAGGCGAATCACCTTCTGGAATCCGCCCCGTTAGACCTGCTGAAGAAAGTTGGAGTTCCCTACCCTTGATTAGGCAGCTAATCAGGCAGCACAACAGACTCCGGATCCTCGCCGCGCGCCACCTTCGCCGTGTTGTATATCGCAAACGCCCTGCTTCGCTCGCCGGACTCCTGCGTGAAGGAAGCGAGGTGCGGCGTTATCAGCACATTGTCGAACGCGAAGAGCGGATTGTCAGGAGACGTGGGCTCCTCTTCCAGCACGTCTAGGCCGGCAGCCATAATCTTGTTTCCTTCGATAGCCCGCACCAAAGCGGCTTCGTCCACCACGGGACCACGGCAAGCGTTGATAAGCACCGCGGATGGCTTCATCAGATCGAACTCACGGTCGCTGATCAGCTTCGTCGTGCTGCCATTGAGCGGGACATGCAATGTGATAATATCGGACGTCTGCAGCAGTTCATCCAGTGGCAGGTAAGTGGCGTTAAGTTCAGCCACAAGCTCAGGATCCACATTCACCACGTCATAATATACAATTTCACACTCCCAGCCCTGAAGCCGCCTCGCCACGCGCGAGCCTATTCGCCCAAGACCAACAATCCCTACCGTCTTCTCTGCAATTTCGTGCGCCTGCGAAAACCAGTCGCTGCGAATGCTGCCTGCCCACTCGCCCGCCTTAACGGTGTTGTATTGAAGCTGCATCTTGCGAAACACGCTGACCAGCAGCGTAATTGTGTGCTCAGCGACCGAGATTGCGTTCCCGCCACCATTGTTCGACACACTAATGCCAAGCTCGCCGAGCGTCTGCTTGTCAATCATGTCCGTGCCCGCGCTAACAGTCTGAACGAGACGCACGCTGGGGGTCAGCCGCGCAAGCTCCACTGGATACACGCTCGGCGTTACAACGACCGCCGCAACGCCTTCCAAGTCCGCCGCCTGCTCCTCTATTGACTGCGTCGAATCAACCCACTTTATCTCTGCGCCCTCAGGGGCATTCCTCTGAAACGATTCCAACAGCGCCCCGTCGGGCGATAGGTATGCGATAGTTGCTGCCATTTAATTCTCCTTAACTTTCCCCTAATAAAGATACATTCCTACTTGTCCTGCTTGGTGTTTCAAGCCGTCAATACCTGTTGTCATTAACTATTCTCAGAAAAGATTATATGCACACGCGCCAACAGGTGCAAGCCAATCGTTATCTGGGCATTTCTCAAGGCATCACAGGCGTGCGGCAGAAACAGGGCAGGATGCCCGAATTTTATTCGCTGCTTTAGTAAGTAACCCAAAATACTCGCTAATGCACTTGCAAAAAAATGGGGGGGGGTAAAATGGCATGACCGATATTTACATCGAATGGAAGGAGTCTTGCTTTGCTGAAAAAACTGTCCATTATCGCAACTTTGGCTGTGCTATCCATATTAGCGGTATCTGCGGTTGTCTTCGCATCAGACCCTGAAGAGGGGGACGAAGTTACATTCATAGTGCATGTATATCCTGACATCGCATACATAGGTGTTGCAGGTGAGGCATCCGACTGCCCGGACGACAGCTACGCTTATCAGCCGACGGATGTCGCCTCCGAGTTTTCGGACGCAGTAGTCTGCATCCGAACTACGGCAGATGACGAAGACCCCATAACTCCCGTGCAAACCCCTGAGCCTACACCCACACCGACGCCTGAGTCGACTGCAACCCCTATACCTGAACCGACTGCTACTCCCACACCGACAGCAACACCTGAGCCAACTCCCGAGCCGACCGCGACGCCTACGCCGAGCGCGACGCCAACAGCAACATCTACACCTATTCCTACTTCTGAGCCGACGCCTGCACCGGAGTTACAGTTCCCCTGGAATGAAAACCACAACATCCAAGCGGCTTGGAGCGATGGCGAAACCGTCAGCATCGTGCTGAGGCAGTACGCCGGAACTCCCAGTTACGTTCCGAGCAGCATACAGGTTGGTTCCGGCGTTACCTATTCCGTTCAGTCTTGGGGAAGCAACCCGCGCACGGCGACCTTCAACCGCTCAGGCTTTGCTGATGGCGCGCTGGCTTGGGAATATGCGACCACGGGCTGCGATAACGGAAGCGACTGCATCAAGGTGAGCATCGACTCCAGTGGGAACGGCTTCACATCGGTTACGGATCTGGACGCTTCATCGCCGACGCCTGAACCGACGGCGACGCAGACTGTCATACCCACGTCCACAGCAACCACGGTGCCTACGCAGACCTCAACTGCCACCCCTGTACCTGAGCCGACGGCGACCACTGAGCCTACAGCGACAGCAACCACCGAGCCTACGGCTACGGCGACCACAGAACCCACGGCGACTGCAACCACTGAGCCTACGCCATCAGCGACGCCTGAACCGACTGCAACCACAGAGCCGACAGCGACAGCGACTCCAATCGGCAGTGTTGAATCCGACCGTGAGGCGCTCATTGCATTTTATGACGCAACGGATGGCGACAACTGGTGGAGGGGCTTAAGGCGCAACTGGAAGTCCGAACGATCGCTGGGGTCGTGGATGGGAGTTTACACAAACGACGATGGGCGTGTAACGAGGTTGAGCATACCTGGCGGGGGATTAGGTGTAAATGGCACCCTTCCTTCTGAACTGGGTAACCTCACAGAGCTTACTCATTTGGAAATATGGTACCAGCCTGATCTAACAGGCAATATTCCTCCTGAACTAGGCAACCTGACCGAACTTAAAGTATTAGAACTACCCGGCAACGGTCTGACGGGCAGCATTCCACCCGAGCTGGGAAATCTCGCCAATCTCACTGAATTGCAGCTATATCGCAACGATTTGACAGGGAACATTCCGGCTGAGTTAGGCGACCTGACAGAACTCACCAAATTAGGTCTGAGTGAAAACAGTCTGAGCGGCAGCATTCCAACTGAGTTAGGCAGCCTCGCCAATTTGGAAATATTATCATTGTCTAAGAACGATTTGACAGGCAGCATTCCAACTGAGTTGGGCAGCCTCGCCAATCTGCAAGGGTTATTTTTGTCTGAGAACGATTTGACGGGAAGCATTCCGGTTGAACTAGGCAGCCTCTCCAATCTCGCTTATCTAATACTAAGCCGCAACGATTTGACGGGGAGTATTCCGTCTGAGTTAGGCGACCTAACAGAACTCACTAATCTAATGCTAGACCGCAACGATTTGACGGGCAGTATTCCGTCTGAAATAGGCAGCCTTACCAAACTTGAGTACTTAGACCTAAGTTTGAATAGAATCTCAGGCAGCCTGCCTCCGGAGATAGGCAACCTTACCGATCTGATTGAATTGTCTATAATTATAACCCAAGACGGTTCTGAGGGAAGCTTGACCGGAGAGCTGCCAGCGGAATTTGGCAATCTCCAAAAGCTGGAAACTTTAGACCTATTTGGTCAAGGACTGACCGGCAGCATCCCGCCTGAAATAGGCAACATGTCTGAACTTCGAAAGTTAAGCTTTTACGAGAATAACTTTACCGGCAGCCTGCCCTCGGAAATCGCAAACTTGTCCAATCTAAAAAACCTGGTTTTAGGAGCGCTCGATCACTTGGATGAAACTGCACTACCCTCGTGGCTGATGGATATGGAGAGCTTAACGTCCATAACATTTTCGAGAGGCATATACAACAAGCACATATACAGGCCTGTATTGTGCGCGTCCTCCGATACTGAATTCCAAGAATGGCTGGACAGCATTGGCAGACTAGGCCCGGACTGCCCAATACCAACGGTGAGCGACGAAATCGATGACATCACCCTATCCGACGGCGTGAGCGTAACCATAGACTTGGCAGATCACTTCGGCAGCCACACAAGCTTGCGGCCCTTGAACTACGATGCGATATTAACTACCACGAACCAGAGCAGCGGTGAGGTGAATACTGGTCCCTTGAATGAAGTGGCGCAGAACAAAGTAACCGGCTCCATCGATGAAGCGACCCTGACATTGACGGGAGGTGCGGCGGTTTCCCAAACTCTGACGCTGGAAATCGTGGCATCAAATATCTACGATGAGTCTGTCAGCGACACATTCCAGATTACGCTCAGCAACGAGTAGTTCTATAAATCTAAATCCTATACCATAGTGATTAGAGTAACCCCCGCTTCGCTGTGATGAGCGCGGAGCGGGGGCTTTCGTTGTCGGGCGGCTGGCACAGGCTTATCTGCAAGCGCCGATGCCGGACAGCCGGATAGCATGTTCGGGCAGCGGGCGGCAAATGCTCGACAGATGACACAATGACAGTCTCGACAGCATCTGCACCGTGTTATAATTGCAGCGCCGATTGTGCAAGGTTAACCATTCCAAACGCCTAGCTAAACCCGAAGTGAACACTAATACATTGCAAGACAGAGCGCTGCAAGGGCTGCGCGTGCTAGACCTCACGCACCATGTCGCAGGTCCTTATTCCACCAAACTACTATCCGATTTCGGCGCAGAAGTCATTAAGGTCGAGCCGCCGACCGGCGATCCCGCACGCAGCATTCCGCCCTTTGCCAATGACGAACCGCACCCGGAACGCAGCCTCCTGTTCGCCTATCTCAACACCAATAAAAAGAGCATAACGCTTAACCTAAAAACATCGACCGGCAGATCCCTGTTCTATAAACTGCTCGCCGAAACCCACATCCTCGTGGAGAACTTCGCTCCCCGCGTGATGCCTTCACTCGGACTCGGCTACGACTCACTCATCGACAGCAACCCCTCGCTGGTAATGGTCTCCATTTCCAATTTTGGACAGACAGGTCCTTACCGCGACTATAAAGCGGCTGACATCATCCACTACGCACTTGGGGGCTTGATGTATATATTCGGATCTGCAGAGCGAGAACCGCTGAAGCATGCTTTGCGTCAGACGCAGTTCAAAGCAGGCACAAACGCAGCCACCGCCGCGTTAATTGGCTGGTATCACCGGCAGTTCAACGGTGAAGGACAACACATAGACGTCTCTATTCAGGAATGTGTAACATCCGCCCTGCGCGACACAACATCGCTCTACACATACGCAGGCAGCACGCGCCAGCGCCAACCGTCTCACACCGGCGACATGCCGCGCAGCCCGGTCTCCACGCAGGATGGCTATATCGTACCGATACACTTTGGCGGCGCGGTCGATTGGAACGGGGTCGCGGACTTCATCGGCGCGCCTGCGCTCAAAGACGAAGCGTTCTCCACACCGGAAAGCCGCTTTAACAATGCACAGGCGCTGCAAGAAGCCCTGGAAGCGGGCATGTCGCACTGGCGCAAGTTCGATCTGATGCGTCAGGCGCATCAGCGGCGCGGACACATATACGGCGTAGTCCAAAGTCCCGCAGAAGTCCTAGCGAGCGAGCAGTACAACGCCCGCTCCTACTTCGCACACATCCGG
The DNA here is from genome assembly GCA_965200085.1 of Dehalococcoidia bacterium. Lineage (GTDB taxonomy): Bacteria > Chloroflexota > Dehalococcoidia > Lucifugimonadales > JADFKI01 > Bin90. The sequence continues at coordinate 1,720,726 of OZ241333.1, forward strand.
CATCCTGCTATCGGAGACGCCATCTACCCCGGCGCACCTTTCATCATGAGCAAAACTCCCTGGAATGCACTCACTCCCGCACCATTGCTCGGCGAGAACAACCGCGAAATCCTTTGCGACACGCTAGGATTATCGCTCGAAGATCTGAATCTGCTAACCGCATCAGGAGTCGTTTAACATGCCGCTGCCTCTTGCAGGAGTCCGCATAGTCGAAATGGGACAGCTCATCGCCATACCGCACGCAGTCAAGCTGCTCGGCGACATGGGCGCTCAGATAATACGCATCGAATCTTGTGCAAGGCTCGACAATTACCGCACTCACTCACTCTTCGAAAACAACGGCGACGGACGATACTGGGACCGCGCAGCGAACTTCTACGAGCAAAATCGCAATAAATACAGCCTAACTCTCGAACTAAACGACCCGGACTGCCTCAGCGCACTCCACGAACTCATCAGCATTAGCGATGTATTCGCTGAAAACTTCACGCCGCGCGTGATGCGCAACTTCAAGCTGGAGTACGAAGACCTGCGCCGCATTAAACCGGACATTATTATGGTCTCCTCAACCGGATACGGCTACACAGGACCTTGGGCAGACTACGGCGCAATCGGCTACACTACTGAAGCGGCTTCCGGGCTGTCTCACATCAGCGGGTATAAGGATGGGCCTCCCGTCCTGCCTGAAATACCCTACGCGGACTACACCGCCGCGGAGCACACGGCTTTCGCTATCATGGCAGCTCTCACATACCGCGCCCGCACCGGCGAAGGACAGTTCATCGACATATCACAATCCGAAACACTCACATCCACGATACCTGAAGCAATCATGGACTACACTGTCAATGAGCGCATATCAGAACGCAGCGGCAATCAGGACGACCTAATGTCCCCACACGGCTGCTACCCTTGCAAAGGCAATGACAAATGGATAGCCATCGCCGTATCCAATGATCAGCAGTGGCAAACGCTCTGTAATGTTCTGCATCGTACAGAATGGCTCGCAGACTCTCGGTTCGCGGACGCACCATCGCGCTGGCAGAACCGGGATGTGATTGATAAGCTGCTGTCAGAAGCGACCGTATCGCACGATCAGTACGCGCTAATGCACGAATTACAAACGAACGGTGTCCCAGCCGGTGCAGTGCTGGACGGCAAGTCTCTTCTTTTCGATCTACACTTGAAAGAGCGAGGTTTCTACGAAATTGCCGAGCACGATCCAACTACCGGCATGCCTCCGCTGCCGTACACCAGCAGACCTTGGAAGTTCTCTAAGACGCCAGGCAGTCTGCGCTCAGCGGCTCCTACGTTAGGACGGCACAATCAATTCGTGCTGCGTAACATAATCGGAAAGTCTGCCTATGATATAGCAGATATGGAAGCCAGAGCCGCGATAGGCTCCGCGCCCCCAAATCCGCGCCCGCCACGCGTCATATCCGTGGAAGAACAACTGCGCCGTCGCCAAATCATCTCGCACGACCCTGATCACCGCAAGAACCTCGCACAGCATTATCCACAGCAGTTATAAGCACGCCAATCAGCGATAATGTATTGCGTTGAACATGGTGTTAGAGCGCATACCCATAAATAAAGCGCGTGGGGGCGTCAACTCCTTGACCGTACCTTGCACTAATGGTACGATTGCCAAGCAGGTAGCAAGGCCTGCATACTGAGGTGTTATCGCCTGGAGGTGCAACTGTGACAACAACCCCTCTTATCGAGGTTTCGCAACTGGCTTCAGAGAAGCTCGAAGAAATACTAAACGAGCAGGGCGAACAGGGCGCATTACTGCGAATGATGGTCGTGCCGGGGCCACACGGCAGCTTCCAATACATGCTTGGCATGGAACGAGAAGCTAAGGTCGACGATCTTATTGTAGAGGCTCCTGGCGTTCAGGTACTCGTTGACCCTGAAAGTGCTCCTTTGGTCGAAGGCGCGCAAATCGACTATGTGGACGGATTGATGCGCAGCGGCTTTGTCATCAGCAACCCCAACTTCCAAGTCGGCAGCGGTGGCGGTGGATGCGCATGCGGCGGCGGCGGTTGCGGCTGTGGCGGCGGAGGATGCGGCTGCGGCGGCGGTGGGTGCGGGGGTCATTAATTCTCACGCCAAACTTTGAACCATTCACGCGGCGGGATGATGTAGTTGTCCCGCCGCGTTGCCTTGCCCCGCTTTACTCAGAATCTATCGCTACGCAGACGCATCGGGTCTGCTTTTCACATAAATCCATCAGGATGCTGCATAAACGCCTTGCTTTGCAGCATATACGTTAACCGATCCACCACGGATTCTAAAAATTGATATTCCGCCTTCTCGACCAATTTCAGATCGACCCTATTAGCGCTCTGATAAGCCTTGCCGCATTCGCAGTAGCGCTCGTAATCGGTATCACGGTTCACGAATTCAGCCACGCTTGGTCAGCGACTCAGCTCGGCGATCATACTGCAAGACAGCAAGGCAGGCTCACCCTGAACCCTGTCGCGCACCTCGATCCAATAGGCACCATCCTCATATTCGTCGCAGGCTTCGGCTGGGGCAAGCCAACCCCCGTGTCTCCCGCGAACATCCGTATAGGCGAGCGAGCGGGTATGGCAGTGGTAGCATTCGCAGGTCCTGTCTCCAACCTAATCGTAGCTACGCTCGCCGCGCTCCCATTCAGACTCGGCACAATATCCCTGCCCAGCGCCGGCATAGACGCCCGGTTCTTGCAAGCGCTCGTGCTCTGGAATCTCGTTCTCGCGATATTCAATTTACTGCCCATAGCTCCCCTCGACGGTTTCAAAATCGCTCTTGGAATACTTCCGCGCTCCATCGCAACCTACTTTGGGCGTACTGAGCGCTTCGGAATTGTGATACTGCTGCTAATCGTTCTTGCTGACAGCATTCTGAACACTGGCATTCTGAGCAGAATACTCCTTCCCGCAATCCTGACGATGCAAAGATTGCTGCTGGGCATATAACGATACGCCCGCGATTTATGATAGACTTTGCATTATAAGCATACTGCTAGGTAACAGCGGAAAGCGGGAGGTGTGATCTTGGAGCGCATTACAATAATTGGAACGGGCGTCATAGGTGTGTCCATTGGACTAGCTCTGAAACGAGCCAATCTGCGAAACACCGAAATAGTCGGCAGTTCGGGAGACAGGGATGCCTTAAAAATTGCATACAAAGCAGGCGCTTATGACCAAGAAACGGGCAACCTGCGAACGGCAGTCCGCGGCGCACAAATGGTGATACTCGACTCTCCGTTCACTCAGACCCGCGAGCTGATAGAAGCCATCGCACCCATAGTCGAAGACGGCTGCGTGGTTACAGATACCTGCACTGCCAAAGTCAAAGCAATCGAATGGGCTGACCAACTTCTTCCCCGAAACGTCAGTTTCATCGGCGGACGTCCCCTCATACGCAAGCCCTTCACGAAATTGGAAGACGCTACTCCGGATCTTTTTCAAGGCACCAAATACTGCATATCTCCCGCAAATACCGCTGACCAAGCCTCCGTCAAAACCGTTGTTGGCATGGTCGAACTCATCGGCGCAAAGCCGCTATTCCTAGACCCCCACGAACACGACAGCTACGCAGTCGCCATGGAAGTCCTGCCTACTGTTCTTTCCTCCGCTTTTGTAACAACTACTGCAGGCAGCAGCTCGTGGCGTGAAATGCACCAACTCGCCGCAGCGACATTCGCAGAATATTCACGGCTTGCATCCGAAGATCCGATTGACAACGAAGCCGCCTGTTACACTAACACCGAAGCGCTCGTACACTGGCTTGACGAGTACATCACCGAACTGTACTCATACCGCAATATGATTAAAGACTCCCAAGACGACCTCGTGGAGACATTCATCAAAGCCTGGGAGGGCCGCGCCAGATGGGACGCAGGCGTGGTGGTTGATACCGGAGACGCCCCAGCCTTGCCGACCGCAGGGCAGTCCATGGCAAACGCATTCTTCGGGGAGCGTCTCACGGAGCGCTACCGTCAGATGACCGGTGGAGAAAAGAAGGAGTCTTGGACATATCTGCGCAACCGATAGCAGCAGCAAACATCAGCGCGGCATTGCCTTGATACAGCAGCCTAAGAATAATCCCAAGCATAGCCCATATCCAGCACCAAAGCCGCAGATTCTGGTGCTGTCGGGTCCCTCCGGCGTCGGCAAGGACTTGCTGCTCTCACGCCTAAGAGATTCAGGCGCGCCGTACTTCTTCGCTATCACAGCAACTACTCGTCCTAAACGCGACGGCGAGCAAGACGGTATCGACTACTACTTCGTTACCAAAGCTCAATTCGAGATGATGATTGCCAATGACGAGCTTTTGGAATGGGCGACCGTGTATGAGAATTATTACGGCGTGCCTAAAGCGCAGGTGGACGATGCCCTAAGCAGGGGGCAGCATGTAATCCTCAAGATAGACATACAGGGCGCCGCCACCATACGAAAAATAGCGCCGGATGCCCTCTTCATCTTTCTGGCTCCGCCCAGCGAAGCTGAGCTTGAGCGCAGGTTACGCGGACGCGAATCCGAATCTGAATCTACTCTCGCAACCCGCATCGAGCAGGCGCGCCACGAATTGAAACAGGCAGAATATTTCGATTACACCATCGTCCACGAAACGAACCGCACGGATGAAGCTGTGCACGAAATCCAGCGCCTAGTTAATGAACAGTCAGAGGCCGAATAGCAGAAGAATCATGAACCCCTGGCTTGCGTTAAGTATAGAATATGCTAATCAAAGGAGTTATTTGGATGACCTTTTCAGAGTCTATCCAAATATCCCAGAAGGTATTAGAGACATTGACGGTATAATTTGGGAGAATGTTGTTAGTGCATTTAATCAGCAGGACAATGACAAATTAATTGAAAGCTTGTTACGGCTTGAACTGTTCCCCATAAAAGATTCGTATGTAGCCTACTTAAAACGAGACAAGAGTGCGTTGGGACGCAATCCTGCAACAATTGCACGACTCTGTGGTCGTATTTATGAATTGGGGCTTGATAAAATATACGAACGCTCATCCGAACCAAAAGAAACAAATCGCCAGATGGGTCCACACTTTCAAAGATGGCTTAACCGTAAATCTCTGGGAGTGCAACCTGTTGGACTAGAAGAATTTGTCGCTACAGAGGAAAACGCCGTTCTTGAAGCAAGCGATACGGAGAAGGCAACTTACGCCAAAGAAAATCTAGGATATACATTGGATAAAGGTCTCGACCTGGTTGCTCGCTTCAATGGCAAATATATTATTGGCGAAGCGAAGTTTTTAACAGATTTTGGTGGACATCAAAACGCTCAATTTAACGATGGAATTGCCACGTTGAACTTACCTAATCTTAAAGCGGTTCCAATCGCTATTCTTGATGGTGTTTTGTATATCAAGAGCAGATCTAAGATGCACCGACTCATTAATACAGACTTGAAACACAAAAATATCATGAGCAGCCTAGTTCTGCGAGAGTTCCTTTATCAGGTATAAACCAATGCTTTTGACATACGCAAATAAAAAGAGCGAAGCTGACATTCTTCGCAATGGTAAAAAAGCAAATCTGGCATCGGTTCATGGTGAACACTCAACGAACAAACTCATTCAAGGCGATAATCTTCCGGTCCTTAGAAGTTTATTAGACGACTATAGAGGCAAGATAAACTTAATCTACATTGATCCCCCATTCGCCACTAGAGTGAACTTTCGAATAGGGGAAAGTAGGGCTAACACCATGAGCAGCAGCCCCAATGACTTGCTGGCTTACAGCGATACACTGGTAGGCGCGGGATACATGGAATTCATTCGTGAACGGCTCATCCTATTGCGCGAACTGTTGTCTGAACATGGATCCATATACATACATATCGATTACAAAATTGGGCACTACTTAAAAGTATTGATGGACGAGGTTTTCGGGATAGCACATTTTCGCAACGACATAACTCGTATCAAGTGCAATCCTAAAAACTTCCCGCGCAAAGCGTATGGAAACATCAAAGATTTAATACTTTTCTATTCCAAATCAAACAACACCACATGGAACGATCCCAAAATCCCCTTCTCAGAAGAAGACAAAGTGCGTCTGTTCAGGAAAGTAGACGCAGACGAACGAAGATATACCACTGTCCCACTGCATGCACCGGGAGAGACGCTGAACGGCGCTACAGGCAGAGCCTGGAGAGGCATAAATCCTCCGAAAGGCAGACACTGGCGCAGTTCCCCCGATGAGCTTGAAGAATTGGACAGACAAGGGCTGATTGAATGGTCGGCCAACGGCGTTCCTCGAAAGAAAATCTTCGCTGATGAACGGTTCGGCAAGCGAGTTCAAGATATATGGGAGTTCAAGGACCCACAGTATCCTGATTATCCAACACAGAAGAGTCTGGATTTGTTGAAATTTATTGTAGAAGCATCATCCAATGAAGGTGACCTAGTGTTGGATTCCTTCTGTGGCTCCGGTACGACGCTAGTCGCCGCTCAGGCGCTCAATCGAAGATGGATTGGCATTGACGATTCAGAACCAGCAATAGAAATCACGAAAAGGCGCCTATCAGAGGCGCAAACCGGCTTATTTTCTCAAGCCGGTTACGAATTCTTGGTCGAATCAGAGAAGCGGCCTACTCCGCCTGCAGCTGGGCAATCATACCCTTGAGCATTTCCTCGTCCTCACCTGAGTTTATCGGAATCGAGAAGCTAAGCGAATTTGCGAAGGGACCGTATGTCTCCTTTATTTTGTCAACTACGTCATCGTAGCTTTCAACTATCGCGAACTCATCCAGCATCTCATCCGTGATGAGCGCACCCATTTCGCTCCATCTGTTTTCCACAGACATTCGATATAGCCGCTGTGCCGTATCATTCCAGCCGTGATGGTTCATCACGGGGGCGTAGCTGCGCGTGGAAGCGTAGAAAGATATGGCATTCTTCACCTCTTGGCGGCTGCGCTGGATATGTTCTTCACTCGGCCCAGTAATGACATACCCACCCCCGTTGATGTCGATGTCTGCCAGCGTCCTGCCTGCCTTATCAGCGCCTATTTGCAAGTTGGGTACCACAACTTCGTTGATGTACTTGAAAGTGCCGAACGAGTGCAGCAGCACCCCATCGCATACTTCGCCTGCGACTTGCAGCATGCGCTCATTAACCGCAGCTATGTAAATCTTAATATCCGGGTGCTCTATGGGTTCGGGCGTGAAGAACGGCGGCATTAGATTGAAATTGTAGAAATCCCCTTGGAAGTTCAGGCGAGTTCCGTTCTGCCAGCTCGACCATATATGTCGCAGCGCTTGGATGTACTCCCGCATCCTCGCAGCAGGCCTACCCCAGGGCATGTTGAACCGCCTTACGATGTGCCCGCGGACTTGGCTGCCCATACCCAGCTGGAAGCGTCCTTCCGCCAGCGACTGCAAGTCCCATGCCATGTATGCGGTATCCATAGGGCTGCGCGCAAACGCCAACGCAATGGATGTCCGCACTGCCGCGCTCTTCGCATGCTCCGCCGCCAGTGCCGCCGTCACAAACGGGTTATGCTTCGTCTCACTTGTAGCAAAGAAGTCGTATCCTAATTCCTCTGCTTTCCTTACCTTCTGCGGAATATCAGCCACCAACCCGCCCTGCAAACCTGTGCCAACCTTCATCTGAGCCTGCCTCCATATATTTCTGAATCTTGCCCGCCTATCTTAACAGAGCACACGCACAGCCGCACACAAAGCAAGCACGCGATACGATATAATCTACACAATAATCTACACAAGCAAAAACACTTTATATCAGGAGCGCAAAATGAATGAAGAAATCGGCTTGTTCGAGGCAATGCACACACAACGCGCAATACGCTACTTCAAGACAGACCCTGTGCCGCAGGAAGCGCTTGACAAGATATTGGAAGCGGCATCCAAAGCTCCGAGCGGTACAAACCGCCAGATGTGGCACTTCGTCATCGTTCAGGACGATAAACTGCGCGCCGAGCTTGCCGATATATACCGCCGAGCCGGGCGAAACGCACTGCCCAATCTGCAATGGCTTCAGGATGTCAACCCGCGCATCCTACGCTCCGCAACACACCTCGTGGAGCACATGGATGACGCTCCCGTGCTGCTCCTCGCCTGCATCGAACACGGCGGCTCCACCAACCTCACTACCGGCTCATCCATATACCCCGCGGTGCAGAACATCCTGCTAGCCGCGCGCGGGCTGGGGCTAGGAAGCGTGCTTACAACATTCCACAAGCAATACGAGGATGAAGTCCATGAACTGCTAGGCATCCCGGACAATGTAGAAACCGCAGCGCTCCTGCCGATAGGCTATCCTGCCGACGGTGTGCGCTACGGCAGCACGCGTCGAAAACCCATCGAAGAGGTAACCCATTGGGACGGTTGGGGCAAAACCAACTGAACGCGGCAAAACTGATATACTTTAGCCCACAATACTCTAACTTACATGTCATCACAGATTAAGCGATACTGAATGAGGAGAATCCATGAACTACGAGTTCATCACTTATGAGAAAAAGGGGCGAATCGCCTATGTAACTATCAACAGGCCTGAGCGATTGAACGCCTTGCATCCGCCTGCCAATGCTGAGCTTTACGACGCCTTCTCCAATTTCCGAGATGATCCCGATGTCTGGGTGGCGATACTAACCGGCACCGGCGAAAGGGCGTTCAGCGCAGGCAACGACTTGAAGTACACCGCAGAGCGCGGCAGACGCGACCGCTCCGGTGAGATAGCCCGATTTGGCGGCATAACCTCGAACTTCGAGTGCTGGAAGCCCATCATCGCTGCTGTGAACGGATATGCGCTCGGCGGCGGACTTGAGCTGGCTATGGCTTGCGACATCATCATTGCTGCCGACCACGCCGAAGTCGGATTACCTGAGCCCCGCGTCGGTCTTATCGCCGGCGCAGGTGGAGTGCACAGGCTGCCGCGGCACGTTCCATTCAAAATCGCTATGGGTATGCTGCTCACTGCCCGACGCATACCTGTGAAAGAAGCCTACCGCCTTGGGCTTGTGAACGAAGTTGTGCCTCTGGCAGACCTGATGGCAACCGCAGAGCGCTGGGCTAATGATATTCTCGAAGTCGCTCCTCTCTCCGCGCGCGCAAGTAAGCAGATGGCAACTGCGGGATTAGACTGGCCGCTTGACATCGCGCTCAACCGTACTTACACGGAGCAGCAGAAAGCATCAGCCTCCGACGACTTTGTCGAGGGACCTCGCGCATTTGCCGAAAAGCGCAAGCCCAACTGGACGGCTAGTTAACGATAACAGAATACATTCGACATACATTCAACCCAATGAGAGGGAACCTATGGGAAAATCCAACGCAGTCCTGATACCCTCAGATGTCAGGCCACTCGGCTACGATATAACCTTGGAACCGGACTTTGCCACCTTCACCTTTAGGGGTAGCGAATCCGTCCAAATAGAGGTGTCGTCCCCTACAAACTCCATTACCCTGAACGCCATTGAACTAGACATTCAGTCTTGCACCGTAACGCCCGGAGGAAGCGAAACCCTATCGGCAGAGGCTATATCATTCAACGAAGAGGAAGAAACCGCAACTTTCAAGTTCGCCAGTCAGCTTCCCACCGGCACTGCTACTCTCGACATAGAGTTCACCGGCGAGCTGAATGACAAACTGCGCGGTTTCTACCGCAGCAGCTACATAGACATAGACGGCAACGAGCGTTACATGGCGACGACCCAGATGGAAGCGACGGACGCACGCCGATCCTTTCCCTGCTGGGACGAACCTGCGCTCAAGGCAACCTTTGACCTTACGCTAGTCGTTCCATCGGATATGACTGCCGTGTCCAACATGCCTGCCGTAAGTGAAGAAGAAATACGCTCCGGAATAAAATCAGTCAGGTACGCCCGAACGCCAATCATGTCCACGTATCTGCTCGCATTCATCATCGGTGATCTGTCATACATTGAGCAGGTCGGCGACAATGGCACTCTCATACGCGTATTCACCACCAGGGGACGCGAAGAGCAAGGACGGTTCGCCCTGGAAACTGCCACACGCCTGCTGAAGTATTTCAACGACTACTTCGGAATCCCCTATCCCCTGCCGAAGCTCGATCATTTCGCAATCCCAGACTTCGCCGCCGGCGCCATGGAAAACTGGGGCGCGATAACATACCGAGAGACCGCGCTGCTTGTTGACCCGGACAACACGTCAATTGGCACACGGCAAATCGTCGCCGCCATCATCGCTCACGAAATGGCGCATATGTGGTTCGGCGACCTAGTTACTATGGCTTGGTGGAACGACCTTTGGCTCAATGAAAGCTTCGCCTCTTGGATGGGTGATAAGGCGACTGACAGCCTGTTCCCGGATTGGGAAGTGTGGACGCAGTTCGTCTCCAGCGATACCAATCGCGCTCTCAGCCTGGACGGACTTCGCAGTTCGCATCCGATAGAACAGGAAGTCAGCAACCCTGCCCAAATCGGTGAACTCTTTGACGCCATCAGTTACAGCAAAGGCGCGTCCGTACTCCGAATGCTGGAGAGCTTCCTCGGCGCAGAGACATTCAGGCAAGGCTTAAACAAGTACCTAACTACTCACCAGTACGACAATGCCGAACGCTCTGATTTATGGAATGCGCTTGGTGAAGTATCCGGCGAACCGGTCGCCGAGATTATGGACAGCTGGGTTTTGCAGACCGGTTACCCGATGCTTGATGTCGGAATCGAACGCAGCAACGGCAACATCAACCTGCACATGATGCAGCGTCGTTTTCTCTACGACTCCATTCTGGACAGCGATGAAGCCGACGAAACACTCTGGAAACTCCCGATAGGCGTGTACACTGCGAATGGCAGCGAAAGCGCATCGACTCTGATGGACTCCAAGCTGCTGGCGTGGGATGTCCCGGATTCGGGCGCGGACGATGACGCTTGGACTAAACTAAACCCTGAGCAAACCGGATTCTACCGTGTTCGCTATTCCAGTAACGACTTACAGCGGCTTGTAGAACCAATTAGGTCAAAATCCCTTACACCTATCGACAGGCTGGGCATCCAGAACGATGCGTTCGCGCTCAGCCGAGCCGGCATCATACCTGCAACGGACTTCCTGACAATTGCAGAAGCATACCGTCAAGAGAACAACGCTCCTGTCTGTGCCGATCTATCATCCAACTTGGGCGGGTTAGACAATCTGCTATCGGATGAAGCGTATTACGGCAATTTTCAGGCATTCTCCCGCAGCATATTCCAGCAAGTAGCCGCACAAGTGGGCTGGGACGCCAAGCCGGAAGAGACTCACATGGACGCCCTGCTTCGCAGCACCGTGCTAAACCATGTGGGCGGCTGCAACGACGAAGATGCCTTACGAGAAGCCGCAAGCCGATTCGCCGCATACGTAGATGACCCCACGGGCGTCAGCCCTGATATTCGCGGCATAGTCTTCAGGCTCGCCGCAAAAAACGGCGCACGCGACGAATACGATACTATGTGGCAGCTCCGCGCGGAAACGCCGCTCCAAGAAGAGAAGGTCAGATTCTTATACGGCTTGACGTCTTTCGAGCAGCAGTCGCTGTTAGAAGAAACCCTCAATCGCTCGCTCGGCGACGAAGTGCGCGTCCACGACACTGTAAGCGTCATAACGCTAGTCGCAGGCAATACGAACGGGCGCAATCTGGCATGGCAATTCCTAAAAGATAACTGGAAGGAGCTAGACAGACGCTACGGTGAGGGGGGCTTCGCCATAATGCGGCTAGTAGGCATAGCGTCCGCATTCACCACTCTCGAAATGCGAGAGGATGTCGAACGGTTCTTCACAGATCATCCCGCGCCCGGAGCAGAGCGCACCGTCCGACAAGCGCTGGAGCGCATACAACTTAACGCCGCGTGGCTAGACCGCAACCGCGAAGAACTCGCAAACTGGTTTGTAGGCTAAGCGGACAATCATATAACGAACGCCCCGGGAATCTACATCTATGAGATTATCCCGGGGCGCTATCGCTATTGTCATACTCTCTACATAGGGCACATAGGGCACATAGGGATACTGCTCATCTCCACTGCGGGCTGTCATAAGCCTATCTCGTTCAGTGGGATTTCGGCTTCTGATAGGCTGCGACTATCCTGCGTAGGCGACGCGATGAGACTGGGGAGTTCCCGGGAATTGCAGGGTATGGTCGTAATGAGATTAGCTTTGCAGGAAGTTCGCCACCATATCTGCGAAAGCTTCGGGCTGCTCTAACATAAGCATGTGCCCTGCGCCGGACATGGTTTGCAGGCTTGCGCCAGGAATACGGCTTGCGAATTCGCCGCCGTAGGCTGCCGGCACAATCTTGTCCTGCTCGCCGACGACGACCAGAGTCGGAGATTTTATGCGTCCCATCCGCTTCTTAAGTCCCTTGTCCGGTATGGGCCATAGGAACTTGCCGACCGTCGCAAGCGACCGAACCCGTTCTATAATCTGCGTGCCGCGCTCGAGGTCATCTTTCGGTTCGGGAATTAGGGATTGCGCGGCGTCCGAATTGCCGTCTGCGAAGAGCACGCCGCGCAACTCATCGATGGGTGTGGCGAAATAGTCAACACCGGGTTCGTCGTCCAACCACAGCCCTGCGGGCGCTGCTAGAACAAGTTTACCTACGCTCGCAGGACGCAGCGCCGCCATCTCAGCGGCTATCATTCCGCCTAGGAAATGCCCAACGATGTTCGGGGATTCCAGTCCCAGCGCTTCCAGAAGGTCGAAGTGGTAGAGCGTCAGATCGAGCATATCATCTATGTCGTCGGGACCCGGCGCGCTGTCCACAAAGCCCGGCTGTATGGGCGCATGCACTGTGAAATTATCAGCAAGCGCATCCATGAACGGATGCCAGCCGCGATATCCAAACGCGCCGTGCAAGTACACCAGAGGAGCGCCGCTGCCCTTGATGGCAACTTCGATTTCAGCCCCTCCAACCATGACTGCCTGTCCATTCTGCTGCGAGACCATCTACACTCTACCTCTTCGTCATATTAAGTTTAGTCTATTCTGTCGGCATCACATCCGTTCATACAACACCAATGGTTAATCTGAACGGATGCATTGGCGCTAATCTCCGGCGGAAGCTACGCCTGCTACTTCGCGCTCGTCTATCGGCTGCGGCCACCAGTGATCCTCGTATTCGTCCCACATGCCTTTGATCTCCGGGAACACCTCTGTGGCGAACAACTCTGTGTTCTTCATCGTCAGATCCTTGGGCATACTGCCAATCTGAAGCAGAACCATGAGATGACCTACATGCAAGCCCTCAACCGCATTCCGCAGGTTTTCAATAACAGTCTTGGGACTGCCGGCAATTACATAGCCTTGCTCCACGAAGTCGTCCCAGGTCATCGCCTGCCGCTTCTGATTCGCAGCGGCGCCCAACTGTGCCACCGCTCCCGATTTCAGCGTGCGAATTGTGCGGTAACCCGGAGCATCGGCGAAGCCCTCATACACATGCAGGCACTTCTTGTAGAAATACTCCACATGCTCGGCGTAAAGCTCCTTAGCTTTCTCGTCGGTTTCAGCAACGCAAACGAGCTGCAGGAAGCCCGCGCGATACGGGTTATCGTCCGTGCCTAACCGCTCCATCTCTTTCCAATAGCCGTCCATCACCTGGATACCACGTTTGTAGCCGGAGTAGCTCAGATAGCAATAGACGTAGTTCATGCGGCTCGTCCACTCCCAAGTTTCCACGCTGCCGCCGCCCGGAATCCACACCGGCGGATGGGGCTTCTGCACTGGTCGAGGCCAGATGTTGGCGTACCGTACTTGGTTATACTTGCCGTTGAACGAGAACATGTCAGGCTCTGTCCACGCCTTCATAACGAGGTCATGCGCCTCATAGTATTTCTCACGCAAGGTGGCGGGATTGACGCCGTAAGCGAAGTTGGTGTCCATCGATGTTCCCACCGGGAAGCCTGCAACAAGCCGTCCTCCGCTGATACAGTCCAGCATGGCAAACTCTTCGGCTACGCGCAAAGGCGGATTGTAAAGCGCCAAGCTGTTGCCCAACACGATGATGGCGGCGTCCTTAGTTCGTCTTGTCAGCGTAGCCGCAGTGATGTTGGGGCTGGGCATAATGCCGTATGCGTTGTTATGGTGTTCGTTAACACATATACCGTCAAAGCCCACCTCATCCGCAAACTCCAGCTCGTCCAAATATTCATTGTAAAGCTGATGCGCCTTGTCAGCCTCAAACAGGTGGCTGGGAACATCTACCCATACACTGCGATACTTATCTTCGAAGTCCTTCGGCAAGAAGCGATAGGGCATCAAATGGAACCAGCTTATCTTCATCAAAAACCTCCCAGTTTATCGTCAATTCCGCTTATCTAATTATCAGGCGTCGAGATTTTCTACTCTGCCCTATTCTCATGATTAGGGCAGGACAAGATTAGACGGGGTCTTAATCGTCTTCGAGTGTACTCGTATCACCTTCAGGAAGCCCAAGCTCACGCGCCTTCAGCAGACGGCGCATAATCTTACCGCTGCGAGTTTTCGGAAGCGTCGGCACGAAGTCCAGCTCGCGCGGCGCCACTGCTGCGGCAAGTTTCTGTCTGCTGAAACGCATAATATCCCGCCGCAGTTCGGTGGATTCTTCGTAGCCGTCCTTCAATGACACAAACGCTTTCACTACCTCCATAGCAATGGGGTCGGGCTTGCCTATGACGCCTGCCTCCGCAACTGCCGGATGCTCTATCAGCGCGCTCTCCACTTCAAACGGGCCTACCAGATGTCCCGCCGTATTGATAACATCGTCTGCGCGCCCGACGAACCAGAAGTAACCGTTTTCATCTACGCGCGCGCGGTCGCCGGTGATGTACCATCCCTTCCGGAAGCGAGAGTTGTACATTTCAGAGTTGTTCCAGTATGCATGGAACATCGAGGGCCAGTTCGGGCGCACCACCAAATTGCCATCCTCGCCCACGGGGACTGGGTTGTACTCATCATCCACGATTCCAAGCTCCACGCCCGGAATCGGCCTGCCCATCGAGCCCGGATTTACATCCTGGCAGGCATAGTTGGCGCAGAGAATGGCACCTGTTTCCGTCTGCCACCAGTTGTCATGGAACGGCATCCCGAAGATTTCATTTCCCCAAACAACCGCTTCAGGATTAAGCGGCTCGCCTACACTCGCCATAAAGCGCAGCGAAGACATATCGTATCGTCCGGGAATATCATCCCCCGATTTCATTAGCATGCGTATAGCCGTAGGCGCGGTATAGAATACGGTTACCTTGTAGTCCTGTATGAGCTGATACCACTTGCTCGCTCGGAAGCCGCCTTCATAGATGAGCTGCGTAACGCCGTTCGTCCATGGGGCAAGCATGCCATAAGAAGTCCCGGTAACCCATCCGGGGTCTGCTGTACAGAAGTAGATGTCATCCTCTTGCAAATCCAGCGCCCATTTGCCGGTTGCGTATTGCTGCACGACTGCTTGGTGCCGATGCACCGCGCCTTTCGGCTTGCCGGTTGTGCCTGAAGTGTAATGCATGATGGAATAGTCGTACTGGCTTGTTATCACGGTCTCGAAGTTTGCCGTAGCCTTCGACATCTCCTCTTCGTAGCTCAGGTCCCCGGACATAAGCGGCTGAGGATCCCGGTTGTTCTTGTTCACAATGACCATGTGCTGAAGTTCGAACAGTTCCGGGATGATAGGCGTAATTTTGCGCCGTAAATCAGGCTGAGTAACCAGCACTTTCGCTTCGCTGTCCTGCATCCTGTCTTTCACAGGGTCAGGCCCAAAGGCGGAGAATAGAGGACCTGCAATCGCGCCCGCCTTCAATATGCCAAAGAAGGCTATGTACAGCTCCGGCAGCCGCTCCATATAGATGAACACCCGGTCGCCCTTCACGATGCCCAAACTCTTCAGCACATTGGCGAACTTATTCGACTGTTCCTTCATCTGTCCGAATGTATATGTTTCTTTCTCGCCGTTCTTCCCCTCCCATATCATCGCAATCTTATCTCGATTGCGGCCGTTCGCATGGCGATCGATAGCCTCGTGCGCCTTGTTCAAGCCACCACCGGGCAGCCAGTCAAGCTCGTCATACATCTGCTGCCAGTCGAAGTTGCCGAGCACCTTGTCATAATCCAGGTTCGGCTTATTCTCCATGTCCTCAATGGCGGGTTTGCTTATGATTGGAAATGAAGAGGTAGTCATCGTGATCCCTCCGTGGATTGTAGTTTCAGTAACCGGTCGTCAGTCCGGAGCAGGACTGTTCAAATTCGGCGCACAGGAATACGGCGCAACGAATAATGATTATTGCTGCGCCGTATTATACACGAAAGTTCTAGGATATAAAGCGTGTTGTTCAGGAAGGGGTTGGTTTGCGATATGATTCCCGATCCAAAATGATAACTGATATGGTAAATACCGGAAATTAGGAGGCTCCCTTACCATTTGATTCGTCCTCATCAACGAGCCGCCTTAGCTCATCCTTAGCGCGTCGTATCTCCTGTATCTTCTCAGCGATTCTGTCAAACAACGGCTGACGCGCCTTCACACCCTCGCCTATCAGAAACGCCGCAGCCTCCGATCTGCTGCCCATAATGCCTGCTTCCACAAGCTCATCCAGCCGATCCAAGCTCGCCTTGTCAACCCGCACCATCACGACATTGTCTCGGCTCCCACGCATCCCGTGGATTGTGTCGCGTATGTTCCCTCCAATGCTCTCAGCGGCGTCCACACCCTTCACGATCGCCACACGCACCGTCTTATTCACTTCATCCACAATCTCATCGACGTTGTCTGACAACCTGCGTCTCTCTTCCTGCGTCCGCTGCTGTCTATGCTCTTCTTCTTTCTCTCTATTTTGCTCAGTCATAATGAACCTCCGTGATTAATTACTGGCATACTCATAATTTAATTACATGTAATTCTATACTGTGAGATACACGTCGTCAATTCCGCACATCAGCTTCGAGTTTGCCAATTTGACTTGCATCGGCATATTCACTATTGTTGATTGTTGTTTGTCGCATCCGCACAGAGCATTAATTGGTGCGGGTACACAAGCGAGTTTCGAAAGAGGTTGTATGCAGGACGACGAACCACAACCCCAAGGTACACGGCGCAAATCACCACACACCTCTACCCCGCGCACCTTCCAGCAGACACCTACCTCAACCCGCAGCACCCGCAGACGCTCCGCATTAGCCCGCCGAGACCTTACGCAAGGCAGCATTAGGGGCCACATCTGGTATCTAGGTTGGCCTCAAGTCGCAGAAGGCTTTCTTGGGGTCATTGACCAAGTAGCCGACCTTGTATGGGCGGGTCGGTTGGGCTTTCATGCAATCGCAGGGTTAGGCGCAGCGCAGGCGTATCTCAGCACAATAATGATGGCGCGACTCGGGTTCGACTCCAGCATGCGCTCTATGATTGCCCGCGCCGTAGGCTCACGCCGCATATCTTACGCCAACCATATCCTCGTCCAGTCACTTACACTCACATCCATACTAGCGCTTCTGATGATTGTCGCCGGTATCTTTCTTGCCGAGCCGCTGCTTCGCATCATCGGATTGAGCGATGCAGCCGTCGAGCAGGGCACCGGCTATATGCGCGTGCAGCTCATCGCCATGGCTTGTCTGAGTTACCATCGCCTTTTCGGTGGCGCGCTGCAGGCGTCCGGCGACAGCATCACGCCTCTCAAAGCAGCGCTGGTGAGTCGTACAAGCCACATCATCTTAAGCCCTATCCTGATATTCGGATGGCTCGGCTTGCCTTCCCTTGGACTTGCGGGGGCTGCATACGCACGCCTCGTAGCCGAGATTCTCGGTGCGGGCATGAACTACTGGGCGCTCAGGTCCGGCCGAGCACGCATAACCCTGAGCTTCAGAGAATCCAGCATCGATCTTCCGCTGATATGGAGTCTTATTCGACAAGGTGTACCGGCATCCGTAACAAACATGCAGCGCGGCGTCTCTCAGCTTGTAGTCGTGGGAGTAGCGGCGCAGTTCGGCGACGTCGCCCTTGCAGCATTCGCCCTGGCGCGCCGGGCAGAAAATGTTGTGAACCAGAGTTCTCGCGGCATGGGACGCGCAGCGGGAGCGCTTGCCGGACAAAACCTCGGCGCAGGGCATACGGAGCGCGCCCGCAGAGCAATCCAATGGGGCATGCTCATAGGTTTATGCATGGCAGCGCCATTCCTCGCGCTGCTCATCATATTTCCTGAACCCGTCGCTGCCTTCTTCAATTCAGACATCGAGTTCCTTGCTATCTCATCCACATGGCTGATAATCGCAACTGTTGGTTACATCTTCATGTGTCCGGTGCAGATTTTTACCCAGGCGTTCAATACATCAGGGTCAACATTTGCACCTATGGTTATCACAGTAGCGACCATGTGGGGATTTGAGATTCCTCTTACCTTCATACTGGCAAATTACAGTCCTATGGAACACTTCGGCATACCTGCGGCGATAGTGGGCGGCATGGCGCTGCGGCTCATTGCATTCATCTGGTATTACTCAAGGGGCACTTGGCTTCGCACCGGACTGACATAATCGGATTTCATCTGAAAAATCTTTGCAGAGCGTCTCCTAGAACTAGAAGCGGAAATCATCATATTGGGTCTCATCATATTCAGTCTAATGAATGAATCCAATGCATCAGTGTGCTATCCTATTTTCAAGGCTCGACTGAGCTAATCTATCAGGAAGCACAAAAACTACTGACATTATGGAAGATGGCGCGACAATAGAGCCAACATCAAAGACTCAACCTTCCGAAGACAAACGCGCGCGGTTCGTCTGGCAGCGGGACAGGATATTACTGCTTACAATCATCGCAGTAGTGATAGCCGACCAGATAACCAAATTCGCCGTCAAGGGAACGCTGAGAATAGGCGAATCCTGGCCAGCCGAAGGTTTCATACGCATAACACATGGCACTAACACCGGCACTGCTTTCGGTCTGCTGCCCAATCAGACTCTTTTTCTCATCTTCGCGTCCATTATTGCCATCGGCTTCCTCATCTACTTTTATCGCGCATACGCTCTGCCGCATCCTATCTTGCGTCTTGCCATCGGACTTCAGCTTGGCGGGGCTTTCGGCAATCTCTTCGACCGCGTGGCTTTCGGCGCGGTAACTGACTTCATAGATGTTGGCTGGTGGCCCATATTTAACATCGCCGACTCTTCGATATGCGTGGGCATGGGAACGCTCATTACCGTGCTGCTGCTGTTTGATCGCAAGTTTGCAGACACGCCAGACCAAGCTGAAGACAATGAGCAGGACAGCAAACGGAGCACTTCGTGAGTCGTGTGCTGACATTTGAGGCTGACACTAACGGCGAACGTCTCGACAAGTTCCTGGACAGCCGCTGCCCCGACATGTCGCGCTCGCGGATAAAGGGGCTTATCACCACAGGGAGCGCTGTCTTAGACGGCAAAGCCGCAAAGCCGTCAACGAGGCTCCAGCGTGGGCAGACCGTAGTTCTTCGCATACCGAAATCTGTCGAGAGCGCCTTGAAGCCTCAGGATATACCGCTGTCCATAGTCTATGAGGACGACGACCTGCTGGTCGTCGATAAATCTGCAGGGATGGTCGCGCATCCTGCACCCGGTCATCCTGATCGTACTCTTGTCAATGCAATTCTCGCGCACTGCCCGGATCTGCAAGGGATCGGCGGCACTATCCGTCCCGGATTAGTGCATCGACTAGACAAGGACACATCAGGGCTTATGGTCGTCTCGAAGAACGATCACACGCACCGTCTGCTGAGCGATCAGTTGAAAGCTCGCTCATTCACCAAGGTGTATATTGCGCTCGTTGAGGGAATAGTAACACCTGCGCAAGCGATAGTTGACGCTCCCATTGGACGCTCTAACGCCAACCGTCAGCGCATGGCAGTTACAGAGGGCGGACGCGAAGCTATCACACGCTACCGAGTGATACGCCACTATCCCGCACACACACTGGTAGAAATACGCCCCGCAACCGGGCGTACACATCAGATTCGGGTACACTTCGCATCACTCGGCTATCCGCTCGTGGGGGACGCTACTTACGGCAAGCCAAACAGCCGCCTCGATCGACACTTTCTGCATGCCGCAACTCTCGGATTTGTGCATCCCACCAGCAAGAAATACTGCGAATTCACCTCACAGCTGCCGCCCAAATTGGCAGCGTTCTTAGAGTCTATCGATCTTGTTGATAAGGATTTATGACTTATATTAATAAAGAAAGGTGATTCGATAATTCATGAATTCATGCTTTAACAATAATTAGAGTGTTGCAGCCACACATGTTAAAATGAACAACAGGAGGCTTTGTCTAACATGAGCAGCAACTTACGCGTGCGCTTTGCCCCAAGCCCAACGGGCGATCCGCACGTTGGCAACATTCGTACAGCGATATTCGATTGGCTGTTAGCTGAGCGCCACGGCGGTGAATTCATCGTTCGCATCGAAGACACTGACCGCGCGCGCGCCGTGGACGGCACGGTCGAAGTGATAATCGAAGCGTTAAAATGGCTCGGCATCGAATGGACGGAAGGTCCAGACATAGGCGGCAAGCACGCCCCTTATAAGCAGTCTGAGCGACTTGAGCTGTATCATAAATACGCTGCGCTGCTGGTAGAGTCCGGCTTCGCGTATAAGTGCTACTGCTCAACTGAACAACTCGCTGCCATGAGAAAGGCGCGTTCAAAGCAGCCTGGCGCAACAGGCTACGATCGACGCTGTCGCTATCTGTACGGGGAAGACCAAGAACGATTAGAAATCGAACTAAAAGCACGGGGAGAAACACCCGTTATCCGCTTCAAGATGCCGCTGGAAGGCACCACAACCATCAATGATCTTGTGCGTGGTGAAGTTACCTTCGAGAATCGTCTTGTGGACGATTTCGTGATGCTCAAGTCCGATGGATTTCCCACTTATCATCTGGCGCATCTGATAGACGACCACGAAATGGAAATCACTCATGTACTTCGCGGAGAGGAGTGGCTGCCCAGTGTGCCGCGCCATCTCATGATATACGAAGCGTTAGGCTGGGAACCACCGCTGTTCGCCCATCTGCCTATCATACTTGCGCCAGACCGCTCCAAGCTCAGCAAGCGTCACGGCGCGACATCGCTTCTGGAATATCGCGAAATGGGCTACCTCCCGCATACCATGGTGAACTTCCTTACACTGCTGGGGTGGTCGCTGGACGATAAGACCGAACTCTTCTCTACGGATGCGCTAATTCAAAACTTCTCTATTGAGCGCGTCTCCAAGTCGGGCGCGATTTTCAATACCGATAAACTGGAATGGATGAACGGGCATTACATCCGTGAAATGACTGCCGATGAACTCGCCGACGCGCTGCTGGACTTCTGGCAGGCATTCCCGCAGCCGGAAATCCCAACTCTGCCCTCACGCAATCTAACGCTGAAAATCGTGCCACTCGTGCAGGAACGCTTGAAAACCCTGCGCGATGCAGCTCCACTCATCGCTTTCTTATTTAAGGAAAGCATAGAATACGAAGCCACAGATTTAATTCAGCGGAGAATGGACGCTAGTTCCACACTCCGCTGCCTTAAAGCCGCGCACGATGAACTTGCGGCGTTCGACACTTTTGACGCAGAGCATATAGAATCTCTGCTCCGGGGTATGGTAAAGAAACTCGATGTTAGGGCAGGCCAGCTGTTCGGTTCACTCCGAGTAGCGACCACCGGACAGCGTATAGCGCCACCTCTGTTCGAGTCCCTGGAGGTGCTCGGGCGCGAACGCAGCCTTAACTTGATAAAAACTGCCTGCGAACGCCTGCAACGCTATACCAAACACTAATGTTGGTCAGATTTAAACCAATTTATCTCAATCACATACATATATAGAACGGCACATTTCAGCATCCGGCTGAAATGAAATCGATACTCTATCTCCTGTTGACTGCCGCGAACAAGTAAGGCAAGGTGAATATAATGGCGCTAAAAGAAAATCTGAACAACGACCTCAAAGATGCCATGCGCCAGCGCGACACGGTCAGGCGCAACACAATTCGCCTGCTGCTCTCGGCAATCGGTTACGAAGAGAAAGCCCGGCGGACTGATGCGCTCGAAGACGACGCTGTACTGCAAGTCCTCAGCAAGCAAGCCCAGCAGCGCCGTGACAGCATCGAAGCATACCAGAAAGGCAACCGCCCCGATCTCGTAGCCATAGAGGAGGGTGAGCTTGCCATTATAACCCAATACCTGCCTCAGCCACTGACGCCTGATGAGATAGAGCAAATCGTTCAGTCCGTAATCACGGAGCTGAATGCATCAGGCCCGCAAGACATGGGCAAGGTGATGGGCAGGATTATGCCCCAAGTGCGCGGGCGCGCCGACGGCAAGCAAGTCAGCGCACTCGTCAGCCAGACCTTGCGGGGCTTAGCGTAATGAAGTTTGGCGTTGTCGTCTTCCCAGGCACATGGAGCGATGTGGACTGCTTCGACGTCCTAAATGATGTATTTCAGCAATCCGTCGAGTATGTCTGGCATAAAGATACTAATCTCTCTTCCTATGACTGCATCATTTTGCCCGGCGGGTTCTCATACGGCGACTACCTGCGTCCCGGCGCAATAGCCCGCTTCTCACCTGCTATGCAGGCAGTAACAGACTTCGCGGCGCAAGGCAGACTCGTTATCGGAATCTGCAACGGCTTTCAGATTCTATGCGAAGCCGGACTGCTTCCTGGTATTCTGCTGCCCAACGACCACCTTCAGTTTCGCTGCCAGTGGACAACTTTGCGCGTTGAGAACGCAGACACTCCCTTCACCAGCACAGCATCCGCCGGTCAAACCCTGCGCATTCCCATATCACACGGAGAGGGCAATTACTTCGCAGACCCGGATGTCATAGAGATTCTCGAATCCACCAATCGCATCGCTTTCAGATACAGCGCCTCCGGTGGCGCAATCACGCCCGATGCCAATCCTAACGGCTCGCTCAACAACATCGCAGGCATCCTCAACGAGCATGGAAACGTGCTCGGCATGATGCCGCATCCTGAACGATGCTGCGACACCATTCTCGGCGGGGAAGACGGAAAGATAATTTTTCAATCTATGATTAACGCGCTCTCCTCCGCCCCGCATATCAGCAAGAGGCACGGCTAGTGCTCGGCGCTGCGCTCGCGCTATCGGCCGCGCTCGGCTTCGGCGCAAGCGCAGTCTTCGTCCGCATTGGTGTACAGTATATTCGACCGACCACAGGCACATTCATCTCACTTCTTGTGGGCATCGCCATAACGCTGACTCTCGCGCTCGTATTCCATTTCGACGACATCCTTACTCTCGGAGGCATGGCATTCGCATGGTTTCTGCTCAGCGGAACATTGAACTTTCCGCTCGGACGACTGCTTAACTTCACCAGCGTAAGCAGAATAGGCGTATCCCGCTCCGCACCGATAGTCGGTGCATCTCCTTTGTTCGCGGCGATACTCGGGGTAACAGTCGGAGGAGAGAGCATGAACTTGTTCATCTTCCTGGGCACGATTGCCATCATCTGCGGCATCGCCGTTATTGTGGGGCAAAAGTGAACATATCCAACTTTACCCGGCGACAAGCACTCATCGGCTACGGCGCTGCCATAGGCGCAGCAGCCTGCTACGGCACACTTGCAGTTCTGGGACGAAAAATCGCCACAGATATTGCGCCGCCACTGGTCGCCAACGCCTTCGCTATGATTCTAGGCACACTGGTTCTTGTAGCTATATTCCAGAGTCAGATTCGCGCCGACTTCAAGGTGCCTTCCCCTAAGAAAGGCTGGCTTTTTGTCGCCCTCGCCGGCTGCGCTTCCACATGGGGTGTTACCTTCTGGTTCTTGGCTCTTGGCGAAGCGCCTGCAATACTTGTAGCGCCGCTCGCCGCCGTCCATCCACTCTTCTCAGTTCTTCTCACCTTGATATTCTTGCGCAGCGTGGAGCGCGTAACGAAGCGAACCGTTCTTGGCGCTATGCTGGTCGTCAGCGGTGTCATCCTTATTACGCTTGGCATACAGTAGTATCAAACATAAGCATCGAGGTAACACGCACTATGGCAGTTTCAAAGGAAACCTTGGATGAACTCGCCCTTACCGAAGCCGAATACGAAGCGATTGTCGAGCGGCTCGGCAGAGAACCTAACCACTTAGAACTGGGGCTTTTCGGCTCACTATGGAGTGAACACTGCGGTTACAAGCACTCTAAACCGCTCTTGCGCCTGCTTCCCAGCGACAGCCCGCGCCTGCTCGTAACTCCCGGCAGCGAGAACGCCGGCGTCGTGGACATCGGGGATGGATTAGCCATCGTCATGAAGATAGAATCCCACAATCATCCCTCCGCCATAGAACCGTATCAAGGCGCTGCGACAGGCGTGGGCGGCATCGTGCGCGACATCTTTGCTATGGGCGCAAGACCTATCGCACTCATGAACTCCCTTCGCTTCGGTTCAATCGACGACGACCGCAATCGCTACCTGTTCGGTGGAGTAGTCGCCGGCATATCAGGGTACGGCAACTGCATCGGCATACCAAACGTTGGCGGCGAAGTCTGCTTTTCGGCATCTTACGCCGGAAATCCACTGGTGAACGCTATGTGCGTGGGCATACTGACGGCTGACGACCTCGTTCACGCTACGACCGGCGGGCCCGGAAGTCTGCTGATGCTCGTCGGATCAGATACCGGACGCGACGGCATTCATGGCGCATCCGGATTAGCCTCACGCACCTTCGAGGAGGAGCGCGAACTCCGCCCAACCGTCCAAGTCGGCAACCCGTTTATGGAAAAATCGCTGATTGAAGCCTGCCTAGAAGTCGCGAAGACCGATCACATAATCGGCATCCAAGACCTTGGCGCAGCAGGCTTAACCAGCGCATCCGTGGAAGCGGCATCGAACGGCGCAAGCGGCATTGAAATTGATGTCGCGCTCGTGCCGCGCCGCGAAACCGAAATGACACCCTACGAAGTCATGCTATCGGAATCCCAAGAACGGATGTTGGTTATTGTCAAGCCCGGCCATCAGGACGCAGTAAGAGCCATATTCGACAAGTGGGACTTACAGTCAACCGTCATCGGCAGGGCTACGGACGACGGATTAGCGCGTATCTTCGACGGCGCCGAGCTGCAGGGCGCGCCTCCCATCAGAACACTCACTGACGCTCCGCAGTACCGCTTGCAGGGCGTCAAGCCCCAGTGGCTGACGGAGCTTCAAGAGCATGACCTGTCCAAGCTGCCACTGTCAAGCGATGCCCCGTCCGATGTTCTGCTGCGGCTGCTCGCATCTCCCAACATCGCCAGCAAAGAGTTGGTCTATCGCCAGTATGACCATCAAGTGCAGACAAACACCGTCGCAGCGCCCGGCGCAGATGCTGCGGTTTTACGCATTAAAGGAACCGCGAAAGGTATCGCACTCTCCACTGACGGCAATGGCAGGCTGTGCTATCTCGATCCATTTATCGGCGGCATGATTGCTGTCGCAGAAGCCTGCCGAAACGTCTCCTGTGCCGGCGCAGAACCCATCGCGCTGACAGACTGCCTCAACTTCGGGAACCCGGAAAAGCCTGAAACCTACTACCAACTCGAGCAGTGCATATTAGGCATGGCAGAGGCTTGCCGCGCTCTGAATGTCCCTGTCATCAGCGGCAATGTGAGCCTGTACAACGAGACGCATGGCGTAGGCATCTACCCCACTCCGATTATCGGCTGCCTCGGACTGCTCGAAGATGTACGCACGAACATCGGCATCGCATTTCGGAATCCCGGAGACTTGATTGTTCTGCTCGGGGCATCGGAATTGGACGCCGCGCCATCATCACTCGCAGGCAGCGAATACCTTGAAATCATGCACGACTTGGTCGCCGGACATCCGACCCTCGATATCAGCGCAGAAGCCGCTTTGCAGCGCGTGTGCCGCCGTCTGGCGGCTGAAGGCATCATCAACTCTGCGCACGACTGTTCTGATGGGGGCATTGCAGTTGCGCTCGCAGAATCAGCCATCGCAGGCGGATACGGCATAGACTGCGGCGGCGACTCTGCGCTTGGGCAGAAATTAGCCGAACAAAACGCTCGCTGGGACGCCGTACTTTTCGGGGAAGCCCAGTCCAGAATCGCAGTATCCCTGTCTTCGGATAAGCTGGGATCGCTCGAAGCGCTGTGCAATCGGGAAGGCGTGGAATGGGCTGTGCTTGGCAAAGTCGCAGGCTCTCGCTTCGCAATAGGCAGCCGGATTGACTTTCCGCTGAACGAGCTTGAATATGTGTGGAGAACAGCCTTACAGCGCAGGCTGTAAAGCCGCTATGTGTCTATCGAACTTCGAGGCGCAGCCAGCAGCAGGGAGAGTCGGCATTGATTACCTCGATTATCGTAGAAGAAGACGAACTTGTCAGGCTGGGGATGAAGACGGCGATCGGAACGAATGAGGACATCGAGGTGATTGGGGATTACGGTGACACGGCGCAGATGATGTCCGAGCTGAACCGTCTTCAACCCGATGTGATTATATTAGGATTAGACGGAAGTGAGAGCATTCTTGATAGGTGCCAAACCTGTCAGGAGATACGAAGGCTCTGTCCGACAACTAACATTCTTACCCTGTCCGAGAGGCAGCGGGACGAAGAGTTGTGCGAGCTTATCCTGTCGGGCGCTTCCGGCTGCGTGCAGATGAGCGCCGGAAGTTCGGAGATGATAAGAAGCGTAGGCATAGTAGCCGACGGCGGTCTATCCTTCGACAACGATGCTCTCATTCGACTGATGTCACGAATCCCCAAGCAAGAACAGAGCCGCAGACCGATTGGGCTTGACGACCTCACCGAAAGAGAAAAGGCAATCCTTTCTCTAATTGCGGGTCATACAAACGCCCAAATAGCCCAGAAACTGCATGTCTCCCGCTCCACCGTGAAGAACGACCTGACGCGCATCAGAGAAAAGCTGATGATACGCGCTCGTGGCGAATTGGCGGCGTACGCAGTTCGCCACGGCATTTCTAAATAGCCAAATGGCTAAACTTCGTTGTGCCAAGTGGACAATTTTTTCTAGACACTTGGCTCTATTCTCACACCCACTCGCTCTGTTAGCGTATTCCTAATGTGTTGATGACTTGTCAGCAGGAAGCAGGAATCGGACGCGGAGGCGTTCCATAACAGAGGGAGGGATAGACGATATATGCTAAAGAGCGCGTTGATTGTAGCAGGACTGTTGGGTGTGGGCATGGTGGTGGGATTCGTAGTGTTTGTCAATATGGGCAGCGACGACAGATTGCTGGCAGATACGGATGCCCCCCTTTGTCCGTGGCCGTACTCAGGAGATGGAGATTTGGAGCTCGAATACAGGTGGGGCACTGGGCTAGTGGGTACTACTGCAATTACGGAATGGAAGAACGCGTTTCAGCAATCTGCAAACGCCTGGGATGATTTGTCTACACCTGTAGATTTAGATCATGACACATATGGTCCGATAGTTTTCAGTGTGTACAGTTCTCCGGATGGGCGGTATGGGTTCAACCAACCGTACTGTTCAGGAACTGAACCTAATTGGCATAGAACAGATAGTTTAGTATGGGGCAATTTGCATTACGATGAGAACTATTCAATCTACGGGCGTCGAAGTATTACTGGCCATGAAGTCGGACATGCACTTGGATTGGGGCATACCGATGATACATCAGAACTCATGTATACATACTGCTGTCCGAGCAATCAGCTTTATGACCCGACATCTGGAGACGAATCCGAGCTGAATGCCATCTACTAGATATTCTAATGTGCATGTCGCTCCGCATATATCAAGGTTATAGGATAGGAGTAACAATAACTATGAACATATCTACTTCACTGATAATCTCATTTCTAACATTCGTTGCAGTCTTAGCTATTGCTTGCAGTGCACCGCTAACTCCTGCGCCAACTCCAACTCCCGCGCCAACTCCGTATCCTGCACCTATGCAGTCATTGTATGTTACAGCAAAACACCTGGGCAGCTCATCTAATCCATTAGATAACTTAACAGCACAATCAACGGTCATCGTTATCGGAACGGTGTCCAATAACCCACCACGTACGGAACAAATTCCTGGTCGCGATCCTAGCAATCCGTCCCAGGAAGACCCTAATGTGAAGTCCGTAGGCAATGTATATAATGTTCAAGTTGAACGCTACTTGAAAGGGTCTGGAACGCCAACACTATCAGTCATTCAATCTGTCGGGTTAGACTTCACGATCCAAGGAGACACAAAACAGTTCCGAGATACATCCGAAGAATTGCTTTTAGGAGAAAGCAGCCGTTATCTTCTTTTCTTACAGAGACGCCCGGATGCTCCTCATCTTTGGATGGGTCCCGCACAGCCGTACAAGTTCCTGCTGGCAGACGGAATGGCGAAAGCTGAAAGCCCGGTTGGAGACCTGGGCGGTGCACTCCCTGATCGCCCCGAAGCGGAATTCATCAGGGAAGTCGAGGGGTTGATAGCAAGAAGCCGCTGAATCAGGTGGCATACCGAATATCGTGGTTCAATCCAGACATGAAGTCCAACAAGGGACAGCCTCATAGATATGGAGTCATCTCAATGAGGCTGGGAGCAACAATATGCACAAATTGACATTACCTGTGGCGATTCTGGCAACTATCGCGGTGGGATTATTTATCCTTGCTTGCAATTCATCGCCAAACTCATACGCATTCCCTACACCACATCCGCCTTTCACACCGCAGCCAGCAGCCACACAGCCACCATATACACCACAGCCCCCAGCTACTCCCAGATCTGCGGGTCCAATGTCCGTCAGCCAATCACGACCTATGCCCATACATCCTTTATACAGAACAGCAAATTCACTTCCGGGTTCCTCTGATGTTCTGAGTAAGCTTGTGACAAACTCATCCGTTATAGTAATAGGAACGATTCCTAACAATGAATCCAATGTAGTTCGTGTTAATGATCAATCCCCTAGCAGCTCATCAAGTTCAGTTACTAATGTACAAGGAGTCGGCAATACCTATAATGTGCAAGTAGAACTATACCTCAAAGGAGGTGGCAGCGGGACGCTCCCTATAATTCAGTTCGTCGGACTCGACTACCTGGACCGCGGACAAACAAAGCAGGCGCGCGATACTAATGAAAATCTGCTTCCGGTGAAGAACAGGCGATACTTGCTATTCCTGAGTGAAAACGGCAGCTATCCGGGGTACTGGAGCGGAACCGCTCATCCATACAAGTTCCTGCTGGCAGACGGAATGGCGAAAGCTGAAAGCCCGGTTGGAGACTTGGGCGGCGCGCTCCCTGATCGCCCAGAAGCGGAGTTCATCAAGGAAGTCGAGGGGTTGGTAGCAAGAACCCGCTGAATCAGACGGCACATCGAATATCGTGCGGCTTATCCATTATCCGATGAAGCCGCACGATATAAACCGTCAATATCAACAGAAGCTAAATACGCAGAGGCTCTGAACCTTGCATCAGTTGTTCCTAAAGCTGACCTTTTACCTGACAGCAGGCATCCTGCTCTCATCCATAACTTGGAGCACGCTCGCTCACTCATCTGTAACCGGCGACTATGCGCTTTCCGTAGTTCTTCTGGGAATGATGTTCTATGTGGCGGGACAATTCTGTGTGGACCGCTGGCGGCTAGAACATGGTCTTCAAGACTTTCATCCGACCAAACTTTGGAAAATCCCGTATGAGACCACACGCGGCGGCATCTGGTTGAGAGTAGCGTTCAGCACAGCGACGAACTTGACCTGCTACACCCTTCTGGCATCGTTGTTAGTTCTGACCACCACAGCGCGCCCGACTTTCATGGCGCTGTTAGGCACACTATTTCTGCTGCGAATATCGCATCTGTACTGGAGTTTGCGAGGCAGGTACGAACAAACAGATGCGGATGAAGCAAGTGTATCAGAGTATCCTCTGCGTTACGCGGGAGGTGCAAAGATTAACAGAAGAGCGCGATGGTTAGTTCCTGTAAGCATGGCAGGGATGGGAGCCGGTATAGCCGCAGTCGCAATTGTAGTTGGCTAATATCCCCTGAAAACTTCCGCGCTCATTCCATCCGCTCAATCAGTGCGCCTGATTCGAATCTGAAATGCACACATTCATACGGGAACTACTGGAAGCTGGCGGCCTGTTCCTTGTCGTCTTTCTTGCGCTGCATTTCAGCATACAGAACTTCAGAATAGATGGAACAAGCATGCACCCCACACTTATCGATGAGCAACATGTCATAGTAAGCAAGGTAGCTTACACTAACGTTCATCCAATGGCTTTGCTGAACTTCGTACCGTTCCTTGAAGAATCCACGTGGGACCAGAGCTTGTTCACATCCCGACAACCGCGATTTGGCGACATCGTAGCTATCTCGCACCCGAAAGACCCTTCGACAGGACTGATCAAACGAGTCATAGGTCTTCCGGGAGACACCATCGAAATACAGGCCGGCAAAGTCATTCGGAACGGCGAGATAATGCGAGAACCGTATGTTGAGGACAATGATGACCGCACTTTCAAGTTACTAGAAGTGCCGGAAGGTTCCTACTATGTACTAGGCGACAATCGGCGTGTGTCCAGAGATTCACGAACTTGGGGATTCATAACCGAAGATAATATCATCGGGCGCGCGTGGGTCAGCTACTGGCCCTCAGATAGGATAGTATGGATACATGGGCCATGGTGACGGCTCGATTCGGGCTAAACTTGATTAAATTGAAAAAGACACTTTATAAAATAGATGCCTTGCGGCATTTCATATCGCGGCGAGTGAGCCTATTTCTTGTTTTAGGTCTAATTGCAGCCGCAGCTGTGGTTTCGATTTTCGCAGCTGAACCCATACTGCTGGCGCAATCTAACGACAGAACGCTGACTATAGACGAAACCCTGACTATTGGCGATATTACAGTCGAACTTTCTGAATCGGTCAAGACAGCCGACGGGCTGGACATAGGATACACCTACAGACCATCCAAGGCTGATATGGTGGTGCATCCCATTGGAGTACCTGAAATAAGATCGAGCGAAACCGCAGTCGGCGCAAGAAAAGGCGTCGTCAACAGCAGGAACAATTTTACCGCCAGCTTTCCTTGGAATCCCGGCAAGTCAGGCTACAATGAAACAGCAGATATAAGTCTCGGCTCGTTTGTAGTCTCCAAGCCTGACATATTTGGAAGCGCCCGGATAGAGTTGGGAACGGATTATGCATCAGGCATTCCCGCATCCGAACAGTCGGCAAGCGTGTCTTTGGATACAGACCTCCATGTGGGCGAAAGGCATTATCGCATAACGGATATGACACTCCTTCGCGATACCGAGTCAGCAGGTTTCAGCACATTCAAACTCACTTTACATCCCGTCAATGACTCTGCCGGCAATACAGAGATAGCATCCGGAGGAAAAGCGAGCGTCGTTCTTACGGACGATGCCGGCAATACCTATCAGTGGCTGGGGACACGCACACATTGGAGCAAGTCTCGAAACTCTAGGAATGTCGCATGGCAGCAACTCACATTTGAGGGTACTCTTCCTCCGTCCGTGTCAACGCTGAGCCTCGACATAACCGGCGGCGGCAATGTAGCAGGACCGTTCGTGTTTGAAGATGTTCGCGTTGTACCCGTTGACGGCAGGTAGTGGTAGTATGATGCAAGTTCGTCCAGTCTTCCCATCGCGCCCATCGCAACTTGGAACAGGAATAGTGTTGGGACTCCGGACAAGGGTCGCCGTAATAGTAGTGGCTGCGTGCGCTTACTGGGCTTTTGTAGGATGCGCCGATGCTCCTCAGGCGCAGCAGAACGGCTTCGCGTCGTCGCATGAAACTTCAACCGGTGAACCGGACAATTGGCTTTCCGATGCCATTAGTTCCATTCCTGCTGATGATTATGAATCCACGTACATCAGGTTCGCCAACCTCAAATCTGCGCGAGAAGTGTCTGATGCGACAGACTTCAAGGGATTGGAATCGCTTGAGCAAGGTGGTGCGTCCTTGCCTTGGGCTTATGACTACATTCTTGCAGAAGCGCCGGGGAAGCACCATTCGAGTACCATATACAGGGAAACGGGGATAAATCTTTGGGGACTAGACTTCATTATGTGGGCGGGCGATGCGAACCCGCTCGGAGACGGGGCACACATAACCCTAATTCGCGGCGGGTTCAACGATGATATTGCAGAGCGTCTGAAACTTCTGAACTATAATTCGGATACTCACAGCAACATTACTTGGTATTACACTTGGTCTGACTATCAACAGAGAAATCTGCTGAGACGTTCTTCTCCGTTTTCAACGGATGTCGGAACTCTGAACGCCATAGCGCCTGTCGATGATAATAGTTTGCTAATACGCAGATTTCCCGAAAATATGGAACACCAAATAGAAGTGCATCAAGGAAGTCAACCTAACTTGCGGGACGAAGCCCCGTACAGAGAATTAGCTCAGGTGATGGGAAACGAACTACTTGCAGGTGCATTTGTCGCTCCGGAGTATATACGCCATTCGTGGTCGGATGTTCAATTCACGACAAATCCTCATCGGCTGCCAGCGTACGCGCCGGAATCTGAAGCATGGGGTGTACTTGAAGATTATACAGTCGCAATTATCGGATATGGCGTGAGAGACGGAGTAGAATACAACACCTTTGCTCTACATTATTCGGATCCTGATAAGGCTGAACGAAATGCAGATGAGTTCAAGCTCCGCCTGAGCGCTATGCAGATTCATCTCTTTAGCAGCCTTGACGATGCACACGATCAGTCCTTCCGCTATCCTTCTATTGCGAAGTTTTGCGAGACAATAGAAGTTAGGGCGCTTCGTTATACTAGATTCTCGGTTCTTGTCGCGGACTGTCCTATCCCCAGCACAAACGACCACGCCAGTGTGGATCTCTTGACCGCAAGAGGGCTGTGGAATTACATTCTCTTTTTCCAGACGCTGCATTTTCTAGTTCCGGACCTTAGCCATATCAAATGAACTCACCATAACCAATGTCTCAAAA
This sequence comes from Dehalococcoidia bacterium, assembly GCA_965200085.1. Lineage (GTDB taxonomy): Bacteria > Chloroflexota > Dehalococcoidia > Lucifugimonadales > JADFKI01 > Bin90. The sequence goes on from OZ241333.1 coordinate 1,753,615, forward strand.
CAAGACCAGCGCTCAATTTGACACCCCATACGCATAGTGCTACATTTATTAGGTTAAGTGATTAAGCGCTGGCAGTCGCATCATGCTTCTGCTAACCCTGAATCGGATGGGAGTGTATATCTTGCCTGCTTATGACTACAAGTGCAACAGCTGTGAACATCGCTTTGAGGAGCGCCAGAGCTTCTACGCTGACCCTGTGGCGAACTGTCCCAAATGCAATAGCGAAGCCAGCCGGCAGTTCGTAGCTGTGCCTATTGTCTTCAAGGGCAGCGGCTTCTATGTGAACGACTACGGCAAGAGCAGCAGCTACACAAGCACAAAGTCAAACGCCAACGGCGCATCTTCTGACTCTAACAAGAACGAAGAATCCTCATCAAAGCCTGCGGCAAAGCCCTCATCATCCGGCTCCGACGAGTAACGTCTTGCGCGCACTAATTCAGCGCGTATCTCATGGCTCGGTCGATATTGACGGCAGGGCTGTTGGCAGCATCAACGCGGGCTTGGTCGTCTTAATCGGGATACACGAAGACGACTGTGAGGAAGACGCCGCCTACATTGTCAGCAAAACCGCCAATCTCCGTATATTCAGCGACGACTCAGGCAAGTTCGATTACTCTGCGCTGGACACCGCCGCCGAACTTCTGATAATAAGTCAGTTCACCCTCTACGCCGACACCCGGCGCGGCCGCCGCCCCAGCTTCAGCCACGCTATGCCTCCTGAACCCGCAACTGCGCTCTTCAACCGCACATTGCAGCTATTCGAGCAAACTGGGTTAAAAGTGCAGACCGGACAATTTCAGGCGAACATGCTCGTCTCGATATACAATGACGGCCCAGTAACCGTAATGATAGACTCCGCTGACAGGCACCGCGCCAGAAGAGGGTGAGAAGTACCGCGTCAGCTCCAAGGCAGCTTTATCGTGGAGACCAGAAACCAAGAAACCCTTCAGCAATGACATGCGCCTCAGCCACAGGCTCAATATCCACCACGACTATATGAAACGAAGAATGTCCCGGATGTCCGCTCATAGATGCCGTTACCGAGTCTGTAACTAAGTCGCCGGCGAACACAATTCCGTCGCTGTCCGGCGACCATATCGAGTGTGAGTAAGCGTACTGGTCAAAAAACTGAAACATCGTCAGCTGCTCTGCGGAGGGCATAAAATCCACTAGCCGAGTCCGTTCATCGCTCTCCACGTCGTATAACGCCCAGCTCAGTGCGAGCTCCTTCTCTGCGAGTGTAACTATCGCAATTTTAGAGCCGTCCGGCGACCAGAAGAAGGCAAGGACCGGCAAATTAAGCTCAACAGAGTCTTCCGTCGAACCCGGCTGCGCCACAACAATGCTCTCATACAGCGGCAGAACCGCGTCTCGATACATCAGATATTGCGGCGACTCTGCAACAGCCAGATGCTCTCCTGTGGACGACCACAAGAACGCCGTTTCACCTTCTACACTTCTCAATGGGGTTATGGACTGTACTTTCGACCCGTCCAGCTGAACGCTGGACACACTCGCATTGAGCGCCGCAGGCTGCACCCTCATCGTAATGGAGCCGTCCACAGGGTGCGAAGCGGGAACACGATAGCCCATCGCTCTGACGTTCAACTGCTGCACGCTCATATCATCGTCATTGGAAATTAGAAAATGCTCCGCACCACGATGAACCGCAAGCCAAGACGAGTCGTGCATCCACGACATCCACAGTGGCCCGTCATCAAGCAGATGTCGCGCATCGGGTTGATCATCTAAATCGTCCATGAATAGGCTTAATCCGCCCGATGCAGTGGCTATAAAAGCTAAACGATTTCCATCGGGAGACCACAGCGGATAGTGCGCCACGCCTTGAGCGAGCAGACCAACCTCACCCGGCTCGCTGGCATACAGAATACGGTCAGAGCCAGAGAAAATGTCAGACGCATACAAGTTCAGCTGAAGCTGCTCTTCTTCGTTCAACACACCGGAATACACAATCGTCTTTCCGTTAGGCGACCAGGTGGGCCATGTGAAAAAACCCTCGACATCAGGGCTTATCCGCTTAACCCCCAACCCGTCCGGCATCATAGTCATTAGAGCGCCGTCTGAACTGACAAATGCGATTAGGTCAATGCCAGGGTCAGACATAGGGCGCAGTACAGAGATGACGGATGCGCTCGCCATCACAAGCACAAGTACGACGCAGCCAGTCAGCAGTCTTAACAACTTCAAGTATTCACGACTTAAAGTCGAGGCTAATGTCCAGATCCTTAGCAGAATGGGTCAGCGCGCCCACGGATATTATGTCAACGCCCGAAGCAGCCGCAGCGCGCACCGTCTGCAGCGTTATATTGCCCGAAGCTTCCGTAACAGCCTTGCCCTTAGCCATCCGCACCGCAACAGACATATCCTCAGGATCCATATTATCCAGCAGAAGAATTTTTGCTCCGGCTTCGATCGCCTCTTTCGCCTGTGCTAAATCCTCTACCTCCACCTCCACATTTATGGTGTGAGACTTCTCACGGTTAGCCTTGCGAACTACATCTCCAAGGCTCATTCCTAACTTGCACAGCGCTTCGATGTGATTGTCTTTGATGAGGATCCCGTCTCCCAAGTTCTGTCTGTGGTTGTAGCCCCCTCCAACCCTGACGGCGTATTTCTCCAACGCGCGCAAACCCGGCGTAGTTTTGCGAGTGTCCACAATTCGGACCGGATAACCTTCGACCTCGCGCACATACTGGGCTGTATCGCTTGCGATGCCGGACAGCCTGCGAACAAAGTTCAGCGCAGTCCGTTCAGCTTTGAGCATCGGGTTCATCTTCCCACTCATGATGGCTATCAGAGCGCCGGGTTTCAGGCGCTCCCCGTCCTGAATGTACACTTCCGAAGTCAAAGAGCTGTCAACACGCCGGAACACAGCGAGCGCAACATCCAGCCCTGCTAGAACTCCATCCTGTTTGGCTACGAATGAAGCCTGCCCCTGCATATCATAGGGTATCAGGATATCCGTGGTCGGGTCGCCTATTGATAGGTCTTCGGAAAGCGCCTTCTCTATAAGCGCTTCCGTGTCCAGGGTCATTTGGAACAATACAATCTCTCCAGTTTCGTTCAGGCACGGATCAAATCTCTATGAGATCGCAACGCACTTACTGCAAATTTGCTATGGATAGAGGCGATGATACAACAATTCCTTCATAGTTGCCCATAGTTGCCGTAAAATATGGTGGTTTTAATTATAAGCGACTCTGATGATACAAGTTGCGTGTATCTGTGGTGATGGGCATTTCACTCCTGCGGAATTGTTGGCGCTTTCGTACTGCCCTACTGCGGCTCTGACGGGGTTTTGCGATATAAGTCTCCCCCTGTCAAAGCGTCCACGAGTAGATCGAAGTACCAGCAATGCCGGGCAAGAGCCAGCCGGATAAGTGAGTATGGCTGATGGGTAATTGACGGATATAAGAGTGTTAAACCACTGCAAGCATTCTATCCAATGAGACCCGCGCCTGTTCGGCAGTGTCTTCGTCAACGCTGATGCGGTTCACAACCACGCCCTCGTTCAGTCCGTCAAGCACCCAGCTTAGATACGCAGGGTGAATGCGATACATCGTTGAACACGGACACACCACAGAGTCGAGGCAGAATATCGTCTTATCCGGGTTCTCAGCGGCAAGGCGGTTCACCATGCTAATCTCCGTGCCCACTGCGATAACACTGCCCGGAGCAGCATCGGCTACCACACGTTTAATATACTCAGTGGAGCCGTTGGAGTCTGCTGCTTGAACAACGTCCATAGTGCATTCGGGATGAACCACCACATGCACATCAGGATACGTGGAGCGCGCCTGTTCGATCTGTCGAACGGTGAAGCGCGTATGCACCGAGCAGTGTCCCTGCCAAAGAATAAGCCTCGCATCGCGCAACTGGTCATAAGTGTTGCCGCCGAGAGGCTTGAACGGATTCCATACCACCATCTCGTCCAAACGAATGCCCATCTTCAGGCCGGTATTCCTGCCAAGATGCTGGTCAGGCAGAAACAGAATACGCCGTCCCCGTTCCAGCGCCCACTCGAAAGTAGCAGGCGCGTTGGACGAAGTGCAAACGATGCCGCTGTTGCGCCCGCAGTGCGCCTTAATGGCAGCGGTCGAATTCATGTATGTGATAGGTATAATGTCTCCGTCATCACCTAATACATCTTGCAGGTCATCCCAGCAGTCCAGCACATCATCAATACGCGCCATATCAGCCATGGAGCAGCCAGCCGTCAGGTTCGGCAATATCACCTTTTGGTAAGGGGCACTCAGAATATCTGCAGTCTCTGCCATGAAATGAACGCCGCAAAATATAATATGCTCTGCGTTCTTCTGTGAAGCAGCAAACTGCGATAAGTTAAACGAATCACCTCTGTAATCGGCATACTTGATTATCGCGTCCCGCTGGTAATGATGCCCAAGAATAACAGCGCTGTCGCCAAGTTTAGACCTTGCTTCGGCTATTCGCTCGTCGAGCTCCTCCGGAGACATACGCATGTAGCTGACGGGCAGCTTCTGCCAGCGAACGCCTGCGCTGAACTCATCCTGCAACGTCTTCGCCTGCAGCTCGTCATCCGTCTGACAAAAAGCCGACTGCTCAATCTCTGTTATGGGTATAGTTGGAGTTCGCTGCTCGACAACCATAACGATATTCCCTCCATACGCGCCCGAGAAATAGAATTGTTCAGCGCGCCATCGTCCCTTGCAACGACCAGGGAGCTGTCTTTTCTATTTTCACACTAACAGTCTGTCCTGACAGGTCTATATCTTGCTCACTGTTGTTGATGAACACGAGCTTATCATTGCGATTACGCCCAAACCACTTGCCGCGCTTGCGTCCCTCAACAAGTACATCAAAGGTTCTTCCAAGCAGCTGACTGTTTATATCAGTCGCTATCCGTTCTTGCAGAATCTCGATAGCCTTCAACCGCAGCTTCTTCTCATCCTGCGGCACATCGTCAGACAGCTTGCGCTCGGCAATCGTGCCCGGCCTGTTCGAGTATGCAGCGGCATGGACTTTATCAAACTTGATATCTTCTATGAGCGACAAGGTCTCCTCAAATTGCGCGTCCGTTTCCCCGCAGAATCCAACTATGACATCGGTGCTAAGCGAAACATTTGGTATGCGCTCGCGAATCTTGTGGATGAGACGGCGATATTCGTCATTAGTATAACCGCGCCTCATATCGGCAAGCACCTGATCATCACCGGCTTGAAACGGCAGGTTGATATGCTCGCAAACCTTGTCCAGTTCAGCCACCGAGTCAATGATATGGTCGCTCATGTCATTCGGATGCGAAGTCAAGAAGCGCACACGCTCAAGTCCTGACACATCATTAACCGCAGCCAGCAAATCGCCTAAATCGTGGTTTTCCGGCAAGTCATGGCCATACGAGTCAACATTCTGACCCAGCAGGGTAACTTCTTTCACACCGCGATTCACCAGCATCTCGGCTTCGCGCACTATCTCCGCAACCGGGCGGCTGACCTCTCTGCCTCGCCTATACGGAATTATGCAGAATGTACAAAATTTGTCGCATCCGTGGATTATCGGGATGTAAGTCGCCACATCCGCACGTGCCACGAGAGGACCAACGCAGCCCTCCGGATCGACCCCCATTCGCTCGCCCAGCAAGTCTATCAGGGGCTGATACTGCTGCGGCTGCATAAATACATCTACATACGGGAACCGCTTCTCAAGAGCGTCAGTCTTGGGCCCCACCATACAGCCCATCAGGGCCACAACCTTCTCCCGGCTGCGCTGCTTCAGGGGTTTCAGGCTCGTCATCATGCCTACGACGCGGTCTTCTGCGCTCTGACGCACAACACAGCTGTTGAGGACGATGACATCCGCTTCCTTCGGAGACTGACGAGACTCAAGCCCCATCTGCCCCAGCGCGCTTTCAAGACGTTCAGAATCTGCCTTGTTCATCTGGCAGCCGACTGTCCAAATATAGTATCCGTCCATTTGTGAAAGTTTTCTCAAAATCAAGGTAAAAAATAAATAGGTGGCGGAGGGAATGGGATTCGAACCCATGAGGGAGTTTTCGCCCCCTAACCGCTTAGCAGGCGGCCGCACTAGGCCTCTATGCGATCCCTCCTGACCGATTTGATAGGACAATATAACAGATTTAGTACATTATTGGCAAATGTGATGATTGTGATTTTCATAACAAACGCGGAGCACGGTGCTTATTTCGTAAATTCATACATAATAATTACGGTTATCGGCATCATATTCGCCGTAAACACAGAACATCGCAATTTTCAAGTAGAGTTATGCGGAAATATAACAAATCAATCAAAGCGCGCGCAAAGCAGTACAGCTAACAGCCACTGCTCTCCTGCCTACAAAGCGCTCACCGCAGCCATGCTTTCCGGTTTTAGACAGGCATCCTCTTGGCTGCCGACCCAGACCTCGCCGCCCTCGAAGAACTCCTTCTTCCAAATCGGCACAATCTGCTTAATTCGGTCTATCGCATACGCGCTCGCCTCGAATGCCTCTTTGCGATGCGGGGACGCTATGGCAACCACTAGACTCAGATCGCCAATCTCCAGCCTGCCGAGGCGGTGCGCTATCGCAACGTCCGGAATACCCCATCGCTCACGAATCTCATCCGCAATCCGCGCAAGCTGATTATCCGCCATCGGTCTATACGCCTCATATTCCAGGTACAGCACCTTGCGTTCACCCGTCGAATTACGCGTTGAGCCCAAAAATGTTACAACGGCTCCGTTGCTGTCTTGTTTCACGCTGTCAGTGATTGCTTCGGGACAAAGTATTTCATTCGTAATCGTAATCATATCCCCACCAAGAACATTAAAATCCCTTCACCCTATAATAAGAGAATGAGGCATATTATAAGTATCCAAAGTATCCAAGAGCTGCGCCGAGAACGCCTAGCCGCCGCTGACCGGAGGAATAAACGCCACTTCGTCCTGTTCGCTCAGCAGGTAATCATGCTCCTGATACTCTTCGTTTACCGCAATCATCAGCCGAGAGGCGTCCTGGGTAATAGACGGATACAGACGCAATAGTTCCAGCGCAGCGTCAGACACGGCTGCGCCGTCCGGCAGGCTCATCTCAATATCAGACCTGCCCGCTTTTTCCTTGTAGCTGGCAAACAGCTTGACTCTAACTATCAGATTGGCACCCCCACACATCTGAATATACAGTGATTATACCACGCCCCGGCATAGGTCATCCTAGGCATCCTAGTACGCAAGCGCGCCGCCGTTGACATGAAGGGTTTGTCCGGTTATGAACGAAGCGTCGTCGGAAGCGAGAAAGGCGCAAGTGGTCGCAATCTCTTCGGGAAGTCCCAATCTGCCCACAGGAATACCCACAGCGCGAACGGGCGCAGGCGCAGCAAACGCGTCCGACTGTTCCGCCGGAGGAGTAGTGTCAAATGCACCGGGCACGATGTGGTTCACAAGGATGTTATGCTCCGCAAGCTCGGCGGCAAGCGCGCGAGTCAGTCCGAGAGCGCCCATCTTAGATGCGCACACATGCGCCCAGTCTGCTCTGCCCTTGAAAGCGTTCAGACCGGACACATTTATAATTCGCCCCCAGCCGCGTTCAATCATCCCGGGAATAACCGCCTGCGAGCAGAAGAAGGGACCGTCCAGATTGACCGCAAGCACGCTGCGCCACTTATCGGTCGTCATATCCGTTATCGGATCGGCGGCGCGCAGCCCTGCGTTGTTGATGAGAATATCCACCTGCCCAAACGCCGACAGCGCGTCCCCTACCATTGCATCCACCTGTTCCTGAACGCCCACATCCGCAATCGCCGCGATCGCACTGCCGCCAAGCGCCTCTATCTCGCCGACTACGGATTCGGCTTCCGCCCGATTACTGCGAGCGTTCACCACCACACTCGCGCCGCGCCGCGCCAGTTCGAGCGCAGTCGCGCGCCCGATGTTCCTGCCCGAACCGGTAACGATTGCTACTTTGCCTGAAAGGGTCATAGTAAGTTCTCCTTATGCTTAAGCTGATTCTATAATCAATGAAGATCGCTGGAAGTTGGCAGATGCTCGCCAATGTATCCTATCAACCATTTTTCTTCGTCCTTCTCCCACTCTAAATGAATACGAATAGCATTCCTGAACATCTTGACATGATGCATCATTTCAACACTCTTGCCGCATTTCGGATCGAAAAACGTCCTGGCATCAATGCAGTCCGGACGTCTTTTCGTGTCCTCAGATTCGTCGGAATACTTAACGCCATGACCTTCAAGCCATTCCGCAACACCAACTCCAAGTGAGCCTTTCGCGCGCAGATTTGCACATGTCTCCAATACTTCAAACATCTTGTAAAACTCATCAGCTCTGTCATCATAATCTATAGTATAGTTAGATTTCGCAGTATCAAGGCTACTAGAAAGAAACCGAAGCCCACCCAAGTTCTGCCCCGCATGCTTAACCACTTCATGCACCGATTGGAAACCCTGCCGACTGCTTTCAGATGTGTCATCGTGTTCCTGATCCGATACGATAGATGGAACAGGCCCCTCTGACTTCAGACGGCTTATCTCTTTATTCAGATTCTTATTCTCACCCTCAAATCTATCTGCTCTTCTTTTCTGCGCCCTGGACTGTCTCAGCAATCTGCCATATCGTGCTTTGCTAACATAATTATCACTGTCCGAATCATCACTCGAAGCCTCAAAATCTAACAGGCGTTTCACCTGTTCTTCTAGTTCAAGTATACGAAACTCATCCTCATCCTTTTCTTTCTTAAGCCTGGAGCTCTCGCTCTCAGCAAATTCAAGCAGCCGTTTATTAGGTATGCACCTCATCTTCACTAGATTCAAACAGCTGCTTATATGTTTGCTCTTCCTCTTGACTGCTCTTCAATCTCTCTTTATACGCCTCGACCTCATTCTTGTGAATCTCCACTTCACGCCGATTGCGCTCACGCTCAAACTGACGAATCCGTCTGGATATATCAGGATATATCTTAGGCCTCAGTCCTGAAGAACGATCCATACATTCATCCCGCAGTTCAACCCAAATCCCACTACTCCCTAACTCCTTAACCGTGTCCGGCAGCCAGAGTTTATGCTCCCACGGATCAGATGAAGAAGAACACTCAGGCATATATATGCGAACAGCCCCTCCGTAGCATGGAAACTTACCTAACTCATCATTCACCCTTCTTGCAGTTTTGTCATCGTAACAAACCACTTTCGCCAGCCCCAACAGCCTCGATTGCAAATGATGAGGGTTCACCAGCAGATCGCCCCGCCAATCTTTCGTTACCACAACCAACGGCAGCTTACGCTCCGGATTGAATATCTCATCATGTACGAATGAAAACGAACCATCCACGCTTATCTGAGTAGGCTCGAATTCAAGCTGTTCTCCCTCAAAACTACAATCGAACCTCTTGAACAAATCAGTCAGCATCTTCGGCGGCCCAGCACGCAAATTGTCGCTCGGAGATTCCGCATCATCAGCAATGTCCTGAACCTGCACATCAGCCTCCACACTCGCCCCCCTCGTAGCAAGCCCAAAATCCAACTTCCACCCATTGTCCAGCGTCGAAGAAAGCCCAAAGAATCCCTCAGCCTCAAGACTTCCCCCATCAAGCCGGAGCGTCTCCTGCTTATCCTTGCTTGACCATTCCCCGTAACCGCTCAAAGGCTTATCAAATCGTTCCTGAGTCCACTCGCGCAGCATCTCCTCCACTTCACCAAGCAGAGCAACCCCTTGTCCCTCCCCGTCAACAGTAAAGATAGTCCGGTAATACTCAGCCATCATCCATACATCCTAACTTCACTCAACATCGAGATAATTTCCTTGAGCCTAATATAATACAGGCGTCAACACCCACGAACAGATCGTTCGATTATCGTTTCTGCCGCAGTTCAAGCAGCCGCTGCGAAGTACAACCAGTTCTACTGCTCTCTAACACGCCACATCCCACATCCTCGTGCATCTCCATTCATTCACAGGGCCATGGCGTATGATTACCATTCTCCATCGTGATAGAATACTTGCCATGAAAAAGATCGCCATTCCTTTGCTGCTGCTTCCCTTGTTGCTTGCCGCTTGCCTCCAACTTACCCCAAATGTCGCCACGGATTTCTCTGAAATTGAAGCGCGCGCCGTTTTTGAATCGGGGGTACGCGACATGTGCGACCATAAGAAGTCCCGCATTCCCGCAATCTTAATCAGCATCGAGGAGTCTAAGGCAGTGCCTACGATAGATCACTGGCTCTTCACCATAGGGGATTTGGAAACGCAAGTCTTCCCGTCGGGGCTAATCACCGGAGATTATCACAACCACATACAAGAAAACCTGTGCCGTTAAGGAAGCCCAAGCAGCCAAAGTTTAGGCGGCGTGCAGAGCTTAAAGTATCTCGCCCGACAGCGGATCCATTACCAGAACAATTCGGTTCACCTGCAGCCCGAGCACATCCCGCACACCTACCAACACCTCAAGCGCCTGCTCGCGCGTTCCCCAGCCCACTTCGCGCACTATTGCCGCCAGCTCCTCTCCAAGCCGCGCGACCTGCGGGCTGCGCTCCTTGAACACGTCCCCCAACGCAGCCCACTCACCTTCGGTCAGAGTAAGCTGAAGCTCGCAGTATCGTATCGCCCAAGTAGTGAACCACGGCGTACCGTACTCAGGAGCAGGGCTGTTCGCCACCCCATTCAGCGCGCCGGTCAGCATGCGACTCCGAATGAAATCGTTCGTGAAGCCCAATTCGCCCAGCAGCAGCTCCTCAAGCGGCGGATGCAGTATCAGCTCTTCGAGGTCTGCACCGACGCGCGCCTCCGGCGAGTTCGATGAATACCAGCGTCCCCTTACGGTCTTAGGATAGCCGCGCTGCCGCTGCACAATGTGGAACAGCTCATGCGCCACATGGTATGCAAAATCGTCATCCGGCAGACCTGCCCATGCGGGTTCGTGCGGCGCAGCCACATCATATCCTTGATCCCCGAAGACCGCGCTGTGCCCCGCTTCGATATACTCGGCTGAGACGGGAATCTCCGAACCAAACCGTTCCCAGAACTCATCGAACGGCGGCGTCAGTTGTCGTCCCATGACTTTCATAGTACACACCTCATAACACGCACCACATTCGGTTTAATCGGCGGTTTAATTGGGCGGTTTAATCGCGTTAATTCGCAGGCTGCGATGATACTTTGTCCGATGTCTTCACTGTAACTTCTTCCACGCTCGGGCGTTTCGCTGTTAGCATCAAGAACGCCCCAAGCACATTCAACAATCCAAAGAACGCGAAAGGTATGAAGTATGTCCCCGTAGTGTCGAACATGAAACCGGCAAACAGAGGCGCGAATATCATGGCTATGTTGTTCGGCATCTGAGACAATCCCATTATAGTCGCGAACGCTTTGCGTCCGAAGTATTCACCTCTGATAGAAGTCAGCAGTGGTATGCGCCCTCCGAAGCCGATTCCATACAGCAGCGCAAAGATCAATGCCATAAATATCTGGTCAGTAACCGCGATTATCATTATCGCCACGCCTTGCAGCAGTATGAAAAAGCAGATTAACGGCGGCTTGGGCATACGGTCAGCAAGCCAGCCCGCCACAAACTGCGTAGGCAGCGCCAGCAAAGTGTATATCAGCACAATCGTGCCCGCGCCGCTCAATGACATACCCATGTCGGTGAGTTTAGGCGCTAGATGAAGCGCCAACGTAACGATGGACACACTGGAAGACATGTGAACGACTGTCAGAATCCAAAACGCGCGTGTCATCAGAGCTTGCTTAGCTGTAAACTCCGGTTCGTCATCTACAGCCGCACTCTGCGCCGTCCTAGCATCCGAAGGACGCCTTCCAGTCGGTCTGTCTCCGTCAGGAAGCAAGCCAATGTCTTCGGGCTTGTCTCTCAGCACAGTAAAAACGGGCAGGATCAGCGCGGCTAAGAAAATAGCAATGCCGAAAGTCGTCCAACGAAAGCCATACAACTCTATGCCAAGCGCAAGCGCAGGCACCAACAGCCCGCCCAAGTGTATTCCCGACATAGAGGTCGCAATTGCCAGCGAGCGCTGCCTGACGAACCAGTTGTTCATTAACGACATCAGCGCCAGCCATCCGCCGACTCCCGAACCCAAGCTGATGGTTATGAACGAGAGGTAGAATTGCCAGACACCGCTTGTGATGCTGAACAGTCCTAAGTCCCAGAAGGCATTATTACCCACCTGCGAAAACATCAGGAAACCGAACGCCATCAGCAGATAACCAATCAAAATCATGCGGCGGTTGCCCACCTTGTCGATGAACCAACCCTCAATAGGCCCAATAACCGCTCCCTGCGCGCGAGAAAGCGAGAACGCGCCGGAAAGCACTGTGCGGCTCCAACCGAACTCGGACTGCATCGCTACCAGAAAAGTCCCCAGCCCCTGGAAGACGGATACAGCCATTAGCGTTAACAGAACAACCGAGATGCCAACCAGCCACCAGCCATAGAAAACGCCGCGGACCATGCTTACAACATCGCCGGGAGAGCGTATAGTGTCCACAGGAATTCGCATGCAGCAAGTGTACCTACTTTGCGCTCGTAGGTACAAGCGCTCGGGCAGATAACTCCAAAGCCGGAACATCAGGCAAACAACAGTAGTCAGGCAAACAACAGTAGTCGGGCGAACAGCGGCAATCAGGCGAACGGCAGCAGCTAAGAGATACTGTTACAACACGCCGCGTTCCGTTCCCCGAACGATGCGGCCATACTCTGAGCTGAGCTCGGCGCCCAGAATTAGAATAAGACCGTTCACATAAGCCCATATCAGAAATACTACAACTGACGCAAGCGTGCCGTACACGATGCCGAAGTTCGCGAAATTATTCATATACCAAATAAACAGGTTCTTCGTAATCTCGAACAGCGCCGCCGCAACAAGCGCGCCAATCCAAATATGGCGCCAGCGCGTCTCAGTATCGGGCACATACTTATAAAGCATCAGGAATACTGCAAGCACCAGCACAAACGAGCTTGCGTAGAGAATAACTACGCTGCTCGTCTCAACGAGTACGTCTACATAAGGCAATCCCAAATTCCCAAGCCGCTCATATATCCTTAAGAAGGCTGAAATACTGGTAGAAAATAGAAACATCGTACCAACAATCAGCGCCATTATTATCTGACGCGCCTTATTCACATATAAGGGTCTGTCGATATGCACATCCCAAGCCCGGTCTATGGAACGAGTAATGCCGCCAAACACCGCGCTGCCCGACCAGAGCAGCCCTAACAAGGCGAAGGCACCAATCGTGCCACGTGCCTGAAGTACGACTTCAATATTAGCCGTAACAAGAGTCTCAGAACCCGGCAGAAAACTCGCCACCCAGTCAACAACCGCTTTATGAGTTACTTCATCTTCTAATAAGAATGAAGTTATCGAGATAAGCCCCAGCGTAAACGGAAACAGCGACAATATCGCATAGTATGACATCGCAGCAGCCATGTGCGTAGCGTCATCGTCTGACATCTCTTGCACTGTCCGTACAATGAGTTTGACAATGAACCTATCCTGCAGTTTTTGCGCAATCGTGTGCAAACGGCAGCGGGCGCTCGTTACAGGTCGCCCGATTATCGGATATCTTCGTAACATGTCAGTCATATTAGTCATGGCTTTACTACATTATTATTATATCAAACAGCGCCTCAAACCAACTGAATTAGACACCATTATTCATCCGATAACTTTACGCAAGCGAGGAAGTTCCAATTGTCCCATATCAGATTACAATGCTCAGAATGCGCCGAGGATCACCGCGCCGACATGGCCACACTTCACTGCGTCCGGTGCGGCAGTGTTCTCGATGTAGCTTACACCTCAAGCAGTGGTCAATCCGAAGTACCGACTCCGCTTCACTATCCGGTTGATGCGATTACGCTCGGCGAAGGCAGCACGCCTGTGGTAAGCCTGCAAAATATCAGTACGCGTCTGGGTATTCAGCGCTTTTACGTTAAGCTGGAGATAATGAACCCCACAGGCTCTTTCAAGGATAGAGGAACGGCGGTAATGATGAGCGCAGCCAAAGAATTCGGCATATCGGAAGTCGTCGAAGATTCCTCCGGCAACGCGGGCGCATCAGTAGCCGCGTACGCCGCGCGTGCAGGCATTCAGGCGCACATCTTCGCGCCTGCAAGCGCACCCGCCGCCAAACTCGACCAGATTTCAGTGTACGGCGCGACGCTACACAAGATAGATGGGAACCGTCAGGCAGTAACCGACGAAGCCATCGACTTCGCAAAGCGCAATGCTATCGTCTATGCCTCGCACAACCTCAGCCCATATTTCATTGAGGGAACGAAGACTTTCGCCTATGAGATTGCCGAACGATTCGGCAAGCGCCTGCCGCAGAACATCATAATCCCAGTCGGAAACGGCTCGCTTCTCATCGGCGCACACAGAGGCTTCAGCGAACTTCAGCAGAACGGCGTAATCACGGCAATTCCCAAACTGCATGCGGTACAGGCGCGCGCAGTCATGCCCATAACTGCCGCTTACATAGATGCATACACGAACGAAAAGCGCCCATCCCAGTCAGCAGGAAGCACCATTGCCGGCGGCATAGCAGTCGCCAATCCGCCCCGATTGCGCCAGTGTGTCAGAATCTTGCTCGATACGGGCGGCTCCGCAGTCGCGATCGAAGAGTCCGACATCCTGCGCTGGCAGCAGGTTCTCGCACAGCAAGAGGGCATATTCGTCGAGCCTACATCCGCTGCCGCCTTCGCAGGTGTGGAATCAATGATAGCAACGGGCGCAGTACCGCGCTCCGAATCGATTTTGGTCGCGGCAACCGGCTTTGGCTTAAAGGACGCCATGCCCAACCGGCTCGCCTAACGGTAATTTTGAATCGACGCCTCAAAGCCCGCAATCGCGCCTTCCAAAGTATGGTCGTCCACGCAGTATGATATACGGAAATAGCCCGGCATCCCGAACCCGCTGCCGGGCACAACCAAGACCTTATGCTCTTGAAGAACGGCTACGAACTCCACATCGTCCGAAGTCGGAGATTTCGGGAACATATAAAAGGCTCCCTGAGGCTTCACCACGCTATACCCAATTCGAGTGAGATTATCGTACAGGAAATCGCGTTTTCTCTGATACTCTCTGATGTCCACACTTGCCGATTGCAGCGACCTGACAATGTGCTGCATCAGCGCCGGCGCGTTCACGAATCCCAGTGTTCTATTGCAGAATACCAGACCATCGATTAGTTCACCCTTGTCCTCATAGTCAGGATGTACGGCAATATAACCAATACGCTCTCCGGGCAGCGCCAGATCCTTAGAGTGCGAGGTAGCAACGATGCTCCGCTCATGGTGTCGGAATATGTGCGGATACTCCAAGCCATCGAACAGCAGTCTGCGGTAAGGCTCATCACTCACTAGAAATATCTCGCGCCCAAACTCAGCCTCTGCCTCTCTGATAGCCTCACACATCTCATCCAGCAGTGAGTGGCTGTACAGCACACCGGACGGATTGTTCGGCGAATTGATAAGCACAACTCTCGTGCGATCGTTCAAAGCATCTCGCAGCGCATCCATATCCGGCAGAAAGTTCTCAGCAGACGGCACAACGCGGCACGAACTACCATGATTGTCTGCATAGAAGTGGTACTCTACGAAAAACGGCGCGAATATAACGACCTCATCGCCCGGGTCGAGCAGCGTCTTCAGCGTTACATTGAGCGCGCCCCCGGCTCCACAGGTCATCACAATATCATCGGCGCCGAAGCCAAGTCCCGTCTCACTGAACAGCTGCGCCGCAACCGCAGCCCGAGTCTCTGCATATCCGGCATTCGGCATATAGCGGTGAATACCCGGCTGCGGATCATTCGCAATCCGTCGCAGCTCATCAAAGAACTCAGGGGGCGGCTGAACCACCGGATTGCCCAGCGACAGGTCAAACACATTTTCGTCGCCAAACTTCCGCTTCAGCTCGATACCCTCCTCGAACATCTTTCGTATCCAGGAGCCTTGTTCCATAAAATTGCGAATTTTCTGTGATATTGCCATATCTCAACTCTTCTCAATACCGCGGATAAAAACGATCACCATCGCTAAAGACACTTAGTAAAACTCATAAGTCTTGCCTGCACCGATGCCGGGTCATGTCAGACGAGCGCATTCTGCCAAAATACGCATGGGCAAAAGACGCATGGATTGTGCTTTATCCCAGCAGTTCTGTCAATTCCACATTGAGAATACCCTAATGCCAAAGTTTCACGCAAATGGTATCCTAATAATGAGTAATCAGTTCAAGCGCAAACCTCATCTAAAATACTGTCAGGGCTAAATCGCACAACAGCACACAACACTAACCGATGCTCATTCCGCAAAGTCTGTCAAACAACATCGGCGCAGGAGGTTGAATTGGACAAGGTAAGACTAGCAATCGTCGGGTGCGGCACAATCTCCCAGCTCAACGCGCCCGGCTATCTTATGCACGACCGCTGCGAGATAACCGCGCTCTGCGACTCGCAGCCGGAACGCGCCGAGCAGCGCGCGCGACAGTGGGGCATAGAGCCGCGAATACACACCAATTACGAAGATCTGCTCAACGACTCGCAGGTGGACGCGGTCGAACTGCTCACACCAACCCACCTGCACCCTCAGCAAATTGTGGACGGGCTGAACGCCGGAAAACATGTCTCCTGCCAGAAGCCAATCTCATCCACCGTAGCTGAGATTGACACTATCGAATCCGCCCTCCATAGCGCGACAACCAAGTACCGCACAACCGAAAACTTCCTTTACTACCCGCCTATAGTGAAAGCGAAAGAACTGCTGCAAGCAGGCGTCATAGGCGAACCGTCTATGGTCCGCATTAGAACAGTGCGCGGCAGGCTTGCCAATTCGCAAATCGAAGTGTCGCCCGGCGCTTACGTGTGGCGGCGCGACCCCAGCCTCCACGCCGGCGGGATGCTGTATGATGACGGCTGGCACAAGTATGCCACCGCAATACACTGGATTGGCGAAATCGAAAGCGTGCAGAGCATAGTATCTAGGTCGGACGACTATCTGGACGAAACACCCAGCGCAGCTATATGGAAGTTCAAAGACAGAAATTGCCTTGGCGTCCTCGAATACTCTTCGGCGCCGGAAATGAACATTCGCGGCAGATACTACGCCGCAGACGAATTCTTCGAAATTCAAGGCAGCAAAGGCGCGATATGGGTAACCCGCTGCACCGGGGAAATGCTAGACTTACCGCCGGTTATGATAGTCAAAGGCACAGAAACGACAGGCATACAAGTGCCTATGGACTGGATCGAAGGCTTCAACGGCGCGGCGCGGCAGTTCATAGATTCTATTCTCAACGACGAACAGCCCGACATGGACATCGCATTTTCCCGCCATACGATGCAAATGGCTATGGCAGTCTATAAAGCCGCCGAAGAAGAACGCTCTGTTCAACCTATTAGCCTCACCTAACATCTAACATCCGTAAGAACCTACCGCCGATATTTCCAAGGACGAAAAATGACGAAATTCGCAGCAAACCTCACTATGATGTTCAACGAGGTAGATTTCTTAGACCGCTTCTCCGCTGCCTCTGACGCCGGCTTCAAAGGTGTAGAGTATTTATTCCCTTACGACTATGAACCTGCTGAGATTGTGGAAAAACTAGAGCAGCATAACCTTACACAAGTTCTGCACAACTTGCCCGCAGGCGATTGGGCAGCCGGTGAGCGCGGCATCGCTTGCCATCCCGACCGCGTCTCTGAGTTTCAGGAAGGCGTGGCCGAAGCGATTAAATATGCCACAGCGCTGAAATGCCCTCAGGTAAACTGCCTCGCCGGTATCGCTCCCGAAGGTGTGTCTTGCGAGGATTCGCAGGATACATTGGTCAGCAACCTCAAATTCGCAGCAGAACACCTCAAATCTGCAGGCATTCGTCTCCTAATCGAGCCTATCAACACCATCGATATTCCGGGATTCGTGCTCAACTACCCCGAACAGGCGCGCGACCTGATCGAGCAAGTAGGCTCAGACAACCTATTCCTGCAGCACGACCTGTACCACATGCAGATTATGCAGGGAGACCTTGCACGCAACATCGACCGCAATAAAGACATCATCCGCCACATCCAAATCGCCGACAACCCCGGGCGTCACGAACCGGGCACCGGTGAGATTAATTACCCATACTTGTTCAAGTATCTCGACGACATCGGATACGAAGGCTGGGTTGGCTGTGAATACGTCCCCGCTGCGACCACACACGAAGGACTAACCTGGATTAAGCCGTTCATATAGCCCAAGCGCCAAAAGCTGACCCTGTACATACTCGATAACCGGCTGGCTACTGGCTGCATTCCGAGGAGGGTAACGATGGCAACAGCATTTCGAGAACAGACAGACACCTACCAAGATCGCGACACCACACTAATGCAGATCCAGGACAGGGTGCTCTGGCTGTCCATGCAAATGGTTCACTACGCCAATAACGTGCGCCATTCCCCCGACGGCAAGGTTGGTGGACATCAAGCGTCCAGCGCATCCGTCGTTACGATAATGACTTCGCTATACTTCGACTATATGCGTACCGGAGACAGGATTTCCGTTAAACCACACGCATCTCCGGTCTTTCACGCTATCCAGTATCTACTCGGCAACTTAGACAGCAGCTACCTCAAGACCCTTCGCGGCTTTCACGGATTGCAGGCATACCCCAGTCAGACGAAAGACCCCGACTATGTGGACTTCTCCACAGGTTCAGTGGGATTAGGTCCAGTCGCACCCAACTTCGCGGCTATTACTGAAGAGTATCTGCGCTCCCACTTTTACTTCTTCAATCAAGCTCCCCGAAGATACATCAGCCTCGTGGGAGATGCCGAGCTAGACGAAGGTTCAATCTGGGAAGCCATAGCAGAACCGGAGATGTCCGACCTCGACAATGTGCTCTGGGTAGTTGATCTCAACCGCCAGAGCCTTGACCGTATTATACCTGGAATTCGTGTGCAAAGCTGGCGCAGAATGTTCGCTGCGAACGGATGGAACATCGTTGACGCCAAATACGGCAAACACCTGCAAAGCGCCTTCGCCATGCCAAACGGTGAGCTGTTAAAGATGTGCATTGACGAAATGTCCAATGAAGCGTATCAGCGTCTGCTGCGTGTAGAACCTTCCACACTGCGTGAATGGCTGCCCCGCTCCAGTCGCTATCCGAGAGACCTCGCGCGCTTCATCAGCAATTGGGACGACGAAGAGTTCCACAGTATATTCAGCAACCTCGGCGGGCACGACTTCTCCGTGCTCCGAGAAGCTTTCACCAGATCAGACGAGCTGCACGGGCCCACGGTCGTCTTCGCATACACTTTCAAAGGCTGGATGCTGCCCTCAATCGGAGATCCGCGCAACCACTCCAACCTTCTCTCCACAGCGCAGATGGAGCAGCTCCGTCAAAATGTGGGTCTATCCAAGAACCAGATATGGGACTCATTCACACCCGACTCAGCTGCGGGCAGAGTGTGCCGTGACACCGCCGCGCGTCTGCGCTTCTCACCTCCCCGCTCGGGTGTAGATCCCACGCCGCCCCTGCCAAAAGATCTCGATCACAGCTACCAAGGAAGCACATCTACACTTCAGATATACGGATTAGTTCTGACCGATCTAGCTCGCAATCTCCCTGAAATCGCCGACCGAATCGTAACCGTCAGCCCAGATGTGGCGAGTTCCACCGGCTTGGGGGGCTGGATAAACAGAGCAGGTGTATGGAAACGCACCGAACCCGAACATCTGCCGGAAGACGAGGAGATCCGAGCGTTAAAATGGTCGGAATCACCTCAAGGCCAGCACATTGAACTTGGCATATCAGAAAATAATCTATTCATGATGCTCGGGCAAATTGGACAATCCTATGAGGCAAACGGAGAACTCTTATTCCCCATAGGCTCACTCTACGATCCATTTGTCAGACGCGGTCTTGATTCATTCACATACAGCATCTATTCCGGCGCAAAGTTCATCGTCATAGGCACTCCCTCAGGCATTACGCTTGCGCCGGAAGGCGGCGCTCACCAATCCTTGATTACACCGTCTATCGGAACAGAAATGCCCGATCTCGACTTCTACGAGCCTTGCTTCGGCAAAGAAGTAGAGTGGATTATACTGAACGCGCTTGAACAGATTAGGCGGCGCAAGCGTTCAACTTATTTACGCCTCACCAACAAGCGCGTTGACCAGTCTATGTTCACGCTGCCGCAGAACCCGGAGATGAGGGAGCAGCTGCGCCGCCAAGTGCTTCGCGGCGCGTATCGCTTTGTGAGTCGCGCGTCCGAGGCGCACTATCTCCCCGATGAGAATGTAGTGAATATCATGGCTTGCGGCGCAATGATCCCCGAAGCCGTTGAAGCAAGCGCTGAACTGCTGCGTGAAGGCATTTTCGCCAATGTCATCAACATCACTGGGCCAGGATCGCTGTACAGACAGTTTCAGGCTACCGTGCGCTCTGCTATCAGCGGCAATCCGTCAGCGCCCTTTATGGCTGACGTCATTCCACCATCCGAGCGCAATGTCCCCGTGGTTACCGTTGCCGATGCCCACCCACATTCACTTGCGTGGCTTGGAGGCGCGCTCGCCACAACGATAATCCCTCTGGGGGTAACAGACTTTGGGCAATCGGGCAACCGAGCCGAGCTGTACAAAGAATACGAAATCGATGTTGACAGCATCGTATCCGCCTGCTTCGCTGCACTCAATTTATAGCGGAAAATTAAAAAACCCAATAAGTTCAAAACGCCGATTATTCGAATTATTCGAAGCACAGCACGCAATTGAAAACTCAATTTGCGAGTCAAACTTCGGCACACTCGAATATGAAATATGAATACATTAAGGAGAATGATATTATGACAAAGGTGTTAGTTCTTCACGGTAAAGGAATGGAACTGCGCGGCAAAGTTGACATCGAAATCTTCGGAACGATGACTCTGCCTGAATACGACGAACATATTCGCCAATACGCCTCCGAACTGGGAATCGACGTCGAAATATTCCACTCCAACGAGGAAGGCGAAGTAATATCCAAAGTGAAGGGTTCGGACGCCGCCGCTATCCTCATCAACCCGGGCGGATATACCACAGGACACCCTGACCTTGCAGACACAATTCGCCAAGCCTCAGTCCCAACGCTGGAGATTCACATGTCAAACCCCGCCAGCAGAGGGCGAGTATCGAAAATTGGTCCCGCCTGCAAGGGGGTCATCACCGGCTTGGGCATAGCAGGCTATCAGCTCGGTTTACAAGGCGTTAAACAGATGACAGCACAGTAGAACTCGTATCAATATCCGCATCCGCGACCTGCGCCCGGCGACAGTATTAACACGCTGTCGCCGCATCATCAACAGAGTGCCTATTGCTACTCCAGAGTTCCTATACGGTGGGCATCTATCCAGTCCCAGTCAAGATCAAAACCCAGTCCGGGGGCAGTGGGCGCTTCAAGCATACCCCGTTCATTCAGCGATATATCTTCGACCAGCCCGAACTGGTGGGCATCAGTAGGCATCCAGTATTCATAGTAAGCGCAGTTCCGGACAGAACAAATTACGTGCAGATTGGCTATGTTCAGCAGCGAGTTGCCAGCCGTCCCTATCTCGCAGTTTACACCGAACCCCTCCGCCATGGAGCAGAGCTTCTTCAGCCCGGTGATGCCTAGCTTTCGTGCCGTGCCGCGCACCAGCCTTAGCGCCTTGAGGCGTATGTAGTGATAACCGTTCTGAAACTGATTTTCCGGCTTATCGCTCATGCAGATAGGCGTGGTCAAACGCCTGCTCAGTTCGGCGATGTTGTCGTATTCGTGAGGCGGAATCGGATCCTCATACCAGTAAAATCCTAATTCATCAGCCACTCCTCCGACCGCCAATGCCTTGCGAAAATCATAGCCGTTGTTCGGATCCAGCATAAGCTCCATGCCATCGCCAACAATGTTCCTGACGCCGGACATCATCTCGGATACATCCGCAGTGCCCATTACTCCGGGGTGTATCTTGTACGCTCGGAATCCGGCTGCCTGTATCTCGCGTGCCTCCCCGAAATATCCATCCGGCTTCTCATGGCGCGGCGGGTAAGTCGCATACACCTCAGTCTCGTTACGGCTTGCGCCCAGAAGCTTGTACACCGGCACTCCGGCTGCCTTGCCCGCGATGTCCCACAGCGCCACATCCACCGGCGCCCATGAATTCATGCTCAGCCCTCGACGGCCGCTAAGAATCGGAAGACGGCTCCACAGACGCTCGCGCTCAAAAGGGTCTCGCCCCATAATCTCAGGCTTCAGAACATTAATGATAGGCGCAAACTGACCGTGCCCTCCGCCTCTAAAGTCGCCGACGAAACAGTTGCCTTCAATACCCTCATCTGTGAAAATTCGGAGTATCCCCTGCTCCACCTCGCCAAAGAAACGTCCTAAATCCGAATCCAGCCCGGTATCGCGCAGCGTCCTACGAACGACCTCTATCTTTAAGTCAATTATCTTCAATTGTTATCCCCTGTTATCCCCATGTTTGAACAGCGTAGTATGAAGCAATAAGTTTCTTGTTTCTTGCCGTGACCGGGAAGAGTATCCGCTAGTAATCTCCACAAGGCGCGCATATTGTAACAGCAGATTTCAAAAACGACTATGCCGCCTGATACACTTATCTCATTCGTACCTTAACACACCCCTCATCTTTCAACTGATACCAATTTGAAATGGAGTTGCATCACACCAATGAAACCACCAATCTACACTCGCCGCCATTGGGCAAAATCAGACCGCCAGAACCCAAGCCGTATCCACCTGCTCGAGCACCATCTTGCCGATGTGGGCGCCTGTTTTGAGGCGCTGCTGCGTCAGCCTACCATACGCAGACGTTTAGCGAAGAGCGCGGGACGTGATGACATTGACGAAGCAACCTCAGCGCGTCTGTGCGTCTTCGCTGCGCTGCACGACATCGGTAAAGCAAATGTCGGATTTCAGACTCGGATATGGCAAACCGAAGACTTGCAAGGCGGGGGAAGCCCACCAAGATGGGCAGGACACACTTCGGACATGACGCCGGTATTGGCGGGCAAGGATAATGAGACATTAGGTTGGTTTGTTGAGGCTCTGGAGTGGGAAGAGCTCCTGGATTGGGACGATGACGATGGGGGGACAGTAAGCGGGATTTTCACCGCAGCGATGTCCCACCACGGCGAGCCGCTGGACGTCAACTCCGATAAGTCGGCTAATCCTAAGGTGTGGCAGGACTTCGCAGGCATAAGTCCGAAAGCCTGCGTGGAGCGCGTAGGCGGATTAGTGAGGGCATGGTTTCCTGCGGCGTTCAACGCAGACGCTCCAAAGCTGCCTTCTGCACCAGAGTTTCAGCACATGTTCTTGGGGCTGTGTACGCTTGCTGACTGGATAGGATCGAATGAGAAACACTTCCCGTTTGTGGATACGCCGGATGAGCAGTACATAGCCAAAGCGAGGCAGCAAGCTCGCAAGGCGATCGAGACGATCGGGCTGGACATTTCTGCCCAGCGGGAGATGTTCGCCGCTGCTCCATCATTTTCTGATCTGTTCGATTTCTCTAATCCGAACGCCATACAGAGCGCTGCTTGGGATGTGCCCCTTGAGAATCCCGTAGTCATCATCGAGTCTGAGACCGGCTCAGGCAAGACGGAAGCCGCGCTTTGGCGTTTTGCCAGAATGTACGATGCAGGTTTGGTGGACGGGCTTTATTTTGCGCTGCCTACGCGCGCTGCTGCGACCCAGATGCACAGTCGGGTGAACGAATTCATCAAGAATATGTTCAGCCAGCATAAGCCGGAGCCTGTGCTGGCAGTACCGGGATACATACGGGCGGGTGATTTCAGCGGCAGGCATCTCCCAGATTACAAGGTGTGGTGGGATACGCACCCCGATAATGAGTCTGTGCAGCGTCTGTGGGCTGCGGAGAACGCCAAGAGGTTTTTGGCAGCGCAGGTTGCTGTGGGGACGGTTGATCAGGCTATGATGTCTGCGCTTCAAGTGCGCCACTCTCACATGCGCGCTGCCTGTCTTGCGCGTAACCTGCTCATAGTGGACGAGGTGCACGCGTCTGATCCGTATATGCGCGTGATTATATCCAGCCTACTAAATGCCCATGTGGGAGCGGGCGGATACGCGCTGCTGATGTCTGCGACGCTGGGGTCGGCGGCGCGCTCGCGCTGGCTGTTTCGACATGTGCGCGAGAGTGAGGTTCCGCAAACGTCCGTCACTGACGCCATCAATAAGCCCTATCCTTCAATCACAACTCTCGACGATGATTGCGAGAATGTAACGGCATCCGGCGAGAACGAGCAGAAGAAGAGCGTGCGGGTTGAAGCAAGCGCGCAGATGCATGAATTCGAGCCTGTCGCATTAGCTGCACTTGATGCAGCACGCGCCGGAGCGAAGGTACTGGTGATACGCAATACGGTCGCACACGCTGTCAACACTCAGCAGGCTCTGGAAGAAGCTGCCTCATCTGATGATGGGAATCTGCTGTTCGCCTGCGAAGGCGTGAGAACGCTGCACACGGGTAGGTTCGCCGTGGAAGACCGCAAGATGCTCGATGCAGCAGTGGAGGCGCAGCTTGGAAAGAAGCGCAGCAGCGGCGGGCGGATAGTCGTGGGCACACAGACATTGGAGCAGTCGCTGGACATAGACGCTGATCTGCTGATTACCGATCTGTGCCCTGTTGATGTGCTGCTGCAGCGAATAGGACGCCTGCACCGCCATCTGCGCGATGACAGGCCGGAGTCATACGCTACCCCAACTTGCGTCGTGCTGACGCCGCCAAGCGATGACCTCTCGCCGCTGCTGACTTCTGGTGCAGGAGCGAACCGTAACGGGCTTGGCGGCTATGTATATCCTGATCTGCGCGTGCTGGAGCTGACGCTTCGGATGGTGTTGGAGGCTTCGAACGAAGGGCAGGCTTGGCGCATTCCTGAGATGAATCGTGAACTCGTGGAGAAAGCCACACACCCTAAAGCTCTGCAGAAACTCGTGGAGAAAATGGGCGACGCATGGCTAATCGATGCCAACGAAGTGGAGGGCGAGCGTCTAGCTGACAGATTAAGCGCGTGCAATGCGGTTGTTAAGCGCGATGCAAACTTTATGTGCAGGGAGGTCGTTTTTGCGGGCAATGAGGAACGAATACGCACCCGGCTTGGCGATGAGGGAGTGGAGATGTCGTTCTCGCCGGCGCCGTCAAGTCCGTTCGACAAGTCGCCAATTGAAAGCATCAATCTGCCAGGGCACATGTCTCAGGGGCTGAAGCCGGATGAGAGCGTTGAGTCTGTCGCCAGATCGGTGGGGGATGGATTCGAGTTTGAAGTTGGAGACAGGCGCTTTGTGTACGACCGGCTGGGTTTGCGCCAATCCCAGCAATAGACCAGCCCTAGCGCAAACTCGCAAACTGAGAACACGCGGTTGCATCCGCAGGTAATCTGCATAGTTTGTTCAGACGCGATCAGTAACTAACCACAAGCCGCCGGGGACGCCGGCTTGTAATCAGCAGGCATCTCCAGCGACACATATACCCGCAGGTGCGGGGAAGTTCGGGAATAGAAAGTTCTGACAGGCCTCGTGTTATAATAAACTCAACATAGTTTATTTCAATGCGATCACGAACTAACCACAGGCCGCTGGGGACACCGGCTTGCAATCGCAGACATCCCCAGCGGCATATAAACCCCGCGTGTGCGGGGGAGCGTGGGAATAAAATTTTCATAAAAGCTGTGTGTTAAAATAAACCTAGCATGTACGGGGAAGCTCCGGAATAAAATTTTCATAAAAGCTGTATGTTATAATAAACTCAACATAGTTTGTTTAGACGCGATCACGAAATAACCGTGCCGCCGGGAACACCGGCTTGCAATCGCAGACATCCCCAGCGGCATATAAACCCCGCGTGTGCGGGGGAGCGTGGGAATAAAATTTTCATAAAAGCTGTGTGTTAAAATAAACCTAGCATGTACGGGGAAGCTCCGGAATAAAATTTTCATAAAAGCTGTATGTTATAATAGACTCAACATAGTTTATTCAGACGCGATCAGTAACTAACCACAAGCCGCCGGGAACACCGGCTTGTAATCAGCAAGCATTCCCAGCGGCATATAAACCCCGCGTGTGCGGGGAAGCGCCCAAGCAGTATTCTGAAATCACAGAATAACTCGGTCTATCCCCGCATGCGCTGGGGAAAGAAGGGCAAAATCAAATATCTTTGAAAATCGCACACCTGACCTTGACAGGGGCAGTTGTTCTGAACTAGAATTTATATTAAATAGTTATTCTGTAATTAGGCTATAACTCATCACGAGAAAGGAACCGAGCCAGATGTACAACATTTTAACAGAGCCGCTTATCCGCTTTAATTCCAAGTTGGGCGCTTCGCAAGCGTCCTTGCCGGACGTGTATGCCGCGCTGATGCGTGATGAAGTGGAGGCATTTCCGGCGCTTCGCCCGCATCAGCGTCATGCATGGCACGCATTCTTAGTGCAGCTCGGCGCTATGGCAATGCACCGCGCAGGCATGACCGAGCCGCCTACGGACGCCGAAGACTGGCGGCGCATCATCCGCGCGCTGACGCCTAAATACCCTGACGACGAGCCTTGGAAGCTGGTTGTGGATGACATCACTACTCCTGCGTTTATGCAGCCGCCGGCGAAATCAGAAGAGCGCAGCGACGATTATAAGAACAGAGCATCTGATGGTACACCATATCTTACGCCTTCAGCTTTAGACATGTTAGATACCGCCAAAAACCATGACATCAAGATGCAGGATAAAGTATCCGTCTTCTTTGATGATTGGATTTTCGCACTTGTAAATCAGCAAACTATGGATGGGCAGCGAGGTAGAGGTAATTATCCGATTTCCCGAATGAATAGCGGTGATGGTAGCCGTACAGCGTTTAGTATTACGCCCTCTGCAAATTGGGGCATTCACGTAAAGCGAGACATAAAGGTTTTATTGGAGCTGTCAGGGGAAATAACAAAAAACTTCCCGATGCAATGGGATAGGTTAGGTCTAGTGTGGACAAAGCAGTGGGATGGCAAAAAAGTCGAGGCTCTCACTCTTGAAGAATTACATCCTTTCTACATCGAGATATGCCGACTGTGGAGACTTCGAACTAACTCTACTGGCCAAATATACGCTGAGAAAGCTGGTAGTGAGTGGCGACGAATCTTTGCTGACAAGATGAGAGGCAATGTAGGAGATCCTTGGACTTTGGTGGACAAACGAGATAAGAAGGGCGACAAGGTGTTGACATTGCAATATGGAGGATTCACATATAGGAGGATTGTGGATTATATGAATCCAGCCAATTGGGATCGTCCGATCTTATCACGTTCAATATCGTCAGAACAGCAATTGGGCGAGATGCAGTTGATTGCTCGTGGAATACGTCGTAAGAAAGGTGGTCAAACCGAAGGCTACTACGAACGCGTTATTCCCTTCAAACAGAAAACCATCAGAGCCTTCGGGCTTAGTAACTCTAACGCCGCAGCCGAACTCGCTGAAATCTCGCTCGAGCGTATCGCTGACATTGCCAAAGTTCAGCGCATTCTCAGCCACGCCATACAGGTTTTTCTTGCAAAGGGTGACGCCAATAATATCAGTCCTGAACACCGTAAACTCGCCAGTCCTTGGCTAAATCAGCTCGATAGTATCATAGACGCCCGCTTCTTTGATGACTTGCAAGACGAGTTTGAGTTGGACGACCTAGATGAGCGCAAGCGTAAGCGAAACCAATGGCTAATGAACGGATCAGACGGTGTTATCGATGAAGCGCGCGAGCTGCTGCATCAGGCTGAGGATTCGCTGCCCTGCCCTGCTATCCAGCGCTACCGTGCGCGTGTTCGTGCAGATAGCGTGTTTGAGGGGCGTATAAGAGGAAATAACGGGTTCTCTGAACTTTACTCATGAAAGGAGGAAATATGACGGTTACACCAATAACGGAAACGACAGAAGAAACAACGGCTAATCTATCTTGGGGCGAGATTACTGTTCGTCTTGCCAACAACATAGCTGCTGAAGGGTTCAAGCGCGGCGATTTGGCTGCACTTCGGCGCATGAATCCAGAAGAGCCGGACGTTGCAGCATTTTGGAGACTGACCGCAAGGTATGACTTGTACGGCAAACTTGAGGTTGAACGCAAGTGGGCGCTAGTTCTGCATGGGATAGCTCTGATGACGCGCACTTCCGGCGATGCAACATCTGACAGGTCGGCGCATATACAAGGAATGTCGGTGGGCAGGGCGCTGTTCATCGGAGGCGACCCTGCGAGAACAAGCGCATATTACAGCGAGACGCGCTTCAACAGGCTTCTGACTGCTCGCGGTCCGATGATGAGAACGCTGCTTGCTCGTATGTTCCGCATGATGGCAGCTGCGAATCAGGGCTTTAACTGGTATCAGATGGCGCAGCTCATCCTAAACGACGGTTATGACGAAGAGCGTGCAGATCGAATTCGACGCAGCATCGCTCGGGATTATTACCGGGCAGAGTACCAAAATACACCATCAAACTAACACTTATCCAAAATATAGGAGTCTTATTAAATGACTACACCCAAGTTTTTGCAAATACATACCCTGCACTCGTATCCTGCGGCGCTGCTGAACCGCGATGACAGCGGCCTCGCCAAGCGCATGCAATTCGGCGGCAGTGTCCGCACGCGCATATCTTCGCAGTGCCTGAAGCGCCATTGGCGTGTGGCTGACGACGAGTTTGCCTTGAAAAATATTGATGGCGTACAAGATGCGATCCGTTCTCGCAACATCATCGAACGCCGTGTGATGCAGGATCTCAGAGATGAGGACGTGGCTTCGGAAGAAGTGCTGAATGCGATCGAAGACGAGCTGAATATCGGAGTGTACGGCAGCGGCGGCACATCGGAAACCGGGCGTCAGCCACTGCTGCTTGGGCTGCCCGAAGTGGAATATCTGCAAGCAAAAGCACGCGAAATCTGCGCTGAGAGCGCCGGGGATGCGAAGGCTGCCGGGGACGCAGCGAAGCTGCTGTTTACTCGATCACGCCGCAACGAAGAACGTGATAATTTTGCTGCATTTAGAGAGCAGACTTCCTTGCCCGGCGGACTGATCGGCGCGCTGTTCGGACGGATGGTTACATCTGATCCGGGTGCGAATATAGATGCTGCGGTTCATGTAGCTCACGCCTTTACGGTGCACAGCGAAGAATCGGAGAGCGACTACTTCTCTGTGGTGGATGATTTGCAGGGTAAGGACGAAGACGCCGGGGCGGCGCACATCGGGGATATGGAGCTGACTGCAGGTTTGTTCTACGGCTATGTGGTCGTAGATGTCCCAGGGCTCGTCTCTAACCTCGAAGGCTGTGAAGCCCAAGACTGGCAGAACTCGGAGACGAACCGAGACATGGCAGGCAAGGTGGTGGAGCACCTGATACATCTGATAGCTACGGTTTCTCCGGGCGCGAAGCTGGGTTCCACTGCTCCTTATGCCGCCGCCGATCTGATGCTTGTCGAAGCCGGCTCGCGTCAGCCGCGCAGCCTTGCGAATGCGTTCCGCAGCCCTGTGTCGGCGCGAGTAGAGACTGCGTCCGATGCCTTTGCTAAGTATCTGGGCAAGATTGACGCCTGCTACGGCGTTAGGGAAGCCCGGCGAATGATGTCTGTGGAGGATTGCGAGATACCGGAGGCGGCGCGGCTTAACTGCGACGCTTTGGCTTCGTGGGCGGCAGATGTCATCCAAAGGGGTGAGGTGTAGCCGCTATGGAGCATATCATACTGAACCTCGAAGCGCCGCTGATGGCGTTTGGCGGGGAGACGATTGACAACTACGGGGTTATTCGGCGGTTTCCTGCGGCGTCCATGCTGACGGGGATGCTTGCCAATGCGCTTGGCTGGCGGCGTATCGAGGGCGACAGGCACCAGCGTCTGCAAGACCGTATAGTATTCGCCGCGCGCATCGACCGAGAAACTGCGGGCGGCGTACATATCCAAGACTATCAAAGCGCAGCCATCACTAACCGAGACAAATCCTGGACAACACGCGGTATAACAGAAGGCAGAGCCGGTGGGACATTCACGAACTGGCTACGCTACCGGGACTACTTCGCGGATATGCGCGTTACGGTTGCGCTGCGGCTCACACAGCCGGATGAAACGCCAACGCTGGATAATCTCGCGCAGGCGCTGGATGAACCTGCGCGGCCGCTGTTTATCGGACGCAAGCCATGCCTGCCGTCTGCTCCTATCTACGCGGGACAGTGTGATGCTGACTCTGCGCTTGAAGCGTTGATAAGCACGCCTGTCGAAGCCCAAGATGCTGACAGCGCTGATATACACTTGTTGTGGCAAGACGGCGAATCGTCCGGTCAACCATCAGACCAGCAAGTCCGCCTTATCAACTCTTATATGCTCACAGATCAGCGCAACTGGCGCTCCGGACTGCACGGCGGCGGCAGGCTGGTGCACGAAGGCACACTCCCGGTAGAGCGCTTTGGCAAACTCAGCAATGGGCAAAGCAATGGGCAAAAGGAGGAACGGAAATGACCACAAAACAGCCTATGTCCTCCTCGACACAAGGTAAAGTCAACCCGCTCCACATGATAAGAGCTGACCTAGACATCAGAGCGTTCAACCGCTGGGCAGGCAGGAGGGGTCTAATCAGCCGCAGCACATTCGACGAGGGATTCGCCATGCACTGCCTCCTAGTCGAAAGCTTCGGCGAACTAGCGCCCAAGCCGTTCAGAATAATCATACCCAGAAGCCGACACCGCAGATTCGGCACACTATATGGCTACGGACAATGCAGCGCCGACACACTGCGTGATGCGGCAGCGACATACTGCGACCCGCTGCAAGCAAGAATACTCCCATCTCTAAGCATCGACAGCAAGGTGATGCCCACAGCCTGGCGTGCCGGACAGCGTCTGGGCTTCGAAGCGCTGCTTCGTCCTGTCAGACGACTTAGCCGCTGTGCAGAAGTGGGCGGTGAACGCCATCGGATTTTGGAGCGGGACGCCTTTCTTGCCCAAGCCGTACTTTATCCGAAAGACGGCATGCCGCACTCCCGAGAAGAGGTCTATGCCGACTGGTTGAAGGAGAGATTGGAAGCGGATGGCGCGGCAAAGCTGGAATACGCAAAGCTCGCTATGTTTCAGAGAGTGCGGACAGTGCGTAAACTGCGCGCTCGTCCCTCAGAAGGCCCGCAAGCTCTGATGCGAGGCGTCATCACAGTGTCAGACCCGGAAAAGTTCGACCGAATACTGGCGCACGGAGTAGGCAGACACAAAGCTTATGGCTACGGCATGCTCCTGCTGCGCCCGGCGCTCACCCAGCGCTGAACAGAAACGGCTTTCAAACTCTATTGCACATTAACAACATAACATAACAACGGCATATCCTCGCAGATGCGGGGATATGCCGCAGCACACAAGACAATTGTCTTAGCGCCTTCGCCCACGCCTTTGGAGATAGACCACTAGGATTGGGAATAGGCTCGGAGAGAGAAAAAGCCCCCTGCGTACTTGGGCGTGCTTAGGCGTGGGGATATACTCACCAGACTGCTATAAAACATATATAAAACATAAACTTTCACACTACAACTCTCCACATCATATCTCCACACCATAAAGGAAGAAAAATGCTCAGAGGAAGACTCGGATTAGAAACCGCCAGAATCCCACATGCAGACCGGCACGGCCTTTTGTGGCTGAGCAGAGGCGCGCTAACCGTTCGGGACGGCACACTCCGCTTCGAACGGCAAGCCTCTCCTCAATCAGACAGTCCTCTCGACAAGGGCGAGTACGGCATCCCATTCCAGACCATTTCTATGATTCTGCTGGGTCCCGGCTCCACCGTCAGCCACGACGCTCTCCGGCTCATGGCAAGACATGGCACAGCGCTGGTCGCAGTCGGGGAAGACGGCGTCAGGTGCTATACTGCGCCGCCGCTAATGCCGGACAGCTCAGACATCGCCCGCCGCCAGATGCGCGCTTGGGGAGATCCAGACGGAGCCCGCATAACCGTCGCGCGTAAAATGTATGCCATGAGGCTTGGGGAAGTATTGCCGCACCAAAAGATCGAAGTTTTGCGCGGCATAGAGGGCTCGCGCATGAGGCGAACTTACCAGAACCTTTCGCGCAGGTACGGTATAGATTGGAGAGGACGGCGCTATGACAGATCCGATCCTCTCTCGGCGGACATTCCCAATCAAGCTATCAACCACGCCTCCGTCGCGGTAACATCGGCCGCAGTCATAGCCGTAATCGCGGTAGGCGCCATACCGCAGCTCGGGTTCATCCACGAACAAAGCGGAGACGCCTTCGCACTGGACATCGCAGATCTATTCCGCGACACCGTTCTGCTTCCTGCCGCGTTCAAATCCGCCCGTTCTGTCCTCGAAAACCCGTCTATTAACATAGAGCGGCACACTCGACGCACTACCGGACAGATGCTCCGAGAAGAGAACATTATCCCTAAGATGATCGACCGCATCAAATCTCTCTTCCAGGACATAGAACTATCCGAAAAAGCGCTATCACTCCCAGAGGGCACAGAGCGCTAACTCACAAGGACAAACTCAATGACAGTCATAGTAACAGTCAACGTGGAAGGACGATATCGGGGCTTTCTCGCATCCGCAATGCTTGAGATAGCTCCCGGAGTGTACACCGCTCCGATGATGACTAGCGGTGTTAGAGAGCGCGTATGGGAAGTGGTCAGTCGCTGGTACTACGAACTGGGTCAAGGTTCGATCGTAATGACCTGGCGAGACCCGTCAGCCGTAGGCGAACAACGCATTCGCACTCTGGGCGAGGCGCCCAAAAGCATAGTTGACGCTGACGGGGTATATCTTGTAAAGTACAGCTAGATTATTCCCTGTCAAAATTAGGTTATGCTGACTTTATCAACTTTCCTAGAGGCTCCCCCGCACACGCGGGGATAGACCGCCTGATACTCCTGCCATACTGCACGAGGCTCCCCCGCACACGCAGTACCACTCCCTTGAGGCTCCCCCGCACACGCGGGGATAGACCTGATACTCCTGCGCCCCCACCAGTAGCTTGAGGCTCCCCCGCACACGCGGGGATAGACCGTCTGGCCGGCAGTAATCTCCGTAACACCTGCGGGCTCCCCCGCACACGCGGGGATAGACCTGGTCTCTTTGTCGTCCCACGGGCTGCCGTAGGGGCTCCCCCGCACACGCGGGGATAGACCGCGATACGGCATCTCCTGTCGAAAGAGAAAGAGGGCTCCCCCGCACACGCGGGGATAGACCTCGAGGTGGAGGCTCGCTTGATACTGCTTTGGCGGCTCCCCCGCACACGCGGGGATAGACCTCCATCAGCATCGCGCTCTTGTACATATCCAAAGGCTCCCCCGCACACGCGGGGATAGACCCTCAGTAACGCCGGAGCCTGTGAGCTCCGAGTCGGCTCCCCCGCACACGCGGGGATAGACCCGCTCGATGCAGAAGCTCTCAGCGACACCGCTGGCTCCCCCGCACACGCGGGGATAGACCTGTGGGTCAAACTGGATGCGGTGCCTATCCCATGGGCTCCCCCGCACACGCGGGGATAGACCTTTTATACCAAGGCCTACTTTGTGGGCTCGAGTGGCTCCCCCGCACACGCGGGGATAGACCTGATCAATCGCAACGGCGTATCAGAATCAGAACGGCTCCCCCGCACACGCGGGGATAGACCGTCGACGGAATCCGATACCCGCCGGTCGCACGCGGCTCCCCCGCACACGCGGGGATAGACCGAATATAATCGTAGGATGAGCGGGTCATTTCATGGCTCCCCCGCACACGCGGGGATAGACCTTCAGACAGCTGGGCGCGCCACCTATGAAAGAGGGCTCCCCCGCACACGCGGGGATAGACCGGCGCTGCAGACGCTCACAGAAAACGCCCCGTGGGCTCCCCCGCACACGCGGGGATAGACCATACCACTACCGCCGTGTCGCTGACATAGCGCGGGCTCCCCCGCACACGCGGGGATAGACCGTGGATAGCCGTCTGGTCGGGGGGAACATCCTTGGCTCCCCCGCACACGCGGGGATAGACCGCAGCGGATGGGCTGATGACCACTACTCCTGCAGGCTCCCCCGCACACGCGGGGATAGACCGCGAGCCTCGACCTCTATTCTGACCCTGCTGATGGCTCCCCCGCACACGCGGGGATAGACCACGAAGGCGTTTAGCGCGAGCATCATACAGCCCGGCTCCCCCGCACACGCGGGGATAGACCTTATGCAGTATCCGTGCTAGTGGTGGGCCTGATGGCTCCCCCGCACACGCGGGGATAGACCGCTTTCCTTATCTGATGTACCGTACATGGGATAGGCTCCCCCGCACACGCGGGGATAGACCCCCCATACCTACGTGCACGCACACGTGCGAGAAGGGCTCCCCCGCACACGCGGGGATAGACCCTCGCCGTCTGATGAGTCACCATCAGGCAGCACGGCTCCCCCGCACACGCGGGGATAGACCGCTCTGCCGCCGTAGTCCGTGCAGCAGCGCCAGGGCTCCCCCGCACACGCGGGGATAGACCGAGATATTAAGGGTACTGGGGGTACTGGTGAGAGGCTCCCCCGCACACGCGGGGATAGACCCCCCACAGCGCTACGACAGGAGTGAGGCTCTTTGGCTCCCCCGCACACGCGGGGATAGACCTCCTACCCAATCTCGGCTGCCGCAATCGAGACAGGCTCCCCCGCACACGCGGGGATAGACCCTGTATCGCCACGAGCCGAGATCCCAGAGGTTGGGCTCCCCCGCACACGCGGGGATAGACCGCAATGCGGCAACGATGTAGAGACTAGGTTCACGGCTCCCCCGCACACGCGGGGATAGACCTCGGTTGTTGCAGGGAGCATTGAGCTGCGTCTTGGCTCCCCCGCACACGCGGGGATAGACCGCGCCCGGCACGCTTACCGAGTTCAGGGCGGTGGGCTCCCCCGCACACGCGGGGATAGACCTAGCCTGTCGCTGGGCGGGAGTTTACTGACAGTGGCTCCCCCGCACACGCGGGGATAGACCGTTGATGACGGTTCCGAACTGGGACATTATCTGGGCTCCCCCGCACACGCGGGGATAGACCTATGCCACCGTCCTTCAGGTACTGACCATCACCGGCTCCCCCGCACACGCGGGGATAGACCTCGGATACTGCTGTCCACCCCTGTGATTCCAAAGGCTCCCCCGCACACGCGGGGATAGACCTGGCCTCGCCGAGGCTTTTCTCAGTGGCAGACGGGCTCCCCCGCACACGCGGGGATAGACCTAGATACCGCTGGTATAGAGCCTCTGCCGGACAGGCTCCCCCGCACACGCGGGGATAGACCCGGAATGGCAGCGCATATCTGCGTGCCGCAGAGGGCTCCCCCGCACACGCGGGGATAGACCGTGATAGAGGATATGCGCTATGACGATACGCGCGGCTCCCCCGCACACGCGGGGATAGACCCCCACGACCCACGTGCACGCACACGTGCGAGAAGGCTCCCCCGCACACGCGGGGATAGACCGGGCAGACTGATCCACACCTCCTCGAGCTGCTGGGCTCCCCCGCACACGCGGGGATAGACCATGACGGACGGGGATCGCCCGGAGGCTTGGGTGGGCTCCCCCGCACACGCGGGGATAGACCTGCCGTCCAGCTCAGCCCCGTGAGCCTCCTGCAGGCTCCCCCGCACACGCGGGGATAGACCCTGCCGTGTGTCTCGTATAGCATCAGAGCCGGCGGCTCCCCCGCACACGCGGGGATAGACCGCAGCCATATCCAGTACCCTGCGCACCCACTCCGGCTCCCCCGCACACGCGGGGATAGACCCCTCCTATGCCGTGCGCCTTATCGATGCGCGAAGGCTCCCCCGCACACGCGGGGATAGACCTGACGTCGAGATAGCAGCTAAGGGCTGCCCCTAGGCTCCCCCGCACACGCGGGGATAGACCCCAGACGCCCACGTCCACCAATACGCCGACCCAGGCTCCCCCGCACACGCGGGGATAGACCCACTGCCCTATCATCGGTAAGCGTGCCGGGCGCGGCTCCCCCGCACACGCGGGGATAGACCTCGGTGGACAGTGGCACAGGGGTCGCAGTCGGTGGCTCCCCCGCACACGCGGGGATAGACCGTCGTGCCGGTAAAAAAGTCCACGTGGTAATAGGGCTCCCCCGCACACGCGGGGATAGACCCTGCTGCGCATATCTTCTTATACGCAGCCATATGGCTCCCCCGCACACGCGGGGATAGACCTGGTGTGGTATCAGCGGCATCGCTGCGCTATCCGGCTCCCCCGCACACGCGGGGATAGACCTTCCACTTCCGCCGTGTCGCTGACATAGCGCGCGGCTCCCCCGCACACGCGGGGATAGACCTACGACTGCGGAGAAGACAGGCTTGTAGTGTCCGGCTCCCCCGCACACGCGGGGATAGACCGTGGTATTGCGCCTGTTACATATACTTCGACGGGGCTCCCCCGCACACGCGGGGATAGACCGGCCGATACGGTCTGTCTTCCGGTATGTACGGCGGCTCCCCCGCACACGCGGGGATAGACCTCCAACGAGTTCCATAACCTATCAGCAGGATAGGGCTCCCCCGCACACGCGGGGATAGACCTCCAACGAGTTCCATAACCTATCAGCAGGATAGGGCTCCCCCGCACACGCGGGGATAGACCTGCTGTCTACAACACGCTGGGCTGGGTCTGGCAGGCTCCCCCGCACACGCGGGGATAGACCCACACATAAAGAACTGCCTGGCACTGTGTGGCTGGCTCCCCCGCACACGCGGGGATAGACCCTCCTCGCATCCACAATATCACATAGTTGACAAGGCTCCCCCGCACACGCGGGGATAGACCCTTATCAGCTATGCGTTCGAAGCGCCTATTCCGGGCTCCCCCGCACACGCGGGGATAGACCTCGATGCACATAAAGAACCGCCGGGCACTGTGTGGCTCCCCCGCACACGCGGGGATAGACCTGTGGTATGTATGCATTACACTACACAATCATAGGCTCCCCCGCACACGCGGGGATAGACCTTGTCTATACTCCATCATCGAGAAGAGGTCATCGGCTCCCCCGCACACGCGGGGATAGACCCATCGCAGGTGAAACAGACGCCCGTCCACCCCCGGCTCCCCCGCACACGCGGGGATAGACCGTTATCCACAATTCCCTGCTGTACCTGACACAAGGCTCCCCCGCACACGCGGGGATAGACCTATGGGATGAAGGCAGCAGTCCGTCCCATCACTGGCTCCCCCGCACACGCGGGGATAGACCATACCTATTTCGGTTATCGCGAATGATGGGTGAGGCTCCCCCGCACACGCGGGGATAGACCTAGTCTTAAATCAAATAGCGGGAGGAAACGCAAGGCTCCCCCGCACACGCGGGGATAGACCTTCCTGTCTCGAATGTGCTTACTGCGGCTTCTAGGCTCCCCCGCACACGCGGGGATAGACCAATCATGGCTGACACATCTCAGTCTGATATGGCGGCTCCCCCGCACACGCGGGGATAGACCGGCGACAAGGGCGAAAAAGGCGATACAGGACTTGGCTCCCCCGCACACGCGGGGATAGACCTTCGTGGCTTCTAAGAATAGATTAGTCATTAGCGGCTCCCCCGCACACGCGGGGATAGACCTTTATATGGGAGGGCTAGATATGAGGACACATTGGCTCCCCCGCACACGCGGGGATAGACCGGTTTTGGACGGGGACGGCGATGGGGACGGGGAGGCTCCCCCGCACACGCGGGGATAGACCTTGATAATAGGGCGAACTAAAGAAACGGGTTCTGGCTCCCCCGCACACGCGGGGATAGACCCCAGCAGTATCTATTCTCATATCCGACCTCCATGGCTCCCCCGCACACGCGGGGATAGACCCTATTTGCTACGCCTTATTTTAACGGCGATTACGGCTCCCCCGCACACGCGGGGATAGACCGGTCTGTGTCCGGTCGGTCGCATATACCAGCATGGCTCCCCCGCACACGCGGGGATAGACCTAAGCCAAAATGCGCCAAAATAAGCCCTTTCAGGGCTCCCCCGCACACGCGGGGATAGACCTTGGTGTGTGGTGTCTGGTATGGCTGTGGGGTGGGCTCCCCCGCACACGCGGGGATAGACCTGGGTCATTCCGTCAAGGGCGCTTTCCAGCAGGGGCTCCCCCGCACACGCGGGGATAGACCCGGCGGTCTATGCGGTATCCACCATCGCACATAGGCTCCCCCGCACACGCGGGGATAGACCCTTCAGACTCAACCTGTACCAGCCCAGCCCAAGGGCTCCCCCGCACACGCGGGGATAGACCGTTCACGCCTTTCTATCATACCAGTTCAGGAATGGCTCCCCCGCACACGCGGGGATAGACCCTAACCACATCCGCATTCGTGGCTTCTAAGAATGGCTCCCCCGCACACGCGGGGATAGACCTGAGTAATGGGATAAACGACCTTGAGGATCAAGGGCTCCCCCGCACACGCGGGGATAGACCGGATGCAGGAATCTGCTTTCGTACAAAATGGGCGGCTCCCCCGCACACGCGGGGATAGACCTATACGCCAGCGTCGGTTGTTAAGTTAAAAGACGGCTCCCCCGCACACGCGGGGATAGACCTCTGGCGTATCATTTTCAGTAGTTGACCATGCAGGCTCCCCCGCACACGCGGGGATAGACCTATCCGTACTACTTTAGTATGGATATCCACGCCGGCTCCCCCGCACACGCGGGGATAGACCCGACCCGCAGCGCTACGAAGGGGGCAAAACCACAGATCTCCCCCGCATACGCGGGGATAGACCTGGCGACAAAGGCGACCACGGAGACAGCGGCGTGGCTCCCTCGCACACGCGGGGATAGACCTGGCGACAAAGGCGACCACGGAGACAGCGGCGTGGCTCCCTCGCACACGCGGGGATATTTTTTTGGCCTGTTGTTTGTAGCGAGTGTGATACAAGCGCATTGGAGTTTGTGTTTGGCGTGGGTGGTGGACGTGAGAGCGGATATTACTGTTTCAGGTTCGGGTTGTCGGTTAGGAGCGCGCTGCGCTGCGATTAACCGAATACGATTCCCATCCATAAGCCAAAGCGCCGGCGCACAGCAGCCCCACACCCAATATTAGTCCACGACCAGGATCCTCACCCAGCACAAGCCAAGCAAGAATCACACCGGCGACCGGCTGTACGAAGTAGAAGAAGGTTACCGATGACGGCAGGTATCGCTTTACCAGCCAAGCGTTCGCAAGAAACCCAAATCCCGCTATCACAAACCCTTGATATCCGAGCGCAAGCCAGAAGCTAACATTCGTAGTGTATATGGGACTTTCAAAGATGTAACTTCCGACAAAAAGTAGAACCGTCCCAATTATAAGCTGACCCAGCATCAGCTTGCCTTCCGAAACGTTCTGCGTAAAGTTTGAAAGCAGAATCAGTCTAAATCCCAGCAATCCCGCAGCTATTAGACTCAGCGCATCTCCGAGTAATGTAACCCCTTCCTGTTCAACCCCTGTATCTGCGAACACAACTACAAGAACCCCGGCATACGAAAGAAGCAGAGCGACTACCTTCCAAGGAGTTAATCGATCCGACGGTATGAAAAACCTAGCTAAAGTCGCCGTCCATATAGGCAAAGTCGAGTTCAGCGCAACGCCGTGTCCCGCAGATGTGAGATCCTGCCCCACATTCATAATCACAAGCTGAATTGAAAACAAAACACCAAGCACTAATATAGGCCTGATCTCGTGCCTAGCCGGAGCAAGAGATTCTCCCCGCACAGTCATGTATGCTAGGGTAACCGCACCACCGAGAATAAAGCGCATCCATCCGACTTGCATAGGCGCGCCGTACTCCAGCGATGCTTTAAGGCTAACATTGTTGCCGCCCCACAAAGTCGCCAGGAGAAGCGTGAAGCCGCTGGAAAACAATCCTGTCGGACGCCGTAGTTCCTTATCTTGTTTCTGCACTTCCCTAACTGACCCCTGTCCAGATATTCCTTCGGGTGTGCCCGGAAATACCTGAACCTGTGTAGAGCGCTTCTTCAGTCAATCACATACCCCCTTCATACACATATCCCCATACACACACTTAATATCAGCTAGAGAACACACTTTTCAAATTCCACCCAAACCCTCATCGCGCGCACTAATTACGCAAAGGCAAATCGGAGCACCGATCGATTCTATCACAAGGCAAGCAGACGCATTTACAGGGTTTCACGAGATATTCTCGATAGATTGTTCCACTTGAATTAGAACTATCCGCATAATAAAAGTTTGACATAGGCGGTGTGTGATACAATTCATGCTCATGAACACTTAAAGTTAGTCAACCTATTTCGAGCGAGGAGCCATAATCGGAATGTGCGCCGAACGCATCAACAGAGTATCCCCTTCTCCAATCAGTGGTTTCCCTGAGTGGTCGCCTGCCGAGCGCATCCTGGAACAAGAGATGCTCGACCAGATTCGCGCATCGTTCGAGCTTTTCGGCTTCTCCCCTATCGAGACTCCCGCGGTAGAGCGCAATTCTGTCCTGACGGCGAAAGGCGGCGCGGAAACGGAACGACAGATTTACAGCCTCACAGGACTTCATACACAGTCCGGCGGCGATACCCGCGACTACTCACTCCACTTCGACCTAACGGTACCTCTCGCAAGATATGTCGCCCAGCACAACAATAATCTGGTCTTCCCGTTCCGACGCTATCAGATACAGAAAGTTTGGCGAGGCGAACGCCCACAGCACGGCAGATTCCGCGAGTTCACGCAGTGCGACATAGACATCGTGGGCGACGGCAAACTTAGCTTAATGGCAGACGCAGAAATCCCCGCTGTCATATCCACGGTTTTCACAAACTTGGCAATCGGAGATTTCACTATCAAAATCAGCAACCGCAAGATTCTGACCGGATACCTCGAGCATCTCGGATTCAGTGAAAGTGAAGCATCTCTAATCCTTCGTGAAGCCGACAAAATCGATAGGCAAGGAACACGCCCTCTACTTCAAGCGCTGGATGACTTGCCGAATGGCAGCTCGACAACGAACGACATACTCGCCCTGGTGCAAATGAGCGGCGATCCGTCAAAAGTGCTGGGCGAGCTCGGATCCATAGACGGAGGCGAGCGCTTTTGCCAAGGCGTGAACGAGCTCGAAACCGTATTAGAGTACGCCGACTCTTTCGGCATCCCTGACCGAAACATCGCAGTAGATCTGGGCATCGTGCGAGGGCTGGACTACTACACCGGCACAATATACGAAACACGCCTCGACGATCACCCTCAACTCGGCAGCATCTGCTCCGGGGGACGCTACGACGACCTCGCCAGTTATTTCATCCGCAAGACAATGCCCGGAGTCGGCATTTCCATCGGATTCACCCGGCTGTTCTCCCAACTCCTTCAAGCAGGCATCGTAAAGCCCGGAAGTCCATCTATGGCTCAGGTCATCGTTACCACGCCTGACGAAAACGTTATTAACAACGCGGTCGAAATCGCAAGCGATCTGCGCGCGAACAATGTGAACACTGAGATTTTCTTTGAGGCGGCTCGGCTTGGCAGACAGCTCAGATACGCATCGCGCAAAGGCTTCCGATTCGCTGTCATACCACTTCAGGAGGACATCGACAGAGCGCACATCAAGTTCCGGGACATGGATGCAGGTGAGGAGTTCACCGTACCAGCAGCAGATCTGTCTCGTGAAATCTCACTTCGCCTCGGATGCTAGGGTGATTTAGTCTCTACACGTCTTTTCATTCTGTGCATATACATTCCCGTGCATATATAAGATTAGCAAAAGCAAGAATTGCAGGGCATTCAAAACTAACTAAACCACTGACTAAAGCGGACTTGGCGACATAAATCCGATTCATACAAACTAAACCGTCTGATATAATCCAATATAATTTTATCCGCAGAATACGCATACCATTAGTGAGCAGTACGACCAATGACAATGCAAGAGCGGCTTGAGGCGATCGAGCACCGCTACGATGAACTTGACAACCTAATGGCAGACCCCAAAGTGTCCGCCGACTACACACACATTCAAGCGCTTGCGAAGGAGCAGTCGTCAATTCGCACTATCGTCGAACTGTCCCGTCAGTATCGCACTACGCAGACGCAGCTTGAAGATGCGCGCACACTGCTCAGAGAAGAGTCCGATTCCGACTTGATAGCGCTGGCAAAGGAAGAAGAAGCGGAGCTGTTGGCGGAAATCCAGCGAATAGAATCCGACCTGCGCATTGAGCTTATTCCCAAGGATCCCAACGACGAGAAGAATGTCATACTCGAGATACGCGCCGGTACAGGCGGAGACGAAGCCGGCTTGTTCGCATCCGACTTATATCGCATGTACACTAGATACGCTCAGCGCAACGGCTGGAAGACCGAAGTTATAGATGTTAACCAGACCGGACTGGGCGCTATCAAAGAGATCGTCTTCGAACTCCGCGGGCGCGGCGCGTACAGCCGGCTCAAGCATGAAAGCGGGGGACATCGTGTACAGCGCGTCCCCATAACCGAGTCCAGTGGGCGGATTCATACCTCTGCCGCCACTGTTGCAGTCTTGCCTGAAGCCGAAGAAGTGGACATAGACATCAAGCCTGAAGACCTAGACATAGACATATTCCGTGCCGGTGGCCACGGTGGTCAAAATGTGCAGAAAGTTGAGACTGCCGTTCGCATCACGCATGTCCCAACCGGAATCGTCGCCACGTGCCAAGACGAACGCTCACAGCTTAAAAACCGCGAGAAAGCGATGTCTGTGCTGCGCTCAAGGCTGCTCGCGCGTGAGATTGAACGCCAGCATCAAGAAATATCGGAAAACCGCCGGTCTCAAGTCGGCAGCGGAGACCGATCTCAGCGTGTCCGCACCTACAACTTTCCGCAGGGGCGCGTAACCGACCACCGCGTCAACCTATCCAGTTACAGCCTGGAACAAGTGCTAGACGGCGACATCGACGAATTTATTAACGCCCTCATTCAGCAAGAGCAGGCAGATGCGCTTGCATTCGGCAGTTAATGCTCGCTGCATCTAACAACATCCGTCAGCTCGCATTCTGCATAGCAGAGGAAATTCGGCGCCACAACATCCCGGACAGCAGCCTCGAAGCCGAAGTTCTGATCAGACATGCGCTCCA
Source organism: Dehalococcoidia bacterium (assembly GCA_965200085.1). Taxonomy (GTDB): domain Bacteria; phylum Chloroflexota; class Dehalococcoidia; order Lucifugimonadales; family JADFKI01; genus Bin90. Next base: position 1,796,751 of record OZ241333.1, read on the forward strand.
ATACGACCGCACACGCTTCTACGCCTCTCTCAATGAAACGATAAGCAGTGAACAGAAAGCTCAAATCTCAATCCTATTAGCCCGCAGACTCAGTAGAGAACCCCTGCCATATATAACCAAACACAGAGAGTTCTACGGGTTGGACTTCATAGTGAACTCGGCTGTACTGATTCCTCGACAAGAAACTGAACTGCTTGTTGATCTGGCGCTCGCATTAACACATAAACAGCACGACAGCATATCGATAGCCGATGTTGGCACGGGAAGTGGAGCCATAGCCATAGCCGTAGCCGTCAATCTGCCGAGCGCCCAAGTGTACGCTACAGACTGCTCTTTGGACGCCCTGCGCGTAGCCGCATGCAACCTGCAAAGGCACGGTGTATCGAACAGAGTTTCACTGCTCGAGGGCGACCTTCTTACGCCGCTTCCCCGCAAGGTTAATCTAATAGTCTCAAACCCGCCATACATCGCCACTGGTTTGCTGCCCGGTCTGCCTGCTGAAGTCCAGCGAGAGCCGCATATCGCACTCGATGGGGGCGAGAAAGGTTTGGAAATCATACACCGATTACTGCAACAAGCGGCGTCAAAGCTGAAAGTGAACGGACACATTATTATAGAAATCTCGCCCGGACAATTAGATTCCGTTCGCACAACAGCGCGGGCCTACTTTCCCACCGCCGACATCACTTACGCCTGTGATCTGCAAGGCTTGGCTCGCTGCGTAACAATTTCCGCAAAGCAACAGAGGCAGCCATAACGGCAGCCTCTGCCAAGTTAGTCGTTATAGCACACTAACCTAACTATGCTCAAAGCAAAAATCGTCGAGCCGCACCTGCACTGCACTATTAAGCACGAAGGAGAAATTAATCCATTCCCAACTGATAATGCTTGCCCTCAGTTTTTATCGACGGCGCAATTACGACTTCAGCGTCGTGCATATCCTGGATAGTCTGCGCTCCAATCATCCCCATACATACTTGCAGCGCGCCCATCAAGTTCTGCGTCCCGTCCGTAACGGAAGTGGGACCGTTTAGAATCTGCTCTAGGCTGCCATTGATGCCTACCTTGACTCGCGTACCCCTTGGCAGGGCCGGATGCGGATTAGCCATTCCCCAGTTGTAGCCCTTGCCCGGCGCCTCTTCGGACTGAGCAAGCGGCGTTCCCAGCATAACGGCATCGGCTCCACATGCAAACGCCTTGCACAGGTCGCCCCCAGTCCGTATGCCGCCGTCAGTGATTATCGGCACATAACGACCGGTCTGCTTATAGTATTCATCGCGAGCGGCAGAGCAGTCTATCGTTGCGCTAACCTGCGGCACTCCAACACCTGTAACTTCCCGCGTGGTGCATGCAGCACCCGGACCTACGCCTACCAAAACGCCATGGACGCCAGTCTCCATCAGCTCCAGCGCCACATCATAGCCCACGCAATTTCCAACCAGCACCGGCACATTCAGCGTCTCCAGCAGCTCAGGGAAACGCAATCCGCGCGCGCTGTTCGAAATATGAACCGCGGTTGTAACCGTGGACTGGACCACAATCATGTCTGCGCCTGCCTCTGCCGCCACAGGCGCAAGCTCTTTCGTTTTCGCCGGGGTAACAGAAACGGCGCACGCAGCGCCGTTTTTCTTCACTTCCTCTACCCGCTCCCCCACAAGCTCGTGTCGTATGGGGGCGGAATAGAGTTTTTGGAGCAGACCCGTTACCTCATCTTGCGGCGTGGTAACAATATGGTTAAGAACCTCATCCGGATCGTCATATCGCGCCTGAACGCCTTCAAGGTTCATCACGCCCATGCCACCTAAATCGCTCATTCGGCCGGCAAACTTAGGCGATCCAACTGCGTCCATAGCGGACGCAAGTACCGGTGTATTTAGTGTAATGCCGTCAATCGAGAAATCCGTGCTGACTAACTCGGGATTGATTGTAACCCTGCCCGGAACGATTGCGACTTCATCAAATCCATAGACTCGCCGTAATTCTTTGACCAAGAGACGACCCTCCCCCAAAAGATGGATTATCTGAATATAGCAAAGCGAATGCAGTTAAATCAAGAACATTTCAGTCTCATCTTACACATCGATACGCTTGCTATGCAAAATTTTGTATTAAGCGTGATATTATAATGTCGCACCAACGACGGTCAACATAACTGCCTGAATGATATTCATCATATTTCTTGATGTTGATATTCCATAAATCTTATATGAGATAATAGTTTGCACACGACCGACACTAACCGGGAAAGCACAATACGGCAACTTGCCTTGGACTGCGGGTTCGACATCGTGCGGATCACTACTGCGGAGGCGTTCCTGCGTGATGAGACCGCTGCCATAAAGCGCATCCGCGACGGACACATGGACGGCTTGGCGTGGTACACAGAAGAGCGTGTCCACCGCGCTAATCGCCCGCAGGAGCTTCTCGAAGGGGCACAGTCCGTCATATCCCTTGCGCTCAGCTACAACACCGGGGAGCCAAACCCGCCCGATACTCAGCCGCACGGCAAAATAGCGCGCTACGCCTGGGGAGACGACTATCACGATGTCATCAAAAAGCGTCTTCGCGAATTCGCTGCAAAACTCCCGTCAGTCGCAGGACGCGCAGTCAGCACACGCATATTTGTGGACGACGGCCCAATGAACGACCGTGCCGCCGCAGCGCGAGCAGGCATCGGCTGGTTCGGCAAAAACACCAATATCCTTACACAGAGCCACGGATCCTGGGTGTTCCTTGCACAAGTAATCACCGATATTCCGCTCAAACCCGATCTCCCGCTCAAAAAAACCTGCGGAAACTGCGTTCTGTGCATAGACGCCTGTCCCACGGGCGCAATCGTCGCGCCCTATGTCATAGATAATAAGCGCTGCATCTCTTATCTCACCATAGAACTTCGCGGGGCAATGCCGCGCGAACTGCGCCCTCTGATCGGAGATTGGATATTCGGATGCGACATTTGCCAAGACGTTTGCCCCGTAAACCGCAAAGCCGCCGGCAGCCTCGAACCCGCTTTTCAACAGCGCCACGACTTTTCAGCCCCAGCCTTAATTCCCTTGCTGCAACTGGATAATGAATCCTTCAGCGAACGCTTTCGCCGCAGCCCGATCAAGCGAGCCAAGCGCGTCGGCCTGCAGCGCAATGTATGCGTCGCACTGGGAAACATCGGCGATCCGGCAGCCATACCCGCTCTGGCAGGCGCACTCCGCAGCGATAGCAATCTTGTGCGCCAACACGCAGCGTGGGCGCTCGGACGCATCGGTGGAAATGAAGCGGCACACGTACTCCGCTCCGCACTCGAAGACGAAACAGACGCGGAAGTTATCGCAGAAGTTCGGATTGCCCTCGAAGAATCGGGGGCGTCATGAACAAGGGATGGGCTTACTTCTCTGCCGACAAAAAGTACCGCTACCTGCTGGGGCGGCGCACCGGCAAGTCGAATTCTCGCCTACTGTTCATAATGCTCAACCCATCTACCGCAGACGAAACCCAGAATGACCCCACAATTCGACGCTGTATCGGCTTCGCTCAGCAATGGAGCTTCGGGATTATGGAAGTCGTCAACCTCTTCGCATTCAGAACCCCGCACGTCGCCGAACTACGCCGCACGGACGACCCAGTAGGCCCGGAAAACGACGAAATGATAGCCAGCGCCCTCACGACAGCCGATATGGTTGTACTCGCATGGGGCAACCACGGCTCATACAGAAACAGATCACATGAAATAAAACGGCTGGCGCTCAATACCGCACAGCCTTTTCACTTGGGCTTGAACAAGACAGGTGAACCGAAGCACCCGCTATATTTGCCTGCATCCGCAACGCTAACCCCACTACGCACTGATATACTGACACACCAATCATCACGCTAATCACTAATCATTAATCATCCATAGGTGAAACATGCCCGCCGACAAGATATTCATCACCCGCAGCCACATCATTCCAGAAGCAATTGCGTATCTGCAAAGCCGCTACGAAGTTGAGGTGTGGCAGCAGAACTTTTCGCCTCCTCGCTCACTGCTGCTCGAGAAAGCACAGCAGTGTCAAGCGATGCTCACCGAAGTAACTGACATCATCGACTCCGAAATCCTAGACAATGCCCCCACGCTCAAGGTTGTCGCAAACCGCGCAGTCGGGCTGGATAATATAGACATACCGGCCGCAACACGCAACGGCATTTTAGTTGGCAACACACCCGGTGTTCTGCACGAGTCATGCGCTGACTTCACTTTCGGTCTGATACTCTCGCTTGCCCGAAATATCGCCTATGGCGAGCAGAAAATTCGCGCGAAAGAGTGGACGGTCTTCGACCAGATCCCATACCTTGGCACAGACGTACACGGCGCGACACTCGGTATCATTGGCATGGGACTCATAGGCACGGCAGTCGCGAACAGAGCGCGCGCATTTGATATGCGCATCATCTACTATTCCAGAACGCGCAAGCCCGCAGTGGAGGCAGAAATTGGCGCAGAGTGGCGGGACGATATGGACACAATACTATCGGAAGCCGATTTTGTGAGCCTGCATATGCCGCTTACGCCCCAGACCGAATACCTGATTAGTAAACGTGAACTCGAACTTATGCAACCCACCGCTTTTCTCATCAACACCACGCGCGGACGCACAGTCAACCCACGCGACCTATACAACGCGCTATCAAGCGGCGTCATCGCAGGAGCGGCTATCGATGTAACCGATCCTGAGCCGATTCCTTTCGACGATCCGCTGCTGTCCCTCGACAACCTGCTGGTTACGCCGCATATAGCCAGCGCCAGCCGACAAACGGTGCGCCGTATGGGGCAGATGTCAGCCGACAACATCATTGCCGCGCTTGAAGGTAAATCAATGCCTTCCTGCGTCAACCCGGAAGCGTCGCAAAGCCTGTAAACTCGCGCGTGCTTTTACTCTTCCCTGAACGCATTCACACCGGTTACAAGCGCAGGCAGACCGCCCATCCAGAACGCAACACGAATCGTCTCTGCGATCTCCTCCTCGGTGGCGCCCATGCCGCGCGCTCTGTCTGCGATGACCTTGACGCCATCCTCATGCGCCAGCAGCGCATCACACAGCATCGTCATCAGAGTCTTCACCTTTGCAGAAAGCGCGCCATCTTGAAGTATGAACTCCCTGTTGGCGGTCAGAATCTCCGCCATCTTGGGATCGTTCGCAAGCAAAGGCGCCATGTATGGAGGGATTTGCTGCTGAGTCATAAGGAACCTCCTCCTTCAACAGAATTAATATATGATGAGCCTCAGATTTACATCTAGGGATACTGCATCGGTTTGAGATTATTACCACATCAATTATTACTGCATCATTGACGGCTGCATAGTTCAAACTGATGCACTACGGATCTGTGTTGTGCCATAGTCTCCTAATCAGAATTATTACTAACTCAGGAACAGGAACCCCGACCGCTGGCAGCCAACACATCTCTATACAATTATGCCGCTCCCGCTTCCGCAGATGTATCTCGCTGGTAAGTGGGCCTGATTATCAGCTCAGGAATGCATGCTCTCTGGGGCAGATTTGCAATCAGGAATATGGCTTCGGCTGTGTCCTCTGCCGTAACCATCGTCGTTCTTGCGTCATCGGATGGCACTATCGGACGATTGTCCAGTATTGGGGTATCCACCTCGCCCGGAATCACTACGCTCGATCGTATCCCGGTGTTCTTCAATTCTGTGTTCAGAAACTCCGTAAAGTTAATGACCGCTGCCTTAGCTGAACTGTATGCCATCCCCGCCAGCAGGCTTGCCCTCACACCCGCCATCGACGACACATTGATGATTGTCCCTTCGCCGCGCTCCCGCATGTGCGGCACAACAGCCTGCGAGCAATAGACCGTCCCGGTAACATTGGACTCCAGCACCGCCTGCAACTCTTCCGGAGTTGTCGTCATCAGCCGTCGGTGCGGCGAGCTGTGTCCCGCGTTGTTCACAAGAACATCAATCTGTCCATATTCGCTCAACACATCATTAGACATCTGAATCACGCCGTCATAATCGGCGACATCAAGTCCGATCGCCATAGCCGCGCCGCCACACGCCTCAATTTCATCCTTCACGCTCTCAACTTTGGACACAGTTCTGCCTACAAGCACAACTTTCGCCCCTGCATCTGCCATCATCAGAGCTGCACTGCGTCCAATTCCGCTGCCGCCGCCCGTAATTATGCAAACCTTATCTTTCAGCGCCATCTTTCACCTCTTCGGCATTATCCAATTTTCAGTTAACTGGTTAGGTGCATATCACCGCGCCAAAGTATATCACGAGGCAATCGCAATCACGAAAAGCCCAGTCAGCGTAACGCCAAGTCCAACCCACTGGCTGACAGCAAGACGCTCGCCGAAGACAAGTATTCCGCCCAACATCGGAATAAGCGGATATGTGATCGACGCAGCCGCAACAATAGATATGGAGCCTATCTCACTGCCTCTGGTGTATGCAAACATTCCGCCCATCTCAACGATGCCGGCAACCCCAACTCCTATGGCAATCGGAAGCGTAACGCCACGCAATGTCCATTGACGCATTGCGATCGTGAGAGGCACGAACAGACCCAGAGTCATCACGCGGCTGATATAGACAGGCAAAAACCAGCCTATATCCCTAGATAGGATGCCTAGTGCATACTGCAGCAGCCCGATAGTGAGCGAGGTTACTATCGCCAGTCCTACTCCCAGTCCAATCAGTCTCCCACTGCTCGAGAAGTCGCGCGGGTCGAACGAAGCCAGAATAACTCCGCCAACGCTGCATATAATCCCCAGAGACTGCCAAACATTTAACCTCTCTCCCGCAAACACAATCGCAAGCCCAATGACCACAATCGCGTATGTGGACACAATGGGGCTAACTATGGCTACGGGTCCTTCGCTTAGTGCGCGATAGAAAGTGAGATATACCAGCAAGCCTAAAGCAGACACACCCCCAAGCACAGCCCAGTGCGCCCAGGTCAGCAAATCGGGCTCATACACCGCGAAGAAGTACGCAGCCATAGCCGCACACGAAGATATATGCACGCCGGTAGCGGTACGCAGGACACCTAATCGTTTGGATGCCGCTGCTGCAAAAAAATCCGCGACGCCCCACCCTACTGCCGCAGCAATGCCATAAATTATACTGACCTCAATCGCGCTCATACCGTTTCGCGCTCAGTAAAGCCGTAACCGATCGCAGGTGAAGCTGGCAACATGGCCCTGGTCACTGCGCCGATTCCAGCAGGCGACTGCGTATATCCTTCAGGCGATCCAAATTAGGTTTGTCCGGGCCCTTCTTATCCATACCGGGCACTTCCAGCAGAAATGGCACATCTGCAAAAGCGGCATGCCCCATAATCGTCTCAAAGCCTTCCAAACCTATGTATCCCTCCCCTATATTTTCGTGCCGGTCAATTCCGGACGCGAACTCCACTTTGGCATCATTGGCATGGACTACAACAAGTTTGTCTAGTCCGATTTCATCATCGAACTCTGTCATAGCCTGCTCTACACCTTGCGGATCCGCAATATTGTAGCCGGCTGCAAAGGCGTGCTCCGTGTCAAGGCATATCTTCAGGCGCGGGGAATCCACCGCTTTTATCATCCTGCCAAGTTCAGCAAACGAAGCGCCTATCTGAGCGCCCATCCCGGCGCAATTCTCGATGATGAGATACACATTGTCGTCAGTATTTTCCAGCACTTGCACAAGCGCGTCCGTAGCCTGCTTAAACACCGCGTCAAATCCCACTCCTTTGTGGCTGCCAGAATGAAATACTACACCCCGAGCGCCCAATTGTGCCGCAGCGTTCATGTGATTAATGAGAGAGCCTATCGATTTTTCCACCAGTTCAGGCTTACCGCCTATATTCACTAGATATGATCCGTGCAAAAAAGTTGATCGAATGCCTGCCGCATCAGCATTCTCCCGGAACGCCTCAGCCTTAGCATCGGGTATAGGTCTAAACTTCCATCCACGCGGCGATGAAGCAAAAAGCTGAATCGCTTCCGCACCAATATTCACTGCGCGTCCAACAGCCTTATCTACTCCCCCTGCTGCCGATATATGTGCTCCTAATTCCATTATGATCCTCCCTACCGAAAGAATTTCTCAATCATACTCATGCATACTCATGCGCTTCCGCTCAATGGCGCAATCGTTCTTATCCAAAACAGATTCATCAACAGATTGGTATTGAGCAAACTGACACGAATATCTTGCATCGGATAATTTTATCATTTGCCCTTCGCATCAATCTAAATGGAAACGATATAAAAAATCTGTTATTCTGCAATTATCATCTAAACATTTGCTATGTCTTGTATTAAATTGATCCGGTAAGCGACACACTCGCGTCCGGGATGAAACAGAGGAGTGTACACAGTGTCTGTGAAAACCGTAGCTATACTCAGTCCGGGCGATATGGGTTCAGGAGTAGGGTACGCGCTTGGGCAAAACGGCATCGACGTAATCACTTGCTTGCGTGGTCGAAGCAACCGCACCAGAGAACTCGCGGGCAAAGCGCACTTCCGGGATATTCCAACATTAGGCTTACTCGTCGAACAGGCGGACCTTATACTCTCAATTCTTGTGCCTGACCAAGCCGTTTCGGTTGCTAAGCAGGTCGCGGCAACGATGCGCGCCACAGGCAAAAGCGCGGTGTACGCAGACTGCAACGCCATATCCCCCCAGAAAACTCGCGAAATAGAAAGCATTATCACCGAAGCCGGCAGCCAGTATGTGGACGGAGGAATCATCGGGGGACCGCCGACACGCGGCACTTCCCCTCGATTCTATGTATCAGGCAAACACACGGATGTCGTTTCCAAACTGGACGGCAAGGGTATTACGGTCAAACCCATCGGCGAGGAAATTGGCAGAGCTTCAGGTATCAAGATGTGCTACGCTGCACTCACCAAAGGCACCGCCACACTTCAAATCGCACTTTTATCTGCCGCAGAATCTATGAATCTCACCGATGAACTCACAGCCGAGTTTGAGTTCAGCCAGCCTAACGCGCTCAAGCAGATGTCAAGCGGGATTTCGCGCCTGCCGCCTAACGCACACCGCTGGATCGGTGAGATGGAAGAAATTGCAGCCACTTTTGAAAGCCTAGGCGTGGTGCCGTCATTCCACAAAGGAGCAGCCGAAATCTACCGCTTGCTCAGCATGACCCCATACGCCCAGGAAACGCCGGAAGATATAGACAAAAACCGTCCTACCGCCGATACTATTCGCGCTGTCGTTGAGCTATTGCAGCCGCAAGCCCCGCCGACCCAAAATGCTGCGGATTAATCCAAGGCATTTTAGGGGCATGTTTAAGGTTACATCAGAGGCGGACAGATGCAGGCGCTCGTATTAAGTTCGGACGGCAAAGCGCCGGGTATCGAACTGCGCGAGATACCCACGCCAAAACCCAGCGACAGAGAAGTGCTGGTACAGGTTGCCGCCTGCGGTGTGTGCTACCACGATGTCTCCGTAGTAGAAGGTACTTTACGCCGCGGCGTCAAATCCAATGCCGTGTTAGGACACGAGGTTTCCGGCACCGTGGCAGATGTGGGAAGCGCAGTAACATCTGTGGAGCGCGGCGATAGGGTCGTCGCCACGCTCACTGCATTCTGCGGCAATTGCAGCCGCTGTTTCGCAGGACAAGAGTATCGCTGTCTGCAAGGACGGGGCTTCGGACACGCCCTGAACGGCGGTTTCGCCCAGTATATGATCGTGCCTGAGTCCAGCGTAATACCTATACCCAGTTCTATCGACATCACGCAAGCCGCCCTGCTCGCCTGTCCCATTGGAGTAGCTATCAATGCGGTAGAAAATACAGCCCGCCTTCGTCCCGGTGAAACCGCGCTAGTCGTCGGAGCAGGCGGCGGGCTTGGAGTTCATGCAGCGCAGGTTTCGGCAGCATTGGGAGCGCGCGTCCTTGCAGTAACTTCATCACCTCAAAAAATTGGGGATCTGGAGGCTCTGCAAGGCGTAGAGACAATTCTCGCAGATACTGAACTGGATTTTTCGGAAATCGTCCTAGCCCTCACAGACGACAACGGTGCAGATGTGGTAATCAATCCCGTAGGCTCTGTGCTATTCAACTCGTGCATCGCAAGCCTTGGACAGTACGGAAGAATGGTTGTACTGGGAGAGATAGCCGGCAGAGCGACGCGTTTCAGCCTTGCCGAACTACTATTCCGCGACGCTGCGATTATTGGTGCAACCGGCGCCTCGCCTCGACACATCCGTAAGGCAATGCAGCTGGTCGCAGAAGGCAAAGTTCAGCCCATAGTTTCGCATCAATTTGCATTCGAGGATGCGGCAGATGCTATTGAGCAGATGCAAGCCTCCGTCACATTTGGCCGCGTAGTTCTAATTCCGCCCTCACCTTAGGCGGCAAGTCGGTTAAGCGCAAAGCCTTTCACCACACAGCCTCAAACATCAGCTGAAGCGCTAACGGACATTTGCCAATAACCGCTGATTACGCGGTTGCCGCCGACCTACGGAACGGCAGCAGCTTCGCCAAATCTCCGTTCTCCCATACCACTAGAACTTGGCTTGCCACCGCAATCGAGCTGTATGTCCCCGCAACCACGCCAATTATCAGTACCAGCAGGAAGGTGCGTATCGTAGCGCCTCCAAACAGCAGCAGCGCCATCAACACTATCAGCAGCGTCAGGCTGGTATTGAGCGAGCGACCTATCGTTTCAGATATGCTCACATTCACATTCTGCGCGAACTCGCGATTGCCATAATTGATTACGTTCTCACGGAGCCTGTCGAAAACAACAATGGTATCGTTAACGCTGTATCCGATGACAGTCAACACTGCAACCAAGAACATAGTATTAACTTCATATCCCAGCAGGTTGCCCAAAATCGCGAATATGCCCACTACAAGCACAAGGTCGTGTATCAGCGCAACAATTGCGGCAATACCATACCGGAAAGGGCGGGGCACACTGCGAAACGCCCACCAAAGATAGATGAATATACCCACAGCCGCCGCAATAACCGCGTATATGCCGTTCAGGATGGTATCGCGCGCGACGATGGGCGACACGAAGTCGGACGACACATCCACGCCGTCGGGCGAAAGGCTGGCTTCAAGCGTGCTTGCCAGGACGTCCTTGTCCCGGTCAGATAGCTGACGCGTGCGAATAAAGTAAGTATTATCGCCAAAACTTTGCACTGTGGCTTCTGCTTGGCCAATACGCGCCAATTCGGTTCTGAGGTTCTCTTGGGTAACCGGGCTCGAAAACTTGATAGTCATCGTGGAACCGCCGGTGAAGTCAATGCCCATACGGAGTCCGGGATTGATGATAAGAAACACCACACCCGGCAGTATGACGATGAACGAAAACAGGAAGAACCAGTTTCTCTTGCCTACAAAGTCCAATTTATTGCTCCTAATGGGGCGACGCTTATGAAGTCAGATACATGATGGAAAGAGCCACACAGCACATTGAGCGCATGTTAGCTCCTCTGGACGACTGCTGAGGCAGTCTGTCTCGGAATATCGGCCGCTCCGGTCGGCACAAATGCGCCCAGCAGTCTGGAAAGTCTGGTTGACGCAATCACACGCAGAATAGTCCTGCTAACCACTATTGCCGAAAACATACTCACCATCACGCCGATTGCCAGTGTCGCCGCGAATCCCTGAACTATCGTCGTCCCCAGCTGATTCGAGAAGTAGTAGAGGATAGCACATGTAATCAGTGTGGACACATTGCTGTCGCGAATTGCGGGCCAGGCCCTGTTAAAACCTATATTAATAGAGCTAATAAGAGTACGGCCGTTACGCAGTTCGTCCTTCATGCGCTCGAATATCAGCACATTCGCGTCAACAGCCATACCAACCGACAGTATCGTTGCCGCGACACCGGAAAGCGTCAGGGTAACGGGCATCAGTTTGAATATCGCGAGCACCAGCGCCGCATATATCAGCAGCGCTATGGCAGCCACAAGGCCCGGCACACGATAGTACAAAGTCATGAACAGGAACACCAAAGCAAGCCCAACCACCCCCGCAACCACACTCTTGGCAAGCGAGTCCGAGCCAAGTATCGCATCCACGCTTCGCTCCTGAATCAGCGTAATCGGGAATGGCAGGCGTCCGCCTTCCAGAAGCAAGGCTATGTCCTGCGCCCTAACTAGCGTGAAGCCGCCCTCGATAATTGCGGTGCCAGTGGTAATCGGCTGCCGCACGACCGGCGCTATCAGCTCCTGGTCATCCAAGAAGATAGCTATCGAATCGGTAGGACTGCCAGCGATCTCACTGGTCTTCTCGCCGAACAGCCTAGTTCCCAGTGAATCAAACTCCAGGTTGATGATTGGCTGGTCACTCTGAGCATGCAGGCTTGCGTATGCCCTAGACAGATTGTCTCCCCCCAACCCGAAATCCTCGTCAACGCGCCCAGGCTGCTCTATAAAGTTTATAGTTGCGTCATCGCCTACTTTGCTTCGAGCAGTCTCCAAATCGTCCAGTTCCACCTCTATAGGCTCTATAGGCGTTTCACTCGACTGTGGTATCACCGGAGGTTCAGGCTGTGGGTACGGGAATACATACCTGTTAGAGTTTTCCAATTTCGTTATGGCAAACGGCACAACGACGCCGTCGATTATTTCATTGCCGCTGATCGTTACCCTCAGACTCGGCAGGATACCTTCTCGAAGCTGGCTCTGGAAATTGAATAAATTCCCTGACTGCGATGCACGCGTGAACTCTTCCGTAAGATTCTCGAGGACTTCGTCGAACTTCACAGCTCCTTCAGGCGTGAACTCCACGATTATCACGGGAAGCCGCTCTTGCTCACTCAACTCCGCTTCTTCGGTCTCTTCCGAAGCAGCTTCGGCTTCGGACTCAGGGGTGGCGACTGATTCTTCGCTCTCAGAAGTTGTCTCGCTGTCGGGAAGCAGTTCGTCAGGAGTCGGCTCAACCGTAACACGCACCACATCTGCATCAGTGATGATGCCTTCGCTCGCAAGGTTGCGTGGCACACCCAATTGTCGGTGCTTAAACTCAAGGCGCGCCGTCTCTCCGATTATGCTCTTCGCCCGCGCGGGCTCCCGCACACCGGGGAGCTGTATCATCAGCCTGTCTTCTCCCAGAATCTGGATAATCGGTTCTCCCAGACCGGACGAATTCACGCGCCTCTCGATGATACGCTGAAGGCTGTCCATATCATCAACATCGGGAGCGCTCGGAGTGGAGTCGCCATCATCACTGACAGGTTCTGCCTGATATACAAGGTGGCTGCCGCCCTGCAAATCCAGCCCAAGGCTGAGACCCAGCAGCGTATCACCGCCTCGTTCAAAACCGCCTATACTGATGGTCTGGAAGCCGAGCACAAGCCCCGCTCCCACAACCAGCAGCAATATCACAATTAACGCTCTTGCGTTCCTACGCACCCGGCACCTCCACGCTCAAGGCTGGCACTTACCAGCTCCAGCGCCTGTTCTTTTGTAGTGATTTCTCCGTTCATATACGCCTCACGCACAATCTCCAGCACCCTGCCTATGATAGGTCCCGGAGCAAGCGCGAACTTATCCATTATATCGTATCCAGTAACTGGAACTGGAACTGATTGAGGAGCATCTTCACGCCTATTTTCTTCCAGAATGTAGCGTATCAGCTCACAATGCCCTTCCCAATCATGGCGAGCCAGCATGGGACCTCGCGCCGCCAAATAGTCTGCCATGTTCAGATAAAGGGTATCGAGCGCAATATCACCCGCATCTCGGTAGTATCTGTACAACGCCCGTCTAGTCGGCATTTCGTCCTTCTGTGCCATTTGCCTCGGTCGAAGGTGCAGCTGCACCATTGCCGCGACATGCGACACGCCGCGCTTTCCGAACCGCAGTCGCCTGAGAATCTTCCGCACCATATCCGCGCCCTCTGAGTGATGCCCCAGAAATCGTATCCGACCGGAATCTTCTATCGTCTTTGTCGCGGGCTTGGCGATGTCGTGCAGCAGCGCCGTCAGCTTCAGAAAAGTCAGCCTGTCGAACCCGTCACTCACTTCTCTGCCAAAATAGCCGGTCATTCCCTCAAAACAAGGCAGTTCGTCAAGTGGTAAATCACCAGCCTCCAGTCCGCGATCCGGGGAAAACATAACCTCTATCCAGCCGACCGCTTCTACAAGATGGTTGAACACATCCCAGTAGTGTTCCTTCGGCTGCGTAACGCCCTTTGAGTCCATCAGCTCAGGGATAATGCTGCAGAGTAGTCCTAAGTCATCCAGCAGCCGAACGCCTTCACGCGCATTTGGCGTTCCCAAAAGCCGCATCAGTTCATCGCGCACCCTTTCCTGAGGAGCGGTCGTTATGCGTGAAGCGCGCACGCTGACGGCTTCAAATGTTTCGTCTGACAGCGAAAACCCGAACTTCGTCGCCAGCCTCGCTGCGCGCATAAGACGCACGCAGTCTTCGTCCAGAGCGTCCGGCGACACCATTCGTACAACCCTGTCGCGAAGGTCGCGCAAACCACCGCACGGATCAAGCAGGCACATATCAGCAGCATTACTGAGCGCCTCATTTATCGGAAGCGCCATCGCGTTGATAGTAAAGTCTCGCTTACGCAAATCTTGCTCAATATCGCCGTGAATAGTCGCAATATCGATATAACGATGCACACCGCTGTCTCGCAGCACAACCCGCGCCACTTGCCATTTATCTTCATCATGCAGGGGCACATAGTGGCCGTCGAGCGCGGCAGCAAGATTGCGCCCAACCCGGCCGGCATCGGCGCTCACCGCTATGTCAACATCCTCAGCGCCACGCCCCATAAGCGTATCGCGTAATATTCCTCCGACAAGATAGGCGTCCACACCACTGCCGTGTGAATACTCATTGTCAAAGAAGGCAGCAATCCTTTTCACCACCGGCGAGAAGGAAAGAACGCAGGGCAAGCGGGCAACACATCGAGAAATTGGGGAAACTTCGCTCATAAGATTACACTAGAAGACTAGGCGGCAGCATAAAGGGGAGGCATCAGATCAGCAAGGCGTGGTAGAGGTAAAAATCACAATTAGACCTACTTAAGCTTAATAGAAGCCGGAGTGTTGCGTGAATCTTCGCCCGGAAGCCACAGATCACCGTCCGAATGCCGCGCAATCCTGCCTGAAGAAGCATTGGATTCATCATCGTACCCGGTGTCAACGCCATCTTGCGTGTCAGAATCTTCTGAGCTTTCGGATTCATCCTCTACCTTTACCAGTTTCTCATGCGCCTCCATATGGTCTATGTAAAGTATGCCGTTTAGGTGGTCAACTTCATGCTCCAAAGCTTGTGAAAGCACGTCTTCCGCTTTGAGCTTAACAGTCTTTGCAGTATGATCCAGCGCGCGGAACCTAACCCACACAGAGCGCGTAACCGTGCCCTTGTATCCTGCGATACTTAAACACCCTTCCTCAACACGTCGCTCGCCTTCTCTAAGAATTATCTCAGGATTAATGTAAATCCGTGCCTCGTCTTCATCAGGCAGCTGGATCACTATCACACGACTCAATTCACCCACCTGATTTGCAGCGAGTCCAACGCCATTAGCATGCCGCATGGTGTCAACCATATCATACGCAAGTCGCAGTATATTATCGTCTATGCTGCGCACTCTACGCGCCCTTTGTCTCAGCAAAGGATGCGGCAGCTGCAATATCTCCCGAATAGCCAACTTAAGCCTCGCGCAATGAAGTTTGAATTATGCGTTATGCTGGACAGCGATTTCCGTGAATAACATCCGTCAGCCAGTACAACATCTCATTATAGACGCACTGCCCTTTTAGTGTAAAGTTTCGAGAGAATTGTGATAGCGTTTCCGCCTATGTGGTTGATGATAAGATGTAATCGTATTTGCAGCAGCGACAACAGATTGTGCTCACTTCATCTTGTCCTCATAAGCTCCCATCCCAAGATTGTACAGCATGCCCATTGCCTACAATTATAAACTGCGTTTATCACAGACTCATATCCACCCGATTGGAAACGTTATCAAATTGTATTCCCTTACACGCCGCCGAATGATATAATTCGTGATTATGAACAAGCAACTTGATGCCCTATGCACTGTTATTCGTCCAGCAGAATTAGAAGTCGAGGTCTCTTCCGGCAGCATGACGCGTTTGGCAGGAGTGTCAAAAGCGCTGGCTGGCACGGAAGGCATCCATCTTGCAATAGCGACAATACCTCCTGCGTGCGCATCGAGCCCGCATTATCATGTTAATTGCGAATCTGCTATATATGTTATGAGCGGCAAAGGGCGCTTTCTCACAGGCAAGCATCTTGAGAGGACTTTGGAGATAGAAAAAGGCGATTTCATCTATGTTCCGCCCGATTCGGTTCATCAGCCCGTCAATGACAGCCTTTCTGAACCTATGGAGCTTATCGTTGCGCGCAATGCTCCTGTCGAGATTGTGGTTGAATTCGATCCAACAACAGGTGAACCTGTCGAATAATCCCTAGTCCACTCCGCAATATATTGGGCCATTAGCTCAGCCGGTTAGAGCGCAGTCCTGATAAGACTGAGGTCCGTGGTTCGAGTCCACGATGGCCCACCATATTTTCAAACGCCCCTTCAGACACATTTTGACTTGCGCACGCAATATCCAAGCCGTTATCGGTCGTGTTCATCCCTTCTGCTGACAGCAGGCAAGTATCCATCGTCCTCAATATCCATCTGGCGATACCCACGACGATGGCGAACCCTTCACTCTGACGAAAGTAGGATATCCTCGTAATTAGCGAGTTTATTGACCATAATGTACTCGCACTATAACAATACTTTGAAATAAATTGCGAATTAACTTCGTTTCCTATGCTATCATGGCTATGGCGCCTTGCTTACTCCGGAAAGTAAGAACGCAACTTCCACATCGAATATGGAAAAGAGAGAGCCAACATTTATGACTGGTCTTTTTGAAACGTTTACTCAGCGTATCTACGTCTCGCGGCTTCTGTTTCTGCTTCTTGGATTTGCCTGCGTGTTTATAGCCACAGCCTGCTTTCAACAAGACACCCCGTCTGAGTCTGAAGCACAGACACCTGCGCCTGCTGCCCATATACAGAGCGGCGAGCGCGAAATTCCTGTTCAAGGCAGTCTTGTATTCCCAAACACAGAATCGGTCTCATTCGAATCGCCGGGCATTGTGGGCGAAGTCCTTGTCAGTGAAGGTGAATCTGTCCAAAAGGGGCAGCTGCTCGCATCCCTCAACTCGCAAAATACAGCACAGCTTCAAACTGCTGTTGCTGCAGCGCAAGTCAGAGTTACAACTGCTCAGAATAATCTCGACTCACTTCTGCTGACCCCACCGCTTCTCGCTGCCAACGCAGAACTGGAAGTTGCTAACGCCGAAGTCGCTGTCGTTCAAGCGCATTTTGTGCTTGAAGATCTGAGCCGACGACCCGGCGTTAACTCAGAGCAAAACCAATTAGCTGTAGTGCAGGCTGAAATTACGCTTGACGACGCACGGGAGCGCCTCGAAGAAATTCTTAGCCCAAAGCAAATAGCCGTTTCAGCCGCAGAAAGCAGAGTAGCCGCCGCGCGCGTAGAGCTTGACAGCGCCCAGGATGCTTATGACGACATCAAAGACGGCACATTCCCGGAAGAGATGCTGCGGGACGCTCAAAACAGAATCGACTTTGCAACTACTGCGCTCGAAATTGCGACTAGAACCAAACCTGACGCAGAAGCCGCCGCGCAAAACGCTCTGATACAGTCTCAAGACGCCGAATACTACGCCCGCGAACAGTATATAGCCTTGTTTAAGTACTGGTTCGGAACTGAGCTGACCGAAGCCGAATTACAGATGACTTCCCAAGAAGTGATAGCGGAATGGGGCATTGATTTAGATGAGACTTTCCGCCGGTTCAACCCGGATTATGCTAATGCAGAGCCAACCGCTGATAATCCAGCTACTCGCTGGTTTGAGCCTACAATCTGGGCATGGGTAAACCTGCACCCCCAATTTGGCGGCGTCGTACCTATTTGCACGGACGAACAGGTGCTTGCGCCGACCCAACGCTGTATCACACGTGAACTCGATGATGCCTATGACGCACTCGATACGGCGCAGGATGCTCTTGCCGCCGCCGTCAGCAATGTTGCATCAACGGCTGATCAGACGGATGACGCCATCGCTGCCGCTGAAGCAGGCTTGGAAGATGCACAGGACGCTCTTGAAGAAGTCGAAGAAGGTCCCGATGCCAGCGCAATAGAGAGTGCGGAGAAGCGCGTACAGCTTGCTCAGGCGAGCCTAAAAGAAGCAGAAGATGATCTTGCTGAGCTAACTGTGGATATCGACCCTCTTAATATCACGCTTGCGCGAGCTGCGGTTGTGCAAGCTGAAGTTGCTTTAGAGGAAACCGGCGTTCTTCTGGATCGCTCCCTGGATGATAGCCTGCTCATAAATCAGGCGAATAAGCAGCTCGCTCTCGCTTCCACAGCCCTCATAAACGCCGAGACGACACTCGCCTCCGTAGAGGGTGTTTTGCGCGACCAGATAGGCGCTGCCGAAGCGGAATTAACGCTGGCGCAGGAAACTCTAAACGACGCGCAGGAGGCGTTAGATGGCGCAGTCATGCGCTCGCCTATTGATGGTATAGTGTCTATTGTAAATATCGAAGTGGACGACCCTGTTAACGATCAACTCACAGCTATAGAAATCATAGCGAACGATGTTGTGGAGATTGACGGTGTTATAGACGCTTCCGGCAGGTCTTTCGTACAAGAGGGCGCCAGCGCGATAGTTACCATCGAGAGTATCGGAGACACTACACTTGGAGGCAGCGTAAGTTTCATCTCCAAAGAAGCGCGCACCGAGCGCGGAGTAATCTCTTACGCCGTCAGAATCCGAGTGGATATCCCACAGGGAGTAAGCGTTCCTATCTCCCTCAGCGCAATATCAGCTGTTATAATTGGAAGCGACACCGCTCTGAACATCGATGACAAATACCGCCAAGACAACCGAAACACTAAGGAGATTACAGCGTATCGTCGCGCCTTACATTCTGAGAAGAGTGCCGCCGATATACCTCATGAATATGTTCACTAGGCACCCACAGCCAACGTGCCAATGAAAACACTAAATCGCCTGCGAGGCTACGAAGAACCCATTGACAGGTTGCTGCGCCCTGTGCAGCGCTTTATGCATCAAGAAGCTTCAGGCGGAATACTTCTGCTTATTGCTGCAGTTGCCGCTCTCGCGTTGGCAAACTCCCCGTTCGAACACGCCTACCACGAGATATGGGAAACACACTTCATCATAGGTGTAAGGGACTTCCTATTAGACAAGTCGCTGCACTTCTGGATAAACGATGCTCTTATGGCGGTGTTTTTCTTCGTTGTTGGGCTTGAAATAAAGCGCTCTCTGCTTCTTGGAGAGCTTGCGTCAGTTCGCCGCGCCACGCTGCCGATAATTGCGGCGTTTGGCGGAATGATCGTACCTGCCAGTATCTATCTGCTTCTCAATAACAGCGGGGAAGCAGTGCGTGGGTGGGCTATCCCAATGTCAACCGACATCGCCTTTTCGCTGGGAGTATTGGCTCTGCTTGGCACGCGCGCGCCACTCTCTCTAAAGATTTTCTTGACCGCGTTCGCTATCGTTGACGACATCGGCGCCATAACCGTAATTGCCATATTCTTCACTGAAACTATCAACTGGGTAAATCTCGGTGTCGGCGTAGGGCTATTGTGTCTGCTTATGGCGCTCAACATAATCGGTGTCCGCAATGCTCTTGTGTACCTTCTGATAAGCATCGTTATTTGGATTTCATTCTTCGAATCCGGCATCCATGCGACTGTTTCCGGTGTACTCATTGCGATGACGATACCCTTGCGCGTTCATATCGATCCCAAGCAGTTCGTTGCACGGGGGAGGGCGCTAATGGACATCTTTGAGCAGGAAGGCTTTGGCGGCGCTCGGCGCGGCGCACTTGCTCTCACCACTGCGACACAGCGTGGAGCGCTTGAAGGACTTGAACACGCCGCCAAAGAAGTCGAATCACCGCTCCAGCGTCTCGAACATATGCTGCACCCCTGGGTTGCGTTCTTAATTATGCCCGTGTTCGCCCTTGCTAATGCTGGCGTAGCCCTAGATGAAAACATTCTCGGAACGCTGTCTTCATCCGCTGCACTAGGTATAATCGCTGGACTTGTAATCGGCAAACCGGTCGGGGTAATTCTGTTCTCATGGATTGCCGTCAAAACCGATATTGCTACACTGCCGCGTGATCTTGGATGGCTGCATATCACAGGCGCTGCTTTGCTTGGCGGCATAGGTTTTACCATGGCGATATTCATAACTGGTCTGGCGTTCACCGATGAACATTTGGTTTTGCAATCTAAAATGGCGATTTTTGTCGCTTCTCTGGTAAACGGCATCATCGGATATCTTGTACTCAAATTCAGCCGGACCATCCAGAGTAAAATTGGGCTCAAGTAGTAAAAATAAAAATACTTCACTTCAGCCTCAAAAACGCGCTTTCGCGCATATTTAGATGCGGAAGCGCTCCCCTAGTACACAGGATGGAAATGTTAGTCAGAGACATAGGCGAGTTTGAACTCATAGATGCTCTGGCAGCCGTCATATCAGACAGTAACAAACGCCGCATACTCGGATTAGACAAGCGAGGCTTCCGCACACTGCGCTCAATCGGTGATGATGCGGCGGCTTGGCTATCACCGCAGGGGGTGCGCGTCTTCACCACTGACACGATGGTCGAAGGTGTCCACTTCGATCTGCGCTACGCTGGCTGGAAGGACTTGGGCTGGAAATGCCTGGCAACTAACATTAGCGACATCGCCGCGATGGGGTGCGTGCCCTCTTACGCGACCGTTACACTAGGTTTGCGCGGGGATATACCAATTGCCGGCTTAGTTGGCCTCTATGAAGGCATGATGGAACTCACGGATATATGCGGCGGCGCCGTAGTAGGCGGCGACGTTGTGAAATCCCCCGTGTTCTTTATATCAGTCGCGCTGGAAGGCACAGCGCCGGACATTGCTTCGGAAGCGCTCCTGCTTAGAGACGGCGCGCGACCCGGCGATCATATTGCGGTTACAGGCTCGTTAGGCTCATCGGCAGGCGGTTTGAAGCTCCTGCTGGAAGGCGCAAATAGTCCTGACCAAGCCGCTTCCACATTTCTAAAAGATGCGCATCACCGTCCTATGCCGCGTGTATTGGAAGGAGAGACCCTTGTGCGTCTCGGAGTGCGCTGTGCTATGGACGTCAGCGACGGGCTGTTGGACGATCTGGGCAAACTCTGCCGTGCGAGTGCAACCGGCGCAGAACTCTACGCAGCAAGCATACCTGTGGATGACAGGCTCAAAACGCTGTTTCCGTCCGAATATCTCTCGCTCGCGCTAGGCGGAGGCGAAGACTACGAGCTTCTTTTCACGGCGCCTGCCGAAGTAATGCACTTAGTCCGGCAAACCATTGGCACACAAATAACTGTTATAGGCAAAATTATCTCAGCAGAACAGGGGATAACCGTACTCGACGAAGATGGGCATCCTATGCAAGTCGGAACCGGCGGGTGGGATCATTTCCGAAATGTTTAACCCGCATAAAAGAAAACCCCCACGCAAGCAGGGGTTTTCGACTACTCTACTTTAGATGTATAGAGGATAAACCGAGCGGAATGCCGAAAGCGTGGGCTGCGCTCGCAAACTTACTTAACCCTTAAACGGCGACTTCCTCGACATCTAGCTTTGCCGGGAACTCTCCCCTGTACAACACACCTTCCTCAGGCCATTCTTCCTTCGGCATCTCATAATAGACTTCAATCTCGTTGCCGTCCGGATCGAATATGTAAACGCCAATGGACAGACCGTGATCGCTGATGCCGCGAATATTCACATCTTTCGCCTTCAAGTGTGCATAAAGTGCTTTTAGGTCATCAAACGAGTCCATTTCCCAGGCGAAATGCGCAAGTCCAACACGGCTTTCGTCAGGTTCCCCTGCATTCGGTCCTATCCCCATTAGCGCAAGTTCGTGGGTAACGTCTTCCTTCGCGCTCATAAAGGTCATACGCCCAGGATACTTTTTCATCGTTTGCAGCCCCAGCACTTCCGAATACCACCTTTCGGATATATCTAGGTCGCGCACTCGGATTACCAGATGCCCCAATTGTCTCGGCTTTATCATGTTCTCCGTCCTTATCTATTAGACATCGAAACCTTCAAGTTGTGTCGATTTGGGCATAAGCCCTATAGAAGTCCGAATATCAGGTGAACATCGCATCGGCGCGCGCTAAATGGACGCCTGCATTGACCTGCATCGTCAGCATGAGTCTGCGAGACCGCTATACGGACGCCTCTTCGAGTTCCAGATTGCCCGGGAATTCTCCCTCAAACAGATCGCCCTCGGCAGGCCACTGCTCTTCCGGCATCTCGTAATATACCTCTATCTCGTTTCCGTCCGGATCGAAGAGATATACGCCAAGCGATATGCCATGGTCGCCTATGCCGCCTATGTTCACATCCTTTGCCTTCATGTGATCATAGAGTTCCTTCAGGTCCTCATACGAATCCATTTCCCATGCAAAATGATACAAACCTACGCGCGTATTTTCAGGTCCTGGCGCATCCGGTCCAACGCTCACCAGCGCCAGTTCGTGCGACGAACCTTCCTTCGCGCTCATGAAGGTCATACTGCCCGGACGCTTGTTCGTCGTGTGAAGCCCAAGCACCTCAGAATACCACTTCTCGGACGCCTCCAAGTCTCGCACTCTTAGTACCAGATGTCCCAATTGCCTTGGCTTTGCCATACTCCCCTCCTTGATATAATAATCTTTATACTTAATGATGAATCCTTCAATGCGAGTATAGCCGAATATCGTATTTACATCAACGCTAGATATTGCGGCACTGATGCATCTATGTTGAAATCAAGGAACAAGTTGAAATAAGGTGATTGCCTCATCGAACCGGTTGGTGCTCACTCCTATTCTATGAGATGAGGTTCTCACTCTGCACACTATAGAGATTTCTGATATTTCTAAACAATCAGTCCGGAGCCACCCACAGCCTCGGGTGAATGTGCAGAAGGTTTGGTGTATGGTTCGCAGCAGGCTTCCTGCGGGCAATTCACATAAATACGCAGGATACGCAGTATGAAGGCACTGATAATCTCGGACGTTCACAGCAATTTAGAAGCGTTTCAAGCGGTGGTTGAAGATGCAGGCAGCCGCGGGGGCTTTGATGAGGTATGGTCGCTTGGAGATCTGGTGGGATATGGGCCTGATCCAGCGGAATGTGTGGAGCTGCTGCGCTCTATTAAGCATAATGCTATCGCAGGCAACCACGATCTCGCGGCTGTGGGCAAGATTTCGCTGGAGCGGTTTAACCCCTACGCTGCCGCTGCTAATCGCTGGACGGCGGCACAGCTCACACGTGAGCAGGCTGACTATATACGCGGGCTGCCTTTAACACTAGAGATCGATGAGTTCACACTGGCGCACGGCAGCCCGCGCGATCCTATATGGGAGTATCTGATTACGGTGGAGGCGGCTATTGCGTGCTTCACACATATCGAGACTTACTGGTGTCTGGTCGGACATTCGCATGTGCCGTTTTTGTGCACTCCACGGGTGGACGGCGCGGCTTTCAGGGCGTTCCCCACGGGAACCCCGGTTCAGCTGGATGATGGCTCCCTCATCGTGAACCCCGGATCAGTCGGTCAGCCGCGCGACGGAGATTCACGGGCGAGCTACGTGATTTACGACAATTCGGCGCAGACGATTACACATTACCGGGTTGCGTATGACATCGGGGCGACTCAGGAGAAGATGAGACGCAACAACCTGCCCGACTATCTGATAGAGCGGCTTGCCGTAGGAAGGTAGGGCGCGTCATTATTCTAACAAGAGTTGAGCTGATCGTTAGTTAGCACCATCCCTGACGGAGGCATATCCGTAGATACAGCGGTTCGGCAGCTGACAGCGAGCAGGTTTTGTGCTCTAACAACCCTATTCGTCGTTGTCATATTCATCTTCTGATGACGCTAATCCGCCGCTGAAACCTACATTAGACACAGACCGTCTTCTGTCTCTTTGCGACTTCCGGCGCGGCAGGTTTGCGATGTCGTTCTTGATGCGCTGAATCTTCTCATCAGAATCAGCAAGGCTTACGACTATTCCGACTATTCCGACGTTTCGCAGAGTTTCGAGTTCAGCATTTCCAATATCTGTGGGCGCTGTGAGGACTGAACGCTTTCTAACGGTGGCGCGCATTGCTTGAATGCTCAGAAGTTTCTGAACAGTGAGAGGCATCAGACTGTCAGGCGGTGTCAGGAGAGCGCAATCGATCTCCAGGGTGCGGATAGCCTTTGCCTCATCTTCGTTGAAGTCCGGATCATCGAAACCTGCTGCAATAATCTTACCCAGAGCGTCGTCGTTGAGGACGGAGGCGGAAGTGCCTTCGGCGTCAAACACAATAAAGTCGCACCCCGCATCCTTGAGGGCGTTGGCATCGTTCGCGCCGGCGCTGCCTACTCTTGCACCCCATAGCCTGTCTTTAAGAGCATCGCCGACAGATGTGATTGCGGCAGTATCTGAGGCGTCAAGAGTTATGAGAAGAGCGTCTGCCGGTGAGTTTGCAAGGTTTGGGTCTTGCGTTAATTCGACGGAAGTAATGCGTCCCAGAAGCACAATATCGGGGTCTGTCGCCGATTGACGCGATGCTGCAAATCCAATGGCGGATGAGGTGGTTTGGGTCTTGTCCAGTAGGTCGATAAGTTTGCTCATCAAGTTACCTCTGTGAGTATCGGTCAAGTGCGAAAGTGCTCTCTCGATCGAATTGCAATAGATATAGCGAAGCTGCGGCTTATAGTTTATGGTTGCACAGGCGTTCAAGTCAACGCACTTGCTATTGGTGTCGCTCAGTATTACCCTTTGACTGAATTATTGGCGAGGGAGATTTCGGATGAAAAGCGGACTGACGCACATCTTGAACACCTCTACCGTTGAGAGACAAGAGATTTATCATTTAGGAGAGTGCAGTTGAGAATAGACCCGAAAGATTTTGAAGGCTTTAACCGCGTGCTGACCGGGGTGGTCGTGCCGAGGCCGATTGCGCTTGTGTCAAGTGTATCCGCTGAAGGAGTGGTCAACCTCGCGCCATTCTCGTTCTTTAACGCGATAGCGTATGCGCCTGCCACTATCGTGCTTGGCATATCCCGCAGCGCAGGCTGGAAGGATAAGGACACGCTCGCGAACATAGAGGCGACGGGCGAATTCGTAGTGAATGTGGTTGTGGACGACATCGCTGAAGCAATGAACAGCACGGCGGCTGAGTTCCCTGCCGATGTGGACGAGTTCGATGTGAGCGGGCTGACTGCGGCGCCGTCGGAGCTAGTGAGCGCGCCGCGTGTGGCGGAGTCGCCAGTGAACATGGAGTGCCGCCTGAATCAGGTGGTAGATATTGGGGATAGAACCAATCATGCGCTGGTGATTGGCGAGATTGTGCTGATGCATGTGCGGGATGACATTATAGACGGACATCGCATTAACCATGCGCGGCTGAAGCCGGTGGGCAGACTTGCGGGCAACATGTACTGCAACACACACGAGGTGTATGAGCTGGTGCGGCCTGTGTATGAGCAGGAATAGCGCCGATAGAGTCAAGAGGAAGGATAACCAAGATGGCTGACAATCACCTGTGGCGAAATGAGTTAGATTTCTCGGACTGGCTTGCTGAGAACATCGAGGTTCTGAACGAGCAGGTGGTGTGGGAGATTGATGCCACAACTGTACATCGGGAGAGGAGCGTGTGGAAGCGCTCGCGCCGTGTCGATCTGCATTGTCAAGCAACCAAACCCAGCAGCAAAGAGCCGTTTACTGTGATTATAGAAAATCAGTTTGGGAAAACTGACAACAATCACTTAGCTCGCTTGATGGAGTACATTGCAGCGTTTGATGCGAAGGGAGTAGTTTGGATCGCAGAGGATGCAGAATATGGCGATGCGCAAGTTATGCGCTGGCTCAACGATAACGCTAGGATAGACGCCTATTTGTTCAAAATAGATAGACAAGGAGAACCAAAACTTGCGCCAGTGGTCTATCCGGGCATGCCTATACCGACCGAAAATATTGATCATGCACCAAAACACATAAGAACGCCTGCACGAGCAAGTAAGGGTAAGACTGCACGCAAGGGTACGAACAGCCCAAGAACGAAAGCGAGAATGTGGTTTGAGCGCGTATTGCCTAAGGTTACTGCCGAGTGTGAGCCTTATGGTGTGTGGCAGACTCAAATTGCAAAGGAATTGCGTCCCTGGGACACAAAAAAGGTTAGATTCGCATTGAAGCAACCAGTTCTGCATTCTGATATACGCGTTAGCGAGTATATCTCATGGTATGTTGAGGCGATCCCTGATTATGCGAGGATTGGCATTTTTATACCCCATGCACCGGGTGATAAGTCACGCTACTACTACAACGCTCTTAAAGCTCACCAAGCAGAGTTCAATGCAGCTTTCCAAAACTCTTTCTCAGAAGAATACAAAAAAGAGTTCATAGTAGAACTTTATTGGGGAACCACGAGGAACGGCTGGAAGCATATCCTTTGGGATATTTATCTGGATGGGTTAGCGGGGTATGAATCCGACGATGAAGAATTGTTGGAACTAGAAGCGAATGCAGTGGCTTACGAAATGGAAGCGTTGGTGTACGCGACTACTGCTGCTATTGAGAATTTGACTCCGTATGAAGAGCACATCTCCAAGCGATAACGCAATAATGCTATAGGCGGAAGGAAAGAAGAATGCAGGCAAAGCAGTTCGAAGGTAAGACGCTAAGATATATCGCAGTGGAGCCGGATGGGTATGTCCCAGGACAAAAATATCCGATGATAATTCTGCTGCACGGGTTTGGGGCGCACATGGGGGATTTAGCGGGGCTTTCGCCTGCGATTGACGCCGCCGGCTATGTGTATATTTTCCCGAATGCGCCGATTCCATTTCAGATTGGTCCCGGCATGACCGGCTTCGGGTGGACGCCGCCGCGTGATCTTCGCAGCGCAGACGATTTGGAGCGCGCGGTTGATATGCTCGCGGCGCTGGTGGATGAGGTGTCTGAGCGGTACGAAGTAGAGCCGGGACAGATGATATTGGGCGGCTTTTCGCAGGGCGGGATGATGACATATCGCTATGGCTTGCCTAATCCGGATAAGTTCGCAGGGCTGGCGGTGCTGAGCGGGGTTGCGCCGGATGTGGATTCGCTTCGAGAACGGCTGCCGAAGGATCGGGCGCAGCGCTTGTTCGTTACGCACGGCACGGCCGATATGGTGCTGCCGGTACAGTCGGCGCACGATGCGCTGAAGTTTCTGCGGGAAGAGGGCTATGCGCCGCAGTATCATGAGTATGATATGGCGCACGAGATAAGCCAAGAAACGCTGAATGCGCTCGTGGCTTGGGTACATGATGTTCTGCCGCCTGCTCGCCAGGATTGTTGATCACAAGAAAGGCATAGCACGCAGAGCATCTAGTCAAATACGATGAAGTTGAAATTTATAGAGCAGTGGAAAAATACCCGGAAGGGCTATAAGGAGTTTTTACATGGTACGGATAAGAGAGAATAACATCTTTAAGAAGAACCGCGATGGGAAGAAAGGCCTAGGGCTGAGCTTAGTGTTTCCCTCTGCGGAAGCGATTGAGCTGGTGGGAATGCTTGGCGGCTTCGACTTCGTCAATCTGGATGGCGAACACGGTCTGTTCACACAGGAATCGGTGGACGCTATGGTGCGCGTTGCTGACGGCTATGGGCTGACTACGATTATGCGTGTGCCGGACAAGTCGGCTAATTTCATCAACCTGTATCTCGACAGGGGCGTTATGGGTGTCCTTGGTCCGCATGTCGAGACGGCAGAAGAGGCGAAGGCGCTTGTGGACGCATGCCGATTTACGCCCGAAGGCGAGCGAAGCTGGGGTGGAGGCAGAGGTACTTTCTACAACGACAGCGGGCTGATTGATCAGCCTGGTCTTGATCGCAGTGAGTTCATGGAGCTGACGAATAAGGAAATGCTGGTGTTGGCGCAGCTGGAATCTGCGACTGCTTTCGAGAACATTGACGCCATACTTGAGGTGGAGGGCATAGACGCATTCGCATGGGGTACTAACGACCTAGCGCAGTCTATGGGCTATCCCGGACAGCCGGAACATCCTGTGGTGCAGGAGGCTCAGGACGCCATAGGTGAGCGTATCCATGCGGCGGGACGGCATCTATCGTCTGATATTCATACTGCGATTGCGCTGAACGACCTGATACTGAACGGCTCGCGCGAGTTTCTAGCAGCGAACGGTTAGGGCTGCGATAATGGCACAAGACGAATTCTGCAAGTAACATTCCAAGAACTGGAAACGTACTGGAGGGTGCAAGATGGCGATGATGAAAGCGGCTTTTTATGACGGAAACGGGACGATGAACCTTGGGGAATATCCGCGTCCTGAAGCAGGTCCCGGCGATGCGATAGTACGCATTCGCGCGACTGGAATATGCGGTTCAGACTTGCAAATGAAGGCAGACCAGACGGAAGCCGACGAGTCGCCGGTGGGCCATGAGGTCGCCGGGGAGATTATTGCCGTCGGCGAGGATATAGATGACGCTGTGGTGGGCACACGGGTTGCCATAGAAACCATAGGGCATGGACGCGCCTGCCTGCGATGCTGGTATTGCCGAATGGGGCAGTACAAGCAGTGCATGGATATGGCTCCACCGGAAGGCGGGGGCTTCGCAGAATATATCAAGCGCAAGGCATGGGGGTGCTATTCGCTACCCGACAACCTGACTTGGGAAGAAGGCGCGCTGGTGGAGCCGTTCGCGGTGTCGGTGCATGGGGTACGGCGGGGCAATCTTATCGGCGGGGAAACTGTGGTTGTGCTGGGGGCAGGCAACATTGGGCTGACGGCGGTGGCAGCGGCACGCGCGCTGGGTGCAGGCACGGTATTCGTTACGGCGCGCCATGAGCAGCAGGCTGCACTTGCTAAGCAGCTGGGCGCAGACTACGCATTCGCGCCCGACGACCCTGCGCTTAACGAGGCGATTTTGGACGCCACTCAGGGGCTTGGGGCTGATCTGACCATAGAAACGGTTGGCGGATGGAAACCCGACCCGATTACGCAGGCTATTGAGGTTACGCGTGAGCAGGGGCGCTTCGTGGTAATAGGCGGATACCGCACGCCTATCACAGTTGACTGGCTGCCGCCGATGCTTAAAGAGCAGACCATATACTTCTCGTCGTGCTACGGCATCATCAACGGCAGGCACGACTACGAAGTTGCGATTGATTTGATGGCGTCTGGGAGAGTTGATCTGAAACCGATGGTAACGCATATTTACTCGCTGGATGCAATTCAGGACGGTTTCCAGACGGCGTACGACAAGACGACGGGCTCGGTTAAGGTGCAGATACATCAGGGGGCATAGGCGAAGGTTGTTTATGAAGGTCTATAAACTGCAATTCGTGATGCACGAACCTTGCTACGACACTGAGGATAAGTTTCTGGCAGAGATACCTGCCCTACCAGGCTGCCGTGCTTGGGGCGATACATACGACGACGCCTTGGAAAACCTCCAGGGCGTCGCCGCGGCTTACATAGAGTCGTATAAAGACTGGGAAGATGAGCAGCTGCCTTGTGAGATAGAAGAAGAATTGGCTAAAACTTACACCGATAATGAAGTTGTAATAGTAGCATGAACTATCGGGAACTCACACGCAAACTACGTCGTTTGGGCTGTGAACTTGATAGGCAAGGCAGAGGTGATCACGAAATTTGGATCAATATCAACACTCACTCAAGGACTACAATACCCAATTGGGGAAGTCGTGATTTAAGAATTGGCACTGTTAGGGCAATCCTGAGAGATCTTGGCGTATCCAGAGATGACTTCAATCGGGCGTAATCGTTGTAGTAAAAAGTCGTCAGAATATTCGGAGGTGAGCGATTTGAAAGCAGAAGTTAATCTTGATGATTTCCTAGACGAATTATGGCTGAAGTACAACGCTAGCAGGAATACTCTTCACTTTGCACAAAGTACAGAAGTTGACCGTTTGGTTAGTAAGTTGGGGCAAAAACTACCGCAATCAGAAGTCCAAAATTTGGGCAACGGTTCTCATATGATGGCGGAGATATATTACACGAAATAGGGGAACCTTATAGAACACAAAAGTACCTTACTCTTGATCAAGCATGGAAAATCAGAAAGTGGAAGTCCCCACGAAGTGGAGCAGACCTATTTCACACAGAAAACGGCGAGGACACGGTTCAGTTAATCACCAGAATGGCTGCTATAGCTGCAGATAAGTATATTGATGCCCCAGACTTTGCAGTATCTATTCTTACACGTTTGAAACGGGTAGGGATTCCTGTGGCATCAGCCTTTCTAGCAGCTTGGGATCCAAACAAGTTTGGTATTGTTGACAGGCGGGTTCGTAGTACATTATATGCGTTGACAACCGAAAAAAATTTAAGAAAACTACCTTCACTAAAAGTGACTATTACCTCTATACAATGATATTCAATGGGCTGATATAGATGATGAATTATCCCCAAGACTGATAGACAAAGCATTATGGCAGTACGATAAGGAAAATAGTTTATCAGTCTAACTCAGACTTTCAGCGCGCAGGAAGTCGAAGTCGCAGCCTTTGTCGGCTTGCTGGATGTGCTGAGAGTACATGACGCCGTAGCCTCTGCTAAAGTGAGATTTTGGCGGTGGTGTTTCTGACAGCCTTTGCTGCACTTCCCTTTCGTCCACCAGAAGGTCTAGCCGTCGATTAGGTACGTCGAGTTCGATGATGTCGCCGTTTCGCACTGCGGCGAGCGGGCTGCCTGACGCAGACTCAGGCGTAACATGGACAACGACCGTGCCGAACGCAGTGCCGCTCATTCGCGCGTCGCTGAGGCGCACCATGTCACGGATACCGCGCTGCAGCAGCTTCTTGGGAAGCGGCAGAAAGCCCCACTCCGGCATGCCAGGGCCGCCTACGGGACCGGCATTTCGCATCACCAGAACGTCGTCCGGATGAACATCAAGGTTGGGGTCATCTATGCTGTGTTCCATATCGTCGTGGTCTTCAAAGACGAGCGCACGCCCCCGATGAGTTAGAAGATTAGGAGAAGCTGCTGTCGGTTTGATTACGCCGCCGCTTGGTGCGAGCGAGCCATACACAACCGCAAGTCCGCCTTCGGGGTTAAGCGGTTTATTTAGACTGCGAATTAGGTCGGGGTTATGGTTGACTGTGCCGGCTACGTTATCGCCAAGCGACCTGCCCGTAATCGTGAGGGCTTCGGTATGCAGGAGCGGACGCAATTCGTTCAGCAGCGCGGGAATGCCGCCTGCGTAGAAGAAGTCTTCCATAAGGAATTCGCCGGAGGGCTTTAAGTTGAGAATAAACGGAGTGGTTCGCGACAGCTCGTCAAACAAGGTCAACGGCAGTTCTATGCCGAGACGTCCTGCGATTGCGGTTAGATGTATTACGGCGTTGGTAGAGCCGCCTAATGCGTGCAGTGTGCGAATTGAGTTCTCGAAAGCTTGCTGTGTCATGATTTTCGATGGACGCAGATCTTGTTCGATAGCCTGAAGGATTAGCCTGCCAGACGCTTCAGCGAGCTGGATGCGCCGCGAGTCAACGGCAGGAATTGCTGCGTTCCCCGGAAGTGCGATTCCGAGGGCTTCGCCCATAGATGCCATTGTTGATGCAGTGCCCATAACCATGCAGTGGCCCGGGCTGCGCACGATAGAGTTTTGCAGCTCAGCCCACTGTTCTTCCGTGATGCGGCCTGCGCGCAGCTCAGTGTGGTATCGTCGGCAGTCTGTGCATGAGCCGAGTTCTTCACCGCGCCAGTTACCTTTGAGCTGAGGTCCTCCGGTTACTAGAATAGCGGGGATGTCCGCGCTGGCAGCGCCCATGAGAAGCGCCGGCGTGGTCTTATCACATCCGCCGAGCAGTACGACGCCGTCTAGGGGATTCGCCTTAATGGATTCTTCCACATCCATGCTCATCAAGTTGCGGAACAGCATGGTAGTGGGGCGCATGTTGTACTCACCGAGCGACATAACGGGGAACTCCATGGGGAATCCGCCTGCCTGCCATACGCCGCGTTTGACCGCTTCTGCCAATTGACGAAGATGGGCGTTGCAGTGGGTCAACTCGCTCCAAGTGTTGCAGATACCGATTATGGGTTTGTTCTGATATGCAGGTTCTCCAAAGCCTTCCGCCTTGAACGCTGCCTGTCTAAGCCAGCCGTAGAGTTCAGGAGTATCGAACCATGCGCGGCTTCGCAGGGGATTGCCGTTTGCTGTCATTGTTTATTCGCTCCTTGTGGGCGCTTCAAATCCACGGAGAAAGGTCAAGTTCCAATCATCTCATTGCGTCTCTGCATCTGGCTGAGGCGGCACAGCGGCGCGCATCTGGTCGCTAATCCAGCGTTTGAGCGCATCCAGCGCGGGCGGGGCGACGAAAAAGACTTGAATATCCCTGGAAAACTGCACCCCATGCCCTTCGCTGATGAACAGCACACCTGCGTCCCCATCGCCCAACGCCTGGGATATGCGCTCAGAGATGTGCTCGAAACGCTGCCGGGTGGTCTCCTGAATACCTGCCATGGCGAGGTTCATCACTTTTTCGCTCATAAGCCCTATTGACAGGCAGCGCTGCCAGTCGCTGTGCTCTTCGATCACTGCCTTATCCTCGGTAGCTTCAAGCGAAGCACCTGCACTACAAAGCGCCTGAATGAATGAGCCGCCGAGAGGATTCATCGACTCTGCCATTCTCATACCTTCTTCGCCACCCGCATAAATTGTTTCATGGAACACATGCGTTACACTTCCGAGCGAACGCTCTAGGTTCTGAATATGATCGCGCACTTCTGACCAGTAACGTTCGAGAAGCTGCGTTGCATCATCGGGCATATCCGGCGGAAACAGGAATATAGGCACGAGAAAGAGCTTACGCTGTGCTGCGTACTGCGCCGATTCCGGCTTGGCCATTTGAGACAAAGGGGTTGTCATAAGGGTGTCCTTCGATAAGTTGATGTATTTTTACAATGATACCAGATTGAAGCGCCGGCGATGCAATGATGTAATGGAAGGACGCACTCGTTACAATGCGACAGTTGGACTGTATCATTTATAAACTATAATCAAACGGGTCGAGTTATGACCTATATCATCGGTATTGACTTCAGCGGCGCGAAAAGCGATCGCAACACTTGGGCTGCCATTGGAGAACTAACCGCAGACGGGCGACTTGAGTTCCTGAGCGCACAGATAACGCCCCGAAGTGATGTGGCAGAACTGCTGGCGGCTGCGCCTACGCCGGCGGTTGCAGCAATCGACTTTCCCTTCGGAACGCCCGTGGAATTCGCCAGTTTCTTGGATAATGGCAGCATAGAATCTATGCGCGATGTATGGCGGACGGTGTTCGATATGAGCCTGGACGACTTTATATCGGCGCGTAACGAATTCGTTCACAGGTTCGGCGAATTGAAGCGAGCAGGAGACGAAAAGCACTTCTCAGAAAGTTTTTCCCCGCTGCACAAAGTTAACCCCAACATGCTTCCCATGACATACTACGGAATCAAGATGCTGCACGAGCTGCATCTTAAACAGTCAAGCCGCTGGGTTGTGCCTCCGATGAATCCACAATCTGAGGAATCAAGGGAAACCGTTACGCTTCTGGAAACGATGCCGGGCGCTTTTCTTAGAGCAATCGGCACTATCTATAAGGGATATAAGAATCCTAAGTCAATTGTGAAGCGTGCGGAACGCCGCAGCATCATACTGGATGCTTTGGAGCATCAGTCCGGCGTTTTCTTAGCAAACTTATGTGAGGTGCGCGCGGACTGCATTGCTAACGACGACTGCTTAGACGCAGTGGTCGCAGCGACGGCAGCCGCAGTCTGGGCACAGGCTCCTGCGCGCTTCCGCCATCCATCCACTGATGAAATGACTAAAGCGAAGTTAGAGGGCTGGATTTATGCGCCTCAGTCTGATGCGTGAACGGCTTCTATAACCTTCTCGATTCGCACGGCGCAGACTTTGTATTCAGGTATTCCTGAGAATGGGTCGAGCGCGTCGCTGGTTAGGAAGTTGGCGGCGTGATCTTGAAGTTTGACAAAAGGCACAAAGATTTCTCCGGCGCGCATTTTCTCGGTATAGACCGCCCTACCCTCCAGCACACCGCGCCTCGATTTTAGGCTTATCCACTCGCCGTCTGCAACTTCGTACTTTTCACCATCTTCAGCGCTGATGTTGATTTCCAGTTCGGGCGCGCGCGCCAGCAGGTTGGATGCTCTGCGTGTAATTGTTCCGCCGTGCCAGTGATACAAGACGCGCCCGGTATTCAAAATAAGCGGGAAGCGCTCACTCGGCATCTCTTCAGCCTGGGGACCTTGTCGGAACGCCACAAACTTAGCTTTCGGTCCGCGCGGGAAGTCGTTCTCGTATAGGAATCTCGTGCCGGGGTGGTCCGGGGTCGGACAGGGCCACTGGATACCGCCTTCTTCATCCAGTCGTTTGTAGGATATGCCGGCGATGATAGGCGTAGTATCTGCCATTTCCTGCCATATCTCGGACGGATGCGTGAAGGCAAATTGGTCTTCTACACCGAGATTAAGGTGGCGGCTCATTCGCTGAGCGAGATCGCATAGGATTTCCCAGTCGGGGCGGCTCTGACCTATCGGTTCTACGGTTTTCCGAACGCGCTGCACGCGCCGCTCGCTATTGGTGAAAGTGCCGTCTTTTTCGGCGAAAGAAGTTGCCGGCAGCACCACATCCGCAATCTGTGCCGTCTCGTGCAGGAAGATGTCCTGCACGACTAAGAAATCCAGATTCTTGAATGTTTCTTCAGCATGATGCAGATTAGGTTCGCTGAGCAGAGGATTCTCCCCGGTTACATACATCGCCTTGATGCGCCCTATCTCGATGTCCAGCATCATCTCGGTGATGACCAGACCTTCTTCGTTCGGCAGCGGATGGTTTCCCCATGCCTTCTGAAATTTGGCGACGGAGTCCTCGGAGATAATCTGATAACCTGGGAACGCATTGGGCAGGCAGCCTGCGTCGCCGCAGCCCTGAACATTGTTCTGCCCGCGCAGCGGTGATATACCGGAGCCGGGTTTTCCTATCTGTCCAGCCACAAACGACAGGTTTAGCAGACAGTGGGCGTTTGCGGTACCCATCATGTGCTGCGTTATGCCCATGCCCCATATCAGACAGGAGCCGCTGAACGGCGGTTTGGCGTAAATTCGCGCCGCTTTCCTGATGTCCTCTACGGACACGCCGGTGATACCTTCGGCATATTCCAGCGTGTACCTATCGATGACTTGGCGCCACGCCTCGAAGTCCTCCGTGCGCCCGCTCACGAAGTCCCAGTCAACCAGATTTTCGTCCAGTATAACCTTCGCCATGGCGTTCAAGAGCGCGACATCCGTGCCTGGTCTTGGCCTCAACCACAATTCGGCGAAGTCGCACATCTCGATGCGGCGCGGATTGATTATGATGAGTTTCGCGCCGCGCTCTATGACGGCGCGCCGCATGCGGGATGCGGCAACCGGGTGGTTGGAGTTCGCGTCCGAACCGATGATAACGAGACAGCCGGCTTCTTCATAGTCTTGATAGGAATTGCTGGTCGCGCCGCTGTCAAGCGAAGTTAGCATCGCTTCGACCGACGGTGAGTGGCAGAGGCGTGTACAGTGATCGATGTGATTGGTTTGCATGACTAGACGGGCGAACTTCTGCTGTATGTAGCCGTCCTCATTGGTAGCTTTTGCGGAGCAGAGAGTAGCGGACTCGTAACCGCGATACTTCGCAAGATTGGCGGCGACATAGTCCAATGCCTCATCCCAAGAGGCTTCTGTCAAAACACCGTTTTTACGAATTAACGGAGTGGTCAGTCTGTCCTCATGGTTCACGAATGAGTATCCGAATCGCCCTTTGACACAGAGCATTCCGAGACTCGACTGGTTATCGGGGTCGTCGAGCATCCCCACAATGCGATCTGTGTCATCAACTTGCGCCTTGACGCCGCAGCCCACACCGCAGTATGGGCATGTGGTTACAACCTCTTTGGAGACATTGAGCGGCGGCGTTTTAACTTCTATTGCGCCGGTAGGACACACAGAGAGGCACTGTCCGCAAGTGGTGCACACGGACTCCACAAGAGGACGCTCGGCGAAAGTCCCGATCCTGCCTTGCGTGCCTGTGCCAAGCAGGTCAATTGCGCCGATGAATTGGTGGCCGTCCTGACACGCCTGCACGCAGCGCTGGCACAATATACAGCTTTCCATGGAGATATTGAACACCGGGTTGCTGGTATCGGCGGCTTCTCGCTGCCTGCCTTGCCAGCGAGACTTGGTGATGCCGTGCCTATCCGCGGCGATAGAAAGCTCACGATAATCTTTGTTTCCGTTAGTTCCGTTGTCGGATGGAAACATGGCGAGAGTGAGTTCCAGCACGCCTTTACGCATCGCCTGAACCTCGGGTGTTTCAGTCCAAACGCTCATTCCTTCGGCGGCAGGAACAGCGCAGGACGCCGGATAGCCGCGTATGCCTTCAATTTGCACGAGGCATGTTCGGCAAGCGCCGATGGATTTCATATCCGGGTCTTTGCAAAGCTGAGAGATGTAGGTGCCGGACTGGTTGATGGCGTCCAGCACTGACGTGCCCTCGCTGACTTCGACCGAGTATCCGTTGATGCTAAGTGTGATGCTCATTATGCGCCTTCCTCCATCCTTGAAGGAACTAAGTGAATGTCAATATCATAAATTATCATAAATCCGAAGAAAGCCATTATTAGTACGATCAAGCAGTATCCCATTACATCCAGCATATCATGTCCTGCTTCGATGTATATCTCAGCTGATACGGCGACACACCCAACATACAAAGGGCAACGGCGTACAAGTGCAACGGTCATGGCTTTCTTGTGTTATGTGTTTGGGAGTGCTCCTGATTTGAACGCTATCCTTGCTTGCCAAGTTTTCCCCGATTTGAGCGTGCCTTGATATGGAAGTCCATTGTTTGATGTTTGATGCCGAATTATCGCCTTACTCCCTTTTACTTTAATCTGCGCTAGTCAGCAGAGCTATCTCGTCTCCGAAGAAGTGGAGCGTGCTGAGCACGGGGTTGCCAGCCGCTTGCCCCAGACCGCAGAGGGAAGCAGCGTTAACCAGCTCCGCGAGATTTCTCAGTTCGCTTATGTCGCTGGCGGATGCCTTGCCTGCCGCTATGTTATCCACTATGTTGACCATACGCGGCGTTCCTTCGCGACAAGGTGTGCATTTGCCACAGGATTCGTCGGCATTGTAAGACGCGAGCTTGCGCATCATGTCGAGCACACTGACGGAGTCATCGAGCACTATAACCCCTCCTGCGCCAAGCATTACACCTGATTGATGGATGAAGCCGGGTTTAATGGGCGTATCCAGCATAGATACGGGGAATATACCGCTCGATGGACCGCCCACAGCCATCGCATTCAGTTTTTTGCCGTTCGGGATGCCTCCTCCAATATCGTAGATAATTTCGCGCAGAGTAGTCCCCATTGGCACTTCTACTAATCCGGCATATCGTACAGAACCGCTTAGGCTGACTATCTTTGTGCCTTTGTCGTCATCAGTGCCGATGGCAGCAAAGGATTCGCTTCCATTAGCGAGAATGTATGGCACGCTCGATAGCGTTTCGGCGTTGTTGATGACGGTGGGATTGCCCCATAGCCCCGCTTCGGTAGGGAACGGCGGGCGCTGACGCGGTTCACGGCGCTGTCCTTCCATCGTGTTGAGGAGCGTGGTCTCGTCGCCGCAGACATAGCCGCCCGCTCCACGCACAATCTCCATTTCAAGCGCATAGCCTGATCCCAGAATATTGTCGCCCAGAATCCCGTTGGCGTATGCGTGGTCTAAAGCGCGCTGCATCCGCTCTGCGGATAGATTTGCTTCGGCGTTGATATAGATATAAGAGTGATGAATGCCGGATGCGTATGCGGCGATAATTGAGCCTTCGATAATGCGGTGGGGAACTCCCTCCATCAGGTGTCGATCTTTGAATATGCCGGGTTCGCCTTCTTCACAGTTCACTACAAGATAGCGCGGCGTATTCTTGACAGAACGAGCGCCACGCCACTTAAGCGCCGCTGGGAAGTACGCGCCCCCACGTCCGCGCAGCCCTGATGCAAGCACTTCCTCCGTTACTTCTTCTGCCGTCATAGACAGGGCGCGTGCCAGACCAGAGTACCCGCCGTTCAGGATATAGTCGCCAATGCTGAGAGCATCCAAGCTGCCACAGCCTTGAAGCGTTATCCGCTGCTGCTTGTCTAAGAAGCCAGATGAAGCAGAGAGGGTTGACTGAGACGCATCAGAGGATTCAGTGGAGGAAAAGACTTTGCGCGCTTCTACACCGGATAGGTTGGTATATTCGCAGCGTTCTCCGTCCGGCAGGTTGACGGACATTTTGGGCGCGGCGAAACAGGCGCCATCGCAGCCTGCCATCACGAGATAGGCGTCGTCCGGCAGTATTTGCGTTAGTACATCTGCCACTTCCAACGCGCCTACCGCTTGCGAGCATTGCCCCACCTGCAGCACCACGCGCATCTTGTCGTCGTTTACGGACTGCGACTGGGCAGCAGAATTGCGAAGAGACTCTAACGCGGCAGATATGGCGGACTTCAAGGGGACACCTCGCGCACAGCGCTGCTGATAGTTTCTGCACCGGCTCTGCCCTTCCACACGCCGTCAATCTCCACTGCGGGCGCTACACCGCACATATAAGCACAGGGCGTCTCTTCCAGCGTAATTCTGTCTTGCAGGCTGTGTCCATTGAGTTCGGAATGAGCCTGTGCAACGAGTTGTTTCGCGCCGTTCAGCCAGCAGCTCAGCCCCGTGCATACACGTATGATATGCTCGCTAGGTTCAAGTATGCGAAGTTCAGTGTAGCTCGTGGCTGCGCCGTAAACCTCGCTTGAGGGTATGCCCAGGTGCCATCCTACGACTTCCATTGCCCAGTCCGGCAGGTAGCCGAACTCATGCTGCAAGAAGTGAAGCGCAGGGAGAAGTTGACCGCGGCTGCGCGGGAAGTTTTGCCGCAGGGTCGCGCGAAGTTCGTTTCTTTCTCTATTCAATCTCGCCTCTCATCAATACCTAACCTCGCGAAGTTGATACGGATACATAAGTATCACCCTGAACCATATCACGCAATTCCAGTTCTTGCAGCTTCGCCTCTGGTATAGTGCCATCCTCGCGCCAACCGCGCGCGCGGTAATAGCTCCGCACCATCATATCCAGATCTTCCCTGCTCAAGCCCACATCTTGGACCACACCGGTAGGAAGCAATTCATCAAATACTCGTGGCGGCAGTGTATCAGCATCGCGCGTCCAGCCCTCGCGGATATTGAATGCTTTCTTGAGATTGTTGATGCGCTCCCCTGCAAGCCGCAGCTCGCCGGCGCTCATGTCCCAACCTGTGATGTGCCGATATATGTCTGCAGATTCTTGATACAAGTCGGCGAAAGCTTTCCGCAGAAACTTACACCAGATAAGAGAGTCTAGCACGGCGGAGAAGTCTTCGCCCTCTGCTGTGATGCGTCCACGCCACTCGTCCGCTTGCAGTCTATCGACACGAGCAGAAAAGTCGGCTTCGTATGCAGACGAGCGATTGTGGCAAGCGCCTCTGGTGCTGACCGCAAGTCCCAGCGCCATAGTTTTGAGACTGCGCGGTTCGTAGCCGGGCATCTCTAATCCTTTGACCTGCATTGCCCACGCATCCGTTCCTTGTCCAATGATCGTGGATGCGCGCAAGCTGCCCTCGGCAAGGAGGTCGCCTATACCCCTGCGTTCAGCAATAAGCCGGATACATTCGAGCAATTCATCTTCACTGCCAAACCGCAAGTCCAAGCCGTCAGTGTCTTCGAGCGTCAGTATGCCGCGTTCAAAGCATTCCATAGCCCAAGCAACAGTCGCACCCACGCTGATTGTGTCCATACCTAGTTCGTCGCAAAGGGTGGATGCGCGTATTACAGCATTGCCGTCCGCCACGCCGACGAGAGGACCTAAGGCGAATGCGCTCTCATACTCCATGCGTCCTTTCGCCTTTTTCCCGTTATCACTCGTAACAAGAATTTTCTCACAGCCTATGGTGCAATTTGCACAGTGAGCATTTTTCACGAAGTGGGATTCGTGAAACTGCTCCGCACTCACTCCGTCTGCGCCGTCGAATGTTGACTGCTGAAAATTGTGTGTGGGCAGAGTGCCAAGGCTGTTGAACACAGACACATTTGCCATAGTGCCAAGTGTTCTGTACTTCTCAGTAGTGGGACCTAGACTGCGGCGTGTCAAGTCTTTGCCGATAGCGTTAAGCGCATCGTAGTCATATACAGGGACCGATTGAGTGCCTTTTACTGCGATTGCCTTCAGGTTCTTCGACCCCATGACTGCGCCGGGTCCTGTACGCGCAGCCTGACGCCCACCGTCGTTGGTTATGCTTGCGAAGCGCACAAGGTTCTCTCCGGCGGGTCCTATGCAGGCTACACGAGTACGATGGCCGAGACGGCGCTTGACGGCGCGTTCGGTATCGAGCGTACTCATACCCAGTAGATGGTTAGCATCGAGAAAGCTTACCTCACCGTCTTCGATAGATAACAGGCACGGATATTCGCTCTTACCAACAATAATGAGGGCGTCAACACCTGTCTTTTTCAGCTCAGTTGCCATGAAACTCGATGACAGCGAGTCTCCAATTAAGCCTGTAAGCGGCGATTTGGTGAGTACGGCGAACTTGCTGGATGTAGTGAGCCTGCTGCCAACCAGCGGGCTGGTAACGAAAATAAGTGGGTTCTCAGGATCAAGGGGTTCAACACGCGGCGGGCAATAGGTGTAAAGCAGGTAGGCGCCAATACCTGTGCCCCCGATAAATCGACGCAGAACATCCTCGTCCAGCGTCAGGATTTCCGTCTGCTGGTACGTCAGATTTATGAGCAGCGCCTTGCCATTGTAACCGTACAACAAGTTGGTTTTCCCGCCTTACGACAAAATTACCATTAATCATTAATTAGGGATGCAAACCCGCAACAATGGGTATTGTACCATGCAGATAAAGAATATCATCCGCCTGACTGGCTGGAAAATAGCAGGAGTGTATCACCATCTTTGAGCGTAAAATTATTATCCGATATAAAGGAAGTGGCATTCAAGTTAAGCGTATAACTCTCCAGCAAGCCGGCTAGGTCGTTACGCAGCGCGACGCCGACTAAGTTCGGGCAAATCTGGGCTAGAATGACCGCTACATCTGAGATGGCTGCGTTCTCGGGCAGGCGAGCTTTAAGGTGTTTGCGTCCGCAGGCTATACGCGCAGTGCCAAAAAGCTCAATAGAGACATCTACGGTTGCGTCCAGCATAAGGACTTACCTTCCTGCATCGGCAAGCGCGAGTGCCCGCTCTAGGTCTCTTGGCGTGTTCACATTGAAGAAACTCAGGTGCTCGGAGTCGAAGCCGTCAACATCATCCTGATAGACATACTTGACGCGCACATCATCGAAAAAACCTGCTATTTTCAGCTGATTAGCTTTAAGCTTGCGCTCTATATAAGGCAGGCAGGCTTTAGAGTAGGCGGCGTGTGTCGGTTCGGGGTATCCGTTCAAAGTAGGTACGACGGCATCATGATGTTTCCGAAATGTCAGCATGTAGGCGATTAGCTCCGTATTGAGGAACGGCATGTCGCAAGCGACTACGAATCCCCAATCACCACTAGCAACAGTAAGTCCACTGAAAATGCCGCTGAGCGAACCTGCATCGGGATAGATGTCAACTACGGTCTTGGTATTTGGCGGGATGGGCAAATCTTGTACGCGCGCTTCGCTGTTGACCACGACCACGATTTCGTCAGTTATGGGATTCAAGCGGCTGATGACACGCGATATGAGCGGCTTGCCTCCGACAGGTTCGACTGCTTTATCGCGCCCAAGCCTGCGGCTCATCCCGCCTGCGAGCACTATGCCCGACACAGTCATTATCTTATCCTTCTTGGTTTATCTATGTGGCTTATTATTATATATTGGTTTGAATCTATCAGTTGAGTTCTGCCACAATTTGCCCCGTCGATGATGTATCATATCCACCGACAGCATTTACTTCGGCGAGAAATACTTCACTTCTGATAATGGACATAAGGAATTTTATCTGTTCGCTATCGTAGTGATCAGCTGGAATGACAAGATCATACTGCTCCGAAAGGAGAGGTACGAAGTCCAGATTCATAGCGTTGGCAGCAGACAGGATGCCTAGTCCAGCGCCGGCGCGACCAGCGGCTACGGCTGCTGCGACTGCGAGGTGGGTGTATTCTTCGCGGTCGTATCCGCGTATTGAGTCCGATTCGATACCGAGTTCGTTCAGTTTATAGTCTAGCAGTAAGCGTGTTCCTGATCCTCTCTGTCTGTTGACGAATGACAAGTCCTGCCTTTTTAGGTCAGCTAGGCTTGTAACATTCTGCGGGTTGTCTTTGGGCAGGATGAGCCCTTGAATGCGCTGTACGAGATTTACCACAACAATCCGACGCCCTTTCAGGAATCGACGGATGAACGACAGGTTGTACTCACCGGTTGACTGGTCAAGCAGGTGTGAACCTGCTATATGAGCCTCACCTCGCGCCAGCGCCATCAGCCCGCCCATACTACCTACATTTGAAGACGCAAGTGTCATTCTCGGGCGGAAGCGACGAACTTGGCTTGCTAACAGATCGAGCGTCATGTCGTGGCTGCCAATAGACACGATCGTCTCTTCTATAGATTCCACAGGTCGGATCAAGTTGACACAAACCTCTGAGCCTGCGTCCAAACCTTCGGAGAAGCGGGGGATTTTCACAATGCCGTCTGCGCGCACCAAAGACATAATCACGCCGGCGCCGCGCTCTACCGGCGTCGCTACCAGCTTCTCACCGACTCGTCCGAGCCGCACGCGCAAGAATTCATCCTCCCCTATGGGCGAAAGCGTCTTGCGCGTTATTGCCGCCTTAACCGTGCTATGAGCAGAGGGAGGCGCGCCTAACTTGCGCTCAATCAGAGGTTTGGCGAACAGTTCGCATGTCAACGCAGCCGACACCGGATAGCCGGGGATTCCCAGCACCGGCTTGTCATCCACAACACCTAGCGCAACAGGATGTCCCGGTCTTACAGCTGTGCCGTGGACTAGCAGTTCGCCCAGAGATTCAATCACGCCGGCGGTGTAATCTTCGCTTCCTGCAGATGAGCCTGCGTTTACCAGCACGATGTCGTACTGCTGAACGGCATCACGAACGCTGTTCAGCAGAGTTTCAAAGTCGTCCGGTATCGACTGCCACACTACGGCCGAACCGCCACATTCTTCGATGATGCCTGACAATACCAGAGAGTTGAATTCGATAATGTCTCCGGGTTTTGGAGCGCTGCCAACAGGCACAAGCTCATTTCCCGTGGGAATGACAGCTACTCGCGGTTTCGACCGAACAGATAGTTCGGAAAGCCCTGCGGCTGCACACGCCCCCAGGTCAACAGGCCGAAGGATGTGGTTTTCAGGCAGTACAAGTTCGGTAGCGACTATGTCTTCGCCGAGGGGGCGCACGTGCTGATAAGGCGCGGCAGGCGACTGTATTTCCAGAGTGTCAACATCGATTTCATGCACTACTTCGACCATGATGACAGCGTCGAATCCGTCCGGCATAGGATCGCCTGTATCCACCCAGACTGCCTGTTCGCCGACCATGAGACGCAGAGGCGAAGTTTCGGTAGCGCCCAGAGTATTCGCAGAACGCACCGCAATTCCGTCCATAGCCGCAGAGTCATAGTGCGGGGATGAAATCTTCGCCCACACGGGATCGGCGGTAACGCGCCCTCTCGCGTCAGTTAGCGGTACGATTTCGGACGGAGTGTGCGCGAGCGCTCCTGCATCTTCGAGAG
Source organism: Dehalococcoidia bacterium (assembly GCA_965200085.1). GTDB lineage: Bacteria > Chloroflexota > Dehalococcoidia > Lucifugimonadales > JADFKI01 > Bin90. Next base: position 1,840,634 of record OZ241333.1, read on the forward strand.
CGGTGAAAAAGCGGTTGAGTGCGTCATCTAACGGGATGTCGCTGAGATAGTAGCGCCTGCCATGGCGGTGAGAGTGAGTCATAACAAGATTGCTTGGCTAGTTTGTAGTTTGTTTGTCCAGACTCCGCATCTGGTCGTTATAGTTACGATATTGGAAAATAGTGCAAGTTCCTTAATAAGCGTTTTATGGATAGCAGCTATCAGGTTTAATCGTTGTCATCCATTTGCCATCCATAAAGCGCTGCTGAAGAAGCTATTATTATGAAACGTTACTATGAAATGGCAACGCCGGGGTGCAGTCAAGACTTCCAGCGCTTGCGAAATGGGAGCGCCGCCAACTTAGGAAGCGCGCGATAACGCGTCCATGCCGACAGCGGCGATGATTGGGCGTCGTTCTGCGCTGATCTGCGCAGCATAGGGTCGATGAGCCTGCCAAGTCTGTTGGCTATGCTCATAGCGAATGTGTTGGAAGTGGAAATGCGCCATGCCTTCATAGCAAGACGTTCTTTCGTAGTAGAAGTTCTGTGCTGTGGGTAGTTGTCGCCTTCAGCGAGTTGGCGACGCAGGTAGAGCAGCATGCGGGGCAGGTTTATTTTGACAGGGCAGGCTTCCTTGCAAGCGCCACAGAGGCTGCTGGCATACGGCAGGTCTTTGGCATCAGAGAGGTTGGTAAGCATCGGAGATACGATAGCGCCAATAGGACCCGGATACACCCAGCCGTAGGAGTGGCCGCCGACCTTGCGATATACGGGACAGGCGTTGAGGCATGCCCCGCATCGCAGGCAGTACAATGCTTCGCGAAGCTCAGGGTCGGCGAGAAGACGGGAACGTCCGTTGTCCACGATTACCAAGTGGAATTCTTCCGGACCATCTTCATCATCGGAGCGGCGTGGTCCGGTTACGGCAGTTACGTAGCTGGAAATGCGCTGTCCTGTGGCAGAGCGGATGAGCAGGCGCAGCATGATACCCATATCTTCCAGAGACGGTACGACCTTCTCCATGCCAGTGATGGCTACATGGATGCGCGGCATTGAAGTACACATGCGACCGTTGCCTTCGTTAGTTACAAGAACGAGGGTGCCAGTCTCGGCGACTATGAAGTTTGCGCCGGTGATGCCCATATCGGCGGCTATGAACTTCTGACGAAGCTGCCTGCGTGCCTCTTGCGCTAGGTCGTCTATTCCTGAATGTCGAGGCGCATTTAGCTTATCTTCAAAAAGGTCTGATACATCCTCACGGGACTTGTGAATAGCGGGCGCGATAATGTGGAAAGGCGCCTCACCTGCGAGTTGGATAATGTATTCGCCCAGGTCGGTCTCGACTGACTCGATGCCTGCCTCTTCGAGACGCTCGTTTAACCCCATTTCCTCGGAGACCATAGACTTGCTTTTGACAACGGTCTTAACACCTCTGGAAGTGGCAAGGTCGGTTACATATCTTGTCGCTTCCTCGGAATCTTTGGCAAAGAAGACCCTGCCCCCAGCCGCGCGGACGTTTTCTTCCACCATTCTAAGGTAGATGTGAAGGTTGTCCAGGGTATGCGCCTTTATAGCGCGGCCTCGTTCTTGGAGCTCATCCCAGTTTGGCGTAGCAGCGGAGGCGTCAAGACGCGCACTATGAAATCCGCCGTAGAGTCCGAGCAGGTTTGCTTGAATCTTCTCGTCGTTCAGAGCATCGCTTGCGGCTTCATTGAATTGTTTGGTTTTGACTTGCATAGTCCCTGTCAGTGCGTCGAATTTTCAAGCGGGTTAGCCGTTGAATGCCTTGTCCAGCAATTGAGATAAGTGGAGCGGCTCGATGTTAATGCCCTGTTTTTGGATTCCTCCGCCGATGTGCATAAGGCAGCTGCTGTCGCAGGCAGTTAGGAAGTCGGCGCCTGTACCATTTGCAAAGGAGAGTTTATCGCTAAGCATGGCGCCGGAGATTTCAGGGTATTTCACTGAGAATGTGCCGCCAAATCCGCAACAGACTTCGGATTGCTCCATCTCAAGAAATTCGACATTGGGCAATGAGTTAATCAAGGTGCGAGGCTGCGTAATGACGCCGAGTTCACGGCGGAGATGGCAGCCTTCGTGATAAGTTACCTTATGTTCGGGTGTGTCTTCGGGGACATAGACGCTGAGGTCGGTGATGCCAAGCACATCTACGATGAATTCGGACAGTTCGAAGACACGGCTTGAGAGTGAAGAAATGCGGGTTTGCATGTGCGGTTCATCATGGAACAGCTCAGCATAGAAGACGCGCATCATGCTGGCGCATGAGCCGGAAGGCATTACAACATATCTATCACTGCGGAATTGATCGATGGTACGGCGGGCTAGGGGCTTTGCCTCGTTCCAGAAACCGGCGTTGAATGCAGGCTGTCCGCAGCAGGTTTGTGCGGCTGGAAAGTCTAAGTCAACGCCCAGCCGATTTAGCACTCTGACCGTGCTTTCACCTACTTCAGGGTACAGCTGGTCGATGATACAGGTTACGAAAAGAGACGCCTTGACGGAAGAATGCGTGCCTGTCATTAGAACACCAGGTTGTGAACTACGAAGCCGACCATCCAGGCAATAATGAAAACAGGGCATGCTGAGAATAGCTTGCCTTCGGTATCGGGTTTAGCCGGGCCGTGCATGAAAAGATAGACGATGAACGCGACGATACCAGCGGCTACGAGGGAGACGGACGCGAAGTTAACACCCAGCGCTGCACCGATGATGAAGCCGACTACCGCCCAGGACAAGGGAGAGTCAATGTATCCGAGTATTGCCATGAGTACCTTTCAGCCGGATGTGTGGCTAATGAATTAGCTGCTTTGCTTTTACGCTGCACGGCAAAGGATACTACTTGAGCGGCTATGGTGCAATAAGCAGAGGTCAAGTGGCATCGGATAAGGGTTAATCCTTTGTTACGCTGATGTGGCAACAGAAAGTAAAAGTTCTGGTACACTCTTGATAGGGAACTAGATTAGGGAACTAGCACGATTGGTTACTAAGGAGGCAAATATATTGGGAGCGATAGAAGCTTGGAAGCGTAGGGTTGAGACACACCATGAGCAGTCTGAGGCGGTGATGGAGGCGGCGGGATGGTCTGATGACGACTTCTGGCAGCCATACGCACGGTTCTTTCGGATGGATCCACGACGGCAAGGCGATCCTGTTCTGGATTTGCTGCTGGCGATGGTGTCTGAGGGAAACACAGCTCTTGATGTGGGCGGCGGCGCAGGACGGCTGGCGCTGCCGATGGCGCTGAAGTGTGAACGAGTTACTGTGGTAGAGCCGTCGGAAAGCATGATTACTCAGCTGCGCGAGTCGGCGGCGGATGCCGGAATCAGCAATGTGTCGGTGTCCCAAGCGGTGTGGGAGGATGCTGATGTAGATGCCGCAGATGTAGTGCTGTGCGCGCATGTGGTGTATGGAGTAGCCGACATTGAGCCGTTCGTGCGCAAACTAGAGGCGCACGCAGATTCTCTGGTGATTATGCTGGCATTCGTGGAGTCTCCTATGAATCGAATATCTCGCTTCTGGAAGCCGGTTCACGGAGAGGAGCGGATAGATATGCCCGCGCTGCCCGAGCTTGTGAACGCGCTGTGGGACATGGGCATATATCCGGATGTACGGATGCTGAATCCGGTACTTCCGGACAAGTTCGAGGATAGAGAAGTAGCGTTGACGCAGCTCCGCAATCGGCTGTACGTGCGGGCTGAAAGCGCACAGGATGAACGGCTGAAAGAGGCTATGGATGAGCTGCTGGTGGATGTGGACGACGGAGTGATGGTGAAAGGTGTTGCGCCTGTGCGACAGGGTTTTCTGTCGTGGAAGCCGGAAAGCGGAAGCTAATATGTGGGCAGGATAAGACGATCGAGGCATTCGCTTGCCTCGATCATCTTACTTGATTATGTTTTACATCCCTTCGGCATAGGCGGCTTGGAATGTGTCCACGCCGGCACGGACATAGTCAGATTCGCGAACTATGGCTACCGGACTTGCAAAGGTGGTGAATCCTGAACTGATGAAACTCTCAGGGACTGACCGGATGCTGTGGCCGCGCCTTTCAAGCTCGGCTACAGTGTCGCTGTCAAGACGCGGGTCGATGCTGGTGTACGGCGTACTGCAATCTACCCGAGGGGAGTCTATGGCTTCTTGAGGACCCATGCCGTAGTCGAGCACCTTGACAATCTGCTGGGTTACGCAGTTAGTGATGCGCCTGCCGCCGGATGCGCCCACCGCCATTCGCACGCCGTCTTGGTTCATGACTAGAGCAGGTGTCATGTTATTCAGGGGCAGCCTTCCGGGCGCGATGGAGTTGATGCGACCCGGTACCGGATCGAACCACATCATGCCGTTGTTCATGATAACGCCGGTGCCTTTGGGGATGATGCCTGAGCCGAAACCGGACATTATCGTGTTGGTGATAGATACGGCGTTTCCATCCGAATCGGTAACGCAGAGGTGGGTCGTACCCTTATCTTCTGCGGGACGACTGGCGGGCAGAACGCTGATCGGTTCCCTACCCTCCTGTATCCATGGGTTACCTGCTTCAACTGAGCCGTTTAGCGAATCACCGATGGCAGCGCGGCGAAGTTCTGTGTATTCGTCAGAGACGAGTCCGTTCCAAGGCACATCTGCGAAAGCCGGGTCTGCAAGGTACTGGAAGCGGTCGGCATACGCAAGGCGAGCGCAGGATATGTATGCGTGAAGCATATCTGCGGAATTATGCGCCATTGAAGGCACATCAAAACCGTCGAGCAGCTTCAGGGTCATCGCGCTTGTAATGCCCGCGCAGGCAAACGGCGGCACGCGCACGGTATGTCCGCGATATTTGAACTCTAATCCTTTTTCCCAAATAATCGGCTTGTAGTTCGCCATGTCGTCTTCGGAGAGTATGCCGCCGTTATCTTGGATGTCGGATGTGATTGCTTTGGCGATGTCGCCTTTGTAGAAGGCGTCCGGACCACCTTTGCCTATGGATTCAAGGACATCGGCGAGTTCGGGCTGCTTGAGAACAGCCCTGTCAACCACATCTCCCATAGGGATGTTGCCCTCAATCGTGAGGACACGGCGCAGTTCGTCGTAGCGCGCAAGCATGCCGGATGTGCTGCTAATCTGGTTGAGTCCAAATAGGTTGGGTATGAAACCGTCTCGGGCGAGGCTGACTGCGGGCGCAAGGACTTCACTGAGCGGCAATTTACCAAAACGACGGTGCGCCTCGCAAAGGCCGGCTACTGCGCCTGGAGTTGCGATAGAACGGAACCCTTCGATATTGTCGTCGTTGATGACGCCGGGCCAGCCGAAAGAGCCTGTGGCGGCTTCACCGGTTAGTTCGTACATATCAGGCGCTGCAGCAAGGGGGCCTTTCATAGGAAAGCCGATGACACCGCCTTGATCGCCGACCTGATATACGAGGTATCCGCCGCCGCCGATACCACTGGAGGCGGGTTCGATTACTCCGATAGCGAAACAGGAAGCTACGGCGGCGTCTATGGCATTGCCGCCTTGTGCGAGCATTCGCAAGCCTGCACGCGTCGCTTCGCGGTCTTTCGTGGCGACCATTGCGCTTGGAGCGCGTGCTTCCTCCTTGACTACGCGGGTGATAGTGGGCTGTGAGATCATAAGTAAGTGTCCTCCTGATGATTTTGCAAATACTGACGATAACTTTAACATAAGAAACATCAGGCTAACAGGATGTACAAAAGTGGCGGCTTATGAGTTAGAGATGGAATATTTGACCATGCAGGCAAGTGAGCATATAATCGCGTCAGATATGATTTAGTGCGGGGTTTGGTTTTGAGTACGCAACGACTGACTTCTGATTTGCTTGAGTTTGACGGCGCTTCGGATGTGATTGAACATTATTTTCGGGCGGGCTGGACTGACGGTCTGCCGATTGTGCCGCCGACGCCCGATAAGGTGCGCGATTTTCTGGATTATGCAGGGCTGTCGCCGTCGGAGATTCTGGGCACTGAGCCTACAAAAGGGCGCGTGATTACGGCGGAGAAAGCGGCTATCAATGCGGTTATGGCGGGCTGCATGCCGGAATACTTCCCGGTCGTGCTGTCGGCAGTGGGGGCGCTTTGCGAGCCACAGTTCAATCTACATGCGATTACGGTCAGCACGATGGGCGCGGCAGTGCTGGCTGTGGTGAACGGGCCGATTGCGAATGACTTGGCAATGAACTCGTCGGTGAGTGTGTTTGGTCCCGGGCACAGGGCGAACGCGACGATAGGTCGTGCGATACGGCTCATAATCATCAATGTTACGGGGGCGTTGCCGGGCGTGCTGGATAAAGCCACTCTGGGACATCCGGGCAAGTACACTTGGTGTATCGCAGAGGGAGAGGAGGTCAGCCCTTGGGAACCGCTGCATGTGGAGCGGGGCATGGATGCGAATTCGAGCGCGATCACGCTATTCGCGGGACTGTCGGCAACTCAGGTGAGCAACCACACTGGGAATTACCCGGAGGCGATTCTGACTAGCTTCAGGGACGCAATGTTCGCGGCCGGATATGGACAGGGTGAGGTTGTCGTAGTGCTTTGTCCGGAGCATGTGGGATATTTGGGCGGAGCGGGCTGGAGTAAGGCGGATGTGAAGCGGTTCTTGCATGAAAACGCACAGCGCACGGTTGAGCAGTGGGCTGCATCAGGACACATGACGCCGGATGGCGCGCGCGCAGATACGATGCTGACTACTGCAACGTCGGAAGACAGCATCACGCTGATTGTTGCGGGCGGGTTTGCCGGAGCATTCTCGCAGGTAATACCGCTATGGGGCGGCGGGTCAAATTCGCGGTCGGTGTGTAATCAGATTGCAGTTCCTTAAATGAATGTATGCTAACAGATAGATGACGCTATAAGGAGGACTGACGCTATGGTGATAGCAGAGAGAGTTCAGGTTCTTGACCCTACGGTGCAGGCTATACCCGACGACGCAGTTGTGGCTAAGAGGCCTGACACGCTGGACGGCAAGGTGATAGGGCTGCTGGCTAACGGCAAGATAAACTCAGAGGAGATACTTGCTCTGACCCAGGAGGTGCTGGCGGACAGGTATGAGTTCGCGGGTGTGATAGCAAGGAACAAGCGCAATGCTTCGCGTCCGTGCCCTGATCACATCATAGATGAACTGGTGGATCAGTGCGATGTGGTGATTACCTCATCGGGTGACTGAGGGTCCTGCTCTTCGTGCAGTGTGCACGATGGAATTACTCTCGAGAAGAGGGGCATACCCACAGCGGTCATCTGCACCGAACCGTTCATTTCGAGCGGGAAGGCGATGTCCAACATCGGAGGGATACCGGATTACCCATTCGTGGTGCTCCCGCATCCGCTGGGAAGCCTAGATGAGGAGCAGCTTCGGGAGCGAGCAATGCAGGCAGCGCCTGATGTGCTGCAAATTCTATTGACTAGAGGACAATAATCACCGGAATTCGGCGCAGGATATTCCGTCCTATATGATTAGCCCTTCACTTCGCTGATGTGAAGGGCTAATTGACGTTTGTAATCAAACAATCATCGCCTTGTTATTCATACGCGACGAGTTGATTTCGTCTGATATGACAGGGAGGATGTTAGATCCAGACGACAAGTGGCATCGGTAGTAAGCCTTGCCTCTAACTCCGTGAAGAAGAGACAAAGAATGCTCTAATTCACGACTTGAAATCGCTCGGATTCCGGATGTCTGGACCAAAGAGCGTCTGCGCCGGTCATGACGGCAGCGCGCTCGGGGCTCGCGCGCCAACCTTCATATATTTCGTCGCTCGTCCACTTGACCATAGTAGTGATTTTCGTGGGATCGTTAAGCGAATAGAAGGTTTCTCGGCTGACGAATCCGGGCGCTCCACTCTGCGCGTCGCCGTTGCGGTTGAGCAGCTCCCTTGCTTCATCAATCAAGTCTTGCTTTGCCCAGTGGTGTGTTAGGACGCCAATCATTCTCTTGCCCTTTATCGTATTAGTAATGTGATATGTATGGTTGATGACAAATGCAGTCTATCATCCCACTTCGGCATGTGGCTATACTTGAAGGTAAGGATTCAGGTTCGCAGAACAGGCAGGATAAGGATAGAGAGAATGGAAGATAAGAAACGAGTGTTGGTAACAGGTATGGCGGGGCAGATTGGGGGTATTATTCGGCGGGAACTTGGAGACAGGTACGAGTTAAGCGGAGTGGATCGGGTGGATATAAAAGGTGTTCGGATGACTGTGGGGGATATTGCCAATTTAGATGATATACTACCGGCTTTCGATGGAATTGATGCGGTGGTTCATCTCGGAGCAGATCCTAGTCCGCGTGCGTCTTGGGATTCCGTACTTGCGAATAATATCGTGGGAACGCGGAATGTATATGAAGCCGCACGACTATCGGGAGTGAAACGAATTGTGTTTGCGAGCAGCAACCATGCCGTGGGGAATTACCCGCTCATGCAGGATCCGTACAAAGCCATTTATGACGGCAGGCTGGGCGAAGTTCGGCGTCCGTTCGCTCCGCTGACTACGGACTTGCTGCGTCCGGACAGCTACTATGGCGTGAGCAAGGCGTTCGGAGAGTCGCTGGGGAGTTACTTCCACGACGAGTACGGCATTTCGGTGATATGTTTGCGGATTGGCTGGGTCATGACGCCCGATGACCCCAGTTTTTCGCCGGCTGCGTTGTCACTGTGGCTGAGCCATAGGGACGCGGCGCAGCTGATACGGCGCAGCATCGATGCCCCGCGCTCGGTTGGGTTTGCTGTCGTGAATGGGGAATCGGACAATGCGCTGAGTATTTGGGACATTGAGACTACTCGGCGCGTGCTCGGATATGTGCCGGAGGATGCAGCAGGAGAAGATTGGAAGGACATACAGGGAAGTCCGAGCATAATATAAGCGGACAAGATTTTATTTAACTTTTGGTTTTGCCGTATGTACACGCTTTAGGCGCGGGATTGCAGCGCGGTCAGCTTTCGTGATGTCGAATTAAGCGGTATAGATATAGCGCCGCGGCTAAGACGTTTGCGGCAATGGAGGATACAACAATGATAGTGCTTAGCAGATCTCCAATGTCTATGACCGGTACGCGATATGAACCGCCAAGCAAGCCGTAATAGGTGTAAACGCCGCGAATTTGTATGGCGAGCCAGGCGCAAAGGGCTGTAGCAAGTGGGATGAAGAGGGCAGACAGCACATGCACGCGCACTGGAGATTCAAGATTCCACCACGCAGCGACAGCGCCTATGCCAGCGGGGACGCCAATTATCAGGGATTGCGTGATGTAGATTGTAGTGGTTTCTAGCGTAAGGTATTGCAGAAACAGCCTAGACAGAACCCAAACGATTGCCGGCAGGAGAAACGACAGGAAAATACCTAGTAACAAGCGCGCAAATATCCAGACGGTGGATTCCATGCTTGTCATGTGCGGTCGCTTGTGTCCTCGAATTCGGGAAGTTTAGAACGGACTTTGCATTCCCCTATCAATGAGTAAAGGTGGTTCAGAGATAGGGGAAGAATGGATTAGCCTATCTGCTGGAGTCTGGGGTCTAGGCGGTCGCGCAGCCAGTCACCCGTAAAGTTCAGCGAGAGTACGACCATGAAAATTGCAAGTCCGGGCAAGACGGTGGGCCACCAAGCAGTGCTGATGTAGCCTCTACCTTCGGACACCATGCTGCCCCATGTGGCGTCCGGCGCGGGAACGCCTGCGCCCAAGAAGCTAAGAGCGGCTTCGGCGAGAATGAGCGAACCGACGATGAGTGTCGCGATAACGACGGCTGTGTTGATGACGCCGGGGACGATGTGCCTAATCAGAATGCGCGCCGTGGAGCATCCGGCGACGCGGGCTAACTCCACATACGATTCATTCTTGATTGTCAGCGTTTGCCCGCGAATAACACGGACGAACGGCACCCAAGAAAGCGCCGCCATCAGCGCAAGCAGCAGCACGGTGCTTTGACCGAATATGAGAACGCAGACGAGCGCGACCATCAGGAACGGCAGCGCCTGCCAGATGTCCACAAGGCGGGTGATAATTTCGTCAATCCAGCCGCCCGCGTAACCGCCGACAACGCCCATTGTTGTGCCGACGACGAAGCCGAACAGCAGTGCGATTGCTGCGACCCACAGCGATATGCGCGCGCCGTGCAGCATGCGCGTATAAACATCACGGCCCGAATGGTCTGTGCCGAACAGATGGAATTGGCATACTTCGGCGCGTGAAGCCGTTTCAGGATCGCCTCTGACCGCGTCCCAAAGGCAGGCGCCAGGGGTAATGCCCTCCTCCCGCAATCGGTCATACCTTTCATCATTCATCCAGATGGGTGGATAGTGCCTGTCGCGGATGCCGCCGGCAGCCTCACCATGCGTGGCAAACGCAGGAGCGAATATGCCGCATATGACAAGAATGGATAAGATAAACAAGGGAATCACAGGCCAGCGCCGTATGAAGCGCCAAGCGGTATGGAGCTGCTGCAATACGGGCGGGTAATCCCGTACTCCCAGCAGATCGCGTTCCAGATCAGTTATCGTTGGATTAGACTGCATAGCTTACTCGTACCGTATTCGAGGATCTATCAGCGCGTAGAGTATATCCGCGAGGAACGCGAATGTTACATAGATGCCAAGGAATACAAAGACTGTGCCTGCAAGCAGGGGCCAGTCATTGTCATACACGGCTTGGTTGAGGGCGACTGTGCCAATACCCGGCAGGGAGAAGATAATCTCCACAACAAGCGCGCCGTTTAGGTAGTCGGCAAGCAGCACCAAGGCGGATGTCAGCGGCGGTATGATAGCGTTACGCAAGCCGTGTTTCCAGATAATCGTTATCGGGCTGACGCCTTTGGCGCGCGCGAGCTTGATGAACTCAGAGTCGAGTATTTCAAGCATAGACGAACGTGTCAGGCGCATTATGCTGGCTGACGCGGGCCATCCCAGAACGATGCACGGCAGGATGTAATATTTGACATTGCCCCAGTGCAAGGGGAAGCCGTCGTATTCGCCGATGCCGCCGGTAGGGAAAAAGCCGAAGCCGAACCATTCTCTTAACAGAACGGCAAAGAAGAAGATGGCAAGGACGCCCGACCAGAATTGGGGGGTTGCTTGCCCCATAAGAGCGAAGATGCGTCCGACATAGTCCCAGAAGGTGGCACGTTTAACCGCCGCCAGTATGCCTATGCTGATACCGACAGTGATGGCGAAAAGCCATGCACCACAGGCGAGGATAAGCGTTACCGCTATGTGTATGCGGATTATCTCGCTGACCGGGCGGAGCGTGCCAATGGATTGTCCCATATCAAACTGGATAAGGTTCCACACCCATGTGAGATATTGCATGGGGAGGTTCTTATCCAAGCCCAACTGTTCCTTGATAAGTTGTATCTGTTCCTCAGAAAGTTCAACTTGTGCGTCCCCGATGTAGAGCGTCAGCGGGTCGGGGCCAAGCCTCGTGAGGATGAAGATAAAGATGGTTGCGCCAATCAATGAGATAAAGATTGAGAGCAGCCTTCTTGCTAGGAACTTTGCCATAGACGACTTGAACCTCGTTGTAGGTTAGTGTAATTTCACGGCTTGCGCTTTTCGCATCATAAGCAGAGGCCGATGGGTTCTGGTGCTATCTCCCGAAGTTTTCACCATTTCGGGCGAAAGGAGAAGTCTAAACTAGACAGGTTTGTGTGCAACGATTTTAGATCTCTCCACTCGTTCGGAATGACGATGCATTTGATGTATCCGAAGTATGTGAAGTGGGAGAGGGAACGAAATCCCTCCCCCCTACTTTTCAAAAGGCTAGTTTACTGTGCCGGGACTATGTGCTGAGGCCTGCCCCAGAAGCCGGCGGCTGTGGAACGGGAGCCCCACGACGCTACGGTTTCAGGGTTACCAGCAACACCGCGCGGCGGCTGAACCATGCCGCTGTAGAGCTGCCAGTAGTAGTAGTAGTCAACCATGTCTAGGTGGAGATCTTCGCGTGCCTGCTTGTCTCGTTCACCGTTAATGCCTACGTACATGAAGTCAAGGAAACGACTCTCGAAGGAGCAACCCCAAGCCGGGCGGCTGAAGGAGCTGTCTGAAGGAGGCGGAGGCCAGTCGAACGGGTAGTTAGCAGTTTCCACGCTGCAGTTCTTGACAACGGGCCAGGGCTGCGTGCGGTCGCGCATGCGCGGCACTACGACTGCGCCGTACTCTTCTGTGAGGAGCGCGGTCTTGACGCCGATATCTTCCCAGCCTGCGGCCACAGCGTCAGCCTGTTCTAGGCAGACATCACCGGTTTCGCAGCGGTACTTGTTGAGGCTGATTTCAAAACGCGTGCCATCGGACTGTCTGGGAAAACCAGCTAAGTCGAGAAGGCGCTCTGCCTCTGCCGGATCGGTCGGAATTGTCCAGGGCCACTCGTAGTTAGGCTCTGCTGCTGCAAGGTCGTACTCGGGCCAGTCTGTGCCGCTACCCAGAAGGTCGCTGCTGTACTTCTCGTGCGCAGAATTGACCATAGACTGGGTTACGGTGCGCTCAGGACGCCAGCCCGGGAACTTGGGACCCATCAATTCCAGGTAGATGGGTGTGCCTAGACCTGCCTGAAGGACGTCCACGATACCTTCGCGGTCGATTGTCATGGAGAGCGCCCAGCGAACGAGGCGAGCCTGTTCCATGTCGCTCATGCCGTCAGGATTGTTGGTGTCTTCGTACTGGCAGGGTTTGCCAAGGTCGCACCACGGGTTGCCGAGGTGCGGCAGGTCGGTTTCATATACCGGGGACAGCCAAGGCTCTAGCGCCTCTTCTGTCTTCGCGTTCTTATCTGTCCAGAGGTTGCCGGGCCAGATGACGCTGAGTGTCATCGTGTCCTTGTCAGACATCGTAGGGATAAACTTCAATCCCTTTTCCTCAAGCTCGGTGAGCCTGGCGAAGTCGATGGCAGCAAGGTCGATTTCGCCGGTTTCCATCGCTGCCATGCGGGAGGTGATTTCCGGCATTTGCCTGACAACAAACTTACCGATGTGTGCCGTCTCTATCCAGTGTTCGGCGACGGCGTGAACTTCGCCGCGGTCGTTCGGCTTCCACTCACCAATGGTGAAAGGTCCTGATCCAACGGGAACGAACTGGACAGCCGCTGCGCCCATACGCTCATAGGCGTCCTTGCTGTCGAGCCTGACGGTGGTGTCGTTAATATCGAACTCGCTGATGGGAATGCCCCAGAAGATGTCGGTTACCATCGGAGCTTCGACGGTGTAGTCATCAACGGCTATCGCTTCGCCGAATGTAGCGCCGAGCTGCGCGCCGATGGCTGCGCCGAGGCTGGGGTTGACGACTGCGTTCTGGCGGTTCATGTTCCATGCGACATCGTGTGCGGTAAGTTCACCGAAGTCTTCACCGGCAAAGGCGTCCGGTGTCTGGAATTTAATGCCCTCGCGAATATTCAGAGTGAGCTGGTCGCCAGCATCGTTAATAGTCCATTTTTCTGCGACAAAAGGCGAGAGCGGATCTTCCCCATCGTGGACTAGGAGCTGGTCGAAGAAGCCCATTTGAATCTCACCCGGACTTCCGCCGTAGGTCTGCACTTCAAAGTCGCCGAACTGCTCGGAGACTTCTGGGATAGCCATCGTAATGGTTACTTCACCGGCCATTGCAGGTGCAGGCGCAATGGTGGGAGCTGGCGCAGGGGCTGCGGTAGGAGCAGCTGGCGCAGCAGGAGCCGTAGTTGCCGCGGGAGCAGGGGCGGCAGGAGCCGTGGTGGCTGCCGGTTGCTGCGCAGGCGCTGCAGGCTGAGAAGGCGTCGGTTCGGCGCCTCCACAGGCGACAAGGGCGAATAACGCCACTGCTGCCACTGATAAGAAGGCTAAATGCCTCCATTTTTTTCTCGTAACAGGTAATTTACCCATTATCCCTCCTTCAGGCTGTTGCCTTTCTAATTTTGCAAGTCTCATATATGAGGTTAATCTGTGTTCCTACTTTTATATGAGACTAAATGCTTGCAAGCAATGATACTGATAAGAACAGAACTGTCAAGTCTATTTCTCAATAAAGACGGCGGTTTGATTCTTATTTTCAGATGAGTCGTTTGGTTATCTTACCTAAATATATGATTTATGCAAGGGAAAGAAACAGTGTATTGCGACAATAATTAGCCAAACCGGACGTATTCGAAAGAGTTATATTGCCGGCGTTACATGGCGGGAGCGAGAGGGAGTCGAACCCACCGTCCCGACCGAAGGGCCGGGACCATCGGATTTGAAGTCCGTGGAACCCACCGGAGCACATCCGCTCCCGCGTTATCGATTTTTCCGTTAATCCAACCTTTCAGAGTACATCGTTTTTCGAGACAGCCTGTATGTCGCAAGCGATTATCTGCGACGCCTGTATTCTATAAAATCTGTGATGATTGCGTCCACCTCTTCCCACCATAGGCTGCCCAGAATAAGACCTTTAGGCACATCGAAAACCATCCAGCCTTGGACCTGGAACTCTCTGTCGAGTTCAATTTGCCCCCATAGGAACGGAGAATATAAATCTTCATCCGGGTCTGCAACATCGACTATCCTAGATGCTTCGAACGGGTCTATAGCATCAATGCGCTCACCGCGTCTGTCGCCAATTTGAGCCGCTTCCTCATCTATCAGAAGGGGCGTAACTAGGCTGGTGCGGTTAATCAGAGTAATGTCCAAAAGCACGAGCTGTCGATTTGACGCCTTCGGTCGGATAACGCGATGCTGACCGCTGTTATCTCTGAACGCGACCTTATCCACTACGAGCGGGTGGGTGGTGTGAACCTCTAAGCTTCTGCCACGGGCTGATACCTTATCAGGCTCATCACTTCCACAGGCTGATAGCGTCAACGCCCCTGCTATGAGGATTATCAACGCTACGGGAGTTAAGCAGCCTGAGATTCCTGTAAATCTATTCGTGTGTTTGGTGAATATGGTGTGCACTTTCAATTTTGGTGTGTTTCTTCCTGTTGGTTATGGTTTCTCATCGCGCTTCTGTTGTGGAACTATCTCGCAGTGGACAGTGATGGCATTGCTCTCAACTTCGAAATCATGTCCGGCAGTATGGAGAGCAAATAATCTACATCTTCTTCGGTGTTATCACGTCCCAGAGTAATGCGAAGACTGCCCTGCGCCAAGTCTGCCGACAATCCTATCGCCAGCAATACATGCGAAGGCTCCAAGGATGCAGACGAACAGGCGCTGCCGCTTGATGCGCAGACACCTGAGAAGTCCAATCCCAGCAGTATCGGTTCACCCTCGACGCCTTCAAAGGATATGTTGACATTGTTAGGAAGACGATGTTCGGGATGTCCGTTCAAACGCACACGTTCTATACTTTCGAAGATGCCTTGCGTCAACCTATCGCGGAGACGGATGCAGTGCGCTGCGTTTTGAGCGCGCTCGGAAACAGCCAGACTCAGCGCCTCACCAAATCCAACGATGCCGGGAACATTTTCAGTACCCGACCTGCGCTGGCGCTCCTGTCCCCCACCTGCGTTTTGCTCCTCGAAAGGCGTACCTCGCTTGATATAAAGCATCCCTACGCCTTTGGGTCCGTAAATCTTGTGCGCCGACAGGCTCATCAAGTCAACGCCTAGCGAACGAACGTTGATGTCCAAGAAACCGGCCGCTTGTACGGCGTCGGTGTGCATGATGATGGTGCGACCTCGTCGCTTCGCCTCAGCTTTAACTAGCCGTGATATTTCGCTTATGGGTTCGACCGTGCCTATCTCGTTATTTGCCATCATAACGCTAACCAGAATGGTTTCGTCAGTGATGGCGTTCATGATGTCTGCGGGATCGACTATGCCATACTCATCGACCGGGACATAGGTTACATCGAAGCCGAACTGTTCCAGCTGATAACAGGTGTGGAGTACGGCGTGGTGCTCGATAGTCGTGGTGATGATGTGGTTGCCAAGGCTGCGCAACGCGAATGCCACGCCCTTCAGCGCAGCATTGTCGGATTCGGTGCCGCCGCTGGTAAAAACGATTTCACTCATGCGGGCGCCGATAATTCGGGCTATGCGCTCGCGGGCATCGTCTAATGCTTTGCGTGCCTCCTGTCCGATAGTGTATATGCTGGAAGGGTTTCCGAAATCGCTAACGAAATGAGGCAGCATCGCTTGCAGCACTTCCGGGCGAACCGGGGTAGTAGCCGAGTGGTCCATATATATGATTTTTTCGGACATTGTCATCGCGCTCCCCCTTTCTATGAGTGCCGGGTTATGCTGATATAGGGTAGTTAGTTTCAACATTTTAGCATGCGAACGCAATAATGCTCAAAAGTAGATAATTCAACTTTTATTATATGCAATACAGGTAAGCCGTTCATATTCTCTACACTCCACTTTTCGATGACCAATTTTAGCCTGAACGGGGTACTTGCGTTTTAGGTCATATCAACTATGCTCGCTGCCTTCTAAGTTCCTAATTTCAGCGAGATTGAACGGCATACCCAATTAGCTTGTAGGCAAGCTTGGCGGCGGTAAAAGCGCAGGCGGCCGGACCTTCAGACGGGCTAAGTTCCACGATGTCGAAACCGACGATGTTGACGCGTTCGCTTACGGCGCGCAGAAGTTCCAGCGCTTCGTGCCAGAGCATGCCTCCGGGCTCAGGCGTGCCAACCGCAGACATTATGGAAGGGTCGAATACATCAAGGTCGATGCTGATGTACACATTGTCGGTCAGGCTTTCCGATGCAAGGGCAATCGCGTCCGCCGTGTTGCTGCATAAGCGATCCGACCAGAAGTGCACAGGTATCCCCTGCTCTCGTATAAACTCCATTTCATCCGTGCTGACACTGCGAACGCCGATAAGCGTCAGAGGGCATATCTCATAGATGCGGCGTGCGACTGATGCGTGCCCCCAGCCAGTCCCAAGATAGGTCTGCCGCAGGTCGGCATGCGCATCCAAGTAGAGTACTGATAGATTAGGGTATAGCTCGAAATAAGCCTGTACTGCCCCAAGAGTTACAGTGTGTTCGCCGCCTAGCAGCACAGCCATTTTCCCATGGGATACGACCGCGCTGACAGCCGTGCGTATGTCGGCAATCATTGCCTGCGGACTGTCCATCTGTGGCTGAAGTTCAGGAGTGGTGTGTATTCCGACTTCTGATATGTCGCGATCAAGCTCAATGTCGTAGTCTTCCAGATGCCGTGAAGCGCTGATGATTTCTGCGGGACCATAACGAGCGCCGGATCTGAATGAAGTGGTGCTGTCGTATGGTACAGGGATGACGAATACACCGGCTGTATTCGGATCTGACTCTTGCGGCGGCGTGTCCAGGAAGCTGTGCCAACTGAGTGGAGCACATGAGAGCCAGTGGTAGTTCGAGTCATCCATATTAGTAGTCTTCGGTGGCGAGTTGTACGGAAGCTGTATCTATGTTGACGCGTTCGCGCACCATGCCGTTGTACCCTTCGCGTGGAGTGGCATAATCAATACCTCGGTTTAGAGTCCAGACTTTCACTTCCGGCAGAGCGAAAGTGCACTTTACAACCTCAAGCGAGGAAGTTGCATCAAAGTCTTTACAGGAGAAGATGTCTATGTTGACATATTTCCTGTCTGGGAAGGTATGAATGCTGATGTGGCTTTCTGCGATGATGACGAAGCCTGACACTCCCCAATCTTCCGGCGTTTTGCCATAGTAAGTATAGACCTGCGGAGGCACCACTTTGGTCATTCCGATGGCGTGCGGGTATTCATCGAGAAAGCGGTACACTATGTCGGGATCTTTCAGCTTCTGCGGGTCCGCGCCGTATCCGTCAACTACAAGATGCACTTTATAGGTCGCCTCCGAAAACTTAGCAGAACGAATAACTGACTGGTGTTTCAGTACCCAGATAGATTAACACTGATACCATGACGGTACAATAATTATTGAAATTGTCTGCTCTATTTAGATAAAATGCACAATTGCCTGACAATCGCATGTATGTATTTTAACAGCAGTTGGAAACTATATTCAGTTTTTATGTTATTGATAGTTATTGATATTGAAAGATGAAGGCTAACTTTTGCACGCTGAATGCGTTAACAAAGTTAAGAAATGGCTGCATCCCTGATGATGGATGGCGATAGAATATGATAGAGCTGGAGCATATAAGCAAATACTACGGAGATTTCCCTGCCGTTACGGACATATCGTTTCGGGTGGAACAGGGTGAGATTCTGGGATTTCTGGGACCTAACGGCGCTGGAAAGTCAACTACGATGA
The DNA here is from genome assembly GCA_965200085.1 of Dehalococcoidia bacterium. Lineage (GTDB taxonomy): Bacteria > Chloroflexota > Dehalococcoidia > Lucifugimonadales > JADFKI01 > Bin90. Next base: position 1,858,773 of record OZ241333.1, read on the forward strand.
AGGTGATAACCGGGTTTCATCCACCGACGGAAGGGACGGCGACGGTTGCCGGTTATGACATAGTAAACGAGTCGTTGGAAGCGCGGCGACACATAGGGTACCTTCCGGAGACTGTGCCTCTGTACACGGATATGGAGGTGCGCGAGTACCTCGCATTCATGGGCAAGATACGCGGAATGTCATCCAGCTACATCCGGAGGCGCACGGGTGAGGTCATAGAGCTTTGCCGACTTGAGCAGTACAACTCCACCCATATCGGAAAGTTGTCTAAGGGTTTTAGGCAGCGCGTAGGCATAGCACAGGCGATTCTGCACGAGCCGGATGTGCTGGTGATGGACGAGCCGACTATCGGCATTGACCCGATCCAAGTCGTGGAGACACGACAGCTCATCAGGGACTTGGGAGGAGAGCATACACTAATTCTGAGCACGCACATACTGCCTGAAGTAAGTATGATATGCGAGCGGGTAATCATAATTCACGAAGGGCAAATTGTTGCGGTGGACAAGCCTGAAAACTTGGCGACACGGCTGCGTGGAGTGGAGCGGATCGAGATTGACGCCAGAGGTCCGTCGCGTGAGATTGCGACAGCGATAGAGGAAGTGAGCGGCGTTGAATCTGTGGCGCATCGGTATTCGCAGGAAGGCGGATACTCCACTTTCATCGTAGGGACTAACCCAGAGTCGGAGCCGCGTTCTGCGCTGGCATCAACTGTCTTGGAAGGCGGCTGGGAGCTGTTGCGGCTGCAATCCGTGGGGATGTCGCTTGAGGAGATTTTCCTGCAAGTTACCACCGAAGAAGCGGTGCCGGATGCGCCCATTGAGCAGGCGGCCGGCCAAGGGGAGGTCAGTCAAGGTTGAGTAACACGTTAACTATAGCTTGGAAGGAGACGAAAGCGTATTTCACGACGCCGACGGCGTATATTGTGGGCGCAATGTTCCTCGTGCTGACGGGCATATTCTTCGTCTTCGATATGACACGACCTTTTGCGGAAGCGAGCGTGCGAAACTTTGTGTCGTGGGCGAGCCTTTTCATCATGTTTCTTGCCCCTCTGCTAACGATGCGCTTGCTAGCTGAGGAACAGAAGCTCGGCACTTTGGAATTGCTGCTAACGGCGCCTGTAAGCGACTGGGAGGTGGTGGTAGGCAAGTATATTGCGAGTTTCATCACATTGATGGTAACGATCGCTTTTACTCTCTACTACGTGATACTGCTGTATGTGTTCGCTACGCCTGACACTGGGCCTATACTGAGCGCTTATTTTGGGCTTATCCTTTATGGCGCTGCGGCGCTTGCGATTGGTCTGATGGCATCTTCACTGTCAAGCAATCAGATTGTCGCAGCAGTGGTCGGAATCGGCATTTTGCTAACCCTATCATTTATCGACAGAATAGCTGCGATAGTGGAGGGTGTAGCGTCCGACGTGCTGACAGGAATATCGATGAACGCGCATTTCACAGACTTTGCGCGCGGTGTCATCGACAGCAGCCATGTCGTCTATTACATAACTATGGCGGCAGTGTTCCTGTTCATAGCCGTTAGATCATTAGAAACGCGCAGGTGGCGGTAAATGGTAGATCAAAGCAGTGGCGGAGACAGCCTAAGAAACCTGTTACTGTCTTCGCTGCAATCGACAGGTTTCTGGAGCTTTGTAACTGCGGTAGTCGGCGTCGTTGCCCTGATCGCAGGCGGAGCGATGTATTTCACCGTCGAGGAGATTCGAGAGTTCTCAGTTTCGGTGATTGTCATTGGGCTGGTGCTGGTGTTTTTGGCGCTGGTGCTTTCGCCCAGGGCTATCGCCATCTTTCTTGTTGGGAGACAGGGCAGATACGGCAGCAACATCGTAGTTCTGACGGTGGCTTTCTTCATAGTAGTGGTGTTAGTAAACTTCCTGCTGTACAGAAATCCGACTCGCGTGGATGTTACGGCAACTCGGGTTTTCACCTTGTCTGACCAGACCGTACAGATATTGGACAGTCTCGACGGCTTGGTAAGGGCGAACGCATTCTTCGTGCCGTCGGACACACGGAGCGCAACCGCACAGCAGCAGGCAGAGGACCTGCTCAACGAGTTCACGCGGAGGAGCAATCAATTCAGCTACCGTTTCATCGACCCTGAACTGCAACGCAGTGTGGCACAGCAGTATGGAATTACTTCCTTCCCGTCCATAGTGTTCGAAGATCTTGAGGAAGGTACGCTGCAAAACGTAGAGAGTTTCACCGAGCAAGATTTCGTAACTAGCATTCTGATTGTTACGGGGACTGACCAGAAGATTGTATATTACTTGACCGGGCACGATGAGGCGGGATCAACAAGGGATGTTCTATCGGGGGCGATTGATGAGGACAATGGCCTAGATTTCGCCATTTCAGGAATGCAGCGCGACAATTATCGTGTGCTGCCGTTAAATCTAAAGCAGGAAGCGAGTGTACCGGAGGACGCGGCATTAGTGGTGATAGCCGGACCTAAGCAAGACCTCGACCAAGAGGAGTTCATTGCCCTGGATTCATATCTCAAAGGCGGCGGCAGGATGATAGCCCTGTTCGACCCTACGACGCCGGACAGTTTCAACTTGATGATTTCGCAGTGGGGCGTGCTGCTCGCCACCAGAGACCCGGATACGAATGCTCCGCTAAGCATAGCGGATGCGGTAAGCAATGTTGCGGGAGAGGAGCTGACGCCGCTGCTGCAAAAGGCAAATGTGCAGTATTCCACCAGCACTTCACCTACAACTCAGGGCATACCGATTGCAGATCAGATCGATGTTACATTCTTCCCGGAGGCAACGGCGGTTGACAGGCTGATACCCATAGAGGAGACACCGCCTTTTGTGCGAGTGCTGCCGATAGCGATGACCACACCCGCGAGCTGGCTTGAGTCGAACCCGGAAGAGGTTAATTTCGATGCGGGCGAGGAACGGCTTGGGCCATTTCCTGTCGCAGTGGTAGTTGAGGCTACCGGAACTATCGATGAGTCGCTGAGACATCCGTTAACGAAGTTCGTAGTATTCGGAGACTCCGATTTCGCTAAGAACAAGTTTTTTGCTTCAAGCGACAATGCTGATTTCTTCCTTAATTCCGTCAACTGGCTTGCGGACGACTACGAGTTGATTTCCATACGCGCTAAGTTGTTCCCTTACCGCGAACTTGTGGTAACCACGCGGGAGCGCGACTTCATCAAGTGGTCAAGTTGGTTCGTGCCTCCGGTGATTATGCTGATTATCGGGGCAGTCGTATGGTGGCGAAGGCGTTAAGGAAAGTCAGTTACCATCTGTCATCGCTCGAGATGGGAATAAGTATGTCTCGCGTACGACGGTCGGTGAAACCGCGCTATTTTCGGCTGACCGCTAATTTGGGAGAAACTGCGGATGAATCTGAAGGCAACGGGAGCAATAGTCATAACGGCGTTAATCGTAGGGATTATCGCTTGGAGCAATGTGTTCGAGATAGCTGCCACGAGATTTGAAGAGGGCAGCCTGGACAATTATCACATCGTGCAGAACAGCCCTGGGCGATTTGTTCTCGTGGAGAAGAAAGCCGCCAAGTCGCCTTGGTTTTATCAGGTAGCCGAGGATGACATTGAGACGATAAAGGTTCATTACCTCGAAGACAAGAGCGTGAGCTTCTATAAGACCGACTCAAGCACATGGGCATTTACTGACCCCGAAGGCATACCGCCGAACTTCAATCGCTGGGGTGGAGTAACTTTGCTTCTTAGCGGGCCTGGTACGAGGCGCGATCTGACGGCGGTGCAGGCCACAATCGACGATCCGGCTCAATATGGATTAGACGATCCGAATACTATAGTGGATGTGGGGCTTACGGCTAACAGAAACGTTCAGTTCAGGCTGGGAGACCTTACTACCGACGGCAGGCACCACTACGGACAGGTCGTGGGGTTTCCGGATCTGTTCCTAATCGCGTCGAGCTGGGGAGATGTGATAAGCAGGCTTGCCAATGAACCGCCAATTCCGAAGTGGTATGTCAGACGCGACCCGAATGAGATTGTTGAACTGAATGTGTATTTCGGCAATCCTGCGACAGAGGAGACACATCTGGTTTCGTTCATCCAGGACTACAGGACAAATGAGTGGTCCGTCATAGATTACAAGAGTGACGAAGAAGAGCGCCCAATGGACGCCGAGATATGGGAGCCGCTTATCCCACTGGTGCCAGGACCTGAGCAAATCACAGTGGCAGTGCCTGCGGTGGATGATCAGGATTACACGCCTTGGGGCATCGGAGACGAATCTAACGCAATAGAAATTAGGTTCTCAGGTGAGACGGAACGAGGCACAAGGTTCACAGACGGAGTTCTGCTGATACTTGGAAACAAGACCGAAGACGGCAGCGCGTACTATGCCAAATCTGAATCGAATTTCATACGCCAGCCCGTTATCAATCTCCCTGCCGATTGGGTGGATACATTCGTAGAACTTGCCAAGAACCCTCCGTACGGAGAAGACAGTGGCAGCGGCGACAACTAATCCTGATGCGGAAAATCAAGATGCGGGCTTGTCTGAAATGGATTCTACCGGTTGAAGTGAGTTTAGTCTTCGGCAGATGAGGATGAACGGAGTTTACAACTTATGCAGGCTGAGATTCTGTCGATAGGCACTGAGCTTCTTATGGGCGAGTTGGTTGACACTAACTCGTCTTATCTTGCATCGGAGCTGGCAAAGCTGGGTTTTGAAGTACGATGGGTTACGAAAGTTGGGGATGATCCTGAGCGGCTTATTGAGGCAATTGAACGAGCTTTCGGACGGTCGGACGTAACATTGACATCAGGCGGATTGGGTCCGACATCCGACGACCTGACACGGGAAACGATTGCGAGAGTGTGCGGCGAAGAGATGGTGGTGCAGGACGACTTACTCGAACATCTGAAGGGCTTGTTCGCCAATCGCGGCTTTCCGATGCCTGAGACCAATGTGAAGCAGGCAACGCTCATTCCCTCGGCTGAGGTGATACACAACTCGATGGGCACTGCACCCGGATGGTGGGTGGAGCGTGACGGCAGGATAATTGTGGCGATGCCCGGACCTCCACGTGAGATTCAAGTGATGTGGGACGCCGAAGTTGCGCCACGTCTCCGGGCGCTGAACGCGGGCGTGTCGATCGTTACACGCAATCTGAAAACCTTCGGCATAAGCGAAGGCGGGCTGGACGGGATGCTAACCCCGCTGTTCAAGAGCGAAAATCCTGTGCTGGGCATATATTCAAAGCAGGACGGGATTCACCTGAGGATGATTGCGACTGCGGAAACGGAGTGTGCCGCGAACGCGCTGATTGAGCCGATGGAATCGGAGATACGCAGTATCATCGGAGACGAGGACGGCAGTGTTATTTGGGGCGTGGACGATGATACGCCGGAGTCGAAAGCGATCGCGCGGCTGCAGGAGAACGGCCTCACACTTGCAGTTGCTGACGGATTTACATCCGGCATACTGACAAGCAGGCTGCTGAGTGTGGAAGGTGGCGCGGATGTGCTGCGAGGAAGCATCATTTCCTCATACGATACACTGAGGGAACAGAGAGCAGTCGCGCTGACCGCATCAGAAGCGCTCGGAAGCAGGACGGGAGATGAGAACCTAGAAATCGCCGCGCGAATGGCTGAACATGCGCGCGCGCAGTTCGATGCTGATGTAGGTCTGGGTATGACCGGTTACGACTGGGGCGGTTGGTATGCAGGCTTTGCACTGCGCAGCAATGAGGACTTGCATGGAGCACCGATGCCGGTGCCGCTTTCCTGGCGGAGTTCAGGCTTTTCTATGAGCGCGCTGCAGCGCAGCGGTCGAGACAGGGTTGTCGGGCGTGGCATAACGCACTCTCTGCTGCTGTTTGAGAGCTACATCCAGGGAAAGTACCCCGGGGATCGCAAACCTGATGCGTAACCGGGAAGTCCCAATCTCATTCTTATGTCTTATTTTCTGTAAATGCCCCGTAATACCACAGGGCTGCCAATTGGCAGCCCTGTTTTCGTAGTTTTCGTATGTGTTCTTCTCCCCTACCCTCTCATAACAAGAGAGAGAAAGGTTCGTTAAGGCACTAGCGCTACATCGTGAGTTTTTTGTAGAGGTATAAGAGGCGTGACGGCAGTTCGTAGATGTCGTCCAGTACTTCGTAGCCCATGTCGGAGCACATCGTCTTCAGGTAGTCGTGGCCATTCTTGTCCACCGTGAGAGCGAATGCGTTAATGCCTTTGTTTTTGGCTTCGTCGAGCGCCATCTTGGTATCGTGTACGGCGTATTCTTTCTCTACACCCTCGCGGCTGTACCCTCTGTCCTGAGGTCTGCCGTCGCTGATTAGGAACATCAGCTTAGTGCGGGCATCCTGTTTGTCGAGCTTGTATGTGGTGTGCCGTATAGCCGGTCCCATGCGCGTGGCATGGAGCGGAGCGATGCGATCAATGCGTCTCTTGACTCTGTCGGAGAAGTTTTCGTCGAGGTCTTTGATAGTGTAGAACTCAACATTCTCCCTGCCATATCCGGAGAAGCCGTATATGCCATAGAGGTCGCCTATTGCTTCGAGCGCATTGATGAGCAAGACTACCGCCTCTTTTTCCACGTCGATAATGCGCTTGTATGAGCGGCGCATAGACTCACCCCGGCGGGTTCGGAGCCAAACCATGTATTCTACCGGATCATCGGGAGCGTCCCAATCGTCTGTGTTCTTTCTGGTGTCGTCAATCGCTTCTGCGGTGGAGGCGCTGGTATCAAGCAGGAATGCTACGGCGACATCGCGCTGCACTTTGTTGCGCCGCCAGTAGAACTTGTCGCTGGGGCTTGCGCCTGTCTTCATATCCACGAAGGCTTCAATGATGTCGTCTATGTCTATCTCTTCACCATCTTCGAGCTTGCGCACTTTACGGAACATCTCAGGCACCATCATCTCGAACTGACGGCGAATTTGTGTTACGAGTGTGCCGTAGTTGCCAAGCGTATTGCCGTAGTATGAGGGGTCGCCTTCCTGCATCGTCTTTTGTCGAACGATGCACCAGCGCGGCTTATAGTCATCTGCGCGGAAGTCCCATTCGTCATAAACGAATGTTTGCGGTTCGTTGGCTTCAAGTTCACCGCCGCCCTCGTCCACATGCACAAGGGGACCCTGTCCGAACTCGGGGGACTGCGGCGCATCGACGCCTGCTTCTTTCATAAGGTTGTTAGCCATCGTGTTGCTGGACTGCTGAATTTCGCCCTGCACGGCTTCAAGCTCAAGCTCAGCGCTGTTTTGGAGGAGCTCCTCGAGCTGCTCTTGTGTGATGGGTTCACCGTTCGCCTGACCGCCTTCATCCTGCTGCATGCGAAGCTGTTCAAGGAGCTGAACAAGTTCGGGCTTGAAATCTCCGCGGAAGTCCACCTCTTCCGTGGACTCATAGTCTTGTTCACCGTCCGGGCGAACCTGCATTTCCATGCCTTGCGCTATCTGCTGAAGGAGCGATTCCATCTCGTCAGGATCGACGTATTCTTCCTCCATATCCTCGCTCATATCCAAGTCTTCCCATTCTTCCGGAGGAGCCTCCTCATTGGGAATCTGGGATACGATGGCGTAGATGCGTAGTGTAGCTTCGGCAGTATCTTCGACTGCCGCTTCCGGATTCAGCACCTGTCTGATGATGCGGCCGATTTGACGTGCCTGCTCTTTGTATTGCTCGGGCGCGGGCAAGCCTTCATACTGCTGAAGACTGAGTCTGACAAGGAACTCAACCATCGCTTGGCGCATAGGCAGTTCCGTTATGCTCGGGCGGCCCTCAAGCGAGTCCTGCTGAATTTCGGTGTATGGAGATTTGATGCCGCGATACTCGTACTTCACGCGGGCATCAAGGCGCGCATCTTCGACGACTGTGTAGATGTCGAGAGCGAGTTTGCGATCATCAAAGAGATCGAAGAAGCGCTGAGCATCCGTGAGCCATGCCTGTTCGATTGCTTCAGCGTCTATTTCGGGCATATCCACAGTCTGTGCCGCCATGACTTTTTGGCGGTTGAGTTCGGGTCGCAGATCATTGAACATAGCGGAAGGTCTGTCGAATTCAAACCAGAAGCTGCCGAACTCAAGGTGAGCAACCTGATGGGTCGAGACGACCTTGAACCAGTTGAAGTTCTGCAATTTAGTTATGTATTTGTCAACTAGAGCGGGGACGAAAACCGTCGAGCCTTCAGTGGACGGTGATTCGTTGGAGACCCAACCGATGTTCTTATCGGCAAGATCGCCGCTTTCCGCAAGTTTGATGTCAGCGCCTGCCAAGCCTCGACAGTACATCTCCATCACATCTTTGATGCGCGCGAACTCGACTCCGGAAGACAGGGTTTCGATCATTTCTTCTGAGCGCGCGGATTCTATCTTGAAGTATGCCAGACCGCCATCGCTATTCTGCCGGAGGATGTTGACGCCCTCCGCGTACCACTTTTCGAGTTGGCTCATTGTGAGCTTGTCGAGCGCCTGCGGGCATGCCTTTATGAACTCCGGAACTGCGGCAGGTGAGTGAGGCAGCAGGGCTTCTGCCATTGAGAGTATCTGCTCATGGTCGTGCGTATCGATTTGAGCCAGAGCGTTGGATGTTTCCAGCATAATACTGGGTATGTTCATGCCGCCGCTATGGACGAGTCGTTCGGAGAGCTTCAGGAAACGCATGCGCTGCGTGCCTTCAATTCGAGGCAGGGCGCGGGTGCCAGACTCGAAGAACGCCTTAATTTCACGCCAGCCCGAGTCGACTAAGGACGATGCCATGTTTATGAACTCTGCCCTATCCTCACCAATCATCGGGAAGAGCTGCTGTCCTAGGGTGAGGCAGTCGGATGATAAGTCGTAAGAACGGTGAGAAAGAGCGTCCAGAAACTTGGCGAAGCGTTCCATTTCAGGGAAGCTGATGTCTTCAAGGAGCGCGGGGCTGGATTGGAAGAACTTGCAGGCAAGCGTGCTAGACTTCCATGTGCCCTTGTAAAGGGTGCGTCCCAAATTCGCCCAGCTCTCGATATGGCGCGAGCGGAGCTTGCTCATAGTGCCGGGGCTTGCTTCGAAGTATGCCGCTGCAAGCGTGGGGGATTCAGAGCAGAGGGATTTTCCGCAGTCCGTCCACTTGAAGAAGTAGTTAAGCGGCATGTAGCCCAGCACTTTGGCGCTAACTTTGTAGAACTCTGCTGCGGCTTCCCACGAGCGCACGGTTTCCTGAGCGATTTGTAGGCCTGAGTTAGCCCACTCGCGCATTTGTGCATCGGTGAGGTTTGGAGGCATTTGCCCCCGCGCCTTGTCGAATTCGTCGGTCACGGAAGCGGGGTACTTTCCGAGTTCGGTTCTGATGTCATCTAGTAATGCCGACCGGTTGTTCAAGGCTTTCCTCCTACAGAGGGGGTTTCGAGCAGCTGAATAAATCGTTGTAGTATGCGCGCCGTCGCCCCAAAGATAATGTGCCCATTGTACGCGAATACAGGCGCGTATTCGAGGTCATCGTTCACAACACGAATCTCGTCGCGGCGATTGGCGCTGTCCATCAGTGAGGATACAGGCACTTCAAGGATTTCCGCAACCTCATCCTCGCATAGGTTGAATTCGTATGGATACGGGATAGTTCCAGCATAAGGACTGGTGCAGAATCCGGTGGTGGTCGCGGTTTCGTCCAGCGCGCCGAACACTTTAATGTCCTGAGGGTTTATACCCATCTCTTCATGGGTTTCACGCAGAGCGGTATCTAGGATGGTTACGTCTTCCGGATCCCTTTTTCCTCCGGGAAACGAAATCTCGCCTTTATGACTGTCCACTCTGCTTGAACGTTTTTGAAGCAGTATGAAGTAGTCATCGTCCTTTGGGTAGATGAGCACCATGACGCCTGCAGGTGTGAGCGAGGGGTCATTGATTGAATTGTGAGGGGTATTAGCGATGATGCGCTTGACGCAGTCTATGAATGGGTAGCCCATGTAGGCATGTACGCTTTCGTGGCTATGCGCCGGGCATATACGGAATTAACACGGTTATCAGGCGCTGTCGTAGGCGTCCTGCAACTGCCGAATGTCCAGTTTTTTCATCGTTAGCATCGACTTGATGACTTTTCCCGCCTTGTTCGGGTCTTGCAGAAGTGGAAACAGCGCTACGGGGACAATCTGCCACGACACGCCGAACTTGTCTTTAAGCCAGCCACACATGACCTCTTCGCCCTCTTCCGTCAGCCTATCCCAGAAGTAATCCACCTCAGATTGACTTTCGCAGTTGACAACGAACGAAATTGCCTCGGTGAACGGTATTTCGGGAATGCCGTCAAAGGCTATAAATCGCTGCCCCTCCAGCTCAAACTCTACTATGGCAGAACCGCCCGCCGGGTCTTCCGGCAGGTTGAACGCGTTCACTATCTTGGAGTTCTTGAATACCGAGGTGTAGAAGTTGGCGGCTTCCTCTGCTCGCCCATACAGCCAGAAGTGAGTCGTAATTTTTTGAATCTTCGCCATGGGAGTGCAACCTCTCTTTTTATTCAAAGATGGAGGCTATTATCTCTTCTATGCTTTTTTGCACGGCGGCGTCATCGGTTACTGCCCAGTTAACTGCGACTTGACATGCGCGGCGCGGGGCGATGCCTTGTGCCATGAGTTTGCCGGCATATATGAGAAGGCGCGTACTTGCGCCCTCGCCAAGTCCATGCTCGCGCAGATTACGAACCTTCTCGCCGAGTTTGGCAAGCTGAAGGGAATCGTCGGCGCTGGCGCCGGATTCGTGCTGTATGATTTCTGCCTCAATGTCACGCGGGGGATAATCAAACTCGATAGAGACGAAACGCTGGCGTGTGCTGTGTTTTAGATCTTTGAGCGCGCTTTGATAACCGGGGTTATAGGACAGAATGAGCAGGAACCCGTCGGCGGCTTCAAGCAATTCGCCGCGCTTTTCGACCGGAAGGATGCGCCTGTGGTCTGTTAGGGGGTGTATCAGAACGGTGGTATCTTTACGCGCCTCGACAATCTCGTCGAGGTAGCAGATTCCGCCGACTTTGACTGCGCGAGTGAGGGGACCGTCAATCCAAACGGTAGAGTCGCCTTCGAGCAAGTATCTGCCGACAAGGTCGCTCGCAGTTAGGTCTTCGTGGCAGGCAATAGTTACAAGAGGGATATTGTCGCCGTCGGAATGATCGCCATTACTGCTGTCAGTCTGTTTTACCCTAGTAAGCGGCTGACCGAGCCTGTATGACATGTATTCGACGAAACGGGTTTTTCCGCAGCCTGTGGGACCCTTGAATATGAGAGGAATGCGCTGTTGGTATGCTGCCTCAAACAGCTCTACTTCATCGCCGACCGGGACATAGTAGGGTTCTTCAGTGAGGTGATATTCCTCAATTATATAGCTTCGGTAGAGCGTGGTCGTTGATTGCGTCATCGTGTAAGTTTGCACTCCTTAGCGGGTAACCACCCTGCTGTTCCACAAGTTCTGAACCTTTGTCGATAGATCTTCCAAACTGCTGTCATTGTCAATTATCACATCGGCGTGCTTAACGCGCTCCGACTGGGGCATCTGGGAATTGATGCGAGAGCGGGCAGATTCTTCATCTAAATTGTTGCGCTCCTGCAAACGAGCGATGACATCTGCCTCCGGCGATACCGTGACCCAGACTTCATCGACCAGCGGCGTCCATTTCGCCTCTATCAGAAGTGCAGCCTCAAGCACTGCTGACGACTCACCCTGATCAGATAGAGTATTAAGCCGCTGCTCTGCGAGGGCGTATATGCGAGGATGCATGATGTCATTTAGCCGCTTGAGAGCATTCTCGTCGCTAAAAACAATGCCGCCGAGCGCCCTACGGTCTATTTCACCGTTGTCAGCTACTATTTGTTCTCCGAAAGCATCAACGACTGCATGCCAGCCTTCAGTGCGCGGGGCATATACTTCGTGTCCGAGTATGTCGGCGTTTACGACGGCAATGCCCAAGTCTTGGAGCAGGCGTGCTACATGAGTTTTGCCTGTTCCGATGCCTCCAGTTAATCCGATAACAAACATGGTCTCCATAGAGATAGAGAAATACTTCACATTCAGAACATTTTAACAAGCGTCTGGGAAAGGGTCAACAAGAACAGGAAAGCGCGTTTCAATTCCGGGGCGGGTTGACCGAATTCTTATTCATAATTCCACAGAAGGGACTACGGGAATAATTAACGCCGGATGAAATGAAGCAGTATTAACGCCTTTGATACGAGTATTCATTAGGCTCTTGCAGCGAAAACTACCTGAAGTGCGGACATTACGCGAATGTTGGGATTAAATATTGGGGTTTTTAAGGGTTATTTATTATTGTTACACAGGCATAGGCAGCATCAAATAGATGCTGGAAGGCTGCAAAATCACATAAACTCACCCGTGAATATAACATATAAATCCTGCGTGATTTACCCGCCATCTTGGGACACAGAAGATAATCTCCGTTCGATAAGAATTGTATTTGATTAAGAAATAACAATTCGAGATGTGCACAAATATGCCAAGTAATGTGCTAATAGAGTAAAGATTACTACCACAGCATCCTCTATAATCAGGGTGTACTACGCTGAATGTTCTCACTTTGCTGCGTCAATGCGTTTTGCAAGGGTTATATCGTTGAGTGCGATGGCTGGGCAATGATGATTTAACAACCGGCGTACAAGTCAAAATACCCTATGCCTAATGAGGTTATCTATGACATCAGCATACCGACAACTGCCCAGTGTGGAACGGCTACTGTCAGACGAACGGGTGCTGAATCTGATAAAAAGCCAATCTCGTCAGGTTGTCACAGACATTGTGAGGCAGGCGCTGGACGAAGCGCGATCAGCAATAGGTTCCGGCGGCGATGCGCCTAATCAAGATGAAATTATCATCACGATAAGAGAGCGGGTTGACGCGCTTAATCAAGATTGGCCGCGGCATGTGATAAACGCTACCGGCGTGGTGCTGCACACGAATCTCGGGCGCGCGCCGCTGAGCGATGATGCGATTGAAGCGATGCGGCGCACGGCACAGGGATACAGTGATCTGGAGTTGGATCTGGATACGGGACAACGCGGCTCTCGGCAGGCTCACATCTCGGGTCTTATCGCGCGGGCGACAGGCGCAGATGCTGCGCTCGTCGTGAATAACAACGCTTCGGCTGTAATGCTGGGACTTGCGGCTATCGCAAACGGCAAAGAGGTCGTCGTGTCTCGCGGCGAAGCGGTTGAGATTGGAGGCGGCTTTCGTATTCCCGATGTGCTGCGTCAGAGCGGCGCAAAACTCGTGGAGGTTGGGACAACTAATCGCACATACGCACGCGACTATGAAGCGGCTATAAATGAAAACACAGGCGCGCTGCTTGCAGTTCATGCGAGCAATTTTCGCGTAATAGGGTTCACTCACGCGCCGGAGATAAGAGAGTTGGCGCAAATTGGGGAGCAGCACAACATACCTGTGCTGCACGACCTAGGAAGCGGTTGTTTGCTGGATACAGCGCAGTTCGGACTGGCACATGAGCCTATGCCGCAGGAGAGCGTTAGCGCAGGCGTGGGCTTGTCGCTCTTTTCCGGCGACAAGCTTATGGGAGGACCGCAGGCAGGTATTATAGCTGGCAAGAAGGCTCTCATTGATTTAGTTGCTCGGCATCCCCTAGCAAGAGCGATGCGCATCGATAAGCTGAGCATGGCGGCTCTCGCGGCTACGCTAGAACACTATATCCGCAGTGAGGCTGTGGACAAGATCCCGATATGGCGAATGATTTCGATGAAGCCAAATGATGTGAAATCGCGGGTCGAGAGCTGGGTGCGCGAGATTGGCGAACAGGCATTTCCGACCAAGTCGCAATCGACAATTGGCGGCGGAAGTCTGCCGGGCGAGACGCTGCCCACTTGGGCTATGGCAATAAATTGCAATAGTCTACGAGGAGGCGCTCAAGAAGTCGCGCGGCGCCTACGGACGGGCGAAGTTGCCGTTATTGGGAGAATCGAGGACGAGAAGGTGCTGCTGGACGGACGGACGGTGCTGCCTAGTGAAGATGAGCTTCTGCTGAAGGCGTTGAAATACGCGCTTGAAAGTTAAGGATGACGCCCTGATGACACTATTTGAGCATCGCTCTCAAAAAGAACTTAGTAATAGAGCGCCGCTCGCCGCAAGGATGCGCCCACGCACTTTCGAGGAGTACGTGGGACAGCAGCACATCATCGGGCACGGAACGGCGCTGCGTAACAGCATTGAGGCAGATAGACTGCCTTCGATTATTCTGTGGGGACCTCCGGGTACAGGCAAGACAACGCTTGCGAGTCTGATCGCGAATGTAACCAACAGCCACTTCGAGCAGGTAAGCGGGGTTGCATCCGGTGTGGCCGACCTTCGGCGCATCGCCGGGGAAGCGCGCGAACGACTGGGAATGACCGGAGAGTCCACAATCCTGTTTGTAGATGAGATTCACAGATTTAACAAGGCGCAGCAGGACGTGATCCTGCCGTATGTAGAAGACGGCACGCTCGTGCTCATCGGCGCAACTACGGAGAATCCTTCTTTCGAAGTAGTATCGCCCCTGCTCTCCCGCGCCAGAGTCTTCGCTCTGAAGTCCCTAGGTGATGAACAGGTTCGTCTTATTGTGGAGGCTGCCGCATTAGACAGAGACAGAGGACTTGGCGCTCTGATGCCTATTCTGGAAGATGATGCGATGCGTGCACTGGTGAATCTTGCTAATGGGGATGCGCGCACGGCGTTAAATGCGCTGGAACTTGCGGTATCCGCCACTGCTCCGAATGCAGAAGGGAAGCGGGACATAACCGTAGCGATGGTGGAAGATGCGATGCAGATGCGCTCGCTTCGCCATGACAAAGGCGGTGATCTGCACTACGACACCATATCGGCATTCATCAAGTCGGTGCGCGCATCCGACCCGGACGCGGCGATATACTGGCTCGCTCGAATGCTGGAGGCGGGCGAAGACCCGCTTTTTATCGCGCGGCGGCTTGTTATTCTTGCGGCGGAAGACATAGGAATGGCTGCGCCACAAGCGTTAACTCTGGCAGTTGCGGCACAGCAGGCGGTTCATTTCATAGGACTGCCGGAGGGGCGAATTCCGCTTGCTGAGGCGACCGTCTATCTGGCGACCGCACCAAAAAGCAACGCTTCATATATGGCGTTAAGCAGGGCAACCGAGGATGTGCGTAGAACACGCAACGAGCCGGTTCCGCTGCATCTACGTAATGCGGTTACCGGACTAATGCGAGATATGGGGTATGGAGAAGGGTACAAGTACGCACACGACTACAAAGACAACTTTGTTCGGATGCAAAACCTGCCGGACAGTCTAAAGGAAAGGCGTTATTACAGGCCTGGCAGCCAAGGATACGAGCGCACAGTGCGGGAGCGCCTGGAACTCTGGTGGGGCTCTGCACAAACGGCAGCTGACAGGAATAAGTAGAGCATGGATACAGAACGCAGAGATTAAGTATTGTTCCTACCGACTGTTATATCCTCTATATCCTCGTCCGACTGGGCACCCTGCTGCACTGCGCCAGGCTCGTCGCCGCGGTATCTGCTCATAAAGGTCTTAGTCAGCCGCAACCCGTTGAGTAGGAGAATGCCCCCGCCGATGCCAATTGCGAGCGGCGCACCCAGCCGCGCGGCGATTGCTCCAGTGTGGAAGCCTGAAACGCCTGTCAAGCCCCAGGTGAGGGTTTGGAAACTTAGTACGCGCCCTCGCATTTCGTTGGGAACGCTGGTTTGCAAGAGGGTACTCAGTATCGTTTCGTACGTTGCTGCGCTTGCGTAGGCTGCGGCTATAAGCACTAGCGATAGAATCAGCGATGGGGACATGGCGAACAGGATTAGAAAGATTCCGAAGCCGATATATCCGCCAATGAGTACAATCCCTTTTCTTGGTATATCACCTACGGCTGACAGAATAAGCGACGACAGGAGTGCGCCCGCGCTTCCAGCGGATATGAGATAGCCTAAGCCGGCGGGGCCGGCGTTCAGAACCTTGCCCGCCATTACAGGTATCATCGCTTCGTGCGCCCAGCCGAACAATTCCGATGTAACCATCAGAATAATTAGCAGCCTTACAGCAGGGGTGGCGAAAACATATTTCACGCCGTCCCTGAAGTCTTGGAAGGGAGACGTTGACATTTTCCGCACTGCACTTCTGACACCCTTGAGAAATGTCAATGTTAACGATGACAGCAGGTACAGGCTCAACATGCATACATACGCCCAGCCAATGCCATGGGTCTCGATCAGTTGTCCTGCCAGCGGCGGAATAACGATCCCTGTACCGGTCATGGCGGCGAAGTTTGCAGCGGTCGCATTCTGGATGTTGCGTCGTCCGGCGATATCCATTATCAGCGCCATTCGGGAAGGCACCCTGATGGACACCATGGCGCCGTCTATGAAAGAGCTGACTAATATGTGCCACAAGTGTATCTGTTCGGTGAATATGAGGGCTGCCAAAGCGGCAACAACGCCCGCCTGGCTAACTTGAGTGGCGATAATCAGATACTTGCGGTTCAGTCTGTCTGCCAAGACGCCTGAAATTGTGCTGAACAGCATTATGCTCAGACCGCTGGCTCCAAACGCTGCGCCGACCCAAAATGGGGAATCCGTAACTGTCAGCGCAAGCCAGCCGTGCGCGGTGAAATGGAACATTATGCCCATTTCGTTGACGACCGCGCTTGTCCATAGCAATCGGAAGCGAGGGTTACGCAGGATTAGCAGCATAATACGGGAAAAGAGAGACAGATTATGTGGGGTTAGGTGTGCATCAGCATCAATGCAAGGGTCTGCTCAGACTACGCGTACAGAGTGGGGAACGGGCTGATTGAAAAGATAACCCTTCTTGTTGAATGGAATGTCGTCCGGCTGCGTGTTCCCTGCCGCATCGGTAGCGCGTGTCATGATGGTATGCTCGCCCGGCTGAGCTTCCCAAATGAACTCGAAGCGCGTCCAAGAGTACCGCGGTTGCTGCTGCAATGTGGATTCGTTCCATGTATTCCCGGAGTCGGATCTCCATTCTACTCTTGTAATCGGCGCATCTGCGGAATGAGCATATCCGTGAATGCGCTGCGTACCTGAAGGCAGCTCAGCAGGCATTGGCAGGGCAAGAGCGCTCTTTATCGATTGAGTGGTTGCCACCTTGCCAAGTGCCTCACCCTCGGGCGGATAGTCATCACCTATAAGCACATACGATGTGGTATTATTGCGCGTCCATAGTTGCTCAGAGGAGACTTGTATGCGCCCCAGCCACTTAATGCTTGAGCTTCCGACCCAGCCGGGTACCAACGCCCGCAGAGGAAAGCCGTGGTCTTTCGGAAGCGCCTCGCCGTTCAGAGCATAGGCGAGAATGGTATCAGGATGCATAGCTTTTTCAACAGATATAACTCTCCGAAAGCCTTCCTCAGGAGATTCCGTATCCAGCCCAATCAGAAGCACGCTTGCCGCGCTATCCGATACTCCCGCCAGTGTCAGTACATCGCGCAAGGAGACCCCAATCCATTCACCATTGCTGATGCCGCCGGTCTTCCACTGCGTTCCGTCGGCCTTTTCCCCTTTCACTATATCGAACATGGCGCGATGGTTGCCACCGCACTCTAAGTACGCAACGAGTGTGCGGCTGGGCAAATTACGTATGTCGTTATATGACAACTCTATGGGATTAGCAACAGCGTCTCCATCGATGGAAAGCTGCCATTCGGATGCGTCTATATCGATGCTGACCGAGTTATTGCGGACAAAGAAAAACTTGTTGGGCGTAATCACACCTTCCATATTCTCCAGCCGTGCTTCCAGTCCCTTATCGCCGTGACGTATGAATGGTTCTGTATCCTTGAACCATGGGCTGGGTGTGCTGACGCCGGAAACTGAAACCGGTGAAACCGGCTGCGGCGTGTCTTCGGTTACATTCAAATCCGTACAAGCCGCGAACACAGCAGCAGCGCCACCAATAAGCATCAGATGTAGGAAACGGCGTCTGGTTATTCCCCTTGCTTTAGCGAACTGCCAGAGTTGTGCGTTCTGCTCACTACTGATTACGGAATCTTCTTGCAGCGCAGGTGTGTGTTTACTCATAGCAGGACCTTAATTCACGGCATACTCTCGCATTACGCTGTCCATTACTTCCAAAGTATAATCTATGTCGTCTGATGTGATGCCATAGTGAGTAACAAAGCGCCAGTTTCGTGTTGGCATACCGCCCTTGACGCCGCGTTCGTTTATCTCTTTCATTATGAGAGCCGGGTCTCCGTCCGTTATGCTGAAGAACACGAGGTTAGTGGGCAATCCGTCCGGATTGATGTCAATGCCAGGAATCTGAGCCAAGCCTTGCGCCAATCTTCGAGCGGTGGCGTGGTCATCGTTAAGTCGATCTACCATGTTGTCAAGCGCAACGATGCCTGCCGCAGCAATAACGCCTACCTGCCGCATGCCGCCGCCGAGCATCTTACGCCATCTGCGCACTTCTTCGATGAATTCTGCGCTGCCGCAGACGACGGATCCGATAGGACAGCTCAAACCCTTGGACAGGCAGAAGCTAACGCTGTCAGCGTCCTTCACAAGCTCTGTAACGGGTGTTTCAAGAGCGACGGATGCATTGAAGATGCGAGCGCCATCTATATGCAGTGGGATACCGTGCCGATGCGCGATGTCTGCGACGGACTTCGTATCATCTGCGGTCAAAGGTGAACCGCCACAGGCGTTGTGCGTGTTCTCCAAGGCTATCATCGCGGTGCGGGTAAAGTGGACATTAGGCGGCTTAATGGCAGATTCGAGCTGGTCTAAATCGAACATGCCACGATGGTCATTAGGAAGAGGATTGTACGCAATGCCGCCAAGCGCGGAAGCGCCGCCCGCTTCGTTGCGAAATATATGCGCCTTGTCGCCGATGATGATTTCATCACCGCGCCCTGCGTGGGCTAATATGGAGGCTAGATTGCCCATAGTGCCGCTGGCAACGAACACGGCCGCCTCCTTGCCCAGACGCTCTGCTGCCATTGCCTCCAGACGGTTCAGGGTAGGATCGTCGCCGAATACGTCGTCTCCCAGCTCCGCTTCCGACATTGCACAGCGCATTTCCGGCGAGGGGTGCGTTACAGTATCGCTACGAAGGTCAACTTCTCTCACTTGGTGTCCTCCTGAATCAGTAAATCCGTATGTCCATATATCAATAAATAAATCAGACAGTCAGCCACATTTTATTCTATCGTTTGTGGGGCAAGTATATACAAACGCTTCTCGATGAGTTCTCCTGGATGAGTTCGGGATGCGGAATAATGATGAATATATCGCGGCACGCCTCATCCGTCCCCCTTTCAACTTACCGAACCGCTACCATTCTAGCAATCGCGCTTGTCAAAAGCCATAGCGGTCGCCTAAACTTTACTCTGTCTCTTTGCATACACAAACCCTTATAACTTAAAGCGCAGGAGCATGGCTGTGATACAGCGCGATATTACATTCGCAAGTGGAGATTTAGAACTAGAGGGCAGTCTTCACTTGCCATCCGAATACGGGCGCTTTCCCGGTGTGGTGATATGTCATCCACATCCGCAGTATGGCGGCGATATGTACAATGTGATAGTAGCATCTTTGGCGCAGAGCCTTTGCAGCACGGGTATTGCCGCGCTGCGTTTCAACTTTCGCGGTGTGGATATGAGTGAGGGGGTGTTCGATGGAGGATACGGCGAGATTCAAGACGCAGTTGAGGCGATGACCTTCTTGTCTTTGAGCGAAAATGTCGATGCCAGCCGAATGGGCATCGCGGGCTATTCGTTCGGCGCAGCGGTTGCGCTGGCTGCAACTTTACGAAGCCGTCTTCCACAAGCAGTTGCCAGTGTCGCCTGCCCTTCACGCGTGTTTAACGAGATGAGCGCGAAGGAGCTGCTGCTGCCAAAGCTGCTGATTTTAGGGGAGTACGACCATGACTTTCCGGCGCAGCAATTTAAGTTCATGGCTAGGCGGTTCACAAATCCTAAGTCCGTCGAAGTGATTACAGGAGCCGACCATTTCTTCGGAGGCCATGTATCCGAAGTTACGACGCTGACGACTGACTTCTTCGACCAATGGCTGTGCAAACAAGACTAGGTGGATAATGCGGCAGACGGCTATCGCGTTTAAGAGTAATCGGGTTACGCTGGAGGGAGTGTTGACACTTCCGGAGGAGTTGCCCCAGCCTTACCCTGCGGTCGTTATGTGCCATTCGCATCCGATGCTGGGTGGCAACATGGACAATTCTGTAATCATCAGTGTGTGCCGCGCGGCGAATGACGCCGGATTTGCGAGTTTGCGATTTAACTTTCGCGGCGTTGAGGGCAGCGAAGGCGAGTTCCGGAACGGGAAAACCGAGCACAAGGACATTAAGGCTGCGCTGAACATGGTGCGGCGCTGGCCCGGCATCGACAGCAAGCGAATAGCGTTGGGCGGGTACTCGTTCGGTGCGGGAGTAATACTGCGCGGATTGCGACATTTTAAGACCGCACGTGGTCTTATGCTGATTGCGCCGCCGCTGTCTTCGATTGAAGGATCGCGCATTGTGAAGGACAAACGCCATAAGCTGTTTGTTGCTGGACAGAACGATCGTCTCGTATCGTCGGTTGAGCTGCAGCGAGCATTAGACAGAGTGCGAGAGCCACTGCAGTTCAGAGAAATAGCGCGCGCCGATCACAGCCTAAACGGGTGCGAACGGGAAGTTGCGGATCAAGTAATGTGGTTCGTAAGGCAGACATTAGCATAGATGCTCTCTACATTCCCGCACTAGGTCAAATCGAAGGACAGACATATCACCAGAACTAAACGAATATAACTATAACCACTCACAGAAGTTGTACCTATTAATCAGGAGCTGCAATGACACAGGAGCAGAAATATAGAAGTGAACGCGATTCCATGGGCGAGTTTCAAGTGCCTGCGGACGCCTATTACGGGGCGAACACGATGCGGGCTGTGCTGAACTTTCCCATCAGCGACTTGCGTTTTCCGCGTTCGTTCATACGCGCGCTGGGGCAGATTAAACAGGCTGCAGCGCATGTAAACACAGAACTTGGGCTGTTGGACGGCAATCTGGCGGACGGTATTGCACGCGCTACACAAGAGGTCATAGAAGGCAAGCTAGACGACCAGTTCGTTGTTGACATCTTCCAGACAGGGAGCGGAACATCGACAAACATGAACGCGAATGAGGTCATCTCGAATCGCGCCATTGAGCTTCTGGGCGGCGTCATCGGCTCACGCTCTCCTGTGCATCCAAATGACCACGTGAACATCGGGCAATCGTCGAACGATGTGATACCAACAGCAATCCATGTGTCAGCTCTAAAAGCGATACACGATGAATTGATTCCGGCTATGGAACAGCTGCAAGAAGGCTTGGAACAGAAGTCTGAAGAGTTCATGCCCGTTATCAAGACCGGACGGACACACTTACAGGATGCAACACCGGTGCGCCTAGGTCAGGAGTTTACGGGCTACGCCGGTCAGATTGAGCGGGGCATAGAACGGCTGCGGCATGCCGAGCGTGAACTGGCTGAGGTCGCGCTTGGCGGGACGGCAGTCGGCACAGGCGTTAACACGCATCCGGAATTTGCGGGGCGGGTCTGCAAGCGGCTGTCAGATATGCTAGGCGTTGAAGTGCACGAGACTACTAACCACTTCCAAGCACAGAGCGCCTTAGACAATGTGGTAGAGGCAAGCGGTTCGCTGAAAACTGTCGCAGTGAGCCTGATGAAGATATGTAACGATATACGCTGGCTGGGCTCCGGACCGCGTGGGGGCATAGGCGAGATAGAACTGCCGGAGGTGCAGCCGGGAAGCTCCATCATGCCTGGCAAGGTAAATCCGGTCATACCGGAGTCGGTGTGCCAGGTTGCAGCGCATGTCATTGGCAACGATGCGGCTATCGCAGTGGGCGGGCAGTCAGGCAACTTTGAGATAAATGTGATGATGCCGGTATGCGCGTACAATTTGCTGCAGTCGATCGATCTGCTGTCAGCGGCAGCGCGCAATCTGGACGAACAGTGCGTCAGGGGACTGAAAGCGACTAGCAAAGGACCGGACATGGTGGAGCGTGGGCTTGCTATCGTTACCACGCTTGTGCCGCACATCGGATACGACGAGTCGGCTGCGATCGCGAAAGAGGCACAGGCAACCGGCAAGACTGTTAAAGAAGTCGCCATCGAGAAGACAAGCCTGACCTCAGATGAGCTGGACGAGATACTTGATCCAAGTGGAATGACCGAGCCGGGACTTTCAGCGGGCGGGGTATCTGTCGGCTAATATCCTCGCTAATCTCCTAGATTAATGGTTCGCACTGCCAGCCGCTAATTCATCCGATTGCAGACGCGCTCTAACAAGGCCTATCTCATCCTCGCGTGTCTGCACTTTTCCGTCTAGCCGAGCAGCCAGCAGTTCTTGCAGCAGCGCTCCAACCTGCGGTCCCTGCAAAACGCCGAGCGCCAGCAGGTCATTGCCGTTAAGTACCGGCTTTATATGGCGCAGCTCGTTCAGGAACAGCATTAGGCGCTGTGATGCCCGGTTGCTGCGCTCGAACATAGCACAGGCAAGGATTGCAGATTCGTCATATTTTCTGAGCCGCATGTATGTCTCACTGCGGCTTATTTCCTGCTCAAAGTCGTCCATACGGCTGCAGAGGGTCCCCGTATCTTCAACTGCCTGAGCAAATCGTGAAGGCAGCGCCAAACGGTCGGTGAAAAATGAAATCTGATGCGGTGTCATGTCGCGAACCAGGATGCACAGGTACAGCGACAGTTTGTCCGCATGTTCGGCATGCTCGGCGCGGCAGATGGTGTCTATTGCCTGCGGACTGATTGTGAGAGCGGGATGCATGAATTGGGGTATCCCGAGGCGGCGCAGCGCATCAAGGGTTCGTGCTGCCCCGCCCTCTTGGAGTATGCGCTCGAATTCGTGGCGAAGCCGAGAGCCGGATATGGTGTCTAAGTATGTGGCATCTCGCCTTATAAGATGCTCTGTCTGTTCTTCCAGCGTGAAGCCAATCTTGACAGCATAGCGCACTGCTCTGAGTATTCGGGTTGCGTCGTCCTTGAAACTATTTTCGTGCAGAACGCGCACAACATTCATATCCAAGTCTGTATGAGCGTCGAAAACATCTAGCAGTTCGCCCCACGAACTCGCGTTAATAGAAACTGCCATTGAGTTGACGGTAAAGTCCCGCCGTGCAATGTCTTCTTCTATCTTATCAGCGGGAAAGACAGTCGGAAGCGCGCCGGGTCGTTCATAGAGCTCGCGGCGCGCCATAGACAGATCAATGCGCCTGCCGGACGCTTCGAGGGCGAATGTGCTGAACTGGGAGCTGGCGGTAATTTCAGCATTGAGCGCAGTTGCTGCATCACATACGAACTTTGAAGTCAAGCCAATAACGGTAATATCGATGTCTTCTACGGGAGAGCCTATCAGCGCATCGCGAACTGCACCGCCGACTAAGTAGGCTTCGACACCGTGCAACTCAGCTACTTCCGATATAAGACGCAATTGGCGCAGCGAGAGGGCATCAAGCTGCGCCTCTATGATTGCGGCGATATTCCTCACATTATGCCTGTGCTTAATGCCTGCTTGCCTATCCGCTCGCTTCGGACACTTTCGCCCTAAACGCTGCCGCCCCAGCGCCGACCCAAGCCTGCCAGCCTGTCATCATGAAGCGCACACCCTTGCCGATATAGTGCTCGACATTGTCGTCGGTAACCAGAGAGCCTGCTGTGCGCCCGGACGCTACAATCTGCTCAAGCGCTCGGTCGATGGTTGCGGTTACATCGGGGTGATCGATACCGCCCAGATGCCCCATAGACTGCGCTAAATCACTAGGGGCGACGAAGAATACATCGATGTTGTCAACTGTCAGTATCTCGTCAAGGTTGTTGACCGCCTCGATGTCTTCAATCAGCACGACGACAAGTGTCTCATCGTTTGCCTTGTGGACATAGTCGGGGTCGCCATACCCCTGCCTGCTGCCGAACATGCCGCGATGCCCTATTGGCGCGAACTTCGCAGCGTCCACAACTGCCTGCGCCTCCTCTGCGGTGTTCACGTGCGGGATAACGATTCCCTGCGCACCCACATCGAAGGTACGATAGATAATTCCCGCGTTGTTCTGATTGACGCGCACAACTGAGGTCATGTTCCAGATGTCACAGGCGCGGGTGAGATCCGGTATATCCGCGAAATCTACAGGACCATGTTCTGCTTCTATCCAGACCGCATCGAATCCGAACTGTCCCAGAAAATCTATGACATGGGTGGAGTTCAGTCCTGATATACACACCACATGTTCGCCGCGCTCCAACTTGTGCTTTGCCGTATTCTCTCGCATATCTTTTTCTCCCTTTCAGGTTAGGCTTGGATATTATATCGCCGAGAGTCGTTAGTTGTCAGCATCCGTCTGCCGATTAAGAGTCTTGGGATATAGTAAGATGATGGCTGTGATATTAAGTAATTGCTACTAAAGAAGTTTCATGCAAAGTAGAGAGTGCTATGCCCGGTGAGTTTAATTTTTGCTTGCGGTGCGGGGAGATGCTCAAGGAGAAGCATATAGATGGCAGAATGCGCCACTACTGTCCGGTCTGCGGGTATATCGTGTTTCTCGACCCAAAGGTAGCCGCGGTCGCGCTTGTGGTTGACGGGGACGGGCTTGTAATGGTTAAACGAGGCGTGGAACCGCAGTATGGCAAGTGGTCGTTTCCGGGAGGACATGTGGATCGAGGCGAGGTCGTGGAAACGGCGGCTATACGCGAAGTGAAGGAGGAGACAGGTCTGGATGTGGCGTTGGACAGGCTTATCGGCGTGTATTCACTGGAAGGAAATCCTGTAGTGGTTGTGGTGTATTCCGCACACATCGTCGGCGGCACAGTTGCAGCAGGACACGATGCTCTGGCAGTGAAAACATTTACTATCGACAACCTGCCTCCCCTGCCGTTCCCTCACGACGTGCAGATGCTGAAAGATTGGCAGGCAGGCAAAGAAGCGACATAAGCCAATGTGTCAGTGGATAGAATTGCTGTATCGTGTATAATCCGCCTGTTGAGACCGTTATGGGAAGAATGCCAGAAACACAGGAGGTCAAGACGTGAGGTACGATTTTATTATTATTGGCGCCGGTTCGGCTGGTTCGGTGCTGGCTACTCGTCTTACAGAGAACTCAGAGCGCACGGTACTGCTGCTTGAGGCGGGCCCGGACTATCCGGATATCGACCATCTTCCGGACAGTGTTAAACAAGGCAACAACCCATGGCTTTCGGCTTACGGTCCCGATGCACACAGCTGGAACTACGAAGCGAATGCGACCCCTGGACGCGAGCCGTTTACCGTACCGCGCGGCAAAGTAATAGGCGGATCAAGCTCTATCAATGGGCAGGTGTTCTTCCGAGGAATACCGGAAGACTACGATGAGTGGGCGGAACTTGGAAACGACGAGTGGTCGTTTGTCAACTGCTTGCCTTTCTTCCGAAAGAGCGAGACGGACCTGACTTTCGGCGGCGACGATTTTCACGGTTCTGACGGACCTATACCTGTGCGCCGTTATGAGAAAGAGGATATTATTCCGAGCGCGCAGGCGTTCTGGAACGCCTGCCTGAATGCGGGTTTCCCGGAGACGCTCGACCAGAATCACCCTGAATCGACTGGGGTAGGTCCGCGCCCTCTGAATAACGTTGACGGGGTGCGAATGAGCACATCGCTGACCTACCTTCATCAAGTTCGGCACAAGCTGAACCTGACGATTCGCGGAAGCGTGATGGTGCGTAGAATTCTGTTCGAGGGCAAGCGCGCAGTGGGAGTTGAAGCAGAAAGCGGCGGAGAGGTCTTCAGGGTTTATGCAGACGAGATAATTTTGAGCGGCGGGGCAATCAATTCTCCGCAGACACTGATGTTATCAGGAATCGGGCCTGCCGAGCACCTCAAAGAGATAGGAATTGAGGTGCTGCACGATTTGCCGGGGGTTGGCGAAAACCTGCGCGACCATCCTTCCGTATTTATTCCGTTCAGCACTGCGATGGAATTGCCGAATATGTACACTCCTTCGATACAAGTAGGCATGCGGTACACCACGCCCAACTCAATCCATCGAAACGATATGCAGATGAGCCCTATCCTGATGACAAGCGAGCACCGCCCCTCAAACGTGCAGCTGGACGAAGAAGGCACTTACACGGGGTTCAGCGTCGCTTTGCAGAAGGCGCTCACCGCGGGGCGTCTGCGTCTTGCATCCGCAAACCCCGATGAACAGCCTGTCTTAGACTACAACTATCTCAGCGACCCTTGGGACAGGGAGCGGATGCGGAGCGCAGTGAGGCTGTGCGTGGAAATCTCAAAAAGCCCGGAATATGAAGGTATCCTAATAGATCGGCTGATTCCGTCAGATGAAGAGCTTCAGGACGATGACGCGCTTGACAGCTGGCTGCTAGAGAACGTGGGAACGCAGCACCACTCATCAGGCACCTGCAAGATGGGCAACGCCTCTGATGAGATGGCGGTGGTGGACCAGTATTGCCGAGTGCATGGCATCGATGGACTGCGCGTGGTGGACGCATCTATTATGCCGGATGTGGTACGCGCTAACACGAACGCAACTACCATCATGATTGCAGAGAAGGTGGCGCAATGGATAAACGATGGCAGCTAAGACTACGAACGTTAGCTGCGTTTCCATAAGCGGATAACAAGCCAATGTGCATCAAGACGGAACGACTGAAAGCGTTAAGCCGACAGCTGTACTTATGTTTCTTCGCGATAGCAGCGACTTTCTTGTCAAGTGTGCTTGCTTGCGGGGAGAGTTCGCCTGAGTTGGATGCGCTGAAAGCGGAAGCGGCGTACTTACGGGGGGTAGAGCTGCGCGAGCAGGGACAAATGCAGAACGCTTTCGATGAATTCAATGAGGCGCTTCATCTGAACCCAAGATATGCAGAAGCCTACTCTGCAAGGGCATCGGTTTATTACGCGTTTGGAGATCAGCCGAAGACTATCGCAGATTTGAACACGGCGCTGCGGCTGAACCCTGAGATTGCAGAGGCATATTATTATCGAGGTCTTATCTTCATAGACAGAGGCGACGGAGACAGCGCAGTTATAAATCTGACAAGAGCTTTACAGTTGGACCCTGAGCTTACTGACGCATATTACAACCGCGCACGGGTATATTTCGGCCTCCAAGACCTAGACGCCGCACTGGTTGATCTCACTTCTGCCGTTGAAATTGAAGGGGACTCTGCGGATTTGTATTTCCTAAGAGGGCAGGTATATCTGATGGCGGAGCAAACGGATAAGGGCATCGCGGACATTGAACGCACACTTGAGCTGACTAACGATGAGTCGCTTGCCGCGCGCGCCAAAGAATTGCTTGCATTGGTCAGATAGCCTGCTCTCTGATCCCTGCAAAGAACGCAGCAAGCCGAGGAGGCGTCTTGCAAGACGAAGAAGTTCAGACTTCATTGCTCGATCACCGGTTTGGCGGGATAGACGCCCGGAGCATTGTTTGGCTGCTTCTAATGTCCACGACTCTGTTCGTGCTTCTGTTCCCTTTTTCGAGCTATGTAGCCGCACTGCCCATTATTCAGAACGAATGGGCGCTGAATAACACGCAAGCAGGGGCGATATTCTCAGCTTATCTGGCAGGCTTCGCAGTATCTGCCCTGGTAGTGGTTCCGCTAACAGACAGGTTCGGCTCCAAATTGATTTTTGTGTGCTCGACTTCTGTATCCGTAATTTCGCACGTACTGTTCCCCATTATCGCCAATGATGCGATTACCGCATGCGTACTGAGGGCATTCGCGGGACTTGGGTTGGTGGGTGTGTATAACCCAGGCATGCGAATTGTATCGGAGAGATTTGCGGAAAGGGGACGAGGCATGGCGGTCGGGACCTTCGTTACTTTTTTCTACGCATCGAACAGCGTATCTCTGACACTGACCGGCATACTGATGGCTCATTTCGAGTGGCGGGACGCATATCTGATTATGGGAGCTGCATCTAGCGTGAGCGTGGCGCTCGCCTATTTTCTGCTGAGAAATCACAAGTCCCGGTCTGCGAGCAGCACTTCGGGCAGGTTGGATCTTGCAGCTCTGAAGAATAGAGCCGCCCGCATCTATATCACTGGGTATTCACTGCACGCAGCCGAGCTGTACATCGTGCGGGTATGGCTTCCGGCGCTGCTGGCGGCAGCCCTGATTGTGCATGGTGAAGACGAGGCGAGCGCTGCTGCCAGCGCAGCTACGATAGGCGGGCTGGCTATGGCAAGCGGCGCAATTGGGCCAATAATGGGCGGGATCATATCCGATAAGTGGGGACGGGCTTCTTCCGCATCCGCTATTTTCGCACTGAGCGGGGTTTGCTCTCTTCTGGTGGGCTGGATGGTTGGATTCCCTTGGGCGCTGCTGGTTGGTGTTTCGATAATCTATGGATGGGCGATAGCGGCGGATTCAGCGATATATTCGACGGCAGTAACTGAAGTCGCAGAGCAAGATCGATTGGGTTCTACTATGGCGCTGCATTCGTTTATAGGATTTATGGGAGGTGTGATAGGACCCATTTTCGCCGGGGCAATTCTTGATGTGTCGCCTGAGACCGTAAAATGGGGGCTGACATTTTCAGCAACAAGTATGCTGGCGATCGCGGCAATATGGACGATGGGGAAACTACGGAAGCAGTGAAAAAGCGTTTTGGAGTTCGAAAGATAAACGGCAAGATGTAATCTCGCGCTCAATTTTGAGAGTAACATTCCGTTCGGAGTAAGTTTGAGGCAGCTCGTACTTTGATAGTGCATCAATATGAATTGTAGAATCCGTTGGTAATGCAGCACAAATTTCAAACTGACACAGCACACGTACTTTGACACGTTCGTAAACAAGACTCTCTGTTTTTGACATATCGATCGCAGTTGTGAATTGTTTCACGCTCAACTATAATCTAATCAAGGTGTTCATCATGAGAGCAGTAATTCAGACTACTGAAATCTGTTCAGACGTGACGAACTAATCCTCATATTCCAAAAAGGTAATGTTTAGATTATGAAGATTTACTTCTGCCCCGAGTGTGGAGCATACGATTTTGGCGAGGGAGAAATTTGCATCGACTGCCATGAACCGATTCCTTTGGATAGCTGGGCAGATGTGAGCGAGGAAGAACTTGGAGAGCTGGAGTATGCGGAGGAGTTCGAACTGCCTCCGGGTATGCCTTCCTGGGAGTACGAAGTTGTACGACTGGAGATTGTCGCCGAAGATGACAAGCGCGAGTACACTTCGCATTTGCTAAACAGTATGGGAAGCAAGGGGTGGGAGCTGGTAAGCATAGAGGCGCTTGGACGGAGCAGCAACACAAGATACGGCGTGTTCAAGAGAGCCTGGCTTGAAGATTACTAATCTTTCTGGTTATTCGCAGCACTTCACACTTCCACTAACCCCCAACCGTAATTTATACGGTATTTACCCATAACTGACAGCGCCCCAGCTGGACAAACGCTCTGGAATTATGCGGATAATGGCGCAGCCCGGTTCCAGCATAACGGCGTACTGCGGATATTTCTTCCTCAGCAGCATTTCTGCACGCTGCCTTTCATCTCCGGTTTCGACAATCTCGGCGCTTCCCCTTATCATCACATAGGCAAGTTTGTTCCAATTTTCCGAATAGTCGTCAATCACGAGAGCGACTTGGGGATTTTCCAAGATATTGCGAACTCGCTTGAGAGCCCGACCGCCTACGCGCTTAGGTTTGAGGTCTATGGCAGTATATATGCGCTCACCGTCGAATACATAGCATATCGGTACAGCATAAGGCGCGCCGCCCGCATCAGCAGTTGCGAGGCGAGCGACACGATGCGTTCTTACGAACTCTGATTCGGCAGGTTTGAACATGGCGTTCATCTGCTCATTTCATTGCGCTCTGATAAGTGTTAGATGCCCTGCCAGACACGGCGGCTTTCGAGTCGGACGAAGTGCCCAAATCCGGGATCAGGGAAGTGTCCCGCTGACACGAGAGTGCCTTCGGATTCGAGCATATCCAGAACTCGGTGGCGCGTTGGGCGGGATATATCGGGCTGAATATCGAACATAGGGTTCCAGTCAGTGTAATGCGCCTGCGCCGGACTATGGGCGACATCACCAAGCACGAAAGCGCGCTCCCCGTCGGATACTATCAGGAGCGATGTATGCCCGGGAGTATGGCCTGGAGTTGAAACGGTGATGAGATCATCGGTTACTTTATAGTCTTCGTCAAACAGGTCTAGCAAGTTTAGTTCGCTGATCGGGACAACATGCTGCTGTACATGCTCTGCTGCCGCAAGGACATCCGGCTGCATCCAGTAGTCGAAGTCTGACCTAGGCGCAATATACCGCGCGTTAGGAAATGCAGGCTTGCCGGTGGACAGGTCAATGTTCCAACCCACATGGTCAGGGTGCAGGTGCGTCAAGAAGACGATGTCGATATCTTCAGGAGCTGCGCCCTTGGCACGCATGTCGTCCAGCAGTCCACCTCCCGTTGCGGTCTGCATGCCAGTATCAACTAGCACCAGTTTACCCTGAGAGCGTATCACGACTGAGCCATATCTGGACTGAATCTCGTCATTCTCGTCTAGCATCTCAGGGAACTCGCGCCACTGAGATATATCGGTGTCGGGGAAGGTTACGGTAGGGTCGCGCTTAGCGGAAAAGCCGTCCTTGACGGATAGCACTTCTACATTGCCGACGGTTATCTTTCCATCTGCCATTAATTCTACTCCTTCATTTTATTAAATTGTGAATCTGAAATCGGTTGTCGGTGAGCGCTTCATCAGCCATCAGCCATTACCGGTTTTGTGGATACTTGCTTCCAAAGGTAAAGGCGAACGCGTTGTTCAATTTCATTATTCTGAAATAGCGGTTAAACGCTCTGCCAGATACGCCGAGCGCCTTCACGGACGAAGCGTCCGAAGCCGCTGCCGGGGAAGTGCCCCGCGGATACAAGCGCTCCCTCTGCTTCCAGCTTGTCAAGTACGCTGTGTCGAGTTTGCCGAGATAGGTCGGGATCAACGTCGAACACAGGACTCCAATCAGTGTAATGGGCTTGCGCAGGGCTGTGAGCTACATCGCCAAGGATAAAGCCATGCTCTCCCGAAGAGGTTACGGCGATGGAGATATGCCCAGGTGTATGACCCGGTGTGCCGACTGCTGTCAGTTCATCGGTGATGTTATAGTCTTCGCTTCCGATGAGATCGATGATGTTGAGGTCCTTCAGGGGCAGCGCTTGCTGCTCGAACTGATCGGCAAAATCAATAGTCTCAAGTGATGTCCAAAAATCCCAGTCCGCCTGAGTTGCCAGGTAGCGAGCGTTTGGAAATGTGGGGCTGCCGTCTATGAGGTTCCAGCCTATGTGGTCAGGGTGTAGATGTGTCAGAACCACGAGATCCACGGCTGCAGGATCAATGCCTTTGTCGCGCATGTCATCCATCAGAGCACCGTCCGGCGCATGCAGTCCTGTGTCCACAATGATAAGTTTGCCCGAAGAGCGGACGGCAGTCGTCCCGAATCTAGGATGAATTAAAGTGCCGTCAAGAAGTTCGGGGTATTCAGACTGCCACTGTTCTATGGTGCTGTCTGCAAACACATCGAGGGGCTGCATATCCCCCTGACCGTCCGTGAGTGCGAGCATTTCTACTTTTCCCACCGTAATGGTGTAATCTACCATAAGACCCTCCGCAGATTTCTGGTATGATATTTGGCGTAATGTTACCCTGAAACCGATTTTGGTTCAAATGAGTGGGAATAGGAAAGAATCTTACAGGTAGAACATCGGAGAGGGCGAAATGATGCAAACACATGAGGAAGTACGACTGACCGAGCTAGCAAGCTGCGCAGGTTGAGCGTCCAAATTCAGTCCTAAGGACCTGGCGCAGGTGCTGCGTCAGCTGCCGGTAATAAGCGACCCCAATCTGCTGGTGGGCATTTCTACGGGCGATGATGCTGCTGTGTACAAGATGAACGACAGCCTCGCTATCATCTCTACGGTGGACTTCTTCCCGCCCATTGTGGACGATCCGTTCAAGTTTGGCGAGATAGCCGCAACTAACGCGCTGAGTGATGTGTACGCGATGGGCGGCAAGCCTATTATCGCACTCAATATCGTGGGTTTTCCGGTGGGACTGCCCCACGAGATTCTTGGGGAGATACTCAGCGGCGGCGCGTCGAAAGCAGAAGAGGCAGGGGTGCTCATCGTGGGCGGGCACACGGTCGATGATGCCGAACCTAAATATGGCATGTCCGTTACGGGCGTAGTACATCCGGGCGCACAGGTTACCAATGCGGGCGCGCAGCCGGGAGATGTGTTGGTGCTGACAAAGCCGATAGGCACAGGCATCATCACTACGGCGGGCAAGCAGGAGCGAGTCAGCGCGGATACACTGGACAGAGCAGTGGCGGTGATGAGCGAATTGAACAGCAAGGCTTCAGAAGCCATGATGAGCGTGGGAGTGCATGCCTGCGTGGACGTTACCGGGTTCGGGCTGCTGGGACACCTTCGGCTGATAACACAGGCAAGCGGCGTGAGCGCACAGGTGAGCATGAAGAACATTCCCGTAATCGAAGGCGTAAACGAACTTCTGGCTCTGGGTATCGCGCCCGGAGGCACTCACCGCAACCTCGAGTCGCTAGAAGGGGTTGTGGACTGGCATGCGGAAGTAACCGAGCAGCATCAGATACTGCTCGCGGACGCTCAAACTTCGGGCGGGCTGCTAATTGCGATCAAGCCGGAAAAGGTGGACAAATTATTAGAAGCTCTTGCGGACGCAGGTGTAGCAACTAGAGCAGTCATAGGGGAAATACAGAAAACCGATGACCAAAAAGCCGCAATAACGGTTGTGCTTTAGCATAAAATATTCAGTGTCAGTTATCAGAAGCAAGCGTCATAGCATTGTGAAGATGGTTCGGTTTGTTATGGCGCTTGCTATCAGTTTGATTGCGTCATCGGCGTGCGGTACCGCCCCTGCTGCCGATGGCATTGAAACTGCGGTATCGGCTACACCCACACCTACGACTTCAGCGGCGACTCTAAACGCCGCTGAAGATTATGTCCCTGAGAGTACTCCAACCGTCGCGTCAATACTCGTCAGTGAGTTGCAGCCGCCGACGCCTACTCCGTCTGCGGCAAGTTCGACGAGTACATCGGTTGCAATATCCAACGGATCTCCCACGACTTCAGAGCAGAAGGTTTCGGTACTGACAGAAAGCAGGAAGGCAGATTCCGAAACTGATCAAAGAATGGCAACCGAAACCGCAACCCCGCCTTCTGTACAGGCAACAGTTGCTGTATCAACTGATGCGATCCCCTCCCCCTCTCCTACATTCATACCATCGCCCATACCATCACCGATTCCGTCTCCGGTAACGAGTGGATTTAGTACGGCAACGGTAACTGCTCCCTCACCAACACCTCACTATACGCACTATACGCCCACACCAACAGCAGTCATCGAAGCGGTTGCATCGCGAACTGCAGCGCCTACGGTTACAGCAGCGAAGACAGAGTCAGCCACAAAAACAACAACGCCCGCTCCTACATTCGTGCCTACGGCATCTCCCACGCGAACTCACACTGCGTCTCCGACGATTACACCGACTAATATACCGACACAGTCCCCCACTCCTGCGGCAACGGCAACTTTCTTGCCCACATACACGCCCACTGCCACAACTGCTGCAACATTTACCGCTACTGCGACGGCAACAGTTGCCGCTACTCCGACGCCCACAGCAACCGCCACAATCCCCTCTACGCCAACTGCGACCTCCTCCCCTACCGCTACTGCTACGCCTGTGAGCGCACATTGCCGCATAAAAGGGAATATCAACATGGAAACCGGCGAACGAGTGTATCACACACCGGACAGCCCTTGGTATGGTCGGACAGATATAGATACTGATGCGGGTGAACGATGGTTCTGCTCTGAACAAGAGGCGCTGGACGCCGGGTGGAGAGCTCCGCGAAGCTCGCAAACGAGTTCAACCGCGACGCCAGTGAAGGGGAATTCGGCAGGAAATTGCAGGGTTTTGGTGAATGTCAACACTGCCGGCTCCTCCGAACTGGAAAATTTGCCCGGTATTGGTGAGGTTCTCGCACAGAGAATTGTAGATTATCGCGCTGCAAACGGCGAGTTCGGAAACGCTGATGAACTTGAAGAGGTGAAAGGAATAGGACCGGCGACCCTCGCTAAGATTAGACACTGCATAGTATTGCGGTAGCAGCGCAAGCAGAAGAACACAGATCCCATAATTGGTAGCGAACCGGCGCAGGCTTTGTTATCTTTGTTTCAATTCGCATGTTGGAGAGAATGGCGTGATAGTTAGAAATCAAATAGTGGAACTCGTAAGGGAAGCCCTGACCAATGCACAAAAAGTTGGTGAACTCCCCTCAATTGATGTTGATAACATAGCGGTAGAGCGCCCTCAGAACACTGCTCATGGGGATTTTGCCACAAGCCTGCCGCTGAAGCTGGCGCGCCCGATGCGGATGAATCCTTTGCAGATTGCCGAGCGCATCGCCAATCATCTGCCGGACGAGGGACGATGTTACGGATTATTGGAATCTGCCACCGTCGCAAGACCGGGTTTCATAAACTTTTCGCTAAATCCTGACTGGCTGCGAGAGCAGGTTGAAGCTATCAGAGTTGCTGACGGCGAGTTCGGGAATGTTGATGCGGGTAACGGTCAGCGTGTGCAGATAGAATTTGTGAGCGCGAACCCGGTAGGACCGCTCCACATCGCCCACGCGCGGGGCGGTGTCATTGGCAGCGCGCTGGCTAACATTCTGCAAGCTGCGGGCTACGAAGTTACGCGTGAGTATTACTTTAATGATGCAGGCGCACAGATTGGACACTTTGCGCGGACACTGCATGCGCGCTACTTGCAGCAGTGCGGAATAGACGCCGAGCTGCCTGAGGACGGTTATCAAGGCGAGTATATAGTCGATCTTGCTGCGGATATTTTTGCCGAAGAGGGCGAAAAGTTTCTCAATGCAGCAGAGCAGGACGCCCAGGAAGAACTAGGCGCACTGGGTGTCGCAAAGTTCATGGCACGCATTCGCGAAGATCTGGTTGGTCTTAGAATCGAGTTTGATGAGTGGTTCAATGAGAAGACCCTGTTCATCAACGGTCAGTTCGAGAACTCCATGGCTCTGCTGCGAGAGAAGGGCTATGTTACCGAAGGTGCAGGCGCGGTATGGTTCGCATCCACGCTTCTGGGAGACGACAAAGACAAAGTGCTCGTGCGAAGCAACGGCATCCCGACCTACTTCGCATCGGATGTGGCATATCATTATAACAAGTTCTTCGAGCGCAAGTTCGACCACGTTATTAACGTATGGGGGGCTGACCATCAGGGACATGCGCTGTTCATGAAAGCGCTAGTCGCGGCGCTGGGAATTAAAGAGGGTAAGCTGACGCTGATAATCAACCAGCTTGTTACGCTAAAGCGAGGCGGCGAGATGGTGCGCCTGTCAAAGCGCACCGGGGATATAATAACTCTGCGGGAAGTAATAGACGAAGTAGGCGCGGACGCATGCCGTTACTTCTTCCTATCGCGCGCGGCGGACAGCCAGATGGAGTTCGACTTGGAGCTGGCGAAAGAGCAATCGCAGGAGAATCCGGTCTATTACATCCAGTATGCCCACGCTCGGATAGCCGGCATACTTCGGCTGGCGAAAGAGCGCGGCATAGATTACACGGACGGCGATGTGGCTCTTCTGACACATGACGCGGAACTCGCTCTGATACGCAAGATGCTGGAGCTGCCCGAACTTATCGGCATGATGGCGCGCAACCTGGAAGCGCACCACCTGCCGCACTATGCATCGGATGTGGCGACGGCGTTCCACTGGTTCTACCAGAATTGCCGAGTAGTGTCCGGCATCGAAGGGGAAGAGGAGATAAGCAAGGCACGCCTGAAACTTGTGGACGCGGCGCGAGTCGCATTGGCGCGATGTCTAAGTCTGATGGTGATGGAAGCGCCTGAGAAGATGTGATGCAAAGTTAGCAGGTCTAGCATTTAGGGCATTCGGTAACTCATTTAGTCTGCCAATCTCAAACAATGACCCCGAACACCCGACTCACGCAGCCACCGCGGTCAAAGGACTTACTCTAGGTCTCCCTGCGCTTTGTATTTCTTAGTCTTTTCCATATAGACGTCGCAGTACCACTTCATTTTGGATAAGTGGCGCTCGCTTACCTCACGCAGCACCTTTCCCGGCGAGCCTACGACTAGGGAACGCGGCGGTATCTTCACATTATCCACAAGCATAGTGCCGGATGCTATAAGACTGTACTCACCTATCTCCACGCCATCGTTCAAAGTAGCGCCGTTACCGATAACTGCACGATCGCCCACCTCCTTTGCGTGGCAGAGCACTTTGTGTCCAATGGTTACATAGTCTCCGATAATCACATCAGCATCGCCGTGCACCGCAGAGTTATCCTGTATGTTGGTATGCTTTCCGATGGTTATCTTGCCCATGTCTGCACGGACGACAGAGCCGGGCCAGACGCTAGAGCCTTCACCGATTTCGACATCCCCAATTACATAAGCGAATTCGCTAATGAAAGCTGTGGGATGAATTTTGGGTGTTGCGTTCCCGAGGCTTCGTATCACGGGGGTACTCCTCATTTACATCTTTTGTTCGCATTCATTATGTCATACCGAAAGTGTGAAGGCAATTGTGATTGGGATAGTTCAGGCGGCGGCGTGTCCATCCATAAGATTTCGATACTTGGCTTCAGATATGCGACCGATGCACTGTTGTCCTGTACAGATGTATCAGTCCTTGCTGGCGGCGCGCGTTCATCTTCACATCTTTGCTCAGCGGAATTAGGCGGCGCATTTCACGCGTAATTTCGTTCTCCTGAAGCTTGGGAACGTTAGCATAGACACACAGAGCCGCGTCGGCAAGGGCTGCTGCGCCCTTCGATACTGCGTATGCGTGTAAGAACGGAAGAGCCACATTGACAAGAATGTCGCGCGCTCGCGAACTGCCGATGTATGGTGGCTGCTCAAGGTGTGTGAGCAAGTTTTTCATACTGCCATGCAGCAACTCGGCGGCGAAAGTTTCAGCCATACCTGTGTCCAGAGTACCATCCAAGATGTAAGCCACGCCGATGATACGGCGGACAGGGTGATTAGACGGTCGTACTCGGAAGGTTTTCCAGTCCTTGGCTGACAGCGGACGTGGATGCCGCATCAGGCGGTATAGCCTTCGCAGTTGCTTGGGATTTTCATCTGCATCTACACAACGCATTAAGCCTGACGTACCGAGAAGCATAGCCTTGATAGCTATCAATCGTGTCGCAGGCGGCTCGTCTCTGAGCAGCGCGAGTTCGCTGTACGGGAGACGCTGGGCAAGAGTGCGAAAGGGCTTGCGATTTGACGCATATCCTAGCGCGTCGAAGGTTGCGCGATATAACGCCTCTTCAGCCCCTGTATGCCGAATGTCCATGGTGAAGCCGCGACTCTTGGCTAGGAAGCGCGCATCTCCGGCTGATTCCAGATCTAACGCAATGTTGGCGCTGATTCGCA
This sequence comes from Dehalococcoidia bacterium, assembly GCA_965200085.1. Taxonomy (GTDB): domain Bacteria; phylum Chloroflexota; class Dehalococcoidia; order Lucifugimonadales; family JADFKI01; genus Bin90. The sequence goes on from OZ241333.1 coordinate 1,896,259, forward strand.
GTTCATCGAGCGCAGGTAGGGTTGGAGACTGGTGTGAATCCGCTTTGTCTAGGCGGTGTGCTACGGCTTCGAGTGAGGCAATCGGCGCTTGCATACCGGAATGCTGCTGTGTGTATGCGCTGCCTTTCGGAGAGAAGACTACGTGTAATACTACGCCGTTGTAGTTCGGATCCGAATGGTGGCCATGGCTGTACCAGTTGGGCGCATTGGTGTGAAGTTCTATATCGCCGGTAACAGTCTTTCCTTCAGAGTCAAGCAGAACTGCGTCTCGAAAGTCAGGACCTGCACGTGCGTTCGGGCGCCCGGGGTATATGACCTGCAGCCGTTTTCCATCCTCAGTTAGAAGACCGTCAGCGAGAGTGTGCGCTCGACCCCATAAGGCGGATAGGGCGCTTTCCGAATAAGAGGCGCGCGGATCGGCGATTGCAACCATAGAACGCTAATCGGTTTCTGAGGATTCGAGGCATTCGTGACAAACGCCGAAGAGCGCGATATGGTCTATGTCAGGTTGGAAACCGTAATCGGCCATGATGTCGGCGCCGATGTTTTCCCAGTATTTGTGGTCAAGCAGCACCACTTTATCGCATCCACGGCAAATTAAGTGATGATGGCGCAGATGGTTAATCCATTCGTACTGGTACTCGCCGCCGCCCATATCGGTCTCTGATACGAGGCGCATCCTCTTAAGCACGCTGAGAGTGCGATAGACGGTAGAAACATCCATATAAGGGTAGGATGTTTTTACTTGATCGTATATCTCTGACGCTGTGATATGGATGTTCGAATGACGTATGACCGAAAGTATCATAAGACGCTGCGGAGTTAGCCGGTGCCCCGACTCTCTTAGCGCTTGGGCAGTCGCCTGTTCACAACTCATGTTGCCCTCCTGTGAAAGTGTAGATCAGTTCATTAGTACATCAGCAAGTCAGTTCATCACTTGAAAAAACGCCTAGGATTGCAGGTGTTTTCTAATTACACTCATTGGCTGCGGACAAAGCCGGATGAGCAGGCTATATGACATACTAAGTTACTGAGCGGCTTTCCAACCTGATAGTATCAATCCAATCGCCTGTCGTCTATGATTGGCGGACACCAATGTGCAGCTTATCTAAACCGAGACGGGTGAGAGACAGAATATGGATGATGTCAAAAGGCTGAACGAACTATTGAAATCCGGTGCGCTGCTGCATCCCGTATCAGACGCCCCCAGTATCGTTGACTTAGCCAATGCTATGCATAGCGTGATAGGTCTATCCGGCTTGCATCTGAATGAGAAGGCAATGGAAATTAGGAATATCGTGGGAGAGCCCGACCATCTCGTGATGATTCTAGCAGACGGGTTCGGAATGAACTTTGTGGAAGCGCTGGATGAGGGTTCGTTTGTTCGCAGTCATCTTGCGACCGAAATACGAACCGTGTTCCCTTCTACGACTCCCATAGCTCTGACCACGCTTGCAACCGGAGAGTGGCCCTGCGCGCACTCTGTTATAGGCTGGTTTCTGAGACTTCGCCGTATCAATGCAGTGTCCACAATCATAAGTTATATACGCACAGCAGACAAGAAGCCCCTGTCAGAGCTTGGCGTGAGCACATACAACGCCTACCCTGTACAATCTCGCATAGGAAGAGCGAACCGGGAATCGCTGCACATCATGCCGGAGGAAATTGTTGGCAGCGTGTATTCTAACTACTGGACCGGCGGGGTTTCGCAGGTTGGTTACCCCGCAAGATCTCCCGAGTTGGCGATTAATATGGCGATTAAGCATGTTAGGGAGGCACGCAAGCCCACCTGGGTGTACCTTTACTTGCCGCAGGTGGACAGCGCAGCGCATCAACTGGGAGCGTTCCACAAAGAAACTTTGAACATGGCAAAAACCGTTGACCGTCTGTTAAGAACACTGTCTGATACACTTCCCTCAAATGCCAAAATGGTCATGACGGCAGACCATGGCCACCTGGACGCTCCAGAGCGTAAGAGGCACATTATCGATAAGTCTGATGAGATAGCAAGGCTGTGCAAAGGTGTGCTGACGGGTGATTTTCGAGCAGTGTATGCGGGAGTAACACCCGAAAAGGTGAGTACGCTCAAGCAGCTGATACGGAAGAGGTTCGGTGAAGATTTCTTAGTGCTCGGCGCACGCGAGGTTGAAGATGCCGGCATTCTCGGAGTCGGGAGGCTGTCCGAGGAGACACGCTATCGGATGGAGGGCGCGCTGATACTCTCAATCGGAGATGCCACGCTGGACTATCGGGCTGTGCTGGGTGATGAGATGCATCCAATAATATCTCATCACGGCGGACTGACACCTGAGGAGATGCGAATTCCTCTATTAGTTGCCTAGTTCGCACAATCAATCCGGACGACTCGAAGGATTCACGACGAAGGATTCCATTTCTCCACGGACATCCCCAAACCGGTGCGCGCCATCGATGGGCGGCCGCTGAAAACTGCCCTGCTGCGGAAACCTTTGCCTCTGAATGATAAAGACCGCGAAGCGGTGCCTGTGATAACTCTGTAGGAGATTTCCAGAGGCAAAGCGACGAACGCACGAACTTGAACTCGGTAAGTCTTGTCGAGAATTAAGCCAATCAGATTTGATGATGCTGAGTGAAATCAACTTGATATATCTTGTCCAGACCTTCGCAAGCGCTCCAACTGCTCGTGAAGCCGCCTCACTTCTTCTTCTGCCGCTAGTCTAGCTTCTCGTTCTGCAAGCCTAGCCTGTTCTGCATCAGCCAGCGTGTTCAGCCATTCGCCGCTGACAGTGTCCTTCAGACGAAACTCAGTGTAGCCGTCAGAATCCGGAATACACCAGAAGTCCACTCCCAGCACCTCACTGCGCGACCATACGCTCCCGTCCGCCTCATCGTGCTGCTCAATACGCCGATACTCCCCGTCAACAAGGTGCTCACCTACCAACGGCTCTCCGTAATACTCACCGCCGAATGCGTCGAAGCGCCAGTATTCCTGCACGCCCATCTGCGCGTATATCTCGCGCTTCTCGTTCAGATCCCTGCGCGCCGTGCTCCTTGAAGCCACCTCAGCTACGAATGCAGGAACAGCATCCCACTCGTCAACTCGGTAGCTGCGCCGATCTCTCTTTATCATCCTCTCGTCAGGCACGCCGAATACTACATAGCAGTCCGGCACTATGACGGATCCGGGCACATCTGAGTCATAGATGACATTCGTTGCAGGTCCTGCAATTAGCACACTGGGGTCGTTTGAGTAGCGCGCCCAGAGTATTGTGTTCAGGTGTAAGGTAGTGTCATTTTGCTGCATGCCGTCCTCAGGTGGTTCGGGAACATCCGGTATCAGGTCGTACCACGCGGCAGTGGTAGTAGTAGTTGCCATCGTCTAGCCTCCAAGCTCGTGATGGGATGTACGGTATTTTAGCACAGTAGAACAAGCGGCTACATTGCAACTTAATCACCAAACTATCGGATACAGCAGAAACACAGCCCACATCCAGGAAAGCCACACCCCGCCAATGTGATAAAATTAAGTCCGCGCAAGGAGGACACGATGACCACTGAAACCACTGCCATTATCTATCCTGAAACGGACGGAATGCCATTGCCAGACGGAGAGTATCAAGCCCCACTATACAGAGATGTTGTCAGTACACTCGAGACGCATTTCGAGAATGTGCCCAATTCAAAAGTGAACGGCAACACTTTCATATACTACCGGGAGGGCGATCCGCGGCGTTCTGTGTCTCCGGACTGCTATGTTGCGCTGCACCTGTCAGAGGACGCCGCAGCTTCGATAGAGCGCAACAACGTCTATCTGCTGTGGGAAGTCGGCAAGGCTCCTGACTTCGTGCTTGAGATAGGCTCTGAGAGCACCGCTAGAAACGACATGACACGAAAACGCGACCTGTACGCTGAGCTGGGAGTTCAGGAGTATTGGCGCTATGACGCGAGCGGCGGTGATTTCTACGATGAAGGGCTGGTGGGTGAGACTCTGCTGGATGATGAGTATGTGCGACTGGAGCATCGCAGCGATGAAGAGGGCAGGCTGTGGTCGCACAGCGCAGTGCTGAACCTAGACCTGTGCTGGGATGAAGGTGTTCTGCGTTTCTGGGATCCGATTGCGAACGTCTGGCTGCTGAACCACAGTGAAGAGCATGAAGCGCGCTTGCAAGAGCGCGAGGGGCGGCTACGAGAGCGTGAAAGGCGACTACAGGCAGAAGCTGATAGTATGCAGGAGCGCGAAGAACGCCTAGCCGCAGAAGCTCGAATAGCGGAGCTGGAAGCCGAGCTCAGACGATACCGCGGTGAATAGAAGCTCCCGCACTGACAGAGTGTCAGCGCCTGCTTGCTAAAAGGAGGACACGATGACCACTGAAACCACTGCCATTGTCTATCCTGAAACGGACGGAATGCCATTGCCAGACGGAGAGTATCAAGCACCACTATACAGAGATGTTGTCAGTACACTCGAGACGCATTTCGAGAATGTGCCCAATTCAAAAGTGAACGGCAACACCTTCATATACTACCGGGAGGGCGATCCCCGCCGTTCTGTGTCTCCGGACTGCTATGTTGCACTGTTCCTGTCGGAGGACGCCGCAGCTTCGATAGAGCGCAACAACGTCTATCTGCTTTGGGAAGTCGGCAAGGCTCCTGACTTCGTGCTTGAGATAGGCTCTGAGAGCACCGCTAGGAACGACATGACACGAAAGCGCACCCTGTACGCTGAGCTGGGAGTTCAGGAGTATTGGCGCTATGACGCGAGCGGCGGTGATTTCTACGATGAGCCGCTGGTGGGTGAGCGTCTGCTAGATGATGAGTATGTGAGGTTGGAGCAGAGCAGCGATGAAGAGGGCAGGCTGTGGTCGCACAGCGCAGTGCTGAACCTAGACCTGTGCTGGGATGAAGGTGTTCTGCGTTTCTGGGATCCGATTGCGAAGGTTTGGCTGCTGAACCACAGGGAAGAGCATGAAGCGCGTCTGCAAGAGCGCGAAGAACGCCTAGCCGCAGAAGCTCGAATAGCGGAGCTGGAAGCCGAGCTCAGACGATACCGCGGCGAATAGAAGCTCCCGTACTGACAGAGCGTCAGCGCCTGCTTGCTAAAAGGAGGACACGATGACCACTGAAACCACCGCCATTGTCTATCCTGAAACGGACGGAATGCCATTGCCAGACGGAGAGTATCAAGCACCACTATACAGAGACGTTGTCAGTACACTCGAGACGCATTTCGAGAATGTGCCCAATGCAAAAGTGAACGGCAACACCTTCATATACTACCGGGAGGGCGATCCGAGGCGTTCTGTGTCTCCGGACTGCTATGTTGTACTGTTCCTGTCGGAGGACGCCGCAGCTTCGATAGAGCGCAACAACGTCTATCTGCTGTGGGAAGTCGGCAAGGCTCCTGACTTCGTGCTTGAGATAGGCTCTGAGAGCACCGCTGTGAACGACATTACACGAAAGCGCACCCTGTACGCTGAGCTGGGAGTTCAGGAGTATTGGCGCTATGACGCGAGCGGCGGTGATTTCTACGATGAGCCGCTAGTGGGTGAGCGTCTGCTCGATGATGAGTATGTGCGACTGGAGCAGCGCAGCGATGAAGAGGACAGGCTGTGGTCGCACAGCGCGGTGCTGAACCTGGACCTGTGCTGGGATGAAGGTGTTCTGCGTTTCTGGGATCCGATTGCGAAGGTTTGGCTGCTGAACCACAGGGAAGAGCATGAAGCGCGTCTGCAAGAGCGCGAAGAACGCCTAGCCGCAGAAGCTCGAATAGCGGAGCTGGAAGCCGAGCTCAGACGATACCGCGGCGAATAGAAGCTCCCGTACTGACAGAGCGTCAGCGCCTGCTTGCTAAAAGGAGGACACGATGACCACTGAAACCACCGCCATTGTCTATCCTGAAACGGACGGAATGCCATTGCCAGACGGAGAGTATCAAGCACCACTATACAGAGACGTTGTCAGTACACTCGAGACGCATTTCGAGAATGTGCCCAATGCAAAAGTGAACGGCAACACCTTCATATACTACCGGGAGGGCGATCCGAGGCGTTCTGTGTCTCCGGACTGCTATGTTGTACTGTTCCTGTCGGAGGACGCCGCAGCTTCGATAGAGCGCAACAACGTCTATCTGCTGTGGGAAGTCGGCAAGGCTCCTGACTTCGTGCTTGAGATAGGCTCTGAGAGCACCGCTGTGAACGACATTACACGAAAGCGCACCCTGTACGCTGAGCTGGGAGTTCAGGAGTATTGGCGCTATGACGCGAGCGGCGGTGATTTCTACGATGAGCCGCTAGTGGGTGAGCGTCTGCTCGATGATGAGTATGTGCGACTGGAGCAGCGCAGCGATGAAGAGGACAGGCTGTGGTCGCACAGCGCGGTGCTGAACCTGGACCTGTGCTGGGATGAAGGTGTTCTGCGTTTCTGGGATCCGATTGCGAACGTCTGGCTGCTGAACCACAAGGAAGAGCATGAAGGGCGTCTGCAGGCAGAAGCACGTATAGCAGAGCTGCAAGCGGAACTCAAACGATACCGCAGCAAGTAAGGGCTTGCAGCTAACATACATCGTACATTCTTGTGCTGCTTTATAGGTTTTTTTTCGTTTGTGCTACCCTATGTTTAACCGGTATTCGGTTGCACCGCTCTTGAGACGATCATAGTAACTGGTGAACCCCGTCGAGCTTGCGTTCATATTGCAGCCACAAGCCACTCACGGCATAGTAACCTCTGCGCGAGCGTCGCTGCTCGTACTATCATATGATTCATAAAACGAGCGCACACGGTAGATGTACTTCGTCTCGGGCAGTATGTCCGTAGTGTCCAGGAATGTTGTCAATTCTGACGATATATAGGCGATGTGCTGGAATTCACTTTCGCTCTGTGCTCGACGAAGAATGTGGTAGCCTGCTATCGGCGCTGACCCTGTGGGAGCGTCCCAGCTAATCCTTATGTTCATATCCGAAACTGTCGCTGTCAGATTCTGCGGTGGCAGTATCACTGATTCTGCTGACATAGATGTCCTTACCGGTTCTGCTGTTGGCACGACTATAGCTTCTCGTTCAGCCTATTCGCGCGCAAGCTCCGCAATTCCTGCTCTCAACTCCGCCAGACTCATCATAGATGACGCGGATACACCATGCGTCGCAGGGTCCTTTATGAAGTAACTCCACTCACCCGCATTTGTGCCAGCAGTACCTGCGCTGACCGCTGGCAGCCAGACCTTGTATGGAAGATACAAGGCGTGTAATTCGCCATCAAAGGATCTGCCCACCACACCTAGATAGTAATGGTGCGGCTCGAATGTGCTGGGAGCCATTCTTCTCGCTGCTATTTTATTGTATCTGCTCAACTTATTAAAGTTCTGCAAGAAGATGATCGCTTCTTTGTCATCCCAACGGTCGTCCCTCCAGCTCAATGTTGATGTAATACCCTCTAATGCTTCCTGCTCTACATAACTGACACTAGCGCCGTCCACCACTCCCGACACCACAGCAGTGATTATATCTATATCATTGCCTCTCAGGTACTCCAGCACCTTAAATCTGTAGTGCAGAGTGCCGACATAACGATGCTTTCCTTCATTGTCCACGAAAGGTTCTGCCTTCGGTGTTATTGAGAGCAGTTTCACTCTGGCTATGACCTCACGATAGCGGTAGTTTTCCTCTAATCCTAGATCACTAGAAGGATGAATTACCGAACCAGTACGGGTGGATGATGCAGGTATCCTGGGAGCAGGCGGTATCGCCGTTGGCTCAGCCGTCGGTGTAGCTGTGGGCTCCGGTTTTGGAGTAGGCGTGGATGTTGCCGTAGGTTCCGGAGTTGGAGATACTTCGGGTACGGGTGTTAGGGTTGCCTCTCGTTCAGCTTCTTCGCGCGCAAGCTCCGCAATTCCTGCTCTCAACTCCGCCAGACTCATCATCGACGACGCTGATACACCATGCGTCGCAGGGTCCTTTATGAAGTAACTCCACTCATTTGCATTTGTTCCTGCAGTACCCGCGCTGACCGCTGGCAGCCAGAGCTTATATGAGAGGTATAGTGCGTGTAATTCACCGCCATAGGAGCTGCCTACTACACCTAGATAGTAGTGGTGTGGGTCGAATGTGCTGGGAGCCATCCTTCTCGCTGCTATTTTATTGTATCTGCTCAACCTCTCATTGCTCTCCAAGAAGACAATCGCTTCTCTATCATCCCAGCGGTCGTCCCTCCAGCTCAATGTTGATGCAATGCGGTCCAATGCTTCCTGCTCCACATCGCTGACACTGCCGGGGCCACCCCCCATACCGGAGACCACAGCAGTGATTATATCTATATCATCGCCTCTCAGGTACTCCAGCACCTGAAACTTATAGTGCAGAGTTCCAACATACTGATGCTCTCCTTTATGGTTCACGAAAGGTTCTGCTTTTGGAGTTATCGAAAGCAGTTTCACTCTAGCTATGAGGTCACGATAGCGGTACTTTTCCTCTAATGTCAGATCGTTAGGAGGAGGAGCAAATACCGAGCCGGTAGATGATGCGGGTACCTTGCGCGCAGGCGGTATCGCCGTCGGTGCAGCCGTATGATTATGTTCCTGTGCTGCTGTTAGAACGGGCTCATGCTCATCAGCCATAGGCAGCGCTGCGCTTGGTTCTGCCGTTGCCGCGAACGCAGGAGCTTGGGCTGGCTTATCTTCCAGTTCACCTTCTGAAGCCGGTTTTGCGTCAATTCCTATCGCTGTCACGGAAGTCGCTGTCGGTTCAACAGTTGCGGTTGCCGTTGAGTAAGTCAAGCCAACTAGCGGTTCCTGGAACATCTCAAGGGAGTGTGCCTGCTTTGGTTCAGAGAACACGAGGCACAGCAGCGCGGTCAGCGCAATAGTCGTGAACACTGCTATTGACGCTCTAATGTGTGTACGTTCGCTGATGCAAATGTCATCTAACATAATCGTTTTCCTAGTGCTATTTCGGACTGTGCAAACTGATTGATGGCTCTGATGTTATGGCGTAGGGGTAGATGTCGGAGTTATTCCGTGCGGGCTGTGCCCGTCATACAGAGATTTTAGATGATTTATATCGCTTAGTCTTTGGCGAACTGCTCATTATAGAGACGTCTGTACAGTTCACATCTCTCCATTAACTGAGCATGTGTTCCTGAATCGATATATCTACCCTTATCCATCACCATAATGACATCTGCGTCAAGAATCGTCGACAGTCTATGCGCTATAATGATTGTCGTGCAATCGCGGAATACACTGTCAAGCGTGTCCCGAACCGCTCGTTCAGTGATAGAGTCCAGCGCCGAAGTTGGTTCATCCAGGATGATGATTCTTGGGTTCTTCAGGATTGCCCTCGCTATAGCGAGCCTTTGTCTTTCACCACCGGATAGTCCATAGCCCAATTCACCAACATTAGTCTCGTACCCGTCCGGAAGAGTCTGAATGATTTCGTGCAACTGCACTTTCTTGCATATTGCGAACATCTCTGCATCGGACGCGTCAGGTCTCGCTAATAGAAGGTTATCCTTAATGCTCATGTTGTAAACTGGGCTATCCTGAGGAACAAGAGTAGTATGTCTTCTGAGACAAGCTCGCTTGATATGACCTTTTCAACCAGCACCAGCGGTTAGCAATAATAATAGTAACAATAATAATGAGGGCAGTGGCTTCATAATAAAGTGCAGGAGTGTAAAAATGGTGCGCGTTCCGTATATTTCGCGGGAAGATTTACCAGCAGACAAACGAGCAGTGTACGATCACATCGAGAGGACACGAGGCGGAATAGACGGCAAGGGTATGCCCAATTCCTTTCGGCTGCTGCTGAACAGCCCCGACGCAGCCGAAGCCGTGGGAGGACTGGGAGAACATGTGCGGCTGCGCTCCAAGCTCAACCCCGCTATCCGCGAGACAGCAATTCTGGGAGTGGCACGCGCGCTAAACAGCCAGTATGTATGGGCGCATCACGAACCTGTGGCGCGGTCTGTGGGCGTGCGTCCACAGGTAATCGAATCCATTCGGCAGGGCAGAGCGCCAATGGGACTTCCGCCAAAAGAAGGCGTCTTCGCACAAGCGGGCAAAGAATTCGTACGCAGCGGAGCGCTCAGCGAGCGCACATTTCAGGCAGTTGAACATCTACTGGGACCTCAGGGCGCTGTAGAGCTTGTGATCGTTATAGGATATTATGTGATGCTAAATTCGGTATTGGCTTCGCTCGGTATAGAACTGGACGCGCACCTTGAGCCATCGCTCCCTTCTGAATAGTGCGGTACAATCGCCCTCACATTTAACGACGAAGCCTGCCTCCAATTGAAAGGGAATGCAACTTGACAGACGACCTTGCCGGTAACATAGGTTCATCTCCCAAGGAAACTAGACCGACCCTGCGCGATCGGCTGTCCATGCCGGCGTGGTCTCTGTATGACTTCTCCGACACGATATTTTCAGCGAGCATCCTTACCTTCTTCTTCCCGCTTTGGGTAGCTGAAGATATGAAAGACGCAGGCGGCAGCGACGCAGTATTTGGATTCGTGCTGTCCATGTCCGCGCTGGCGGTCGCACTGACTGCGCCCGTAATGGGTTCAATATCAGACAGGCTTAACAGGCGGGTTCCGCTGCTTGCAATATGCGTGCTTTCCTGCGCGTCCGTTACAGCAATGATAGGCACAATGGGCGGGCTGACCACAGGACTCGCACTCTTCTTCATTGGAAACTTTCTATATCAGACCGGGCTTATATTTTACAACTCACTGATTGTCAACGTGAGTTCTGAAAAAACTCGGGGCATCGTGTCAGGCATCGGCATTGGGCTGGGCTATGTCGGGCTTTTCGCGGCTTTTCTGATTTTCCGCCCGCAAGTCGCTGAGCACGGCAACCAGTGGGCGTTCATACCAACTGCGTTAATGTACGTGATTTTCGCAATGCCCCTGTTGCTGATAGTGAAGGAAAGCGGCGTCAGGCATCGGATAGATATGGCTCTCGTCAGAGAGTCGTACACGCAGCTTTACAGCACATTTCAGCGCGCGCGAAAGCATACAAATCTGTTCCGGTTCATTATCGCCCGCTTCATATACACTGAAGCCATCAACACCGTAACTTCTTTCTATGTGATATATCTTGTGAGTATCGGAGTGTTCACGGATGACGAGGCACTGAGTCTTGTTACTCGTGTGCTGCTGGTAGCTTTTGCGTCCTCGATCGTAGTCGGCTTCCTGGTATCGAGGTTCGGATCAAAGCGTGTGCTGCTAGTCGGTATTGGAGGCTGGACACTGTTCGTAACAGCCGCTGCGATGGCAGATACCCAGCCGCAGTTTTGGGTAATTGCGATAATCGCCGGCTTATTCTGGGCAGTACCGCAGATTGCAGATAGGGTACTCCTAACACGACTTGCTCCGGAGGGACAGTTGGGTGAATTTTTCGGACTATTCCAGATGTCCGGCAGACTGTCCTCCGTGATTGGGCCTATGCTCTGGGCGCTGACTACGACTGCTCTGATGAGCCTAGGGGAACTTCGATTTAGAATTGCGATGATGATGGTAGTAGTATTCTTGGTATTCGGATTTCTGATACTGCTTTGGGTCCAAGAAAAGCGCGAAGATCCAGACATATTGACAGATGCGGAATAACCGAAAGCTGCGTACAAGCGCTATGGCACAAGACCGAAAGTCGTTGACTGAAAATAGGCACACTGATAAACTCCTTGAAACAAATCTGCAGGCGTATATCACTCGCCTTTATGTACTATGAGTGCGCGCTCTGAGTGCGTTTCCAGACTTCTATGCCAAGACTTTCATGATTTTATGAACATGACCTTACGAAAAACAGGGAGGATGCAAATGACGACTGTGCAGTCAAAACAGGATGTTGCGCTGATGGCGCACCTGCTGAGGCGGGCTTCATTCGGCGCTACAAGGCGAGAAGTGGAACGCCGACTGGAAGCGGGTTATGAAGCTACGGTCGAGGATCTGCTATCGAGATCAGCGTCTTTCTCTATGCCCGAAGACATCATACGCCGATACCATGTTGACCAGTCTGACCTGCGCAGCGGTCCCGCTGCCGGCGCGCACTGGGTATATCGGATGGCTACCACCGAGAACCCGCTTGAGGAGAAGATGGCTCTGCTGTGGCACCGAGTATTTGCCACCGCAGCAACGAAACTGATCCAGGCGCGTATGGTCGTGAACCAAGTCGAGATGTTCCGTAAATACGGCATGGGCAACTTCCGCGATCTGCTAGTGAACCTATCGCGCGATCCCGGCATGCTGATGTGGCTGGACAACCAGGATAATCACAAGGGCGCGATAAACGAGAACTACGGCAGGGAGATTCTGGAACTGTTCTCCATGGGCGTGGGCAACTACACCGAAGAGGACATCAAGGAGTGCGCGCGGGCGTTCACAGGCTGGAGTGTGGTAAACCCCGACTACATGTCCATCAAGATGCGCAACAACACTGCTCGGCCTTACGGATATATTGCATGGCAGTTCAACTACGACGAAGACGACCATGACCACGATGAGAAACTCTTCCTAGGAGAGACGGGCGACTTTGACGGCGAAGATGTTGTGGATATAATCTGCAAACAAGAAGCCACCCCTCGCTTCATCGCACGGCATCTGTACCACTTCTTCGTTGCTGACGAAGCGCCGGTGCCGCAGTGGCCCTACGAAGACCCGAAAGACCCCGAAGCAATCGACATCATGACGCAGGCGTACTTCGACTCCGGATACGATATATCCGAGATGCTGCGCGTTATGTTCAACTCAGACTTCTTCAAAGACGAGGCAGTGCGTTTCGCCAGAATTAAAAGTCCCGCTGAGATGGTCGTAGGCACATTGCGACTTGCCGGCGGACTTGAACTCCCTTCTATGGAGACTTACGCCGCAGCCGGAGTATGCTCGCAAATGGGGCAAGCGCTGTATGCGCCGCCAAGCGTGGAAGGCTGGCAGGGCGGCAGCGAGTGGATTAACACCGGCTCCTATGTGCATAGAATAAACTTTGCCAGCAAAGTGCTCGGCAACCCTAACAAGCCCGGTTTGCGCATGCTGATAGACGAAGTCCGGGCTTATACAGAGAACGGTGTGCTCGACGCAGAAAATCTGGTCGATGCCTGCTTCGATGTCATTGGTCCCATGCCTGTGCTAGACAGCACGAGACAAGGGTTAATCGACTATGCCGCCAAATGGGGCAGCCTCACATTTGAGGATGACGATGCGGCTGCCGATGCCGAGCGGAAGATAGTTACAATGCTTCAGATGGCTGTAACTACACAGGAGTATCAGCTGGCGTAGATAACTGAGACAACGCCCTTCAAATCTGCAGCTTTGCCATAAGGACAGGATAAACGATATGGCTACACAGACAGAAATAAAGCCTTTCACCCTGAAGTATGTGGACACGATTGGGTTCGTGGCAGACCAAGGCGGCAGAGGATTCCATCTGCCAACGGACATGGTGATACGCGATGACGGCAGGATATTCGTCGCAAGCCGCAGCAACACCACCGCATTGGAAATCGTTGGCATCCAGATGGCGACCGTTAATCATCAGTTCTTTGGCCAGCTCTATGGATACGGCAGAGGCGACGGTGAGATGATATGGCCCTCCGCAGTAGCGCTGGACAGCGACAACAAATTGTATATGGCGGACGACTTCTTGCAGCGCGTTACGGTTTACGACGCAGATGGCAAGTTCGTTTCCAAATGGGGTACGGTCGGCCCAGGCGACGGTGAGTTCGACGGCCCCTCAGGCTTGGCTTTCGACTTCGACGACAACTTGCTTCTGGTTGATCACCGCAACCACCGTGTACAAAAATTCACGAAAGATGGCGAGTTCATCAGCAAGTTTGGCTCATACGGAAGTGGCGAAGGCGAGTTCAACCTGCCTTGGGGCATCGCGCTAGACAAGGAAGGCTTGATATACATCGCAGACTGGCGCAATGACCGCATACAGAAGTTCACGCAGGACGGCGAATTCATCGCTGCATTCGGCTCTACGGGCAGCGGCGAAGGACAGCTCAACAGGCCATCGGGGCTTGCGGTTGACTCTGACGGCAATATGTACATCGCCGACTGGGGCAACCAGCGCGTACAAGTGCTCACGGCAGATGGCGACTTTATCACATCGCTGCGCGGTCAGGCGACACTGGGAGAGTGGGCGGTGGAGTACCTCAACGCCAACGCAGATGAGCTGGACGCGCGCTCACGCTTCGTTCCGGAGTTCGAGGTTGATGTTGACGACCAGCACGAAGTGTCTGCGCGCATAGAATCATACTTCTGGGATCCGGTTACCGTGGTGCTTGATGAGCAGGAGCGCGTGTATGTGCTGGAAACCTGCCGCCACCGCTTTCAAGTGTATGAGAAGGTATAGAACTCTAACTAGCGCTGACACAAACGGCAGTCCCGGCGATTGCGATTAATGGATTAATACAACGTGCAATAGAACCGTCAATCATATCAGGACATAGATACGCCAAACCTAGCTTAGAACATTGATTATTACTAATATGGGGTTAATGTAGTAACCGAAACAGCCCCATAAACCTAGCGCTTCCGGAGAGAACCCCTGTGTTCCTAAAATGAGGAGGAATAAATCCTATGAGCAGCAATGGCAAGAACCGCAAACTGGTAGTAGTGCAGCTTTCCGGGGGCAACGACTACTTGAACTGCATCGTGCCCTACAATGATCCGCTGTACATCGACAACCGCCCCAATATCCGCATCACGGAAGACCGAGCCATACCAATGGATGAAAATTATGGCTTCAACCCCGGCATGGGTCCAATCAGAGACCTGTGGAACGACGGCAAAGTAGCGGTTGTCCATGGCGTTGGCTACCCTAGTCCAAACCGCTCTCACTTCCGATCGATGGACATCTGGCACACCGCCGAACCGACCAAAGTCGGTGACCAAGGCTGGCTCGGACAGGCGCTGCGTGAGATGGATCCGAGCGGCGAAAATGTCGTTGGAGGCGTTAATTTCGGAGCGGGGCTGCCGCGCGCGCTTGTGTCTCCGGGGGTGCCGGTGGCTTCGGTTACCGACCTCGAGAGCTACGGCTTGCTGAATGACATTGACGGCGCTGATCAGCGCGCAGAGGCGCTTGAAGTATTCGCTAATATGTACACACAGGCGATTGGCAGCGGGCCAGTGATGGATTTCCTGAGCAAAACAGGATTGGACGCCCTGCGCGGCGCTGACATCTTGCAGACTGCTCCACATAAATATGAATCCAATGTCGAATATGGCGCAAACTCTTATGCTAAGAGCATGAAAGGTGTGGCGCAGGTGCTGCTCGCTGACGTAGGTACGCGCATCTGCTATACACAGCATGGCAGCTTCGACACACACACCAATGAGTACGCCTTGCAGGAACACCTTTGGCGTGATGTCTCCGGCGGTATTTATGACTTGTACACTGACCTAAAGGAACACAACGCCAGTGATGATGTGCTGATGCTAGTATTCTCTGAGTTCGGCAGACGCGTGAAAGACAACGGCAACGGCACTGATCACGGCTCCGGTGGCGTCTCGATGCTGATTGGCGACAGCGTGAAAGGCGGCCACTATAACGATTACCCATCTATGGAAGCCGACAAGTTGGTGGAAGGCGACTTGGCGTTCAATTTCGACTTCCGAGGCTTGTACACCGAGATACTGGAGGACTGGCTGGAAGTGGAAGCGAAGCCGATCGTGAAGGGCGCCTATGAAAAAGTAAACGCACTTGCGGTGTAAGGTAAGGCTTATTTGTTCAGGTTCGAGCAGCCTAGCTCTTATCTGCTCACAAACTGCATTCAGGGGGGCAGCTACAACGCTGCCCTTCGTTTTTGTTGTTGCCGCACTGCAAAAATGATCCTAAAATAATCCGCCTACAATGCAGCGGGCGCTATCTTATCGGCAAAGTGCTCAAGAATCCGGACGCACTCTTCGATGTCCGATGTGGGGAAGTCGTAGGTGAGCTGGTGAATACCGATGTCCGCGCATCTCTTGATGTCTTCTACAATAGCTTGCGTGTCGCCGACAACCGTGCCGCCCGTTTGCGCTGCGCCGCTGCCGCCACGCGATATGCCAATGTCCGTAATATGCAGGCTGCGTTTAAGCGAGACTGTGATGTCGCCGGCACTGCGCCCTTCTGCTTCGACTTGCTGATACAGGTAAGGCAGGTTGCGCGCAACGAACTCAGGCGTCTGGCGCGACGGATGCCAAGCATCGCCGTATCTCGCAGTTCGCCGCAGAGCGCGGCGCGTATGCCCGCCAACCCATATCGGTATGCGCGGCTGCTGAACAGGCTTAGGGTTGAAGTAGATGCCGTCATAACTATAATACTTCCCCTCGTATGCAGGCTCGTCCTCTGCCCACAGATTCGCGAAGATTTCGAGCCATTCGTTAGTCATTGGACCGCGCTCTGAGTACGGCACATCCAGCGTGTCGAACTCTTTTTCCAGCCAGCCCACGCCCACACCGCATACGGCTCTGCCTTTGGACAGAACATCAAGCGAGGCGAATATCTTCGCCTGCAAAATAGGATTGCGGTACGGCACGATGACGACAGTGCTGCCGATGCGTATGTTTCTGGTGCATGCAGCGACATACGCAAGCACGGTTAAGGTTTCTAGGAAAGGCGCTTCGTGCGGCCGGCTGAAAGACCCATCCGCAGTGTACGGGTATTGGTTTGTCGACGCCGTTGGCAGCACGATATGGTCGCCAATCCACACCGATTCGAAGTCTAACTCCTCCGCTTTCTGCGCAAACCTGCACAGTTCGTCGCCATCCATAGTATTGGGCAGACAGAATCCGTATTGCATGACGCCTCTCCTTATTGATTACCACTCACAATTACAGCCACATTACAAAATCGGCAGAAGTATATCAAATACGAAAGCGGACTGGGCATGCGGAGTTATGGACTTATAATTGCGCGACACACGTGTTTGCAGTCCGGTGAAGAGAGACAGCGTAGAGCAGGCTGTGAGATTGACTCACAGTCCGTGGAAGCAAATCTTGGTGGAGATAGGGGGACTCGAACCCCCAACCTCGGCATTGCGAACGCCGCGCTCTCCCAGTTGAGCTATATCCCCACGCGTCATTACTGAACTGAATTATAGCAATCGCCCAAATCTAGTGTCAATTTACAGCGCGTTCAAATAAACTGATACCCGGCTCAGGAAACAGACAACAGCAAATATTTTGGGTTATGCGCGAATTGCCCAGCGTAATTCGTGTATGTTATACTCATCTAAGATATTGAACAGATTTGAGGTAGTCTTAGGAAGGCGTATATGCAGCAAACCGTATCAGTCGCGCCGCAACCGAGCGTTGTGGTTCAGCAAGCGCCCCGCACACCGATAGTAAGTGTGCCGGCGAACATCACGATGAAGTCGCTGCTCGAGGCAGGCGTTCATTTCGGTCATCAGAAACGCCGATGGAATCCGAAGATGCGGCGATACATTTTCACACACCGCAACGGTATCCACATCATAGACTTGCAAAAGACGCTGCGGATGCTGGAAGAAGCTGCCAGTTTCATCAGTGATGTCTCCGCCGAAGGCAAGAAAATTCTGATGGTCGGCACGAAAAAGCAGGCACAGGATACGATCGTAAACGAATCGCAGCGCGCCAACGCGTATTACATCACTACGCGCTGGCTCGGCGGCACTCTTACGAACTTCAAGACTATTCAATCGCGCATCGACTACTTGGTTGACTTGGAAACACAGCGCGCAAAAGGTGAATTCACCTCATACACCAAGAAGGAAGCCCTCAAGAGAGAGGCTTCAATCGCGCGCTTGAACAGGTATCTCGGCGGCATCAAAGAGATGACAGAGATGCCGGGCGCGCTGTTCATCATAGACATAGGCAAGGAAGCAATTGCCGTTGCCGAAGCAAGGCGTGTTGGCATCCCTATCGTCGCATTAGTGGATTCGGACTGCGATCCTGATCTCATAGATTTCCCGATTCCCGGGAACGACGACGCCATACGCTCCATCCGTCTGGTTACGGGCAGAATAACCAACGCCATAATTGAGGGTACGGAAAGGCATACCGCCTTTGAGTATGAGGAGTTGGGTGAGGCTACGGAGCCGCTTGAGAACACACCTCCGAGCGAAGTTCCGGCAGCAGCAGCGCCAGCTCCGAATGGAGCGGCAGTCTCCGAACAGCCCAACACACAATCAAGTTAGATACAAATTCAATTTACAGGTGCAGAGTTGGAACTCAGTGTAGCTACTATCAAAGAACTTAGAGAACGCACAGGCGCCGGCATAATGGACTGCAAGCGCGCCCTTGAAGCATCTGAAGGCGATCTGGCAAAAGCCGAGGATATCCTCGTCAAGCAAGGAATAGCCAGCGCTTCTAAGAAAGCATCGCGCTCCACCGAAGAAGGCATAGTCGAATCTTACATTCACAGCGGCGGGCGTATTGGTGTGCTGCTTGAAGTAAACTGCGAGACTGACTTCGTGGCGCGCACGGACGATTTCCGGGAACTCGCACACGACATAGCGATGCAGGTGGCAGCGATGGCGCCCTCTTATGTCAGCAGCGAGGAAGTGCCGGAAGGCGAAGATGCAGACAGCTCCGAAACTGTCCTGATGCATCAGCCGTTTATCAAAGATCCGTCTAAATCCATACAAGATCTGGTAAACGAAGGCATAGGCAAGCTGGGTGAAAATATCCGTGTCCGGAGGTTCACCAGATTCTCACTGGGAGAGTGAGGCACACTTGCATCGCATAGGCACGAAGTACGAGCGCGTACTGCTGAAGCTGAGCGGTGGATCGTTCACTGGTGAGCGAGGTTACGGCACAGACTCTGCTGCTGTTTCCTATATAGCGCAGCAGATAAAAGCTATCTGCGAACTGGGTGTGCAGACCGGTATTGTTGTGGGCGGCGGCAACATCCTTCGCGGTTGGGAAGCGGAATCCAAAGGAATGGACCGCTCGACGGCCGACTACGCCGGCATGCTCGCGACTATTATCAATGCCCTTGCTTTGCAAGATGCGCTTGAGCGTAACCATAACTTGGAAGTTCGCACACAGAGCGCCATCACAGTACAGCAGATAGCCGAGCCATATATTCGGCGGCGTGCCATACGCCACCTAGAAAAAGGGCGCGTAGTCATATTCGCCGGGGGCACCGGCAACCCGTTCATGACGACGGATACCGCTGCCGCGCTTAGATCGATTGAAATCGAAGCCAAAGTGCTGCTGATGGCTAAGAACAATGTTGACGGAATCTATGAAGCCGACCCTAACCTGTTCCCTGATGCCGCCAAGATTGATTTCATTACGCACCAAGAAGCTTTGGAGCGGCGGCTTCGAGTAATGGACGCCACCGCGCTGTCATTATGCATGGACAACGATCTGCCGATAATTGTTTTTGACCTGTTCGAGACCGGAAGTATCGAGAAGATAATCGCAGGCAATTCTCTGGGGTCTATAGTTGCATCCGCCCCTGCCAATTTAACCCTGTGAAACCTATGGAGAGTTCAACGATGGATACGGCTGAAGAAGTTCTGCTTGAAACCGACGCAAGAATGCAAAAGTCTGTCGAGGCTTTGAAACGCGAACTGAACACCATTCGCACAGGTCGCGCCTCCCCTGCCCTAGTCGAGACTCTTATGGTCGAATACTATGGCGCTCCAACCCCGATGAACCAGCTCGCTTCCATATCCGTACCCGAAGCGCGCACGCTAATGATACAGCCCTGGGACAGACAGTCGCTTAAAAATGTCGAACGCAGCATCCTAATGTCCGATCTGGGATTGACGCCGAACAATGACGGCACAGTTATACGGCTAAACCTGCCGGTTCTGACTGAAGAACGCCGCAGAGAACTTGTCAGACTGGTCGGTCGTAAGGTGGAAGACGGCTTGGTATCGATACGGAACATTCGCCGGGACAGCCTTGAGGATTTTCGCGCGATGGAACGAAACAAGGATCTGTCGCAGGACGAAAGCCGGCGCGCTCAGGAGCAGCTCCAGGAAATCACAAACGCCTTCTCCAGTCAGATGCAAGCGATGAAGCAGGAGAAGGAAGCAGAAGTAATGGAGGTGTGAGGCATCAAAGCCTCTCTATATCCATGGCCGCAAGAGTGGAAATAAGCGCTTCTGCTGACACTTCCAAACCCGCACACACGCCGAGTCCGCGTCCTGAACACGTTGCAATCATAATGGACGGCAACGGTCGCTGGGCTGCCGATCGCGGCGTGAGCCGCAGTGATGGGCATCGGGCGGGCACCGAGAATATCCGCCGCATAATAAAAGCATTCTATAAGCGCAGCGTACACTACTTAACCCTGTACGCGTTCTCGACAGAGAACTGGGGACGGCCCTACGAAGAAGTTAACTCACTGCTTAAAATTGTGGATGAGGTCATTCGCAATGAAGTCGCCGAACTGCACCGCGAAGGAGTTCGGCTTCGCCACATCGGCAGGCTCGACCGTCTTCCTCCGGATTTGCGGCGATCCATCTGCGAAAGCATCGAGATTACAAAGCATAATTCCCAGATGACTCTTTGCGTGGCGTTCGATTACGGAGGCAGAGCGGAGATTGTTGATGCCGTGCGCGCGATGATTGCAGATAATGTTAAAGCCGAGGATGTCAGCGAAGGCTTGCTCCAACGGTACATGTACACGAACGGCATCCCAGACCCGGACCTCATCATCCGAACATCGGGAGAGCAGCGCATGAGCAACTTCCTTATATGGCAAGCCGCGTATGCCGAATACTACTTTACGGATGTGTACTGGCCCGATTTCGACGAATCAGAGGTTGACAAGGCGCTTACAGCATACGGCAGACGCAAGCGCCGGTTCGGCAAGGTGCGTTAATCCATGCTCCGCTTATAAGGCAATGGCGTGACCCAGAGACTTGCCACCGCTTGCGTTGGGCTGCCCGTAGTCCTGCTAGCCGTGTGGGTGGGCGCTCCTTGGTTCTCTGCGCTCGTGTTCATTGCCACACTCGCCGCCGCCTACGAACTGTCCCGTCTCGCAAATCTCTGGGGAGACAAGTTCCACTGGGGACTCCCAGTCGTTCTATCTGCAATATATATCAGTGCCGTGCACGGGTGGGCGCAAACAGGAGAAATCCCGTATGTCGGCAATTATTATCACTTTATAGCAATCACTGCTCTCCTTTTGATGACGAGACGGCTTGTCGTCAGCAGGGACGAAGAGAACCCGTACCCTGCGTTGGGGATTGCCGTAGCAGTTTCCATCTATGTGGGCGTGCTGCTCTCCTACGCCATTCTGCTCCGCAGCGTAGAACAAGGCAGAGAATGGACGCTGCTCTTGCTGCTTGTGGTGTTTGCGACAGACACGGCGGCGTTTTTTGCAGGCCGCGCTTTTGGAAAAACTCCGCTTGCGCCGAACATAAGTCCTAATAAAACCCAAGAAGGAGCAGTCGCAGGCTTATTCGGTGCGGTAGCTGCGAGCGTTCTTGCAGCCAACTTACTGGGAATACACGCTATAATATGGGAAACGATAATTCTTGGCATAATAGTAGGCGCACTCGCACAGTTGGGCGACCTCGTGGAGTCGCGCATGAAACGTAAAGCCGGAGTTAAGGATTCCGGCGTGCTCATACCGGGGCACGGCGGTATTCTCGATAGGCTGGATTCAATTGTTTTAACCATACCAGCAGTGTATTATTTCGTTATATGGGAAATACAAGAAAAAGGCTTGCTGTCCTAGGCTCCACCGGCTCAATAGGCACACAAACGCTGGACATCGCGCGCACTTATCCAAATGAGTTCAGTGTTGTGGCACTCGTCGCACGCAGAAGCCACCGCCTCCTTGAGCAGCAGATTCGTGAGTTTCGCCCCTTAATGGTGCACTGTGAGGGCGACAAATCCGAGAAAGCCTTCCTGGATAAATATGACTGTATAGACTGTGAAATCGAAGAAATCGCAGCCAGTTCCGATGTGGACATCATAGTTGCGGCGACCACCGGCGATGTCGCAGTACCCGCCACATTCGCCGGCATCGAAGCAGGCAAGAACATCGCACTCGCCAACAAGGAAACAGTTGTAATAGCGGGCGAGCTTGTTACACAAGCCGCGCGCGCGCATAGTGTATCCCTGCTTCCATTAGACAGCGAACCCAACGCCATCTGGCAGTGTATGCGCGGCGAAGACGAGGCCGTTTCCAAACTAATTATCACTGCTTCGGGCGGCGCGTTCCGTAATACGCCTATCAACAGGCTCGCCGATGTTACGCGCGAACAAGCCTTGCAGCACCCTACTTGGCAAATGGGCGCGAAGATAACCGTAGATTCTGCTACCATGATGAACAAAGCCTTCGAGGTAATAGAAGCGCATTGGCTTTTCAACGTACCTTGGGAAGACATTCAAGTCGTCATACATCCGCAAAGCATGATCCACTCTATGGTTGAATTCTTAGACGGCTCGGTAAAGGCGCAGATAAGCCCGCCGGATATGCGCTTGCCCATCCAGTATGCGCTGTTCTACCCGCGCCGGCTGCAAAATCCCAGCATAACTCCGTTCGACCCAATTGCGACAGGAGAGCTCAGCTTCGAACCGCTGGACTCAGAACGGTATCCCTGCTTCGCTCTCGCCCTTGAAGTCGCACAGCGCGGCGGCACTTGGCCCGCAGCTCTCTGCGGCGCAGACGAAGCTGCTGTTGAATTATTTCTCACCGGCAGAATTGGCTTTATGGAAATTCACGAAGTTATAGCGGAAGCGCTCCGCGAACATCGGAACATCGAAGAGCCGACTCTGCAAGACACGCTTCACGCCGCCGCAAGCACCCGTCGGCGCGCTGCACAATTGTAAAGGTACATCGTGTTTGAACTTCCCGCATGGCTGCTCGTTTTTCCTGTGCTTGGCTTCCTCGTATTCATCCACGAGATGGGACACTTCCTGACTGCCAAGTGGTTCGGCATCACGGTCAAAGAATTCGGTTTCGGCTTTCCGCCTAGGCTCATTGGAATCCGCTTTTCGCCGGGCGGAACTATATATTCCATCAACTGGATTCCACTCGGCGGGTTCGTTCGTATGGTCGGCGAGCACGGCGAGGGAATCGAGGAAGGAAGGTACGTACGCCAGAAGCCTGAGAAGAATGTCATACTTGTGCGCGGACGCCACGAACATCCGGACCTATACGGTTTGTTCGCTGTGCCCAGAGACGCCTCGCAGGAAGACATCCGGCGGGCTTATGTGGAGCTGGTTGAACTCATAAATCTGAGGGAGCCTGAAAGACGAGACAGAATGCTGCATACCTTGCAGACTGCGTACAGCCATCTGTCAAATCCCGAAAGGCGCGCCGCCTATGACGAACTTATCAAAGATGTCGAAATGGAACCTGCCGACCCTCCGGACTACTACGGGCTGCTGGACGTATCTCCGAATTCTTCACAGGAAGAGATTGACAAAAGTTACGAAGAAACCGTCTATACCATAAACAAGAAAAATCCCAACAACAAAGCAGGTCTGCTCAGATATACGGAGCTCGCCTACTCAGTATTGTCAGACCCCGAACAGCGCGCCACTTATGACAGCAGACTGCGCGCAGTCCTGCCCAAAGAGGTGAGTTTCGCAGATCAGAGCGCCCTAAAGCGTGCCATAGTGCTCTGCGCCGGATCAGTCGTTAACCTGATTTTCCCACTCATCGTCTTCGCTGTGCTGTTCGCTCTGCCGCACGATGTTCCAAGTGGAAGGGTGATAGTAACGGCAGTCGCGCCGGGCTCCCCGGCTGAACAGGCAGGAATAACCTCCGGAGATACAATTGCTGCTCTGAACGGCGAAAACCTCGACACTCATGCCGACCTTGTGCAGGGAGTCATGACCAAACTTGGCGAACCGGTGGAGCTGACGATACAGCGGGGCATGTTCATCACGGGTAATCCCACGCCGCAGCAGACATCTGGCGATGAAGTAGTAACGCTCGTACCGCGCGTGGACCCGCCCGATCTGAAAGTGGTGGAACAAGTCTTTGACCCTGAGCGTGAAATATCGATTACCGACGCCAGACGCTACCAGCCCGAGCTACATGTTGGCGATACACTGAGACAAGGCGCAATGGGCGTGATGATTGGCACATTCGACGCGCGCCCCGTTGAGCGTGATTACACTATATTTGAGGCTATCCCCTTGTCCTACCAGCGGATGTGGGATGTTCTGAACTTGACACAAACAAGCATAGTTCGCTGGATTTCAGGCGGCCCGGACCCCGGACTTTCCGGACCGGTCGGAATCACGCGTATCACCGGGCAGGTAGCAGAACAAGGAATATCACCGCTGCTGCAATTAACAGCGATTATCAGCATCAGCCTTGGCATCGTTAATCTGCTGCCAATCCCCGCACTGGACGGCGGCAGGCTGATGTTCGTGATTATCGAGTTTCTGCGAGGCGGCAAGCCTATCTCATCGAAGCGTGAGGGAATGGCGCACCTTATCGGATTCCTAGTCCTCATCGGCTTAATCGTAGTCGTCAGCTACTTCGACATCGTGCGCTGGATAAACGGGGACAGCCTAATTCCCTAATTCCGTAGAAGCGTTTCTTTGCATGGCAGTTCATATACACGAGTGGTCAAGTAGCATAAGATTGGACGATTTAGGTCCATTACTTAATAAGAGGTCAATCAATAGCTGGATAACACCAATTCTGAGCGGCTCTCCACCTCCACTTTACACCCAACCAGTCCCCTCAAATCTACAAGGTTACATAGATCTTTATGGAGAACAGGTAACCCACGATGCTGTAGACGATATACAAAAATATTTTCAGACAATAGGCGGTCCGTCAACCCAGATGACATTGTTCCCAACACCACCGGTATATGCGAGACCGAGCATAACTGCTATATCGGTCATAGGTGAAGGTCTTGCGGGGTGGTACTTAGAAAACAAAGGACTAGAACCCTTTGGACGGCCTATTGGCGAACCTGCCGACTTAGTTTTTCAGGATATCAATACCAGTCCACGCAAGTACGCTCTGGTTCAAGTGAAAGCTACCGCTACCCAACAACAGGCTAGTACTATCAGGCGAATGAGAACCGCAGCTCCCAGTCTGTTGCAATATACCCTCAATAATATTCCAATAAGAAATATACCAAACAGACCATTTGTATATTCATGCTATATCATAGGAGTCATTATTAATAAATCTGATAACTACGATATAATGAGCCTCGAGGTAAACCTTGTATGAGGAAGAGGAATGACATGCTTTCCGGTATTTCTTCACACGAAAACCCTTTCATACTCAAAAGAGCAGGCAAGTTCGACAAAGCCTTAATCTTGTACGCCCAAGAGTATGTCAATGCAAGACACGAAGAGAACGCGTACATTGAGGAGATATGCTTTGACCAAATGGTAGATATCAAACTGCTGGAGTTCCTTAAGGGAGTTCTAAATGAAGAACGACAGCCTTTTAAGAACAGGATGCAGCTGAGGAATGAGGTCAGCAAACAGTTAGAAGAATTCCTATACACAAAAGAAGCCTCGGGTGGACAGGAACAGTTTCAAAAACACTTTAACAAATCGTGGGGGGAAATTTCCCAAAAGATCGAACTCACAATCCCCTTTCAGTGTGGAGTATGAGCAGCTCATTGCCCACAAGTCGAGCAACGAAGGTTTCGTATTATAAAACAAGTACATAAGATTGGCTTGGAGTATCACACATGTATAACCGACGCGTAACTAAGCCCGTCTATGTCGGCGATGTCAAGATAGGCGGCGATGCACCCATAAGCGTGCAGTCCATGACGAAGACCGACACGCGCGACGTCGCTGCGACTGTGCGGCAGATCCGAGAGGTTCAGGATGCCGGCGGCGAGATAATCCGCTGCGCCGTGCCGGATATGGAGGCTGCGAAAGCGCTTGCAGACATCAAGAAACAGATAAACATCCCCCTCATCGCAGACATTCACTTTCACTACCAACTCGCGCTCGAATCCCTGAAAAGCGGCGTGGACTGCCTGCGTCTGAACCCCGGCAACATCCGAGATCGCCAGAAGGTCGAGGAAATTGTGCTAGAGGCGAAAGCGCGGCAGGTGCCTATACGCATCGGCGTAAACTTCGGCAGCCTGCCCCCCGTCGGCGGCATCGGCATAACGCGCGGACTGTCTCGCCACAAAGACGGCGTGAACATGCTGCCTAAAGCCAGCGAAGCGTCGGACGACGAGTACACCGTCGTTGACCACATGGTGCAAACAGGTCTTTGGGAGATTGGGATACTCGAAGACCTCGACTTCGACCTCATCAAGATTTCGCTGAAAGCGTTCGACATAGACACTACCGTGGAAGCATATAAGCGACTTGCCAAAATGGTGCCTTATCCGTTTCACTTAGGCATAACTGAGGCAGGCACAGCAAAGTCCGGCAGCATACGCAGCGCAATCGGGCTTGGAATGCTCCTGTATCAGGGCATTGGCGACACCATACGCGTATCCCTAAGCGACGATCCGTCCGAAGAGATTTACACGGGCATGGAAATCCTCAAGGCGCTGGAGCTCCGCAAGGAAGGCACAACGCTGGTCGCCTGCCCAAGCTGCGGCAGGGCGGACGTGGATGTACGAGCGCTCGCCAACAATGTAGATGAACTTCTAAAGCGCATCAAGACACCAATTAAGGTAGCGGTAATGGGCTGCGAAGTGAACGGCCCCGGCGAAGCGAAGGATGCCGACGTCGGCATCGCGGCAGGCGCAGGACGCGCAATCATCTTCCGCAAGGGACAGAAAGCGCGCATCGTGGACGAGGCTGACATGCTCAGCGCTCTAATGGAAGAGGTGCGGCTGGTAGAATCTGAAATGATTAGCGCATAAGGTTGTACAGCGACGGGCAGGATGATTCGTACTATATCCGCTGACATTATTTCTTAGAAAGGCTCTCAAACCATTATGCGAATGTCCAAGATGTTCGGCAAAACCCTGCGCAACAACCCGGCAGAAGCCGAGCTTGCAAGCCATCGTCTGATGCTGCGCGCAGGAATGATTTACCAAGTTTCAGCCGGCTTGTACAGCTACATGCCGCTCGCACTGCGCTCCCTGCGCAAAATCGAACGCATCATCCGCGAAGAAATAGACGAGGCAGGCGGCCAAGAAGTATATATGTCCGCGCTGCAGCCTCTGGAACTCTGGGACGAATCCGGCCGCAGCGACGCTATGGGCAGCGAACTGTTCCGCCTGCGCGATCGACGCGAACGCCCACTCGTGCTTGCTCCTACACACGAAGAACTTCTAACCTATATGGTCAAGGCAAATGTCAATAGCTATCGCGATCTGCCGCTTATCATCTACCAGATTCAAACCAAGTTCAGAGACGAGCCGCGTCCGAGAGGCGGATTGATCCGTGTGCGCGAGTTCGATATGAAGGACGCTTACAGCTTCGACATCGATCAGGCAGGGCTGGACGCCAGCTACGATGCGATGGCGCAGGCGTACCGCAACATATTCAATCGATGCGGCTTGGAGACCATACAAGTTGAAGCAGACAGCGGCGCTATCGGAGGCAAAGACTCCAGCGAATTCATCCTAGTCGCTGATTCAGGCGAAGACACGGTCGTTCTGTGTCCATCCGGGCGTTATGCCGCCAACGCAGAGAAAGCAGTGTTCGCCAAGCCGCAGCAGAACATCGACCCACGCCTTCCAATCGAAGAAGTGCATACTCCGGGAATAAAAACAATCGACGAGCTTTGTGAATACCTTGAAGAGCCTGCAAAAAAAACTCTCAAGGCAGTGTTTTATATGGCAGCAGGCGAGATTGTCTTCGTTGTAATTCGCGGCGATCTCGAAGTCAATGAAGTTAAGCTCTCTAATGTACTCGGAGGCGTGCCGGGCTTGCGTCTCGCCTCTCCGGAAGAAGTGCAGGCGCACGGACTCACCGCAGGTTCCGCATCGCCTATCGGGTTGACGGGTATCAGAATCATCGCTGACGACTCCGTTGACATGGGTTCCAATTTCTTAGCAGGCGCAAACAAACCCGACTATCACCTGCGAAACACCAACCATCATCGAGACTTTAAGGCAGATATAGTTGCAGACATCGCGCTCGCTCAGCCCGGTGATGCATGTATAAAATGCGGCGATTCGCTTGTAATGCGGCGCGGAATCGAAGTCGGCCATATTTTCAAGCTTGGCACGCGTTACAGCGATGTTCTGGAAGCATATTACCCTGACGAAAACGGCGAGCAGCACCTTATCCTAATGGGCTGCTACGGCATCGGTGTAGGACGGCTGCTAGGCGCTGCTATCGAACAGAACCACGACGAAAAAGGAATGACGCTTCCCGCCTCTATCACTCCCTATGATGTAGCGCTCGTGGCGTTAAACGTGCAGAATGAAAGCGTCGCCGACGCAGCTCAGGACCTGTACGACACTCTCCGCCGAGCCGGTCTGGAAGTGCTGTTCGACGACAGAAACGAGTCTGCGGGTGTAAAGTTCAACGACGCAGATTTGATAGGGCTGCCGATACGACTTGTCGTGAGCCAGCGCAACATCCGAGATGGCGTAGTAGAAGTCAAGCGCCGCTCATCATCCGAAGCTGAGACTGTTGATACCGATCAAGTAATTGACAAGGTCAAGGCGATGCTTGCAGGTTAGCATCCGGCGGGCAAATGTCATTGATGTATATCATTTAGATTACTTAGGAAATCCCGCACTGCCGCTTCGTATTTAGCGGAGTCTAGGTTCCACGAACGCGCATGCGCTGCGCCGGGGAAGCCGATATAACTCACAACATCCGGCATGGCATGCAGCAGCGCACGGCTGATTGACGCAGGCACCAATTCGTCTGCCTCGCCGTGAAGCACCAATATAGGCGTCCTCAGCTCTGACGCTCTGCTCAGGTAGTTCATCTGCTGCCAGTCTATGCCGAAGCGGATTGCTGTTAGCGCCTTGCCGAAGCGCACGATGGAACGCATATAACCCCTTGACTGCGCGACATAATCCAGCGATCCTCCAAAGTCCAAAAGTGGAGAATCCATAATCACGCCGCACACCTTATCAGCAAGCCGCGAATCGTATAGCAGGTTGAGGCACATCCCACCGCCCATGCTGTATCCGTACAGGACGACATTTTCTGCGCCGTTGTCTAACGCATACTGCACTGCGCCTTCTAGGTCTCGCCATTCAGTCAAGCCTAGCCGGTGCCAGCCGTCCGCACTCCGAGGCGCGCCCTCGTCGTTGCGGTATTTGATAGCGAGAATAGGCAGCCCCGCTTCGGCGAGCGTGGGCATGATGCGCAGAGCCTCATTTGGATGCGCGCCGCGTCCGTGAGCGAATACCGCCCAAGTACTGCTTCTGCCCGGCACGAACCAAGCCGGACATTCTCCCAGTTCAGACAGGTAGTTGACCTTCTCGTAAGCAATGCCATGTGCGGTTTCCGGATCCTCCGGATAGGCGTATATGTCTAGGCGCGCTTCCTCAGCAGCGCCTATTGCCGTCGTCAAAGGCAGATATTCGCGAACTGCATATCCGTCGCCCTGTTCAAGAATCCTGCCGGCTTGCCCATATCCACCCGCGCTGACTATGCCGAATGTGCCACCGTGCAGCAAGTCCATTGCGCCTCTCCGCTTGTCCACAGCGCGCAGTGTAATGCGCCCGCCGCCTTCGCTGCTTGCAATGATGTCAAACGGAGGCGGTGTGTGGTGCGAGGATAGGCTGCCGTCTCGAATCAGATTAGACAGGTGAATGCCGTAAGTGCCGGCAGCGACCGCCAGCACAACAATTACGAATGCGAGAATACCTACTATTTCCATCCAACTCTCCTGTATTCCGCGCCGCATAGACAGGAAATTCATGCCTATGCAGTGTATATTCATACTAACTGGAAAACGCAGCGCGATTCAAATCCGTTCTGTCGCGCAGTCATCTGAGATTATTGAGATTATATTGCACAAACAAGGAAGGTGAAGTATGAGCGGAATATGGCCCGGAGACCTGCGCTGTGTTGCAATGCTAAGCTTCGATGTGGACGGCGTATCAGGCGCAATCAACCAGAACCCGGACAGCGCGCGTCTGCCTAGCTTCATGTCTGCGCGCGAATACGGACCCAGCGTTGCGGCGCCGCGCATACTGGAACTTCTGGATGAGTACGACATAAAGGCGAGTTTCTACATTCCCGGATATGTGGCTGAAACTCATCAAGACCTCGTGCTGAACATCCAACAGCGCGGACACGAAATCGGACATCACGGCTACATGCACGAGCCGCCCGCGACTCTCACGCGGGAGCAAGAAGCCGCCGTACTAGACAGGGGCAGCGACATCTTGGAACGCATCACAGGCGAAACGCCGCTAGGCTATCGCTCCCCTAGTTGGGAACTGAGCGAGGATTCGCTGGATCTGCTCGCAGAACGCAACTTCGTCTATGACTCCAGCCTGATGGGCAACGACATACCGTACAAAGTTTATGCCAACGGTCGCGAGCTCGTGGAAGTGCCTGTCCACTGGGAACTCGACGATGTGCCGTACTTCAACTACTCACCTGCGCTCGGCGCGCGCAATGTGATGGCAGACCCTGAGCATGTCTATCGCGTCTGGTCCGCGGCATTCGACGGAATGTATCATTACGGCAGATCTTTCGTACTCACAATGCACCCGTACACCATCGGCAGGCCCGGACGTTTGCTGATGCTTGAACGGCTGATTCAGTACATTCAAGGCTTCCCCGGCGTGGCATTCATGCGAACGATAGATATGGCTAGGTGGTTCTCGGCGTGAAATGGTTCGCGGCATGAAGTGATTTTTAGAACAATAACACCGGGGCGTTGTTATTACTCTTATATTATTCTTACCCTACCGCCGAATTCTCGCTTGCCCCAGCGTCAGTATCATTGGAATCGCTATCAGCACGCTGAACGCCATCAGCGCGAAGGGTTCGCGGTAGTTTCCGCGTATGTCGAATATCCATCCGACCAGCACTGGCGATACCACGCCGAACACTGCGCTTGTGGTCATCATCGTGCCCATAATTGAACCATAATGTCTCCTGCCAAACAGGTCGGCTATTAAAGCGAAGCGCACCGGGATGGAGGCGCCGAACCCCACACCCCAAGTTATCACGAATATTGTTATATGCCATATCTCGCTGCTGAATGCGAAGATTATTGTGCCAACGAACTGCAGCAGCAGCGAGATTGCAATGACATGACGCTTGTCTATGCGGTCTCCGAAAAGCCCGCTGCCCAGCCGTCCGGCTACGCTGAATATGGATACGCCTAGAATGGCTAATCCGGCTATTTCCCTGCTCATGCCAAAACTTGTGATAGCGGGTATCTGGTGTATAGACGCAGATATGACCATGCCCGAAACACCCATAGCGATAGCAAGCTGCCAGAACACTCTGCTCATTAATGCTTGGCGAGTGGTGAATGTTACCTCGCCTGACAGCGCAGATATGCGCTGCGCGCCGCCTGCCGCCTGCCGTGTAGTCGGCGCTTGCTGCAGCATACCGTCCGGAAGCATCCCATAGTCTTCCGGACGGCTCTTCATCGTGAACGACACCGGAATACCCACAACCAGATACCCGATTCCAATGATGACCAACCCCGTGCGCCAGTCGGTGGTGGCGATCAGCCAGATGACCACCGGAACAAGCACTCCGCCTATGCCCGACCCCGCCATAGTTAACGACAGCGCCTTGGATCTGTTGCTCACGAACCAGTTCGCTACGGTTGTGGTTACTATCAGAAATGTGCCGAACGATAGCCCCACTGTGAGCACAAGGAATGCGGCATAGAATTGCCAAAGCTCCTGTATCCTGCTCAGCAGTATGAAGCCAAGCGCGGTAAGAGCCGTGCCAAACAGCATCACATTCCGAGGTCCGAACTTGTCGATAAACCAGCCCACGAATGGGGATATTGCGCCCGATTCGGTGCGCTGTAAGGACATAGCCCCTGCGGTAAGCGCGCGGCTCCATCCGAACTGCTCGATGATGGGGTCGAAGAACGCGCCAAATCCCTGCCAAAAGGTGCCGGATGTGTACGCTTGGCTAATAGAGCCGGCTAGGACAATCCACCAGCCGTAAAATACGCCTTGCCGAGTCCGTTCTTTGCTCTTCTTGGAATCGGATGTGGCGCCGG
The DNA here is from genome assembly GCA_965200085.1 of Dehalococcoidia bacterium. Taxonomy (GTDB): domain Bacteria; phylum Chloroflexota; class Dehalococcoidia; order Lucifugimonadales; family JADFKI01; genus Bin90. The sequence continues at coordinate 1,928,240 of OZ241333.1, forward strand.
ACGATGTATCTCCTGCTGAAGATGGCTGCGAGTTTTCCCCTGATCGATTGCGGATTCTTGGCAAGATGTCTCCGACGGGGCATATAGCGTTAATGCAGCCGAACTTACGAATTGACTTTCATATTTTATAACTGCGGAATTGCGCTGTAAATGAAATTGTTATAATTGTTATAAATATATAGCACGAGTAATTCTGATATATGCGCCGGGAGATTGGTAATGGGTCAGTTTGAATGGGTCAGTTTGAACCATACAAGCCTCAATGATGCGGCAGAAAATTCAAAGTAACCCGTTACCGAAAAATTATATTCGTGGCGTTATAGGTAGGATTTGCTGTAAACTTTTAAGTAAGAAACCGAAGGCGGGCTGCCGTCTGAAGAACAAAGTTCGGGTGAAACAATACTATGTCAGAATATCCCCATTTGACTGCCACAAGTCGGCTTGAAAGGTCGTTCATAGAGAATCGGCTGTTTCCTCTGTGCGAGGAACTGCGAAATGGAAACGCATCAGACGGGCGCCTAAGAGGGCTTGCCCTGTACTCTCTATTCTATGAGCCAAGCCTTCTGACGCGCACATCATTCGAGCGGGCGATGGGGCTTCTTGGCGGGCAGGTATATCATACTGAGGACGCATCGCAGTTCTTCCCCGTATCCAATGCAAGCCACATGGACAACATCATCAATATACTGGCAAGCATGCGTATCGATGTGGTGGTTCTGCGGAGCAGCGCACCCGGCGTGATAGAACGAGCAGAATTCGCTGACGCCATGACGGTTATCAACGGAGGCAGCGCGGATGATCACCCCACGCAGGCGCTCGCCGACCTGTACACGCTGCAGCGCGAGCTGGGCGGGATCGACGGCGTGAATGTCGCTGTCGTGGGCAGATTAGAACATCGCAATGTGAATGCGCTGCTGCGCGGGCTGGCGCTGTTCGAGAATATCAGCGTTACACTGATACCGGCAAGCGGCGGCGTTGATCCGGACGTGCTCAGCCATTGCAGAAAGTGTGGTATTAGTGTACACATCGAGAAGGACATAGAAGCGCTGAACACCGCAGACGCAATCTATCTGAACGCGCCGCGCACATTGGCGCATGCGCAGCTGCTGCGCTCCAGAGGCGCGGTCAACTTGCGTATAAACAGCGACTTCATGGACAATCTGAAGTCTCACTGCATCGTAATGGACCCGATGCAGCGAAGCGGGGATTTCTCAGTCGAGGTGGAAGACGACAGATTAGCGTTCTATCGGCAATCCGAAAACGCCCTCGTGATGCGAATGGCGATACTCTCGAATATGTTCGACAACAGCTAGATCGCAGCCCGCAGAAGCCGTGCCGCCATCGGCGCGGCGGATGGACCGAGTGTGGTGATGACACGGCGTATGTTCGTGTATCGCAGTGCCTTCATGATTACTCTGCCGTGCCAGTCGAACGCAACATCTTCACCTATGTAATCCAGCAGTGTTCCGTCCGACAGAAACTCGTCCAGCAGGCTTTCAATCTGCTCATCGGTTAAGGTCTCGAAGAGCATCCGCGCATAATATCCGACACGAAGTTCCTTGCCGAACACCGCTTTCCACTCGCGCTCATAACCCCGTAAATTGTTCGCCGCATACTTGCCTCTGATAATCGCCGTATGCGCCGCTTGTGCCGCAATACGACCCGAAATAAAGGCATAATAGATGCCGCCTCCGGTGGTGGGCTTAACCAAACCTGCGGCATCGCCTGCTGCAAGCGTTCTGTCTGCGTAACTTGGCGATATTGCGCGTATCGGTATTCCCCAAAACTCCGGTCTGCCCGCAGTCTCCCTAATCTTGCCTTCGGATTGAAGGCGGGTTATGAAATTGCCCATCTGTCCGTTCGCACCGCGGCGCGGAGCCATTCCCACCAGCGCCTGAGAATCCGATAGCGGCACAAGCCATGCAAACGAGTTCTGAGCCGTGCCATTGCCCAGATAGACTTCGGTTTCATCCAATCCGGGCGCCGCTGCCTGCACCTGACACCCCACGATATACTCGTTGCCGGCATTGCTTTTCAATCCGGCAATTCGCATAAGAGGGGAACCGAAACCGGATGCCAGAATAACAATGCGGCTCGCATACTCTGCGAGCTTATCTCCCGCGCGCGCGGTTACCTTGACCTCCCTGTCTGTGATCTGTATGTCAGTTACGCGCGCGTCGAGAATGTACTCTACGCCCGCTTTCCGAGCACTCTCGGCTACTGAGTTCACGTATGCGGCCCGGTTCACGATATACGCCTGCGGCTCGCTGCGCTCAATGCGATAGCGCCTGCCGAACGGCGATACGATAGTTGCCGAACGTGCTTCGCCGTGGATATGCTCCGGATCCGGCGGCAAGAGTTCTGCACATTCTCTGCCTATGATGCCTGTGCAGAGTTTATCCCCAATATCAGTGCGCCAGTCCAATACCGCAGCGGCAAGCCCAAGTTTCGACAGCTCCAGCGCAGCCATATTTCCACAAGGCCCTGCGCCTACTAATATTACGTCATATATTGCGTCATACACTTTTCAGACTATTCGCCGGATGCCGTTTCGGCATACATGGCATCAGTTTTCGCAGCCATGATGAAATCGTTGCGATGCAAACCGCGAATCTTGTGTGTCCACCAGTCAACGCCCACACGTCCCCACTCCACAGTCAGGCGTGGGTGATGTCCCTCAGCGTCCGCCGATTTGCCCAGATGCGTAGCAAAGTCAAGCGCGCCCTCAAAGTTGCGAAACCTGAATGTTCTTTGCAGGCGTGGTATGCCGTCGGTATTCGTCAGATTCCAGTCTGCGACCTGCGGATGCAGTTCGGCAACTTCCTCTTCGGTTACACGCGGCGAGTCTCTGCGGCAGGCAACGCATTTTTCTCTTACAAGTGCAGTCATCCTCGAAGTCCTCCATATTTGGATCATGTACAAGTTATAAGTGTACTTGCGCCGCCTAAATCATAGCGTCTGCTGTCAAATTACGCCATATTTTGATGCAAACGGGGCAAAGGCTGTACCTAATAATTCTAATTCCCCGCTCACAATTCGATAAGTGCGTATAGCGACTTTCGCTTCGGCCATTAAGTATTAGCCATAATCCCTGTGGCATTCATTCTGCCATTGCTGCCTGATTAGAAATCCGTAGTGGGTCAATTTGAACTATACGGGTGTCAATGATGCGGTAGAAAGTTCAAATTAACTATTACCTAAAAATCCACTCACTTGACGCCGTTTCAACTAGGACATAAACTTTCGCCAAGTATCCGAGCAGGTATTTATTAATCTAGGTTAATCGGAATTAAGCGCTGTAAGGGGATTCCTATGCGGCAGAATCGTGTGAAAAGGCTTATGCGTGAGGGCAAGTTGGCGCTGGGCAAGTATGTCAGCCTTGCCGACCCCCAGATCGTGGAGATAATCGGCATCGCCGGATTCGATGCGGCGTTCATCGACATGGAGCATACAGGCTTCGATTTGCGCACGATTGAGGAAATGATACGCGCATCTGATTTGGCAGGCGTTACTTCGATGGTGCGAGTGCCTGATAATGACGCTAAGCTGATACTGCGTATATTGGATATGGGCGCTGAGGGTATTATTGTGCCGCATGTAGATGGGTTGGAGGGTGCAAAACGCGCGGTGGACGCAGTGCGCTATCCGCCTCTGGGTGAACGCGGCGGAGCAGGCGGGACTAGGGCTGCGCGCTTTGGAGCGGTGCCATGGAACGAGCATGTGCGACAGTCGAACGAAGAGATAATTCTGTCCGTGATGACCGAAGACGATAAAGGCATCAACGATGTAGAAGCGATTGCAGCGCTGGACGGCGTTGATCTAATTTCTATCGGACCTACCGACCTCTCACAGGCGCTGGGTGTTACCGATCCGGCAGACCCTCGCCTGCGAGCCAAAGTGGACGAAATTGCCGCACAGGTTAAAACTATCGGCAAGGCGAAACTTCAAATACCTATGGGACATGCCGCACTGCCTTTAAGTCCCCAAGACCTATTAGAGCTTGGCGTGGGCTATACCCATGTCGCGCCTGCGCCTCCTGCGATTCTCATGCAGCAGTTTAGAGACAGCGTCAGTGAGATTCACGACGCAGTTGGCAGATAACAACAGCCCATAGAAGTATTTGAAGTATTTTTAGTGCGTAAAGAGGAGATTCGACAATGCAAGCTCTCGTACTGAACGGAGATACGTATGCGATAGAGGAACGCCCCATGCCGGAGCCGAGCGCCGGCGAATTGCTTTTTCGCACACACTATTCCGGAATATGCGGGACGGATTTACATGCGCCGCACCTTGACTTCTACACACACGGCGTAGTGATAGGCCACGAGTTCGCCGGTGAAGTTGTAGCAGTGGGACCAAGCGTTGAAGGCTGGAAGGCAGGCGACAGAGCAACAGTTCACCCAAGGGGCAATTTCTGCGGTGCGTGCTACGAGTGTCAGAACGGCTGGCCAAACCTGTGCAGCTCCGATGACATCTGCGCCCCTGCAGGCAGCGTTCGAGACGGCGGCATGGCGGCGTATGTGAGCCTGCCGGCTGGCAAGCTGCGACATTTGCCTGATGAGGTTTCAATGCTGGAAGGCGCATGGGCAGAGCCGATTTCGATTGCGCTTCGCGGTGTAACCAGAGCCGGGTTTAGCGTCGGGCAGCGAGCCGCAGTGATTGGCGCAGGGCCAATTGGGCTGCTTACGACTATGCTTTTACGGCTCGGAGGAGCAAGCGAGATTATCGTAATCGAACCAAGCGAGACGCGACGAGCCAAAGCAGAAGAGGTTGGCGCCGACCACACCATCAACCCGTTCCAAGACGATCCCGTCAGCATTTTTGGCAGCGACTTGGAAATGCCCGATCATGCAATCGAATGTTCCGGAGCTTACACCGCAGTGGATACCGCTGTGGACATTGTCCGACCTCACGGACGGGTTACGCTTGTGGGCGTGGCTTCTGGAGTCGTGAGTTTCCGTTCACTGCACGCGCTCACCAAAGAAGTAACCATCAGAAGCAGTTCGCGCAATGCGGATGAGATAGTTACCGCCACAAGGCTTCTCGCGCGCAAGGCGCTTGATATACAAACGCTTACAAGTGAAGTCGTATCTCTGGAAGGTGCGCTGGAAGCGTTAGAACGACTCAGGCAAGGCGAAGCAATAAAGATATTTGTGCAGCCTGCCGAATAGGAGGGTTAACGATGCGCGCTCTCGTGCTTAATGAAGAAAGCGGATACGCAATAGAAGAACGCCCAATGCCTGAGCCGGACGCGGGCGAGGTCTTGTTCAGGACGCACTACTCCGGAATATGCGGAACGGATTTGCATGCGATGCAGTTTGGCAGATATGGAGACGGGGTAGTTATTGGGCATGAATTCGCCGGGGAAGTTGTATCGGTCGGACCGAATGTAGATGGCTGGCAGTCGGGCGATCGTGCGGCGGTGCATCCTAAGGGCAATGTGTGCGGGGTATGCGCTGAGTGTCGCGACGGCTTGCCGAACCTGTGCAGCGCAACTGATATTGGCGGCACAGCGGGTATCATCAGCGACGGTGGAATGTCAGCGTATGTGAGCCTGCCCGCAGGGAAACTGCGGCGTCTGCCCGATGAAGTCTCGCTGCTGGAAGGAGCATGGGTCGAGCCGACCGCGGTCGCTCTGCGCGGCGTAACGCGCTCCGGCTTCAAAGTGGGACGGCGCGCGGTCGTCGTGGGCGCGGGTCCCATCGGATTACTTGCCGTCATGCACTTGCGGCTTGGCGGCGCAAGCCAGATAACCGTTCTGGAACCTAGTGAACTTCGCCGCGCAAAAGCCGAGGAACTAGGCGCGGACATCACCATCAACCCGCTCACCGACGACCCCGCCGCCATATTCGGCAGCGACATCGAGCGCCCCGACTACGCATTTGAGTGTTCCGGTGCGCCCGGCGCTCTCGATACCGCGGTGGACATCCTGCCCCACCATGGCAAGCTCGCGCTGCTGGGCGTTGCAACATTCCCAGTCAGCTTCCGTTCCTATACCATCATCCGCAAGGAACTTACCGTTACTGGCAGCTCAAGCTACGCCGAAGAGTTTGACATCGCCATCCGCCTTTTCGCCCGAAAAGCGCTGGATGTGCGTCCGCTCACGAGCGAAATCGTTCCGCTCGAAGGGGTACTCGGCGCTTTCAAGCGACTTGAGGAAGGAGCCGCTATCAAGATACTTGTGCAGCCCGACGATTAGTAAGCAGCAGGCAATTATTAAGTTATAGATAAATACAACAGGGGCAGTATTGATAATAACAATACTGCCCCTGCTTCACTTCTTCGGACAAGATATGATATTTAGATAGCGGGTTCAGTTTGAATTACTCAGCTGCCAATAATGCAATAAAGATTTCAAACTGATGCACTACCGATATTCAGACGATTAGTATGGATATGGCATCACGCCCATCGGAACCTCGATCAGTGTAGGCGCTTCGATTTCCAGCGCCTCTTCGAGCGCAGCCTGAAGCTCGGCTGCATCTTCCTTCCCAACTCGGACGCCCCTTGCACCGAACGATTCGGCAAGTTTCACAAAGTCGGGGTTGTGCAGTCTAGAGCCATAGACGCGCCCCTCAAAGCGGTCGGTCTGGTCGCGCATCACATTGCCGAATGCGCTGTCGTTGAAGACTACGACCACTGCGTTGATTCCGTACATTACTGCGGTGGCTAGTTCCTGCACATTGTACATGAAGCCGCCGTCTCCGGAGACTGCGACCACTGCCTTGTCCGGACATGCGACTTTGGCGCCCAGCGCACAGGGATACGCAAACCCCAGATTGCCGAAATACGATGATGTGAGATAGGTGTTCGGCTCATATACGGGAAAGCGTGTGCGGCTGTAATACCCCATCTGGGTCATTCCCGCCACCAGTATGCCGTCGTCCGGCATCGCAGCGCGCACCGCGTTAGACAGAGAGTGCAGCGGCTCCAGTTCGCGGTCTGCTCCGAAGAACTCTTGCCGCATCGCTTCTATCTCAGTTTCGCGGCTTTCGCGGACAGGCTTAATAGCGGACACTGCTTTCAGCATCTCTTCCAGCGTGCCCTTAGCGTCTCCCGCTATTCCGAATGTGTTTTCGTAGTTGCGCCCCAGCTCCGCCGGATCTATGTCTATCTGCACGACTTTCTGTCCTCGCAGAATGTTGGGGGTCTGAATTCTTGTACCCACGGCGAGAATGACATCATGCTCTGCCATGTAGTCATGGTACGGATCAATACGGCGAGGCACACCGAGCGAAAGGTAATGTCTGTCGGAAATTGCGCCCTTGCCCTCTGCCGTCTCAATAACAGGAGCTTGCAGATATTCGGCAAGCGCGAGAAGCGCATCGTTAGCGCCGGACAGATTAACGCCTCCTCCGGCGTATATCAAAGGGTTGCTGGCGTTGGCGATAATACGCGCGCCCTCTTGGATGTTCGCCGCACTTGCGGCAGGGCGCTGGTAGTTAACGGGTTCGAGCAGTTCTATCTCTGCTTCTTCCGCGAGCGTTTCAGGCGGAATCTCAATCTCCACAGGACGAGGTCTGCCGGATTTAAGCTGGTAGAACGCTTCATGGACTGCTTCTGGCACATCACGCGGGTCTAAGATACGCTGCGCCCATTTAGTTACGGGGCGAATAGTGTCTATCTGGTCATTGATTTCGTGCAGCACGCCGCGGTCAACGCCAATCAAATCTCGTTCTACCTGTCCTGCCACGACCATGATGGGGGACGATGCGGCGTATGCGGTGCCGATCGCCGCTGATGCGTTCTGCAGCCCCGGTCCCGGTACCACAAGCGCAGTGCCGATGTCCTCGCCCGCTCGCGAGTATCCATCCGCCATATACGCCGTCGCCTGTTCGTGGCGTGTTGTAATGAACTTGATATTCGTTTCCTGCGCTAGGGCATCCAAGGCGTGGTAGAGCTGCACGCCGGGAAGCCCGAAAATCACGCGCACACCTTCACGATGCAGCTGCTTTGCTAACGCCTGTCCGCCGGTCATCTTGGGCATTTCTATTGCTTACCTTTCTCTTTTCATTCTCATCAGTTCCGAGTGTGGTCAAACTATGAGAGTACGCGGTTAAAAATACTCATTCCAAACAAAATGCCCATGCCTCAGGGACAAGGGCACTTCGTTTGGCTTTGCGTTGTTTCACTAATTCCTGCTGCCAGTATAGTCTGTGCGGGCGCGCTCCAAAGCAACTGTGCGCGCCGCGAGAAGCTCATCTTTCTTGCCTTCAGACCATACCTGCGACCTATCAAGGCTGGCTATCGACCCTTGGAAGTGCGGCATCACATAACGCGCGACAAGTTCGTAACTGTGCAGCACCTGTTCGCGTGTTCCCCATTCCGTCGCTTGAATTAAGAATCCTCCAAACCCGCCGCTCTCTTCGTCCAAACGCTTGATTGTAGCGATGAGGTCATCGGGCGTCCCCACGCACCATGCGCCGTTCTCAGTCATCAGATCAATAATCCTGTCGCGGTCCGCATTGCTGTTGACATCGAAGTTAAGCTGATGCCCCAGAGTCTTTACAAAGTAGTCATACTGGTAGCGTCCGGCATTTACGCGCGCCTGCTCCATCGCCTCTTTCTTGCTCTCTGCCAGATGCACATGCATGACCACGCGCCACTCATTGCGGTCCATAGTGTTGCCGTGTTCTGCTGCAGTTTCTTCGGCGATCTTCCAAAAATCTGCGAGATTGGTGGCAATGCTGTCCCCGCGTGTTACGCTAACGGACAGCACGCCCGCGCCATGCTTGCCCGCCAAAACCATGCCGGAAGGCGATTGTGCCGCCGCCACCGCAATCGGGAAATACGGCTTGGTATATGGGCGCAGATGCAGCTGCGCTTCCACCAGATTGAACCACTCCGACTCATAAGTAATAGGCTCTGTCTCGGTCAGTAGGCGCATTATCAGCGTCATAGATTCGTCCATTCGCCGCCGCTGTACAACAGGGTCTATACCGAGCATCGAAGCGTCTGTAACGAGTGCCCCGGGTCCAACGCCAAGCATTGCGCGCCCGCGTGTGAGATGATCAAGCAATACCATTCGGTTGGCAACCATCAACGGATGGTGATAGGGCAAGCTTACAACACCTGTCCCAAGCTTGATATTGCGTGTTCGCTCCGCAGCCGTTGCAATGAACAGCTCCGGCGATGCAATAATCTCCCAGCCTGCGCTATGGTGCTCACCAATCCAAGCCTCATCGTAGCCAAGATGGTCAAGCCACTGGATAATCTCAAGATCGCGTTCGAGCGATAAGGTAGGGTTCTCGCCCTTCCAATGGAACGGCGCCATGAAGATACCAAACTTCATTCTTTCGGGAAGTGTCATGAGTGCGTCCTTTACCTATGCTGCCTGCTTCATGTGGCAGGGATGAAACGGAATCGCTTCGCAAAGATTTTAGCACGATGGCTATATGAGGGCAATTCTAAATCTCGATCAATGCCTCTTCTTACCGAGTAAGTAAGCGCCCGATCATTCTAGAAGCGTCGGCAGCTTGCGCACTACGGCAGCAACATTCGCCACCGCTATCGGTATGTTTGCCCAAAACTCCTCGAAAGCGTTCTCGCCTGCGCCGTCTGATATGCCGCGAATCTCCAAAAACGGCACACCCGATAGCTGCGCTGCCCGAGCGCCGCCCGCGCCTTCCCAGGCGACTACAACAGCGCCCGTGTCTGCCTGCACTTCGCGGATGCGCCGCTCACTGGCTATGCCTTCATCTCCGCTGGCTATGCCGCCAAAGTTTAATTTGAACTCGAATTCGCCGCGTTCTGCATCAGCCTTCAACACATCAATCAACGCCGAATCACCAGGGAATGTCGGCAAGGGCATCCGAATCAGCGTCTGACCGCGGTTGAAATCGTGCTCCACCGTCTGCGTGCCGACCACTACATCCCCAACCGTCAGAGATTTGTCCAACCGTCCGCAGGTGCCTGCGCACACCACTGCGCTTATGTCCTCTAGGTTGTCAATCAGGTGCTGGGTCTGTACGCCGAACTGCGCCTTGCCTAGTCCGCCCTGCGCCAAGATTATCTGCCCGCCGTCGAACACTCTTGCATTCAAGTTCCCGACAATGCAATCAGCGCCGTTGTGTCCAAAATCCGCAAGCGTATTAGCAAAAGCTTCGTATTCTTCCGGTATCGGGGTTATCACCAAAATCGCCATTTATATGCCTCAGTTAATGAATGAGATGGATTCTCGTTAGTTAGCTCCATAGCCAATATTACCTGATTACCCGCTGTTCTCTGAGCGACTCGATGCTTTCCCCATCGCCGTTCAGAAGACCGCCAAGCACCTCGGCATTATGCTCACCAAGCAGTGGTGCGGCTTTGAAATCAACCTCAGAATCAGAAAGTTTGATAGGGCAGCCCGGCAGTCTGAATTCTCCGCGTATGGGATGGTCAACGCTCACTATCATCTCGCGTTCAAGCAGATGCTCGTCAGAGTATATGTCCACCGCATTGAAGCATGCGCTGCAAGGAACGCCCATCTCGCCAAGTATTCGCATAACTTCAAATTTGTCATGCTGCATAGTCCACGATTCTATAATGGCATTGATTTCGTCTGTCAGTTCAGTGTTGTACTGCGACGGGTCGTTCAGACGCGGATCTTCCAGCAGCTCCGGCCTGTCGAGCGCATCCGCCAGCGCGCGCCACATAGACTCGCGCACCGGGAAGGCAATCATATACACATAGTCGTCATCGCCGCCGGGCGCACAGCGGAACGTGCCAACTCCGGGTCTGTTACCGAAGCTGTTGCCCATGCGCGGGAGAGCAACCGAGCCTTGTTCCGAGCGAGTCAGCCAAGTGCGGGCGAAGTTCACCATCGCATCCTGCATGGAAACCTCGACCTGCTGCCCTTTTCCTGTGGTTTGACGCTGCCATAGCGCCGCAAGTATGCCCACTACCGCGTGCATACCCGTGCCTGAGTCGCCTACGGAATGTCCGGGTTTCATGGGCGGGCCGTCCACTGCGCCCGTCGCGCAGAACGCACCGCCCGCAGCCTGCGCGACAGGGTCGAAGCTCTTATATTCACTGTACTGACCGGTAGTGCCGAAGCCCTTAATGCGCGCAAGTATAATGCGGGGATTGACGGCAGAAAGCGTCTCATAGCCCAGTCCCATGCGCTCTATCGCACCTGGGGATAGATTCTCCGTAACGACGTCGGCTTGCTTAACCAGCTCAAGCAGTAATTCCTTGCCGCGCTCGGTCTTAAGATTGAGAGTAACGCTTCGCTTATTGGAATTAAAGTGTAAGAAATAGTTAGAATCAACCGCAGATCCGCCAATGCCTCGTCCCGGGTCGCCCCGCGTAGGCTCCTCAATCTTGATGACATCTGCTCCAAGCCACGCCAGCATCTGAGTACACGATGTGCCGGCTTCATACTGCGTTAGATCAACTACTCGTACGCCGTGCAGTGCTTTTTCCATCTCGATCTCCTTCTCGGTAATTGTCAGTTATCGATCATTAGCGGTCAAAGAGCGTCTGTCAGAACGGCTTTGCTCTCCGTATATTCAGATTTAATTACTTCCGATATTCGTTCAATTACCAATAAAACCCATCAGCTATCGAGCATCTGTTTAAGCCATTCTTTCAGTTCACAAGCCATGTCTTCACGGCTCAAGGCAGCATATATCGACGCCTTCAGCATGCCCACAGGAGTACCCACATCGAAGTGATCATCCGTAAACCGATAGGCATAAGCGCCCTGATCAGCGCGCACGGCGTCTATGGCGTCCGTCAGCTGGATTTCACCAACTGCGCCGGGACGCATCCGCTCCAGCGCATCAAAAATCTCAGGCGTCAGCACATAGCGTCCGACTATAGCTAGGTTCGACGGCGCGTCTTCGAGTCGTGGTTTTTCCACCATTCCCTTGATGCGGTACACCTTTTCGCTGATAGGTTCGGGGGATATGATGCCTAGGCTGGGTACTGCTTCATCAGGAACCTGCTTCACCGCAATCACGCTGCTGCGAAACTCCGAATATATGCTTATCATATCGCCAATAACCGGCGAATCTGCCCAAATGATGTCATCCGGCAGGAACACTGCGAAAGTCTCATCACCAATCTCATCCTTCGCCATCAGCACGGCATGCCCCAGCCCAAGCTGCTCATCTTGATACACGAAGCTGGTTCGCACCATGGATGAAATATCGCGCATCTCTTTGAGCAAACCAGCATTGCCGCGCTCTTCAAGTGCGCGCTCCAGCGCAGGAACAGGCTGGAAATAGTCGTTGGTCGCTTCCTGCCCGCGTGATATGACGAATACGATATGCTCTATTCCAGCGTACGCAGCCTCCCGCACCGAGAACTGAATGGCAGGTTCGTTAAGAACAGGCAGCATAACCTTTGGAATTGTGCGCGTTACAGGCAAGAAGCGCGTTCCGAACCCCGCTGCTGGTATGACGGCTTTCCTTACAGGCATTGGACACTCCAACATCCTAAATTACACACTTACAGATATGAACAGATTAGCTTATGTTGCCGCAACTTGCCCCGTGCGATACACCTGCCGCATTATAGGCTGTACTATCGTCATAACAATGACTGCCGCAACGAACACCACACCGGTTATGAACAGTATTTGAGGCGCAGAGAACGAATCTGCATCTGCAGCAAATCCATACCCCAAATTTGCAAATGCCATTATTCCCCCGGCATGGAGTATGTACAGGCTGGATATTCGCCCTCTGAGCCTGTCCGGAGCAATAGTCTGCACATACGCGGTGGTCAACGCCATAAAAGTGGCTTGCGACAAACCCATACCCACGCATGCCAGCAGACCTAACGGAACATTGAACGAAACAGCCAGCATCACCGGCGTCAGCCCGCTGAATATCCCTGTCCATATCAGGAGCTGCCCCTTCACTTTCTCTCTGCTAACCCCTGACAACAGCAAGGTTCCCACAAGCGAGCCTGCGCCAAATCCCATCTGCAAATATCCCAGAATTGAACCGTCGTTTGCTCCTAAACTTTCTCTCGAGAATATGGGCAGAATAGAATCGAAAGACATCACGAGGGCGCAGTGCAAAGCGACAAGCACAACGAACAATGCAATCGTTTTGTTCGTATAAATATACACTACGCCGTCCGCCATACTTTGCACAATCCCGTATCCGAGGCGGCCGTCCCCCCGTGAGACCGTCTTGACGTACCCCATCTGAATAGCGCTTACACCCGTGAGAAGTGCGCTAAGCACCAGAACCCCGGATACGCCCACACTCGGAATTGCCAAAAGGGGCGCGGCAATGAGAAGCCCGAAGAAACGCGCTCCATGGCGTGTAGCAGCGTTCAGGGTTATCGCGTTCAACAGCGTTTTCTGAGGCACCTGATTTGGAATAAGCGCATGGACTGTCGGCTCTTGGATAGAACGCAGCGCACCGACGAGAAAGGACATCACTGCAACATGCCACAATTCCACGGATCCGGAAATTACGAGTACCGCTAGAACAACAGTTACCGCGAAGCTGGCAAGAAGTGTTATCTGCGTCAGGATGCGTCGATCGAAGCGATCGGCCATCAGCCCGCCTATCGGGGAAACAACGAGAAATGGAATCATCATCGCGAAAGTTATTATCCCGACCCAGCCGGACGAGTCCGATTCGCGCAGCGTAAACCATGAACTAGCCACGGTAAAAGCCCACATCCCTGCTCCCGAGAACATGTTCGACATCCATGTCATAAGGTAGTCGCGGTACGCAAAAGCGGCGAGGTGTGGCGCGTTTCTCAAATTGAGCAGCATAGAAGGTTTGGGCAATTTCTATCATCCTTCGGCTAGAAATTGGCATTTAGTATTTAACTTATAAGTTAAGTAAGCCGATTATAACAGCGCACAGATTTACCGCAAAGTCGCCTCCGTCCGCCAAAGAGCAGTTCGTTCAGAGCATTTCTAACGAGTTATGTAAATGTATCATGCAAAACCACTTTCTACTTCCACAATCTGCTCATTGCTTCCGTCCCGTCTATACCGCAACTGCAACAACTCTTTGAAATCAGGAACACGCTCTACATCATTCTGTGGTGTATTGCTGCTCTGGGATTGTTGCTTGGGCCTATCACTCTGGGCCTATCACTTTGGGCCTATCACTTTGGGCCTATCACTCTGGGAATATTAGCGCGCTTCCGCTACTATATGGTGAATACGGCTCTGATGAACACGAACTTGGAGGAACGCAGTATGAATCCATTGGACAAAGCAGAAATTGGTTCAACCGGATTGATGGTATCACGGCTGGGAGTAGGCGGCGCGCCATTCGGCTCTATGCCGATTGATGTAGCCGAACAGCGGTCAGCAGAAAGCATCAGCAAGGGTTTAGAGATTGGCATAGCATACTACGACACCGCCCCGCTGTATGGAGCAGGCAGAAGCGAGCGTTACTACGCAAAAGGGCTTACTGGCATAGATCGCGACAGCTACACGCTTTCAACCAAAGTCGGGCGCGTGCTGAATCCTGTAAATGCCGCTCCCGGCACAGACATATACCGCGACCTCCCGCAAATGGACGTGGTGTTCGATTTCAGTCGAGACGGTGTACTGCGTTCGTTCGAAGAAAGCCTGAAACGGCTGGAACTTGACCGCATCGACATTCTGCTGATACACGACCCGGACGACTATCATCAGCAGGCGGTGGACGAGGCGTTTCCCGCTCTGGCAGAACTGCGCTCACAAGGCGTTATTGGCGCAATTGGAGCAGGAATGAACTTCTGCGAGCCGCTTGCGCAGTTCGGGCGAGAGGCTGATTTCGACTGCTTCCTGCTTGCGGGGCGATACACCCTGCTGGACTACTCGGGCTTGGACGACTTGATGCCACTGTGCGAGCAGAAAGGAATAAGCATTATTCTTGGCGGACCTTACAACAGCGGCATTTTGGCATCTGACTTAGGCGAAGGCACAACTTACTTCTATAAAACCACTCCGTCGGAAGTTCTGGAACAAGCGCGTAAGATAAAGACCGTCTGCGACCGACACGATGTGCCGCTGAAAGCAGCAGCGCTGCAATTCGGACTAGCGCACCCAGTAGTCGCGGCCACGATACCGGGCGCCGTGTCCGCCGGTGAGGTACAGGAAAACTTCGATATGGTGAGCTACCCCATTCCGGATGATCTCTGGGAGGAGCTGAAGCATGAAGGACTCCTGCCCCAAGAAGCTCCTACACCGTAGCTGCGAAACCGAACCAGCGAGGAGAATAGAATGAAGTCGTTTGCGATGGCGCTCGATCTGCGGGACGACGCCCAAACTATCGAGCGATACAAGGAATATCACCGCGCCGTGTGGGAAGAAGTTCTGGACGGGTTGAAGGGATTGGGAATACACAAGATGAAGATATTTCTGCGGGGAAATCGGCTGTTCATGTACCTTGAAACGGCAGATGAGTTCGACTTAGAGCGCGACTTTCCGCGCTATATGGAAGCTTCGCCGCGCGCCGCAAAGTGGGACGCGCTTATGCGCCAATTCCAAGTTCCCGTTCCTGACGCGGGTGAGGACGAATGGTGGGCTGGCATGGAAGAAGTCTTTGACCTATACCAGTCCTAATTGCCTCACTTTTCTTTAACTGCGTTACTGCCAATTTTAGAGCCCCGTCAGGCTCTAAATGACTTATAAGATAAGACTTATAGCGCGCCGCTACCGTCGGTGCGCTATCATCCATTCATCGATCAGCCGCCCAAACTCTCATCCAGCAATTCCAGCAGATCTTTCGCTTTGCGAGTATCCTGCACTTCCTTCGTGCCTATACCCTCTTCGAACATCTGAAGGCAGAAGGGACAGGATACGCCTACGGTATCAGCCTCAGTTTCAAGATACTGGTCTGTGCGTACATGATTGACACGGCTTCCTCGGCTCTCTTCAATCCACATATGCCCGCCGCCCGCGCCGCAGCAAAAACCCTGACTCCGGCAGCGTTCCATCTCTACTAACTTCAGGCCCGGTATCGCTTCGGCTATTTGACGTGGCTGGTCATATATGTTGTTATGCCGTCCCAGATAGCAGGAATCGTGATAGGCAAGCGTGGTGTTTATCTCCACAAGAGGTTTTATGTGCCCCTCAGATATTAGCTCAGCAATAAACTCGCTGTAATGCAGCACCTCGAACTCGCCGCCCAGATGCGGATATTCATTCTTTATCGTATTGAAACAGTGCGGACAGATGGTAACAATCTTTTTTACATTATATCCGTTGAAAGTATCTATATTCTGCTGCGCCATAATCTGGTATAGATACTCATTACCCATGCGGCGCGCCGGATCGCCCGTGCAGTTCTCTTCGCTGCCCAGTATCGCGAAATCCACGCCTGCTCGCTTCAGCACAGACGCCATAGACCTTGCGACGCTCTGACTGCGCTGCTCCAGCGCCGCCGTGCAGCCAACCCAGAACAGCACCTCCGCATCCGGATGGTCGGCAAGCAGAGGAATGTCCAGCCCCTCTGCCCAGTCCGTGCGCGTAAAAGTAGTGCCGCGCCACGGATGCCCGCGCTGTTCCATGCTCAGAAGGGCATTCATCGCAGTATCCGGCATCTCCGCCTGCTCCATGACAAGATAGCGGCGCATGTCCACGATAGTGCTGATATGCTCCACTCCCACCGGACACTCCTCCACGCAGGCGCCGCATGTAAGGCAATCCCAAAGCGCCTCTTCCTGAATCCAGCGCCCTATCAGTGGCTTTTCCGTCTGTCCGTCCTCGCCTGCAATAACGCCGGGCGCGGTTTCCAATGTATGCTCTTTCAAGTTTTCCACAATGTGCATAGGCGAGAGTATCTTGCCGCTGATGTTGGCTGGGCAGCTGTCTGTGCAGCGCCCGCACACAGCGCAGGCGTAGCCGTCCAAAAGTTGGCGCTGCGTGAAATCCTGCACTCGATACGCACCGAATACTTCCGCAGTCTCCAAGTCTGTCGGGGTTGGCAGCGTTCCCCGTGCTTCCAGAGAGCGTGTGAAAAAGTTAATCGGCGCGCCCACAAGATGCATGTGTTTGGAGAGCGGAATATAGACCGCAAATCCTAGAATAATGACTAGATGCGCCCACCAAAATATCGCTTGCAGAAGATTAGCAGCGTCCTCGCTCAAACCGCTGCCGAACAGACCGGCGAGCAGGCTGCCCACGGGAGCAGCCGCATGCGCGCCTGTGCCGCCACCCGCCACATAAAACATCTCGGTTAGCAAGGTGAACAGCATCAACAACGCTATCAGCCCTAAAATGATGCCTGACTCTTTTTTTTGCGTGAGATCAAACTTCAGGCGGCTCGGAGTGGCGATCCAGCGCCGAACTGCTGCCCACACCAGCACCACTAGGAAAAGAGCCGCGAGTATATCCAAATATATGGTGAACACCTTAAGACCTGTCTCACCCAGAAGTCTGGAAGATAGCGGATGCCACAGGGAATCGCCGTAGATGAACAGCACGTAGCTCAGCGTGAAGGACAAAAATCCCCAGAATATAAAGAAGTGAGCAAGTCCTGCGCGATCTCTGATAGACACGCGCTGAAGAACTTTGCGCTGTCCAAAAATGAAAGGCAGTGCGCCCAACAGACGCCGCATAGGCTGGTCAAAGCGTTCGGCAGGTTTGCCCAGCAGAACCAGCCTGAACACACGCTGATACAGAAAATAACCTGCCACGCCAAACGCAGCGATAGACGCCAAATACACGCCCACCCAAGTGGGGATTACTCCAAAAAGGCTGTCAGGCGGAACCATATTTGTCTCCTGTATAACGAATTAAATATCGGCGAGTTTATCACAAGACGGACTAATCGTCAGCGTTCAGACACTGCCTTGATGAAATCCTGAATAAAATTACAAAACACTATACGGCAGTATCAGCGGAACAGCGCAAGAATAACCGCCGCGCTCAACAGCCATAACAGCATAGTCGCCATCAGCGGGCGGTCGCCCATAAGCAGGTCTTCCGGGTTTTCGCCCACATCTGCGCTCCCGCTTGTCATTATGTAGCGAAACAGCCCGAACGCCACGAAAGGAATGGTTAGCATCATCGCATCGTTGTCAGGCAAATTAGGCGCGGTAAAAGTATAGAGTGAATATCCGATAAGCGATGCCGTAGCCGTAATAACTATGAGCTTATCCAAAGAATCCACCGTGTATCGGCTGAGGGAAGGGCGCTGATCCGCAGCCTTTTCGCCCGCAGTTACGAGCTGACTGCGCCGCTTGATGAGCGCGAGCAGCAGCGCCGCAAGCGCAGTACACAGATACAGCCACGGCGATATTGGCACCTGCATTATGGCAGCGCCTGCGACTGCTCGAAGCACCATTCCCCCGCTTATGATGAACACATCTACCAGCACAACGTGTTTCAGAAACAGCGAGTATGTGATGTTAGCAAGCGCATATATGCACGAGATTGCGCCAAACACAGGCTCCAGCGCAAAAGCTGCGCCCACCGCGAACACCGATAGAACCGCGGCCGACGCCCACGCTGCCGGCAGAGTGAGCCGCCCGGACGCTATCGGGCGATGTCGCTTCTTGGGATGCAGACGGTCGCTCGTTACATCCAGCAGGTCGTTCAGCAGGTAAATAGCTCCTGTGAGCGCTGAGAATATCAGGAACGCCAGCGTTATTGTGCCGAAGAGGTTCAGCGTGCCAACAATATCCTCATTCGGCATCCACGCTTCGTTTATCGTGAAGAAAAAGGCTAGGTAAATTAAGAGGTTCTTATACCATTGGCGCGGACGCACACTGATAAGCAGCGCCTTGCCGAAGCTCACGGCGCTCGTTTTCTCTGGTACTCCCGATTTGTCCATCATACGAACAATAATATGGATTGTCTTTCGGGGCGGTCAATACAAAGAAGCCAATGAAGAATGTTTTTACAAATGAAACACATATCAACCCCCACCTTCTCGACACCCATGCGCTCTCGTGGCAAATGACATCCCCAATTTGGAGGCTATATCGCAGGCTATACCATAAGCGCAATCCGCTTATCCGTGAAAGCGAAAAAGAAAACCAAAAAATCTTCAAGGACAAGGAGATGATGCGGTGGAAAGGATAATTTGTTGACAACAGCACAACACTTTCGCTATATTTGATTTAGCAGACTAATGATTAGTCTGCTAACGCACCATCGTAGCAGTCGGACGTGGCAGCGTAATAAGTTTGTACTAAAAAAATCGAATTGAAGATCTCACTAGGAGGTTTATAGGATAGTGGCTACAGCAACCCAAACAAGCTTCAAGCCGCTTGGCAACCGCGTAGTTGTGAAGCCCTCTGAAGCAGATGAGCAGATGAGCGCCGGCGGTATCTACATACCAGACACCGCAAAAGAAAGGCCGCAGGAAGGCGAAGTCGTCGCAGTAGGCGCCGGCAGAATAACGGATGATGGCAGCCGTGTGCAGATGGAACTGGCAGTAGGCGATGTGGTCGTATATTCCAAGTACGCCGGCACCGAGTATAACGACGGCGACGCTGAATACCTCGTGCTGCGTGAAGACGATATTCTGTTCAAGAAATCAAGCTTCAAGCCGCTTGGCAACCGCGTAGTCGTGAAGCCCTCCGAAGCGGAGGAGCAGGTGAGCGCCGGCGGTATCTACATACCGGACACCGCAAAAGAAAAGCCGCAGGAAGGCGAAGTCGTCGCAGTAGGCGCCGGCAGGATAACGGACGATGGCAGCCGTGTGCAGATGGAACTGGCAGTAGGCGATGTGGTCGTATATTCCAAGTACGCCGGCACCGAGTATAACGACGGCGACGCTGAATACCTCGTGCTGCGTGAAGACGATATTCTATTTAAGAAATAAATCTACACTGACGCAATTGCAGTTTTTACAGGAGGATTAACAATGCCCAAGCAGCTCACATTCAGTGAGGAAGCCCGCGCAGCAATGAAGCGCGGCATAGACCAGATGGCAAGCACCGTAGGCGTTACCCTTGGACCGCGAGGCAGAAATGTCGTCCTAGACAAGAAGTTCGGACCTCCGCAGGTATGCAGCGACGGCGTAACCATCGCAAAAGAGATTGAACTCGAAGACCCATTCGAGAACATGGGCGCCCAGCTTCTCAAAGAAGCCGCCAGCAAGACCAATGATGTTGCCGGCGACGGCACCACCACCGCTACCGTTCTCGCGCAGGCAATCATACATGAAGGCTTCAAGAACATCGCAGCCGGCGCAAACCCTATGGCGCTGAAGCGTGGCATCGAGAAGGGCGTCGTTGCCTTGCGCGACCAGGTTGGCAGCATGTCAACCCCGGTGGAAGGCAAGACACAGATTGCCCAGGTCGCATCCCTTTCGGCGCACGACGACGATATGGGCGCGCTAATCGCCGATGTGATGGAGCGCGTAGGCAAAGACGGCGTCATAACCGTTGACGAATCCAAAGGCTTGAACTTCGAGCAGGAGTTCGTCGAAGGTATGCAGATCGACCGCGGCTACATATCTCCTTACTTCATCACCGACCAGGACAAGATGGAAGCCTCCATCGATGACCCATACATTCTCATCACCGACAAGAAAGTATCGGCAGTTGCCGATGTGCTCCCCGCTCTGGAAAAAATCCTTCAGGTCAGCAAGAACCTCGTCATCATCGCTGAGGACATTGAGGGCGAAGCGCTCGCAACACTCGTGGTCAACAGGCTTCGCGGCACACTCAACTGCCTCGCCGTCAAAGCGCCCGGCTTCGGCGACAGGCGCAAGGCGATGCTCGAAGACATGGCAATCCTCACGGGCGGTCAGGTCATCAGCGAAGAGGTCGGACGCAAACTCGACTCCGTGGTCGTAGAAGACCTCGGCAGAGCGCGCCGCGTCGTAGCCTCCAAGGAAGAGACCATCTTCGTGGATGGCTCCGGACAGGACGATGCGATTACCGGACGCATCAACCAGATTAAGGCGCAAATTGATGAAACCACCTCCGACTTCGACCGCGAGAAGCTCCAAGAGCGACTTGCTAAGCTCTCCGGCGGCGTCGCCATTATCAAGGTTGGCGCAGCGACTGAAGTCGAACTTCGCGAGAAGAAGCAGCGCGTTGAGGACGCCCTGTCCGCCACACGCGCAGCCGTTGAAGAGGGAATCGTCCCAGGCGGCGGTCTTGCGCTAATTCGCGCCCGCGACGCCCTTGGGAATGTCGATCTTTCCGGCGACGAAGCCACCGGCGTCTCCATCCTGCGCAAGGCGCTCGAACAGCCGCTGAAGCTCATCTCAGAGAACACCGGCGTATCAGGCGAAGTCATCCTGTCAGAGAGCATCAAGGCTGATGGTGACTGGGGTTACGATGCAGAAGCCGGCGAGTTTGGGCATCTGCTGGAACGCGGCATAATGGACCCCGCAAAGGTTACACGCGCAGCTATTGAGAACGCTGCAAGCGTCGCATCGATGGTTCTGACGACCGAGTCGCTGATTACCGATGTCAAGGAAGAGCAGCCCGCAGCTCCCGCAATGCCGCCGATGGACTACTAGACTCCATCACGCGCAGCGCGCATATCTGACACATAACTGAAAAACAAAGCCCCCAGATGTAATAGATCTGGGGGCTTTGCGCATGGCAAGTTTGTGGCTTAATAGCTTACAAACCTACTGGATGACATAAATCCACCGGCAAAAATGATGCGGCTCAGAGCTAAATCGGTCTGGCGCAGCAGCGCAATCAGAATGTTAACCCGCAGGCGTACCGGAGACCCACATACAGGCGCCAACCAATTTTTTATGATCTAACACCAAAAATACAGACGCAAGCGGCACGGCTGGAAAATCCCTTAAAAAAGCGCTCTCAAACGCAATTTTTTTGCAGGTATGCACATGCAGCGCTTTGGTATAATCGCTGCATAGAGAAGTTACTGCCCTGATGGAGGCATTCGTATGTTCACACATCTGCATGTTCACACCGAGTACAGCATGCTCGACGGGCTAAGCCGCCTTGAAGACCTCGTGCTGCGTACAAAACAACTCGGCATGGACAGCCTCGCCATCACCGACCACGGCGGTATGTATGGCGCAATAGACTTCTACCAGATTGCAAAGAAGCACGGCGTTAACCCTATCATTGGCTGCGAGATGTATGTCGCGCCGGGCAGCCGTCATGAGCGCAACCCAAACAACAAGTCGCCTTATCACATGACGGTACTCTCGCAGAACGAACGCGGATATGACAACCTAGTCAAACTGGTATCCAAAGCTAACCTTGAAGGCTTCTACTACAAGCCCCGCATCGACCGCGAGATTTTAGAGCAGCACAGTGATGGACTGATAGTGATGTCCGGCTGTCCCAGCGGAGAAGTGCCCAGGGCGATTATACAGGGCGACATGGACAGGGCGCGTGATACCGCTGCATGGTACAAGGAACTGCTCGACGGACGCTATTTCCTCGAGCTGATGAGCCACGGCGACGTCCCAGAACTGCCTCAGATAAATAAAGGCTTAATGGAACTGCACCGCCAGCTCGACATCCCGGTCGCAGCCACCAATGATTCACACTACACCAACAAGGAGGATGCGCCGCTTCAAGATATACTCATCTGCATTCAGACAAACACAAATGTCGAGGACGAGGGACGCCTGAGAATGCAAGAAGACTCGTACTACCTGCGCAGCCCGCAGGAGATGGCAGCTCTTTGGGCGGAAGTTCCCGATGCCATATCTAACACTATGCGAATTGCTGACATGTGCGATCTGAACATTGACTTCTCCCGTATGCGGCTTCCGGAATACCCTGTGCCCGGCGGAATCAGTTCAGACGAATATCTGGCTCATATATGCCATGAAGAACTGAAAAAACGCGTTCCGGACGCTGGCGACTCTGAGCGCGACCGCCTCAACTATGAGCTTGATGTCATCAAACAGACTCAGTTCGCAGACTACTTCCTAGTCGTCTGGGACATTGCCAAATTCGTACATGAGCGGGACATATTCTTCGCCGTGCGCGGCAGCGCCGCCGCAAGCCTGGTCCTATACTGCCTGGGCGTAACAGATGTCAACCCGCTCCCCTACCGACTGGTCTTCGAGCGCTTTCTGAACGTAGAGCGCAAGGAGATGCCGGACATAGACATGGACTTCCAGGATGACCGCCGCGAAGAGGTCATCAACTATGTCGTCGATAAGTATGGCAGGGAACATGTGGCGCAGATAATAACCTTCGGAACTTTCGGAGCAAAGGCTGCGATACGCGATGTTGGGCGCGCGCTGGCTATGCCGTACGGCGATGTGGATCGCGTGGCTCGTCTGGTGCCGAACCGTCTCAACATGACTCTGCAGGGCGCGCTTGAGCAGAACCAAGAGATGAAGGAAATCTACGACGCAGAAGAAGAGGTGGCCAAACTCGTAGATATCGCAATGGGACTGGAAGGTCTAACACGCCATACCAGCACCCACGCGGCTGCAGTCGTCATCTCGCAAGAACCCCTCACCGACATCGTGCCGCTTCAGAGACCCACACGCAGCACAGATGATGGCGCAGGCGTGGCTATGACACAGTACGCCATGGATCCGTGCGCCGATTTAGGACTGCTGAAGATGGACTTCCTCGGCCTCGCCAACCTTTCCATCCTAGCCAGGACTCGCGATCTCATCGCTGAAAGACAGGGGATAAACTTCGCCCTTACCGAAATTCCGCTCGACGACGGCAAAACCTTCGAACTGCTGTCCAGAGGAGATACTGTCGGCATCTTCCAGCTCGAAGGGTCCGGAATGACGCGCTATATCAAGGAACTCAAGCCCAGTTCTCTCAGCGACGTCGCCGCTATGATTGCCCTCTATCGGCCCGGCCCCATGGAACATATCTCCACTTTCATCGACTCTAAACACGGGCGAGTCGCGCCTCATTATCCGCATCCCGCGCTCGAGGAAATACTTGAAGAGACCTACGGCGTAATCGTCTATCAGGATCAAGTGCTGCAAATTGCGCGCACGTTCGCAGGATATTCGCTCGGACAGGCGGACATCGTGCGCAAGGCTATGGGCAAGAAGATCCCCGAAATTATGGCGCAGGAAAAGCAGAACTTCCTCGAAGGCTCGCGCAATCAGGGATACACACAGCAGATGGCAGAGCAGATTTTCGCGCTCATCGAACCGTTTGCCGGTTACGCATTCAACAAGGCGCACAGCGTCAGTTATGGGCTTATCTCATACTGGACGGCGTATCTGAAAGCCAATTTCCCCGCCGAATACATGACATCGCTGCTTAACTCTTTCAAGGACAATTTAGACAAGGTTACGTCCGCAGTGGCAGAATGTCGAAGAATGAACATTCCCGTGCTTCCCCCCAGTATCAACGAGAGCGATGTAACCTACTCTATTGACACCACAGAGGACGGGCAGGAAGCCATTCGTTTCGGTCTGGCGTCAATCAAGACCGTCGGTGATGCGGCAATCACTCCGCTTGTCGCCGCACGCAAGAAACATGGCAGTTTCCGCTCCATTGAGCACTTATGCCAAAACGCAGACTTGGGCGGCGTAGGCAAAAAGGCGCTTGAAAACCTTATAAAGTCGGGAGCTTTCGACGAGTTTGGTGATCGTTCAGGCTTGTTGGAAGTTATAGATCGCATCTTGTCGCTGGCGCAGAGCGAAGCGAGTCTCCGAAACTCCCAGCAGACCTCTATGTTCGACCTGATGGGGGAATCAATGCCCGCCGAGCTGGTGAGCATAAGCGTTCCTAATATGAACACCTCTAACTCTGATAAGGGGCAGTGGGAACAGGAACTGATGGGAGTATCCACTTCCAACAACTCCCTCCTCGATCTGCTGGCACGCAATCGCAGTTCTAACAACATTCTGATGCTCAAAGACATAGAAGCCGACATGGTCGGAAAGCGCGTCAAAGTTAGCGGCATGATTACCGATGTTTCTCGGAGATACACGCGCGAGCAGAAACCTTTCGCCATAGCCTCGCTCGTACTAATGGACGGCGTTTTGGAAGTATTCATCTGGGACGAAATACTCCAAGAAACCGAACCGCTCTGGGAAGATGGCAAGTTGGTTGAGGTAACCGGCAGCGTGCGCTTGCGCGACGATCAGTTCAGCTTAAGCTGCATCGAAGCCAAAGAGCTCCTGTTAGAAACGGCAGCTTCGGAGCGAATGAACAACGGCAAGAGGCCTGCGAATAAATCAGCCCCTGCCGTTTCAACGGCTTCGTCTAACGGCTCAACTTCAGCCGCTGGCAGTGAGCGCGAAGTAACCGCGCCTGCACAGAACGGCGTCAGCTTAGCCGAAACGACAAGCGCATACGCTGAAAATGTAACCTCTGATGACCCAAGTTCTGCATACGACAAGCAACCGATAACGGCAACCGAAGTTACAGATACCAACGGCAGCAACAGCGGCTACGGCGCGAAAAACGGCAGCCATACTCCTGTGGATAAGCCCCCTGTGGATAAGCCCATAAATGAACCGCTCATTGAGACGGCAAACAGCGTAAAACTTCCGCAGACGCCCGTGCCTGTGCCTGAATCAAAAGCCTATGAGCCACAGAACGGCAACGGCGCAAACTCGCTGCCTTCCACCCCTGTAACCGGCGGCTCAACCGCGTCCGGCGATCAAGATGTGCGTTTAGTGCTGCGGCTCATCGAGAGCGAGCCTGAACACGACAAACGGATGCTGTACGATGTCAGAACCCTCTTGATGGACTACCGCGGTGAGTGCGAGGTTACCCTGGAAATTGCTACCGGTGGACAAATCGTCGAAATGGATTGGCCTGCAGTACGCGTCGCGGCCGGAGAAGAACTCGTGGAACGTCTGAACAGTGAAGTCCTCAGAACAGGCGGAGAGGCAAGCCTAACTTCTGCGGCGGTTTGATGGTTTGATAGGTGATAGACACACAAACATCGACCAGTCAGCTTTCTAAGTCGATCAGCCTCTGCTTCAGATCTAAGCGCTCTCTTCCCTTCCCAAATCCGCGAAGGCTGCCATCGCTCGCAATGACGCGGTGGCAGGGAATAATGATAGCAAGGCGGTTCTTCGCCATTGCCTGTCCGGCAGCCCTTGACGCCAGCGGGTTGCCGGCTTGCTGAGCAAGCCACTTGTACGTGCGTGTCTCACCCTTTGGAATTGTGCGGCAAGCCTGCCACGCCGACCGATGAAACGGCGAGGCGTCCTCCACATCAATCTGCTCGTCCGCGAAGCTGACCTCTTCTCCCTCAAAATAGCGCACTAACTTATCCCGAACAGCCGTAAACCGATCCGGCGCCAGTGTTGCATTCGTTATCGCGCTGCCCAGCTGCTCTACGCAGTCCTCCGGAAACGCCTGAGGCAGTGTGCTGCGCCTCAAGCCCTTGTCCGATGCGACAAGCCCCATCCATCCGGCAGGCGTATCGAATATGTCATAATATGCCTTCGTCAACCTTGACTCCCTCCCGGAAGCAGCCGTCGGAAAGCTCGCCCCAACAGCACGCCGCGAATGCTTCGCCAAGCCTGTTCCATCTCTTCTTGATTATCAACCGGCGAGTCGTGTTCGCCGGTATATTGCCCGGTATATTGCAAAGTGGCGAATGTATGTGCAATACGCCGCGCCGATGGTGCCGCATCCCCAAGAACGCCAGCGAGCATCGCTGCATATTCGCTGGGTGTCTGATATGCACGGCGCTTTAATCCGGCTGCCATGCCCAGCCTGTTCATTCTTGCGTATGCTTTCTCAGCAGGCGTCAGTCCGCGCAGACCAAAGTTCCAGACCCAGTACAATACGAACCATATCACCGCACCCGAGCCTACCACAATGCCCGCACGTGTCCCGATCGCTACGAAATCAACATTCAGAAGCGGGTTGTTGCCAAACGAAGAATTGTTGTTCAATGCTCCTATCCCCGGGATACCAATATCACCAAACGGATCTAGGAACTCAGATGGATCATTGATTGCGCTGGTATCCCCTCTGGAAGGCACAAGCTCGGCGCCGGGGCCGGTTATCATCTTCCTTTCATGGACAGGCCATCTTGGCGTAGGTTCAAAGTCAATCCAGCCATATCCCGGGAAAAACACCTGCACCCAGCCATGGCTGTCATGGTCGCGTATTATCCGCACATCATTATCCGGATCGTACTCACCCGGAGCATAACCGGCGGCAAGGCGAGTCGGCACACCAACGGCGCGCATCATCACTACCATCGAAGATGCGAAGTAATCACTGTATCCTGTCTGCGTCTCAAACAAGAAGTAGTCCACACCGTCAGCATCACGCGGCGGCGCATCAATGTCCTGCGAATATGTGAAAGTATCGCCTCTCAGATAATCCGAGATAGCCACAGCCTTATCAAGCGGATTCTCTTTGCCGGCGGTCAGCTCTTCCGCTTTGTCCCGCACACGCTGCGGAAGCGATTCCGGCAGCTGCAAATAGTGGTCTGTAATGAATGCGTCGTAATCAGTGTTCGCGTCCCGTAATTCGTCATCCGTCGCCAAAGACACATAAGAAACCATGGCGTATGGATGATTCTCAGGCAGCCGCTCGGCAAACTCCCACGACACAATCTCAGGCAGTGCGGACGGCTTACGCTCTATATTCAGGCTCTGCGCCACCATGCCCCCGCCGCCGTGCTCATCCGAAACAAAGCCCACGCTGTTCAGTACGAGGTCATCCGGCAGAAGGCGCGAAATATAAGATTCCACAAACCGCTGAGGGGGCTCGCCTCCATCTCTGATTGCCTGTGCCACCTGTTGTATATCCTCAGGCAGCACGGCATCGGACGCAGGATCGTGCAGGTCAATTACAAAATCCTTCGGACGCAGTGTCTCCACAACAGCATCGTGGCTTAGCCAGTCCAGATTTCCCCCTGCGAGAAAACTGTCGCTGTCAAAATTCAATTGCACCGATTGCTCTACCGATACGCGCTTGTTCCATCCCGGCCGAGGCGGTGGTATAGTATCCGGGCCTACTTCGATCTCATTCGTATCGCCCGATTTCCAACCCTGTGATGTGTATTCGCTGTATGTTTTGGACAGCCAATACGAAGGATAATCCGTATTCGCCCAGAACACCGCTTCACCGCCAAATGAGATTTTCCCAATAAACGGCAGGGTTTTGCCGAAGAACCTGCCCGGCACATCTCTGCGCGAAGGTATGCCCGCCAGCAGCCGCGCTACATCCTCTTCCAAGCTTGCGATTGGCGTGCGCGCAGTGTTCCACCAGCTCGCCAAGTCGCGCGACACATACACCCTTAACGGAAGCAGCGCAGCAAGAAGCATCACCAGCAGCCCGAACCATATAGCGGCGTTCATCGAGAGCCATCCGTTCACCATCTCGAAGCGAATACCGCGCATGCGCCACCGGTGCTCGTTCTGCACATCGTTCAGCCGCACTATGAGCAGCATCGCAAGCAGCGTGAATATGAAGAATTTCGAGGAGAAGTTCAACGATGCAGGAAGAAAGCTCAGATTAGTGAGTATCGCTACACCGCCAAGTACCACCGTGGGCCAAGCATTTGTGCTGCGAAACACGAAGAATGAGCTGATATATCCAATCAGCCATGCCATAGTCAGCAGCGCCAGCGTAAACGGAAGCAGATCGGTCGAAATCCCATCATTCGTAGCGGCTTCATACCAAACATCCAACCTGCTCCACATTTCAGTAAGCACTGATGCGAGCGAAGTCGAATCAGCCAACCCCATAGCGCGCCATATAATAAGCGAAGCTCCCAGAATAAGACCTATCGGATGCAGAAACACAGCCGGTATGCGTACTTTGGCAAACCCAAGCCCAGTCAGAGCAGACAACATCAGCAGCGATTGCAGACCAGGGGTCGGCACCCAGCTCCCGTCCTGAACAGAGAAACCAACTACAAACAGCGCAAGAGCCAGAATAATGAAACTGCTCCAGCCTTGGCTGGGGTGAAACCTGTCATAGAACCGCAATAGCAGATGACGCTCTTGTCGATCTACTTCGCTTCGCGGCGGTAAAATCGTGGTAATTCTCTCGGTAACGGCTTCGCTGCTCATACTCGAGCCTCCACGCCGCTAGAATGTCGAACCACACCCATATCATCGCTGGAATAGACACGGCTGAGTGCGACCGGAATATCATCGCCCTTGCGAACCAGATAAGGCGGAATGCCTGCGAGATAAAGGTGCGGAATCACATCCATACTGTTGAAAAATCCGCCGAATGATGCGCCGTCCAAAAGCACCACAGCAACACGCACCCTTCTCCGCGTCAGCTCTCGCAGCGCAGTTACCCACTCAGGACGGTTAGACGGCGTGATGACTATCAGTGAGCTGTGGTAGCCCCAAAGCTGCTCTTCCTGCGCCAGCAGCGTCTCCAGTGCCACACTTCCCTCCGATTTGCTCAGCGCGAGGAACTCAAGAATGCGGTCATACTGTCCCACGCCCGTATCCGCAGGCAGAAAGTAACGCTGATCGCCTTGAGATATTAGCCCGACTGGCAGCCCTGCTTCGATATACTTTCGGCTGAGAGATGCGCCGATGGACACGGCATATTCGTCTGTGCTCTCATCCAGTTCGCCCGCCTGTACATCGCGGTGCAGGTCAACAAGCACCCAGACATCGCTCGACTGCCCCAGATCAAACTCTTTCGACATCAGTTTGCCCAACTTAGCCGTGCTGCTCCAGTGAACACGGCTAATGCTGTCTCCAAAAGCGTATTCACGCACGCTGGACGCATGCGGCGTCAGGTCATGTGAGCGGCGGCGTGTGGAACTGTCGCCGGAGAGGTCTGCGGCAGGTATGGCGAACTCCGGTATGTAATGTGTGCGTGGATAAACGATGAGGCTTTCAGTGTCGCAGAAGAACCTCTCGCGCCGAAATATGCCAAATGCGTCGGTATTAGACACCCGCACAGGCCCCAAAGTGTACACACCGCGTGTGCGTGCAGGCATCTGCGTGCGCCAGGAACGAAAACCCTTCGTAGGAAGACTCACCGCCATTCCACTCGAATAGCCCGGCAGGTCTGTCATGTCTTCCACTTCAAGTATTGGTTTCGGCAGACTGCCCAAATTGCGAACCGTCAGTCGCTCCTCCACATCATCGCCCACACGCACTCTGCGGGAGCGCCTTTCCACATTCACTTCCAGACTTCGCAAGCTGATAAGATTCCAGATATATCCCAAGATTAGAATCAGCCCGAGAATGTAGAACAGGCGATAAAACAGCGCAAAGCCCGTCGCTGCGCCTGTAATCACAGTGGCAGCGCAAAGCACGATGATAAGATAAAATCGCCGCTGCAGATAAGCCTTTGCTTCAAAAAAGATGATGTCAGCTCCTGAACCAGCCTTGTGCCTGTGCGCCCGGCACAGGTATGCTGTCGGCAATTTCATTCATGATACTCGCAGGGTTAACCCCTCGCATTCGCGCAGCAGCCGATATAATGACTCTGTGCCGCATTATGGGCACGATTAGTTCCTTTACATCGTCCGGCAGCACATAATCTCGCCCGCGCACGAGCGCAAACGCCTGCGCGCCTCTAAACAGGAACAGCGACCCTCGCGGGGACGCGCCCAGTGCAATATCGGCATGATCACGTGTGGCTCTTATAATAGTTACGATGTACTCCTTAATCAGGTCATCCACATAGACCTCGCGTGTAGCGCGCTGCATCTCCTGAATCTCCGCAGCCGTAGCCACAGATTGCAAAGATTCGATTGGATGCCCCACCTGCTGACCATTTATAACGGCAATCTCTTCTTCCGCTGACGGATAACCCAGGGTAATCATCACGAAGAAGCGGTCAAGCTGCGCCTCAGGCAGCGGAAATGTGCCTTCGTACTCGATGGGATTTTGCGTAGCCATAACCATGAACGGCGCAGGCACCGAATGGGTTATGCCCTCCACTGTAACCTGACGCTCTTCCATCGCTTCAAGCGTCGCAGATTGCGTCTTCGGAGTGGCGCGGTTAATTTCATCCGCCAACACAAGTTGAGAGATGATTGGTCCCTCTCTGAACTCGAACTCACCGTTCCTCTGGTTGAAAACGGAAACGCCGGTTACATCTGTTGGCAGCAAGTCCGGAGTGAACTGAATACGCTTGAAAGTGCAGCCGGCAGAGCGCGCAATGCTGCGGGCGAGCATCGTCTTGCCTACGCCAGGCACATCTTCTATCAACGCATGCCCTTCGCACATCAGCGCGATGACACCCATTTCAATGGCTTGATCCTTCCCGATTATCACGCGCTTGACATTATCTATTATCAGACGGGCGATCTCTCGTGCGTTGTCAATTTGCTGCAACAGCTTCTCCTAAAAAGTAACAAATTATGGCGTAATGGGAGCCATTCGCCGCAAACTAATAGACCATACGGCGGCGCTTACATGTCTATAATAATAGATATTCGCCATTGTGTCATTGTTAGTTTTTGCATTCAGCGGTTCAAAACAGCTATATCGCCTTTATAGACGACACCATATCGGTGTGTAAGTGCCATACTCCCAAAATGCAAAAGGCTGTCGTTTAATTTTATGTGCCTTCTGCAGAATGCTCAGTGAGCATCTCCTCTCGCTGATACACCTGGATGCGGTGGCGGCAGCTATCCACGACATACATTCTGCCTTCGCCGTCCAATCTGACTGCCGTCGGCCCCCAGAAATACTTTTCAATACTGGCAGACTCGTCGCGCGTGTCATATATGGTCAAAGGATCTAGGTCAGGCTCCAAGTTGGCTCTATGCCGTTCCTCCAGCTCATCCGGATTCGCCTTAAAATAGTCCTCCGACCATTTGGACATCCCCGCGTTACCGCGAAAGGCAGAGAGAAGTCTGCCTTCCGGGTCAAGAATCTGTACGCGGTGATTGCCCCAATCCGCAATATACATATTGCCCTGATTATCCAAGGTAACGCCTGAAGGCCTGTACATCTGCGCATCGCCATTTCCATGAGCGCCGAAAGTCGCCAGATGCCTTCCGTCCGGGTCAAATTTTTGCACCCTGTCGTTGCGCCAGTCGGCAGCAAAGATGTTGCCTTCCGCATCTACTGCAATTCCCCAAGGGATCATAAACTCGCCGGAGCCTGTGCCTGATTTTCCCCAGCCGTGCAGATAGCGCCCATCCGCAGTAAAACGCTGAATTCGATTATTCAGCCCGTCAGCCACCAAGATATTTCCATCACTTTCAAAAGCAATGCCGGCGGGACGGTTGAATTCGCCTTCACGCTTTCCTTGCACACCCCAACTGTCCACAAAACCGCCGTCCGCATCAAATATAGATATTCGGTGCAGCGCCTCGTCTGACACGAAAAGAAGATTCTCATCACTCATTGCGATTGCGCAGGGCCACATCATTTGCCCTTCCGAAGTGCCGCCTCTGCTGAAATCGCCGAAGTAATCTTCGTTAATCGTGCAGATAGTTATGCGCTTGGACACCATTCGCTCAGCCACATCAGACCCGGCGCGGTTCAGCACATAAAGAACGCCGCCATCGCCCACGGCAAGGTCAACAGGATTGTTGAATCCCCGCCCGCTGACGGAAAGAAAGCCTATGGTGTGGCTGTAGAGATAGTCCATGAGCATGGGGCTTTTCCTGCATTACATCAAGCCATCTGATATTCGCGGGTAGAGGCGATAATCTGCATCATCTCGATTATCCGCTGCGTCGATTCATCTTCTTCCGCATCATTCTCGAAGCGCAAATCTCCCAGCAGCGCAGCGTGCTCGTCAAGCTCACGCCGGGTTAGCTCAGACGGAGCTATTCCGCCCATCATATCGAGGCATTCGGCGACGAACTGCGGCGGCGAAAGACTGCCTTGCTCTCTAATCCTGTCGATGATATAGCGCACTCCGGGCTTGTTGCGGTCAGAAAGCAGTCCTACGGCAAAGTTGATTCGGTTGACCAGTCCCGCCGTATTAATCCATTCGGTTCCGGTGTGCCAGCCTTCTACGCTGGGAGGGTCAAGGATACTCTGTCCCATGAAGTTCGCCTGAAACCCGAGGTTAATGTCCTCCACCTCAGGAAATCCGAAACTTCCACTCAAACGGGCTGATCCTACGACCATCTCAACCGGGCTTTTTACCCTGCGGAAAGCCGACTGTTTGAAGAAGTCGGAATGAAACAGCACTCTCAGCACGGCGCGAATATCGTAATCCCGCTCCATAAGCTCTGCTGCCAATAAATTGATCGCGTCCTGATCTTTTGGAGCAACCGTCTGCCAAGCAGGGACTTGCGCTTCATCCTCCACGAAGAAGTTATAGAGGTGCCGCGCCACGAAACGCGCCGTCGCGGGGTTATTGCAGATAATCTCTATTACCTCTTCGCCGTCGAAGTTCCCGTGTTCCCCCAAGAACGCCTTTTCACCATCGTCATGGTCTTCAGACAAGTACTGGAACTGCCAGTCCAAACGTCCGTAGGGCCAGACGGAATCGCGCGATACTCTGGACGCATGCAGTGAGGCATTTCGTATAGTCCAACCGGTGAACGCGCGTGAACACTGGCGCACATCATCTTCCGTATAGTTCCCCACTCCCATAGAAAAGAGCTCGAGGATTTCCCTGCCGTAATTTTCGTTAACGGCGTCCTTATGATTGTCCTTATTATCCAGCCAGAAAATCATCGCCGGATCGCGGGAAATCTCAAGTAGCAGATTACGAAAACTGCCCAATCCATGCCTGCGGAACATCTCAACCTGCTTGAGAATAGCCTTGGGCTGGTTCAGCTTAGTGTAGCCAGTAGCAAAGACTTGATGCCAGAAGAGGGCTATCTTCTCTTCCAACGGACGGCGCGTGTTAATCATGCGGTAGAGCCAGTAAGCTTGGCAGCTCTCCACATAAATCAGGCTGTTCTGATCAACATGGTATCGCCGTATGAGATCTTCATCCTCAAGAGCGGGCGGTGCATCTTCCGGATGAAGAAGCTCCTCCACTGTGGCATCGTAGCCCTGAGCCGCGTAGCGTTCGAGCTCCTTTCGGCTTGCCCCAAACCCTGCTCGGCGCAGCAAATGCGCCATCAATCTCATATTGCTGTCAACCATAGCGCGCTCCCTTATGATGATGCAGCGGGGGAACCTCACTCGTGAGTTCACCTATGAGGCGCATTATACTTTAAGGTTACACTACACTCAACCGCTGCCCATCGCGCATTTCCATCGCCAACGGAGCCTCTGCGGTTAGGAGCATGTGCGGTTAAACGCGGCGGAGCGGTTGACCTATGCGATAAGTCGCTGTACGCCACAGCCATTCCGCCGGCCCATACAGGAAGCGAGAAAGCCACGCCTGCGACCACCAAAGCTGCAATGCCCAAACTGCAAACACAAACACAAGGATTGCCGCCCGATTCACCAAGTCAACATTACTAAGCAGCACTGTGAGTACAAGCACGCCAAGTATCGTCTGCGTCAGGTAGTTCGTAAGCGCCATCCTGCCGACAGCGCGCAGTCGTCGCTTAAACATGTTGTCCGGCCGGTTGTTCCATAAAATAATTAAGCTCAAGTATCCGAATGACGCAGGTATGGTACCGAGCGTGTTCGGTATCTGGCCGATGAATGCAATCTCGTGCGAGTAGTCGTTCAAAGCGGTTACGATGACACCGAGCGCAGCGAGCGGTAAACCGACCGCCAGCCCGATTATCATCGTTAATCGGTATGTCTTCGCGGACCTGCCTCCGTTCATGAAGCCCATGCGATACACACCCGCTCCGATGAGAATTAGCCCCAGCGCACGCAGGAAGTAACCGAACAGCAGGGGAATGCCCAATATTTCTCCGCCATTATCAATCTCACCCGGCGTCCAAAATCCGGCGAGAGACGCATCGGTCGTGTTTGAGATGTACTGCGCGAGCAGCAAGCATGCCACAGACAGCGCGAACACAACGATGCCAATGGAGATTAGCGCTCTATCAGGCTGATTTCGCATGGCAATCAAAAAGACGGACGATACTGCGTAAATCATCAGCACATCGCCGTCCCAGAGTGTGAAGTGCACTATCCCGATTGCCAGCAGCAGACCGTTGCGCCACAAGTTTAGCACAACCGCGCGCCTACCCCTTGCAGCCGCGCGGTCGATGAACAAAATCATTCCGGCGCCGAACAGCAGCGAAAACAGCCCCATAAACTTCTGGTCGATGAATATCTCACCGAAAACGCCCACCGCCAAATCCGGCAAAGTTTCAGAACCACCGGCGCTTAGGTTGAAGTATGGAGCGCTTCCCAGCTTAAAACTGACGGCATTCATCAGCAAAATGCCAAGCACAGCGACGCCGCGTATAAGGTCGAGGCTAGTTATGCGAGCGCGCTCCGATACAGGACCATGCGCCGCGGACTGCTGTGCTGTGGACACGTCCGACACCGTCTCTGCTTGTCTAGCAGACACTCTTTGTGTTAACGAAGGGCGTTCTTATCTGCGGTAACCGCCCCTGTCTCTGCCGCGATCCCGATCTCTGCCGCCACGATCACGACCGCCTCGGTCTCTACCACCCCGGTCTCTGCCGCGATCCCGGTCTCTGCCACCGCGATTTCTGCCGCCGCCATCACGTCTATACCC
Organism: Dehalococcoidia bacterium; assembly: GCA_965200085.1. GTDB lineage: Bacteria > Chloroflexota > Dehalococcoidia > Lucifugimonadales > JADFKI01 > Bin90. Next base: position 1,963,550 of record OZ241333.1, read on the forward strand.
GCCAGTGCGAGCAGGGCGCGGAGACGCACCGACAGGCTCCCTGCCGCTGGGATCGATCTCTTCGTCCATCAGCAGGGCTCGGCGCGACAGGTTCACGCGCCCAAGGTCGTCAATTTGTATGACCGCAACCGTGAGCTCCTGCCCAATTTCAACAACATCGCCGACTGAAGGTACACGTTCATTTGAGAGTTCACTGATATGAACCAAGCCATCCTTGCCCGGCAGAATATCCACAAATGCTCCGAAGTCCATTATGCGGCTGACCTTGCCGGTGAAAATATCGCCGACTTTCACTTCGCGCGTAAGGTCATCAATCATTTGCATTGCATTCTGCGCTGCCGCAGCGTCTGCAGATCCGATGATGACGGTGCCGTCCTCTTGAATATCGACGGTTGCGCCTGTTTCCTCAGTGATGCCGCGTATCGTCTTCCCGCCGGGCCCTATCAAAGTCCCAATCTTGTCAACAGGCACGCTAATCTTTAACATTCGCGGAGCGAACGGGCTGACTTCCTCACGCGTATCGCTGATGGTTTCGCGCATGTGATCAAGGATGAACAGACGCGCTTCCTTAGCCTGCTCCAAGGCATCACGCACCACATCGAAGCTGATGCTGTTCACCTTAATGTCGAGTTGGATGGCGGTAATGCCTTCGCGCGTTCCGGCGACTTTGAAGTCCATATCGCCCACATGATCTTCCATGCCTTGTATATCGGTGATTGTGGCGTACTCGCCTTCCCCGCCGTCAATGAGTCCTACGGAGATGCCCGCAACCGGCGCTTTGATGGGCACACCCGCGTCCATCAGCGCAAGCGATCCGGCGCACACGCTTGCCATAGACGTGCTTCCGTTAGACCCAAGCGCCTCGCATACTATACGCAAGGTGTATGGAAAATCATCCTGACTAGGGAGAACAGGAGTAATGGCGCGTTCGGCAAGCGCACCGTGTCCAATCTCACGCCTGCCCGCCGAGCCGATGCGCCGCACTTCGCCAACAGAGTAAGGGGGGAAGTTATAGTGGAGCATAAATCGCTTGGTCTCTTCCGGCGTAAGAGAGTCCAGCCTTTGCGCGTCCCCAACGGATCCAAGGGTGGCAACCCCCAGAATCTGAGTTTCGCCCCGATTGAAAAGACCGCTTCCATGCGCGCGGGGCAGCAGCCCTACAGCGCTGGATATGGGGCGAATTTCACGCCTGTCTCGTCCATCCGGACGCTTGCCGCCGGACAGCACGCTGCGCTTGAAAGCGTTCTCAAGCTGAATCTCAAAGGCATCGCGCAGATGATTGGCTTCGTACTCTTCGCCAAGCTCTTCCGCAATCTTACCGCGCAGGTCATCCAGTTTCTCGTACAGGTCGGATTTGCCGGTAGATGAACGGAACGCTTCCAGCAGTCCGCCGCCTATAATATCTGCGATTTCATCGTTAAGCTCGGCAGGATACGCAAACGAACCGTATTCAGACTTAGATTTGCCGATGGCATCCACCATATCATCTTGAAAATCAATCAAGCCGAGGTTAACTTCGTGCGCCAGTTTTATGGCATCGAAAACAACTTCCTCAGAAAGTTCACTTGCGCCCGCCTCCATCATGGTTACGCCATCGCGCGAGCTAGACACGACTATGTCTAATTCGCTCTCCTCCAATTGGACGTATGTCGGATTCACTACGAATTCGCCGTAGATATATCCGATACGTGTCGCTGCGATAGGTCCTTCAAATGGTATATCTGATATGCTGAGAGCAGCGGATGCTGCGGTCATAACCAGCGTTTCGAACGGAGTTTCCATGTCGATAGATAGAGGAGTAGCGACAATCTGGACTTCATTGCGAAAATCTGAGGGAAAGAGGGGGCGTATCTGCCTGTCAGTCAGGCGCGCCATTAGTATGCCGTGTGTACTGGGACGACCTTCGCGCCGGAAGAAGCTTCCGGGAATTTTGCCTCTCGAATATAAGCGCTCTTCTACATCGATAGTCAGTGGGAAAAAGTCGATACCCTCTCGAGGCTTGGACATAGTAGCGGTAACCAGCAAGGCACAATCACCCTGCTTCACCAGCACAGATCCGTTAGCCTGCAGGGCCAACTGGCCGCTTTCCATAGTAAGCGTGCCGGATTCATAGACGTGTTCAAACGAGTTCATCATGGGGTAAAAAATCCTCCACGGGGAACGCGAGAAAAAGAGAAGCAGCCTTTGGTTGAACCTATTAAAGCTACCTTCTCAGACCAAGTTTGGCGATAAGCGCCCTGTAACGGCCTACGTCTTCCCTGTTGAGGTATCGAAGCAACCTGCGCCTGCGGCCAACCATTTTTAGCAGACCTCGGCGTGTGGACTCGTCGTGCTTGTGGACCCTGAGGTGTTCGGTAAGTTGCTGTATGCGGATCGTCAGAACTGCTACCTGCAATTCGGTAGAGCCTGAGTCGTTTTCGTGAGTGCGATGCTCTGCAATTACGGCTTGCTTTTCAGCCTTATTCAATCCCTTCTCCCGGGAATTCCCCTGTCTTTTTAAGATATTCCTTCTTCTCAGAAATCAGTTTAGCACAAGCTAAATTGCCCGCGCAATGAATTATGAACATTGGTAATAGGTTAGTTTGAAGTTTCTACCGCGTCATTGACACCTGTATAATCTTATATAATCTTACCCGCTATCAGAAGATTTGGCGCTGCATCAGCTTGAAATTTATCCTGCATCATTAACAAATTGTATAATTCAAACTGATAGACCATCCGGTTATTGGTATTCTTTGCATAGTGCGCTTGCTGCAGTTGGTGAACTCATTCAACCGAATAGACTCATGCTTTGTTAGAAAGCTACATGTTTCTAGATTCGGCGTCCAGCCTACGAAAAAGCATCCGTGAACCCGTAGATTTGCGGTGGCGTGGTGGGCGATCCAGGACTCGAACCTGGGACCTCTTGCGTGTAAAGCAAGCGCTCTAACCATCTGAGCTAATCGCCCGTATATACTGCCGGGAGGGCATCAGCAACACGAATTGTGGGTGCGCTGCTGGTCGACGGGCATATACTAGCTAACCGAAAGGAGTGGCGCGCTTGGCGGGACTCGAACCCACGGCCTCAGCCTCCGCAGGGCTGCGCTCTATCCAACTGAGCTACAAGCGCTTAACAAGGTTCTCCATCTAATTGTCAAGTAAACTGGTGCCGAAGGAGGGATTTGAACCCACACATCCGTAAGGATACTACGCCCTGAACGTAGCGCGTCTTCCGTTCCGCCACTTCGGCACTTAGCTGACTTGCGGTAAGCGGACTTTGGCCCGCCGTCCCAACGCATGATGGTGGGCGATCCAGGACTCGAACCTGGGACCTCTTGCGTGTGAAGCAAGCGCTCTAACCATCTGAGCTAACCGCCCTTGGGTACGCGCCATACATCATCACCAGCCCGACTAACTTGAAAATTATAACAGATAATCCATAGCATGAAAATGGTATCACCCAGCGATACGGATCCAAGATGTACGGCAAGACGATAACACAGACGCGGCAAGGGTATGGGAATGGTATGTGAAGAGCAAGACACAGCGCCGGATTCAATGCGCCGTAGATATGCTTTGATAGATGCGCTCTATGGTCTTAAAATGGAGGTGGCAGCAACCGACGATTCAGGCGGACTGCCACATCAGTAGAGGCAGAGCGTAGTTCTGGATATTAGTCAAATCATCGCAATATCGTGTAAAATATCGCTGTATGAATCCATCCGATAAAACGGAAAATACCCACCAATACGACAAACCCAGTGCGATAGTAAGATTACTGCTAATCAGCTATGTCGTGCTTGCAACCGGCTTGGGCGGCTTGCTCGGCTGGCTAGTCATCAAGAACGCACGATGGGAGGAATTTAAGCATGCGCTCCTCTCTGCAGATCTAACCCTCATTGCAGCGGCATGGGCGCTCATAACCATTGCGGCATATCTGCGCGGAGTGCGCTGGAAGCTGCTGCTTCAAAACGAAAGCACCGGTGCAACCCGCCTATTCCTCATAGAACAAACCGGCGCAGCGCTGGACACGCTCAGCCCCATTCGACTGCTGGACGAAGTCGTGCAGGTTGGCATCCTGGCGCTCAGAGACAAGTTGCGGCTCGGCACAATTCTCGCCACAATCGCCCTCCAGCGCACATTCGAGTTCTCAACTACGGTATTAGTGCTGGGCGTAGGCTCGCTGTTCCTTCCGCAGCTATACCAATTTCTGCTCTGGATTATCATCGGGCTAATCCTGGGATTAGCAACCCTTTCCATTCTGTTCGCCGCCGGCCCAATACTGAGCCGCATCAAAATCCTGTCTAACCTTCAGATAGTCTCTCAGTTCGCATCCGCCATCAGACTGATCAGACGCCGGAAACGGCGCGCGCTCGCTGCTTTCATAATATCCCTAGTACAAGCAGGACTGCTTGGAGTAGTCGGCTGGCTGGTCATTTTAGCCACCGACTTGCAAGTAAGCCTGCCTGCGATGATTGTCATCACGATGTTCATCACCTTCTTCAGCAGCACAGTGCCCGGACTGCCTATGTCTATCGGCACATTCGAGTTCGCAGCGGTGTCCATCCTAGCCCTCTGGGGTATCACCAGCGAAGAAGCAATAGCATTCGCACTCGTGCTGCACGCCATCCTATTCCTGCCCCCAATAATCTTCGCAGCAATATTCCTGCCGAGAGAAGGCTTACTCTCCATCAGAGAACTTCGCGCTCTAAGCGCAAGGACGCGCGCACGCATGGCAGCCGCATCCCGCTCCACCGAACCCGTCTAAAGGCAAAACAATAGGGAGCAGCCGTATGAACCGCTCCCTAATCCTCGTAAACTCAAATAGCGTCTATCCGCGCATAGTATAGTATCTACCTGCTTTCGCTACGCCGCTACCTCTTCCGCATCTTCCTGCGGCGTAGGTCCAGAGAAACCGCACGCATCGTCTAGGCAGCGCGCGTTCTTGCGCCCCCGACCGCGCGTAACCAGCAGTTTGCCGCAGTCCGGGCATGGATTCGGCAGCGGATTAGCCGCAAATTTGCACTCCGGATAGTTCGAGCAGCTATAGAAAATCCTGCCGTTTCGTCCCTTCTGCTTGCGCTCCACAAGGCTCAATCCACAGTTCGGACAGTCCACACCCACAGGCAAAGGCTTGGCGTTCTTGCACTCCGGATAGCCCGTGCAGGCAAGAAAGCGGCCGTTTCGTCCGGTCTTCACAGCCATGGGGCGCTCACACTTTTCACAGAACTCGTCCACATCCTCGCTGACAAGCTCACGAATGGCGCGCTCCTCCGCGCTCTCCACAGGCCTAGTGTTCTTACATTCAGGGTACCCCCTGCAAGCTATGAAACGCCCGTAGCGCCCCGATTTAATGACCATCGAGTTGCCGCATTTCTCGCACGACTCGCCCGTCTCCTCCTCCAGAAGCTCACGGGGAACTCGCTCCGCCTCTTTCATCGTTCGTTGAATAGACTCATCGAACGGCTGATAGAAGTCCTTCAGCATCGGCTCCCACTCCAGCTCACCGCCGGCTATATCATCGAGCCTTTCCTCCATCCTGGCTGTGAAGCCGATATTCATCACATCCGGAAAGTTCGGAGTCAGAAAGTCCGTAACCACAAGCCCAAGCTTGGTCGGAACAAACCTGCCCCTCTCTTTGCGAACATAATCCCTGTCCATAATCGTAGCGATTATCGGCGCATAAGTGCTTGGTCTCCCTATGCCTTGCTCCTCCATCGCGCGAATGAGAGTCGCATCAGTGTAGCGCGGAGGAGGCTGCGTGAAGTGCTGCTCCGGCGTGATTTTCAGGCAGTCCAGCACATCGCCGTCTGCAAGCTCCGGAAGCGGCGGCGTGTCATCATCATCCGAAGCATTATCATCCGAGCCTTCCATATAGATTGTGCGAAAACCCGCAAACTTCAGCACCGAACCACTAGCGCGAAACAGATACTCGCCATCCGATATGGCGCTGTTCGCACTAATATCAACCCGCGTAGAATCGAATAGCGCGTCAGTCATCTGGCTCGCCAGCATCCGCTTCCAGATGAGATCATACAGCCTGAACTGTTCACCGTTCAAATATTGCCGAATCTCATCCGGCGCCCTAAGTATGGATGTAGGGCGAATGGCTTCGTGCGCCTCCTGCGCTCCCTTGACCTTCCTTGTATAAGTGCGCGGCGACCTCGGCGCGTACTCTCTGCCGAACTTATCCTTGATATAATCGTTGGTTTCTTTGAGCGCGGCAGATGCGACATTCGTCGAGTCAGTACGCATATATGTGATAAGCCCGACCTCGCCCTCACCGCCGATAGATATCCCTTCATACAGCTGCTGCGCAACCTGCATCGTTCGGCGCGCCGTGAAACGCAGTTTGCGCGAGGCTTCCTGCTGCATCGTAGAGGTTATGAAAGGCGCGGCAGGACGGCGGCGCGTCTCTCGCTTCCGTACCGAAAGCACGCTGTATTCCGCGCCGTCCAGATCAGCGACAATCTCGCCGGCGCGTTTCCCATTCGAGATCGTAATCTTGCGCTCACCTTTAAGAGAGTGCAGCGCAGCCTTGAAGTCGATGCGCCTATCACCGTTCTGAATCTTCTTGGCAAGCGTAGATTCGATGCTCCAGTATTCCACAGGCTTGAAAGCGCCTATCTCACGCTCGCGGTCAACCACGATGCGCAGCGCAACCGACTGCACACGACCGGCAGAAAGCCCGCGCTTAACCTTGCCCCACAGAACAGGGCTGAGACGATAGCCCACCAGCCTGTCCAGTATGCGGCGCGCCTGCTGCGCATCTATCAGGTTATAGTCCAGCTCACGCGGATGGTCAAACGCTTCGCTGATGGCCTCCTTCGTGATTTCATGGAACACAACGCGCTTGACCTTCGACGGCGCAATTTTAGCCGCCTCCAGCAGATGCCAAGAGATTGCCTCGCCTTCGCGGTCAGGGTCGGTAGCAAGATAGACCACATCCGCATCCTTGGAGGCTTTACGAAGCTGCGTAACTATCTTCTTCTTGTCCGGCATGACGATATAACTAGGGTGAAACCCGTCATCGTCTATCTCCACACCATTAACCCCTGCCTTTCCCCTCTTCTTTTTTTCGTCAGATAAATCGCGCACATGCCCCATAGACGCAAGCGTCTGGTACTCGCTTCCAAGAAAACGCCCCACCGTGCGGGCTTTTGCGGGTGATTCGACTACTACAAGATCTTTTGACATTCTTCCTCTCACACTGCGTTCACAGAGTATTCGTTTGATACCTCACGCACTCTCACATAGTTCATGCCGCCTAACTGCTTAACCAGTCCTTTCAGCTCCATCATCGCCAGCGTACTGCTGACATCAGAAGCAGACTTGCCGGAACTGCGGCAAACTTCGTCCACATGAACCGGGTCGAAAGTGATATACCTCAGCAATTCGGCTTCGTTCTCGTCTTCCGGGAACAACGCCGCCATTTCAATTTGCCGCGATACCGACGATAGATTCAGTTCTTCAAGCACATCTTCACAATCAGTTACCAGTTTCGCCGCCGATTCTCTAATCAGTTTATTCGTACCTGCGCTGTTATTCGAGAATATGCTGCCCGGCACGGCGAACACTTCTCTGTTTTCCTCTAACGCCTGACGCGCAGTTATCAGCGCTCCGCTCTTTTCACTCGCCTCTATAACCAGCGTCCCCAGCGTCATGCCGCTCATTATCCTGTTACGGCGCGGAAAATTGCGCGCATCCGGTCTTGTTCCCAGCGCATGCTCCGATACCAGTGCGCCATTCTGCACAATTCGCGCCGACAATTCAGTATGCTCATGCGGATAGATAATGTCCAGCCCGCTGCCAAGCACCGCAACCGTGCGCTGCCCCGCATCCAGAGCAGTCCGATGCGCTACACCGTCCACGCCTCGCGCCAATCCGCTCACCACTGTAACGCCAGCACTCGCAATGCCATGCACCAGATGTTCGGTAACCTGACGCCCGTAGTGGGACGGATTGCGCGTACCCACGACCGCAATCGATCGTTCATCATCAGGCACAATGCTGCCCTTGATATAGATGAGCGGCGGCAAGTCATAAATCTCCTTCAACCGCGCCGGATAATCCTCGTCATGCCAAGTGAACGCACGGACGCCGCTCCTCACCAGCTTATCAGCTTCGGCATCAGGATGAACCTTCTTTCTGCCATCGGCGACCGAACGTATGGTGCGCCTGTCCAAGCCCGCTGCACGCAGTCCCGCTTCACTCGCAAACCACGCCTCCTCCATGGAAGCGAAGCCGCGCTCCAAAAGTTTGAAGCGCACCCTGCCAATGCCGCGAATGCGATTAAACGCCAGCCAGTATTTCAGCTGCTCAATTTCCATTAGACTAATATATTAGTCGTCTAGTATTACAGCAGCGTTACAGCACACCGCAACACTTTCAGCAAGATTATCCATGTCAACCCCCTCGGCAACCCAATTATGTCGGCTATACCACAGGCCACTTCGACGGAAACGACACTCCTGTCCGCGCAAGCACTTCCTCGCCGATAGACTGCACTCGCTGGATAAGCTCCCACTCATCCACGAAGGTGGGTTTGTAATTCTCCACTACTACCCTGCCGTCAACCAGCACGGTGTGAACGCTCCTGCCGTCCGCGCTGTACACAAGGTTGTTCACTGGATTGAACAGCGTACGCCACTCCGGACGGCGTGTATCGAACAGCACTAGGTCAGCCTTCTTGCCCACTTCGATGGAGCCAATCTCGTCTCCCATGCCAAACGCCTCTGCGCCCCGAAGCGTAGCAAGTTCAAGCGCCGTCTCAGGCGAAATCATGCTCGTATCCTGCCGCGCGTCCTTATATATCACCGCCGCCAGATACATCGCGCGCATCGTCTCCATCAGATTAGAGTTATTCGGCGCGTCCGTACCCAGACCTACGCTGATGCTCCTTTCCAACAGTTCCGGAAGCTTGCCTATGCGTGTAATCCCGCTTCCCTGCTTAAGCGTCTGCGACGGGCACATAACCGTCGTCGCGCCAGTGCGCGCCATCGCATCCATCTCCGCATCGTCAACGCCGATAACATGCGACAACAGCACATTCTCTCCAAGAACCCCCAGCGACTCCAAATACTCCACAGGACGCATTCCATGCATCCGAAGGCTCTCTTCAACAGCATCAGGTGCGTTTATCTGATGCAGCGTAAAGCCCGTGCCGTACTCATCCGCAAGTCGCTTTGCAGCAAGCAGAAGCTCATCCGTGGAATAGTCCGCGGCAAACGGCATCGCCCAAGCCCGCACTCTGCCGTCGAGACGATTGTCATAGTCTCGAATAGTCTTTTCCATTATAGCCGCCGCTTCCGAAGTATCGTACTGCGGCAAGTTCACAGGATTCGGCTTGTCGGTAACATGCGTTCCCACAATGATTCGGCAGCCCGACTGCTCATAAGCATCCATGCAGGCATCCAAGAACTTCGTGCTGCCGGGGTCCATAAAACAGGTGGTTCCGCCCTTCAGCAGCTCCGTAATCGCAAGCAGTGTAGTGCAGTATTCCGCCTCTTCATCCAGCTCGCCCTGCAGCTTGAACACATTCGGCAGATAATCAGGACCCAGCGTGTCCGGAAATATGCCCCGCGTGGCGTGCGCGTAGCTAATGTGCGCGTGTCCATTCAACATGCCCGGCGTAACCACCATCTCGCTCGCATCAATAACGCGATCCGCCGCCAAAGATTCCAACTCAATCGCTTTGCCCACCTCCGAAATGCGTCCATCTTGAACAAGAATCGAGCCGTTCTCGATTATCCTGCGCCCAACGTCCACAGTCAGAATAAACCGTGCATTGTGTATCTTTATGGTGGTATTCGTACTCATCATCCTGCCTGTCCTGTTCTTCCGTTAAACAATCGATAAGCAGCCCGTCGTCAAGTTCACAAACTCAGCGCTTTTCACTTCGCGCTCGGCAATATGCCGTATGTAAGTCCGCATCAGCCGCTCCATATCGCGCCCAATACGCTCCGTAACTCTCAAACCATCCAGCCTGTTGTACTGCTTCTCGCGCTGAATAAAGCGCAGCGTCTTCATAGTGTTAAGCGGCAAAGGCAGCAGCCCGCCGTCAGACGCGACGCGGCATTTTGGACACAGCGCGCCGCCGCTCTCGCAGGCAAACAGATGGTCATCAGGTTCCAGCCACGAACGGCACTCAACGCAGTGCACAAGCTCAGGCATATACCCTGAACATTCCAGCAGCCGCATCTCAAACCAGCGTATCAGTATATCGAGGTTGACTGCGCGCTCCAACTTCATCAGGGTGCCCAGCAGCAGCGTATATACCGCTTGGTTGCCGTTGCCCTCCATCGAGAAGCAGTCCACAAGCTCCGCCGCATACATCGCGCGCGAAACTCGCCGCAGGTCTTCCCGAATTCCGCCGAATGCGCTTATCGCAGACGCCTCGCTGATTGTATCAAGATCCCTGCCAAACGCCACCGAAACCGACACACGGTTCAGCAATTCAAGATGCCCGCCCAGCCTGCTCTTCGTGCGGCGAACACCCTTCGCCACCGCTCGCACCTTCCCCAAATCAGGCGAACACAGCGTCAAAATGCGATCCGCCTCACCGAGCGGAATCTGTCTGATGACCACACCCTCAGTGCGATATATCCTACTTCGATTCATTACGCCGATAGATTAAACAAGTCATACAGTATTGCAGAATATCCAACACATCACCGAGCAGCGCAAACCGATACATCCGTAAGCGCCCTCTAAAACTCCTGCCTGCCCTCAATTGCGCGCCCCAGCGTAACCTCATCCGCATACTCAAGATCACCCCCCACCGGCAAACCGCGCGCAGGCCGAGTGATGCGTATACCCAGAGGCGCTATGAGCTGCTGAATGTACATGCAAGTCGCCTCGCCTTCAAGGTTCGGATTCATCGCCAGTATCACCTCTTCGATGTCGCTGCCGTTCAGCCGCTCCAAAAGAGGCATAATTCTCAGATCGTCCGGTCCAACGCCGTTCATCGGCGATATAACACCGTGCAGTACATGGTACATTCCTCTGTAAATGTTTGTGCGCTCCAATGCCAGCACATCCAGCGCCTCCTCCACCACACATATACGGCTGCGATCCCGCCTCGGATTGGAGCATACCACGCACGGATCCATCTCCGTGATATTGTAGCACTGCCCACACAGCACAATGCGCTCTTTCACGGCAACGATAGCCTCTGCGAGTCCGCGGGCATCTTCTTCCGGCATCCGCACCAGATAGTATGTCAACCTCTGTGCTGTCTTAGGACCAATCCCAGGAAGCTTGCTGAACTCATCCACAAGCCGCGCTACAGGCGCTGCTGCCTGCACTCCGTCTGTTGTCATGTCAAGAAAACCTATCCCGTAACCGGATGAGAGCCTATGATCAGAACAATCCGGGAGGGAGATTCATCCCGCCCGTCAGCGCACCCATCTTCTGAGCAGCCATCTGCTGTGCCTTATCCAGCCCTTCATTCACGGCAGCGGTTACCAGATCCTCAAGCATATCCACATCCTCCGGAGAAACCACATCCGGATTAATCGTAATGGACACCACCTTCATGTTCCCGCTCACCACCGCCTTGACAACACCGCCTCCCACACTCGCCTCGACGGTCTCGCTCTCAATCTCCTCTTGCAGCTTCATCATCTGCTTCTGAATCTGCTGCGCTTGTCGCATCATCTTTCGATTCATCATTATCGCCGTTCCTCCCTCTCTCTGGTAACTCTTGCGCCCATTGCCTGAGCCGCCTGCACTAAATGACTCACCTGCGAAGCACGCTTCACACCCGCGCCGTTGCCCCCCTCCGAAAGCGCCACTTCAACCTTATACTTGGCGCCCATCGCATTTGCAATCGCTTCATCAAGCGCGCGCCTGCTTTCCGGGTTATCCAATTCCTGCTGCAATCGCTCCACATTAGAACGAGAAGGCAGCCTGATTATTATAGTATCATCCGCAACTTCTCGCTCCCTGGCGCTGCGAAGCATCGCGCCCAGTTTAAGCCTCACGCCCGCAAATCTAAGTTCGTTCGCAATCATATTCCAATGACGCGCCAGCACAGCCGCAGGCTCAGACGGCTGCTCCTCCACAGGGGCGGGCTGAATGTCCGGCGCACCACTCGAAGCGGTAAATCTCCTAGCCGGCCGCTGCTGCTGTCCCTGACTCGGCGGCTGCCTATAAGGCGTCTGGGGGGCAGAAGGACGCGCAGGCTGCGAATACCTGTCAGGCACAGCCTGCTGGGGCGCGGAATACACCGGCGCTGGAGCAGCAGCGACAGGCTCAGGCTCTATCGCCGACTCCACCATCGCAAGCTCCAGCGGCAACGTGGACGCCGTGTCGCGCCGCATATTCACGCCCGCGAACACCTTCAGCGCCCTGACCAGACGCTCCAGCGGCACATCCGATGCAAGCGCGTTCAATCGCTGAATAATCTCATCTGAGTACCCAAAGGTTGCGCCTGCACCCGTCTTAATCAGCAGTAGCGCACGCAGATATTCCAGCGTGCCCCGCAGAAGCTGGCGCAGATCGGTTCCCTGCACCGAAGCATCGTTAACAGTCGTAATGCCATCCCTCACCGATCTGCCAACGATGTGCCCCACCAGTTCCAGCGCCATCTCATCTCCACCAAGCCCCAGAAGCTGGCGCACATCATCCTCGCTAATCGGCGAACCATAAGATACTACCACCTGCTCCAGCAAGTTCTCAGCATCTCGCAGCCCCCCGTTCGCAATCCGAGACACCAGATAAAGCGCCTCTTCCGCTATCTCAATCCCCTCCTGCCTGCTAATATCCGCCAACTTAGCAACCATCTGCTCTATCGGTATCCTGCGGAAATCAAAGCGCTGGCAGCGCGAAATTATAGTCAGCGGAACCTTATGCGCCTCAGTCGTCGCCAGTATAAACACCGCATGCGCCGGCGGCTCTTCGAGCGTCTTCAGCAGCGCGTTGAACGCAGGCTCAGTCAGCATGTGAACTTCGTCAATGATATATATCTTGTAGCGCGACTCACTGGGCGAAAAGCGAACCTTGTCGCTCAAATCCCGTATGTCGTCTATGCCGCGGTTGCTCGCAGCGTCAATCTCAATCAGGTCCAGCGCACGCGCCTCATTGATGCTCACACAGATATGGCACTCATTATCAGGCTCGCCATTCTGAGGCGACAAGCAGTTGATAGCCTTCGCAAGAATACGCGCCGTGCTTGTCTTACCCGTGCCGCGCGTACCGCAGAACAGATAGGCATGAGCGATGCGCCCCCGCGCTACCGCTTGCTTCAATGTCTTCGTGATGGCTTCCTGACCGACAACCTCACTCAGGCTCTTAGGTCGCCACTTCCTATAAAAAACCTCTGCCATCTCAACACCGATCCAACCGCTTCAGAACGCCGCACTCCTTGGCGTTCATCTCGCGCTCTTCATCGTCAGTCATGTGATCATGCCCAATCAGATGCAATATCCCGTGCGTAACCAAATGAGCAAGCTCCCTCTCAATCGTATGCCCCGCTCGCTGCGCCTGCCTGAGCGCCTGCGGATACGACACTATCACTTCACCAAGCCCCGCCGACTCCCCCGGCGGCAGCACAAAGTCATCATCTGCCGTCAACTCATACGGCGCATCTCCTTCTCCGTAGTATTCGCCCTGATTGTCGAACGCAAAAGACAGCACATCGGTCGTCTTATCCAGCCCGCGATACTCCGCGTTAAGCGCGCGCACCACTTCATCGTCCGCAATCACAAGGCTGACCTGCTGACTCAAACCCTCATATTCCAGCACAGCCCGACATACACTCCCAAGCCACGAAGCGCAAACAGCGTCCTCAAACTCTTCGAAGACCTGAATCACAACCCCATCGCTCTGTAAGTCTGGCAAACCCAAGAAAGCACCTCTTCAACGCCAAGTGGATTCATTATAGCGTCTGCTGACACGAATACGCCAATGGCAAAAAAGTGCCATAATTACGATAACCTTGCCCCCAAGCGCCCACATGCACACCAGCTTCAAGGAACACAGCACTTGATTACACTCGTCATCATCGAAGATAACGAACTCATTCTACTAGGACTAAAAGCATCGATCGAATAAAGTAACGCCGTTTCAGTAAAAGGAAAATAACAATATGACACGGAAAAAGATGCTTTTCGTATTCAGTGCGGTGTTCGTTATAGGAACTGTTCTGGGCATAACCGTCATCTCAGGCATCAATCCTTTTGCTGGAAGCCCCGGTGTTTATCTGGATTATCTTGACGAAAAGGACCGGGTGAAAAACTCAGAGCGAATCGTAGTCGCAAAGTATCTAGGCGAAACCTCCCATGTCGTTGACATGAAAAATGCGTACGATGACGCTGTGCTGGGCGAAATTACACTGAATGTTCAGAAATTCAAAAACATTGAATCCTTGAAAGGGGATGCAGCAATCGGGAATATGACATATGTCGTTATCAAGGCGGCAGACTCATACAACCTGCCCGGTGGCGGCAACGAGCTCTTCAACAGAGAAACTGTGTCTCTCTCTACAGGTAACGATTGCGTGGTATTTATCAGACAAATTCCAGCTCGGCCCGAGTACAGGGGACAATATGGTGATGTTGTCTGGACTTATGTTGGGGAGCCCAGCATCGCACAGATACAGCCGAGTACCGGTAATCTGGAATTCAAAGTTACACGGCGATTCAAGAAAGATTGGGATGTACTGCCCAGCTCAAACGCCCCATTCGAACTGAGTAAACAGGAAATCCTTACGCTCGCCTCTTCCGAAACAGGGACACAGTAACCCTAACTCCCCTGCCCTTGCGCTAAGTCCACCAATGCGTGTTGCTTTAACGGATCAGCGTCTATGCAAAGCAACGGAAATGCACAGGACGGCAATAGAATAAATTGCCGTCCTGTGTTGCTTCACTATCGAAAGAGACTTAGTTGATACAAGCATTCCTGAAGGTGAACTTCTACCTTGTAACAGGCGTCCTGCTGGCGTCTATAACATGGAGTACGCTCTCCATACGGTAACGCCGCGCGCTACTTGCAGGTCGTCATGTGCGACGCATCGCCATTGGAGTGCACTGCGTAGCTGTCGCCCTGATGCTCGAAAGTAATTTCAAAGCCCGGCGTAATCACCTGCGCATAAGCGACATCCGGCTTGGGGCAGCCAAGACTCGCATCAGACCACTCAGTCGTGTCAGTTCTGACAAGCGTCAGCTCATTCGCGCCCACGCCCAGTTTGCCGGCAAGATAGTTTGCCGCAAGAAGTTCCAGCGCAACATCAAACCCGGGAGAAGACGAAGCCTGCGCCTCAGTAGTGTATTCATTGCCACTCGGAGTCTGCAAGAACTGGAAGAGAGAGCTATCCGCAGGCAGCACCACGGTAGTGCCGCTCTCCGGCAGGAAGCTCTTGTATGCTTGCAGGCTGCGCTGGAATGCATAGAACTCCGGATCCTGCCCAAGCGACTCCGCGAAGATACGCACCGCCTCAGCCTCGCCCTCACCGCGTATAATCTGCGCGTCCCTCTCCGCCTCAGCTCGGATAATCGCTGCCTGCCTGTCAACATTGGCGCGCACCTCGGCGTCTCGCTCCGCACCCTCCGCACGCTCGCGGTCGGCTATGCGCTTACGTTCCGCCTGCATTCTCGCATACACGCTCTCGGCGATCGTATCCGGGAAGTCCGCGCGCTTAATACGCACGTCAACCGTCTCTATACCGAACTCCAGCAGTTTCGGCTCCACCGAATCACGCACGCGGTTCATTATCTCTTCACGCGTTTCACGGATCACTTCCGTCTGCGTATCCAGCGCAATCTCACGCCTCAGCTCAGACGCAATTATATCGATCGCACGTGAAGTCGCCTGTGATTCCGTATTCACCGACTTAAAGAACAACAGCGGGTCTATTATCCTAGCCCTCGCATACACATCGATCACCAGGCGCTTCTTGTCCTCGGTAAGCAGCGAGTCCGGGGGAGCGTCAAATATGAGAATACGCTTGTCGAAATAACGCACAGTATCGATAAAAGGCGTCTTCACATACAGCCCCGGCGAATGGATGGAGTTGCGCGGCTCACCGAAGCGCGTAACAATAGCCAGCTGCGTCTCGTCCACAACGAATAGTGTTTGTGGCACGAATATGGCAGACAGCAAGGTGATAAGCACCAATAAGCCGGCAAAAAATTTCATCTTATTCCTTCAATCCCCGCCTTGTCGCTAATTCGATGTCGGCGTCGGAACCCTGAACGGACTGGCTGCGCTGCCCGTTTCATTCAGCGGCAGAAGCTGCAAGAGGTTTCCCCCGTTTTCCGAATCCACAATGAACTTAGTAACACCCGGCAGAATCTCTTCCATCGCTTCCAAGTACAGCCTCTGGCGTGTAACATCCGGCGCTTTCCGATACTCCTGCAGCACCGCAATGAATCGCTCCGCCTGACCTGTCGCCTGAGCCACTCGTGTTTCCTTGAAAGCCTCAGCAGATTCGGTGAGGCGCGCAGCATCACCTCTTGCAAGTGGCAGCTGAGATTCCCTGTATGCGTCTGCTAGGTTGATGATGCGGTCCTTATCTTCACGCGCACGCACCACATCGTCGAATGCGTCCTGCACCTGATCCGGCGGGCGCACATTCAGCAGTTTCACTTCGGTAACCCTTATACCCGTTTGGTAAAGATCGAGAAGCTCTTGGAGTTTAAGACGGGTGTCTTCCTGAACGGCTTCCTTCTCAGTAGTAAGCACATCATCAATGGCGCGATTACCCACAACTTGGCGCAAGGATGTCTCCGCAGCGTCCTTAATAGTCAGACCCGCCGGGTCAACCGCCTTAAACAGGAAATCATGCGAACTCTTAATGTTATACTGCACCAGAAGCTGCACATCGACGATATTCTGGTCGCCTGTAATCATATGAGACTCGTCCGGAATGGGTGCGCTTCCCCGCACACCTATCTCCAGCCGCCGCACCTCATCAACCTTAATCACATTTCGCTGCCCCACAGGCGTAGGCCAGTACCAGTGCAGCCCGGGACCCGCCGTATTATTGTAGCGCCCCAGCAGACGCAGCACGGATTCTTCGCCCGGCTGCACCGTATAAAACCCGGATCCAAACCAGAAAGCCGCACCCAGCAAAAACAGACCTAAAATGAAGTACGCAATGCCATTGCCGCCGCTGCCTCCCCCCTTAAACGGGTTGAAAGAGCGTATTTTCTCTAATATCTGATCCAGATTTACTTCTGGTTCGTCTTGACGATACATATCACTTCACACAAACACTATATTCAATAATCTGATTTTAGCACATTCTGACACAACGTGCTAAACATACGCCCACATATTTATAGCGAAAGTAGCGTTATTTCCGTATGATGCAGGTAATTCGCTGCAAATAACAAGCCGAATAGCACAAGTCTATCGTACTGCCATCATCTCCCATTGGCAGCGTCTCGTTCAAGCGCATCCAAAACATTCAAAAACTCTTCGTAACTCGAAATCTCCGACACAGCGCTTATGAACTCCCCCAAACTCGGCGCCAGCTCACGAAAACGCGCCACCTGACCCCCTATCGGGCTGACCGCTGCCGGCAAGTCTGCGTATGTGCCATAGAATGCGAAATATGCCTGATTCAGCTTGCGTATCGCATACCCGTTCTCCACAAACATCTGCCTGCGCTCCTCCATATACGCCTCCGCATCTTCAATCCGCCCATCTGCCAGCATCTCATCTGCCGTCAGCCGTGTCTGACGCATCTCCGAAGCAAAATCAAACGACGGCGCATCAGTCCCGCCTGCGGTCCCATAAGATGCCGTATCTTGCGGCGCCAGCGAATCACTGAGCATCATCTCGAACGCACGCGCTCCAATCTCCTTACCCGCGACATTAGCGATTGTCTCGTTCAGTTGAAACATATCATTTCCGTCGAACATGTGCTGCCCCAACGGCTGAAAGAAAAAGTAATGATGCAGCCACTCATGAGCAGAAGCCTGCAATGTCCAGCGTATCGAATTACCGTTAGCCACCGACGCCGGATAAGTCGCAAGGCCTCCAATATCCTCCACCAGCGCAGACAGATTGTCATCGGTCAAAATCCCGTGCTCTAACGCTTCACGATCAGACAGCCTCACCTCCGGACGCAGCAGCACATCATACTTGCGCTCGATTCGCTCGCGCGGCGATACTATCAGCAACTTCGGCGGCTGAGTCAGCCGTACATCCACAGGCGGAAACACAACCCCACCGAACAGCCCTAACCCCTCATCAACAATCACTGAGCTAATGTAAGACTCTATCGTCTCCTCAGTTCCGCCCAGCAGAGTCTGCGCCTGCGCCTCTTTACCGTCAAGCAGAGCCTGAATCCTCGCAGTTTCTGCGTACTGATTCTGCGCTGCAGCATGCCTCAGCATCCCGCGAATCTGAGCCATCTCGGTATTGAGCACAAAATAATCGCGCGTATCGCGCTTTCTAGCAGTTTCCGCATCCGGACTTGCTGCTTCCGCAATCCTGAACAGCCACTTACTCAGCAAATTGTTCACTTCCCAGAGCGTTATATCATACAAATAAGGCGCACCCGCCCTCTGAGCCGGGTTGAAGTGCCGCGAGTCAAACCGAAGAGCAAGCAGCGCCAGCGCCAACCCCACAATAAGCGCCCACCTTAGCGCTCCTCTCATATCCCAACCGTCCTGTTCATCTATGTCGAAATCCCTGTATATTGTAACCTAGCGCACATATTCCATTCCTCATATCAGGAGATACACATGAAACTCCCACTCTGCATAGTAGGCTGCGGTAAATACGCCGACATCGTTCTAAACGAAATCAGTAACATGACCGAAGATTTCGACTTCTATTTCGCAAGCCGCGACCTGTCGAAGGCAAAAGCCTTTTGCGAGCGATTCGGCGGAGCAGACTACTTCGGCAGCTACGAAGAAGCCCTCTCAGACCCTCGCGTGAAAGCAGCCTACTTCTTCACGCCACACCATGTCCACCTTGAAAACACTCAACTCGCCGCCAGACATGGAAAACACATCCTAATCGAAAAACCAATAGCCCGCACCATCGAGGAATCCCGCGAGCTCGTGCAGACAGCGCAAAACGCCGGCGTGCAGCTCATGGTCGCCGAAAACTACCGCTTTCTGCATACCGTACGGCGCGTCAAGTCGATGATAGAAGCAGACAGCATCGGCAGACTTCGCCTCATAGACATACAGGTCGAAGCCTTTCGCCCGCCGTCCACACAATGGCGCTACGACTCCACACTCACCGGTGGCGGTTCATTTATCGACGCCGGCATACACTATGTCGATCTGATCCTCAACATCGGCGGCATTCCCACTCAGGTGTACGCTGCAATTCCAACAAAAGTGCATCGTCGCTCACAAGGCGAGGACGGCTTGGTCATGGTCGCCAACCTTCCGAACGAAGCAGTAGCAATCTTCAACTTCTCGCGCGCAACATCCAGAACCGAAGAGCGCAGCAGTATTAGAATCACCGGCAGCAGCGGCTGCATAGAGTTCGAACCTTACGGCGCCGAAATCACCTTCGAGAACACCTTAGTCAAGCGCACAGTGCGCCTGCCCGCAGCGCACAGAGGCGCGCGTGTTATGGTACAAGAGTTTCGGGAGTGCGTCCTGCAGGAGCGACCACCCCTCATGGGCGGCAGCGAAGCCATCAAAGACCTCGCAGTAGTTCTAGCCGCATACCGATCAGCCTCCGAGGGAAGACATGTACCTCTATCAGAGTTCATCCCCTGTTAGCAGACGAGAGATGTTCGACAAATTTGATCGCAGCGCCGTTCTATCCGCCCTAGCGCACAAACTCTCACAGCCGCCTCCGCCTGAACAGCGCCAGAAAGCGATCTTCATAAAAGTCGAACAGCCCCCAACGGTCAAGCTCCTGCTTCAAAATGTCTGGGTTGCCCATGGGCGACCCGGACTCAATCTCCACAAACATTCGCTCCAATTCCCGCGTGGCGGCGCGGGGAATACCATTCAGACCCGGATGAGGATCCAGCAAACCGCTCGACTTGAACTCCTGAACATTCTGGTTCGCAGACGACGATGTGAACTCATAGATAAACTTCAGCAGCGCCACATCCCAGTACTCATCCACGCTCACCATCACCACGGCAAGCCCCTGTCCGCGCTCATCAAGGTCGTCACTGATACGATGCGCAATCTCCTCCGGCGCGCCCTTCAGTATGTCCATCCCCTCAGCCTGATTGCTGTACCGATACAGAATGCCCGGACTGTTCGGCCCATGCTTACGCATAATGCCCTGAAAGTAATCATACGCCCCATCGCTGAAGCCTTCGAGATTCATCGCATAAAACGGCGTAACCACCGCAGGTTTCTCCGCCACCACCTGCCCCGTTCGCACCACACCCTCACGCTGATCAGGCATCATAGACTGGTATATCGGCTCCGTAACCACATAATACTTGATGTTAGTTACGCCAAAAGTCGCCAGGCTCTGCCTAGGAAAACGCACAACCCAAGTCTTCTCTATCGCCCTCAGCCAATCGCCTTCGTTCTCAATCATCCCAATACCCGTCATCCCCGTATTTCGTTCAAAACAGCCCGCCAAACCGCACCGACCTTGTCCCTCATGCTCATAACCGGAACAAATCAGCCCCGCCTGCGCCGCTTCCACAACCACGCCAAGCCCGCCAGCATCACAACAGACGACATCTCAACAGCGCCGCCGCCCGCAGGCACGCCGCAAGCTCCGCCGCTGACCTGCTCACCACTCTCGGTTTCCATTTCCATCTCGCTTATAGCAGTAACCGCTGTGCTAGCCACCCGCTCTGCGCGAGAAGCCGCAGAAGCCGTCGGTTCGGCAGTCGCCTCCGCAGCCGCCAAAGCCTCCGGAGTTGCAGTCGGAGCAGGGTCAGCGGCGGCGGCAGCAGGAACCGCAGTCGCGCCTCCTCCACCCTGCTCCCTCAGCCCCGTTATAGTCATCAGACTCAAACTAGGCGTCGGCAGAGGCGTCGGCAGCGCAGAAGCCGAATCACCCGATACACGATGATCCACCCCGAGCCTGTCGCGCCACTGGTTCTCCAGCTCCAAAAGCGTAACGCCATACACAAGCGGCGCGGCATTTCGCACATTCTTGCCGCTCTTAAGCGTCACCATCAATTCCCGCATCTTCTCTTCGCCATACTCATCTATCATAAACCGCACAATACTGCGCGCCTGGCCGTAGAAAATTATCACATCCTCAGGCGTGCCCGGCGGCACATCCATCGACGTAATCGGCAGCAAGTTATTCGTCCGTACCGCGTACGCAAGCGCGCGGTCATAAGACTCACCGGGTTGTATATTCCCATACTCCGCAAGCCCTTCATTCAACCAGCTCGGCACCCTGCCCAAAGCGCCCTCCCCAGCCCTATGCACCAGAATATGCGTAACTTCGTGCGAGGTAATTCCGCTGGCTCGCCGCGCTCCCCCCAGAACAAGCAGCACACCCTCCGGCGAATGTGCCTGCCCCTCCGTAATCAGCTCCCTCCGCGTAGTTTCGCTCGCCGGCGGAAGCGCCGGACGCATCTCACCCCAGTTGTTGTACATCGTAATCCGAATCGGCTCGTCCACCCCCGCGCCCAAAAGCGGCCCCATAACGTCCAGCGTCTGCACAGTAGCCTCCAAAATCTCCTCCGCACGGAAACTCACAGGCCCATGGTACGACACCGTAACTATGCCGTTGCTAATTTCGTCCCACTCATACCGTCCGTCATGGTAGATGAACTCAAACTCATCAGTATCAAGGCGGTTGCCCTCAACATCCGTTATCTCGAAGCTGTAAGTGATAATCGTGCCGGGCGCAATATACCGCGCCGCCGTATTCGTGCGATAGAAAGCAGACGCCCTCACAGTCTCGCCATTGCTTGGCTCCACAGCCTCCAAATACTCATAAGCTCTTATATCACGCTGCCCAATCCGAAACCGCACCGCTATCTCATCAATTTCGACCGCAGACCGAACCTCCACATCGAACCGAATACCCTCCTGAAACTCGCCGGCAACCTCGGACGACAGCAGCTCAATATCACCTGCGCTCATCTGCGCCCACGCCCGCTCGCCAAAAATCGCAAGTGCAGACACGGCAACAAGCGCAGCTATCACCCAAACAGCAGCGTGATAATATCTCAAACCGAATTTCATCAGACCATACCTGCCATTAACAAATATCCTCAAACTCGTACTCTATCAACAGAATTGCCAGTAACACTCTCGGTTACAACAACTCTAACCACACCTACCCACAAGTTCCGAATAATCAATATAATCAAACCCAGAAAAAACCAAAGAACGCCCCCACAATCATCACTGCCGCTCATCGTTGCCAATTTGGCATACCCCCTCTAGTGGACATCCTGCTGGTACTCCCAGCATTGCATCACCTTACTAAAACGTCCCACAAACACGAAAGTTAGTGAACCGCCGCACCGAACATAACTTCCGCGAACCCGTCTATCACAGATTGACAGCTCCCGGAAGTGCCCCGCCGATCGCTGATACCACCCGAAGCTCATGGCACATTCCTTATCTCCTAATAGAATAAGAGAGCGCATCATCACTCCAAAATCAGCCGCCGCCGCGTAAAGCCTACGCATCGCCGCAATCTTAATCTGAAAGCTCCCGCCCTGTATGAATCAGCCTCTGAGCAGTCGTCAGGATAGTCAGCGCCGCAATCACGCCCAGCACTATGAGCATCACTATGGGCAGCCACTGCGCCACAATCAGCCCAATCCCCAATGCCGCCACCCGCTCCGGACGCGTCATAATCCCAACCTTGCAGTCGATGCCAAGTCCCTCCGAGCGAGCGCGCAGATAGCTCACCATAACCGAACCGCACACCGCGAGATACACCAGCACGGCGCCCGGCAGTGAATCCCCCCGCAAGTAAAACACCAGCAGCCCCAACAGCGCCACAATCTCAGACACTCGATCAACTACGGAATCCAGCAGCGCCCCAAAGGGAGAATCCTGCCCGGTGCTTCTTGCCAGCGCGCCGTCGAACAGATCCAGCACACCTGCGAACAGCATCACCACACCGCCAATCCACAGCATCCCCTCGCTTATAAGCCAAGCGCTTATCCCGGCGCCAACCAGTCCGGCAAGCGTAACCATATTCGGGGAAACGCCCATCTTCGCGAGCGCGCCTGCCACCGGCCGCTCCAAGTAAGTAGAAATCATCTCGCGCGCCGAAGCCCTGTCCATCTCCGCCGCCTAACCCCTCATATCCGCAGCTCGCCCCGACATCGAGCCGCGCCAACCGTCGCGCGAAGCGTCATAGCAGTCCATCACTCGCCGAGCCACACGCTCCCACCGATAATCCTGCACTTGTATCGTACCCGAAGCCGCAAGCCTCCGCCGCAGCTCAGCATCCCTAACCAGCTCCGCAATCGCATCGGCGAGCGCATCCTCATCTTTCGGCGGCACAAGCAGCCCCTCGCGCCCATGCTTCATCACGCTGGAATATCCCTTAATGCCGCTTGCCACTATCGGAACACCTGCCGCCATTGCCTCCAGCAGCACTATTCCAAAACTCTCCTTGCCTGTCGCCGGCGCGCAGTAGATGTCAGCAGTCTTGTAATATCGGAACTTTTCCTCATCAGACACCCTGCCCAGGAACACCACATCCTGCAAGTTCCGCTCGCTTAGAACGCGCAGAGAATCCGCATCAGGCTTGCCGCCGCCGACTACCAGCAGACGCAGATTAGGAAAGTCCCATTTCAGCTTGCTGAACGCCCCCAGCAAATACCTCAAGCCCTTCCGCTTCTCAAGCCTGCTCAGAAACAGCAGGTTTATCATCCCGTCTTCCCTCAAGTGCGCGAACGGCTCTGCGTTAGCAAAATCGTCAACCTGAATCCCATTCGGAATAATATTGTACTCGCCCGGGAAGTGGCGGCTGATAAACTCATACGCAGGACGCGACACCGCTATTCGCCCCTGAAGCATCCTGAAATACGGTTTCGCAAGATGCTTAGCGCCTATCTTATACAGGCGCGTCCCCTCGTATGTGTGAAATGTGCCTATCGCAGTGGACTTCGCCGGATCTATCAGACTGAGCATATCCTTGCTGATAAGCCCCGCAAACGGCTCATGAAAATGCACCACACCGAACGCCTCGCGCTCTAGCATCTGCTTAATCTGGGGTTTAAGCCATACGGAAAACGAAACGCGCGCTATCGAACCACCGCTGGGAATCGGAACCGCCCTGCCCATCGGAATAAAATCTTCGTCGTCAATCGCATCCTCAGACTTACACGGCGCGATAATCTTGACAGTATGTCCCCACTCGCGAAACTGAGCGGCAAGGTTGTTAATATGATCAGCAACCCCGCCGTGAAAGGCGTGGTCATAAGGCGACACGAGCGCTATTTTGCGGTGAGCTTCCATATATACTGTAAAGCCCCTCCATCGTTCGTGTTCTACCTGCTCCCGGGCATCTGTGCATCTGATCTAATTCACATACAGGCGACGGCATATATTAGCACCCGACAACAAAGCTTTCCCTAACTTCAGGAATCCTTCCCTACTATGAAGTCTTCCAACTTATGCCTCGCCTCATCATCCGTATATTGCACAGGCGGAGACTTCATAAAATAAGACGATGGCGCAAGCACCGGCCCCCCAATGCCTCTGTCCTTCGCAATCTTCGCACAGCGTATGGCATCAATCACCACACCCGCCGAGTTCGGGCTGTCATGCACTTCCAGCTTCAGCTCCACATTCAGCGGCACATCTCCGAAGCTCGTGCCCTCCAAGCGAATGTATGCCCACTTGCGGTCGCTAAGCCACGGCACATAGTCGCTAGGCCCAACATGCACATTGTCGCCCGGCAAATCATAATCAACCTGCGAAGTAACCGCGCTCGTCTTAGACACCTTCTTGCTATAAAGACGCTCGCGCTCCAACATATTATAGAAATCCGAATTGCCGCCGAAGTTGAGCTGATAGGTATTGTCCAATCGCACGCCCCTGTCCATAAACAGCCGCGTCAAAACGCGATGCACGATAGTTGCACCTACCTGGGACTTGATGTCATCACCGATGATAGGCGCGCCCGCCTCACGAAAACGACGCTGCCAGTAGTCCCCCTCACCACTCGCAATAAACACCGGAATACAGTTGATGAAGCCGCAGCCAGCAGCCAGCACCTGCTCCACATACCATTTCGTAGCCTGCTCAGAGCCAACCGGCAGATAATTGATGACCACATCAACCTCACGCTCCCTGAGCACGCCTGCGATGTCGTCGGTCGGCCCGGATGCCTTGCGAATGATGTCTGACATGTACTTGCCCACGCCGTCATGCGTCATGCCGCGCTGCACCGTTACACCCGTATGCTCCACATCTTGGAACTTCACCGTATTATTCGGTTTGGCGAATATCGCATCCGACAAATCCAGCCCAACCTTGTTAGAATCCACATCAAACGCGGCGACAAAGTTAATATCGCCCACACCATACTCACCGAGCACAGGATGCATCAGACCCGGTATCTCTTCATTACTACTAGCATCGGCGTACTTCGACACGCCCTGCACAAGCGACGAGGCGCAGTTCCCCACACCTATTATAGCGACATTAATACTTCCCAATTCCTGTACAACTCCTTAATAAGAGCGATTACTTCACTGCCCTCAAATGCGACAGACACAGCCCAATGTTAGCACCTGCACCAATTCCCTGACAAGTAAAGCAAACCCATTTTGAAAAAATCTTTGTTGTTATGAAGAACGCCAAATGCTATATTAATGCTATATTCGAGGTATGCCCCCGTAGCTCAGTGGATAGAGCACTGGCCTCCGGAGCCAGGTGCGTGGGTTCGAGTCCCGCCGGGGGTACCAGTCTCATGGCAGTAGTCTCAGACTTTCGCTACTCTATTACCCTTCTCTGCCCACTTGTGCGGCGCATTCAACATCCTGTCTAATCCGAGTTCCTCGCAGAGCGCTTGATATTCGGATTGCAGCGCACCTCTCCACTCTAAGTCATCCGGGGATTCGATTATAGGAACATCACGCCGCAGAGTGGCTAGTTCCTTATATAAGACAGCGGCGGTTCTATGCTCCGCCAAGTTTTGCGCTAACGAACTTGCGCCCCGAACTTTGACATTCCAGGACTGTGCATCGTCAGGTATGTTTTCGATGTGCCCATACTCTTGCAACACCTTCGCAGTGGATTTGGCGCCCCAGCGCGGCACGCCGGGTATGCCGTCTGCAGAATCTCCTACCAGCGCAAGATAGTCGGGAATTGATTCAGGCGACACACCAAACTTGGACAGAACGCTCGGTTCATCCAGCACCGTATTGCGACGCCTGTCGAGGCTGACGATCTTATCGCCGCGAACCATCTGCGCTAAGTCCTTATCCGGCGAACATATAACAACTTGACTTACATCTTGCGCATCTGCCCACATAAGCGCTGCGGTGGCGATTGCGTCGTCTGCTTCGAACTCTACCATTTGCCAGACTACTATACCGAGCGCAGCAGTAGCGCGTTCTGCCATTTCGAATTGTGCTGTCAGGTCTTCCGGAGTGTCTTCTCCCGTTTTATAACCGTGAAACAGATCGTTCCTGAATGAGGTGATGACGCTGTCGAAAGCGCAGGCGATATGCGTAACTTCATCCTGTCTCAGCAGAACCAAAAGTGTCTGAATTAAGCCTCGCACTGCGCCCGTTGGCTGTCCGGCAGGTCCAAGAGACTTGGGCATCGCGAAGTAGGCGCGAAATAATTCGTATGTGCCATCCACCAAATGAATCTTCATGTGATAACTCCTTTAGGTGAAATATGCAGTGCAGGTTGAATTGTACACAGTGTTATTGTGAGCATACAGCAGAAATTTGACCTGTTCTACGATACAATGCTTTTGTCATTAGGAGATACCGAATACTAATGACGAATACCAATCAGGAGAAAATTGAACTATGGTGCGAATAACGCAAATTACCGAACGAGACCAAGTGGAAACTGATAAACAGCATATATTCGATTCCATAGCAACAAGCCGAGGGCGAGTCAGCGGTCCCTTTTCAGTGCTTCTGAACAGCCCGGAGATTGCAGGGCGTGCCGCTCATCTAGGGTCATATATTCGCTTTGAATCTGCGCTGACGCCTGCTCAGCGTGAATTGGCGATTATCACAACCGCTCGTGAGTTTGACTGCGCTTTCGAGTGGGCAGCCCACGCAACTCTTGCACAGCAGGCAGGCGTGCCGGACGCGACAATCGAGGCGGTGGCAAATGGAGGAGATCTAAGCGAACTCTCTGCTGGTGAAGCGCTTATCGTGGGATATGGGCGCGAGCTTCTCCGAAATCATCGTGTTGCAGATGACACCTTCGCATCCGCTAAGTCTGAATTCGGCGAACGAGGCGTAACTGAACTCACAGCCACTTTCGGCTACTACAGCATGCTCGCCTGCGCTCTAAACGCATTTGAAGTGCTGCCGCCAGCGGATATGCCTCAACTGCCTTAGCGGTCAGGCGTAATGTCGCGCCTTCGGAGACGCAGCACGGCATAGATTCCCCAGCCAACCATAATCACAAGCAAGAAAAGGCTAACCGCCGGAATAGGTGTTGGTGTTGGCATCGGTATGCTGGTTGGAGTGGGTTCTGGTGTGGGAGTATATAGATCCAGCCCCAGCGACACCTTCTTTTCCGGCTCAATAATGTCGCCGTCGGCATAATAGGCAACGCTGAGCCTGCTGCGGTTCCTGACGCGCACACGACCATCGCCCTTAGCAAGACCGGCATCATCATTGATGATGATAACTTCGCCATGATATAGGTTTGAAGTTGCGTCCGGCGACGTATCATTTTCGCTTAACACCTCTCTGATAGCGACCCACTCGCCTTCTTTGTCAGAGGTGCTGTAAACCCTGATGCGCTTATCCTGAGCCGGGAACTCGTCAACAACTTCGTAGTGAAAGTCAATTTCAACAGTGCTTCCGGCATCGACATCGTTGAGCAGGAATACGAGACTATTCTCCGGATCAGGACTGACGGAATACTCAATGCCGTTCACGAATGCCTTTATACTTGGGTAAATCGATAGTGGAGTGGATCCGTCATAATCACACATACTGCTTGAGAACACATCCGGGTAAGGGTCGCCACTAATTAAGTCCCACGCTTGATTTGCGGGTACTTCGTCCGGGATATTGGACCAGACGACCGTGCAATGCTTCGTGGTTCCGAGGTTGTCGTCACGCAGGTAAAATGCAACTGTATCTCCGCTTTGAACGGGCGTGTCTGCAAACTTGATACTCACATTTCTCTTAGGAGGAGCGGGAGTTTTCGTAACCGTAGGGCTTTGGGATGGGTCTCCGGGCTCGCTCGGAACATTCGTTGGGCTTGGCTGCACAGCAGGCGTCGGACTTGGAGGCGGAGATGTGTCTGATGTGGCTTTGACGTTACCTTCTTCATCGAAGTAAGTAACTTTGACCTGATCGCCGTCAGGTGTCCAGACCGTTCCATCGCCCTCGTCTTGAACATCAGGGTTTTCGCTCACATCCATCTTTCCCATCAACAAATTTGATGTCGCAGACGACGCAGAATTCGTTTCGCTCACAACTTCTGTGATGTCAGCCCATTCGCCTTCAGAATCAGAGCTGCTGGTAACATGCACCCGTTTTGCATCAGATTCGTAAGAGTCCACAACTTGGAAGTAGTATCTCACCTCAAATACGCTGTCTTTGTCAGCTTCTTTATCGTCGTAAATGTCATATACAAGTCGAAACTCTCCTGTGTCTGTCCAATTATTAGGCCCAACCGGTTCAAAACTAATCTGGGTCTGTACACCATCATCAAAATCCTCCGGGGGCGGTTCAGACACGAACTTGGAGTATTCATCAAAACTGCAATCTTCGTTCGCAGCGAATACATCAGGCGCAGGTTCACCTGTTTTGATATTGAAAGTGTCCTGATCGGCTTTACCGTGTTCAGGTCCAAGCGGGTTCCATGCAGCAACGCATGAGTGAATAGTCCCTAAAGTTCCATCCTTCACATGAAAAGTAATCTCTCCTTCATCCGGAAGTATCGCTTCCACGAGTCTGACGGTAACTATCTCATCGGGAGCAGGCGTGTTGGAAACAGGTGGTTGAGACATCAGCGGCGTGCGTGTGGGAGTGGGCGTTTGTGAAGGTGTAGGCGTATGAGTAACGGTCGCCGTATGAGTTGATGTAGGTGTAGCTGATGGAGTGGGCGTTGGGGTCGGAGTTGGAGTAGGTGTGGAGGTAACTGTGGGCGTAGGTGTTGGGGTAGGTGTGGCTGTTGCAGTTGGTGTCGAAGTAACCGTGGGCGTAGATGTGGGGGTAGCAGTATGCGTTGGAGTTGGCGTCGGCGTAGGTCCATTCGGGCTGATTACGACCACATTTGATACAACATAGTCGTTGGCGCTGTCTGAAACCCAAACCCTGACCTGATACTCCACGCCATTGGTCAGCGGCACGGGTTGCAGTTCACCATCGTCGTCTTCCTCAAGAGTGAAATCGATAGTGTACTCACGCGTGCCAAGATCATTAAAAGAGGCTCGCGGCGGATCATCCGTCAGATGCCAATCGTCGTTAGAGTTCTCCCTCCACTGTATCGACATGTGCTCGAAATCGGAAATCCCCGTTATTTCCCATTCAGCATCAAGCTCCTTATTGTCCGATGTAACGCTTAATGCGATGACGGGATCAGGAGTTTCCGTGGGAGTAGCTGTTGGTGTCAAAGTCGGTGTGGGAGTGAAAGTGGGCGTAACGGTAGCCGTCGCGCTGGCAGTGAGAGTAGCCGTATAGGTTGGCGTAACTGTTGGGGTTGGAGTCTGTGTCGGCGTAGGTCCATTCGGGCTGCTTACGACCACATTCGACACAACATAGTTGCTGGAGCTGTCTGAAACCCAAACCCTGACCTGATACTCCACACCGTTAGTCAGCGGCACGGCTTGCAGCTCGCCTTCGTCGTCTTCCTCGAGAGTGTAGTCTATCGTGTACTCACGCGTGCCGAGGTCGCTGAAGGAAACTCGCGGCGGATCATCCGTCAGATGCCAGTCATCGTTAGAGTTCTCCCTCCACTGTATCGACATGTACTCGAAATCGGAAATCTCTGTCAGCTCCCACTCGGCATCGAGCTTCTTATCGCCAGGTGTAACAGTTAGTGCGATGTCGGCTAGTGTGGAAGTGGGAGTTGGCGTAGGGGTAAAAGTAGGCGTAACCGTAGCCGTTGGAGTTGGAGTCGGTGTGGATGTGAAAGTGGATATAGCCGTAGGAATGGACGTAGCCGTAATTGTTGGGGTTGGCGTTGATGTGGGCGTGGACATTACAGGGCTTATTACGACCACATTCGACACAACATAGTTGTTGGCGCTGTCTGAAACCCAAACCCTGACCTGATACCCCACGCCGTTGGTCAGCGGAACGACTTGCAGTTCGCCTTCGTCGTCTTCCTCGAGAGTGTAGTCTATCGTGTACTCACGGGCGCCGAGGTTGCTGAAGGAAACTCGCGGTGGATCATCGGTTAGATGCCAGTCATCGTTAGAGTTCTCCCTCCACTGTATCGACATATACGCGAAATCGGAAATATCAGTTATCTCCCATTCGGCATCAAGCTTCTTATCGTCCGGTGTAATAGTTAGCGCGATGTCGGCTAGTGTGGAAGTTGGCGTGGGGGTAAAAGTGGGTGTAGAGGTAGCCGTAGGGCTGGCGGTCGGAGTAGCAGTTGGCGTAGGCGTGGGCGTTGATGTCGAGCTAGGAGTAGGTGTAGGCGTGGATGTGGCTGTTGATATTCCAGGTGTGGCTACAATTACATTCGATACAACATAGTTGTTGGCGCTGTCTGAAACCCAAACTCTGACCTGATACTCCACGCCGTTGGTCAGCGGCACAGCTTGCAGCTCGCCTTCGTCGTCTTCCTCGAGAGTGTAGTCTATCGTGTACTCACGGGTGCCAAGGTTGCTGAATGAAACTCGCGGCGGATCATCGGTTAGATGCCAATCGGCATCAGAGCGCTCGCGCCACTGTATCGACATGTACGCGAAATCGGAAATATCAGTTATTTCCCACTCAGCATCGAGTTCCTTGTCGTCTGGCGTAACTGCTAATTCAATCGTAGGTGTATCTGTCTGTGGCTCGGATGCGTTGCTAAACCCTAATGGTAAAACTATTCGCGCCAACATTATGGCCAGAGCAATCGCTGCGATAGTCAGCAGGCTCTTACGCACAGAAAACTTTTCTTACGACGGGTCTGGCGTATGAAAACGCCATGAGCCGATGAACTAATAATATCGATAAATATGTCAAAGACGACTGCCTTTCTAACCTCTTATCCATCCCTACACGAGCCTGCATAAGCCCATAAGCGCACATAATATAGAAAGATATGTTTTCGGCGCAGTTTCGTCAACTACACTTTTTCTCCGGTATTGCCACTATATAGTGTTATGGATTTGAGATACTTCCGATAGCACACTAACGCTATCGAATCCCTCAACATTTCCTCACTCTTGGAGTATCCCTTTGTTCTTCTGCGCAGCCTGTTTAACTTCCCCGTCCATACTGAATGCAATCCCTCATTCCAGTTTACCTCCCCTCCCTTCTTGGCTACATGCTTGTTCCTAGGCAGCCATCCTACATATACTCCATACTTGTCTGTCCGGTATCTCTCAGCTTCCGGCAGCCTCTCGTACAACCGCAAGAAGGTCTCTTCCGTCCTGTCTCCTACCTCAAAGTCCACCCACCTGCTTCCGTCAGTCTCATCAGATACCGCTGTCCAGATCCACACATCTTCTCGCAGACCCTTACGCCTTGCACCACTGTAACTCCACATCTCATCAAATGCCGTTACTCTCCCTCCTTCCTCAAGATGCATCAAGCGCCAATTCCTAAACGCTATCACCCACTCATACGCCTCACGGGCTTTTTTTGACCCACCTATTCACCGATGTCGCGCTGACTCCCATCAGTCTGCCTATATCTCTCATACTTGTGCCCTCACAGTACATCTCTATGGCTTGCTCTTTAAGTGTTTCTGACGGCCGATGGTATGCTCAGTCGGGCACGTGCTTGCGTTCGCAGTCTCCACACTTATAGACCTGTTTGCCGCACGAATAACCGTACTTAGGCATCCAAGTTGGAACCGCAGCTTGGACGGCGTATATCGTGTCTGTATGTGCGTGGACGCGCCATTGTACACCCCTTATAACTCACTTCTACTACAGAATATCCCATTCACACCACATAGTGGCAATACCGGTGAACGGGTAATCGGTTACTTTGAACTTTCTACCGCATCATTGACACTTGTATAATTCAATAACTCACTATCGGTGCATGGCTGGACTGGCTGCTTAGAAATCTTTATGATCTGTCCGGTGAGAGGATATCATCGAGCCGGCTGGTGTTCACTTCCTATTCTACGAGGTATCTTACCTCAACCACCTAAAGTGTAAACGCTATCATATCACTCACGCGTACCCAGTTTAGTACGAGGTATAGAAAAAGGTCGGATACTCAGGTATAGATATAAGTTGACAAAACTCTGCCTGAGGAGTCCGACCAATGAAATGGTATAACAGCATCAGCACATTTCTCAACTGCGCTATCCCCAATATCAGAGCTACCAGAAAAGTTAACCTCGCTCTGTTAACCTGCTCTATCCTCTCTCGCCGCCAACTCTCACTATCCGTACTCGCAAGAGAACTTGCCCGATCCTCTCTAACCAGAACCAGCTCGCATCACCACAACAAGAAGCGACTGTTCCGCTTCCTGTCCAACCACCGCCTAGATCCCTTTCAAACACAGACCGCGATGATGCCTCACATCGTCTCAACCGCACGACTCAAAGGTCTCACACCCATAATGATAGACTGGTCTGATCTTGGCAGAGGTTTCAACGGACTGTTCGCTGCGGTCTGCTTCAGGAAGAGAGGTCTCCCACTTCTGAGCTGGGTGTCGCGCAGTGAGGAGCTGAATCCCTCTCAAAATCGCCTTGAGGAGATGTTCATTCGCAGACTGGTAACTCACCTGCCCAACACTGTTCGTCCGCTGATACTTGCTGACAGGGGTTTTGGCAGAGCCAGTCTGCTTCTGTTTATACAGCGCCTCCCTTCTTTCAGTGGATACCCTGTGGACTATGTCATCCGGCTCAAGAAAGATGTGATAGTGCAAAGTGAGGAGTTCAGGTGCAGATTGCGAGATTACCCTCTGCGGAAGCGGCGCATCGTGTTCGTGCCGGGTGTGAAGTATCGTCAGGATGGCGCAGTGACTACAAACCTCGTGCTGTTCTGGGGAAGCGGACATAAGAATCCGTGGTATCTGGCAACTTCCTTGTCTGATGCGAGACTTGCTGTGAAGATGTACCGCAAGCGGATGCAGCCTGAACAGTACTTCAGGGACGGCAAGCAGCGCTTCTCTCTTGCTTCTACGACCGTTACCACCTCAAGTCGTCTTCAGCGTCTGCTGCTTGGTGTTGTACTGGCGTGTGTTGTGCTCATTCTTGTTGGGATGCGTGTATCGCCGTCATTTCGGAAACAAGTCTGTTCCTGGGGCAAATTTGGGGTTTTGCACCTCGGACTGGAATACTACTTTGCATACTATGAACCTCCTCCCTACTATCTCGGCATCACTCCTTTCCAAACTGGGTACGTGTGAGTTTCTGAATTCAGTATTATCTGTACTTGCCCAAGTATCGAGAAAATCTCCACTTGATAATATGCTTAATCAACATGGTTGATATATAAGTGAACTGGTTCGCTAATCATGGTATATGGCGCCGCATCAGGCGTTTTGAATGAAAAGCCGAATATGTTGACGCGCACAAAGTATCTCCAAGATGGAGAAGCAGACTGGGCACTGACGCAGAGAAAGGCATTAGAGGAAGATCTACGGATGCTAAGTCAAGGCAAGCTAAACAAGTAATGTAATATATAATAGGTTTACGGTGTCTTGGATATTGAGGCTAATATCATTTATGGTAATCCCCACGACGCCTAAGTGAGCACGAAGATGAACAACACAGACTTTATACCCAATCAGATTCAGAAAGTCGCGGTGCTGGGCGCGGGAACGATGGGAGCGCAGATTGCGGCGCTCATCGCAGAGCGAGGTGTGGAGTGCGATTTGCTGGATTTGAGCACCGAGATCGCGGAGGACGCTAAACGCAGACTGCTTAGCATGCGTCCCAGAGCCGTAGGGGATGCCACAGCAATAGAGCGAATAAGAGCAGGTTCGCTCCATGATGACTTGGGGCTTCTGTCGAAAGCTGATTGGATAATAGAAGCTATTGTGGAACAAGCCGACCCGAAGCTGGAGCTGTGGCAGAGTGTGTCAGGTTTTGTGCGTGACGACACGATTTTGAGTACGAACACTTCTGGTATTCCGATTGCCCGGATTGCGCAGGCACTACCTCGGAAGGCGCGCAGTCGGTTTCTCGGCACACACTTTTTTAATCCGCCGCGCTACCTGCATCTTCTGGAAATTATTCCCGGACAGGAGACAGACCCGAATGTAGTGGCTGCCATACGAAAGTTCGCCGAAGATACGCTAGACAAGGGTGTGGTAATCGCGCACGATGTGCCAGGGTTCATCACGAACCGAATCGGGTGCTTCTATTTTCTCGCGGCGATGAGAGCGGCAGATGAGTATGGCTTGACGACGGACGAAGTGGATGCTGTATCGGGACCTCTGATGGGACGGTCGAACAGTGCGACATTCCGGACAATAGATTTAGTGGGCGTGGATATACTGCTGGACATCTGCGACAACACACGAGCTGCGGTGCTGTCCGGTCCTGAAGCGCGTGCATTCGAGCCGCCGGAATATCTGCGGGAGATGAGACGAAGGAGTTGGCTCGGCAATAAGACAGGTCAAGGCTTTTACAAGAGACAAAAAAGCAGCGGCGAATCACGCATCTTGGCGCTGAACACCGGAGAAATGCGCTACGCCGAACGAAAGACGCGCGAGAATGCAGAATTATTGAAGCTGCGCGAAGTACATAGCACGGAAGAACAGCTGCGGATGCTGATGGAATCGGACGACGTCATAGGACGTTTTGCATGGCGCACACTGTCGCAGCTGCTTGCATTCTCGGCAGCGAAAGTGGGTGAAGTCGCTGACGACATCGTCAGCATCGATAGAGCGATGCGCTGGGGATTTAACTGGGAGCTAGGCCCATTCCAGACATGGGATGCGCTGGGGGTTGGAGATTCGGTTATACGAATGCAGGATGATGGACTTGAAGTACCGAATTGGGTTCTGGACATTGCACAAAACGACGACAGTTTCTATCGCTGTGAAAAGGATAAGAGGATAATTTGATGCAAGCCAGGTCCGAGGATGGCTGCATTAGGGTTTCGGGCTGAGGTCGCGCTCATGCTTATCGTGCATTGTCCACTGTGCCTCTCCGAAGATACTAAGCTAATGTATAAGGGCAGCAAGGCTTCGCAGTTTAGAGATTTTCTGCACTGCGGCGAGTGCGACCTAGTGTTTGTGCCGCGCCATCAGCATCTTGACGAAAAGGGTCAGAAGGAGCGCTATCTCCAACACAATAATGATGTGAATGATCCGGCGTATCGTGAGTTTCTAGGGAGAATGTACTATGAGCTGCGTCCGTATTTAGATGCGGGCGGACGTGGCTTGGATTACGGCTGCGGTCCCGGACCTGCTCTGCAGCAAATGATGATTGAGGACGGATTCGACGCGCAGGTTTACGACATCTACTTCTTCCCGGATAATGCTGCGCTGGCAAGTATCTATGATTTCATTACTTGCACGGAGACTGTGGAACACTTTGAAGATCCGCGCAGTGAGTTGGACAAAATAGACCGCTTGCTGCGAGAAGGCGGCTGGCTAGGTGTGATGACTGGCATGCTCGAGAACTGGGTGGATTTTCCTTCTTGGTATTACCATCGAGACCCAACGCATGTGAACTTTTTCAGTCAAACTACAATGCGATGGATTGCGAAGCATTTCAGATGGGATGTGCGCTTTCCGAAACAGAATGTATCACTGTTTCGGAAAGGAGCTCCATAAAAATTGCGATTGCGCCGGACAATGACGAAGTTTCTATCTTTAATCTTGCTTTATCTTGCACAAACTTCAGGAGATTACATCGGATTAGCCTGTAAACGCGACCGAAATTTAGGCATCGGTGAACCCTGTAGTTTGTAAAATCTATATGATCTCTGACGCTAGTTTAGGACATATTCAAGCTCTGTCGCAGATGTGAGTGGAACGAGAGATTATTCCCCGCGTGCACGGATAGCGTATAATGGATTTATGACCATCAGAAATTAGGCGAGGCTGACGAAGAAATGGATATTACTTTTGAGCGGGGCAGAGAGGATGCGCCCAAGGGCCATGCATTCGTGTATTTCAGAAGTTCGATGAATGCAAATGAGATATGGGCGAGCTACCTAGTGATACTGCCGATAACGGTGGATGTTGCGAAATATGTGCCGCCGTTCCTGATTAACCAGATACCGGACGCCAGTATGCAGGACTTGACGGCGTTTGCATTTCCGCCCGCACCGGAGCAGATGGAAAGTTTCGAGCAGCTTCAGGATCTTGCGGAGCTGCGGGACGACGATGTGCTGTTTGCAGGGAGATTTAATACTTCTGACTTGCCCTCGATGATGATGGCAGCGGGAGAAGCGGTGCAGCATTACGCAAATCTGTATAACGAAGTTGTGCATCCGGAAGTAGTAGATGCCGGAGTAGCAGGTGAAGATGCGCTTGATCAAGGGAGTGTGGGCGTCAACGAAGTGATGTATGGTCTGATGAGTGACAGTGACAAGCTGAGCGAACTTACGGCGCTTGTGGGCAAGCTGCGCTTCGGAGTGGAGAGCAACGAGGATGCGCTCATCAGAGAAGCGGAAGCAGATATCGCCATGCTGTCACGGCACTTGAACTTCGATCATAAGACCGATCGGATCGTGGCAGGTATAAAACAGGGTAACGAAGATGCTCGGCGACTGACGATGCTGTATGTGCAGCGGTGTTACTGCATTGTGCGGGAAGATTATATTATGCTGGGCGATATAGAAGAACAGATTGCCGCGATAGAGGAGCAATCCGCCGGGAGTATATAGCCGATACTCCCTCGCATTTATGCCAGGACTTGCATAGCATAACGAGAACGCAGCAGTTCACCCGTTCGAAATCGGTTAAGGTTGAGCATCGATATATCAACGCACTCTGCTTTGCCTGTAGTGATTAGTTCAGCCATCGCCTTGCCAATCATCGGAGATTCTTTGAAGCCGTGTCCGCTAAATCCCACAGCGCAATATAGACCGTCTATCCCGTCGATGCTGTCCAGTATCGGATGCCAGTCGGGGGTAACAGTAAATGCTCCCGACCATCCCCCGCGGAAAACCGCGCGCGACATAGCCGGAATGCGTCTCGATATTCCCTCAAATGCGGGTTGAACTACATTCATGTCCACGCCTTGATTGAATGTGTCTGCGTCCACGAATTCTTCCTCACCTGCGCCTATCATGGTAAGACCGCCGATGTCCGGGCGAGCCGAGAATCCGTTCAGGTTGTCAGCAACTACCGGATGGTCTGCGTCTGGGCCAGGAGGACGGCGCAGAACGACGACCTGATGGCGCAAGGGGCGAATCGGCACATCAACGCCTACGCTGCTAAGCAGACGGTCGCTCCAAGGGCCAGCGGCTACAACGGCGACAGACGTCTCAATACGGCTATCTGCCGTCAGGACTGCAGTAACTTTGCCGCCGCTGACTTCTATGCCTGTTACAGTAGTGCCGTCCTGAATCCGCGCGCCCATTTCGCGGGCGCGATTGGCGAATCCAAGCGTAACGGAGTACGGGTCCGCGTAGCCGGATTCGGACTCGTAGGCGAAGTTTTCGTCGCCTTCAACGGCGAGCATCGGCGCAAGCTCACGCATATCTTCTATAGATACGATTTCGCTGGCTATGCCCAGTCGCCGATGCATCGCGACATTCTCGTGCATTGCCTGCCTGTCCTCCCTGCCGACGATAAGGAAGTAGCCGGTACGAGTGTAACCGGAGGGTGTACCTGTGAGTTCTTCGAAATTTTTGAAGATTTCGAGGCTCTGCCAGGCAAGACTGGCAGTTACTTCATTGGAGTAGTGCATGCGGAGGATTGCTTGAGACTTGCTAGTAGAACCTGAAGCTAGGACATCGCGCTCGAGCAATAGAGTATTCGCAAATCCTTGATCGGCAAGATTATATAGAATACTGCATCCCATGACTCCACCACCGATGATTACCGCGTCCACTGTATCAGGCATATTTCGCACCTCATTTCAGAATATAAGGGTGGGATGGAATAGTATTGGTTCACTTAGAGATTCCCAAGTGAGTTGGCAAACATCTCAATTCTTCGATCAAACCGGATTAACGCAGCCGAGTGCTTCGACCTCCCTACCCTATTGGAAACGCCATCAATAGTAACATATATATGTATGATAAACAGAATAGAAGGTTTGTTTGTAATGGATTGCATTCCGATAGACGATGCGTATACCGTTTCGCTATTATAAGCGTGATATACTCGTGAAGTTGCTGAGAGATATATTCATTCTTGTTTCGGCGCGCCGGTATAATAACTTCTAACCAAAACAGATTGGCGCTTTCAATCGGATACCCCAGCAAAGAGCCTTCAATCCCTCCTCTTAAAGTTCGTAAACATGCAAGAAAACTATCGAAATTCGCCTGCGCTCACAGTAATAGGAAAACGCCGCTTTTACTGGGGAAGACGCACATATATCATGGGTGTGGTAAATGTTACTCCGGATTCGTTCTCAGGCGACGGTCTGGGCAGCGACATTGATGCCGCAGTCGAGCAGGCGCTCCGGTTTCAGGCGGAAGGCGCTGACATTATCGACATAGGTGGAGAATCAACACGCCCATCGTCCATTTATACGGGAGCAGAGCCTATAACGGTGGAAGCAGAACTGCAGCGTGTAATTCCAGTGATTAAAGCGCTCGCTCCCATTGTGGATATACCCATCAGTGTGGATACCTATAAGGCTGAGGTAGCGAAATCGGCGCTTCGGGCAGGTGCGGGGATGATTAACGATGTTTGGGGGTTTCGTCGTGAGCCGCACATGGCGCAAATAGCCGCCGAGGCAGACGTGCCTGTGGTATTGATGCATAATCAGGAGCACACCCGATACTCAGACCTTGTTCCGGATGTCATCGGCAAACTGCGCGAAATCGCGGACGCGGCGCTTAGCATCGGTATCAAGTCAGAAAACATCATACTTGATCCCGGCATGGGGTTCGGAAAGACCCCTGAACACAACCTAGAGATTTTGCGCAGGTTGGGCGAATTCCGGGAGCTGGGCGCGCCCATATTAGTGGGAATGTCGCGTAAGTCCACAATCGGATATGTACTCGACCTTCCTATCGAAGAGCGAATGGAAGGCACAGCAGCGACTATTGCGCTGTCCGTAGCGTTCGGCGCAGATATTGTGCGTGTTCACGATGTTAAGGAGATGGTGCGCGTTGCCCGTATGAGTGATGCGGTCGTGCGCGGATGGAGCCAAAAGAGTGATAAATGAAGCATACATAGGACTTGGCTCCAATCTTGGAAACTCCTGTCAGAACCTTTGCGCCGCGCTGGAACTGATGAGGCAATTCTCGATCAGCGTAGAATCGTCTCCGTTTTACAGAACGACGCCGCAAGGATTTCGCAATCAGCCCGCCTTTTACAATGCCGCCTGTCGGCTAGAAACTAAACTCACACCGTTTCAATTAATGGAACGTCTGCTGATCGTTGAGTCTATGATAGGCAGAAAGCGCATTTTCCATAACGCGCCGCGCGTGCTCGACCTGGATATTCTGCTGTACAATCGGCTCGTTCTCGATACGCCTCCGCTCACACTGCCGCATCCTCGTATGCACACAAGGGGATTCGTGCTGCGGCCACTTGCGGACATTGCGCCGCGCATAAGGCATCCGTTAATCGGGCTGACGGCAGTAGAGATGCTGCGGCGCCTGCCTCCAAGCCGCGACGCTGTTATAAGACTAAACCGGCGCGGCGATTAGCTCAGCGCGCTATTTCTACCCTGCTGCTAATCCCAACTAAAAGCACATCTGCCTGAAATCTTTGTCAATCTCGAAGTGAAGGCGGCAGCATATTCGGTATAGTGTCTTCTATGGGGTAGGTCTCGTTGCAGGCTTTGCAGGTGAGACTGCCTTCGACAATCTCTCCATCATGCTCCACCTCGACTTTCAGAATCAGTTCGCCTCTACACATCGGGCATACAAGGATATCCATCAATTTGCGTCGCATTAGAAAACTCCGACAATGACAATAAGGTAGGCAGTTATTGTAACTTATAAGCACAAATCACAACGCACTTTACCTCAACGCCAGCTCGAACAATGTTTTAAGCAAGTCTGACAACAGGAAGACGACCAGTCCCAGTATGATAATGGTATTGTATCCGGACACAGCGCGCAGAGCTTTGGCAAAGGCGGTAGTTGGCGGTACCTCTTCTTCGCGGAACGCCGCCATTACCGATGTTCGTTTTCGCCGCGACCACGCCAGCGCGAACATCCAAGTGGAAAGCGCAATTTTTGCGCCCAGCACCGCAACATACGGCGCACCCACGACGCCGGGCGTTAGTCGATGAAATGTAAGAATGACGCCAGTGGCAATCAGAACATAGACGCATGTCTCGACCAGAGCGCGAAACTCGACCGCCGCCGCTCTGCTGATAAGACCGGAAGCGTCCGGAGAGCGGCGAAGCGCAGGTCGCAGCACTATCAGATAGAAAATGCTGCCTCCAACCCAGGCCGCCGCAGATACTAGATGCAGCCACCGTACAATGATGAAGAACGCTTCCGACAGATTCATCGTTCAAGCAGCGAACCGGCACAAGCGTGGTGTGGGGACGAACATACTTTAGGCAGAATTAGTTCAGGATTTGGCTGAGGATTTCTTCCATCTTTTCTTCGTTAAGGACACCCTGCCACCTGCGAACGACGTTCTGGTCGCTGTCAATGAAGACCGTCATGGGAAATCCGTTAACTTTATACTTTGTAACGATGTCGTCTTCGTCAGGACCCAGAGCATAGCTCAGGCCGAGGTCGTTCACGAAGTTCTGTCCGTCCACTGCGGTATCTATGCCCACCAATTGGATACCGACAAACTCTACGCCTTGAGCCTTGTGGTTCTGATAAACACGCTCGAATTCGGGCATTTCAGCAACGCACGGCGGGCAGGAAGGAAACCAGAAGTTCAGCACGACGGGGCGCCCCTTCAAGTCTGACAGGCGCAGGGTTTCACCGGCTTCGCGCGTGGCGGTATCATAGAGCGTCATAGTAAAATCAGGCGCAGGGTCGGAAGGCACAGGGCCAGAAGGCGCATCCTCCGAGGCACATGCGGCTGATCCCAGCAGCAGTAACGGCAGCAGCGCTATACCCACCAGCATCAATCGGTTTCGCAGAACTAAGAGCGCTCTATATGTAAGCTGCTCCGTTATCGTCTTCATGTCGTTATCTCCATCCTGTCATCAGACGAATTCTTTGTGTATATATAATGCTGTAAGCGCATATATAAGTTCGACCGTAATGCCGCGCGATATGGTCGGTCATGAGTGCTCGTTAATCAAATCAGCGGCATATTGCATCAGCACTTTGGCACGGTCTTCCGGCACATTGCGCGTCTCAAAATAGAGGTGCAGAGCTTCGCTGGGCGTCATGCCGCGCACTCCGGTCTCTTGAAGGCGCGTTCTGGGTTTGTCCACATTTTCCCTAGATATAGATGCGATGTAGTGCGCCGGGCTGAGAGCGTCCCGAATCTTGGATTCAATCAGCTGAGATTCGAGGGCAGACGGCAGAGCAATCCGCAGCCGCACAATTGCCCCGGATAAGCTTTCGGATTCAATAGATTTGATGACGGATGCGGTGGGATCGGTATCGTCGGCTGACAGTTTCACGTCAATCGTAAGAAATCTGCGCGCATCAACCTTCACGAAATCAAAGCTGCTGAGCCGACAGCTCTGAGGCTGAGATGTGTCGATCTCGACCACACAGAATCCCTTGTCGTCCTTTTCTTCGCCAAAGTCCACCCTTTGCGGACTTCCGGAATACACTACATAAGGATTTCGACTGATGATTTGGTGGCGATGAATATGACCCAGCGCCACATAATCGAACTGAGGCAGCGCAACGCTGCTGTTAAGCAGAACATGGTCGTGTCCGAGCATCATAGTCTGCTCGGACGCCAATGTGGACTGGCTGATAGTAACGTGGCCTGCGAACACAGCGGGAATGTCGCTGTCCAGACTTTCTGCTTGAGCTTGAATTGCCCTAGAAAGTCCCTGTTCTATCGCCTCGTTAATCTGGTGGTGTGTCATGCTGCGTGCGGCGCTGCCCGCCAGAAACTCGCTGCGCTTAATCCACGGCAGCGCGACTACTTGCAGCGGGCCCGCCCGTGTCTGCACCATATAAGTTCGCAGCCTGTCTCCGATATACACATTCGCCACATTTAGGGTTGGAAAGATTTCAAGCGCAGTCGCCTGCGCGATGACCTGCGGAGTATCGTGATTGCCAACCAGCAGGAAAGTCGGAATGCCCGCATCTGACAGGCGTGCAATGCGCTTGGCGAACTCTCGCTGGTGCGTCTGCGATGGATCGCGGCTCTTGTATGCGTCGCCGCAGAAAAGCACAAGGTCAACCTGCGTATCTATTGCATAGTCAACCAGTTCGTCATACGTAGTCAGAAAATCGCCCAGCCGGGACGACAGGCCTGTGTTCGGGTCTATCCTGCCATAATTCTCCACGCCTATGTGGAGGTCTGCGAAGTGCAGAATTCGCATGTCAAAACCATGTTCTTGATAGTGTGGTGTGCTGTGTAATATGTAGTTCGGCTAATCTCGAAGAAGTGTACTTATTAAATCGTGCCTGGGGCTTATCGCATCGTGCAGGTCGTTTACATCGTTCGCGGTTAGTATGTTCGCAACTGCGCCGATTTCTTGGAACTGCTGAGTGAAGTGCGGCATAAGCCTTTCGCGTGCGTCATCGGCTTCGGTTTCATCGGTCGCCACAAGAAACAGATTTGCGCCCCACATGTCATGGGCGAGTTTCAGCACAGGCAAAGCGCTTGGCAGCCTTCCGACTGCGTCCACTTGGAAACAGTGTGTGGCGACTGGCAATCGCTGCGCTTGTTTCCAGATAACATCGTACTGCATGCGATCTTGGCGGAAATCGGGGAGCGCATATCGCCGGAATATGCTGCCGATGCTGACTAGCTGCCTCTGAGTATTCGTACGCACTTCTTGGAGCGCAATCATCTGATCTTCGTAATCGACGGCAGAGTCGCGGATCAACGTCTGTTTACCAGCGCCGGACAGCGGGAGCAGATGGCGTTCGCGAGCTAGGCGTGCCATACCTAATTCGGAGATTTTCCAGGTGCCTCGTCCCGATACAGAAACTGGTTCTATTTCGCCGTTTTTAGTGAGTTCATTACGCGCCCACCGCACCATGTTGTTCCACTTATTTTCCGAACCACTTTTAGCTGAGTCATTAAGATCAGCAGCCGTGAGCCGTGGAAAGTGAGTTGCGACCCTGGGATATAGAGCAGAAGGAGTTGTTACGCCACCAGCGTTGGCAAGTTCATACAATAGAGGCAATTCGATATCTCTGTATCTTGGAAATGCCATTTGTATTATCCTTCCGCTCCCATTTTTGTTGCTATTTTCTAACTCTTTCTGGCACTGCGAACACCAAGAACAATCATTGATGCCGGAATATAAATCAGCAACACTGCTATCGACAGAAGCGCAAATACAGAGACTAAGAATACATCGCCAACTGAAGTTGACATCTCCACTGCATCAACCATAGAATCCCCACCAGCCCGAACAAATGTTTCTAATAAATCTATAATTTGTAGTATGGATGCTCCAGAATCTACAGGAAAAAATATAATAACCACAGAGATA
The DNA here is from genome assembly GCA_965200085.1 of Dehalococcoidia bacterium. GTDB lineage: Bacteria > Chloroflexota > Dehalococcoidia > Lucifugimonadales > JADFKI01 > Bin90. Next base: position 2,007,385 of record OZ241333.1, read on the forward strand.
ATGTACATCATATATAGTAGTGGAATCTTCAAGTCAGCGCAGATTGGTTGGTCAACCGCTAAGGCCGCCAATCCTAAAATAATTGCCAATGCTACTTTTTTGACAATTTGCCAGTCTTTGACGAATTTTATTATATGCACTACCACTAGTCCTTAAAACTACACATTAGGTTAAAAGTTTATTGTTAAGAAAGCAGCTATGCCTGTAGCCGCACCGCCAGCTCCTTTGTTAGCTCAGCAATCGGAATGCGTACCTGCGCCATTGTGTCTCGGTCGCGTATCGTAACGGCGTTGTCGTCGAGCGAGTCGAAATCGACGGTGATGCACAGCGGCGTGCCAATTTCGTCCTGACGGCGATAGCGTCTGCCGATGCTCTGCGCGTCGTCGTACTGAACGAAGCCGTCCACTGCACTGCTGCGACGCACCGTGTCGTACACCTCACGCGCTGTTGGAACAAGCCTCTGATTGCGGCTCAACGGCAGCACCGCGACCTTGACGGGCGCAAGCGCAGGATTCAGCTTCAGTAGGACGCGTTTCTGGGTTTTTCCGTCAGCGCCGGGCACTTCCTCTTCAGTGTAAGCATCCACAAGAAAAGTCATCGCCGCACGGTCAACGCCCGCTGCCGGCTCCACGACATAGGGGGTAAAACGTTTGTTAGACGCTTGGTCGAAGTATGTCAGCCTGTGCCCGCTGCGTTCCGAGTGCGCCTTAAGATCGAAGTCGGTGCGATTGGCAATACCCTGAATTTCACCCCAGCCCCAGGGAAATAGGTACTCCACATCGTATGTTGCTTTAGAGTAATGAGACAGCTCATCGGCATCATGCGCACGCACGCGCAGGCGGTCTTCTCGCACACCCAGTTCGGTGTACCAGTTTAGGCAGTCTCGAATCCATTGCTCGTGAATCTGCTCATCGGTGCCCGGCTCTACGAAGTACTCTATCTCCATCATTTCGAACTCGCGTGTTCGGAAAATAAAGCCTCCGGTGGTGATTTCGTTGCGGAACGCTTTTCCGATCTGAGCAATTCCGAACGGCAGGCGCTTGCGCGATGAGTTGAGCACATTCTCGAAGTTGACGAATATGCCCTGTGCCGTTTCAGGACGCAAAAAGGCTATGGATGTGTCGTCTTCAATTGGTCCAATGAATGTCTTGAACATCAGGTTGAAGTTGCGCGCATCCGTCAGCTCGCCGCCACAGTCCGGACACTTGCGCTCGTCGAGCTGATCCTCACGCCAGCGCTGACGGCACTCTTTGCAGTCCACAAGTGGGTCTGTGAAGCTGTCCACATGTCCGCTCGCGCGCCATACTTCGGGGTGCATTAGGATTGAGGAATCCAGCCCGACCATATCGTCGCGTTCCCAGACGAACTTGCGCCACCAGGCATCCTTGATATTACGCTTGAGCTCCACTCCAAGTGGTCCATAATCCCAAGTGCTAGCCATTCCGCCATATATTTCGCTGTTTTGGAATATGAAGCCGCGCTGCTTAGCAAGGGAAGCGAGCGCTTCTAAATTGACTGTGGATGTATCGTTATCTGACACGGTGTTCTCAACCTTTGTTCTTTAGAAATAGTATCGTGTTGAATCTGGAACAATTATACCAAAGTAGAGTTGTGCAGTTGGGGAAAAGCAAAGCCCGCGAATTTACGCGGGCACCTGCAATTGGACGATATTATGATATATGGAGGCGACGGGCGGATTCGAACCGCCGATAGGGGTTTTGCAGACCCCCGCCTTAACCACTTGGCTACGTCGCCTTAACGAGGCTTGGTGCCGAGGAGGAGATTCGAACTCCTACAGCCTTACGGCCACAGCGCCCTCAACGCTGCGTGTCTACCAATTCCACCACCTCGGCCAGCTGAGATATTGAGAGCGCCCCCTCTGAGCGCGTCTCAGGCTGGCGGGCCATCAGCATTATGCAATTATAGACAAATATCTTTCTTTTGTCCACATTTCGACGATTAGAAAACTTTGGGGAGTTCAGCGTATTTCGTTCGGGTAGTACAACAGAACCACGATATCTAGGCACACCATCAGCAGACCACGCTTACTCCGTACATTCGCATTCCATCCTCTGACCGCTTACGCATTATTGGCACTATTTGTGTTGTTCGGAAGCATGCTCATTCCACATACTCCTCATACTAACCGAATCATCCACTTTCCAATATTGCGAGCGTCGAAAGTTGAACCTAGCGGAGTTTATGTAGCATGTATAATATTCACAAATTGGGAAGCACGATAACATATCCGTGTCTTCAAGCGAGGCTTATATCAACGAACGGAGGTAAACATGCGGCTGGTTCTGACGGGCGTGAATGTGATTGACGGCTTGACGCCGACTATACTGGAAGGCGCCAGTGTTGCGATCGAGAACGGTCGCATCATAGAAGTGGCAGGAAGCGGCACATCAGCAGATACGCGAAATGCCTCCGTGGTAGAGTTTGACGGCGCATACCTGCTGCCCGGTCTGTGGGATGCGCATGTGCATCCGGACTATCCTGTGGCGCCCGGAGCGTCGATTGCACAGCAGACGGCAGACTTCGGCGCCAGTCTGTCGCGCGCTCTCACGGAAGGAGGCGTTACGAGCGTGCGATGCGGTGGCGCGGCACACTTTATGGATGTCGCTTGGAAGCGCATCTTCGATTCAGGTAGAATCCCTGGACCGCGCGTGTTTGCGAGCGGATATTTTCTGACGACCACCGGTGGACACTTTCTGACATCAGGACAGGCGAAAGAGTGTGATGGACCTTACGGCTTCGTGCAAGCGATACGTGAACAGATTAAGAACAACGTTGACCATATTAAACTCAACCTTTCGGGCGGAATTATGGGACCGCCCTGGGATTTGCATAAGCACTCGTTTCTGCTAGAGGATGAGATTCAGGCTGCTTTTGCGCTGTGCAAGCAGCGAGAGTATAAGGTGATGGCGCACGCCACGAATCCGCAGGCGGTGAAGGCTGCGATTAGATTGGGGGCACACAGTGTCGAGCATGGCTATATCATGGATGATGAATGCGTTTCCCTGTTCAAAAGCAGCGATGCGTGGTATGTGCCGACACTAGCGATTTCACACTTGACACAGGAACAGGCTGCGGACGATTGGGAACTAAACTGGGTGAATCGGCGCCAGATTGCCCCCGAACTGCAGCGGCGAGCAAACGCGGCGAGCGGCGAGCATGGGAAGTGGTTCAAGCGCGCGCTGGATTCAGGCGTCAAGATGGCGCTAGGGTCTGACATTCGGCCGTTGAGTGAGGCGGCATTGCTTGAGATGGGGCTATGGGTGCGTGAAGGCGCTACCGAATGGCAGGCGATTCAGGCAGCAACTCGCAACGCTGCTGAAATGTGCGGAGAAGGCGCTAATCTTGGGACCGTAGAGGCGGGCAAGCTGGCGGACGTCATAGTCGTCAAGGACAATCCGTTGGACGATATACAGAATATCCGCGGGCTGATGATGGTAGTGAAGGACGGACGAATTGTGGCGGATCACAGAGCGCTGAATGCATAGATGTGGCATAGGTACAACCCACAGGCTGATCCTGCGGATAATGAGATCCATCATATCAACTCAACCGCCTGCTACAACCACCTAGATGGAAACGCTATCGAGCCATAACCGCCTATTGCACGATTTTGCGCCTTTTACTAAAATTGAGAGAATATCATATCTAGCCGGAGGAAAAGCAGTATGCCCAAGTATTCAACCGATAAATTGCGCAATGTAGTTCTGCTGTCGCACGGAGGCGCAGGTAAGACTATAATGGCAGAGGCAATGCTGCACACTGCCGGACATACCACGCGATTTGGCAGAGTCGAAGACGGCACCACCGTATCTGACTTTGAGCCGGATGAAATTCGTCGTCAGTCCAGCTCCCAAATGTCCGTAATAGCTTGCCCTTGGCGCAGCTACAAGATCAACATACTGGATACACCCGGATACGCTGACTTCCGCGGCGAAGTCATTTCAGCATCCAGAGTGGCAGACGCCGCAATATTAGTGGTATCAGCCGTTGCAGGTGTAGAAGTTGGCACAGGTCAAATGTGGACACTGGCAGATGAGCGCGGACTGCCCCGCATTATCTACATCAGCAAAATGGACCGCGAAAACGCCGACTTCGATCGCATTATGAGCAGCATCTCCGAACGATTTGGCAGGGAATGTGTCCCCTTGCAGATTCCCATCGGGGCAGAGTCGAATTTCTCAGGCGTGGTCAATCTTCTAGACCCTAACGCCGACTCACCCAGCGAACTCGCAGATACCGTCGAAGAAGCGCGTGAGCGCCTCATAGAAGCGGTCGCCGAAGCCGATGACGAACTCGCAGACAAGTACCTCGAAGGCGAGGAAATTACCCAAACGGAAATGATCGGAGGACTGAAGCAGGGCATTGCCGACGGTACAATCATTCCGGTTCTCGTCGGTTCATCCACATCCGAAATCGGCACTAGCGAACTCCTGGACGCCATTGTGGACTTCCTGCCGTCGCCCGAAGACAGCGGAGATGTCAGAGCTACAGTTGCCGACGGTGATGTGTCGCTCAGCCCCGACAGCAACGGTCCTCTCACAGCGCTCGTCTTCAAAACATCCGCCGACCCGTTCGTCGGAAAGCTCTCTTACTTCAGAGTGTACAGCGGCACATTCAGCAGCGACAGCCAGTTGTGGAATGCGAATACGGCACAAGCGGAGCGCGTGGGCCAGGTCTTCGAAGTACGCGGCAAAGAGCAAACCGCCATATCCGACCTAGCTTCCGGCGACATCGGTGCAACACCAAAGCTCAACTCTGTTCTCACAGGACACACACTCTGCACCCGCAATAACCCCTTCACTCTCGAAGGTATGGATTTCCCCAAACCCGTATATCAGATGGCTGTCTTCCCCAAGTCGCAGTCAGATGTGGACAAGATGACCAGCTCGCTCGCTCGCATCACAGAAGAAGACCCCAGCCTCACCATAACTCGTGAACCGAATACCCTCGAAGTTCTGCTCGGCGGTCTTGGGGATACTCATGTGGAATTAGCAGTCGAGAAAATGAAGAACAAGTTCGCTGCTGAGATGGTCCTGCAAATCCCCAAAGTAGCGTACAAGGAAACTATCAGCGGCAGAACCAGAGTCGAGTATCGCCATAAGAAGCAGTCCGGCGGGCACGGCCAGTTCGGTCATGTCTGGCTCGAACTCGAACCTTTGCCCAGAGGCTCCGGCTTCGAATTCGCCGAAACCGTAGTCGGCGGCAATGTCCCGCGCGAATACATACCGTCAGTCGAAAAAGGCGTTGCGAAGGCAATGACCGACGGCGCAATAGCCGGCTACCCGATCGTGGACATCAAGGCAACCCTATTTGATGGCAGTTACCACACTGTGGACTCATCAGGCATCTGCTTCGAGATCGCCGGCGGTCAGGCGCTTACCAAAGGTGTACAGCAAGCGTCGCCCACGCTGCTTGAACCGATAATGCGTGTGCAAATTATGGTCCCCGACAACTACACCGGGGATATCATTGGAGACATGAACTCCAAGCGCGGCAGAATCTACGGCATGGTCCCGCAGGGCAACAACACTACCATGATTGAAGGAGAGACTCCCCAAGCGGAAATGCTCCGATACGCCACGGACCTGCGCTCCATGACCCAGGGACAGGGCGCGTTCACTATCGAATTCGACCATTACGAAGAAGTCCCTGCACACCTAGTTGACCGCCTCGTTCAGCAACTTAAAGAAAATGACTCCTAATCACTTACTCTAATTCAAAAGCAATAGCGGGCGTCTTAAAGACGCCCGCTATTTTCTAATCGCAGCGGTTATGTAGGGCATATTGAGCCGAATGCGCGCTAACACGTGCTAACAGATGATTTTATTACCCTGCTGCCCTTAGAAAATCAGGGACTGTTGCCTCGCGCCGACCAGATAGTATGATAATTCTTGCCGGTGATGGCATTGATAAGCTCCACCCGCTCCATCCGACGCAGCTCATTCAGCGCTCGTTCGCACTGCTCCAGCGCACCCTGAGCCCCTCCTTCTTCCAAGCGCTCTATAATCTTCCCCCAAAGGCCAAGCCTAACAAGGCTGTCCACATAGCGCGTCCACGGAATCACAGCAAGGTTTCTCACCCTAGGAAGCCCCGGACGCTGACGGCGAATAAGGCGCAGGCGTTCCTGCGGCGATGACGCCATCGGAGCTATCTGCACCATTGCTCTGTGATTCTCATTACTACGTGGGTCAATCACCAGTGCCTTGCGAAAAGACGGGAAAAATATGGAAATCACTTCCGCACTGTCGATAGACCTCATCATACCGTCAATGTCGAACATGAAATCGCTGTTCATTATACGACTCCTTGCTCATCTTAAAACTTTTGGCGTACCAGTCTAAGAGTCAACCAATTCCCGCACCGTTTCTATGAATGAAGGCAGCACATTCTTCCAGTCGCCCACAACCCCAAAGCTCGCGCTCTTAAAGATATTTGCATCCGAATCACGGTTAATAGCCACAATATGTTTGGATGCTGAGCAGCCCGCCATGTGCTGACTCGCCCCCGATATGCCCACTGTGATATACAAGTCCGGCGTAATCGTCTTGCCCGTCAGACCTACCTGATAGCTGTGGTCTAGCCAGCCTGCATCGCATACCGCGCGAGATGCTCCCACTGCGCCGCCAAGCAGACTTGCGAGATCCTCAAGCTGGTCGAAAGGTTCAGGACCACCGAGACCCCTTCCACCGCCTATCACAATGTTGGCATCTTCCAGCCGCACACCATCGGACGCCTGCTTTACAGTCTGAACCAACCGTGATTTGATCACAGACGCATCCAAGCCCGGATTTATAACGGACACTTCGCCATTGCGAGAAGCGTCTGATTCCAGCGGCTCATAAGCCTTTGCGCGCAGCACAACCATCTGAGGGTTTGCGGCAGGAAAAGTAACCTTTGCCAGCGCATTTCCGCCATATACCGGTCGTACCGCGACAACTCTGCCGCTGTCTAAATCTAGGCTGACTTCAAGGCAGTCCTGTGCCAAGCCAACACCTAGCCTGAATGCAAGCCTAGGTCCCACATCACGCCCTGCAAGTGTGCGCCCTATCAGAACAACCGACGGCTGCACCTCGTTACACACCTTCTCCAGCGCCGCAACCTGTGCGTCAAGCTGCATATCGGCGAGTACATCGTCCTGCACCAAATATGCCTTATCCGCGCCCAACGCTATCGCCGCCTGCCCTGCCACCTCACTCCCGTTCAACAGCGCAACGCTCACATCCTCGCCGCTAACATCGCCAATACCCCGAGCAGCAGCCAAAAGCTCGCCCGTGACACTCAGAAGCGCGTCGCCACTTAATTCACCTATAACAAGAACCCCAGACATATCTCAAATCTCCAAAGAGAACTTTCAGTTTATTAATACTCCAAAAGTCGGATAGTGTTTTCTTCGCAAATCGGCTCGTATTAACTTAACGAAGCCTTCTTTTCCATTTTCAACCATTGCAGGGACACAACGCACTCGCCAATCCCCAACGGCTCATCCAACACCCTCTCCCAGTGAACCAGCCAGCCAACCGATACATCCATACACATCCAGGCTTAAATCAGTTTTTCCTCACGAAGCCGCAGAGCAAGTTTCCTGCCGGCATCCGCATCATCCTCGCCCTCAATTACCTCTACCTGATTGTCGCTCACGGGAACATATAATTCCGTCAAAGTGAGCTTCGGTTCAAGTACAGCGGTATCCAGACCGACATCCGCCATGCTCCAATTCGTAGGCTTCTTGCGACTCGCCTGCATAATCCCCCGAAGTGTAGGATAACGCGGCTCGCCCAATTCGTTGGTAACCGTAACCAAAGACGGAAGAGGCGCTTCCACAACTTCATATCCATCTGTCAGCGCGCGTTCCACAACAATCCCATCACCGGCAACCTCAATCTTCTGCGCCAGCGTAACACACGGCAGACCCAGAACCTCCGCTATACCCAGCGGCACATGTGCCTGATCCCAGTCTGAAGCCTGTCTGCCGCAAAGTACCAGGTCATAATCGCCGACCTTCTTTATCGCCTCAGTCAGCACTGTTACAGTCGCGTAAGCATCAACATCGCTCAATGCCTCATCATCAATCAGAATAAGTTCGTCGGCGCCCATCGACAGCGGTTTTTTCATCACATCCATTACAAAGCCATTGCCCATGGAAATGATCGTAATCTTTGCCGCATCTCCCCTGTCTTTCAGACGCAACGCAGCCTCAACTGCGTTCTCGTCGAACCCATTCACCACCGGCGGAATCCCCGGCGCGGGCACGACCTTATTAGACCCTGCGTCGATGTTAAAGGCAGACGCAGGGGTCTCCGGATCCATCACCTGCTTCACACACACTACTATGTTTATCGCCATACTTATCTATCCTGTCCCCATTTCTTAATTACGTTCATTCCACACGAGTCGAGCCAAAATCCGCATTCACAGCGTACATTGTACACGCTGCCCATACCGGCTTACTAAAGCTTGAACTCCAAACGCGGCTTCAGCAAATGCTCTGACACCCCTGTCTCTTGCATAAACTTCAGCAAATACTGATGCACTTCTCTTGCCACTTCCAGATTGTCCGAAATAATATTATGCTCCTGTTTAGGATCATTGGCGAGGTTATACAGCTCCGACATCCCCTCATCCATACTGTACAGCAGCGACCATTCACCTGCCGTAATCGTTGTAACCTGCGAATTAACCAGATTACGCCTGATATTGTCCACAGACCGCACCTCATCGCCCGGGTTAGCGAACGGTATCGTGCTTACTACAAACTCACGACCAGCCACATTCGGATCACGCATCTTCGGCAGCAGAGATGCGCCATGCACACTCTCCGGCACACTCACGCCCGCGATATCCAGCACAGTCGGCATCACATCCACAACTGAAGTAACTCCGTTACACACCCCAGGTTCCACACCCGGCACATACACCAGCAGCGGAATCTTCACCAGTTCTTCGTAAAGCGGTGAGTGTGCCCAGCGCGCATCAGGATCTCCGAACCTGTACAATCCTCCTCCCTCACGCTTGTCGAAGGTCATCTTGCCAAACTTGCCGCCATGCTCCCCAAAATAGAAGCCATGGTCTGAAGTGAAGATTATGGCAGTTTTCTCCATCAACCCCATGTTCTCTACACGACGCAGCAAATACCCTATCCAAGTGTCAACCATCGTGATTTCGCCGCAGTAGGTAGCGTTTGCCTTCCTCACTCGTTCTGCCGAAAAACCCGGTTCGTCCTGCCAATGCCCATATATTGGCTGAATTATCTCACCGTCATAATCCGGCCAGTACAGCTCCGAATAGTACGCAGGCGCCTCCCAAGGTTCGTGTGGATCCCATGTATCGATATAAAGGAAGAAATCCTCTTTGTAGTGGCTCTCCAACCAGTTCATCGCGTTCATAAACGTCTGCGGCGCATTGTGGTCAGTTTCAAGCCGCCAACGATCACGAATGTCACGCGACTCATGGTTGCCTACCTGCTGCACACGTGTGGGAGAACCTTCTTGCCCCGGATGAAAGAAGAATGTCTGATACCCGCGATCGTAGTTCATCTCACCGCGAATGTAGAACGGCGTATCAATCGCCGCAGCGGTGTGATACCCGTTCTCCGCAAGTATCTGTGCCAGCGTAACCTCATCCTCAGGCAGTGGCTCCCAACCCATAAACGACATCGTCCAGCGCCCGGTCGCGTGGTCTGCGCGCGTCGGCATGGTCGGAAAACCGCCCGCATAGTGGCTATTGAAACGCGTACCTTTTGCCGCCAGTGCGTCCAGAGTCGGAGTCCGGATCGACTTATGCCCATAAGCGCCCATGTGATCCTGTCGAAATGTATCTGCGGTTATCCAGATTATATTCATTACGCATCATCTCCACTAACATCTGTTCGGTACGTTCTTAAAAAGCCAGGCGCATTTTTGCCTTCAACCCACCACCGTTAATGTCTCTCTATGCAAATGTTATTAGGCTATGGATTGAGTGTCAAATATAAGAAGCGGAAACATGCACCGCTGACACATTACAGATTTACTATACAATTATCTACTATGCTTAAACATTTTTAGGTTAAATGTGCGACTACAACCGACCTTTTGTCTCCAATTGAGGAGAGAAATCACCCTCCCACAAAGCCCATGAAGCAGATTATTTCCACCCAAACCGCATCAATCGGATGACGAAAGGCCCTCAAATATTACAGCACACATAAAGCGCAATATAGACTACTAAACACCTGTTTACCGCATGTTACAGGCGCTCCCAAAATCCGTGAAATTCGCCTAAAAATCCATAGAAATCAGCCTTGACGCAGTTTTTGAAAAAAGTTTAGCCTTATTTCAATAAATTTATGTAAGTGGATTCCATAGGATTTTACTCGCTTTATGTGAAACGCGCACATACATACGCAGACTGACAGTCTGGAATCTGAAGCGCTCTCACAAAGGGAAAATACAAGGGAACCGATATACCTGCGAGTGAGTATCCGGAGCATCCGATTAATCGGAGCAATATGGAGCTGTAGGCTTACCGAATTGGTAAGCAAAATTTTCAAATGTGCTGTTCTGTTGGGGGGATTTTTGCGCCTTTTTTTCGGCGGCAAGTAGCCCCTAGCAAGTCAGAAAGTGGATTGAGGAGGTTGTAGATGGTCGTCCAGGTTCAAGAATTCAGAGATTACACACCACAAGCAGTTGAAGTTGCACCACCTCCACATAAAGTTGTGCCTCCTGCGCAAAATATGATCTGCCCCAGATGTGAAGCGCAGCTGCGTATAAACTTCGATGAGCCACAATGCTTACAGTGTGGGTATGTGGACTACGGATATGTTCCGCCCCAAAAGAAAGAAAGAAAAGATCCCTTCAATGGCAACCGCCACATCTTGCGCTATACCGGAGAATTTAAGAACTTAAAAGATACCCTGACACACGTCGAACTTCGCCGATTCCGTAACAGGGCAATATATCTAGTCTGCTGTCCATTCTGCAATAAAGAAATGACTCAGACCTCCTTGTCAGGTAAGCGCAGAGAAGTCCGAGAAGAACGCTACAAGTGCGCCCAAGACCACCGCATCTCGCTCACACCGTCGAAGAACGGTTCACTCGGCTGGAAATAGGCGCCCCTAAACTCCCTTTCGCACCGGATTGCCGGCAGACCAATGGCACACACGCCACTTCTGCCGGCAATCCGTTTTACTAACTCCGTACACCCCGCAACGGCACAAAACAGCGCGATATGACCAAAATCGCCGACATATACCGTCAATGCAGCAGTGAGCCTCTATTCATCTGCGATTTTTCCCCACCCAGAGGCGCAGCATACGATAATCTCCATCTAGCCTCTGCACTCCGCGCCGACTGCCTCGCCGTGCCTTACAATCCAGGCAAGTCTGTATATGCCAACTCAGCTATCGCAGCATATTCCATCAAGTCCCATGCGAACAGCACAGGCGCAGCTAAGGAAGTCTCATTCACGATAGCCACCAGAGACATGAACATATTAGCAGTACAGAGCTTGCTGCTAGGCGCAGCTCTACTTGAACTCCAGAATATCATCATCGTGCGCGGGGACGACTTCACCCCTGCGGAACTGCGCCGCACCAAACCGGTGAACGATCATACAACCACCACGCTCATTCGCTCCGTTTCCGAAATGAATCGAGGTATAGATTTCCGAGGACGAACTCTGAGCGCCCCAACCGACTTTTGCATCGGCGCATCCATTGATACAAACCGCAGCCTCCAATCAGAAGTCAGTCTAGCCCGCAGTAAAATCGAAGCCGGCGCTGATTTTTTCATCACACAGCCGGACTTCACACCCGAAGCTTCTTTAAGATTTCTTCAAGCCTACGAAAACGCATACCGTGAAAAACCTCCTGTCCCAATCTTCTTCGGTGTCCAGATGGTAATTTCAGGCAGCAGGTCGTTCACGCCCATACCTAAATCGGTGAGCGACGACCTAGCCGCAGGCGTTTCATCTTCCGACATCGCCATACGCGCCATCCATCAATTCATAAGCGCAGACATCACCACTTTCTACCTCATGCCGCCCATACTGTACGGAGGAGCGCGAGACTACCAATCTGCTCAGGCCGTTCTAGCGCACTTCAAAATAGGTCATCCAAGTAGCTCCCCATAATCTTCATCAGACGAACGGCATATCCCCATAGCTATTATTGGTTCCAAAAGGAAAAGCCGCCCATTTCAGGCGGCTTCTTAATCAGGATTTATTTTTCCATCCAATCAGATTAGCGCGTCTAGTCTGAGGATGGCAGTTTGCGCGGCTGTTGAACCTCCATGATTGCGCCATTGTAGCGCAAATCACACTGCCCCGCCTTTGTAACCAGCACAGTAACCCCTTCTTCCTCAGATTGATAGCGACGTCCTAAGTTAATAGTCATCGCATCCGCGCTAGTCGTTGCGCCGTCGAATCCGCTGCTCGAATCCTTTTCCTGCAACGGAACATCACCATCCGTCAACACTCCGTCTCCGCCCTTAGTAACCACAAGCTCAGCACCCGATGGAGTAATATACCTAGTTCCCGCCTTAATCATTCCTACTGTACCTCACCTTGGAATAATTTTAATAATGATACGAACTCTCGGGAGGCAGATCCCTCCGCGCTACTTTTGATTGTCCTGCTATTCTACTCCGCTTTGCATAAATCTTCAAATCCATACCACGTATTTCCATGCATGCATGGTATTCTTTATGAATGTCTGAGAAAGCCAAAAACCGCGGATGCCACGATATTAGCGAAGGAAACAGAATATGAACAGCGAAAATAGAGTGCAGTGGGTCTATGCTTCCGAAAGCAATGAGCAGCTTGCAGAACGATATGACGAATGGGCGAAAGAGTACGACGACAATTTGGACGCGGACTTCGGATATGTGATGCCGCGCATAGCGGCTGAGACATTCGAGCGCTTCACTCCTAAGGATGCGAAGGTTCTGGATGCAGGCGCCGGTACAGGGTTAGTCGGTGTTGAATTGAAACGGCTGGGGTATTCGGACATCGAAGCAATGGACATGTCGAGCGGTATGCTGGAAGTGGCGCGTTCTAAGAATGTCTATTCCGCTCTTTACCAGATGACGATGGGTGAACATCTCGATTTCGACACAGACAGGTACGATGCAACTATTTGCGTCGGAGTGCTAACACTCGGACATGCGCCCGCACATTCGCTAGAAGAACTGGTGCGCGTTACGAAACCGCGTGGCTGCATCATCTTTACACTGCGTCCGGATATTTACGAGCAGAACGGCTTTAGGCATAAGCAGGAAGAGCTAGTATCCGATGGCAAATGGGAACTTGTGGAAGTTACGGACGAATTTCGGGGTCTGCCAAAGGGGGAGCCGGATGTATTCTTTCAAGTTTGGGTTTACAGAGTGGGCGCTTGATGAAAGACGCTGCAACCGGAGCAGATATAGAGCCGGATTTCGAGGACGCGCGGCTGCGCTTTTCATGGGACGACTTACCTGCGGTGAGCGCTCATCTGCCGGGTACTGATGGCGTTCTGCGCGCGAGTATTGAAGACTTCAAGGTTGAAGAGATACCTAGCTACCTTCCAAGTGGATCAGGAGCTCACGCCTATGCTCTCATCGAGAAGCGTGAGCTTACCACTATGGATGTCGTATCCGCGCTGGCAGGAAAGGGTGTACCTCGCAGCGCTGTCGGATTTGCGGGACAGAAAGACAAATACGCCATTGCGCAGCAGTGGTTAAGCGTGCCTTCCGATCATGCAGCTGCACTCAAATCTCTGGACGATGTAGCGGGCATAAGACTGCTGAAACAGTCGCTGCATCGCAACAAATTGGGTTTGGGGCATCTGCGCGGCAACCGCTTCAGCGTGCGAGTGCGAAACCCCTCCAACGACTGGCAACATCTGGCAGAAGCCGTTCTGACACATCTCAGGCAGGTTGGGCTTCCGAATTACTTCGGACCGCAGCGGTTTGGGAGCTTTAACACCAATATCGCTGACGGGTTGCGCCTTATCAAAGGTGAAAAGATGCGTATTCACCGCAGAATACAGCGCTTTTACTGCTCGGCGCTGCAATCGCATCTGTTTAACTGGCTGCTCAAGATGAGAATAGAGCAAGGTATATATAGCGCTGTACTAAACGGAGACAGAGCGCAGAAGCACGACACCGGTGGCATGTTCGTCGTGGATGATGCAGACTCCGAGTCCGAACGTGCGAGACGCTTGGAGATTAGCGCCGCACTGCCGCTGTTCGGACGCAAAGTGCGTATCAGCGCGGGTGAAGCCGGCGCGCTGGAAGAACGGCTGCTCCGTGAATTCGGTCTTGTTTACGAGCAGTTTCGGCGTATCCCAGGAGCGCGGCGGATTAGCAGAATACTGGTATCTGACGCTGCACTCGAGCCTACCGAAGACGGTTACACTGTAACATTCACCCTCCCGAAAGGGGCTTATGCGACCGTTCTGATGCGCGAACTGACGAAGTCGGGGAATCTGCGATAAGACCCAACAATCGCTTTTTATCCCACTCGCATAACAGATAAAGCAGAGGCGCAATTGGATTATGGAGAAAATGGGGGAGAAAATGCGTGGTGTCGTAATTGCGAATTCTTTAACACATCATATCCCCCATATCATAGGCCCTTCGTCAAAGCATTGTTTCGTTCAGAGTAACCCCGAAGCCAGGCGCATCCGATGGTGATATATAACCGTCGACGGGCACAGGTTCGCCAAGCCATAGCACATCGCGCTCCTCTCGGATATGGTCGGAGTGATATTCGGCTAGATCGGCACAAGAAGACCCGGCTATCAAGTGCAGCCCCCAGACCTCGCCACCCCTATGAGGCGCAACCGGCACCCCATACCTTTCCGCTATCTCCACAATGCGCATACCTGCCGTGATGCCGCCGCACCAAGTAATGTCGGGCTGCCAAAGGTCCAGGGCGCCCGCCCGCGCAATCGCATCGAACCCGTACTGCGTGAACTCATGCTCGCCGCCCGCTATGAGTGTTGGCTTCACCTCATCAATCAGCGCAGCCTGCCCATCTAATTGATCCGGCGTCAGAACGTCCTCGAACCAGTACAAGTTGAACTCTGCCAAACGTTTCGCCATTTCCAACGTAACATCAGCATCCCAGGACATGTACACATCGACCATCACGAGAGCGTCATCGCCGAAAACCTCGCGAGCGTGCGCTGCCGAGCGCACCGCTGCATCGTAGTCAGACTCTCTTCCTGTCCAGCGATGCCCGAACTTGTTGGCGGTGTATCCCATATCGCGGTATAACTCGGCATCCTCACCGGTGGCATAGGCGCGTATTCGCTGTTTCGGCGTATCGCTCAACAGTGCGCAAACGGGAACGCTGCGTGCCTTCCCAAGCAAGTCGTAGAGCGCTAAATCTATGCCAGACAGCGCCATGATGCCCAATCCCTTGCGTCCATAAGGCAAAGACTCCAAATACAGTGCGTCATAGGCAGCTTGAATATCCTGTACACTCTCTATCTCGCGCCCAATGAGCAGATCACGCAGGTGTCCATTCACAACCGCAACGCCCGCAACACCGCCGCCGCCGTAGCCGTAGCCGGTTACGCCCGAATCGGTATCCACGCGCACAACAATCTGCCAAAAGTGAGTGCGCCAAGAAGGTGCGACATGCTTATACTTAGGATAAACGGCTTTAACATCGGTGATCCTCATCAGTGTCCTTCCATTAGCAGCTTGTTAGCCCTTCGTTCAACGATTTAGAAACTGACGGTTATGTTATCATAGGAGCAGGTTCAGATAAGCTTCAGGAGGTCAGGTCAATGGCCGCTCATCAGATTATTGCGGAAGTGCGCGGGCGCGTCGGCATCATCACGCTGAATCGTCCCGACAAGCTCAACGCCATCACAGGCGTGATGCAGTCTGAGATTCACGAACAAGTACGCGCCTGGAACGCTGATGATACGATAGGCGCGATGGTGATTACCGGCGCAGGTCGGGCGTTCTCGGCAGGAGCGGATGTAGGCGGCTTCGAGGATTTCGTGCGCGGCAAAGCGCAGCAAGCACCGGCTAGAGCAGCGGACATCAGCTGGGTTGACCTTGCGCGTGAGTCTAAACCCATCGTTTGCGCACTCAACGGCGTTGCAGTAGGGCTTGGCATTACATTACCGCTGTCATGCGATGTGCGAATTGCTGCTGAGGACGCGCGCATATCATTTCGCTTTTTGCGAATTGGGCTAACACCGGAATACGGCAGCACTCACTTCCTCGTGAATATGGTCGGTCTCGGACGGGCAATGGAGTACATGCTCACCGGCAAGTTCATCACGGCTCAGGAAGCAAAGGACGCAGGCTTCGTGAACCGCGTTTGTTCCTCTGATACTCTACTGGATGACGCCGTGGCGCTTGCACAGGAGATTTCGGATAATCCCGATTGGCACCTTGCTAAGGTGAAACGGCTCATTCGCGAGAACTACATGGAGAAAGACCTGTCATTGGTGCTGATGCGAGAGTCCGAGACTCTCAGAGCAGCGCGCTTTACGGATGCACATAAAGAGGCGCTCACAGCGTTTCGCGAGCGCAGACAGCCAAAGTTCCACGGATGAGACGTCTAGTGTACAAGTTCGATCGCAAGCTCAACTACTACGATATTCTGGGAGTAGCCTCAGACGCTAGTCAGGAAGACATCAAGAAAGCGTATCGCAAAATGGCGAAAGCGTACCACCCCGACTTGAACAAAACGCCGGAAGCAGGTTTACGATTCAAAGAGATAAATGAAGCCAATCAAGTTCTGTCGGCTCCGGACAGACGCGCGCGGTATGATCGTGATGTACTCATACTGACAATGCACCGGAAACATGAACAGGAAAAGCGCACACGCTATCAGCAGTGGAAAAGCGAACAAAAAGGATCATCTGTCCAGAGCATAAATAGAATAAAAACCCACATCCACAAAAGTGTAAGATGGAGCGCCCTAAACAGAATGAAAAATCGACTGCGGCGCTTTCTGAAGTGAACTTCCTTTGGTATCAAACACACCCTCAATCGGGATAATGGCTTCGTTCGATGATGTCGCACGCGCCTGTGCCGAATCCATAGAGCGGCTCGGCGGACAATCACTGCGTATAGACGCGACAGACGGCGCAGATTCGGACGTTTCTCTGCGGCTTATTGACGCGCTTGTATGCTGCGATGATTCCAGCCAGAACGCTGCCGCGATTGAATTGCTGCGCGTCGCCCTTGATGATGATATGCCTATATATGCCGTTGGAGACGGAATGCAATTGCTCAACGTTGCATTCGGCGGAAAGCCGTGCCTGCCGATTGAAGGACATACGCACATCGAAGAGGATGCCGACACAGCATCCGCCTATCACCATATTTACATCTCTCCCGGAAGCAGGCTGGCTGCAGTTGTCGGTTCGGGCGGGTTTGTGCGTGTGAACAGTCGGCATAGCAAAGGAATACGCGAGGCGCAGAAGTCTCCTTGGCTTTTAGCATCAGCGTATTCATTGGAAGACGGAGTCATAGAGGCGCTGGAAAGCTCGCGCCATCGCTGGGTCATCGGCGTACAGTTCCGGCCGGAGCGCCGAATGGAGGTTCCGCCTCACTTCGATAGACTGTTCCAATCATTGCTCGAACGTGCCGCCGAACGTATGAACACCGCCAGTTTTCTGCGTTAAAACCTCATATACTATGTTATAATAATCTTTATTATGCTATTAAGGTTAGGTTAGGCTTTTCATTTCCTCAGAATAGGATTTATTACGCCTGAACCGATTCCAATTACTGCCACTTTGGAAGCGAATCAAGGCAGTTTTCAATGTCCGAAGCGAACGCTGCCGCGAACGATAGGAGATTTTTGATGACTACCCTGAAGACCGAGTACGGCTTCATAAAGCCCACACAGATAGAAGATGAGATGCGAACTTCGTATCTCGATTACGCGATGAGTGTAATCGTAGCGCGCGCGCTGCCTGATGTGCGTGATGGGCTGAAACCCGTACAGCGCCGTATTCTGTATGCCATGGACGAGTTGGGGATGCGCCCCACACAGCCATACAAGAAGAGTGCGCGCCTGGTGGGGGAAGTGCTGGGCAAGTATCACCCACATAACAACGATTCTGTGTACGAAGCTATGGTGCGGATGGCGCAGGACTTCACGATGCGCCTGCCCCTAGTCGATGGACAAGGCAATTTTGGCAGTGTGGACAACGATCCGCCCGCTGCGATGCGCTACACAGAAGCTCGACTGCGCGCAATCGCGGAAGAGATGCTTGTCAACATAGATGAGAACACCGTTGATTTCATCGATAACTTTGACGGCACACTGCGCGAACCCGTGGTGCTGCCTGCGCGTCTGCCGAACCTTATGATTAATGGCGCATCCGGGATCGCAGTGGGCATGGCGACGAACATACCGCCGCACAACCCTACCGAAATCTGCAACGCAGTCATACATCTTATCGATCACCCAAACGCAACGGCAGAAGATCTTATGAAGCATGTGCAAGGTCCGGACTTCCCGACCGGCGCTACAATTATGGGGAGAGACGGCATTCGCAGCGCATATACCACGGGGCGCGGGCAGATTATAGTGCGCGCAAAAGCCGAAATCCAACCCATGCGCCGCTCCAACCGCATGCAGATAATCGTTTCCGAACTACCCTATCAGGTGAACAAGGCTGCTCTTGTGGAAAAGATTGCCAGCCTCACGAAAGACAAGCGTCTTCAAGGCATATCCGAAGTGCGAGACGAGTCGGACAGAGAAGGCATGCGAGTCGTCATCGAACTTAGGTCAGGCACACAGCCCCTGGTCGTGCTGAACAATCTATATAAACTGACGACAATGCAGAGCTCGTTCTCGGCAAACATGCTTGCGCTGGTCGAAGGAATGCCTCGCGTAATAACGCTCAAGACCGCCCTTCAGGCGTTCATAGACTTTCGCAGGGAGGTCGTGCGGAGGCGCGCCGAATTCCAGCTCGAAAAGGCGAGACAGCGCGCTCATATCCTCGCCGGTCTGCGAATTGCAGTCAGCAACCTAGACGAAGTAATCGCATTGATTCGCGCCGCCGCCGACACGCCTTCAGCACGGAATGCGCTTATGCAGCGCTTCAGCCTAGACGAACCGCAGGCGCAGGCGATACTGGACATGCAGCTTCGCCGAATATCTGCGCTTGAGCGAGAGCGCCTTGAAGAGGAATACGCTCAAATTCAGGAAACCATTCGTGGGTTGGAAGAACTTCTTGGCGATGAGAATAAGATACTTATCGAGGTAAAGAGGGAAACGCAGGAGCTGAACGACAAGTTCGGCGAGGCGCGAAAAACGGACATTAGTATGGACGCGCACGACATCAGCCGCGCAGAACTCGAAGCGCACGAACAGGTAGTCGTTACGCTGAGCCAAGGCGGATACATCAAGCGCATTCCGGCAAACACATACCGCAACCAGCATCGGGGCGGCAAGGGCGTGGTGAGCATGAACACGCGCGAGGACGATCCGGTAAAGCATCTGCTGGTCGCTGACACACACGATACGCTTCTGTTCTTTACAAACCGCGGTCGCGTGTACAAGCGCACCGTCTTCGAGCTTCGCGCAGACACATCCCGCAACACCAGAGGCGTGCCTGTCGTAAATGTCGTACAGCTTGGACCCGACGAGCAAGTCAGCGCTGTGGTCGCAGTGGACACCATAGAACACGACGACACCTATCTGCTTCTGGGTACGCGCGAGGGAAAGATCAAACGGATCGCGCTCAGCAACATAGGCAACATACGCCCATCCGGTCTGATAATCATGAACATGAACTCCAACCCCGACGATGAACTCGTCGGAGCGTGTCTTGCCGCAAGCGAAGACGACGTGATGATGGTGTCTGAGCAAGGCTGGTCTATACGATTCCCTGTAAACAGCGTGCGTCCTCGACTGCGCAACGCCGGCGGTGTTATCGGCATGAGACTGCGCGAAAAAGGCGATACCGCCAACAGTAAAAAGGTTAAGCAAGATGACAGTGTGATCGGTATGTCGATCATCCCGCATAACAGCGATGTCCGCCTGCTCGTCATCAGCAGGAAAGGCTTCGGCAAGCTCACACCAGCCAGCAAGTACAAGCGACAGGGAACCGGTGGCTATGGAGTAATGACCTTTAACATTCAGCCCAAAACAGGTCCCGTTGCAGTTGCTGAGGTGGTGGATGACAGCAAGGAGCTTTACCTTGTATCAGAGCAGGCGCAGGTGCTGCGAACCAATCTGTCAGAAATTAAGACCACTATGGGCAGAAAAACCCAAGGCGTAACTATATTTAGGCTGGAAAAGGGAGACGCTGTATCTTCTATCGCTTGTGTGAGCGACCTTAACAGCAATGATGCGAGCGAGGCCGAGACAGGCAAGCCCAAGAGCAAAGCCGCCTCATCCAAGCCTGCAAACAAGCGCACTAACCGTGCGGTTAAAGCCCCTGCAGGTGAAACGGCTATAAACAAGAATGGAAAGCAGTTGACGCTTGGAGATATGACACAGAACGGCGTACAGCCGGACGGCGCCGATTAGCAACTCACCGCTTTGAAGCAAACAAACATTAGAGAAATCAGCCCTCTCAACACAGTAATTAAGAGGGCTGATTGTGTTAATCGGATTGTACCTTGCGCACAATCGGGTTAAGCGGCCCGCGCAAATCTGAATGCAGCACTTGTTCCGGCGCAATAACGACTACGCCCTCCTGTTCTCCATCCCAAGTTTCCACAATGACGCGCTCCCCAAGGGAGAGTGCAATGCAGTTGGCGTCAAAATACTGTACTTTGCCGAATGAGCCGATACGCACACCCGCTAATATAGGCATATTTCCTCCATTTCACTTCACCGGCTCATGCATCCAACAGCTAATCTCGTATTGAAGGCATTCGCAGCATCATGCCTTCAATGCACAAACGCGGGTTGACATTGCTCTCCAGCATCGCCACCGTCTCTTGTACTGCGCGAATAGCGGCAACTACCTGTGCCGACGTGCAGGCCGATGCCGCGGCTTTCAGGGTATTTACGCGGGAAAGGTTCACCGCAAGGTTTTCATCTCCCTCACGGATAATCAGCACATCACGCCACCAGTCCAACCAAAGCTGCATTTCCTCATACACTGCATTGCGGCTGCGTCCGAAAGCCGCAGCCTGTCTCTCAGAGTACGCGAACTTATCATCCAGGCCACCCGACAGCACAGCCTCGATTTCTTCCAGGCGCTCGCTTCGTTGGGCGAGCATACTTGCATCTGCGGCGCTTCTCAGTGCCCAGCCCAGCCTGCCTCTCGACAGGCGAGCAATTTCGACAGCCGCTTCGGACGAAAGACCGAAGCGCTGCTCCAGTTCACTCTGTACGAGTCCAGTTGGCAAAGGACGCAGTTCGAGCGTCTGGCAGCGCGAGAGAATTGTGGGCAGAATACCTCCAACCTCCGGCACTGCTTCCAGCAGAGCCGCAATCCTGTCCTGCTCATGCTCAGGAGCGTATGTTATATAGCCCGCGGACTCGTCCACGGTGTTCTCACGTACTTCGGATGCAAGAAGTACGAATATCACGTCTTCCGGCGGCTCCTCCAGCATCTTCAACAATGCATTTGCGGCTTCCTGCGTGAAATTCTCCGCGCTCTCTATGACGAACACCCTGTAGCTCCCTTCATAGGGTTTCAGCACTGCTTCGCGCTGTATCTCACGAATCTGTTCCACGCTTATGGCTGTGCGCCTTGAAGAGCCTCCTTCCGCGCTGTTCTGCGATATAATGCGCACATCGGCATGCAGCGAATTGTTGATGCGCCCACATTGGCGACACTCGCCACAAGGCTTGCGATCAGATTCTGCTGATGTGCAGTTAACAAGGCGCGCCAAATCAAGCGCAAGGGTCATCTTTCCGACACTGGGGGGACCTGCAAGCAGCCAAGCGTGCGCCATTCGCCCCGATTCTAAGCTGCGTGCGAGGGTATCAACTGCCTTGTCATGTCCCATCGTTTGCCAATTTGCTGCCATTACTGCGCGCTCACGTCTAGCAAAGATTAGTTTCGCAACTCATAGTAACAAGTGGCGGCTGCAAATGCCATTTCTGTTAGAATGCCGTTAACCTCGCAGATAATTTCTATGTGCATCTTTATGTATAATGGAATTAGGTTCACTGAGAATAATAAATCACTTAGGAGAATAATATGAGGCAGAGAACTTACGGTCGGGATATATCCCTGACCATTCGTATGGGCTTCACAATGCTAATGCTCGCAATGATATACGTGGTCTTTCTAGGACTTCTCACACTTGCCGGCATACCTTGGTATCTTGTGGGCCTAATCGCCGTAGGCATGGCGTTCTTTCAATACTTCATGTCCGACAAGTTGGTGCTTGCCACCACCGGAGCGAAGGAAGTTACAGCCGAAGAGGAGCCGCGCCTGCATGCGATGATAGAGCGCTTGGCTGCCATCGCGGATATGCCCAAACCCAAGAAAATCGCGATAATGGACACGCATGTGCCCAACGCATTCGCCACAGGACGCAATCCACAAAACGCGGTCATCGCAGTTACCAGAGGGCTTATGAGACGGCTGAACGATCGAGAACTCGAAGCCGTGCTGGGGCATGAGCTTGCGCACGTGAAAAATCGAGATGTTATGGTGCTTACCTGGGCGAGCATCATCGTCATTATGGCAGGCTTTCTGCTGCAAATGCTCTTCTGGATAACTTTGCTCGGCGGCTTTGGAGGCGGCGGCGGCGACCGACGCGACTTAGGGCAGTTTTTCCTTGTCATGATTGCCGTGTATGTAGGCACCATAATCGTGTACTTCATCAGTCAAATGCTCATTATGACCCTGTCGCGTTATCGCGAGTTCGCAGCCGATAGAGGCGGCGCAATTATTACAGGCTCGCCGCTGCAGTTGGCATCCGCACTGCAGAAAATTAGCGACGACATGTACCGCATACCTGAGAAGGATCTGCGTCAGGTAGAACACGCCAGCGCATTCTTCATCATCCCGGCGCTCAAAGGAAACACTATAGCCAATATGTTTTCCAGCCACCCCAAAGTCGAAGATCGCATTATGCGCCTTCAAGACATGCAGCGCAGTATAGAGCGCGATAGATAGACGTAAATAGTGCGCTCCCGCATGAAATAATAATGTACGGGAGCGTATCCAAACTTTCCTGATTCCCAGCGCAACTGCAGCGCTTAAGTGAGAAATAGGTGAGATATGGGAATATTGAGTATGCTCTTCGGACGAAACAAGTTGAAGAAGCCGGAGCGAGAGAAGTTCTTCTCCATTATCACTGCTGAGCTTTCGCTAAGCGGGAGGATGGACTTGCATCATACGAACAAAGCGGGTATCGTCTTCAACCCGGTGGAATCGTCCTTTTTCGACAACTTAGACGAGGAAATCAAGTCTCTGCTTGCCGTTAGCGAGACTTCGACCGGCACGCGCTTCCAAGTGATTGACGACACTTATGGGACACGCTGGGCTGTCCTCGAAGACAGAGATTTCGAGGATTTAGTTACCACAATTCACCTAATATGCGAGACCATTGTAGAGCATGGCTTTGCAGACAGGATTTTGGCGGCAGCGTTCGGAGTGGAGTACGAAAACAAGCAGGCATACTGGATTTACAATTACAAACGCGGCAACTTCTATCCCATGGTGCTGACCGCTCCACAAAAGCGAGATAACGCATCGGAAATGCGGCTGAGTTCCGTCATGGAAGAGGAGAAGATACCAGTCGAACGCAGCCTAGAAAACTGGTACGCTCTCTGGGGTATTCCGTTTTAGATGTAGGTCAGAGCACCAAGTATCACAAGTACAGCGTTCTTGAAATCACCTGCAACGCAGCATTATTCCCGCAGCCCGCAACAGCAGCTATCAATAGCCGGCAGGGAAGTGGCGTTAATCAAATACGCCGACCGATTAGTCCGCCTTCCGGCGATTAATTCGGCATCAAGCCTTCGCCAACAAACATCTCTTCCGCCTCTAGCAGAGTGATGTCCGGCTCCGGCAGCACTAAGTCAGATTCCACAATCTCATCTATCGGGACTGGTTCACCCTTCTGCCGCACGAGTTCCAGCATCTGATTCAGAGTACAGCGAAAAGCCTCTTCGTCTTCTGCTGCGACCACTTCTACGAGTTCGTTGTCGATTGCATTCAGGTCGTCGATGTACGCACCGGGCAGATTATATTGCCCCTCGGTAAGTATTCGCACAATCATTTAGTCATTATCCTCTGTTGCGCAATTCTGCAAGTTCGTCATCTACATCCGAGCTTTGGGGCAGCGCCTGTTTTTGCGCTGATGGCAGTCCCCCTTTAAGGGCAGCAAGCTCTTCTTCCACGTTCTGGTCCGCCATTAGCTGCGAAAGTTCTTTGCTGAGAGGATCGCCGCCACTGCCTGAGAAATCGTCCAACATCCCTAATTCAGCAAGCTCATCTATGGCGCCCGCTCTTGCGCGCATATCCTCCGTCTTGGTCTCGGCGCGCTCGACAGCAAGCGACACATCGCTCATCTCTTCGGATATTCCGGACAGCGCCGAACCAATACGAACCTGCGCCTGAGCCGCATTGTATTGTGCTTTGATAACTTCCTTGCGTGTGCGGAAAGCGGCGACCTTTGCCTGCAAACGCTGTTCGGCTTGCGTGAGCTTCTCTTGCTCAGCCTCTAAGTCGGCAATCTGCTGGTCAAGTCCCTCAAGCTCGACCAGGGAAGCCTGCTTCCTCTGCAAGGCTAGGCGCGCAAGGTCTTCCCGGCCTGCCGCCATAGCCTGCCGTGCCTGACCGTCAAGCTTCACTATGTTGTCTTTCACTTTTGAGGCCTGAAGCTCCAGACGTCGTTTGGCCGTAACCATTTCCACAACGCCCCTCTTCACATCGCGCAGCGTCTCCATCTGCTTGGTGTACGCGTAATCGAGGGTCTCGCGCGGGTCCTCAGCATTGTCCAATATGCGGTTCATCTTCGATTTTACTACCGTTGACATTCGGGATAGTATGCCCATCTGCTACCTCATTTTCGTGTTCTGTTATTCTCTGAAGCATATTCAGCTGACTGAACGGTTCCGTTCGGAGCCGCGATAAAATCCGACTCCACATGCAATAATACCTAATATTATCGCAGTCATGCCCAGCAGCGACCGGTCAATAGACATGATATATTCGAATCCCATTATCGCTAATATACCAATGAAAATTGCTAATAATGCAAAAGCTACTAGACTATCCGACATCTCAATACCGATATATAAGACACCCCCTATCACACAAAGACAGAAACTGGCTGCCAAAATGAAATTAATTAGAGGCATTCCTAAAATTGAAATAACTCCCATTATGATCACACACAACCCGCCTCCAAACCATATCCAATCCACGTTGAACTCTGGGGCTGAGTTTATGTGAGATTTCTTTTTTTCTGCGAGTTTTCGGGTGCCTTCCGCGGACTTCCTGATGTTTTCTACGGGCTTAGTTCGAGATACCTTGGGGCGCTCTAACCCACGCTCCAGGTAATCCAACTCCTCGTGTCGCTGCAGCAACTCTTCCTCTTCCTGTTGGATACGGTGTTCTTCCGCTTCCAACTCTTGCTGCTCTCGATAGAGACGCTCGCGCTCATCGATCTCTCGGCGGCGAGCTTCGTTCGCTATGCGCCGGGCCCGTAGTTCGTAGCGCTTCTGCGCTAATTCTTCTCTTTTGTCATCCATAGGCAGTTAATCCGCATCACTGCAAATGAATTATTTCGACCTGCGTGTAGGCTCACTGGCTGTCGCTATTATCTTTTGCTGCGATCTCGTACTACCCTTATTATACCAATTATGCTGATTACAACACCGAGCACTATCCCTACCCATCCAACTACCGTAATCAAGGCTTGCAGTATTCCTGATATGAAAAGAAGCCCTAATACTATCAGAATAATCCCTGCAAGAACCATGCCCCAGCCAGTCATAAACCTATCCATAATCGTCGCCCTCCCTTATACAGGCTAGTAGTAAATCTTTCTGCCTCTGCCGTATTGAATGTATTTCTTTCTGCCTTCACCCCTAAACATTCCGATCAATCCGATCGCCGCCAGGATTATACCAATAATTAGCATCACAATTCCGCCAAAGGCTATCAGCCAGCTGACGAACCACAAGTATAGGACGAACTTCATAATCGCGCCCATTACAGCCACCACAACGCCCAATATCAGCAGTCCAAATCCCACCGCCTTGCCAGCCACGCTTGAAAATAGCATAGCGGCTCCACCGGCAACCGCAGCGATTATACCGCCAAATATAAGTATATTTCCCGCCAAGTTCATGAGCACCTGCATAAGCCCTGACATAATTGACAGTCCCAGAGCCGCCAGAATAACGCCAAGTATAAGAAGTCCCGCCATATATGCCTCCTTGCCGGAAGTACCAATATATATAAGTTTATCACACGCGCCGCGCAATGTTATTGAGTATCTTACTTCGATAATGCCTCATTTTGAATTATGCAGCCGTCAATGATGCAGGTTAAGAATTTCAAACCGATGCACTTAATGCACTACCCTCACTTCTGTCACTTTGACCAAAACCATTCTTTATTCAGACTTCCCTCCTTCCACTTTAGTTTAGAATGGAGTTAGTTCAGTAGAAATATACTAGAATGACGCCCGCTAGAGTGAATTTCCGTTACAATAGACTGCCGAAACTATCTGGCAATAAGTATCGACGAGTATAGTATGGATAGCAGAAGCGCTGTTATATGTGATAATTGCAATATAATGATACTTGCTTATATCAGCGTACATACTATACCATCGGCATTCAAGCAAGGAGGAATGGAATGAAGGGCAAGGACTTTCTGTCGGTCGCAGACCTGCCGAGCGAAGGCGTGGCACAGCTGGTGGAGCGCGCCTACAAGATGAAGCGAGGCAAAGCTGTTCGACCGCTTGAGGGCAAGGAGTTCGCGCTCATATTCGAGAAACCCTCACTTCGGACACGAGTGAGCTTCGAGGTGGGCATACGCCAACTTGGCGGAACATGCACATACCTCAGCCAGCAGGATGTGGGACTTGGCGTACGCGAGCCTGAAGCAGACATCGCGCGCGTGCTAGACCGCTGGGTGGACGGCGTTATCGCGCGTGTGTTTTCCCACCGCAGCCTTGAACTCCTCGCCGAATACTGCGACATCCCTGTGGTAAATGCCCTGTCCGACTTCGAGCATCCATGTCAGGCAATGGGCGACCTCCTCACGATACAGGAACATAAGGGCAGATTGTCAGACCTGAAAGTCGTATTTGTGGGAGATGGCAACAATGTCGCGGCAAGTCTTGCGCTCGCCTGCGCTTCGGTCGGAGCGAACTTCACGCTGGCGTCTCCACAGGATTACAAAATACCGACGGTTATCCTAGAAGAAGTACAGCGCAGAGCCGCAAGCAACGAGTCGAAAGTGGACTGGACTAGCGATCCGTCAGAAGCAGTTCAAGATGCAGACGTCGTCTATACAGACACTTGGGTCAGCATGGGGCAGGAAGACGAAAAAGCGGAGAGAATCGCAATTTTCAAAGATTACAAAGTGGACGAAGAACTGGTGAAACTTGCCAAACCGGACTTCATCTTCATGCATGACATGCCCGCATACAGAGGCCAAGAACTCTCTGAATCCATGATAGACTACGCCAATTCAGTCGTATTCGACCAAGCCGAAAATCGCATGCATGCGCAGAAAGCCATCCTTGCGGCAATATACGCCGCAGACTAGCCGATTAAACACATGCTCTATTATGCCGGACATCACCTCACCCCTTCATAGATTGATTATATGAAATGGTAAATCCCGCAAATTCAATTCGGTTTCACTCATATATTCCGTGAGCCGGCGATCTGCAATCCTATAAATCCTATAAACTGGCAGTTTACTATGATAACTACCGCTAAACCGCTCGTTGCAATCGTGGGTCGCCCCAATGTGGGTAAGTCCACGCTGTTCAACAGGCTGATCGGGAGACCTGCGGCCATAGTGTCCGACATCGCAGGCACGACGCGCGATCGCGTTACTACCGAGACGATATGGGCTGACCATGCGTTCATACTTGTGGACACCGGCGGGCTTGACCTGTTCCCCGAAACCGACATCTGGCAGCAAGTCAAAGGACAGATCGAACTTGCTATCAGCGATGCGGATGTCATAGTCTTCGCCGTTGACTCTACCACAGGCATAACCCCCGGCGATGTAGATGTGGCGGATGCGCTGCGCCGCACTGAAAAACCCATTGTGCTTGCAGCGAACAAAGCGGACAACGATCGCTTGGCTGTCGAATCTACCGAATTCTATGAACTTGGTATCGGCGAACCTGTCCCCGTGAGCGCCTTCCACAATCTAGGCGTAGATGAACTTATGGCACGCGTGGTATCCCACTTCCCCGATGCCCTCGCATTTCTCGAACCGGAAGCTGACCTAAAACTTGCTATTGTAGGGCGCCCCAACGTAGGTAAATCTATGCTGCTGAACGCCATAGCGGGCGAGAGACGCGCTATCGTCAGCGACATCCCAGGCACTACGCGCGACTCACTGGACAGCATGATGCAGTTCGATGACTGGTCGGTTCTGCTCATCGATACGGCAGGCATTCGAAGGCGCGGCCGCATTGAGAAAGGCATTGAAAGATACAGTGTGCTTCGTGCCATACGTGCGATAGATCGCGCCGACGTCGTAATCTTGCTTATGGACGCCACCGAGATCGCCAGCAGCCAGGACACTCACATCACCAAGTACATCTTAGACGGGTTTAAGGGAATCATCCTTAGCATCAACAAGTGGGATCTCGCAGCCGAAGCCGGGTTGACGCAGACTCAAGCGATACGGCAAGTGCGCGAACGCTTCCGATTCGCATCTTATGCGCCGATATGCTTCACATCAGCGCTAAACAGCACGGGTATCTCCAACCTGCTGGACACCGCGCGACAGGTATATCAGGAATGGACGAAGGGCGTGCCGCGATACGACCTGCGTCGCCAAATAATGAGGGCAATTGCGGAGCACCCTCCGGCGCTTTCCGGCAGACGCTCTCTAAAGATATACAGCGTGGCGCAGGATAATACCGGTCCCCCTAGCTTCACT
Organism: Dehalococcoidia bacterium; assembly: GCA_965200085.1. GTDB lineage: Bacteria > Chloroflexota > Dehalococcoidia > Lucifugimonadales > JADFKI01 > Bin90. The sequence goes on from OZ241333.1 coordinate 2,036,414, forward strand.
TTCTTTGTCAACAACTCAGATATGGTTCACTTTTCCTATAAACGCTATCTGGAAAACGCGATTAGGTCTGCCTATGAGTTTCGGGGCAGCCCTCTCCGTATGAGATTCAAGGGCAGAGGAGAGTAAGGCACGGCGATGATTCCTTATCTTGTGATGATACCGACCAGCTATCTGCTGGGCGCTCTGCCCTTCGGACTTATGCTGGGTAAGCTGTCCAAGGGCATAGATGTGCGAGAGTACGGCAGTGGCAAAACCGGCATGACGAATGTGATGCGAACGGTGGGTGTTCCGATGGCAATCCTCGTCCTGGCGCTTGACATGAGCAAAGCAGTGCTCGCGGTGCTGATTGCACGCATACTGTTCGATTCGCCCGGCGCGGAGGCGGCAGCCGCTATTGCCGTGCTCGTGGGGCACAACTGGCCAGTGTTCGTAGGATTCAAGGGAGGCAGAGGAACCGCGTCCGGATGGGGAGCGCTCATAATTCTCTCGCCGTTAGCGGGGCTTGTAGCAACTGTTGTGGGGCTTACCGCAGTTGCTTTAAGCCGTTATGTATCGCTGGGGTCAATACTGGGAACACTATCCGGCATTATCACGCTTATAACTCTGGCAGTGCTAGGAGTTTTTATAGACGAAGCATCCGACGCGTTTTGGTTCGTATATGCCGAATATATCTGGTTCGCGGTCATAGGCGCAGCTCTTGTCATCGGTCTGCACAAAGACAACATTCAGCGCCTCATTAAGGGCAATGAGCGCAAGATAGGAAAGTCTGCGCTGCCTACCGATGGGTAATCAGAGCATCTGCTATAATTCTCTGAATATATTTTACGGGGCAGTTTTTCAAGTGGAAAAGGTCTTTATCTACTGGGACAATTCCAATACCTTCAGCAGCGCGCAGCAAGCGGCTGTCGAAATTGAAGGGGAAGATTCACGCTATCGCATGCGTATAGACTTCCGTAATATGCTTGAATTGGCTCGTGCCGGTCGCGAGATCGAACACGCAGTAGCAGTTGGCTCTATTCCCCCAGAAATGCGGCATGTTTGGAACCGTCTCGAGAACGAAGGCGTTGCGGTGCACTTGCTAGAACGCGGTGCGCTGCTAGGTGGGGAACAAGGCGTTGACCAGATGCTCCAAAGCGCTATGCTGCGTGATGCACTTGACTACAACGGAGACCCGGAATTGTAGTTCTGCTCACAGGAGATGGAGCCGGCTTTTCAGAAGGAGTGAGTTTTCACGCCGACTTAGAGCGTATGCTCAGGCGCAACTGGAGAATTAAGGTGTTGTCTTGGCGGCACAGTTGCAACCGTCGTATGCGCGAATGGGCAGAACAGAACGGAAAATTCATCGCCTTGGATGACTTTTATGAAAGCATCACTTTTCTTGAACCCCCAGCGCCCGGTCGCCCAATCGCAGAGCCTAGCTACGCTGCTCCCGTTGACTTCACCAAGCGTTTGTAATCTGCCTTTGTCATCTAATCAACGAAGTCTGCCACCATGCCGAAAGTAGGGGTAATCGGTACTACAAGCTGGGGAACGACGCTCAGCGTCATCATCGCACGGCGCGATATCGAAGTATGCATGTGGGCGCGCACAAAAGACGAAGCAGTTACGCTCGAATCAGATCGCGAGAACGTGCGATTCATGCACGGCGTTTCGTTTCCCGCATCGCTGTCGGTTTCTGCATCCCCTTACGAAGCACTGTCAAATGCCGACATTGTGCTCATAGCCGTGCCTTCGCGCACATTCAGAGCAAATGTGCAGCGCGTGCGTGAAGGCATTCCGAAAAATGCCATCATAGTCAGCGCAACGAAAGGGCTTGAGATAGACACCGGCAAGCGCATGAGCGAGGTGCTCGCAGATGAACTGCCTGCCCACATGCACAATCGTATATGCGCTCTTTCAGGTCCTAACCTCTCGCGCGAGATTATAGAAGGCAAACCCGCCTCCACTGTAATTGCGTCCGAAAATTCAGATGCTGCGCGTACAGCCCAGCGCATCATCAATTCCAGCCATTTCCGAGTTTATACAAATCAGGACATCATAGGAGTTGAATTAGGAGGCGCGCTGAAAAACATTATTGCTCTTGCCGCCGGCGTATGCGACGGGCTGAACTACGGCGACAACGCGAAGGCTGCAATCATCACACGCGGGCTGGCAGAAATTGGTCGGCTCGCCGAAGCAGCCGGCGCGAATCAGTTCACAATGGCGGGGATGGCAGGGATGGGCGACCTCATAGCGACCTGCTCGAGCAGGCTGAGCCGCAATCATTACTTCGGCAATAGATTGGCTTTGGGCGAATCCCCACATTCAATACGCACCTCTATGGACAATGTTGCGGAAGGGGTGGACACAATCGAAGGCGCCATCACGGTTGCCAAGAAGTTAGGCATCGAGATGCCAATAACCGAGGCGATGCACAGCGTCATATTCGAAGGTGTGCCTCTCGAACGAGCAGTGAGCGACCTGCTGGAGCGCGCGCCACGTCCCGAGTAGATACGCCACACCCCCATTCAGCCAAGTTCATCCATCTCGTACAGCAGAGCGGCGGCAGCGATTATTCCAGCCGTCTCAGCACGCAGGATTCGCCTACCCAACGATACGGGCAATATGCCGCAGCCGAGAGCGTAAGACACTTCTTTGTCGGTCAAGCCCCCTTCCGAACCAATGATGACAGCAACAGACTGCGCCTTTTCGATGTCCGCCTTGTACCGCAGCAGAGTGTCCCTAATACCTGTATCACGCTCACATTCCCAGCCAATAATTGCCGGAGTATTCACAGCATTTATCGCTTCGCAGGCTTGTGCAAAACTCACAGCATCTTCCAGAATCGGCAGAATGCATCTGCCGGATTGTTCGGCGGCTTCCCTGATAATCCTGCGCCATCGTTTCAGACGGTTAGGGCTTATGACATTACGCGCAACCGTGCGCTCACTTACAATTGGCACAAATCGGGATATGCCCAGTTCTGTTCCTTTTTGCAGCACATACTCGAATCTATCGGCTTTCATCAGCCCCTGATAAAGCTCGATGTACAACTCCGGCTCGCCATTACCGGCATATCGTTCACTAACAACGCCCGATGTATGCTGTGGGCTTACTGATTCAAGCGTTACCACATACTCATATCCGCTGTCGTCTAGTGCGATAATACTGTCGCCGGCGCTCGCCCGCAGCACGCGCGCAATCTGGCGTGCCGCATCTGCAGGCAGCGTAACCCGCCCGGATTCAATGTTTGATGGAGGAACAAAGAAGCGATGCATTTCGTCAATTAGGGCGTCACTTACGGACTCCTGCGACTAGGGTAACCCAATCGCCGTCAACCAGAGTATCATCCAAGGTTGCGCCTGTATCCGTAAGCGCCTGTGTAACTTTATCTTTGTTCTCCAGCAATATACCCGACGCTATGATTTTTCCTCCATCTTGAACAGCGCCGACGAGGTATGGCGCAATATCAGACACCACCTTGGCAGATATATTTGCGACTGCAATGCCATAAGCAGAATGCTTGACGTCGGCATGGGGCAGCGTGCCTTGAACAACCCGCACGGTATGTTCCACTCCATTCTCGCGCACATTGTACTTGGCGACATTTACCGCAACGGAATCTATCTCCAGACCGAAGACATTCCTGGCGCCAAGCCGCGCCGCAGCGATCGACAACACCCCAGAACCGCAGCCCACATCCAGCACATCAATCCCTGGCGTTACGAGAGAGTCTAATTTTTCAAGGCACATCCTAGTCGTAGGATGATGCCCCGTGCCAAACGCCATACCCGGGTCCAGCATAATCACTATCTCGCCATCCTGCGGCGTATGCTCGCGCCATGTGGGACAGATTGTGATGCGGCGGCTGACCTTAAGCACATGAAAGTGTTCCTTCCAGCTATTCTGCCATTCCTCTTCTTCGACCACACGCTCTTGGAGCGGAGATATATCGGCAACATGTGCTACCAGCCGCACTCCAACATCTATGCGCCCCCTGCGCTCATCAAGCGATTCATTCATCGGCAAATAGGTAGCAACAACCGCCCATTCGTCTCCGGACGGCATTTCCCCCTCGTCCGGGTTAAACCCGCCTTCCTGCTCAACTGCGACGCCCCCGTGCCCATAACGATAGAATATCTGCGACAGAGGCTCTACAAACTCAGGCGGTGTGCGGACGCTCAACTCAAGCCACTTCAAAACCTGTTCACTCCTCCCATTCAGCATTTACGAGTACAAAGAATATGAAAAGGACGCACCACCGTGCGCCCGAATCCAATCAGTCTGTATAACCCACGCATACAGCAGACAAACGAATCTATTCCCCTGAAATGACATCCTTGAGCTTGTCGAAGAAGCCCTTGCCCTGAATGTCCGAGTCCGCCGATTCATCACCAAAACTCCGCGCAAGTTCTTCGAACAGAATACGCTGCTCCTGCGTCAGTTTCTTCGGGGTCTGTACATCGACCGTTACCAGCTGATCACCCCTTCGATTACTGCGGATATACGGAACACCCAGATTTCTCATCCGAAACACAGCGCCGGTTTGAGTTCCGGCGGGTATTTCCAGCTCGGTATCATCGTCTATAACTGTGGGCACGGTTACTTTGGTGCCCAGCGCAGCCTGTGCCATATTAATGGACAGGCTGTATAGAATGTCGTTGCCCTCACGACGAAATATAGAATGCTCCCGAACGCGCACCATCACATAAAGATCGCCGGATGCGCCTCCATTATAACCGGACTCTCCCTCACCTCGCAGACGAATCTGCACTCCGTCCTCTATACCGGCTGGTATCGCAACTCCCAACGTCCGTGAACGCCGTTCCTTGCCGCTCCCTTTGCATACATTGCACGGGTCCGTTATCGTCTTCCCCTCGCCACGACAAACACCGCACGCCACGAACTGAACAAACTGACCAAACACGCTCTCATGCGAGCGCCGCAACTCACCTGTGCCGTTGCAATTGACACACTTACTGGGCGAACTATTGGGCGCACTGCGACTGCCACTGCAAGCGCTGCACACCTCTGTGCGCTCCAGATGAATTTCCTTCTCTATGCCTAGCGCTGATTCTTCAAGATCGATAGTAACGGCATATTTCAGGTCTGCTCCGCGCCGAGGGGCGTTAGGTCGCCTTTGCGTTGCGCCGCCGAAGAATGCGTCGAAAATATCGCCGAAGCCGCCGCCGAAGTTCTCGAAGCCCTCAAACCCTCTCGCGCCTCCGTTTCCGGATACACCCGCATGCCCATATCTGTCATAAGCAGAGCGTTTTTGTGAATCCGACAGCACTTGATAGGCTTCGTTTATCTCCTTAAACTTCTCAGCTGCGCCCTCACGCTTGTTGCGGTCCGGATGATACTCCATCGCGAGCTTGCGAAAAGCTTTCTTTATATCCTCATCCGAGGCGCCTCGTTGGACACCCAGCAGGTCATAGTAGTCTTGTTTACTTGTGGTCATATCTAGTAGTGAACTATGAATAGTTTATATTGGCTAATACATTTCAGTTCGCACTCAACAACTCTAGTATAATTCACTGAACGATGATGGTACAAGCCAAATGCAAATCACTTCGATGGTTCTTGCCCAAAACTACGGAATAGTTTTGCACTCAAACCCTTGCAGCATGCCTAACACAACTGCCATATGCGTTCCCATTATCGACGGGTCCACCTCTTCCAGCACATCCTCCGGTGAGTTTATGATAGAAAAGTCGTCGCCAAAAAAGAACAGCGCCGGTATATCTACTTCAAGGAACGGAGCGTGATCGCTGCCGAAGCCGGACGGATCATTGCTTCGGTTCAGATCGATGCCGTTGTCCTCTGCATATTCTATCGCTCTTTGAACTAAAGCCGGACTTCCCACTAACGCGGCTTCCCCTTTGCCCATAGCGTCTAAGTTGAGCATTGCGATTACGCTCTGCCGCTCTTTCTCGCTGAGTCTATCTACATAATGCTTGCTGCCGTACAGCCCAATTTCTTCCACACCAAAGAACACGAAGCGTATAGCGTAGGGCAAAGATTGCTCTTCGTCATAACGCTCATCCAGAAGTTCCTCTGCCATTACGAGCAGCGATGCGACGCCGGTACCATTATCGCCCGCTGCCTGCGTGTTCTGTACGCTGTCGTAGTGCGCGCCTATAACCACTACTCCACATTCATCATTCTGGTCATCCAGTTCAGCAATAACATTTTGCGAGTTAATCAATTCAGGCTTTATCTTAACCTGCATCCGCAGATTAGGTTCTTCTTCGAGCAGTTGGAGCACTTTCTCGCCGTCCTCGCGTGACAAAGAGGCTGCGGGAATTGCGCCATCAGATTGCAGTGAGCCTCTGAAGATGCCTCGCTCGTTATTGTAAATTACTGCTGCCACAGCGCCGGCATCCGACACACGGTTTAACTTCTCTTCAAAAGTGATTTCGCCCCTCTCTATGAACGCAATGACTCCTTCCAGCCCATCCTCCGGTATATCATCTTCAAAAGCCTTGCCCACATACACGATAGGCGCAGTAACATCGCCTAATCCTGTTCTAGCCAGCGGCACTGATGGCAAGTTCGGTCTTCCGTCACCAATCAGCGATACGAACTCATCGCTCCATAGGGGGAGGTAATCGAACTCTACAGGTTGATACTCAATACGATAGCCCATATCATCCAAATATCCCCCTATGAACTCCGCAGCAGCGAGTTCACCGTCTGAACCACTCGCACGCGGGCTATACTCTTCTGTGAACTTCGTAAGAATCTCCATTCCCTTTGCCGACAGGCGCTCCGTCTGCGCGTTCGCATCATCAGAAGTGGGCGAAGAGGATGTGTTGGGGACAGCAGTAGGCGAAGGGCTAGGAAGTGCAGCAACCGTGGGAGGCGGCGCTGCTTGGGTCGCAGTCGCTTGATTCACAATGGTCGGAGTTGCAACTAAACCCGCCGTCGGCTGCGCTTCAACCGGCTCATTAATAGTCGCATCACCACAAGACGCCAGTACAATACAAAATACTATACCGAGAGTTACCACCCCTTTACTCCGGAGCAGTATATGTATTAGCCGCTTATCCATTTCTGAAACATTCCTACATTGCATGGGTTTGATTTAGATGGTTCATTGATGGTTCATTCCGGAATCGTGGCACAAATCAATCGGGCTGCAAGCGCCTCGCTCACAAGTAAATCAAATGGACGATAAGACCCGGACTGTAATGTATAACGCAAGCGCGCTAATATAGTTGCTATGTAGGAAACCGCCACTGCTATCGGCGTTGCTGTGTCGAAGAAAGGGCGATTATCAGCGTATCCAAAGCCATCTCTTCCTGAGTGGCGCCGGTTTTGATCGACAGATCAGCCTCCAGAAGCCTGCGATGTATCTCGATAAGGCGTTCTGCACTGAAGCGCCCTTCCTGCTGCATAGTCTTTGTAAGCGGATACCCTGATACGCCAATTCGACGGCCGATCTCGTCCTGGCGGAAGCCGCGCGCCTTCAGGTCCTTGGCTAATATGAGGAAGCGCACTTGACGCGCTATCATCGTGATAACATAAGTCGGCGGCCGACCTGCATCCAAAAGCTGATGCACAAGGCGCAGCGCCACCCCTACACGTCCCTCCAATGTGGCATCTACCGCAGCGAAGATGTTCGCTTCTCGCACATACGACACCATAGATTCCACATCCTGCCGCCGGATTCTCTCGTTCGCGCGATAAAGCGCAAGCTTCTGAAGCTCCATGTCAATAAGACGTGTGTCGTTTCCAATGGCATCCACTAGCATCGAAATCGCGCTTGGCTCGATGGCTATGCCAATCTTATCCGCGCGTTCGCGCACCCATCTCGGCATATCGCGCACCGAAGGCAGACGAAACTCATGCACCTGCGCCAAAGGACGAATCGCACGCAGCAAAGGGTTTCCACGGTTAACAGCGGCATCCACGAATATCAGGTCAGTCGATTCAGGAATATGAGCCAGCCGCTCTCCGAAGTCAGACCACTCGCTTTCAGCGCTACGCGAGCGCGCTGAACCGCTGCGCCCACGGTCCATGCGAGCCAGCAGATTGCGAACCACCACAACACGCTTGTCTGCCATGAAAGGTATAACACTCCACGCCGTCTCTAACTCACCTATGCTCACAGATGCGCCGTTCAGTATGGTCATATTCACATCATACAGGTCATCAAGCTCATCATCGGCGCGCAGAGACGCCAGCTTCTCTTCGACAGACAGCGAATCTTCTCCATAAAGCAGATATATCAATTCTCGATGATGCCTCAGTTTGAATTATGCAGTCGTTAATGATGCAGTAAAGATTTCAAAATTAGGCAGTATCCAATTCTCGCTTACCTTCACTGCGTCAAGCGGTTATAATATACAGGGAATACTTACTATAAGGAAAACTAGGATGCTCAGACCGTCCCTACTTCTGATGCTCGCACGATCCGGCATAGGTCGCCTCGTAATGCGCCTAATGTTGGACAGACGCGTGTCCGTATGGTCGAAGCTCATCATTCCCGGAGGCTTAATCTATATCTTATCGCCCATAGACTTCATGCCTGACATCATACCAATTCTGGGCTGGTTGGACGACATAGTTGCGATTATCCTTACTCTCGCTCTGTTCTTGCTGTCCATACCGAGTGATGTACTCCGCGAGAACCTCGGCGGCGGCAGGTCTTCATCTCCTGACAGGGACGGCAACATTATAGACGGATCCGCGCGAGTAGTGGATGACAAAGACGAATGATTCGCGGATACTCCGAGATACATCGATAATTTTGACTAACTTACGGGTTTATGGAAATTACAATAATAGGGCTTCCTCAAAGTGGCAAGACAACCATATTCAACGCTGCAACACGCGGCTCAGCACAGGTCGCGACATTCGCAAACCGAACCAATCTTGGCGCCGCGAAAGTGCCCGATGAACGCCTAGATACGCTGAACAGCATCTTCAAACCAAAGCGGAAGGTCAATGCAGAGGTTACTTACGCCGACCTGCCCGCTCCAACCGATGGCTTGGGCAAAACGCAGAGCATCGGCGGCGACTACCTGAACACCCTCCAGCGCGCAGACGCCATACTGCTAGTCGCGCGGGCATTCGAAGACCCATCGGTACCACACGTCGAAGACAGCATAGACGCATTCCGCGACATCGATACACTGCTGTTCGAACTGACTATCTCTGATCTGGACATTCTTGAACGCCGCCTTGGACGTGTATCAGAACGCTTCAAATCAGCTAAGGCTGCCGAACGAGACGCGTTAAACAAAGAACAGGCAACTTTGATGCGCGTCAAGGACAGCCTAGAAGCAGGCGTACACCTGAGGGATCAGACACTAAACGATGAGGAGCTGCGTCTGCTGTCAGGCTTTCAGATGCTCACCTCAAAGCCCCTAGTAGTCGTGGTGAACATCGGAGAGGACATGCTCGACGAAGTTTCTGCAATTGAAGCGCGCCTCAAAGAGGAAGTAGAAACGCCCAAAATCCGCGTTGCTGCCATCTGCGGCGAACTGGAAATGACGCTGGCGCAGATGGAACGCGAAGAGGAGAAAGAGTTCAGGGAATCCCTGGACATCGTAGGCGAATCCGGGCTAAACCGCGCCATAAGCCTATGCTACGAGGCGCTAGACCTAATATCATTCTTGACAGTCGGTGAAGAAGAAGTACGCGCTTGGCCAATAGCGCGCGGCACTTCTGCGCTTAAAGCAGCAGGCAAGATACACTCCGACCTTGAGCGCGGCTTCATACGCGGCGAAGTCGTAACCTACGAAAATATGGTCAAGTGCCGCACTCTCGCGCAGGCGCGCAAGAACGGAGTGCTGCGTCAGGAAGGCAAGAACTACATCGTGCAGGACGGCGACATAATGCATGTACTATTCAACGTCTAGGTAGGCTTACAATGCTGTCTGACGAGCCTATCTCGCTGTATGTCCACATCCCATTCTGCGAAACGAAGTGCCCATACTGCGACTTCAATACATACTCCGCTATTGAACCGCTTATGCCCGCATACATCGCCGCCCTGCACGCCGAAATATCCCTCTGGGGCAAGCTGCTCGACGCCCCGCGAGTTCATACGGTTTTCTTTGGCGGAGGCACCCCTTCATATCTGCCTTCCGCCGACATACGGCGGACAATGGAAATAATCCGCGCCACATTCAACCTCGCACCTGACGCAGAAGTAACATTAGAAGCGAACCCCGGCGACTTCAGCGATTCTAAACTTGATGAATACCTCGACTGCGGCATCAGTCGACTAAGCATCGGCGTACAAAGTTTCGATGACAACCTGCTTAAAACTCTGGGACGGCGACATAATGCAATCGATGCGGTGCAGGCATACCGACAGGCACTCCAGGCAGGTTTCGACAACATCAGCATCGACCTAATGTATGGATTGCCATATCAGAACATCGAGCAGTGGCACAGCACTCTCATGCAGGCGCTCGAACTGACGCCGGCGCACATATCGATGTATTGCTTAACGCTGGAAGGCGGAACCCCTATGGAGCGCTGGGTAGAACAGGGCAGAATGCCCACGCCTGACCCGGACCTTGCGGCAGATATGTACCTAATGGCGCAAGAGGAAATGCGCGGTGCGGGGTACAGGCACTACGAAATCTCGAACTGGGCGCTCAACGGAATGCGAAGCCGCCACAACCTCACATACTGGCGCAACAAGCCGTATCTTGGAGTAGGACCGGGCGCCCACTCATACCTATCCGGTTTCCGATTCAGTACAATCAAGTCGCCGCGCGAGTACATACGACGCATACAGAACACGCCCATTAATGCGTACAGTGCGCCCATACGCGCTAAATTCGCTGATGTCCCCGTAGTGTACGAAACCGAAGAAATTGACGATGCACTGGAAATGGCAGAGACGATGATACTTGGACTGCGCCTCGATGAAGGTATCAGCAGCAGCGCGTTCAAAGAGCGCTTTGGCGCGCCGCCGTCCCATTTTTACGCCGAAACCATCGATGAACTCGAGCAACTGGGGCTGCTCTGCACGGAAGAAGGCGAGATTAGACTTACGCATCGCGGACGCATGCTCGGCAACGAAGTCTTCAGCCGATTCTTTACCTGACAACAAAGTCCCACTTATGGTATAATCTAAATCGTACTTTCGTTCTGTTTGCTTCTTCACATTCTGCACATCATAACCAGAGTACGATATACTTATAGTTGAAAATTACATAGACTGAGGTTCAATTGTAATGAGAGTAGTATTTTTACAGGATGTTGCCGGAGTGGCTCAAGGCGGCGAGGTCAAAGAAGTCAAGAACGGCTTCGCGCGGAATTACTTGATCCCCAAGAAGTTCGCCGTACCCGCGACACACAACGAATTACAGCGTGTCAGACAGTACGCGCAGCAAGCCGAAAGAACACGCCTGCGTCTGCTGCAAGACATGCGTGAACTTTCCGAAACGCTGAATGGCATGCGCATCGATGTTGAGATGCGTGCGGGAGCGAGCGGACAGCTCTACGGCTCCGTCACCAACGCAATCATTGCCGAAAAGCTGTCTGAAATGTCTGAAAGAGAGATCGATAGGCGCGGCATAGAGATAGCCGATCCGATCCGGCAGCTCGGCAGCTTCAATGTCAATGTTCGCCTTCATCCGGAAGTGCAAGCACAGATTGAAGTGCTCGTATATCCTACGGGCACAACCGCAGATGAATGGCTGCAATCTCTGGAAGAGGACGATGAACCTGTGGAAGAAGGCGAATCCGAATCTCAAGACGTGGACGCTTCTGCCGAATCGGAAGAAACTAACCCAAGCTAAGCTTCATAGAACGCTATTCCACCCAATACCCTAATTAGGCAGCGGGGCAACATCTCATTGGTTGCCCCTCAACATCTAATTGCTGACGCCTGACTGCTAACTGGGAAGAGAGCCGTGTACGTTGACCGCCTGCCACCACATGACGCCAATGCTGAAGAGTCAGTCATAGGTTCCATCCTGATAGACGGCGATTCGCTGTCGCGTGTAACCTCGTTTCTGCGCCCGTCCGATTTCTACAGCGAAAAAAACCGCTGGTGCTTCGAAGCCTTCCTTGCTCTGTTCGAGCGCGGCGACGCTATCAACCAAATTACTGTCGCGCACGAGCTAAGCCTCCAAGACAGGCTCGAAGAACTCGGCGGCAGCGCATATCTCAGCCATCTGGTGATGGTCGTCCCTACTTCAGTCCACATCGAATACTATGCACGCATCGTGCAGCGCACCTCTATAATGCGCCAGCTCATCGATGTGGGTGGACGCATTGCCGATATTGGCTATCACGAAAGCGACGCAGACTCTGACGCAGCCCTCTCCAAAGCGGAAGACCTCCTGTTCCGAATACGCGCCGGGCGTGGATCCGGCGACTTCGTACATCTTCGTGAAGTGCTCGATGCATACATGGAAGAGAGCGCCGCGCTTCACGGGCCGGATGTAGCGCATATATCCCCCGTACCAACCGGCTTCCCGGGCATCGACAACCTGCTGGGCAACGGCTTGCAACGCTCCGACATGATTGTACTAGCCGCGCGCCCCAGCCTAGGCAAGAGCACACTCGCTTTCAACATCGCCCGTTCTGCCGCAGACAGCGGCAATCGTGTGGGCATATTCAGCCTCGAAATGAGCCGCGACCAGATTGGGATGCGCCTGCTTGCGAGCGAAGCCAATGTAGATAGCTACCGGATTCGCATCGGTCTACTTAGCAATGACGAGGAGTCGCGTCTGCTGGACGCTATCGGAATCCTGTCAGACCTGCCATTATACATAGACGACACGCCAATACAAACCATCGTGGACATGCGCGGCAAGGCGCGCAGGCTTCAGACAGAGCGCGGATTAGATCTAGTCGTTATCGACTACCTCCAACTAATCGGCGGCGGTGGACGAATTGACAACAGAGCGCAGGAAATGGGCGAAATCTCGCGCTCAATCAAAGGCATGGCGCGCGACCTCGACATCCCGGTAATCGCATGTTCTCAGCTCAGCCGCGCAATCGAGCAGCGTCCGAACCATCGACCGCTGCTATCCGACCTGCGTGAAAGCGGCAGTATCGAACAGGACGCCGATGTCGTCGCCTTCATCCATCGCGAAGATGTCTATGTCAGCCGCGAGGATTGGGAGAAACGCAACCCAACCGAGCCTTACCCCCAGAATATCGCAGAGATAATCTTCGCGAAGCACCGCAACGGACCCGTAGGTACAGTGCCGCTGTATTTCCGCAGCGATCTAGTACGCTTTGAAAGCCTGGAAACCACGCCTTCCATGGAGTATGCGCAAAATGAAGTTTAACGGCTTCCCCAACCGTGTGCGCAGCATTCCCGCGCCTGCTACACTGTTCGGCACGCTGCTGGAACAAGTGGATGACCTCGCCGAACTCAAATGCCTGCTGCGTATCCTATGGCTGCTTCAGCAGAAAAAAGGCTACCCGCGGTTCGTAACGCACAGCGAAGCCCTGGCAGATCGAACCCTGGCAATCGCATTAGGAAGCGACTATGATGCCGTCTCGCGCGCCCTTAACGCCTGTGTACAGCGAGGAACGCTCACAATGGCAGTCGTGAAACACAAAGGCACAGAAGAGCGCCTGTACGCACTCAACACCGAGCGGGACAGGCGCTCCCTAGCTCGCGCGGCGTCAGATGCTTTCGTCGTAGGATACTCTCATACGGAACCGGCGCCTGAACCCTGGGATACGCCTGTCGAACGGCAGAATGTATTTGCGCTATACGAAGCCAACATTGGCATGCTCAGCCCTATGATTGCAGACGAACTCAAAGAAGCGGAAACTCTTTATCCTATAGAATGGATAGAAGATGCCTTTCGCGAAGCCGCGCTCCAAAATGTACGAAACTGGCGCTACATAGTACGCATTCTCGAGAACTGGGAGCGCGATGGTAGAAGCCGAGGTGAAGGCGATGGAAAATCTCGCAGATATTCTACGAAGGTTAAGCGCTACTAGACACGCATCCAACGGCGTTTCACAAGATACCGCCGCTGAGAATATCCTACTGCCTTCATATACGGATACGGAGCAAGGCAACATCAACTGCCCTGTCTGTGCCGGCAGAGGCTGGTACACGCCCGATGTTGTGGTGGGGCATCCTGATTTCGGACAAGTCATCACCTGCCAATGTCGTCAGCAGCGCATCTCCGAAGAACGATTAGGAAGGCTGCTGCGATACAGCAATCTAGGCAATCTCACACGCTTCACATTCGACACCCTCAACCCAGAAGGTATCGCCGAGGACACCGGCAGCCGCAGCATGTTCGCCGAAGCCTGCCGTGCCGCCGCAGAGTACGCAGAAAACCCAAACGGCTGGCTCGTTCTCATAGGCCCCAACGGCTCCGGAAAAACACACCTCGCTGCCGCCATCGCGAATCATTGCATTCAATTAGAACGGGTCGTCTTCTTCATGCATGTCCCCGACCTGCTCGACCATCTTCGATCCACCTACTCTCCGGCAAGCGAACTCACTTACAGCGATCTATACTTGCAAGTTGTAGAAGCGCCATTGCTTGTTTTAGACGGACTAGGCGCACACAGTTCCACTCCTTGGGCAGAAGAAAAGCTCCAACAGGTCATCAACCACCGCTTCAATGCCGAGCTGCCCACCGTCATAACGACCGCAAACGACCTAGACGAACTCGATCCATACATCCGCAGCCGCCTTGAAACCAAAGGGTTGAGCCGCGTTGTACAGACCCGCAGCTACAATCGCCCCAAATCGCACAACTTAGGGCGCGTACCTCCCGAAATGCAGCGGCGAATGACCTTCGAGACTTTCGACGTGCGCGGCAACAACCCCCGCGCAGTCGAACAGGCAAGCCTGCAAGACAGCCTGCTCACTGCGGTAAGATATGCCAACAACCCCAGTGGCTGGCTAACCATCTTTGGCAATACTGGAGTGGGCAAAACACACCTTGCAGTCGCCATAGCCAATACCCAGATGGACATGGGCAATTCTGTATTCTTTGCTTTCGTCCCGGAACTCTTGGACTATTTCCGATACACATTCGATCCGCAAAGTCGAGTAACGATGGAAAGCATACTTGAGGAGGTTAAAAGCGCACCACTGCTCATATTGGACGACCTCGGTCAAGAGCACAACAGCCCTTGGGCAGAGGAGAAGCTCTACCAGATATTCGTGCATCGCCACAACAACCGTCTGCCCACGGTCATTACTAGCATGCTAGACTTTTCAGATCCCACGCGAACTGCGCCCATCGAATCACGAATTAGAGATTCATCCTTAGGCAAGATTATCCGTATAGACGCTCCCGACTACCGCATCAGAGTGCCGCGCTGACATCTATGATTACACCCGCCTGCGTATTCTGCGACATCATCGCCCGCCGTGAGCCTGCCACCATCCATTACGAGGACGAAGAGGCAATCATATTCGACAACCAACTTGACTGGGTACCTGTACAACTACTCGTCATCCCTAAGTCGCACATGTCCCAAACGGAACTCTGGCGCAGCGGCGGCTTGCTGGCGCACTTAGGCGATCTCGCAGCACAGTTCGGCACGGAGCGCTGTCCGGAAGGGTTTCGCGTGTTATCCAACTTCGGAAGGCATGGCATGCAAAGTCAGCCCCACGCACACCTGCATGTAATTGGCGGTGAGTTCCTAGGACACTACTTGCGCCAAGGCATAGGATGACACCCAACGAACTGAGCGGGCTGCAGGATAGACTCGACGCTGCCGCCAATCCCAAAACAAAGGACTGGTGGGAGCGTTACCTCAAGCATGTGATACCGTTTCGTGGCGTTAAAATGGCAGACATACGCCGCGCGTTGCACGACTGGCTGCACGCCGAAGCAGCCACCAAGCAGCTCCCACCCGAAGCGCAGGTGGGCATCGCACTTGAGATGCTGCGCCAAGACTATGCCGAGGACAAGCTCGCCGGTATTCTAATACTCCAAGAAGTTCTCATACCGGACGGCGCAGTCGATTGGAAACGCGATCTCCCTCGCTTCGCTGCACTCTTTCGGGACGGCTTCATCTACGACTGGAACACTTGCGATTGGTTCTGCTTAAAAGTCCTGGGACTACTCGCACAGCGCGAAGGCGAACTGTGCGCCCACGCCATCACAGCGTGGCGCAATTCCGATAATCTCTGGCAGCGCCGCGCATCATGCGTCGGGCTAGTCAATCTGGCAAAGCATGGCGATGACAACTTTGCAGGCTTCACCAGCATGATGCTAGAAACCTGCGCCACCACAATCCGCAGCAAGGAGCGCTTCGCTCAGACAGGCACAGGCTGGGTACTGCGCGAACTGTCTATAGCCGAACAAAGCCGTGTTGTGAGTTTCATCGAGGGGCACGCAGCTTCGTTCTCTGCCGAGGGAATGCGCTATGCCACAGAAAAGCTGCCAAAAGACTTCGCGGCAAGATTACGTACACTACGCCGTAACGCAGTACGACAGTCTAAATTGTAATATGGAGAAATGCGGCAGGGAAAAAAGAAGTTGGTAGCGCATACGGGATTCGAACCCGTGGTCTCCACCTTGAGAGGGTGGTGTCCTTGGCCGCTAGACGAATGCGCCACGCAACAATGCTTCTGGCTGGGGATCGAGGATTCGAACCTCGGCTTACAGATCCAGAGTCTGTCGTCCTACCACTAGACGAATCCCCAACTCAGATGGATATTTTATCAGGACAGCGAAACCATATCAATATGCACACGGCAGAAAAATATAGGCATACGGATTAAGGAGAGTATGCGAACACGACAGCCGCTAGATGCTACCCGGTATCCAAAGCGTGCATCAAGTTCGCCATCTCTATCGCAGCAAGCCCGGCGCCGTAGCCGTTGTTCCCTTGCTTACCGCCCGCGCGGTTGATTGCCTGCTCCAGAGTATCGGTGGTTAGCACCCCAAATATCACTGGCACACCGCTGCTAATAGACGCGTTCGCTATACCTTTCGCCGCTTCGCCTGCAACATGCTCATAGTGATCGGTCTCCCCTCGTATCACCGCGCCCAAACATATCACAGCATCATGCAGCCCGGACTCCGCCAGCTTCTTCGCCACCAGCGGCAGTTCGAATGACCCCGGCACAAACGCAACACTGATAGAATCATCGCGCACGCCGTGACGCAGCAGCGCCGCGCGCGCACCTTCCAGCAGTTTGGATGTGATGAAGTCGTTGAATGTCGCAACCACAATCGCAACGCGAAGCCCTTCACCCTGCATACCGCCCTGCAATTCTATGCTCATTGGTCATCACCTGCCACAAAATCCATATCGAGCGTATGTCCCATGCGCTGCACCTTTGTTTCAAGGTAGCGCCTGTTCTCATCATTGACCGGCGCAATCAGAGGCACTTGTTCGACAAGCTCCAGCCCAAAGCTCTCAATACCTACGCGCTTCTTCGGATTGTTCGTCAAAAAGCGCATCTTCCGCACCCCAAGGTCAACCAAAATCTGCGCGCCCACGCCATACTGCCGAGGATCCGGGTCGAAGCCCAGCTTTACATTCGCGTCCACCGTATCCAAGCCCTCGTCTTGTAAGGCATAAGCCTTCAGCTTATTATGGATACCTATCCCGCGCCCTTCCTGTCGCATATACAGAAATACGCCGGAATCTTCCTGACTGATAGCCTTCAGAGCGAGGTCTCTTTGATCACCGCAGTCGCACCGCATACTGGCAAACACATCTCCGGTCAGACATTCACTGTGTACGCGCACAAGCGTCGCCTCTTCCGGATTAATGCGCCCTTTCACCAGAGCGACATGTTCATCTCTGTCCACGAGGCTTCGGTACGACACGGCAGCGAATACGCCGTACTTCGTAGGCACACGCGCCTCCGCCACCCTCTCTATGAGCCTCTCATGTTCACGCCGATAAGCTATGATGTCAGCGACGCTCACAATTTTGAGGTTATGCTTCTCTGCGAACACTTCCAGTTGAGGCATTCTCGCCATGGACCCGTCGTCCGCCATAATCTCGCAGATTACACCCGCAGGCTGTAAACCTGCAAGCCGCGCTAAATCTACGACAGCCTCCGTCTGTCCCGCGCGCTTCAGCACTCCGCCTTCCATGTATCGCAGCGGGAATATATGACCGGGTCTAGCCAAGTCTTCCGGCTTCGTCTGTGGGTCTATGAGCGCTTTTATCGTCGCTGCCCTGTCGTGCGCGGATATACCAGTGGTCGCGCCGTCTAATACGTCAACCGAAACAGTGAAGGCAGTGCTAAGACGCGCGGTGTTCTCATAGACCATCATGGGAATGCGAAGCTGATCAAGACGCTGTGACATCATCGGAACGCAAATCAACCCCCGTCCTTCCGTCGCCATAAAGTTCACAGCGTCAGGCGTTATTAGCTCAGCGGACATAGCGAGATCGCCCTCATTCTCGCGGTCCTCATCATCAACAATGATGATTATCTTACCAGCTTTGATGTCCCTTATCGCATCGTCAATACTGGCCAGCGGCATTCTAATCCTCCTGTACCGAGCTGCTAAAGCTCGTCTGCCGTATCCACGGGCGGGCGCGCTGCCATGGTAAGCCGCTCCACATATTTCGCCATGATGTCCACTTCTAGGTTCACGCTGTCTCCTACTTTCTTGCTCCCAAAGATTGTATTAGCCTGTGTATGCGGGATTATAGTTACACTGAAAGAAAAGTTATCACAGTTTACAATGGTAAGGCTTGCCCCGTCCACAGCAATGAAACCTTTTTCCACCACATAGCGCATAACGGGAGACGGCGCATCGAAGATTATCATAAGAGCGTCCCCTTCGCTTTCGATAGAGCGTATAGTACCTGTGCCGTCTATATGCCCTTGCACCATATGCCCTCCAAACCGTCCGTAAGCAGGCATGGAGCGTTCCAAGTTGACGGGTGAGCCTTCCTTGAGCTGACCCAGGTTCGTGCGGCGAAGCGTTTCAGGTACAACATCCACACTGAAGGCGGACTCGTTGTGCGTCGTAACCGTCAGGCATGCCCCATTCACGGAGATACTGTCACCTACCTTCACATCGCTCAACACTTCCGACGCGCGGATGACCAGCCTGCCCAGCTCTGCTGCCTCAACCGAACCTATCTCCTCAACTATTCCCGTGAACATTATTAGTCTCTCCCAGTATATCCAATAACTGCCACATCTTCGCCGAAGCGATGCACTGCTACATCACACAGGCGAAGCGCTTCTTCCATCTTCACAATCCCAACTCCGCCAACCGGCGATACGGCTTCTTTACCGCCTATTATAACCGGTGCAACGAAAGCTACAACCTTATCAACGAGATTCAAATCAAACAGCGCTCCAATAAGCGTGCCGCCCCCCTCTACCAGCACACTCGTTATATCACAATTTCCCAAAGTGGTAAGCAGAGCCTCCAAATCAACTGCTCCGCTGTGCGAAGGCAGTCTGACTATCTTGGCACGCTTGAGAGTATGTTCGTCAAAATCGTCCACAACCGCCACAAGCGTATCGCCCGGCGCGCTCAGCATCTTCGCTCTGTGAGGCATTCTGCCTCTGCTGTCAAGCACTACGCGCAGCGGCTGGCGGGAGTTCGCATTGCCATGAGCATCACGCGCCGTGAGCATCGGGTCGTCAGCAAGTACGGTATTAATACCCACCATGATAGCATCTGACCGCGCCCGAAGCAGATGCGCGAATTCACGAGATTCAGCGCCGCTAATCCATTTCGAATCCCCGGAGCGCGCGGCAATCTTGCCGTCAAGGCTCATCGCATACTTGGCAGTAACAAAAGGCATGCCCGTTCTGCTGTGTTTAATAAACCCTTCAATGAGCTTCTGTGCCTCGTCCGCACATTCTCCAATGTGCGTTCTAATACCTGCTTCAGCCAGTCGCGCCAAGCCGCCTCCTGCGACATTAGGGTTAGGGTCGCGTACGGCAGTTCGCACTTCTGCAACCCCTGCCGCGATAATGGCTTCCGAGCAGGGAGGCGTTCTGCCGTAGTGATTACACGGCTCCAGTGTAGTGTACAGTGTTGCGCCGCGCGCACGTTCGCCGGCCTGACGCAATGCCGCAGCCTCCGCATGCCACTCCCCCGGAGGATGTGTCCAACCTTCACCCACCCTCTCACCGTCTCGCACAATCACACAGCCTACCGCCGGGTTAGGACTGGTTGTCCCCAGCGCGCCCCATCCTAGCGTGAGCGCCCGCTCCATGTGTTGCATGCGCCCCTAATCCTCGCTGTTCTCGAAATCTCTATACGCGCGACTTGCAGTCGGAACTGTCTGCCCTTGGTACTTGCTTCCAAGCCCGGGCGAACCGTATGGACTGTCTGCAGGCGTTGATAGCTGCAAAAACGACAACTGGCCTATCTTCATCCCGTGATAGAGCGTGATGGGCAGATTCGCCACATTACTCAGCTCCAGCGTCAAATGTCCCTTCCAGCCGGGATCGACATATCCGGCGGTGGAATGGATGAGCAAGCCAACTCGCCCCAGCGAGCTTTTACCCTCCAAACGAGCAACAATATCGTCCGGAATCTCAATAGTCTCCAGTGTGCTCCCCAGTACGAACTCGCCGGGGTGCAGCATGAACGGCTGCTCTCCAATTTCTTCCATCTCGGTCAGATCACTCAGGTCTTCCCGCACATCAATGAATGGACGACGCGAATTGCGGAAAACGAGTATCTGTTTGTCCAAATGAACATCAACGCTTGCAGGCTGTATGCACCCTTCGCCCAGGGGATCAATAACAATTTTTCCTTCTGCCAGCATGGATTTGATTGTGTGGTCACTGAGAACCATAATTTCTCCCGTTATATTGGCTGTGCCGCAGACCTTGCATACACACCCCTTGTCTCGGAAATATATTCTAGCAACATGAAAGATATAGATACAGATGAAAACCTCTGAATTATGAGCGTGATAACGGTAAATCCAAAAGAAACGGGCGTCTCTCAAAAAAGACGCCCGCTCTGACACACGTTTTCAGTTAAGCAATAAGTGAAATCTGCGTTACTTCAGGAAGTGATTATCGGAAACCCATTCCATTGCCTTGTAATAGTCCTGATATGCTGATGCGAGAAACAACGGACAATGGCCGGCAAACCCAAACCGAAGGCTCGGTCACTTCTATTCCACAGTCTCTAATAAATAAAGAACCCCGCCTGCACGCTGAGAGAAAGCTCCACCTCACCGCCGCTGATACTCGGCGCTGGCGCTGCGGCAGACATAGCGTAGGCATATCCGAAGTCGCGCTCATATATTCCGCTAGCACTCGGCGCAGCGGCTCCTTCGCTGATATATATCAGGCGGCCAACCGAAACACCGGACAGTTCCGCCAAGTGTTCAGCCTTCGCCTTGGCATCGGCAACCGCCATCTCACGCAGCTCAGTCATCTTGGACTTCGGGTCTTCCAGCGTGAAACTGATGTTGCTTATCCGCACGTTGTCGCCGCCCGCTTCCACGACTTCGTCAATAATTTTGCCGATGGTGTCAAGATTGCGTAGCTTTACGGTCGCTCTGTTGTTCACTCTGTATCCGGTTAGAACTTCCTTGCTG
Source organism: Dehalococcoidia bacterium (assembly GCA_965200085.1). GTDB lineage: Bacteria > Chloroflexota > Dehalococcoidia > Lucifugimonadales > JADFKI01 > Bin90. The sequence continues at coordinate 2,057,861 of OZ241333.1, forward strand.
CTGCGAACTCCATCCACCTCTTCCTCCACATAATTGTAGCGCGGATAAACACTGAAACGGCTGGTCTGTATATCTTTGTCTTTCACACCTCTTTTCTTAAGCGTCTTTACTATCGCATCCATAGCGGTTGACGCCTGGCTGTTAGCTTCGGAGACGTTGGGAGCAGACGCTTCCACACCAAAATCCAAAGCAGCAATATCAGGTGCAACCGAAATCCTGCCTTCACCACTTACCCAAATGCCCGTCCCATCGCTGCCATAGGCAGCAGGCGCACCCTGCGAGCTTGCGTCAATCCCGGCTTCAGGCATCACCGCAGCTTCACCCCGGTTCATCGACACCGCCGCAAATATGGCAAGCACAGCCACAGCCGCTATCAGAATCGCTCCAATTTTCTTCATTGACTTCCTCCTCTTATGTTTATGATATAGAGCGCTATCGTCTGCTTACTCTTAATGTTATAACGCTTTCCGATCCTGTTTTGTTCCAAAATTCGCGAAAGAATTTGCCAATATGTATGTTATACAAATAATTGGATACTTAATCACAAGATCGCATCGCACCTTACTATGATGAGCGTCTGCGCACCAACCACCCGGCTACTGCGGCTACGACCACAAGAGCAGAAACTCCGACTCCCAGCGCCCAAAACGGAATCGTCGGCTGATTGGTTTGCACCTGGCGATCGATCGTCTGAGTTTCATGCACTTCTGCTTGAGCGGTCGCCTGCATAGCCCATTCTTGCGCCGCTGCGGTTGCCGATACCCGTGCTTCGGCGACTTGTGCGTCGAAAGTCGCCGCCGCTTGTGCTTGCTCGCTTGCTCGCGTCTGTGTGCGTGCGACTTGCTCGGATTCCCATTGCGCCAACGCAGTCGCATACTTCGTTTGTTCCTCAGCCGTCACGGTTGCCGCCGCCTGCGCATGTGCCTCATAAGTTGCTTCCACATCCAGCGAATAAGAAGCGGTCAGTGTAGCCTCAACATACACTTCAGCCGTCTCCTCAACTTCACTGCTAGTTTCTTTTCCACCAACCGCTGATGGCTGTGAATCCTGAGCACTAGTAGCCGCCATCACCATTGCAGTAGCGGCAGGCTGCTGTTCCGTTACAGGCGCGGCTGGTGCGGCTGATGCGGGCGCAGCCATCCGTTGAGGCATAACCATAGCAGTAGGTGCCGTCGCCGGCGCAGACGGGGCCGGCGCAGCCATTTGAGGCGCAGCTGGCGCTGGCGCGGCTGGCGCTGCCATAGGTGCAGGTGCAGGCGCAGCTGCCATAGGCACGGGCTCGGCTGCGCCGTACCCTCCATTCCCTATTGCCAGCAATCCAATAACCACCACTCCCACCAGCAGAGCAGCCACAATCACAGCCGCACCTGCCGCAGCAAACACCTTAGTGAATGTGGCAAACCACGGCCTGCGCTGTGGTGATGTATCCTGCACATCCGATATTGTCAGCGCATACGAACGCGGCACATCCAAAGACGGCAGCAGCCCAAGAAGAACCGTGGTCGCGCGCAGCGAATCAAGTTCGTCAGCGCACTCTGCACATTCCGCCAGATGTTTTTCTACACGGCGGCTTTCCGCTTCACTGACTTCTCCGTCTATGTACGAAGAAAGCAACAGGCGGATTCTGGCATGTGCCCTATCTTTACCAAATATGCTCATAACTGCCCCGTCATGATGATTGACGAAATTCTGATGGCAAAAGTTCCCCCAAATCGCGCATATAGTCGCGTATTCGCGCTCTTCCCCTGCTAAGGCGCGACTTCACTGTGCCCTTAGACACCCCAGCTACCTCAGCTGCCTCTTCGTAGCTAAATCCCTGAACATCAATAAGTATTACCATTAGGCGCTGCGCCGCCGGCAGCGACAATATGGCACGCTGAATCTCCGCCGCAAGCTCACCGCGCAGTGTTTCGTCTTCCGGACTGCGTATATTCTGCATCCGCGTAAATGCAGGGTTAGCGAGGTTCTCTTCGAGTGAGTCGGAAGGACGGCGGCGCATCGAACGAATCATGTCGTAGCACTGGTTTTTGGCGATTCGTATCAGCCAGGGCGCAAGGTTAACGCCTCTGAATTTGCCAATGGCGCGGTATGCCGATATGAAGGTTTCCTGCGTGGCGTCGTCGGCGTAGGAAGTGCTGCCTAATATGCGAGCAGCAGTGTTGAAGACTTGCTTCCGGTAGCGCGCGACTATCTCATTGAACGCTTCCAGGTCTCCTTCTTTGCTGCGCCTAATAAGTTCCAGATCACCTATGTTCATTCAAGTTGTGCCATAATTCGCTTGATGCTGCGTAACATCATTGCTGCATCGCCGGAGTTATCTTCGGTCTCACGTTGGAAAATTCCATTTGTACCTACGGAATTATATTTGCCCACACTTCCTTGCGCTATAATATAGAGAAATCTTACCTTTTCCCAATTCCGGTGTGATGTCTATCCACTATACATATCCGAAATTTGAGCTCAAAGTCTGATGCGGATCGTAATTCGAGAGATAATAGAAACGATAATCCTCTCTTTGTTGCTGTTTATCAGCATACAGTTTGCGGTACAAACATACCAAGTAGAGGGCGCCAGCATGCATCCAACTCTGGCACAAGGACAATATCTTCTAGTCAACAAGCTTGTCTATCGACATCTAAATATGGGAGGCACGGAAGATGCGGCTGTGGAATACGAATACCAAAACAGGCGTATCTTCCCGTTCCATCCGCCGCAAAACGGAGAGGTTGTCATCTTCAACTTCCCTGAAGATCCTACGAGAGACTTTGTCAAGCGCGTCATAGGTGTCCCCGGTGATACAGTCGAAATACGCAGAGGTCGCACCTTCGTGAACGGTGAACAGATCCAAGAACCCTACGCTCAAAGAGACGAGCATGACGACATGGATGCGTTCAAAGTACCTCCGGACTCGTTTTTCGTTATGGGGGACAACCGACAGCACAGCAACGATTCCCGCGACTGGGGCACTGTTCCGATCGAAAACATCGTAGGGAAGGCTTGGGTGCGTTACTGGCCCCCCAGTCAAATACATGTATTTCCAACGGAATACGCATTCAGCAACCCGGATGAAATTAACTAACCCGATATGAGCCGCAAAACTACCGCTTTCCTGTAACTACTACATCCCTTCTACCCTGAGCGCTGCCACTTCACATCATCTCAAACCTCTTATCAGCCTTTATAACTTGGAACAAAACCGGCACACGCTGGGCTTATCGTAGCGGTCAAATCTTGAAACACGGCTCAAATCCACTTAAAATTGAACAATCGCTCTTAGTAGTCCGTGGTGAGTCGGCTCTGATATATCAGACTGACAAATCACATGTAAGCGTGGGCCTGTAGCTCAGCCCGGCAGAGCATCGGACTTTTAATCCGAGTGTCCAGGGTTCGAATCCCTGCGGGCCCACCACCGTCTCTGGCATTATCCGCCATTTCATACCTGTCCGTTCACCTACCGTTCCTAGAGTTTAGGAGGAACCAATGGCAGCATTCACCACTCGCCCCGTAGTTATGAGCGCAAAAGGAGTCGTAACATCCGGACACTATCTAGTCTCTTCCGTTGGGTTGCAAACTATGCTGCGCGGCGGTAATGCCATTGATGCAGCAGCAGCGATGGGTATTTGCGAAACGCTGCTCGAACCGCAGTCTTGCGGCATCGGCGGCGAAGTCCCCACACTCATATACTCTGCAAAAGAGCGCAGAACATTTGCCATATCAGGCATGGGATGGTCTGCAAAAGCATTTACAATTCGCTGGTGCCGTGAAAACGGCATAGACCTCATACCCGGCGATGGCTATCTCCCTGCATGCGTGCCTGCAGTCGTTGGAACCTGGACAACCGCTCTCGCTCGCTGGGGCACCATGAGCTTCACTGAAATCGCTAAACCAACGATAGACTTGGCTGAAAACGGCTTCCCGCTCTACGACGGACTCCAACAACGTCTGGCAGCAGATTTCAACAAATACACCGAACTATATCCCACAACCGGTGAGATATATTACCGAAACGGCAGCGCGCCTAATACCGGCGAACTTATACGCAATCCGGACTTCGCAGCCATGCTCCAATCCCTGTGCGATGCTGAGAAACAGGCGCAAAGCAAAGGACGCATAGCAGGCATCGAAGCGGCTTGCGACGAGTTCTACAAAGGAGCGGTCGCTGAGAAAATAATCCAATTCATCAACGACAACCCTGTTGAAGACGCAAGCGGCACCGCCCACAAAGGACTGCTGGCGTTAGAGGACTTCGCAGAATGGCACGCCGCAGTCGAAGAACCGGTATCACTCGAATACAACGGACTGGATGTTCACAAGTGCTCATCATGGACTCAAGGACCTCTATTCTTACAGCAGCTTGCAATCCTGCAAACAACGGATGTCGCAGCGCTCGGGCATAACACTGCCGACTACCTGCACACCTGGATCGAATCCGCTAAGCTCGCATTCGCAGACCGCGAAGCCTACTACGGCGACCCGGCTTTCGACGAAGTGCCCATAGATATGCTGCTGTCAGATGAGTACGCCAAAACGCGCGCAGGGCAGATCGGCGCAATTGCGTCCCGTGAGCTGCTGCCCGGCGACCTCGGCGGCGGCGCACCCGAATATACAGCAGTAAGCGTCGCAGAAGACAACCGATCTGCGCTGGGTATTGCCGCCCGTGAAGTGCGCGATCTTGGACTCGGACACGCTCACATCGGCGATACTACTCACCTCGACGCCATGGACTCAGAAGGGAACATGGTTGCAGCGACTCCCAGTGGGGGCTGGCTTGGCACATCACCCGTAATCAAAGGGCTTGGTTTTCCACTAGGCACTCGCGGACAGATGTTTTATCTGAATCCCGACCGCCCCAACGCCCTGCAGCCGCGCAAGCGACCGCGCGCAACCCTAACGCCCACCATGGTTACCAAAAACGACGATCCATTCATGGCGTTCGGCACACCCGGCGGCGATTCGCAAGAGCAGTGGACGCTGCAATTCTTCCTGAATCACATAGACTTTGGCATGAACTTGCAAGAAGCCCTAGATGCGCCTACCGTTCATTCCGTTCACTTCCCATCGTCCTTCTACCCGCGTGCGGCGTTCCCCGCACGTGTCGTAGCCGAGTCGCGCATACCCTCAGATGTTCTTGATAATCTGCGTCGGCGCGGACACGAAGTCGAACTTGTAGGCGACTGGGCAAACGGCAAAGTCATGGGCATTCGCTGGCACGAAGACAAGGGAGTCATTGCCGGAGCAGCATCCGCAAAGAACACCATAGGCTACGCGATGGCGCTGTAAAATAAAGTAAGGCACAAACGAAGAATATGCTCCCCGAAACCTTCGCAGAAAATGCGGCAGCTCCGTTCTTATATGCGATGAGTATTCTTATTGCTTCTTGTGCACTTGCGTTTTTCACAAATTTCCTTATCGGAGTAATTCTGAATCAGATAGTCAAGCGTCATGACAGTCCTCTCCGCTCCATACAGATACAAATACTAGGCGCGCTCCGCATCCCTGTCATTCTAATCATCATCCTGCAGGGCATTCGCTTATCTCTGTTCTACCTCTCACATGCATCCGTGCCGTCGCTTGGCTTCTTAAATGAACTCGGAGAGTTAGGACACAATATCTGGCTCATCGCAATGGCTTTAATCGCCTGCTATACGGTCTCGCGCTTAATTAAATCTATGATGCGATGGTACAGCGCACGTGTTTCCCACGATACTCGCAACGCGCTCAACAATGTCATCTGGCCTATACTGATACGCATCACATCCATCGTAGTCTTCACATTGGGCGCGCTGGTTGTGCTAGACATAATGGGCATTCCAATCACGCCGCTGCTCGCAGGTATCGGTATCGGAGGACTAGCAGTTGCCCTAGCTCTCAGTCCGACAATATCCAGTTTCATCGCCGGAACTTATGTCGTCGCAGAAGGACACATAAGCGAAGGCGACTATGTGGAAATCGACTCGGAGCGCGCAGGGTTCGTAACAGACGTAGGCTGGCGCAGTACCGTTCTGAGAAGCAGATTCAACAATGTCATAGTCGTTCCCAACAGCATCCTCACGGAAAGCATTGTAACAAACTATGCCACTCCCACACCTGCTGTAACAGGGATAGTAGAGTGCGGCGTTAGCTACGAGTCAGATTTGAAGCAAGTCGAACAAGTATCAATAGAAATCGCAAAGGCAGCGATAGAAGAGTCCGAAAATGGGAACAAAGAGTTTGAGCCTCTATTTCGCTTTTACGAATTTGGGGACTCCAACATAAACTTTCGTATCATATTTCAAGGCGCTGACCGACCGGCGATGATCGCAATCCAGCACGAAATCATTATGCGCCTTCACGCGCGATTCAACGAAGAAGGAATAGAGATTAATTATCCGGTACGAAAGCTCACGACCGAACTCTCCAACGAATCTCTGTCAATCCTCACAAATAAGAACGACAGCCATCCCATCGCCGCTGCCGAGGAAATAGCAATAGCAGCCGCATCAGAATCCGCTACGACTACTGATGGCAGAAATAGCTGATGGGAAGTAGATTATCGGGAGCTGACTCAGTGACTCAGTAACCGTCAACAGTCTCCAAGCACGGTGATTATCTCACCTGTACCTTCATATAAGCGCCAGTAATCATCGGTAGGCGTATGTATGACCGTCCACTCCTTCTTGCCGCGCTCGTGGTGATCGTTAGTAACGGGGTTGCTCATGAACACAGCGGTGAACTGTGGATTGCCCTCGAGATATTCTGCGCCGCTGCTGCATTCAGTTCGCAAGTACGCTCTCACCTGCTCAATAGCCTCCGCACGCGAAAGGCTAGGCGCATTCGCAGTCGCCGCTGCGTCGCGCGTCTCCTTAGACACCGCTATCTTACGCTCCAGCCCCGGCACTTGCACGCCTGACGCTACCAAAACCAGAAAAATAGCGCCGCCCATAACTAGCACCCACATTATAGGGTAGCGGATGCTGTATATCGCTTCCAAGAATCTCATTGTGCGCAGCGATGATAGATATAACGGCTAAATCTGGCGCAGACGCGGATCCCAACGATCGCGCAGCCAGTCGCCGATGAAGTTGAAAGATAGCACCGTCAGGAAAATCGCCATTCCGGGGAAGAACGCCACCCACCAAGCAGAACCAAGATATTCCCTACCATTGGCAATATCCGCCCCCCAAGAAGGTGTCGGAGGAGGCACGCCTGCGCCCAAGAAGGACAAAATGCTCTCCGCCAATATGGTGCTTCCCACCTGAAGCGTACTTGCTACTACTACCGTGTTGGCAACGGCAGGGAGGAGATGGCGCAGCATAATTCGGAATGTGGACGCGCCGGCGATAGTGGCAAGCGCAATGTAGTCGAAATTGCGTACTTGAAGAGTTTGCCCCCTCACTAAACGCGCAATTCCTGCCCATGAACCGAGCGCAAGCACCCCGGCAACTACCGCGAAACTCTGACCCAGCACAAACACAAGCGCAATCGCAAGCAGAATATATGGGATGGCGTTGAACACATCTACTACGCGCATAATGACTTCATCTGTGAAACCGCCGTAGTAGCCGGCAATCAGCCCGACCGTAGTGCCAAACAGTGTGCCGATGGTAATTGCGATTGCTGCAAGGCTCAGGGAAAGGCGCGCGCCATAAATTATTCTGCTCAGCAGGTCGCGTCCAAGCTGATCTGCGCCGATGACGAAGTAATAAACCTTCCCGTCGCGCCCAAGAGGTATGCCGTTTGTGTTGCAGCTTTCGAACTTATTGGAAATCTGCCCTTCCTCGCAAGGCGGGTACCATGACGGAGATCCGAGAACGGCGCGAAGCTGGTCAACTTCAGGTTCGTAGGGCGCCATCAGAGGCGCAAAAACCGCGCACAGCGCAAGAATGGATAAGATAGCTATGGGTATAAGAGGCCAGCGCCGAAATACATAGAAGGCTTGAGAAAGCTTAGATTCCCTGCTGCCGGATTCAAGATCGGATATTGTCATTTGGCGCGCTGGTGTGGTCAACTTCCGTACCTCATGAGTAGCGTATGCGAGGGTCTATAAATGCGTACAGCACATCTATGACAAAGATAGCGAATACATAGACGAGTGTGAACACAAGAACCGCCCCGGTCATAAGCGGGAAGTCGTTATTGATGATGGACGTGTAGGTCATCTGACCAAGACCGGGCCACGCAAAAACCGTCTCAGTAACAACAGTGCCGCCAATAAAACCAACGAGGATCAGCCCTGCAAAAGTCAGAGGCGGTATGAGCGCGTTCTTGAATGCATGTTTCCAAATGACCTTGTTAGTCGAGACTCCCTTAGCCCTCGCCAGTTTCACGAACTCAGAGTCTAGCACTTCAAGCATCGAAGAGCGCACCAAACGCATTAAGCCGGCAGACGCCAGCCAGCCCAGTGTTATCGCAGGCATTGGGAAATACTTCAAGCGCTCAAAGAAACTGCTTGCATCGTGTCCGCGTGTGCCGGACGGCAGCCAATCCAAAGTTACGGAAAACACCAGTATCAGCATTATGCCGAGCCAGAAAGGCGGCAGAGCCTGACCGAATACCGCAAAGGTCCTACCAAAAACATCCCAGATAGTGCCACGCTTAACGGCAGATAATATACCCAGCGGTATTCCCGTAATCAGCACGAACAGCGTAGCAGAAAGCCCCAACTGTAGGCTGGCAGGCGCAAAACCCGCCACCATTTGCATAACTGGCTTACCAGTCTTTAGCGAGTCTCCGAAATCGCCTTGGAAGATGCCTTTGCCGATCCAAATAAAATACTGCACTATCAGAGGCTTGTCCAAATGGAACTGTTTTCCCCATGCTTCCCACTGTTCCGGCGAGACATATCCAACATTGAGCATAACGTTGCGCGGGTCGCCTTGCAGTCTTGACAAGGCGAACACGACCAGAGTAGCGGCGAATATCGCCAGTACTAGGAATATCAGTCGCCTCAATATAAAGGTCTTCATCTGGTAGGCTCCGACACGCTGCGTGCAGTACGTGAGTAGGTATGTATTATGTACTTTGCGGCGTCCCGTCTGTGTGGGCAGCGGGACGCCGCGCTTATTTATTCGTAGTTTGTCAATTCCGTTGTGTTCCGGCTATTGGCCTGCAGGAACCACCGTCTCGAACGAGTTAGGAAGTTCGTAAGGAGCCAGATTCCAGCTTTCCACCGTATCAGGGTTGAAACCTATGAGCACAGGAACCTCAACAACGCCGGTAGAGAGAGTCATGTCGTACGCCCAATCTAAGATGCGTTCTCGAGCTGCAAGGTTTTCTTCAGAACCCTTCTGCTGCACACGAGTCTCCTCACGGTTGGACCACCAACGGTTGTCCTCAATTCCTGGGTTCCAGCCGCCGGCAGGCAGAGGCCACAAGCCACCGCCCGGAAGTGTCCCACCGCCTTCACCGAGCCTGCCGTGCTTGCTGGTCGGTCCCCAACGGGTCATCCACGGCACATGAATTTCACGCCCAAGCATAGTGGGGCGGCGCGATGAGTATTGCGTGCTGTCGATATATGGCTCAAGCCCAAGGTTCTCTTTCCACTGCCCAACTGTCGCCTCACACACCTCAAGCGATGTGCCGTTGCCCTGTGAGCAGAAGAACTCAAACTCAAATCCCTGAGGCACACCCGATTCTTCAAGATACTGCATCGCCAAATCAGGATTAAAGGCGTAGCTCCAGCGGTCTTGATATTCAGGGTGTGTCTGGTGCACAGTCATACCAGGGAACGCACCGCCGTACACTGCGCCGCCATATCCACCCGTAACGGATGCCGCTATAAGCTCGCGGTCGATTGAGTGTGCCAATGCCTTGCGAAACGCCTTTGCCCTCAGCATAGACGGGGTTTCATATGAGAATCTATCGGTATCGTTGTAGTCGAATCCAACCGAATCGTCCGTGAAGCGTGAATCAAAGCCGTCGAATTCGAAGCTGAAATTGGCAACTTCACAGCCAGCCCCAACGGTATCTTGGATAGCCGGATCCGTGCGGTCTATACCAACACATTCTAGGCGCGGGTCGCCGATCCACGGATATTTAGCCGTGGGTATGAAGCCTTTCCGCATGATAGGTTTACCCGACAAATCTTCTTCACCCAGAGTGGAATTGGGCGGATACTTGAATGCCCAGAGGTTACCGGAGAAGTAGAAGAAGTTCCCATTAATGGCGTCCAAACCCTCATGGAACTTAAAGCCTTCAGATTCCAATCGCCCAACATCCTGAATAGATGCCATGGCTATGTCGGCTGCGCCTGTCTGAAGCATAGCCGAGCGCTGCTGAGCCTCATTCGCCTGAATAAACACGAGGCGCTGGAACGAGGCATTCTGACGCCAGTGATCAACACGGGATTCCGCCTCTATGCGTTCGGCGGGAAGCCATTCGTGAACTACAAAGGGACCTGATCCGTGCGGAACGCCAAAAGTGTCGCCAAGCTCATCGTAGAGCTTCTTCGACTGCATCCAGATAGCATCCTGGCAGATTGAAGATGCGTCCTGCAATCCGTCAGAGCGGAAGGCACGGTTTTCAGCAACTGCTACATAATCGCTCTCTGCACGCCAAGGCTTGTAGTATTCATACGCCTGCGAAGAGTTAGAGTGTGCCGAGTTCGTGTTCTCCGAACCCGCATCGTTAAACGACCATGCCACATCTTCTGCGGTCAGGGGACCAACTTTCACAAGATTTCCGCCATCAGAACGGTAGAAGTCAATGCCCTCACGGATAAATACTCTTATAGTCCCCTGATTAGCAGGATCGGTCAGATCGGCTTCATCAAGATTTTCGAGTTTCTTTCCGTCCATCCTAATCGTGCCGCCGTCCTTCGAAGGCAGTTCCCACTCCCAACCGGTAGCGACAAACGGGGCGTGGCAAGCTTCACCCGTGGAGCGTATCGGGTTACCCTCATCATCATAAGTAGGTTCCCATCCCAGAAGAGGCTCTTGGAATCCAAAGAAGCCGTGGAACAAGACATCGGGCCAAGTTCCCTTCACATTGCGGAATTGGGGTGTACCCACATTGTCAAACGCAACAGTTATCGTTATTGCTGCTTGCTCTGTCGGTATAGCTGGCGCCGGAGTGGGCTGAATTGCTGCGGGAGCAGCCGTGGGCGCCGCTGCCTGCGAAGGCGCCGAGGGCGCTGTAGCCGCGGGTGCGGGTGCTGCAGGAGCCGGCGCGGGCGCCGAGGGCGCTGGCGCTGCTGGCGTCGGAGCCTCTTCTGCGCCACCGCAAGCTACCATAGCCATAGCCGCAATTGCGATAAGTCCTAAAAGCCAAAAGGCTTTCCTTTTCATCTCTCTATTCCCTCCAATTTATCCTCGCGACCATCACTGCCGAACTTTAATGGTTATAGTAGTCTTTACCTATACATATATGATGTCGCGGAAACTAGAACTGTTCACAGTAGGTATAGAAGCTGGGTTCGGCAAGTGCAATATTAAGTGAAGTACATCAAAAAAGTCAACGAATTACATCACAAAGCGGTCGTATCAGCCATAGCAGCCAACCATAGCAAATGTAAGACACTTACCCGCCTCTGGCTATTTTCTTCCATTTAACCACATTTCATTTATGGAGTCGCCGTTATGGATAGACCGCCAACCTTTAGGGTGCTAATATAGCATTATGAATTCACAGAACATCCGCAACTTCTGCATCATCGCCCACATTGACCATGGCAAGTCAACGCTTGCAGATCGTCTTATGCAGCAGACGGGAGCAGTTGACGAGCGCGAAATGGTTGACCAGCTCCTAGACAGCATGGAGCTTGAGCGTGAGCGCGGCATTACAATCAAAGCACAAGCAGTTCGTCTCGACTACAAGGCTGAAGACGACAATAACTACCAGCTGAACCTTATAGATACACCGGGGCATGTGGACTTCTCATACGAAGTCTCGCGCAGCCTTGCCGCTTGTGAAGGGGCGCTTCTCGTAGTAGATGCTTCTCAGGGCATACAAGCACAGACACTTGCCAACGTGTATCTTGCGCTGGAGAACGATCTCGAAATCATCCCTGTCATCAACAAAATCGATCTCGACGTAGCCGAACCGGAACGTGTCGCGCAAGAAGTGCAGCAGGCATTCGGGTTCACCGACGAAGAGATAGTCTTTGTTTCAGCAAAAGACGGCACTGGCATCCCGGACATCCTTGAGGCAGTCGTACAGCGCATACCTCCGCCTTCCGGCAACCCGGATTCGCCCCTGCGCGCGCTCATATTTGACTCTAAGTACGACCCATACAAAGGCGCAATAGCCTACGTCCGGGTGATGGACGGACAAGTCCCTTCAAATATCCGCGTCAAAATGATGTCCACCGGCAGCACAAGCGAAGTGCTGGACATCGGTGTTTTTGCGCCCGAACCGACCAGCATCGAACGACTAGGCGTTGGTGAGGTAGGATATATCGCCACAGGCTTAAAGAGTGTGGGCGACGCTCCCGTAGGCGACACGGTAACACTCGCCGCAACATCCGCCACCGAACCGCTCAAGGGATACCAGCCGCTCAAGCCAATGGTCTTTGCCGGCCTCTACCCCGCAGACGGCGAAGACTACTTAGACATGCGTGTCGCCCTGGAGAAGCTTCAGCTCAACGACGCCGCTCTCAGCTTTCAGCCCGAAAACTCTGTCGCCCTCGGATCAGGTTTCCGCTGCGGTTTCCTTGGCTTGCTCCATATGGATGTTGTGCAGGAACGCCTTGAACGCGAGTACGATCTAAACCTGCTTGCTACATCTCCAAGCGTCGCCTATGAAGTGCTGATGACGGATGGCGAAATCTTGGAAATAGACAGTCCTGCGCATCTCCCAGAATCATCGCGTATAGACGAGATCCAAGAACCATGGCTTGATCTCAGTATCATCGCCCCTGCAAACTACATTGGTCCCGTCATGGAACTCGTTCGCAATCGCAGAGGAGAGTACAAACGCCTTGAATACTTGCAGCACGAAGGCGCTCAATCTACTCCGCGTGTGCTGATGGAGTTTGATGTACCACTCGCCGAAGTGCTCATAGATTTCTACGACAACCTCAAAGCTCACACTCAGGGTTACGCCTCTATGGACTACTCCATATCAGGCTATCGATCCGGCAAGCTAGTAAAAGTGGATATTCTGGTTAACGGTGATTCGGTGGACGCCCTGTCGATCATCACACACCGCGACAACGCCTACTACCAAGGGCGCGAGCTTGTGAAAAAACTGCGAGAGCTAATCCCAAGGCAGCTTTTCGAGGTTCCTGTGCAGGCGGCAATCGGAAGGAAAATCATCGCGCGTGAGACCATACGTCCGCTGCGAAAGGACGTGCTCGCCAAATGCTATGGCGGCGATGTAACCCGCAAGCGGAAGCTGCTGCAGCGTCAGGCAGAGGGTAAAAAGCGCATGAAACGAGTTGGCAGTGTGGAGATACCGCAAGAGGCTTTCCTTAGCATCTTAAAAGTCAGCCGCTGATCGGACTGTCAACCGCAGAACTCAATCTGGTGAGAGACGCGTAAGCCTGCCGAAGTATCACTAGACAGATACCGCAACTTCGCCTACCATGAATTCATGGTCGTGCTAGGCGGGGAGATAGCGGTGCCCTGTACTCGCAATCCGCTCTAGCGAGGCTGAACTCCTCTTGGAGGTTTGCTATTCAGAACCACTGACCCCAGCCGGTCGGTGTTGATAGTTGGGTCCTGCGCGGCGGAAAGCCGCAAACCCCGTCAGGTCCGGAAGGAAGCAGCGGTAAACGGTGTCTTCCGGGTGCCGCAGGGTCGCCTAGCTTGAGTCGCCGCTGCGGTTATGTTCTAGGATAGGAATCGAATAGAGGTGCACGACCTGCCCGATCACGCGCTAGATACATGCATTTGACACAGCGTTGGCTTCTTACAGAATGCTATCTCCTGCATCTTCTTCCTATGCCCCCGCAAAAAAATCACTGGGACAAAACTTCTTAGTTGACCGTCGCATCGTATCTCGCATTATTTCCGCTTCCGAACTGACGCCAAGCGATACCATTATCGAGATCGGACCAGGGCGCGGCATTCTTACGCGTCCGCTTGCGGAGAGCGGTGTGGAACTAACCGCTGTCGAACTCGACGATGCCCTCGCTGCTGCGCTGGCAGACGAATTCGCATTTCAGCCGAATGTCAGCATCGTTCACGGAGATGCCCGCAAGGTCGATATAGCATCCCTTATTCCGACTGACAGACCGTACAAGCTCATTGCCAATCTGCCGTACTATGCAGCCCAACCCATAGTACGACGCTTTCTTGAAGCCGAACGTAAACCCACCGTGATGGTAGTAATGGTTCAGCGCGAAGTCGCCCGCAATATGGCTGCTTCTCCCGGCAACATGTCTCTGCTATCGGTAGCGACTCAGCTCTACGGCAGTCCGCGCATAGTCGCCAGCGTTCCGCCGCGCGCATTCCGTCCCGCGCCCAAAGTAACATCATCCATTGTTCGTATCGATGTGTTTCCACAGCCGGCACTTCACCTAGACTCAATTGAATTGTTTTTCACACTGGTGCGCGCTGGGTTCTCTGCGCCGCGCAAGCAAATCCATAACTGCTTGCAGCAAGGTCTATCCATCTCACGCAGCGAAGCAGAAGCGATACTGTCTGATGCAGGTATAGACTATAAGCTTCGTCCGCAAACACTCAGCCTAGCCAAATGGGGCAGCCTTTACGATGCGTGGCGGCTGCGTTATCCTGATACGGATGCTGACTCTTAAAGCTTACGCGAAAGTTAACCTCACACTAGAAGTGCTGGGACGCCGCACAGACGGCTACCACGAGATCGCCACTGTCATGCAGACCATAGACATGTACGACACCGTGCGCCTGACTCCTGCTGACGAAATCACGCTCTCCTGCGACGACTCTTCCCTTCAGTCTTTTGACAATCTGGCATACAAAGCGGCGCGTCTGCTCCAAGACGAAAGCGGCTATGACGGCGGCGCGCATATCGCGATCAACAAGGCAATACCGGTGTCGGCTGGGCTGGGCGGAGGAAGCAGCGACGCTGCAGCAACTCTTCGCGGACTGAACGATCTCTGGCAGACTGGCATGAGCGCCGCGCAGCTCGAATCTCTCGCTGCTAAAATCGGATCCGATGTACCCTTTTTGCTGAAAGGCGGTACTGCTATCGCGCTTGGCAGAGGCGAAAGAGTGCGCTATCTGCCGCCTGCCGATGTGCAGTGGCTGGTTGTTCTGACTCCCGATGTACGCCATGCCGGCGATGTCCCAAGCAAGACTGCTGCGCTTTATCACATGATAGAGCCGTCTAACTACACAAGGGGTTTCCTGACTCGAAAGCTGGAAGCACGTATTCGAGGTGGAGGTGATGTGCCCGCGCAGTTCCTGTTCAACGCATTTGACTCCATCGCATTCGACGCCTATCCCGGACTGGAGCGATGCTGGAACACATTCTTCGAACTTGGCGCGCGTGAAATACATCTATCCGGAAGCGGGCCATCTATCTACGCGCTTATGCCGCGCCGCGAGTTAGGCACCGCTATACATCTTCTGCTGCGCCATAAGTACGGAATGAATGCACACTTAGCGTCTGCCATTCAGCCATAGCAAAGATTCTCATAGAATACGCTTTCACCGGTATCGAGAGTGAAAAATGGTACTCGAAAGGTTTATAGACGGCGCAATGCTGGGGATGCTGATGGCATCCGTGTTCATAACCGTATCGATGATTAGCCTGTTCTTTGTAATGAAACACAACCGCGAGCAGATGATGCCGGTAATGGAGAAATACCCGCCTATGACGCTTGCGATGAGCATAGTTGCCCTATCTTATGCAACTTGGTCGGTCGCCGGCGGCGTGCTGGCGCTGTTCTACCTTGTGTGCCTCGGGCAAGTGCCGGGCAGTGGCATCGGCAGCCCCAACCTCGCGTTCACTCTTGCAGTCATTTTGATCGCAGTCATTCTTGCAACTCCCCTCGCAATCGTATTCCGGCGCATGCTGATCGGAGTGCTCGCAGTTACGCTGCTGTTTGTGGCAATCTTTGGCTGGTTTCTGCCATACTTCACTGTCTGAATTTCGCTGCATAAGTGTTTTAATTGACCAAGCCCCACATTCAAGGCTAGAATCCAGAGAGTTAAATGCCTTTATGAATCCACATGAAGCGTCTCTAACGACCTGATTTAATACGCATATTGATAGTAAGAGAGAAGCTCGTTTGTCAGTATTTGATCTACACCTCCACACAGTACGAGGCAGCAGCGACAGCAGCCTCACACCTGATCAGCTGATACAGGAAGCGCAGCGCATAGGGCTTGACGGCGTATGCCTGACCGAGCATTCCGGCGGCTGGGAAAAGCCTGAAGTTGAAAGAGTGTTCAAAGGATCAGGCATTACGGCAATAAGTGCGCTCGAGGTCAACACGGATATGGGACACATTCTGGTGTTCGGACTGCACCGCTATGTTGACGGAATGCACACTGCCGCAGGCTTGCGAAAGGCGGTTGATCGCGCTGGCGGTGTAATGATTACGGCACACCCGTTTCGCAATTTTTTCAATCGCCCACCCTATAATGTGAATTTGCTCTTCAAGAACCTCAACGGTAACCGCCCTGAATCTGCCACGGCAGCATCCAAACATCCTCTTTTCGAGCTTGTGGACGATGTGGAAGTCGCCAACGGCAGCAACACTGATCAGGAAAACCTGTTCACGCTAGATGTCGCGCGGCATCTTGGCTTCAGGGGTACTGGCGGCAGCGACGCCCACTCAACTCACGGTATAGGCAAGTGCGTAACCGTATTTGACGGGGACATTCGCAGCGAAGCCGACCTCATAGAAGCCCTCAAGGCAAAGGCGTTCACTCCCGGCGAAGGCTTTCATATCGGAGAATTGACCTTTATTCAGGAATTAACAAAAGCAAACGTATAGCACCCCAGTACATTCCTACGCCCGATCCCTTACCTAAGATATATTTCTAAAAATCCACCCTACTGCAACCGGACACGATGAACACAGGAGGACGGGACGAAAATGCAGACAGTCAATCCTATCGCAAGTCGATGGCGCCGTGAGGCGACCACAGACCCCATATCCTTCTGGGAGCGCGCCGCCGAAAGCCTCCCGTGGTTTCGCAAGTGGGACGAGGTCTTCGACTGGCAGCCGCCTGAATTCCGCTGGTTCAGCGGCGCGAAGACCAACCTCGCCTACAACTGTATCGATCACCATGTAAATCGCGGCTGGGGTGGTCATGCCGCTCTAATCTATGCGAACGAGCGTGGGGAACGACAGGTCTTCACTTATGCCCAGCTCAAGCACGAAGTCGAACGCATTTCTGCCGCTCTGCGCGGAATGGGCATTCAGAAGGGCGATCGTATCACCATCTATATGCCCATTAGCGCTGAGGCAGTTATGCTCATGCTTGCCACAGTTCGTATTGGCGCAATCCACAGCGTGGTCTTCGCAGGTTTCGGCGCGGGCGCACTCGGCGACCGTATTCAAGCGAGCGGTTCCCGACTCGTCTTCACTACCGACATCACATACCGCAAGGGACGCGACATTCCACTCAAACATATTGTTGATGCATCGTTAGAGATCGGCGGCGAATCGGTTGAGCATGTTGTGGTGGTCAAGCGCACTGCCGATGTTCAGATGAACTTAGGGCGTGATCTAACTTGGGATGAATTCCTATCGAGAGGCGCAGGAAACGACGGCAGCCATGTCGAAATGGAATCCAATGAACCTGCGTACATCTTGGCAACATCAGGCACTACCGCTAAGCCGAAGCTCGTCGTTCATGCGCACGGAGGCTATCAGGTCGGCATCCACAGCATGGGGAAATGGTGCTTCGGACTGCGCGACACCGATGTATGGTGGGCGACATCAGACATCGGATGGGTTGTGGGGCACTCATATATCGTCTATGCACCATTGCTCGCCGGCGCCACCACAATCGCATTCGAGGGTGCAATTGACCACCCCGACCCCGATGTTATTTGGCAAATCACGGACGAGTTCGGTGTAACCGGCATGTTCACTTCACCCACTGCCGTCCGGCTGCTGATGCGCTACGGAGAACAAGGCAAACCTAAAACCAAATTGCCTTCACTTGAGCGAATTGTCTGCGCAGGCGAAGTCTTGAATCCGCCTGCTTGGGAATGGCTGCAGCGTGAAGTGCTTGAAGATAGAATTCCGGTCATAGACCACTACTGGCAAACTGAAACCGGCGGACCTCTGGTCGGCAATCCGTACGGTTTAGCGATGCTTCCCATCAAACCCGGTTCCAGCGGTACACCCATGCCCGGCATCGAAGCCGCCGTCATGACTCCCGAAGGTGAGGAGTGCGAGATAGGAGAGAAGGGCATTCTCGTTATCAAACGGCCGTTCCCCAGTCTAACCCCTACGCTTTGGGGAGATTCCGGACGCTATGACACGGATTACTGGGGGCGAATTCCGGGCCAGCAGGTTTACTTCACAGGAGACTCAGCGCACATAGACGAAGACGGATATGTGTGGTTTGCAGGACGCGCTGACGAAATCATCAAGATTGCAGCGCACCGTATCGGCACAATTGAGGTAGAATCCGCATTTCTCACGCACTCCGCAGTCGCCGAAGCAGGCGTAACCGGTCGTCCGGACGAACTGCGCGGTGAAGTCATTTCCGCCTTTGTTGTGCTTAAGAACGACTACACGCCGTCCGACGAACTAAAGGCGGAACTGCTGCAAGCGGTGCGCCGCGAACTAGGTCCCGTAGCCGTCATAAGCGAGATTAACTTCGTTGACCTTCTACCCAAGACTCGCAGCGGCAAAATCATGCGCCGCGTCTTCAAAGCAGTTGTTCTCGACCAAGACCCCGGCGACATAACAACTATCGAAGAGGAAGGGTCAGTCGAAGAGGCGCGCCAAGCTTGGCGGCAAATGATGGCAAGTCTGAGGGGCAGTCAATAAGCCAATAACCGGAAGTAATGTGCGGTCTATCAGCGTAGTCGGGCTGGCGGCAAATGCCGTCAGCCCGTTATTTATATCAATAATATCAATATTAATCGGTCAGACTGCCGAACCGCTCATAACAGCAGAGACGACTCGATTGCCTCGCCTATCGCCTGCGTAACATCTCCGCGCAGATATGTTCGCGCCGTCTGCATTCTGTCCAGCAGATTGTCAATGGCTACCCATCTGCACAGATCTATGTTCTCCGATAAGTCCGGCGTCAAAGTATCGTCCAGTGAGCCTTCGTAATCCATTAGGAACCAGTCAACGGTCTTATTCACCGCTTTACGAGAGTAGTATGTAATGTAGCTTGATTGGCAGAGATGGACTCGAACGGACAGCAAAGCCTTATTCAGACCTGTCTCCTCTGCCACCTCACGCAAAGCACATTTTTCCGCCCGCTCTTTCTTTTTCCGCTTTCCCTTCGGAATATCCCACTGACCGTGCTTGCGAATTAATAGTACATAGCCGCCGCAAAGCACAAGCCCTCCGGCGGCGGCCATTTGTGGCAATTCATTGCTAGACATGTATCATAATCCGTTCAAGTACTGCTACCTGTTCAGGTGTCATATCTCTAAACAGCACGCCGTCAACGACAACGTTTCGAATCTTTTGAGAACGCTTTGAGCTCGATTCCACAGCGCTCAAATTCAAGTTCTTGCCCTCGTAGTCGAAGCTGTTCAAGATGTAATGTATCGTGTTCAGACGCGCTTGGTGTTTGTTATCGGAGTCAATAATCACCCACGGCGCATAGTCCGTAGATGTAACCGCGAACATACGTTCCTTGAAGTATGTAAGCAACTGCCATCGTTCAGCGGCTCGGCGATCAGTTGGCGAATACTTCCAGTATTGCAAATCGCTGTCCTGCCGTATCTTGAATCGCAAGTTCTGCGCCTCCTTCGATACTGACAGGTACACCTTAAGCAGAGACACCCCTTCATCTACTACGCCTCGTTCCCAGTCGTTCACATGCGTCATGAAGTAGCTGTACTGCCGCATGGAACAGAATCCCAGAGCAGGCTGCACAATGGCTCGCGAGTACCAAGACCTGTCGAAAATTGTGATATTCCCTTCATCGGGAAGCAACTTGTAGTAAGTCCCCAGCCAGTTGCGCATCTGTTTCGGAGTCGGTACGCCCTGCATAATAACTTGCGCCGATTTCGGATTCAGATAATGCGTGATTCCCGATGCGGTAGAACCCTTACCTGCCGCGTCGCGCCCTTCGAGCACCACTGCAACACGCACACCTTCGCTTACAACCCACTCCTGCATCAGCAGAAGCTGCAGACGCAATTCCCGCAGCTCAGCTCGGTATGCACTGTAATCAACATCCCGAAACGCAGCGACATCATACTGCTGTGCCTCTGTGTGCGGCAGTATCCCGTCGCTTGTATGTGTATAGTGGTTCATCTGCGTCTCAGTCGCAAAACCACACGCAAGCCGCTAAAACTTGCGAGTCTTCACTTATCCTTTCCACAATTATAGCCAGCAGCGCAAGTGCAAACAATACAGAGTGAATAGAACATTGGGGATAGTTTTAGATTGCACTGTCGTTTGTTCACTGAAATACAAGTAGATGAAGGTTTTCGATGAATCTTAAATCATGTTAAGAATGTATAAGTAATCAATCGTCAAAGTGTTGACACTGACTATTTCTATGAATAGGATATGCAATGTCTCAGCGTCTGAGATTGCTCAACACACCTTGAGTAAAGATATAAATATCAGTACCCAAAAAGGGATGGAGGTGTCTATGCAAGGACAAGAAGCACAGCCGGGAATTTTTGGTAATATACTGGAAAAATATAAGGACGAGTTTTGGCTGCTTTTTCGTGTCATATTTGCCATATTGGTATTTTTGCACGGAATCCAAAAAGCATTCCTCCTATGGGGTTTCCCGGCGGGAGCAAATCCAAACGGATTAGGCGCACTGGTTGACCTCGCAGGCTGGGTAGAGCTTATCTCCGCAATTCTAATCGGGTTCGGCGTTCTAACTCGGCTGGGCGCCGGCGCAATCTGCGTAACTATGATTATCGCCTACTTCGGTGTGCATGCAATGCTCAGCCCTGTGTGGCCCTGGCCGCATCTGTATCCCAACCCGCCGGATGGCGGCAACGCATTCGTAGCGCATGGTGGCGAAGTTACAATACTCTGGTTCATCGTTGCCGGGATAATCGGCGTAATCGGCGGCGGCAAGTACGCTCTCGACCGCAAGATATTCGGCAGAGAACCCCTCTAAGCCAACCACTTGCTTGCTGCGGCTGCGATGTTTCCGATAATGAAAATTACGCAGCCTAAAGAAAGTTAAATTCAGTTGCTGTATAGTCAATAGGGACTGGCATAATGATGTCAGTCCCTATTGTTATTATTGTGTCTGATTCCGAAAGCAATCCGCATTAAGGAGGCAGCTCAATGGCGCTGAATCGCAGGCTTATAGTAGTATCAAACCGAGTTCCGCCCGCCTCCAGCTTCGACGATCAGGCAAAAGGCGAAGCAGCGGCAGGCGGACTGGTAACCGCAGTGCGCGCCGCCATGGAGCAAAGCGGCGGCCTATGGTTCGGGTGGAGTGGAAGAAGCGCCCGCCGCAGAGTAACCACAGGCTCGACAGTCAGAATCTTTGGACGCATACAGCTCGCCACGATTGACCTCTCCGACGACGAAGTAAGCCTATTCTATCTGGGTTTCTCCAACCGCACACTCTGGCCTCTGCTGCACAGCTTCCCCACGCGCGTCGTTATTCGGCATGACACCTACCGCGCCTACCGCCGCATCAACAGACGATTCGCCCAAGCTCTATTTCCGCTCATAAGACAAGGTGATCTCGTATGGATCCAAGACTTCCATCTTTTCCACCTAGGTTACGAACTGCGCCGCCTAGGATGGCAGGGAAAAATCGGGTTCTTCCTGCATGTGCCTTTTCCGCCCGCCGATATATTCAGCATACTGCCCTGGGCACACGACACACTGGAAGCTCTGCTCCACTACGACCTCGTAGGTGTTCATGACGATCGCTATATGTTTAATCTCATCGACTCCATGAATTTCGAACTTGGGGGAGACTGGAACGGCAGCGCATACAGCCTCGGCGATCGTACCACACATATAGGCATATTCCCCATCGGCATAGACCCGGAAACATTCCGTCCGCAGGCAAACAACAGAGCTCACACTCTATCAAAAGAACTATCGCTCGCAAACGTTCCGGACCGCAAGCTGATACTCGGCGTTGACCGCCTCGACTACACCAAGGGCATACCGCACCGCCTCCGCATATTCGAACGCCTACTGGAACGCCATCCCAATCTCGGCGGCAAACTGGTATATATCCAAATATCATCCCCCTCACGAACCCGCGTGCCGGAATACATCCGAGAAAAGGAGCAAGTCGAACGTCTAGTCGGGCAGATTAACGGGCGCTTCTCGGAAGCGGGCTGGGTTCCCATCCGATACCTCTACCGATCATATTCACAAAGCGAACTCGCCGGCTTCTACCATGATACAGACGTCTGCCTAGTAACACCTCTGAGAGACGGAATGAATCTCGTAGCCAAAGAGTTCGTAGCAGCACAGAGCGATGAGTCTCCCGGTGTACTGGTTCTGTCTCGGTTCACCGGCGCAGCAAGCTCAATGAAAGACGCGGTTATCGTCAACCCTTACGACATCGAAGGCACTGCCGAAGCCACTTATCGCGCACTGAGAATGCCTGTCGATGAGCGCCGCAGCCGCAATCGCCGCCTTCTATCCGTCGTAGAACAACATTCTTCTCATAACTGGAGCAATTCCTTCTGTACAGCGCTGCAAGAAGTATGAATGTATGAACTTCACGCTACAAATAGGATAAGATTGCCATCGGGCTGCACGAGGACGGAGTTCCTAATCACACAGCATGCCATGGTAATGAAGACAGGCTGTGATAAATGAGGGCATGACCTAACGTATTTCCAGAAATATCGGCGCAAGCAAGTTATCCACCGGCACATAGTCATCCGTAAGCAGTATATTCTGCTTCCTTCCGAGCCATTCATCCAGTTCAGCCTGCGCCATTAATGATAGTTCAGGATCGCCACGATTTTTCGCATGGCTTGCGAAATAGACGTCCGAATAACTGAACGGCTGTAAAGCGCCCACCACTACGAATGTGAAGCGGTTGTCGTCCTTGAAGTCTCGACTGCTGTCAGAAAATAGATACACATGCGGAAAGGAAGCTTGCAGTGTGGTAACCATCGCGCGCAGAAAGCCTCCGCTATGGAACTTGTCCACCACATTCACAACATATATCCCGTCCTGCGTCAGCAGCCTCTTAACCTGCTCATTAAACTCAAGAGTAGTCAGGTGATACGGTACTGACACATCGTTGAATGCGTCTCCAATCACAATGTCGTAGCTGCGGGCTTCCAGCTCCGGTATCTTCAGCCGTGCATCGTGATTGTATGTGATGATGCGCGTATCATAAGGCACTCCAAGATATTCGTGCGCAACCTGTGTAACAGTCGGGTCTATCTCAATGACTTCCAGCCTGCTCTCAGGATATTCCACTTCCAGAAAGCGCGGCATCGTATATCCGCCTCCCCCTATGAAAAGAGCGCTGAACTGCGGCTTAGAATGCCCGACCATCACACCAATATCCGCGAAGACTTTCTCATAGCCGTACACGAAGAAAGTCGGATCATCCAAATCCACATAACTGTGTATCAGTCTGTCAAGCGCAAGTGTCCGCACCGCGCGACCTTCTATCTCACGCTCCCTAACCTTAATGCAGAAATAGCTGCTCTCCACCTGACATTCCGATTTGAGCGAATCGCCCGCAATGCCCATACTCGCGATGCCCGCAAACAATACAAGAGCGGCAGATCCAACTATCCGCATGCGCCACATATTGCCAAACACCACAGCCATAATTACCAGAAATACCGCAACACCAAGAAGTATCGGGCGCGTGCCGATCCATTGAATAAGCACAAACCCGGTAATGAACACGCCGAATATACTGCCTGCCGTAGATACTGCATATATCTTGCCCACCACATTGCCGGTCTGTGCAAGATCTCGCAGCCGCAGCTTAATCACAACCGGTGTAACCATGCCCAGAATGACACTCGGCACGAGGAACAGCGTAGAAGTTATAAGCACGATACGCGGCAAGATGTGAAGCGCGTCGTACAAACTGGACACCAGCGCAAGCATCGGCAGCACGCTCAAGCTGGTCAGTCCCGCTCCCATAAGTATCAAGCCTAGCGTATTGCGCGACGGAAATCTGTCCGCAATCACTCCACCCACATAGTTGCCGATGCTAATACCGGCAAGTACCACACCTATAATACTCGTCCAGGTGAACAGCGACACGCCCACCGTGGGCGCAAGCAGACGAGAAGCGACAATTTCAATAATCAGCCCACACGCACTCGCCGAAAACACCACGAAATAAGGCTCCACCCCCTCTACAATGCGACGCATTCGGCCTCCCAATCCCTGCCGCTACCGGGTGTGCGGGTTAAGTACATCATTCAGCGAATCTCCGAGCAGGTTCCATGCAAGAACCAGTGTCCATGCCACTGCGCCCGGAGCAATCAGCATCCAGGGGACCTCACGCAGCGCACTCAGGCTGCCCGCTTGCAGCAGCATCGCACCGAGACTAGGGCGCGGCGGCTGTATCCCCAGTCCAAGCCAGCTGAGGATTATCTCGGTGCCAATGAGCGCGCCCATGCCCATAGAAACGCTGACAACAATAGGACTAATTACATTCGGCAGCAAGTGAACGAACAATACACGCGGCGTACTGGCGCCAGTAGCCCTAGCCGCCTCCACAAACGGGGTCTGTTTGAGCGCCAGCACCTGGCCTCTGACTAAGCGAGCCATGCCCACCCATCCGAACGCCACTAGCGCCAGCGACACTACCATATAGTCAACTACGCCGGAGCGCACTATACCGTCTATCCCAAAGCTCTCCTCTACCCATCGGGCGCCCTCAATGAAGCGAGGCCTCAGTGCATACGCAAGAATTATCACAAGCAGTATGTCCGGAAAAGAAGAGAATAACTCTCCGGTGCGCATGACTATGGAGTCAACCTTGCTGCTAAAATACCCCGATATTAGCCCCATAGTAATGCCGATGAGCAGTCCGCCCGTTACCATTGAGACAAGCGTGATGATTACCGTGTTCTGAATGCCCCAGAGTACACGCGTGAATACATCCCGTCCGCCAAAGTCGGTGCCTGCCCAGTGCTGAAGGCTGGGGGGCTTGCGTATGGCGGTGAAGTCAGTCTCAGTGTAGTCATACGGCGCAATTAGCGGCGCGAAGATTCCGGCGCAATACACGACCGCAAGAACAACCATGCAGACTACCGCAAGCTTCTTGCGCACGAGGCGTTCCATGGCGCGAGCAAGATGCCCTTTGCTCTTTTCTCTCGCTTCTGCGGCTTCCGCGACTTCCGTCAACGCCATAGATATTATTTCCCTTAATAACCTATCGGTTCGCTGATATTGTCCAGCTTGGTAACTTTCCAGCTTATACCGGAGGATATGCCGACGCTGATTAAACCCGTTTTACTGATACCGTATTCTAGGATCTATGAATGCATAGGCTACATCTGCCAGCAAATTCGCAAGCACAAATGCCGACGACCCAATGATGCCCATCGCCATTATCACAGGGTAGTCTCGGTTGAATACAGAGTCGATGGTGAAATGCCCCACTCCGGGAACACCAAGTATGTACTCTACGATGAAGCTAGTGGCGAACATTCCTGCCAATGAGAAGGAAAGAAGAGTAACAATAGGTATCATGGCATTCTTCAGCACATGCCGCACATCCACCACTACATTTGAAAGCCCCTTGGCTTTTGCCGTGCGGATGAAGTCCTGCCCCAGCACATCCAGCGTACTCGCACGCATGAAGCGCGCCAATCCCGCGACTCCGGGGATGCCAAGCGTAAGAGCAGGCGTAATAATACGGAGGTCCCAGAATCCTCCCCATCCGGAGCAAGGCACAACTTTCAGCTTAAGACACAGCCCCCAAAGAGTGAACGGGATGCTAATCATGATGGGTATGGACATCAGGATTAGGGCAATAGTAACAACAGTTGGGTCTTGCCAAGTGCCTTGTCTATGAGCGATGTAAAACCCGAGCGGAAGTCCTATGCTCAAACTCACAATCATTGCGGCTGCATTAACTTGAAAGGACACCCACATCTTTGGGAAAAGGAGCTCAGAAACCGCGCGCCCACGATAACGGTAGCTTTCGCCGAAATCGCCGCGTACTACGCCCCACATATATGTCGCGTACTGAACTCCGAACGGTCTGTCCAGTCCTAGCTGGCGGCGAATCTGCTGCGCCGATTCCTCCTCATAGCGCATACCTAAAATCACCTCAGCAGGATCTCCCGGTCCAAAGCGCACAAGCGTGAAGGTAACTAGGCTGGTTGCCACTAGCAGCACCGGCAGCCAAAGCAGACGTCTCGCTATATAAACCCACATATTCGGAAAACCTTCGCCGATCGGTCAGATCGCATATCGATTGCCGACTTCGCTACTAATAAGCCAGTCCGGCAGAACAAGCATATCGCGCAATACACGATTATGCAACGCGACATATTTATAATGTTTATTATAATATCTACGCTGAATTAACAGACGCACGGAGTTATCTGCGCATCTACCAGTTGCGATGCAGTAGTATGCGCGATCGGTCAGATTCACTCAGGTGCGGTTCTATCTTGCGGGTGAACTCCGCAATTGTCTCCTCGACTGTAGCATCGCCCGTGTCCAGTGTAATCTTGTGCCGCAGTGTAGAGTTGGCGACTGCTTCTTCGTATCTCATCAACACTTCCGGAATATCCTCCACGCGCAATGGGCTGTGTTCGCGAGGTTCTACCTCCAAACGCTGTGCTATGACCTCTGCGGACGCCTTCACATGCACAAGCACCATATCGGGTGCAAACCGCATAATTGAGCCTTCCACTTGTCGGGACACCGTCTTGCGGTCGTGCTCCTGGTCATCGGCGCCATAGCCGAAGTACATAGGACTGTACACAGCATCATCTATGTGCAGCCCAATAGCCAGCCAGTCGGGCCCGTTCCACGAGTTCGCTTGAATGTGATAATAGAGGCTGTGCCGCTGCGTCATTTCTTTGAGCACCGGGCTGAGTGCAAGCACCTGCTGCCGTTCTTCTTCGGTCATATCCGGCTGAGGATGGCCGGATGTATGCGGTAGTTTCCAGTGATCGTGAATTAGCGGAAACCGAGTTCCGATGTTCTTTTCCATCCAGTCATCTATGGCGAATGCCAATGTGCTGGTGCCGCTGTATTCGCACCCGGCTAGTATAAGTCGCATCTTTTCTCCTTCTGTTATCGTATTAACCTTTATAGTCAGGAAGTATAAAGCATAGATAAATAGGATGGGGATGCCCATCCTATTTACCTTATTGCTATGTCTATGTGTACAGATTACTATGACGCAGTGTCGGTTTTAGTTGTCGTAGTCGAAATAGACATACCGCAGCTTAGGGATGGTCATAGGCACAAGTCGGTAATCTTTTACATGCGGCTTGAGCAGCAGATTGCGCTCGCTATCGTACCACAGCGGGACCCACGCGGCATCGTCGATAATCATCTGCTCCGCCTGATTATAAAGGCTTATGCGAGTATTGGGGTCTTGCTCCACACGCGCCTCCTCCAGCAGGGCATCGACATCGGAATTGGAATACGCGCCATGATTAGTCTCGCTCTCGCTGTGGAATAGAATGTCCAGGAAGTCTTGCGGGTCAGGGTAGTCTGCCTGCCAGCCAAGCGCGAATATCTGAAACTTGCGGCGGTTCAGGTCCTGCAGATATGTCGCCCACTCTACCTGCTGTATCTCCACCTCCACACCTAGCGTTTTCTCCCACATCTCAAGTATCACCTGCATGTCTATGCCGATGTCGCCGCCTGTGCCTGATACAGAGAGAACTATGCGCGGACGGTTCGCCGGATCAGCATATTTAGACATAGCCAGTTCAGCTTTTGCGGCTTCCTCGTCAAAAGTAAGCCCCTCTAAGTTTTCGGTGTATCCGGGGAAACCGGGCGGCAAAATACCATACGCCGGCACTGTCAATCCTGCAAGCACTTCCGTAGCGATGAGCTCCTTGTCTATGGCAAGATTTAGCGCGCGCCTGAAATGCATATCGTCGAACGGCGGCTCATTGATATTAAACCCAATGTACGAAACACTGAAGCCCGGGGGAGCAATTTTAAGGTCTTTGGACAACGGCTCGTTTGGGTCCTTCAGACGCTCCAGATCGAATATGCTCACTCCGGTAATGTCTATCTCGTCATTCTCATAGAGCGCCATTGCCTGGCCACCTGCGAGGTTGAAAACTGCTTGATCAAGGTACGCCGGCTCGCGATAGAAGTTGTCGTTGCGCTCTAATATGATGTGCTCGCCAATCTTATACTCCTTCAGTTTGAAAGGACCGGTAGAGTTGGGACTATCAGTCCAAGTATCGCCCCCCGCCTCAACATTAGCCTTGTCAACCACGAATGCCGTCGGATATGTGAGTTTGGCTAAGAAATACGCCTTAGGTTGGTCTATGGTAATTTCCAAGGTGTGCTCGTCGATGGCATTGACACCACTTATCTCGGATGCTTCGCCATCCAACACTTCGGTTACACCGACAATATCACTCAGGTACGTCCTTGCTACAGGAGACGCTAATTCAGGGTTCGCGGCGCGGTTGAGAGAATATACGAAATCCTGCGCGGTAACGGGCTTGCCGTCTGCGAATTTGGCGTCCGGGAGTAAGTGGAAGGTATATACCTTGCCATCATCGCTTATCTCCCATCTTTCGGCGATGTCGGGTACAATCTGCAAGTCCGTACTTAGAGCGACAAGCCCTGTGAAAAGCTCACCGATGATGAACGCCGAAGTGGTGTCAGACGTCTTATGCGGGTCGAGTGTGGGCGGATCGCTGAAAAGCCTCCGCATAACGCCACCGACGGGTTTGTCCCTTTCCATCGCAGGCTCAGCTGTTGGCGGCGGCGCGGTTTGAGCCCTAGGCGTTTCCTGCTGTTGAGGGGCAGTAGTTGCCGCTGCAGCAGCGGACTCATTTTGAGGTACTGCGGTTGGCGGCGGCGACTCCTCTTGTACATCGCTTGTGCCCGCACCGCAAGCCAGGGCGAATACCACTATCAGTAATACTGGTACGACAAACAGGTTCCTCATCAGATTTCTCATCTCAAACCTCTGTATTCTGTATATAGATATTTTCGCTTATGAGCATTATATTGATTGGTGCTCATTTATTAAGATGAGTTTTCGTCGTTTCCGATTTTTGTCATCAGCCACGCCTTAATGAACTCATCTAATTCGCCGTCGAGCACTGCATCGACGTCCGACGTATCATAACCGGTGCGATGATCCTTCACCATCTTGTATGGATGAAGCACATAACTGCGAATCTGGTTGCCCCACTCGGGGGATACATGCTCCCCTTTAAGTCGCGCTATCTCGCGCGCCTTCTCAGCCATCTCACGCTCAACAAGGCGAGACATTAGGATTCGCATAGCAATCTCGCGGTTTTGGTGCTGTGAACGCTCATTCTGGCAGCTTACACGAATACCTGTTGGCAGATGCGTTATTCGCACAGCGGTAGAGTTCTTCTGCACATTCTGGCCGCCATGTCCACCTGCTCGAAAGACATCAATCCTGAGGTCATCCGGACCGATAGTTACATCAACACCTTCTTCCACCTCGGGAAGCACCTCCATCAGCGCAAAAGATGTATGCCGCGCATGGTCGGAGTCGAAAGGGGAAAGCCGCACAAGACGATGCACACCGCGCTCCGCCCGAAGATACCCATACGCGAACCTGCCCGAGACCTGAATTACGGCGCTCTTAATGCCGGCTTCATCGCCTACCGACACATCCAGCACATCGCGACTGAAGTTGCGCTGTTCCGCCCATCGCAGGTACATCCGCATCAGCATACTCGTCCAGTCCTGCGATTCTACTCCGCCCGCGCCCGCGTGCAGAGCCACTATAGCGCTGCGTTCATCATAAGGTCCTGACAGAGTCAAGTCGAACTCAAGCTCTCCGAGCCTGCTCCTAATCTGCGCAAGCTCTTGAACAAGTGTATTCAGAAGTGAGTCATCGCCTTCTTCAATGGATAGCAACGACAGCTCTTCAAGCGACTCTGCCTGCTCTTCTAGGGTGCGCCACGCATCGACTTTACCCTTCAAGTCAGACAGAAGCTGCATTTTCTTCTGCCCCACCTCTGGTACATCCCAGAACCCTGCCTCCGACGCGTCTTCTTCCAGTTCAGATATTTGCTTTTCATCGGTAGCCAGGTCAAAGACGCACCAATAATTCTGCAATCCTATTCTTCACATCCACAATCTGGTTCATTATATCCTGCATTCGTTACCGACCTCGCAAGTTACCTTATGATTATTGAAACGCATTTGATAACGGCGAAGTTAGCACACCCGCCGTTAAAATCATTTTTAAGGGTTCAGCCACAGTACAGCGAACTGCAAATCAATCCATTCGCCCCATTCGCCTGACAAACTGCACATAATTGTATCAGCATAACCGATGCATTATGAACATAGTTGATATTACCAAACCAAACCCTATGAATGATATGATATTGCAATCAGTATTCATATACACGAATGCACCTGTCGGCATAATACAGTATCCTATGTATAATCCTGACCGGGGTGTCAAACTTTGACAGACACGGACCGCGCTGGGTATTCCTTAACTGATTGCCTACAACGAGGTGGAGCCATGCTAGATTTGCTCATCACAAATGGACTTATTATCGATGGAACCGGCAACCCGGGTTTCTACGGCGCAGTTGGCGTAGAAGGCGATACGGTGCGCATCTTTCGCGGGGGCACGAGTGGGGTAGATGCTGCTCGGACTATCGACGCCTCGGATCATGTCGTATCGCCGGGGTTCATAGATATGCACTCTCATGCCGGGCTTGTAATTCTATCGGAGCCGGAGCACCACCCTAAAGTCCGGCAGGGCATCACCACCGAGCTAATAGGCGTTGACGGAAACTCTTATGCACCCTTCCACGACCATGACGACTTCCTGGATTTCGTCGCCATCAACTCCGGACTTGACGGCAACCCTCCACTGCCCGGGATATGGTCAACGGTCGAGCAGTATCTTGCAATGTTTGACAGGAAGACAGCGGTGAACATCGCGTATATCCTGGGCAACTCTCCGGTGCGTATCAACACCGTTGGCTGGGACGACAGACCTGCAAGTACGGCTGAAATCACGAATATGAAAGCGATTATACGGGAGGCAATGGAAGAAGGCGCCGTCGGGCTATCGACGGGACTGGATTACCCGCCCGGAGGATACGCAGACACGGACGAACTTGTCGAACTGAGCGAACTTGTCGCGGACATGGGCGGCTTCTACCACACTCATGTGCGCTATCGGCTCGGAGATCGCTACTTAGACCCGTTCCGCGAAGCTCTGGAAATTGGCGTTCGCAGCCACATCCCGGTTCACATCACGCATTTCTACCAGCGCGCTCCAAGCACAGGCGGAGGGCAAGGTTTGATAAACCTTGTGGAAGACGCGGCAAGCGAGGGACAAGATGTAACATTCGACAGCTACCCTTATGTTTTCGGCAGCACACGCCTGCTGATAATGGTACCCGACTGGGCGCACAACGGCGGAGTTACGAACCTGAAAGACGCGCTTGCTTCCGAGGATGCTCGCAAACGTCTGCGCCGGGAGATGGAGCCGCGCGGCCCTTCTTGGGACAATGTATGGCTGACCTACTTCAAGCGGCAGCACAATCACATATATGAAGGCTTATCCGTAGAGGCTATTGCATCCATGCGCGACCAGCATCCTGTCGATGCAATATGCGACCTTCTCCTAGAAGAAGATTTGCAAACCTGTTATGTATCCGACGGCGCAAATGGCAACACCCTACCCACATTCGTCAGCCATCCGCTCTCTATGGTCGGCAGCGACGCCGTGCTCCTAGGCGACTTCCCCAGCCCGCGCACTTACGGCTGCTTCCCGGTTATCCTAGCGGAGTATGTACGAGAAGAGAATCAAATGTCGCTGCCCGAAGCGATACGCAAGATGACCTCTTTTCCGGCACAGAGGCTCGGACTGTCTGACCGCGGCATACTACGCAACGGCATGAAGGCAGACATCACCGTGTTCCATCCCCGAAATGTGAGAGCGCCGGCAACGCGAACACAGCCAAAACAGTTCCCGGTAGGAATCGAGTATGTCATCGTCAACGGCACAATTGTCGTTGACGGCGGCGAGCACACCGGCGCCTTGCCGGGCCGCACAGTCGGACGCTAGCCCGGGATTGCATCAAAGCACATGCACATGCACATGCGACCGCAGCGCATACTCCTACAAGAAGCACTCCGTAATCTGCCTCCGCAATGGCACGAGAATCCGCTGCCGAAAATTGACGCTGCCCTAGATGCGTCCGGCAGAAAAATCGTCATCCTAGACGACGATGTGATGGGCACTCAGAGTGTACACGACATAGCCGTGCTGATGGACTGGTCGGTGGAGACGCTGCGCGCCGAACTCGCATCTGAAAGGCGGGCATTTTTTGTAGTAACAAATGCCCGTACTATGCCCGCAGACCAAGCACAAGCAGTTAACAGGTTCATCACACGCAACCTGTACAAGGCGGCACAACTGGCAGGCGTTGATTTCTCGGTAGTCAGCCGTCTCGACTCCACACTACGCGGCCACTTTCCTGTAGATATGCAGGCAATAGAGTCGTCCCTGCCCCACAAGCCGGACGGATGGATTATCGCCCCTCTGTTCATAGAGGGAGGTCGCTACACAATCGAGGAAATACAGTATGTTGCCGACGGGGAGTGGCTGATACCCGTCGGAGATACGGAATTCGCCCGCGATCCTGCCTTCGCCTTCGCCTCATCTGACCTGAGACATTGGGTTGAAGAGAAGACCAAAGGTACGGTGCCTGCGGATTCTGTCGTAAGTGTGTCAATAGAAGATTTGCGGCTTCGCGGTCCACAGCGAGTATCTGACATCCTGACAGCTATACCCAGCGGCAGCGTATGCGTAGTGAACGGAGTAAGCAACAGGGATATGGAGGTGTTCGTTCAAGGCTTGCTGCAAACTGAGGCAAACGGCAAACGCTTCTTGTTTCGAGCAGCAGCATCGTTCATCAAGGCGCTCTTGGGGCAGTCCGGGCGCGCACTGCTGACACCTGCGGAAATGAACATGCGCGTAGATGGTGCGACACTCATCGTTATCGGGTCGCATGTTCCTCGCACGACAAGACAGATAAATCATCTGTTGGAAAACACCCATACAATAGGCATAGAAGTAAACGTCGCTCGGCTGCTGTCTGAGGATACACACTCCGAAGAGATAGGCCATGCTGCGCATTCAATCGAAGAGGCGCTTCGCGCAGGAACTAACACTTTGCTGTACACTAGCCGAACTCTCGTCGAGGGACGCAGCTCTGATCACAGTCTCGCTATCGGTCATCAAGTGTCCCAAGCGCTCGCCGAAATAGTTGCAAACATCGATGTAACGCCGCGCTGCACACTGGTGAAAGGCGGCGCCACATCTTACGCTGTCGCCACAAAAGCCCTGAATGTACGGCGCGCTTGGTCACCCGGACAGGCAGCGCCCGGAGTCCCCGTATGGATACTTGGCGAAGAAACTCTTTACCCAGGCATGCCATGCATCATATTTCCGGGCAATGTGGGAAGCGAAGACGCTCTCACTAATCTCGTCTTAAGGCTGGACGCCGGATGAGAAGACAAGCGCCACAACGTCGCACAAGACGCAGGCAGAAGCCGCGAATAACCCCTAACACTCGCGAAATCAGGCCTTCTTCCGACGCCTCGCAGCAATACGAAGTCGAGACCGTCATAGGACTGGAAGAGTACGCCCGTCGAGAGATTAGACAGAAGTTGGGCAAAGCAGCGCAATTTCAAGGCAGTGCAGCAGAGGGAAGAATCACACTCCGATACGACGGCAGCCTTCGACGCTTCGACGAACTCAGGACGATTGTTGCGGTTCACAAAGTAGAACATTTCAGCGTTCCTCGACCTCGCGCACTATTAGGACACCAGCACCTGACGCGTCTGCTCGCCTCAATTCAGTCTGTCCTAGAAGTCCGCCATAACAGCGACTTTCGCACATTCCGCATCGCGGCGGCAGGCGCAGGGTCCAGAGTGTTCACGCGCCTGACGCAAGAAATATCAGACGCTACAGGTCTCGACCCAACCGATTCCGCCGCCCATCTTCATATCACCATACGCCGAGCTGCATCCGAAGAAGACGGATGGGAAACACTCATACGCACAAGCCCAATGCCACTGTCGGCGCGCAGGTGGCGTGTCTGCGATATGCCCGGCGCGCTCAACGCCACAGTCGCAAGCGTGATGGTATCACTCGCGGGAACAAGTCCAAATGAACGCATGCTAAATCTGTGCTGCGGCTCCGGCACGCTGATGATAGAGAGGCTGGGCATGAACAAAGCAGCCTCCGTAATTGGTGTGGACATCAGCGCATCCGCGCTCCGATGCGCCGATGCAAACCTGCGCGCCGCGGGACACCGCTCTTCGGCGTCGCTCGTGTATGCCGATTCCGCGCGGCTGCCCCTGCCCGATTCATCAGTTGAAACAATCACAGCCGACCTGCCTTACGGCATGCTAATGAAGAACGGCGGAAGCATTGAATCACTGTACTGCTCGGCGCTCGCAGAATCCGCACGGGTGGGAACAGAAAACACCTCTCTTGTCGTCATCACAACTCGCAGACGCGCACTAATGAGCGCGCTCAATGACGTTCCTTTATGGCACGTACATAATTCAATTCCGATAAGCATCCCTCATAGCCGCGGCTACATCACGCCTCATATATACTTGCTCAAACGCGGCAAAGATACACACCTTCGGATATAATTTTAGTGAATGGCAAATGGCGGCTGCCAGATTCGGAAAAGTTTGGCGATACATTGAAATGCTGACTTGACAATATGCCGAGTAATGAATAGTCCAAAAGGCGGATAACATGAAACAACTCACCTTACAACCAATCCAAAGCGTGCAAGGCGAGATACGTCTGCCCGGATCCAAGAGCATGTCCAACCGAGTCCTATTGCTTGCTGCACTGGCTCAGGGGGTTACACGAGTTCACAACCTGCTGGAATGTGACGACACCAGCCACATGCTAAACGCGCTGCACATTCTGGGCGCCGGCATAAGAAACAACCAAGATGAAGCATACTGCGAGGTTACGGGATTGGGTGGTGCGTTCCCGGATGGAGAGGCAACGCTGTTTCTAGGCAATTCAGGCACTACCATGCGCTCGCTGTGCGCTGCAATCTGCGCCGGAAGAGGACGCTACACCCTGACCGGCGAGCCGCGCATGCTGGAACGCCCCATAGGCGATCTGGTTGAGGCGCTGAAACAGGTGGGCGCACAGATTGATTACACAGGTGTAGAAGGCTGTCCGCCGCTCGACATTACAGCGAATGGACTTGCGGGCGGCACTGTCAAGATACGCGGCAACATATCCAGCCAGTACCTAACAGGCATGCTGATGGCTGCGCCCATGTCCCTTGCGCCTATGACAATAGAAGTTGAGGGCGATCTGGTGTCCAAGCCCTACATCGACATGACCATCGATGTAATGCGACGCTTCGGAATAGAAGTTGAGCGAAGCGGATACGAGTGGTTCCGACTGCCCGGCAGCCAGCACTACGAATCACCCGGCAGAATACTTGTAGAGGGAGACGCATCATCAGCTTCATACTTCCTTTCGGCGGGGGCAATCGGAGGCGGGCCGGTGCGTGTAACCGGTGTCGGCGATGATAGTATCCAGGGCGACATCGCGCACGCTGAGGTGCTTCAGCGAATGGGCGCAAATGTATCCAGCGGGCCGGACTGGATTGAGATTTCACGCGGGAATCTGACGGGTATCGACGCCGACCTAAATCACATACCGGACGCTGCAATGACAGTCGCAGTAACAGCCCTGTTCGCTGACGGCAAGACGACTATCCGCAACGTGCATAATTGGAGAGTCAAAGAGACAGACCGTCTTTCCGCAATGGCAACGGAACTGCGCAAAGTGGGCGCAAACGTGGTCGAAGGAGAGGATTACATCGAAATCACGCCGCCGCAGAAGATACAGCCCGCCGTGATCGACACCTACAACGACCACCGCATAGCAATGTGCTTCTCACTGGCTGCGCTTGGCGATGCAAGCATCACTATTAACGACCCTGACACCGTGTCGAAGACATTCCCAGACTACTTTGACCGCCTACAAGAGATATGCACATTATAAGCAATGTAAACAATGCAGCTTCTATTCCAATGGGCTGACTCTGACACGAACTGAGCATGCATCCGTCTTCAGAGCAGATTCTGATGTGCTTTTACATCTAATATCAATATCATCATCATGGTGAAAAAGACTTCACACTCATCTAAGCTGACACCATAAACACATGCATTACCCGCAACTGAACTTGTACACTAGCGCCGAATTATGGCAATGGATACTACAGTCGCCAATCCCAAAATGGCAGCTATCCCCGCCAATATCCTGCCCCATAAAGGCAGTATCAAGTTCTTTGCCAGTGTATCTTCGGTATCGGCGTTCAGGGCTGGCATCGGTACAGACGTTGAACCAGTAACATTGGGGGACATCGCATAGGCATCGATCACAAGTACCAGTGGCTTTTCCGGATCTGCAGGCAGGACTTCGACATTCTCATATCTAGCAATCGGGCTGACGGTCCGTTGGTGTTCCGGCTCTAATTCGGAAACATCCTCCAACTGTGGAGTTGGAGGAATAGCCTGAACTGCCGCAATCGCAGGCGTAGAAGTCGGCAGCACAGTCTGTGTCGGAATTGTTGTCGGTGTACGCGAGGCAGTCGGCAGGGCAAGTACCGCAGCGGTATGAGCCGTCATCGTAGGGGTTGAAGTCTGCGTAGGAACAATAACGGCAACAACGGCAACTGTCGTTGTCGGTGTAGATGCAGGCGTCTTGGTGGGTGTGGGCGTCTCGGTAGGTATAGTAGTGGGTGTGAATGTGGGGGCGTATGCTGCGAGTGTAGATGCTTCGGTTAAAGTGGGGATAGGCGTATGTGTCGGCACTGCTGTATGCGTTACAATTACAGTGGACGCTGGAGTTTCCGTTGATATGGGTGCGAGCGTTGCAGTCAAAATCGGCGTCGCAGTTTCCGTTGAAGTGGGCACAAGTGTCGGTGTAGGAGTGCGCGAAGGCGTCGGAGTTTTAGTCGGACTGGGTGTTTTCGTCGGTAGGGGTGTGCGAGTGGGAGTGCCGGTTGGAGTATCAGTAGGTGTCGCCGTAAGCGTGGGTACAAGAGTTGGTGTTGGTGTTGGACGTTTGACAGAGAATCGCACGATATTACTGTGCTGCGGCTCCGGTATATCGCTGAACTCAACCGCGAGCTGTGCGGCATAATATCCGCTAGCTGAAGGATCGCTGTCAAGCATCCAAAGCGCATCAAGTGAAATAGCCCCACCATGCAAGCCGCTCTTATACTCACCGGTTAGGAGAGGATTGACACCATCGAAGTTTACTGTACCGGTTAGACTGCCAACTACACCCGGAACTCCTGATATATCAAATTTCTCTTGGTCGCGTAGTGGAAACTCTGCATCGAAAGATTGTGCGCCGTTTACTCTCAGATAGATTTTCTCTATCGCTGTACGCTCCCGACTTGCAAAAATGACCTTTCCCTGAAATTTAACGGTGTTATCGAGTTCGTATGACGCATGCTTAATTTTCAACTCGATTTGGGAAGCGGGTATCAAACTATGAGCAACATGATTACTTAGAAACGGATACAACATTACTGCCGTTAATGGCAGCAAAACCCAGATGAAGTTCTTTAAGTTAGATAAAGATTTCAAACAGCATCCCTTTGGGGAGAATATACCCGTTCCAGCACACTCGCCAATGAAACAATCGGGCGTAATCTACATAACCGCAATTGAAAATCAATAAGCAACAGCATTCTCAAGCCTGGCAGTGCTCTTACTATGTCCTAGGATAACTACCCTTGATGATTTCTGCAGCCGAAAAGAATACCGGTGTGCCTCAACACACAATCACAAATAATCCGATTCCGCGGTTAGGAATATCAACCGGACATTCCGGACAAATGCGGTATGTAGAATAAGATTCATCATTCCACAAGTCAAGCCGTCGTTCACAGCCGCCCCGTCCATCATCCCAAACATAGCGAAACCAATCATTTACATCGTCATCTCTGAAAAAGCTTACGCCCCTATGTCGTCAGCGCTCTTCAACCACACATCACTACAAAATGCTTCCGCCATACTTGCTGCGCAAGCACACTCCGATAACACCGCGAATTCGCCTGTGAGCAGTACGCTCAAAGTGGTATCATCAACATAAGAAACAGCACAAATCTGGTAGCGTGTATTCAAAACGGACTAGACAAGCCTACGGAGGACTGACATGGCTGACATGAAGGTAATTACGGGCGCAACGATGATCGACGGCACCGGCAGCGCAGCCCAAACAGACGCCGCAGTGCTGATAGACGACGGTGTTATCATATCGGCCGGCAGCGCTCAGGACACCCATGTTCCCGATGGCGCAGAAGTGATTGACGCTCAAGGAATGACGCTAATGCCGGGACTTATCGACACCCACGACCATCTGGCATCATTCAGCTACGAAATTGCGAGCCGCTGGGGTATCACCGAGCCGCGCAGCACGCGCCATCTGAGAATAGCATCCGTGCTGAATCAGACGCTGGAAACAGGATATACGACCGTTCGAGACGCCGGTGGGTTGGACGCAGGATTTCGCATAGCGGTGGACGAAGGATTAGTGCCCGGACCTAGGCTGTTAGTCGCTCTGGGATTCATCACACCATCCGGCGGCATGGCTGACAGAATAAGTCCACTCGGCTACAAGCCCCCGGCAGGTGAAGACTCCGGGCTGCCCTGGGGAGTGGCTAACGGACCCGAAGCTATGCGCACCAAAGTACGCGAAATGGTCGGCGCAGGCGCGGATGTCATAAAAACCGCAACTACGGGCGGCGCAAGTTCAACTGCAGGACTGGGACCTAGAGATGCACTCTTCGAGAGAGCGGAACTAGAAGCGCTGGTGGACGAAGCTAAGAAACGCGGGCGGAGAGTGATGTGCCATGCGCTAGGCGGCGAAGGCTTGCGCATGGCAATTGAGGTAGGTGTGGACTCTATCGAACACGGTTCTTACCTAGACGAAGACCCGGCGCTGCTAACAATGATGGCAGATAAGGGAATATGCTTCACACCGACCTTCGGAGTGTACACATTCCACGCCACACTAGGCACTCCGCACGGCAGAGCACGTGCAAAAGAGCTGCGCGAGCACCATGTCCGAAGCGTGCAGATGGCGCTGGAGTACGGTGTTACTGTAACCGCAGGCACAGATGAAGGCGGCTGGGAACACGGCAACAACGCTCACGAACTAACCTGTCTCGTAGAAGCAGGGTTGACGCCTATGCAGGCTATCGTAGCCGCCACAAGCGATGCGGCAGTTGGCATAGGCTTGGAGGCGCAGATTGGCAGTATCACTGCGAGCAAACGAGCCGACCTTATTCTCGTGGACGGCAACCCCTTGGAAGACATCACGATACTGGAGCGAGGCAACTCTGTAAAATATGTGATGAAAGACGGCATCACCCATTTCGACAAACGCTAACCGGCACAATTAACTCAGATTTACATACTCTACTCTACGCGAGAAATGAGACTCGGATAGTCAGCGTGTCTTAAGAGGCTTACCGATTCCAATGAACAACAAGCATACCTATACACTCTTCTTACACGGAGCATAGATGTTACAGGCAAAGACAACCCCAAACGCCTTGCCGCACAATACTGCAAGGGATGTTACCCTAATGCCCGACGAGCAAGTCCACGAATCATTGGGAATCAACAAAGACGGCGAGTCAAAAGAGAGCAACAGAAACATCGTACTGCTGACGGACAGGCGCGTCATCCATATCAGCGGCGCGAAATCTAGTCAGAAGACCTCTTTCGCCGCAATCGAGGACATAAGCATAGTGGAATTGACGCGGCAGCCGCCCAGAGGCTACGGCGCTTACATCTGGGCAGGGTTGGCATTCCTAGTATCGGTGATGCTCTGGCGCATCATCGAGAATCAGACATTCTCGATTGCAGCAGCCGTAATCGTCGCGCTGATGGGCGTATATCTGATAATCGACCGCCTGACATTACAAGGCGAGCATCTGCTCCTGTTCAAATCGGGCAGCGCAGAGATTCAAGTCGAGATAAAAGGCGACGGGCAATTATCGAATGCCGATACACTCATCACCAAGCTATTCGAGCTGAAAGAAGAGCGAATCTCCCTAAGATACTCCCGCGCCAAAACATTCTCACCGCGCTAACAGCTGGGAGCAGCCAAACCTGTTCTGACCCCGAACGGAAATCAGCCCAGCCGCAGATTCGGCACGACATCCACATCCCAATGCGAGCGTACCCCATCCCGAAAGTGAAAAAAGCCCGCCGCGCCCATCATCGCGCCGTTATCGGTGCAAAGGCCGGGTCTGGGAACAATCACCTCAACCGGTGCTCGCTTGTGCATCTCTTGGCGCAGGTGGCTGTTCGCAGCCACGCCGCCGCCGAGCACTATACCGTTCACGCGATAATGCTCCACAGCCTGCACCGCGCGCTGCACCATGCAGTCAACAACCGCCTCCTGAAAGGCGTCTGCGACATTCGCAACCTGCTGCGGATCCGGCGGCATGTCGTCCGACGGCGGATAAATCCCGTACTCTTCGGCACGGCGCGCAACCGATGTCTTTAATCCGCTGAAGCTGAAATCGAGCGAGTTCTTCACCACCGGACGCGGAAAGCGAGGCTCGCCCCCTATGCTGCTCTCTGCAACACGCTGAATCTCCGGTCCGCCCGGAAATCCCAGCCCCAAAGCGCGCGCTGCCTTGTCGAACGCCTCTCCCGCCGCATCATCACGAGTGCGTGCAATCAGGGTGTAGTCGCCGTGTCCCTTCATCAGTATCAAATCAGTGTGCCCGCCGGAAGCTATAAGACACATCAGAGGGAACCCCGGAGACTGTTCCGGATCAACGTCCTCCAGCCACGCAGCATAAATATGCCCCTCGAGGTGATTAAGCCCTATGAACGGCAGCTCATTAGAGAGCGCAAACCCCTTCGCAGCGTTCACGCCGATGAGCAGTGAGCCTGCAAGCCCGGGCCCATGCGTAACAGCCACGCCGTCCAGCTCGTGCGCCTGAATGTCCGCTTCGTCAATCGCCTGCTGAATCACCGGTATGACCGAAAGCATATGCTGCCGCGAAGCGATCTCCGGCACAATGCCGCCATACCGAGCGTGCAGCGTCGCCTGAGACGCCACAATATTAGAATGTATAAAGTTGCCGTCCTCAATAACCGCAGCAGCAGTTTCGTCGCAGGAAGTTTCTATGCCAAGGATTTTCATGGTGTGTTAGTGCCTTATCCATAATCAGATTAACAGCTCGAGACTTTATAATAAGTGATCACTGAGTCAGATTTCAAAAAAGATTCAACTGCCGAATTTCGATTTCATCTTCTTGAGTGCCAGCTCTACCAATAATCTCTTCTGCAAGTTCTCTTTTTGCAAGAGAATCGCTTTTCAGATAATCATCCCTGCCCGCAATCTCCAAGTCAAATATTGCAGTC
Source organism: Dehalococcoidia bacterium (assembly GCA_965200085.1). Classification (GTDB taxonomy): domain Bacteria; phylum Chloroflexota; class Dehalococcoidia; order Lucifugimonadales; family JADFKI01; genus Bin90. The sequence continues at coordinate 2,099,484 of OZ241333.1, forward strand.
AAGTGATTGAGCACATTATTGACTAATCGCTTAATGTCTTTCGGATGAGTTACCTGACAGTACATATCAGTATCAAGCACCAATTCCAGCGGTTCTTCTCTAATTCGCAACACTCTCCAGCCGGCATCTTTTAATGCTTGCGTTTTCTCAATATCTTGATCCAGTCTTTTACGATGCCAGTACCATCCATCATATTCTATTATCAGTTTATGAGATGGAATTATTACATCCACATCGGAATACCTGTGGTTATCTGTTGGGATTCTGTGGCTGTTTGCAGGATCGATATCGTTAAAGAATAGCGACAGCTCGCATGCCAGATAGACTTCTATTCTTGATCTGTGCGGTAGCGTACACTGCCGGCATCCATTTCCATTCTTAGTTCGGCTATATACTACAGCTTCCCACTCATGGCCTTTTTTACACTGCCACCAGACCTTTTCATTAGAGCTAACTGTAATGTCTTCCGCTGTACGGTCCCCATTTTTAGTAGGATGCCACTCCTCTGATACCTCAGGTGCATTCAAGGATAGCCTGTTCTCATCAGTAACCTTCTGGCCAGCACAATAAGGACATCCAGCTTCAAGTTTTGTTCGGCTGTGCACTACAGCTTCCCATTCATGGTCTTTGCCTTTTGGGCACTGCCACCAGACCTTTTCATTAGAGCTAACTGTAATGTCTTCCGCTGTACGGTCCCCATTTTTAGTAGGATGCCACTCCTCTGATACCTCAGGTGCATTCAAGGATAGCCTGTTCTCATCAGTAACGGTCTTTCCAGCGCAAGCAGGGCAACCTGATCCAGCCAATGTTCTATTCTTCACACTTGTTTCCCAGTCATCATGTCCTTTACCTGCACCGCATGACCACCAGTATTTATAGTGCGAAGAATACGAGATATCGTAGGGGGTCAAACCACCGTTCTTCGTTGGATGCCACTCACTAATCAGTTCCGGATGCCTTAAAGATAGCCTGTTCTCGTCAGACACATGGGCGCATTTTCGGCAGCCTGAACCATGAAAGCCTCGATAATAAACTGGAGATTCCCACTCGTGTTCTTCCGGACAGATCCACCACACCTCTGTCATGCTGGCGTATGACACCTGATCGGGTGTGAGTTCACCGTTCTTAGTTAGATGCCATTCAGCAACTAAGTGTGGGAACTTCTTTGATAACCTGTTCTCGTCATTGACAAATCTCTTTGGCGACTTAGCACATTCTGGACAACCCCTACTGCGACCGGGTGATGTGTTTGTGCGGCTATCGACTGTAGCTTCCCATTCATGTCCCTCACCGCAAAGCCACCATACGCGCTTACCTGTACCTTTCGGCACATTGTTAGGCGTGAGGTTACCATTCTTTTCAGGATGCCACTCGGCAGCTATATCAGGACGCTGTATCGAAAGACGATTATCATCAGTCAAATATAAACCCGAGCAGTATCCACAGCCGTGTCCCCGCGTACGAGTATTGGGAGCGGCTTCCCACTCATGACCCTCATCACAGAGCCACCAACGCTTTACTCCGCTACCGTACGACACATCATAAGGCGTCCATTTACCATTATTTTCAGGATGCCACTCGGCAGCTATATTAGGGAACCGCACTGAAAGACGGTTCAAATCAGTTAGTTTAATGGGCACTTGATTCTACCTATAAGACACATAATAAATCACAAATAAATCAACTCTTCCCGAAAAGTACCAACACCAATAAAATCTACTCATAAGAGTTGGGCGCATTTAGCAGTCGCCACCGACTATGATACACAATTCAAATCCCCTATATCCCCCGCTCGCTGTGTCCCAGCGGCAGGTACGGGTGCGCGTCTGCCACTTCCTCGTTGAACGTCAGTCCCAGACCCAGACCCTTAGGCAGCTCCACGTAGCCGTCTTTCTGCCGCGGCAGCCCGTCGAACACTTCGAAGTAGTGCGGCTCGTAGAACTCAGCGTGATACTCCTGAATCAGGAAGTTGGGCATGGCAGCGTCCAAATGGAAGCTCGCGACTGTGCCAACCGCCGCGTTAGTGTTGTGCGGCGCCATCATTATGTGCTGCGGTTCGGCTATAGCGCCAATCTTCTTCAGCTCTGTGATACCGCCCGCATTGCACATATCCGGCTGCAAAATGTCAACTGCCTCGTTCTTCACCAGCTCGAAGAAAGGAAACTTGGTGTACAGTCTCTCGCCGGTGGCAATGGGGATATTCACATTATCCCGCACCTGCTTCATCTCCGACACGTTTTCCTGCGACACAGGCTCCTCAAACCAAAACGGCCGATACTGCTCAAGGCGCTTGCCCAGATGTATCGCAGTATAAACATTGAACTTGGCATGCACTTCTATCAGAATCTCCACGTTAGGACCGACAGCCTCACGCACGGCGGCAACCCTGTCCTCCGCAATCTGAGCCTCTTCGGGGGATATTGTCATATAGTTGTGCTGGCCGAACGGATCGAACTTCATCGCCGTGTAGCCCATCTCCACTACGCGCTTGGCTTCCTCCGCGTTCTGTTCAGGCGCGCCGGGGTTGGTGTACCAGCCGTTAGCATAAACACGAATCCGATCTGCATAAGGTCCGCCCAGCAGCTCATACACAGGTACGCCAAGCGCCTTTCCCTTCAAGTCCCATAACGCGATGTCTATGCCGGACAGCGCGGTGCTGAACAGACGTCCGCCGCGCCCTAGGTTGTCCTGATACATACGCGTCCAGTGAAGCTCGTTGTGCATCGGGTCCTTGCCCACCAAATAAGCGTCCGTCCACTCTTGCAGGAGCGCCGCAACCATCGGGTCGTAGCTCAGCATTGAAGCCTCGCCAATACCGTCGATTCCTTCGTCAGTAGTAAGACGCAGGATGAGCCAGTTGCGCTTAGCGTTGCGGTGCTGGGAAGAGAATATATGTGTCTTGATGCCCGTGATTTTCATGTCTGCCTCGCTTCTCGACTCTCAGTACGTGTTCGGTTCAGTGGAGAGTGTACATCGCTAATCGGTTCAGGGTAAAGCGAATGTCCTCAAAGTGCGAACATCTCGGAGCAGCGCCCAAGATACACTCTCCAAACTCTCGCGTACAAAAATTTCCCTTGCATTAAACTCCCGCGCTATGCTATATTCAGCGCGAGAAAGATGAACCCCCGTATGGCGTAAAATGCTCGACGATTACTTCAGACAATACGGCTACATTGCCATATTTGCCGCGATCGCGGTAGCAGTCCCAGCAGGCATGCTCCTCATGTCCTGGGCAATGTCGCTCTTTAATATACGGCCTAAAATGCCCAGCGCCATCAAGGAAAGCATTTACGAGTGCGGCTTTGAAACCCTCACAGGCAGATGGAGCCAGTTCAACTTCAGGTTCTACGGCTTTGCGCTGCTGTTCGTCATATTCGACGTTGAGGTTATTTTCCTCTTTCCCTGGGCAGCAAGCTACGGCTACCTGAGCAGGCAATTCGGTGTATTTATCCTGCTAGAAATGCTGATCTTCGTCGCCATACTCGTCGTCGGATGGCTGTACGCATGGCGCAAAGGCTCGCTTGAGTGGAGTTAGTATGTCCGATAACAGAGCGTACGATACCACAGACCTCACGATACCCCTGTTCCAGCAGACATGGGATGTGGACAGAGACGAAGGCAGCGTCATCAACCACATCAAGGCAACTCACACGTCTATGTTGACGGAGCCGGTCATCGAAGTACCCGATGACCTAGAGCGCAACATAGCCATAACATCAGTTGACGCCCTAGTGAACTGGGGCAGAAAGTCCGCAGTTTGGCCCCTTTCGTTTGGACTAGCCTGCTGCGCCTTCGAGATGATGGCAAGCGCCATGTCCCGCTTCGACATATCCCGCTTCGGCATGGAAGCATTCCGGCCATCGCCGCGCCAAGCGGATTTGATTATCATCGCCGGCACCGTAACATGGAAGATGGCGCCCGCAATACAGCGTGTGTATGAGCAAATGGCAGAACCTAAATGGGTAATCTCCATGGGTGTCTGCGCCACCAGCGGCGGACCGTACTACGGCAGCTACAGCGTTGTGCCCGGCGTCAATCACATCATACCGGTCGATGTATATGTACCCGGCTGCCCTCCAAGACCCGACGCACTGCTGTACGGCATAATGCAGCTGCATGAAAAAATCAAGCGCTACTCTATCGCACGCAAGAAATGAGATTAGCCCACCTATGACCAAAATTCTTGCCGGCACAGATATCGCAGAACGCATCAATTCCGAACTACCTGGCGCCGCCGTTCGCCACCACAATGGTGATGTTTGGATCGAACTCACCTCCATAGCGAAGGTCGCACAGTTCCTGAAAGAAGCACAGGGATTAGAATTCTCGTTCCTTTCTTCAATCACCGCAGTTGACTATGTGGAGTATTTCGAGCTTGTATATCATCTAACATCCCTCACACTCAACCAAAGCATCGTTCTGAAAGCGCAATGCTTCGGAAGGGATGAACTGCGCGCGCCGTCAGTAAGCGGAATCTGGCGTGGCGCAGATTTCCAAGAACGCGAAATCTGGGACCTGTTCGGCATCAAATTCGACGGTCATCCAAATCTAAAGCGAATACTCCTGTGGGAAGGCTTCCCGGGACACCCTTTGCGTAAAGACTATCTTGGGCAAGACCCATAGAAAGACAACAAAGCAATGACCCTTAAGACAGAGCCGGTTACCATAAACCTTGGGCCACAGCACCCCAGCACACATGGGGTCTTTAGGCTGCGCGTAACCTTCGACGGCGAAGTAATCGTTGATGTAGAGCCGGTGCTCGGCTACCTGCACCGCGGCTCGGAAAAGCTCGCCGAGGGCCGCACTTATGTCCAAATCGTAACCCTCACCGACCGCATGGACTACATTGCCAGTATGTCTAACAATCTTGCCTATGTCCGCGCAGTCGAAAAACTCGCAGGCATAGAAGTCCCCGAACGCGCTCAATACATCCGAGTCATCAGCGCAGAATTACAGCGCATCGCAAGCCATCTCATGGCAACGGGCTTCCTTTTGAACGACTTAGGCGCGCTCGCCACCCCGCTCATGTACTGCTTCCGAGAACGGGAGCGCATCCTAGATCTGTTCGAAATGCTCTGCGGCGCGCGCATCACTCTCAGTTACATGAGGCCCGGAGGCGTCTTCCAAGACGCACCAGCAGATTTCTGGACGGCTCTCGATACTTTTACCAACAATATGCCCACCTACATCGACGAACTGGAACGCCTGATATCAGGCAACGAAATCGTCCTAACTCGAACCCGCGAAGTCGGCGTTCTAAACGATACAGACGCCATCGACTATTCTATAAGCGGCCCTATGCTCCGCGCCGCGGGCGTCGAATGGGATCTCCGAAAAGCCGATCCATACGAGATTTACGACAGGCTCGACTTCGACATTCCCATCGGCGCGCTAGGCGACACATTCGACCGATACATCGTCCGCATCCAAGAAATGCGCGAAAGCATACGCATCATCCAACAATGCGTTCGCGACATTCCACAAGGCCCAATACGAACGCAAGCCCCATTTTTCATCCGGCCTCCCGAAGGCGACGGCTACGCAGCGGTAGAATCACCCAAGGGCGAACTCGGCTTTTACCTCGTAAGCGACGGCGGTATCGCCCCTTACCGCTGTCATGTTCGCGCTCCATCCTTTATAAATATCACGCCCCTGCGCGATATGTTAATCGGATGGAAAATGAGCGACCTCATCATCATCTTCGGCTCGATAGACATCGTGCTGGGCGAAGTGGACAGATAAAGGCGAACAAATGGTAGATTTCACCGCAACAGGCATCCTCAGCTTTCACGGCATATACAGCATATTCACGCTGTTTCTGCCAAGCTGGCTCGCCTATGCCGCCACCTGTGGAGTGCTCGCCTTAATAGTCATCAATACATTAGTGCTATCCACTGCGCTGTATGTATGGTTCGAACGGCGCGCCATTGGCAGATTTCAAGCCAGGCTCGGTCCCAACCGCTGGGGTCCTTTTGGCTTACTCCAACCCTTCGCAGACGTCATAAAACTGATAGTCAAGGAAGACACCACACCTGCATCCGCGGACCGCATCGTCTTCTCAATTGCGCCTGTCCTCCTGTTCGCGCCCACAATCCTCACCCTCGCCGTCATACCCTTCGGCGAGAACACCTTCCTTGGCAGGCTAAACATCGGTGTTCTCTTCATCGTAGGTGTAACCTCACTCAACACCGTAGCCGTTCTCGCCGCAGGATGGGCTTCCCGCAACAAGTACGCAATGCTGGGTTCAATGCGCGGCGTCGCAATGCTCTGCAGCTATGAAGTGCCCATGGCGCTCGCAATAATCGGCGTCGTGCTCATAGCAAACTCAATGTCTCTATATGATGTCGTACAAGCGCAGAAAGTTCCCTTCCTTCTTGTCCAGCCACTCGGATTCCTGGTCTTCCTCGCAGCAGCATCCGCCGAGATGAGCCGCACACCATTCGACCAAATCGAAGCGGAATCAGAACTCGGCTCAGGCTACCACACCGAGTACAGCGGCATGAAGTTCGCCATATTCCAACTTGCCGAATTCATGGCGCCTCTCGTAACCAGCATCCTAGCCGTAGTTCTGTTTTTCGGAGGCACGAGAGGGTTCGATCCCATACCGGGGCAAATTTGGTTCGTATTCAAAGTTCTGATCGTTCTTTTCGGACTGCTGTGGGTGCGCGCAACCTGGCCCAGACTCCGCATCGACCAAATTATGGGATTCGCTTGGAAAGGCTTGTTCGCCCTAGCCATCCTAAATATATTCGTCATAGCCATCGAAGTGATGCTATTTCAGAACAGCGATGGTATCATTTCAACGCGCGGAATGTGGACAATGGCAGCCGTCAACTGGGTCATCACCATTGTGGCAATCTTCCTAATGGTCAACGTACTCGGCGGCAAACGACTGGAACGCCCCACTCCACAACCCTCACCACTTGCAAACATGTACGCGGAGGCAGACTAGCCATGTACGGAACTGGACTGCTCAAAGGCTTGGGCATAACATTAAAAAACCTAGTAACGCCCGGCAGAATGTTCACAGTGCACCAATATCCTGACCGCAAAATCGGGCTCATCGGCTTAGCCAAAATGCGAAATACAAGCGCTCTCTCACTCGCATTAAAAGAACCCGGCACTGCCGTCAAGGCGCTCGCCGGACTGATGAGTGTTCCAGACAGAATGCCACAGCACGGCCGATTTCGCGGCGAAGAGTTCAGCTGGTACGAACAGCGCTGCACCGGCTGTGCCAGCTGCGCCAAGTACTGCCCACTCGGTATCATCCGCATAGTAACCCACCCCAGCGGTGAGCAAATACCTGAAGGCGACAAGTATTTCATAGATATATTCGACATAGACATCGGCAGATGCATGTTCTGCGGACTCTGCGTAGAAGCCTGCCCCTACGACGCCCTCCACATGGGCAGTGGATTCGAAGAAGGCAAGTACAGGCGACACGACCTCATAATCAACAAACAGATGCTGAACGAATCCCCCAAACGACCTAGCCTATGGTTCCGTCCACAAATGGAAAGCAAAGGGTACCATCCACACACCGAAGAAACCATCGAATGGGAAGACGCCGGACGTCACGAAAAACCAACCGTGCAGCAGCAGGGAGAAAGGTGGACTGAACGCTAATGTTGGGTCAGGGCACGGAAGCAAGCCTGCTCGCAGACATCGTATTCTGGACAATAGCCATCTCCAGCATCATCGCGGCTTTGGCGGTAGTTCTACTGAAAGACCTGTTCAGAGCAGCACTATTTCTGATAGTATCCTTTCTCGGTGTGGCGGGAATGTTCGTCCTGCTCCGAGCCGAATTCCTAGCAGTTGTGCAGGTGCTGGTCTATGTAGGCGCAATATCGGTCCTCATGATTTTCGCCATCCTGATGACACAAGACGTCGAAGAAGGCAGCCCTTCCAACCGCTTTCGACTGCCGATGGCGATATTCTCAGCCCTGTTCGCCCTAGTAGCTATATACATCGCAGTCAGCACCAATTGGAACACATTAGAATCAGCAATGGCGAGCGGCGCAATCACAGCCGAGGCATCAACCCGTATAAATGAAATCTACTCCAATACTATTCCATGGATTGGTCGCCTGCTCCTTCGCGACTTCGTCCTCGCATTCGAAGTGGCTTCAGTAGTGCTGCTCGCAGCGCTCATAGGCGCCCTAGCATTAATCCGTGAACGCTAGACTTATTCCTCGCACAACTCTGACTTAAAACTACCACAACGCACGAATACCATCGAAAGGTCAAAAACCACTTGAGTCTGGAAAATTTTCTCATTGTAGCGGCGATAATCTTCGCCATCGGACTATACGGCGCGATAACCAAAAACAACGCCATCACAGTCCTAATGTCCATCGAGCTGATGTTCAACGCAGTTAACATCAGCGCAGTCGCCATGTCCCGCTACATCGTACCGGTATCCATTGCCCAAAACCCGCAAACCGCAGCCGATCAGGCTGTTCAGTTCCTGCTCACAGGTCAGATATTCACTATCTTCATCATCACCGTCGCCGCAGCCGAAGTCGCTCTCGGACTGGCAATCGTACTCTCCATATTCCGACAGCGCGCCAGCATCTTCGTCTCAGACGCAGCCGAACTAAAGCAGTAACAAAGGCTTAACTATGTGGACCGATTACAAAAAAGCCTCAAACTTAATGAGCGCGCAAATGTGGAAGGATGTGCTGGAAGGCGACGGCCTCCCTACCAAAATCCTCCCGGAAGGCGACATCCTGACCTGGGGTGAGCGTTCCACCTTCCGAGTGCTAGTACCTAAGGGCCGCGAACACGTCGCCGATGAAATACTGAGGAAGCTCTAAACAATGCCCGAAGCAGCAGCTTGGTTAATCCTATTCCTGCCTCTCGCGTCCTTCGCGCTAATCTCGCTCGTCATCCGGCCGTTTGTAGGCTCCGAGTCCCAATCCGCCGCCTATATCACCATCACCGCAGTTGCCGTATCATTCCTATTATCTATCTGGGCGCTCACAAGCACAGTCGCAGCGCACGGCGAACTCGCATACCCGGTTCACTCCTGGATTAGCGCGGGCGAATTCGATTTCGCCATAGGCATCCTTATGGACCCCCTCACAGCAATCATGCTCGTGGTTGTAACCGGCGTCAGCCTAATGGTGCAAATCTATTCAATCGGCTACATGCACGGCGACCCTGGATATACACGATACTTCGCCTACATGTCCCTGTTCACATCTGCCATGCTAGGTCTGGTGCTCGCCAACAACCTAATTCAGATGTTCGTCTTCTGGGAGCTCGTTGGGCTAGGTTCATATCTGCTGATAGGCTTCTGGTTCGACCGCCCGGCAGCCGCAGCCGCAGCCAAGAAGGCGTTCATCATCACCCGCTTCGCAGACTTCGGCTTCTTACTCGGAATCCTCTTCCTATTTTTCAATGCCGATGCATTCGCCAGCTCAGGCTTGAACATATTTGTCGTTACAGACATATATCACGGCATAGAACTAGGCTTGCTCGCAGTCGGCGCAGCACAATGGGTCGCGCTCGGCATCTTCGCAGGAGCAATGGGCAAATCTGCTCAGTTCCCGCTTCACACATGGCTCCCGGATGCTATGGAGGGCCCCACGCCCGTTAGCGCGCTAATCCACGCAGCAACCATGGTCGCTGCAGGCGTCTTCCTCGTCGCACGCTTTTTCCCAGTCTTCGAACTATCCATAGTAGCTATGAACACAGTCGCCATCATCGGCGGCATCACCGCCATATTCGCCGCATCTATGGGGCTGGTGATGAATGACATCAAGCGTGTCCTCGCCTACTCCACCGTCAGCCAGCTCGGGTACATGATGCTCGCGCTAGGAATCGGCGCTTACGGCGCTGCCATCTTCCACCTCTTCACGCATGCTTTTTTCAAAGCGCTTCTATTCCTAGGCTCCGGCAGCGTCAACCATGCTACCGGTACTTTCGACATGCGCTACATGGGCGGACTCCGCATACCAATGCCATGGACTTACGCCACATTCATCATCGGAAGCCTCAGCCTAGCCGGAATAATCCCCTTCGCCGGCTTCTGGAGCAAGGATGAAATCCTAACCCACGCATCTGGCGGAGGAGGAGTCAGTTCAGTTGTCTTTACGATGGCGCTTATAGCCGCCTTCATGACTGCATTCTATATGTTCCGCGCCGTATTCATGACTTTCCACGGTAATTTCAAAGGCGGCGCAGAAAGAGACCCGGACGCGCAAGCACATCACCCAATACATCTTGGGGAATCGCCCAAAAGCATGGTCATCCCCCTAGTAATCCTGTCGATCCCAGCCGTAGCAGCAGGTTTCCTTGCCAATTCAATTTTCGATCTAGGCTTGATACCTGCGCACTGGCTCTCACACTTTCTCGATTACAATCCGGCAATCCAAATCCATGCCGTCGATTTCAGCATCCTAATCGCCGCCACCTCAACGGTCGTTGCTCTTTGCGGCATCGGGCTGGCATATATAATGTACATTGCGCGCGCCATACTGCCCGAAGACCTCGGCAGGGCGTTCCGTCCTATACATACACTTCTGTATCGCAAATATTTTATGGACGAACTCTATGAGGACATCATAGTCAAACGAATCTTCTACAATTACATCGCTTATCCCCTCGACTGGGTGGACAAGTCCGTTGTGGATAAGATTGCAAACTTCTGCGGCTGGCTCGGGGCCAACGCCGGCACCGCCATCCGACAAATCCAAACCGGACAGCTCCAAGCCTATGGCATGGGCATATCCGTCGGAATACTCATCATACTTGGAATCTTTCTATTCTTAGGATAATTAACACAACCAGAGGTATAGCTTGGAGTTCACAGGTCTGCTAAGTGCGGTAGTCTTCGTACCCATCGCAGGGGCGATCATAATCGCACTCCTGCTGAGAAATTACACACACGTGCGCGCTTTCGCTGCTGCGATAGCTGTCATCGATTTCATCCTTGCAGCCGTCGCATTCGCCATGTACAACAAAGATGTCGGCGGAATACAGCTCATCGATCGCTTCTCCAACTGGATACCGGGACTAGGCAACGACGGATTCGCCGTACAATACCTACTCGGCATCGACGGACTCAGCGCCCCACTCGTACTCCTCACCGGACTGTTAGGTCTAGTTGCCGTACTCGCCTCGTGGCATATACAAAACCGCGTCCGCGAGTATTTCATCTGGCTGCTAGCCCTCCAAACGGGCGTTATGGGCGTATTCACCTCTTTGGACTTCCTGCTCTTCTTCCTCTTCTGGGAACTCGAACTCATACCGATGTTCTTCCTCATCGCCATCTGGGGCAGCGACCCTAAGAGCAAACGCGAATACTCGGCGATGAAGTTCCTCATATTCACCATACTCGGCAGCGCTTTCATGCTCGTCGGCATCCTAGTCCTGTTTTTCTCAACCGGCACCTTCGACATGACAGTTCTTCCTGATGCCATCCGCAGCGCAAACTTGCTGATGCCCGCAGGTGTCATCTTCACACTGCTATTCATCGGATTTGCCGTCAAACTCCCGCTCTGGCCACTCCATACATGGCTGCCCGACGCACACACAGACGCGCCCACGGCAGGCAGCGTTATGCTCGCCGGCGTACTGCTAAAAATGGGAGGCTACGGCATGCTCCGCGTATCGGTCAGCATGTTCCCAGATGTAACCGCAGATGTCGCTTGGCTGCTCGCAGCCGCAGGAGTAATCAATGTACTCTACGGCGCTATCGTGGTAATGCGACAGACCGACCTCAAACGCCTCATCGCATTCAGTAGCATCAGCCACATGGGTTTTGTCATGATTGGCATCTCCTCCGTAGTCGGTGTTAACGGCGCAGTCTCCCCGCTAGGACTTACGGGCGCCGCATTGCAAATGTTCACGCACGGCACAATCACCGGCTTGCTTTTCCTACTCGTGGGCTTTGTGTATGACAAGGCACACACGCGCTACATACCGGACTTAGGCGGGCTGGCAAAACGCATGCCGTTCCTTGCCGTCGCTTTGCTCATCGCAGGCCTAGCCTCATTAGGCTTACCCGGAACCAGCGGCTTCGTCGCTGAGCTGCTCATATTCCTCGGCACATTCAAGGCATGGACTATACCCACCGCGCTGGCCGTTTTCGGCGTAGTCCTAGCCGCAGGTTACATCCTCTGGACAATCCAGCGCGTTATGTTCGGGCCCATCAAAGAACGCTTCTCCGACATCACCGATGTCTCCGGCGTTCAGTATATCCCGATCGCGCTTCTCGTAATCGCCATCATCGCGGTGGGCGTATATCCAAGCTTCATATCCGATGTGTTCGCCAGTGGAATAGAACCGATAGCCCAATCCCTAGAACAGGCAGCACAAGCCCGACTGCGATAAATCAACGACTAACTCAATTAAAATAAAAACTAGATCGAAAAACAACGGAGAACCGGATGTCATTGTATGACCTATACCTGTTAGCGCCGGAACTCAGCCTGGCTGCTCTTGCAGCCATACTGGTGCTGGTGGACCTGGTCGTCAGGAACAAAACCGTACTGCCCATTCTCGCAGTGCTCGGACTTGCCGCGCCTCTAATATTCAGCCTTCTGCTCTGGTTCGACCTGTCAATCAGCGGCTCAACGCAGATCTATGGCATGTTCAACACCCTAGTAGTTGACAAGTTCAGCCTATTTTTCAAGTTCCTTATTATCGCCGCCGCAGGCGTAGTCATCCTCTCCTCTACCGACTATGTGAAAAAGTTCAGCCGCTTTCAGGCAGAATACTACGCGCTTATCCTATTCGCCACATGCGGCATGATGCTCCTCGCATCCACAACCGAACTCATCACCATATACATATCACTCGAACTCACTGCGCTTCCGCTCGCCGCACTTGCGGCGTTCATGCGAAATCCACGCTCCACCGAATCCGGAATGAAGTTCCTGATACTCAGCGCCATCAGCTCCGCAATCCTGCTCTACGGCATGGTCATAGTGTACGGTTTCACCGGCGCCACATCGCTCACGCACATAGCCCAGCAAGTCGAAAACATCAGCCTCAGTGCAGACTCCCCATTCGGAAATAACGCCCTGCTGTTCGGCATTGTTCTAATGATTGCAGGCTTCGGCTTCAAAATCGCCAGCGTTCCGTTCCAAATGTGGGCGCCCGATGTGTACGAAGGCTCCCCCACACCGGTAACCGCCTTCCTGTCCGTGGCGAGCAAAGCGGCAGGTTTCGCCGTAATGCTTCGTGTTTTCTACATCGCCTTCCCGGCAGAAATCATCAGCCTAGACTGGAGCATTACTTTCGCCGTCCTCAGCGCTTTGTCTATGACGATCGGAAATCTCGTAGCCATACGCCAGAACAACATCAAGCGCATGATGGGCTACAGCACGATCGCTCACGCAGGATACATCCTCGTCGGACTTGCCGCAGTCGCCACCCGCGCACCCGGGGTCGAATCCGCCATAGCGCCCTCCGGCGTTCTCTTCTATCTCGGCGGCTTCGCAGCAACCAACTTAGCCGCATTCTCCGTAATCATCGCCATATCCAATAAAATAAACAGCGATCACATCGACGACTACGCAGGCATGGCGCGCCGAACACCCATACTAGCCGCAGTCCTCACTCTGTCGATGATCTCACTCACCGGTATCCCGCCCGCAGTCGGCTTCTGGGCAAAGGTGTACCTGTTCGGCGCAGCAATAGAAGCAAATCTGGAATGGCTAGTCATCCTGGGCGTAGTCAACAGCGTTATATCCGCTTACTATTACCTGCGTGTGGTCAAAGCAATGTTCCTCTCCGAACCTACATCAGAAGAGCGAGTCGCCTTTGGACTGCCCATGCAACTCGCAGTTGCACTCGGCTTCGGCGCCACACTCATATTCGGTGTCTATCCCACTCCCCTACTCAACCTTGCCCGAACTGCCGCCGGTGTGCTGCTCTCATAATTGACGCTAATTTATACCTTCACCTCTTCGCCTCCGAAAGTTAACATAAGAGCAGGCAGAAAAGAGGTACATCCCATCCATCAAGGCACATCGAAGTTAATCACCTGTTCACTCATATTAGGTTGAGCAAGAATGACCTTACCGAATCTAATCGGCTTCGTGTACAACGCACAGCACCCCACAGCTTTGCAAATGACCGAAGAACTTATGCGTTCACTCGATTTAGGCAAGAACTGCTGGATGAGCGCAGCTGCCGCACTCGATACTATACGTCCTCTGCTAAACGAAACACGCCTCATCGTAATCTCCGGCGGAGACGGCACGATCCTGCGGGTAGTTCGAACCATCGCCGAACATAACATCCCTCTTGTTGGCATCAACATGGGAAGAATCGGCTTTATGGCAGAACTGCAAGTCCACGAAGCTATCCAGCAGCTCCCCGAATATCTAAACGGCGGCGCGCGCATCGAAGAACGCATGATGCTTGAAGTCAGCGTAACCCGCAACAACGAACAAGAACCATACCTTACACTTCAGGCGCTAAACGATGTCGTAGTCGGCAGAGGCGGTTCAGCAAGATTACTCGACATCATCGCCACAATCGACGGCGTGATCTTCACCAGCTACCGTGCCGACGCAGTTATCGTATCCACCGCTACCGGCAGCACGGGCTATGCTCTGTCAGCCGGAGGACCCATTATGTATCCGGAAACCAAAGCAATGCTTATCCAGCCCGTCGCAGCACACACAGGCTTGCGCAGCGGCCTAATACTTCCTGACTACACCAAACTCGACCTGCAAGCAAGCGATAATCACGAAGCCTTACTCAGTGTGGACGGCTTCACGGATACCCTACTGCATGGCGAAGACCGCGTGTCCATACGGAAAAGTCCTTACTCAACCCGCTTCCTGCGCCGCAACGCTTCCACTGCATTCTACGCCGCTCTCACAAGACGAACGATGGGTATGGACGCTCCGGCTTAAAACACGCAAGCAGTACAAAACAGCGAAATCTCGAAAGGCAAGCACAGCATGCAGCCAGAAGAACAGCTATCATCCCGTGAAATCTACGACGGCAAAATCATCAAAGTCCGCGTTGACAACATCCTAATGACACGAAGCGGCAGACAATCAGTTCGCGAAGTAGTTGACCACGCCAATGCAGTCGTCATAGTTCCCATAGACAGCGAAGGCAATGTCCACCTCGTGCGTCAATACCGATACGCTGCAGAACAAACACTACTCGAAGTACCCGCAGGACTTATCGAAGAGGGCGAAGACCCCGACGACTGCGCCCAGCGCGAGCTAGCCGAAGAAATAGGCTTTATCTCCCGAAATCTCCGCATCCTTGGCGGCTTTTGGTCATCACCCGGCTTTTGCACCGAATTCATGTATGCCTACCTCGCCAAAGACCTAGTCCCGCGCAAACTCCAACCGGACGATGACGAAGATATACAAGTCGAGAAAGTCCCCCTGGCCCGCATAAACCAACTCATACGGCTCGGGGAAATTCAGGATGCCAAGAGCATCGCTGCACTCCTTATGGCAACCAGCATATTCAACACCTAGTCTAGCTCCAATGCACAGATCCTTCCGAACTGAAAGCCACTGATAAACTATCAAGCATTGTAACTGTCTGATCGTAGTGCGGCTGATCAAATGGGTTCAACCGCATAGATTCCGATTTTGTTAGCAGCAACTATTCTTACTATCACTGTAACAATACCAACCAACCAAAAACTTCTCGGAGGAATCCAAATGCCTACACTCGAAGAACTATTCGACCAAGTTGACAAGCAGCGCTCGGAAATCATCGCACTCGAACAGGCTCTCGTCCAAATCCCATCTGTAAACACCGGCTTCATGCCCACCGGTGATGAGACTCCTGTCTGCGAATACATCCGCAACTGGCTCGCAGAAGACAACATCCCCTCCGAAATCCTAGAATCCGCTCCGAACCGTGGAAATATCATCGCACGCATCGAAGGAAGCAACTCCGACGCAGGTCTTATGTTCATGTCCCACACCGACGTCGTACCTGTGGAAGAAGAAGACAAATGGCGATTCGAACCATTCAGCGCCACCATTGCAGATGGCCGCATCTATGGACGAGGCGCATCCGACTGCAAAGGTCTGCTAACAGCGCAGATGTATGCTATGCGCCTGCTGAAACGCAACGGCATACAGCTAGAAGACAGCCTCATTCTCGCATCAGGCGCCGATGAAGAACATGGCGGACGATACGGCTTTGGCTGGCTCGCCGACAACTACCCCGAAAAAATCCGCGCCCCCTTCGCCGTCAACGAAGGCGGCGGCACTCCCATAGATTCCCCCAGCGGCCTAACATATCTCCTCGGCACAGGCGAGAAGGGCCGCCTCCAAGTTGAAATTGAAATCAAAGGCACTAGCGCACACGCGTCCGTCCCCTGGCAGGGCGCCAACGCCCTGTACACCCTCCACCACGTCTTACAGCGTATTGAAGCCTACGAACCCGAACGCGATACCTCCACATCTCTATTCGACCATCTGTCAGTATTCGCAATCGAGCACAAACCGTCTCCGGAAAACGTCGACGAAATCATCGCAGAACTCGAACCGCATAACCCAAGATTCGCCTCTATGATGCGCGCATTATCCCGCATGACACTCACGCCCACCATGATTAACGGCGGAATCAAATCCAACAGTGTTCCAGAGTCCATTCGCCTCACCTGCGACGTCCGCACACTGCCCCACCAAAGCGACGAGTACCTCCGAGAGCAGCTCGACACCATCCTAGAAGGCATCCCCAACACCACCTACGAGATAGACTACATGGCAGTCCCCAACTCGTCCTCATTCGAGACGAAACTCGGCAGAAGCATTCAAAGCGCAACTGCAACGGCATTGGGGAGAAACGACATCCAGTGGGTTCCCGCCATCAGCACCGGCTTCACCGACTCCCGCTTCACGCGTCCACTCGGCACGGTAACCTACGGCTTCAACGGCTCTCACCCGGACGATGATCCCATGCTCAGCCGCGCGCATGGCACTGACGAATCCATCGGTATCAGCAGCCTAATAAGCGGCACAAAAATCATGCTCGCACTCGCCATCGATATACTAGCGAAGAAATAACTCAACCCTTACCTCTGAATACAACGCCTCAAACCAACGCGCAGCACTATTCTCAATATACGCAGGTTAGCGAACCCATTATCCACATCCACGCGGAGCATGTCTATATAAAACGAGATTATGCTCCGTGTTTTCGTTAACTCGCACACGGCAATATCAGCGCCCGCTGCGAACGCTCCAAAATAATCTCTTGCAACAATTCAAAGATGATATTATAATGTGAAACACACATTATTGATAGTTAGTATCAATAATGTGCAGGATTACAATTGAATTACCAACGGCAACAACATTGCCACATAAGTTACATTAGCCACATATATGACAAGCGAACCGCTCTGAGCACTGAACCGATTTTTGATAGGCTTAACTTAAATTGATATTAAGTATCATTATTGAAGGAGAGAACCAACACTGATGACATCTCGGAATACATCTAATCTAATCGTTATCTGCGCCATATTATCATTGTTCTTGATGGCAGCGGTGGCGTGTAGCAATACTCCAGAACCTGCCGCTCCAGCCCCACAGCCCGCAGTCAATACCCCAACCCAACCCGCTACTCCGCAAGCCGTTGAGACATCGTCCCCGCTTCCAACCGCCACCGCCGCCGCTGCACAGCCTCCCACAGCCGAAATGCAGACCCACAAGCGCATAACCGTCGCAGAGCCCTTCGCCCCCTCCAGCAACGGCGCCATCGAGACCGACGACGCCTTCGTGCTAATAGGCGCGGGCATTATAGAAACACTCGTGAAAATTGATTTCGACGGCCATGTCAAGCCGTTTCTCGCAGAATCCTGGCGGCGCGCCGACGATCACACATGGGAGTTCACACTGCGCGAAGGCGTAACCTTCCAGGACAATACCCATTTCGAGGCTGACTCCGTTGCAAAGTCCTTGGGTTATCTGGGCAGTGTGCCAAACCCTCCCAGAGGTTTCACAGCAGACACATTCCCCCACGTTGACAAGATTGACGAACACACAATTTCAATACACGGCGAATCCCCCGACGTACTGCTCCCTACCCGTCTAGCAGCGCCGCCCACAGGAGTATTAGCATCTGCAGCATACGATAACAGAGATGAAGCGGCGCCAAGTCCTATGCAAGCCGGCACAGGCCCATTCATACTCGACAGCGACATATCTGCCGAGAGCTTCAGCGTCGTGAGGAACGAAAACTACTGGGGAAACGACATAAACATTGACGAAGCGCAGTTCCTGTTCGTCCCCGAAGGAACGGTCCGATCCGCGATGCTGGAGACGGGCGAAGTTGACTTCGTGTTCCACCTCCCGATTTCACAGATTCCCGTCATTGCGGAAAACTCCGAATTCACCATCCGCAAATCGCAGCAGCCGCGAACAGTAACACTCAATGTCAATAATGGCCAAGAGCCGTTCTCCAATATCAAAGTGCGTAAGGCTGTGCAGCACGCCATAGACCGGCAGGCTATCGTTGACGCCGTGCTGGAAGGCGTCGGCTCTCCCGCCATCGGACCATTCGCGCCGGACGAGGCATGGGTCAATCCCGATCTGAAAGAGTACGAGTTCGACCCCGAACGCTCCAAAACTCTGCTGAACGAAGCTGGCTATGAAGAGGGCGAGCTTACCATCTCCCTATGGACATATCCGAGCCGAGCCGAGTTCCCGCCTATGTCTGTCGTCATTCAGAAGATGCTGAACGACGCCGGATTCAACACCGAAGTCAGGCTGGCTCAGTGGGGAGCGCTCGCGCCGGAAGTCTTCGCCGGAAACTATGAAATGTTCCTCGTATCCAGAAGCCATCTGATAGACGCTTATGACCCCGAAGGATTCTTCGCGGCAGATTACACCTGCGAAGCAGTCGGAGTGAGTAACTACAGCAACTACTGCAACCCCGAGATTGACGAACTGCTCGCACAAGCGCGCCCGATGAGCGACCCAGAAGAAAGGTACGAGATCTACCGCCAGATACAGACCATTCTTCACGAAGAGGCAGTAACGCCATTCATTAATTACACCGAGCAGGTGTACGCTTTCAACGAACGCGTGCGAAACTGGCAGTCGCATCTGCTTGAGTACTACTTCATGACACCGGAACTCGACGTTGTGAACTGATAACTGCAGACAGGAAATAATTACTATATATGAACATGGGTGTTCTCGATTAGGGACTGTTAGCCGGCTCGTAATCCCTCCTTACGCAGAAATCCGGTTAGCTTGCGGGTTACTTCATATGGAGATTCCGTGCCGGTTGAGAACACCCGCCAAAAAGCGTAAGTGCAGGAGACAATTTGTACAAGGTCATAATTCGTCGACTGCTCATTCTCCCAATTATATTGATGGCAGTATCACTCCTGATATTCCTTATGCCTCTGCTCACAGGCATGGATCCTGCAACGGTTACGCTTCAGGCACAGGTACAAGATCGACAGCCGCCGCCGGAAGCCGTAGAACGGCTCAAACGCGATCTTGGGCTTGACCGGCCACTCTTTATCCAATACGCGACGTGGGTCGGGAGACTAGCGCGTGGAGATATGGGACTGTCCTACTTAGGACGCACCCCGGTAAGTAAAACGGTAATGGAGGGGTTGAAGACATCTGCTATATTAGGCACGATAACCCTTACCTTCTCAATCAGCCTTGCCATCCCGATTGGCATAATAGTCGCCAGACGCCCGGGAAGTCTGCTGGATTACCTTGCAACAATAGGCAGCCAATTCGGCGTCGCGGTCCCATCTTATCTCCTGGCGCACGCTCTAATTCTGCTCTTTGGCATTTATCTCGGCATACTCCCATCCTCAGGCTGGCGCGGCCCACTCTTCATCATACTGCCTGCGCTAACGCTCGCCGTTAGCCCCTTAGCATTCTTCACTCAGGTTACTCGCGCCTCAATGCTGGAAGTCTTGTCCATGGACTATATCCGCACGGCTAGAGCTAAGGGGATGAGCGAGAGGCTGCTGCTGCGCCGTCACGCATTGCGAAACGCGCTAATCCCAGTCGTAACCCTGGCAAGCATGTGGCTCGCAGGCTTAATGGGCGGCGCGCTAATAGTTGAGGTCATCTTTTCAGTCCCCGGACTGGGCAGAGTTCTGTTCGATGCAGTAACCGCCAGCGACATACCCCTGGTTCAGGGAAGTCTGATAGCCATAGTAGCCATCGCCGTAACCATAAACACTTTGACCGACATAGCCTATGTGATTCTGAACCCGGCAATTCGAATCTGACCCAATAACACCTACGAAAAAGCGCTCGACCATGTCTATTCTCAATGAATCTATCAGGAAGCCTCTGACAATCCCGGTGGCGCGGTTATTAGTTTCCCAAAGACAGTCCTTGGCGATTCTTGTGCCGATGTCAGTACTAGCGCTCATAGTCTTGGCTTCCATTCTAGCGCCTCTACTGACTCCTTACGAACACAACGACCAGGCTCTCTCGAATCGACTCACGCTTCCAAGCTCAGACCACCCTTTCGGCACCGACCACCTAGGCAGAGATGTGCTGTCACGGCTTCTCCACGGCGGTCGCTTTTCCCTTGCAATAACTCTAGTTTCTGTCTTTATCTCCGGCATATTCGGCACTATCATCGGAGCCTCCGCAGGGAAAATAGGCGGAGCAATTGACGAAATCATTATGCGCGTCGTAGATGTCTTACTGGTCTTTCCGGGAATTATCGTCGCATTAGTCATAGCATCTCTGCTCAAACCAAGCTTCCTGACCATAGTTCTTGCCGTAACTATATTCGCCTGGACCCCCTACGCCCGTCTGGCAAGAGCGGTAACCCTGGAAGTGAACACACGCGAATTCATGGATGCCGCCGTTGCGTTGGGTTCAACAAATATATTCATCTTACGGCGGCACATCCTACCCAACATAATGAGCCCCATACTAGCTATGGGCTTCCTGCGCTTTGGGCAGATGCTGATTACAATCGCTGGGCTTTCTTACCTTGGCGTAGGAGCGCAGCCCCCAACTCCGGACTGGGGAGCGATGCTGGCGGAAGCGCAGCCATATCTGCGACGAGTGCCTACCCTAGTCCTGATACCAGGACTTGCCATCTTCGTAACAGCGCTCTGTGTTACGCTCCTAGGGCAAAACCTAATGCTAAACGCGTCTTTCAATTCAAAGACAAACCAGAAAGTCATCTGATACATACCCCACACTGCACCCCCGCACTATCGTCATCGTCCTACACATCCCAAAATTGCCCGTACCGCGACACGACCGATTCATTCAGCGTGGCTCCCAATCCCAGACCGTTTGGCATCCACAATCTGCCATCTTCCACCCGCTCGTGCGGCAGCACTAATTCTGCACGCCAGTCTGCCTCATACACAGCGTGCTCTAAATGCAGCGCACCCGGCATCGCCGCAGTCGCGTGTCCGCCCCCAATCAGCGATACAGGTCCTGACGGGCTATGCAGCGACACATTGCCGCCCGCATCCATAGCAGCCTGACCCGCTGCCCGTGCCTCTGCCACGCCCCCGCAATACTGCACATCCGGCATTACCACATCTACCGCGCCGCACTCCACTAAATTACGGAAAAACTCGCGCCCATACCCAGATTCACCACCTGCGACTGTCATTGAAACTTCTTTAGACACCTCAGCCAAACCCGCTGCATCCTTCGTCGGCTGCAACGGCTCCTCAAACCACCCGATATTCGACTGTGCAAGTTGTTCAGCAACCAGAGGCGCGGTATGGCGCTCAAATCGACTGTGGCAGTCCACCAGAACCGTTACATCCTCGCCCACGGCAGACCTCACCGCCGCAACCCGATCAATTCCGGCGCGGGCAACATCCAATATCGCCTCCCGCGTCGAGGGAGGCGCAACCCCGTCAAACGGCGCGCACTTCACAATCTTGAATCCCCTGGACACAGCCAGCTCAGCCGCCCTGCCAAACGACGCAGGCGATCTGTCCCGTGTCAGCAAATGCCGATTGATGTTCGCATAGAGCAAGATGCTTTCCTGCGGCGTTCCACCAAGTTCCTCCGTCAGCGTTACTCCGCGCCGCTGAGCCATCAAATCGCTCACCGAACTCCGCAGTCCGCTTACTGCGGTCGCCATTGCAATACTTGCTTGCATATCAGACACAGAAAGGCGCAAAAGGTCTTCCACATCCATTTCACTGGCAATCTCTCGCCCCTTCAAGCGCTCCGCAAACTCCGAAGTCAGCTGCACTACCTCAGGCGCACCTGTAATCTCTGCGACTGCGACCAGACCATCAGGGTCAACCACTTCGACAAAAGTCCAAGTAGTCATCTCCGTCGCTTTCACAGATGCGAACCGAACCTTATCAATCTTCACGCTGTCACTCAAGTTCCCATCTCCTTAGACACTAGCCAACAAGCTCATCGTCCTTATGCGAGATTCGTCCGCATCGCCAACAGTAATAATGCTCGCCAAAACCTCGTCTGCTCCCCAATCAAACATCTCGCGAATCTGTCCTGCGACCGCCGCCTCATCACCCGCAAGCAGCACCGAATCCAACATCTCATCCGTCCAGCCACTCTCATCAGCGCCCTTAAATCCGGCAGCTGCAAACATCCGCGCATAAAAAGGCGTGTAAGGAAAATAGCCCAGCTGCTCTCGCACCCCTTGTCGCGCCGCCGCAACATCATCAGTAACGCACACAGGCGCGTGCACCACGAGCGGCGGCACATCACAGCCCGCGCGTTCAGACCCGGACCTAAGCGCCGGCAGCGCTGTATCTCGCACATACGGATGCGGGCACACCCAACTTATCGCGCCCACACCCTCCGCGCCGCACATCTCGAACGAGCGCGGGCGCAGCGCAGAAGCCATCACGGCAACATCCGTGGGAGCAGGCAAGGAAGCGTTCGCAACAATATGCGCGCCTCGAAAATCAACCTCGCCCTTATTTAGCAGCTCTTTCAGCACCCTTACATACTCTGTCAAATGGGCGAGGGGCGCCTCAAACCCTGCACCAAAAGTTTGCTGCATTGCCTGTAAATGTCCCGGTCCTACGCCAAGCCTGAATCGTCCCGGCGCAATCGCATCTATAGTCTGCGCCTGCCGAGCAGCCGTTATCGGATGCCGAGACCAAGTTTGCATTATGGAAGTGCCAAGCAATATCCTTTCCGTTCGAGCCGCCGCAACCGCGAGGGCGGTGAGCACATCGCCTGCGTTGCCGCCGGATGTAAGCCACGCTGCACGTACTCCGACACTCTCCGCTTCCACAACCGAATCTATAACCGATTGAACATCCGGAGCCGGGATCGCAATTCCCACTATCTTCTCACTCATATCCGCAGCGCCTCCTCAAATGAAACATGGCTTTTAGACAATATACGTACAGCATCCGTACAGTGCAAACACGC
Source organism: Dehalococcoidia bacterium (assembly GCA_965200085.1). Lineage (GTDB taxonomy): Bacteria > Chloroflexota > Dehalococcoidia > Lucifugimonadales > JADFKI01 > Bin90. The sequence goes on from OZ241333.1 coordinate 2,122,814, forward strand.
GAAAATATACGGTACGATTATACCACGCCGCGCAACCTGCTCCGCAAAGTGCCATTATCATTTCGAAGCAATCAATAACCCAATGAGAAATCCATTTTCCACACACCTAGATACTTGCCTCACGCGCATGCGTTTGCGTATAATGAAGCCTGCGAACATAGGCTATCAACTGTATTGGGAGGTACTTGAAAAGTATGGAAAATAAGGAGCAGAAGCGGTTCTCTCGCAGGAGTTTCCTTAAAGGCATCCCTGTGGGGATTGCGAGTGTGGCAGTGATAAGCGCACTTGGCGGCAGGTTGACTGCTGGGCGCAAAGCATCCCAATACCCCAAATTCCCTGAAGGTTCTATATTTACGCCCGACAAGCGCCACACAGACGCATAAGGCATATCCTTTTCCGGTTTATACTCATACTCCCGAGCCTCGCCTGCTTAACAGAGCGAGGCTTTTTCGTAGAAATTGCATGGAGGCAAACGCGTGATACACGGAGGGCATATATGAAAGTGCTAATAACAAATGCCCATCTTGGCGAAGGTTTCGTAGAGCAGCTCCAATCGGAGTTTCCGCAAGCGGAGTTCATCACGGCGATGGGCATGGATGAGCAGCTCCGGGAAGCCTCGGATGCGGATGTAATATGCGGCTGGCCAGACAGCGCAGAAGTCATAGAAGCCGCGCCCCACCTGCGCTGGATACACTGTCCCGGCACGGGTATAGACAAGATTATGGAAGAGCTGCCCGCACTCGCCGACAGCGACGTGGTGCTCACTAACGCTCGAGGACCGCATGCCAGTCCGATGGCAGACCATGTGATATGGATGATGTTGTCTCTGTCCCACAGGGGCAGACAAATGGCAGAAGACCAGCGACTGCGAATATGGTCAACTGACAAGTATTCGCACAGTTTCGTCGAACTTTCCGGCAGCACTATGGGCATTTTGGCGCTGGGCGACATCGGCAAAGCGATTGCTCGGCGCGCTTACGGCTTCGACATAGATGTGTACGCAGTTGATATTAATCCGGTAACGCCGCCACCACAAGTAAAAGAGGTCTGGGGATTAGAACGGCTAGACGAACTTATGCAGATTTCGGACTGGTTCGTAGTCGCCGCTCCACTGACGGCTGAATCCCACGGGCTGATAGATGAACGCCGCATCGGGCTGATGAAGCCTTCGGCTTACATGATAGTCATATCGCGCGGCGGTATTGTGGACGAAACTGCCCTCGCGGACGCGCTGATAAACGGACGGCTTGCAGGCGCAGGTATAGACGCTACAGCAATAGAACCGCTGCCGCAGGAAAGCCCGCTATGGGATCTGGAAAACGTCGTACTATCACCCCATGCGTCCGCACTGACGCCTGAGATGTATGAGGGCAGGAGGCAGGTATTCCGCGAGAATATGCGCCGTTTTCTGAACAATGAACCCTTCATCTATGTATGCGACAAGCGGGCAGGATTCTAATGCGTGTGCTAATTGCGGATCGCTTTTCCGAAGACGCACGCAAGAGCCTTGTCTCGGACGGAATCGATGTCAGTTACACGCCGGACGCGCGAGAAGATGCACTGACGCACGCCATAGCGGATACGAACGCTAGGGTTCTGGTAGTTAGAAGCACGCGAGTTACTAACGAGATGCTGATCGCAGGCCATCTCGGACTTGTGATACGCGCCGGAGCAGGCTTCAATACCATCGATGTTGATGCGGCGAAGGCGCTGGGAATATATGTTGCTAACTGCCCAGGTAAGAACTCTAACGCCGTATGCGAGATCGCATTTGGGCTAATAATCGCACTCGATCGCCAGATCGCAGCAAACACTGATGACCTCAGGCGTGGCTTATGGCGCAAAACTTCTTACAGCAGCGCGCGTGGACTTGCGGGCAGCACATTAGGGCTTGTGGGCGTGGGGCGTATAGGACGCGCCATGATCCCGCGCGCTCATGCCTTCGGCATGCGGGTTATTGGATGGAGCCGTTCCCTAACGGATCAGCACGCCTCGTCGTATGGCATCGAGCGCAAAACTTCACCGCTAGAGGTGGCAAGATCCGCGGATGTGGTGAGCATTCATGTATCGCTGAATGAAGACACTAGGGCGCTCGTCGCACGTTCATTCTTTGAAGCGATGCGTGAAGGATCAATCTTCATTAACACATCTCGCGCAGAAATTGTGGATGAAGATGCGCTTGCCTGGGCGGTAAGCAAGCGTAGCATCAGGGCTGGGCTGGACGTGTTTGAGGGGGAACCGTCATCCGGAAGTGGAGCTATCGACAATCCACTATTCTCAATGGATGGCGTTATCGGCACACACCACATAGGCGGTCAGACATCGGAAGCACAGCGAGCAATAGCAGACGAGACACTGCGTATTATTCGAGAGTATCGTGATACGGGCAGAGTGCTTAATCCGGTGTGGTGAGAGGGTGAGGGGTTCTTCTATCCTTCGTTTGCCAGTTCGCTATCCAGAAAATCCATAACTACTCCCGCCAACTCCACCGGCTTGTGGTAGCCGATGTCGTGGATTGTGTCGGGAATCCAGTGTACGCGGCTGTCAGGGATGGCTTCTGCCGCCATGTTGACCATACGGCGGCGCGTCAGTGCGAAATCGGTGTCGGCGCGATCAGGAGAAGGTCCGGCAGGCACAATTAGCGTTGGACATTGGATTTCCCCCCACATCTCCGACGCAGGGTCATCCCACATGGCGCGTATGACTTGCGCCTGGTTTTCCGGTCGCAGTATGTCATATATCTGCCCATCGCGCTCATACACCATAGTCTGCACAATACGCTCTACTTCGGCATTCCAGCATACCGAAAGCTGACTGCCAATACGATCTAGGAATTCGGCTCGCGTGCCTGACACATCTCGCGGCGACAGTCGCTGGCTAAACGCTTCCCACGTGGCGCCGGGGAGCATCTGAGGACTGAAGAAGCCTCCATCTATCAGCACAAGCGCCGACACGCGATCAGGAAAGAGAGCGCCTGCAGCTACGGCGACATTTCCGCCCCACGAGTGCCCAAACACAACCGCTCGTTCGATGCCCAGCGTGTCCAGCAAACTTACCGCGTCAGACGCAACCGAATGCCAGCCGTATCCGTGCGGGGCTTGCGTAGTCTGTCCGTGTCCTCGCTGGTCGGGCGCGATGATGCGATAGCGGTCGCGCAGTAAAGGCGCAAGGATGTCATACCAGTGCGCGGATGATGCTAAACCATGCAGCGCGAGCACAGGCGTGCCGTTACCACCCCAGTCGAGGTAACGCATTCGGAGGTCGCGCACATCCGCCCATGCCTCAACCGGCGTTGTCTTCATCTCTTTTTCTCCCGCTGAAGTCCGTACTGCACATTTAATCAATTCTCCAATGACATCGGTTGGAAGTCCTGTGGAAAGTCCGGCGCGAAATAGATATAGGTATCCTCGCTGCCGATATTGTGGCGCACGCCTTCGCGGAACAGCCAATAGTCCATCACGCTGCGCCATGCTTCCCGGTCAACTAGCCCGCTCGCGATCCTTCCGAGCGTCAGATTTCGATAAGTATGCTCCGGAAACCACCAGCGATGCGGTATGCGTTTGCCTTCCGAATATAGCCCTTGCAGTGCAGCATCAACATCCTGCTGGTTACTGGAATGCACAAGCAAAGCCGACGCAGTGGGCGAACGATTCTCGTAAGATGATGAGCTCAGGCTGCTGTAATTGGTGTGGTAGCGGTCGGTGTTACGCAGATACCAAGCCCAGGGCCACGTGAAGCCGCTCGTGCCATCCACTGCGATTTCTATGCCGTCTCCGTTAGTGGTGTACCCACTATGGTCTGCATCTGCGAATTGTTCAGCGAGCTGATGTATATCCGGCGATGTCTGTGTATAAACCAGCAGCTCCACAGGGACATCGCCGTTTTGATATGTCGCCCTAACGGAAGCTTGCACCGTCAGCAGAAGCAGTATGGCAGACACAGGCGCAGCAGCGATTGTGGCAGCTTGTTTAGCGCCTATGCGCCGCACTACATACACACCGCCTGCCACGAGCGCCGCCACAGATATTCCTGACAGAATCACTATGGGCATCACTGTGTCCTGCCCACCGGTGCCTGCAAGCGCAAGTGTATATACGGCTACCATTAAGCCAGGTGTTCCAACTATGAGCATCAAACCTTCAAACGAAATGAGGCTGCGCCAATTGAAGCCGGTGAACAGATCGCCTAAGAACTTGCCGCTTAGCACAATGAGCGGGAGTGTTATGTTCACCAGCAGCCAGGGCATCTTTTCGCTGGCAATCGTGAACAGCAATAATGTCATTCCGGACCAGTACAACAAGAATATCGCGAATGCGCCGGTTCGCTTTTTCACCCAGTAATACACTGCTGCCGCAACAGACAATGCCAGCGGTAGAAACTCGTACAGCGGCACCATAACAAGGAAATAGTAATACCAAGGCTGGTTGCCTCTAGCAACATCCTGCTGTGCGATCCAGTAGCCTAGTCCACGCCACATCCCAGATTCAATTCCATCAAAGTTAGTGAAGAAAGTGGAATAAGAAAGCACCCAAATGGCATAGAAGATGCCTGCTGCAATTATCCATACCTTATGATTCCATAGAAAGCCTATGGCAATAGCCCCGCCCAGCAGCGTAATCATTATCAAGTACGCGATAAGAATGGCGCCTCCCACAGGTGAGCCAACCTTTCCGCCGCCGTCATCCGTAACGAAAGTCATGTTTGACCAGCTCAGCAGCGATGAGTCCTGCAGTATGCCTATAGCCGCAGACCACATCGGAAGAGTCAGCGTAATCAGCACAAGCAGAAACGCAGCAGGACCGCGTAGTCCTGCCACATTTGTGATTCGCTCCCTGAATATAGATGCTACACGACCTATTGCAGTGATGGTCTTAGTTTCCCCTATGCGTATATTTGCTTTCGCGAGTATGCCGGGCATATCCAGACACAGAATCCAAATCAGCAGGAATAACCCAAGCAGAGCGGTTATGAGGTAAGAAGTCTCTTTGCTCGCAAATGCAAGGGCTAACAGCGCTGCTGCTACATAGATATAACGGTTCTTGCCTTCGTCGATATAACGCCACATGCAAATAATCAGCCCTAACGCCCACACTGCCATCAATATGTCGTTGCGCGCGAATCGACTGAAGTACAGCAGCGCCGGCGAAAATGCAAGCATCACCGAAGTGAACAGCGCGCCAAGCCTGCCAAGTCTGTCCCGAAAGAATATGGGCAAAGCTATGAGCGCGGTCCCCGCAATGGCATACAACAGGCGTGAAGTGTAGTCGCTGTCTCCAAATATAAAAAATATGGCTGCGTTCGCTTCAAACTGCAGCGGTCCGTGCATCAGGGGATCGTGCTTGAAACCTTGACCGTCAGCAAATTTCCACGAGTAGAAAGAATGAAGGCTTTCATCGTGGTGTACTGCTCGGCTGCCAAGGTCCCACAGGCGCATTACCGCCGCCGTAATCAGCAGTGTGCCATACGCAGCCATTTCCCACGGCGTTAGAAATGACTTGAACTGCGTAATGGTTTGTCGGATGTTCAAGTTCTTCATATAAGAAGAAGACATAGATAGCAATCCATCCAAAAAGTAGTTAGTTACCGTAAATAAGATAGCGTGTGAAATCAGATAGCGCAATATTTCGTTATCGGGTATTGTTCATACTCGCTGATTATTGCATTAACCCTATACTTTTATTGCAGCAGTAGATTTGCTTGTCGTGGGAACAACGCATGAATACGGGGCAGCTCTGTCGGACTGCCCCTGTTTTGCGTATTTTGTCAGGTTACACTTATATCACTTATATCATAGAGTAACTCTGGCCGCCGTCCACCACAATACATGACCCAGTGATGAGGTTAGCGCGCTCAGATGCGAGGAACGCTACGAGGTCTCCGACAGGTTCCGGCCAGCCGAATCTGCCCATAGGCAGGTTGCGTGATATGAAGTCCTCAACGACTTCCGGCGGGTTTTCGTTCTGAAATCGTTCCCAGGAGCCTTCCGGATGGGATATGGAGCCAGGCGCAATGCTATTGACGAGAACTCCGTCGGTTACAAGACTCAAGGCGGCGTGCTTGGTTGCGCCGATGAGTGCGGCTTTGGCAGCCATGTAAGATAGGTTGCCGCCGTATTCTCTGCCGTAAATCGATGCTATGTTGATGATTCTGCCCCATTTTTGCTGGCGCATGTGCGGGATGACTTCACGCATAAGTTGAAAGCCGCCAAATAGGTTGAGGTCGAAGGCTGCCTTGAAGTCCTCAAGGGGCAGATCGGCGATGTCTTGGCGAGCGCGCGAGCCGCCTGCATTGTTGACCAGTATATCTATCGGACCTAGTCGATTACTGACTTCTCGGTAAAGTGCGGACATTGAATCAGCGTCTGAGACATCGGCGACGAATCCCTGTGATTGAACGCCTAATGCTTGAAGTTCTGCGACTGTTCCGTCTAGGGTCGATTGCGTTCGGCCGCATATAGCCACATTCACACCTTCTCGCGCGAGTGAAAGCGCAGCGACTTTACCCAGCCCGCGGCTTCCGCCCGTTACTAGCGCTATTTTTCCGTTAATACCCAAGTCCATTATAAGTATCCTCCGTTTGAGATTGCGCGTGTGATATTCACGCGGCACAAGGCTAAGGCTATCACGGAGAACGCCGAATGTGTAGTGGAGTGTTGCGCCGGCAGGTCTTCCGTTGGGACATATAGATGGGACATATAGAGCGATTTTAGTAGCGGGGCAGTTTGAATTATACAATGCTAATGATGCGGCAGAAAGTTCAAAGTAACCAATCACCTCAATTTCAAGAATTTCAAGATTGCTGAATAATATGTCCCTATAAGGTATGATTGCCGTTGAATATCGCTCCTGAACCTGGCTCACTGAACATCACTGCAATTAAGATGAGGTATATCGGAATGGAAATGCCGCTGAGTGGAATTAGAGTGATTGACTTATGCATCATACTTGCGGGTCCTACCTGTGGCAGAACGCTCGCGGAATATGGCGCAGAGGTCATTAAAATAGACAGCTGGTTTCGACCGCCAACCGACAGGCAGCTTCACGATGTCGGCAGAGGAAAGCGCAGTATCTGCCTCGACATCACGAAGCCCGCCGGACTCGAGGTATTCTATGAATTAGTGAATACTGCGGATGTTGTGCTTGGCGGGTTCCGGAAAGGAGTTGCCGAACGGCTGGGAATCGGCTACGAACAGCTTCGGGAACGCAACCCGGACATCGTGTATCTCGCAATCAATGCCTTCGGTCAGGATGGAGCATGGGCGAATCGTCCCGGCTACGAACAAAATGCACAGGCTGCTACGGGTGTGCAGATTCGCAATGGCGGACGTGGCGAAAAGCCAATCCACTCACCCTACACCTTCAATGATTACGGAACAGGGCTAATGGGCGCCTATGCAGTGCTCCTGGCTCTGCTGGAAAGGCGTCGCACAGGTAAGGGGCAGTTCGTACATACATCACTTGCCCAGACAGGTTCCACTTTTTCATCGCCATATCTTATAGGGCACGAAGATTATAATCGAGACGAAGTTGAGGGCATCAGCGCGCGCAGGATGAACGCTCTTAACGGACTGTACGAAGCGTCTGACGGGTGGCTGGCAATAGCCGATGCCGATTGGCAAAGTATAGTAAGAATAGAAGCATTCTCCCATTTGGCGGCACGCGAAGAGTTCTCCACAAGTGAACTGCGTATTCAGAATGACAATCTACTATCAGAAGAATTCGGCGCTGTATTTCGTCAGAGTGATGTAAGTGATTGGCTGACCAAACTTCAGGCTTATGACATCGACGCTGTAAGGAACGACGACATCGACCACATCCTGTCTGACGACTATCCACGGAAGCGCCAACTTATCGTTGAAGAGGATACTTATCAGTTCCAGGGGGTTACTCATGCCGGAGTCGCGCCCCGTCTCAGCAAGACACCGCCAATTCTAGGCAGTACGCCAACCTTTGGCGAAGAGACAGAAGCCGTGCTGTTGGAACTTGGCTATGAATTCGAGGATATTGAAAATCTGCGCGCCGAGGGCATCATTCCAATGCTGCAGTGAATATTCCGCGCGGTGAACATATAGCAATTAGTCGGCGTCTTTAGGAAAATCCATTCCAATATGTCCTAATCGCTCTAACTCCGCATACTCCTCGTCGCTCACTCCCAGCACTTGCTTATAGATATACTCATTATCGGCGCCTAGCTGCACGGGTCCGCTCCGTATCTTAATAGGCATGCCCGACATCTTGTAGGGCGCGCCCACATATAAGTGCGATCCGTCCACATCCTCGTGATAAACCTCTTCGAAGATTCCTCGCTCTTGCAAGTGCGGATCGGCGAAAGCGTCGCGCTGATCCATTACCGGTCCGGCGGCAACACCTGCCATTTGAAGCAGGTGCATCACTTCATAGTGCCCATGCAGACGCGTCCACTCCGAAATGCGTTCGTCCAGCGCAGACTGATTCTCATAGCGGCCGGAATGGGTCTCAAAGCGTTTATCTTTTGTCCAAGCAGGGCTGCCAATTACGCCGCAAAACGCTGCCCAGTCATCATCGTCGAACAGGGTGATGTTCACCCATCTATCATCACCGGCGCAAGGATAGCAGCCCTGAACGGCACTCGTGTGGCGATTACCCAGCGTGCTGCTATCTCGCTCATTCATCGCATAGTCCATAAAGAAGCGACCGGTGTATGACATCATGTTCTCAGTTTGAGCCAGTTCAATAAGCTGCCCCTTACCGGTGCGTTTTCGGAAGTGCAGCGCCGCAAGCATAGCAAACACGCCCTGAGCGCCGCCCGCAGCATCCGCCACGAACACATTGGTGTTGGACGACTGGTCCATATCCTCGTATCCGCGTACTATCGTATGCCCTACTACTCCCTCCATATGCACACCAAGCGAGCGATAGTTGCGATATGCGCAGCTGTTGCCATAAGCTGGCATCCGAAGCATGATGATGCGCGGGTTAACCTCCTGCATCATTTCGTAAGATATGCCAAGCTTGTCCATTGTCTCCGTAACATTGTTCTCCACAAATGCATCGCTTACTGCCACTAAACGCTTAAATATATCCATACCGGACGGCTGAGTAAGATCAACGGTTATACCTAACTTGTTGCGCCCGTGTGCGTTGAAGAGCGGATAGCGATTCCAAGGGCGCCTACCCGGCTCTCGTCCGGGCATCCCGGCTACGAACGCGGGCAAACCTTCTATAACCTCTTTCGGAGGATACGGCATATATCCCCGCGTAATCGGGGGAAGGCGCTTTATGGATTCCAGGCGTATTACTTCTGCTCCCATATCAGCAAGCAGTGTCGCGCAGTAAGTACCCGCCCATACGACGGTCATATCCAGAATCCGTATGCCTTCAAGTGGCAATCTCACCATTCTGTCTGCCTCCGTACACTAAACGGCTCCCTGATCTCGCAGAGCTGCAATGTCCGTGTCCTTGTACCCAAGCGCGCCCAGCACTTCATCAGTGTGCTGACCGAGCAAAGGCGCGGGACGGCGAATGCTCCAAGGAGATTCACTCATTATGAAGGGTCTGCCCGGGTAAAGCAGATTCCCCGCAATCGGGTGGTCAAACTCTGCAAAAGCGTCTCTTTTTTGGAAGTTAGGATCTTTCACCAGATCCGATGTAGCATTGATAGGAGCGCTGAGCACCCGCGCTTCCTGCGCCAAACTCCAAATTTCGTGCTTTGTCCGCTCTAAGCACCAAGGTATGAAGTAAGTATTAAACTCGTCTTCAAGTTCCGGGTCGTATTGAGCCTCCGGAGCGTACCAGCGCTCATCCAGCAACACATCAGGCGCACCCATCATCGCGACCACTCGCTCGAAGTAGTTGCGCCCGCCTGAAATCTGCACATACCCGTCTAGGCAGATGAAAACACCATTGGGGTAGCCTCCGGCGGTCGCCGTGGAGCTGCGTACGGAGATCTCGCCGTTGTACTGGTATGCCAGCAGCATGCTCATCCTGCGATCTATGGATCCTACCTGAGTTTCCATAATGGACACATCCACATGCTGGCTGCCATCGGCAAAAACGGCGCCCATCGTAGCAGTAGCAGCAATTGCCCCCGCTTGATAAAACACAACATTCTCGCCTATTTTCAGGGGTTCTCTGTCTTCAAGACCCGTAGAGTACATCTCGCCGCCCATTCCGTAAATGATAATATCTGAGGCTTTGAAATCACGATACGGACCTGTCTGACCAAAATTAGATATGGATGTCATCACAATCTGAGGGTTGACTGAACGCAGAATGTCATAATCGAGTCCGAATGCCGCCATCTGACCGGGGCGAAAGCTCTCCACCACTACATCAACCTTCTCGACTAACTGCTTTACGATACGCTGCCCATCCGGAGATTTTAAGTTCAGCGTAATGCTTCGCTTGTTGGTGTTGAGATGCAGAAACATGCCACTTTTCTCCGGATGCGGCACATCACCGGGAAAGGGGCCAATGCGTCGTGCGCCGTCTCCACCGTCCGGCCGCTCCACTTTCAACACATCGGCGCCATAGTCCGCCAGCAGTTTGGTCGCGTAAGGACCTACGATGTAATGCGTAAAGTCTAGGATACGAAGGTCTGCCAGCGCTCCCGTTTGCATTTGGTCGCTCAATTCCTGCAAGTCATACTCCGCAAGTCATACTCAGTTATCGATGCTGCAACTGATCGGTGATTTCGGGTGTTATGGATGTCATCCACATGCTGTATGCATAAGACCATCGTTGGAAACCTCCAGACGCAACATAGTCTAATGGCAACATTCAGTCAAGGGACAATGTGTAGAATTGACACAAGTGTAATCATATACACATATATGAGGTACAAAGCCAACCCACAAGTGAGTTCATCGAACGCGCTCATACTATAAATGGTTCAACGGGGCTACAACCTATGCACGCATCACAGAAGTGTTATATGTGCACAGCGCACTTCAATTCAGCTCACCATATAATTATTAGAGAAGACAAAAACCCGCCATCCGTTGGGGAAATCCCTTAATAGATGACGGGAATAACGGTTCGGGAGAACAAGCCTACCGAGGGCGAGGGCGGCAATCCAAGTATTTTGGACTAATAGGCGTGCGGCTGCACCGAAGCAGCGATTGACATTTCGATGTCCTGAATACCTTTAGATAAGGCTTGTCCAATGAGGTCAAGTCTGCGAACCTGTTCGATTCGCTCGGACACATTTTCCAGCTCACGCCTGGAAAATAGTCCGTTAAAGATTCTGCAAGCATCTGCCAGACAGATGATAACGACATCTCGCGGCGAAGGAATCTCATCGCTGAACAAGACACCCATAATGCGCAGTTTCACTTCACGTTCAGCTGTACCGTCAATTAACGGGTAGCGTCTGGAGCGAAACACCCACATGAACCGGTCATCTTGGGCTTCCAGGATCCCCCGGTCAATCAGACGAGAGAGCGTCTGATTGCGGATATCGTCTGCTCTGTCAGCAGTACGCTCCAGCCAGAAACTGATGGTGCGCTCCCTTCTCGAAGCTATGTCTGCAAGTGTAGGATCAAGAAGTGCATCGCCTGTGGGAGTGTCATCAATCAGAATCATTTTCTCAATATCGGTGTCTATTCGGTTTTCCAACGCCAAGTCCATCAGTACGCCACCGGCGATTGCGTAGTCTAAGGACCATTTAGGCACGCGCACAAATCTGCCATCACCGTCGTTAAGCAGAAGCAGAGTGATCTCCTCGGCGAATCTCAACATGATACTTCTCCCCTCCTTGATGCACTAATAAATTCGATTTTCAATGCTGTAACAGGTGAAAGCTCACCAACTTTGGGCATTTTACAGAGATTATAATAGCATGATACTATGGGGCTGGTATCCCTCTTTCGGCGTTTTTCCTGGCTAAATGTTGACTGATATAACAAATAATCAGGACTATAATTCGCATTTTGCCCCGCGTGAAAAAATGGAAGAAGTACAAACCCATCCAAAGCAGCCTCTTCTCTTAATGTGTTCCGGCGTTAATTAGGCTGCTCCAGACCGCATACTCAATCGTCAAGCGTAGAAATGTGAGCGCTTATGGTGGATTTTAACACTTACAACTTAGATGAATCCATCTATGATGAAGTCTTTCTCCCAGACGGCTCGCCTCGCGAACACTGCACACAGCTTTACCAGACATTAACCGAACTTTCTGCTGAGGCTCTTGCATCCATCCAAGAGCGCGTTACCCGTTCATTCTCTAATGAGGGCATCACATTCACAGTCTATGGCGATGATGAAGCCGAAGAACGGATAATTCCCGTAGATTGTGTTCCTCGTATATTACCCTACTCCGATTGGAATAATATAGAGAGCGGATTGACACAGCGCATAAAAGCGTTGAATCTGTTTCTGGAAGATGTGTACGGTCAGTCAAACCGCAAAGACCGGCAGCGGCAGCCTCGAATTATCCGAGACGGCGTGATACCGGCTGATGTTATCGAAAGCTGCCCCCAGTATCGCACACAGATGCGCGGCTTCTCGGCTCCGTACGGAACATGGGTCTCTATATGCGGCACCGACTTGGTACGCACAAACGACGGATTTATGGTGCTTGAAGACAATTTGCGAGTGCCGTCCGGCGTGTCGTATATGATAGCGAACCGCAAAGTAGTCAAGGCGAGTTTCCGCCGTCTTTATCGCAGCTTGCGAGTGCGGGAAGTGGAACACTACGGAAGCGCCCTGCTAGAAACGCTGCGCGAGCTTGCTCCGAACGGACGGACGGACGACCCTGCCATAGTCTTGCTAACTCCCGGAGTGTATAATTCCGCGTTCTATGAGCACATGTTTCTAGCCGGTGAAATCGGAGCAGAACTTGTGGAAGGAAAAGACTTGGTGGTGGATAACGGCTTCGTATATATGCGCACCACGAAGGGCTTACGGCGCGTTGACATCATATATCGACGGGTTGACGACGATTTCATCGATCCCCTTGTTTTCAGAGCAGACTCGCTGTTAGGCGTTCCCGGATTGATGGACGCCTACAAGAGAGGGAATGTAAGCTTGGTAAACGCTCCGGGCACAGGAGTCGCTGACGACAAGAGTGTATATGCGTATGTGCCGGACATGATTCGCTATTATCTGAGCGAAGAGCCGATTCTGGCTAATGTTGAAACTTACCTCTGCCGCCGGCGAGAGGACCTAGAGTACACGCTTGACAACCTTTCAGAGCTAGTTGTCAAGCGCGTAGGCGAATCGGGCGGATACGGAATGTTGGTCGGTATTCATGCCACGGTGAAAGAACGCGAAGAGTACGCCAAGCAGATTAGAGCCAACCCGGCAGACTTCATATCCCAGCCCACACTGGCGCTGTCACGCTCTCCCTGTTTCATAGACGGTGGCTTTGAACCCCGGCATGTTGATTTGCGTCCATTCGTGCTGCACGGACAGAAGACCCGTATCGTACCGGGCGCGTTTTGTCGTGTCGCCCTTAAACGCGGCAGCCTAGTGGTAAATTCGAGCCAAGGCGGTGGTGGGAAAGATATATGGATTACAGAGGATTAATACTGTCAATCTAGTTCAGCATAACTTAATTGCGGAAAAGAAACTTCAAGCAGCTCAGTACATCAAAGAAAGGAACTGTCAACTTATGAGGTGGACACTCTCCAACATCTTTATGCGTCATCGGTACACAGTTCTGGCGTCAATGGCAGGCATTTTCGTTATTTTCTTGTTACTCAAGCCAACGATTGCGCACGCAGCGGGAGTTGACGACGAGACTATGTTCGTCTTCAATACCTTCTCGTTTCTTGTATGGGGCGCGCTGGTGATGTGGATGTGCGCAGGCTTCACCATGCTGGAATCCGGCTCTGTGCGCACCAAGAACGCCTCCACCATCTGCCTGAAGAACATTGGCATATACTCAATCGCAGGTCTGGCGTACTTTATAATCGGCTACAACCTTATGTACGGCGACTCGATTGGAGGCTTCATAGGCTCATTCGGTCTGTTTTACAAGTCATCAGCCGAAGAAATCGCTCTGCTGGGGGGTGATACGACAGCAACGGCTGCGGTAGTGGAGGCCGGATACTCCACCATGTCGGACTGGTTTTTCCAGATGGTATTCGTAGCCACTGCCGCATCAATCGTTTCCGGCACATTGGCGGAACGTGTCAAGATGTGGCCATTCTTCCTCTTCACGCTATTTCTGACCGCTCTCATATATCCCGTAGTGGGCGCATGGACTTGGGGAGGCGGATGGCTGGATTCGATGGGTTTCTCAGACTTCGCCGGCTCTACTATAGTCCACAGTACCGGCGGCTGGGCAGCCCTTGCCGGCGTACTCGTAGTTGGTCCCCGGCTTGGCAAGTTCCGCAGAGACGGCACAGTAAGGCCGACGCCTCCATCCAACATCCTCGTAGTAACGCTGGGTGTGTTCATCTTGTGGTTCGGCTGGTTCGGCTTCAATGCGGGTTCACAGCTGGCTCTGGGCAGCGCGGCAGATGTGGTCGCGATGAGCAATGTGATGGTCAATACCAACCTTGCGGCGGCGGCCGGTGTCATGGCTGCGCTCGCTATTTCCCGACCCATCCTTGGGCGAATGGACCTAGTCGCAGGCTTGAACGGCGCTATCGCAGGCTTGGTCTCAATTACTGCCGCTCCGGATCTGGTTGACCATCACTGGGCAATCATTATAGGCGCCATCGGTGGCATCATACTGGTATCCGGAGTTAAGCTGATGGAGATACTCAAGCTGGACGATGTGGTTGGCGCAATTCCTGCGCACCTGTTTGCAGGCATTTGGGGAACGCTTGCGGTCAGTATAAGTGGCGGCAATTTCCTTGCGCAGCTTATTGGCGTGGTATCCGTTGGAGTATTTGTGTTTGCAGTCTCCTGGGTAGTCTGGAAAGTTCTGGATATTGCGCTGAGTGCCCGTGTATCCCCGAGCGTTGAGCGTATCGGGCAGGACGCAGGCGAACTTGGAATTGAGTCGTATCCTGAATTTGTACTTATGCCCGAAGAAGACGATGGAGAAGAGAGATAAACGGGATGCTCGCACGAAGCGCACAAGGCCTATACTGGATGAGCCGCTACTTAGAGCGGACACAGCATCTTTGCCGCTTGCTGAGATTACAGTCAGAGGCTCTGGTTGACCGACCTATCAGCGAGATCGATTTCGGCTGGAAGCGCATTTACAACAGCGTCGGAAGATATCCCCCCTCGGGCGACAATATTCTCCTAGACAGTGATGATTATGTGCTGGCAGATTCATACATTCTGGCTGACGACTTCACTTTTGAACCGACTAATCCCGATTCAGTGTGGAGCTGCTTCTCACTAGGGCGCGAGAATGCCCGGCAAATGCGCCGGTGCATTAGTGCTGAGATGTGGTCTTGCCTAAATTTGGCATACCTGCGTGTCCGAAGCATGAGTATTCAGGATGTATGGAGAACTTCACCGGAAAGTTTCTACACAGAAATGACAGGAGAAATAGATACCTTCTCAGGAGTAACAGCAGCCACCATGTACCGCGATGAAGGATGGCTATTCGTGCAGCTGGGGCATGCAGTCGAGAGCGCACAACTGCTGTCCACACTCCTTTTGACGCAAATAGACCTGGATGCGCTGAGAGAAGAGTCTTCAGATACCGATTGGACGAGCCTGCTCCGAATGTATAATGCCTTTGAGGCGTACAACCGACAATACAGCGTAGCCATAGAGCCGGATAAAGTGTTAGACTTACTAGCCACTGACGTACTATTGCCGCGGTCGCTCTTTCGCTCTCTGCGAACGGCAGAGGAGGTGATTGCCGCCATTGGGGACGGGCCGGACACACATGCCAGTGATGCCGCCCACGGACTTGCAGGCCGCCTGACATCCATGCTTCAACACGAGTGGAAAGATGGGGGAAATCGACGAACTATGCTCGGGCAGATGAACTCGTACTGCCGAGAGTTGCATGAACTCCTGAACAATGCTTATTTTGAATACTCGTCTGATAAGATACTGAGGCATTGATCATTGATATAGATATAAGCGATATAAGCGCGAATTAGTCCAATTTCGTACCGCACTGAATCGGAGATTCCGTACAAAGGCCGGGTTCTGCTCATATCAATCTGTCCCTCACACCCAATTCATATAGATTTTCTTAATAATTCCAGCCCCAAAAGAACAAATCACTGCTAAAATAGGGAATCAAACGAGATAGTCCATCCATCAGGTTATCAGGATACTGGTGAACCTCCTGTATGCGCTCATTGGCAAGCAACACGGAGATTAAAAGAGTTTTCCAATTTTGTTTGCATGATGTAAAATGTATCACACTCAATATATTTACAACGGATTCACACTTTCGCTTATATGCAACGCAAGGAGACTATACCTGTGAGAGTTACTGTAGAGAGAGACGGCGACACCCTAGTTGCAATGGCAGAAGACCGCGTTGACGGAACTAATGCTAGTGATTTTCAGCAAGCGTTAGAGGCCGCAATTAGCGAGACCGATCGCGTAGTGATTCTTGATTGCGAGCAGCTGTCATATATCAGCAGCGCGGGTCTTAGAGTAGTGCTCTTGACTGCTCGCGCGCTCCAAAGGCAAAATTCAAAGTTTGCGGTCTGTTCACTATCTGAGCAGATTCGCGAGGTTTTCGAAATAAGTGGTTTTGACAAGATAATTCCTGTTCACAGTACTCGCGCAGATGCGCTTGGAGCCCTTGCAAGCTGAATATACTCATCATTGGATTAGTCTTGTAACGAAGACGTGTCTGTTGATAATCCTAGCAGCGGTATATGAGTGCGCGGCAAATTGTCAGTCAAAATGAACGCTGTGCTGTTAGGTGTATGCTGAGGGAAATGCGTATGAATCCAGAACCATATAAGATCCTGGTGGTCGATGACGAACCTGATGTTGAACCGCTTGTACTTCAACGCATGCGCCGCGACATCCGAAGACATAAATACGAGTTCGTCTTTGCACAAAATGGCATTGAGGCTATTGAAGTTCTGAACCGTGATCCGGACATCGACATGGTAATCTCAGACATCAATATGCCTCAGATGGACGGTCTTACCCTCCTAGGGCAGATATCTGAGATTAACCCCAACATCCGATCCGTAATCATATCAGCATACGGTGATATGAAGAACATACGCACCGCTATGAATAGAGGCGCGTTTGACTTTGTTACGAAGCCCCTCGATTTCGGAGATCTGCGGGTTACCATTGAAAGAACACTGCGCCACTTAGAAGAATGGCGAGAAGCGCTTGCATCCCGCGACAAGCTGGTCGCGCTGCAGAACGAGCTGAATGTAGCTAGCGGCATACAGCAATCGATTCTCCCAACCCAATTCCCAAAGGGAAATGCCTATCAGGTGTTCGCCAATATGGAACCGGCGCGTAATGTAGGCGGGGACTTCTTCGACGTGGTAGCTCTGGAAAATGAACAAATAGGTCTCACAATCGCGGATGTCTCGGACAAAGGCGTTCCTGCCGCGCTTTTCATGATGTCCAGTCGTACCTGGATGAAAGGCGCTGCTATCAGCACTCCTGAACCGGGCTCAGTTCTCGGAGAAGTCAATAGCCTATTGCATGACGAGAATGAAACACAAATGTTCGTAACTGTACTCTATGCTGTGTACAATACGGAAACCGGTGATTTTACCTACGCCAGTGGCGGGCATGACGCTCCTTTAATAGTTTATAATGACGGCAGTTCAGAACTGCTTCCACTAACCGGCGGTATCGCTCTGGGGATTATTCCCGGGTACAAATACAAGCAAAACACAGTAGTTCTCAATCCAGGGGAAACGCTTATCCTCTACACCGACGGTGTTACAGAAGCTATGAATAAAGAAGGCGAACAATTTGGTATCAAGCGATTACGTGAAGTATTCGTGGGTTCTCCACCAAAGGATTCAGAAGAGGCCACGAAGATGATTTTCGACGCTGTGAACGCTTTCGCAGATGGCGCCGACCAATCCGATGATATTACTTGTTTAACACTCCGCCGTAGTGAGACTTCCGCTTGAGTGCAAAAGTATCTTTGAAGATTGAGACAGCGCCTGACGCACTAGAGCGCATCAATGATGCGCTTGAAGCTATTGGGCAGGAAGAGGAATGGCCGCCAGACCTCCTCTTTACGACCAACCTTGTACTTGAAGAACTCGGTCTTAATATCATCAATCATGCTTATGGCGGGGAACGAAGTGAATTTGAGATGATTATCACCTCTGAAGATAGTTCCCTTACCCTTGAGCTTATCGATAGCGGCCCGCCTTTCAACCCATTGCACGATGCCCCTACACCGGACTTAGAAGCGTCTATCGAAGATAGGCCAATCGGTGGTCTAGGCATCCATTTGGTAAAAACCATGATGGATGAGCTTGAATACAGACGCGAGCACGATAAAAACCATCTGAAAATGGTCAAGCGGAGGGATAAGTGAACTCCCGGTCTCCGACAGCCAAGTTCGGAATTAGCACACTTTGCGCCTCCCTAGTACTGCTTGCCGCCCTATTGCTTGCCTGTTCCCAGACGAGTTCAACCGAAGACCAATCCGCAGATCCCACAACCGCACAGCCCGGTCAGGCGTCGAGAAGCACTGCACAATCCGGTCAAAAAAACGGGGTTTCTGATGAACGAGTTCTATTTGGCCAATCCGCAGCTCTTAGCGGTCCGGCACAAGAATTAGGGAACAACATGCGTTTCGGCATCGAAGCAGCGTTCAAAGAAGCCAACGGAAATGGCGGGGTTCACGGCAGAGTGCTTCATCTGCTCTCCCTTGACGATGCATACGAACCTGAAGCTGCAGCAATTAATACACTGCAGCTCGTAGAAGAAGAGAACGTCTTTGCTATCATAGGAGAAGTAGGCACCCCAACCGCGCGCTCCGCTACACCTATCGCTGCGGAAGCGGGAGTTCCATTCATTGCTCCGTTCACAGGCGCGGAATTCTTACGGGAGAGTAACTGGAACAACATCATAAATTTGCGCGCTTCGTACTACCAGGAAACCGAGGAAATAGTAGCCCGGTTAACAGAAGACTTGGAGATTACCCGCATAGGAGTTCTATATCAAGATGATTCCTATGGACGCGCAGGCTACCGCGGAGTTCGATTGGCGCTTGATCGCCGTGAGATGGAACCTGTCTCTATTGGACTATATCCGCGTAACACCACGGCAGTGAAGGAAGCTTTGTTAGATCTGAAACGAGGCGATCCGGAAGCAGTGATAATGATAGGAGCATACAAGCCAGTAGCTACGTTAGTATCTTGGTCAAGACATATCGGGGTAGATCCCATATTTATGACGGTTTCCTTCGTAGGGAGCAATGCACTCGCCAGGGAGCTTGGCCCTAACGGGGTGGGCGTATATGTAACACAAGTGGTACCTTTTCCGACTGACGAATCACTCCCCGTCATCCTCTCATACTTAAATGCCCTTGCAGATTACAACCCAAATGTAACCCCGGGCTTCGTCTCGCTAGAGGGATATTTGGCAGGACGGCTGGCAATTGAAGGATTGAAAAAGTGCGGACAGGATGTTGACCGAGCTTGCTTCCTTAATATCTTAAACAGCACAGATACCATTGACATAGACGGATTTAGTTTGCGCTTCGGAGACGATAATCAGGGGTCGGACAAGGTTTTCCTGACGGTGATCGGCGATGACGGAAATTATCATCCCCTGGAAACATTAAGCCGAGAAAACTAGGGCTAGGAGATTTCCCATTCTTTCTAATCCTATATTTGCATTTTTCAAACGACTGCTGGAAAGTTGTTACGGAATATTCACAAACATTAAGTCGCAAAAACTAGAAGATGGGGGATTTCCTATCTCTTCTAATCCTGTTTTTGAATCTTTCGAACGACTGTTGGAAAGTCGTTATAGAATATCCACACAGCTCTACTTATCAATCGGTGCGGCAGTAACTCTTACGGTCGCGGCATGCTTAGTCGGCTGGTTTTCCTTCATTCGAGTGGGCAGCGCCCAGAACCAAGTAACCGAGGAAAGCGTTCCGGAAGTAGTAGCCGCTTTCGGTATCGCTCAACACAGCGGTACTCTAGTAAACGCAGCCCCTCTTTTAACTGCAGCAGCAACTCCCGAAGAACTTGCTGCCATATCCGCGGAAATAAACTGGGCTAGAGAAAGCCTTGAAGAACATCTGTCAGTTATATTGAGCGGAACCGCACAAGCCGGTGAATCGACGCTCAGCAACTCGCGGATCGCAAACATCTTTGGAATTGCGTATGAGGAGGAGTCAGCCAAAGAAGACATTCTCTTTATGATGCATCATATGGAAAGCGCCGATGGCACACTGTCCGAAAGAATACGCGCTTATGTAGATACACTAACGGTCGGAATCTCTGCCATTGAAAGCGAAATGGCAGAGATTTTTGAGATCCATGAGCAAGAAGAAGTGTTGATAGCAGAGTTGGAGGCGCTGCGCATTCAGATAGACGAAATAATGGCCCCGACTGTTGATGACCAACTGTTCTACACTATGACAGGATTTAGAACCATAGGAGTTCGGCCTGTCGCTCGTGATCAACATTTTTCTGATGCCGAAATTGCCCGTTATCGTAATCTGGCAGGATTGCATACGGATGCCATCACGGCAATTCAAATACTAGAAAGCTCTTTCAATACTGACCACTCAACATTAATTGAACCACTGCGCGAGCGATTTGAGTCTGTATCAGGCAGCATTGACCGCAATCTATCAGCTCTTGAAGGTTTCCCCATGCACCCTGAAGTTATCCCAATGCTCACTCGGCTGCGCGAGCTAGGAATGGGGGAAAATAACGGCTTCGACTTGCATCAGCGGCATCTGGAAATCACCCATCACCAGCAAGATATAATCACGCTTAACCAAGGCGCAGCACTCGCCTTGGTTGAAGAAGTCAATACACTTGTGAATACTGCCCGCAGCAGCGCGGAAGAAGCCACTCAGGCGTCTGATCAGGCGATGCGAACCGGTCTCATCCTTCTGTTCGTCATTAGCATTGTAAGCATCATCGGCGCTCTTTTAATAGCCTGGCTGTTCATTGGCCGCTTCCTGTTGCGGCGCCTTGAGATGCTGTCAGACCGAATGCTAATTATGGCAGGCGGTAATTTGGAAACAAAAGTGGAAATGAGTGGACGTGATGAAGTTGCAGAAATGGCTGCAGCCCTCGAAGTGTTTCGCCTCAATTCCTTGGAAGCTCAGCGACTGAACCTCGTAGAACAATTGGCAGAAGAACTTCAAGGCAAAAATGAAGAGCTGGAACACGTGCTGAACGATTTGGAACGCGCTCAGGACCAGATAGTCATGCGCGAGAAACTAGCAGCTCTCGGTGAACTTACAGCCGGCGTCGCACATGAAATAAGAAATCCTCTTAACTTCGTCAAAAACTTCTCAGAATCTTCAGAAGAACTTCTGGAAGAACTTGAAGAAATCCTCGTTGATGTGGGAGACGATATAAGCGAAGAAGATAGAGGGTACATTCAGGAAATATCGGGGGACCTCGTAAGTAACCTTGAGCGCATCCGCACACATGGCGATCGCGCAAACCGAATAGTCAATGATATGCTGATGATGGGCAGGGACACCGGAGAGCAGCGCTCAACAGACATTAACAGCTTGCTCGATGAACACACAAGACTTGCCTACCATAGCGCAAGAGCGCTTGATCCAAACTTCCAACTCGACATCAAACAAGACCTCGACCCGAACATGGGTGAGGTAGAAGTAGTCCCAAGGGATTTGGGGCGCGTATTCCTAAACCTAGTTGGAAACGCCTGCGACGCTACGGACGAGAAACGCCGCAGGCTCGAAACCGAACTCAGAGACGGCGAAACTTACATGCCAACTCTGTCTGTTTCAACGCTGCGGAACGATGAACAAATCGAGATTCGTATCAAGGACAACGGAAGCGGCATGCCGCCTGATGTCGTCGAAAAGATATTCAATCCCTTCTTCACGACTAAATCTACGGACAAAGGCACTGGGCTAGGTCTGGCGATATCCAGCGATATCGTGCGCCAGCATGGGGGCACAATCAAAGTCGATTCAAAACCGGATGAGTACACCGAGATGACCATCGAGCTGCCTCTGGTTACGCCTCTAGTAGAGATCGCGCAATAGAACCAAGTTCCACGCTGTTTCTGAAAGATTAGAGCAAATATCATCATTCTAATCAGACGGCAATCCTGACCCCCCAGTGAGTTCTCATATTTCCGCAGTTCGAGGAGGACGAAAGTGAGTTTGACAGAGCACGAAGACATCATGCGAGATGCACTGGTAGAGGCGCAACGGGCTGCTGATGAGGGGAACGTGGGTGTCGGTTCTATAATCGTAAGAGACGGAAAAGAAATTGCGCGCGGACGCAATTTAGTGCCCACTACAAACGATCCCACGGCACATGCCGAGACTGTCGCGCTCAGAGAAGCTGCGCAGGCTCTCGGCACCGACGATATGTCCGGCGCGGTACTCTACACAACCTTCGAACCGTGCCCAATGTGCTGCGGGGCGCTGATGAACGCCAACATAGCAAAACTTGTTATGGGCGGCAGGCCAACAGAAGAGCAGACACGGTGGGGAGACTACACACCGGAACATCTGTTAAAGATGTCAGGCTGGGACGATCATATAGAGATTATAACCGACATACTTGTTGAGGAATGCCTGAGTATAAGGCAGCCTTAAACGGAAAGTCGTTCACTTGCCCAGCTTACGATAATATTGGAAATACGAGGATATTCTATTGCGTTTTGGTGCATTTTGGCAGGTTCCCGGATATATCGGCTCTTCAGTATCACACCGACACTGGGAAACCATCGATCAGATAACGCTGGCAGACAAGCTTGGATTCAACAGCGCATGGCTCGCAGAGTCGGTCTTCTTCCCCGGGCGGCCAATGTCAAACCCGCTGATGGTAGCGTCTGCCGCCGCGCAGCATGCGCCTCGCATACGCTTCGGAACGCTGGCAGCGCAGTTTCCGCTCCATCATCCGATTCACATGGCAACTCAGGCTGCAACCTGTGACATACTAACTAACGGCAGACTAGACCTCTGTCTCGGCGGGCGCTGGGGCTCACCGGCAGGGCAAGCATTCGGGCAGGCCCCGGACATCAGCAGCGAAGAAAGCCGTGAACGCGTCGCCGAAGGCATACGACTGCTGATAGCGGCATGGACTCAAGAACGCGTAAGTTTCAAAGAGAAATACTGGGAAACGAACGACCTGCTTGTAATGCCCAAACCTCATCAGCAACCACATCCGCCCCTACTCCTAGCAGCCAACAGTGATGAGACTTTTCCATACGCTGCAGGTCTGGGACTAGGCGTAATCGGGACAACCTTGAGCCAGCCGATGCCGCGCATGATTGACCGCCTCCAAGAGTTCCGGAAGGCGAAGTCCAACGCGGTCGAGCCGCCGCATCCCCAACCCTTCCATGTAAACATATCATTCTTTGTGGCTGACAGCAGAACTAAAGCACACAGCCTGATGAGGCGGAACTGGCGCGACGAAGATGTGGTGAACACGGCGCCGGACTCGACGGCGTCTTCCATAGGAACATCCAGGCACAGCTTCACCAGTGGTGTTGGAGGCTGGGCTACATGGAACTTCCAAGACGCTTTGAAATACTCAATCTATGACGACCCCGATGGCTGCATAGAACAGCTGCGAAAGCTGGACAACGCCCTTCCGGGTATGGATCAGTGCATACTCGAATTCAACCGCAGAGGCCGCCTGACCAACGAGGAAGTCAAGGAATCCATGCAGCTCTTTGCTGATGCAGTTATGCCGCAGTTGCTGTGAAAAACTTCCCTCTCATTTCCACCGGTGTTTAAGCGGCGCATAGATAACCCAAGTGTCTTGGGTAATACCGAGAAACGCAGCAGTAACAGCTTCCCAGCAACTACTCCTTAGACCAGACCCGCAAGCCTGCACGTACTACGCCGTGGGCATAGTCAAATGTGTATATACTTATAACAAAACACCGTGTCTCTACGCTGTTTGGCATACCTCTATATTTCATGTAAAATATGAACAATTAATAGCAAAAGGATATTATATGGACGGTTTGATTGAACACGAAATCCCGCAGGTTAAGCTGCCTACTATGCTGGTCGCCTTCGCCGGTTGGCCCGACGCTGCCGAAGCTGCGACCCGAGCCGTACGGTTTCTCGTACGCAAGCTCAGAGCAACTAAGTTCGCCGAAATCGACCCTGAAGAGTTCTACGATTTCACTCATGTCAGACCTCAGTCGCGCGTAAACCGTCGTGGCGAGCGCATCACCCGCTGGCCTCGCAACGACCTGTATTACTACTACCCACCGAACGACCCTTCGCGCGCCCTAATGCTGTTCATAGGCACTGAACCTAATCTCAAATGGCGCACCTATTCCAACATTCTGACAAAAGTAGCGCAAAGACACGATGTCAAACTTATCGTGTCGCTAGGCGCTCTGCTTGACGCTGTGCCTCACACACGAGAACCCCGCGTAACAGGCAGAGCAAGCTCAATAGAACTGGCTCAAAAAGCAGAGTGGCTCGGCATTAAGAACTCCGGGTATCAAGGTCCTACGGGAATACACACTGCCTTTATGGACATTTGCAATCAAGAGAGTATGGCGCACGCCAGCATTTGGGGACACTGCCCACACTATGTAAACACATCGCCCGATCCAAAGGTCAGCCATGCTCTGCTTACCCGTCTCCGCAGCCTCATAGACGTAGATGTTGACCTTGAAGAACTTCACATCGCCGGAAACGCCTACCAAGAAGAGGTTGACAAGGTCATCGCCAAGCAGCCCGATGTCAGCAGCTATGTACGGCGACTTGAAAGACGCTACGATGAAGCTCACGGCACAAGTGAAGAAATCCCCAGCCCTGAAACTATGGTACAAGAGCTCGAAAACTTCCTACGCAGCCAGAGCCAGAATACCGACGGAGAAGATGCTGCTAACGCATAGGCGCTGATATGGCTTACTCTTTCATCCACACTCGAGACCAGTGCGAGTACTCAGAACCTGTGAAATTCGGCTCAAACCCTTGCACATCGGGCCACCAAGTCCATAGTGATACTGTGGCAGCCGGCATAAAACGATAGGCGTTATCTAACGCAAGCCGCTGCGCTTCTACGACAAGCCTCTGCCTTTCGACCGAGTCATATTCTCCCGCCTGATTCAATATGAGGGAATCTAGCTCTTCGTTTCTGTGTTCCGTCGTATTCCAAGCGCCCTCGCTGCTCAGCACAGTCAGCAGGTAGCTATTGGGAGACGCAATCGGCGCCATAGGCCCCACGAACATACGATAATCTCCCCCGAACCAGACTCGCTCGCCAAACCGCCGTCTGTCAACTACCTCAAGCTCAGCGGCGAACCCCACATTCCGCATTTCAGCAGCAATACGATCCGCATGCGCGCGATACTCAGCGCCGAAATCCCCTACCTTAATGACTACTGGAACGGGCAAAGTACCAGCAGCAGCAGCGAGAAGCGCCGTAGCGCGCGAATGGTCATCGAAGTATTCCTTCATATCTTCGTCAGCTAGACGCCAGCCCGCCGTTGCCAGAGGAACCCCTTGCGTCAAATACGCCGCACCATGCCATATCTCTTCGATTGCGCGATTCGGTCTCATCGCCAGCATAGCCGCCTGTCGCGCTCCCAGCTCATCAAACGGCGGTTCAGTCGTCTTAAACGCTACCTCCAAGCCTGACCCAATCTCCTTAAACGCAAGCACGGAAGCATCCGGTTTTTGTCTGCTGAACTCATCCCATTCCAGTGGGTGCAGCTGATGCACATCCACATTATTCACCCGAAATGCCGCATAAGCGGTGTTTCTGTCCGGGATAGCGTGGATGTTAAGTCGATCAAGTAAAGGCTCGTCTCGCTCGAAGTATTCTTCGTTGCGCTCGAAGGTATAGGTCATGCCCCCGTGCGTTTCCTGAAAAATCCAGGGACCGGAACCGATTGTGGGACCATATATCAAGTCCCCGTCAAGCTCAACCGCCTCCCGAGCAACGATTTTAGAGTGCCCGTCAGCAAGCGCCACGAGAAAGTCGGCATCAGGCGCAATCAGCGAAACACGCAGCAAATCATCCGCAGGCGCTTCAACGCTGTCTATGGTGTGGAGCAAAGCGGCATTAGGGGCGCCGTTCGACCTCTGTCTATCGTAGCTATAAGCTATATCAGCGGCAACAAGCGGACGCCCTCCGACCGGATGCAAGTCTTGCCACAGCACATTATTTCGAAGCCTAAACTCGAAAGTCGTCTCATCAACAATCGCCCATCCATTACAAATCTCACACTCGACCGACAAGCTCGGCAGCGCAACATCAGCGCCGCTTTCAAAGCGCAGCAGTCGGCTGTACGCAATTCCAGGACCCCAGGCGGCCAGCACCGCAGACACATCCTGATGCACGTCCTGATGCGTAATGGTCTGAAGGCTGACTAAGTTAAGAGTTCCGCCGCGTGTGGCAGGACTCCGGCTCTGAACTGATCGAGGCGTCGGAGCTGCACGAGTGGGGATTGGGTTAGCAGTGGGAGTAGCCTCAGACAAAGTTACCGTTTCGTATCCCGGCCGTGCCCCAGCCGCACTAACAGTAGGAGTTGGCGTTGCTGTCGCCGTCGAAAGCGCGGTAGGTGTAGGTACAAGCATCGCGGGTGTTGCAGTATAGACGGAAGCAGGCATTGCTGTAGGCGCTGTCACCAAAGTATCATCAGTGCATCCCGCACTCAATACGGCCAGGAAAACGGACAAGAATAGTACGCGACAACCTGTCGGAAAACGAACCAAAAATTTCAATTTATATCTCACAAGGCTGAAAGAGTGTAAAATGTAAAAAATTAACTAAAATTAACTGATGACATTAATTCTAAGTAATTCTGCATACAAGGCTATCATGCCGCAGGCATCAAAATAAGTGAGATTATGCTAATTGACTGTCATGTTCATCTGGATTCGTACCCTGACGATGAAGTGTCTGAAGTAATGAAACGAGGGCGCAGCGCAGGCGTAGGGTTTGTCATATCAGCCGGCACCACCCTACCCTCATCTGAGCGTTCCATCGCTCTGTCTGCCAAATTCCCCGACTTCTTCTCAGGCGTCGGTATCCACCCAATGGACATCACAGAGCCTTTCAATGACGCAACCTACTCACACCTGAAGCGACTTGCCGTGTCTAATGAGAAAGTGCTCGTCGTCAGCGAAATAGGTTTGGACTTCATGGAAGGAGCGCCCGATAGAGCGATACAGTACACCGCCTTTCGTGAGCAGATCAGGCTCGCAAGAGAAATTGGTTACCCTATCGTCTTTCACAGCAGAGAGGCTCACGATGAAACATTCAGACTGTTGCGGGAAGAACGCGCATACGAAGTCGGCGGCGTAATGCACTACTTTCAGGGCGACTTAAACACCGCAAAATCCGCTATCGATTTGGGATTCTACATCTCTTTGGCTCGACCGCTATTGCGATACACTTACTTGCAAGAGGTCGCAGCAGCATTACCGCTCGACAACATTGTACTCGAAACTGACGCAGCTCCCCAGCCATTCAAGGCGAAGCGCGAAAACTGGACGGAACCTCGCCATACACGCATCATCGCCGAGCGTCTGGCTCAATTGCAAGGTAAACCTATTGAAGAGATAGAATCTGTTACATCTCGCAACATTCGCAGAATTCTTGGCTCAAAATGGGAAACAGTGAAGAAATACGTTGAAACACACGAAGGGTAGCTAGGGAATCGGCTGTATGGGCAGAAACAGCACCATCAAGCCGAATACGCCCACGAGCCAGCCAAGCGCAGCGCAAATGAACGCCCGCACCCAATCGAACTGCTGCGTTTCACGAATGGCAATCCAGACCGCCGGAAACAGCCACAGTGCAGACAACGACAGGAAGAATACCCCCACAACTGGGATTCCCGCGAATACGGCAAGCGCTCCGGGACCAAAAGTCATGCCTATGCTTCTAAGCAGTTGACGAAATCCTGCCTGTCCTCCCAGAAGCTTTGTGCCCACGATATAGGCGATACCCGCGCACAAGAACCAGCCGGCTAGGCGCGTGTATGCTGAAAACAAAACGATAAGCCACGGGGGGGATTCTTGCAGCGTAATCAAAGCCTGACTCTGCAAACCGAGCCCTAACGCTAGGCCGGATATAACCACTATGCCAAGTGCGTAGAAAATCTCCTGCGGCTCTTCAGACAGCTCCCTGTATAAGCTGCCATTTAGCAGTGCTGCACGAAGCGCTCTGTTTAACAATTCTACCGACCTCTTGCTGCTTAACTAATGGTGCTGCACGGCAAACTCGTGCTGTCTATATCACCTAGATAGTGTACCAATTTGAATTGCGCAGCCGCTAATGATGCAATAGAAACTTCAATTGATACATTACGAACATTCACAAAAATGTACAGCCTATGCCCAACTACGCTCAGTTTGTGTATAATGAGTTGCGAGATACACACAAACTTATAACCTTTAGCTTATGAATTCAACTAATTTTCACCAACTCTACATCTTTTATATGGTGGCTCGGCTGAAGAGCTTCTCTAAGGCTGCGCAGGAACTGTCCATCAGCCAGCCGGCAGTATCGATACAAGTTCGAGAACTCGAGAACTCGCTAAACACTTCTTTACTGCACCGCATGCGCCGCGAAATCAAACTGACCGAGACCGGTGAGGCTGTTTTTAGCTACACTAAACGAATATTCGCCCTATCCAATGAGATGCACAGCGTTTTGCAAGACATCCAAGGCTTACATTCGGGCAGCCTAAACATCGGCTCATCAACTACGCCGGGAGAGTATATACTGCCCTGGGCCATTGGCAAATTCAGGCGAATGCACTCTGGTATTCATGTGTCTCTTACGATTGCAAACACTCAGTCGGTAATCGACAAGATACACACACACGAACTCGACATGGGAATGGCAGGCTCGCCGGTCAATCTCAAAGGGCTGGCGTCCTTCCCCTATGTGCAGGACAAAATTGTCATTATATCAAGTCCCAACCACCCGTTGGCACAGCAGGACGAAATCAGCATAAAAGAGCTACAAAAGCATGATTTCATAATGAGAGAACAAGGTTCAGCAACGCGAAGAACCGCGGAATCTCTCTTCAGAACACGCAAGGTAGAACTCCGCGTTGTAATGGAACTTGGAAGCAACGAAGCCATTAAGCGCGCTGTAGCCGCCGGGCTGGGGCTGGGAGTATTATCGGAATTCGCTATTACGCCCGATGTAGCGGCAGGATTTATCAAAGTGTTAAAGGTCAAACGCTGGGACTGCCACAGACCGCTATCGGTGTTCTATCGTGATGATAAGTACCTGTCAGCCGCACAAAGCGCTTTTATAGATTTTTTGCGCACAGACAAAAGCTCATTTGGTATAGGCGTTGTCGATGACAGAACCGAACAGCGCGAACGCGGCGAATGAGCAAAGTAAAGCCCTCCTCATTCGCCAACTAGCCGATAACTGCGTTATAATTGATGGATAAGAGCCGTCATTAATCAATTATGAAAGGTTTGAAACAAATGCCACTGCCGAACAGTTCCGGCCTCGCTCTAAAAGAATGGGCGGTCGCAGTAAGGGCACTCGCTAAAGGCGAGCAGATTCTCATTCTTCGCAAAGGCGGAATACACAGGGACGACAAAGAGTTCCGCGTGGTGCACCCCGAATTTCTACTGTATCCGACATACGAACATCAGAAAAGCGACCTTATCAAGACCGACAAGCAAGATGACCTCGATGAAAGCTTAGCAGAGAATAGCTCCTCCGCTGTGATTAAATTAGACTACTGGTGCGAAGTTACTGACAAGTTCGAGGTTAGTGCCCAAGATATGTTGGACAGAATCGCGCCATATCATATATGGACGACCGACTACGCCCAAAAGCGTTTGCACTGGCGTCCCAAATACCCTCTAACTATCGCGCTTTTGCGTGTGTACGCCTTACAGCAGCCACAGACACTACCCGTGCTTGACGAGTACGGCGGCTGCAAATCATGGGTAGAGTTGGCGCAGAACGTACAACTCGGTAATGTAACTCCAATCCTAAACGACGAAGAATACGAGACGCAGGCGACAGTAATCCGACAGATATTGGACAACAAAGTATCGGTCGCATAAGTCCGGAGCGCCACATATTTACCTTATGTCTAATTCCTTTTATATCTAATTTCGCAAGAGTAGGGGTAGAAATCCTTGAAGTACAGACAGCTTGGCAACACCGATCTCAATGTATCAGAAGTCGGTTTCGGTGTATGGACAGTCGGAACCAGCTGGTGGGGCAATATAGAAGAGCCCCAAGGCATCAATCTGCTAAGGCAAGCCTATGATCTTGGCATCAACTTCTTCGATACCGGAGATACCTACGGGGAAGGCTACGGGGAAGAGATCCTTGCCAAAGCTCTGAAGCAGCAGCGCCACGACATCATAATCGGAACTAAGTTTGGATATGATTTCTACACACATCTCGTTCGTGAGGGACACCAAGAACGCCCGCAAAAGTGGACGCCGGGCTTCATTAGATACGCCTGCGAACAGAGCTTGAGACGCCTAGACACCGACTACATAGACCTGTACCAGCTTCACAATCCGAAGATGGACGCCATAGAAAATGACGAGCTGTTCGATACACTCGAGGACCTAGTCAAGGAAGGCAAGATTCTGCACTACGGGTTTGCCATCGGACCGGATATTGGGTGGGAAGAAGAAGGAACAGCATCCATTCAGCATCGCGAAGCTCAGGTAATGCAGATAATCTACAGCATTCTTGAACAGGACCCGGCTCGCGCATGGTTCCCAATGGCGCAGGAACAGCAGACAGGTCTTATAACGCGAGTTCCACACGCATCCGGTATGCTGGACGGCACCTATACGAAGGACACAGTGTTCGATCCCAGCGACCACCGCAGCCATCGCAGGCAAGAGTGGCTGAACACCTCCCTTGCTAAAATCGTACACCTCGATTTCCTGACCGAAAACCTGCATTCCACAATCGGGCAAATTGCCATCAAGTTCGCACTATCGGCCCCTATGGTAGCATCAGTGCTGCCCAACATCACTAACATCCCCCAATTAACGGAGTTTGCAGGTTCATCGGATACAGAGGATATTCCGCAAGAGTTCCTCAATCGGCTAAGCGAACTTTACGATGAGAACTTCTTTGTCGAACAGCGCGCCGAATCTGTCGCAGACTAAATATACGTCATCCATTCACTTCTCTATCGAATGCAAAGGGACGCAGGTATAGTATCCCCGCGCTCGCACACCCTTTCATCGGATTCAGCCTGCGATGAAGTACAGCCGTTTCGCTTGCTATGAATTGTTACTCGGGTGAGAGCCTTTCGTCTTCACACGATTGACAGTGCGAGAGCTATTGCCTGAGAAATTCCTAGGCTTAACAGCAGCGCGATCGGGCTTATGAATATGCCTGCGTCGGTAGATATTTGCCTTTTTGGAAAAAATAATACGCCTCATCTCACCTTCAATTAAATTGAAGTCTCTCTGAGGGATGAGATGTAAAGTGTCGAAGAATGCTAATGGCCAGCTTTCAGGCAGCCAGCGTTTGACATACTCCATCCTTGGCGCAAGCAGCAACGCGTCAATATAATCTTCCTCCTGAAGCACAATCTCCGGCTTTATCTTCACGCGATACGGATAGTTTCCACCACGCGTCTTTGTATCCCACATAGGTGTACTATCCTTAAAATATTCCGATGTAACACTAACCACCCCCGTCCACTTTCGCAGCTGCTTCACATAAAGCAGCATGCGGTCATCGGGCTGCATGCGCTGCGCCCTCCGGCGATATTTCGCACCCATACCGAAGATACTATACCCCTTGCACCGCATTACATTGAAATCATCCAGTGTAGTTGAAACCATCCAATAGTTTCTGCCCATATTAACGAAAGTCTCCACAAGTTATCCATTTCTCAATCTTATATTATCATGCTCAACAATACCCTCCTGTCTAGCGCAATACCATTCGATTAAAACGGGCGTTTCTCATACCCTTCTCTTAACTAAGTTCTCGCATAATCCTGTACATGTGCGCAAACAGCTTCGCGCCTTCTCTCACAAACTCCAAACGGCCGACCGGACGAGTTGGATTAAGATGGTCAAAAAATGAAAACTCGGTGTAGTGAATATCGCCGCGAGACTGCAAAGCATCTACCAGACGAAGGGATTCTTCCGAAGGCACAAGTTTATCTTCTCTATCGTGCATCGCGAGCACTCTAGCTCGCAAATCACCGATGTTGGTGCTGGGTGATATGCGTATCAGCGTATCGAGCGATTTTTGCGGCAGACGCTCGATGAGCAGATGCGCCGTCTCAATGTCAGGAGCATTCAGCAGTTCATAAACGACCAACGCTTGCTCTGACAGTTCGCCGACAGGGCTTGCGCCGTCTTCAATTAACTGGATTATCTCAGCGCGCTCCCGCTCATCTTCTACTGACTCCATCAGGTGCGTCCGAACAACTCGAATGCTGAGAACATCAGGCTCCCAAGCTCTGCTCTCACCACCGTAGAATCGGCGCTCAGCAACAACAGATGCCATTAG
Organism: Dehalococcoidia bacterium; assembly: GCA_965200085.1. Lineage (GTDB taxonomy): Bacteria > Chloroflexota > Dehalococcoidia > Lucifugimonadales > JADFKI01 > Bin90. The sequence continues at coordinate 2,155,311 of OZ241333.1, forward strand.
GTCTTTGGCATCATAATACCCGCCAAATGAGTTCACCACATTAACATCATCCCTAATACGCTCGTCCTGCGCAGCCACCATCATCAAGGAAGCGCCTACACAAAAACCTGCCATTCCCGCTCTGCTGCCATCAACCATTTCCAGTCCAAGCATGTACTCGAACCCGCGCACCAAATCATCCACTTCTTGATCGGCAACGCGCATCTGCATCATCTGGTCAGACCATGGAATCATCACAACAATCCCTGTTCTTGCTATCGCATTTGCCAGATTCACAACACGTTCATCATTTCTGCCTGCAGGGTTGACACCCAAGAAAAACATAACTGCACTGTGTTTCCCATCGCCTGCAGGAACATACAAATCCGCAGTTCCGGAGCGTCCATCGCGTAAAGGATAGGTAATCTCGCTGCGACTGGGCGCTTGCGTGAACCACTCAGCAGGTTTAACGGGTATGTTCGGAAGTACCTGCGGCACAAAACCCAGTGCGCGTACCGTCGCTCTGACTTGCGGCGTCCAAGACAATAGAAGCGCTATCACACAGATAGCAAGCACATATATGCCCGCTTTCAAAAGCCGACTATCTCTAATGTATGTGGTCAAGATAGACATGAAGGAATATGAGATGCTATTCTTACGCCGCGCCTTACAACAACAGGATACCACTGATGAACGCTCTCTGTGAAACACAACATACCCCTACCCCACAGGTCGGCGCAGTCGTTGTCGCGGCAGGAGAAAGCCGTCGCATGATGGGTATAGACAAAATATTCTACCCGCTTAACGGTACGCCTCTGGTCTGCCACAGCATATCAGTCTTGCACGCGCATTCGCATATTAGCGAGATAGTGCTGGTAACCTCAAAGGAAAGCGTCAGACAAGCGGAGACAATAGTCGAGGCTGAAAACTTAAGCGGAGAAGTCAGTGTGTGCGAAGGTGGGGAACGCAGGCAAGATTCAGTACATCAAGGACTACAAAGGCTTCGCAATTGCGAGCTAATTATGGTACACGATGGCGCGCGTCCTTTCATTAACAAAGAATTGCTCGACAGAGGCATATCGGCTGCACAAGAATTCGGCGCCGCCGTCGCTGCAGTTCCTGTCAAGGACACTATCAAGCAGTCCGACAGCGCCAATTTAGTAACCCGCACAATACCACGCGACAGGCTCTGGTCGGTGCAAACTCCTCAGGTATTCAGAGCAAATTTGCTTGAAGACGCACACCGGCGGGTACAAGATACGGTTACGGACGATGCGTCAATGGTGGAGGCGATGGGACATCCGGTTAAGTTGTTCTTAGGGTCATACTACAACATCAAGATTACTACACCGGAAGACCTGACATTTGCTCAAGCAATAATCAATCTCAACGAAAGCCGCAGAAGTTTCAAATGATGACTCGCTCCGGCATCGGGTTTGATGTACACCCACTTGTAGAAGGACGACCGCTTATGCTCGGCGGGGTCGAGATTCCTCATGCAATGGGGCTTGCGGGCCATAGTGACGGAGACGGATTAATCCACGCCGTGATTGACGCAATATTGGGCGCTGCCGCGCTAGGAGACATCGGAACACACTTCCCGCCGAGCGAAGATAAATACAAAGGCATCGCAAGCAGAGAACTGCTCTCCCAAACTCTGGAACTCTTGAAACACAATCATTGGCGTGTTACCTTCGTTGATGCTACAATACTCGCCGAGCGCCCAATTCTAAAGCAACATATGGGCAGCATGCGGCGCTCCCTTGCTGCTTCGCTGCAGCTTACAACTGACAGCGTAAATATTAAGGCGACAACGACCGACGGATTGGGCTTCATAGGTCGCCGCGAAGGTATCGGAACTCTGGCAATAGCAACCATCGAACGAATAGCATGAAACTATATAACACACTATCCGGTCAGAAAGAAAAGTTCACCACCCCGGACGGCAATGTACGGATGTACGTATGCGGGATTACACCATACGCCGCCTCCCACATTGGGCACGCCATGATGTCAGTCGTATTCGATGTAATAAGACGCTACCTCGAATACAAAGGCTACGCCGTTTCGTATATTCAGAACTTTACCGACGTCGATGATAAAATTATTCAGGCAGCTAACGAGGCAGGCGTCTCTACAACCGAACTCGCTGAGACTAACATCCAGAAGTATCTTGAAGAGATGGATGCCCTTAATGTACTGCGCGCTCACACTTACCCAAGAGCTACAACCGAGATTCCCGCGATCGTAAGCATGATCGAATCTTTGGAAAATCAAGGATACGCGTACAACATAGACGGCGATGTCTATTTCCGCGTAAGCCGAAACGCAGACTACGGCAAGCTCAGCCGCCGCAGCCCGGAAGACCTGCTCGCAGGCGCGCGTGTAGATGTGGACGAAACCAAAGAAGACCCGCGCGATTTCGCCCTTTGGAAGTCCCAGAAGCCCGGCGAACCCGCCTGGGACAGCCCCTGGGGCGCAGGAAGACCCGGTTGGCATATCGAATGCAGCGCTATGTCTATGCGCTATCTTGCGGAAGGCGTCGATATACACGGCGGCGGACAAGACCTGATATTTCCACACCATGAAAATGAGATTGCTCAAAGTGAATCCTTCAGCCAGCACAAGCCGTTCGCCCGCTTCTGGCTGCACAATGGACTGTTAAGCATCAACGAAGACAAGATGAGCAAATCGATCGGTAATGTTATAACGGTCGGCGAAGCGCTAAGTCGTTTCTCGCCCCCGGCGCTGCGCCTATTCTTCCTCAGCTCGCACTACCGCAACCCCCTAGTGTACAGCGACCAGAACATCGCGGCTCAAGAACGCGCCATTGAGCGCATTAAGCATGCTGCCACTTATAATCCAACGCATACCAACGGCGAGGTTCTGGATTCATCAAACTACAAACGCCTGTTCACTGAAGCGATGGACGATGATTTCAACACGCCACGGGCGTTAGCCGCAATATTCGATCTGTCAAGAGAAATTAATCGTGCCTCCGAACAAGGCAAAAATGTTGCAGCAGCACAACAGACCCTGCGTGAATTAGTGGGAATATTGGGCATCGAGCTTCACGATCAGCCATCGGCATCAGAGGGCAATATCGCCCCATTCGTAGAGCTTCTGGTCAATATACGCACTGAACTGCGCTCAGCCAGGCAGTTCAAACTTGCAGACAAAATTCGCGACGAGCTTGGGGAGTTAGGAGTCAATCTCGAAGACTCCTCTCACGGCACTGAGTGGCGCTTTCGAGGGCGTTAGACAATCCCCGAAGGGACAAGTGCGTTTGTGATGGGCAAGGGCATTCTAGCAGACCTCAAGTGCATTGTCGGCTCCGAAGGCATTACCAACGAACCCGACAGAATGAGCCGCTACATTGGCGACGCGCTTGGCTCATTCCGCGCATTTCGAGCCGCGCCCCGTCTCAACGCAGCGCCCAGCGCGGTCGTCTGGCCCTCCAGCACGCATGAAATCTCCCAAATTCTGCGCTACGCTCAGCAGCGCCAACTGCCCGTAGTGCCTTATGGCGGAGGAAGCGGCGTATTTGGCGCTGCCGCCCCAATAGAGGACGGTATCATATTAAGCCTGAACAGAATGAACGCAGTGCTTGGTTTGTCAAATACCGACTTTACGGCACGCTTCCAATCAGGAGTTGTACTGGAAGACGCCGCATCAGCCCTACACGGTGCCAATATGCTGCTGGGGCATGACCCTTGGAGCCGACCGATAGCAACCGTCGGAGGCGCAATATCCACCAACGGAGTGGGATACACGGCAGCCCGCCATGGTTCGATGGGAGATCAAGTGCTAGGCGTCGAAGCAGTTCTTGCCGACGGCGAGATAATCCGCACACGCGCAAGCGCCAAGCAAACAAACGGACTGTCTCTGAACCATCTGCTAATCGGTGCAGAGGGCACATTCGGCATAATCACCGAGGCTACGCTGCAAACATTCCCAAAGCCGCAGAAACGCCTTATAGCCGGCTTAGACTTTGATACATTTGAAGTCGGTTTCCATGCTATCTGCCGCCTGTACGCCGAAGGTGTCCGCCCAACGATGATAGACTTTGGCACTGAATCCACATCTAACCTGCATCAAGACAACGACAGCGCAACTCTGTACATCGCTTTCGAAGGATTCAATGAGGATGTCGAGACGCAGTGGACGAAGACATTGGATATTTGCAGTCAGTACGATGGCAGGGAAACGCCCCGCGAAGAAGCGCTGCAATTTTGGAGAACACGTCACGCATCCGGAGAACGATACAAGCGAAATGTTCTGGAAAGCGACAGCCCCTCAGAGGCGCGAAGAAAAGCGTCATCGTTCCGTATGGACTACTTGCATGTCGCCCTGCCCGTATCACGTATAATAGAATATCGCAAGCAATGCATGCGTATATTCGCCGAAAATAAAATCCGAGTTCAAGAATGGTCGATATGGGCACGACCGGAGTTTTTTTCTTTTCTCATCGTTCGGGAACACGATGAAGGTGATGCGGAAAAGAATTACTTAGAGATGGGCTGTGTTATCGACGAGGTGCTGAAACTGGCACAGAAGCTTGGCGGCTCGATGGAGTATTGCCATGGCGTTGGGCTGAAATTACCCCACCTGATGGAATCCGAATATGGCAGCGGGTTAGGTGTCATACAGCGACTGAAACGCTCTATAGACCCAAGTAATATCCTAAACCCCGGCAAAATGCTCGGCTAACGAAGCTCCAAGAAATCTCCATCATAAAGATAGAAAAACCCACACAAAAGCTATTAACTAATAATAGTGCTAGTCTGATAAAGAGTTGAAAATGCCACGGGAATGTGCCTCGTCTGCGAATGTCAATTCACAGATTGGCTTGTTCTCGTGGCGTCTTCTCAAATATATCCTAAACCAGAACTATTGGTTATTAAGCGAATCTAACGCTGAGAATTGATACCGCTATAAACACGATCACCATGAATATGGTGAACTGGAACAGCACGCGTTCAATCCCGCGCCGCGTGCGAAATGATCCTTCCGCCGCTCCAAACAATCCCGTACCTTGTCCCCTCACCTGCAATAAGATTACTACCACAAGAATGATGGATATTGCAATCTGAACTATGTTTAACCAAGCCATTATGCCCCTTCTAGGTTGCTCTTGCCCATCTGTTTCGGAACGTCTATTTCATCCCCCAGCTGATGAGCGACTTCAACTTGCTCTCCTTATGATACACATCAATAATTGCCCTTGCCAGTTTCTCCGGGTCATGCCTCACAGGATGAGAAGCATCATTAAGATTATGTAGGTGCAGACGCGCTCTGTTTAACTGTTCTCCATTATAGATTACAGGGGCGCCGAAGAAGTTAGGCCCCAACTCTTGTGGATCGTCATTGGCAATCACATGATCAACGATGCCTGGGAATGTATGCTTGGTCAGAGCGTCGTGATGATCAATGACAGAGTAGCCCTCAGTCTCACCACGCTGCGTAGCAATGTTAGTTACATATATTTTAGTGGATGAAGATGCGCGGATAGCGTCTGCAACACCCGATACCATTAAATTAGGCAAGATGCTGGTGTATAGGCTGCCAGGCCCAATGACGATAAGTTGAGCATCGCGCAGCGCCTCAATCGCCATAGGATATGCCGCAGCGTTCGGCGGATCAATCATCAGATGCTCGATGCCGCCCTCAGCGCAGGAAACACTAGATTCGCCATGAATCAAGTCGCCGTTATCAAGTTTGACCGACAGCCGCAAATTCGCCATCGTAGCAGGGATTATTCTGCCATGAACTGCGAGCACTCTGCTTGACTCCACCAGAGCTTGCTCAAAACTATCGGTTATATTAGTCATCGCCGCTATGAACAAGTTACCAAAACTATGTCCCTTGAGACATTCACCCTGGTCAAATCTATATTGGAACAACTCAGTAACAAGAGGTTCGGCTTCGGACATTGCAACCAAGCAGTTACGGAAGTCGCCCGGCGGTAAAACTCCCAATTCCTCACGCAGCCGTCCTGAACTGCCGCCATCATCTCCAACAGTTACTATTGCAGTTAGGTTATCTGTGTACAATTTCAATCCGCGCAAGAGAACAGACAAACCAGTGCCGCCGCCTATCGCAACGATACGGGGACCTCTAGCAAGAGAACGCCGAGTGTAAATAGTGTTGGCTATTCCATCTATTGTGGGTGAGTGGAGAATCAAAGGACCGACAGAGCGGTACAGCCCAAAGAGCGCAAGATATATTACCAAAATACCGCACACAAGCAGCAGAACACCCTCGAAATCGAACGGCAGCAAATCTGGCAGCATCAGCGTTATGAGGGACTGAAACGCATACACCAGCCCAAGAAAACACATCAGCATTCCAAGCGCAGCTAGCAGCATCCAACGCTTCAGCCCAATACCCGGTGTGGCGAGTTTCAGAATGTCCAGCCAAGCAGGACCCCGGTGATGCCCGTTGACCGAATACACACGTCCATTGCGATGGAAGCCGCTTTTCATGCGGACTGCCTCATTGAATCGAGCCGATCCTTGAGAAGCTGCATAGCAAGCTGTGGATTTGCCTTGCCGCGGGTAATTCTCATAACCTGCCCTAATAGGAAACGAATTACCTGCTCCTTGCCATCAAGATAATCAGAGACAGGATTAGGATTGGAAGCAATTACATCATCAATCGCCCCACTCAGCACATTGGTATCGCTAATTTGAACCAAACCCTGCTCTTTGGCAATCCGAGACGGCGCCTTGCCGCTATTATACATCTGCTCAAAAACACTCTTTGCCATACTGCTGCTAAGAGTGCCGGACTCCACCATGTCTAGCAGTTCCACGAAATCCTGCGGTGTGATGCTGACACTGCCAATATCACTGTTTGTCTCATTAAGCAGTCTAGCAAGCTCCACCAATATCCAATTGCTCACCTGCTTAGCGAACTGTTCTCCGGATTTCCCAGTATCTTGTTTCAGAACCACTATGGATTCAAAGTAGTCCGCAGTAGCCTTGCTCACGGTAAGCAGGTTAGCGTCATATTCGGATAGAGCGTATTGCGTCATGAAACGGCGCTTGCGCGCTGCCGGCAGTTCTGGCAGTGTTTCACGAACACTCTGCACCCAGTCTTCCTTTATTATGAGCGGAGGCAGATCAGGCTCAGGGAAGTACCTGTAATCGTGAGCATATTCCTTAGTACGCTGCGTGAAAGTAGTCCCATTGGTTTCGTCCCAACCTCTTGTCTCTTGTACAATAGGCTCGCCTTCTTTCACAGCGCGCATCTGGCGTCCTGCCTCATACTGCAATGCCCTATGCACAGCGCGAAAGCTGTTCATGTTCTTTATTTCGACCTTCGCTCCAAAGTCCGAACTTCCAAATGGACGAATGCTGATATTGGCGTCGCAGCGGAAGTTGCCCTCCTCCATGTTGGCGCTGCTGACTCCTATGTAGCGCAAGATGGATTGCAGCTGCGTTAGATATGCTCGCGCCTCGTCAGGATTGCGCATATCCGGCTCGCTGACAATCTCCATTAACGGCACACCGGCGCGGTTAATGTCTAGCAAGCTGTAACTCTCACCAAAGGCATCGGTTCTGTGGAATAGCTTGGCTACATCTTCTTCGAGGTGAACACGTGTAACGCCAATGGATTTTTCGCCCGATTCCGTCTCGATCGCAAGGAATCCCTGATAAGCGACAGGCTGGTCGTACTGAGAGATTTGATAACCCTTCATCAGGTCGGGATAAGGGTAGTTCTTCCTGTCGAACTTAGTGAACTCTGAAATATCGCAGCCAAGCGCAAGCCCAGTGCGAATCACATAATCAACCGCTCTGCGATTCATGACCGGCAGCGCGCCGGGCATACCCATACATACGGCACATACGGCAGTGTTCGGAGGGGTGTCTTGATACGCCGCGCTGCAAGCGCAGAACATCTTACTCTCTGTTAGAAGTTGTGAATGAACTTCCAAACCGATAACAATCTCGTACTCCGTGGATACTTCTGATTCCATAACCTGCCCTGCTGCACACAGATAAGCGCTTATTCTTTCAAGCCGTGAGAATGTGGATTACCCGGACATCTGAATAGTTAACATAGTTTTACGGTATTAGTATAGAAAATCACAAACCGAAACACAACAACCACGAAGACGGCGTTTCTAATCAGGCGTATGAGACTAGAATGAGCAGAAACGCAAATTAGGTGTGATGATGTGTCAGTTTCATCTGTTGAGGGAGTACCGGGGAACATGGGAATTTGGGGTTTGGTCTGGCGAAGGAGCTGCTTAATTTGGAGAGTGTAACGCAAGCGTGGAAGTTAGACAGGGAGTTGAGTGTTTTAGTGTATTTACGGAAGGTAGTGCAAGCTACTGGCGTGTGAAAGCGATAATCAGGTATTAGCGCATTTGGATAGTGGGTATGGAAGGTATCTGAACCCAACTCCTTGGCTAATCATTTCTAGTGCTCCATAGTTCCTCCCCCGTCCATGTTGATGGACTGACCGTGGATCCAGGAAGCTGCCTCTGTGCAAAGGTACGCTGCGAACGCGCCCACTTCGTCATCGGTGCCGGTTCTGCGGATGGGCAGGTTGTCGGCTATTGACTGCCAGGCATCGCCTCTGCCCACATCGTCCACGCGAGAAGTGTCAACTGCGCCCGGACAAACGCAGTTGACATTAATGTTGTGCGCTCCGAGTTCATGAGCCATAGACTGTGTCATGCCTACCTGCGCGAAGCAGGCAGCGGTGTATGCCAAGTTGTTCGCGCTGCCTGTTTTGCCCGAGCCGGAAGATATGTTGACTATCTTGCCTCCGCCTTGCTTTATCATCGAGGGGATGACTGCTTTGGTGCAAAGGTATGTGCCGGTTATCTTAACCGCAAGCACCATCTCGAAGATGTCTAGCGGCACATCTGTAATCGGAACGCGGTCAGGCCCCCGCGCGAAGGCAGCGTTGTTGATTAGGATGTCTATTTTGCCAAATTCACCGAGTGTGTGCTCGATCATGCTCTGAACATCGGCGGCGTTGGACACATCAACAACGAGAGGGAGAGCGCGGCTTCCTTCAGCGCGAATTTGCTCAGCTGTGCTTTCAATATCACGCCAGCCAACTGCTTTCTCGTCGGGTGGGTAGCGGTCAGGGTTCCTACCAGTACCGGTTACGACGACATCCGCGCCTAGACGGGCGAGCGCAACTGCGGCGCCCCTGCCGATGCCGCGCAGTCTGCCTGCGCCGGTTACGATTGCTACTTTGCCGTCTAGTTCTGGCATGGACTCATGCTCCATCGGTTCAGTTAGGCGGACGAGCTTTGAAAGCTATGCTTAACCATATAAAGACTAAAATGGTAAGTGCCAGTGGCAGTATAAGTGTTATGACGGATAATGCCAAACCAAGCACTGTGGAATTAGGGTAAATATCGCTTACAGATAATCGAACTACTGCCATGAGCAGAATTGTGAAAAGACTGAATGCAGACGAGAATAGCCTTTCGAGCGCAGAGAAAATGACAAGAAACGCTATGGTGTACACAGCCAGCCTGCGGTGGCGTTTCTCCCAGATGTACGCAATTAAACACCTCAAACTTGCTTCGCATCCACCGTTAGGCTTCATAGCCTTGGCAGTCAGAAATTGCGGAGGGTGAATTCATACTATTTGCCTCTTGCCTATGAGGCGTGCGAGTATGCGAAGCGCGGCTTCATGGAACTCTGCACCTGCGTGGCTTGCGCAGGCTTCCGATATTAGGACAGGCCTGAATCCGTTCTCGAATAGGTCAACGGCGCAGGCTGATACACAGGCATCGGTGTCTATGCCACATATCGCCACTTCTTCGATACCCTTGCCGCGCAGGTCCTCGAGAAAGTCGGCGTTGACACAGGTGTAGATGTTCTTGTCGATGATTACTGCGCCGTCAATAGGCTGGAATGCGAGCGGAACATCATCCGAAGACTTACCGAATCGATGCCAATCCAGAAGATTTCGATAAGGAGAACCCTCTATGTTTATGAAACGGGTAGCATAAACATGGGCGTACTGATGCTGAAGCGATTCGACTTTTGGCAAGATATGTCGAGTGGCGTCATTAATGAAGCCCACCTGAACATCAACTATTAGCAGTGCGCTGTGAGGGTTCTCCACTTACAAATCCGATTAGTGTTCCATAACTGAGCCGCCGTTGATATTGATGGACTGGCCATGAATCCAAGATGCGGCGTCTGAACAGAGGTATGCGACGAACGCGCCGACTTCGTCGTCGGTGCCGTTCCTGCCGATTGGGGTTGAACTTGCCATCTCGACCCAACGCACTTCCCGATCAATATCGTCCATGCGGTGAGTGTCCACTGCACCGGGGCAGACGCAGTTGACATTGATGCCATGCGGGCCGAGTTCGTGCGCCATTGATTGGGTCATGCCGACTAGTGCGAAGTTGGAGGCGTTGTAGGCGAGGGTATTGGCGCTGCCGCGTTTTCCGGCGGTCGAGGATATGTTGACTATTTTGCCGCCCTCGCCTTGATTAATCATGCGATCGATGACAGCCTTGGTGCATAGGAATGTGCCGGTTATCTTGATATCGACGACGCGCTGAAATATGTCTTGTGGGAGTTCTAGGATGGGAACTCGGTCCGGTCCACGCGCGTATGCGGCGTTGTTAATGAGAACGTCAACCCTGCCGAACTCCTCGATGGTTCGATCAACCATCATCTTGACATCATCAATATTTGATACATCCACCGTCAGGGTTAGTGCGCGTGTGCCCTGCTCTCGAATCTGGTCGGCTGTGCTTTCTACGTCTCGCCAACCGACGGCTTTTTCGTCGGGCGGGTATCTGTCCGGACTGCGTCCGGTGCCTGTTACGACCACATCGGCGCCCATGCGAGCGAGTTCCACGGCTGCTGCTCTGCCTATGCCGCGCAGTCTGCCTGCGCCGGTTACGATTGCGACTTTTCCGTCGAGGTCTCCCATATATTCCATCCTTCCTTACGTCAGTTTGCTCTGTCAATAGCGCGATAGCGTGGCTGCACTATGAGGCGATAGCCCAATTGAAGCCGAATAAATGCGCTTGTGCTACAAGAGTATATCGTTGAGTGAGAAGTCTGTAAATGCAGAGTTACGTTGCGGACTCTGCCTCGAATAGCTTGCTAACGAGCCATTCTTTTAGCAAGTCATCGAGTTCGTCTTGGCATTCGACAAGTCCATGCTCTGCGCCGGGATAGATGACTATCTCTTTTGGCTCGTTTGCCCATTCGTATATGAGTTCGGAGCATCGGGGAGGGAGGCGAGTGTCTGCGCCGCCATGCGCCAGAAGAAGGGGACGCGGGGATACTGCGCCTGCATTTGATGCGCCATAAGTCTGAGACGACAGCGCGGCTACTGCCTTCACTAACGGGCTGAGGGGAGCGGCTGCTATCACCACTGCTCCGCCGAATGAATGTCCTACTAGAGCAATATCGGTATGTCCGGTCGCGCTAAGGAACGACAGCCCTGCCATTGTGTCTAGGATACACTCGGTTATGACATTGGGCAGGCGGTAATCGATGCGAATGGAGGTTATCTCGTGCTTTATCTCCTCAGCAAGCCTGCCGTAGATGCCGCCTGCCGGTCCGTCGAACCCGCCGCGCGCGCCCCAAACGAAAACTATCGCTTTACTGGTGCGGTGGTCAGGGTCGGGGCTGCTATGGACTATGGTATAGATGTCGCCGCGCGTAGTGTGAAGCAGAATACCATGCCCGGATTGTCCTTGAGGCAGATGCCAGCGGCTGACATCTTCTATCTGTATAGATAAGCTGTCGTTGTCTTGAGTCATTGGCAGTTAGTTTTCAGTTTTGTTGATCGGTTGACAGAGTATCAGTCGCTTTACTCGTTTTTTGACTTTGCGGCGCATCCACCACATAGGCACGGGTTCTCGCTTCTAGTCATCGCCGGCGGAAGCTGCGGCAGGAGTCGATCTAGTCTGGGGTTCGACGTATGGCTTGTGGAAGAAGGCTATGATGCCTCCGGAGAGCATCGTCAGGACGACAAGCATGGCGGCAGTTTGGAAACCTTCTAGGTAGAAGCTTCCGATTTGTTCGGCGGTAAGCAGGGCGATGCCAGCGGGAAGCACCATCGCGAGCGCGGTAGCAGATACCGTAGAACCTAGCGCATGTCCGAGTTCGCGAGTAGTCTCCAGCATTCCGGACGCAAAGCCGCGATGTCTGAGTGGCAGTGAACTCATTATCATTGCGTTGTTGACAGGATTGAAGAAAGCGGTTCCGAAGGATATAGGAAGCATCAGCAGCGGTATGTACCAGATTGGAACGCCTCCGCCGATTGATATTTCAGGTATGTATAAGCCGCCGAGCGATGCGCCGCCGAATGTAACGCCGCCAATGAATATGCCGAGCAGCAGGAAACCGGACGCAATACCGACCATAGATGCGGGACGCAGCAATTTGGGCTGATATTTGTCGTAAATCCAACCTGCGGTAAAAGTCATTACAAGTCCGATTATCTGATTTGGCAGCAGCACAAGCGGTACCCATATTGGGCTTTTGTTGTAACCAAGCTCCACGATTATGGGCACAAGAGTCATAGTCGCCAGCATAGAGAAGTGGAAAGTTACATTGGATACTAGCGACAGAGAGAAATACTTGTGCTTGAAATGTGCCAAGTCAACCAGAGGATTGTTCATGCGGCGCTCAAGCAATATGAACGCACCGAGAAGCGCGAATGACAGTATGTACATTCCGATGTGATATGCGCTTCCTTCGGGGCTTGTGTATGACTCCTCGCCGCTGTGGAGATGTGCGCCGGCAAGCAGAAATACTACTGCCGTTACCACTAGAAGGATGCCGCCGGGAATATCGACGGGGTTTGTGTTAGCGCGCGGCTCATCCTTGAGCATGCGGAGCATCGGTCTGGAAACAGCGATGGCAAGGATGCCCATCGGAACAAAGGTGAGGAATACCAGGCGCCAGCTGAGGTACTGCAGGAACAGTGCAAATAGGGCTAAGCCTATGAGTGTGCCGAAGCGCGCGCCAACAATGGGGATTGAGAATGCCCTTCCGCGTTCGTCAGGTGGGAATGCAGCGGCGAGGATGGCGTTGGCATTGCCCATAATGAGTGCGGATCCCAAGCCTGTGAGGCCGCGCCATATTATGACTTGCAGCAGCGATGTGGAGAGGGCTATAAGAATGGATCCCAGCGTGGATAGAACGAGACCTATAAAGAAAACTCGGGCGTGTCCGTATCTGTCGCCGAGCCTAGCGCCTAGCATTACGAATGCGCCGAGCGTAAGCAAGTACATGACGACCATCCACGCTGCATCGTCAACACCTTGGTTGAAGTGCCTAGCAAGGGTCGGCAGGGACAAAGCGACCGGCAGACTGGAAAGCTGCACGAGCATGTAAGCCGATGAGAGTGCAATGAGCACCGCGCGGCGCTGAGGTGTGGTCAGCAAGGGAGCAAGTGCGCCTAGCTTCATTGGAATTCGTGCCCTCCCTTCGGTTACCTAACTAGGTCAATACAGGTAAATTGTATTGTAATTAGGCAACTATAACACCGCTTGCATAGTTTGCATAGCAAAAGTTGGCGCTGTATGTATGGTGTGGAAGATGAGCAGTGTTGCGCTCGAGCTGCCTTGCTGTACAAAAGATTGGTGGATTATTGACACAGCAGGTCGATGAGTTCTTGCGGCTTGTCGTTGTGCTTGTTTGGGATGTGCGATAAAATGCGCGGAGAGTAAATCTAGATAATAATGACCTTAACGCTTAAGCATTCTACCTGACGCGCCTTGGCTATATTACTCGAACAGGGATGTGCAGACATTCAGCAATCTGAAGGAGTTCGCCCATGTCAACTAACAACGATACTGCTCTGATAGCCCACCTGATGAGGCGTGCTGGTTTTGGTGCAAGATACGACGAAATAGAGGCGCTGGCAGAGAAGGGCTACGATGCTGCAGTTGACTGGTTGTTGGACCCGGTAGGCGAACCGCATACTGACGACGACCTCACGCTGCGATTCACGCCGATGCATGTCGAACCACAGGGTTTTGCAGGTCCTGCGAGTCGCTGGATATATCGCATTCTCAATACCCGTCGTCCTCTGGAGGAGAAGATGACGCTGTTTTGGCACTGCGTATTCGCCACGGGGTTTTCTAAGCTAAACTCCGGCACGGCTATGTGGCGTCATTACGAAATGCTGCATAAGTATGCGATGGGCAACTTCCGGGAGCTGCTGCTTCAGCTTTCCAAAGACCCCGCGATGATTTACTGGCTGGACAACTGCGACAATCATGACGGCACTCCCAACGAGAACTACGGCCGCGAACTCATGGAGCTGTTCTCGATGGGCATAGGCAATTACACCGAAGACGATGTGAAAATGGCAGCAAGGGCGTTTACGGGTTGGACATACTCAGACCCGCTGCCGCGCGTGCCGTACTTGTTCTATCATCCCAGCTTCGAATATCGCGGGTGGGATCACGACGACAGCGAGAAGACTTTCCTAGGCGAAACCGGGAACTTTAACGGCGAAGACATCATAGACATAATTGTGAAGCAGCCTGCGACTGGGCAGTTTATAGGCAGACATCTGTACAATTTCTTCGTAGCGGACGAACCTCAGGTTCCGGCATGGCCCTATACACCGCCGAACGACCCGGACGCAGTGAATATGCTGGCGCGGGCGTACATCGATTCGGGCTACGAGATGCGCTCGGTGCTCGAGACGCTGTTCAAGTCGGACTTCTTCAAGGAGGCGCGCTTCAAGAAGGTAAAAAGCCCACTGGAATTGGTAGCCAACACCGTGCGCCTTACGGGTGATTACAATGTGGAAATGGGCACTTTCCCAAAGCATGGTCTGACCGGACTTGCGGCAAGCGTTGGATTTATGGGACAGCAGGTGTTCAATCCACCAAGCGTCGAGGGGTGGCATACAGGCAAGGAGTGGATTGACAGCGGTGCGCTGGTGCAGCGAGTCAACTTCGCGGCAGAACAGGTGGGAAATACCGATATGCCGGGTGTGCGGCTCATTCTCGATAGGCTTGCCGCGGACGGAGCGAGCATGTCGCCGCAGGGATTGGTGGACGGCTGTCTGCGGCTAATGGGCGATCTGGAGCTGGACGAATCCACACATACGGCGCTGGTGCAGCACGTAGCAGATAACGGCGCCCTGCGGACGGATACAATCGAAGACCGAAGCAGGTTTGACGAGCGCGCAACCGAAATGATGCAGATAATCGTCGCTACACCCGAATATCAGTCGGAATAGAGTTATCAGCAGTTTAATCAACAGAGGCTGCTGACGGAAGAACGGCTGACATTATCGATAACCAACTGGCAGATGCGCTGAGACACTGGATAGACTCATCAAGGAGATGACATGGCTACGAAAGAGAAGGACACGGTTCTGGTTGTGTTGCAGTTGAGCGGCGGGAATGACTTTATGCACACGGTCGTGCCTTACGGCAACCCGCTGTATTACGACTTTCGTCAGACGGTGAATGTTCCGCAAGATAAGGTGCTGCCGATAGACGATGACTATGGATTCCATCCGCACTTGGCGGCTATCAAGCCGATGTGGGACGCCGGGGATATGGCTATTGTGGCGGGTGTGGGATACCCAAACCCGAACCGCTCGCATTTCCGCTCGATGGATATCTGGCATACTTGTGATCCGGACAAAGTGGCGACTGAAGGATGGCTTGGTCGGGCGATACTCAATATAGACCCGGGCAAAGAAAATGTGCTGACCGGGGTTAATTTCGGGAACGGTCTGCCGCGCGCGATGGTGATGCCCGGAGTGCCTGTAACATCAGTGTCGAACCTGGAATCTTATGGGCTGCTGAACAGCATGGAGGCAGAAGAGCAGCGCAGCGCAGCGCTCGATGTGTTTCAGAAGATATACGGGCAGGCAATCGGCAGCGGGCCGGTTAACGATTACATAAGGCAAACGGGGCTAGATGCGATGAAGGGCGCAGACATTATCAAGGTCGCGCCGGAACGGTACTCATCGAGCATCGAATACGCGGACAACTCTATTGCACAAGCCCTCAAAGGTGTGGCGCAGGTGCATTTGGCTAATCTGGGGACGCGAGTGTTCTATGCCCAGTACGGTGGATTCGACGTGCATGCTAATGAGGTTGAGACCCAGAATAAGCTGTGGCTGGATGTGTCGGGTGCGATTTCTGACTTCTTTGCAGACCTGCGTGAACACGACGCATCAGAGAATGTGCTAATGCTGGTGTTCACGGAGTTCGGACGCCGCGTGCGGGACAATGGCAACGGCACCGACCACGGTTCAGGCGGGGGATCGTTCCTCATCGGCGACCGCGTGTCGGGCGGCATGTATGCGGAATATCCGTCGCTGGCGCCGGAGAACCAGCTGGACGGAGACTTGCGTTTCAATTATGACTATCGCGGTCTGTATTCAAGCATCCTCGACCAGTGGATGGGATTGGATGCCGCGCCTATTGTGGATGGGACTTACGAGCAAATCTCGTTCTTGCAGCAGGTGTAGGATTACCTATGACCACAACATAGAAGTGAGTCGATAGACCTGAGTAAGGATTGGAAATCTAAGAACCGAACTTGAAGGCTTGAATCGCAGATTTGCTGATATGAGTCGCAACGGATGGAGTTTACTCACTTTGCGTACTTAATAGGTTTGTAAGCTTTGTTGCACCGGCGAATCTAGTTCTGAGAGTGAGTGAGTAAGACATGACTACGACAGAAAAGACGAAGCAGCAGGTCTATATTCGGGTTGGGCACCACTACTTGAAGACGATAGGGGCGCACGGTGTTCTTGGGGGACGAAGCTTCGAGTGCCCGGTGGATACGGCTTTTAATTCGAATGGTCTGATTTATGTCGCAGGGCGTGCGGAGACGACGCCGCGCGTAACCATCATCGACATCGACGAAACTTTCCACGGCGAGTTTGGCACTCCCGGAGCCGGAGGAGACGGCCAACTGCGCTGGCCCGGCGGCATCGCCATAGACAGCTCCGACAGAGTGTATATCACGGAGCAGCATACGCAAAAAGTCAATGTGTATGACCAATCCGGCGGCTTCATCACACGATGGGGGAGGTACGGCAGCGAGCGCGGCGAGTTCAAAGAGCCGACCGGCATAGTGTTCGATGACGAAGACAACATATATCTCGCAGACGCGGGAAATCATCGAGTTCAGAAGTTCACGGCTGACGGCAAGCACATCGCTATGTGGGGCGGCAGAGGCAGCGGAGAAGGTGAGTTTAATATGCCCTGGGGCATTACACTCGATGACGAAGGCAATGTGTATGTGTCGGATTGGGGCAATGATCGAGTACAGAAGTTCACGGCTGACGGCGAGTTTCTGATGGAGTTTGGCGCGCGTGGCGCAGGCAATGGCGAATTCCGCAGACCGTCCGGAGTTTCAGTGGATAAGGGCGGCGACATATATGTGGCGGACTGGGGCAACGATCGGGTGCAGGTGTTCGATCCGAAGGGAGTATATCAGCTGAAATTCACAGGCGACGCGTCCCTGTCGAAGTGGGGATTGGAGATTATTCTGGGCAGTCCGGACTTCGCGCGGGAGCGGCATCGCGCCACTTTGGAACCCGAGAGGAGTCTGTGGCGTCCGAACTCGGTTCAGGTGGACTCTGAGGACCGCATTGTCATTACGGACACGAGCCGCCATCGCTTGCAGATATACCAGAAGGAGTCGGTCGCGGTGGACGCAGACTGGCTGGACTTAGAGAATCCCAAGAGGGAGTTGCAGTTTAGGTAAGGTTCAATCTGCCAGGTATCTGGTATCTCCACACTGCATCTACAACCAGATGACAAAATGGTTGGCATCAAGAGTGCTATAGAGACATATAGGTGCGAGTCTGTGTTTGCACTATGGCATTTATCAGGCAGTTGGGCGTGTCAATTCATAGGGCATGTCGCGCTCGTAATGATTGTACTCTCGATATTAAACGTTCTTAGACGATAGCCTGACCGCTGGAAAGCGATGATAACCTCACATGACATAGCCCATTTCATGTGAGGTACATCTCTCCACACGGAACAGCCCGGCGGTAAGCCTTAAAGGGTTAATATAAAAACACTGCCCTGCGCTGAATTATTCAGTGCAGGGCAATTCTTGTTTTTGATGCGAAGTTTTGAGTTTGTCGGATACTGCGGGGTTTCTAGCCGGCAGTAAGGACGGGTACGCCGCAGAATGCTTCGTAGTCGATGAGATCGTCTATGGTTGGTTCGTCGCCGCAGAGCGGGCAGTTCGGGTTGCGGCGTATTTTGACTGAGCGGAAGGACATGTCCAGTGCGTCTATGAGCAGCAGACGGCCGGACAGGGATTCGCCCGCGCCGAGAATTAGCTTGACGGTCTCGGCTGCCTGTATGCTGCCGACCAACCCTGGGAGCATTCCCAGTACGCCGGCTTCGGCGCAGCTGGGGACTTCGCCCGGAGGCGGAGGCGTCGGGAATAGGCAGCGGTAGCAGCCTTGCCCCGGTATGTACACGGTCGCCTGTCCATCGAAGAGAAGGATGCTGCCGTCCACAAGGGTCTTGCCGCTGAGGTATGCCGCATCGTTCACAAGATAGCGCGCGGGGAAGTTGTCTGCGCCGTTGATGATGATGTCGTATTCGGGGATGATGTCAAATGCGTTATCAGATGTGATGGGTTCTTCGTGAATTTGGACATTCACATCCGGGTTGTAGGACTTGAGCGTTTCGTAAGCCGATAGCGCCTTAGGCCTGCCTATATCGCCGTTCTGATGCAAGATTTGGCGCTGGAGGTTAGTTACATCTACGGTGTCGAAATCGACTATGCCGATGGTTCCGACGCCTGCGAGGGTGAGATATATGGCGATGGGTGAGCCAAGTCCGCCTGCGCCAATGATAAGCACTTTAGAATTGAGAAGCTTGCGCTGGCCGACGCTTCCGACCTGCGGCATTATGATGTGCCTGCTGTATCGCTGCACCTGATATGGCGTTAGGGCTTGGGTTCGTTCTTGCGTCTGGATCATCTGAGAAGGTCCCTCCGTCCTGTGTGAAACTTATGGTGCGCAAGCTGCTGCTAGTCGCGCTTTCGAGGTTGTGGTGTGTGGATATTGTTACATGAATATGCTGAATTATAGCACTGGGTAACATACGCTTCAACTTGGATACGATAAGTAAAAATATGAAGAGTACAGGTTGGTCGTGCGTAAGTGTGGGCTCATTTTGATGTCTGGGGCAGTCTCCCTTTCTTGAAGATTACTTTTATCTGAACTACTTTCTCTTGCCGTTCTCAATCCGCAGCCGTCTGAACTCTTCGAGGGCTTTTTTCTCGTCAGGAGAAAGCGCTGTTGGGATTTGCGGCTTTACGGTTACATAGAGGTCGCCATTGATCGATGGAGATGTACGCATGGGCATGCCGTGCCGCTGAATGCGGATGCGTTTCCCGCTTTCGCTGCCGGGGGGGATTTTCAGCGCCAGCCTGCCTTTGATAGACGCAACTTCAACTTCGCCGCCTAATACGGCATCTTCGAAGGGAACTGAAATATCGGCGTAGAGATTGTCGCCTTCTCGCTTGAAGCGATTGTGCGGAGTTACGCTGATGACTAAGAAGACTTCCGTCCCGTCTTCTAGCGAGATGTGAACGCGAGATCCGTTGTCCACGGCAGCAGGGATACTAATCTCTATGCTTCTGGAACTGCCGTCCTTTGTTGGCAGATTGACCTTGCGCTTTGTGCCGTGGAATGCCTCTTCGAGGCTTATGGTTACAGGCAAGTCTAAGTGATTTGAGCGAGCGGCGCGGCGGCGCTGACGAGTTTGGCTGTCGGCGCCATAAGTGGAAGCGGAGTTGAAGATGTCGCCAAAGCCGCTGAATATGTCGTCTAGGTCTCCGAAGTCTCCGAAATCTCCGAAGCCGTATTCGACGCGCGTGCCTTGTCGAAATCCGCCGCCGGAATAGGTGCCTGCACTACCCTGCGCTTCGATGCGGTCAGCGTGCATCCATTTGTCGCCATAGCGGTCGTACTTGGTGCGTTTGTCCGGGTCTGAAAGCACTTCGTTCGCTTCGTTAACCTCTTTGAACTTGCGCTCTGCAGATTCGTCCCCTGGGTTGAGGTCAGGGTGATACTGGCGCGCCAGCTTTCTGAAAGCACGTCGTATCTCCCTCTCGTCTGCAGTGCGAGATATACCGAGTACGTCGTAGTAGTCCCTTGGCATTTGAACATCCTTATTTATGTCAGTTGTTGATTGTATTTTAGCATATATTGAATGGTCGTGTGCTTAAAGTTGATACATATAGAATAAACTATTTGACACGATATAGCATAGTAATTATAATATATATAGTAATCAGATATGAGTTGACTAGACTCATACTACATCACAAAATAAAACATCTTATAGGAGGTATTTCAAGTATGGTTATGCAGAGAATCGATCCGTTCAGAGAGTTCAGGAAGTTGGATGAGGTGCTCAGTCGCGTTTGGCAAGGCAATGGCGACGGCCACTTCGAGCGTCGCTGGGCAATTCCGATTGACCTGGCGCAAGACGGCGACAATGTCGTGCTGCGGGCGACGGTTCCGGGCGTCGATCCCGATGCTATTGATGTTACCATCGAGGACGGTGTGCTTACCATAAGTGCGGAGACTGTAAGCGAGGGCGACGGTTCTTACATCGTGCGCGAGCGTCGAGCAGGCAAGTTGTATCGCGCGCTGCGCTTGCCAAACACGCTCGATGTTGGCAAGGCGGAATCGGAGTATAGGCATGGAGTTCTTACGCTGATATTTCCGAAGGTTGAAGCCGTCAAGGCGCGCCGATTGGAGATTAAGCAGATCTAAGTTATCAGCGGTTGCGTTCTAATCGCCGGTGCCGGACACTCAGGGTAATCCTGAGTGTCCGGCTATTTTTGTGTGTATCAACTGCAATAAAATGCCTGCTCAGAGTTTCTGTTTGTGTAAGTACCAGGCGTTTGCTGATATAATGCGTTTGTATCGGTTCTGTTATATAAGGGGTATGATCTTGGCGATGAAGATATACACTAAGTCTGGAGATGCCGGAGAGACCGGATTGCTGTTCGGAGGCCGTGTGCCTAAGAATGACCCGCGCTGCGTTGCTTACGGTGAGGCTGACTTCGCGACTTCCGCGATGGGGCTTGCGCGCGCGCTGTCGCAGGATGTCCGTGTGAAGGAAATTTTGCTTCAGGTACAGCGAGAGATGTTCACCCTAAGCGGCGAACTTGCCACGGATCTAGCTAATTATGAGTATTATAAGTCCAATTTTCACGCCATAACCTCCGAGAATGTTGACAGGCTGGAGACGCTTATAGACGAATTGAGCGCACAAGTGGAGCTGCCGCCTAAGTTCATCATACCCGGGGCGTCTGCAGCTTCCGGGGCGCTGGATCTGGCGCGCAGTGCGCTGCGGGCTGCCGAGCGCAGCATAGTGGGATTGGAACAGCAGGATATTTTGCCAAATTCTGAGCTGCTGCGGTATGTGAACCGTCTTGCGGACTTGCTGTTCATGCTTGCGCGGTTCGAGGATAGAGCGCTGCCGATGGACATCGTAACCGGAACGCGTCTTGATGAAGAGTAAGCAATGGGTTCAAACATAGCGATTGTTGACTATGATGCGGGCAATTTGAGGAGTGTGCAGAAAGCGCTGGAGGAATGCGGCGCTTCTGCGCGCATCACCGCTGATGCGGATGACATAATCTCCGCTGACGGCGTAGTGTTTCCCGGACAGGGCGCCTGCGACGCTTCGATGCTGAGCATCAGAGAGCGCGGGCTGTTTGATGTCATCAGACGGTCGATACACAGCGGCAAGCCGTTTCTGGGCGTGTGTTTGGGGCTTCAGCTGCTGTTGGAATCTTCAGAAGAGGGCGATGAGCTGTGCCTCGCTGTGCTGAAGGGACGGACTAAACGTTTGCCCCCGGAAAAGACGGAACAGGTCGGACTTAAGATTCCGCACATGGGTTGGAACAGCGTTTCGCTGTCGCTGAGGCATCCCATATTTGACGGAGTGCCGCAAGAATCTTACTTCTACTTTGTGCACAGCTACTATGCGGATCCTAAGGATGAGGACATTATTGCAGGGATTACTAATTACGGCATCGACTTTTGCAGCGCCGTGGCTTGGGATAATGTTGCAGCTGTGCAGTTCCATCCTGAGAAAAGCGGTGCGGTAGGGCTGCGGATATACCGTAATTTCTTATCGATGGTTGATGCGAACAGAAAGGCCGCAGGATGGAAGTAATCCCGGCGATAGACCTGCGCGGCGGCAAGTGTGTGAGGCTGTATCAGGGCGACTATTCGCAGGAAACCGTATATTCGGACGATCCTCTGGATACGGCGCAGCGCTGGGTCGATATGGGCGCGACTAGGCTGCACATCGTTGATCTCGACGGCGCGCGTGACGGCAGTCCGACCAATCTGGATGTGGTGGAGCGCATTGTATCCTCTGCCGCTGTTCCTGTACACCTAGGAGGCGGCATACGCGACAGAGATACGGCGCGGGCTGCGATTGATGCCGGCGTCAGCAGGGTAATGCTTGGCACCGCAGCAGTAGAGAACGCGGAGCTAATAAGCGCGCTTCTGGGCGAGTTTGGGGCGGAGCGCGTTATAGTAAGCGTTGATGCCAAAGAAGGCAGAGTGGCTCTGCGCGGCTGGACACAGGGCAGCGGAGCGCTTGCCACCGAATTAGCCGCGGACATGGCGGCGCTGGGCGTGGAACGCTTTCTGTACACCGATATATCGCGCGACGGGACTCTGACAGAGCCGAACTTTGAAGGCATAACCGCGCTGGTCAGCCAGCTTAACGATATACACCTGATTGCTGCGGGAGGCATAGCGTCTGTGGCGCATTTGGAACGGCTTGCCGCGATTGGAGTTGAGGCGGCGATCGTGGGCAGGGCGATATACACCGGGAACATTGATTTGCGTGAAGCTATTGCCGCTATTGCAAGTCATCAATGATTAAATGATTAACGGACTGCCATCAGAATAACGGATGAAGATGAAATCCGACCGAAATCTATTGGCTCGTAGGGACAAGATATGCTGACAAAGCGAATAATCCCGTGTCTGGACATTGACAAGGGCAGAGTGGTCAAAGGCGTGAGTTTCGTGAATATACGGGACGCCGGAGACCCTGCTGACCTCGCCAGCTTCTATGACAGGCAGGGCGCTGATGAACTGGTGTTTCTCGATATAACCGCTAGTTCAGACGACCGCGACATAATCATTGACGTGGTGAAACAGGTATCGGAGCAGGTGTTTATACCGTTGACCGTTGGAGGCGGGCTAAGAAATGTAGCGGATGTGCGGCGCATGCTGGAGGCGGGCGCGGATAAAGCATCGCTGAATACGGCGGCTGTGAGCAATCCTTCGCTGGTGGCTGATGCTTCGGACTTCTTCGGATCGCAGTGCATCGTGGTGGCTATCGATGCAAAGCGCGTCACCTCCGATGATGAGATGTACGGAGTGAACTTTCAGATTGCGAAGGGGCTGAGCTGCGAGATGGCTGAAGATATTGCGCTAGACGAGACTTCGCGCTGGCAGGTGTATGTGCATGGCGGGCGTACTGCTATGGGGATAGACGCGGTGAAGTGGGCTAAGAAGGCGGCCGATCTGGGTGCGGGAGAACTGCTTGTTACGAGTATGGATACTGACGGGCAACAAACCGGATATGACTTAGAGCTGCTGCGCGCCATATCTGAGAGCGTAACCATACCGTTGATAGCGAGCGGCGGCGCAGGCGAACCGAGGCACTTGTACGATGCGCTCGAAGCAGGCAAGGCAGACGCGGTGCTTGCTGCGAGCATATTCCATTACGGCACACATCCCATACCCGATGTGAAGAAGTATTTGGCGGAAAAAGGCGTTCCAATCCGTCCGATTTAATTTATTCAGTATGGCAGGCTTGTTAGTCTGTCGATTAGTTAGCCCTGTCATCGGGATAATTCCGGTCAGAATGATAGATTAACAAAGGTGGGAGCAACATGGCGGAAGTGAAACTGGATCAGAAGGGCTTGGTGCCCGCAATCGCGCAGAATGTGAATACCGGGGAAGTGTTGATGCTGGGATACATGAACCCAGGCTCACTGAAGCGCACCATGGAAGGCGGCGAAGTGTGGTTTTTCAGCCGCAGCCGATCTGACCTATGGCACAAAGGCGAGGTCTCAGGCAATTACATGCGTATCAAATCGGCGGCTGTGGACTGCGATGGCGATACCCTGATATTGCAAGTCGAGCCTGATGGACCTATCTGTCATACCGGCGAATCTAACTGCTTCTTTACCCCTATCGATGAGTTTCCAGAGTTCTACCGAGACGAATCCGGTCCTGGTGTACTCGAAGACCTATTCGCCACAATACAGGACCGCAAGGAAGCAATGCCGCAGGATAGTTACACGACCAGCCTGTTTAAGGGCGGCGTGGATAGGATAGCGCAAAAGGTGATTGAGGAGGCAGGGGAAGCGGCAATAGCCGGTGTCAAAGAGGATGGGCAGCAGGTTGTAGAAGAGATGGCGGACTTGTTCTATCACGCGCTGGTGCTGCTGTCGGCGAGCGGGGCGAGACCTGAGGATGTTTGGGAGGCGCTGAGGGAACGGTCGGGGTAAGATAGCGCTCTACTAGGACGCAGAGCGGTAGGAGATGTTCTGTTACTCGCACACGACAGCGCCGATATGCCCTTGGGCGCATTGGTCCGCCGCTTGTGCCTGCTGCATAGCAGTGATTGCGATTTCAATCTGGTCATCGTCAGGCTGTCGGGTGGTGAGCGCCTGAAGGGCGAGACTTGGTGCGGTAATGAGGCTGACCAGTGGGTTGTCTGCGTGGCGTCCGCTGAACCGAATAATCTCGTAGCTGACTGCGGCTATGACCGGAATTAGTACGATGCGCGATGCGATTAGCCACCAAAATGGTTCGCGTCCCACGAATATGAATGCGATTATAGCCACTACCATGACTACGAGTAGAAAAGCTGTGCCGCAGCGTGGATGTGCAGTCGGATATTTGCGGATGAATTCGACTTCCAGCGGATCACCGCGTTCCTGTGCGTGAACAGTCATGTGTTCCGCTCCGTGGTACATGAATACGCGGCGAATATCTTCCATTCTGCTTATTAAAAGGATATATCCCAGGAACAGGGCAAGCCGAATGATTCCCTCGGCGATATTCGCCATGAGACTTGAGCCTAGCAGTGATTCCAGCCAGTCGCTTGCTAACACGGGAATTAGAAAGAATATTCCGATGGCGATGCTGAGTGAGACGAGCATCATGCCTGCCATAGATCCTGTGCTAATCTCTTCTCCCTCTGCTTCTGCCGCGACATTTGCGGAGTAGCTCAGAGCGCGCATGCCGAGCGCCAGTGTTTCTGCCATCGCAATGACCCCGCGCACTAGCGGGATACGGCGCAGTCTGCCGGTGAACAGCGGTGTGAGTGGATAGCGTGTCGTTGCTATGCTGCTGTCCGGGCGGCGCACGGCGATGGCGATGTTGCGCTGTCCGCGGATCATCACGCCTTCGATAACGGCTTGACCGCCGTATGTGGGCGGCTGTGGTGTGCTCATACTTCTTTGGTACTGACAAAAAGCAGGGGTGAGCGTACCCACCCCTGCGGTTTATGTGCTGTTGTCGGATGCTTCCTATTGCAGATTGAAGCGACGCATTAGTCGCTCAACGCGACCTTCGGTGTCAATGATGCGCTGTTCGCCTGTGAAGAACGGGTGGCACTGGTTGCATATCTCGACACGAAGCTCAGGTTTGGTGGAGCCTGTGGTATAGACTGCGCCGCAAGAGCACGTCGCAACGGCTTGCGGGTAATATGTCGGGTGGATACCGGGTTTCATTCGTATTTCCTCCGTTGGCTAAAACGCGCTACGCATACACGCTGGCACGCTTTTTGTCGCGAGTCTTGTGCTCAAACTTGACTTTGCCGTCAATCAGCGCGTAGAGCGTATGGTCTTTGCCCACGCCCACATTAGTGCCAGGATGGATGCGTGTGCCGCGCTGCCGCACGATGATTGAGCCTGCAGTTACGAACTGTGTATCGTAGCATTTGACGCCGAGCCTCTTGGCGTTGCTGTCCCGTCCGTTGCGCGTGCTGCCGCCGCCTTTCTTGTGTGCCATTGCGTTACCTCTTAATTAGCTTTTGGTGTATGAGATGTCGGTTACGCGGAGTTCGGTGTAGTTCTGGCGATGTCCGTTCTTCCTGCGGTAGCGCGTCTTCGCCTTGTATTTGAAGACTATGACCTTCTTGCCGCGTCCCTGCGCGACTACTTCAGCCGTAACTTTCGCGCCGTCAACAGTCGGCGCGCCGATAGTTACTGCGCCATCGTCTTCGGCGAGCAGGCGCACATCGTCTAGTTCTATAAGGTCGCCTTGGTCGCCGGGCAGATATTCGACTCGCACGGTATCGCCGGGCTGTACCCGGTATTGCTTTCCGCCTGTGTTCACTATTGCGTACATGGTTTTCTCGCGGGTGTTCTTTGTGGTGAAATGCCCAAATAGGGATGGTTACAGTTAGATATTGTATGGTAGATATTGTATGACTGAGTGGGCGCTTGGTCAAGTATTACGCTATTGTTACCCTTACGTAATCCACTAATGTCAGATCGCGCGAGGAAGCGCCGATAGAATCGGAAGGGACTTTCTCGCATCGTCCGCCATTGACCCGCAAGCCCCTTGCTCGCTTTTCTACAACTTCCTACAACCGGCAGCGCCGCCCCAGCAATCCTAATGTTGCTGGGGCGGCGCTTGGGAAATCACTCTCTCCCGGAAACGCTCCGGCTAGTTACCCGTGATGCGAGACATCACGTTGCTGCAGTCAGGATCCAATCTGTAATTGTTCAGGTAATGCAGGCGTTCCAGGGTCATATTCTTCGTAAATCTATATCCCCAAGACACCCAATCGTCGGAAAGAACCCCCAGGGTATCGTTCCACCCATCCAGATTCTTGATAACCTCTTCCGCTACGCTCGTCGTTTCCCCATCGACCTCGATGTCCCGACAGATGTAGGTACTCATTTCGTTTCCCCACGTCTTCGAATAATATGTGATAAGCATCGTCCTTCGGTTAACCACGTTCGCCAACAGTTCGTCCGCGGAGTCCTGATCCTCTCGGGCGAAGATGGCTTCGGTTACCGACTGACCGGCGTCGTTCTCGGCGGCCATCATCTCGTCGGAAGCGTGCCCCAGGATGTGGTTCAGGATGTTCCCGCTGACGGATGCCTGCATCACCGCCTGGTGCGCCGGAGTGTTGCCGGCGCTGTCTCCCTTGGCAAGAGCGTTGGTCTCGAAGCTGTAGTCGGTCACATTGTCCAGCAGCGTCTCCACCAGCTGCCAGTCATTGGCTTCAACCGCCCGGTGCAGCACGGGCAAGCCGCCGGCATCCGAGGGCATAGCGGCTTCGGAAATATCTATGCTCGAGAGCGTCAGCTGCTTCACAATTTCCAGTCGGGTGGCAACCTGGTCGGCCTGTGATGAGTCTGCCTTCGCGGTCAAATACAGGTTAATGGCTTTCCCCAGAATGGCGCCCGAGTCGCGGCCAGTATCTACGCCGTCGGAGATCAGGGCGATGACCTCAGTGAGGTTGTTTTGGTCCACCGCCTGCTGCAACTTAGTATAGGAGGCGTCGCTGGTGTCCAACTCGTCCACGCCCTGCCGGAGATAATCCAACTCCCGCTGATTGGCTTCGGCAAGGGCATCGCGCATCTCTCCACGATTGACCCAAGGGAACGCCCCCCTGGTCTGGCTGCCATAATAAATCGCGATGAGTTCCCAGCGGTTATCTTTGTTTTCGTTGCGACGGAAGAAGCCCGTCCCGGACATG
Source organism: Dehalococcoidia bacterium (assembly GCA_965200085.1). GTDB lineage: Bacteria > Chloroflexota > Dehalococcoidia > Lucifugimonadales > JADFKI01 > Bin90. Next base: position 2,183,035 of record OZ241333.1, read on the forward strand.
CCGCTAAAGAGCTTCACATTCCCCGAGGAAGTGCTGAATCCTGGAACCCCCCTCATATTGTTGGAATATACGTAATTCGTTTTCACCACATCGACGATGATGGGGTCTTCGGTGTAATAAAACCCATTCCCAATAGCGAAGAATACCTCTGAACCTTCGAAGTCAAGGGGCGGGGTGGTAGTATCCACGTGCATGAATTCCAGATAATCGACTTCCCGCTGAGGCAGGCGCTCCGACGCCTTCAAAAAGGTGAAGTCATCGCCAAAACCCTTGTAAGCCCGCGTCGCCCCGCTGTAGGCAAAGCGATACGGATAAGATGGCTTGTATGGGTTATGGTTGAAGGAATCCGGCATATGCTCCGCGCTGCCAATGGGATTGCCATTCACCTGCTCCGAGTACGCGACCATCATACCCAAATTGCCGCTGGATCCTGGACTGCCGCAGTGTCCCGCGGTGATTGCCAAGAAGGGATCCACCACAGTGAAGCTGCACCCACCCAGCGGTCGGAGGGTACGACGCAGTCCATCGGAGATCGGATACGTCAGTTTGTTCGTCATCGTGAAGTCGTTGAAGGTCGCCCCGCTATAGTCTATGAACACCTGCTCGTAGGAGTCTCCGGTGTACTCGTTAGGGCCTGGGAACGGGCCCGGAAGCACGGGAATGCCAAAGGACTGGTTAACGGCCGCAGACCACTGTCCGACTCCCACCGAGTCATTGGCGCGGACACGGAAGGTGTAATGGGTGTGATTGTGCAGACCCTCTATCGTCGCCGTGGTGGACGCTCCTGTGCTGGAGAGGTCGTGGTCGGTAACCATGTCCCACTCCCCGTCTTTAATCCCAACATCCACCTCGTAGTCATCGGCGCCGGTTACTGCGCTCCATGTGAGCGTAACCTTAAGGGCGCTCGAGTCGCCGCTGGCGCTCAGGTCAGCGGGCGCGTCAAGATCAGGATTCATCGGCGGCGGCGTTGGCGTGGCTGTTGCTGTTGCAGTGGCTGTTGCCGTGGGTATTACCGTCGCGGTGGCGGAAGGCACTGTCGTGGGCGTTGGACTGGTAGGAGCCTGCGTTGGCGTTGCGGTTGCCGTGGCAGTGGCTGTGGGAGCCTGTGTCGGCGTGGCCGTTGCGGTTGCTGTAGCTGTCGGCGTTGCGGTTGCCGTCGGCGTTGGTGTCTGAGTTGGCGCGTCTAAGTCGACCAGCTGATCAAAGCCGTTGCCATTGGGATCCATACTGACTTTGATACAATCTTCGCTGCCGGCGCAGTCGGATGAAAACGCGTACTCCCACACCATCACACCGTTGTCAAAACCCGAACGGGTGAAGGTTATCGTACGTGGGTTGCTGCCCCAATCTTCGATCTCGTAGGTTACGCCCGAGCCTACGGTAACGCTGTCGGGGATGTAGCTGGGCGTCTGCTGGTACTGCTTGAGGGTGATGCTGGCGGTTTCGCCATCAGTCCAGGTCAACTGCATCGTGTGGTTTTCATTCCAGGGGAATGCCAGTTCCTGCACCGGTTCCGGAGTCGCCGTTGCCGTCTGAGTTGGCGTTGCGGTGGCCGTCTGAGTTGATGTGGCTGTTGGCGTTGGCGTTGGATTGCCGCCTGACCACGACCAGTTCAGTTGACCGTTGGAAACCTCCCATGTAAGGGTGATGTCGCTCTCGCCGCTCTTGGAAAACACCATAGTCCGGGGATTGTCCCCCCAGGCGCCGATCTCAACCGTGCCGCCTCCGGCATTGACGGTGCTCGGCACGTAAGACGGCAGACCGGCATATTCACGGATCGTCAGAGAGATTGCTGTGCCGTCTGACCATTGGTTGGAGATTTCGGTTTCTTGCGCAGCGGAGACTATCCCCATATTGAGTGCGAAGGCTGCGACCGCCAACACCGCCAGTAATCCCACCGTCACTTGCCACCGATACAAATTGAAGCTGCTTATAGATTTCATGCGGATATATCCTCCAGGCCACTTGACCAATAATTGGGCACGCACTACACTCAATCTTAACTTTCTATGCTTGGTTCGCCGTATCCATTGCAGAAAAGAGGGAGTTCGCTCACTCTTCCTCAACCTGCTTTTCTACCAATTCTAGTCTCATACCCACCACCCGATTGGAAACAATGTCGAGTTCAGGGTAAATAATTTACTCGCCGCGCATGGGCAGCACAACCACTGCGTTCCCTATCACTAGCCGCGTTTCTTCTTCGTTCTGCAGAAACACATCGCACTCCAAACGCCCCTCGCCGTCCACCACATCCTTGTCCGTAATGATACCGCTTAATGTCAGCGGTCGGTTATGCGGAACCATACCCCTGAACACCACGTCCAGCTTCCTCAGACGGACGGTATCAGCCCACCCTGTCAGCAGCTGCGACAAGATGGTGATATTCATAGCCCCGGGTACAATGGCGCCGGCAAGTCCTTCGCTTTTTGCGTAATCATCGTCAGTGAACCTGCTAAGTCCCGGCGTCCCTCCCCGCACACTCAGAAACCGCCGCACCTGCTCAACATCCACAACTCGTTCCTGCGGGCCTATATCGTCCCCAATCTCAACATCTTCGTAGTAAAGTTCCTTCATCCTGTAACTTGTCCTGTTGCCTTATTTGCGATGTTATCGTTATATCGGCGCCCGTGAGGCATCCTCATGATAGATTACAAACCTGACGCCTATATATTCGGCTAACTCGCCCTTCTGCTGTTTCGCCTCACATACGACTCATCTACCAGAGCCACAGTATCGCCATTCTGATTGTCGAACCGCGTCTCCCAAACCGCGAACACCATCTTCCCCGAACGCCCTGTCTTAGCGTACACCTCTTTCAAACGCGAAGATACTTCGATCGTATCGCCCGGTCGAATTGGCGCTATGTTCTCGATTGCCTGGCCTGCGAAGAATCCGATGTCTCCAAACTCTAGCTTTATGTCCGGCTTCTCACCGCCGTTGACAAACAAGTTACAGAAGGTCGGCGGCGCAATGATGTCCCCGTATTCCGATTCTGCCGCTCGTTTCTCGTCCACATATATCGGATTTACTTCGTTCGTCGCTCTCGAAAACTCCAAAATCATCTCGCGGCTTATATCAAACGTTCCAATAGGAAACTCCTTTCCGAGAAAGCTCCTATCATAGTTAATACCATCATCCATACTCATACTTACTCCTAGCCGCGGTTCTTATGATAATTCACCGACGCTAATTCACGCCTTCGTATCCTCCAGATGTACTGCCTGAAATCTACCCTTGCGCAGCAGTTCCACAAGATCAGCTTCGCTGCGTACCTCACCACCGAACTGCGTCATGCAGCTTCCTATAGCGCTAACCACATGCGCATCACTGCCGCCGGTACCCAGATACGATCGCTCGCTTATGAGTACGTCCGCGCGCTCCTGCTCTCCCGGACGATTGCTCCCGTTAAGACGCTCCACAACCCGCAGTCCCTCAAACCCTTCCACATTCTCCACATACTCGCAGAACCCAATGCCGAACCTTCCCGGATGCGCCGGAATTGCAATTGCCCCACATTCCTCCGCAATCCGCACCAGCTCCACAGCATCCAAATGCACATCCCCAAATTCGATACGGCTCGCGAGTTCTTCAGTAACTCCATACACAAGAAAATGCCCGCAGTTCGTATCCAACTCCGAGCCTTTCAGCACCAACACATCGTTATCTTCGGCAAGCTTGCTATAATCCTTATCGAAGTCGAACTTGCGATGTTCCGTAAGCACAAACCCGTCCATGCGGTAGCCTTTGCGTCGCAGTACGCCGGTCCATTTCACATACTGCTCCACGGTAGCGCGGGAATCGTCAGAAGAAACTGAGTGTGTATGCAGGTCAATAAACATTATCAGAATACTAGGCTAGACACTCGCGCGCGTCAAGAGAATGATGTTTTGGATTTATATCCCTATAAAGCGCCAACGAAGCCATCGCTGCGACGAAATCATGAACCCATGCTATGCATCTGTGTGCCCGTATGCCCGTATGATTGAACCAATTCACAATCACATGGTCCATAACCCTGTTCATAATCTAATATCGCATCCGTACCACTTACCACTGGGTCTTATTTCCACAAGCAAAAGAGCTGCATAAAGCTCCGTAACACTCGTAACAGCCCTTAAACCCTAACCCCACTCGCCGCCGCATGCTGTTCGTCTGCATGATAAGAACTACGCACCAGAGGCCCGGACGCCACATGCCGAAACCCCATGGCCTCGCCTTCTCGCCGAAGCTCATCGAACTCCCCCGGAGTGTACCAGCGCGCCAGAGGCGCATGCTTACCCGAAGGCCGCAGATATTGCCCTATCGTCAGTAAATCGCAGTCCACCGCGCGCAAATCCTGCATCGTATCCAATACCTCATCCCAGCTCTCCCCAAGCCCAACCATCATCCCGGACTTCGTAACCGCATCCTTATCCAGACGTTTCGCGTTCGACAGCAGCTCCAGCGACATATCGTAATCCCCCCTTGGGCGAACTCTGCTGAACACCCGCCGCACCGTCTCGATATTATGATTCAGCGTATCCGGCTTCGCCTCCATCACCTTCGCAAGCGCATTCACATCTCCCTGAAAGTCCGGTATCAGCACCTCCACCTTGCACGAAGGGAGACGCTTCCGAATCTGCCGAATGCACTGCGCAAAAATAAAAGCCCCGCCGTCGGGCAAGTCATCCCGATCCACCGAAGTAATGACCGCATATCGCAGTCCCAGACGCTCCACAGTCTCCGCCAACCTTACAGGTTCCTGCAAATCCAAAGTCGTTGGCACACCCGTATTCACCGCACAGTAGGAGCATGCCCGCGTGCAAATATCCCCAAGCACCATAAACGTCGCAGTCCCACGATCCCAGCACTCCCCAATGTTCGGACAATGAGCCTCTTCACACACAGTATTCAGCCCCTCTGACCTCACAAGCTGTCTTAGTTCAAGATAGCCCGCGCTGCCCGGCGCTTTCACTTTCAGCCACTCCGGCAACCTTCTACTAGCCATGCTCCCTCCAAATCAGAACTCTCGCTATGATACCAGATTGCGCAAATCACATGGACAAACCGGCGCTGTGAATATTCGCTGCTAATATTTCTATTAATATTTAATGATGCGCTATGTCCAACTATCAGTAAACCGCAGCATACCTGCCTAATCGGAGCGCACTTCCATAATCTTAGTGTGCCTCTTCGTCATCACTGCAAAATGACAATACCTTCACCATAATTTTACTTGACTAAAACATTATATTTGTTCTAAACTTGAGACGAGTTTTATGAACAATTGTTTTATTTAGGTTGAGATATGACACAAAACAACGGTATTGCCAAGCCTGAAATCGCGCTATTAGTAGGAACCCGCAAGGGCGCGTTTGTGCTGTCAAGCAGCGCAGAACGCAAGAACTGGAAGCTGTCCGAGGTGCATTGCCGCGGCGGTGATGTGTATCATTTTGTGCAAGACTCGCGCAACGGCGGCACAGTGTTCGTTGCCGTCAACTATATGATTTGGGGCGCAGAGATACATATCAGCCACGACTTAGGCGAAACTTGGATGCCTGCCGATACTCCGCCCAAGTTCACGAATCGAGACGGAAAAACCCTCAACAAAATATGGCACATCAAGCCTGGCAGCGCAATCGAGCCAAATGTCTTGTACGCCGGCGCAGACCCTGCATCGCTGTTCAGAAGCGACGACGGAGGCAGGAACTGGCAGGAAGTAAGAAGCATTGCCGACCATCCCACGAGCGAACACTGGTACCCGGGGTTAGGTGGGCTTTGTCTGCACAGCATTGTGCTGGACGACACAAATCCCGCACGCATGTGGGTGGGCATGTCCGCGGTGGGTGTTTTCGGCACAAAAGACGGCGGAGAGAGCTGGCTGCCCATGAATAAGGACGTGCGCGCAGACTTCACCCCCGAGGAAGACTTAGAGTTCGGTCAATGCCCTCACAAACTGCTTGGACATCCCGCAAAGGACGGTCTGCTCTATCAGCAGAATCATTGCGGAGTGTACCGCAGCGACGACGGCGGCGACACTTGGACAGACATCACGGACGGGCTGCCATCGCGCTTTGGACTTGCTCTTGGGCTGCACCCGCACGATCCAAACACCCTCTACGTGCTGCCAGAAGATAACGCTATCGCAGACGGCGAAGTGGGCGGCGAGTTCCGTATCGTAAGCGGAAACAAGTTCCGAGTATTCCGCAGCCGAAACGGCGGAAGCGACTGGGAAGCGCTGACCAACGGGCTTCCCCAGAAGAACGCATACCTCCACAGCATGCGCGAAGGCATCGCGACGGACACGCTCGACCCCTGCGGTGTTTATGTGGGAACGACGAACGGTCAGATATTTTACAGCCGCGACGAAGGTGATAACTGGGAGCTGATGATAGACAACCTGCCCCCAATCAACTCGCTGGAAGTAGCCCAGTTTTAGAAACAGGCTGGCCTTATAAATCAACTCAACCGTCAGCATCGCTATATTTTGGGGCTTTGAGAAAAATCCGGTACGATAAGCGAACGCATACGGTAAATCTACGAGATTTCCGATATTTCAATTCCCGCTTTCGCCAGAATAAACGACAGACTAGGGATTACAGAAAATACCTGCTGTCCCTAGTCTGTATCTCGAGGCAATTTCCTGTCCTTGCCTGACCTGCTTATCTGAACATACGAAAGACTATATTCAGGATGACCGTGATCGCGATGCTGATCAGAATGGACGTGGCGAGCGGGAATATGAAAGTGGAGTCGCCGCGTCTTAAAACGATGTCTCCCGGCAGCCTTCCAAGAAAAGGCATCCTCGGTGCGAGAATGAACACAAGACCCAAGAGCGCAATTGCCGCGCCCGCTAAAAGCAGCACTCTTCCTATGCTGTTGCTGTCCATGCTACTACTTTGACTACTGCTTGAACTTGGGTATGACTTGTTCGCGCAGCAATGTCAACTGCCGCAGAACATGCTCTTGAGGCAAGCCGGGCCACTGCATGCGGAAGATGATATAGTTTGCGCCCAAGTCTTTCTGATAACGCCGTATTTCTCGAACTATGTCGTCAGGTGATCCAATTAGAAAGCGGTCTCGCGCCAACTCCTCAAACGGAATGCTGAAACTTTCCTCACCCGGCAACGCCTTATCTTGTCCCCAAGCAGCGTATGCCGCGTACTTGCTTTCCAGATAAGGGCGCGCCTCTGCGAAAGCAGTCTCCCTGTCCTCCGCGACATACATCTCGCGGAACATGGGCATAGCGTCCGGCATCTGCTGCCCCACCCTATCCAGCTCCGCATTGTACACGGAAATCTGGCGGTCTATGGTGGACATCGTGGCATGTGGGTTAATAAACCACGGATAACCCCAGCGCGCCGCTCGGCGAATGGCAACATCGTTGTTGGCGGCTACCCATATCGGCGGATGCGGTTTTCTAACGGGTCGAGTCGATGGATTAACCTTAGGCAGCCGATAATACTTGCCATTGTATTCGACCTCGTCCTTCGTCCACAGCATCTTCATCAGATCGAGCGACTCTCTCAGTCGTCCGACACGCTCGTTCGATTTGATTCCAAACGCAGCGAACTCCTCGTCGCGATAGCCCAACCCGACGCCAAAGATGAAGCGCCCATTACAGATTGCATCCATTGTCGCAACGCTCTCAGCCATGTCCACGGGGTTATGCAGCGGCACAAGTATGACGGCGGCAGCGATCTCCATATCGCCTGCGTCCGCAGCCATGCGCGCCAAAAACGGCAGCGTGGCGGGCTGAGCGTATGGCGCAGACAGGAAGTGCTGTCCCGTGCAAACAAGATCAAATCCTGCATCACGCGCCGCCCGCACCTGCGCCGCGCTGTCCTCAATCTGCTCCGCCAGAGAATCTTCGGGTGATATTTGCACTCCAAGGAAGATCCCGAATTTCATAGTTGCAATCCTTTCGCATCAAGGTCATTTTCAGCCTAACGCCTGCCGAATTCACGCTCCAGACGGCTCCCGCTCATGTGTATTATCGTGGGCCGGCCATGCGGACAGGTATGAGGCTGCTGACACTGCTCTAATTGGCGTACAAGCGCCGTCATCTCTTCGTGCGTTAAGACTTTCCCCGCACGAATCGCAGCATGGCAGGCAAGCGAATATGCGGCGCGGTCGCTCCAAGACTCCACATCGCCCCCTTGAGCCATCTCATCCAGCATATCAATGAACGCTCTCGCAGGGTCAGAATCCGCTAATATGCTGGGCACGCCGCGAATGATATAGACATTACCGCCGAAGGGTTCTATCAACAGACCCAGATTGGCGAATAACTGCTGATGCGCTTGGCTCAATTCCTGCTGACGAGGATTAAGCTCAATCGTAATCGGCTCCATCAGGCTTTGCGATTGCGGCGCGCTGGCGGCGGCATCAGCTTTAATACGCTCGAACATCACGCGCTCGTGCGCAGCATGCTGGTCGATGAGATACATCCCGTCAGGTCCTTCTGCCGCAATGTACGTGCTCTGAATCTGTCCGAGCACACGCAGCATAGGCAGTGTTTGCTTATGAGTGTAAGCTGTCTCATCCTGCACAAGAGTTTCTTGCTGCAAATCAGAGCTTTGTTCTGCGCTGCTGTCGCCGGCAGCAGAAGACGGTGAAGGCTCGAAAGGCTCAATAGGCCAGAAGTAGCGATTCGGCTGACGCGGCGCAGTAGGATATGAAGGGTAAGCTGCATCAGAGCGGCGTATCTCCGGCACGGGCGAATGAGCGGTGAGAGTGCGCCGCGCTGCCTGCTGTATCGCAGAGAAAACCCTATCGCCGCCGCGGAAGCGCACCTCAGTCTTAGACGGATGCACATTCACATCCACCTGATTGTAGTCGAGAGAGAGATTGACGACCGCCATCGGATAGCGCCGCTCCTTCATAAAACCGTGATACGCCTGTTCCAGCGCATAACCGAGCATGCGGCTCTGCACCCAGCGGCGGTTGACAAAGAAACTCATATATCCGCGGTTCGCCCTGCTGAACGCCGGTTGGCTCACCATGCCGCTGACGTCGCACTGTCCGATATGCTCATCGGTAGGAGCGATGTCCAGCATAGCCTCCGCAACACTCAGGCTGTGGACGGCAGCAATCGCCTCACGCAGATTACCGGAACCGGGTGTAAGCAGCGATGCGCCCCCCGTGTTCAGCGCAAAGCGCACCTCCGGGTATGCCAGAGCGTAGCGAGTAACCATGTTCTGTATGTGCGAAGTCTCGGTAGCAGTAGTTCGCAGGAACTTGCGGCGCGCAGGAACATTGCGAAAAAGCTGGCGCACGGTCATCACAGTGCCCGGCGGTGCGCCCTGTCGCTGCTTGGCAGTTATATGCCCCTCCACAATATCCATCCGAGTCCCCGCGTCCTCATCCGCATGCCTAGTTACGACAGACATGCGCGCCACCGATGCGATACTCGGGAGCGCTTCGCCTCTGAAACCGAGCGTGGGGATAGCGTCCAGATCGGAAGCATCCGTCAGTTTGCTGGTTGCAAAGCGCTGAAACGCAAGATCGACTTCGTCATGGGGAATGCCGGAGCCGTTGTCGGCTACGCGAATCTGCTCTACTCCGCCGCCTCTAATCTCAACCGAGATTTCAGTCGCGCCGGCGTCAAGCGCGTTCTCGACAAGCTCCTTAACCACAGACGCCGGGCGTTCGATGACCTCGCCGGCAGCGATCATAGACGACACCTTGTCGGAAAGCAGTTGTATCGGCATCAGTCTTTGCCCCGCGCGCTCCCTCTGCCGCTGCGATACGCCTCATGGTCGGAAGTCCCACCCTCAGCAACATCGCAGATAGTCCGGTAGATTTCATCCATCTCATTATCCTGGCGATTGCGAAAATAATACGGTCTGCAAATGAATCCGCCGAAGAAGCGGACAATCTCAGGATAATCGTCAATCACAAAGTCGGGCTGTGTGAAGACGCCAAGACCGGGCAGCGCCGTATCGAAGTCCTCCAGTGGCTTCTGGAACACCTTCGTTACATAGTCCGCAAGCCCGAAGCGCCGCACCTCAGCCGTGCGGACGCCCACACCCGACCAGACGAACACATTGTGCCCGTCATCAACAAGCTTGCGAAAAGTCTCTGCCGTATTCTGGCGCAGACTGCCGTCAGCGCCCATAATGGTATAGTCAACGTCGAAGAAAATGTTCATAAGTATCTATCTAATATCCTAGCATACGCTGTATAGTACGCTCACATAATAATTATATACACACTTATTGAAAAAATTTGCGTTGATAGGCATGAAACCATATAACCTTAGTTTTCTTTCTGATTCTCAATCTTTAACAGTAACAGATGCGAGTAAATGGGCATCTGCTAGAACTGGGCGCAAAGTTACTACTTCCAATATCGCATATCTAGTCAAGTACGGGCGAATTCCCAAAATTGAAAGCAACGGAACTTTGATGGTGAGTATCGCCGATTTAGAACGATATTATCAGTCAATTGAAGGCAGACGAGAAGACAAGTATAAGAGCGTACTCGGGAATGATTTGAACTGGCACCTTTCTTTTGAGCAGTTCAAAGAGTCTGAAACGACGAAACATGTTCACCGACTGCATCCCTACAAGGGAAAGTTCATTCCGCAGCTAGTAGAATACTTCCTCGACTCACACACAGATGAATTCAAGGATAGTGCGTGTTTTTCGCCGGGAGACATAATCCTTGATCCATTTTGCGGGAGTGGTACAACACTTGTACAATCAAATGAGTTAGGTATGCACGCGATAGGAATTGATATATCTGTGTTCAACACGATGATAAGCAACTTGAAACTGAGTACCATCCCACTGGGAAATCTTACAACAGCAACAATGCTCGTCGAGAATTGCATCGCATCCAATATAGAAGGACAAAAGGCGCGTATCTTTGAGGAAGACTTGCTCACAGAACTTAAGGCATTCAATAATGAATACTTCCCCTCACCGGAGTTCCGATACAGTGTCCGCAATGGCGAGATTGACGAAAAGAGATACGGCGCTGATAAATCCAACCAATTCAGAGTGCGATTTTACGAGCTGCTTGAAAAACACAAAGTCAGCAACGGAATTGGCTCTGCGAGCAACAACTTTATGAACAACTGGTATCTACAATCCGTTCATAATGAAATTAGCAGCGCCAAGAGGTTTATAGACGGTTATTCCAACGCTGAGTTGCGTGATGTTTTGCGACTTGTACTGAGCCGAACGGCTCGTTCATCACGCGCTACGACCCACTCGGATTTGGCAACACTTGTTAAACCTGTTACCGAAATATACTACTGTGGCAAGCACAGCAAGATATGCAAGCCTTTGTTTTCAATGCTCGGATGGTGGAAGCGTTATGCTAAAGATACCATAAAGCGCATCGCACAATTCAAAAAATTGCGTTCCAACACAATGCAGGTCTGTTTGACAGGAGATTCCAGAAGCATCAATATATTTTCGGAACTCGACGAAGCGAACAGCGAACTTGCAAAATTGGCAAGACACCAGAAGATTCAAGGAATCTTCTCAAGCCCTCCTTATGTAGGAATGATCAATTACCACGAACAGCATGCCTACGCTTACGAACTGTTTAACTTGCCGCGTAACGATGAATCTGAAATCGGTCCTTTGAGTTCTGGTCGAGGACGAGCAGCGCGGGAAGCATATGTGGAAGGCATAGCAGATGTTCTCTCGAGCTGCCTGAACTACATGACCAATGATTGTAATATCTTTCTGGTCGCAAATGATAAATTTGGAATGTATCCACGCATCGCAGAACTTTCAGGATTGACGATTATAAAAGAATACAAACGCCCCGTCCTAAATCGTGCCGAAGGCAATAAAGGCGCATACGCAGAAACTATTTTCCACATGCAGAGAAAGTAACTATGTTCGACTCGACACAAATAGAAAGCGTCATAGAAACAGCTCTGCGAGATAAACTACGCAAATACAATCCGGAATCATCTCACATGCCTTTTCACACACGCCTTCTAGGTAAAGATAGGATGGCGCTGTATTCTTTTCTTCAGTCGCTCAACACTACGTTTGGCACATCCATATACGAAAAAGTAGCAGAAGGAATCGCCATCGGAGAGTTCGAAGAAGTAAGTTTACAGCATACAATCCAGGGTAGATTCTCATCCGGCGCACAAGCTGAGATAACTGCAATAATGAACGGGCTGACCTCAGGAAGACTGCCCAATCATACGGAAGAGATTGGGCAAATCCGTGCCAAACTGAAAGATGGGAAGGAAGTCACGAAGAAACTACGCAAGGCCGATATATTCCTTTCGCGAGGCAGTATGAGATTCCTAATAGATCTGAAGACCGCCAAGCCTAACATAAGCGGATTTGAAAAACATAAGCAGGACATGCTGGAATGGGCAGCGGCCGTCCTGCATCAAGACCCTGACCTGGATGTGCGAACAATCATCGCCATTCCATACAATCCCTATGAACCAAATCCCTATAAACGGTGGACAATGCGTGGCATGTTGGATATGGAAAATCAAAGTCAACTTATGGTCGGAGAAGAGTTCTGGAATTTCCTAGCAGGAGGCAAAAACATATACCAAGACTTACTTGATTGCTTCCAGAATGTTGGGTGCCAAATGCGTGAAGAAATTGACGACTACTTCAAAGAACTCGGAGAGCGACGCTACGTATAGGTATCGAGAGAAGGAGACTTCACCTTGTCAAACAGACCAACCCTGCACGATGTCATTCAGGCGCGCGGGCGCATCGCGCCTTATGTGTGGCGAACTCCCCTGCACCACTACCTTTCGCTAGACGCCCTGCTCGACGCCGAAGTCTGGGTGAAGCATGAGAACCACCAGCGACTGGGCGCGTTTAAGATGCGCGGCGGCATCAATCTGCTGTCGCAGCTGTCGGACGAGCAGAAGCAGCGCGGCGTTATCACAGCGTCGTCAGGCAACCACGGGCAGTCGATCGCCTACGCAGCCGGTATCCTCGGCATCAAGTGCATCGTCTGCGTGCCCGAGGGCGCGAACCCGGGCAAGGTGGCGTCTATCGAGAGCCTTGGCGCACAGGTCATTCACCACGGCGCCTACTTCGACATCACCAACGAGTACGCCGAGCGGCTGGCAAAGGAAGAAGGCTACCGCTATGTCCACGCGATCAACGAGCCGATGCTCATCGCCGGCGTAGGAACATATACACTGGAGATTCTGGAAGACCTGCCGGATGTGGATTACATTATCGTGCCTCTCGGAGGAGGCAGCGGCGCATGCGGCACATCCATCGTGGCAAAGAGTATTAATCCGGACATCAAGGTGATAGCAGTTCAAGCGGAAAGCGCGCAAGCCGCTTATCTGTCGTGGAAGACGGGAGAGCTTGTGGAAGCTCCGATGGAATCAATCGCCGAAGGGCTCGCGACTGGCAGGGGGTACGCGCTGCCTATGGGTATCCTGCGAGACCTGCTCGACGACTTCATTCTCGTATCGGACGAAGAGATGGAACAGGCGATAGTGCTGCATCTGGAGAATACGCACAACCTGACTGAGCATGCGGGCGCGGCATCGCTGGCAGGCGCGCTCAAAATCAAGGACAGGCTGCGCGGCAAGAAGGTCGCGCTGATAATGAGCGGCGGCAATGTGTCCATCGCGCACCTGCGCTCAGCGCTGGCGCAAGCAGAATAGGCAGCAAAGCCTCTGAAAAATCAGAAACAGGAACAAGCAACCACTAAGAACGAGGCGATACCATGCCCTCTACTATCACACATCACATAGCATACGGCGACGGCTACATAAACGCCGCGCTGCCGGAACGCACTCGCGTCATCGAGGGCAAGCGGCCGCTGCCCGCCATACCCAATATCACTGATCGTCTGCGAGAGGTAATCGCCAACCCGATAGCACACGAACCGCTGCAAAAACTGGTCAGCAGCAAGTCGAAGGTGGTCATCGCTTTCGATGACGCATCCGGCGCGTACTTTCAGACCCAGCGCACGGACTTCCGACAGACCGCTATCGAACTGATCGTAGAGGAACTGCGAAAAGCAGGCGTTCCGCTGAATAACATCACTCTGCTTTTATCACAGGGACTGCATCGTAAACTCAGCCGCACGGAGATGGAGACATTCCTGGGAAGGCGTCTGGTGCTTCAATTCGGCTACAACAACCTGTACTGCCACGACGCCGAAGACTCTGACCAACTCGTCCATCTCGGTTACACGCATCGCGGGTTCGATGTGGAGGTAAACCGCGCTATTCTGGACGCAGATCAGTTCATATACTTGAACACGATGTGGGCGCCCTTCAACGGCGGCTGGAAATCAACCGCCGTAGGGCTTGGCACATTCAACAGCATCCGACATCATCACCGACCCTGGCCCATCGCAAGCGGGCAATCTGTTGACGACCCCAAGAACTCCGCCTTCAAAAAGCTGGTATGGGAGCAGGGCGCGCTCATAGAAAAGGCTCTGGAAGCGAAGGGGCGGCGCATCTTCACTATCGAGTCGGTGTATGATAACGCCGATCCGCGCAAGGACATCATCGCCATCAATGGCGGACATCCAACCGAAGTCCACCCACATACGCTTGAAGCAATCGAAGAGCAGCAAGTAGTCGATGTGCAGGGGCAGTCGGACATACTTATCGCAGGCATAGCCAACTGGAACGAGTGCTACTCTAAGTTCTCGGTCGTCAATCCCATTCTTGCAGCAAATCAAGCTATGGCAAACACGGTCGCGCAGTTCCAAGGCAGGCCGCTGGTGCGTGAGGGCGGCATCGCAATAATGGCGCATCCCTTGACAGCACAGTTCGATGCACGACGGTTTGGCCCATACATAGAGTTCTACGACAGGCTTCTGCCACAAGACACAGATCCGTACTGGCTATGGGAGAACTATGTCGAAGAGTTCGCCCATCGGCCTGAGTTCATTCACGGATATCGGTACGGACACGCATACCACGGCTCACATCCCTTCTTTATGTGGAACAGCACCGGCATCCCCAGGCGCTACCTCAGCAAGATTATGTTCGCAGGCGTGCGAGATACCGAAGCCGCAAAACGACTGGGCTTCGAAGCTTATGCCAGCGTCGAGGACGCCGTAGCCGCCGCTGAAGCGGAACTTGGCAGAACGGCAAGCATCACTCTTATGCAGCGGCCGCGCCATTTCATACCGCGAGTGTCTCCCGAATAGCACAGCCCAGCACAAACCGCCGGGCTTTGCGAGTGAGGAAACCAACAGATGCAGGCGAACTTTCCGGTAAAAATAGATGTTTGGGTACTATGCTGTATGTTAATAGGACCTGTCGCCCTGAGTATATTTGCCCTGACAGCGCTCCTAGCAAATGAGAACGCATCCGCATCAGCAATGATATTCACCGCCGGGCTCATATCTGCCTTAATAGGGACATTCATACCGCACAGCTACGAACTTACCGGGAACCACATACGTGTTCGGCTCGGATGGCGCTTATCATTCAAGCTTCCCTACGAAACCATTACACACATTCAGCCAATATCAGGACGCGCAGCCTTCTGGTATATCGGACTAAAATTCGCTCTATCCACCAAATCTCCGATAGAGATACAAAGACATAAAGGCTTCAATGTGCTAATCAGCCCGCAGGAGCCGCAGAAGTTCTTGGAAGCCGCAAACGCAGCTTTAGACGCTCATCGTCGTCAGCGCCCCGAAGACGCACAAGCATAAGCTCCACACTACTTAGGGAATATTCGTAGTGGGTCAACTTGAATTATACAAGTGTCAATGATGCGGTAGAAAGTTCAAACTAACCCATTACTGGATTATTCGTTGATTTGCAGCCCTCACCTGTCTATAATCGTGTTGATACCTATGCAAACCGATGGACTAGAATCACTGCACGAATGCGCGAATGATTGACTACTCGAAGTTGGAGACAGGACAGAATCTGTCCGGCGAACAACTAGTTTTGGACGCCTCCGCCGTAGGCAAATATGTCGCAGCAGTGCAAGATGCGAGCAGTCCGGTGTTAGCCGATGGCACATCACTGGTACCTCCAATGGCAATCGCCGCGCTCGCCCTCAGCGCAGTTATAAACACACTGCAAATCCCCGGCGGCACCGTCCACGCAAGCCAAGAGCTGACATTTGGAGCGGCAGTGCCAATCGGCGCAAGTATCCATTGCACAGCCAAGCTGGCACAGAACTCGGTGCGGCGCAACTGGCGCTTCCTCATAGTCAACATGGAGGCAACCGCACACGACGGCAGCGTTGTAATGGAAAGCAAAAGCACCATTATGCTGCCTTTGTAACGCCACTTCGGAGAACGAAAACATGCGGCAAGGCGATGCGCTGCCCACAATCGAGAAGACAATAACCCAGACGCAAATCGAGCGATATGCAGATGCGGCGGGCGATCACAATCCCATCCACCTGAATGCGGACTTCGCTGTTGGCGCAGAGTTCGGCGGCACAACTCTCGACGGAACAATCGCACATGGTATGATGATACTTGCGTCCATATCCGAAATGCTGACAGTAGCATTCGGCGAGAACTGGCTAACAGGGGGCAGACTCAAGGTGCGCTTTCGGGGCCCTGTCTATCCCGGCGAAACCGTAACGGCTTACGGGAATGTGAAGAAAGTGAACAATTTGAACGGCGCCAATGAACTGACTTGCGCCGTGGGTGTACGCAAAGACAACGGGGACATCTCGATCAGCGGTGAAGCCGTAGTGCGTATTGCGAGCAGCGGCTGATGCCGCAGAAGAGGTTAATTTGACAACAGCAAACAATGCAGTTCGTGTATCCGTCGATGCTATGGGCGGCGACAACGCTCCTCACGAGGTCGTAGCAGGGGCAGTAGCGGCGGCAAAGGAAGGCGGAGTACATATCTTGCTCGTAGGCGACCCCGCGCAAGTACAAGCCGAGCTCTCAAAGCACGATGCCGCAGAATTGCCAATCTCGATTATCCCGTCCGAAGGTATCATATCCGAGCATGAAGCCCCCGCAATGGCGCTGCGACAAAAACCGCGCTCATCCATTCTAGTATCTACCGGACTCGTAAAACAGGGCAAAGCTCACGCATCAGTATCTATGGGATCAACAGGTGCGGCAATGGCAGCAGCGGCTGTCGTGCTAGGCATGTCAGAAGGGGTTGATCGACCAGCGCTCGGAGGTCCGGTACTCGGTGTCGCACCGAACACATTCATCATCGATCTAGGCACTAATGTTGACTGCCGCCCGTCTCAAATGCTCAGCTTCGCAGTAATCGGAGATGTGTTCGCGCGCCAGTTTTGGGGTATCGAACAGCCACGCGTGGGGTTGCTCAGCGTAGGAGCCGAAGCAGGAAAGGGCAACCGGCAGGTACGCGAGACGACCGAACTTCTGGAGAAGAGCGGGCTGAACTTCATCGGCAATGTCGAAGGCAACGATCTGGCAACAGGCAAAGCGGAAGTGGTCGTATGCGACGGCTTCGTGGGCAACATTGTCATGAAACTCACGGAGGGATTGGGACGCGCATTGTCAACTCACCTGCGCGGCTCCCTACGGAATAAACTTTCTGACGCCGATCTGGAAGACACCACCAGCGAGATACACGACCTAAATAACATCGTGCAAAACCACGGCGGCGGACCTATATTTGGCGTCAACGGTATCAGCGTGGTCGGGCACGGATCAGCCAACGCCGCAGCAGTGCAAAGCGCCATCCGCACGGCGAAGCTGACCCACAACATAGAGTTCATCCCCAAACTAAATGAAGAGATGGCGCAGGTGTACGGGAAAGTGCACGAATAATCGCGCCGTCATCATAAACATAAGGTCGCCCATCTATCTCTCGCGCAGTAACATTCGACGAATAGGCAGGAGCCAAATTGAGCAACTCGGACATCGCAGGAAAAACAGCTCTCGTCACCGGCGCTTCAAAGGGCATCGGCAAGGCAATAAGCCTTGAACTTGCCCGAATGGGCGTCAAAGTCGCCGTCAACTACAACTCGTCCAAGTCTGACGCCGAACAGGTGGTCAAAGCCATCGCTGACATAGGAGTGGAGGCGATGAAGGTTCACGCGGATGTGAGCGATCTTAACCAAGTTAATCAAATGGTGGACAAGATCAATGACACTTGGGGCGGCGTCAACATACTGGTCAACAACGCCGGAATCATCAACGACGGCTTGTTAATGCGCATGTCTGACGAAGCATGGCACCGCGTCATGGGAGTAAATCTCAACGGTACTTTCTACTGCACCCGAGCAACCTTGCGCCACATGGTTCGGCAGCGCTGGGGCAGAATCATCAACATCGGCTCCGTAGTTGGCATACGCGGCAACGTCGGACAGACAAACTACTCATCCTCAAAAGCCGCCATCATCGGCTTCACCAAGTCGCTCGCTAAGGAAGTCGCTACTCGCAACATCACAGTAAACGCTGTAACCCCCGGATACATCAGCACCGAGACAGTCGCCGGACTAACACAGAGACAGAAAGACACCATAATGACGTGGATACCGCAAGGCAAGTTCGGTAATACCGAGGACATAGCCCACATGGTCGGCTACCTTGCCAGCGAAAAGGCGAGCTATGTAACGGGTCAGATAATCAGCGTTGACGGCGGGATGGCTATCTAGCCGTCAGTTCGACTATTTCTCATCGCATTTCCGGAGAGGGCGAGCGCCGTCAAATCAATGGATAAAAGCATGTCGTTCACAGGCAAGACGGTTCTGGTAACCGGAGGTTCAAGGGGGATCGGCAAGGCAATCGCCCTTGAGTTCGCAGCGCGCGGTGCGGACATAGCCTTCAACTACATCCGCAGCCATGCCGCAGCCGCACAGACACAAAGTGAGATTGAGACGCTCGGCGTGCGGTGTCTCCGTGTGCGCGCTCATCTCGGCGACGCATCAAAAATCCAATACCTCTTTTCCGAAATTCAGGCAAACTTCGGCAGCCTCGATGTACTTGTGAACAACGCCGCTTCAGGAGTGCAGCGATCAGCATCCGATCTCGAAGAAAAACATTGGGACTGGACACTAAATGTCAACGCCAAAGCGCCTTGGCTCTGCGCCATCGCAGCATCAAAACTCATGCATAATGGGGGCAGCATCGTCAACATTACCAGTCAAGGTTCGCAAAAGGTGCTGCCGTACTACTTCTCTGTGGGAACATCCAAAGCAGCCCTCGAATCTCTGACGCGCTACCTCGCGGTGGAACTCGCGCCACAGGGCATAGCTGTAAACGCAGTGTCAGGCGGATATGTGGAGACAGGGGCGCTGGATTACTTCCCAAACCGCGAAAGCATGCTGGAAGCCGGACGCAGCACACCTGCAGGCCGTATGGTCAAGGCAGAGGACATCGCCAATGTGGTAGCGTTCCTCTGCACCGAAGACTCAGCAATGATACGCGGACAGGTCATCGTGGTGGACGGCGGCTACACGCTGCTGGCATAGTACGCGCGCCGTACTCTATTCCTGCTCCGGACGCGCCCTGCTTTCAACCGTTATTTCAATCCCTCTGTCTGTCGTCAGTCGGACGCCGTTCTGAACTTGCGCCTTACGCAGATAACCAAGACCGATACGCCTATCGCCGTCAAGTGAGCCTGCCGCGGATGTGAGCGTACCGACAGATCTGCCATCCCGTATCAGAGCAGCAGGCAGATCGATCCCGTCGTCTTCCCACGATAGCCGTACTAGATGCTTCTGTACCTTGTCGTATGTATTCAGGCGCGCGACTACTTCCTGCCCGATGTAACAGCCTTTGTTGAAGCTGATGAAATCTATCAGACCCGCTTCCAGGGGGTTATAGTCTTCGATAAGTTCGCTGCCATAGCCCGGAACGCCACCGACAAGCCGCACAAGTTCCAGCGATTGTGTGCCAATCGGCACTGCGCCCATACCCGTGAGCGCATCCCAGACTCCAACGCTCTGAACTTCGGAGGTTATCAGATCATAACCCTCGACACCTGCAAAATCGGTTCGCATCACAAGCGCATCAGCGCCGCCGATTTCCAGATACGCTGAGCCGTAGAGCGGTATATCTGCAAACTGCGGCACTGCGGTCGCCGCATCACGTCCGACTAATGAGAACATCGCAGTCTCTTCGGACACATCCGATACCTCGACATCCTCGATGAATGTGTAGAAATCTATCCATTCCGCGACGCGCCGGCATGTCTGCGGTCCTGTGATAACAAGCAGATGGTCGTCTAATCTGAGCACATACAGCAGTTCGATGATTCGCCCCTTGTTCGTGGTCAGAACCGTGCCCTGAACATCTCCAACTGCCAAATCGTCTAACTTATTTGTTGACAGGCGATCCAGCAGATCAAGCGCATCTGCGCCGCTCACCTTCAGCCGTCCAAGACGCGAGCGGTCAGCCAACCCCACGCCTTCGGTCGCAGCCACATACTCATCTCGCACCGAAGAATACACCGCAGGCTGCATTTCCAGCGTTCCGCTCTGAGTCATCGTCTGCCCTCCTCCTAAAAACGAACTGGGACCGTCCCTGAAAGAAGAGACGGCCCCCGGTAATTAAGGTGATACCATGCCTATCTTAAACCGCGCCTAATCTACGACCTTATACACTAAACGAAGTGCCGCATCCGCATGTCGTCTTAGCGTTCGGGTTATTGAACACAAAGCCTTTGCCGTTCAGACCGCCTGAATAGTCCAGCTGCGTACCCGCAAGAAAGATGTAAGACTTCTTGTCAATGTACAGTTCAAGCCCATACCCGCTAATAATCTTGTCATTCGCGCCAGGACCATCCACGAGGTCCAAATCATAAGTCAAGCCAGAACATCCTCCGCCCTTGACTGCAACGCGCAGGTTGCTGCCGGGCTTGCCGGAGTCTGAAGCAAACTGACGCACATACTTAGCAGCATCAGCCGTTATCGTTATGGTCAGCGGTTCCGGTTGTACTCTCGCCATAACTTCCTCCTGAGCGTCCGCTCATTCCAGAATACACATCATTATATCTACATTCTATTAACAATGCGCCCAATCGTCAATCGCCACAGCGCGCATATCACAATTTCCAATCCATCTAATCGATTTATCAAAGATAACCTAACAAATTGTTCCCTCTCTGTAAAATCCTGATAAAATAACATGGTGCAAACATATACACACAGCGACAACGATCTTATAGACGACATCACAGGCCTGCCTGCTGACCGCGCCAACGCTGAACGGCAGTCCTTGCGCGACCGCGCACAGACCCTGCTGGAGTTCAATGTAATTCGCGAGCGAGTAGCCGACCGCGCTACCTACTTCCCGGCACGCCAGCTCGCACTGGCGCTGCAGCCCTCATACGACGAATACGAAGTAGCGCTGCTTCAGCAAGAGACCGCTGAGGGACGCACCGTACTCGACCAAGCCGGCGAAGTGAATATGTACTCTCCCAGCGACATCAGCGAGTCGGTCGTGCGCGCATCACTAGGCGGCATTCTCACCGGCACAGAACTGCTCGCCGTCGCCCAGACGGTTGATGTGCAGGCAGGCGCCCGGCGCGGTATCCTCGCAGTACGCCAGCACGCTCCCATGCTCGCTGACATAGCCGAGAGCATTCCGGACCTAAGCGAACTTTCGCGTCAGATTAGAGCGCGCATTGGCGATAGAGGCGAAGTCCGAGACGACGCTACCCATACGCTTCGCGCGCTGCGCAGCCAAATACGGCAGGCTTATAGACGCGTAACCGATTCCCTGAACTCGCTAATACAGTCGTCCCAACCCGACAATGTACTGCAAGACAATGTAATCTCCATCCGCAACGATCGACTTGTGGTACAGGTTAAGGCAGAGATGCGCAGCCGAGTTCCCGGCATCATACACGACGCATCCAATACAGGCGCAACCTTATTCATCGAGCCGTTCTCCACAGTAGAAATTGGCAATACATGGCGTGAATTTACGCTCGCCGAAGAGCGCGAGATTCGCAAAGTACTACGCGACATATCCATACTGATCGGCGAGCTTGCCCAAGATATACAGCGCGGCAGCGAGCTAACGGCGCATCTCGATCTCGTATTGGCGCGCGCGCGGTACAGCTACTCCATACGCGGCGTTATGCCACTCTCACCAGAGTACAACGCCCAAGCGCACTCTGTCCATGAGACTATCAACGAGACCATAAACCCTGACTCTTCCAATAATAATATTGATGCACCCACTTCCGACGATATGACTTTGCGCCTCATTAACGCGCGACACCCCCTCCTAGGCAGAGACGCCGTGCCCGTCAATGTAAGCGTTGGCCCCGACTGGTCTGTGCTAGTCGTTACAGGTCCTAACACAGGCGGCAAGACGGTGGCTATGAAAACCGTCGGACTGCTGGCGCTCATGCATCAGGCAGGCTTGCAGATACCGGCAGACGAAGGCAGTATTCTTCCTACCTTCGAAGGTGTGTATGCGGATGTGGGTGATCAGCAAAGCATCGAGCAGTCCGTGTCCACCTTCAGCTCACACATGCGCAGTGTCATAGATATTCTCGCGCAGGCATCTTCAAAATCGCTCGTGCTGCTAGACGAACTTGGAACAAGCACGGATGCTGAGGAAGGTTCGGCACTGGCGCGCGCCATCTTGGAGCATCTCGCCGAAAACCGAGTATCCACGATAGTAACAACACACCACCGCAGCGTCGCCGCACATGCTGAAACATCACCGGGTATGATGAACGCAAGCGTGCAGCTCGATGCCGATTCCCTGACACCAACTTATCATCTGACACTGGGAATACCCGGACGCAGCTACGCAATGGCAATCGCCGCGAGGCTCGGCTTGCCGGAACACATTATGCAAAACGCGCAGGCAGCGATAGAACCGCAATACTTGCGCTTCGAGGATTGGCTGACAGAGTTGCAGCGCGAGCGCAATCAACTGCAAACGGCGCTCCTTGAAGCAGAACAGTCGCGCGCCAAAGCGGATGCGATGCGTCAGCAGCTTGAAGAGCAGATAGAGTATCTGACCATACATCGCGACGACATACTAGACAGCGTTCGCCGCAGTACGCTCGCGCAGTACGACGAGACTCAGCGCAAGCTCAAAGCTGCCGAAGCCGCATTGTCCTGGGGCTCGCCAACCGGCGCTTCAACCGCCACGACGCAAGAAGATATACGGCGCCTTCGCAATCAGGTACTCGCAGAGCGCGCGTCCCTTCTCCCTGCTGCGCCAGCTCGCGAACCGAAACGCGAACTCACAGTCGGCGACAAAGTATATGTACGCGGACTAAATCTTGGCGGAATACTCATATCGCTGCCGGAAAATGGCGGTGATGCAGAAGTCGGCATTGGCAATATACGCATTCAGGTACAGCCATCGCGCCTGTCCCTTATTGAGCAGCAGCCCGAACAGCCCAAAACTCAGATGAGCATCAAAACAGGTCCCATGCTCGGCTCTAACGAGTTAGATATCCGCGGGATGCGCGCCGAAGAAGCCATCGTTCAAGTCGAGCAATTCCTCGACAAAGCAGTGCGTGACGGCTTTGAATCCGTTCGCATCATACACGGAAAAGGCAAGGGCATACTGCGCAATGTTACCAGAGAACACCTCAGCCGCCACCCGCTGGCGTCCTCATACGAAGCGGAAACCCGCGAACGCGGCGGCGATGGCGCTACGCTGGTGCAGCTTGCATAACGGCACGATGATGCGGCTAAAACTCGTCGTTGCTGCTGCGATCATCACGCTAATACCGCTTTGGCTCGGATGTTCCGCAAGCCCTGCCGCATCACCTATTCCAACTCAACCGCAAAATACACCCACGCCCACTGTCGCCGCTGCAACCGCAGTTTCGACACCTTTGCCTACTGCTACATCAATACCACCTGCCACCACACCTATATCGCCCACACCAACACATATCCCGCCGACACCCACCAACACTCCGGCTCCGGAAGAAGCCGAAGTCGAGCTGGCGATTGCCTTGATAATGGAACTGGAAGAAGCAGTAACAAATAGCCCCGCACATAAAGCCGCTGAAGCCGATCTGCTCGAATGCATGAACACACCACACGACGACGGATACGGCGAACTGAAAGCCTTCTCATCGCTAGACCACATCTTGCAGAACTACACAGAGCCTGTCTATACGAAAATGGAGGAAGGAGGCGTCTGCAGCGCCCAGACAGACGCAATGTTCGACACCATCGAGAACCTATCGCGGACCAAACTAGCTGAGTTAAGAAGAGCTAACCCGGAATATAATACTCTGCTCAGCACCGAACACGGCAAAGAATTCGCGGAAGGCATAGGCGACCGAAATATCATTATGCTTTATGCGAAACTGTCGGCGCCTATGCATCCTACACCCGCATCACCCACGCCGACGACCACTCCGACTGCAACAAGCACGCCGCCGCCCACAGCAACTGCGACTCCATCACCGCATCCCGATCCAACGATCAGCCTGCCGACTCTGACAATCGGAGAAGTTACATTCAAAGCTGAAGTGGCGGACACGAGCAGTCTCCGCTCAAAAGGGCTTGGGCAACGCGACAGCCTAGAGGAGCAGACCGGCATGCTCTTTATATTTCCTTCAGGAAATACGTCCTCGTTCTGGATGAAGGGAATGCGCTTCCCACTGGATTTCGTGTGGATTGGGGCAGACTGCACGGTGGTAGATTTAACCCAGGATGTGCAGCACTTCCCACCGGACACACCGGACTCAAAGTTGGATATACTCGCCTCATCCCATCCTGCGGCTTATACATTTGAAATCAACGCCGGCGAAGTAAGTCGCTTTGGCATAGAAATAGGCGATACTGTACGCTTCCAGGACATAGACTCAGAGTTCGCCCAATGCTGCGAATCAGGGGTTTGCGATGGAAACTGATATAGCATTCGATATGCAAACAGATGCGAATGAACTTCCGCCACTTCGAGTCGTTTTCATGGGCACGCCGGAGTTCGCGGTTCCTGCGCTCAATGCAATCCTAGAAGCCGGCTGCGACATCATCGGCGTATATACCCGGCCAGACCGCCGCTCAGGTCGCGGCAAACGATTCACTGCGCCGCCGGTAAAGCAAGCGGCGATTGAGCTCGGATTGCCCGTATTTCAGCCCGCTTCGCTCAGACGAGACGCCAAATATAAAGAGCACATCGCATCGCTTCAACCCGACCTCATCGTGGTCGCGGCGTATGGCTTGTTCCTGCCTGCCGACATACTTAAAGTTCCGCCGCTTGGCGCACTGAACATACACCCTTCACTGCTGCCTAAACATCGAGGTCCATCCCCGGTCGCAGCAGCAATTCTCGCAGGCGACACGACCACCGGCGCAACAATCATGCAGCTAGATGAGGGCATGGACACAGGTCCAATCATCACTCAGAGCGAAGTAAGCATTGGCGCAGAGGAGACAACCGAAGAACTGACAGCACACCTGTTTGATATAGGCGCGAACCTTCTCACTGAGATAATCCCGCAGTGGCGCTCCGGCGCAATTACCCCAACGCCACAAAACGAAGCTGATGCTACAGTCAGCAGCCTGCTGACCCGTGAAGACGGGATGATAAACTGGTTCGATTCAGCAGCGCACATAGCACGGCAGACACGCGCATACCACCCTTGGCCCAGCAGCTTCACTCATTGGAACGGCAGACAGATTAAAGTGATTCGTGCGTCCCCGCTCAATACAAGCGACGGCAGCGCTCCCGGCACAGTAATATCCGTGCCGCAGGGCATCGCAGTTGCAACAGGACGCGGCGCACTGCTTCTGCACCGTGTCCAGATTGAGGGGCGTCAGGTGATATGTATAGACAACTTTGTACGCGGGTACCATAATTTCATAGGTTCCCAACTCGGAACATCCTGATATAATCAGTATCAAAGCAAATCTCACCATCAGAGGTGCAACATGGAAAAGGCGCTTGCGGGAGTCAAGATTTTAGATATGAGCCGCGTGCAGGCAGGTCCCTCGTGCGCGCAGCTTCTGGCGTTTCTGGGCGCGGATGTGATCAAACTCGAAGACACAATGGGCGGAGATAACACCCGATGGGAGCAGGCGCATATTGATGGCATAGACAGCGTGTATTACACCATATTCAACAACAATAAGCGCGCCATCACCCTAAACCTCAAGAACGAACGCGGCAAGGAGATATTCGAAAAGCTGGTACTGTGGGCAGACATCGTTCTCGAGAACTTTTCTAAAGGCGTGATGGAACGGCTCGGCATCAGCTATGCACGCCTCAACGAAATCAACCCGCGCATCATCCATGCCAGCATCAAAGGCTTCGGCGAGTACGGCCCATGGAGCGACTACCGCAGCTTCGAACTTGCAGCTCAGGCAACCGGCGGAGCGACCGCCGCTAACGGATACCCCGACCTGCCGCCCATATCATCCCCCATCGGAGCAGGCGACTCCGGCACCGGTTTGCACACCGCCATCGGTATTCTAGCCGCGCTGCGCCAACGCGACAACACCGGCGAAGGACAGCACCTAGAAGTCTCCATGCAAGACGGCATCGTAAATCTAATGCGCTACCGCCTGATACGCAGTATGTCACTTGGCACGCCGAATGTTCGCCCCGGAAACGGCGGCAGCACCGGCATCGCCACCATATTCCCCTGCTACCCGGGCGGGTCCGACGACTATGTAATGATCCATGTTGCCGGTAATCTATGGGAGACCGTTCTCACCGTCATCGACCGCACAGACCTGATAGACGACGAACGATTCTCCACATACGAAGCGCGCTCACAGCACCCCGAAGAGGTATATGAAATCATAACCGCATGGACACTCACTCAGAATAAGTACGCCGCAATGGAAGCGCTCGCATCAGCCGGCGTCTGGTGTGGCGCAGTCATCACCCCTGAGGAAGTGCTGTCGAACGAGCATCTGGCAGCGCGCGAAATGGTGGTGGATGTGGACGACGAGGCACGCGGCAAATATCAGATGATCGGCTGTCCCATCAAACTGGACAAGTCGCCTGTGGAAATTAACCCTGCCCCGCTTTACAGCGAGCACACAGACGACATCTTAACAAACCTGCTGGGCGTCTCAAGCGATGAGCTGCCCGAGCTTAGAAAACAAGGTGTCATCGTTTAGCTAGACATACGGTACAACAATTCCGAAGGGACATTGACAACGAACGGATGCTTTATACCCAATAATCATCCACTCGCACGGCTTCATGTTCGCCGGGCCAAGGCGGCATCGTAACAATCACGAAGCACAAATCCTCATTCCCGGTATTGCGAAACTGAAAATGCGTCCCCGTTTCGATGCTCAACGACACTCCGGGATACACATCGACCACCGACTCGGCAGCCTCACTCTTACGCCAAACCTGACCGTTTCCCTGGATAAAATACCACACCTCTTCAACGGTCTTGTGCATAACTGCCATAGACGAAGCGCCGATGGGCAGCCTGCAATGCACCAGGCTGCCGGAGTTCACAGAGACAAGTTCACTTATCTCAGAACCGTCCGGTGCAAGCACGGTATATTCACAAGGCAGTATCTTAGTATCCATTAGCGCAGCATCACCCGAACCCTGAAAATCTAAGCTGGCGCGGCTCTTCCGGGTGTGCCTCTGACGGCTCAAAACCTGACACCCCCACACCGACAAGCCTAAATCGGCGGCGGCCATACAGCTCAGCCCGCAGCAGCTCGCCCGCAGACTGAGACAGGTCATCGGCAGCCTGTACGGCGTAGGGCAGCGTGTGCTGACGCGTGAATGTCGTGAAATCCGACAGCCGAAGCTTTAGCTTCACGGTGCGTCCTCGAAGCTGCTTACGCCGCAATTGGTGAGAGACGCGCTGACTCAATCGATTGACGACCTCTTGCAGCATATCAGGATCGCCGGTGTCTCTGGCAAAAGTGGTTTCAGCGCTGACGGATTTCGTCTCCCGGCGCACTACCACCGCGCTGTCGTCCTGTCCGAGCGCCAGACGCTGCATCTGCGCCCCATGCTTGCCAAACCTCTCCCTCAGCCATGCCTCATCGCACCGTGCGATGTCCGCTATCGTCTCGATACCTTCAGCGATGAGGCGATCAGCAGTTCTAGGTCCCACTCCCCACAGACTGTTGATTGGCAGCGGGGCAAGAAACGCTCGCTCATCTCCCGGCGCTACGATGGTCAACCCATCGGGCTTGTCCATGTCGGATGCTATCTTGGCTACCGATTTGCTGGTCGCGGCGCCGACGGATATCGTCAAACCCAATTCCCGCTTGACGCGCAGCTTCAAATCCGCCGCAATCACCGCTGGCTGCTGGCTTTCGGAAACCGCCGCTGTAATATCAAGATAAGCCTCATCAAGAGAAAGCGGTTCAACCAGAGGAGTCAGATCCCGGAATATCGACATAACGCCCTGCGAGATTTCCCGGTATCGGTCGAAGCGCCCACCCACCCGTACAGCCTGCGGGCACAGACTCTGGGCAGTACGCATTGGCATTGCGGAGCGCACGCCAAACTTCCGCGCTTCATACGAAGCCGACGCCACCACGCCTCGCCCTTCCGCGCTGCCGCCGACCACAACCGGCTTGCCTCGCAGTTCAGGAGCGTCCAGCTGCTCCACGGAAGCATAGAATGCATCAAAGTCAGCATGAAGTATATGGCGCATGTCGCTATCCCTCATCGCCATATTACACCGAACCGCAAAATCCGTTAAAGCGGCATTAATGCCCCGTTCCGCACTAAACTGCGCCGTCTATCGACACATCCAGCACGACGGGCTTGTTAAGCTCTAATGCTTCGCGCAGCGCGGTCCCAACCTCTGCCGCATCTTCCACCTTGCGCCCATATACTCCCATAGCCCTCGCAACAGCCGCTATATCGAACGGCGTAGAAAAGTCCATGGCGATATATTCGCTGTGTGGGTTTTCCTGTCCCAAAATCTCGCTCTTGTACAGATTCATATTCAGCTTGAGCACTCGGTACGCCCTGTTGTTACAGATGACATACACCACCGGAATGTTGGCGTTTGCGGCAGTCCACAATGCCTGAACGGTCATCATAGCGCTGCCGTCGCCTATAATTCCAACCACAGGACGAGCAGGGTTCGCCATCTTCACGCCAAGTGTGCCGCCCATACCCCAGCCAAGCGCACCACCTGTAATACCCAGCAAACTTCCAGGTTCATCGAAGTTCATAGCTCCGAACACAGACGCGCGGGTCGTAACCGAATCATCAACTATAATCGCATCCGAAGGCAGCGCAGCCGCAATCTCCGTCATCATGCGCTCAGTGGACATGGGGCTGATCTCTCTTCGCGCATCTAGCCGTGCCTGCCACGCTTCGTCTTGTTCAGTCTTCTCCTGGGCTATGGATGCAGCACGCCCCTTAGCCGCCTCTTTCGCCGCGCCCGACATTTGCAGTTCCAGCGCATCAGCAAGTGCAGTCATCGCCGTGCGCGGGTCCGCAGCAATACCAACATCCGTAGGCTCTGTCCTGCCAATCTGCGTCGCGTCGGAATCAATGTGTATCAGACTAACATCCGATTGAAACGCCCTGCCTGAGAAATAGAAGTATCCCGGAAACACCGGCGTTCCAACTGCAACAACAGCATCCGCACCCTCCAGCATCGCCTTGCCCGCAGGCATGCCGGGGCTGACAAGACCCAAAAATTGCGGATTACTGGTAGGAAAGTTCACCTGCGAGAAGAAACTAGCATATACTTTTGCGCCCAAAGTTTCGGCGAGCCTCACCGCAGAAGCAGCTCCGTCCGACTGCCCCACCCTATCTCCAACAATCAACACAGGGTTCTCGGCATCTGCAAGGATGTTGGCAGCAGCATCTATAGCGTCGCGGTCCGGCGCAATACGCCCATAAACTCTGTGAGAGCCTGCAATCTCAACATCCGCCTCATCATCCAGCGCATTCGCAGAGAATGCAACATACACCGGACCTGTCGGCGGCGTCCGCGCCTCAATGAAAGCGCGCCGTAAGACGCTCGGCACCTGTTCAGGATGCGTAACTTCCGCGCTCCACTTGCAAAACTGGCTTACCATCTCAACGAGATTTGTGCGCCCTTCCGCCAGTTTGCGGATGTCCTTGTTTGCCGACGTCAGCACGAGCGGCGTATTCCCTTCCGCAGCGTTCGCAAGCAGGCTTATACCGTTGGCAAGCCCGGTTTCGATGTGCAGGTTGACAAATGCAGGCTCGCCGCGATAGCGCGCGTAAGCATCCGCCATTCCCATAGCCGCGCCTTCCTGCGTCGCAAGAATGTAACGAATATCAGGATAATTCTCCAACTCGTCCAGAATAGGCCCTTCGCTGGTGCCCGGATTACCAAAGATATACTCCACACTCTCAGCGCGCAGCATCTCCATCAACGCGCGTTTTCCGGTCATTATTGCCACGACAAAACTCCATATTCAATCAGAAGGTCAGGTAATGTAAACGTATAAGAGCGTGCATAGACGGCACGCAAGCTCATCTTAGTCTTATCACAGAATGAACTCTCTGCCAATAAGGGCTTCGGCTTCTGCGCGGTCTTCGTCTCGCACACCAATCGCTACATGAGTATATCCCCCATAGTGATTAAGGAAGTGAACGCTGTCTATGTTCACACCCGCATCCTTAAATTTTTCTGCCACTTTCGCAAGAGCGCCCGGCTCATCCTTGAGCTTCACGACAAGCGTATCATCTACAGTCGCCCTAAAACCGGCATCGGCAAGCGCAATAAGCGACTCATCGGGAGAGTCCGTAGTCAGCGATATGACGCCGGTAGCGCCCATAGCTTCAGTATTTATCGCCTGTATATTAATGTTCCTGTCGGCAAGCGCAGTCGTGATGTCCGCAAGCACTCCGACTTCATTATCTACCGTAATGATGATCCGACTCATTGTGTATAGTTCTCCTGAAATAGATTAGGTGAGATTATCGGGTAACATATCCTAATATCCCATGCTATCCTGCAAGGCTTTGGTGCTGCGTCAGATCGTGCGAAATTTCGTGTATTTTCTCACGGGTTATTTGAGGCATGGTGATGACATGGGCTATATCTTCGTAAGATGCAAGCTGCCACTTGGTGATAATTTCCCTGGAGGGCTTAGGAATAACCACGGTAACGGAGTTCTTGTTGCGCCAGGCAGGTATGCCCAAACTATTGAAGTGCTCGACAGCGTACTGGGCTACTTCCAGCATTTCAGCAACGATGCGTCGATAACCTTCAACGCCATACCGCTGGAACGCAAACCATAGCACGAGAGGTGTGAAAGCATTGCGCGAGCCGGAGAGGGTGGTATCCATAACGCCTACATACTCTATGGAGCGTGAGATACGAGCCACATGACTGCTTCTAGTCAACACCACCCCGCAGGGAAGCGGCGATCCGATAAGCTTATGTCCGCTAATAGATACGCTATCGAAGCCGTCATCGAAAGTATAAGGCTGTGGATCAGATACAAATGGCAGTATCATCCCGCTCAATGCTGCGTCTCCGTGGATGTAATAGTTCGTAACGACCAACTCCTCGAGAATGGCGCGAACCTTGCTCACATCGTCCACCGCGCCCTTCATAGTTGTGCCTATATTAGCCATGAAAATGACCGGCACATCGCGGTTGATGCGTATCATCTCACGCAAATCTGCGTAGTCTATTTCGCCATTTGGCTGGCTCTTTATCATGACGCGGCGCATCCGCAGCACTCGCAGAATCTTGATAACGCTGTAATGCGTGTCTTCGGAGAAATAGACCACCCCGTCCGGGAAAAGTTCGCGTCCAAGGAACAAGCCGTACATGTTGCCCTCGGTCCCGCCGTTAGTAACATATCCCCATGCCTGCTCTTGTGGAATGTGCAGCAGCTCCGCGAACTAGGCTATCACTTCGCGCTCGACGTCGTGCGTGTTGCTGGCAAAGTTGGTGCCGTGAAACGGATCGCCAACATTGTTGATTGCGTACTGCAAGAACGGCGCCAGTGCGGAATAATCAAAGTTCTGCGTGCAAGGATAGCCTGCATGATATTCCGACAGTTCCTCGAACTTGCTCACCATACCATCAAGCCGCTCTTGAACTTCGGTAGAAGGTTTATACATAAATCACCAATAATCACCAATCTTTAATAAAAAATAAACGAACAACTTGCCGCTTCAACGTCTGGTTTCCTGCCAGCAGGCAAAACCGGTTACGCCCACCACCAAATCAAACAAGGGATTGATAAGTGTCCACATCTCCAAGTGAATCAGCCCAACCACTTCCGGCTCGTTTTGAGGGAAGAAGGCGTTGAACCAGTTCCAATAGAACCACAGAACAAGCACGATTGAACCATAGAATAGCAAATTAGTCTGGAGCTGCTTTCCGGTAATCGGCGTATCTGCGTTCCACCCGCCGGATTTCATTGAGATTATCTTGTTGCGAACATTCTCCACCGCCACCATAGCAGTCGCCATCGCCATGAACCAGTTGATGAACACCCAAGCCGGGTACTGCCCTGAGCTGTTTTCGATGAGCGGCGAAAGTATCCAGTGCACGCCCGCCACGACCGCAAGCAAAATGAGATAGACAGCAACCACCCGCTCCAATATAGGGATCCAATGCATGACTATCGCAATCACTGTCGCAAAAATAATGACCGCGAGCAGCCCTAGCATTACGCCTATGTTAACGCTAATCACGACATTCGGGGCAATCTGCCACTGTGTCATGGCATCCATTATCTCAAATCCATTCTACCGATATATTGCAAACACCGCCATGCTGCGCCCTCGGTCAAGCAGCATGCATCATAAAACCTGAAGACGATGTATCGCCTGTATCAGAGTTGGTTTTCGCCTAAATCTTATCTAATATCTCTTCAATCGCCTGCTTGCGGAAGCGCTCCAAATCGTCCGCATCCTTGATAATTGCGCCCAGTGTCCGCTCCACCGCGTCGTAGTCGAGATAATCTAAATGCAGCACCACCATAGCGCGCGCCCAGTCCAGAGTTTCAGCGATCCCCGGCACCTTATCCAGCCCGGAGCGCCGCGCCCTATCCACGAAACGCACCACCTGACGCGCAAGCCTGTCCTCTATGCCATTCACTTTGGCGCGCACAATCCGAAGTTCTTTGTCCATGTCCGGATAATCAATCCACAGATACAGACATCTCCGGCGCAGAGCGTCCGAAAGGTCGCGTGTGCGGTTTGATGTAAGCACCACAAAAGGGCGATGTTTGGCTTTGATGGTGCCAATTTCAGGTATCGTCGCCTGAAAGTCCGATAGCACCTCCAGCAGAAATGCCTCGAACTCTTCATCCGCGCGGTCAACCTCGTCTATCAGCAGCACTGGCGATTTGTCCTGCTCCGTCAGCGCGGCAAGCAGCGGGCGTTTTAGCAGAAACGGCTCGCTGAATATATGCTCTTCACGCTCATCAGCAGAACCTTCCCCCTGTTCGTTCAGCTTAATCCACAACATCTGCCTCTGATAGTTCCATTCGTACAGCGCAGTGGACACATCCAGCCCTTCGTAGCACTGAAGCCGAATGAGCCGTGTGTCCAGCAGTCGCGCCATCACATTGGCGATTTCCGTCTTGCCCACACCCGCTCGTCCTTCTATCAACAGAGGCCGTTCGAGTGTCTGAGCCATGTAAATGGACGTGGCAATCGCCGCATCTCCCACGTAGTTCTCAGACGCCAGCCTATCGAGAATATCCCTGATGGGATCGTCCCTATTTTCCAAATCTGTACATTCCATCCTGTCCACCAACACCCGTCTGACAATCAAAAGAGGGCAGGTACAACGCACCTGCCCTTCCTACTATAAATATTCGCACAGTATAGACAGCCAGTTAATCTATCCCTGATTAATAAGCCGCCAAACCTTTTCGGACTTCGCAGGCATATCTATGTGGCTCACGCCGAACGGCGACAGCGCATCCACCACCGCGTTGATGACTGCCGGCGATGCCGCAATGGTACCCGTCTCGCCTGCGCCCTTAACACCGAGCGGGTTCGTCGGTGAAGGCGTTTCGGTACGCGCCGTCTCGAACGACGGCAGGCTCGCAGCCTGAGGCACGGCATAATCCAGCATGCTGCCCGTAACCAGCTGCCCATCGTCGTCGTAAACGCCCTCTTCCCAGAGCGCCTGTCCGATTCCCTGCGCAACGCCTCCATGCACCATGCCGTCCACAATCATCGGGTTAATGACCTTGCCCACATCATCAACAGCCACATAACGCAGCACTTTGGTATCACCCGTGTCTGCGTCAACTTCGACCACGCAGATATGCGTTCCGAACGGCCATGTGAAGTTCTGTGGATCATAGATGCTGGTCGCTTCCAGTCCCGGCTCTAACCCTTCCGGCAGCCCGTCATACCAGTACGCCGCCAGCGCCACTTCTTGGAATGTCTTAGCCTCTGCCGGTGCGCCCTGCACAAAAAGCTGCCCGTCCTCATACACAACATCTTCGGGCGCAGCCTCAAGCATGTGCGCGGCAATCTTCTTCGCCTTGTCCTTAATCTTCTCCACACTCATGTGGATAGCTGTGCCGCCCACCACAGCGCTCCGGCTGCCGAATGTGCCCGTACCCTGCTGCACCTGCGCAGTATCGCTCTCTACGACCTCGACATCCTCGACCGCAACGCCTAGTTCAGACGCCGCGAGCTGCGCAAACGTCGTCTCATGCCCCTGCCCGTGCCCGGACGAACCGCTGTACACAGTTACCTTTCCGGTCGGATGCACACGCACCAGCGAGCTTTCCCACACGCCTGCCCTTGCGCCCAGCGAGTACGCCACCGCAGAAGGCGCCATGCCGCAAATCTCCACATAGGTGGACAGCCCTACGCCGATGTATCTGCCCTGCTCACGCGCCTCTGCCTGCTCCTTACGGAAGTCCTCATATCCAATCATAGACAGCGCCAAATCAAGCGCCTTCTCATACTCGCCACTGTCATAAGTAACACCGGTCGCAACATCATATCCATCTTCAAAAGACGGTATAAGGTTCTTGCGCCGCACTTCCGCAGGGTCCATCCCGATCTCAGCGGCAAACATATCCAGCATACGCTCTACGATATAAGTCGCCTCCGGTCTGCCCGCGCCGCGATACGCGTCCACCGGCGTCGTGTTAGTAAACACGCCGATAACCTTGCAGCGCACATTTTCAATCTTATACGGACCTACCAGCATCAGCCCGAACAGGTATGTCGGAATCGCCGGCGCAAAAGTGGACAGATACGCACCCATATTTGCGTACACCGTGCCTTGTATGCCGGTTATTGTGCCGTCTCGGTTACCCATAATCTCCCAGTCGCCGATGTGGTCGCGCCCATGCGTAGTCGCAAGGTAATTCTCCTGGCGCTCTTCAGTCCACTTAACCGGGCGACCCAGCGCCTTAGCAATAGCAAACGCTATCACCTCTTCGGCGTACAAATAGAGTTTGCAGCCGAACCCGCCACCCACATCGGGCGCAATCACCCGTATCTTATGCTCCGGATGCCCCGTTACCAGAGCAAGCAGCAGACGTACCAAGTGCGGTATCTGCGTCGATGTCCACACCGTAATCTGCTCAGTCCCCGGATTATAGTCAACCAGAACCGCCCTGCCTTCCATAGAGTTGGGGATGAGACGCTGGTTCACTACACGCTGCGACACTCGCACCTCTGCGCTTCCGGCAGCCGCATCTATGTCTCCGCCCCCGACTTCCCATTCGAAGCCCACATTATTCGACGCATCATCATGCACTTGCGGCGCGCCGTCTTTAGTGGCTTCTTCGGCATTCACAACGGCGGGAAGCACATCGTAGTCCACCTCAACCAGTGCGGCAGCATCGGCTGCGGCGGATGGGTCGTTCGCAACAACCGCAGCGACCGCATCTCCCACGCAGCGCACCTTATCGATTGCCAGCGGCGGATGTGGCACTTCCACCGTGTCCGGCACAACCCAGCCGCAGGGCAGCGAACCGAGCTGCTCTGCCAAATCTTTACCCGTATAGACCGCCACCACACCGTCAGAATTACTAGCGGCCGATGTATCTATACCCGTAATGTTGGCATGGGCGTAGGGGCTGCGCACCAGTGCGATGTGCAGCATTCCCACCAGTTTGATGT
This sequence comes from Dehalococcoidia bacterium, assembly GCA_965200085.1. Classification (GTDB taxonomy): domain Bacteria; phylum Chloroflexota; class Dehalococcoidia; order Lucifugimonadales; family JADFKI01; genus Bin90. Next base: position 2,218,891 of record OZ241333.1, read on the forward strand.
CATCTACATAAGTGCCCCTGCCAGTTATCAGACGCGGATCCTCACGCCGCTTAATGCTGGCTCCGAAGGCGGCGGATGGAGTAGCGGTAGTCATACATTCCTCCTTGCGATCGTTAATATACTCCCAAATAGCAACTTATCTCATCATCTCACAAGGCGATAAGTGAGTCGCTTATATTTGAGCCGTACTCTACATTAACGACCGCAATTAGGCAATACCACCCCTATCTATCTAGCCCCATTCTGGCGTCAAATCAATCCTGACACAGCCAAATCCAATCCAACATAACTATATCTACCCATCCCCATCATCCTGCGCATCCACATCGGTATCGTCATCCGTCATCTGCGCGCGTGGATGCGCCGCAAGATACACTTCCTTCGCCTGCGCGTTCGTAACATGCGTGTATATCTGCGTAGTCGCCGGGCTCGCATGCCCCATCAGATCCTGCACCACACGCAAATCTGCTCCGCCCTCCAGCATGTGCGTCGCATACGAATGTCGCAGCGTGTGAGTATGCACACCGGACGGCAGCGACGAGCTGGCGCTATACCGACGCACCTTCTCCTGTATGCTCCGCTGGCTCAGTCTGCCGCCAAAGCGGTTCAAAAACAGCACCGTCCCACTCCCTTTAGACGCCAGCTTAGGCCTTCCTTCCCGCAGATACAGCAGCAAAGACGCCTTAGCCGCTTCCCCAATCAGCACAACCCGCTGTTTCGAACCCTTCCCCGTAACACGCACCTCGCGCGTCTTCAAGTTCAGATCGTTCGCATCCAAACCGTTCGCCTCACTCACACGCAGCCCGGCGCCATATATCAGCTCCAGCAGCGCCGCATCTCGCAGTCCTATGGGTGTGCTCGTATCCGGAGCGTCCATCAGCCGCGCCGCCTGTTCCTGAGACAAAAAGCGCGGCAGCTTCTTCGGAACACGCATGATGCCGCGCTTGGGCAGCGGGTCCACATCTATAACACCCACACGCGCCAACCACTTCAAAAAGGTGCGAAGTGTACTTAGCTTGCGCGATACACTGTGCCGCACATATCCCAGCTCAGTCAGCCACGCCAAATACCCCCGCAACAATATGCGGTCGAGCGAGCGCATATCGTCGATGCCCTTCAGAGTCATGTATTCATATAGCGGCTGCAAATCCGCTTTATAGTTGCGGACAGTCAGATCAGAAAGCCCTTTCTCCGCACGCAAATGCCTCTCAAAATCCGCAATCAAGGTCTGCCATTCGTTCTTATCCATAACGTTCTTATCCATGAAATGAAGGTTATTTAACCCTAACCCAACACTTCAAGCGCCGTTATACTCTTTAAGTTGGAATAATTTACCAACGCACACAATCCAATTCAGCTACGATGCATATTTTGATCAAGCTCTTAAGTTAAGCAAAGAAAAATTGATGAATCAGGGGGATACGATGGCTCTCGGTAAAAGTATCAGGCGTTGGTATGTAACAGTTCCGGCAAGCCTGATTGCGGTTGCAGTCCTCGCTGTAATCGCATTCGCCCCCAGCCCATTCGGATTGAACCTCAACCCATACGGCTTAAACCCGTTCGCCGCACAAGCCTCCGTCTCCCTCGCTGACACGGAGCGTCTGCTGCCTGTTCGCATAGACAGCCTATCAACCGAGATTTCCATCAACGGCAGCATCACATTCTCTAACAAAGAAGACCTAACCTTCGGATCGACCGGCTTTGTTGACGAGCTCCTAGTAACAGAAGGCGAGATTGTATCCGAAGGACAGCCGCTGGCACGACTAGACCCGGAAAGCACGGCGAACTTGCAGCGGGCTATAGCCCAGGCGCAGCTCGACTACGAAGATGCCACAGCCGCTCTTGAAGACGCAAAGAACCAGACATTGCAGCTCGCAGATGCAGAAGCGGCAGTCGCGGGTGCGGCGCTCGAACTCCACAGCGCACAGGAATCCCTTAACACGCTAATCAGTCCCGATCCAAAAGACATCGCAGACGCCAAAGCAACGATCGCAAACGCAGAGCTGGAGATTCATAACGCAGAAGAAGCGCTTGAAACGCTGCTCATCCTCGACCCGAAAGACATCGCAGACGCCGAAGAAGCCGTCGTTCAGGCAGCCGTTGCTCTTCAGGACAGCGAAGATTCCCTTGAGAATGCATTAGACGACGCACTGATGACAAAAAGCCTCGCCGAGATGGAACTATTAGCGGCGGCACAGTTTGTTGAACCCGGCAGCAGTATCAACCAGCTTAATGATGTCCAAAACATCTACGACGATAAGCGGCGCGACTACTTAAACATCATATACAAATGGACAGGCGTCAACGCCACAGACGAAGAACTCACTATGCACCCTGACGCCCTGTTCGCATCGTTGGATTTCGTTCCCGAACTGGTATATGACCGCAACTATCCTCTGTTTACTGACGACATCATCGCCGACAACCCTGAAACACGCTGGAACGAGCTGAAAGTATTCGGTTGGCGCGGCTTATATCCCAGCGCCGGACAAATCGAGATTCGATGCGACCAGTACATAGTCAGCCCTATAAGAAGCTCCAACACTTCGCACACCAACGCAGAACTGTGCATCCAGCGCGATATGGAAAACGCATGGCAAGCGCTCCTAACTGCGGAAAACGATCTAATATCCGCACAAGCATCGTTTGAAGATAACGCAGCCAAATCGCAGGAAAGATACAAACAGGCCGAAAAGACGTATGAGGAAACGAAAGACGCCGTCGAGAGACTGAAAGATGGCGGCATAGATAATCTACTGCTGCAAAAACAGCACAACACGGCGCTGAAAAACCTCGCGAAGGCAGAGCAAGACTTAGAAGACCTGCTCGCAGCCGGAGACCCCGTCGAAGTGGAAAACGCGCACGCGCATATTGCCCTTGCACAGGCGAACCTCGAAACCCAATCCGAATCCCTGCAGCTGCTACTTAATCCCGACCCTGCAGAAGTCGCCGTTGGGCGCGCTCAAATCGACCTCGCACAAGCAAAACTTGACCAAGCGACTCAAGACCTGCAGAAAATACACGACCGCCGCGCGCTACAAATCGCGCTGAACGAAGCGTCCGTAGATGAAATCCAAGCAAAGATTGACGGCTCTATCCGCCGCTACGAAGACTCCACTCTCAAAGCCCCTTGGGACGGATACATCGCCTCAATACCCGTCGAAGAGGGCCAAGAAATTGAGCCGTTCGAGGTCATCCTCACTGTTATCAACTCCGGCATCGTCAATATCGAAGGCAGCGTTGACGAAATTGATGTACTCTCGATACAGCGTGAATCGCCCGTAACCGTAACAATAGATGCACTGCCGGACGAAGAACTAACAGGCATCATCACCAACATCAGCTCCACCGCCACAAACGAGCAGGGCATCGTAACATTCGATGTAACAATCAGCGTCAGTGTGCCCAGCGGCGTCACCCTGCAAGAAGGGTTAAGCGCGGTAGCAAGCGTCTCAATAGGAGAAGTGCGCGGTATAGTTATCCCAATGCAAGCCGTGCAGTACGGAGAGCAGGGGGCTTATGTGCGGATGCAAGACGAAACCGGCGCCATAATCGAACAGCCTGTTACACTGGGCAGCAGCGACGGATTTTACACCATCGTCGAGAGGGGGCTTTCCGAAGGCGCCCGTATAGTTATGAGAGTGCTTGACCCCAACCAGGAAGATGCCGGTCCGCGGTTCGGTCCTCCCGATGATGACGATGATGATGAAGCCGGCCCGCCTCCCGGTGGTGGACGCAGACCGCCCGGTGGCGGAGGCGGCCCACTCCGACCGCGACAATAATCACTGCCGACATAAGTAACCCGGCAGCACAGGTTATACTAATGTCAGAGCCAATGATCCATATCGAGAACATAACGAAAATCTACACTATGGGCAGCGTAGAGGTTCCAGCCCTCGCCGGCGTCAGCTTGTCGATCGAACGCGGCGAAATGGTTGCCATCATGGGCGCTTCCGGCTCAGGCAAATCAACGCTGATGAACATACTCGGCTGCCTCGACGCACCTACATCCGGCAAATACATCCTCGAAGGCGAAGACATCGGCGCAGCGCCGGACGGACGCCTCGCCGAGATACGCAATCACAAAATCGGCTTCGTCTTTCAAAGCTACAACCTGCTGCCCCGACTCAGCGCTCTGAACAATGTCGAGATCGCCCTAATGTATGGTGGGCATTCCAGACGCCGCGCAACAGCGATCGAAGCGCTCGAACGTGTCGGATTAGGCGACCGAATGAGCCATAAACCCACTGAACTATCCGGCGGCCAGCAGCAGCGCGTAGGCATAGCGCGCGCGCTGGTCAAATCGCCCAGCATCCTGCTCGCAGACGAACCCACCGGCAACCTAGACACCCGCTCCGGCAGCGACATTATGCGAATACTTGCCGAACTCCATACTGAAGGCATGAGCGTCATCATCGTAACTCACGAACGCGACATCGCTGCCCATGCAGGCCGCATCATCACTATGAGCGACGGGCTAGTAGTATCGGACGAGTCCACGCTTGCCGCGCGCGTCGAAGAGGTCGCACACCAATGAACCCGCTAGACATCATTATTACTGCTCTCCGCTCACTCGGCAGCAGCAAGCTCCGTTCCAGCTTGACACTGCTAGGCATCATCATCGGCATAACAGCTGTAACCGTAATGATGTCCATCGGCAGGGGCGTTCAGCAAAACATCACATCCAGAATACAGTCGCAAGGGACAAACCTGTTATTTGTACAGCCTTCCAATAATTCCGGACAGTCCACACTCACACTACAGGACGCAGAAGCACTCATCGACCCGCTGCTCGCGCCTTCCATCGATACGGTAGCGCCTCAAATAAGCTTCAACGGTACAATTGTGGCCGGCAGAGAAAACACAAACGCACAGGTGCTCGGAGTAACGCCGGAATACGCTGTCGTCCGCAATATAAGTGTTGAGAAGGGGCAGTTCATCAACCCGTCTCACCTGCAAAACAATTTAGACACAGCCGTTCTCAGCGCCCCAATCGCTGAAACCCTGTTCGGCACCGGCGATTCTCTTGGAGAGCGCATACGAATTAACGGACGTCAGTTCATCGTAGTCGGAGTGCTCGAAGACACAGGCGCGACCTTCTTCGGCTTCCGCAACCAAATATACATACCCATCACTACCGCCCACTACCGAATGTCGCGCAGCCGAACAACCGGCGGCGAAATCAGCGTCAACTCCATAGACGTCCAGGCAGTTAGCCAAGCGGCAATAAACGACGCCGAACTGGAAATCGCTTCCATTCTGCGTCTGCGCCATAAAATTACAGGTGATAACGACTTCGAAATTAGCACACTTCAGGATCTCATCGAAATAGTCAATCAAATAACTACTATACTTGTGCTCTTCCTCGGAAGCGTATCCGGAATCTCGCTGATAGTCGGCGGTATCGGCGTGATGAACATTATGCTCGTCTCCGTTACCGAGCGCACACGCGAAATCGGCATCCGCAAAGCAATGGGCGCTAAACGCCACGACATCCTGTTCCAGTTCATGACGGAGGCAGTATTCCTCACAACGGCAGGGGGCATCATAGGCTTGATCCTGTCTCTTTCACTTTCGCCGTTCACCAACCTGATAGTCAGCAATGTCGGCAATCGTGGTGGAGCAACAATAGAAGGGTTAGTGTTTCATTCGGACGTCGCCCTAATCGCTATCACCGTATCAGCAGTCGTAGGCTTGCTCTCCGGCATCTATCCTGCAATGCGCGCCGCACGCATGCACCCGATCGAAGCCCTGCGCTACGAATAGCATCAGCTCCTCATGACTCATGATGAGATGCAGACATCGGATACTCAACACAACACAGCAGCCCCGTCGAGGTAGAACCCTGACGGGGCGCCGTTGTATTAGCCATCTAATGCTCGGAGCTGTTCCAAGACAACATGAGAAGACGGTCGGTCGGTCTTATTGCCAACGTATTTCCATCTGATTACGCCACTCTTGTCTATTATAAAGGTGGCCGGTCTGGCTATTTTGCCTGCAAGCACGCCGTAGTCTTGAATAACGCTTACATCGCTGTTGTATAAGATAGGGAAAGGCGGTCCCCAAGCCTGAGCGGCGCTTGCCGCGCCTGAAAGGTCATCGGCGCTTACCGCTAGGATGATGGCATCGTTCTCCTCTATTGATGCGTAATGATTAGTCAGCTCGACGAGCTGCTCGCGGCAATACGGTCACCAGAATGCCCGGTAAAATACCAATACAACATTCTTATCGCTTCTAAAAGCTCCAAGAGAGTAGTCGTCTCCTAGCGCGCTTGGCAGCGTGAAGTCCGGCGCAAGGTTGCTCACATTAATCCCGACTGAGGGCCCGACTGAGAGCCCGACTGAAGGCGCAGGCGCCGCTGTTGGCGTGGGAATAGGAGTTGGAGCGGGCTTGGGAGTTGAAGTAGGAACGGCAGTAACTATTGCCGCAACAGGCGCCGATGTAGCGCTCGGTTTTGGCGTTGGAAGCGGTATTACGGCTGCTGTCTGCTGATGAGGCATGGTGGTGGGAGTGTGTGTGGCTGCCGATATGGGTTGTGCGGCGGGAGACGATTTAGGGATTGTAATTGTATTTGTCGCTGTGGGAGCTGTCTGTTCAGGCGGCGCAGATGTCGGCGCAGACGTTGGCATGGATGCTGCAGGAGCCTGCGCGGCAGTTACGGTCGGCGTAGAACTTGGACGAACAGGAGTGTCCGTATGCGCGGCGTCAGGCACGGCAGTAGCAGTCGCTATTGGCACAGGCGTTGGCTGTGGCGCGGTCTGCGCTGGTGATGCGGGCACAGCAGAACTGCAAGCGAGTCCGACAGCGCACAGAATTGCAAGTCCTACTGCCGCCGCAAATTTCAGATTTATGGATATGTTTGTGCCAATCTTTTTCATGCAGTCGCCTATATCAGTCAAATTACCTTATACTACGATTACTTCTTAATTTTGGTTTTTAATGATGCAGCATGGCAATGTTATGAGGCTGATTTCACAGCCAAGCAGGTTCACGATCAACTGGTTCAACCGTTATGTTACAGCCAGTCGTCATCCTAAATACACCCTGAATGTTCACCAAGATAATGTGAGAACGCACTTACCATATTCGATGCTAGATTGCATAGAACGGTTCCGGACCAGAAGCCGGAAAACACAATAGAAAGTAAAGAACCATCGCAAAACATGGCACAAAGCACTTCACTAAGCCTATTTACCGATCTATATGAACTGACTATGTCTCAGGCGTATTGGCAGGCACAAGTTACCAAACAAGCGTGCTTCGATATGTTCGTGCGGCGTTTACCTACGAACCGGGGATACCTTGTATTTACAGGGCTTGAGGATATGCTGGAGGTGCTAAGCAGCCTACGCTTCAGTGATGATGATATTACTTATCTGCACACATTGGATCTCTTTGACAGCGCCTTTTTAGAATACCTAGGCGAGCTGCGTTTCACGGGCAGCGTGCGCGCCATGCGAGAATCGAGCGTATTCTTCGCCAATGAGCCTGTAATTGAGGTAACGGCTCCGATTATTGAAGCCCAGATTGTGGAGACCTTGCTGCTGAACTTGTTTAATGTTCAGGCTATGCTTGCGACCGAGGCGGCGCGTGTAGTAGCAGCTGCACGCGGCAGAACGATCGTAGATTTCGCTGCGCGGCGCACGCAAGGCATAGATGCTGCCCTCAAGTTAGCGCGTTCAGCGTACATCGCCGGGTTTGCAGGTACCAGCAACGTGCTGGCAAGCAGGCGATACGGCATACCGGCAGTTGGCACAATGGCGCACTCGTTCATCACTTCGTTCGACAGCGAGGCAGAGGCATTCAGCGCATACGCCGCATCCTTTCCTGCCAACTCAACTTTTCTGGTAGATACTTTCGATACCATACAAGGTGTGCGAAATGCCATATCGGTCGCCAAGCGGATGCGGGAACACGGACAGAAGTTGAATGCTGTCAGGCTGGACAGCGGCGATTTGCTGCGGCTGTCGGTGGAAGCGCGCGATATGCTAGATGCTGACGGGATGCCCGATGTGCAGGTGCTCGCCAGTGGCGGGCTTGACGAGTTCGAAATTGAGGATTTGATAACTGATGGGGCGACGATTGACGGCTTTGGAGTTGGAACGAACGTGGGGACATCGTCAGACTACCCCTGGCTTGATTGCGTGTACAAATTAGTAGAGTATGACGGCAGACCTACTATGAAACTCAGTGAAGATAAAGAGACGCTGGTTGGCTCAAAGCAGGTCTTTCGACATAGAGATGCAAATGGCTCGTACTCGGGAGATATTATTGGGTGCGCCGATGAGTCTGCGCCGAGCAGTGCAGAGGCACTGCTTACCGATGTTATGAGAGACGGCAAGCGGCTGCACGGTACTCCCTCGCTTACTGAGCTGCGCCGCAGATTTGCCGCAGAAATCGCGCAGTTGCCTGATGCACACAGGCGAATTAGGTCGCCTGAAGATTACCCTGTCCGAATAAGCGCTATGCTGCAATCTCGGCAGGAGCGGGCGAAGCAGGACATATTGCGGCGCATGTGATAATAACCAATTGTTATTACAGCCACGGGAATATGCCTCCTCTGCGGTTCTTCAATTTACAGAATGGCTTATTCTCGTGGCGTTTTCAACTCTTTCTCAAACTATCGTTATTGCTTACCCAACATATACCTGACAATGGGTGGCAAGAATCTCTGAGTTTGGATAACAGGCGAGCTGTGCCATCAGAAAGCATAGTTTGGGAAAGAGTGTTATAATCCACGCCATTGTGCTGACTTTTATTCTTCGTGCGCCAAAAAGCCGCCGAACGCTGTACTTCGGATCCGTGATGCACATCTGGAGCGATCTGCATTTCGCGCTCCTGTTCCCACTGCTGCCGCTTATCGAGAGCGACATGGGGCTGACTTTCACGGAAGTGGGGATATTGCGCGCAACATTCAGCGGAGCTTCGGCGGTGCTGCAGATACCTGCTGGCTTTCTTGCAGAAGGTGTAGGCGAGTTCTGGCTGCTGCTTGGGGGTAATGTGTGGGTATCGGTGGGACTCATAGCAATGGCGCTTGCTCCGATGTTTGGTTTGCTGGTTCTACTGAGTTTCGTAGGCGGTCTTGGGGGCGGATTTCAGCATCCGCTGGCGTCGAGCATGGTTTCGCGCGCATACGATGACAGTGGGCGCTCCACGGCTGTGGGGACGGTGAACTTTGCGGGAGATTTGGGCAAGATGGTTGCGCCGCCTATCGTTGCGGGTGCCATAGCGCTCAATATGGGCTGGAGGCAGCTGCTGTGGATTGTGGGTCTGGTGAGCCTCGTATTCATGGCGGTGGCTGCGCTGAGCAGACGCGCAGTGGATATTGGCAGACCCGCCAGGGAGTCTTCGGAGACGGAAACAAACAAGACTTCCAGCACACGCCTGAACGGCTTCGCCACACTAAGCATCATAGGGATGCTGGACTCTACGGCGCGCGTGGGAGCGCTGACATTCTTGCCGTTCGTGCTAATCTCAAAAGATGTGGACGAACCACAGGCAATCAGCATGCTTCTGTTCGTGTTCGTTGGCGGAGCAGCAGGGAAGTTCGTTGTGGGATGGCTCGGAGACAAGTTCAACACGGTCAGTCTTGTATGGGCGACAAAGGGGGCGACCGCAATACTGATAGTGCTTGCGCTGTATGCGCCAATGACGATGATGATCCCGCTGCTGATTGTGCTGGGCGTCGGGCTAAACGGCACTTCGTCTATACTGTACGCGACGGTTGCCGAGTATGTGCCGGCTCGCAGACGCGCTAGGTACTACGGGTTCTTTTATACGACGAACGAAATTGGCACAGTCGCGGCGCCTATCGCATATGGCGTGATTGCAGACGCATACAGCCTGAGCTGGACAATGCTGATAATGGGTGGAATGACAGCGCTGATACTGCCTGTGAGTCTGCTGCTGCTGACAAGGCGGTTCAGTCGGTAGAGTCAATGGTGCACCAGAGCCAATGATGCACTCTTCTTGGATGGTTTTCCGATATTGACAATGCCAATGCAGCGAAAATTATAGAAGTTCAGACTGTTTGTCTGATATACTCCACTATACTTTTCAGCATAGTTTCGCGTCGTACATATACACATCCGGAATCCGGCGGATTGAGGCACAATGCGAATCGAGCAGGAGCTGGCACAGGCGCAAATTGACAGAGACTCGGTGCTGACCATCGGCGTCTTTGACGGCGTACATCGTGGGCATCAGAGTCTGATTGCGAAGGTTATCGCAGAAGCAGAGGCGAAAGGCTCTGCTTCGTGCGTACTTACTTTTCGTAATCATCCCGATTCTGTGCTGAACCCAAACTTTCAGCCACAGTACATTACGAGCGTCGCAGAACGAATTCGACTGATCCGCGGGCTTGGGGTCGATTTTGTCGTTCCGATAACTTTCGACATGGAGCTTGCAAAGCTGCGGGCGCGCAAGTTCACTGAGCTGCTGCGAGGCTGCCTGCGAATGCGCGGCATCGTAATTGGGCCAGACTTCGCTATGGGATATAAGCGCGAGGGGAATGTGGACCTTCTGTCGTCTCTGGGAGACGAGCTGGGATTTTCCGTGAGCGTGGTTGACTTACTGTCCGAGGGGGGAGACGCAGTACACAGCACAAGCATACGCAGGGCGCTAACGGAAGGAAGTGTATCAGATGTTAGCAAGAAGCTGGGGCGAAACTTTTCGATAATTGGGACGGTAGTGAGCGGTGATAAGAGAGGCAGAACGCTCGGTTTCCCGACTGCGAACATCGAGGTGGGCTTCGATATGGCAGTGCCCGGCAACGGAATATACGCAACCCTGGCGTTTGTGGATGGGGAGCGTCACATGGCGGCGACAAGCATCGGCACACGACCCACATTCGACGGAAAAGGGCGCACAATAGAGGCGTTTCTGCTTGGATTTGACAGCAACCTGTATAATAAAGAACTACGGCTGGAATTTGTAGAGCGTCTGCGTGATGAGTTGAAGTTCGACAGCGTAGATGCACTGTTAGAGCAAATGGAGCTGGATGTAGAGCAAACACGAATAATACTTGAGACACTTGAGACGAAATCGTAGCCCAAAGTTCTGCACCAAGACGGGGGTTACTCATGCAAGAGCGCCGAGGCAGGTCTGAAAACACGGACGATCGTTCGGAATATGCCCGAACGGCTGATAATCGGATGGCAGTTGTTAAAGCCCAGCGCGTTGCGGCTGAGTATGCTATATTCGCGGAAATTGGCCGCGTAATAAGTTCATCGCCTAACATCCAAGAAGTCTATGAAGGGTTCGCCACTCAAGTTCGCAACATAATTCCTTTCGAGCGGATAGTCATAAACAGCGTTGACCTACCCGCCGGCACTATGGCGACCCTATATGAATCCGGCACCAATGTCCCGGAATGGTCTGCCGGAAGAATAAGACCCATAGCCAAATCCCCTACCGAATGGGTAGTCAAGAATCGCAAGGGGTTGTTTCTGACTCCTGAGTCAGAGGATCACGCTAGGTTCTCTAATCAGGTTCCAAGTGTTAGAGCCGGGCTGCCATGGCTGGTTGCAGTACCACTAATCTCCCATAACGAAGTGATAGGCACACTGCACTTCAGGTCCAGCAAGCCGGACGCCTACACGGCAGAGAGCATTGGATTGGCCGAAAGGGTTGCATCTCAAATTGCCGGGGTAATCGCCAACTCACTTCTTTATACCAAGCAGATCGAAACCCAGAATGCGCTGGAAAAGAGCCTGCAGTTAGAGCAAAGGCTGGTACAGGAGCAGGGGTTGTTTGCCGAGATAGGCAGGATAATCTCATCTTCGCTAGATATTAACGATGTGTACGCAGACTTTGCGGAGCAGGTGCAAAAACTCCTGACATTCGACCGTATTTCGCTCAGCTTATTCGACAAGGAAGACAATACCCTAGTCAACACCTATGTGTTGGGCATCGAAGCGGAAGGGCGACGCGTAGGCGAGAAGTTCTCCGTGCTTGGCACGCCCGCGGAAGAAGCGATACTCACGAGAACAACAATCCTCGTACAAGGCAGCGCCGATGTGCTAAGAGCACGATACCCTGCAATGGTATTTCACGATATGCGTTCGGTCGTAATGTCCCCCCTAATTTTTAAGGGCGAAGCCATCGGACTGCTGAATGTGAGATCGCTTATCGAGAATGCGTACACCCAAAGGGATATAGAAATGCTGACGCAGGTATCCCGTCAGATAGCGCCAGCAATCGCAAGCTCGCAGCTCTATGCAGAGCAAAGCAGGCTGGCGACCTTTCCGATGCACAATCCCAACCCTATAGTCGAGGCGAATCTGGACGGTACGGTAGCTTACTCCAACCCTGTCGCTCGCCAGAGATTTCCCAATTTGCAGGACTTGGGAGCGCGGCATCCGCTCATGGCTGAAATAGACACGATAATAGATGACCTGACGGTGAGTGGCGGGTTTCACTCACGGGAGATTGATGTTGGCGAAGAGACTTATCAGCAGCGCATAGTCTATATTCCGACAACCAACCAGATTCGGATTTATTCAAACGACATCACACCGCGCAAGAGAGCGCAAGAGAAGCTGGCACGACAAGCGGATGAGCTGGCGCGCTCAAACGCGGAGCTGCAAGAGTTCGCTTATGTGGCATCACACGACCTGCAGGAACCGCTGCGTGTTATATCCGGTTTTGTACAACTGCTCTCTGACCGTTATTCAGGTGAGTTAGACGAAACCGCAGATGAGTTCATCGGCTATGTGGTGGACGGCACGGAGCGGATGAAGATATTGATAAACGACCTGCTGGAATACTCCCGCGTGGGAACTCAGGGCAGGCCTCTGGAGCCTATGGAAAGCTCGAGAGCGCTGGAGTATGCACTGTCTAATTTGCGGGTCGCCATAGCAGAATCGAACGCACGCGTTACGCACGAAAGACTGCCCAGAGTACAGGGAGACATCAACCAGATTTCTCAGATGTTCCAGAACCTAATCAGCAATGCTATCAAGTTCCGCGGTAAGAAGCGGCCTGAGATTCATATATCAAGCGTGAAAGTCGGTGAGTCTTGGGTAATGTCCGTATCAGACAACGGCATAGGAATAGACCCACGGCACACTGATCGGATATTCGGGATGTTCAAGAGGTTGCATGGAAGGGGCGAGTATCCGGGCACAGGCATCGGGCTCGCAATATGCAGCAAGATTGTAGAGCGTCACATGGGAAAGATTTGGGTTGAATCGGATATTGGAAACGGCTCAACTTTCAGTTTTACGCTACCAGACGCAGAAGATTGAAAGGAAAGGAGACAACGCGATGACTTCAGCGACAGAAGATAGAGTGATTCAAGTCCTTCTGGTAGAAGACAACCCGGCGGATGTGCGGCTGACAGAGGAGATAATTAAACAGTCTAGCCATGCTACGAACATCACAGTCGCGGAGGACGGGATGGTGGCAATGGCGATGTTGAAGGGTGAAGGCGCTCACAGCGGTGTGCCTCGACCGGATCTGATACTGCTCGACCTGCGGCTCCCAAGCAAAGATGGGCCTGAGGTGCTTGCAGACATCAATTCTGACGAGGAGCTGGTGAACATTCCAGTGATGATCTTGACAGGTACGGAGGCAGAGCAAAGCTTGCTGAACGCCTACAACATACCGCCCAGCCGTTTTTGCAGAAAGCCTATTGAGCTGCAAAGGTTCGATAACGTGGTGAGCCAGCTGGGGATGTTCAGCCGTCAGCCAATAAGTCTCGGCGCTACCGCATCTCAATCGGAAAGCCAGTCGTCATCGAGCGGCAAGCGGCGCTGGTGGTGGCCCTTCGGCGGCAGCTAGTCGCTGGTATGGTTTCGCCGCACATTGATGATATAGAGGAATAGCCGTGACTACTACATCATATATGAGACACGCCAGCAGACCGTTGGAAGTGCTGCTAGTTGAGGACAACCCGGCAGATGTGCGGCTTATCCAGCTGATTTTGGAAGACGCCGAGTTTCATGTGAACTTCACAGTGGCTAACAACGGTATGGAAGCCATGACCATACTCGAACGCGAGAGAGAGTTTTCTGATGCACGACGTCCGGACATGATTTTGCTCGACCTGAACATGCCGGTTATGGATGGCAGAGAGGTGCTCGCCGCATTGGCGGAAAACCCCGATCTGAGCAGAATTCCGGTGGTAGTGCTAACGACTTCTCAATCCCAGGAAGATCTTCAATACGCATACAGCAAGTGCATAAGCAGTTACATTACAAAACCTGTTGACGTGCATCAGTTCAACACGAAGGTGCGCGACCTGCTAAACTACTGGACGAATGTGGCTGTACTGCCCCAAACTTAGCGGTTGAAGCGACCCGATCAGCGCCCAAACTTTGTGAAGCGCGGAACAGATTAAGCAACGGATAATGCTGTGTCGCAGTGTCAACACAGCATTATCACGATGAATAAAGAGAGAGTTAAAACTACCCTCCTGTCAGACTAGACATATTGCTACGCCGACAGGAGGGTGATTATGGTTCGACGGACTGTGCCGTGAACCATATCGGGAAGTTCCTTGTCATTCCTCTGCGAACCCCAATGGGCTTGTTTACACAACGTTTACACAACGCCCTGAAAATGACCCTTCCAAACAGGGGAGCAGCCTCCGGTCAACAACCGGGAATGCGGGACACTGATGGATAGCTAGGGAGGCGGTCGCAGACAAATGTTGCGCCCGCCTCCCTTATTTGCGATATAATTGCTTTCGCGGCGCTGCGTTGTGAGAAATGCGCTGCCGCATCGAAAATATGCTTATTCCCCTGCCTGCCGAAAATCGTTATCGCTACAAATTCATCCATCATTCCTATATTCATCCTGTACGAGGTATGCCATATTGATGTCAGACACTATCAAAGACAAAAGTGTGATGCGCAGCATAATCAAGCGGGGCGTATCTGAGATTATAGTAGAGTCGGAATTCGTGGATCGGCTTCAGGAAGGCGTGCCTCTGCGCCTTAAGATGGGTTTTGATCCGAGCGCAACCGACATTCATTTAGGGCATGCAATTGGTTTGCGAAAGCTGCGCCAACTTCAGGATTTGGGGCACAAGGTAGTGCTCATAGTGGGGGATTGGACAGCCCAAATTGGCGACCCCAGCGGCAGATCGACGACGCGCCCGATGCTGACCGCGGAACAGGTGCGCGAGAACGCCGCGACATATATGGCACAGTTTTTTAAGATTGTGGACAGGGACAGGACGGAAACACGCTGGCAGAGCGAGTGGTTTGGCGAATTCTCCCTGACGGACGTAATCGGACTGACCAGCCGGTTTACGGTCGCACAGTTTCTGGCGCGGGACGACTTCGCGAATCGGTTCAAAGCGAACCAGCCAATAGCCATTACGGAGCTGCTGTACCCGCTGCTTCAAGCCTACGACTCCGTTGCAATTGAGTCCGATGTCGAGTTCGGAGGAACTGACCAGATGTTCAATCTGCTAGTTGGGCGCGATTTGCAGCAGATGCTGGGACAGACGCCACAACAGTGCTTTCTGATGCCGCTGCTGCCGGGCACGGACGGCGTGCAAAAGATGAGCAAGAGCTTAGGAAACTACATCGGCATAGACGAGCCGCCCAATGAAATATACGGCAAGACAATGTCGCTGCCTGACGAGCAGATTGTCCCGTACAGTGAATATCTTACCGATATTGCAAACAACGAGATCGACGAGATGCGCCGCGCGCTTGCCGAAAACTCGGTGAATCCGATGGAGTTGAAAAAGAATCTTGCGCGTGAGCTTGTGGCGCAGTTCCATGATGCGAACGCAGCGCTGGAGGCGGAACGGCATTTTGAGCGTACTGTACAGGGACGTGAGCTGCCAGAGGATATACCGGAATTTGCTCTCCCGCCGAGCGAGAAACTCGAAGGCATGCGGATGAGCCGACTGCTGGTTGACGCTGGACTTGCGAGCAGCGCGGGCGAGGCGAGGCGTCTGATAAACCAAGGTGCGGTACAGGCAGACGGCGAACGCATCAACGAGGATTCTGTCGCAGGAATCGCGCCCGGCTGCGTGCTGCGTGCCGGGCGGCGGCGATATGTCAGGTTGATTTAACGGTTGTGCAGCAGGTTGTTCTATGCGGCTGCACCGCCGGGGTGTCCCGGAGTGCTGTACAGAGGGCAGCCGGCGCAGGACATTGCTTGCGTGGACTTGCCGCAGGTGGATGGGTTGTATGACATCTGTGGCTGCCCCAGCCGCGCGGCTGTCTCTTTTTTGCGTGCCTGCTTCGCACCTTCGCTGAACAGGTCAAGTTTGAGCTGCTTTGCACGGGGCGGACGATGACCGGGAAAGCGTAAAAATGGCCATGCACGCTTGCGAACTACACCCATAGATTGTAGGTCGCGCCAGTTGTCGATGCTGTGAGCGGAGCGATTCCTCATAATACGATCCGCCGATGTAGGTCCTACTCCGGGAACGCGTAGGAGCTGATCCTTGCTCGCTGAATTCACATCGAGCGGAAATGCGTCGAGGTTCTGCACGGCAATAGACTGTTTGGGATCATCATCATAAGGTAGAAATCCGTTGTCATCGTATGCGAGACGCATCTCTTCATTGCTGAATTTGTACACACGCTTCAACCAGTCAGCCTGATAAAGCCTGTGCTCTCTCACCATCGGGGTTGCAGGATGCTCTTCGAGTGGAGTGTGGCGCACCGGTTGGAAAGGCGCATAATACACACGCTTGAAGTTCCATTCGCCGTATAGTTGTTCCATGCGCTCAAAAATATCCCAGTCCGATTCGTTGGCGGCGCCGACGACCATCTGCGTAGCCTGTCCGACAGTCGCGCCTTTGTTGGCGTCTCTGCCTCGGCTCATAAGACCGGAAACCCAGCTCATGGGATCGAGTATGTCTCGCTGCATGTCCTTCATGGTGCTGAGTCGGGTCATCATTTCAGGGGTAGGCGTCTCAATGTTCACCGAGAGGCGCGTGCCAAGCCTATACGCCTGCTCGACGAGTTGATATTCGGTACCGGGCATGACTTTCATGTGGATGTAGCCCTTGAAGCCGTGTCTATTTCGTATAGAATCTACGACTTTTAACAGACGCTCCGTAGTTTTAGAACCGCTGCCGGCGATGCCCGAGCTGAGAAAGAGACCGTTGACGGTGTGCCGCCTGTGCATCTCCATAAAGGCATTGGCAAGCTCATCAACTTTGAATGCGTATCTTTTACGCGGCACCCAATGGCTATTGGGACAGTAGAAGCAGTCCATCTTGCAGAAATCAGTGAACATGACGCGCATCAGACTGATGAATTTGCCGTTTGGCATGGCAGCCTTATAAACGCCGGGAACAGGATTGCGCCGCCTCGATGTGTACGGTGCAGGCGTATTGCTGCCCGGCGCTGGACGCGAGAGAATGTCATCGCTTGCCATGCCTCCAAGAATGTGAAGTTTTTCAAAGGTGTCGGGGGTGTGCCTAATAAGCATCTCTTACTCCATACGCTCAAATGTACTAGAACATAGATGCTAATGCTATGCGGCACGTATGTCAAGAGGAATCAGGGCAGTTACATCTGAGAAATTCGCACCAGCCCTCAGCACTCAACAAAGTCTGATACACAAAGACTTGCTGTCTGAAGTATTGCTATCTAACGGGTTGCTACCTGAAAATCTACTGCCCTGAAATGTTTGACTGCTTGCAATTTTTAAGACAATCTGCCCTATACTAAACAGGGAGGACATGAACATACCCCGTTACACAGCAACGAATTCGCTTAAACCTGCTTAAATGTATTGAATAACGAACTCGCTTCGCTATACATCACGCCTTACCTTCTGAGAAAATCAAGAACTCAAATAGCAGTATCCAATTATTTGGACAACTTTCCTGGGAGTAAATCTTATGGCGCAAGTCAAATCACGAGTCTATAAAGGATACAATTTGCCTCCCGGTTTGCCGGATACTATCAACCCTATTAGGTTAATACGCCGACTCTCTCAGCCGGTTAAAACCACTGGCGAGGCACGGCAATACGGCGATTTCGCCTTGATTGCCACCAGACCCATGCCAACCTTTGCTATCTATCATCCGGAACTCCTTCGCTCACTGATCGAAGATTATCCGGGCGCTGTTGTTCGGGCGACTATTGTGCATGTGAGCGAGCGTACGGCAGGCATAACACTGGTAACCGCCGACGGAGAGAAGCGGCGGAAACTGCGCGCTCAGATAGAACCTGTACTTGGACATCAGCAGATTGTAGAAGACCTCGCTTCTACAATGACACAGGTGGCAGACAGGATACAGGGGCAGTGGTCTGACGGCGCAACTATCGACCTGAAAACAACGATGGAAGACATGATTCTGCGAATAACTACGCGCTGCATGTTCAGGCATGATTTCGAGGACGACGCAATGTTTCAGGATGTGATGGCTGCGATGGAGTCTCACATTCGCGGACGCAACTACACGCCGCCGCTGGTGGCAGCTCTGATGTACGCCATTCCCCTACCGGAAACACTCCGTATCAAGCGACAAATGAAAAACGCTCACCGTATGCTTGACAAGATTATGGCTGAAAACAAAGATTCCGGGCTGGGACTCATGAACATGATGCTGAATTCGTACGACCCCCAAACCGGCGACTACATGACTGAGGCTGAGGTCAAAAGCGAATTTCTAGCATCATTGATTACATCGCACCATATTATGGCGAGCCAGACAATGTGGATCTGGCACTTGCTTGACACCTATCCCGATAAGGCAAGCCTAGTCTATGAAGAGATCGACTCAGTTCTCGGCAGCCGTCTCCCGACTATTGAAGATATGCGGAAGCTCACTGCCACTCACCAGTTCATCCTGGAGGCGCTTCGTTTCTCACCGGCGTTCTATATGGATATGAGGAATGTCGTCAAGTCGATCGAGTTTGGCGGATACCAGGTACCCCCTAACTCGGCCATTGCGATTCCGTTGATCTGGATAAGTCGCGACCCACGCTGGTGGGATGATCCCGACGAGTTCAAGCCGGAGCGATGGAAGCCCGGGTTCCGTGAATCGCTGCCACCCTTCGTCTATAACGCTTTCCTGTCCGATTCGCCAACAAATTGCGTAGCCGAACACTATTCGATGATGGTTATGACGCTCTCACTGGTAACGATGGGCAGATACTGGCGTATGCGGATGCCTGAAGGATTTGAGCCGAAGATGTCCTACACAATCAACCGAACGGTCAAAGGTAAGTTCCCAATGATACTCGAACGGCGCTCCGGGATGTAGCTACATTGGGAAGTGGTTGTACTCGAAGTGGTTATAGTTGAGCGGGGCCGCCAAGACCTCACAGAATCTGGCGCAGCCGCGTGTCCCAGCGGTCGCGCAGCCAGTCGCCGATGAAGTTAAATGATAGAACGGTCATGAAGATGGCGCATCCCGGAAAGAACGCGACCCACCAGGAGTTGGAAAGGTAATCGCGTCCTTCGGAAACCATTGAACCCCAGGCGGGTGTGGGAGGCGGTACTCCTGCGCCCAGGTATCCTAGAATGGATTCGGCTAGGATGATGCCCCCGACCTGCAATGTAGTAGCCACAACGAGCGTGTTCATGACACCGGGAAGGATGTGGCGATACAGTATGCGGAAATTGGAAGCGCCTGCAATTTTTGCCAGCGCCACATAGTCGAGCGTTTTCAACTGCAAGGTTTGACCGCGCACAAGGCGCACTATTTCAGGCCAGCTTGCGAGCGCGAGAACGCCAATGATGACATAGTATTTTTGACCCAACACAACGACGATTACGAGCGCAAGCAGCAGATACGGTACTGCTGTGGCTATGTCGGTCATACGCATCACTATCTCGTCTATGTATCTGCCGTAGTAGCCTGCAACAAGCCCGAGCGTAGTGCCTATAAGCATTCCCACTGTTATGCTGATGGATGCCAGGGTGAGAGATACACGCGCGCCGTGGATGATGCGTGTGAGCACATCGCGCCCCAATGCATCAGAACCCAGGATGTACTTCCCTCCCCTGCCGCAGTAGTCGAAGTACGGCTTTTCATCTCCGGTGCATGGCTCGTACCAAAAAGGAGCGGCAGTGCGATCGCGCAGGTCTTGGCGGTTGGGCAGGCTGGGAGAGATGTATTCGGCGAAGACAGCACAGATTACCAGCGTCCCGATAATAGCAATCGGGATAAGAGGCCAGCGGCGCAACACATATAACGCGCGCCGAAATGTGGTCGGGTGTGTGCGGCGGTGAATCTCGGCGAGTGTAATGCGGGATGCTTGATTCATAAGAATCGAAAGGGAAAGTTAGTCTCGATAAAAAGCGATGAGGGACGGGTTCGATGCCCGCCCCTCACGCATAATCGGCATTTTTAAGCAGTCCGGAACGCCCACAAATTAAGTAGTGAACAAGACCGGATTCCGCATAGGAGGCGCTATTTCCTGCTCTGTGAGCGGATAGGCTTCTTTCTTGTAAATCTGGATGCGGTGGGAACCGAAATCTGTGATGTAGAGCCTGCTTTCGTCATCAACGCGCACTGTGAGCGGCGCACGCAGGCGTTTGGTAGCTTCGAGGTCTGCCATCTCGCGCAGGCGCAGCGTAACCGGGTTGGCGAGAATATACTCGCGCGCCGAGCGCGATAGGTTCGCATCGCCTAAGAACTGCTCAACGAAGCGGCCTTCCGCATCGAAAAGCTGCACGCGGTCGTTGCCCCAGTCGGCTACATAGATATCGCCATCCGAATCCACAGCAACGCTGGTGGGGCGGTCGAACTCACCCTTGCCGTTACCTGAGTTACCGATTTCCATCAAGAATTCGCCGTCTGCAGTGAACTTCTGCACGCGGTCGTTGCGCCAATCGGCAACATAAATGTCGCCCTCATCATCAACCGACAATCCCCAGGGCATGTTTAGCTGCCCCTTGCCGTCGCCGAATTCGCCGAACTGGGATATGAACTCGCCGCTTTTGCTGTAAGTTTGGACGCGGTGATTCAGAGTGTCGGACAGGACAATATTGCCGTCTGCGTCAAAAGACATTCCGGTCGGGCGGTTGAACTGACCTGCGCCGATACCTTGCTCTCCCCAGCTACCGACCTGTTCACCGTCTTTGTCGAATATGAAGACTTTGTTGTGTGCCTCATCGGAGACATACAGCAGTTCATCATCGTCGCAGAGCAAGCCGGACGGCCATTGGAATGTGCCTGATCCGATGGTGCCAAGGTTGTCGTCCGCCCAGTTGATACGTCTGATTTCCGTACCCAGCCCGCCGCGACAGAGTATATACACGCGCTCGTCTTTGCCGAAAGCAATGTCAACGGCATTAGAAGTAACCCGGCGCATGCCGAGGGTCATGTAATATGGGAAGCCTGACCTAAGCAACCCGTATGGTCTGGCCATTGTCGCACCTCACAGAAATTAGCACCGGTTAGCCTGTATTTGCTTTCTGCTGAAACACCGGCTAACCGACAAATGAGTTAACTTTGCAGATTGTGTCTATTTGAACGGCGTAATCTGTTCATATTTGCCGTTCACGATTTCAGGTGCATCTATGCCCATCCACTGCTCAAGCATGGTGGCGTAGATGCCGCGGAAGTCAATAGTATGTTCCAGATCCTCGCCCTTTGCCCAGTCAGCAGAGTTCAAAGACGGATATTCGGAGTACAAACCGCCGTTGACGGGCTCTCCGATAATGAACGCGCCTCCGCCTGATCCGTGGTCTGTGCCGCTTCCATTGTCCTTAATGCGGCGTCCGAACTCCGTGAACACCATCATTACAACATTATCGGCGGCGTCATGTTCATTAAGGTCGTCGAAGAAGTCGCGGATTGCGCCTGAGAGGTCCTGAAGCAGTTTGGGGTGCGTCGGGTTCTCGTTGGCGTGGGTGTCATATCCGCCATGGCTCGTGTAGAAGATGCGCGTGCCAAGTCCGGCGGTGTGCACCCTGGCAATGTCTCGCAGGCTTTTGGCGATGGCAGAGTCGCCATACTCGATGCTGGACGAATACTGTGCGGGCGCATCCTTCAGCCTGTCGGCGCCGCGCAACACATCCATGCCGGTGCGGGAGAGATACTCCATCACAGGACCTGTGCCGATTGCCTGAGCATACATGTCTTTGAAAATCTGAAGCGCCTGATCACGCTGGGCGTCCTCGCCGATCCCTGTCATCAAGCCGTAGTTATCTAGGTCATTGACCGAGGTAACCGGCACGCCGGGAACTGCCATAGCGCGAGGCAAGCCAACACCGAAGTTAATGCCGGTCAGCTCATCCTCACCCTTCGGGTCTAGTTCGCGGAGGGCTTTGCCGACCCAGCCTTCAGTTACGACCTTATCAGGTTCGCAGGTGTGCCAGATGTCCATTCCTCGGAAGTGGGATCGGTTGGAGTTGGGGTAGCCAATGCCCTGCACGACTGCGACTTTACCCTCATCAAACATCTCTTTCATCGGACGGAAGTTGGGGTTAAAAGCTAGGTCGTCGTTGATGGGAAGCACGTCCTCGCGTTCGATCCTGACTAGCTTTCGGTTGTCGTAGTAGGTCGGGCTGTTATACGGGATGAGTGTGTGCATGAAGTCGTTGCCGCCTGACAGCTGCACTACGACCATGACCGGGTCTTTTCCGTTACCATTAGCTGGCATCTCGTATGCCTCCTTCTGCTTGCTTGCCTGTGGCTGCCGGTAGTTCAGTAATTATCGGTAATGAATAACTAAATAACAATGATGTAAGGTGATTTGCTTTGAGTTAGGCGAACTGGTATTCACGGGTAGATACGATGAGCTGAAGCATTCTTCCGATATGAACCGCGCTTAGATTGGCATCCTCTGCGGTGTCGAATCTGAGATCGCCTGCCGCATGCGCATATCGCATTAAGCCTTCTCGGGTAGAATCATCAACCGCAACATGTCCCGCGAGTTCCAGGGACATTTCAACGAACTGCTCTGGCGCAAGGGCGCCATCGCTCTGGGAGCTCATGCGATCTACGATGTCCTGGACACCGGGCTTGGAAAGATCGTTAAGCTGGTTAACCGCGAAGTTGATGCGCTCATTGAGCGTGCCGCCGTCGATCCACTCGTGGCCCGTGTGCCAGCCCTCAACGGTGGGCGGGTTCATCAGCTCCTGCCCCATCACTGAGGTCGCTGCGCCGAGCGCGCCTATAGCTTCGTTAGGTTCGGGGAACTTATATGTCCCAACCAATTTAATGGTGCCGGCTACGAGCTCGGACGGGCTTTTGACCTTCTTGAACTGCGCCTCTTTGAAGAAGTCGGAATTGAAAAGCGTCCTTAGTATAGGACGGATTTCGCCGTCATGCTCGAAGTAGGCAGTGATGAGCGTCTCCATTGCTTCGGGATCGCGCGGCGGTTCAAGTTCCCAAGCGGGGACTTGCGGCTCATCGGCGACGAAGAAGTTGTAGATGTGGCGGCAGATGAACGCCGCGGTCGCAGGCTGGCGAACTATTATGTCTATGATGTCCTCGCCGTTGAAGTTGCCAGTCTCACCAAGGAAGGTCTTCTCGGATTCGTCGTGGTCCTCAGGGATGTAGAGGAACTCGGCATCGTAGCTGCCGAAGGGATACAGAGGTATAGGCTGGGTGAAAGTCCAGCCCGTGAACGCACGGGAGGCGTTCTTGATGTCCTCTTCGGAGTAGTGGCCGACGCCCATTGAAAACAGCTCGAGCAGCTCGCGGCCCCAGTTTTCATTGGGTTCGCCCTTATGGTTCTCGCAGTTGTCCAGCCAGTAATTCATTGCCGGATCTTTTGCAAGTTGAAGCAAGATAGTCTTCATATCGGTCATGCCGACCTGTCGGAAGGTTTCTATCTGCCGGACGATGGATGGCACATGTTCGCCCTTATACCAAGCGGTGGCGAAGACATGGTGCCATAGGAGCGCCATCTTTTCCTGAAGCGGCCTCTCCGTATTCACCATTCGATACACCCAGCGCCCCGTATGTGCGGGAAGCGAGTCGGTGTAGCTCAGTTCTAGGTTGTAGCGCTTCCAGACATCTTCTTCGACATCGGGAAAGCGTTCAGGGTTCAACAAGTCGTCAACAACTGCCTCATAACCTTTGGACGCCAATTCGTCAAGCTCTGCCCTTGCCGCACCAAAGCCGGCGCGGCGCATCAGATGGGCAATTAGCGCTGTCTCATTCGCCATACTTGCTCCCTCCTTACGAAGTTTTCTCTTTACTTATTATATACTGTGCCTCACTCTTCTCACAGTGACAGACACGGAACTGGCAACATACGCCAAACTGATATTACTGATATTCTTGACAAGCATTTTACATCACACAAGCAAGGTGTACAACAGGAATGGTGAACAGGTTCACTCTGGCGGAATGAAAATACATTAGCCTCTTGCTAACAATGCACCGTTACAGCCAAGAATACAGAAGTTTGGAGAGCGCCTGAAACTGATACCTAATACCCCATTAATTAATACCTTAATACCGCAGCAGCGCAAGATATATACAGGCGTAATAATAATACAGGCTATTCCCAATTGAATTTATGGCTGCGTTTTCGGCGCTGAAAGCATACCTGCGTTCGTTCATTCCACAAATCGAGCAAGGCGTTCATCCCGCTAATAGCTAATAAACGATGCCTTCTTTGCCTTAATGTTAGGGGTAGTTTTGCCACATTCCTGCGGTTGACTTTACATCATCCTCTCATATACTATTCACAATCATTGTAAAATCCCGCACAAATATAACCTGCTATATCAGCTAACAGAAATTAGGCGTCAAAATAAGGCACAATGATACTAGGAGGGACAGACATGAAGATAATTGGTAAGAAAGGACGACGAGCCTTGTGGCTGCTGCCTCTTGCAGCGATAATCGCGTTTGCAGCGATTGCCTGCAGCAGTGCGGCGCCGGAACAAACTGCACCATCATCATCGGCGCCTGCGCCTACCGCTGCCGCACAGGTGCCTGCTGCGCCTGCTGCCGCAACGGCAATGCCCGAACCTGCAAAGGAAGAACCTGCCGCTCCCAGCGGTGAGGGCGCTACTCTGACAGTGGTTCTGGACAATGTCGGTTCGCCCCTGTATAGGAACGAAAAGGCAACCTGGCCGGACAACATGATGAACTACTACTATGGTTTCCAGGAGCTGCTGGTAACATGGGAGCCCAATACTGCGGGCGACGCCGGCAAGGGCAAGGTGTCGGACGAGACCTGCGAGGCGCCGATGCTTGCGCTTAGCTGGGAATACGACCTGCCTCCGAATTTCGACGACCCGGATAACCAGGGCACCGTTACAGTAAAACTGCGGGAAGGCGTTGATTTCTACATCGACTCCGGCAGACATTCTGAGTTTACCGCTGAAGACGCAGCGTGGTCGTTTAACGACGCCGGCTCAAACAACCCGGCAGCCACTCACTCAAATGCAGGTGAGGCTGGCGACTGGTTCAAGCTCTGGGAAGCTACCGACAAATATACGCTTAAGGGACATTTCCGAAACTACATAGCGGACTGGCTGAACGGCGGCGGCGCAGGCATCAGCAGCATGTGCGGCGATGCGATTGGCATAGTTTCTAAGACGCTCTACGATGAGATAGGCGATGACATCCTGACGACACCGCACGGCACCGGTCCTTTCTATGTGCAGCAGTGGCGTCCGAACGAGCTGATTGAAGCCACTTCGCGCGTTGACCACTGGAATCACAACCCGAACTTCGCATTCCTGAAGCTGCGGCAGGCGAGTGAGGCTGCGCAGCGAACCGCACTGCTTCAAACCGGACAGGCAGACATCTCGATGGTGTCTATCCAAGACGTGGCAGACCTGCAGAGCGAAGGCTTTAAGTTCCACGATGGATTGAACCAGATTCTGGGTCAGTTCATCTATATGGCTGGCAACTACTGGTCGTTCAAAGACCCGCAGACGGGCGAGCCGGTAGAACTTCGCGAGGGCTTTACGCCTGATGTTGACCATCCTTGGATAGGCGACCCGCGTATCGAATGCGCGGACGCAGACCGCACGAACACATCGGAACTCGGCGCCGGCTGCGATGCGACCGGCTTCGACTACAAAGATACCGACAAGTTCTCATACGAGACGGAGCACATGATGAAGGCTAAGGCTTTCCGTGAGGCTCTAATATACGCGATCGACCGCGACCTTATTGGCGAGACCATCGTGTCCGGCTACGGCGGCGCAATCTACGGCACCGGCCATGGCGGAGGAATCGCATTCCACCAGTCGCATCCTGAATACAAAGATCGCTGGTCTGTGCAGTTTGATCCCGAAATGGCAAGGCAGAAGCTTGCCGAATCCGGCGTTGAGCCAGGTTTCTCGTTCGAATACTACTGCCCGGCAGGTAACGGCACATCCATCGAGGTCTGCCAGGCTGTCGTAGGTATGTGGGAAGAGCATCTAGGCCTAGAGCCGTACATCGACAACACAGCATATTCGTCCCGCCGCCCGACAATGGTCGGACGCCAGATCAATTCTATATGGCAGACAAGCTGGGGTCCGAACAGCGCACAGGCGAAGGACAAGGGGGGCACGATTCCTGTATGCTGCCTGTGGCCTATCGCTTCAGCGGGTGGCTATAACGCTGGAATCGAAGATAACAACTTCTACAACGACTTCAACATAACCCGTGTGCAGGATAAAGGCACAGATGAGAACCTTACTACACGCGAGACGATTATGGATCGCTGGTGGGATATTAAAACCGGCACCGGAATTGTTGAAGTGCCCACACTCATCGGCATGAACCCTGATACCGTGCAAAGCTGGGATCTGAAGCCTTGGCGCTTGACCAACAGCTTCGATACGGTCGTATATACTCCTCAGTAACAATCAACAAGTTCAAGGGCGCCCATCCGAGTAATACTAGGGTGGGCGCTATGCTCATTTTGTTTTCGTCAGTATCAAGTTCGTTAGAATCTGGAATTACCACGTTTTGTATTTGGGAATTACCCCATTTGTGCGTGGAAGCAGTTAAGTTATAGGTAAGGGTAAGCAGGTTCCTGGTGATATGAAGACGTTCGTGCTTCGCAGACTGTTCTTTATGGTATTGTCCGTGATCGCTGCCACGCTGATTGTTTTCAGTATGTCGCGGCTGCAGGGCGATCCGCGCTATCTGTTTTTGGCATCCGGCTACACGACGCAGGAACAGTGGGACGCCTGGGGCGAGGAGTTTGGACTTAACCATCCGCTGCCCATCCAGTACTTCATTTGGCTTGGCAAAGCGATGACCGGCGACTTCGGTAAATCTTTGAAGTCAGGGTACGAATCTACGGAAATGCTGCGGATATTTGCGCCCGCAAGTTTGCAGCTGGGGTTTGCCGCCTGGATGTTCGTGCTAATTACCGGACTGCCGCTTGGAGTGCTGTCCGCAGTAAAGCGCGGCTCTTTCTGGGATCTCGTAGGACGGACATTCGCAGTTTTTGGGCAGGCGCTGCCGCCATTTTGGCTGGGGATTATGCTCATCCTGATATTCGCAGTGCAGCTTGGCTGGCTGCCATCCGGAACACGCGGCGACGACAGCGAAGCGTTATTAACACGAATGAAATACTTCGTGCTGCCGGCGGTAACATTAGGATGGCTGGCGTCAGCAGGGCTAATGAGGCTCGTGCGGTCGTCCATGCTTGAGGTACTCGACTCAGAGTTCATTAAGCTGGCGCGCGCTAAGGGGGTCGGCAACGCTAATCTGGTATGGAAGCATGCCCTCAAAAATGCACTTATCCCCCCGCTCACATTTTCCGCGATCATTATGGCAAGCTTCATTGCAGGAACGGTCGTAACCGAGACGGTGTTCGCCTGGCCCGGCTTAGGTTTTATGACCGTACAAGCCATCATCAATAATGATTTCCCAGTTATGACCACCGCAGTAATGGTGTTTACGCTGCTGTATGTATCAGTGGTGTTCATTGTGGACATACTATACGCATTCATAGACCCTAGAATTAGGTACGCCTAGACAGAGAGCAAGCCACTTATGGCACAAGCAGCGACTGCAAATCTGGAGAGCATAGAACGAGCCACAAATCAGACCATGCTAAGCAAGGTTCTGTACGTGTTGCGCCGCTGGCCTGTCTTTCCGATATTCATAATCGTAACCCTGATAATATCGGCCGTTTTTGCGCCCATAGTATCGCCGAACGATCCTATAAAACAGGATTTGCGTGCCAGAAGCGATGCTCCTTTTTGGTACCCCGCATGCGGCACAAAAACAAACCCGGTAACTGGAAACGAGATGCCGGAGGTTCCGTGGTTGGACAAGTGCCGCCAGACGGGCGAGCACTTCTATTTCCTCGGCGCAGATGCACTGGGTCGCGGGCTTCTGACCCGTATCATATACGGCGCACGCGTATCCCTTGTACTTGCTGCTGTGGCGATATTCGTAGGAACCATCGTAGGCACGGCGCTCGGTCTGTCAGCCGGCTATTTCGGAGGCATCCTGGACGAGCTGATAATGCGTCTGACAGACATCGCGACTGCGATTCCGTACTTGCTGCTTGCCCTGATTATCGTTACCGTGCTCGGGCAAAAGGTATTCATTAACGGGGATGTGATAGTTCTTGTTCTGGCGCTTGCAAGCTGGCCCGGAATAGTCCGGCTTGTGCGCGGTCAGTCGCTTCAGCTCAAGAGCTTAGATTATGTTGCTCTGGCACATATTGCCGGAGCGTCCACTTTCCGAATTATGTACCGGCACATATTGCCGGGCGTCGCCAACACCATCGTTGTGGCGACCACACTACAGGTGGGCAGCATCATTCTCGCAGAGTCAATACTAAGCTTCCTTGGCGCCGGTGTTCCGCCGCCCACGCCGACATGGGGCTCTATGGTAGCGGACGGTCGCGACTATCTTAGCTCAGCGTGGTGGGTCGCGTTCTTCCCCGGCATGGCGATATTCCTGACGGTGCTGGCGTTCAACTTCATCGGCGACTGGTTGCGCGACCGGTGGGATCCGAGGCTGCGGCAGCTCTAGGGCAGCATAAGCAAAGCGGTACGCCTATTGGGTTGCACACACTCGTATCGATTCGCACGGCATCTAATATCTAATTGCCTACCGCTTAATGCGGCAACTTCCTGCAAAGCCTGCGAACGTCCTTCCACACTCCTCTGTATGGCGCGTAAATGCTTCAGTTTTACGCACAAGCAACCAGCAGGCTGATTTGCACACACATTAGTGTCTGCGTTCGTGCTATTTCCGCAGATATTCAATAGATTTCAACGCTTTAAGTTCCTTATCCTTTCTTCTATTGTCGCTGCACAGGAATTGCCCCGGAATTATGAGGGCATCTTGTATATTTGTCTCTTCCTTAAACACCCATACATTTCTTGCCCATACATTTCTGCTTTCGGATTAAGTCGGTATCTCCTCCTGAATAGCTATGGAACAATCGGACGAGAAAGCGAACGAGAAAGGATTTCTACATATTCATAAAACAGGGGCGCTGAAATCTCCGCCTCATCTTGACTTTAATGTGAGGATTGGCTAAATTGCACACAATCGCTAACATCTAGTCGTGCCATAATAAATATCTTCCCACCAAGTAGAGGCATCTTATATAGATGTTTTTGATTAGAATGTTACGGATTTTATACCTGTAATACATTAGGAAGGATGAAGTCAAATGATGACATTAAGAGTTTCAATTTTCCTCGCGGTACTGTTAATGGTTGCAGCCTTGGCATGCAGCTCGGCGCCGACACAAGTAGCTGCGCCGGTACAGCAGCAAGCTCCGGCCGCTGCCCCCGCCGCTGCCCCCCCCCAAATTCCTGCTCCGGCTCCGGCTCAGCAGCCACAGGCGCCCGCTGCTCCTGCGCCTGCCGCTCCGGCTCAGCCCGCATTCCAGTCTCAGGTAGTTCCCGCACCGGCACAACCTATAGCACAGCCAACCAGAGCCGCTGGACGCAGCGCACCCGCGCCTGCTGCTATGATGTCTTCCGACGGTATCAAGAGGGGCGGACATCTAATTTGGGCAGTAGGACCACGTGCGTTCCCGCCTAAGTGGGACATGACGCAGGCTGGAGTGTGGCACTTTACCGAGCACTTCAATCGCCATTACAGTGGAATCTTGCAATTCAACCCGCGCAACGGCATCGATGTTCTGCCTGACCTTGGGGAGAGCTGGGAATTCAGCGATTCTGTTGACGATATTACCGTAAATTTGGTTGAGGGTGTGGAATGGCACGACGGCAATCCTCTAACAGTGGAAGATATTGCATACACGCTTAATCGCTGGGCGAATCCGCCGGAAGGCATACCTCAGCCGCGCGTAGGCGGGTTCAAGAATATTGCAGGCACTGAAAAGATAGACGACACTACCTTCAAAGTGTCGCTAAAGCAGCCAAGCGCAGACTTCCTGCTCGACCTTGCGGACGCCTGGCATATCATGCTGCCCATGCATATCGTAGAGATGGAGGGCGGCATCAATTCGCCGGAAAGGCTGATCGGCACAGGCGCATTCCGAGTAAAGGACACTGAACGTGACAGCTTCGTAACGTCCGAAGCAAATCCGGACTACTTCCGCGATGCGCCGGATGGGTCTCCTTATCCGTATCTTGATTTAGTTACAACGATTCAGTTCACCGACTGGGACACGCAGGCAGCAGCGGTTGCAACTAACCGTGTAGATCTCGCAGCGCCTATGAACCTCGCAAAAGGCTGGGGTGTTAAAAAATCACTCGGCGACAATGTGGACTTCGTATCGGCGTTCAGCCCGGGCGTAATGTACATCGCAATGAACGGGGAGCAGCCTCCCTTCGATGACATTCGCGCACGCAGAGCACTTTATCTCGCCGTAAACCGCACGCCCATACAGGCGACGCTCTCAACTCCGATCGCAGAATTGCCTGCCAACTTCGTGCAGGTAAGCTACTTCGGCACAGCAGACCCCAATTTGGGCGATGTAATGGGCTACTACGGATATGATGCAGCAACGCGAGAAGAGGCGCTTGAAGAGGCAAAACGTCTGTTTGCGGAGGTAGGCGTTACCGAATTCACTGCTCATTCGGGGATAACGGGCGCGAACGCCGACAGTGCGCTGCTAATCGCACAGCAGCTTGAAGACATCGGCATCAAAATGAACATCGAGACCTTTGAGACTGCGCCATTGCGCGCTTTGGGACAGGACGGCAACTACACGGTGATGTTTGACAGTCACGCAGTAGCAATGGCAAACCCTGTGAACTTCATAGACTTGTTCTATCTTGACGGGGCAGGCGCATACTACCACAGCGCGGCGGCGCCTCAGGAATTCCTAGACAAGGTGTCCGAGATTAAGAAGACATTCCCAGGACCTGAACGCAACCGGATGTTTAAGGAATTGGACACCATCATGCGCGAGCAGTGGATCCCTAAGGTGCCCACTCTGCGCTTCAATGAGTATAAGCTGGCTTGGAATTATGTGAACAACTGGGATGCGATCCCTGCGATGAAGTTCATACAGACACGGCTCTACGATGTGTGGCTGAGCGAAGGGGCGCCGCAGAGATAATCAATTTGCATAAATCGACATAGCAGTCGTTGACAAACACTCCGACTGCTATGTCGTGTATCATCTATATCGCCCGACCGCAGAGCGTCGGTTCTGTGTTTCAGCGAGCCGCGTTTCAGGTATCAATTATCAATCAATTGGTGTGATCCAAAGGCAGGTTCAGAGTGTGGAAATATACTATACGGCGGCTGCTCCTTATAATTCCGACACTGTTCCTGCTCGGCACAATCCTGTTCTTCATGCTGCGCGTACTGCCGGGGGACGAAGCGCTGTTCATAACTTCAGGCGAAGAATCCGTAGCGTCAATCGAAGACATCGAAGCGCTGAGGGAGGCTTGGGGACTTAACGACCCACTGTATGTCCAATACGGCCGCTGGCTGATGGATGTCCTGCGGGGCGATTTGGGATATTCACGCTACGCAGACCGACCCGTGGTGGACGCACTTGCGAGCAAGATAGAGGTTACGGCGACCTTGGCGTTCCTGTCGGTGGTGATAGCGCTTGCGTGGTCGCTGCCCTTAGGTGTCATATCAGCTCTGTGGCGCGGAAGCTGGGTTGACCAAACAATCCGCGTCATCACGGCGGCGGGGATCGCTATGCCAAACTTCTGGGTTGCTATACTGATGCTGCTGTTCTTAGTCAAGTTTTTCAACTGGATTCCACCCGTGCAGCATGTCAGCATCTTCGACGAACCGCTAACCGTGCTCAAGCGCCTGATATTCCCCGCTCTCGTTATAGGATTCCGCTCAGCGTCCACCATCAGCAGGATGACACGCTCCACCATGCTGGAGGTCATCAACGACGACTACATTCGCACAGCGCGCGCAAAGGGACTTGGACCATGGATAGTTACCCTGCGACATGCGCTCGCCAACGCCATCATCCCCGTGCTGACAATGGCGGGACTTTTGGTCGCCGCGCTTATGGACGGAGCAGTCATCATCGAACGCATATTTACTCTACCGGGTCTGGGTCAGCAGATTGTAGATGCCACCAGCGCGCGGGACTTCGTTATGGTGCAGGGTATCGTGCTGATACTAGCGCTGTTCATGATGATATGGATTCTGGTGGTTGATCTGCTCTATGCGTGGATCGATCCACGCATTCGCTACGAATAAAACTAAGAAGGGATTTATAGTTGCAGCAAGAGCGAGTTACTCCCGAAGGGATAATGCAGGGCGGCTCCATCGGGAGCAGAACCGCCCGCACGAAGAACGCGCTGCTGGACTTCGGGCGAAGCCACCCAACCGGCGCGGCCGGCGGTATTATCCTGTTCCTGATTATTTTTCTGGTTGCGCTTGCCCCCGTCATCTCTCCATTCAGATTTGACAGAACAGTTGCACGGCAGCTTCTTCCTCCAATGTCTGAAGCCACACTGGAGGAAGGAACTCTATGGCTCGGCACTGACGAGCTAGGACGCGATCTGGTCAGCCGAATGCTGTACGGCGGACGTGTCTCCATGTTTGTGGGAATTATGTCGCCGCTAATTGGCGTAGCTTTCGGGACTGTGCTCGGCATAGCAAGCGCTTACTTCGGAAAAGTGTTCGATCTGCTTGTGCAGCGGCTGGTTGACACGGTCCTCATCTTGCCCGGAATTGTGGTTGCTATGACGATTACCGTCGCATTCGGATTTACGGTGCCGGTGGTCATCGCAGCGCTTGCAGTGAGCTACAGCGCTAGCTCAGTGCGCGTGGTGCGCTCGCGCGCGCTTACTCTGAGCAATATGCAGTACGTAGAAGCAGCACGCGCGATAGGCAGTTCCGATACGCGCATCATATTCCGCCATCTTGTGCCGAACTCACTGCCAGTATCAATGGTGCTGATAGCAGTCAGCGTGGGTGCGGCGATCACGGCAGAGGCGGCCCTGAGCTTCCTCGGAATCGGAATACAGCCGCCCATACCGTCCTGGGGCAACATGCTGACTCGCGCACAGCTGAGCTTCGACCTGGCTCCACACATTGCAATCGCACCGGGACTAGCAATCACTATCGTAGTTCTGGCAATTAACCTGTTCGGCGATTCACTGCGCGACGTGTTAGATCCCAGGCTGCGAAATGTGCGATAGCGCCGGAACTAAATCGGTTCTACACACTATTCGCACTAATCCGATATAAAGCCTTACCCAATGCTGTCAGCTGACTGGCGGTGGCGCTAACTACCGTTCAGCCCAACCGTTGAACGGACGGCAGATAACCGCATGTGGAGTATTTTGACAATTCATACACATGCATACAAAAACTGCATCAAAGAGGGAGTTATCAAATGGCAGACAGACCTAATCTGGTTTTCATATTCAGCGACCAGCAGCGCGCTGACACGATGGCTTGCTACGGCAACGACTGGCTGTATGTGCCTAATCTAAATGTGCTGGCGCGGCAGAGCTTCGTGTTTCAAAACGCTTATGTTACACAGCCGGTATGCACGCCTGCGCGCGCTTCCATAATGACCGGGCTATACCCTCATGAAGCCGGTCCTATCGTGAATCAGCTCGTGCTGCCACGCGAAACCCCTGTCATCGCAGAGATGCTGCCCGATGATTACTACTGCGGATACTTCGGCAAGTGGCATCTGGGCGACGATGTGATTCGTCAGCATGGCTTCGATGAATGGGTAAGCACCGAAGACGGTCATTTGCCGGAATACACACGCCGCGAGTATCGCAATGTGTACAGCACATACTG
This sequence comes from Dehalococcoidia bacterium, assembly GCA_965200085.1. GTDB lineage: Bacteria > Chloroflexota > Dehalococcoidia > Lucifugimonadales > JADFKI01 > Bin90. The sequence continues at coordinate 2,252,927 of OZ241333.1, forward strand.
GCACCACTTGGTCGAAAATGGCTTCAAGCCGGACATGGAACGCATGCCGGGCAAGTTCATCTTTTCACCTGCGGCTCGTTCAAGACTGCCCGAAGAGTTTCAGATGGCGTCTTTCCTCGGCGACCGTGCAGCAGACTTCATACAACGGAACGGCGATCGTCCTTTCGTGCTGTATGTGAGCACTTTTGAGCCGCACCCTCCATATCACGGACCGCTGAACGACATGTATGACCCGGCACAGCTTCCGGTAGGTCCTTCCTTCTTGCAAAGACCCGATGAGAATGTATCGCTCTATAACAGGGTACGCGGAAACTACTACACGCAGTATATGTACGAAGGCGGCGATCCGACTGAAGATCCTTATATGGCGCATAATCCGGCTTCGGGACAAGACCTGACCACAGAGCTGGGATGGCGTACATTGCGCGCGCATTACCTCGCCAACATCACGCTGGTTGATCGAATGGTGAAGAAAATTACAGACGCTCTGGACAGCGCAGGTGTCGCCGACAACACAATAGTTGTGTTTACAAGTGAGCACGGAGAGATGGCAGGCGACCATGGAATGCTCGAAAAGCGCTCGTTCTATGAGGAAGCTTCGCGTGTGCCGCTCACTATGCGTGTGCCGTGGCTAAGCCGCGAACAGACGATGCTGGAAGGCAGCGCCAGCCACATAGACTTGATTCCCACACTGCTTGACCTGCTCGGACAGGAACCGCCCTCCCACTTGCAAGGCAAAAGCCTAGCGCCCGTGCTGCGCGGCGAACAGGATCTCAGCAGCAACGAAGTGGTAGTCCAGTGGAACGGAGTAAGCGAAGAACTGCCTGACCGCTTTCTAGGCAGCGCAGCAATCAACCGCATGAACGCACTGCCCAGGCGCTGTATCATCACACCGGACAGGTGGAAACTCGCGCTGTGCGCCGGCGATCAAGGCGAATTGTTCGACCTGAACAGTGATCCGTATGAGATGAAAAACCTGTTCGACGAGCCTGATCAGCGCGACCGCGTCATAGATATGTCAGCGCGGCTGCGTATCTGGCAGCAAGAAACCGGTGATGACGTCCCATTGCCAAATGTATAACCGAAACACAGCACGGGCGTGTATCATGTATCAAAAAATGCGCGCCCATAAAATAATGACGCATGCGAAGCAGGTATTATCACATGCGCCACTACGGGAGATGAGTTTTCTATATACAGGTACTACTTAATCATAGCTTTGTTGGAGGCGTATTCTTCATCGCCAAGTTTGATGTATCCTACTTCCTGCGCCAAATCCGCTGCATGCTCAAGGTAGAACTCTACGAACGCCTTCACCTCAGGACGTTCCAGGCTCTTCTTGCTCACATAAATGAACAATGGACGTGAGAGCGGTGAGTAAGTGCCGTTCTCAATACTCTCAGCTGTCGGCAGAACACAGCCATTGCCGGAGTCAACCGCCACCAGCTTCAGCTTGTCCATGTTTTCTTGATAGTATGAATAGCCGAAGTAGCCCAGCGAATACCTGCCGCCGGCTATCCCCTGTACCAGAACATTGTCGTCCGCGCTGGCGGTGTAGTCGGCTCGGCTCAGCTGCGCCTCACCCATAATCTCCTCGGTGAAGTAGTCGAATGTGCCGGAGTCGGTGTCCGGACCGTACAGCGCTATCTTGCCGTCAGGCCAGCTGGGGTCAACATCGCTCCACTTGGATACTGTGCTGCCCGGCTCCCAGATCATCTTGAGCTGATCGGTACTCAGGCACTCCACGAAGTCATTTTCAGGGCTGACCATCACCGACATACCATCCATCGCAACGCGCAGCGGGTAGTATTCAATGCCGTTGTCCATCGCGACTTGGGCTTCGCCGTCCTTGATATGGCGGGATGCGTCGCTGATGTCAATCTCCCCCACAGTGAAGCGCTTGAAGCCTCCGCCTGTGCCGGATACGCCTACATTGACCCGCACATCGGGGTGAAGTTTGTGGAACTCTTCTGCGACCGCCTCAGACACCGGGAATACGGTGCTGGAGCCGTCGATTTCGATTGTACCTTTCAATTCCGCCGTCGCATCGGGCTGCGATTGTGCAGCCAGTTGTGATTGTGATGCTGGGGTTGTTGATTGCTGTGCACCGCCGCATGCCAGTGCAGCAATTATAAGCACTAGGCTTAGTATTAAGGCAACGCTTAGACCGCCGCTCTTCCGTGAAATAAATCTTAAATTAGGCATAGTTATTTGAGTCTTACCTCCTTGTGTAATGCCTGTGTAATGCCTTTTGTGTGTTTAGCCATGTCATCAAGTCATAAATACGACCTGCATTTACGATACGGCTCAGATATGAACAAGGCATTAACGAAGCATTAATATAACCTTAGGAGGCAATGAACGGACTTTGAACCTAATCAGCGCTGCAAAAGGACGCGGCAGAGTACGGCGAGCGTTAAATCAAAACTCCATATAATAATTAGTGGAGATAAAGATTTAGTGGGGATGAAGATAATATGAGGAAATTACGAACGGGCTATACCCGATTCCTTGAAAGCCTGACTCAGTTGAATCATCACTGAGCGTGAGCTGCGGTTAGAAACCACAACCGCATCCGGTTGTCTGTTAGCAAACTGCGTTCGAAGGTAAGCGCGCTCGGACGGCGGAATGTCTTCCGCAATCACAAGGGCGTCGAAGTCAGAGTACCCGGCAGTATCCAGTGCAGTAGTAACACTGGTGGTTGCGGTTACTATACAGCTGTTGCGCTCAAGAATATCTGTGAGTTCATCCACACGCCCTTGACTTTGGGCTGCCACAAGAACGCGGGTGTAGATTCCAAGTCCAGTCATAATTCTCCTGCATATTTATCGTTTGATATGTCGGACAACCTCGCCCAATATGCGGATAGCCTCGCCAAAGTCTGGTCCGAGAGGCGGTCCGAAACTGATATGAGTTGCGCCGTCGGAAACCAGCGGTTCCAGCCGTTCGATTATCTGAGAAGCATTTCCCACAATGCCGATTTTAAGCATCTGATCGGTTACCAGATCTATAGCGCGTGACTCGCATCTATCGAAGATGAGCGCTCTGTCTATCGGCGCGAAGTCTGTTTTCGTCAAACCCAAGTCAGCGAGAAGCCCATCATTCATCGCGCTGCCATAATATGCGATTTTCTGCGCCAGCATCCTTCGCGCTGCGTCCCTATCCTGCGCTGCCGATACCCAGATACACGTGGCAAAATCGAACTCTGCGCCTGTATCAGCTATCAGTTCTCGCCCGGCGTCAACTTGCTGACGCGCCTTGTAGTAGCGTTCCGGCGGAAAAAGCAGAGGCAGAACGCCATCGCCTATCTCACCCGCAAGTGCGAGCATCCTTTCCCCCATACCGCCCACATAAATCGGAATTTCTCGTTCGACAGAAAAGCGCATATACGCATCTCTGCTCCATCTAAGAAATTCACCGCTGCATTCGGCGCTTTCGTTTCGCAGCAGCCGCCTGATTGCAGACACCGACTCACGAACAGCCGCCAAAGGCTTGCCATGCCTTATCCCAACCCACGCCAGAAACTCTGCCGCGCCTGCGGATATACCCAGCAAAAATCTGCCGTTTGAAACTTCATCGAGCGTTGCAGCTTGCATTGCGATTTCAGCCGTATTCGTCGTATAAGGGTTCAGAACACAACTTCCGATTTTGATTCGGCTCGTGTTCAAAGCTACGGCGGTTAAAATAACGCTCGTGCTGCGCAGGAACAGGTCGCTGCTCACCCAAAATTGGTCGAAACCCTCAGATTCGGCTTGCTGCGCCAGCTCGATGTACTGCGGCAGCAACAGGTCGTTGTTTAAGCGAAGGCTAAAGCGCATCGCTATCCTCCACTACTACCGCTTCCGCTTCAATCTCTACTAACAGTGAATCATCCACAAGGCGCGCTTCAACGAGAGTGCAGGCTGGACGCACATCTGCGAAAAACTCTCCGTGCACCCGCGCCACGCTCTCCCACAAGGATATGTCCTTCACATAAATGCGCGTGCGGACTACATTTGACATATCACCGCCTAGCGATTCGATAGCGGCTTGAATTATCTCTAAAATCGCCCTCGTCTGTTCGCCGGCGTCATCCAATCCTAGCGCCCCGGTTTGGGAGCTCGCAGTAGTGCCTGCGACATAAATCCGATTGCCGCTTCGCACCGCCCTGCTATATCCGCCGACTGCTTCCCATGGTGTATCGGTAGAAAATCGTCTTATTGAATCTTCCAATGTCCCTAATCCTCCTATCATAGCCTGATAGCCTGCGACAATCGATATGAACTCGGTTATTCTATGAAGTTGTGTGTAATGTAATATGTAATAAGATTTTACGATCGCATGCGAGCCAGGCGCCGTACGACGCTCACGGAAAGCATGACAGAAATTGTAGCAGGCGATATTGACACGCACAACGACAACGAGCAGAATCATTCATTTCCAATATTTTCCTCATCTGCATACGGGGTCTCAGGAAGGGCTTTTCAACAGACTTGTTTATGTCAGCTGCTCCGGCAAAATAATAGTGCGTTCTCACCATTAAAAATCAGGTGAACAAAGGTTATTAACTTAATGGAAACGCTGGCTGTATCCCTCTATTATTATTGACTGAAAACATACTCAATGATAAAGTGAAAATGTTCACTAACTCGTCTGAACATAACCTCATTTCCACCCTAATTTGGGGTGATAATTTGAGGGTCAGTAGCAAAACAGCAGGAGGCAATGTTGCAGAAGAGAAATCTATTGGCGTTGGCTGGCGTGTGTGCCATCGTGATGTTCGCCGTCGTTGCGTGTGGACAAAGCATACCCGAACCGCCTCCTCCCACAGCGGCACCACGCGTATCGCCGCCGCCTCCACCACCCGCGCCTACCGTACCACCTGAGGCAACAGGCGGCAATGGGCAAGCCGCAGGGGGAGGCACGCCCGTAACCGTCGCGCTTCAGGACATTGGTGGCAGCGGCGAGTACAAGTTTAGTCCTGCAGATTTTACATTTAGCGTGGGCGAAACCGTTACATTCACGCTCACATCAGAGTCCGAATACCATTCGTTCACAGTGGACGAATTAGATATAAATGTGGATGTGGATGCAGAAGAGACAGTTACTTATACTTTCACATTCGAAGATTCCGGCACTTACGAGCTGATATGCATTCCGCATACCACCCAAAATATGTTAGGAACTATTACCGTAAACTAACGGCATAACCTCTTCACCTGCGGTCAATACGCTCCCGATAATGTAACGGGAGCGTAATTTTTTGCCATCTAATATGCATACAAGTGCTAGAACATTCTGCAATTAATGGGATAAAATTGCGGGAATATTATAAAAGTGCACATCTAATGTTTGGAGGACTTGAGGTATGAGGTTATCCTGCCTACAAGAAAATCTTGCCCGGGGGCTTTCAATCGTGGGAAGAGCCGTAGCTTCACGCTCTACTCTGCCCATAACTCAGAACGTCCTTCTCACGACTGAGCAGTCCATGCTCAAGATTTCGGCTACGGATCTGAACATGGCAATGACCACCTGGATCGGCGCTCAAGTAGAGGAAGAAGGGGCAATCACAGTTCCGGCGCGGTTACTCACTGAGTTCGTGAATTCCCTGCCCCCTGAGCGCATAGACATAGAAGCAACGTCTCAGCCAGTTGGTCTAAATATCAAGTGCGTAAGCTTCGAATCAAACATCAGCGGAACGATCGCAGACGACTTCCCCCCGATTCCGACAGTACAGGACGGAGTGGCAGCTAAGGTAGAACCAACCACACTTCGGGAGGCTATTAGCCGTGTATCCTTCGCCGCCGCTACCGAAGACTCAAGGCCGGTTCTAACGGGTGTGAAGACGGAGATTACCGGCAGCGACTTCAAGTTCGCTGCAGCGGATGGATTCAGATTAGCGGTGTACAGCGGCAAATTATCAGAACCGCCGAGCGAAGACATAGATTTTCTCATACCGGCGCGTGTTCTAAACGAGATTAACCGTCTGTTAGGGAATCAGCAAAAGGCGGTGGAATTCATGGTTACACCGTCCAGCAATCAGGCGCTGTTTAGAGTGGAGGATGTAGAAATCGTGTCTTCGCTCATTGCCGGAAACTTCCCAAATTACAATCAGCTTATACCGCAAAGCCACGCAACACGCGTTGTGCTCAAGTCAGACGAATTTTTGCGCGCCACGAGAACTGCCGCAATATTTGCGAGAGACGGCAGTGGCATTATCCGATTGCAGATGACCGGCAGCGAAGAGGAAGAGCCAGGACGTCTGACAATTTCCTCACGGTCAGAAGAGATTGGAGACAATCAAGGGCTGATTAGTGCAAATATAGAGGGAGAAGACGCAAAAATCGCCTTCAATTCCAAGTATTTGACCGAAGTGCTTGATGTGCTTAGCGGCGTGGACATCGCTATGGAAGTGTCATCAGCATCAAGCCCCGGTGTGCTTAAGCCCGCCGACAGCGAGGAGTATGTTCATGTCGTGATGCCCATGTTCGTGCAGTGGTGATGCCAACCCCGGCATCTCGGATATAATCGACTGAAGCAATATGGTAATGGTGGCGATCGCATATCAGCCGCAGCTCGTACCAACAAGTCCATCAATCTAGTGTTCTATATGACTTTCGCAAGAGCATACGCCTGATAGAACCATCCCGGACGTTACCCATGCTTGGGCCACACGGGTTCGTGATAGCCTAGCGTTACTGCGAGACGCGACCAGTAGGGTTGCGTCTCGGAAAGCTGCAACGCAGGCGCAAGGTGGCTCACTCGCCCAACTGCAAGATCGCTGAAGGTTGACCATCGCCTTATCTCTTCCAGGCTGAACTCTTCCGGAACATCCCGGAGTTCAGCCTCTGGCACCTGCCCTTGCTGCAAAAGCCAACGACCGGTTTGCGCCAGAGAGATTCGCACCAGCCAGCTGCCGCCTTCCCGCACTCTACGCGCCAGCGCAACCAGCGCTCCAAAAGCCATCAGATAACCGGTTATGTAATCAATCGCGGAGACAGGATAGAACTGAGGCCCCGGTTCAGAACCTGGGAAAGTTTCACCTTGGCGAGCAGTAATGCCGCTCACCGTCTGCACCACCGTATCAAAACCTCGGCGCGATGCCCACGGGCCCAGCCGCCCAAATGCCGACAGTGAGATATAGATAATACCCGGCCGCAGTTTCGCCAAGTCTTGAGGCGACAGCCCACGCCTGTCCAGTGTTCCGGGTCGGTAGCCTTGCGAAAAGACATCGGCATCTCGAACCAGCTCCTTCAAAGTATCCAAGTCGCTCTTTTCGCGCAAGTCAAGATGAGCTGATAGTTTTCCGTGACCCGTGTCATATTCCTGAGAGCCTATGCTGGGTAGGTGAGGCGCGGTAATTTTCAGCACATCGGCGCCATGCTCTGCCAATGTGCGTGCGCAAGTTGGACCTGCTAACACTCGGGTCAGATCTAGGACCCTAACTCCGGACAGGGGCCTCGCACCTTCGGGCAGCGCTTCGGGCGGGCTGTCCCCTATTTTCTCTATCTCCAGCAGCGGCAAGGAGGCTACGGCTGCCGCCTGCGGATGACGGCTCCACTCTTCTATGGAACGTACCATCCCACCTGCTCCGCCCGCAGCAATTATCGCTTCTTCAAGTTCTAAAGCGTCCCAAGCTGACACCGCTCGCCGCACTGCTAGGTTGTCTTCATCTACTCCCAATACCGACAGTGCTGCATTACGGTGATTCGGGAAATTGCAGTGAAGATAACTCCAACGACCATTATTTGCAGGATATACCCCCATCAGCGGATTACGTTCAGCAGCGATAGATTTGCCTTTCAGCGTCATATACTTACTGCTCCGCAGCGAAGCCACAGCCTGACGAACATTAACGCCGATTTCCTGGCTCCGCCCTGTGCGCAGCTTCCAGAGATCAGATACGGCAAGCCCGACCACAGCAAGACTGGCAGCAGCTGTATCTCCAATTTTGAACGGCGTGGGAAGAACCGGATCTGTACCACCGCAGATTTCCACTTCGGCAGCGCGGCGCTCATCCCAGCCCGCAATTGAAGTCAGTGTAGATAGAGTATTTCTTGCCATTGTTCAGACTACACTCCTTACTCGCCTTACTCGGACGATGGAACCAAATGTGAATAGACTGGTTTCGTTTGTGGAACATCAGGCGGAATTGTATCACGAACTCAGCAGGCTTTCGTAATCGTCAACGACTTCCGCACATAACCTTACTCTCGTGTAACGGATTCGAGCAACTTGATTGAAATAGTATTGACACGTCCTATATTCTTACTTGCTATACTGCTAATGAAACTGTTTGAATGGTCGTTGTCGGTTAGATGAATGCACGCATATAGGTTTGATTTAACATGATGCATGAAGCTCCCTTAGATGCTCGTCTAGTCGATGAGCTGTTTAAGTTCTGGATACCCATTTTTGGCGGGTCTATTGATGTTACTAAGGAGACGCTGCTGGGACACGAAGTTCCGCATACTCGCATAACCGTATATACAAGAAGGCTTAATGAGAAACTAACAGGTGCATGCCTTGTGGCGACTTCCGACACTCTGTCCAGTATAGGCGGATTAGGCGAGGTCGCGACTGCCCCCGAGGCACGTCGCTCCGGGATAGCCGGCGAACTCACTCGCCAGGCGCGAGATGACTTCAAGGAGCGCGGCGGGCAAGCGCTATTTCTAGGCACAGGAAACCCGGATGCGGCAAGAATCTACTTCCGGCTTGGCTGGCGAAAGCTCGCAGGCGCAAACCTAATGGCAAATGTGCTGAACGGTGATTCTCCTGAAGAATTTCTAGTGGACTACTTCCGCAGCCTAGGTACTGCAAAGGTGGAAACTTCTTCGCCCGCTGACCGCACCCCTATGATACCCCTACTCGTGTCGCCGCACGACTGGCAGGCGCTGGACTTCAATACGGGAATGTTATCCACTCGATACGCAGTACAAGAATCCTGCCTGGGCTTGTACCGTCGCTACGACGCCATCACCAAAGACGGACGCGGAGCGTGGTTTTGCGCCAAAACCGATAACGGACAGGTCGTAGGCTTGTCGTCGGCACGGTTCGATGAGAATAGAAGCTGCCGTGTGGACGGTTTCACGCACAAAAACCACCTTGATGTGTGGGATGCGCTGATTCAGGCAGCAGTCGATTGGAGCGTCAGCCGAAATGCTCCGCAGATATATGCCACCATTTCCGTCGAGGATACCGAGAAGCAGGCATTGTTTGGAGCTTTGGGTTTCAAGCACATGGACGCGGGAGCGCCTTTCGACCTAGGCGGCAGGCAGGTAGGAACTCTACTCTGCGAATTGACGTGAGCAGCAGAAGATAAAGCGCTGATCACGCCAATTCACAAACATTCCCAATCTATGCAGCATCCTAGCAGCCAATCCCTGCCTGCCGATTCTTAATCAGATTTCGTCTGATATGGAATAACTCCCTAGACTTCTGCTCTAGGTACGATGGGAGGCACTTCCAGCTCTGCAAGCAGGTTCTGGAACTCGCTCAAGTCTTCGTCCAAAACATTTTGAAGTGTGGCGAATTGCGTATCCAGAAGTTCGCCGTAATGCGAGAAAACATCATACGCCTGCTGAGGCGGCGCGTAATCTCCTGCGGACACTACGGGCGTCAGACCTGCCAGTTTCGCGTTCAGTTTGATTGGCAAGTGCAGCCTATCCCGTGCGCCCTTATACTCAGTTTGAATCAGCGCACCTTCGATTTCGCTAAGTTTTTCTTTAATCGCAGCCGCAGCCTCCGAGACAGCGTCTTGCCCTGCCGTTCCATCAGCGCGCTTTGTCCACTCGTCCACCTGATTCCTTACACTACGCAAGCGATTGATGTTATCGTGCGTCTCCGAAAGCTTATCGCGAATGCGTATAAGAAGCGCAAACTGCGAGTCGAAGTCCGCCTGCGTCGCCTCCACTCGTGGATCCTTCACCATATCGAAGCTTTGAGTCTGAGACTGATCGCCGACTGTCAGCCTAACTTGATACGAACCGGGTGGCGCAAGCGGGCCGCGCTCAACGCCTTCGGTCGTCCTATCACCGGGAACCTTGTTCGCGCCCGGGTAGCGCATATCCCAATCAAAGCGGTTCATTCCGGGTTCTGACGGGACACGCTGTCTATCCGCATCGCTCTCATCATCACTTTTCTTGCTCGAGTAGCCGGTAATTTCCTCTCCCTCTGAGTCCATAAAAGTGAGAGTAACTTCTGCGTCCGGCTCTTCTTTCAGCCAGTACCAGACACGGACACCGCCCGGCGCATTCTCTCCAGCATCGAGCAGTTTCCGCTCGAACTCGCCATGCGCGCCCTTCGTATCCACAAACGCCACGGCAGCGCCGAGTGAAAGCTGGTAATTTTTCGAGGCTCCGCCGTCTCGACCACGGAACGGCGCAGCTAGGCGGATTTTCGTAGCAGGCTTTATGAGGTACAGCGCCTCACCTGCGAACTCGCCCGAAATCTGCCTAAGTTGGCTCAGACCATCCATTATCCAAAAGCTGCGGCCATGAGTCGCCGCCACAAGATCATCATCCTTGATTGCGAGATCGTACACAGGTACAACCGGCAGGTTGCCGCGCATGGAGTGCCACTCTTCGCCGTCATTGAAGGACACATATATACCCGTTTCAGTTCCGGCGTACAAAAGCCCTTGTCGTCCGGTGTCTTCGCGAATGCAGCGCGTAAAGTCGTCTTCCGGCAAATTACCGATGATGGATTTCCAGGTCGCGCCGTAGTCTGTGGTCTTGAACAGGAACGGCCTGTTGTCGTCGAACTTGTAGCGCGTTCCGGCTAAATATGCCGTCGCAGGGTTGTGCGGCGACACTTCTATCATGTCCACCCGCGTCCATTCCTCCAGTTCCGCAGGCGTAACATTCTGCCAGTTCGCGCCGCCGTCCTTGGATATGTGCACAAGTCCGTCGTCCGAGCCTGCCCAGAAAACGCCTTTTTCGTGCGGGGATTCTAGGAACGAGAATATCGTGCAGTAGGTCTCTGCTCCCGAAGCGTCTCCGGTTATGTCCCCGCCGGAGGGTTGAAGTTTCTCCGGGTCGTTGCGAGTCAAATCAGGACTGATAGCCTCCCAGCTTCCTCCCTGATCGGTTGAGCGGAATAAGATGTTGCCTGCCGCATACAATACTCCCGGATCGTGCGGCGAAAACTGAATAGGGTATGTCCACTGGAAGCGATAGCGTGCGTCAACAGGTCCATAGCCTGTGTTCAACTCGGGCCAAACGGTGATAATCCTCACCTGCCCTGTCGAATGGTCATATCGCAGCATATTGCCTCCACCTCCGGGTGAAGAGCCGATAGCGCCTGATATGACCACATTGGGGTTAGTGGGATCAACGACAATATAGCCGCTTTCCGAGCTTCCTACTGTGTAGCAGTCCGCCCATGGAATGACGCCTTTGTGCGAGCTCGAAGGCACGCTGATTGCGCTGTTGTCCTGCTGTGTGCCATATACTCGGTAGGGGAACTGGGTATCCGTCGTTACATGGTAGAACTGCGCCGTCATCTGGTTGTAAATCGTGGAAAAAGTCTCGCCGCCGTTGTAACTCACACAGGCTCCGCCGTCGTTGCCCTCAATCATTCTCTGAGGGTTTCTGGGATCTATCCATAGGTCATGATTGTCGCCGTGCGGCGTAGTAACCTCTACCCATGTCCTGCCGCCGTCGTTAGACTTCCACGCGTCATAGTTTAAGACCCAAACCGTATCCGCATCCTGCGGATCTGCGAAGATGTGCTGGTAATACCACGGACGCCCTTGAAGGTCTCGATTGTCGGAAACAAGCTCCCATGTGTCGCCGTAATCGTCGGATCGATATACACCGGGATTGCCAGCCTCTATCGTGGCGTATATGCGCCCTCCCTTCGCCGGAGATATTGCCACGCCGATCTTACCGAACGGAAGTTGCGGCAGTCCCGAATTGTTCGATACATTCTCCCAAGTATCGCCGCCGTCGGTGCTGCGCCACAAACCACTGTCCGGTCCGCCACTGTTCAAGTTCCAGAAGTTGCGCCGCACCTGCCATATCGAAGCGAACAACAGGCGTGGATTGCTTGGATCAATACTCAGATCGCCGGCGCCTGCATTCTCGCTTACGAACAGAACGCGCTCCCAGTTCTTGCCGCCGTCCTTAGATCTATACACGCCGCGCTGCTCATTCGGTCCAAAAGCGTGCCCCTGTGCAGCCACAAACACTATGTCTGGGTTAGTTGGGTGAATGCGAACCCGCGAAATGTGCCTGGTATCTTCAAGCCCAAGGTGAACCCAAGAATGCCCGGCGTCGTTCGACCTGTACACCCCGTCCCCATGTGTAACATCCAGTCGTATGGAAGACTCGCCCATACCTGCATAAATCACGCTTGGGTCCGAATCCGACACCGCTATTGCGCCTACGGACGCTGTATTGAAATATCCGTCCGACACATTCTCCCAGTATGTGCCGCCGTCATAAGTTTTCCACACGCCTCCGGCACAAGCGCCAAAATAGAAAGTACCGGCATCAACCGGATCGCCGGCTACAGCAACCACGCGTCCCCCTCGCGGCGGACCGATGCACCTCCATTTCAGTGCGTTCAGCATCTTTGGGTCAATATCGTTCGCTTGTCTCTCTATTGTCATATCACCGCACCTCTCCAAGGTTAATGCTCAAGGGCATTATACCTGAACTTTCACCACAGATACTTAACGAAAACACATATGTAAGATATTGGAGCCGCAAAGATTACCTACAAACGAAACGAAATCTGGTTAGATATGAGATATCTGAGTTCCCCGTACAAGCCCGGAAGCAGCATCTGCTTTGAAAACAGGCGCAGAGCCTAAGGCATTTCCAGACCGTGTCTTTCAAGCAGAGCCTCGTCCGATAAAATTTCATCCGATAAGCCATCCGCCACGACTTTCCCCCCGTCCATTATGACTAAGCGCGGGAATATCTCCTTGACCATGTGCATATCGTGAGTAATAACAATAACAGTCTGTTCCAGACGGTCAAGCAGCTGGATAAGCCCTCTGCGTGCGCGGGGATCAAGCCCTGCGGAAGGCTCGTCGAGCGCCAAAACTTGCGGGCGCATCGACAGCACGCTTGCGATTGCTGCGCGCTTCTTTTCTCCTCCGCTCAAATGAAACGGCATTCTGTCCTCATAACCCTTCAGCCCAACCTGCGTAAGGGCTTCTTTAACCCGCTCTTCCACCTCTTCGCTGCGCAGCCCCATGTAAATGGGACCGAAAGCAACATCATCATAGACACTAGGCGAAAATAGCTGATCATCAGGATCTTGGAAAACTACACCCACAAGCGCGCGTATCTCCTGCAAACCTCGCTTATCACCTTCTCGAACTTCTCGTCCTAGTATAGATACGCTGCCGCTCTCGCCATGCAGTAAGCCGTTAAGATGCAGCAGCAGTGTTGATTTCCCAGCCCCGTTTGGACCCAGAATAGCAATCTTTTCGCCGAGCTGTATACTCAGTTCAACACCGCGCAGCGCCGGAAGACCGTTTGGATAAGAAAACTCCAGATTATTCACATACACGGCTGGGTATTGTCCGTTTGTGTTTTCCATTTACAGCACCACCCTGGCGGCTACCGCAATTGCGGCGAATAGGAAAAGCGATACACCAAGCACGATGATGTCCCGGCGTCCCAGCGGAGCCGTATCTGTCAGTCGCAGTGTGCCGTCATAGCCTCTGGCAAGCATCGCCAGGTATATGCGCTCGCTGCGGTCAAGAGTGCGTATGAACAGCGAGCCTGCCATACCTCCGGCGGACTTGGCACGCCATACCAGTGAACCTCCGGATTTGCGGCTTATCGCTGCACTGCGGGCCGTACGTGCGCGCATTAGGCTTTGTGCCTCGCTCACAAGCACGAACAGATAACGATACATCAGCATTACAATAGCCACCAGCACATGGGGGACACGCAGCGCGCGCAATGATTCAAGCAGGCGAAGCGGCGGCGTGGTGGCAGTGAGCACCACCGCAGCAGTTACGGACGACCAAGATTTCAGCAAAACGCTTATAAAGAAATCTAAACCTTCACGCGTGCCGGTGAGTGTGAGAAAGGCAATATTGAACTCAAACAGGGGCACTCCGGCTTTTGTGAACACGGTCGGAAGCGCAATCAGGATAAAGGGTATTGCAACAAGTGAACGCAGGAATACGCGCACCAACCCAACTCTCGACATACCCGCCGCAAACCACACCAAAGACAGCATAACAGCAAAGCCAATCCACTTCCCGGGCGGTATGGAAGTCGTGGCAAATATGAACCCCAGCGCCATAACAAGCTTGAGGCGTGCGTCGGCGCTGTGTAATCGACTGCTGCCTTCAAGGTAGCGATCCAGAAATCCCGCGGCAGTTGTCATCGAAATTTATTACTCTTATTCGTGAAGCGGCGTTGCACGCCTTCGATAGAGTGTGAACAGACCATACAAACCGCCAGCCACCAAAGCATAAATAACCGTTACTCCGATGATGCCTCCAAGAATCGTTGCAATAGCCTCGTTCTGTATTCCCGGCATAACATAATCAGCAATGATAGCATAAGGCGCATCTTGGGCGAGCTCCATGAACCCTACGTCTTCGGCAACGCGTTCCAGCCCATCGGGAGATCCGGATGCAAGCGGTGCGAGCAAAGTAACCGCCACAGCAATGACATATCCCACCACCCACCAGCGAACGCCCAAACCTCTTTGGGCGGACGCGGCAGTTTGCATAGCAGGCGCTTTTGGTGCGGCGCCGGTCGGCATCTGCAACAGGGCAGGACGAGCAGTTCGGATGAACGACAGCGCAAATACTGTTATCAGCGCCTCACCTATGCCGATGAGCATGTGAACGCCGATCATCGTGGGAAGAGCAATAGCAAGCGGGGTTGTGCCGCTCATACCAAGTAAAAGCGCGGTGGATGCGGCGGACGCAACGACGGACAGCCATGCAGCGACGAACCCGCCTACTGCCAGATAGGTAAAACTTGTGCCAAGCTTCCGAGAAACCCAGTAGGCGCCGTAGCCTGCGAGCACACTCACAATCGACATGTTTAGCACGTTAATGCCCAGCACAACAAGCCCGCCGTCCTGGAAAAGCAGCGCCTGCAAGCCCACAACCGCCGTCATCACAAGTATAGCCGCCCATGGTCCCAGAATTATTGCCGCGAGCGCGCCTCCGATGAGATGGCCCGAAGTACCCCCCGCAACCGGGAAGTTAAGCATCTGTGCCGCAAAAATGAAGGCTGCCATCACCCCCATCATGGGAACAATACGCTCATTGAGCTCCCTATTGGTCTGCCGAATTGCGATTCCGATGAATACGGCGGACAACAAGTAGCCCAATATAGCAATCGGCAGGCTGAAGAACCCGTCCGGAGCGTGCAGAGGAAGCGACAAAATTTCGCCCATAACGGGCAGGTTTATACTTAATGTCATCTTAAACACCACCTGTCAAACAGAAATATATTATTAAAATCGCATCGATTTTAATGCTATTAATTGCAATTGTCAATTAGTTGCAATAACAAATCAAGTACAAATACATCATGAGGCAGGTCGTAATGTGTGCCGCATTCAACGGTACATGGTGATAAACTCTGTGGCGGCAGTTAAAGCCATAGACGACATGTTGTAATGCAATATCCGAATGAAGCGACCATGATGTTACTTTTACAAGTCCAAAATCAGCAAGGCACAGCGCCATGAACACATCGGGCAGTGCATCAAATCAGAGGCGCGGCATATTCTACGGCTGGTGGATTGTCATCGCCGGCGGGCTGGGTATGTCTATCACAGCCGGCATAAACTTCCACGGTTTCAGCAACTTCATTATCCCATTGACCCGTGAGTTCGGCTGGAGTCGCACAACTATCTCAGGTATATTCTCTCTGGCTCGAATGGAATCCGGCTTGCTTGGCCCACTGGAAGGATGGCTCGTTGATCGTGTAGGTCCGCGGCGCCTGATGCTGGTCGGCATTCCGCTAATGGGCATCGGCTACATCCTAATGAGCCGCGTTGATTCGCTTGCGGCTTTCTTCTTCGTGTACATCTTCGCCATCACACTCGGCAACAGCCTTGGCATGAGCACACCGATGGCTGCGTCTGTTGCCAACTGGTTCAACAGAAAGCGCGGATTGGCGTTCGGAATAATGTGGGCTGGCGTCGGGCTTGGCGGATTTTTCGTGCCCGCAGTAGGCTGGCTCATAGCATCCTACAACTGGCGGCTCGCGTCTATCCTGATTGGTGTCTTCATCATAATCGTGGGCATTCCAATAGCCTCGATCATGCGACACAGACCGGAGCCGTACGGCTATATGCCCGACGGAGCCGAACCCGTGTCGAGCGAAGAGTCAGGCGCAGCACGCAGACGCCGTCAGCCCGACCTGTCTCAGGATTTCACGGCGCGGGAGGCGCTGCAAACATCCAGCTTCTGGTATCTAACCCTATCGATTGCGGCGCGCTCGCTGGTCAGCGGAGGGGTGGGGCTTCACTTAGTTCCATACTTCGTCGATCTGGGCGCGTCGGATGTGTTCGCCGCAACCCTCGCAGGTTCGGTGGGCGTAATGAGCATTCCCGGCAGGTTTGGCCTAAGCGCCGTGAGCGATTATCTCAACCGTCGCTATGTCATGGCAGCGTCTCTACTGGTGATGACCGTAGCGATTGTGTTTATGGCGCGCGCCGACAGCGTAACGCAAGTGATACCTTTCCTGGTGCTTTACTCAGCATCGCAGGGCGGCATATCAGTTATCCCTCAGTCGCTTATAGCAGAATACTTCGGGCGCAGAGCTTATGCAACAATACAGGGATTTCGCAGTACAATCCAGATGGTCGGCATCATAATCGGCCCGATCATATCAGGATATGTATTCGACACTTACGGCAGCTACGAATGGGCATTTATGAGCTTTGGCGCCGCAACGGTGGTATCGCTGTTTCTGGTGCTGATGGCAAAGCCCCCTAAACGCTCTCAGCGCACGCGAAGACAAGCCTAATTGCGAGAGAACGCAAACTTGCGCAGTTCCACCCGTTCCAGCGCCTTCTCCACAAGATTATCTACCGGCAGCGAATCCTCCAGACTGCTCACTACTTTCGGATTGCCCTTGGTTACAGGGTGGCGCGGCACAAACAGTGAGCAGCAGTCCTGATCCGGAATGATGGACACGGGAAATGTGCCAATCTGTCGCGCAATATCCACAATGTCGTTCTTATTCGCGCCAATGAGAGGTCGCAATATGGGCATCTGCGTCGCCGAATCGACAATAGCGATATTCTCCAAGGTCTGAGATGCCACCTGCGCCAAGCTCTCCCCGGTAACGAGAGCCGCAATGCCATGCCGCTGCGCCAATGCTTCGGCAATACGCACCATAAATCGTCTGTACAGCACAACACGATACGGCGGCGGCACATCCACAATGATGCGCTGCTGCACCCCGGCAAACGGCACCAGAAATAGATCAGAGTCGTATTGATAGCGCGTAAGAATTTCGGATAATTCGACTGCTTTTTCTATGGACGATGTATCCACTAACGGATGACTGTGAAAATGCACCAGTTTGACGCGGCTGCCGCGCCGCATCATCTGCCATGCGGCGACCGGAGAATCGATCCCGCCCGACATCAGCGCCATAGTCGTGCCGCTGGAATCCACGGGCATCCCTCCATGTCCCTGTATCGGATTGAAATACACCAGCATGCCATCGTTCACCACATCGATAAATATCTCTAAGTCGGCTCCTTTTAACCGCACAGAAGCGCCGCAGAGCGTCTCCACATAAGCGCCCATCTCACGGTTAATTGCGTCGGATTTAATCGGGAATCGTTTATTTGAACGATGCGCCGTTATGCGAAATGTGTTGAATTGCCGCGTGTCCAGCTCTGACACGAGCAGCTTCTTTACAGCGTCCAGGTCTGGCGGAACTTTATATGCGAGATAGAATTTGGCGACGCCCATGCAGTCGGCGACGCGTTGGCGCACCGTTTCCCAATCGGCATCATCCCGCAGCGCAAGGCATATCATCAGGTGCTCCTGCCAGACGCGCTCCACACCAGTACCCTTAATGGCGCGCCGCAGATTGCTGGCAAGGCGTCGCAAGAACATCGGGCGGTTCTTGCCCTTCAGCGCAGGCTCATGGAACTTTACAACTACAAGGCGTTTCATGAATACACTTTCAACATCACACAGGCGATTCGCCGACAGCGCCGCCACAACTCTCCAAACGGTACAAACCTCCGTTCTCGCGGAGTATCGTAATTATACCGCACGAAACGGAGGCTTGCGCTATTGGCTATATGAAGAATTGCTAGTTAGAACTTACCTTTTCCATATCAGATCAGCACTGACTACTCGTCTATTCGTAGTAACCCACGCTAAAAATTAAGCCGTCATGTCGAACTGACCAGGTATGCTTTATCTCTTCTTCCTCGCTTTCCGGATTGGGCCACAGATAGCGAGTCCAAATACCTGACTCAGTTGCGCCCGCTATCTCTCTTCCGGCTTCCTGTCCGTCAGACGCTACTATGGTCTTGACATCCAGCCCTATTAGATTGGGCGATACCGGATGCGCTACCATCAGATCCCGGCTGTCCACCACGAATATGTACCACTGACCATCGATGCTGGCGGGGTCGTTATGGTACGCCAACGATGCCTCACGTCCATCAGAGTTGTAGCGGTCGATTGCCTCTCGAACCAATACTTGCGCCTGTACCGCAGGGTCATCGCCCAGCGGTTCATAATAGCCTGCCCCAAACAGCAGTCCATCGTGAAGGACCGCCCATGTATATTTCCTTTGAAGCTCGTCTTCTTCGCCGGGATTCTTGAATACATAGGATACCCAGCCGCCTTCATCGGTTACAGCGGCAAACCCTTCGCCGTAGTTGTAGCCGGTAGCGTCTATGCGACTAGGGATATTTCCCACCAGCTCCGGTCGCGCACCGTTGGCGAGTGAGCGCAAGTCCGATCCATCAAGAACAAAGGTGTACCACTGACCCTGAACGCTCTCAGGGGAGTTGAGATATTCAAGCGTCGCTTCCCTGCCATCAGAGTCGTAACGGTCGATCGTCTGCTGCACGAAAGCCTGTGCGTATGCCCCCGGATTTTCCTCAGTCAGGTAATAACCGGAGCCGAATACCATTCCGTCATGCCGAATGACCCAGCTGCGCTTCAATTCCTCCATACCGCTCTCTGGATTGGGCCAGAAGTAGTTTATCCAGCGTCCTTCCTCTGTTACTGTTGCTACTTCTTTGCCGAACGCGTATCCATTAGGGGCTACTATATTTTTCACATCTGTGTTCAGCAGGTCAGGTGCAGGTGCATGTCCTATAATCATATCCTCTGAGTCTATGATGAAGACATACCACTGACCAGAGATACTGGACTCGTCGTTATAGTAGTCCAGAGCAGCCTCAAGACCTTCTACTTCGTAGCGCTGTATCGCCTGCTCTACGAAAGCCTGCGTATATGCCGCAGGTTCTTCCACTACGGCATCTTGCTCGTACCAGCCGGAGCCGAATATCAGATTCTCGTATCGAATGACCCAAGAGTGCTTTCGTTCGTAGCCGAAATCAGCAGCAGGATTCAGATAAACATAATCAACCCATTTTCCGTTTTCGTCCGTAGTTACGAACTCTACACCGAAGTTCTTGCCGGTTATGTCCGTCCCTAAGGGACCTCTTATATCCATGCCGACATTGCTGGGCACAGTCGGGTGAACTATTACATTGTAGTTTTCATCCAAAACGAACAGGTACAAATCGCCGTCAACACTTTCCATCGTATTGTAATAATCAAGCGCTGCTTGACGATTCTCGTCATAGCGCTGTATTGCTCTTTCTACATAAGCCTTTGTGTAGGCAGGCGCTACCGCCGTCTCCAACCACGCCAAACGCGCGATGACATCTTCTATATCAGGCATCTCTTCAGAAGAAGCCGTTTCGCGAAGTTCTGCAATCTCATCGCGCAGCGCAATTAGCTCCGCACCGAAATCATCGATTAGCTCGTAGCCAGAACTCATTACTTTCTGCATATCCGAAACTTCGTCGCTGATGTCGGAAATATCTGCACTGAGGCTGTCAATATGATGATCGATGTCATGGTCGTCTTCCAGCCGACCCTCGAGTTCCGCAATATCGGCGCGTATCTCGCTGTCGTCGAACGCTTCCACGTGATGAACATCTTCTTCGCCCTGCATTTCTTCGATGCTCGCGCGCAATTCGGCAATGCCATCAGGTTCCATCATTTGTGCGTCAGAAAGTTCGGATTGCAAAGCGCTAATCTGAGCAGAAAGAGAATCTATCTCCGCGTTCTGCGCCGACAGGCTCGCCACCATTCCGCTTATGTTATCCACAGGGCTCCCGCCTCCGGACGCGCCCAACGCCATTACAAGCGCAATCGCCGCTATTACGATTGCAATAACACCTAATCCCAAGCTATAAACCGCAGATTTTCCCATAGTACCCTGCTTACTCCTCTTGCTCCGATAAGGTTATATTTTTCTTATTTCTTGTGATGCTTGCGATGATTGAAACAAAGGAAGCCCCAACAGACTAAATTCTGAAGGGCCGCTGTCAGCATGAAGCAGTATGAAGTCTCCACTGCATAATTAAGGTCAATAGCTGCACAATTCAAGTTGACAGGCTACTAATTAGACTACCCGATGCAATGCCGCTTATCAACTAAATATTGCAGCAGCCACCCACCACCCTCGCAAAGTCCATACTAGCAAAAATCGTAAGCAGAAGCCCAAACAAGACCAAGCTATTACTTAGTGGGTGGAACACGCCTCTCTGATATTATTATGACAAGCAAGCCGCACAGAGCTTACGGCAGCGACCCGTCTAGTGCAGAGATTAAGCGGACAAGCTATGCCTTGGATTAGGGTGACACAGCACCGATGTGTTCACAAGGTTGTCCGGCATCCGCCCAAGCAGCACAGAAGCTACTTCCCCAGCGGCGCGCTCCTCCAATTCCAGCACTGCCTCTTGTGAGAAGAAAGCGACATGCGGAGTTACAATCACATTGGGCAGTTTCAGCAGCTCATAATCCGGTGAAGGATGAGCCTCAACCAGAACGTCCAATCCTGCGCCGCCAATGCTGCCCGATTGGAGCGCATCGTACAGCGCATCTTCGTCAATCAGTGGTCCCCGCGCGCAGTTTATTAGAAAGGCGTCAGATTTCATTAAGGCAAGCTCGCGCCTGCCAATCAGGTTTTGTGTATCTGCCGTAAGGGGAGAGTGCAAGGTTATGAAATCGGATTCGCGCAGTAAAGTGTCCATATCGACAGAGCGCGCACCCGCACTAGAAGCCTGCTCCTCGGGCACGTATGGATCGTAAGTCAGCACATCAAAACCGAATGCCTCCGCCTTCACGCATACCGCTCTTCCGATCCTGCCGAAACCGATAATGCCAAGCTTCTTGCCGCGCAGCCGCATTATCCGCATGGTAAGAGCGAGGCTTCCCCAGCCTGCTCCCTTGACGGAGGCGTCGAATATGGATATACGCCTATTCCAGTCGAGCAGCAGCCCCATCACATGGTCAGACACCTCATCTACGCAGTAGTCCGGCACATAAGTAACGGCGATGCCCAACTCTGTGGCAGTATCCACAGCGATATTATCCACGCCCACGCCATATCGTCCTATGACTATGCACTTCTCAGCAGCCCGCACAACCTTGTCCGTAACCTGCGCAAAACAAGTCAATATGCCGTCCACATCCTTTGCCAACCCCGCAAGCGTCTCCTCGCTGCCATCAGGCGCGACCACAAGATCAGCGCCAATCTTGGCGAGTACGGCTCGCTCCGGCTCCACCGAAGGCCATACATAATCCGTTACTAATACTTTGAACGACATACGATTGCTCCTTGTTTCTGACATAGATGTACACTGCGATAGAGAATCGGGCGCGATGTGTTCTGACTTAGAGATTATCCATCTGCATTGGATTGAACATACATCCATCGACGAATATATCGAAGAAGTCGGGCGTTGTTTCCAGCTCAATGTGCTGTATCGTTTGGACTAATCGCTCTATGCGGTTACGCAGAGGCGCGGACAGCAGCATGATAGTCGCGCCTTCCAACGATGCATTGCCTACCTTGACGATGCGCCCTTCAGGTATATTGGCTACAAAGCCTATGTTCACTGCATTGGCTACATTGATATAGTTGGCAAACCCTCCCGCAAGATAAAGCCTCGATATGCCCTCTGTGGGGACTCCGTAGTTGCGCAGAACGATGTACTGCCCGGAGTAGTTCGCAGACTTTGCCTGAGCCAGCGCGCTAATATCAGCGCGCGACAAAGACATTCCCGTCTCAGGCACGAACGCAAACTCGCGCTCACCGTCCAAGAACACGCCCAGTTCCGTCATCCTGCCAGTACGCCTAAGCTCTGCCAGCAGATCCACCAGTCCGGATCCGCATATCCCCTGCGGCGGCGCACCCCCTATCGTGCGCCACGCAACCCCGTCCGCGCCCAGCGACACGCTCTCCACTGCGCCGTCATAGCCCGGCATACCATAGCGCACCTGCCCTCCTTCAAAGGCGGGACCGGCGGGACACGACGCCGACATTAATCTGTGTCTGTTCCCCAGAACCACCTCGGTGTTCGTTCCCACATCCACCAGCATCACCACATCTTCTTCCTCATCCATTCTCACCGCAAGCATGTCAGCCGCGACATCCGCACCCACATGCGATCCAATCAAAGGACCGCCATACACATTCGCATTAGGAAATACGCGCAGACCAAGCTCCTGCGCCTTTATATTCAACGCAGTCGTGGCACGCTTGCCATCAAGCATCTCCAACTCGGTTATAGACTTATAAGGCCTCTCCCCTATAGGATGCACATCTAACCCGAAGAATATATCCCGCATGGTCGAATTACCAACTATCACCACTTCATAAATGCGTCTGCGGTGGAAGTTGTGCTGACGGCTCAATTCCCCTATCTCGAAGTTCACCGCAGATAACATCACCTGCTGAAGTTCACCCGGGAAATCGCCTCCATCGTATGATATGCGGTGCATAATGTCGCTGCCGCCAAATCGCTGAGGATTCTCGAACGAAGTAGTACCCAGAATCTCTCCGGACTCAAGATCGAGCAGATTTAACACTACCGTCGTAGTGCCCACATCTATCGCAATACCATACACATGCCCTTTATAATCGTCGATCCGAGTATCTCCAAAGAAGACGCCGTCCCCTATTCGCCTAGTCATCGGAGCTATCTCTATATCACGACGCACTGAATGGGTCAGGATACGCGGCTGGCGGCGCAGCACTGCGAACTCCACAATCTCACTTTCATCAACTACTCTCGCTTGACACGCAAGCCGATAGTCATCGCGCAGAAACGCCTCTGCGTCCGTATTCCGCGAGAGCGCATCCATGCCGCGCTTAATCTCGACTATGCATTCATGGCATTCACCCGTTCTGCCACACGACGTAGGCACACGCACGCTGAGCGTATCGGCATAATCAAATATGCTTCTTCCCACATCCGAGTCCAAAGTGCGGCCATCATATATTAGTGGAGACATACAAATATCTTATCACGAACTACCTACATAGCGAGCCGAACAATTCTACAATGCGCGTCAAATATAGCCCCGTTTCCCTGCAAGCAAAATCTAATCACCATCCGTTCAGAGCATGTCAGAACAGGTATGAAGGTTGTCTATCAAAGGAACAGGTGCTATACTGACAATATAGACTTGTTGACCCTGAACGCGTCGACTTGTGCAGAAATTGTCCTTTACGGTAAGTGGGCTAGTCCCACTTTCTTTGTTAAAGGGGCTGACGAAAAGCGTTGTTAGGAGGTGGCTGAAGTATGAAGAGCGATTTTCTTGTCGCTTTAACCCAGCTCGCCGCAGAGCGCGGCCTTCCGAAGGAGATTGTGCTTTCCGCAATCGAAGATGCGCTGGTCTCGGCTTACCGCAAAGACAGCATCGCCGAGGGCCAGAACATCACCGTGAAGCTTGATCCCGGCTCGGGCAATGTAACTGTGCACATCTTAAAAACGGTGGTGGAAGATGTTCTCAACGAAAGGTCGGAGATTACCCTCTTCGATGCCCGCAAAATAGTCCGGAACGCCCAAATTGGCGAGGTCATCACCACCGAAAGCATGCCTCATATTCCGGGGCGCATCGCAGCCCAGACCGCCAAACAAGTAGTGATGCAGCGCCTGCGCGATGCGGAGCGCGAAGTCGTCTTCAGGCAATTTGAGGACAAGGAAGGCGAAGTCTTCCTCGTTACGCTTCAGAAGATCGAAGCGCGCCAAATCACCGTTGACCTCGGACGATCTGAAGCTATCATGCCCATCAGCGAACAGGTGCCCACCGAACGGTACCGCAGCAACACCAAAATGCGAGTGCTGCTGAAGTCTGTTGAGCGTACCATCAGAGGACCGGAACTAATCGTATCGCGCGCCGATAACTTGCTTCTGAGACGCCTGTTTGAGATGGAAGTGCCGGAGATCTTTATCGGCGCAGTCGCCATAGAAGCCATCGCCAGAGAACCCGGTTCGCGCAGCAAGGTCGCGGTCCGCGCACGGCAAGACGGCGTTGACCCGGTCGGCTCCTGCGTTGGCTTACGGGGCGTCCGCATACAGAACATCGTGAACGAACTTCACGGCGAGAAGATTGATGTAGTGGAGTGGAACAAGGAAGTTCCCATATTCATCGCTAACGCCCTTAGTCCGGCACAAGTGATGAAGGTAGAACTGAACCTTGATGACAATACCGCAATGGCAGTCGTGCCGGACAGACACCTTTCACTTGCCATCGGGCGCGAAGGGCAAAATGCGCGCCTAGCCGCACGACTGACCGGGTGGAAGGTGGACATCAAGAGCGATGTCGAATATCAGGTTGAACTGCAAGAACGAGCAAGGCTCGCTGCAGAAGCCGAAGCCATCGCAGCTGCGGAAGCAGAACTCGCAGCAGCGCAACAAGCCAAAGCCGATGCTATTGCCGCCGCGGAAGCAGAACTCGCAGCAGCACAAGAAGCCGAAGCTGAGCCTATCGCTGCAGAAATTACCACCGATGAAATCATAGTTGCCGAAGAGTTGCCTGTAGAACTCGCAGAGCCCGTAGAAATTGACTTCGTTCAGGTTGATTCGGAAATGGAATCTGAACCGGCACCTATCGCAGCAGAACTAGAAGATGTGGAAGAAATCATCGCCCCAGACCCAGAACCTGTTGTCGTAGAAGCCGTAGCGGAAGAACTGGTGGAGGTCATCCCAGACGCCGAACCGGCGCTGGCAGAACTCACGCCTGTGGACGACACGGCATCCGAAGAACCCATTCCTGTCGAAGTTGCCGAAGCCCAAGAACCCGAAGCCCAAGCCAAAGAAGTATCTGAAGCTGAAGCGCCTGCACAGGTTGTTGAACCCGTACCAGTACCCGTTTCAGAACCGGAAGTCGAAGAACCCGAAGCTACCGATGAGCAGACCACTTCACTGCGTGATCTGCCCGAAGACATCTGGCAAGTAAGGCGAGCCCGCGTTCGCAGGCCCATCCATACGGACGGAGACGCGCCCGGACGGATTCGCTTCGCAGAGGACATCGCAGGGTTGCGCGGCGGTGTAACCGCATCGAGGAACAACCGCAGGCGGAACGACCCGCAAGCTCCAGGCAACAATCGTGGGACAGGAAGGCGCCGAAAAGCAGGCAGAAGGCGACGCTAAACTATGAGTGCCAAACGGCGACATATTCCACTGCGAAGCTGCATCGTTTGCAAAAGTAAAACGGTAAAGCGCGAATTGCTGCGCATAGTCGCCAATCCGAACAGCGGCGTCGCCTTTGATGCCGGCGGAAAGCTCTCCGGAAGGGGGGCTTATCTGTGTCTATCCTGCGCCAAGAGTTCCGACAATATCCGTAAAGGTCGGCTGGAACATACACTGCGTACGGAAATTGCTAACGACCGATGGAAAGAAGTTGTCGCAAATCTGAAAGCACATGTAAGTGTGTCAGAATCAGAAATAAGCGCAAGCGACAATTCTGATAGGCGCATTTTGGAGGGTGCCTATGACTAATAGAACCGATGCAATCGAATGGCGCGACCAATACAACGGCGCCGCCGAGCGCGAGGAATACGACGACTACTACGAATACGCCGAAGACTATGAAATGGAACCTCTGGAAGTTCCATTAGCCATAGCCGTCCACGACCTTGCAGACCTCATGGAAACAACCCCCATTGAGGTCATCAAGGAGTTTATGCGTAACGGCTATATGTTCTCCATCAACGAGGTCGTTGGGCACGAGATAGTAGCCGAAATTGCACCTTCGTTCGGGTTCGAGGTGCTTCCTATCGAAGACGAGTCCGAAGGGGGGTCGATCGTACCATCCACTGACGACGATGACCCGGACATGCTCGAAGATCGCCCCGCTGTCGTAACCATACTAGGGCATGTTGACCACGGCAAGACAACCCTGCTGGACACAATCCGTAAAACGAATGTTGTGGAAGGCGAAGCCGGAGGCATCACCCAGCATATCGGCGCGTATCAGGTTGCTTATGACGACAATCTAATCACTTTCCTAGATACGCCCGGCCACGAAGCATTTACTGCGATGCGCGCAAGAGGTGCGCAGGTAACCGACATAGCCATCCTAGTCATCGCAGCCGATGACGGCATAATGCCTCAGACGGAAGAGGCTATTAACCATGTGAAAGCGGCAGGCGTTCCGATCATAGTAGCCATCAATAAGGTTGATCGCATCGAAGCAGACCCCGAACGTGTGAAACGCCAACTCGCCGAACGTGATCTGCTCATCGAAGAATGGGGCGGAGATGTCATCTCGGTTCCGGTATCAGCATTAACGGGCAACGGCGTTGACGACCTGCTGGACAACATATCAGTAGTTGCCGAAGTCAGCGAACTCAAAGCGAATGTCAACAAAGATGCCAGAGGCGTAGTTGTAGAAGCGCGCATAGACCGCAGCCGCGGCACGGTAGCTACCGTGCTAGTGCAGACCGGAATGCTGCGTGTGGGCGACAATGTGGTCGTAGGCAATATGCGCGGGCGCATTAAAGCAATGCTTACCGACAGTGGCAAGCAGATTGATGTCGCCAAACCCTCGCAGCCGGTCGAAATCCTTGGCATCAGCGGAGTTCCCGAAGCAGGCGACATCCTAGAAGTCGCACAAGACGAACGCACCGCACGGCAGCTCGTCGAAGAGCGTATTCGGCAGGAAGAAAGACAGAGCGCAGCAGGACCGACCCTAGAAGATGTACACACCCGCATAGCAGCAGGCGAAGTCAAGGCTCTGAACCTAATCATCAAAACCGATGTACAAGGCACTGTCGAGGCAGTTAAGGGGGCGCTCAACGGACTCAATACAGACCAAACGAGAGTCAACATCGTCCACATTGCAAGCGGCGCGATTACTGAAAGCGACGTACTGCTCGGATTGGCGTCTCAAGCAATTATCATCGGCTTCAACTCCCAGCCGGAACAAGGCGCAAGAGCGCTCGCCAACCAGGAAGGCGTCGAAATTCGGTACTATGACATCATCTATAACCTTCTGGAAGATGTAGAACGCGCGCTCACCGGCCTACTCGAACCCGTATATCGCGACGTAACCGAAGGACACGCCACAGTCCGAGCAATCTTCGGCGTTGGAAGACGCCTGAGAGTCGCAGGCTTCTATGTCAACGACGGACAAATCCAGCGAAACTCCACGATACATGTCCTGCGCAGCGGCAAGAAAATGTTCGACGGCTCCATTGCAAGTCTTAAACACTTCAAGGACGATGTGCGCGAAGTGAATGTCGGCTTTGAAGGCGGGCTGACTCTCGAAGGCTTCAACGACTTCGAGGAAGGTGACATCTTGGAAGCCCACCGCTCCGAGCGAGTTCGGTAATTTAAGACAATCTTAGACAACCTAACACCAGCTTTTTCGATAGGACGACCTGCCTGGTTGTCTAAGATAATCTGTCCTCTGGTTCTTATTCGCCTGCGCCACCACACTGTACGCATACCCAAACCTGACACAACACCTACTGCCATAACTGAGGTTATACTCCAATGTCCCGTCGAATTGAGCGTGTCAATGTGCTCGTGCGCCAGGAAATCAGCCGCATCCTCGCAGTAGAGCTGAATGACCCGCGTCTCTCTTCCCTCATCACTATCACTGAAGTACGAACCTCATCCGACCTGAGAAACGCAAAAGTGTACTTCAGCGTACTCGGGGACGAACAAACAAAGCAGAACGCGCTCACCGCAATGAAAACCGCCGGCGGATTCATACACCGAACTATGAAGCGCAACCTTAAACTCAAGTTCGCTCCGGTGCTATCGTTCCAACTCGATGAATCCATCGAACAAGGAACCGACATGCTAGAACTCATCAGTCAAAATGCGCCCAGAAACTTAGACGAGAATATCTGATGGCAAATTCAAAAAAGCCGAAAATAGACGGCATACTAAACATCGACAAGCCATACGGCATAACCTCGATGGATGTGGTTCGTCGCATCAAACGCGCATCCGGACAGCGGCGAGTCGGACATGGCGGCACTCTCGATCCAATTGCCACCGGCGTGATTGCCGTCTGCCTCGGACAGGCAACGCGCCTAATGGAGGATATAGTCGGCGGCTCCAAAACCTATCTTGCTTCTGTTCATCTGGGCTCAGCCACAGATACTTACGACGCACTCGGCAAAATCACTGCCCAGTGCGACGCATCGCACATATCAATTGCCGATGTTGAGAGCGCAATCACCACATTCGTTGGAGACATACAGCAGGTGCCGCCCATGTTCAGCGCGCTCAAACGCGGAGGCAAACGCTTGTACGACTTAGCGCGCGCCGGAATCGAGGTCGAACGCGAACCACGCCCCGTTACAGTGCACAGTATCACCCTGAAAGACTGGGAACCGCCAACCGTAACTCTGCAAGTGGACTGCGGCAAAGGCTTTTACATGCGATCCCTAGCCCACGACCTAGGGCAGACGCTGGGCTGCGGCGGCAACCTGAAAACGCTAACCCGTGCGCGAAGCGGCTCATTCACGCTGGAAGACGCCATATCCTTGGATGATGCAGAGGAGCACTTCGCTAACGACGCATGGCACGAAATTATGCACTCGCCGGACATAGCCATTCAAAGTCTTCCCGCCCTCATCATCAGTAAGCGCGTCGAAGATATGATCCGCAACGGCCGCGCCTTCGATTCGTCCGATACAACTACGCAAGCGCAGCACGGCGAGCGATGCCGCGCCTACACCATCGACGGACGCTTTCTAGCAACCGTATTATTCGACGCGAACATACGCAAATGGCGTCCCGAAAAAGTCTTCTCCCTAAACTACATCGAACCCGTCAGCATCGCGTAACACTTGGGTATTCCCACGGAGCGATGTAATCTCGGGGAATGTGATAGGGTCAAAGAGATAAACACATCCACGGAGATTATATCGTTTAGGTGTTTGGACAAGGATGTGATTGTATGTGTTTGTCGGTTAACAGGCGGGGGCAGCTCATCTGGGTGCGGCCGCGCGACGGGTAGTGTCGGCAGCGACTGTCAATTCTCGTCTTGCTTTGTTCTCGAACCGTTCTAGCGACTGAATCTGCTTCGGAGTAAGCCTGATGAAAGGGCGGGATGCTCGTATTAAGGTCAGCGCTTCTCCCAAAGTATATCCTTCGTTGATAAAGTAGGCTGCTGCCATAGACGGAGCGCGCCCAACGCCCGCCGTACAGTGGATATATACCTTACCGCCGTTCTTCACCGCCCCTGCAATGAAATCTATCCCCTTGACAAGATGTGCATCTAATATAGGCTCATCGTCTATCGTGGGCAGGTAACAGTAGTCGTCTGTGCGACTGTCGCCCAGTGTCAAACCATGCGCGGCATCATCGAACTCTGAACGCATATTCACGGTATGCGTGATGCCAGCTTGCATCAGAGCGCGCTTGCCGTTCCTGCGATGCTGTGGACCTACATAGATTGAATCAGTTATGCGGCTGTATTCAAGCAGCGGAACTCCGGTAACTTTGGGGATGCCGCGAGCGTAAGCCCACAGCGCAGTAGTACGAACTCCCTGGTCATTAAGACGGTCTGCAACGGTTCGAACTCCCTTTAGAACCGCCCTCAGCAAATCATCGCCTCATAATCGGATGAGTTTTCGGCCAGGAAGCGCATCTGCTCGCCATGCGCAGTTCGAATTCGGGTAATGCGAAGTTCGGCCAGTGCAAGCGCCTCGCTACACCGTCTCGCAAGACCTATTCCTTCCTCGTAGAGACGAGTCGCCTCTTCAAGAGACAAGCCTCCGGACTCCAGCGCCTGCACTGTGGTGTCGAGGCGTTCCAATGCCTGCTCAAAGGTCAGTTCGCCAATCTCATAATGGGAACCGTCGGAGTTGGTATCGGTCATATTCATTCCTGCTGCCCTTGTTTCGTGGATGTAACTTGTGCCTGAAGCGTGCCGTCCGCAAGTGTAATGTCGATGTCATCTCCCGCTTCCACTTGTGTATGCGCACTGAGCACACTTAGATTGTCATGACGCTGCACAATAGCGTATCCGCGCCTTAGAGTATCGTGCGGGCTTAACGAATTAAGGCGCTGCTGCAATCCTTGTACGCGCTCTGCATTGAGAGTCAGCAGATGCGCGAGAATTTGGCGAGCGCTTCTAATGCGGTCATCAATTCGCATCCGCAGAACGTCCAAGTCCGGCAGAGTGTTATGAAGACGCCTGTGCAACTGATGGGTGGTTTCTGCTCCTGATGCGAGTTGCCGCGATATTGAGGCGTTCATACTCTCCGCAGCTGCGATTGTGAAGGTGATAAGTTCTTTTCTATCAGGGACGACAAGTTCAGCGGCTGCTGAAGGCGTTGGCGCGCGCAGGTCTGCCACCATATCGGCGATGGTGTAGTCGGTCTCGTGGCCAACTGCGCTGACCACAGGGACCGAGCAGGCAAATATGGCGCGCGCTACGGCTTCTTCATTGAACGCCCACAGGTCTTCGAGAGAGCCGCCGCCGCGCGCCAAAATTACGAGGTCAACACCGGGTTCGCTGCTTGCAGCCTGCAGCGCTTCCGCAATTGCAGGGGACGCATCCTCACCCTGCACCGGCGCGGGAGCAAGTGCAAGCTCAACTAGCGGATATCGGCGGCGCACTACATTACGTATGTCATGCCATACTGAGCCGCTGGGAGATGTTACCACTGCAATCTTCGTAGGAAAACGCGGCAGCTGACGCTTACGAGACTGATCGAACAGACCTTCCCGCTCTAGTTTCAGTTTAAGCTGTTCCAACTTAAGCTGAAGTTCGCCCACGCCTTCTGGCTGCGCTATATCCGCTATCAGTTGAAGGTCGCCGCGCTGTTCGTATATTGAGATGCGTCCGTGCAGGATTATGGCTGCGCCGCTTTCAAGGTAATGCATCCCTCGCGAATTGCGAAACATAACGCAGCGTATAGTGGCTTTTCCGTCTCGGATGCTGAAGTATGCGTGCCCCGAGCCGGGACGAGCGATGTTCGAGATTTCGCCACTGACCCACAAATCTTGGAGCACACTGTCTCGCTCCAATGTCTGTTTAGTATGCGATGAAAGCTGTGATACGGTGTATATGGTAGCCATGTGCGATCGTTACGCGCGTGAAAGGTACTGTCCGGTGCGCGTGTCAACTCTGATCATCTCACCCTGATTTACAAACAGAGGTACCTGAACGACCAATCCTGTTTGGAGGGTAGCAGGCTTGGTACCCCCTTGCGCGGTGTCGCCTCGCACCCCGGGCACGGTTTCGGTTACTTCCAGATTGACGGTAATAGGAAGCTCAATCGCAACAGGCGTGTCGCGATACAGCACAAGGTCAACTTCGATCTGTTCGACAAGGAACTGCAAACCGTCAGCAATCTGATCGGCGGAGAGGGGGAACTGGTCGTAAGTATCGGTATCCATGAAGTAGTAAAGATTATCATCATCATAGATATACTGAGCAGATCGACGCTCCACATCGGCAAGCTTAAAGTCAACATCATAGCCGGAGAAGGAGCGTTCTACCTGTCGTCCGGTAACGAGTTCGCGGAACTTGATGCGCATAGTTGGGGCGCGCTGCTGCATCTTGCGCTGTTCATATTCGAGGACGATGTATGGCGCGTCGTCCATCTCGATAGCCATACCCTTTCGCAGTTCCCCGTAGTTTACGGTCATTATGAGGACTCCTTGGGTTTTAATTTTCAGTGGTCAGTTATCAGCAAGCCGGTATTCTCATATTCCGGATATATTCGCACAACCTAATCTTTCCCCGGGCCGACAAAAGACTTCTTAATCGCTTACAGCTTTTTAGCCTTGCTGATGACGCGGGCTTTGCCGTTTTCCAAAACAACGATGTCTTCAATGCGAACACCGCCCCAGCCGGGTAGGTAGATGCCCGGCTCAATGGTGAAGACCATGCCGTCTTCCAGCACATCCTCTTCGGCTGTTGGTCCAACATGAGGATATTCATGTACAGCAAGGCCTACCCCGTGTCCAAGGCTATGGCCGAAGTCTTCGCCGTACCCCGCGTCCGCGATAATATCGCGAGCGATAGCATCCGCTTCCTTGCCCGTCATGCCTGCCCTAACCTGCTCTTCGGCAGCAAGTTGTGCCTGCAGTACGATGTCATATACTTTGCGGAACTTGTCGTCAGGTTCGCCCACAAAGACGGTGCGGGTAAGATCGCTGCAATATCCTTGATACTTCGCTCCCATGTCAATCACAATGGCGTCATTCCGCCTGATGACCGTTTCATCAGCACGATGATGGGGAAGTGCGCCATTTGGACCTGCACCGACGATAGTATCGAAGGATATCATCTCCGCACCGCGCTCGCGCATCGCCTTCTCTAGCTCCCAGGCGACCGCTTCTTCGGTAACTCCCGGCTCTATCTGAGGTCCGACTTCGTCTATCGCTTCGTCTGCGATGCGGATTGCTTCCGTAAGCAGCGCAAGTTCATTAGCGTCCTTATAGACGCGCAGCTTCTCCACGATGCCCGATGTAGGCACAAGCTCTAATTCATTCACATTTTCGGCTTCATCTATCGCCCTTAGGAACGCTCGGTGCGTTGATACGGTTACATCCTGGCTCTCGAAACCTATGCGCTTGACTCCATGCTCTGCCGTCCAGTCCGTGAACCAGCCCAGCCCGCGCTGAATCCGATGGATACGGAAGTCCGTGGCTTGATTCCCTGCCTGTTCGATATATCGAAAGTCTGTGGCTAGGGTAGCGTCGTCGCGGGATATAAGCAGCCAGCCGGCGGAGCCGGTAAAACCGGACATATAACGGCGGTTTTCTGATGACGAGATTAGGATTGCGTCCAGCTCTTCTTCTTCGATTCGCCGACGAAGATTTTGGAGTTTCAGGCTCATTGTAATCCTTCTTACTTTCAGTACTGTTTTAAGTTAGTAACGAGATATTCGAGCGCAAAAATATAGCCCTGCCAGCCAAGCCCGGCGATTTGCCCCTGGGCGATGTCTGCGATGACGGAGTGCCTGCGAAACTCTTCACGGGCGTGAATGTTAGAGAGGTGTACCTCTACTATTGGAAGGCGTGAGTCTATCAGGGCGTCTCTCAGCGATAGCCCGTAATGTGTGATTGCGCCTGCGTTTACCACAATTCCCTCAACATCAGGAGTGAGCGCTTGCAGGTAATCCACAAGTGAACCTTCATGATTAGACTGGTAGAACTCAGTGTCAACTTCTAGCTCGCGCGCCTTCTCAGCGACAAGTTCTTCTATATCAGCGAGTGTTTTGACGCCGTAGTAAGACTGCTCACGCCTGCCCAGCATGTTCAGATTAGGTCCATTCAGGATTACAATCTTCATAGTGCAGTTTGTTGCTCGCGTATTCTAAAATATGTCATCAATCGCCAGACTAAAGCCTTCCAACACGCGTGAGGTGATGTTGTCGCCTTCATAGCAGATCTGATCTATATCCAGTCTGCCGTTCGTTAATATCATCAGCCATACTATTTTATTGGACGCGTCTATTACCCAAAACTCTTTGACGCCATGTCTTGCGTAAAGCTCCCGTTTGACGCCCCAGTCGCGTCTAGCGGTGGGCGGTGAGAGTATCTCCACTACAAGGTCAGGCGCACCCTGGATGTTGGCGTGGGTGATGATGTTCTCACGCTCGTTGGAGATGAACATTAAATCCGGCTGAATCACGTCGCTTTCGGAGAGTACGACATCACAGGGCGAAAAGAAAACCATTCCTAGGTTATGCTCTCTTACGAAAACTCCCAGGCTAATTCCAAGCTTGGATTGACTGGCTTGGTGCGGCATGGTGGGACTAGGCGCCATTATCAACTCCCCGTCTATGAGTTCATATCGCTCGTCGTCGGGTAGTTTTATGTAATCTTCGTACGTGAGAGGAGCTACAGTAACCATAGAATCGTACCCTCCTCATATCTTCAAGACGGTGTGTTCGTGTTAACTCGTGCCGGATGATGAATTAATCACTAATTTTAATGCCCGCCATATCTTCTATGAAATTGGCAATAGCGGAATGGTCGGCATCGCCTTTGCCTTCATTCATAAGCGATCCGATAACCTGCTGAGCCAATGCGGTGAAAGGCAAGGGAACGCTTATTTCGCGCGCTGTTTGGAGCGCATTGTTAAGGTCCTTCTGGTGCAGCCGAATGCGAAAGCCGGGGTTAAAGTTGCCCTCAATCATCATCGGACCTTTAGCATTAAGAACAGTGCTGCCCGCCAAGCCGCCCTTGATCGCCTCGAAGACTATATTCGGGTCTAACCCTGCCTTCCTTGCGAGTACAAGCGCTTCGCTTACGGCTGCGATGTTGATAGCGACAATAATCTGATTGGCGAGTTTCGTCGTGTTTCCCGCACCGTAATCGCCGCAGTATGTGGCGCTGCCCATGGGAAGGAATACATCCGCATACATATCGTACACTTCTTTCTTACCGCCGACCATGATAGCGAGTGTACCGGAGATTGCGCCCGGCTCCCCACCGCTGACAGGCGCGTCGAGGAAGTCAACGCCCTGCGCTTCACAACCTGCGGCAATCTTCTGAGATGATGCCGGCGCTATTGAACTCATGTCAATAACGACAGAACCGGAAGCTGCACCTTCAAGAACACCGTTTGCACCGAGAATAGCTGCTTCGGAATCAGCGGAATCCGGCACCATCGTGATGATGAGCGAGTTCTTCTCTGCCACCTCACTTGACGACGAGGCAGGTATCGCGCCTTCGGTTGCCATCTCCTCGACAGCAGTCCCGACGATGTCATACACCGTTACACTGTTGCCAGCCTCCATCAAGTTTCGTACCATCGGCTTTCCCATGATACCCAGTCCGATGAACCCAATATCTGCCATTGTTTGCTCCTTTCAGTGCGACGCCTTTACGGTTGTTTACAGACGCCTTATTTTAGCTTAGTCAAATACTTCTAGTCATTATCAGATGATTGAGTAGGCGTGGTCAAGTATGGTTGACAGCGGGTCTAACATAGATGAACAAGATACACAGAAAAGGGAGGGATAGTTCAGATGGCTTATGCGATAAATCATGTGCATATCAGATCTTCAGATCCGCATGCGTCGGCGGCGTGGTATGAAGAGCATTTCGGCGCAAAGGTGCTTTCGGCGCGCGAAGTGATGCCAGGCACTATAACGGTGAGTATGGACGCGGGCGGGCCGGTTAGACTTAACATATCATCAAAACCGGAGGGTTCGTCCGACGAGCCTGCTTCTGCGGAGCTGAACCGACTTGGTTTGGAACATTTCGGCTTCGACGTTGATGATATAGACACAGACATAGCGAAGTTTGAGGCAGCCGGCGTGCGCATCGTCCTGCCGATAACCGAAGTGCCCGGTGGTACTCGACTAGCGTATATTGAGGGCCCAGACGATGTCTTGATAGAGCTGGTAGAGCGGAAAGGCTGACGGAGAAATTAACGGCGCATATCTCGAATAAGCAGGCGTGATAACATTGCGCCTGCATCGATCCGTATCCGTACTTTATCTATGTAGAGGAGAGTGAAATGAGCGATGATATTGTGCGCTGGCCGCGCGTACAGCAAATTCTGTCAGATATTATGCAGCGGTGGGAGAGGCGCGAGAAACGGCGCGGTCTGCCGGGCATACACGGCTATTACTGGGAAACGCCGCAGGAACTTGCCGAAGACGAAGCCATGGGTATGCAGTTCATCGAACCGGGAGTGCCGGCATCTGATACGGCGCTGGTTGTGTCGCTGCGGCGTGGGCTAGGAAGCATTCCAAAGATGCCTATGGGCGGACCGTTTCTGACTGAAGAAGAGATTCAGGAGATAGAACGCTGGATAGATGCAGGGATGCCTGAATAGTCTCTACCAGTTGGCTCTACCGGTTGGATTGCGGTTAAACAGACTTGCCTGAATTACACGCGTTAAGTAATAGGTTGATCGAATATATTCGGTCAAACTATATTTCTGACAGGAGGTTGGGCTATGGCGGATAGACCAAAAAGCAGTGTTCAGTTAGGCTGGCAGGGCGGATTTAAGTTTACCTCGCAAGATACGCATGGACACACTCTGAATGTGGACGCACCCGAAAGCGAAGGCAATGAGTTCGACGGTATGATGCCGGGCGATCTGCTTCTGACAAGCCTTGGGGGATGCAGCGGTATTGATGTGGTAAATATCCTGCGGCGTCAGCGTCAGGATGTAACCGGGCTGGACATCAAAGTCATGGGAGAGCAGCTGCCGGATGCGCCATGGACGTGGGTTGCTGTAAAAATCGAATACACGGTGCGCGGACGCGGGCTGCGCGAATCGGCGGTGCGGCGCGCCATCGAACTGTCGGAAGAGCGATACTGCTCAATAGGCGCTACGATAGGCGGACGAACGGAGATTACCAGCAGCTTCACGATTGTAGAAGAATCAGAGGAATAGATGTAAAGGAATAGGCGCCTCATCAGATTCGTAAAAGGCGTTGACTCGACCTTTTTCGTTCCCCGACAGGGTCCATCACAAACTGTATGTATGTCGAGCATCTTGTA
This sequence comes from Dehalococcoidia bacterium, assembly GCA_965200085.1. Lineage (GTDB taxonomy): Bacteria > Chloroflexota > Dehalococcoidia > Lucifugimonadales > JADFKI01 > Bin90. Next base: position 2,289,857 of record OZ241333.1, read on the forward strand.
TGTGATATGATTTGGGGCGTTCTTATAGGTTAGTGCATCAATTCAGTAAACTCAGTAAACAGGGTTTGCGACATACAAGCAATAACGGAACGAACTTGATGCCCAAAATATCACTGTGCAATGTGTACCATGCGTACCATAAATGTAGATGCTGAATATCGGACACCTAGGGCTTTCCGAACTCGGCTCCATTCCAAGAAAAACAATTTAGAACATTTATTGATGGAGGTCATTTGTGTCAAACCTAAGTGCAGAGCAGTTGGAAGAACTGCGCCAAATTCCGACCTGCTCGGTCGCCAATGCCATAGAGACTTTTGATGTAATGCCCCGTACTGAGGGGTTTATGCTGCCTGCAATCAAGTCTATATTCCCCGATATGGGGCACATGATTGGATACGCAGTAACCGGGGTAATCACGGCGGACCTGCCCCCCAGCGGAAATATGAACGTATCTCGGCTGGACTGGGTAGATACCATACTTAGCGTGCCGGAGCCTCGCGTTCTGGTGCTGAAAGACATCGATTATCCCAATGTTATCGGCTCGTTCTGGGGCGAAGTGCAGGCGAATATCCACGGCGCGTTGGGCTGTGTGGGCACAGTGACGGATGGCGGTGTGCGCGATCTTGACGAGATGCGCGAGCTGGGCTTCAACGCTTTTGCGACCGATGTACTCGTGTCGCATGCCTATGTGCACCTCATCGATGTGGGCGTACCGGTTACAATTGGCGGTCTCCGGGTAAATATGGGCGACATTATTCTAGGCGATCAGCATGGCGTTATGAGCATACCGCATGACATCGCTGCCGATGTCCCTGCTGCTGTCAAGCGTGTAGAAGACAGAGAGCGCGAGATGATAAGCCTGTGCCAGTCCGATGAATTCACAGTGGACAAGCTGAAAGATCAACTTCGCAAGATGTACGGCGGATAGGGAAGCATCTGGCGAATAACGCTCTGAACAACGGATGGTTCGAATGATATGATGTATTAGGCAGCGATGACATCCGCCGCCAATCCGCCATGCAAGCGGGCTGACAGCATATAACATCTGAACGACCTTTATATATTTTATATATAAAGCACAAGCCTATGCACAGATTTCAACTGCTTTGAAATGTGCGAACCGAGAGTGAAATATGACGGGTGCGAAAGTAGCGTTTTTACATGGGTTACCTCCAGAGATTGTGGATATTATCACGCCGTACACCCCTGATGGTTGGACGACAGAAGTAGTTCAGCGCGATATACCTATCGGCGAGCAGCAGGCAATAGTCAGAGACGCAGACTTCATAATGGTCTATCGTGCGCCTTTACCCGACGATGTACTGCGCGCCGCAGATAAAGTTCGGCTCGTGCAGCTGCTCGCAGCCGGATACGACAGCATGAACTTGCCGCTCATGGCAGAGATCGAAGTGCCGTGCGCCAATAACGGCGGCGCGAATTCATGGGCGGTAGCAGACCATGCACTGCTACTTATGCTGTCGCTATACAAACAGCAAATGCACACAGTCCCTGCAACGCGCGCAGGGCGCTGGAGCGCGCCAATCACAGGCAGCAACACCTTTGAAATGGCTGATAAGCTCGTTGGAGTGCTGGGACTTGGCAACATCGGCCGTAAAGTTGCGCGTCGGGTAAGGGGATTTGACGCACAGGTGCAGTATTATGATGCATACCCCATTTCCGAAGAAGAGGAGCGAGAGCTGCAAGTGCGGAGAGTTTCTCTGGATAATCTCTTCCGCACATCGGACATCGTAACCTGTCATACGCCCCTAACACCTCAGACGCATCACATCGTGAACAGTGAGCGGCTGGCGCTCATGAAACCCACCGCAGTGCTAATAAACACAAGCCGTGGCCCCGTAGTAGATGAGGCGGCGCTGATTGAAGCGCTTCACGCAGGCAGAATCGCCGGCGCAGGTCTGGATGTGTTCGAGCAGGAGCCGGTTGCTCCGGAAAATCCGCTGCTGAGTATGGACAATGTAGTCGTTACGCCACACATCGCCGGAACGACTTGGAACACCTGGTTTAGACGCGCCGAGTTCGCATACCAGAACATGCAGCGTGTATGGAACGGAGAAGCGCCTCTAGCCATAGCGCAAGAGTTTTAAGCAGCCATCAGTCTGCATATAACCGGTAGGCAGTCTGTCTTCAATTGTCCTGCATATATGCAAGTCATACTTTCTACCGATGTTTACAACGCAAATGACGATGTGAATAATTGATGTGAATAATTATGAATAGTGAGAGCGAGGAAAACAATGGAGCCTGTTATAAAGAACTACGAAGGCAAAAGTAACCCGATACTTGGGCCCGAAGACGGCGTTCCCAACTATGTAATGCTGTACGTACAGCACCCGCCGGGAGGCACAAGCCCGGACCACATACACGAGTGGGAGCATCAGGCGTTCATTACAGAAGGCGAAGGTGTGCTCTGGGTTGAAGGTACGGAATATCCAATCAAGAAGGGTGATGCCATACTTGTGCCGCCCAACGTCAACCATCAGTTTCGCAATACCGGCAGCACTACGCTGAGCCGGGTTACCGTAAACCCGTTAAACTCGGTGGAGTAGTTAAGCACACGGGAGGGTTTTGAATATGCCACAGATGACGGGCGCACAGGCGTTGGCGCAGCAGCTGCGATCAGAGGGCGTGGACACCGTGTTCACGCTGCCCGGCGTGCAGATAATGGCTGCTTTCGACGCACTGCACGAACTTCAACACGACATACGTCTGATACACACCCGCCATGAACAAGCCACTACATACATGGCTGACGGCTACGCCAAAGCCACCGGAAAAGTGGGCGTAGCTATGGTCGTGCCCGGACCCGGCGCGCTCAACGCCACCGCTGGACTTGGAACTGCCTTTGCCAGCTCCTCCCCCGTGCTGCTTATATCAGGGCAGATAGCCAGCAATGCTTTGGGTAAACGGCAGGGTCAGCTTCACGAAGTCGAAGACCAGCTCGATGTTTTCAAACCGATAACTAAGTGGAATCACCGTGTTACGGAAGTGAGCGAGATTCCCGATACGGTGCATGAAGCATTTAGGCAGCTAAACACCGGCCGTCCCAGACCTGTTGAACTGGAAGTTCCACCTGATACGCTTGCAGCCATCGGTGATGCCGATATTATCGAGCCTGAGATGTACCCGCCTGCTGCTGTTGACGCCGGGGACATACAGCGGGCTGCCGAGATACTGGCGCGCGCTAACAGACCGGCGATCATTGCGGGCGGGGGAAGCATCATCTCCGGCGCATCCGAAGAACTGCGCGCAGTTGCCGAATTTCTGCAAGCCGCCGTTATGACTACGCAGCAGGGGAAAGGCGTTCTTCCCGCTGATCATGAATTGCTGGTGGGCGTGAACTATGCGATGGTCGAGCCTGTTAAGGATGTGCTGCCTGAATGTGATGCGCTCCTTGCAGTGGGAACGCGGCTGTTATTCAGGGTCTTTTCACCGGACAAAACACCGGAGATTATACATATAGACGCCGATGCCTCTGAAATAGGTAAAAACCTGCCCACGGACGTAGGCATCGAAGGCGATGCCAAGCAGGCGCTGCGGCAGCTGCTAGACCGCCTTCGGGAGATAAGCGAACCCAAGGAATCGCGCCATCGAGAAATAGCTGCGTACAGAAAATCTGCGAATGACCGTCTAACTGAGCTTGCGCCCGATCAGATAAGAATAATATCGGATATTCATAGTGCGCTTGGCGACGAGGACATACTGATCAGCGGCATGACCAATATCGGATACTGGAGCAACCTCGCATATCCTGTGAGTGCGCCGCGCACATTTATCACATCCTCTTACTTCGGCACATTGGGCTACGCATATCCCACGGCATTGGGAGCTAAGGTTGGGCAGCCCGACAAGCATGTGGTCGCGCTTTGCGGCGACGGCGGGTTTATGTACAACATCCAAGAGCTTTCCACCGCGGCACGATATGGTATAAATGCGGTGGCAATAGTATTCAACAACCATGCCTATGGCGCTTCCATGTGGGACCAGACCCATCAGTATGGCGGGCGGTTCATCGGTACTGACCTGAACAACCCTGACTTCTTGAAGGTGGCAGAAGCCTTCGGCGTGCAAGGGATGAGAGCCGAACCCGACGGCATAAGAGGCGCGCTGCAACAGGCGCTGCAGGCGGATGCCCCAGTGCTGCTGGAGGTAGAGCTGCCCAACATGATGCCGCCGTTCCAGATAGTGCAATAAATGCGATACGGATAGGGGTTTTATCGAATAAGCGGCAAGTCGGACAGATTATTTCTTTGATGCAGCTATGAAATAGGGGTACGGGTTTAATAACCCGTACCCCTATTCTGCGTATGGGGTTATCGCCGATTGCTGCTAGAAAGCCTCTTCTTCCTCAGCTATGCGGTCAAAGTCAGCGTGAGTGTATGTGCCAAGGCTGCGGAAGTTTAGCTCAGTGTAGTTCTTAATCCAGCGCAGAGAGACTTTGTAGGCTTTGCGGTAGCGTTCTTCTTGTTCGTGATATGCAGCATGCGCGGCTTCGTCTCCGGACGGGACCGCAGATTTGCGATGCTTCAGAATGTCTGCAAGCTCATCCTGCAAAACCCGCTTGGCAAGGGCAAGATCGTGCGTCTCCTCAGTGTCCTCGGCAACTGCGCCATGAATAATCCTCTGCGCCATCTGCGCCACCGATATTCGCCCGGTAGCAAGATCCTCCATAAGCGCGGGGTGCATGCCGGGCTTCCCTTCAAGGCTGTCGATGCCCTTCGCTCCTCGCCCGTTCAGCCAGCCTTCAACATACTCGATTATCATGCGCGCATTACGATGTGTGCCTTCTACGGTAATAGGTCCTTCGGGTTTTTCTATTCTCACAGAATAGTTATCAGGATTGACCATATCATCCGATGGCTGCCAATCATCCGTAATATATTCCTTGAACGGGTCGCTCGCGGTCTTCATGTGGAATATATGAGCAACCCATCCCCGCAGGAAGCCCTGCTGCGCTTCCCAAACTTTGTCAGCGCGAATAGACGACGCGGCGACCTCGTTCACTTCACTATCTCGGCTCGGAAGCGCAGTTGCCATACCGCCGATGGGGACAGCTCCACGCTTCAAGCAGATTGCAACCAGACGGCGAAATATGTTCGCCATAAAGTCGGTAGTTTTGATGTCAACACCGAACCTGTCTGGCCAGACGAGATCGGGGTCGTTCATGATGTATTCCAGGATGCTGGCTTTCAAGTCCCAGCGCGCTGCGTTAAGGCCGGCTGCATACGGACCAAGTTCGTGCAGCAAGTCTTCCATGATATACACGGCAGGCAGAGATTCGACTAGGAAGATGGCGCGTATTACCGCATCGTCCGGGTAGGCAAGGCGCTCACGGCTGAAGTCGAAGAAGTCGCGGTAGAACGAAGCTTCCTCTATAACCTCCACCTTCGGCAAATAGAAGTACAGCCCCTGCCCTCGCTCGACTTGTGCCTTGCCGCCATAGGCGAATGTAAGCGCCATCCCAAGGATAGTCGCAGGTATGGGCTTGCCATCCACTGTGAAATCGGATTCGTCCAGATGTAAGCCGCGTTCACGGTGCATGAAGAACGGAACGTCGCCGTCTGCGATGGTATATGTACGATTGCGCGCCGGGTTGTGGAACGAAAGCGTGCGTTCGGTGATGCCGAGTCGGTTACGCGCAGCGCTGAGCGTATCCACAAGGCGATGACCGCCAGAGTCTTCGTCGTCGTCAAGGTATCCCACAGCGCGCTCGCCTTCGGGACCTGGATTGACAGCGTTGATAGCCATATTAGTAATGGATATAGGACCCGAAATCTCGATGCCGGGCTGACGCAGTTCATCTGGCACTTCCGGCACCTGCCAATCCTCAGATGCCTTGGAATTGGGCAGGAATGTGGGCATTATCCCTTCGTCGAGCGCTTTGCGGAGCAACGCCTCTCGCTTGTCGCGTACTTCCTGAACGCGGTCTGCGAACTTGTCATAGGCTTCTACGACATAGTCCAAGAATTCGGGGGTTAGCAGGTCTTCAGCACCCTCGACGCCGGTGTAACTTATCCTGCTTGCTGTGCTTACCATTGATTTCTCCTCCGATGGACAAGTTTGCGCTTTATCAACGCGTCATTTATGTCAGTGTAATGATTTATTATTCTTGCTCCCAGGCGTTCGCTACGGCTTGAGCCACGGCGGGGACAACATCCGTATTAAGTGCGTAGGGGATAATTTCGTCAGGAGTTGGCTCAGATATCAGGTCTGATATTGCGAAACCGGCAGCAACTTTCATTCTTGTGGTGATACGCTCAGCGCGAACATCAAGAGCGCCGCGCAGTATGCCCGGGAACGCGAGCACATTATTTATCTGATTCGGCAGATCGCTCCGGCCTGTGCCAACGACGGCTGCGCCCCCAAGAAAAGCCTCTTCGGGCATAATCTCAGGGTCAGGGTTTGCCATAGGCAATACTACGGCGTCCTTATTCATTGCGCGTATATCATCTGCCGTAAGCAGGTTTGCTATAGAAAGCCCAATAAATACATCCGCGCCCTTAATTGCATCGTGAACATCGCCTTTGATGCCTTCCGGGTTAGTGGTAAGCGCAATTTCTTCCTTGGCGCTTGTAAGGTTATCACGTCCTTGATAGATGATGCCGCGCGTATCTACCATCACGATGTTCTCCACGCCCATTACCTGAAGGATTTTACAGCATGCGATGCCGCTTGCGCCCGCGCCGCTGAACACCACCTTCACATCGGAGAACTCCTTATTGACTACCCGCAGGGCATTGACCATCGCAGCAAGAACGACAACCGCCGTACCATGCTGATCGTCATGAAACACAGGTATGCCTAAATCTTGCAAGCCCTCTTCGATCTCGAAGCACTTGGGAGCAGCAATGTCTTCAAGGTTTATGCCGCCGAAAGTCGGGGATATGGCTCGAACTATGGCTATAATCTCGTCAGATTCGTGCGCATCGATACATATAGGCACTGCGTCTATATCCGCAAGTTCCTTGAACAGCAGCGCTTTACCCTCCATTACGGGCATTGAGCCTTGCGCGCCTATGTTGCCGAGTCCGAGAACAGCGGATCCGTCGCTCACCACTGCTACCATATTTCCCTTGACGGTAAGGTCATACGCCCTACTGCTGTCTCGCGCTATCTCACGGCAAACCGCCGCAACGCCGGGCGTGTAGGCAGTTGACATGTCGTCGATGGTCTTCAGCTCCACTTTGGAGTGCACACTGAGCTTGCCCCGATGTCTGGCGTGAAGATCAAGCGCCATCTCGTCGTAGTTCATATACACTCCTTTGTCACAGCGCGGACTTGGCGAAATAAGTTTATTCTGTGAGTTTGATATTAGTCAAATGTTACAGGGCGAGAACAGCTTACTGCTTCGCCTTCCCGCACCAGCCCTGCGGCTTGGACACCCTTTTCGGGCGTGATAAAGTGAGGCACCCCAACTGATCCTTATCGCCCCATCTGCCGCAGTCGCTTAGATATGCCAGCGAATCCAAAACTCGCGTTTCCATGGAGATATTCTGCGTTGTAATATCTCTTGCGTCCTGTTTCCGGCGGCAGCCCGTATTGCTACGATATTGCTACAGGGAAAGACCATCAATAAACTGCGATCCCGGTATCTTGGCTATCTCTTGGGGCGCAACCTTTATCTTGGACGAACGGCTGCCGGAGCCAAGAATGATAGATTCCTGCGACAGCAGTTTCTGATCGGCATAGACGGGTAAATCTTCGGGCAGAGCGAATGCGGTTACGCCGCCAATCATCATGCCGGTGAGCTGCATAGTCTCATCTGCAGAGGCGAATGAGGCGCGAGATACGCCCATCAGCCGCTTGACCGTCTTGTTCACATCGAGCCGAGCGGATCCTTGAACAATACAGGCACAATACTTCTTTGCCCCGCGCTTAGATGCGACAATAATAGTGTTACCGCTGCCTTCCAGCGTGTATCCGTACTTTTCGCAGAACTCAGCGGTATCGGCGAAGTCCGGATCTATTCGAATAAGCTCGTATGAAATGCCAAGTCCGTTCAGCGTGGAAACCACTCGCTCCTCAATTTCAATATCGGTAGATGCCATAATCGGAAAACCTCCGTAAGATTTGCGTGAATAATATAGCGTCAAGAGTATGTTAAACGCAACGGCTGATAAACTATGTGAAGATCAATCAGCCGTTCTTCCAGTTCAAGTGTGTCAGCCAGAAAGAAAATCTCTCAGTGCAGGCTTCCCACACCGGGCTTTCTATTATATGGACGACAATTTTATCGCCGCATCACTCGATCATATCGGTATGCCACTGCGTCCATATACGGCGCTCAGCATTACATTGGTACCCCAACCTGTGTGTGCGGAGTTAGGTTTTATGATAATGTAACGCACGCCTAGCAATCTAAACACAGAAACATTTCCCTGAGAGAAGTTCCATCCTTAACCGCATTCTCGACTGGCATCCGCGCCCGCGCTTCTACTACGGCTGGCTTGTACTTGGAACAGCCGCCTTGGGCGCATTTATTGCTACGGGCGTTGCCCAAACGGTGCTTGGGGGTGTGCAAGACCTGATAGCGCAAAATATGGGCTGGGAGCGCACAACGATCGCCTTCGCAGCGACTGCGGCAACCTGGACTTCAGGACTGACGATGCCCTTCGTCGGCAAGCTTGCCGATCGCTACGGGCCTAGGTATATGATGCTTGCCGCTGCGCTGGTGGTGAGCTCGTGCTTTTTCATGCTGGGCAGCGTTAACTCTGTATGGCAATTCTGCGCAGCCTATATCATAGCACGCTCCTTTGCGGGTCCAAACTTACAGAACGTCGTGCCTCGCACAGTGGCAGTGAACTTTTTTCGGCGCAAGCGCAACCTTGCGCTCGGTATTACGGCGCTCAATCGTATAGGAAGCGAGTCTCTCAATGTGCTGATAATCACGCTGATTGCCGGTGCGTTTAGCTGGCGCGCAGCGTATCGCACACTTGGGATAATAGCGCTTCCCCTGTCTATTCCTCTGTTTCTGATAATGCGAAAACGACCGGAAGATATCGGCCTGCTTCCTGATGGCGACAAGGTTGAGCAAGGGGGCGAAACTAATAGCGCAAACGAGCGCATACATCCAAAAGAGTTCGACTGGAGATTGAGTGAGGTGGTGTTCGTTCCGTCTTTCTGGTTCATCGTTTGGGCAGAGTTCCTGGCAGTATCCACCACGGCAGCGGTTACTTTCCAGCTTGTGCCGTTCTTAACCGACAATGGAATGGCACAGTCGCTCGCAGCCGGAGCGCTGATGGTCAGCGTACTGCTTGGAGGCTTATCCGTGCCGCTGTGGGGGTACTTATCAGACAAGTTCACCATAAGACGACTGACAATTGCCGTACTGCTTGCGACTATTTGCCCAACTTTGGCGTTCTCATACATAGATGTGCAAAGTGGCGGTTTCTATGTATCAGTGGTATGGGGTATAGCGTCCGGCGGCATTCCGATTGTGGGAAGCATGATGATTGGCGAGTATTTCGGTCGGCGATCGTTCGGCTCTCTGACGGGATTGACGGGACCGTTCCGAACCGCAGCAATGGGAATGGGACCTGCGATGGGTGCATTGCTCGTCAACGCTACAAACGGCTACACAGCGATATTCATAGTTGCGGTGGCGTCATACATCATCGCTGCGATATTAAATTACAGCGTGCGCCACCCCAGGCTTCCACCCAGAGCCGACGCACACTGATACAACGTCAGCCGTCATCGTGGAGACACTGCTCCAGCAATTCGAACGCCGCGCGCGCAAACACCCACATATTCGCCTCGCGGTCGTTGTCCCCGGTCTCGATGGTAACAGCTCGCTCGATAGGACCTGATACGGCGATGCAGGCATGTCCGGCGTCATCGCCGTATCGGTTGCCGGTAGGACCGCTTGCGCCGGTTTCGCTGAGAACCCAAGTGGTGCCAAGTATTTCGCGCAGAGTGCGCGCATTGAGTAAAGCATAAGCCTCCGTACTAGCGCGCAGACCTTCCATCGCTTCGTCAGGAACGCGCAGCAGCCCGTGTTGTGCGGCGCGCGTGTAAATGATCGACCCGCCAAGATAGTATGCCGATGCGCCCGGCACTGCCACCAGTGCAGCAGACAGCAAACCTCCACATGACGATTCTGAAACGGCTATAGTATGTCCCTTTTGCTTGAGCAGGTCTCCGACAGATACGGACAATGCACTCAGTTCGGTCATTTATGCCTCCTTATAGAATAGAAATAGAATAGACGAACGCAAATGAGCATTTTGGCCAGACAGGTTTTCAGACTGTCTGTTAAAAGCAAACGTCATTCTCATCCCGACAGCCAAATCACAGGTCTCAAGCCCATCCATTTCCAAACAATAGCAATCTCTAATTTCCCGCATTGGGAAAGGGCTGAGTACTGGGCTAGACAAGATGCAAATGCTCGAGCACCTGCGGATTGACCAGATTGCGCGGCATCTTGCCATCCAGTACGGCGGCGACCTCTTCTCCGTAGCGTCCAGTTCGGATTCGCAAGGACAGTTCGGACGTATGCCCTGAGTGGGGTGAAAGCACCACATTGTCCATTGAAAGTAACGGATTGTCGCTGTCGGGCGGCTCTTTTTCGAGCACATCAAGCCCTGCTCCGGCGATCCATCCCTCTTGCAGCGCCTTGATGAGTGCAGCTTCGTCCACAACAGGTCCCCGCGAAGTGTTAATGAGATAGGCGTTCGGCTTCATCAGACGCAAGGCGTTCTCGTTGATGATGTGTCTCGTCTCGTCAGTGAGCGGCGTATGAAGGGATACGTAGTCCGACTGGGACAACATTTCTTCGAAGGAAACGCGAGTTACGCCGCGCTCCTCGAATACATCGTCCGAAATGTACGGATCGTGGGCAACTACATTAAGCTCGAATCCATTGGCGCGCTGAGCCATCGCGCTGCCGATGCGCCCAAGCCCGAGAATGCCGATAGTCTCGCTATGCAAGGAACCTACGGCATACGGCGGACGGGGCGTCCAGACATTGGACCGTATGTCAGAATGCAGATTAACTACACGGCGGTTTAGAGCCAGCAGCAACGACATAGCCTGATTTGCGACTTCTCGCGTCCACATGTCGGGGATATTGACGACTGCTATCCCTTGCTCGGTGGCAGCTTCTACATCAATCACATCGTATCCCACGCCCGTTCGCAGAACAACTTTGCACTGTGCCAGAGATTCCAGCACACGTCGTGTCATCCGAGTCTCGGATGTGATGATACCATCGGCATTCTGCACCTGCGCGATGATTTCGTCTTCGTCATGCATTGTACTCAGCAATTCAAGACGTGCCCCAACCTGTTCCAATGCAGCGCGCGTATCACTCAGATCTTCGCTCTGCCAGCGCCCCATATAATAGACGGTGTACTTGTGCTCGCTCAATGTATCTCCTCCATGAACCTGTCAGTGAGAATGTCGATTGATGCCTAGTATATCACGCCGCGCGGTGATGATGACGCGCGCATAATGAGTGTTGGATTTGTATGGCAGACACAGGTAAAATGACGAGAGAGAAGTACGACTATAGATCGGCAGGAAAAGACAACCGGCTTTCAAGCCGATGATAAGAATCGTGAGCTGCCGCAGGGGTGAAGATGAAGATTGAAGGGCACACTGCTGTGGGTCAACAGGCAGATATGCGGATGAAGAATGGTGGCAACGGGTGGGATCGAACCACCGACCTAACGCTTATGAAGCGTCCGCTCTGCCCCTGAGCTACGTTGCCATACCTAGTAAACTATGCATCAATGGCATGCAGTGCCTATTATACGGGAAATTCGTCATCAGTTAAAGATATACTTAGGCTTTAAGGTACGAGATATGGATATTATAGAGACTGACCCGCTGATAAAGCGCGCAGTCGCCGATGCAGTGATGAAACGCGCTTCGATTGAGCTGGACAAACTGCTGGTAGAACTCGCATCTGCGCTGAACCCTTTCCCAAACTTCATGGGAATAAGCTCTATTCAGGCAGTAGAAGTCGAGCCTAGTGGCGTATCCAACCCGAACAATGGCTGCGTGGTCGTGTGTCCGGACGGCGCACTACGTGAACTTGTGATGCGGATGATACCTGGCCCATTCGATATGGGTGGCGTGGAGCAGACTGACGAAATGGCGGAACTCGATCTGCCTCCGGGAGAGTATGTGGCATACGCGTACAACGCAGTGCAGGAGCTCTTGAATCTGCTGGAGCAGCAGCAGGCGCTTCAATAATCCTCAGTACTTATACCTCTGCGGCTGAGCAGCCTAGACGGAAATCGCTTGAGAAAGAACTCTCTCCAAGTAGGCAGCTGCGGTTTATTTTCTATCAGAATACGCAACTTGTTAGACGCCCCTCCGACAAGCGGTGTTCCATGTCCGCCGCAAAGTATGTCGAAGTCCATAGACGCGAGGCGCTCAATAGACTGCCGATAAAGCTCCGTTTGGCTGCCGGGAAATGGCATCGAACGGCTGACGCGACCATGACCGCTGAATATCGTATCCCCGCTGAACAACAGCCCTTCGCGTTCCAGCAGATAGCATACACTTCCGGGCGTGTGGCCAGGAGTATGTAAGACTCGGATACCACCGGCTGCCGGTATCACAGCGTCCTCATAAACAATATGGTTAACCGAAACACGCTTCAGGAAAGGGAGGGGAACTTCCAATGAAATGAAAACACCCATATAACCGAGCGTATGCGCATCACCTCGAAGGGGATGTGTGTCCTCATAATGAGCAGTTACATCTGCGTTGCTGCGACTGATAATGGCAGGAGCCCCGCCCGTATGATCCGGATGATTATGCGTCATCAAGATACGGCGCAATTCTCTCGGATGTCTGCCGATACTCTGGATATACTTGAATACGCGAGCTGCACTCCAGGGCATACCTGTATCCACAAGTATCAGCTCATCACCATCTTCAATCAAATAGATGCGTGAAAATCTAGTGCCCGGTACAACATGAATACCCGGTATAATCTCCAACTGACTTGCTTTCCCATAATATCCGCATAATATCCAATATAATCAGATGAGGTTTCGCTCTTAGAAACATCTTACCAATATTCAGGATTAGCCGCAGGATACATTTTCCAATTACCGTCCCATAAAGTGATGCTCTGCTTCGATCTGTATCCGATTAAACACTTCTTGCAACGGCAGATCGTATTCCAAAGCACATAGCCGAGCATCCTCATACTCAGGGGATACAGCTACGATGTCGCCGCTTAGACGCTTGATTTTCACGGCAACGTTGCCCACTGAGGTCTCAATACGCACAACCTCTCTCTCGGCTTCGATACGTTCGAGCGGCCTCACTCGCACACCAAGCGTGGACGTCTGCCGCATCACGATGTCCACGGCATCCTGCTCCTTGTCATCGGATACAATGATGCTGAGCATTGTCGCGGGGCGGTTCTTCTTCATCTGTATTGGCGTGAACCATACATCGCGAGCTCCCATTGCGAAAAGTCGCTCCTGCACGTACCCTAGCATCTCCCCGCTCATGTCGTCGATGTTAGTTTCAATGAGTTTTACGCCGGTGCTGTACTTAGCAGAATCTTCGTTACCAAGCCAAAGCGCCAAAGCATTCGGATATTGCTGAGAGTCGCGCGTGCCCAGCCCGTACCCAATACGGGCAACTTCCATATCGGGGTGCTTGAAGTCAGCCAGCGTAGTGAGGATAGCCGCGCCGGTCGGCGTTACCATTTCACCTGTGTTATGCGCGTTGTTCGGAGGCGCAGCGATGGGAGCGTTCGCAATCGCGAACAGCGCTGCAGTTGCGGGCGCCGGAACCGGCAGCAGTCCATGTTGCGACCGTATAACCCCTGATCCGCTCGGGAAAGCAGAGCAGTAAACTCGTTCGACGCCGAGCATCTCCAGACCGGCTACGCCTCCCACAACATCCACAAGTGTGTCGAGCGTTCCGAGTTCGTGCAAATGTGTTTCGCCCACAGCTCCCCCATGCACTTTCGCCTCTGCTTCCGCAATCCGCAGGAAAACAGCGCGCGATTGGCGCACAACATCATCGGATAAACTCGACGCCTCGACTATGTCCAAAAAATCCTTAATCGTGTGAGTTCTCTTACCGCGTTCGTCTAGTTCAACGACCAAGTGCGTGCCTTCAAGTCCGCCACGCTGCGCACGCTGGGATTTAAGTGAATAGCCGCCAACACCCAGCTTGTCAAGCGCTTGTCGCAAATCATCCAGACGCAGCCCTGCATCCAGCAGCGCTCCAAGTATCATGTCCCCGCTTGCGCCGCCGATGCACTGAAAATATGCACTGATCATAAATGTATGCCTCCTCGCGCAGAGCTTAAGCAACTGCCTCTGATATGCGCCGTGTTATCGGCAAGCACATATTAATCGCTTGCGACAGCGTGTCAACTTTCTGATAATGGAGCGCCTCAGTTCCGCACGCTCGTTTATCGGTATTGCTGGGCACTAAACACTTTCGAAATCCAAGCCGGACTGCTTCTTTCACACGCCGCTCGGTCTGGGGAGCGCGGCGGATCTCCCCACTAAGCCCTATCTCACCCACGGCTGCCATATCGGAAGGCATCGGCACGCTTCTGAAGCTGGAAGCGATAGCGAGGGCAACGCCCAAGTCGGCGGCAGGCTCGGCTATCTTCAATCCACCGGTTACATTCACAATCACATCGTAGTCGGCGAGCGGAATGCCGCAAGTACGCATTGCTACCGAGCAGACAAGGAGAAGTCTATGGGAATCGTATCCGGTGGCTACTCTGCGCGGTGTCGGAATAGTAGATGGCGCAGTTAACGCTTGAATCTCCACAAGCAGCGCTCTGTTGCCCTCAAGAACCGGCACCACGACTGAACCCATTGCTCCCTTCGGTCTGTCCAGCAAAAAGCTCTCCGAAGGATCCGACACATCGTGCAGCCCAGAGCCTGTCATCTCCAAGACGCCCACCTCATTGGTTGAGCCAAAGCGGTTTTTCACGCCTCGCAGCAAGCGCCAGGAATTCACAGTATCACCTTCCATGTACAGGGCTACATCTACCATGTGTTCCAGCACCCTGGGACCAGCGATGTCTCCTCCCTTGGTAACATGCCCAGTCAGGATTATCGGGACATTGTTCGCCTTGCCCCACTCCAGCAAACGACGTCCACATTCGCGAATCTGAGATACATTGCCCGGCTGTGAAGACAGCGAAGGATCGTACATCGTCTGAATAGAATCTATAACCGCCAACGTCGGAAGATGTTCGTTAAGTTGAGCAAGTATGTCTGAGACATTCGTTTGTGTCAGGATATATAGATTCTGACCGTCGATTCCAAGTCGGTCTGCGCGCATCCTTACCTGTGAAACTGACTCTTCGCCGGTGGCATAGAATACCGAAGATTGTTTTCTCGCCACTTCTGCGGCAATTTGAAGAAGCAGTGTGGACTTGCCGATACCCGGATCGCCCGCAAGCAGCATTAGCGAACCCGGCACTATCCCGCCGCCCAGAACGCGGTTGACCTCGCCGGACGATAAGGGCATGCGCGGCAGTTCATCGGCAGATACATCCGCCAAATGTACGGCAGAGAGCGATTCATTACGCAGCCATCCGTAGCTCGTCGTATCGTTCCGCTCTATAATTGTGTTCCAAGCGCTGCAGCTGCGGCACTGCCCCTCCCATTTCGCAGTTACATTCTGACAAGATGTGCACACAAACTCAGTCTTAACTCTGGATTTCTGCATTACTTCAATCTCCTTGACTTGCGCACGGTGTAATCGATGGCGAACTACGCATATCCCTTCGAATATTACAAATGTTCTGTAAACATGCACCAATAGTAGAACACATTAGAACGCAAAGTCAAGTTCATCGGCACAGATGATTTTCTCAGTATACAAGACGGTATTCGTTAGACGTTTCCGAAAAAAAGCAAGGCTGCAATGCAACTTACTCGTTCCTAGGTCAATTTATACTGGCATCCCATACTGCTAATATCGGATGCTAGATAATATGAGCAATGACCTAGTATATCCCCGTATCATCCCCAATCGCCTCCAGTCGCCGCTTCACAGCATTGGAGAACGCTGACGCTTCTGCGCCGTCCATAATACGGTGGTCGAACGTGAGGCAGATGTTCATCATTGAGCGAATACCGATTGCATCTCCAATCACGACCGGACGCTTCACAACCGCCTCCGTCGTGAGAATAGCCGCCTGCGGGTGATTAATGATGGGCTGCGACGCCACAGAACCCAACGCACCGGTGTTGTTCAGAGTGAATGTGCCTCCCTGCACATCATCGACGCTGAGCCTGCCCTGACGCGCCCGCAACGTTAGCTCCGAAGCTCTGACGGCTATACCCGCTATGCTGAGTGTATCGGCATCGCGCAGCACAGGCACTACCAGCCCGTCAAGCGCCGCAACCGCTATCCCTATGTTTATACGCTTTTTCAGGATAATCGCATCATCTCCCCACGACGAGTTTAACAGCGGGTTCTCACGGAGCGATTCGGCGACCGCCTTAATGACAAAAGGCAGGTAAGTAAGGTTAACGCCTTCTCGCTGTTGGAACCGGTCTTTCAGCGCCTGACGCCGCCGGACCAGCCCGCTCACATCCACCTCTGTGATAGACCAAGCTGCAGGAATCTCAGACGCGCTGCGCTTCATATTGGCGGCAATGATTCGGCGCACAGGAGACAGCGGCAATCTTTCTTCATCAGCCACCCCGTCCGAATGCGGTTCAACGGGAGCAGCCACAGATGTAATCGGCGCCTGAACCGATGGCGTATCAGCCTGATTCTCGATATACGCAAGCACATCCTTACGGGTGATGCGCCCGTTAATGCCCGTGCCCTGCACTTGAGTAAGGTCGATATTTTGCTCGTCGGCAAGCCGCTGGACTGCAGGAGAATAACGCCGCCGGGAGCGCCTGCCACCGGTCCCACCTCCATTCTGAGCGACCGGCGCAGCCACATTCCCCGCACCTGTGGGACCCACAGGTGCCACGTCCTTCAGCAGTACACCTGTGCGTCCAACTGCGCCGGGCTGTTCAACGGCATCGGACGCGCGGACATTAGCTTCGGGGACGACAGGAGCAGAGGATTCTTCAGTCTGTATAGATGCAATGGGCGCACCCATCGGAAGCGTCTGACCCTCCTCAGCAAGAATTTCCGTGATAATTCCTGAAACAGGCGATGGCACTTCCATGCTCACCTTGTCAGTGAGAACCTCCACCAGGGCATCATATCTATCGACGCGGTCGCCCACTTTCTTCAGCCATTGGACTATTGTGCCCTCTGTAACGGATTCTCCAACTTGAGGCAGCTCTATTATCATCAATTCACCTTGGGGTCACCTTGGGGTTTTGGGATTGCCAGCGCCAAATTCAGAATTGCCAGCCCACAGATTACTTCTTACTTCACCTTACTGACATTTCCAGGACACCGCTAAACATCGATTACCGATAACTCACTGCCGCCCAGCCAAATTGCGAATGTTATCCGCAATTTTCGCAGTGTCGAGCATATACAGCGCTTCAAGAGGCGGGCTAAATGGCATTGCAGGCACTTCCGGTCCCGCGAGCCGTCGAACGGGCGCATCCAGATATTCGAAAGCGTCCTCAGCTATCATGGCGGCTACCTCACCCCCAATTCCACCGACCTTGTTATCTTCATGCACAATCAAAACTTTGCCTGTCTTTTGTGCAGATTCCAATATCGCCTCCGTATCCAAAGGGCGCAGAGTACGCAGGTCAACAACTTCTACGCTGATGCCCTCACTCTCGAGGATTTGCGCCGCTTCGATACAGTGATGCACCATAAGCCCATAAGTGAACACAGATACATCATCTCCAGCTTGCTTCACATCCGCTTTGCCAATGGGCAAGGTGTATTCGCTGTCCGGGACATCACCGCGCACAAGTCTGTATGTGCGCTTGTGTTCAAGAAATATCACAGGGTCGTCATCTCGAATCGCGCTCTTGAGCAATCCTTTGGCATCATAAGGCGTTGAGGGTGTAATCACCTTCAAACCGGGCGCGTGACAGAAGTACGCCTCAGCAGACTGTGAGTGATACAACGCACCGCGTACTCCGCCCCCTTCCGGCGCACGCAGCACCAGGGGCACATTCAATTTTCCGTTGCTGCCATAGCGTGCCCGCGCTGCCTCGCCGACAATCTGATTAAACACAGGCCAAATGAAATCGGCGAACTGTATCTCTGCAATAGGGCGCATTCCGCTCATCGCCGCCCCCAGAGCCATACCCGCGATTGAAGACTCAGCGATGGGCGTGTCTATCACACGCTCTTCGCCGAACTGGTCAACGAAGCCATCGGTGGCGAGGAACACGCCGCCGCGCACACCCACATCTTCGCCCAGCACGAACACACGCTCATCCCGCAGCATCTCTTCGCGCATCGCATCGCGCACCGCTTCCAATACATTCATCACTGCCACAGATTTTTTCCTTTCCAATTTGCTAACCGGCATAGGCGTGAATACCGAGTGCGGGCTTTGCCATCGTGTCGAGCCGATCAACTCGCATAGACATGCTCATAGAAGCCGTCGGTTTTCGGATACTCTGCCGCTTCGACGGCGTCTGTAACTGCATCCACTTCCGCACGCGCCTCTGCATAAATTCGCTCATCGGTAGCGTTGTCCAGAATTCGCATGGATTTTAGCCGATCCATAAGCAGCTTCAACGGATCGCGCAGCCGCGCTTCTTCGATCTCCTCACGCGGTCTGTATCGAGTATCATCATCGTCGCTGGTATGCGGTAAATATCGTTCAACTTGCGCTTCAATGAGCGTAGGTCCCTCTCCTCTGCGCGCGCGCGCAGCCGCCTCAGATACGGCTTCGTACACAGCAACGACATCGCAGCCGTCAACGGAAATGCCGGGCATTCCGTAACCCTCAGCCCGGCTCGCGACGCTGTCAACCGCCATTTGACGGCGCTGCGGCACCGAAGTCGCGTACTTGTTATTCTCACACAGAAATATCACCGGAAGATGATGTATCGCCGCGAAGTTCATAGCCTCGTGCGCATCTCCGAAACTAGATGCGCCATCCCCAAAATACACTATTACAATCGCATCCTTACGGCGCATCCTTAATGCAAGCGCAGCGCCAACCGCCTGCGGAAGCTGCGTGGAAATTACATTTGACAGATTGATAAGCCCGAGTTCGGGATATGCGCCATGGGTAGGAAATTGCCGTGCCCCGCTGAGCGGCTCGTCAACCTTCGCAGTGAAGCCCAGCATAATTTCGCGAGGCGTCATACCCAGCGTCAGCATCACGGCAAGGTCACGGTAGTAGATGTAGAAATAGTCCACACCCCTACGCAGCGCATACACGCTTCCAATCTGAGCGGCTTCGTGGCCCTGTGAAGACGCTACGATTGCCGCCTTGCCTTGGCGGTTCAGCATCCAGATACGCTCGTCTAGCGTTCGGGACAGCACCATCTTGGCGTAAATCTCCAACAGAGCCTCGTTATCCAAAACGCTGTCATACACGGCATCGGCCATAGTTTCACATTCACCAGTCTTTCTTGCTTCTGCTCTATCTACCCGTTAATTGTAAGAGCCTCTATGTCGCTGCGTCAAAACGACATACCCATTACCAATATATCGTCCGTATCTGCGATCTACCATCAGCATCGCGCAAAATGCTAGGACTTATTCATCAATCGCAGAGACAAAGCAACAACGGCGGTTGATGTTATTAGGCTTAGCGTCCCTCCGATAATGATGTCTATGGGAACTAGCACAACGGGCCAATTGGCTGTAGCTACGAATGTCGGCACTATGTATGTCGCGTAAGCGCCGCAGCCCAGCACAAAACCGCCTATCACCGCTTTGCGAACACTACCCTCCCTGACAGCAGGTTCGATTACCAAATGGCTGTTCGCCAACGCTATCAGCAGAAAAAATATCAGCAAAGAGAGCATTTCCATGCCTCCCCATGTTTCAATCTGCTTACCGTAGATGCTCCGGTCGTTGCCGCTGGCTGCATGCAGGCTTTCGTACATGCTCTGCACGAAAGGGAGGATGTTCCATACCACATCGACCACAGTGTAGATTACAAACGCAGCCGCAAATCTGACGAGTCTCATGAAAGTGCCTTCTGTAGCCTCAAGCTGATTACCCCGGTTAAACAGCACGATGATATAATACCGACTGAGTTGTGTAAATTGACAATTTCTCTCTATCGAACACACACTTCGATGAACCTATTCGGTAATGATATATAACAGCGCCCCGATTTAATGAAATAACCAAGCGTATCACAGACGCAAAGCAGCATCACGAAAGAGCAAACCATGAAATTCGCTCTCATCACCCACTTACCCTGGCCAGAAGGCACGAACGCGCGCGGCATAGTTGATCAGACCATAGACGAAGTGGCTCTCGGCGAAGAACTTGGGTTCCACAGCGCCTGGTTGGCAGAGCATCACTTCACACGCTACGGCATAGGCTCGTCCGCGCTCGTATTCGCCAGCGCGATTGCTGCCCGCACGAATAAGATTCGTCTCGGCACCGCCGTGCTTGTACCGCCGCTGCACAACCCCATCCGCCTAGCTGAAGACACGGCAACTCTCGACCTAATCAGCAACGGGAGATTAGATGTCGGCTTCGGGCGCGGCGCATCCAAGAGCGAATTCACACCCTATGGCGTTGACCACAGCGACACACAGGCGAGTTTCCAAGAATCGGTGCGAATGATTCGCGGCATGTGGACCACGCCGGAATACACCCACAAGGGTAAGTTCTACGGCGTGCAGCAGGCAAACCTAGTCCCCCAGCCCGTACAACTCCCCCACCCGCCCATATACATTGCCGCAACGCGCACTCCGGCGACTTTGGAATTCGCCGTGTCGAACGGCTTTCCAACCATGATAGGCTTGACGGTGGACACCGAACCGGCTTTGGAGCTTTGCCGCCGCTACGAAACGATGTCTGCCGAATCCGGCCATAACATAACCGCCGCCGACATTCCGTTCTTCCGATACTGCTACCTCGCAGAAAGCGAGGAACAGGCGCGCCAAGACACACATAAAGCGCTCGGATGGGTCATAGACATGCTGCAATGGCGCGGCACGCTCAACGGCGCAAGCGAAGCCTCACACAGCATCGACGCATGGCGCAGGACACGCGGCGAGTCGTCCCTGACCTTCGACCATGTGGCTGAACACCGATCCATCATCGGCACACCCGCGCAGTGCGTTGAGAAGATAAAAGCGCTGCAAACACAGGGAATCGAGTATTTCGGCTGCAACTTCGCCTTCGGAGGCATGCCCCGCGACAAAGTGAAAACGGCGATGCGTCTCTTCGCAGAAGAGGTGATGCCACACTTCGCAGAATAAGGGCGCTGTAAGAGCAGCACCTGAGCCAGCCGAAGCTCGCTGATAAGACAGGGACGATAAGGCAGCAGACTTGCTTATGTTTCCGCTGGGTTGCGGCTCCCCGTTATTGCTGCTTGATCCTGCAGCATCATCGAACTCGTGTTATTCGGACTGTAAAACTGCTGAGATTTTCCGGCGCATTAGCGCGAGCTGCGTCGATGACGATTGCGAGCGCCGACCCTACGGCGGTCGCCGTCCATTCGGGCAGCGTAACCGATATGCCGAGGCCTGAGTGTGCAGCAGAAACGCAGCTTATCGGTGTATAGACGCCCGCTTTAACGGCGTGCTGATCAGGCAGGGCTACCACCGGCCCAAACTCGAACGATGCGGGACCGCGCCACCGCAGATCGTTTGCCAATCTATCAGCATCCTGCCACCAAAGGAAATCCTCGTCGAACGCGATATGTGCAGCTGCTATTCCCGTCCGCGTAGTGTTAAACCAGTTGGACATCCCATGAGGAAGATTGTCATAAGATCGCGTGGTAGGCATCCTAGACTCCAAGCGGTTTGCTGACACCTGGAACCCAGAAATCTCCACTGTCCCAAAACGGCGGAGCGCATCATCAAAACACTGAATCAATGCCGGCAGCACAAGGGACGGTTCGACGGAGCGCTGGCGTACCGGGAGCGGTGCATAACCAGAAAGAGGCACAGACGGCGGTTTGGCTAGCTCGAAGTCACCAACATCCAGTCCAACCTGCACAAATCCGATCCGGTCTGTATCATCATCAGGGGTTAGTTCCGCCTCGTGCATAGCCCATAGCAGCGCTCGGGTGTCAGGTTCTGCGTACCAACCCATCAATGTGCTGCGCGCTCTGAAAACGCTGTATAGATCCTCTTCGTCCGACACGACTCCGCCGAGGTTCTCGTCTGGGATGAGCTTCCCGAAAGCCTCGACGAATAGCAGCGACATAACAACTCTCCTCCAAACCCATAATAGCGCGCATTCTAGCCCTGCGCAGAACTCGTGTCAAACAATGTTATGTACCCTTCCATCATCATATCTGATAATTATTCCATCGTTACATTATACTAATATATCAAGACGCTTATGTTTGCCGATGCACCAATCACAGACTATAATTCCCTCAAACCTACGACCTGCAACAGCATAATGCACGAAAGGACATCACCATGGCGCTGCCCGACCGTATGAAGTTCGGCATATTTTTAGGTCCCTTCCACCGCGTCGGCGAGAACCCGACCCTCGCCATCGACCGCGACCTAGAGCTTATCCAGTGGCTCGACTACCTTGGATACGACGAAGCATGGATCGGCGAGCATCACAGCTCCGGCTGGGAGATTATCTCCTCGCCTGAGATATTCATGGCAGTCGCAGCCGATCGCACGAAGCACATCAAACTTGGCACCGGCGTAGTCAGCCTTCCCTACCACCATCCTTTTAATGTCGCCAACCGCATGGTACAGATCGACCACATGAGCCATGGGCGCGTGATGTTCGGCGTAGGTCCCGGAGCGCTGCCGGGCGACGCTTATATGATGGGCATAGAGCCGACCACACAGCGCGAGAAGATGGATGAGGCGTTTGGCATCGTGCTGCGCCTATTCACGGAGACCGAACCCATCACTTACAAGAGCGACTGGTTCGAACTGAATGAAGCAATGCTCCAGATTCGCCCATTCCAGCGTCCGCACATGCCTATCGCGGTGGCGTCCATTCAGTCCCCGTCCGGTGTCGCCCTTGCCGGCAAGTACGGCGCGTCCGTCCTAACTATCACAGTGCCACGAGACCCCACAACCAGCGATAGGGGCAATCTAAGCGACCTATGGACGATAGCAGAAGAATCGGCGGCAGAACACAGCCAAACAGTTGACCGCAACGAATGGAGGCTAGTCGTCCCTGTGCACCTCGCAGAAACGCGCCAGCAAGCCAGAGACGAAGCGCGCATGGGCGCAGGCTATTTCCTCCGCGAGTACACCGAAGGCACTAACGGACGTAAATCAGACTTCGACGGACCTGTGGATAAGATTATAGATTACATGGCAGACACCGGCGCGTGGATTATCGGCACGCCGGACGACTGCATCGAGGCAATCCACAGGCTTGACGAACTGAGCGGCGGCTTCGGCGGCTTTATGGTGCAGACAGTCGACTGGGCGCCGCGAGACCGCATGCTGCACAGCTACGAGCTGCTCGCGCGGTATGTCATGCCCCACTTCCAAGGCTCCGCACTGGCAACCAAGGCTTCACAGGACTGGGCAATCGCGCATCAGGATACGTTAGTTAGCGGCAGAGTTCGCGCCATCGACCGCGCCAAGCAAATCTATGCCCACCGCAACAACTAACCCCACTGAGAACCAGTACATCCTGCTGCCAAAACGGAAAATACATTGCTGCAACTGATTAGCTTCGATATAGACGGCACGCTCGAATTCGGCGAACCGAGCGGCTGCATCACTATCGATTTCGTGAGAGCCGTCCAGAGAAGCGGATGTATCATCGGGAGCTGCTCCGACCGCCCCATCAGCTACCAAGAGCGGATCTGGCGTGAACACGACGTGTCTGTGGACTTCACCGTCCTCAAACAAAACCTCGATGATGTGAAGGCGCGCTTCAATGCCGATTCCTACATACACATCGGCGACACGGAAATCGATGAGTTCTTCGCAGTCAAAGCAGGCTTCCACTTCATTAAAGTTGACACAATGGAATGGCTCGATTGGAGTAAACGCATTCTGAAAATAGACAGCGTTCATCCTCAAACTCATTAAAGAGCAGACAATATGACAAGACCGGACGGCCGCGCTAACGACGAACTGCGCCCCACAAGAATAACCTGCGGTGTTCAGACATTCTCACAGGGCAGCGTCCTAATCGAAACCGGGCTTACCCGTGTTCTCTGCGCCGTAAGCGTTAAAGAGAAGGTTCCCCCTTTCCTGAAAGGCTCAGGGAAGGGCTGGGTAACGGCAGAATATGCGATGCTTCCGAGCGCCACCCCGGGCCGCACACCCCGAGAGCGCACGCCGCGCGGTCGCACTCAGGAGATTCAGAGATTAGTAGGGCGCTCGCTGCGCGCAGCAGTTGACTTAGAGGCTATTGGCGAGCGCACATTCACCGTGGACTGCGACGTGCTGCAAGCGGATGCCGGAACGCGCACGGCTGCTATTACCGGTGGGTATGTCGCGCTGCACCAAGCATTTGCTAAGTTAATCGGAGAAGGACGGCTGCTCAATATACCAATAACGCACGCAGTTGCAGCAACGAGCGTGGGCATTATAAACGGTGAAGCGCTGCTAGACCTCTGTTACGAGGAAGACTCAAGCGCAGAAGCGGACTTCAACATCGTTATGACCGCAGACGGAGATTTTGTCGAGGTGCAAGGAACCGCAGAGGGCGTCCCATACTCAAGAGACGCCCTCGAAAAAGTGCTTCTAATCGCCGAACGCGGAATACGGCAGCTTACAGTCATCCAGCAGGATGCCATCACCGCGGCTTCCGGTTCCTAGAATTCGTCGTCCGGTATATCGTCATCACTTCTGCTGGAATTAATGATGCGATGTACCACAGGAGCGAACGCGTCATCATCCCCCGGCTCTGTGTCATCATCAGACCAGTCCTTGATAAGCCGCTCGCCTAGCGCACTCACATCCGGAGCATCTTCTTCATAGTCAAGCACACTGCCCGACAGGTACATGCGGTAATCTGCGCCTCCACGGGAAAGGAACGATCGTATTCCTGCCTGTGACGGATGCTTGTAAGTCTCATGTATGATTATTGTCAGATCCCGCATGCCCGCGCTGGTAACGGTTGCCTTATACTGGTTACCGCCTCGAATCAGGCGGAGCAGACGCGCTGCGAGTTTCGGTTCTACGCTGCCGACGTACTCGCCGCTGCTATTCAACACTTTGATGCGCCTGTTCTCAATCTCAAGATTAACACGGTGTCCGGGCGCAAGCTTCAACAGGGTATTGGGCGGCGCAAGATTCACCAGAGAAGTAGTAGCAGTCTTGCCGCTCTCCTCTATGAACACGCGCGGCACCGCTTCCACGCTGCCTTGTGAGTGCGGCGCAGCATCCTGATCTCCAAGGCTAGTCAGCCGGTCCAAGTTTTTGCGGGCAATACCGTTGTTTGGAGAGATTTCCAATGCCCTTTGAAAAGCCTCTCTTGCTTCACGGTTGCGCCCAAGTTCGCTGAGGGCTTTGCCTAGCCTATTATGTGCCTCCAAATCTGCCGGGAAATCCCTCAGTATTGCGCGATTCACAATAACCGCATCATCCCAGTGGTTTGCCATAGCCAATGCCACTGCTTTTCTGGCGCGATCCCGCCTAACTTTTTCCTTGTTTCTTTCAGTCATTGTCTGCATTTTAGCTTACCCTATCGTTGCAAATGATATTCAGGTTCAGGTGCCTAATTGCTATAAATTAGGCAACTAAGAATATTAGAAATACTATTACAGAAGAATTAAAGGGTTTTCAAGATATTGTTTTTCTCCATCGCAGTAAGAAAAGACGCCACAACGCCTCCAGAATTATGCCCAACGACAGCTTAGATTCCCCGTGTGCGCGGTCATAGAATATAATCGGATATTCCAAAATTCGGTATCCTCTTTGCTGACAAGCATACGCCACTTCGCTTTGAAAGCCGAAGCCTTTGCAGCGAAACTCATCAAACTTGATGGATCCTAGCGCGTCCGCTCTAAATCCCTTGAAGCCCGTGGTTGAATCCTTCACCTTCAGTCCAACTACGGCACGAATCCCATAGTTGGCGAGTGCGCTTAGCATGTGCCTGCGAAAGCGCCATTCCTTGTCCACACCGCCGCCTTGTGTATAGCGCGAGCCGACAACTACATCCGCACGCTCCAACGCTTTCAGGAACTCCGGGATATATTCAGGAGCATGGGACAAGTCTGCGTCCATTTGGAAAACATAATCAGCGCCCTGCTCGATTGCATGCCTGAATCCATCTTTGTACGCTGTTCCAAGCCCGCTCTTAGCAGGCCGCTCTATTACGTCAAGACGACAGCCGTATCGTTCGCTGAGGCTGCGCGCCACTTCGGCCGTTCCGTCCGGCGAGCTGTCGTCCACAATTATGAGCCGTAAATCCGGGACATCCAGCGAAAAAAGGCGCTCTGCCAGTAAAGGCAAGTTGTCAGCTTCGTTATATGTCGGAACTACTACAGCAGAAGCACAAGCATTCCCAGCGCGAGTGTATGGCTCAGGTTCATTATCAGGCCGGGTGGATGAATCTAAATCCTTTAGAGCAGAATTGTTCGTGCCTTGGAACGAGTATTCTCCGCGCATACCGCGCCATCGCACCGCCAGAACATCGAGCAGCATAGGCAGCCCGGCGGATGCGGTGTTAAGCCTGCTGTCCGAATCGTGTCGCCAGTCAATCGGAATCTCCAACACACGCATCCCGCGTCGGCGCGCCAGATACAGCAGTTCCACATCGAAACCCCATCCGGTAGTCCTTTGCATCCTGAACAATTCGTCAGCTGCATCTGCGCTAAAACATTTGAAGCCGCACTGCGTATCCTGAACTCCTCTCACCGCCGTCATTTGCACTAACTTATTGAACGCCCTGCCAAGCATATGCCGAAACAGAGATTCGTTGTATCGGTTCGCACCGTCTATCTGACGCGAACCGATAACAATGTCGTTCCCGTCCGACATGTGTTTTATGAAATCAGCGAGGTGATTTATAGGCATAGCCAGATCAGAATCGCACATGAATCGGTATCTGCCGTTCGCAGCCAGCATTCCGTGCCTGACCGCCGCCCCCTTGCCGCCGTGCTGTATGCGTTCCAATCTGAAGCCGTGCTTCCCTGACGACCACTCTTCTACGATTGCCGCAGTCGCATCATCGCTGCCGTCATCAACAACAATAACTTCCCATGAGTATGACTGTGCATGGAGATATTGGGACAATGCCTCCAGCGCGGCGACTATTCGCCCTGATTCGTTGTAGGCAGGAATGATGACTGATAAATAGGGAGCGGGCATAGCGTCATTCAACCGCCATCGCCATGTATCAGAGTGCGCTGCGGCGAACTCACCTTGAAATTAGAAGCGACTATTCTTGAATAACATCCAAACGAAATGCCTCGTGAAGAGCACAAGCGGCATCTGCAATCTGCGATTCGCTGATAAGGCAGGTAATCCGAATCTCGGAAGTGGTAATTGCGTCAATGTTTATGTTCCTATCGGCAAGTGCACGGAACATCTGCGATGCATAGCCCGGCGCATCCTGCATCCCGGAGCCAACTATGCTGAGCTTAGCAAGGCTCTCATCGCTGACCGTGCCGCGGCTGCCCAGTTCCACCACAACAGGCTGCACGACTTCAAGCGCGCGTGCAAGATCAGTACGCGTAACAGTAAAGGTCATATCAGTCGTGCCATCCACACTAGCATTCTGTACGATGACATCCACGCTAATATCCGCTTGGGCAAGCGGCTCGAACAGGCTTGCCGCTATCCCCGGCCTATCCATCACCCCAAGCACCGTAATTTTCGCGACATTAGTGTCTGTTGCAATACCCCTGACGCGGTTGCGGATCTCGCCCACATTGCTGTTCATATCGATGTCTCCGTGAATCAGAGTGCCCTTCGCATCCTTGAAGCTCGATGCCACGAGTATGGGCACATTATAGTGCATTCCCATTTCGATAGAGCGCGGGTTCATCTTAGCCCCGTAGCTGGCAAGTTCTAGCATCTCATCAAAGCCGACCTCATCCAGCTTGCGAGCATTTGGCACAATGCGCGGATCTGCCGTATAGATGCCTTCCACATCCGTATAAACTTCGCAGCGGTCTGCCTCTACACCCGCGGCGATTGCAACCGCAGTCGTGTCAGAACCGCCGCGCCCCAGGGTCGTGATGTCCATATCTTCGGTAATACCCTGAAAACCCGCCACTATGACGATGTTCCCTTTGCCGACTTCGTTGATAATGCGTTCCGGCGAAACCCCCGCAATGCGCGCCCTGCCGTAGCTGGAATCCGTCCGTATGCCCGCCTGCGCCCCGCTTAGACTTACCGACGCATACCCCATCGTGCGCAGCGCCATAGCCATCAGCGTGCAGGATACAAGTTCGCCGGTAGAAAGCAGCACATCCAGTTCGCGCGCGTCCGGACGCTCCGAAACCTGATTCGCCAAATCAATAAGATCGTCCGTAGTATCGCCCATAGCAGACACTACAGCTATAACGCTGTTACCCGCGTCTCTGGCGCGCGCTATGCGCTCCGCTACATTCCGTATTTTGTCAGCGTCCGCCAGTGAGCTTCCGCCGTATTTCTGAACAATAAGCATAGTAGTTTTTCAGTTAAGGTATATTAATTAAGTCAGTTGTATTGATTCGACTCGGTAGGCTATCGCCCCTGCTCAAAAACCTCACCCAAATCAATCTTCAATCCACCCAAGGTGTCTGAGCTAAAACTCTGCCCTTCCCTGTACTCGCCTGCAATCTGTAATTCCCCATCTCGAAGCAGAAGCGCCCACAACTTGCGCTCTTCGGGATCCACCAGCCACATCTCTTTGACCCCATGCCGCGCATACAAATCTCGCTTACGCGTCCAGTCAAGCCTCGATGTGGACGGCGACAGTATCTCCACCACAAGGTCCGGCGCGCCCTGCACATTCGCCGCAGTGAATATCTCAGCACGCTCCTTGGAGATGAACAGCAAATCCGGCTGCACCACATCATGATTACTCAGAACCACATCAACGGGCGCAAAATAAACCCAACCCAGACCCATCCTCTCTGCCGGTAACATCAGTGCATACAATCCCTTGCTAACCCACTGGTGTATTACATAAGGCGCCGGTGACAAAATCAACTCTCCATCGATAAGCTGATACCGCTCATCGTCCGGCGTGTTCGCATAATCGTCATAAGTTAATTTCGCTTTCGTCCTGACTTGCACCATATCCATACCCCTGACGCACTAACTAGGCACGGCTAAATGAAATAGGCAACACACGCCTAGCTTTCCACCACGTGCGCCCCTAGCGCTGTGGGCTTCGTAACCTTGATTGCTCCTTCTACTCCGGACTTCATAGCGGCGTCGGCCATCTCGTACCCGATGGTATATTCACGATCACGCGTAAGCGCCAGAACACTGGAACCTGCGCCGGACAGGAACACACCAAGCGCGCCTGCCGACATCGCAGCGCGGAATATGTTTTTCATCGGAAAGAATATCTTCTGCCGCGCCGGCTGATGCAGCACATCTTCCGTCGCAACTCCAAGACGCTCTAGATTACCGCTTGCGAACGCATTCACTAGCAGCGCCGTCCTGCCTATATTAAACACAGCGTCCCGTCTGTCAACAATCTGAGGCAACAATCCCCGCGCCTCATCAGTAGGCATTGAAACATCCGGAATAAACAGCACCGCCTTCAACTCATCGGGGATCGATACCGAATCAGTCAGAAGCTTATCCCCGTCACTGACAACGATACGACAGCCTCCCATAACAGCCGCCGCTGCATTGTCCGGATGCCCCTCTATCTCAGCCGCAAGCTCCAATATCCGCTCACGTGATATATTCGCGCCGCTCACCCTGCTGCCTGCCAACAATCCGCCCGCAACGGCAGCCGCGCTGCTCCCAAGTCCGCGACCAAGAGGTATATCGTTTTCGCAGTAAATCCGCACAGCAGGCACCGGCACGCCAATACCTTCAAACACTGTTCGAAAGCATCTGTAAACCAGATTTTCGTCGCCCGCAGGAAGATTGTCCCTGCCCTCACCCCTGATTACGAACCCTTCGGCATCGGTATCAACAGAGATGGTATTCCAGATGTCCAGAGCCATTCCGAGGCAGTCAAAGCCAGGCCCCATATTGGCGGTTGTTGCAGGTACTTTTACCGTAACTTTCAACTTACGACTCTAACTTGCAATAAATAATCTTGAACTAATAGTCAGCAGGCGATAAGACCAAACCCTGCAAGCAAGACTATCAGATGTAGTCAAAAGGATAAAGGCACACAAGCCCCACAATGCAAAGTTTTACAGGCGAGCAATTAGGCAAGACTCATTTAGAAGAAAGTTCATGGAACGCTCGTCCATTAGTCTAACGGGAGGTATAAAGAAGAAGCGTGCCGCAGGATGTCAGTTCATTCATCCCTGCGGCAGCAGGTGCAGTGCTATTATGCGGCAACCTTAGTCTTGCTCTTGCGCCTGCGTCCAGGCTTGCCGCGCGTCTTCGCCCAGTCAAAGGTCTTCTTCGGCTCGGGCAGGATGTCCTTAGTATAGCCGCACTGGAGACACTCTCTGTAATCGCCGTACATGTCCCTCGTCAGCTTCAAGTCTCCAGTGCACCTGGGACATGCTTTGAACTCTACCATTTCGCTATTTCCATCCTTTCTACTCAGTGGAACTCTGATTCAATCCCTTACAACCAGAGCATTTTGCTCTTGGCAATCAAAATCACTGCATTACATCACATTATTCAATACAACCGTCGCATAACAAACAATAATACACTATTGTTGCAATATCTATATAATGTTTGTAATAGATAGTATTATTTTTCGTGATGTTATTGCTTCATAACCTGCTAAAAGCCCGAAGTTACACAGGGCTATGGGCGCAAGCACAATTGAACCGATTAGGGCATATACGCATATTCATAGAGTCAACTGAACATTTACAGCCTATTGCTGCTGCGCCTGCACCTGCAGCTCGTAGAGCTTGTTGATGGCATCAAGCGGCGTCATGGATGAGACATCCAACACAAGCAGTTCATCCACAACAGGAGACTTGAAGTCTATCAGCGGCATCTGCTGGGGCGGCTGTCTGCTGTTCCTGCGACGCGGGGAAGTACCCTTCGCATGGGCGTTGTTTTCAAGCTTCGCAAGCACATCCCAAGCCCGATTGACCACGCTTACCGGCATCCCCGCCAGCCGCGCCACATGCACACCGTAGCTCCTGTCCGCTCCGCCCGGCACGATATTCCGCAGGAACACAACCTGTCCCTTGTCCTCCGAGACAGACACATTGTAGTTGAACGCGCGAGGAAGCGCATCAGCAAGTTGTATCAGCTCATGATAGTGCGTGGCGAATAACGTCTTGCAGCCAAGTCGCGGATGGTTATGGATGTGTTCTGCAACCGCGCGAGCAAGCGCAAGCCCGTCGTATGTGCTGGTGCCGCGCCCAATCTCGTCAAGGATAATTAGTGATCGGGGCGTCGCATGATTCAAAATAGCCGCAGTCTCTACCATCTCAACCATAAATGTTGACTGACCCATCGCAAGGTCGTCCTGTAACCCCACGCGTGTGAATATCCTGTCGCATATTCCAATCCGAGCCGACTCTGCGGGAACGAAACTCCCAATCTGCGCCATAAGCACTATCACTGCGACCTGGCGAATATAAGTTGATTTACCCGCCATATTAGGACCGGTCAGTATGATGAGCTGCTCTCCATCGCACGACAGCGTAACATCATTGGCAACAAAGTCTCCCGCAGGAAGCATGCGCTCCACAACCGGATGCCGTCCCTGTTTTATCATCACAGCATCACCGTCGTCGATTTTCGGCCGCACGTATCCGTAACGCGATGCCACATCCGCCAGAGATGCGAACACATCTATATTGGCAATGGCGCGCGCCGTTTTCAGCACAGGTTCGGCATAACCCGCAATTTGCTGGCACACCTGCCGAAACAGCGCTCCCTCCAATTCGCTGATACGCTCCTGTGCGTTCAAGATGAGCGATTCGTACTCCTTCATCTCCGGAGTAATGAACCGCTCGCCCCCAACCAATGTCTGGCGGCGAACATAGTCATCCGGGACTTGCGCAAGGCTGGATTTCCTGACCTCTATGTAGTAGCCGAAAACCCTGTTATACCCCACCTTCAGGGACTTAATGCCAGTGCGCTCTCGTTCTTTCTGTTCCAGTCGCGCGATGTAACCCTGTGCGTCGCGCGATGCATCTCTAATCTCGTCCAAATCGGGTGAGAACCCCTTGCGTATCACATCACCGTCGCCTACACTCAGCGGCGGCTCATCTGATATTGCGCGCCTCACCAGTTCGACAATCTCCGCGTTATCGGCAATTCTGCCGGACAGCCATTCGACTTTATCAGAGTCCTCATCCTCGCAAAGTATCGCTTTGATCTTGGGCGCCGCCTCAAGGCTAACGGCAAGGTTCACCACATCGCGAGGCGTAGCATTAGAAGTGCGAATTCTGTTCATCAGCCGCTCAATATCCGATACTTCTTCAAGGAGCATTACCACACGCTCACGACGCAGAGCGCTTCTATGAAGCCACTGTACCGCATCCTGCCGCCGTATAAGACGCTCCACGTCAAGCAGCGGCTGTCCAAGCCAGCGTCGCAGCATCCGACCGCCCATAGAAGTTTTGGTAATATCCAAAACTGAAAGCAGAGAGGCGTTCACTGCGCCCCAACGCCCTCCCTCATAGAGTTCCAAGTTACGGCGCGTTTGCGCGTCCAGCACCATGTAGTCTGCAATTGAGTGGGTGTACAGGGTGGTAATCTGCTGGACTGCGCCGCGCTGTGTGCGCTCCAAATAGTCGATAACAGCGCCGGCGGCTTGAACCGCGAGTGTCTTTCCCTCGCACCCGAAGCTCTCCAAAGAAGACACTCCGAAGTGCCTCAACAAGCACTCCCGCGCCCAATCCGCCTGAAACGCATCCGCTGCGAAGGGCGTCAACATCACATCGTCATATATCTCAACATCGACCTGCCCCTCGGGCACAAGTACCTCTGACGGCATTAACCGCGCAAACTCAAGGGTAAGATGCGACAGCGAAATCTGTGAAGTAGCAAACTCACTGGTCGTAATATCAACCCACGAAAGTCCGGCAGAATCACCATCCACCACCAAAGCCGCCAGATAGTTGTTCGCCTTATTCTCCAGAAGCGCGTCCTCTATGATTGTGCCGGGCGTAACAACCCGCACAACCTCTCGATCAACTATGCCTTTGGATGTAGCAGGATCTCCTACCTGCTCACAAATAGCGACCTTATATCCTTTCTTTATCAGTCGCGCCAGGCTCGATTCCAGAGAGTGGTAGGGAATACCCGCAAGCGGCACTCGCTGCCCCTTGCCAAACCCGCGAGAAGTCAGCGCAATCTCCAACTCGCGTGAGAGCAGACGCGCATCATCATCGAAAGTTTCGTAAAAATCACCCATACGGAACAGCAGAATCTCATCCTGATGTTTCCGCTTGATGCTCAAATACTGTCGTCGTGCAGGTGTACTCATTACATTTCACTGCAAACTATAATTTCGTCAGGTTTATGCACATTTTAACGATGACCGACATTGCGGTTAAAGCACATCGCGACACATTTACGGCCAAGAAATAGAAAACGGCGTGATTCAAATCCGGCCGCAGACACACTCATTCACGAAAAAACAGCAACAGGATTAGAAAACCCTGCTGCTGCAAATTATTCATAGCCTTGAAACAAGTAAGCGCGAAGACTACGTAACTTCAAGCGTAACATTTCGCAGAGGCTCGGCGTACTGGGTGCGATCCAGCTCGATAGCTTCTTTCTGGTACACCTGCACACGGTATGACTCATAATCGGGAATGAACAGACGGAACTCGCTATCTATCCTCACTGAGCGCGGCCGGCGCAGCAACTTCTCCTGCTCTAAGTCGCCCATCTCACGCAGTCTATTAGGCACCGCATTTGTCAGCATATAAGTGCGAGCCACCCTTGACAGCGTGGCATCCCCGGAGAAGCTCCAGATGTACTGCCCTTCCGCATTGAACATCTGCACGCGATCATTTCCCCAGTCCGCGACATACATGTCCCCGTGAGCGTCAACTGCAACGCCTGTCGGCCTGTTGAACTGCCCGGGCCCTGTCCCAGACTCGCCAATCACCTGCTTCAAATCACCATCGGACGAGAATATCTGAAAGCGATTGTTGCCCCAGTCCGACACATATATGTCGCCCAGTTCATCCACATGCACGCCCCACGGAAGATCGAACTGTCCGGGCCTACTGCCGTGTGAGCCGAACCCGCCCAAATATTCACCGCCGGGTGCGTATCGCTGAATCCTGTGGTTCTTAGAATCCACTACTACGAGATTTCCGTCGAGATCGAAGGCAATTCCGTTTGGAGCGTCGAACTCGCCGGCGCCTTCGCCGTATGTGCCCCAGCGCCCGACGAACTCGCCGTCCGGGTTGAAGCGCGAAATCTTGTGCGTCGCCTCATCACTGACGAAGATATTGCCTTCCTCATCAGTGATAATCTGAACAGGCCAAACGAACTGACCTTCGCCCGTGCCGTAACCTCCGATGCCTTTCAGGTCGTCTGTGAACACCTCTGCATCTTCCACAGGCCATATCCGTATGCTCGACCCGCCCTCGGAGCGCATTAGTATCAAAGCGTTTCCGTCCTTAGAGAACGCGATGTCCGCAGGAAAGTTCGTAACGCGGCGCATTCCCAGCGTCCGAAGATATGGATAGCCCGCTCGCAGAAGCCCCCATGGCCTAGTCATTATCACACCTCTCATGCAAGTTAGGCGGTTAGCGAATTCGGTTTATAGTCCGCTAGTCGGCGGAATACCACAGCCCGACAGCGTTTATAACACTTGTCAGGCTTAATCTTACCCGCTTACACAAACGGATGTATCTGCTCGTACTCGCCTTTAACGATCGGCTTCGCATCTACATCCAACACCTGCTCCAGCAGTGTCGAATAGATGCCCCGGAAATCAATAGTATGCTTCAAATCTTCGCCATGCTCCCAGTCGGCCGGATTGAGCGAGGGATATTCGCTGTACAGACCACCCTTAATATTCTTGCCGAAGATATATGCGCCGCCGCCGGATCCATGGTCAGTTCCACTGCCGTTGTCGCGCATCCTACGGCCGAACTCCGTGAACACGAATACCGTAACATCATCAGCGGCGCCATGCTCTTCAAGGTCATCCAGAAAGTCTGATATTGCTCCGGAAAGTTCGTTCATCAGCTTTGGATGGGAGGGCATCTCATTTGCATGCGTGTCATAGCCGCCATGCGATGTATAGAAGATGCGCGTACCAAGGTCGGAGAGATGCACTCTCGCCACATCGCGCATGTTCTTAGCTATCTGGTTATCAGCGTACTCCACACTAGAACTGTAATTATCTGCGACGTCTGCCAGCATATCAGCGCCTCTGAGCACATCCAAGCCGGTCTGTCCGATATACTCTGCGACCGCGCCGCTCCCGATTGCCTGCCCGTATAAACCTTTGAAAGCTTCCAATGCTTTGTCGCGCAGCTTATCCTGCTCTATTTTCGTCATCACGCCGTAGCCTTCAAGATCGCCTATCGACGTTACCGGAACACCGCTCACCGCCATCGCTCGCGGCAGCCCCATACCAATGTTCACGCCTGTCAGAACATTTTCTGCATTTGGGTCTAGTTCACGCACTGCCTGCCCAAGCCAGCCCTCATTGCCAACCCTGTCAGGCTCAGCAGTGTGCCAAATATCCATCCCCCGGAAGTGCGATCGGTTTGAGTTCGGGTAGCCGATACCCTGTATAATCGCCATCTTGCCTTCGTCGTAGAGGCGCTTGAACGGAGACGCGTTCGGATTGATTGCCAGCTCGTCATTGATTGGCAGCACTTCATTCTGCTTCATGACGACCGTTTTGCGTGCGTCGTAGTAGTGCGGATTATTGTACGGCACAATAGTATTCATAAAATCGTTGCCGCCGGTGAGCTGCACAACGACCAGTGTTTTCTCCCTACTCTTGGTGCTCATCTTGTCCCCCATTGCCCTGTCTTAGAGACGATTCTATGCAAGAAAAACTATGCGAACTGATAATCAACGGTTGAAGCCGTCATTTGCAAGAGATTATGCACTCCAACCGAATCATTCTCGTCCTTAATTTCACGCAACTCACGCGCGTAGTCCACCAGAGAGGCATATGTCGGCGCACTCACGCTGATGCCGCCCAGAATGTTCAGGCACCGTTCAACCAGTTCTGTCGGCTCTGCGTCAAGATCGCCTATGCGCTGCACCATGTCTGCCACGCCCGGCTTCTTAATGTCCTCGAACTGGCTTTCAACAAAGCCCACACGCTCGCTGAGTGTGCCAGAGTCTATCCACTCGTGCCCGGTGTGCCAGCCCTCAACCGTCGGCGGATTCATCAGCCGCTGCCCCATAATTGCCAGCGGACCTTCAATCAGTGAGCCGTTTAGCGTAGTTACGGCAAGATGGAAGATACCCGGCTTTGGGCTGCTAAACTCACCGGTCTGCTTCAAAACGCCTGCGACAAGCTCGGTCGGGCTTTTCACCTTCTTGAACTGCCTTGCGTTCTTAAAGAAGTCCGAGTTAAACAGCTCGCTCAATACTGCGCGCATCTGCCCGCCGGTCTCCAGGAACACCCTGCTCAATTGCTGTATCGCTGCCTCGTCTTTCGGAGGTTCGGTTGCCCATGAAGGCACCTGCACCTCATCTTCAACAAAGAAATTGTACAAGTGGCGGGATATGAAACGCGCAGTCGCAGGCTGTTTGACGATAATGTCTATGAT
Source organism: Dehalococcoidia bacterium (assembly GCA_965200085.1). Taxonomy (GTDB): domain Bacteria; phylum Chloroflexota; class Dehalococcoidia; order Lucifugimonadales; family JADFKI01; genus Bin90. Next base: position 2,326,668 of record OZ241333.1, read on the forward strand.
GTCATCGCCGTCAAAATTGCCCGTCTCTCCGAGAAATTCCTTTTCACCATAGTCATGATCGTCTGCTATAAACATGAACTCGGCAGGGTAGTGCCCGTTTGGATACAGAGACAGCGGCTGTCTAAATGTCCAGCCTGTGAATGCCCTGGAAGCTGCCTTGATGTCGTCTTCCGTGTAGTTCCCAACGCCCATCGAGAACAACTCTAGCAGTTCCCTGCCATAATTTTCGTTGATTTCGTCCTTGTGGTTTTCGTTATTATCCAGCCAGAAAAGCATCGCAGGATCGCGTGAAAGCTCCAGCAGTATCGTCTTCATATCTGTCAGACCAACACGGCGGAACATCGCAATTTCCGTATAAAGCGAAGGACCATGCTCGCTCTTCCCCCAAGCAACAGGGAATATGTGATGCAGGAACAGAGACATCTTCTCTTCAAGAGGCCGCTGGGTATTCACCATACGATACAGCCACTTGCCCACATGCACAGCTACCGGTTCGCCGCCATAATAGCGGTCAATTAAGCTGTCGTCCATAGCCGGGAACTGCTCCGGATTAACAAGGCCGTCCACAATCTCTTCGTAGGTTTTCTCTCTCGTCAGCGCGTCAAGATCCGCAGGCGTCGCCCCGAATCCCGCACGCCGCATCAGATGCGCTACAAGCGCCCGATCCGACTTCATTCTGCCTTCCTCCTGTGCATTCCCTCATACTATGTGAGGATATTCCCTAACTCTCTTTCCAAAAACGCTCTTCATCGACTGAATACCCCTTGGGTATCATCCGCGCCTTCACGTCTTCAATCATACCCGGATGTCCACAGGCGTAAATGAGCGTATCCTCTTGGTTCAGCCCAAACCGCTCCACCTGCGCCTCCACAATCGCATTAACCCGTCCCGTTTCACCCTCCCAGCAGCTATTGTGTGCCTCATCCGGTCTGCTAATCGTAGGAACGAAACTGATGAGGTCAGGATACTCAGCGGCGTACCGCGACAGTTCGTCATCATACCCAAACTCGTCATGGTAACTCGCGCCCTCCAGTACATAGAAGCGATGTCCGCTCTGTCCCTTATGCAGGTAGTCGCGTATGTAGCTTATATACGGAACGACGCCGGTAACCGTTGCAACCAGCACGTGGTTCTTAAAGTTCGGATTGAATGTGAATATCCCCTTCGCACGAGGGCGTATGGTCAACTTGTCCCCGGACTTAAGCGCATACAGCAGCGGCGTCAGATGTCCGCCCTCTTCATAAGGCACAAGTTCCATGAAGAGTTCCAAACGCTCTTCGTGCGGTGCGGATGCGATAGAATACGCTCGTTCAATCCCTTCAGCGCCGATGGTGCAATACTGACCCGGCTTGAAGGTAAAACCGTCCGGTTTCTCGATCCACATCAGCCAGTGATCCGGCGTCAGTTCACGCCGTTCTAAAATCCGTGTCTCAGCCAGCTTTGGCCTTACGCGGGCTCGCCTTGCAGTCGTCAACGGAAAGACCTCTCTAATATCACTAATAGCCTTGTGTCTATTACTCTATTATAAAGGAAATTTATGGATTGAGCAGGGATCAAAATTCGTCCGACTGCTCCCTAATCCATAAAACCTTTGAATCTTTTTTCCTGTCCCTAATCCGCAGCAGTCGCTACGACTGCTTTCACTATGCTTGCAGGCGCCAACGGCAGACCTTCAAGTTTTAGCATCGGATCAGGCGACCTGTCGCGTTCAATCGCTGTTATCATCTGCCCGAAGAGCGTAGTAATGAAAAGAACTCCGCGCTGCGCTCCGGTAATGCTTGCCTTCACATAGAATTCGCCACCGTCATACATCACCCGAACATCTTCGCCCTCTGCAATATCCAGAGCAGCCGCATCGTCCGGATGAATCTCAACAACGTCTTCGCGCTCTATGTAGTTTCGCCCTCGCGTTTCCGTGATGCCAATTTGCCGCTCCGGCTGATTAAGCACACGCCCGTGCGCCAATAAGAACGGCATCGCATCATCCTTGTGCCTCGGCGGCTCGACATACCTCATCGGCGCAAGCGCTATTTTGGGGTTATGCGCCTCTTCAGCATAGAGCACAGAGGTATCGTCCATATCCGTAGCGGCGCAGGGCCATTGAAGCGCCTTAGTTTCAAGCCTGCTATATGTAATCCCGCCATAAGGCTCCCATAGATTGGCGAATTCGTTAAACACCGCCTCGGTTCTATCGAAATCGAACCCTTGCGCCCCCATGCGCCCAGCAATCTGGCATAAGATACGCCAGTCCGCATCCTCATCCCCCTTCGGACCAAGCGCAGTACGAAGCAGCTGCACGCGACGCTCAATGTTCGTGTATGTGCCGTCCCTATCCGCGAACGTCATAGACGGCAATACAACATCCGCTATATCCGTCAATTCGTTATGGAATGTGTCCTGCACAAGCAGAAACTCCACTTTGCTCGCAGCTTCCACAAAGTCGCCAAGCTCGCCATTTGTGAAGTTGGGGCTGTCCCCTATCAGATGCAGCGCTTTAATGCGCTCGCTCTTAATAGACTCCGTCAGATCGCGTATGCCAATGCCTGCTTCTGTCGGCAAATCAGTATCCCATGCCTGTTCAATGAGTTTTATATTTTCATCATCCGACAATGCACAGTATCCGGGCAAATGCGTCGGCGCGCAGCCAACATCCTTAGAGCCTTGCTCGTTTGCGCCCAAGAACAGCGGATATAGCCCGGAAGAAGGTTTACCCAAGTTGCCCGTTACCAGCGCAAGGTTCACCAACGCCCGGACACAGTCCTCTCGAAGCGAAGGCGCCAGCGTCTCAAGCGCGTACAAAATGGCGCCGGGTCTGCTGCCGGCGAACAGTCGAGCCGCTTCCCGAATCACAGATTGCGTCAGACCGGTCATCTGCTCCACCTTGAGCATATCGAACATCCACAGACTGTTCTTCAGCTGATCGGCAGACTCGCACGACTGCCTGATAAACTCATGGTCTTCAAGCGATTCTTCAAATATAACGCGCAGCATACCGCCTATGAGAATAGTTTCGCTTCCGGGTTGCGGTCGCAGCCACATCTTCGCCGACCGCGCTAACTCTGTCTCGCGCTGATCTATAACTATCAGAGCGGCGCCTTCCCTGACCGCACTCTTTATCGGCACTGCGATGATATTCTGCTCCTCGGTCATATTCGATCCGACTACCAGTATCGCGCGCGACTGCTCAAGTTCCCATATAGAATTCGTAGCTGCGGGTACTCCCAACATTTCCTGAAGCGGATTAGTTAACTCAGGCCGAAGGTTCGATGAAATATCCACGCTATTGCTGTGCATCACCACTCGCGCGAACTTCTGCGCAACGTAATTGTCCTCATTAGTGCCGCGCGGCGATACGACAATCGCATACTCTTCACCGCTGTGCCCTGTAAGACGGCTCGCTGCGGCGTCCAGAGCATCCGGCCAAGACGCTTCAACCAACTCACCACCGCGTCTGACTAACGGCTTCTTCAAACGACGCCTTGTGTTATTCACGAAGTCCAACCCGAACTTGCCCTTGAAACACACCTGTCCCCTATTAGCCGGCGCATGAATATCCGTAGTCGGTCGAATCAGGCGGTTGCGCTTATCCACTTCCAGATTCATCTGGCATCCCACAGGGCAGTGGGGGCAGATGCTCTTCACGGTGTTGACGGCTTTGTCCCACTTATACTTGCGTTCGACCAGAGCGCCTGTGGGGCACACATCAATGCACGCACCGCAAAACTCGCAGCCCGATTCCAGAAGTGAAGTACCCTGCGAAGTGCCGATTAGCACGCGGTCAGATCGCTCTAACAGCGTCAGTGCGCTGTCCCCGCGCACCTCATCGCACACACGCACACAGCGCGCGCAGACGATACACAGGTTCATGTCCATTTCCCAGTATGGATCACTGGTGGCAAGCGGCAAGTTGCGATTGTTATATGTCAGCGGCGATTCCATGTCCATTTCAAGAAATCGCACCGTATCCTTAAGTTCGCACCGCTCATTCTTGGGGCAAGTTACACACCTGTCGTTGACAGAAACATGGCGAAGGCAAATGTCTGACGGTCCGCAGAGCTCGATACGATGACAGGTCAGACAGCCATGCGGGTGCTCGGATATAAGCAGATCCATGATGCCCCGCCGCAGCTGCACTATATCTTCAGAGTTAGTCGTTACGCGCATCCCGTCCATGACCGGTGTAGTACAGGACGCCGGACTGCCCGGAAGTGGCCTGTATTCTCCGTCGCGCCCGGGAGCCTCAGCAGTAACTACACACATACGGCAAGCGCCAAAGGGCTTCATGCCCGGGTAATAGCACAAGTAAGGAATGTATATGCCCGCATCGGCTGCCGCCTGAATTACCATCTTATCGGGCGTGGTTTTCACCTCAACACCGTCGATAGTTATAGTGATTTCATCTGCCATTACATTCCCCCATTCGGCAGGCTGCCAGCGTAACAGCAGCCTTTCCGACTGACTTTCTTACAATTCCACCCAAGTATTTAATAATGAGACAGTTTGGATTGTTTTGAATTATACAGGTGTCAATGCTACGGTAGAAAGTTCAAATTAACCCACTGCCAAGTATCTAACCGTATCTAACCAATTCGTTCGGCAAGTTATCCGGAAAAAATATGCACTCCGTCAGTTATCGCATACTCGCATTCATCGCGTAGGGACGAGTGTTCTTAGGCGCTATTGCCGGGCGCAGACAGCTCCCTGTCGGGCAGCGCTTCTGCTCGATGTGCGCCAAGAAATCACCTTCAAAATGCTGGAGCGCCGAGCGTATCGGCCCAAACCCCAACTGGCCGTGTCCGCACAACGAACTTGACTCCATCGTCCTGCCTATATTTCGCATTAAGTCAAGGTCCTGAGGCCGGCTCTCGAAACGAGCCACGCGGTCAACCACCTCCAGAAGCTGCTCCATGCCAAGCCTGCATGGAAAACACTTTCCACAAGACTCATACTGCGTGAAAGCCACAAGATTGCGCGTGATGTCCACTGCACAAGTATCCTCGTCAATCACGATAACTCCGCCGGAACCGAATATCGCTCCTGCATCGCGCATCTCATCGAAGTCAATATGCACACCAAGACTGTCTGAGCCCAAAACACCGCCAAGAGGACCGCCCGTTTGCAGCATCTTCAGCTTCTTACCATTCGGAACTCCGCCGCCAATCTCGTTTATGACCTGTCCCAGAGTCAATCCCATAGGCACTTCATACAGACCCGGATAGTTCACTTTCCCGTTCAGGCACACGATCGCCGTGCCAGTGCTGCGGTTTACTCCGATAGATGAGAACCACTCCGCGCCCTTGGAAACGATTTCGGGAGCATACGAGAGGCTCTTCACATTGTTTATCGTGCTAGGCTTGCCCCATACGCCAAACGCCGCCGGGAACGGAGGGCGGTAACGCGGCTGCGACCGATGCCCCTCAATAGCCTCCATAAGCGCCGTCTCCTCGCCCGCCACATAAGATTCACCGGTCAGCGCAACTTCGATGTCGAAGCTAAAAGCCGAACCTAATATGTTCTCGCCTAGCAAGTTGTTCTCGTATGCCTGCTCGATGGCTTTCTCAGTTCGGCTAATTGGTCCTTCGTGTCCGTGTCGTATGAACACAAATCCGTTTGTTGCCCCCGTCGCGTATCCTGCGATGCACATCCCTTCCAAAAGTGTGTATGGGTCGCTTTCCAGAATGCCCTTGTCATTGTACGCGCCCGGGTCGCCCTCTTCGCAGTTGCACAGAATATACTTCGGCGGTTCAGAGCGCACCATAAAGTTCCACTTTACGCCGGTAGGAAATGCAGCCCCACCCCTGCCGCGCAGTCCGGAGTCAATGACTTCTTTAATGACTTCCGCCGGCTGCATCTCAAACAGCGCCTTGTGCAGCCCCGCATAACCGCCGTTAGCTACGTACTGCATCACATCCGAGGGCGCTGTATTGCCTGCGTTTCGCAGAGCGATCCTTTGCTGCATTCTAATGCCCGGCAAGTTATTGAGGTCGTCAGCACCCTCCACAGGTACATCTCCAAGATACCCCAACACATTCGAGGACGGAAGATTGCCGTCAATCAGCACGGACTTGATGATGCTCGGCACTTCGTCAGGAGTTACATTATTAAAGAATACGCGGGAGCTGCCCGGTCTCAGGATATCAACCAAAGGCTCCGCATAGCAGAGCCCAAGGCAGCCCACATCGTCCACATTAGCAGCTATGCCTTGCTTGGACAGCTCGCTTCTTATGGCATCTCGAACATCGAACGCGCCCGCAGCATGTCCGCACATCGCACTTCCGATTCGTATCCACGGCAAGTCGCCATTGGTTAATTCCCGCCAATGACTGTCAGCTTGTGCCTTCAGTTCCTCATAAGTGGGCATACTTTTTACTGGCCCTCCGTAGTCCCTTTCCGGCAAAAAGGTTAAAAAATTAGCCCCTGCAAAACTTGGAATTGAGGATATAAATCTCAATCTATCGCAGTCAATGTCCGCCGGACTCTAAACTCATAACGCGTCGTACTGCCGAATCTACACTGATACGCCCTGCCAGACGGTGGTTAACCATCATCACGGGCGCCTGTGAGCAGGCGCCGAGACAGGTATTGTATTTCAGACTAACTCTGTTGTCCTCAGTCTCGCCTTCATCCGCAAGTCCAAGCTCGTCTTGCACCGCATTGAGTATCTCAGACGCGCCAAACAGATGGCAGGTCGGTCCCCAACATATCTCCACGATATTATCACCCGGCGGCGTGAACCTGAAGTTAGTATAGAAAGACGCGACACCCCACACTTCATTAATAGTCGTGTCCATGCGGTCCGCTACTTCTTCGATAGCCTCTTTCGGAATGTATCCCAGATCATCCAAAACGGCATGCAGCGAGGACAACACATTCACATTAGTCTTCGTCTGCGAACCGATAGCAGCTCTAATACGCTCTCTAAGGCTTTCGTTCTCCGCACTCACAAGACAAGGCTCCTCGACCTGCGGCATACACCGCCACTCGCACACCTAAAATTGACGCTTATTCATATTTATTAGGATACTTGTCAAGGCTTATCAGCGCAACCATTGACACCTGTATCTTAATGGCTTGTAATTCTACACTACGGTTTGTTCACACTATTGAGCATATATTATACTAACGAAGAATAAAGATTACGGAAGAACAAACGCATCTGAGTACTATGAAAACAAACATACGACCATTGACAGAAGAAGACGCCGAAAAATTTCAAACGCTGCGTCTGCGAGCATTGATGGAGCATCCCACAGCATTCGCACAGCCCTACACATCACAGGCAGCCACACCAATAAGCGACGTGACTCATCGTCTGCGCGAAACATCGGATTCACCTTATGACTTCATTCTAGGGCTTTTCTCAGAGGGCGACCTCATAGGTATGGTAGGATTTCGGCGTGAACAGGGCGCCAGAGTACAACATAAAGGCAGTATCTGGGGCATGTACATTACAGCCGAAGCTCAAGGCAAGGGGCTGGGAAGATTACTCATACAGGAAGCCATAAGACGCACATCCGAAATGCCCGGACTGGAACAGATTAACCTAGGAGTTATCAGCGGCAACGCATCTGCGCGCAGGCTGTATCTCTCGCTCGGTTTCCGCTCATTCGGAGTAGAAAGACGCGCCATCGTGGTTAACGGCCAGTATCACGATGATGAACTGATGCAGCTGTTCCTTAACCAGTAATATGGTGAACAAGACAAGCCTAGTTCATCCGTGTGCCGCCGTTAACATTCAAAGACTGCCCCGTTATATTCATAGCGTCATCAGATGCAAAGAATGCAACAGCCTTGCCAATATCCTCCGGCGTCTGCTCCCGACCTAGCGGACAGCGTTCCAATATAGTTGCCTCGAATATCTCGCGCGGGCTGAGATGCCGCTGCTCCGGATTGTTGCGATTAGCGCGAACTGCAATTCGTTCCCACATCGGTGTCCAGATGCTGCCCGGGCAAATCACATTAACATTCACATTGAACGGCGCGAGGTCCATCGCATACGATTGCGTAAGATGAATGACCGCAGCCTTTGATGCGCCGTAAGCGCCGCCTCCAGAGCCTCCACCGCGTCCGGCGTGCGATGCGATATTCACTATCTTGCCGAAGCGTCGCTCCTTCATATGCGGACTAACCGCATCGGACGCCAGAGCCGTGCCTTTGACATTCACAGCGAACGTCAGATCCCAATCCGCTTCTCGCGAAGTAATCGTATCCTCAAACCCTTCTGCTCCAATGACACCAGCAGCATTAACCAGAATGTCTATCCGTCCGAATCTGGACAACACAGCCTCAACAGTGTTCCGAAGCTGCTCCTCGCTGACCACATCCACCTTGTACGCTGCCGAATCGCGTCCTAGGCTGCTCACATCAGAGGCAGTATGCCGCGCGCCATCTATGTCAATATCACAGACGGCAACATCTGCTCCTCGCTCCGCCAAGACATAAGCAATTCCTCTGCCCAGCCCGCTGGCGCCGCCGGTTATTAAAGCTACCCTGTCTTCCAAATGCATACTGGGGGACCTCCTAAAGATTTTTCATGGCTGTGCAAAGTCATCCTAAATCGCATCAATTTGGCTACGGGCTGTTTCCCGGCAAAACCCAACGCGAAAGACTTGGCTCTGCCTGATCACAATCCCGGATAAGTAAATCGCGTCGCAAGTGAGATCTTCCACCGGCAGGCTCGCCTGCGCCTTCTGCTGCCGCGACACACAAAGATTCATCACCCAGCAGACTAATAGCGCCATCATCCGTATAAAGAAATCGCTGATTCGGCGAATCAGAGCAATCCCTTACATATAGCATATCCCCATCCGATTCAACGCAAAGTCTATAAGCATCCATGTATATCTGACCTTGCAAAGGGTGATTAAGCGTGAACAACTCATCATCGGCGCCCGGCTTGCATGTGTGCGCTTGCAGCGGCGCGCTTCTATCCAGGCTAGAACCAAAACCCGCCACATCAATGCAATAATACTCCGGCTCATCCAGGGCGTCCCTTAAGCGGATTAGACTTTCGGCCGGTATATCAATTTCCGACAAAGCAGACACAGATGTGCTTCCGGCCGCAGCTGCATCACTCGGCGAACGTGCGGACAGGACAAAGACATCAACCACCATTACAGTGAACGCATATCCGCCAAATAATAAATTACGCACTTTGGGGTCTCATACCAAAAGTGCGCTGCGGCGTACCCGGATATAACGAAAAGTGCGTATGCACCGCAAGCCACACACCATCGCGCCGTTCGAGAGTAACGGTCGCCCTCCCCGGGCGGTAGAACGGGTTATGCTCGCCGTCAAACCCAACGGATGTCCAGGTAACCACGCCCCACGCCTGATTTTCGCTTCCGTCCGCATACACATTTCCCAAGTCCATCTTGAAATTGCTGATGTTATCCCAAATGCTTTCCCACTGACCTCGCCGCAGCGCGTTACGCCCCTTCACAATATCCATCGTAGTCCCGAACGACACTACATCATCAGCGAAGATGCGCTCAGCAGAGTCATAATCCACACTGGCGCAATACCGTTCCATCAGCGCAAACCACCGCTTAACAGCCTCCACAGGGTCATTTGTCCTTATCGGCGGTGGATTAACTTGCTGTTCCATATCAAACCCATTCATCCAGACTTAACATTCACACACAAAATCGAGTAAATCGGCCATTTCTATCTCTGCGCCATCCAATCCGCTATACGTTCGGCAATCATAATAGTCGTAACATTAGTGTTTGCGCGGATAACGTCAGGCATAATCGAAGCATCCGCAACGCGCAGCCCTGCTATTCCATGCACTTCGCCATACTGACTAACCACTGCCATCTCGTCAGACGCCGGCCCCATCTTGCAAGTCCCCGACGAATGGTGCTGCGTCAGCACATTGTCCAGCAGCCACCTATCCAGCGAATCATCAGACGTCAGATCATCATCACTTGGTGATATACGCGTCAAACCAACATCAGCAAATTCATCGCTCTCAGTCAGTTCAACGCACAACCTAATCGCGCCACGCAGCCTCTCCCTGTCGAACGGATCGACCAGATAGCGATAATTGATATGGGGCTGCTGATGCGGGTCTGACGAGTTCAATTTAAGTTCACCCCACGATACTGCCTTTTGCAGCGCAATGCTGAAACCGGTGGGCATAATATCGCTGGTGATGTCGAAGTTAATAGGCATATGCTCAGTGCGGACATGAAGAGGGCGCATCTGCATATCATTGCGAAACATAGAACTCGGCGTAGTGTACCGCATCCCAACTTGCAGCGCGGGCGCGTCAGCAGGAATAGGCTTTGCGCTCTCATACAGCATAAACACCGCAGGGTGGTCGCGCAGATTCTGCCCAACGCCGGGCAGATGATGCACAGGCTGAATGCCCATTTCCAGTAAATGCTCCTGATTCCCAACTCCGGAGAGCATCAGCAGCTGCGGAGAGTTTATCGCGCCTCCGCATAACACAATCTCATCTGAATCTATTCTGAACACTTCGCCTCCGCTCTCAGCCTCAATCCCCACAGCCCTTAGACCGTCGAACAGCACCCGCCGAACGAGCACATCCGCCCTGATAGTCAGATTAAGCCGATGACGCGCCGGACGCAGATAAGTCAGAGCAGTGCTCATGCGAATGCCATCCACTCGGTTCAGCGGATAATAGCCCACGCCCGTAGATTCGGGATGATTCATATCGTGCGTAAACGGAAAACCCGCCGCCTGAGTCGCTCTCAGAAAAGCGCTCGGCACAGCCAGCAGTTCATCCTGAACGTATCTGCGTACCGGAATAGGCCCGTCCGAGCCGTGGAAATCGTCTCCCTGAAAATCCAGGTCATTCTCCATCTTGCGAAAATACGGCAGCAGCTTCAAAAAAGACCACTCGCCATTGCCCTGCGCCGCCCAATCATCGTAATCCTCCGGGATACCGCGAAAGAAAACCTGTCCATTAATAGCGCTCGACCCGCCCGTAACCTTGCCCCTAGGCAGTCGAAACGCCGGCCTGTCAGGCGTCGCCTGCGCCTGATAACCCCACGTATGAGCATCGATATCCGCCTGATGATACCAAGGCATCGCACCATACTTAATATGCTCCGGAAGCTGCGCAAAGTCAGGATAATCAGGCCCAGCCTCCAGCAGCAGTACAGAGCGCGCCGCATCTGCCGACAGCCTGTTCGCCAGCACACTTCCGGCAGAACCCGCTCCAATTATCACAACGTCATAACGCATCACAAACTCCAAGCCGAATATTCATCCGGAACGCATTATACATACCACAGCCACGCATCCGCACAGCCGCAACACTCCTGGCGAGACATTTCCAACAAGGCAAACTGACCAGTATCAAAACCAAGTTTTTACTTTATACACAGATAATCCATAACATATAAAAATAAGAGTTAACTTCACAAATCCTGAACTTGCCTGCACCATAAATGACAATTCGTGGACAAAGAAGCCTTGCATACGCCAATTTAACACAAAACAATGCCGTAATCATTCAAACAAGGCTTGACTTAGCCTTGTATTTCCATTATAAGTATGCCCCATAGACGAAGTGTACTATGGAGTACATTAGATTGGCGAAATTATCGTCCTGAAAATCTGGGTAAGGAGTAAAACACAAAAGGCAATTTGCGCAGAAGCCAAAGTCTTAAGGCCATTGGAATAGGAACGGTCATATTGGTTCGTCGTATCGTATATGTGGCTCAATAGTTCAGTTAGGAGAATAGGATGAACTGGAAACCAAAAATAATATTAGGCGCCATAGCAGTGTTCGCACTGATATTAGCCGCGTGTGGAGGCGCAGCAACGCCGGCAGCACCCGCACCACAAGCGCCAGCCCAACAAGTCGCACCCGCACCGCAAGTGCCCGCGCCACAAGCACCGGCACCACAAGCGCCATCAGCCCCGGCAGCACCCGCAGCTCCTGCCCCGGCAGCTCCCGCAATGGCTCCAGCGACACCAGTCGTGCAAGCAGTAACTGCACCGCAGACCTTTAAGCCGACTCCAGCGCCCGTACGAGCTGCCCCTACGCCTGATGCTATTGAGAAGCCATCGGGAACGTTAGTTGTAGCAATAACTAGTGTAGCATCACCTAGCGGATTCCCAACTGACTGCCTATGGTGCGCTTCGCTCACCGTTGTGTCAGCGCAGGAATCACTGCTTCAGACTTCACGATCAGAAGACGGTGGTATCACCGCAGCGCCTTGGCTGGCAAAGTCTTGGGAAACAGCGCCTGATTTTTCATACACAGACTTTATACTCAACGAGGGCGTTCAGTTCCACAGAGGTTGGGGCGAGCTAACATCAGAAGACATTATGTGGACCTACCACGCACTCATGCCTTCATTTACCGAAGAAGCGCGGCACGACAGTTCTGCAGAAATTGACCTGGCAATCAAAGAAGTTGAGCCAGTAGATAGATATACTGCCCGATTCCACTGGGACGCCTTCGCAGGACATACCCTGACAGCTCTATTCACTGATGCCAACGAGGGAACCGGACAGTTCCCAAAGATTTCAACAGTAATGGAACAGAGGGGGTTTACTACAGAAGATGAAGCTGAAGAGTGGATGCGGACCAACATCACAGGGACAGGCTCCTTCCAAATGGATGGATGGGTAGTGCAGAATGGCATGTTCCTATCCGCTTTCATTGACCACTGGGAAAAGGTTCCCTTCGTGGAAAAAGCAAGGATACTAGAGGTCCCAGAAGCATCTACCCGAAGAGCAATGCTAGAGAGTGGTGAAGCTCAGATAGCCGGACTCGCCCTGAAGGACTGGCCTGCGCTGCTAGGGACTGGCAAATTCGCTCAGTCCCCAGAAGGATCGAAAAACATACACGGCTTCCCATTCGGCGGAAACTATTGGGAATGGACACACGCCATCACAGGCGACGACCTCCCCGAGACGCTGCGCGACACATCCCTGCCTTGGGTAGGGGATCCTTACGAAAACAGCCCTGGTGTGTTTGACGAGAACACTCCCTCTATGCAAAGCTCACTGAAGGTACGGCAAGCCTTGTCTATGTCAATTGACCGCGAAGGCATCAATGAGATTATTCTCAACGGCTTGGGCAACCCACAAGACTTGGGCGGACAGTGGGATACAGATCCGGTTTGGGTTGAGAACCAAGACAAGTGGCGCTACGGCTACAATATCGAGGAAGCCAAGAAACTATTGGACGAAGCCGGATACAGCGACGGCTTTGAGGTGAATTTCTGGGCAGGACTGAACGGTGAAGACATCGAAATGTCAGAAGCCATAGCAGCCGACTGGCTGAATAACTTCAATATCGATGCAACTCACGACAGGCGAACTTATAGCACTATACGCCCCAGCCTAGTCACGAGGACTTTCCCCGTGCTCAGAATGCACGGTTGCTGCGGATGGCCGGGTACTTGGCCCATAGAGTTCATCTGGAGCTCATACGGCAGAGGTGGTTATAATCACGGACTAGAGATTCCAAAAGCTTCCGAGATCAACGGCTTTAAGCAATCAAATACAGACCCCGTACTGCTCAAGGAAGCCGCGGTAGAGATGCGTCAGTATCTCTATGACTGGGCCCTTCTTCCCGCAATCGTAGCAGCGCCGGGTAGGATGATATATGACTTGGACGCAGTGGATTCCTGGAAGATGCGCCCATTCCTTCAGTTCAGGCACGACGGAATTCACGACTTGGAATGGGTAAAACTGAAGTAGAAGAACATCGCCATATCACCCATTGAAACACCATAGCTATGCCCGATATTTATTTCTGTACGGTGTCGGGCATAGCCTATCATTTAACTAAACCTGAAGTAACGAGGCAATAATGCGAACCTTCATAATTCGCAGATTTCTCACTTCCATACTCACACTCCTGGGTGCAGCGTTATTCGTATTTAGCGTGTCACGCATACTCGGCGATCCACGAGTTCTCCTTCTCCCTGACCAAGCGTACGGCATCACCCAAGAACAGTGGGACGAGCTAGCCAGACAGCTTCATCTGGACAAACCTATACCCGTACAATTCGGTATCTGGCTAGGACAACTGCTCACAGGTGACTTAGGACGAGATCTAGCCGATAGACAATTAATAGCACCCAAATTACCGCAAAAAGTAGGACCAACTCTCAGATTAGCTCTCTCGGCCTTCGTGTTATCAACTCTTATCGGAGTACCTTTAGGTGTACTTTCGGCCGTCAAAAGAGGCAGTGTCCCAGATTATTTTGGCAGAGCATTTGCTCTGCTAGGACAGGCTTTGCCCACCTTCTGGGTGGGAATCGTGGGAATACTCGTGTTTTCTGTATGGTTAGGATGGTTACCTAGTGGGACAATGGGCGAAGGTTTCTCGATTAAACACTACATAATGCCAACTGCCACTCTGGCTTGGTTTGGAGCAGCAGGATACGTCAGATTAGTACGCTCGGCAATGCTAGAAGTGCTGGATTCCGAATATGTCAAGCTAGCAAGAGCTAAAGGTGTCAGTACCAGGGTAATAATTTGGAAACATGCATTTAAGAATGCGGCAATAGCACCTTTAACCCTATCCGGACTCCTATTAGCAGGCTTCATAACAGGTTCTATATCTGTGGAGACAGTGTTTGCCTGGCCCGGACTAGCAAGATTCGGCATTGAAGCAGTTTGGACAAATAATTTCACAGTATTGGCTGTATTGGTCATCATTTTCACAGGGGCTTTCGTCCTCCTTAATTTCCTGGCTGACATACTCTACGCATTTATTGATCCACGAATACGCTACTCCTAAAAGGAACTCTCAAATGGCACAGGCAGAGCTTCAAGCCGACCTGGAAATCTCCGTTCCCTCCTCAAGAGCTACGGGAATAGCAGGGGTTTTTCAGTTCCTCAACAGATGGCCAGTCATACCGGGGACAATCCTTAGTGTAATGGTAATCGTAGCGGTTTTTGCGCCTTGGGTGTCGCCGCACGATCCATACCTAAACAGCCTGCGCGCCAGAAATACTCCCCCTGTTTGGTACGGCGCTGAAGATGGAGCTTCCTGGTCATATTTACTAGGAGCCGACACTATCGGACGCGACCTATTAAGCAGGTTAATCTATGGCGCCCGTATCTCACTAATGGTAATGGCAATAGCCCTTATCACAGGAACAATAGTCGGCACGGCACTCGGGCTTATAGCTGGATACTTTGGCGGGTTAATCGATGAAATTATAATGCGCCTGGTGGACATATTCTTAGGCATTCCCTTCGTTCTAATGGCGATGGCAGTTGCCGTCGTGATGGGAGCGAGCTTGACCACCATGATGGTCATGTTGGCTCTTTTGACATGGTCCGGTTTTGTTCGGAATGTACGCGGTGAAGTATTGACACTTCGCGAGCGCGATTATGTGGCCCTAGCGAGAGTAGCGGGTGCGTCACTACCGCGAATACTTGTAATGCACATCCTGCCAGGCGTAATTAACACCGTGGTGGTAATAGCAACGCTGCGATCAGGACAGTTAATCCTTGCAGAGGCTTTCCTTAGTTTCATCGGCGCCGGCATCCCGCCGCCCACACCTACTTGGGGCGCAATGATTGCAGACGGGCGCAATTACCTGCGCGATGCATGGTGGATATCGTTCTTCCCAGGGTTCGCAATATTCCTCACTGTCATGTCCCTGAATTTCATGGGAGACTGGCTGCGCGACAAGCTAGACCCGCGCCTGAGGCAGCTGTCCAGCTAGACTGCGCATTCGGGACGTTCCCATTCCATGCTCTGCTTGACCCAGTGCGCCGGATGCCGCTAAAATATATGAAGGCTTATCCAACATCCGCCAAAGGAAATTCGGCTTTGGGAACAGCTCAGTAAACTCACAACGCAGACACCACTTAACTACGCAGCCTCCCGTTGCTCACTGAGTAACGCGGGAGGCTTCTGTTTGCCCTTTACGGCCAGACATAACACCACTTCAAGAACAAACCCCAACTGAGAGAACGCCCCTTGCTCATATCCACTCTCAGTGAACCAGGAGGATAACTAATGTCCGCAAAACAGGACACAGACATCGCAGACTTGCGGCAGCGCATCCGCCATTCGGCAGCACACGTGATGGCAGACGTCGTAACGCAGATGTTCCCAGACATCAAACTCGCCATCGGCCCCCCGACCGAAGACGGATTCTATTACGACTTCCTGGCGTCCGCCCCCTTCCGAGAGGAAGATTTGGAGGAAATAGAAAAGCGCATGAAGGCGGTCATCGCCAAAGATCTGACTTTTGAATATAGCGAATACCCGCGATCGGAAGCGCTGCAGCTGAACGCCGACGAACCCCTAAAGCTTGAGATTATCAGCGAAATCCCGGAAGACGAAGCCATCTCAACCTACAAACACGGGGAGTTCGAGGACTTATGTGCAGGTCCCCATGTGGAATCAACCGGTAAGATACCCGCATTTAAGCTGCTTAGCGTTGCCGGAGCGTACTGGAGAGGCGACGAAAAGCGCCCTATGCTCCAGCGCATATACGGCACTGCCTTCGAGTCCCAAAAAGCGCTCAATGAACATCTACACCGTCTCGAAGAAGCGCGACGCCGAGATCACAGGCTGCTTGGAAGAGAACTAGATCTGTTCTCAATACACGATGAAACGGGTCCAGGGCTAATCATCTGGCACCCGAAGGGCGCGCGCCTGCGTGGCATCATAGAGGATTTCTGGAAAAAAGAGCACTACAACGCAGGGTACGACCTTGTGTACACTCCGCATATCGGCCGTTCTGCACTCTGGGAAACGAGCGGCCATCTGGACTTCTACCAAGAGAATATGTACGCCGCGATGGATATGGACGGTCAGGACTACTATCTGAAGCCCATGAACTGCCCATTCCATATTATGTACTACCGCACAGCAATGAGAAGCTACCGGGACTTGCCTATGCGCGTTGGCGAGCTCGGAGCAGTTTATCGCTACGAGCGCGGCGGTGTGCTGCACGGACTTCTTCGCGTGCGCGGACTTACACAGGATGACGCTCACATCTTCTGCCGGCAGGATCAAGTCGTCGAAGAGGTGAACGGAGTGCTAGACCTCGATTTCCATCTGCTAGAAGCTATGGGCTTCAAGGAATTCGAGGTGATGCTATCAACGCGCCCGGAAAAATCAGTAGGCGATATCGAACGATGGGAACTCGCAACCAACTCACTAAAACAGACGCTAGAGCAGCGCGGCATACCCTACGAGGTGGACGAAGGCGGTGGCGCATTCTACGGTCCTAAGATAGACGTACATATACGAGACGCAATCGGCAGGCTGTGGCAATGCACGACCGTTCAGTTCGACTTTAACCTGCCGGAGCGCTTCGGGCTGACCTACATCGGCGAGGACGGACAGGAACACCAGCCGTACATGGTTCACAGAGCGCTTCTAGGGTCGCTCGAACGATTCATCGGCGTGCTTATCGAGCATTACGGAGGCGCATTCCCGGTATGGCTCGCTCCTGTGCAGGCAGTCGTCATTCCGATCGCCGACCGACACATAGAATACGCAGACACTGTGAGCGCACAGCTCGATGCCGCAGGTATTCGCGCCTACACAAACAGAGGCAACGAGCGTATGAACGCGAAAATTCGCGAGGCGCAGCTTCAGAAGATACCTTACATGCTTGTCGTCGGAGATCGAGAAGCGGCAGCAGATACAGCAGCCGTTCGTCTGCGCTCCGGAGCTAATCTAGGAGCTATACCCGTAGCAGAAGTCATTGAACGCATTACGCAGGAAGCCAACACAAAAGTAGAACAGCGATCAAGTACGCCTTAACTTTCACAGCTACAGCACGAAGTTTTTGCTCTGTGGCTATTGCCTAGTCAGAAACCTTATGCTATATTCTTTTGATAATATGCCTATTTAGGTCATTTTCCAAATAGAGAGGTGAGCAGCATCCCACCGAGAGAGTACCGAGTCAATCATCGCATCCGTGTGCCGGAAGTTCGGCTTGTGGATGAACGCGGCGAGCAAATGGGGGTAATGCCAACCCGAGAAGCAATAACTATTGCTGACGAGCGCGGGCTGGATTTAGTAGAAGTCGCACCTACGGCAAAACCGCCTGTTTGTCGCATAATGGACTACGGCAAGTTCAAATACGACAACACTCGTAAGGAACGCGAAGCACGCAAGGCACGCAAAGCGAAAGCTATGCAGGAGCAGCGAGAAGTCCGTATAAAAACTCGCATCGGACAGCACGATCTGGCAGCCAAAACACGATTGGCAAAGCGGCTGCTGAACGGCGGCGCGAAAGTTAAGGTGTCCATAATATTCCGAGGCAGGGAGATCGCTCATCCTGAGCTTGGCATGCGGTTGCTTCGTACAGTAGCTAATGACTTGGTGGACGAAGCATTGCTAGAGCGTCCGCCAGCCTTTGAGGGTCGCTTTCTCACAATGACGCTCGTTCCCAACCCTTCTAAGGAAAGGGCCGCAGAATCAAGACAGGAGAATGAAGTTGCCCAAACTTAAGACCCACAAGGGCGCACGTGCAAGATTCCGCGTAACATCCACCGGTAAACTGGTTCGCATGAAGGGCCACCGCAGCCACTTGCGACGCAAGAAGTCCAACAAGGTTAAACGCCAATATACCGGCAAGATTGATGTCAGCCCAGCAGACGTACCGCGTATCAAGAAGCTTCTGCCCTACGGCGTAGCATAGACATACCACAGATCCTACAAAAGGGCTGTATTCTGTCTCAAAACAAGATATAATTAATAAACCAGGCGACTAGCCATAGTACGCCTGGTTTGTATGTTCAAAGGAGTTATACACCAGTGACCAGGATAAAGCGCGGTACGAACAAACGCCGCCGACACAAGAAACTGCTCAAGGCAACCAAAGGACATCAGGGCGTCCGGCATACCTTGTATCGCCGCGCACACGAGTCGCTGATACACGCACTCGCATACTCGTACGCTCACCGCAAGGAGAAGAAAGGCGACATGCGAAGGCTGTGGAACATCCGCATCAACGCAGCAGCCCGCGCTAACGGCACAACCTACAGCCGCCTCATCCACGGGCTTAAACTCGCCGGCATAGAGATTAACCGCAAGATGCTTGCCGATATTGCCATCCGAGACCCTGAAGCATTCACCCAAATTGCAGAACAGGCAAAGGCACAGCTAGAAACGGCGTAAGAAGCGTCCCTTCCATCCTCTCGCCTAACCTGATAAGTCTTTAACGGCGCACTAATCTCATATCATGTGCCACATCTTGCGGCTCTAGCGGCAATGTGAATAATGAACGCATTATGCCCTGCTCGTCAATGACATAAATGGGCGCTGAATGAATGATGCGCCCGCTCTGTTGCACAAGTGCGCTGACACCTCCGCTTGGGGACTGATCCGCGGGTTCAGTCTCCCGATCAATAGCACCCGCACCCCTGCCTGGCCCGTGAATGTACGGGTCAATGTAGTACGCTTCCCATATAGGCTTCAACTCAGCATCATCACCTACTAGATAGGTCCATCTATCCGCCATCCGCCACCGCTCCAGGAACGCAAGCGCAGTATCCACTCTGTCCCCCACAGGATCTACGCTGACAATTACGATAGCAGTTTCCGACCTATCATCCTCAACCAGTTCGGAAATATCGCGCAAGTGATTTGCTACAATAGGGCAAACATCCGGACATTCGGTGTACAGAAATGTGAGAAGCACTACCTTGCCGTCGAAGTCTTTCCGCAAGGACACAGGTCTGCCTAACTGATCCGTCAGCTCAAAATCCGGCGCCTGCTTTTCACCACTAATAACCGTTCCTTTGAAATCATCGCGCGTAGGCGGCGCAGAGCACGCAGGAAGCAGCAGCAAAAGAAGGAAGAAGATAAAGGCGAAGGACAATGCCAGTGTGCAATTTAACCGAAAGTTCCGTTCATGCATCATTCATCCTGAAGTGCATGAGCGGAACCGAGCATAGAGAAGATAGTATGATACGCAAACGTTTCCAGACTGACTGCAAGACGCATGCTTCCGGAAACGTCGTTCATAAAGCATAATGAATGCCAAACATTGTAGCTACTTCTCTACGGCGCGTTCGGCTAGGAACGCCACAGTGGGAACAACCACCACTAGCAGCATGCCAAGTATAATGACCCCCCACTCATTGTGCATAGCATGCTCAAGTTGTAGGAATATCATCCCCAGCGAAACCGCAAACACGGCAACAACAACCAGTGACAGAATCGGAATCGCTACTGCCATCAAAAACCGCTGCATCATCTGTAACCATCCTCCAGGGTAGGATTGTCAGTCCAATTATCATCCCGCTTGCCGTATTGTTCCTCTGAATCCAGCTTACGGACTTCTTCTTCTTGATTGAACCATTTATAGAAAATAACTATCAGTAAAATTAGGAAGTATATCCCGCTACCGACCTTCATTATTATTCCGCCCAACTGCTGATCAAGCAGCGGCGACAAGCTCCAAATCCTCGGAGCCTGTATATAGAATTCGTAAATCGGCTCCTCAGCAAAGGTTATTATAGCAAATACGATTATCTGCGCTATAGATAGAATAAAGATGTATCCCATCTGAAACGGATAGTCCAGACGCGGAAGCTCCGGCAGGTTGCTAGTCAATGGCCACCACATCAAAATCGCGGTTGCGACCATCATGATGTGCTCCACCGCATGTACTGCTTCGCTGCTCAGAGACGAGTTGTACAGCGCAGGTATATGCCATATCGAAAAGACAACATTAAACGCTCCGAGCGCCACTACCGGATGGGTCAGCCCACGCGCCAGACGAAACGACCAGTTAGGACGCAGCAGCGGCCTTATAAGCCAGTCCGGCGTACCCAAAATCAGCAGAGGCGGCGCAATCAATGTCAGCAATACATGTTGCAGCATGTGCATGCTAAACAGAAAGCGCTCGCTCAAAATATGGATCGGAGACGCAAGCGCAAAGAAAATAACTACTATTCCGGCAGAAAAGGTCGCTATCTGACGCGGGGCAACATAATCTGCCAGATTGTAACGCTCTCTCACGGGTCCCACGCCGAACAGATATGCACCCAAAAGCAGCGCCAGCCCTGCCATCGCATCCCAGTGAGCTTCCCATTGCAGCCAAAGCGACCCAGTTATCTCGTTCAAGTCCATAGCTTAACGCCCTTTGGGAAACGCCGTTACGAGTATGTTCGCAAATTCATAATGGAGCAACTCAAACTTCATAAGCCGCACCATGCGCCACCCGGAGCAGTTCTACCCTCCTGTGAAGAACGCAAACAGCCCCATAAGCGCAAATACAACGCCGGCAGCAACTACAAGGCCGGCAACAAACATCAGCGAGAAGATAGGGACATCTCTGCCTAATATACTGATACCAACATTGTCATACCTCAGATGCATGTAGAACATTGCTACTAGCAAAAACTTCGCGGCAGACAGCAGAGTTAAGATCGGTATAATAGCGTGCCCTATCCACTCCACATAGAAAATACCGAACTCTATCGCCGTAATTACGGACAGAGTTATGGCAACCTTAAAATATGTGAAAGGTGTAGGATGTCCGGTGTGAACTTCCTCCGAATGATCTTCCGTCACTTGGTGTTCCTGACTCATACATTTCCCCTAAAACCTGTCGAGGTGACATTAGTACCAGGTTGCCTAATACCCTGGGAACACCCCGAACAGGTACACAACTGTGAAAATTACAATCCATACGACGTCAACGAAGTGCCAGTATAGCGCTGCGAGGTCAACATCCAGGTTCTTCTCCGGCGTTACCGCGCCCTTCTTGAACGACAGGAAGAACAGCGAAAGCAGCCAAACTATGCCCAGCGACACGTGCGCGCCGTGGAAGCCGGTCAGAGTGAAGAAGGTTGATCCGAAAAGGTTAGTGCGCGGCGTAAGCCCTACGGTCTCTTCTACCATGCCGTCATGTTCATCAGCAGTGCCGCACTTCTCCGCGACTTGCTGCTCTATCGGCGTCATCTCAACAACGCCCACATCCGCACACCTCACTACAACTTCGTGATTAGCGAAGACCGTGAACTCAAAAACCTGAAATCCTACGAAGGTCATTCCCAAGAAGGCAGTTGACGCCATCCATATTCGGAACGCCTTAATGCTGTTGCGCGTAAGCGCAGCATACGCAAGCACCATGCTCATACTGCTCATAAGCAGAACGAAGGTGCTCACCGTAGTAACGGGAATGCTAAATACATCCTCAGGCAGAGGACCCGCAATGCTGCGGTTTTTATATACCAGATATGTAGCGATGAGCGAACCGAAGAACATGCAGTCCGAACCTAGGAACGCCCACATGAGCATCTTCCTGTGGTTGAGACCGGTTGTTGTCGGCTCGTGTTCGCCGTGATGCGCCGTTGCTTGTGCCACTTATTTCAGCCTCCGGGTTAGTGAGCCGAATGCTCACCATCTTCGGGTTCGTTGACAGGTTCAAAAGACCACGCATATACGGCAATCATACCAATCAGAGTGCCAACAATCGCAATCGAGTAGTAGCCAACCGGATACACCAGTCCAAACCCGCCTATTAAAATCCCTATAGCCACCACAAGCGGCCAGTACGACGGCTGAGGAAGATGTATATCGTGCTCTTCTTCATCGCCGGAACCGCCGGCTACAGGCACCGCGCGCCTAACTTCTCGGCGCTTGCGTGCCCACCAGTCGTCCCTGTCATACACAGTAGGAATCTCTTCAAAGTTATACTCTGGGGGTGGCGATGGAATAGACCACTCCAGCGTCCTTGCATCCCACGGATCCCCGCTCGCAAGCTCGCCCTTACGCCAGCTTTTAACTATGTTGTGCATGAATATAAGTATGCCCGCCATAAGGATAAACACGCCGACTGTAGCTACTGCATTCCACAGATCCCAGCCCATGCCCTCCGCATACGAGTAGATACGGCGCGGCATTCCGTCCAAGCCTAGGAAATGCATCGGGAAGAAAGTGATGTTGAAGCCTATGAATACAATCCAGAAACTAAGCTTGCCCAGCGTTTCGTCGTACATCCGACCGGTAATCTTCGGGAACCAGTAGAAGATGCCGGCGAATATGGCAAATATAGCGCCGCCAAACAGCACATAATGAATATGCGCCACTATGAAATATGTGTCCTGCTGCTGGGCGTCAGACGATGCCATAGAGTGCATCACGCCGCTTATGCCGCCTATCGTGAACATCGCCACAAATCCTATGGCATATAACATTGGCGTCTTAAAGTCCATCGTTCCGCCCCACATAGTCCCCATCCAGTTGAATATCTTGATACCCGTAGGCACCGCAATAGCCATTGTCGTGATGGTGAACACAGTTACGGGGATCGGGCCAAGCCCCACAGTGAACATGTGGTGGCTCCACACCATCCAGCCCATAAATGCGATGATGGCTCCCGCCAGCACGATCGCAGGATAGCCGAACAGCGGCTTTTTGGAGAATGTAGGCAGTATCTCGGACACAATGCCCATCGCCGGCAAAATTAGGATATACACCTCAGGATGCCCAAACACCCAGAACAGATGCTGCCACAACACAGGGTCGCCCCCCTTGGCAACATTGAAGAAGTTCATCCCAAACGAGCGGTCGAAGTAAAGCTCAATAAGCGCAACCGTAATTACCGGGAACGCCAGCACTATCAGGATGTTCGTTATGAAAGTCATCCAGGTGAACAGAGGCAGGCGCATAAAAGACATGCCCGGCGCGCGCATATTGATGATTGTAACCAAGAAGTTAAACGACGCCGCCAACGATGCGATACCCAGCACCTGCAGACTCACAATCCAGTAATCTATGCCAGTGCCTGGATTCTGCTGCACGCTTGTCAGAGGAGCATACCCAAACCAGCCCGCATTTGTCGCTCCGCCGGTGAACCAGCTAATTTTCAGAATGATCGCCCCTGCTAGGAAAGTCCAGTAGCTAAAAGCGTTCAAACGCGGAAAGGCTACATCCCGCGCCCCAATCTGCAAAGGCACAACATAGTTGAAGAAGGCGGCGCTCAGCGGCATTATCGCCAAGAATATCATCGTAGTGCCGTGCATCGTGAAGAGCTGGTTGAACACCTCCGCACTCACAATATCGCGCTCAGGCCCTACCAGCTGAATGCGCATCAGCAGCGCTTCGATGCCGCCGCTTAGGAACAAGATGAACGCCGTAACACCGTACAGTACGCCTATCTTCTTATGGTCAATAGTCGTAATCCAGTTCCATATACCTGTGGGGTGAGTCGGTCTGGGTATGGGGAATGCTGATGTTGTCATCCCTCACCTCTCATATTATTCCATCGGTTTGGGCAGCAGCGAAGCCGCCGTACTATAAATGTCAAATCACAACCTATAAAAACTACTTAAGCGTAAGCAAATATGCCACCAGAGCGTCTATGTCCCTTTCAGAAAGCGCGTTATCCGGATCTATGTACGGCACACCGTCGCGGGACATAAGATTCCCCGGCTTCAGCGCATCAGGGTCGGTTATCCACACCTTCAGGTTATTTTGCAGCATCGACTCATTTACAAAAGGCTGACCATCACTAACGCGTGTGGGCATCCCTTCCCCGCTAATATACAGATGCCGCGAACCGCTGCTGTCTGCAAAAGGCTCGGGCGAATTGCGGTAGATGCCAAGATGGTTGAGCCGCGTCGCCACATGCGCCAAATTAGGACCCGTCATTCCGGGACGTTTGCTGCCGTCATCGCGCAGCTTTATGATGCTGTTAACCGAGTGGCAGCCGGAGCAGCCCGCACCCGCACTTCGGAAGAGCCTCTTACCCTCTACAGCAAGCGCATCTGACGGATCAGGCGCAGTCGAAGCCTGGTGCTGCAGCCACGCATCGAATTCGGGGCGCGGCACTGCCACAACCTTAAAGTGCATGTTTCCATGAGACACGCCGCAGAACTCGGCGCACTGGCCATAAAACTCGCCTGGGACATAAGCCTCGAACCACATCTTGTTATCGTTGTTCGGTATCATATCAACCTTACCCGCGAGCTTCGGCACCCAGAAACTATGGATAACATCCACAGAATCTAAGAGAAACACCACTGGCTCACCGACAGGAACGTAAAGCTCGTTAGCAACCGCAATCTGCTCGGTTGGGTTATTAGGATTCGGATAGCGGAACTCAAACCACCACTGATGCCCGATGACATCTACCTGCAATTCCTGCGATGCGCCGTTTTCGTCGATAAACCTGCCGGCGTCTGCATAGAAAATACCTTGCACCGTCGGCACAGCCGCCACAATAAGCACTATCACAGGCGCGATCGTCCAAGCAATCTCAAGGCGCGTGTTGCCATGTGTCTGCTCCGGGTCCCCGTCTCCGTCCCTGCGCTTGAACTTAAACACCATGTAAATCAGCGCGCCTTCGACCGCAAAGAAGACCACCAAGCCCGCCCAGAAGATCACCCAGAAGATGAACAACTGATTCGCCGCAACCGGCCCGAGGGTGTCGAAAGTAGATTGGTTATGTTCGGGTGTGCAACCCAACAGCAGGGCAATCAACGCGCCCAGCAATACCACACCCGTTAACCTCTTCAAGCTCACTGCGCTTCTCAGCATATTGATACTTGTACCCTCTCGTTACTTGCCTAGTCCAAATCGTTGTGCAAACCTATTCGCAAATCTTTACAGTCAGGCTTACACCAATGTACTTCGTTTGAATCGCAAATGTTCATTCATTAACGCAACCGAGTAAAAAATCTATCAGAGCAGTTAAACTCAGTCAAGATTATACACGCCCAATCTGACATTCGAACTATATCCAAAAATACCAACCAATCCTATACATGCTGTCTGCAATAATAGCCATGAAAAGCAACCCCAGATACAGCAGCGAATACAGATATAAGGGCTTGGCTCCTATGATCCCAGGACGACGTATAAGCCGCCAAGCATAATATATAAACACCAACCCTAGCGCGACCGAACTCAGAAGATACACCAGACCAACCGCGCCCGTCAGCGCAAACATAGTCGTCAGCGCAAGCATCAGCACCGTGTATAGCAGTATGGACTTCTTCGTAACATCCACTCCCGCAACCACCGGCAGCATAGGCACATTCGCGCTCGCATAGTCATCCTTCAACAGAAGCGAGAGCGCCCAAAAATGCGGCGGTGTCCAAAAGAAAACTATCGCAAACAAATATATCGCAGGCAGATCAAGCGAGCCGGTTACGGCAACCCAGCCGACTGCCGGCGGAATCGCCCCTGCCGCGCCGCCAATCACGATATTCTGCGTAGATGTGCGCTTCAACGCCATCGTGTACACAAACACATAAAACAGCGTCGCGCACAGCGTCAACACTGCGCTCAACAGATTAACCATTGAACTCAGCATCACAAAGGCAATGATATTAGTGCATACTCCAAACACAATGGCGTGGCTGCGGGGAATTGCGCCCACCACCACAGGCCGAGTACGTGTGCGCCGCATAGCCTCGTCAATGTCCCTGTCAAACCACTGATTCAGCGCATTCGCGCCGGCAGAAGCAAGTGTGCCCGCCGCCAGCACAACCAGCATTAACACAATATCCGGCGTCCCCTGCGCGGCAAGAAACATCCCGCCCAACGCAGTGAACAGCAGCATCATAATAATGCGCGGTTTCGTCAGCGCCACATACGCCCTGAAAAGACTCTGAGACGGCGCCGCAATCTGTCCGGTCGTTTGAGTAGTCAAGAACTTAACCCTTCCATCTGCACAGACTCCCCGCGTCCCGTAGCATCTGAAATCCCGCGCTGCGGCACACGAGCAAACGCAGCCACAAACACCAGTGCAACCCATACCAATGTCGCCATGCTCAAATGAATAGCCTTAATCTCCGGAGTAAACCCCAGCCACACAGTCAGCGCACCAACAAAAATCTGCACCGCAAACGCGACAAGAAGCAATATTCCGCTCCAGCTTACACTGGGCAATCGAGCCCGTTCCTGCCAAGCCTTGTACGCAACCGCCAGAACAAGCACGCCGACTATCACCGAAAAATACCGATGCCCCATATGTTCAATATAAGGCCTGCCTTCAGGAAACAGACTGCCCCTGCACAATGGCCAAGTCCCGCAGGACGATCCATACCCCGCGCCGACTATATACGACCCGTACAAAATCAGCAGAAACACCCCGGCCAAAGCCGCTATCGTCAGTTTGCTTAACCTAACACTATTGCTGCGTAAATCACCTGCCGGCGCATCTCCGCCAACACGTTGACTGACCACCACAGCAATCACCAGCGCGGCAACAGCCCCTTCTGCTATACCAAGATGGAGCAGACGCAGCCACCATGCCAGCTCAGTCAGCACGGTTGCGCCCCCCAACCCGGCAGCGACAATCACAAGCGCCAGCGCAATCACAGCGGAGTTCACACCCCACTTATTGCGACGGTAGCGCATCACCATGACTATCACAAGCGCCAAAACCAGCACACCCAGCAGCGTAGCCGACAGCCGGTGGCTGTACTCAAGCAGCGTAGCAAACTCAAAAGGCGGGATAATCTGCCCATGGCACAGCGGCCAATCCGGACAGCCAAGCCCTGACCCCGTAACCCGCACAATGCCGCCCAGCGTTACCTGTGCGAACGCCGCCACAAGAGCGGCAATAGCCAGCACACGCAATATAAAGCCAGCCCTGTTACCGGATTTTCGAGTCTGGGACATTAACGCTAAATCGCTCTATCCGGACTGCCCATCCCAAAAACCGAGAAAAGCAGACACAGCCTACACAAATCGGTCGGCACACAAGAATGTGCATCTTTTCACGAATGAATATAGCACACGCCCTATTCATCGTCAATTAGCCTTGACGCCTTTCAAGCCGCAACGCTAGAATAAGTTCAGGTCGCGCTAACACACCATCCCCGCTGCGTCAGACCCGTCTGCACAGACATGGCTCGCTAGCTCAATTTGGCAGAGCAACTGACTCTTAATCAGTAGGTTCTCGGTTCGAGTCCGAGGCGAGTCACTTCCCTTCTCTTTAATGTCTTTGTCAACCTTCTAATTTCCTCAATCAGCCCACGCATCTCCGTTCGTCTAACACCGCTTGCGGACTGCTCATGTTTCCCTTAACATAACGGAAGTTTGGGCAAAGGTATAATAATCCACAGATCTCCGGCATGAGTTCTATACATAAAATAGAAATAAACACAGAGGAAATGTACGATGCTGAATGAAAGACTAACAGAAGCGATTGTGAGAGAACACTTCCAGGCATTCACGGACGATGTGTTATACGTGGAAGAACAGCAATCGACAGTCCGGCGTATTAGGCGGCTACTACGCACAGCATCCAAATCTGGCTCTGGACGTGGTTATCCTGATTTTCTTATTTCCTTGAAGAATGAGCCTGACCTACTAATTGTCATTGAATGCAAGGCAGATGTTCAAAAGCACTGTAGTGAAGATTTTGACCATTATGCCGATTATGCTGTTGATGGAGCACGACTATACGCTGAACATCTGTCACGGGACTTTGATGTTTTATCAATTGGTGTCAGCGGAACATCCAAACAAAATTTGCAGGTTTCACATTTCCTTCATCTGAAAGGTCAACGAAGTCCTTTCGAGATATTCGGGGACATATTGTTGCCACCGAGCGACTATGTACAGGGATACCTAAACAGCCCTGAAAAATATAGGCAGGATTTTGAAACCCTTCAGTGTTTTATTCGTGATCTTAATAAACGACTACATATCGATAGAGTCCTTGAAGGCAATCGTTCTTTACTCATAAGCGCGATACTTATTGCACTTGAACGTGAATCATTTAAGCGAGGGTTCTCTTCTGAACATGACCCTAAACGGTTAGCCGAAATGGTTATCGACGCAGTGGATGCCGAATTGAAAGACGCCAATGTAAGCTCAAATAGGCTACCAATTTTGAGACAGAGTTTTGGATTTCTGTCGTCACAACCTGTGTTGACAACTGAAGATGATAAACTTCGTAGCATCATTGAAGACATTGACAAAGAGGTTAATTCGTTTATTAAGAACCATAAGTATAGAGATGTACTTGGAACTCTTTACATAGAGTTTTTGCGTTACTCTAATAGTGATAAGTCTTTGGGCATAGTCTTGACACCGCCTCATATCACAGAGTTTTTTACGGATATTGCTCAGGTGAATGCAAACTCTGTTGTATACGATAATTGTACTGGTACAGGTGGATTCTTAATAAGTGCAATGAAACGCATGATAGAAGATGCAGACGGCGCGCAAGATGTAGTGAATAGAATCAAGTCTGATCAGCTCTATGGAGTAGAGCAACAGCCCCTCATCTATTCACTCGCAGTATCGAATATGTATATACATCAGGATGGAAAATCTAACATATTTCTAGGCGATTGTTTTGATGAATGTATAATGCAAGAAATAATTTCAAAGCGTCCATCTGTTGGGCTACTCAACCCACCTTACAAGATAGATAAACGAAATGATACCGAAGAGTTGTCATTCGTTATTAATAACTTAGAGTGCTTATCTCAGGGAGGTATCTGTGTCGCTATTGTCCCAATGAGTGTGGCTCTTGCTCAGAGCGGAGATTCTGCAACATTAAAGGAAAGACTGCTGAAAAACCATACACTTGAGGCGGTATTTTCGATGCCTGACGAGTTATTCTTTAACTCCAATGTAAGCGTTGTATCCTGTGTAATGGTTTTTACTGCTCACCGTCCTCATCCTAAAGACAAGAATGTGTTTTTAGGTTACTTCAAGGACGATGGTTTTATTAAACAGAGGCTAGGAGGAAGAATTGACGCGAATAGAAAATGGGATGATGTGAAGAAGCAATGGTTGCATCTTTATACGAATCGTATTGATCATCCTGGTTTAAGCGTGAATGTTCCACTAACACCCTTCAGTGAATGGGCTGCGGAAGCCTATATGGAAACGGACTATTCAGAATTGTCAGACAGTCATTTCCAAGAGACACTGTTTGAGTATTCTAAGTACTTGTTTAGTAGCCGTCAGAAAACTTATGTATCACACGACTCCTTATTGCCCATAGACGAACGACCCTCGTTAGAGACTGATTCCTGGAAGTGGTTCAATGTTTCAGATTTGTTCAAAATATCTGGAAGTAAAACCACGTCATTAACAGATTTGAAGTTTTTAGGGACGGGTAAGTACCCATACGTTACTACTCAAACTACGGATAACGGTGTGCGAGGTTTCTACAACTTCCTTACAGAAAGGGGGGGGTGTTAACTGTAGATAGTGCAGTTATAGGTTACTGTACTTATCAGGCATCTGATTTTGCTGCATCTGACCATGTTGAGAAGTTAATCCCTAAGTTCCCGATGAACGTTTATGTTGCGATGTTTATGGTTACCATTATTAACCTTGAGAGGTATCGTTACAACTATGGCAGGAAATGTAGTCAGCGTAGATTAAGACAGGCTAATTTTAAGATCCCTGTCACATGTACTGGTGAACCTAATTATGACTTTATGAAGGATTACATACGCTCTAGTCCTTTGTCAGCAAACTTAACATAAGACGATATGTCGAAGTCACAAAAGACAAATGAACCGGGAGAGACGAGAAGTAATTCTTTATATCATACCTAATAAACAACTTGGTTCTTTCTGCCACTAAACAATCGTGCTTGCAAAAGTAGGTGTTACCGCGCACGCCACCACCTCCAAATCCACTGGCACGGCACACGTTCACCCATGGTCCCAAACATAGATCGGCTCGCACGCTGATTGACTATCATCGCGACGAACAGCGTAATATTCCTCCAACTACAGCCACCCACCACAAACCACACAACCAACCAAGAGAGTCAAATAGGAGAACGCTTATGGCAATCAACACCGCAAAGAAACGCATGCTCGAAGGCAAGCCCGCATTCGGCGCAGAGGTCAATCTTGGCTCGTATCTGTCTGCCGAGCTTCTGTCGCCCTTGGGGTTCGACTTCATCCTTGTGGACAACCAGCACGGCGCCTGGAACGACGACTCTTCGATGACCGCATTCCGAAGCATTGGGCTGGGAACGGCAATGCCTATGGCGCGCGTGCGCCGTAACGAGTTCGGCGCGATAGGCAGGCTTCTCGACCGCGGCGCTATGGGCATCGTAGTGCCGATGGTCAACTCAGTCGAAGAAGCCGAAGCCGCTTCCGAAGCAGTACGATACCCGCCCATCGGAGGCCGATCCGGCGGCGCTTTCGGTACAGGCTTCCTCGGCGGCGATTACATGCAATGGGCTAACGACGAAATCTTTCTCGCTGTGCAGATTGAGACCGTCAGAGCCGCCGAGATTGCCGAGGAAATCCTAGCAGTAGAGGGCATCGACGGATGTTGGATAGGCCCCGGCGATCTGAGCATGTCCATGGGCGTTGACCTGTCGGACCCGGCAGGCTGGCAGGCGCACGACGACCTCATCGTACAGACATTCGAAGCGAGCAAGCGCGCCGGGAAGATACCCGGCATCTACACGCCAAGCGCATCAGAGGCACTGCGCCGCGTCGAGCAGGGCGGCTTATTCCTCACCGCCGGCGGCGACGGACCGTGGGTTGTCGAAGGCGCGCGCAGCACTTTGCGAGAACTCGGCAGGTAATCTACGCCAAAAGTTCAAGCGCCAATGACAAATGATAACTGATAATTGACAAGCGCATCCTCCGCACATATAGTCAGCGTCAGGCATATCGTAATAATTCTGCAATGACCCATATCTCATTGCATCACCACTGACCAACGAACAACTCACACCCAGAGGTACAAGATGAAAATCACCGACATCAAGGTCAATCAGATCCGCAGCTTCGTTGCTTCGGAAAACCAGCCGTTCGCCGGCGGGGGAGGCCGCCTAATCGTGCGCGTCTATACGGACGAAGGCATCACAGGCATAGCCGAGGGTTCGCGCGGATTTGAAGTGTTCCGCGCATACTTGGAAACCATGATCAAGCCCCTGCTCATCGGAGAGAATCCATTGCAGCCGCGCCAAATATGGGAAACCCTAGCGCTAGGCACGGGACAGCAGGCGACCCGCATACCACCGCAAATCGCAGGCGCAATCGACATCTGCTGCTGGGACATCATGGGCAAGGCGGCAGGACTGCCCGTATATGCCATGCTCGGCGGCGCGCGGCGCACTGAAATCCCCCTGTACTGGAGCCGCGGCAACGGCTGGCGCAAATCGCCCGGTGAAATGCTCGAAGAGGTGCAGGAAGGCTACGACAAGGGCTTCCGCGCCTTCAAAGTCCGCATGGACTGGCGCGATTACCGCCAAGACAGCAACCCAAGGAACGACTTTGAGATATTCAGGGCATGCCGAGAATGGCTGCCGGACGATGTGCCGCTGGGATTCGATGCCAACAACGGCTACTCCGTCCCCACAGCGATACAGCAGGGTAGAAGGCTGGGAGAACTAGGCGCAGCCCATTTCGAGGAACCGCTGCCGCAATACGATCTCCGAGGATTGCGGCAAGTTGTGGACGCGCTAGACTGCGCAGTGTCCACCGGAGAGCAGGAAACTTCTGCGTGGCGCTTCCGCGACCTCATAGACATCTCCAATCCGGACATACTTCAGCCGGACATACTCAATGTGGGAGGGCTGTCCGAAATCGTCAGGGTGTACGAGATGGCGGTCTCCGACAACAAGGTCATTATGCCCCACAGCCCAAGCGTCGGCGTCAACTCCGTCGCCAGCCTGCATGCGTACAGCACCGTAACCAACGCCGTGCGCCCGCACGAATTCTCAGAAGAGTTCACAGGACCCACAGAACGAATCGCAGAACTCTTCGTTGACCCCATCATCCCGGAGAATGGCGTCATCAAACTGCCCGACCGCCCCGGTTTCGGCCTTGAATTCAACGAAGCCGCACTCGAAAAGGTGATTATCGCCTAGCTAAACGGAGATGTGCAGGATATTCGCATCAGTTATCCTGCACATCCTTAATATCAGGCAATATCAGCACAGCGTCCGGCGTCAGCGCACCAAACGGATGCGGTGATTCTCGCTGTCGGCTATGTACATCGCGCCGTCTCCGTCCACGACCACACCATGCGGTCTCGCAAGCCCGGCGCCAACTGCGGGACCGCAGTCGCCATCCGGACCCTCATGCCCGCCCGCAACCGTGGTGATTATGCCGCTGTCCGCATCGTACTTCCGTATTGCATGGTTCTCAGTATCCACTATGAGCACATTCCCCTCGACATCGCAGCGTATCGCCTTTGGCCCATTGAACTCGCACTCAACAGCCGGACCGCCGTCGCCGGAATAGCCCTTTTCGCCAGTCCCCGCAACGGTCGTTATAATGCCGTTCGCATCAATGCGGCGAATGGTATTCCCCTCGCGCTCACACACATAGGTGTTACCTCTGCCATCCACACATATCGCTCGCGCACCAAATATGCCGGCATCACTCGCCTTGCCGCCGTCCCCAGTGTGCTCCTTCTCGCCCGTCCCCGCAAATGTGCTTATGATGCCGCTTTCTATATCCAGCCGCCGAATGCGCTGATCCTGCACATCCGCAATTAGCAGTCCACCCTTGCCGTCCATAATACAGTCGTTCGGCTCGCGCATCTGCGCCCGCACGGCAGCTCCGCCGTCCCCGCCATATCCAACTGTCGTGTCTCCCGCCACAGTATCAATCACACCGGTAGCCGCATTAATCTTGCGTACTGACGGATTAAACCGCTGCAAAATATACACATCCCCGTTGGCGTCCACCTGTATCGCATAAATCTCGTCTATCTTCGCATCAGTCGCAGCGCCGCCATCCCCCGTATGCCCTGCCTCGCCTGTCCCCGCGAATGTGGCCAGCTCGCCGCTCTCCATGTCAAGCCTGCGTATCGCGTAGTTAAAGCAGTCTGCGATATACAGATAGCGATAAGACGGGTCGAACTCCACATGGAAAGGGTTGTCCATAGCAGCAAGAGTCGCAGGTCCTCCGTCGCCCGTATAGCCTTGTGCGCCGCTTCCCACGATACTCGAGATAGTCTTCGTCATTTCAGATAGCATCTCCTCGTCGGTTATTCTTGGGTCGTTTCGGGTATTATACAAGTTTCGTGCAGCATCGGCTTCCTCTCTTCATAAATGAGTAACTGACCGAATGACTTACATTGCAGTCTTTATACTATGGGGAATTATGTTTAGCTTCTGACAGCGGCAGGCAGCGCCACACTCGTTTTTGAGTTATATATCTCCTTTGGACAACACGCTGGGACAACCGATAATCGCTTGCCGTATGGAAGCAGTTTCCCTTACAATCAACGCAATCAACCTCGACCACCATCAAACGAGTGGTCGAGCTGTCCTAACCCGCTTAAATTAAGAGACTTATGAGAGACTTTTGCGAAGACTTGAAGCAAGCCAAGTCTTCAATCTTACTTACACTCGCTTACGCCGAAAGGTTAATGTCATGTCGAATGTCTTCAGCAGATTTGTTACCGGACGATTCCATACTTCGCGATACGCGGTAATCTCGGCGCTGGCGCTGGTCTTGTTTATCCTGCTCCCCGTCTTGAACGGAAAGGATGGAACTGCGCCGGTTTCGGTAGTCAACGCCTCGGATGACCCTACGGCTACACCCACATCCACGGCTACCCCCCCTTTCTGATCCAATAGACGTGCCGGTGACCGAAGTGCCCATCGTGGTGGATTCCACTACCGATGATTACTTCGTGCTCTACGCGAAACACGAATTTGGAGTCGAATCCGGCGATAGCATCTCCGTGGACATACCCGTCTCGGTTACCTTGGGTGAAGCTGGAACAACTACCCTCTCGGAGAGCCTGGAACCGCTGCCCCCGGAAAGTTACCGAGTGGAAAAGTACGCCGTCGCCAACCCCGCTGACATTGACGGCGACGGCGTTGACGACATCACGGAACTTAACGACATGGGGGTGCAAAACCCGCTGAACGGCAAGAAAGCCATCGAAATGGCTCATGGCGCCGTAGCCATTCCGGACCACGAGACCTTCAGGGCGCTTGCCCATAAGGGAGGTCCCTCCGATGACCCCGCCCTGAGCGATCTGCTGCTGATGAAGTTTGTGGTAAGGGACCTGCATACCGACGCCCCGAGCGTCTATTTCATTAACTCCGTGAGTATCATCGGACACCAGACGTTTGCAAATAACGTTGATCTCGACGAAGTCCACCCGCCACCGGAAGACGATGATTACCACTTCCTGCCCGGTATGCTGGTCTACCATCCTTACGTGGCTGCGCCTGACGGCACCATGGGCATCTACCGTTTCGAGGTGGATCAATTTGAGTGGGACTTTCATAAGGTAGCGCTGGTTTATGAGAGTTTAGGCGCCAGTATGCCGGCGCTGGAGAACAACCTGGTCTTCTATCCACCGCCCGATCGGATGCGGCCGTACTATTTGCGACCACCACAAAAGGCCCTCTATGACGCCTCCCGGGTCAATGTGATGCTGGATGAGGATATCTATGGCGATTTGGAATTCGTTCCGATGAATCAGCAGGCCGGGTATGGTCTATTACGGTCAGTGTCCGCGGACGATCAGCCGGGCCCCGAGACATAGTCATCTACGAATCGCTCCCCAACGACCTGCCACGGGTGGCCGGCATCATCACCACCGTGCCGCAGACGCCGCTGTCCCACGTTAATCTGCGGGCGATCCAGAACAGCATCCCCAATGCCTATATCCCCAACGCTCTGGACATCGAACTGATCGATGACCTGATTGACGGCTACGTTTACTATGCGGTGAACGAAAACTCATACATCCTGCGCGCCGCCACCAAGGCGGAGGTGGACGCCCACTACGCGCATCTCCGACCGGCCGAGACACAGACGCCCGAACGCGACCTCACGGTCACGGCCATCACTCCCCTCAGCGAGGTGGACTTCGAGGACTGGACAGCCTTCGGCGTCAAGGCGGCAAACGTGGCCGAACTGGGCACTCTGGATTTTCCCGAAGGCACCGTCCCTGATGGCTTCGCCATTCCCTTCTATTTCTACGACGAATACATGAAAGCCAACGGCTTTTACGACGATGTCAAGAAGATGCTGGAGGATCCGGACTTCCATACCGACTTTGAGAAGCAGGAGAAGGAACTCAAGAAGCTGCGCAAGAAGATCGACAAAGGCACTACACCGGATTGGATCATCACCGCTCTGGAGGATATGCACGACACCTTCCCCGAAGGGACGTCCCTGCGCTACCGCTCCAGCACCAACAACGAGGACCTGCCCGGCTTCAGCGGCGCAGGGCTTTACGACTCCAAGACGCAAGACCCGGATGAGACCGAGGAAGACGGGATAGATAAGTCCATCAAGGACGTGTGGAAGAGCCTGTGGAACTTCCGCGCCTACGTCGAGCGGGATTTCCACCGCGTCGACCATGACGCTACGGCCATGGGGGTGCTGGTGCATCCCAACTACTCCGACGAGAAAGCCAACGGAGTTGCAGCCAGCTTTGATCCCATCAGCGCCAAACCGGGAACCTACTACATCAACACGCAGCTCGGCGAAGACCTGGTAACCAACCCCGAGGAAGCTTCGAGACCGGAGGAACTCCTGCTGAGGACCGGCGGCGAGTACACCATCCTGGCGCGCTCTAACCAGACGCCAAACGGCCAGCTCCTGATGAGCGACGCCCAGCTGACGCAGCTTCACAGTAACCTCGGCGCAATCCATACCCATTTTGAGAACCTGTACGACCCGGCGGATGGCGAACCCTTCGCCATCGAGGTTGAGTTCAAGATTACCAGCGCCAACATTCTGTCCATCAAGCAGGCCCGCCCCTGGGTGTTCCGCGGCGATATGACCGACCACAGCGACACCCGCGCATCGGCGACCAACCTGCCCTTGCCGTCGGAAACGGCCGGCATGTTGACTGCCGGGGACGTGGACTACTTCAAGATAGTCGCGCCCCAGGGTGGTGAACTGGAGATACTGACTACCGGCAGCGTCGATACCTACGGCTACCTGGAGGACGCCGACGGCAATGTGCTGGCGGAAAATGACAACGCCGGCGCAGACGCTAATTTCTCCCTGACTCGCACCGTAGCCTCCGGTACTTACTACGTCCGAGTGAAGGGCGCGGCAAGCAGCGCGACGGGAATGTATGTCCTCAGGGTCAGCTTTGAGCCCACCGACACCATGAGCACGGACGGATACGGCAATACCCGGGCGGAAGCGACCGCGCTTAACCTCCCGGCGGATCTTTCCGCTGCCCTGGGAAGCGGGGACGTGGATTACTTCAAGTTCCGAGTCCCCCGCTCCGGTTTCCTGGAGGTGTATACCACCGGTTCCACCGATACCTATGGCTATCTGGAGGATGCCAACGGCAATGTACTGATCGAGGACGACGGCTACGCTGGCAACGGTTACAACTTCGCGCTGAGACGCGACGTAACCGCTGGCACTTACTACGTGCGGGTGAAGGCCCGCCACACCTCATATGTGGGGACCTATGGCCTGAAAGCCCGCCTCATCCCGGATCACGGCAACGCGCCCGGGACGGCGCACCACGTCCACATACCCTCGGACACCCTGGCGTATTTGTCCTTCGGGGATATCGACTATTTCAAGGTAACCGTGCAAAACGCCGGCAAGCTGGTGACATATAGTCAGGGCTATACTGATACCATCTGCTTCCTGGAGGACGACGCCGGCAATACGCTGGCGCAAGGCGACGACTATGGTGGGAGTACCAACTTCTGGATCGAGCGGGAGGTATCCCCAGGCACGTACTATCTGCAGGTGCGGGCTTATGAGCCAGACGATACGGGCGAGTACACGCTGGTAATCAGCATCGATCCCGGCGATACGCGCGAGAATGCGGTCAGCGTCGCCCTGCCGTCGGACACCTACGATGTCCTGAGCCAGGGGGATACTGACTACTTCAAGGTAACTGTGCCCGGTGGCGGCGATCTGACGGTCTCGACCTCCGGCAGCACTAATACATCAGGCGCGCTGGAGGATGCCCAGGGCAACCTTCTGGCCAGCAACGCGGATGATGGCCCGGGCGCGAACTTCTCGCTAACCCACACGGTTACGGCCGGCGATTACTACGTGAAGGTAAATGGCGCGGACGGCAGCGTGAGGGGAGACTATACCCTGCTAGTCCGCTTCGAGTCCGATGGGACCTCGGAGCCCACGCCCACTCCAACGGCGACGGCGACACCAACCGAAACGCCTACTGCCACGGCTACGCCCACACCTACAGCGACGGCAACAGCAACGCCCACTGCCACGCCAACAGAAACACCCACGCCGGAACCAACACCGGCGCCATCCACAGAGTTGCAGTTCCCTTGGAACGAAAACCACAACATCCAGATGATTTGGAGCGATGGCGAGACTGCCAGCATCATCCTGAAGCAGTACCAAGGCACTCCTAGCTACATACCGGAAAGCATCACCGTTGGCTCCGATGTGAGCTACACCATCAGCAACTGGGGCAGCAACCCACGCACCATAACCATGTCGCGGTCAGGCTTCGACAACGGCGTAATGGTATGGGAATACGCGACGACAGGCTGTGATAACGGCGGCGACTGCATAAAGGCAAGCATCGACCCCAACAACAACGGCTTCACGCAGATTATGGATCTGGACGCACCGGCGCCCACAGCAACACCTACGGCTACAGCGACGCCTACGGCCACAGCGACCCCAACAGCTACCGCAACGCCTACTGCCACAGCGACCCCAACAGCTACCGCAACGCCTACTGCCACGGCTACTCCAACGGCTACAGCGACGCCTACTGCTACAGCAACCCCAACAGCTACAGCGACGCCTACGGCCACAGCCACTCCAACAGCCACGGCGACCCCAACAGCCACGGCGACGCCAACGGCTACAGCGACGCCAACGGCTACAGCGACCCCAACAGCTACAGCGACGCCAACGGCTACAGCGACGCCTACTGCCACAGCGACGCCAACAGCTACCGCAACGCCTACGCCAACAGCCACGGCAACACCCGAACCCACGGCAACAGCAACTCCGACAGCGACGCCAACGGCAACGGCTACGCCCACTCCAACACCGCAGAACCCGGCGACATTGATCGATGAGTTCGAAGACGTCGAGCTGTCGGAGGATGAAACCATCGACCTGGATATGGCAGACTACTTCACTGGCGACGGCTTAACCTATGAGGTGATGGTAACTACGACGCACCAGCACACCGGGGTAGTAAAGACGGGGCCGATCAACACCGTAGCACGCAACAAAGTTAGCGGAGATTGGAACGGCGATGTACTCACCCTCACCGGCGGTTATGCGGTATCGCAGGAGCTGACCATCGAGATTATCGCCACCGACCAGTACGGCGGCACGGCAAGCGACGACTTCACCTACACGCTGAACAACGACTAGCGCCGCCACAGACAGTCAGCATTTAACACCGCCCCGCCGGACTAGACAAAATCATCCGGCGGGGCGCCTTATTATGGCTTATTAGTTAACCGCTCGTACTATGGACAACACCCCTCCCCCTCACGCGTACCCAGTTTAGTACGAGGTATAGAAAAAGGTCGGATACTCAGGTATAGATATAAGTTGACAAAACTCTGCCTGAGGAGTCCGACCAATGAAATGGTATAACAGCATCAGCACATTTCTCAACTGCGCTATCCCCAATATCAGAGCTACCAGAAAAGTTAACCTCGCTCTGTTAACCTGCTCTATCCTCTCTCGCCGCCAACTCTCACTATCCGTACTCGCAAGAGAACTTGCCCGATCCTCTCTAACCAGAACCAGCTCGCATCACCACAACAAGAAGCGACTGTTCCGCTTCCTGTCCAACCACCGCCTAGATCCCTTTCAAACACAGACCGCGATGATGCCTCACATCGTCTCAACCGCACGACTCAAAGGTCTCACACCCATAATGATAGACTGGTCTGATCTTGGCAGAGGTTTCAACGGACTGTTCGCTGCGGTCTGCTTCAGGAAGAGAGGTCTCCCACTTCTGAGCTGGGTGTCGCGCAGTGAGGAGCTGAATCCCTCTCAAAATCGCCTTGAGGAGATGTTCATTCGCAGACTGGTAACTCACCTGCCCAACACTGTTCGTCCGCTGATACTTGCTGACAGGGGTTTTGGCAGAGCCAGTCTGCTTCTGTTTATACAGCGCCTCCCTTCTTTCAGTGGATACCCTGTGGACTATGTCATCCGGCTCAAGAAAGATGTGATAGTGCAAAGTGAGGAGTTCAGGTGCAGATTGCGAGATTACCCTCTGCGGAAGCGGCGCATCGTGTTCGTGCCGGGTGTGAAGTATCGTCAGGATGGCGCAGTGACTACAAACCTCGTGCTGTTCTGGGGAAGCGGACATAAGGATCCGTGGTATCTGGCAACTTCCTTGTCTGATGCGAGACTTGCTGTGAAGATGTACCGCAAGCGGATGCAGCCTGAACAGTACTTCAGGGACGGCAAGCAGCGCTTCTCTCTTGCTTCCACGACCGTTACCACCTCAAGTCGTCTTCAGCGTCTGCTGCTTGGTGTTGTGCTGGCGTGTGTTGTGCTCATTCTTGTTGGGATGCGTGTATCGCCGTCATTTCGGAAACAAGTCTGTTCCTGGGGCAAACTTGGGGTTTTGCACCTCGGACTGGAATACTACTTTGCATACTATGAACCTCCTCCCTACTATCTCGGCATCACTCCTTTCCAAACTGGGTACGCGTGAGACCCCTCCCCGCCTTGCAGACATAGCCGCATTCCATTAAAATCATTGGCACCAAAGTTACCCCATAACCAATGCCTCCAAGCAAATTGGGCATCAACTTGGCATACATCTCCGGAGGTGTTTACCCATGCGTACTCTCGAACGACTACTCCCACGCCGAACCCGCTCGCTGCGGAAATGGGGGGGGGGTAATAGGCTTACTGGCGGTCGTCATCGCGGCGATGCTCGCAATGACGCCCCAGTCGAATCCGGCCGAAGCCCAGACCACGCCCACTCCCGAGAAAGGTGAAATTCATCCCCTTATCTGGGTTCCCAACGTAACCAGCCTTGAAGTCCTGATAACTCATCCCGATGACGTGCACCACCATGAACTCCGGTGGAAAAAGGAGAGCGACGCCGACTGGATCTGTTGCGTAACCAATGAACATACGCGCAGTCCCATCGACGGCTCCCCCCGGCGGGATATCCAGTTCTATGAACTAGACGGCAACACTACTTACAGTTTTCAGGTTCGGGGCGTCAATGTGGCAAACGACGGCACTGAAGTAACCGGAGAATGGTCGGATGTGGCAAACGACACCACCGACCCCACACGCAACCTGATTCCAGTTAATACCGCCTCCAAAATGAACGCCATCCGCTGGGACGGGGATGGCAACGGGGTACCGAATAGCAACGCTTCAGACTACGAGACCGCCTTCGGCCTCTCTGCCGGCGATTCTGCCTGCCCCACCCAGCCCTGCGGCGGCTACAAACTGACGGCTGATATCGACCTCTCCGGCTATGCCAACTGGGAGCCGATCCATATCAATAAAATGACCTTCGACGGGCAAACTTACAAGATTACCGGATTGCAGAATTCGGATTTCCGGGAAAAGATGGGGCTGTTCCATGAAGTTAACCGTTTCGACATAATCAAAAACGTCTACCTGGAAAAAGTGAATATAAACGGCCAAATAATCGGCGGCATCGCTTTTTCAAACAAAGGGCTGATTGCCAACTCAACCGTAACCGGCATGATAATCTGCGGGCAGACGGGCGTTTATCGTGAGCTTGCCGAGTGCGGCGGCATCGCCGGCTTTCACTATGGCTCCATCGCCAACAGCCTGTTTGTCGGCACAATACAAACCGCCAATCCTTACATTTATGATAGCTCCAAACCTATGAAGAACAATATCGGCGGGCTGGTCGGGTGGCTGTCCACAGGGCAGATTTACTCCAGTTACTCCGTCGCCAACCTCAACTACAAATATGCAGATCCTCAACGGCAAGGTGTTCTGGTCAGCAATGGCGGGGACGGCCGCATCGACGCCAGCTATGGCATTTCCTCCACCAACATATCCGGCCTGGTTGGCCGCACCTACGGCAGCAACTGGCCCAAACCCATCGTGAAGGCAAGCTACTGGGACAAGACCCTCAGCGGCATTGCGTCTGACCCTGACGGCGGCGACCCCAAGACCTCCGACGAATTGAAGACCCCCACCGACTACACCGGCATTTACGCAACCTGG
This sequence comes from Dehalococcoidia bacterium, assembly GCA_965200085.1. Lineage (GTDB taxonomy): Bacteria > Chloroflexota > Dehalococcoidia > Lucifugimonadales > JADFKI01 > Bin90. The sequence continues at coordinate 2,368,692 of OZ241333.1, forward strand.
GACGACGATGACGTAGTGAAACTTGTGCCTTTCCCCCAATCCGGCGCGTCATGGGACTTTGGCACTAACAGTCAGTATCCGGTGTTGGCTAGCGGCTTCAACAACCGGACCCCCGCCCAGCAGCGCGCCTTATACACCATCTCCGGCGGCGTTGTAACCCCTTCCGGCATGAGCATGGGTTTCGGTGGCATGGCCGCGAGCGCCAGCGAGAGCGCCACCCTGCCCATTGTCCTCAATGGCGCCATTCCGCCGATGGTCATCAGCAAAGGCACTGCCGTAAGCAAGACCATTGGCCAATACTTCATCGGCGTCGATTCCTTCTCCGCCAAAGTCCTCACTCCCGACAGCGACACCGCGTCCAGCCCGGTAACCGTCAGCGTCGATGGCGACAAAATAACCTTAACCGCCTCCAATGAACACACCGGAACCGCCACCATAGCGCTAACCGGAGAGAACGACGACGACGGCACCAGCGTAACCGCCAACATACTCGTAACCGTCAAAGGCGACTCCGACCCCGATCCAACACCCACGCCTACCGCGACAGCAACCCCGACAGCCACTGCCACGGCGACACCATCGCCCACGGCAACAGCGACACCAACAGCTACCCCTACTGAGACGCCCACGGCAACACCGCCGCCGAGCAATGACCTGCCGGGCGAGCCGGTGGACGCCCCCGATGTGTCCTTGCAGTGGCCCGACAATGAGCCTATATCAGTAACCCTGAGAGTCTATTCCGGCAAGCCCTCCTTCATCCTCAGTAGCATCCAGCCCGGAAGCGGCGGAAGCTACTCGGTCTCACCATCCTGGTCCGACCTGTCCGCGGGCGACTCTCGCACCATAACCTTCAGCCGGAGCGGACATAGCGACATCAAGCTCCACTGGCTGGTCAACGACGCCGGCGACGGAGTGGAAGCGTCAGTAGAATACGACGAACCTGCGCCCACCCCAACGGCTACGGCAACACCAACGGCGACTGCGACGCCGGTACCTACCGCTACGGCGACACCAACGCCAACAACGACTGCAACGCCCACCCCGACGGCTACCGCGACGCCTACTGAGACACCAACACCGACGCCCACGGCAACATCAACGCCTGAACCAACAGCGACTGCAACGCCAACAACCACGCCCACTCCGACGGCGACACCGCAAAACCCTGCGGAACTGATCGACGAGTTCGACGATGTCGAGCTTTCCGACGATGAGACCATCGACCTGGACATGGAAGACCACTTCAGCGGCGACGGCCTCACCTACGAGGTGATGGTAACCACGACGCACCAGGGCACCGGGCTAGTAAAGACTGGAGCGCTCAACACGGTGGCGCGCAACAAGGTAACAGGCGCATGGAACGGCGCAGTGCTCACCCTCACCGGCGGTCATGCAGCATCACAGGAACTGACCATCGAGATTACAGCCACCGACCAGTACGGCGGCACGGCAAGCGACGACTTCACCTACACGCTGAATAACGACTAGCGCCGGCTGACGAACTGACGCCAACGGGTAAAACAAAAGAGGCGGCTCCGCAAGATTATTACGGAGCCGCCTTCTGCGCTGTTTGTTACGGTCTTATGCAGATTCGTGAAGCGTCATAGCTTCAAGTGCGCCCGGAACACAATGGCACATCAGTTCATTGATGTTATCTTGCTCCACCTGAGCGGAAACACCATCATCACCGCCGCCATCAGCATAAGCGCCAATCCGGGCGCTATCGCAGGCAGCGCCTGTTGTACAAGATAAGCCCTAGATAATGAAGCCATTGACCCTAATGAAGGCACCTGAGGCGCCAGCCCCGAACCCAAGAAGCTCAAAGTCGCTTCCAGCAGCATGGCAAACCCTATGTGCATAGTTACAGCGCTAATCAAGGCATTGCCGGGACCGCCGCCGCTAGGATCCGTCAATTCGTCCCGGACGGCGCGTGCGAACCTTGGGAGTGCCACCAGTGTAACTACAATCATCAGGCTCATAAAGCCGGCGCCGAACAAAAATATGAAATAAATTGCGAATATCAGTGTAGGTAAGGCGATCACAGAATCCATTATCGCTGTGATTATCGCATCCGCCTTGACACCGGCTTGGGCTGATGCCACTCCGATTGCGCCACCCACTATGCCCACGGGTATCAGTGTCCAGAAGGCAACCATAGCGCTTGTTCTTACGCCATAAAGCAGCCGGCTCAGCACGTCTCGTCCTATGGAGTCTGTCCCCAGAGGATGTTCGGCTGACAACGATGCGTTGCGTTGTGCCAGACTAATCTGAAACGGGTCGTGCGGAGCGATGATTGGCGCAAAAAACGCGACAAAAATAATGATAGCAATGCCGACCACAGCAATCACCGTCCCAGTTCCGAAACCACCTACAGGAACAGCGGACTCAGTCATCACAGCTTCCGGCTGAACCGCGTCCTCGAACACATTCTCGCGAGTGTTTTCGCCAATGCCCAGCGCGACAGCCATTGCAAAAACTGTTACCAGCAACACCGCAATTCCCGCTATTAAGAATACCGTCATGGTTACGGGTAAGTCGCCCTGGAACATCGATTGAATAAACAGATGGCCGATGCCCGGCAGAACAAAAACCAACTCTATAACCACTGCGGCGGAGAGGAACGCGCCTAACAGCGCCGGCGCCGAAATCAGGATGCCGCGCAGTACAGACCCTCCGTCCTGAGCCTCAATAATTGCAGAGCGTATAACCTTCGTCATAACCCTGCTAACAACATTCCCAAGACGAAGCCCGGCAGAATAAAATACTGCGACCCTTCAAATCCACCTATCGGAAAAAGACCGGACCGAGCAGCTGCCAAGACAGCAAGCAGCGCGAGCCAGAATCCGGGAGTAGCAGAGTACAGCGTGGCTGCGAATTTAGCGAAGCCGTCGCCAGGGTCGCGCGCGCCCAGAATCCCCAACGGAATAGAGACAGCCAAACTAAATATCAGCCCCACAAGCATCAGCGTCAAAGTGAGGGACAGCCTCATAAAAATAAGATCGCTTACCGACCGTCCAGTCATCCACGATTCGCCGAAAAGACCTGCATTTCTCACCTGCTCAATGTGCTCAATGCCCAAAAGATTCAGCATAAGCACTATCTGCGCGAAGCCGTACACTATGAGAGGGAAAACAACCAGCAGAATTGCGGCTACTCCGAGCCGACTACGAATATATGCCTGTGAATGTCGGAGGAGGGGAGTATATGGTTCGCTCTCGGATCGCCTAAATCTATATTGGTCCTGGGACACCTCGCCCTCCTTCTGATTACATACACTATCTACCTTCTATTATCGAAATGGCATCTCCTCATAACCAATGTCAAATCAATCCGATTCAACCATAATCTAATATCTGCCTACCGGCAGCCTGTGTCTGCGCGGACAGAACCATTACTGGTCAACCACCGAACCGTCGCGGTGCAGACGCACATTTATCTGCCCGTATGTCCTTGGCGGCGCCTTCTCCTGCGCATCATCCGCAATCTCGATGCCAATTCCCGGCGCGTCCGGAATAATCAGGAAGCCGTCCTCAACCGCTATCGGTTCTTTCACCATCACATTCTTAGGGTAGTCATGCTCGCCAATAGGATACTCCTGAATGGCGAAGTTCGGCGAGCAAGCCGCAATCTGCAGGCACGCAGCCGTGCTTATAGGACCCAGCGGGTTGTGCGGCACTACGCCAACGTAGCTCGCCTCAGCCAGCGCAGCAATCTTCTTCGTGTGCGTGATGCCGCCCGCAAGACATACATCAGGCCTGATATACTGCACCGCTCCGCGCTTTAGCAGCATGTCGAACTCATGGATGCTGTGCAGCCGTTCGCCCGTCGCAATCGGCACAGTTATCTGGTTGGCGACGAGTCCCATCGCATCAAAGTTCTCCGGCAGTATCGGGTCCTCGTAGAACATTGGGTGAAACTCCGCAATGCCCTGCGCCAGCACAACGGCTTCGGCAGGCGTAAGGCGGCGGTGTATCTCGATGCACAGATCGACCTCATTGCCTGCCGCCTCGCGGTACATACGCACAGCATCGATAGCGTCTGCAATCTTCTCCGAATGGGACTTGTAATATGGAACCGAGCGGTCTTCATCAAGGAACGGCGTCAAGTGTCCCACCGCAGTAAAACCGGCTTCCTTTGCAGCCTTCACTCCGGACACAAGCACTTCGCGCGTTGACCCGAATACATGGTAATAAACGCGTGCCTTGTCGCGCACCTTACCGCCGAGAAGCTGATAGACCGGCACGCCGAAGTGCTTGCCTGCGATGTCCCACAGTGCGATGTCTATAGCGCTTATGCCCGCCATTATCGCAGCGCCGCGAAAGTGCCCGGTACGGTACATCGTCTGCCAGTGATGCTCAATCAGCAGCGGGTCTTTGCCCACCAAGTACGGCGCGAACTTCAGCCGAATAGCAGCCTCGGTCGCCTCCATGTGTCCCCATGCGCCCGCCTCGCCGTAGCCGGTTATCCCGGCATCCGTATGCACCTTCACGAACAGATACCTGTCCACAGGGTAAGTTTCAACTGACGTTATTTTCATCTCACATTCCTTTCCCTTAATAAATAATCAGACGGCACAATAACGCTGTTCCGTCACTCTCACGGATCCTATCCTAAAACCGAAGACACTACCAATAGTTGCACATTGAAACCAGCAATGCGCAGCCAACTATAAGCACAATCAGTCCCAAAGTCTTGTGGAAAGTGGTAAAGCCATACTGTCTGATAGTCGCCTCGCAATACGGGCATCTCAACTCATCCGGCATCCGATCCACATAGACCACAGTCGGAGTAACCATACGCCCACACTCCGCGCACTTATGCTCCTCCACAGGTTTCGGCTGCTGCGGCATCCCGGAACGCTCCACAACTTTCACGCGCTCTGCTATGGGAAACTGGTTCTTCCTTTCTCCAAGGTCCGAAGGCTTAAACTCGACAATATCACCCTCTCTGGGCAAGTCCTTATCTATCACATCTCCGATATAGATATACCTATCCAGTCCATCCTCACCGGTAACAAGCCCATATCTCTTTTCTTTCGAGAACCATCTCATAGTTCCGCGCATGATTATGCTTCCTTTTCTCCATACATTAAGCACCGATTCTATGGGTTCAACTTACCTGCTGCACCAGCTTCGCCACCTCAGGCAAAAGTATCACACCGCTCGACAGAACGATTATCCCTAGCACAACATATCGAAACATCTTCTCGTTCAGGTATCTGATCAGCAGCGCGCCTAGTCCGAATCCGATGATGGACGGGATTAATACGATTCCGATGAGAGTCAGCCGCTCCGGAGTGTACAGCCCGGCAGACGCATAGCCGACTGTCGCAAAAACCGAAAGTACGAGCAGAAAGAACGCCATCGCCGCTCTAACCGCCTGCCGCCGCAATCTCCTTGCCAGCAAAAAGAGCGTAATGAGCGGTCCTCCAACCGCGAACGCAGGCAGAATAACCCCAACTATGAAGCCTGCGGCAACGCCAAGCACCCTTGCATAGGGTATCTCTCCTTGAAACTCCTTCAGCGACAAGGCAGCAAGCAGCAGTATGAGCGCAGCAATCCCCATACGAATTATGTTAGGGTCGGCGTGTTTTAGTATGGTTACGGCAAACGGCACTCCGAGTGCGCCTGCCGCAGCAATCGGCAGTATCTCCCTGTAGGGGATGTCCTTCCGCGCCTGAATGACTATAAGCAGCCCTGCGCCCGTTGCCCCGGTGGTAACCACAACTACGGCGGTCTGCGGATCACCGACAGCCAGCAGCATGATAGGCGTGGCAACCATGGCAATTCCGAAGCCGGTCGCGCTGTACACTGTGCAGCCAAACAGCAGCGCAAGCGCCGCAATTGCTATCTGAAATGGCTCCATTACAAACTCACAAACTCCTGAGCCAGCACGGCAATGCAGGATAATATAATGACGCCGATGACTACATAGCGGAATACATTTTCATTGATGCGCCCAATAATCATCGCGCCAAGCATCAAACCTATAATCGATGGGACAGCCGCAATGCCTATCAGCGTGAGACGCTGGGATGTGTACAAGTCCCCAACCGCATAACCGATGACTGCAAATATCGTCAGTATCATCAAGAAGAACACCATTCCAGCTCTGACTGTCTGCCGCTGCCATTTCCTAGTCAGCAGGAACAGCATCAGCAAAGACCCCGCAACGCCGGATGTCGGCAGCAGCACTCCTACTATGAAACCGATGAGAATACCCAGAGGTTTTGAGTAAGGAAGCTCCCTCTCGAATTTGAAAAACGATGCAACCGCAAAAAATATGATTAGAGCAGTGATTCCAATGACAAGCACATTGGAGTTTGCATTTTTCAGTATGATAATCGAGATAGGCACACCAAGCGCGCCCGCAACGGATATTGGAATAATCTCCCTGAAAGGAATGTCTCGCCACGACTTCGCGATTATCCAAATCCCTATCCAGACTCCTGATGTCGCAACAACAATTATGGCAGTTTGCGGATCATGTACAAGCAGCATAATAGGCGTAGCAACCATGCCTATCCCAAAGCCTATCGCGCTAACTATCGTGGCGCCCAAAAACAGCGCCAGCGCCGTAGCAATCGCCTCCAGCCATCCTATGTCTATCATAGACTTGCCACCTCTTTGACCAGCACAAATAAACTGGTAACTATAATCGTAGCCAAAACCAGCCGTCTGAACAGCGCTTCGTTCAAGCGTCGAATTATTAGGGTAGCCGCGCCGAAACCAAGCGCCACGGGAATAATCGCAAACCCTATAAGCTGAACCCGTTCAAATGTAAGCAGTCCCCACATGGCATATATCACCACACCCGCGCCCTCCACCATAATGAAATACAGCGATAGAGATCCGCGCAGCGCATACGAAGTCAGATTTCGCGACAGCAGCGCAAGTACCATCAGAGCGCCGCCCACCCCAAAGGCATTCAGCATCACGCTTACCACAAAGCCGGCGCACATTCCCAATGGCGTAGATTTCGGCAGCACCCAGCGCGTATTTAATGCGGCAAGCAGCGCCAATGTGATGATAAGCCCGGATATAGCGATACGCAGTGCCGCAGTGCTGGCGCCTTTCAGGATGAACACACCAACAGGCACACCGACCAAACCTGCAGCTGCTATAGGCAGTATCTGACGCACAGGAATATGCCGTCGAGTCTGCCATATCACAAGCGCAAACATGAACAGAGACACGCTGTTGATGAGCACGACCGCAGTCTGCGGGTCTAGCAGCAGCAGCAGCAGCGGTATGGCAGTTACGCCTATCCCAAATCCCACTGTGCAGAATACGAGCGCCCCCGCGAACACCATACCAAGCGTTATGAGGAGCTGCTCGAATGTCAGGGAGTCCAATCAACCCTTCGCTTACTGATGTATGATATATCAGCTCTTCTATGGCACAGCCTGACCTGCCAGCACGCCGGTGCAGCGCTCACTGTCAACCGCAACCTGCCCATTTACCAGCACATACGGAATACCAGTGGGGAACTGACACGGATCATCGTAGGTAGCGTTGTCATTGATGCGCTCGGCATCAAACACAACTATGTCCGCAAACGCTCCCTGCTCGATGCGCCCCCGCCCGGTCAGCCCAAATCGCCGCGCCGCGTTGTCCGTCATACGCTGCACCATCTGCTCAAGCGAGAGAATGCCGAAGCTGCGCCGCAGCCTGCCCAGAAATCGCGGGAAGCACCCGTATGCACGCGGATGCGGCATGCTGCCCACGTGTATGGAATCACTGCCCACCATATAATCAGGCCTTGACAGCAGTTCCACGCAGTCTCGGCTCACCTGCTGCCATACCCTTACGCTGTCCGGCGGCGCGCCTCGATATCCAACCTGAAGCTCCTCATCCACAAGAAGCTCAATCATGCTCTCTTCCATAGATTTTCCGCTAGCAGAAGCAATATCCCGCAGGCTCATCCCTTCCAAGTGGCTGTTTTTCGGCAGATATGTGAACACTGCTGAGGATAAGTCATTAGGTCGTTCTTGCATATACTCAAGCATTCGCTGTCGCTCGTCAGGGTCGCGCAGACGTTCCATCAGCGCGTCAGGTCCTCCGTCATTAACCTCGCTGGGAAGATAGCGTATCGGATAGCTGCTTCCAGTAGGATACGGATAAAGCTCCAGTGTGCAGTCCACGCCCTCAGCTTTCGCCTTGTCAATTAGCTCCACTCGTTCAGCGACCTGCCCTGCGCTTTCAGGATGCGTTCGGTAGTGAGAAAAATGAACCTTGACTCCCGAACGCCTGCCAATCTCCAGCGCTTCCGGCACATCACCGCCACCGAATCCTCGCTCCGTGTTCACATCGCGCAAGTGCGTAACATACACTCCGCCGTACTCTGCTACCACTTTGCAAAGCTCAACAAGTTCATCCGTGTCGCTCCACGCATTAGGAAAGTACGACATCCCCGTCGCAAGCCCCACTGCGCCCTGCTCCATACCCTCTCGTATCATCTGCTTCGCCTTATCCAGCGCATCTCCCGTCAGAGGTTTGTCATAGAAACCTACGGTCTCCATGCGTATTGCGCCGTGAGCAATGCAGTATGCCGTATTGATAGCCGTCTTCTTGTGGTAGTGTGAACGAAACGCAGCGACGCTGCTCATATCAAGATCTTCGGGAGGCTCACCTAGAATACCGGCGAGGTAGCGTCGGTTCATCCGATAGTTCTCAGGCGACAACGGAGCATACGACAGCCCGTCCTGTCCGAGAATCTCCGTCGTGATTCCCTGACGCAAGCCGTCCGCATGCTGCGGATCAATCAGAAGTATGCCATCAGAATGAGCATGCGTATCGATAAAGCCCGGCGCGACGCACAGTGAAGCGGCGCTAATCACCCGCCGCGCCTGCGCCTGCGACAGGTCGCCAATCTCAGCTATCGTCTCCCCTTTAATTCCAACATCCGCCTGATAAGCGTCAGCTCCTGTACCATCGACCACGCTTCCGCCAATAATGACAACATCAAACATCGCAGGCTCACCTTTCCACTGAAATCGAATGCCAACAGCGGGCAGTATAACACAACAAACACTCGCACACAGAGCCACAAGCACAAAGATTGCTGATTCGTCGGATTCCCCTTTCCCCTATGATTCTGATTCAGCCTATTCTTGCCGTTCCCCGCTGCCCAAAACTCACTTCTAATAGACCCGCCGGGGTCCACATCTCTAACCCCAATTATTCACAGCACAGCACAGAAAGGGCAGCCCAACACAACGGCTGCCCCAACTCATACAATCAAGAACATCTCCCAGCCCCACTGCTCGTCCACCTGCTATTCACATAACTGATGCTCATCTACCCAAATGCATCTACCTCAGCTACATAAGCCTGCTTCTCGTTCTTATCAATCCAAGCGCCCTCGAATGCGTTCCGTACTAGCCTAACAATCTCATCCTTCGACAGACCGACCGCCTGCTGCGTATTCAGCATAACTTCGTTCATATAGTAGTTGCGCATGTATGCAGGATCATCAGTGTTGACCGTAACATTCAGTCCTTGCTCCAAAGCCGACTTCAGTTCAGCCGCCCTTCTTGGAGAAGGATTGCTCGGAGTTGCCGTCGTGCAAAATGTCAGACAAATCTGCCTTTCCCTCACCTCTCCAATCAACCCCACATCATCCAGCACATGATAGCCGTGGTCAATCCTATCCACACCGATCACATCCAAACACTGCCGTATATGCTCTACCGAATTCTCCTGAAGGTGATCACAGTGCATCGTAAGCCTGTACCCCTCAGCTCTAGCCCGCCTGAATACATCCCGGAACTTCACCGGCGGATTACCCTTCTCATCCGAGTCCAACCCAACTCCCACGATCATATCTTTATACGGCAAAGACTGCTCCAGCGCCTCCATACCGGACTCTGCGCTCATATCCCGCAAAATGCCCAGTATTAACCGCGACCTAATCCCAAGTTCTTGCTGTCCTTTATCCTGGGCACTACGAATACCCTTGATAACCGTGTCGAAAGAGATGCCTCTGCTGGTATGCGCCTGCGGGTCAAAGTGCATCTCAGTATAGACAACGTTCTGCGAATGCACCCTTTGCAGATAGGCGTATGTAAGCTCAAAAAAATCCTGTTCCGTTTGCAAGACATCCATGCCATCGAAGTACAGCGCAAGAAAGGAAGGCAAGTCGTGGTACCGATACGATGCGGCAAGTCCTTCCGCAGTCCGGTATGGCAGTGCAATGCCGTTGCGCTCGGCAAGACGCAGCCGAAGTTCCGGTTCTAGCGTCCCCTCAACGTGCACATGCAGCTCGGCTTTCGGTATCTCCCTTATAAAGGATTCAATGTCAGTCATCACACACACCATCGGTATCGTTACCGCATCCAAAATCACGTTATTCGTCAGCATACCAAACAGCCAGCATGCCGCATTAGTCGGATGATTATTGAAAACTACCCTACTGCGCCGTCAGCCCGCCGTCCATCACCAGCGGTGTCCCTGTAACAAACGACGCCTCGTCCGACGCAAGAAACAGAGCGCCGTATGCTATCTCGCGCGGTTCCGCCATCCGCTTCATGAAGTTCGAAGCGCCTGCCTCTTCCAAAAACGCAGCGCGATCAGCCCCAACAAACCGCCGATGCCGCTCCGTAGCAGGCGTCAACACCGACCCCGGGCACACGCAGTTCACACGAATGTTATGCGGCGCAAGGTCCATCGCAAGACAGCGCGTCAGCTGCATCACCGCTCCCTTGGATGCGTTGTAAGGGATAAATCCCGGCTGAGCGATGAAGCCGCTTACCGATGCGAGATTCACTATAGAACCGCCGCCTGCAGCCTTCATGTGCGGCAGCACATGCTTCACGCAGTACGCCTGCCCAATCACATTCACGCCGAACACACGCGCCCAGTCTGCATCGGTAATATCTTCAATTTCCCCGAACACAAACGCAGCGGCATCGTTCACCAGTACGCTTACCGTACCGTAAGCATTAACGGCTGCTTGCACCATCGCCTCCACATCCACCTCTTTGGACACATCCGTCGCCACAAACTGCGCCTCTCCGCCCGCGTCTCCAATGTTTACCAGCGTCTGCTCCCCGCCGGCAGTATCGATGTCCGCAATCGTTACACGCGCGCCCTCTTCCGCGAACAGCTGACAGATTGCGCGTCCAATCCCTGAAGCGCCTCCCGTAACTATCGCACTCTTCCCTTCAAGCCTCATAACACACTCCAAATCATCGGTTACCGACAAAACCACAACTAACTCGCACATAGGTCGGTGAAAGCTACTCCAAATGAAATACCTCTTCCAACTCCACCATCATCTCATCGGGGTGCGCGCCATCCGGTATCTCAAAGAATGGCGACATCATATCCTGCCAGCGCCGGTTCACATCCTCATTAGACATCCCTTCCAGCGCGATCGCGAAGCTCTCCTCAGTCTCGAAATATCCAAACATCAACCCGTCATTTCGCATGTACAGCGAATAGTTGTGCCAGCCATTGCGCCGCAGCGCATCCAACATGTCCGGCCACACCGCCCTGTGATGCGCTTTATACTCCTCTATTCTGTCCTCTCGCACCTTCAGCAAAAATCCCACGCGCTTCATATCCAACCCCTATACCCTCATATCCTGAGCAAAACTGAACCGCCGACACAAGAACTCTGCTATTTCAAAGGATGGTGCTGGGCAATCCATTCCCACACATCGCTCTCCGGCAGCTCCCATCCGTCCCACGGCAGACGCATCACAACATCCTGCTTAAACCAGTGGTGATGCCTCTCCGCGTATGCATCGCTGCCAGTCGCGTCCGCTAATATCGCAAGCGCCAGCTGCGCAGGTCCCCCTATGCCGTAGCCCCATTCAAGATTGACCGAATGTTCCCACAAATCCAGACGAGACGGCAGGGGCAGCGCCACACCATCCTCCACAACCACCACGCATACGCTAGATGCCGCGCCAACACCACTTCGTTCCCCAGCATAAATCTTGCCCACCGCGCTGTGCTCCTATCACTCCCCTATCACACTTTTACCCTGCCAATAATAACGGCGTCAAAACGATCATCTCCAGTGCTCAGGCAGTATCGGCTCAGCAAACCCGAACTCGCGCGCCAGCCACTCCTCCTGATACAGCCCATCCTTGTAACTTGAACTCTGCGACTCGTACACGCTCACTTCACCCTGAACTGCATTCGACACCGAGCTTAGCGCATCCGAATCCAGCAGACCTCCGGGCGACCCCGCCATCAAAAGCGTTCTAGCCTTCACACGCGGCGCAAACTTACTCAGTTCAAAATACCCCAGTGTATGCCCAACCGCATCTTTGCGATCAGGATACAATCCCAGGTAGTCATTAATCTCTTCGAGCGGATAGTCTCCCGTTCGCTCAGCCTTCGACAAAGTATCCACGAACATGCCGGGCTGACAGATTACATGCGTCGCGCCCTGACGCAGAGCAGCAGTCGTCAGAGCAAGGTCGTTGCCAATCACGACCACTCGCTCGACGTCCACTTCTTCAAGTTCCAGCAGGTATTCGAGACCGCGCACGCTGTCTGCGACAATGCCCCGAAAGATGTAATCTTTAGCATCAGAAATCCCTTCCGTCAGCAATCCCGGATAACCCGCGGAAAACGGGCTGTCAGACAGCCTTTGCCCACGACCCGCAAGCGCAAAGACAACAAACCTGCTGCGAAGAAAATTCGCAGCGCCCTGCGGTATAGGCTCAAGCACACTTTGATGCTTCGGCGAAAAATATATCGCCGGAAACGCCCCCTCACCATTCGGTACGCTCAAATAGCCAAAAAGCCTATACGGACCGATACTTGTGAGATGCACGCCGTACATAGTAGCGAAATCCGTGCTCCGCATCGGCAGCGCCACCACCTCTGGTTTCGAAGGAAATCTCGCCAATTCGTCAAGCGTGTCGTTCCAATACTGGCTAAAGTCAGAAGTCGCCCCATCATTCATCGCTGCTACCTCAAACAACCTATTTCTTTCCTAATGAATCACTGCGCCGCTTGCAGATGCTTCGCAAAAAACTCCGTTACCACCGCCGTATGCTTATACCGTCCCGCCTCATGACCATGCCCGTCGTATGCGTACAGCCGCTTGTCCTCACTGCCAATAGCGTTATACAGCGCATATCCCGTCTCAGGTGGACACACATTATCCTGCAAACCGATATTCATGATAATAGGACACTTTATCTTATCAGCGAAGCTAATCCCGTCGAAGTACGCCAGCGTCTGTTCCACATCGCCAACGCTCTGCGGATACATACGCAGGTAGTCATTGATCTCTTGATATGGATAGCTGCTTGTCAAAGCAATCGCGTCCGTAAAGCCGCACAGATACGGCGCGCCCGCAGACGCCGCTTTCACCTCAGGACGCATCGCTGCCGTAGTTATCGTCAAGCCGCCGCCTTGACTGCTTCCGGCAACGCCAATGCGCTCAGAATCAACCTCTTCTCGCGTCAGCAGATAGTCTATCGTGCGCCAAGCATCCACATAGAAACCTCTGTATGAGTAAGAATTGCGGTCGATTATATTGTGCGTCAACAGGTTCGGATAGCCAGGGTTAAACTGACCGTTACTCCGAAGCTTCCCCCTCGGCGCAGCCGTAATTGCCGCATACCCTCTGCGCGCCCAGTCTTTAGATATTGCAGGGTCGCTCTGATACCCCGGCATAAAGACCACAGCAGGCAAAGGCTCTTCCCTCTCTCTAGGCAGACAGTACCATGCAGCAACCCGAACCCCGTCCAGGCTGTCGTAAAACACCTCGAACGTCTCTAGTTCATCCGAACTTCTAAGCGGCAACGGCAAAGTCTCGGCATTCAAAGGAATCTGCGCTGCATCGTCCAACACTCCATTCCAGAAATCATCGAAATCATCCGGCTTTCGAACACTGCACCTATAATCAGACGGAATCGCTTTCGTCATATCAACACCTTACAAGCCCTTATCCTTCATACATATCCATTCCACAAACTACCGACTCGGAAGCTGTCAGCGCTCAAGAATGTTTCTAATCTGCTCCATCAGCCTCATCACGGTAAGCCCATCCGGCACAACTCCCCCAGACTCAACATATATGCCCAAATCCTCCAGGGCGTCGGTGTAGTTGCCCAGCCGGTAGTTCACCACCCCTCTGTCACGAAACTCTACCGATGCTTCGGGTTGCAGTGCAATCACTCGATTAATCGTATCCAACACACGCTCATAGTTGCGCCGCTGCAAATACACAACCTTCAGATTTCGCAGCATGCGCGCAATAAAAGAGCGACTGCTCACGGGTGCCAAATACTCCCGGTTCCAAGCCAGCTCGCCCTGAGTAACCTGCTTCAACCTCTCAGCGCACTCATCCACAGACAGCAGTATGCCTCCGTGAAAAGGATCGACAAATACATCACATTCGCGACTGTGCCGTACCATAAAGTGCGCCGGCATGCCTATACCCAACAGCGGCACACCCAGACGCTTGCCAACCTCGATATACAGCAGCGACAGCGTAATCGGAATGCCTAATCGCCTCTCTATTACATCGTTCAGAAAGCTGTTGCGCGGGTCATGGTAATTCGTGTGGTTACCTGAGAACTTCAGCTCGTCAAACAGATACTCGCTCAGCGTATTCAGCTGATACAGCGGGCTGTCGTCATCCATGCGCGGCGCAGCGCCATCCGCAATCGCATCAATACGAAACAGCTCACGCTCAATATTTAACGACGGGTATTCGGTGGCAGCAATCAGCAGCGCCGCGCGCGCCAAGTCAATATCTTCATCCGGCGCACCGACCAGGCTGTCAAACTGATCCCAAACTTCCCAGGCTTCCATAATGCCCAAAGAATACTCTTCAACCTAACAACTGGCAACCCATCCCTAAAAGTAACAACAGAAAAGCTAACGCCCCGAACCATATATAGGTTCGGGGCGTTATTTCATGGCAAGCGTATGAAATTAGTCAGCGGCTACCGCTCTTGCAGTCTCCAGCCTGTCCTTGACAATTGCCTTCAATTCCTTGACTCGATTAAGGTGAGGCGTTTCATTGCCTTCTTCTGCCTTGTCATAGATCTTGTCACCATCGACATAGACCTGCAAGACACCTGATACTCCGGGTTTAACCGAAATTGAAACCGCACTGCCGCCAGCATCCACAAACTCGTTGACCATCCAGGCCGCTACACTGTGGTACTGTCAAGGCACGCAGTAAATAATCTCAATGTCCATAAGACCTTCGCCAGCCATAGCAAATCCTCCTGTAAAGGTTTCGGCGCTTCATAGAGATATTTATTAAACTCTATGCACAGCCTATTAAAGTATCCTCAAATATTATCATGACTATATATCACTGTCAACATCAGCATCGTAAATAATACATCAGTTTGAATTATCCAGCGGTCAATCATGCAGTAAAAATCTGAAGCGCCGCCATTTCCGTTAGAAATCCGGATTAGCAGCGGCACAGAATCAGACACACGCCGCCCATAATTCAGCACAACTGGTAGATTACGACTATTAAAGTTATGATATGCGAAAATCAGCCACCAATTTACCACTCAGGAGGTAACATCAGCTTATGGCAGAGTACATACCCTCACCAACAGATTGGGTCCGGGAGCAAGTTGAACTTTACGAAAGCAGCGGCGGCACGGAAGGAACTACACTCCGCGATACCGGATTGCCCGTCATTATCGTAACTAACCAAGGCAACCGCACCGGCGCAGTACGAAAGACACCACTCATGCGCGTAAAAGACGGCGATAATTACATACTCGTCGGTTCAAGAGGCGGCGCGCCCACAAACCCGCAATGGGTGTACAATCTTCGAGCGCATCCAGACGTTGAAATCCGGGACGAAACGGAAGTGCACACAATGCGCGTGCGGGAGGTCGAAGACGACACAGAACGCGATCGCATCTGGGAAGTTGCCGTAGCCGCATTCCAGCCCTACGCAGACTACCGCAACCGAACATCGCGCACCATCCCGGTATTCGTCGCAGAGCCCGCATAACGAATACACATCTGGTTAACGGCGATAAATATAAGCGCAGCACAATGGCTCCCGCGAAGACTAATCTATTCGCGGGAGCCATACGCGGGATACTATGAAAAGTCCAACGCTCAAATTAGCCGTTGAATACCCTCGTCCTTTCCGTCCATACAAAAGGTTTTCATCTGCTAATCTATAATTATCCGCCGCCGATAAAGCATACGGACACCTTTGTTTTCACGCTTCCGACATGCTACTATCACTGCATCAATAAGCCGCAAAAAGACACCCACACAGCATCGATAAACGCCGCACACGAACATCTCAGCCAATCCAATTGAGCGCCGCTCTACTCCATGACACAATCCACCACCCAACCTCATAATCACACCAACCGAGACGGCAGCCTTACGGAAACCGCACATCTATATCTACACGCCTGGGGCGATCTAGGCGACACCCTTGCACATTTTGAAGACAGCACTATAAACGTCTTCGGCGGAATACCCGGTGAGCGTGTGCAGGCATCTATCATCCGATACCGCCGCAGGCGCCGCGCGCACATGTCCGCCATCGTAACTGATGTACTCGAACCTTCACCGCACCGAATCGCGCCTCCCTGCCCATACTTCACAGCCTGCACCGGTTGCCAGTGGCAGCACATCGCATACGACCACCAACTCCAACTCAAGCGCGACCGCGTCTCTACCGCCCTCACTCAATACCCGGCTCTGCGCAGCATTTCGGTATCTCCAACCATCCCAAGTCCACAGATGTTTGGCTACCGCAACCATGCCAGATTCACTGTCAGAGGCGGCGGCATGCTGGGCTTCATCAACCGCATTACACGCCGGTTCATCAAAGTCGAAGACTGCGCTCTCATGCACCCTTGGATTAACCAAGCCTTGCGCGCACTGCAAGGCAAAGCCGCAGAAACCACACAACTTTCTATACGATACGGCGTAAACACCGGCGACTGGCTCATCCAACCCACCATGCACAACCCGGACATACCGCTTCCCACAGGACAGACTCACTACTGGGAACAGATGCACAACCGCCGCCTGCGCATCGCGTCCCCTTCATTCGCTCAAGTCAACACACCACAGGCAGAAAGTCTAGCCACGCTCATAGCAGAACGCCTGCAGCTCAGCGGCAGCGAACTTTTAGTGGATGCTTATGCGGGCGTAGGAACATTCGCCGCACTGCTCGCAGACTCCGCCCGGCGCGTCATCGCAATCGAAGAATCTACCGCAGCAGTCAAAGACGCAGCCGTAAACACCGTCGGCATCGATAACCTAGAATTCGTCTGCAGCAGGACCGAAGACTACCTCGACTCCCTAGACGAACCGCCCGACGCCGTCATACTCGACCCGCCGCGCGTAGGCTGCCACCCAGACACGCTTGACGCACTCATCCGCAGAAAACCCAAGCGCACCGTATATGTATCCTGCGACCCTAACACACTCGCGCGAGACCTAGCCCATCTAGCAGCCGGCGGGTTTACGGTAATCTCCGTTGAGCCAATGGACATGTTTCCTCAGACTTACCATACTGAATGCGTCGCCACACTAATCGCATCAGACAGCGCAAACAGCGCCTAAAACTGCCAACAAAGCCTCCATGGTGTAAAATAAGTGTATGTCACACCATTACTCGCTCAACGGAAGCAGCCGACACAGCAGAAGGCTGATACTCGCATCCGGCTCACCTCGCCGGCACACGCTCGTCAGAGCAATCGACATGCACATCAGCATAGTCTCTAATAGCGTCGAAGAGCCACCGCCGAACAAGCACGAATCCCCTCAAGCCTATGTACAGCGCCTAGCCCTGCTCAAAGCAAAACACGCCCTCAGGCAAACCACAACCGACATCGTGCTCGGCGCGGACACATCGGTCATCTACAACGGCGACATCTTTGGCAAACCTGCAGACGCCACAGAAGCAGTGCGAATGCTCGAAGCCTTGAGAAACAGCGTACACGAAGTTACTACCGGCATCGCGCTCATGGACGCCGCAACAGGCATCTGCTCCACCTCTGCCAAAACAAGCAAAGTATTCATGCGCAACTACTCTGACGCAGAAATCGCCGCCTATGTCGAATCAGGGGAGCCTTTTGACAAAGCCGGCGCTTACGCCATTCAAGACGATGATTTCAGACCTGCGAACTACATCGAAGGATGCTACCTAAATACCGTCGGCTTGCCCGTATGCGATGTACTCAATCTGCTCACACGCATCGGCACACCCACAACGTTCAGACAAGGCTGGCAGATTCCCAAAGAATGCCCGGACTGTTCGCGCTGGGCAGACATCACCGACAGCCTGCAAAAGGTGAACTACCAATGAGTTTCCTTGGCATGGGAACACTGGAAATCCTCATCATCTTGCTCGTCGCCTTCATCTTCCTAGGGCCCGAGCGCATGATTGACGCCGCCCGAACCCTAGGCAAGTGGACGGGCGAACTTCGCCGCATGGGATCTACCGTCCAAGCGGAAATGGACGACTTCGTCAACATAAACACGCCAACGACAGAGCAAACACGCAATACATCAAACAATACTTCAAACCGCAGCGGTTCTGACAGAACCGCTCCGCCTTTAGATCAGGAACATCCCGAAGAAACCCCAGAATCCGACTCCGACGCGCAGAAACACACCACAGACGGACCTGTTGCATTCCGCAGTTCTACCGACAGCAGCGCTCGCGCCCAGCATGGCGAAACTCGCAACTCTCACAAAGAGGAAAACGCATGAGTTCCGAAAGCGGCATGTCTTTCCAAGAGCACATCACCGAACTTCGCCGCCGAGTGATGTACTCTGCAATCTCGGTCGCCGTAACCACAATCATAGCGTTCGTATTCCACGAGCAAATCCTTACCCTGCTGATGCAGCCCGCTCAAGGTTTCACCGACATCCCCAGCGGCAAACCCATATACACCGATCTCACCGAGTTCATCAGCACCGCTTTTAAGGCATCTCTCCTAGTCGGGTTACTCGCCGCAATGCCCTTCGTCCTATACCAAATGGTCAGGTTCGTCTCGCCAGGACTGAACCCGTCCGAACGCCGCTATCTATACGCCCTCCTGCCCATGGTCGTCATCGCATTCTTACTCGGCGCAGCCTTTGGCTACCGTGTCCTTTTTCCGCCGGCAATTCACTTTCTGCTCAGCTTCGGCAACGACATCGCAACTCCATACATCCGCATCGGCAACTATGTCAGCCTTATGATGTCCCTTCTGCTCTGGATGGGCATCGTATTCGAGACCCCCATAGTCCTCTTCTTTCTATCAAGGATCGGCATCGTATCACCGGAGCAGCTCAGCAGGCAGCGCCGCTACGCCATAGTAGTCGCCTTCATTCTCGGCGCGCTCATCACGCCCACTTTCGACCCTGTCAACCAGACACTCGTCGCGCTGCCCATCATAGTCCTCTACGAAATCGGAATCTGGCTCGCCAAATTCGGCGCAAGACAGCGCCGCCGTCAGCGCGCCAGCCAATTCGGCTAACACAGATAACATAAGAGTGCGCCGTCCGAAACAAACAAAAAGAGCCTGGGACAAATCATCCCAAGCTCCTTACAATCTAGCCTATGTGTACGCGTTTAAGTTCCCTTGTCTGTCTTCGCCTTTTCCTCGCTGGCGCTCACACCTTCGAGGCCGGATTCCTGACTCTTCCGGAACTGGCGCACTGCCTTGCCCATCGCTTCACCGACCTGCGGCAGCTTGCCAACGCCAAATATCAGCATCAGAACCACAATGATGAGTATCAGTTCCACAGGCCCAATTCTGAATGGCATTACCCGTCTCCAATTCAGTTCACTAATATGCGTTCATAACTCCCATTAGTAATCATAGCCACACATTCCCTCTCCGTCAACACTATCTCTCGCCTCCACAATCGTGTTTGACGCTGGGATACGGGCTGATATAATTCTGTACATAGACTTATTTTTCAGAATTGAGGAGAAAATATGACGACCCCTCATTATCAGGACGAAGACATCACCATCTACAAAATGGAGTGCGGACCCTACGGCAACAACATGTACTTGGTGGTGTGCCCGAAGACCAACGAAAGCATACTGATCGACACACCGGCAGAACCGGACAAGATGATTGAGCTGGCGAAAGGAACCGATGTCAAGGCGATAATCATCACGCACAATCACATGGATCATCTGCTGGGCTTTGAGGATGTTACGGCAGCGATCGATGCGCCCGTGGGTATCGGCGTAGATGACGCGGACGCGCTGTCGCGTACTGCGGACATGCTTCTCACCGACGGCGATGTGATTACGGCGGGCAGCGTCAGCCTGACTGCCGTGTTCACGCCCGGTCATACCCCCGGCTCCACATGCTTCCACACCGACGGGCATCTGTTTTCCGGCGACACGCTGTTCCCGGGCGGACCCGGAAAGTCAGGGTCGCCCGAGAAGCTACAGCAGCTCATCGGGAGCATTACAACTAAGCTGTTCCCGCTGGGAGACGATGTGAATGTCTATCCCGGTCATGGAGGCGACGGACACTTACGCGAATCTAAGGCAGAGTACGCAGTATTTGCTTCAAGTGAGCACCCTGATGACCTTTACGGCGATGTGCTGTGGAAAGAAAGTTAGACATCGAGCACGAAGCATGTAAGGGGGACTCCGTATGCTCGCGTGAGCAGAAAGATGTCCACAGCTCAGAAGCCCGGCGTACCCAACTTAGTGAAGAATCCGGGCTGCTTTACAACAGGATCCCAGCTGTTCCATGGGAGATAAAGGATGTGGCTCTGGCTGCGGCGCTGGCTGTGCCTCTGGGCGTGGGCGGCAGTTTTGCCTTGAGTTTCGTTCTGATGCAGATGTCCTTGGTCGAAGACAGAACGCTGGCGCTCATAATAGGCAGCGCGCTGCTGCCTATAGCCCTGTTCGCAAGCGCATGGCTATTTGGGGCACGGCGGTACAGAGTTTCATCCGAACTACTGGGATTTCGCCGCACATCGCTGACATCGGCTGTATGGCTGCCGGCAGTCGCACTCGCGGTCGGCATATCCATAACCGCCATGTACGCCCTGATAGTAGATACGCTTGGAATAGAAATCCTGATACCGAATCAGGGTCTGGAGGAGATAAGCGGGCAGGAAGGAATAGGGCAGGTACTGACATTCGCGGTAGTAGCCGTGCTCTCGCCGCTGGGCGAAGAGGTGTTCTTTCGCGGATTCCTGCTTGCCGCATTGCTGCCGACGCTAGGCGCGCTGCGAGGCTCCCTTGTCAGCTCGGCGATATTCGCGGCGGCGCACCTGAATGTGGGTACGCTCCTGCCCATATTCGTGATGGGAATGGCGCTGGCATGGCTGTACATGCGCACAGGCTCGATACTCCCGCCTTTCGCGGCGCACATGGTACAGAACCTGCTCGCGCTGACATTCCTAGAGCTGGATTTCGACGCGACGGCAGGTCTTTTATGAACAAGCGCCTGATATGCCACCAAATAAATCTCAGGGAACAAGCACCAGACTCCACAGGCCGAACTATTTCATTCGGCTTATTAACCGACAACCCGTACCCATATCTCGCCCTATCTTGATAATAGGTTAGTTTGAACTTTCCATCGCATCATTGACACCTGTATAATTTATAAGTCAAACTGACCCGCTGACCCGCCACCCGTTTTTATTTACACATTCACGCAGGTATGACAATGAGAAATCGCATAGACGCAACAATGGAAGCGCTGAGGCAAGAAAACAAAGCCGCTCTCGTGCCGTTCGTAACAGTAGGTTACCCGGACATAGACACATCGGAGGCTATGGCTGCATCCATACTTGAAGCAGGCGCAGACATGCTGGAATTAGGAATACCCTTCAGCGACCCGCTCGCCGACGGCCCAACGATTCAGATGACCAGCTTCCGAGCGTTGCAGCACGGCGTTACCCTCCGAACCGCGCTTGACATCTTACGCAGGCTACGCGCGAAAGGCATCGACGCCCCGCTCATATTCATGGGCTATCTGAACCCGTTCCTGCACTACGGCATGTCGCAATTTGCGGCGGATGCGGCGGACGCGGGATTAGACGGCATTATCATTCCGGACTTGCCGCCGGAGGAAGCCCCGCCATATCAGGCTGTATTACAGAAACATGGCATACACCTAATACCGCTGCTTGCTCCCACAAGCACGGAAACGCGGATCGAGCAGGCTTGCAAACAGGCAAATGGTTTCATATACTGCGTTAGCGTAACAGGAGTAACAGGCGCACGATCGGAGCTTTCCGGCGGCGTAGAGGGTCTTGTGCAGCGCATACGCAGCCACAGCAGCCTCCCAGTGATAGTGGGCTTCGGCGTATCGCGGCACGAGCATGTGGAACGCATAGGTCGCTTTGCGGACGGCGCGGTAGTGGCAAGCGCGCTCCTCGACGGCGTCAGCCGTGTAAGCGCCGACGGCGCGCCGCAGACGGCAGCCCAGTTCGTACGCCGGCTCAGAGGCGCGGAATGATACGGAATGACGCGGAATGACGAAAGCAAAGAGTGCCTACATATTCATACTCTACTCCGCGCGCGGCGATCGCGGCCGTTTTGCCAAATAACGCCAGATAATACCCGACTGACAACAGCCAACTGATGATAGCCTATTGATAACAGCCAACTATTGACGATAAACAACTATTGCTAACCAACAAACTGAATGTAGAATATAGATAGAATAGAGGGTGCAGCAGGATGTCCAAAGTCCGCGGCATAAGAGGGGCGACAACCGCTAACAGCAACACCAAAGACGAGGTATTCAACGCAACAAGCGAGCTTCTTGACGAGCTGGTTGAGGCGAACGACATCGACGCCGACGATGTGGCGGCGGCGTTCTTTACCACTACGGCGGATTTGAACGCCGACTTCCCCGCAGCGGCGGCGCGCCTTATGGGCTGGACTCATGTCGCTCTGATGGACGCAGTAGAAATCGATGTACCCGGCTCGCAGGCGCGGTGCATCCGCACACTCATCCTAATCAACACGGACAAACGCGCCGACGAACTCGTGAATGTGTATCTGCGGGACGCGGCGAACCTGCGAAAGTGGCGCACCGAAGACTAATCCCTGGCTTAATCCCCAAGGACTAATATAATCGTGCAGACTGACAGCGCGTCGATAGGGTAAATAAGACAAACGACAGCGCTGCATCAGGCATACTCTCAATATCAAGACATGCAGAACAGAGCGATGTGCAGGGAGTCAGAAATGTTCAAGACACTGGAAATTGGGGGGGGGGTATGGATAAGAATAGGTTTAGAACAGCCCTCACATTCACCACAGCGCTTCTACTAGCGCTTGTGCTGATGGCACCCGCGTTTCAGAGCAGGCAGGTCAGCGCAGAGGAGTCAAGTGTAGAAACTGACAAAGCGGCGCTCATAGCCCTGTACAACTCCACCGACGGAGCGAACTGGACAAACAGCGACAACTGGAACTCTAACGAACCTCTAAGCGAATGGCACGGCGTAACCACTAACAGCGACGGTCGCGTAACTGCGCTGGAACTCGCCGACAACAATGTCATCGGCAATCTGCCCACCGAGCTGGGCAACCTCTCCAATCTCGAACATCTAGATCTCAGCCGAAACGACCTCACAGGCAGCATCCCTACGCAACTCAGCAATCTCTCCAACCTCAAGTACCTGGATCTCTCCTACAATTACGACCTTACAGGCAATATCCTGTCGGAACTGAGCAGCCTCTCCAATCTCGAACATCTGGATCTACGCTACAACTACAAACTTACAGGCAGCATCCCGCCGGAACTGGGCAATCTGTCCAATCTCGAGTATCTAGACCTCCGCTACAATTACTACCTTACGGGCAGCATCCCGCCGGAACTCGGCAATCTCTCCAACCTCAAACATCTAGATCTCGGGATTATCCGACTTACAGGCAGCATCCCGTCGGAACTGTTCAACCTGTCTAATCTGGAGTTCCTGGACCTTTCCTCTAACGACTTCACTACGGACAGCATCCCATCAGAACTATTCAACCTGTCTAATCTGGAGTACCTAAATCTTTCCGCTAACGACTTCACTACGGACAGCGTCCCATCAGAACTGACCAATCTGTCCAACCTTAAGCATCTATATCTTGGCTACATGGACTTTACGGGCAGCATACCTACGGAACTCAGCAGTCTGTCCAATCTGGAGAGTCTAGGTCTTTACGGCAACGACTTTACGGGCAGCATCCCATCAGAACTTGCCAATCTGCCCAACTTGGAGAGTCTAATTCTCTTCAGTAACGACCTTACGGGCAGCATACCCACGGAACTGGGCAGTCTGTCCAATTTGGAGCGGCTGGATCTCGCCTATAACGGCTTTACGGGCAGCATACCCACAGAACTCGGCAGTCTGTCCAATTTGGAGCGGCTGGATCTCGCCTATAACGGCTTTACGGGCAGCATACCCACAGAACTCGGCAGTCTGTCCAATTTGGAGCGGCTGGATCTCCGCAGTAACGACCTTACGGGCAGCATCCCGCCGGAGCTAGGCAATCTGTCCAATCTCGAGGATCTGTGGCTCAATCATAACGACCTTACGGGCAGCATCCCGCCGGAGCTAGGCAATCTGTCCAATCTCGAGGAACTGTGGCTCAATCACAACGACCTCACGGGCAGCATCCCTCCGGAACTCGGCAGTCTGTCCAATTTGGAGTGGCTATATCTCAGCAGTAACGACCTTACGGGCAGCATCCCGCCTGAACTGGGCAGTCTGTCCAATTTGGAGCGGCTGAATCTCGCCCATAACAACCTTACCGGCGCTGTCCCGCCTGAACTGGGAAATCTGACCAAGCTAAATGATTTGTCTATACACTTAAACGCGCTGAGCGGGCCTCTGCCCAGTGAGCTGACTAATATCAAACGCCTGCAAAGTTTCAGCTTCCGAAACAATGCAGGGGGATTGTGTGCGCCGGCAGAAGAGAGTTTCCAAAAATGGCTGGACAGGATACGCTACGGTTCTTCGGGACCTAAATGCGCCCCGATAGTAAAGTCGGACCGCGAGATACTGGAAGCTTTATACGATGCCCTGGATGGAGACAACTGGGAACGTAATGATGGATGGAAATCTGACAAGCCAATCGATGAGTGGCGCGGCGTAACTACTAACAGCGACGGTCGCGTAACCGAGCTGGAACTCCCCGATAACAATGTCATCGGCAATCTGCCCACCGAGATAGGCAATCTTTCTGAGTTGGAGACCCTGTCCATCGGGAACAACTCACTGTCAGGCAGTATCCCTACGCAACTCGGCAGTTTGTCCAATCTCAAGAATCTAAATCTCGCCCATAATGACCTCACAGGCAGCATCCCGTCGGAACTGTTCAATCTCTCCAATCTCAAGTACCTAGATCTCTCCTATAATTACAACCTTACAGGCAATTTCCTGTCGGAACTAAGCAATCTGTCCAATTTGGAGGAATTAAATCTCTCCAATAACTATCGTCTCGGAGGAGACATCCCTCCGGAGCTTGGCAATCTGTCCAATTTGAAGAAGCTCAATCTTCGCTGGAACAGACTTACAGGCAGCATCCCCCCGGAGCTTGGCAATCTGTCCAATTTGGAGGAATTAAATCTCTCCTATAACCAGATCACAGGCAATTTCCCCTCGGAACTCGGCAATCTGTCCAATCTGAAGGTGCTGCGTCTCAATCAAAACTATCTGTCTAGTTATGAGATACCCAGCGAGATTATCGCTCTGTCCAATTTAGAGGAGCTGTATCTTAACAAATTGAAAGGCAATATACCCCCGGAACTCGGCAATCTGTCCAATCTGAAGAGGCTGTATCTGTTTGGCGTTGATGGACTAACCGGCAGCATACCGAGTGAACTCGGCAATTTGTCCAAGCTGCGCATGTTAAAAATTTACGGCGACGGAATAACCGGCAGCATACCGAGCGAACTCGGTAATTTGTCCAATCTGTACTGGTTAATGCTTATCAGCAACGGAATAACCGGCAGCATACCGAGCGAACTCAGCAACTTGTCCAGCCTCCGAAGCTTAACTCTGAGGGGCGACGGGATAACGGGCAGCATACCGAGTGAACTCAGCAATCTGTCTAACCTCCAAATCTTAAATCTGTCTGGCGACGGACTAACCGGCAGCATACCGCCGGAGCTCGGCAATCTGTCTAACCTCCATCAATTAAATCTGTATGGCGGCGACAGACTGTCTGGCGGCGACGGAATAACCGGCAGCATACCGAGCGAAATCGGCAATCTGTCTAAGCTCAAGTACTTATATCTGCGGAAAACCGAAATAACCGGCAGAATACCGAGCGAAATCGGCAATCTGTCTGAGCTCCATGAATTGATTCTGTCATCAAATAATTTGAGCGGCAGCGTGCCGAGCGAACTTGGCAATCTGTCCAACCTGTTGGACTTAAGACTTCAGAATAACAATTTGGAAGGAGAGCTTCCCAGCACGCTGACGTCCCTGGGTAAAATGGATCATTTGGATTTCCAAGACAACTCCGGAGGACTCTGCGCACCCTTAGACGAAAGTTTCCAAGATTGGATCGAAGAGGTCAACAGCCGCAGCAATTGGACACCAGCAGGAGTCGTAGGCCCCAACTGCGACCCAGCCACGGCAACGCCAACGCCTGAGCCTACCGCTACAGCTACGCCAACACCGACGGAGACGGCTACACCGACGCCTACGCAGACAGCGACACCGGCTCCTACGCAGACAGCGACGCCGACGCCTACCGCCACACCGACGGAGACGGCAACAGCGACGCCCACGGCCACTGCAACGCCAGTACCTACCGCTACGGCAACTCCGGTACCCACTGCAACAGCAACACCTGAACCAACAGCGACACCCACACCGACAGAAACGCCCACGCCGGAACCAACGCCCGCGCCGGTCCTGAACCTGCAATTCCCGTGGAACGAAAACCACAACATCCAGATGACCTGGAGCGACGGCGAGACTGCCAGCATCATCTTGAAGCAGTACGCCGGAAAGCCCAGCTACATCCCCAGCAGCATCACCGTCGGCTCCGGCGTAACCTACACCGTCAGCAGCTGGGGCAGCAACCCGCGCACGATAACCATGTCGCGTTCAGGCTTCCCCAACGGCGTAATGACTTGGGAATACGCGACCACAGGCTGCGACAGCGGCGGCGACTGCATAAAGGTCAGCATCGACTTCAACAACAACGGCTTCACATCCGTAACAGACCTCGACGTCCCCACGCCGACACCAACCGCGACGGCTACGCCCACCGAGACCGCCACTCCGGCGCCTACCGCTACTGCAACTCCGGTTCCGACCGCTACGCCGACAGCAACGGCTACGCCAGAACCCACCGCAACAGCAACGCCGGTACCAACGGCAACGCCAACACCTGTACCTACCGCCACGCCTACTCCGACACCGACACCTACCGCCACGGCTACTCCGGTTCCTACCGCCACACCGACGGCAACGCCAACGGAGACCGCAACACCGGTTCCTACCGCCACGCCAACACCTGAACCGACAGCGACACCCACGGCCACGCCAACACCTGAACCAACAGCGACAGCTACGCCGACAGAAACGCCCACGCCAGAACCAACGCCCGCGCCGGTCCTGGATCTGCAATTCCCGTGGAACGAAAACCACAACATCCAGATGACTTGGAGCGACGACGAGACCGCCAGCATCATACTGAAGCAGTACATAGGCGCTCCCAGCTACATACCGTCCAGCATCACAGTCGGCTCAGATGTGAGCTACACCATCAGCAGCTGGGGCAGCAACCCGCGCACGATAACCATGTCGCGCTCAGGCTTCGCCAACGGCATAATGACTTGGGAATACGCGACCACAGGCTGCGACGACGGCGGCGACTGCATAAAGGTGAGCATCGACCCCAACAACAACGGCTTCACATCCATCACAGACCTCGACGCCCCCACGCCCACGCCTACACCGACTGAGACCGCTACACCAGCGCCTACCGCTACGGCAACTCCGGTACCAACGCAGACGGCAACGCCTGAGCCAACTCCGACAGAGACGGCTACACCAGTTCCGACCGCTACGGCAACACCGGTACCGACGGCCACGGCAACACCAATTCCAACACAGACAGCCACGCCGGTTCCCACAGCTACGGCAACGCCGGTGCCAACGGCAACGGCGACGCCTACACCGACCGCAACAGCCACACCGACCGCAACAGCCACACCGGTGCCAACGGCAACAGCGACGCCTGAACCCACAGCCACGGCAACGCCAGTGCCTACGCAGACGGCTACGCCTGAACCTACTGCAACCACCACGGCGACACCCACGCCGACCGAGACGCCGCAGAACCCGGCAGAATTGATAGCTGAGTTCGATGACATCACATTGTCGGATGACGAAACCATCGACCTCGACATGACGGAGCACTTCAGCGGCGACGGCCTGACCTATGAAGTGATGGTTACCACAACTCACCAGAGCACAGGCGTAACCAAGACCGCTCCGCTCAACACGGTCGCCGTCAACAAGGTAACCGGCGCTTGGAACGGCGACGTGCTGACGCTGACCGGCGGCAATGCAGCATCACAGAGTCTGACGATCGAAATCATCGCAACCGACGAATACGGCGGCACGGCAAACGACGAGTTCGCATACTCGCTCAACAACGACTAACGCATAGAACGAAACTGCAACGGCGACAGACACGCGCGCCAACCAAGCAAAAAAGAGTTCCCCGCTAGATCAACTAACGGGGAACTCTCTTCTTTATCAACCGCTGTTAACCGCATAAAGCCTGTCGAATATCTCCGGGTGTATCGGGTAGCATTCCTTCATGCGCTGCAAGTAGCGCTGCTCTCTGGCTTCCGGGGGATAATCCCTGCCGCCCCTGCTGTACATGTTTGAGAAAGTCTCACAGGTGCGGTCTCTTTGCTGCCGATCCTCAATGTCGCCGAACAGCCTGCGGCGCACGACTTCAAACGCCTCGTGAACTTCCAAAGGCTGCCAAGTGGCTTCTATGCGCCCAAGTATATGATCAAGCCTGCTAAGCGCCTCCATGCCGGCGTCGGCGCCCGCTTCGGTGTCGCTCTCAGGAAGAGTAACAACAAGAACGGTGCGAGGGTTCCTGCGCACAGCCTCAGTCAGCGTCTGGATGAATGTGTAGATGTTGTCCTGCATCGAGCCTGCGTTTCTCACATAAGCCACAAGCTCATCAATAAGTATCACGCAGGGAGCAAAGCGCCGAAACAGCTCATCAAGCTGCCTGCCGCCGGGCGAGGTGCCGTTGCGCGCGGCTTCCCCTATCATATCGTAGGCTTCCTGCCCGCCCAGCTGGTACGCCATCTCTCCCCAAAGAGTGTTGCGCGGATCGCCGCTTTCAGTTTTGGTGTCGTCTGTCGGGGACAGGAATGTGCCCACAAGAACGGCGACGCGCGCGTCCTCCTCAGCATCGGGGTCAAAGCCCGCCTCTTCCATGATTTCGCTTATCTGCGAAACAGTCCGCTCGGATTCACTGTCTGCTGCCTGCAAGAGTGCGCCCGTATGTTTCACCAGATGGTAGAGTGCAATCAGGCTGTGTGTCTTCCCGCCGCCGAAGCCTGTCTTGGTCTGGATAACCGGGTCGCCGCCGTTGTCCGCCAGACGCTTAAGCGTGTTAAGAAGCAGCGTGCGGATTCCGTCCGTGATGTAGGTGTGGTTAAAGAAGCTGACTGGGATGCCGTACTGTGTAGCATGGGCGCGCCCGTCGTGGACTTGCTGCAAGTCGGCGGCGAACTCTGCCTGCTGAAAAATCCCTTGCGCCACATCTGGGTTGGGGCGTATGACTTCACGCCAAGGAGCAAGGTTGGTTGCGATGCGTGCTTGTCGCACGGGTTGCTGCTCTGCTTGCGCGGCTGCCGGAGCGGTCGACATCTGCGCCGGTTCAGAAAAGAGTTCGTCGCGGATCTTTTCGACCTCAGCTTTCTGATCCCGAGCGTTTATTAAGCCCAGCACATTCGCTATGTCATACAGGCGAGCACGCGCAAATTCTGTGTCTAAGTCTTGCAAACCGGGGTGAGACACCTGGTTTCGCACATCCACGATAAGCCAAGTCAAGTTCTGAACTACTTGCCCTCCATCCGGAAAATGCCTGATGAATACATCGCGCCAGTTCTTGCTTACAAGATGCGGAAAATCCCCAACATCTATAGACGCTTCTATATCCGAGGTGCGACTTAAGTTTCTCTCAAACTGGTCGGCTTGGTTAATGGTCAGCGAGCGCTTTATTACGTCTTCGATTCGCTGTCCTTGTACACTACGAAGAACCCGAACTATGAACGGCCGCATTGCATCGCGGTATATATCTATAGCCTTGATAACGGCTTCCCTGTTAGGTCTGTCAATCGTCGTAGTCAAAATGCGCACCTCTCCGGAGTATTTTCCCAGCCACACAGTGGGATTCTATTCAGACCGAATGAGTATATCAAAACATACTCGACCTTCCAGGTATTCCTCGTCCCGGTATCATTCGCTCCCTAGTCCGTATGGCAATCCATTGCAGGTATAGCATTGTGGGATCAAATCTTGTTATGAGCTCCTCCATCGCAACTTTTTCACTTCGAGTCTGCACATTTTGCAGCAGCGCCGGTCAATTCCATTCGATCCGCTCGATAAAATCCTAGTTTTCCGCAGCCTCGCCTATCGCCCGGTTGGCATGGGCTTAGGCGTCGGAGTAGCAGTCGGATCGCCATCACACGCAGTATCGTTGGTCACACCCGTGAGATCTTCTTCGCTCTCGCTTATCCGCAGCATCAGCAGGTCGCCAGCCTGCCACGGCTGCTCGCACACCTTCCAGATCATCGTTCGAGTGCTGCCTTCATCGCTCCCAGACGCGTCATCGAAATCCAGACGCAACGCAACAGAGCCGTCCAGCGCGATGAAATCTATGTGGTGGTTTGCGAGCGAGGGCGCATCACTGATGGCTATGGACACGGCGTTAGACTGCCAGCCTATACGCTCTATAGTCGTGGCATCGTCGCTACCGTTCGCTGAGAACGCCGCAGGTTTCAAAACGCCGTCTGTGCCGTCAGCGCCGACGGCACCACCAAGCTCCACCGGGTCAAAGAACGCCTCGTGCAGTGTGCCGTCGGGGGCGGTTACTTTAATGAGCCAAGGACGAGGTGGAGTTTTATAGCCACAAGGAATCCACTCATACAGCACATTCTGCCAACTTACTTTGTATTGGCCTCTTACCACTGGACGCTTATTACGTGCCTCAATTCTGTAGCCATTCCGAGGGTTGTTGTCTTCATCCTCTGTCACCATCTCGAATAAATGAGTATCTTCCCCTATGAGATGGTGTGGGTCATATCCTTCACCACGCATGCCATGATCATAGAATATATTTCCTACGGATAAACCGGATTCAATTGCGAATTCAGCAGGAGAGGTTTCAGCATCGTAGTTAGAAGTTCTAGTATCATGAAACCTTGCGATCAGACACTCCTCGAACCCTGCCACATCTGCATTGTCCTTCAACAGCTTATCCATAGCCTTGATTTTAACCTTCAGTCCGGACAGTGATATATTCGCATCGCTTGAAGCTGTGCTGACCCTAGTATCAGACACTCCTGCCGGTGCGTCTCCCAGCATAAAGCTCTGCTCACCGCTCGCAGCCTGCTGTACACCAGACGCCGCAGACGACGGCAGCCATACTCTATTGCGCTCGCTCTCCACCGAATATTCACCATTTATATGACCGCCACTCGCATGTGCGTAGTTCTCCCAATATCTATCTTCTGAACTATATCCCTGATGCAAGAACTTGTAGTGATTAGTCCTTGTCAGACCTTCTAGTTCTGACAAGCCTCTTCTATCAGACATTAGCAGGAAAATAATCGACTCTCTCTCCTCCCACCAGCGCGGATTAATGTGATCATAAACATCAGGGGCAGTGATCCAGCGGTTCGCCTCCGCAACCGCTTCTTGCGCGTTATCAGGACGAGGAAAACTAGGCAATAACACATCGGCGTACAGCACATCATCTCCATCACCTTTCAAGTACTCGTGCACATCGAACTTAAAGCGGATAATGCCGTAATATCCGCGATAATAAGGTGAATAAAGGGCGTGTGCAGATACTGACCTCATCGTTGCCCTAGCGATGACGTCAGACCGCAAAATGCGCTCATCCACTGTTGAATACCCAATGTCTGGCACATAAGCAGGGGATGCTGTTACAGACGCAGGTTCAGCAGTCGGTGAAATTGTGCTCGTAGGTATGACGGTTGGAGAAGAGACAGGTTCTGTCAGGATAGGCGTATATGCAGGTTGAAGAGTTGGGGTAGGGATGGGTTCGTCACTGCCGGGTTTAGAAGAAACAGATGTAGACAGAACTGCCGTCGATTGGGCAGATGAATTGTTAGTTTCACGCGTCAAATCGGGCGTGTGTGTTGGCGCAGCCGGTTTCTCCACATCGCTCACATTATTTTGCGCTGCTGGAGCGGAGACAGGTTCTTCCATAGCCGGTTCTGCGCAGGCGAGCGCAGCCGCGGCAAGCAGCAGACACAACAGGCGAACGCAGACTGTCAATCTCAGATGTCGTGCAGTATTAGATATTGCAGCCATTTCAAATCCTTTTAGGTCAGTCATTACTGTGATGCGATGTGCCGCCTAGATACAGCGCTTCCATCGCATTCTCATCGCCCGTTTTTGGGCCTGTTACAGCATTATCGCCCTTGTAAGGCAAGGTGTACATCAGGAGCTGACTGCCCATACTGTGAGTAAAGCGTAGGATAATCAAACAATGTGATAAAATTAAGTCCGCGCAAGGAGGACACGATGACCACTGAAACCACTGCCATTGTCTATCCTGAAACGGACGGAATGCCATTGCCAGACGGAGAGTATCAAGCCCCACTATACAGAGACGTTGTCAGTACACTCGAGACGCATTTCGAGAATGTGCCCAATGCAAAAGTGAACGGCAACACCTTCATATACTACCGGGAGGGCGATCCGAGGCGTTCTGTGTCTCCGGACTGCTATGTTGTACTGTTCCTGTCGGAGGACGCCGCAGCTTCGATAGAGCGCAACAACGTCTATCTGCTGTGGGAAGTCGGCAAGGCTCCTGACTTCGTGCTTGAGATAGGCTCTGAGAGCACCGCTAGGAACGACATGACACGAAAACGCACTCTGTACGCTGAGCTGGGAGTTCAGGAGTATTGGCGCTATGACGCAAGCGGCGGTGATTTCTACGATGAGCCGCTGGTGGGTGAGACTCTGCTGGATGATGAGTATGTGCGACTGGAGCATCGCAGCGATGAAGAGGGCAGGCTGTGGTCGCACAGCGCAGTGCTGAACCTAGACCTGTGCTGGGATGAAGGTGTTCTGCGTTTCTGGGATCCGATTGCGAACGTCTGGCTGCTGAACCACAGGGAAGAGCATGAAGGACGCTTACGGGAGCAGGAAGGGCGGCTACGAGAGCGCGAAGAACGCCTAGCCGCAGAAGCTCGAATAGCGGAGCTGGAAGCCGAGCTCAGACGTTATCGCGGCGAATAGAAGCTCCCCCCGCACTGACAGAGCGTCAGCACCTGCTTGCTAAAAGGAGGACACGATGACCACTGAAACCACTGCCATTGTCTATCCTGAAACGGACGGAATGCCATTGCCAGACGGAGAGTATCAAGCACCACTATACAGAGATGTTGTCAGTACACTCGAGACGCATTTCGAGAATGTGCCCAATTCAAAGGTGAACGGCAACACTTTCATATACTACCGGGAGGGCGATCCGAGGCGTTCTGTGTCTCCGGACTGCTATGTTGTACTGTTCCTGTCGGAGGACGCCGCAGCTTCGATAGAGCGCAACAACGTCTATCTGCTGTGGGAAGTCGGCAAGGCTCCTGACTTCGTGCTTGAGATAGGCTCTGAGAGCACCGCTAGGAACGACATGACACGAAAGCGCACCCTGTACGCTGAGCTGGGAGTTCAGGAGTATTGGCTGTATGACGCGAGCGGCGGTGATTTCTACGATGAGCCGCTGGTGGGTGAGACTCTGCTGGATGATGAGTATGTGAGGTTGGAGCATCGCAGCGATGAAGAGGGCAGGCTGTGGTCGCACAGTGCGGTGTTGAATCTGGACCTGTGCTGGGATGAAGGTGTTCTGCGTTTCTGGGATCCGATTGCGAAGGTTTGGCTGCTGAACCACAAGGAAGAGCATGAAAGGCGCTTACGGGAGCAGGAAGGGCGGCTACGAGAGCGCGAGGGGCGTCTGCAAGAGCGTGAAAGGCGACTACAGGCAGAAGCCGAGAGTATGCAAGAGCGCGAAGAACGCCTAGCCGCAGAAGCTCGAATAGCGGAGCTGGAAGCCGAGCTCAGACGATACCGCGGTGAATAGAAGCTCCCGCACTGACAGAGCGTCAGCACCTGCTTGCTAAAAGGAGGACACGATGACCACTGAAACCACCGCCATTGTCTATCCTGAAACGGACGGAATGCCATTGCCAGACGGAGAGTATCAAGCACCACTATACAGAGATGTTGTCAGTACACTTGAGACGCATTTCGAGAATGTGCCCAATTCAAAGGTGAACGGCAACACTTTCATATACTACCGGGAGGGCGATCCCCGCCGTTCTGTGTCTCCGGACTGCTATGTTGCACTGCACCTGTCAGAGGACGCCGCAGCTTCGATAGAGCGCAACAACGTCTATCTGCTGTGGGAAGTCGGCAAGGCTCCTGACTTCGTGCTTGAGATAGGCTCTGAGAGCACCGCTAGGAACGACATGACACGAAAGCGCACCCTGTACGCTGAGCTGGGAGTTCAGGAGTATTGGCGCTATGACGCGAGCGGCGGTGATTTCTACGATGAGCCGCTGGTGGGTGAGACTCTGCTGGATGATGAGTATGTGCGACTGGAGCAGAGCAGCGATGAAGAGGGCAGGCTGTGGTCGCACAGCGCGGTGCTGAACCTGGACCTGTGCTGGGATGAAGGTGTTCTGCGTTTCTGGGATCCTGTTGCGAACGTCTGGCTGCTGAACCACAGGGAAGAGCATGAAGGGCGACTGCAGGCAGAAGCTGAGAGTATGCAACAGCGCGAAGGTCGGCTGCAAGAGCGTGCGGGTCGATTGCAAGAGCGCGAAGGGCGGCTACGAGAGCAGGAAGCGCGTCTGCAGGAGCGCGAAGAACGCCTGACTGCAGAAGCTCGAATAGCGGAGCTGGAAGCCGAACTCAGACGATACCGCGGCGAATAGAAGCTCCCGCACTGACAGAGTGCCAACACCTGTTTGCTAAAAAGGGAGGACACGATGACCACTGAAACCACCGCCATTGTCTATCCTGAAACGGACGGAATGCCATTGCCAGACGGAGAGTATCAAGCACCACTATACAGAGATGTTGTCAGTACACTCGAGACGCATTTCGAGAATGTGCCCAATTCAAAAGTGAACGGCAACACCTTCATATACTACCGGGAGGGCGATCCCCGCCGTTCTGTGTCTCCGGACTGCTATGTTGCACTGTTCCTGTCGGAGGACGCCGCAGCTTCGATAGAGCGCAACAACGTCTATCTGCTTTGGGAAGTCGGCAAGGCTCCTGACTTCGTGCTTGAGATAGGCTCTGAGAGCACCGCTAGGAACGACATGACACGAAAGCGCACCCTGTACGCTGAGCTGGGAGTTCAGGAGTATTGGCGCTATGACGCGAGCGGCGGTGATTTCTACGATGAGCCGCTGGTGGGTGAGACTCTGCTGGATGATGAGTATGTGAGGTTGGAGCATCGCAGCGATGAAGAGGGCAGACTGTGGTCGCACAGTGCGGTGTTGAATCTGGACCTGTGCTGGGATGAAGGTGTTCTGCGTTTCTGGGATCCTGCTGCGAACGTCTGGCTGCTGAACCACCGGGAAGAGCATGAAGGGCGCTTGCAAGAGCGCGAGGGGCGACTAGCGGCGGAAGCCGAGAGTATGCGGGAGCGCGAAGGTCGCCTACGAGAGCGCGAAGGTCGCCTACGAGAGCAGGAAGCGCGTCTGCAAGAGCGCGAAGAACGCCTGACTGCAGAAGCTCGAATAGCGGAGCTGGAAGCCGAACTCAGACGATACCACGGCGAATAGACCCTGCCCTCGCACCTGCCACAGCGCCAGCGCCTGCCTGCTAAAAGCGATACCCGAATACCCCACGTCAATCTGCCCCCGCGCCGCAACAGCGCCAAGCGATAATCCACCATTTCTCACACACATTTTCGCCCGGACCGGAGCCGCATGGCGCCGCGCTGCTGCAAATTGTGATTCCTATTGATACTGCTGATACTGCGGTTGTTTATTATTAGGAAAAACGCACTTTACAAAACGCATAATTAAACCTAATATATACTCGTAAATCTAATATGGGGCTTTTTCCCGCCTAACGAATATCCAAATATGGGCTGTGGTCGCAGCCCATATTTGCCCTGTATCTTGCAGTGAAGGAGGGATGTTCAATTGAGATGATACAGATCTGATAT
Organism: Dehalococcoidia bacterium; assembly: GCA_965200085.1. Lineage (GTDB taxonomy): Bacteria > Chloroflexota > Dehalococcoidia > Lucifugimonadales > JADFKI01 > Bin90. The sequence continues at coordinate 2,405,079 of OZ241333.1, forward strand.
ACCCGTCTATGATTCGATCCCAAACACAAAAAAGGGGGGGGGTATGAACAAAATCCTACGACACAACAGTTATCTTTTGCGTATCAGAAACTTTACCCTCATCGCCGCCCTGGCTCTGGCTGCTTCGTTGGTCGGCATCGACATAGGCTTGACGCCCACGCCTGTCGAAAGCCAGACCACCGACCCGCTGCAGGTTCATAACACTACCATGACTGCCGCAGAATCCGGCACTGATGTCGGCTATGACAAAGGGTTTCAGGGGTCAATTGGGGATGCCACATTCACAATTGGCACCACAGATTACGAGATCGACTCCCTGCTCACTAGAAGCGATTCTGATGGAAAGATACTCAGGTACGCGGACGTAAGCGAAAGATTCAGCGCAGCCACTGAAAGCAGACTCCTGCTCATCATTAACGACAGAACCTACAAATTCAGTGATGCCACTGAACCTTCAGGCAGCGTTGCTTACCATTGGGACATCACTGATGATGAACTATTTGTGGACGAAGGATCTTACCCGTTCCATCTCATCTATGCCCCTGAAGAGCCGGGCAGCGCCAGTATCAGCGATGCGGGCGTGATTACCTGGACTTCCCACAGCGACACCTCCTCGTACTCGGTTCGCCACCTGCAGCCCGGCGCGGACTGGACGGAAGTGGAAAACGCCACCAGCCCTTATCAGATACCGAACTTTACATCCGTTGGCGCGGTACACTTCCAGGTTTGCGCTCATGCTTCTGCCGTCGATGATCTAATGACCTGCACCGACGAGATGGTCGTCATTCACGGCGAGCCGCTGGGCGTGCTGCACACCACCCTGCATGCCAAAGATACTGGCGGCGACATCGGCTATGACTTCTTTGACGGCCTCGGACTTGCCGTCGGAAGCATCGATAATCTCAAGTTCACAACTGACGCCACAAATCACACGATCAAATCCCTGTTCACCAATGCCACTGATAATCACCTCTGGTTCGCGATTAAAAGCGGCGAATTAAGCGATGACACTAAGAGCAGACTCCTGCTCATCATCAACGGCAACACTTACAAGTTCAGCGATGCCACAGAACCTTCAGGCGAAACCGGCACTTACGATTGGGACATCACCGACGCTGAAGAATTCGTGGTCGAAACATCTTACGTGTTCTGGCTAATCTACGCCCCTCAAACGCCCGGCAACGCCAATGCCAGCAATCACGGCGTGGTTACCTGGGATTCCCATGACGACACTTCCTCATACTCGGTTCGCTACAAGGAGTCCGGCGCGACTGAGTGGATGGAAGTAGAAGACGTCTCCAGCCCCTACCAGATACCGGGCATTACCCGGGGGACTGAGTACGATGTCCAGGTTTGCGCCAACGCCTCTGCCGTCGATCTTGAGGCCTGCACCGCCGACCTCACCTTCGTCAACGACCCGCTGGTTGTTCTGCACACGACCCTGAATGCCGCAGACTCTGCCGGCGACATCGGCTATGACGGCGGATTTGGCGACGGAAGCATCGATAATCGCAAATTCAAAATTGACACCACGGAATACACGATCGAATCACTGTACACCAGGGCCTCTGAAAACATACTCCGGTTCGAGACCGTAAGCGGAAAACTCGGCGATACCGCCGAAAGCAGACTCCTGCTCATCATCAACGGCAACACTTACAAGTTCAGCGAAGCCACAGAACATGCCACACTTGGAAGATACGATTGGACCATCACTAGCGGTGAACGATTTACAGACGGAACCGCTTACCCGTTCTATCTCATCTATATGCCTGAAGAACCTGACAGCGCTATGGTCAGCGATACGGGCGCTGTTACCTGGACTACCCACAGCGACACCTCCTCGTACTCGGTTCGCCACAAGCAGCCCGGTGCGGACTGGACGGAGGTAGAAAACGCCACCGTCCCGTACCAGATACCGAACCTTTCCATTGGAGCGGTACACTTCCAGGTTTGTGCTCATGCCGCGGCCGTCGAGCTTGAGACCTGCACCGATGAGATGATTATCATCTACGGCGAACCGCTGGGCGTTATGCACACGACTATGACTGCCGCGGAACTCGGCTTTGATGTCGGCTATGACGAGCCGTTCGAGCAGGGGGCGGTCGGGAATCGTAAGTTCACAATTGGCGCCACCGAGCACATGCTCCAATCCCTCTACACTACACCCGTTACTCCAACAAGTAAGCTCACGTTCCAGAGCGCGACGGGAACACTCGGCGATGACGCTGAAAGCAGGCTGCTGCTCATCATTAACGGCAGAACTTACAAGTTCAGTGAAGCCGAAGAAAGCACTTCCACACCTGGACTATACCTGTTCGCCATCACTAGCGATGAATATTTTACAGCCGGAAGCTCTTATCCGTTCTGGCTTATCTATGCGCCTGAAGAACCCGACAGCGCCAGTGTCAGCGATGAGGGCGAGGTTACATGGACTGACCACGCCGACACTTCCTCGTACTCGGTTCGCTACAAGCAGCCCGGCGATGCCAACTGGACGGAAGTGGAAGACGCCACCAGCCCGTACCAGATACCGAGCCTTTCCATCGGCGCGGTGCACGTCCAGGTTTGCGCCCATGCCGCCGCCGATGACGATGTTAAGACCTGCACAGACGAGATGATCGTCATCTACGGCGAACCGCTGGGCGTTCTGCACACGACCATGAATTCCGTGGACCTCAGCCCTGATACCGGCTTTGACATCTGTTGCCTGGGGTCAGTGGAGAATAGCAAGTTCACCCTTGGCGCCACCGAGTACACGCTCAAAGTCTTGCTCACCAGGGATGGTTTCTCACAAGATCGGCTCATGTTCCAGAGCGACCCTGAACCATTCAGCGATGACGTTAAAAGCCGGCTGGTTCTCGTCATCAACGACAGAACTTACAAGTTCAGTGAAGCCGACTATCGTGATCTTCTCACTGGAAACTACTACACGTGGGACATCCCCAGCGATGAACTTTTTGCGGACGAAACCGCCTACCCGTTCTGGCTTATCTACGCGCCGGAAGAGCCGGGCAGCGCCAGCGCTACCAACGAGGGCGTTGTTACTTGGACTACCCATGACGACACCGCTTCGTACTCGGTTCGCCACAAAGATTCCGACACACAGGATTGGACGACAGCGGCAGACGTTGAAAGTCCCTACCAGATAACAGGGCTTTCCCCTGGCATTGAATATACCATCCAGGTTTGCGCCCATGCTGCTGCCGACGACGATGTAATGACCTGCACCGCCGACATCACCATCACGACGCCTACGACGCCCAGCCCGACGCCTACGGCTACGATGACGCCTACTCCGACAATGACACCTACTCCGACAATGACACCGACGCCTAGCCCTACACCTACGGAGACAACGACGCCTACTGCGACGCCAACAGAGACGATGACTCCCACGGCTACAGTGACGCCTACGGCTACCCGACGGCAACGATGACGGCTACGGTTACGCCGACCGCAACTATGGGTCCGCTTCCCGGAATGCCCACGGATGTTACGATCGATGTGTACTATGCAGGGGAGATAATCGTTAACTGGACGGACGGCGCTGACGCCACCAGCCATCAAGTTCGGATCGGCACCAGCAGCGGCAGCGGCGACTGGGTGTCCCCGAATGACCCCTACATCCCCAGCCCTCTTCACCCGGCGAAGCACAAGTTCACCGGGCTGTCTAGCGGCACGATGTATTACATAGGGGTGCGCGCAGTCAACGGTAATGGGAACAGCCAGGTGGTTGAGCTTACCGGCGTGCCGATGAACAACGTAGCCTACTACGATATTGCTTCGGGGGACGGTGAGCTTACCGTGAGCTGGCCAGCTGCGGCCGGCGCCACCAGTTACCAGCTGCGCATACACACTCCGATCAAGCTCCCGACCGACGGCACATTTGCTGAAACAACTGAGCTGTCGTACACCTTCAGCGGCTTGACGAATGGCATTACTTACCATGGCCAGCTGTCCAGCAAGAACGCAACCGGCTCCTTAAAATCCGCTGTGGCTTGGGATGGCGCTCCCCAGACGCCGATGGAAGCCCCGGAGGGACTCACGACTGAAGCCGGGAATATGGAGCTGACCGTAAGCTGGGACGATGTCGAGGACGCGACCGGTTACGAAATTCGGTACAGCGACGAAATGAACGGCGGCGACTGGATGCAGGCAAGCAGCCCCCACGTGATTACCGGATTGACCAACGACACGATGTACTACGTCCAGGCGCGCGGCAAGAACAGCGGCGGACACGGTCCGGCGGCATCTGCCAGCGGCATGCCGGAGGAGGTGCTCATACAGGGTCTCGAAATAACCCCAGGCGACCAGCAGCTGCATTTGAGCTGGGACGCGATGCCGAACGCACAATTCTACGATGTTGGGATTGTGCAGGTTCCATCGGGAGGGGGCTTGCAGAACTGGAGGAATGTCGGATCGGTTACAACTTATACCGTGACGGAACTCGTGCCGGATTCCGGTGAGGAGCTCTGGAACGGGACTGATTACCTCGTGGGTGTGCGCGGCGGACTGCCGAACGATCGTTTCACGCAGGTACTCGCCGGCTTGGGCACTCCGGGGGAGGAAACGCCAACGCCAACAGCGACGATGACGCCGACTCCGACGATGACGCCGACGCCAACTATGACGCCAACTATGACGCCAACTATGACGCCAACGATGACACCGACTCCGACTATGACGCCGACACCGACCATGACGCCGACTCCGACTATGACGCCGACACCAACTATGACGCCGACTCCGACCATGACGCCAACGATGACACCGACACCAACTATGACACCGACTCCGACTATGACGCCAACGATGACACCGACACCAACTATGACGCCGACTCCGACGATGACGCCGACGCCAACGATGACACCGACGCCGACAGCGACGCCGGAACCTACAAGATCGCCTCGTACGCCGGAACCTACGGTTACGGTTGAGCCGCCAGATCCTCCGCTTACGCCGGAACCTACTATGCCACCACCACTTACGCCGGAACCTACAAATACAAAAGTGCCTATAGACCTGTAGCGCAAGCGTATGCCTGTGCTGCGGGTATGAACTAAGAGGCGTCCCTCGTCAGACGGCGGGGGACGCCTCTTGCTGCCACAGCGTCAGGCGGGCTCAGTGAATGCAGAACGAGATTAAGGAATAACAAGTTGCCAAAGAAAGAGTTCAATTTCGGCTTCAGACTTCGGGTGCGGTGGGGAGAGTGCGACGCGCAGGGGATAGTGTTCAACGCGCAGTACCTGAACTTCATCGAAGTGGCGCAGGCTGAGTATTTCCGCAACATCGGAATGCGCCTGTACAGCGATGAGATGCGCGGAGAGTTTGATCTGGCAACGGTCAAAGCGACGCTGGAATATCTGTCGCCGGTGCGGGTCGATGATATGCTGGACGTCTGCGTGCGGGTGACGCGCATGGGCAACAGCAGCATCACATTCAATACCGAGATATATCTCGCAGGCTCCGACGATCTGTGCACACACGCAGAGGTTATCTACGCGAACTTCGACGCGGATACCGGCGTAACGCGGCGCATCCCGGATCACATACGAGAAGCCATTCGCGAATTCGAGACGAACGGCGGCTGAGACTCGGCGAGGTCAGCGCGCGCTTGGTTTAATCCATGATTTAATCCACGTTCACCTTAACGATGACGGCGGCGTTGGCAATGATAGTAACGTCGCCGGAGCCTTCCCTGCCCTCGATCTCCAATCCCCCCTGCACGACCTTCAGCACGCCTTTGCCATGCGGCAGTACGCTTAGAACTTCATCGTGGTTGACGGCTTCGGGGTTCGGTATGCCGATTGTTACTTCAACAATCATCTCCTTTGATGTGTTGGGCCCAAGCAGTCCGAGAAACATCAGGCTGCTCTGGTGAACGGCGTTCCATGTCGCGCGTTTTGCGGCTTCGGTGTAGTCTTGCCCGTGCAAGTCTATGCCCGTCCCCATTTCAAGAATCGCAGGTGTAAGCGGCATTTTTCCCTCCGGCTGCAAGTCGTGTTAGCTGTAAGTTAACAGATGAGTGAAAGTTTGGGGCTAATTTGAACGCCTGTCAAGTTCCTGAAATTAAAATTCGCGCAGCGCATCAGTTTGAAATCTTTGCTGCATCATTGGCAGCCGCATAATTCAAACTGACCCACTATCAAAATCAAAATTCGCGTGGAAACTCAATGGACATAAACAGGGGCAGCCTGTTAAAATCGACAGGCAAGCGGGAGTAGCTCAGGGGTAGAGCATCTGCTTCCCAAGCAGAATGTCGCGGGTTCGAATCCCGTCTCCCGCTCCACCGCCTTGCACAATAGAAGGGATTTCTATGCCTATTATCAACAGGGACGATTACGAAAAACAGGAGCTTTCGCCCGGAGTTGATCGCTGGGCGCTGGTTGACGGCGAGAAAGGCTCGGATTCAACGAGCGTCGGGGATGTTGTCTTGGGCGTGGACGGCATTGTGCCCACACATATTCATCCAACGGAAGAGGCAATGGTAATTCTGGAAGGCGAACTGGATGCCATATTGGGAAACGAGACAATTCCTGTGCGCGAGGGACAGACCGTGCTTGCTCCGGCAGGTGTGCGGCACGGCTTCGTGAATCGATCAGGCTCGCCCGCGCGGGTTCTTGCCATCTTTCCCACCGCGAATATGGAACGCACTCTGGTCGATTAAATCTGCCACCATACTTATATTCATCAACCTCGAAACAACTACCCAGGATTGGCGATGCAGCAATTGGACAAACAAGTCCGCGAAACATCCGAGAATGTCAAAGAGCTGTCAGCGCGGTTCGCGCAGGAACGCGCGGAGCGGCAGAGGCGGCGCTCACTCGATAAAGCAGATTTCGATGCGCTGTTCGATGCAGGTTTTCATCTGACAGGCGTGCCCCCGGATATGGGCGGATTAAACGGCGGCGTTGCTGAGTTTACGAGGCCGTTGTGCGAGATGCTGCGGATACTGGCAAAGGGCGATCCAAGCGTCTCTTTGGTCGCATCGATGCACCCGGCGGTCATCGGCGGATGGCTGGAGGTTCCGCAGGCTCCCCCACCCTATAGCGATGCCTGGGAACAGCAGCGCCGGACCGTGTTCGTGAGCGCGCGCGAAGGCTGCTGGTGGGGCACTATCATATCAGAGCCGGGCAGCGGCGGCGATCCCTCCAAGAGCCGCGCGGTGGCAAAACTACATCCGTCGAACGGCAAGTACCTTATCAGCGGTCAGAAGCACTTCGGCAGCGGCTCCGGCATCACTTCGTTCATGATTACGCAGGCAGTGCCGGAAGGCGAATCGGCGCCCGATGTGTTCTATATGGATATGCGCGGAGTGCCGTGGGACGGCTCAGCAGGCGCAACCCTGACACGGGCATGGGACGGGCACGGCATGACGGCTACACAGAGCCACGCTATGGACTTTGACGATATGCCCGGAATACGCGCTGCCTGGCCCGACAATCGAGCACGCATAAGAGCGCGTGAGACTGCGGGACGTCCGGCGGGGCACTTATTCACATCGGTGATTGTGGGAGTTGTACAGGCAGCGGTCGAGAGCGCGCGTGAGCAGGTGCGTGGAAAGAAAGCTTCGATGCGCCCGTTTGAGCAGGTGGAATGGTCGCGCGTGGAGATGGAGGCTTGGCTGATTGAGCAGGCATACGAGGGCGTTCTGCGGGATGTGGAGAGCGGCAGCGGCGCTGCATCGCGCAGCGGTCTTCTGTGCAAGGAGGCTGTGGCTGAATTGGCGGAATCCGTGATGTCGAGGATAAGCAAGGTAGTCGGAGGCGGCGCGTACTCGCGGAGTTCGCCTTACGGCTTCTGGCTTCAGGATGTTCGCGCTCTTGGGTTCCTAAGACCGCCCTGGGGATTCGCATTTGACCGCATCTTTGAAGGCAGCTGATAGAGGTAGTACATTGAATCGAGAAATGTCCACGAAGTTGTATGATACCGCTAGAGGCATAATTCCCGGCGGTGTAAACAGTCCGGCGCGCTCCTGGGGCGCAGTGGGCGGAAGTCCGCTCTTCCTAACAAGAGGAGCAGGCAGCAGAGTCTGGGATGCGGACGGCAACGAATATATCGACTATGTATGCTCGTGGGGACCTCTAATCCTCGGACACGCTAACGAACGAGTAATAGCGGAAATAACCCGGGCAGCACATGACGGTACAAGCTTCGGCGCACCGACCGAGCGCGAGAACGAAATTGCTCAAATAGTAGTGGATGCCTATGAGTCCATCGACATGGTGCGCTTTGTTAACTCCGGCACCGAGGCGACTATGAGCGCGCTGAGGCTGGCGCGCGCGTACACCCGCAGGCCCAAAATCGTCAAGTTTGAAGGCGGATACCACGGACATTCGGACGCACTGCTGGTCGCAGCTGGCTCAGGCGCACTCGCGCATGGCGTACCGGACAGCGCGGGCGTTACCGAATCATTTGCACAGGACACGCTTCTATCGAAGTATAACGATCTATCGTCAGTAGAAGCGCACTTTGACGCATTCCCGAACGATATAGCCTGTGTCATCGTTGAACCTGTCGCAGGCAATATGGGTGTTGTTCCACCTCAGGACGGATTCCTGCAAGGACTTCGAGATTTGACTGCGAAGAACGGCACGCTGCTGATTTTCGATGAGGTAATCACCGGATTTCGAGTGGACTACGGAGGCGCACAGCAGCGATACGGCATCAGTCCTGATATAACCTGCCTAGGAAAAATTATCGGCGGCGGAATGCCTGTCGGAGCATACGGCGGCAGCGCCGATATTATGGCAACCGTTGCCCCGCTGGGCGCGATGTATCAGGCAGGAACGCTGTCCGGCAATCCTGTGGCGATGGCGGCGGGAATTGCAACTTTGAAGCAGCTGCAGGAACCCGGTGTGTACAATGCGCTCGGCGCTAAAGCGGCATCGCTCGCGGCTGGTATGCAGGAAGTGTTCGCCGAAGCAGAAGTTCCCCTGCGAATCAACCGCGTCGGGTCAATGATGACTATGTTTTTCAACTCCAATGAAGTGAACGGCTGGGATACGGTGTCCACATCGGACAGCGAGGGTTTTGGGCGCTTCTTCCACAGGATGCTTGAAGAGGGCGTTTACCTGCCGCCGTCTCCTTTCGAGGCGATGTTTGTGTCCACGGCGCACAGCGATGCTGATATCGAAGCGACGCTTGACGCCGCGCGGAGGGCATTAGGATAGACGGACAGAGGAACACACGGAACTAATAGTAATACGCGCAATCGTTTGCATCACTTTGTCGCCGACTGCTGCAGAACTATCTTCCTATTGCTGAATGAAATCATAAGTCGCTACGAGTAACAAGAGCGAATCGCAGCTATCCCTTCGGCAACGCTCATGCGATCGTTGTACACGGCAGAGCCGGCCACTAGCACATTCGCTCCCGCAGATACTACGCTGCCAGCTGTGCTTGCGCTAATGCCGCCGTCCACTTGAAGATCTATCTCCAAACCCCGCTCCTGTATCATCGCACGCACGCGGCATATCTTGTCCAGCATGGATGGTATGAACGACTGCCCGCCGAAGCCAGGGTTAACAGTCATAACAAGAACTTGATCAATATCACCGATCACCTCTTCGATTGCCGCAACAGGCGTGGCGGGGCTGACAGCAACACTTGGCTTCTTGCCTGCTTCTCTTATCTGATGAACGGTGCGATGCAGGTGGGTACAGGCTTCGGCGTGAACCGTGATAACGTCCGCCCCCGCTATAGCAAAATCATTTATGTATCTATCGGGAGCGTCAATCATCAAATGCAGGTCAAAGGGCAAGCTCGTCCAGCGCCGTATAGCCTCAACTATCATCGGACCCATTGTGATGTTGGGCACGAAATTGCCGTCCATAATGTCGATATGTATAGCATCCGCGCCACCTTGCTCTGCCTCTGCGACCTGCTCACCCAGCCGGCTAAAATCAGCGGACAGGATGGATGGAGCTATCTTAATACGGCGTTCAGCTGTCATTCTCAGTCTCCAGTTCAGCCCTCGCGTCGGCGATTGCTTGCTGCACTCTTCGGAAAGCGGTTCCACCCTTTACATCCCTAGCCGATACGGAGGAATCTACACTTATTGCGAGCACATCATCGTCGAACAGCGTGGAGAAACCCCGGTACTCATTCAGGGTCAGCTGCTCGAACTGAACATCACGATCTACCGCATACTGCGATAAGCGAGCAACCACGCCGTGCGCCTCGCGGAATGGCATACCTTTATCCACAAGGTAATCCGCGATGTCCGTGGCGAGCGCATAGCTGTCCTGCGCCGCAGCGCGCATCTTATCAGGTCTTATGCTCATCTTCGCAACCATATCGGCAAAAATCGTCAGTGTAGCAAGCAAGGTATCGTAGGTATCGAAGAAACCTTCTTTGTCCTCTTGCATATCACGGTTGTATGTAAGCGGCAAGCCTTTCATCAAAGTGAGCAAAGCCATCAGACTACCGTACACCCTCCCCGTTTTTCCGCGCGCAAGCTCCGCGAAGTCCGGGTTGCGTTTCTGAGGCATGATACTGCTGCCGGTCGTGTAATCTTCACTAATGCGAATAAAAGCGAACTCATCCGACGACCACAGCACAAGCTCCTCCGCCATCCGCGAGAGATGCATCATACATATCGATGCTGCGGCTTGGAAATCCAGCAAGAAGTCTCTATCGGCGACAGCATCCATACTATTGCGGGAAACGCGGGCGAATCCCAGTTCTTTCGCCACGAACTCACGATCTACTGGATATGGCAGCCCAGCCAAAGCGCCGCTTCCAAGAGGCATCACATCGGCGCGTGCAGACGCCTGTCGGAAGCGCTCGGAATCACGCCCAAGCATTTCGAAGTAGGCGAGCATATGGTGCGCGAACAGCACCGGCTGAGCGCGCTGCACATGTGTATAGCCGGGCATAACGACATCTGCGTTTGCATCAGACTGGTTGATCAGCGACTTTCTGAGTTCAAAAATTGCGCGCAGAATCTCACTTATAGCGTCCTTAGCAAACATCCGAACATCCAGAGCAATCTGGTCATTGCGAGAGCGTGCAGTATGCAGTCTGCCCGCAATATCGCCTATCTTCTCGTGCAGACGCTGCTCCACGTTCATGTGGATGTCTTCGAGTTCAGGCCGCCAAGTGAAGATACCGTCTTCAATCTCTCGTCGAATTTCGCGCAGTCCTTGAGTGATCGCATCAGCGTCACTGTGCGTGATAATCCCCTGCTTAGCAAGCATCCGGGCGTGGGCGATTGAACCTGCAATATCTTGGCGATACAACCTGCGGTCGTATTGGATGGAGACGGTGTAAGCTGAGGATACTTCTCGCATCCCACCGAGACTAGTCATCGGACTGAGCGGCGCCGGCTGGTGATTCGACTTGGCGCTTTTTGACAAGGAAGCGCCGCCTAAGCGTCAGCACCTTTTCGCCGCGCTGGTTAATGCCGCGTGATTCCATATAGACGATTCCCCTGTCCGGACGGCTCTTCGACACACGCACATCCAGGATTTCACTCTCGGCGTAGATAGTGTCTCCTTCAAATGTTGGGCCGTCGTGTGTGGCATTTTCGTATTCTAGGTTGGCGATCGCCTTGCCTGAAGTGTCCCGCACGCTGATGCCGACGACAAGACTGAAGACCAGCATGCCGTTGACCAATATCTTGCCATGCGGATGATCTTTCATATAGTTTTCGTCGAAATGCAGAGGATTGGTGTTCATCGTCAGCAGCGTAAACAGATGATTGTCCATCGCTGTGATGGTCTTGCCGGGCCAGTGCTTGAACACATCACCAGGCTTGAAGTCATCCAAGTATCCGCCGAAAGCATCTCGGCCGTCGTGAATCATAATCTTTTTCACCTTTAGAGTTGGGTTTATCCTCACTGCTTTGACACGCCTGCCGCTGTCATGGCATTTACCTTTATCCCTTATCAATTATCCCCAATTAATCATATCTGATACTTCTGCAGGAGACGCCGCGCGATTATCAGTTTCTGTATCTCATTAGTCCCTTCACCGATAATCATAAGGGGCGCATCTCTATAATAGCGTTCCAGCGGGTAGTCTTTAATATACCCGTACCCGCCGTGAATACGCATCGCCTCCATCGTAACCTCTCCACACATCTCACTAGCGAACAGTTTCGCCATACCCGCTTCGAGGTCAACACGCTCTCCGGAATCCTTCTTTCGTGCCGCTTCATAAGTAAGCAGCCGTGCCGCCTCGATGTTAGTCGCCATATCAGCGAGTTTCAGCTGAATTGCCTGATGCTGCGCAATTGGCTGCCCGAATGTCTCGCGCTGCTGCGCGTACTTAATTGCAGCATCGAAGGCGGCAGTCGCGACCCCCACAGCACGAGCAGCGACATTAATGCGCCCGCCTTCAAGTCCGCTCATAACCTGTCGAAAGCCCTCTCCTTCCACTCCGCCAACCAGATTCTCGGTCGGAACACGCACATTATCAAACACCAGTTCAGTCGTGTCTATACCACGATAGCCGAGCTTGTCTAGCTTCTGCGCGACTGTTAAGCCTGCCGCAGGTTTTTCTACGACAAAACAGCTTATCCCGCGGTGCGGCGGCTGAGTCGTTTTGTTCGTGCGTGCAAGAACCGCAAAGGCGTTGCCGTTTGCACCATTCGAGATAAACATCTTGTTGCCATTGATGACATACTCTTCGCCGTCCTTTACGGCAGATGTCTGAAGGTTTTGCATATCGCTGCCACCGCCGGGCTCTGTCAGCGCCAACCCGCCGCGAATTATGCCCTCTGCCATATTAGGCAGAAAACGCTGCTTCATCTCCTCAGTTCCATAGGTGGCAATGACATAGGCAAGAATATGGTGCGTCCCAATCGGACCTGTGAGACTCATCCAGCCCTTGCTCAGCTCCTCAAAGATCATCGCAAAGGTGGTATAGTCCAGCCCCAAACCACCATATTCTTCGGGAATCATGATGCCGAACAGGCCCATCTCAGCCATCTTATCCACAAGTTCTTGCGGATATATGTCTTCGTTCTCATAATAACTTGCGACGGGTTCGACATCGCGGCGAACGAACTCGCGCACGAGATTCGTCATCTGGTTGCGTGTTTCTGTCGAAGTAAGTGTCATACAGTTCTACCTGCTCAATCTATATCGTTAGTACGGCACCGACACGGAAGCCTAAAGGCGTTCGCTCTGCTATGAGAATTACAAGCATGGCGCTCCAATTGACGCAGCGGTTAGCATAAGCGCCAATTCACGTGCCATTTCCAGCCTCGACTTTTCCAGGGACAAAGCATGTGAATATATGCCTGCTTCATCGCCCCAGTGCAGGATACTGCCTTGTACCCACGTTTTTGGACGATATTCCCAGAACCTTCAGAAAGCCTTCGGCATCAGAGTGGTCATAAGTACCCATTGCCTCCATGGAAGAGTCATCTGTGTAGAGCGAATGGGGCATCGCTTCCAGCGTATCCTCGGCTGTGTCGAAGTATATCCTTCCTTTGAACAGCCTCATGGATACGGTCCCGGTCGCAAGGCGCGTCATAGGTTCAAGCGCTGCCAGCGCGGATGTAGTCGCCAGATCAAGCCAGTACCCCTGATATATCTGAATGCTTATCACAGTCGACAAATATTCGAAGAGTTCGCGTGCGCGCCGATCCAGTATGAACTGCATCAGATATTCGTAGCTGCTGCCTAACAGTTCCATCGCAGGCGACTCATAGATGCCGCGCGACTTTACGCCCACAAACCTGTTCTCAACGACATGAGTTCCTATACCTACGCCGTGTGTACCTGCGATGCTGTTCGCCTGCTGAAACATATCGACCAGACTTATAGGATTGCCGTTAAGCGCAACAGGGACGCCCTGTTCCCAGCGAATTGTAACCAATTCATACCTATCGGGAGCGTCCCAGGGCCAGACGCCCATTCCCGGCTCGACAAATGTGGGCGAAATCGAGACATCTTCAAGGTCGCCGGCTTCGTGTGTCAACCCTAGGAAGTTGGCATCGGTAGAGTAACGAGATTCACGCGAAGGTCTTATGGGAAGTTCGTTCGCTTCGCAGTAGTCTAGCATCTGCTGCCTTCCGGGAAACTGCTGCACAAACTCCGGATCACGCCACGGAGCATACACATGCAACGCCGGCTCCAGCGTGTTTGCCGTCAACTGAAAGCGCACCTGGTCATTGCCGCGCCCTGTAGCGCCATGAAACAGTACACCGATGTTTTCCGATTGCATCTCCGGCAAAATAGCTTCCACTGTAACAGGACGCGCGATACCCGTAGTATTCCAGTAACCTCCTTCATATCGTGCCTGCGACTGTATGACCTTCAGTCCCGCCTCCGCAAGTGCGTCATGCGCCGGGATGATATGAGCGCTCTCTGCGCCGCAGCCGAGCATGCGATCCTTCACTGCGTCTAGGCTCTCCTCATCCGGCTGTCCGAGGTCAACCGTATAGCAGTGTACTGAAAAGCCCTTGCTCTTCAGCCAGTGCGTAACAGTGCAGCTGTCAAGTCCGCCGGATACGGCGCCTGCTATTTGCGTTATGTTGCTGTCTTTGAGTTCGCGCCAGTTCATGGGTGGTTATGCTTCTTTCGTATTAAGTAGAGGTGAAAGTTTATAGAGTTTCTGAAATCGTGCTTCTTATGGCGATGCGTAGTATGACTTTATCCGTCTATCCAACGCATCTTTTTGCGCTTCGGTGATGTTCAACGTCTCCCGCTCAGATTCGATGCTGTGCCAAATCTTATCTATAAGCAGGATGCGTTCATTTATACTCATCTTCTTGATGTCCAACCGCTCCCATACTTGGGTTAGGTAGTCCGTTTTCAGGTTATCGTACAAAAATTTGGGAGAGAAGTCGGCGCCGTTTTCCCAGCATATCGTCCCTAGTTCTCTATCCAAGCGAACTGTCTTGAAGTAGTCAATCTCTTTGAGTTGTTCAAAGACCGGACCCCATAGTTCGTATTCTAAGTCAATCTGCCCCTCTTTGCCGTCTTCAAACTTGAGCCATACTTTGTAGTCGGCGATATACTCATAATCTGTTAGTTCCGGAATCATTAGTTTACTCCAGAGGTGCAATCTTTTTGACAGGCTTGCGATTTTGGACCAGTGTCCAATTCTCCATAAGTTCGTCCCGATGCCTATCATGCCATTCCTGAACTGCGCGGAGTTGTCGTCTTGGAAATTGGCCTTGAATCTCGCCATTCTGTATATCTACGGATATTTTATATCCGCTATATCTCGCATGGAAATGCGGCGGTGAATGATCCCTGTAATACATGACGATGACAATGCCCAGAAATCTGCTTATCTCAGGCAATAATTTGTCCTACCTAATACCAATGCCCAAGCGTTTCAATGTGTCTTTAGCCGATTGAAGCTGAACAGCCTGAGTTACTTCATCATCGCTCGGATCCATAATCAATCTGAAAGTCCCTTTCGGACTAACACGCCAGGCCTTCGGAGTCTGCCCTTTCTTAATGTAGTCGCCTATTTCACTACCATCCTTATTCATACTTTGATTAGAAGGTATCGTTGTAATTGAACTATGGGCAAATCGTCCTTTTGGGTTTTCCAAATATTCCCGCAAGTGTTTCCTTTTCCATTCATTCGGAATTATGTCTTGATTACAAAGTTCATAGATGGAATCCCAGAAGCTCATATCAGACATAGTAGAAGTAATTTTCGCGACCGCGCGACTACTTCCTCGATCCTTTACTTGCGCCTCACGCCACTCCAGCCACCATTTGAGCGACTTACGGCTCTCGCCGGAAGGGTTTCCTATGAGCAATGCTTTCACACTGATGTCTTCGTCAAGATCAGGCCAGTGTATGCCGCATCCGGATTCAATTATTTCCCAGTTGCTGCGTTCTACGGGCGTACCGTGCCACAAGCGCGGATACCACACCAGAGGTACGGATATAATGCGAGCGCCTTCCAAGCTAACCGACAACGCATCATCAGTAACGGACACATCCATCGCGCGTGCTCCGGATAATTTCGTCTTCACCAGCTCATAGTAAGAAGAATTCATTCCATTTTTCGGAGAACGCTCTTGGTTTGCCATTATCAACTGCTTAATCCGATTGAGCTCCGCATTACTGAACAGCTTTGACCGTTCAAACTTGACCGGATCTAGCCAGAACTTAGCCTGTCTGTTATCTCTAATCACATGCAACATGCGGCGGTTCAATACCATCGCTTGAATAGAAACGAAAACTATAGGGGCCGCTTCGTAATACTGTCGGCATTAACTTGTGCAGCCCCTTGTTTTTCCAGAATAAACCTATCCTGCGGTCGCAGTATCAAGCGCACGGTTGAGCTTTTCGATGCATTCGTCCACATCCGCCTCCGTGATAATAAGCGGCGGCATAAAGCGGATAGCATCAGGCAGCACCGGATTAAGAAGCACGCCTTCATCGTTCGCGGCGGCAACTACTGCAGGCGCAATTGCCGATTGCAGCTGGAGAGCGAGCAGCAGCCCCATGCCGCGCACACCCTTCACTACATCCGGACGCGCCGTTCTCATCTCTTCGAGCTTGGATTCGAGATACGCCCCGACTTTGCGCGCGTGCCCAGGTATGTCGTTCTCCACCATGTAGCGCACTGTGGCATTGCCTGCCGCTGTAGTGAGAACATTTCCGCCGAAAGTGCTGCCATGGTCACCCGGCTCCAAAACATCGCAGCTGTCTTTGCACATGAATGCGCCGATAGGTACGCCGTTTCCAAGTCCTTTAGCAGATGTCATCACATCAGGCTCTACATCGAAGCGCTCATATCCCCAGAGACTACCCAACCGTCCCATGCCGGTCTGCACCTCATCGAATATCAGCAGGATGTTGTTCTCATCGCACCATTCACGTAGCCCTTTGAGGTATCCCTCGCTTGGTACATTGACACCACCCTCACCTTGCAAAACCTCGACCATTATCGCGGCAGTGTTATCCGTAGTAGCTCCGCGTATCGCATCCAGGTCTTCGTAAGGCACATTCGTGTAACCTTCGGCAAGCGGCAGCCACGCCTGCTGATACGCTGGCTGTCCGGTCGCCGCAATCATGCCGAGCGTGCGTCCATGGAACGAATTAAGCACGGTGATGACATCCTGCGCCCCGTTGCGATGCAGCCGACCATACTTACGAGCTAACTTAACCGCGCCCTCGTTCGCTTCCACACCGCTATTGGAGAAGAACACCTTGTCCATGCAACTGTTCTCGACTAGCGCCTCGGCAAGTTCAAGCTGAGGAATCGTGTAGAATAGATTGGACGTCTGCACCAGCGTTCCCGCCTGCTGACGAATGGCTTCGGTAACGACTGGGTGGCAGTGTCCGAGGTTGTTCACTGCTAATCCTGCTGCAAAATCAAGATACTCTTTGCCGTCAGTATCCCATACGCGGGCGCCCTGTCCGCGCTCAATCACCATAGGCTGACGATTGAACGTATGAATGTAGTATCTGCTTTCTTTCTCTTTCCATTCCGCTGCTGATGTCATTTCTCCCCTTCCTCTGTGTATGCCTAATCATTAACTGATTAAGTTTCTATGTAAGTACATTATTACTCAACACTATTCACCGAAAACTGACAGGCTAACTCACTGCGGCTCTACTGATCCCCAAGAGATTCAGTCAATCTGTCCAGAGCTTCCTCAAGTTCCGCAAGGCTCTGCTTCACTTCTTGTATAGCGTTCTGAATAGTCTCGACTGTCGCATCCACCGCACCTCCTGAAGATACCTGCTGTGGTGCAGCGTCCGCCGGTCTGTCTTCAGATTCAGTATCAGTGAGGAAATAATCTGAGCCTGTCAGCGCGCTAAGCGCCTCATTGAGCGAATCTTCCATCACAACTTTGTCGCCGGTGGCAAGTATGACCCGCTTCAATTCAGGGAAGTTAACCCCCTCCGCTCGGATGTAAACCGGTTCCGCGTATAATATGCCCTGGTCAACGGGTATAACCAACAGGTTGCCCCTTATGCACTCTGAACCGGTCGTACAGCGCAGGGTAAACCACGCCGAAATATCTTGGTTGTTATCTATGCGTGCCTCTATCTGTGCGGGTCCGTCAATCTGCCTGTCCTTAGGGAAGTTAAACGCTATCAAGCCGCCATAATTTTCACCATCGCTGCGCGCTGCGAGCCAGCCGATAAGATTCTGCCGTTCGTTTGGCGTGTACGGCAGAAGCAGCACAAACTCTTCCTTCTCTTCCTCGGGCAGTTTCATGATTACATAATACGGCTCCACCTGATTAAGCTCATCACCTTGCCCAAACTTCTCCTCAGCCACTGCCCACAGGTCTTCGTTATTGTAGAAGTTTTGCGGCTCTTGCATGTGATAGCGGATGTACTTCTCCGCCTGTATGCGGAATAAGTCCTGCGGATAACGCACATGCTCTCTGAGGGCTTCAGGCATATCCGCTTGTGAAAGGAACAGCGTAGGGAATATACGGGCGTAGGTTTGTACAATAGAGTCTGACTCGTCCCAAATATAGAACCGCAGATCGCCAGTGAACGCATCCACCGTGATTTTCACGCTGTTGCGCATGTAGTTCAGCTCGCCCCCAAGCGGATCCGAGTACGGATACCTGTCAGTGTAGGTATATGCGTCCTGAATCCAGAACAAGCCTCCGTCAGCGACTGCAATATACGGATCATTGTCAAGAAGCAGGAAGGGCGCAACCGTATGAACACGTTCTTGAATCGCACGCCGATATTGCAGACGGCTATCCCCTGTAATCTGTCCGCTGATGAGTATATTGATATCGGCAAACTGCCACGCATAAGAGAGCCGGCGGAACAAAGAAGATAGGCGCACGCCCCCATGTCCGTGATAGTTTGTGCGGAACAGTTCCCCTCCCTCAGTCTGATAGTCAAGCTCATCTTGAAGCGTATTGACTATCACATAATCCACGGTATTCTCGCCATAGTATATACGCGGATTAGTAACCAAAAGTTCCGGCGGACCTTCTGCATCTACTGCCTGGATTGGGATTATCCCATCTGCCGGTATGTCCTTGGCGAAAAACTCGGGCCTCCCCTCAGCCGTGAACTCTGTTACAGGGCTCATGGCGATACCCATACCGTGTGTATATACGAGGCGAGTGTTCGTCCAGTTCTGCGCTCCCGGGTCTAGTTTTTCCGGCGCAATCTCGCGCGCTGAAAGCAGCACCTGCCTTATCTCTCCACCTAGTTCGTAGCGGTCAACATCAGCATCCCGGAAGTCATAGTAGGTCCGGATGAGCTGAATCTGTCTATATACACTGGACAAGGGGCGGTAATCCCACAACCGTATATTATTAATAGTCAGCGGGTTACGCTTAATAACTTCAGCGTCCACATCGGTCTGAGCCGAATAGAACTGTTCCACAACACGGTCAAGCCCGAATGCGCTGCGAGTGAACTTAATGTTGCGCTCTATGAATGGAGCCTCGCGCACGAACTCGTTAGGGTTAACCGTGAACTGCTGAATTAAGCTTGGCCAAACGCTGCCCAACACGATGTTCGCTACGAACCAGAGCGCAAACGCCCCAATGAGCAGACGTCTGCCGCTAATGTATGTGTTCGCCAGCATAAGCAAGCCCGCGCCCACAGCTATAATCGTCATTATCAGCAGCGCAGGCATACGCGCGTTCACATCAGCGTATGCCGCTCCAAACACCGCGCCTTCTTCGGAAAGCAGCAAGTCCCATCTGTCAAGCCAATGACCAAATCCGATAGTGAACATCACCAATGCCGCAATAATTGACAAGTGTATCTTCACACCCGGCGCGTTCAGGTCAAGCCTCATGCCTTGCATGCTGAAACGAAGAAAATAATAAGCGAGCGAAGCAAGCAGTGTCAGTATCAGCGCGCCTAATACCCAGCCTTGTAAAACGTTGAACATAGGAAGCGTGAACACGTAGAAACCTACGTCCCGTCCGAACACAGGATCCACCTGCCCAAAAGGCAGAGCGTTTGAGAAGCGCAGGAAGACTTCCCACTGAGCTGACAGTATTGTGCCAAAGATGACGGCAAGCACAGCCACGGCGGCCACACTTATAATAATCAGCGCGCGGCTCATGAATCTCAGGAGGTCGTCGGGCAGGGGCAGCGATATCCTGCCCCTAGAAATGAAACTCGCAGCAAAGATACTCACGCCGGCAAGCACCGCCATCGCAACAGCACCGGCAACAAACAAGGTTATGCGCGTCATCAAAACCTTGACAAAGATACCGCGATAGCCCAAATTATCGAACCAAAGCCAATCCGTATAGACGCCGCGTCCAAACAGGAACATCGCGAACAGAATCGCAGCCACAGCAGCGAACGCAATCCATTTCGCGAGGGTGCCTATCTGCCCAAAAAACTGATACAACTCTATGGTGGAAGCGTCATCGCCGCCGTTGCCTCTGTCTCCACTGCTGCCGTTCTGATATTCACCAGCCATAGAACATCTGCCTGCCTTTACCCAATTCGTGTTCCAAGCGTTTCACCGGAAATTACATCTATTAACGCAGACGGGCTGCGACCGTCAACGATGTGGGAAATGCCGCCCGATTTCAGCGCGGTCAGACAAGCTTCCAGTTTAGGAATCATGCCGCCCGCTGCAACATTTGAGTTAATCAATCCTCGCGCCTGCCGTTCTGTCAAGCGCGGTATCAGCCTTCGGGACGTATCTAAAACGCCCGGAACATCAGTCAAAAATACTAGCTTACTCGCGCCAATGGCAGCTGCGATTTCTCCCGCCGCAGTATCCGCGTTGATGTTCAGAAGCGCAGTAGATTCATCGCCCTCTTCGGCAATTTTCATGCCAACAGGCGCGATAATAGGAATGCAGCCGGAGTTCAGTACAGCGTCGATAGGGTCAGTGTTGACATCCACGACGTCCCCAACGAATCCAAGCTCTGGATCGCGGACAATCGCACGCAGCATGCCATCGTCCGCTCCGCTGATGCCAATAGAACGGGCGCCAAGTTCCACCATAGAAGCGACGAGAGTCTTGTTAATGAGACCTGTGAGCACAGCAACGACGATTTCAAGACTTGAACCATCGGTAACGCGCAGTCCACGCACAAAACGCGGCATCACACCCTGCTTCGCCATCCAATCACTGATAATTTTTCCACCGCCATGCACCACTACCGAATTAACGCCCTGCTTCTGAAGCCTTGCTAGGTCATGTAGGGTGGTGTCGTGGCTGCCTAGAGTGCTGCCGCCAATCTTTACTACAATCGTCCCACTGAAACTGGTCTCCTTATCCGCCTCTGCCTGTGGAGTATTTTCCAAACTAGCCAATTCGCCGGAATTGACTACTTCAGATTCTATCTTGGCATGAGGCACATTCATCCCTGCACGGGTGTTCGATGTTGACATACTCTTTAAGTGCTGTACGCCGAATTGAAGGTTACATATTCTTCGGTCAGATCACAGCCCCAAGCCGTCGCGCTCACATCTCCCATATTCAAGCAAACACCAAAGCGTACATCGGGCGAGCTCGCCATTGCACTTACGACCGAATCCATATGAAATGGTATGGATTTGCCTTCGTGGACAATCTGAATATCGTTGATAAAGATGTCTATTTTAGACTCATCCATATCTGCGCCGCTCTTGCCCAGCGCCATCATAATGCGTCCCCAATTCGGGTCGTTGCCGTGCACCATAGCCTTGACCAGCGAAGAAGTTGAAATCTCCCTCGCAGCCTTGCGCGCATCCGCGACCGTGGTTGCCTGCTCCACTGTAACCTCGATGAGTTTCTTCGCACCCTCGCCGTCTCGTACCATCTCCTTCGCCAAAGAGGTGCACACAAAAGTGAGCGCTTCCTCGAATGCATCGGCCTCCGACGTGCCCGCAACAATCTCATCGCCACCCACCTGTCCATTAGCAAACACCAGAACCGTGTCGTTCGTACTCTGGTCGCCGTCCACACTGCACATATTAAAGGAAGTATCCACAGCCCTGCTGAGCGCCGATTGCAAGAACGACTGCTCTACCGGGGCGTCCGTCGTCACGAATGCAAGCATAGTTGCCATATTGGGGTGGATCATCCCAACACCCTTCGCCGCACCGCCCAGCACCACTTTGCGGCCGCCCAAATCAATAGACACCGCAAGATCCTTATGGCGTGTATCAGTGGTCATAATAGAGCGCGCGAAATCATGTCCGCCGCCACTCGACAGACTCACATTGCCGACATTCTGTCGCAGCAGCGCCATTGGAAGCTCCACACCAATCATGCCCGTGCTGCAAACCAGCATATCCTCCGCGCTCACTCCCACATGCGCAGCCGCAAGCTCAGTAAGTTCTGCGGCATCCGCCAGTCCCTGCTCGCCCACGCAGCAGTTCGCGCAGCCGCTGTTCGCCACCACACCCCGCGCCGTACCGCGCTGCGCGCGCTGTCTGCTCAGCACCACAGAAGGGGAGAGTATCTTATTCGTAGAGAAAGTAGCGGCGAGATTAGCAGGCGTCTCAGATAGCAAAATGCCCAAGTCGAGCACACCGTCGTCCTGAGTCTTCAATCCCGCATAAGTTCCGCCCGCCACAAATCCATTAGCAGAAGTAACACTGCCGTCACTGATAATCTCAATCATCGCTGCCATATACGCTCCTCACTCGTTGCGACGCATCCCCTAATTAACATAGGCAGAACACGCCAAAATAGCCAACGAATTATAGCACAGCGCAGCATGGGGGCGCAAAGTTGCCATGGTAACTGACACTGTCTCGGGTAGTGTTGATGGTAAGCTAACGGGATAAGCAGGTATTCGGAGAGCAGTGATATTTACGCGAGCACAGCGCAGCCTACTGACATGAAGTTCAGTGCTCCTGTTCTATGGAGCTCCCGTCTTTTTTCTAAAACATTGTCCTATTTCAACACTACCTGAAACAGCGCCAAACTTCTCCCCAATCCTTGACAGCATGCATTCTTATTGGTTACGCTGAAACCACGCTTTTACGGGCTTGTAGCTCAGCGGCAGAGCGGTCGGCTCATAACCGATTGGTCCCAGGTTCGATCCCTGGCAAGCCCACTTCCAGCCAACCACATAATGTCGTATAAAGACAAAGAGCATACTTCCGCTTTTGATGACTAACACAACCCGCTCAGACACATCCATCACATCCACGCCAACAAGGTGATGAGCAGTTGCTTACTCGACTAACTGCTTTAATTCTGCTGAGCATATTTATAATGGGACAAACCCCCGGCGAGCGCGTCTCCGTCTTCGACAAACCCCTGCAGCTTCACCGCGGACCGGCAGGACCCTACGAAATCATCATCACTATTCAGCCGCACAAACCCAGAGTCGGCACTGTCCATTTCGGAGTAACCATACTCGACCCGGAAACCCAAACTCTAGTTGAAGACGCTCGTGTTCTCATCGTCGCCTACAACCCGGAAGGGGAGCCCACATACCAAACTCCTGCGCTCAACGATCCTGCAACCCCAATCCACTACAAGGGCAACATTATCTTCCGCAGCCCCGGACAATGGTCGCTTCTTACCAAAATTGAGACCACAAAACATGGCGAAGTAACCGCCTCCACGCCAATCAATATCGCAGAAACCACCTCGACAGCAAGCACCGAAGGGCTGTTGATGTTGGCGTTAGTAACCCTCGCGCTAGGCGGCGGCACTGCCTATGTCATATACAGCATCAAACGACAACAACGAGCCAATCCTACTAATCCGTAATGTTATATATAACTAACGCTGTACCTTCCCGATAAAAAGTAACCTCCACTGTCAGCCCCAGCAGCTTATGCTCATTCAAATGCGAAGGTGTAAATCCCGGCACAACCTTGCCCCTGCCCTCGAAACTCCATACAACCCCCTCAGCATCTTCCACCTCAAGTGCGCTTAGCGAAATCAGCGATTCCGACCTCACTTCCAAAACAGTTCCTCTCACAGCCTCAAGCGTTAGCTCCGCGTCTTCCCGCAATTCTAACGCATCTCCGCCACAGGAGACTAACGACAGCGCAGTCAAAATTACCGCTATCGCAGCAATCCTATACACCAATCTGCCCCAAATCCGCATCACTCCATCCTCTCGGTCAATCCGCGCCGCACCTCATTTTTATACTAAAGATATAAACATTCTAAATTATCGTTCAGAAAATGGACTAAATTTGCGTTGACCGTAATTTATGCTCTTTTGTACTTTGGCTATGTGGAGGTGTGATATGCCCAAAATTAAACTCGCATTCGTTCTAGTAGCAATAGTATTCCTTTCGTGGACCGTAAGCCAAACAAATCTCTTACACGCAGAAAGCAGCGAACCGCTCTATATCGTAGTAGTGGACAGGCATGCTGCCGGTATGTCTCAGGAAAACCAAGACCTGGCAGTCTCATTTGTAGGTTTGCTGTCTGCACTTCGTGAGAACCAACGCGTCGGCTTCTTGACAGCAGACAGCGAAGAATTTATCGGCCCAGCGGTATCAGGCAGCGCCGAGCACAAGAACGCATACAAAGAATTAACCGCCAGAATAGAGGATTCCTCCTCTGTTCCCGCACATGACCTGTCAGCATCCTTATCTTACGCTCATGAACTAATGAAGTTCGAGAGCGCGGGCGAAGGCTCGACAGTCTATGTCGTATCAGGCGGCGAGCTGGAAGGCGAAGCCCCATTCGAAGCATTCCCGATAGGCGATACAATCAGCGCTTTCAACAGGGATAACTGGCATGTTGTCAGCATTGCTCTGCCGGGCTCTTCGACCTATGCGAAGGATTTCATGCGCACCGCATCAAGCGGCACCGGAGGCGACGTCTTTCCGCTGTCAACACCGCAGGAACTCAAACTCATCGCAGACAGCGTTCTAAGCGTGGACGCGAGAGGCTCTCTCTTTGAGATAGGCCAAAACGAACTAGCGCCCACCGACGTATTCACCGCACCCATCGAGGTCGCCCCAAGCACTACCGAGTCCTCCATAGTGTTTTTCAAACAGGGAGCCGCAGGCTCTCTCAGCCTGCAAAACCCGGCTGGAATCAAGGCGTCTGAAGGGGATCGCGCCCTATCTAGCGTAATAGAAACTCCCCACGCGGTCGTCTGGACGCTTACAGATCCGGCTCCCGGTGAATGGGTGGTAGATGTTCGCGGCGCTAATGGGTTCATCTCCGCCTGGCACTACCCCAACCACAAGCTTAATCTTAATCTTGTGTCCTTTGAGACGATTCCGTTTGATCAAAACAATGAAATCGTGGCTTATGTATCCGACGGAGAAACGCGCGTAGATGTACCCAACGCCGAACTACGCGCCACTATTATCGACACCACCGGACAAATATTCACATACACCCTGAACGACAATGGTGAACTTGGCGATTCTATCCCAGGAGATTTGTACTACTCGACTACGGTCCCTCCGCTGAGTGCAGAAGGCAAGCACAACATAGAACTGGAACTATACTGGCCCGAGTATGAGCACTCTATATTCACGCGCAATTCCGTTATGGCACAGGGCTTCCCTGTACTAGATGTTGACCTCACACATACTGAGGGTCTCACGCTCGGCAAGCGCGCAACCATCGGCACTGTAGAAGTTAAGGTCAACGAACAGCCTTACGGCATACCCACCAGCATGATCTCCGCCGAAATCTTGTCAGAAAGCGGCAAAGGCGTCGTAGAGATTATTCCGAGGGAACTGTTGAACACCGGGCACGCTTGGAATTTCGACATCGTGTTTACGCCGGCAGAAGAGGAACTTCACACCCTTTTCCTCCGTCTGGACATGGAGTATGCTGCACGCGAATACAGCTTCATGGCGAACTCTCAGGTGCTTTCTTCGTTCGCTCTTCCGGCAGCGCCTCCAACTCAATCAGTCGTAGTTCCAGTTCAGCAGAGTCAGCCTTCTCCGCCTCCTGTCGTAGTCCAGCCGGCACCGCCTGCGCCTGTCGTTGTTGAGCAGCCCCCTGCGCTGCCACAAGAGAGCGGAAGCTTCCCGGTGATGGCGGTAATATACACAGTGGCAAGTGCACTGGCACTGATTGTGATTGCGGCGCTAATCTATGTAGCTTACAGGCTGACACGCCCAAGTCCTTACGGCTACCTGTACGATGACACGGGCAAATTACTGGTAGATTTCTCAACTATTGAGCGTCCGTTCGCTACACTGCTGACATCCAAAAACCTGCTGCGCGGCGAAGAACTAGACGTCCCCGAAATGCGAGGATTGTCTTTCTATTACACGAAGGGCAATGTGGACATACGCAGCTCACAGACGGAGCCAACCATTCGAGTCAACAATCGTCCGCTGATTAATGGTCAAGAAACTCGCTCGCTCAACCAGTCATGGATCGGCACACAGGGCAAACTCTTCAGCCTGTATTTGATGAAACCCGACCAAGCATCTGAGCCTTCAGTTGCGCCCATAGCAGGCGATGCCATAGCAGGCGATGATTAATATGCATCATTAGCAGAGTAACCTGTCCCATCAAATAGAAGGGACACACAAACACAAAAAGAGGCGCTGGTATTTATAAATAAATACCAGCGCCTCTTACTTAGAGGTTATAACTATTTAACTATTCCCGACTCCCATCCGAACAGGAGTCGGATATCAAGTGCAGCAGAGATGAAATTAATCAGTCCGATTCCTCGATACGAATTGTCTTCATTGCGTCACCCGGCGTTCTATGCCGCATCGGATCTCGCACCGCAATGCCGTTCACCACATCCATACCTGACACAACCTTGCCAAAGACCGAGTGGTGATCGTCAAGATGTGGTGTGGGAACGAATGTGATGAAGAACTGACTGCCGTTAGTGCCACGCCCACCGCGGACTCCTGCATTCGCCATCGAAAGAATGCCAGGCGAATTGTGCCGCAGGTTAGGATGAAATTCGTCATCGAACTGATACCCGGGCCCACCGCTGCCAGAACCTGTCGGATCTCCGCCCTGAGCCATAAAGCCTGGAATTACACGATGGAAGGTTACTCCATCGTAGTATCCGTCTCGCGCAAGAAATACAAAGTTGTTCACGGTTACCGGCACTTCCGCAGCGAACAGCTCTATCTGTATCTCGCCGCCCTTCTCCATCTCTATCGTCGCAGTGTATCTCTTGCTCTGATCTATCGCCATAGCAGGCGGCGAATCATACCGTTTAATTGTCACAGTTCCTCCAATCAATCTTGCTCTATAACTTAATTCTCTTCAATCCTAATCGTCTTAATTGCATCTCCAAGAAAGCTCGGCGGAGGCCGCGCGCTCGGATCGCGCTTCCTGATATCAAGCACCACATCCATTCCTTCTACAACCTTGCCAAAAACTGAATGGCAAGATACTCCCCTCTCCGTGCATGCCTTCTCCGAACCGTCAGGATTCAGCCCGTCAAGGAATCCGGTATCACGGAATGTGATAAAGAACTGGCTGCCGTTAGTACCCATGCCGTTACGCATACCTGCGTTCGCCATCGAAAGTATCCCAGGGCCGTCATGCTGCAGTTCGGGATGAAATTCGTTATCGAACCGATAACCGGGACCGCCTCCGCCGGAGCCGGTCGGGTCGCCCGTCTGTGCCATGAAGCCGTCAAGGACTCTGTGGAAAGTAACACCGTCGTAGAAGCCTTCATTGGCAAGGAAGACAAAGTTATTAACCGTCATCGGAGCGCGCTTTTCAAAAAGGTCTATTACGATCTCACCGCCTTTTTCCAATTCGATGACTGCTGTAAAATCCTTGCTTGTATCTATCGTCATCGCAGGCGGTGCGTCCCACTGCTTGAATGCAGGCTCCGGTGCGGCGGCGGCAGGTGCAGGCTGAGTAGGCGCAGGCTGAGCAGGCGCAGCAGTAGGCGCTTTTGGCGCCCCAAGTTCCGGCTCGCTCGAACCGCAAGCTATCATTAGCAGCGCAAACACCGCCGCAGCCGTAAACGCCATCGTTCGTGAATATCTGACTAGCATTTTCTTATTAAAACCTTCCTGCAACATGCCTGTAAAATGGCGCTATCTCTCTGCGCCTCCAGCGACACCTATTCTACAATCGCCGCAACTTAATCGCTACCCCAAGCACGCAAATCACTTGTCATCTCAATTAGCATCAGCCCAGGGCATCAACCTATGGCATTTGCGAAGTGCATCGCTTGGTCAACAATGTCAACGCCAACCATCTCGCTGTGCGCGCTGATGAGCTGACGAGTTATCGGGCCTGGACACTCATCTCCCACTCTTCGATTATCCACTCGGCTTACGGGTACAATGCGCGGACTCGTGCGCGAGAAGAACACCTCGTCCGCAGTGTACAGGTCGTATGGCTGCAAATCCTCTTCACTAAACGGAATATCCAAACGATCAGCCAACTCTATCAGTACACCGCGAGAAATGCCTTGCAATATGCTGCGATCTGTCGGCGTTTTGAGAACACCGTCCTTCACAAGAAACACATTGTACCCGCTGCCTTCCGTAAGGTTGCCCGCATCGTCCAGCAAAATTGGCTGTGCATCCGGATCAACATCCGAAACCTCAAGTTCCGCCTGCACGAAGTTTAACCGGCTGTGATGCTTCACCTTCGGATCCAGCACCTGGCTGCTGTAACTTCGAGTGCGTGCTATTACCCCGTGCGCTCCATCTGTGTAGAAGTGTGCGAACGACGCAAACGCCACAGGTTTCACGCTGATGCACACCGTTGCTGGTCCTGCATCTCCGATCCGCCTCGCTTGAGTGCCGCGCGTAACAAATGGGTTAATCGTAAAGTCTCCCACGCTCGCCAAGCGCTCCTCATTGTGCCTCACTGCCTCTTCACAAAGTCTAGCCATTTCAGCAGGACTGATACCGCAATCGATGCGAAGATACTTCAGTGAGCGGTACAGCCTATCAACATGCCTGTCTAGCAAAAACGGTACGCCGTTGAAAGTGCGCGCGATGTCAAAGACGACATCTGCCACCATAAAACCTCTGTCGTCAGGTGAAATCCGCACATCCTTGTACGCAACCCACTCACCATTGAAATACGCCGTGTATTCGCCATAATCAGCCATCACAAATCTCCTGTACATATTTCAGTACTGCTGTCATCCCGCTCTCGTCATAATATATCACCACGTCCTTGATATGCCATGCTGCCTCGAAGAATGCAGCCCAATCGTTAACGGAAGCAAAGTCTTCATATCAGATTTTATATCAGCAAGTCTATTGATGATGCATGCAACCTCATGTTGTGCTATTTGTGCTATAAAAGATGTAACATTTCTTATGTGAAAGATTACCGTGTCGATTTAATCAAACAGACCGCAAGCAGACAGCAAACAGGACAAACAATCAGTACAGCAAGATCAATCCAAACTAACCGCACTAACCGCAGCGCAGCGCATGTACACGGCACACGAGCGCCCATAGTGGAGATGCGCGCCCTGACAAAGCGATACGAAGAGGGGAATGAGACGCGCTCTGTGATTCAAAACGCCGAATCTGAGATTTATCGAGGCGAGTTCGTCGCATTAGCAGGTCCCAGCGGCTCCGGCAAGACCACACTCCTCAATCTTGTCAGCGGCATCGACACTCCAACAAGCGGCGATGTGCTAATAAACTCTGTATCCATTACAAACCTTACTGAAAAAGAGCGCACTCTATTCAGGCGAAAAAACATCGGGTTCGTATTCCAATTCTTCAACCTGATTCCAACACTGAGCGTCCGCGAAAACCTCCTGCTGCCACTCCAGCTCAACAACTTTTCGAATGTAAAGTCGGAAAGAAGGATTTCAGAACTTCTGGAACGAGTTGGCATGCGAGACCGCCTCGACAGCTACCCGGACAGGCTATCCGGCGGAGAGCAGCAGCGAGTAGCAATTGCCCGCGCACTCGCACACGACCCACTCCTTGTTCTTGCTGACGAACCAACGGGCAATCTCGATTCTGAAACCGGAATGTCAATCCTACTGCTTCTCAAAAGTATGGTAGAGGACAGCGGCAAGACGATGATAATCGTGTCTCACAGTGATGTCGTTGTCAGAATGGCAAACCGCGTGCTCACGATGGAAGACGGCAGGCTGGTGGAACGAACGCCCGGCGATACTCGCATCACACTCCCCTATCGGCGACAGTCCGAGCAAGCATAAGCGGGAAGCAGAGTGTATATGGCATGAGTAAAGTACTCTGGCTTTCGAGCATGCGCTACCTGCTCAACCGCTCCTGGCAGATGGCGCTCTCAGTGCTAAGCATAACTCTCGGCGTGGCTATTGTGATTGCCATAGACCTCGGAAATCAGAGCGCAAAGCACGCCTTCAGCCTGTCCACAGAAGCAGTTACCGGCAAGGCAACGCATCACATCATTGGCGGACCCGGCGGTTTGCCTGAAGACACATATCGCGCTTTACGCCTTGATCTAGGCGTCAGAACCTCCGCGCCGGTCGTGGAAGGTTATGCCCGTCTGCCCGGAGATACAACAAATGGAACAATACTGCGTCTGCTCGGAATAGATCCGATAGCAGACGACCAGTTCCGACCATACGCCGACAGCAATTCGGAAGGCAGAGGCGCGCGTGCCCCCATGAACTTCGCCACATCCCTTCTCGCAGCGCCGAACACCGCTCTGCTGTCAGCAGATACCGCCAATTCTCTGAATCTGCAGTCAGGGGATTCCGTAACTCTGGAAATCGCGGGCACAGAGCGCGTAATCGATATTGTGGGACTAATCACACCGAGTAACAGCCTGAGCAGCGAAACGCTGAAGAACTTACTTATCACCGATATATCAACGGCGCAGGAGCTAACCGGGTCTGAGGGGCGTATTAGTCGTATAGATCTAATCGTACAGTCGGATGAACAAGCAAAGACGCTTATGGCACGGATACGCTCCATTCTGCCGGCGGAAGCAGCTCTGGTAAGTGCGGAGAATCGATCAGAGACCATCGAAGAATTGACAAGCGCCTTCGACGACAATCTCTTTGTCATAAGCCTGCTCGGTCTCATCGTAGGTGCGTTCCTGATTTACAACGCGATGACATTCTCCATAGTACAGCGCCGTCCCCTCATAGGCACGCTGCGTGCGCTCGGCGTTACGAGGCGGCAGATATTCACCCTGGTGCTCAGTGAAGCGCTGATTATCGGAATTATCAGCTCAGTCATCGGGGTGCTGCTTGGCATAGTAATCGGGCGCGGCATTCTGAACATCATTACGCAAACCATTACCGATCTATTCTTCGTATCATCAGTCCAGGAACTTTCTATTCCTGCGTGGGCACTGATAAAGGGCGCAATGCTGGGGATAATCGCTACATTGGCGGCAGCCTTCGTTCCTGCGCTCGAAGCAACCGGCATCCCGGCGAGAGAAAGCCTTTCCCGCTCACACCTTGAAGCGCGCCTCAGGAATACCGTGCCGCTCGCCTCAATAGTGGGTGTCGGTCTGTCAGCCGTAGGCACGGCTCTGCTGTTCTTACCCTCACAGTCGCTCATTCTTGCTTTCATAGGCATAGGCATCATCGTGCTCGGATACGCTATGCTTACACCTGCCTGCGTAATCCTATTCAGCAAGTCGATCGCGCCGCTCTTGCATAGCGTTTTCGGCACAATGGGCACAATGGCAGCGCGCGGAATATCCGCCTCCATCAGCCGCACCGCCGTGGCAATCGCGGCATTAGCGGTGGCAATATCCATCACAATTTCCATTGATACTATGGTGCAGAGCTTCCGCAGCACAGTGGTTCAATGGCTGGACAATTCACTCAGCTCAGACATTTACATCTCCCCGGCATCTTTCAGTTCTCAAGGAGCAGGTGAAGAATTAAAATCACATATACTTGACCGCATACGAACTATCAGTGAAGTAGAAAGCATACGCACCGTTCGCAACGCACGCGTCAATTCCCCTGACGGCGAAGTTGAGCTTCTTGCGTTCGACACAAATTATGACAACTTCGTGCGCTACAACTCATTCAAGGAAGGAAGCCCTGCGCTAATCTGGGACGAGCTGCAAAGCGGCGAAGCAGTGGCCGTGTCGGAACCTTACGCCTACCATAACGACAAAGGCATCGGTTCAACGGTTCGCCTTTTCACATCCGAGGGAACGCGCGACTTTCGCATAGCGGGCATCTACTACGACTATCGCAACTCCGCAAACGGCAAAGTAATGATGAGCCGCAGCGCATATAACCGCTTCTGGAACGACGAAAGTTTCACCGGGATAGGAATAACGGCAACAGACGGAAGCGATATCGATGGTCTAAAAGCTGCGATCGAAAACGCAATTGGCAACGACGCCGATGTAGAAATAAGATCCAACGCAGAACTTAAAGCTGCGGCGCTTGAAGTATTCGAGCGAAGCTTCGCCATCACATCGGTTGTGTATGCCCTGTCAATAATCGTAGCATTTGTGGGCGTGCTGAGCGCTCTGATGGCGATGCAGATGGAGCGCTCAACCGAGTTCGCCACACTCCGCGCTATAGGCTTCACTCCGGGACAGGTTTGGTTAATGTTCACATCACAGACAGGACTGATGGGTATAGCCGCAGGCTTGATAGCGCTGCCACTGGGACTGATACAAGGCGCTGTGCTCATATTCATAGTTAATCGGAGGTCATTCGGCTGGTCAATGGATATGGAAATCTATCCGTTAATGCTGGTGCAGGCTGTCGTCTTTGCCGCTGCCGCTGCCCTGCTTGCATCAGTCTATCCGGCTATTAAAATGTCTCGTTCCTCACCCGCCGAAGTGCTGCATCATGATGAGTGATATATGAGTGATATTACGCGATTCGCAATAATTGCGGCGGGTCTGTCCATAACAGTCGCGGCTCTAGGCACCATCGCTTATGCGCTCGCTCTATCAGGGCAGACTACGGAAGTCGGAGCAAGCCTATCCCTGTCGGACGCGCTAAGTGTGAGCGCCGCCAATTTTAAGAGTGTTACCACGGCGAAGCCACTCACTTTCCCCGAAGACCATGGCGCCCACCCGGAATATGCAATTGAATGGTGGTACTACACTGGGAATCTCGACACGGCAGCAGGCAGACATTTCGGCTACGAGCTTACCTTCTTCAGAACAGGCTTGACGGCAAACGAAAGTCAGCGAAGTTCAAAGTGGGCAGCGCAGAACATATATTACGCGCACTTCGCCTTAACCGACGTCGAGAACGAGGACTTCTACGCATTCGAACGAAGCAGCCGAGATGCACTCGGATTAGCAGGGGTAACAGCTGCTCCCTTCCGCGTCTGGCTGGAAAACTGGTCTGTGGCATCCGTCGGCGATAGTACGCTGCCAATGCGCCTGCATGTGATGGAAGAAGATGCGGGCATAGAAATCGAACTTCTACTCCTATACGGCGGTAAAGACACCGTGCTTCATGGCGAAGACGGTTTCAGCAGAAAAAGCAGCAGCTCCGACACGGCATCTTATTACTATTCCATCACCCGCATGCCAACAAGAGGCACAGTTACCATCAACGGCGAGTCCCATACTGTCAGCGGCGCCAGCTGGCTCGACAGAGAATGGAGTTCTAATCGGCTTTCTGATGAACACATCGGCTGGGACTGGTTCGCACTCCAACTGTCGGATGGCCGCGACATCATGTACGGCATACTGCGCCCACGCGAAGACAGCGGAAACGCTTTCAGATTAGGTACGATAGTAGCGGCAAATGGCGAATACAAAAGCATAGAAGCGCATAACGAAGTACGTATTACCGTATTAGATGAGTGGCAAAGCCCGCTCGGAGGTATCTACCCATCCGGCTGGCGCTTCCAAATCCTCACAGAGGGGTTAGACCTTGAAATTACCCCATACATCAGAAACCAAGAGCTAGACACCGTCGTTCGGTATTGGGAAGGAGCGGTTCGAATAGAAGGCACATCAAACGGACAGCCCATCAGCGGCAGCGGATATGTCGAGCTGACCGGATACGCTGATTAGCCCTCGTTCAGAAACTGAACCGCTTCATCGGCATCCAGCAGAGGATAAATCGCGAACTCCGCAGGAATCATCTCCGACCATTCCGTAAGAAGGCGATGCAGCTCCTCATTGGAATCCACATCAAACAGCGCCACCGCTCCCCGTCCTGTGCGCGCAAAAACGAAACGCGCCAGTCCTCTGTCGAGCTTGTCCTGCGCCCAGGGCCAATACTGCTGCCTTTGCTCACGAACTTCCGAAGGCCGGGTTGGGTGCGGGCTGCTTATAGCAAGGAACAACATGCGTCTCTTCACTTCCTAATCTATTCTATAAACTATGTGCTGCCGAAAAGCATAGAACCACATCTTACAATAGATTCCAAGTCCATATACATTTTTCCATTTCATCCCAGGCAGGTCTGCCGTATAACCAATCCACTTGTGGCACATTTGCAGTTCGCACTAACTCTGTGATAGCCTCTCAACCGGAATACAAACTGCGTCCGCTCCAACAGTTATTATTGGATTGGAGCAGAAGGAGCAGATAATGATTGCTTTCAACTGCATTGTTCAAGAAGGGATTGTACCCGACGACCTTCGTATTAAACTCGCATCAGAGCTCAGGCATATCAGCGCCCCCGTACTCAGCCTCTCTGAAGACGAAATAGAAGTGAACTACTATGAAATACGGCACGGCTTCGGCTTCCGCGGAGGCGAAATATCCACAACTTCGACAGTACAGGGGCAGCTCTCCGAGCCGATTGATCAGACCACTCGTGTAGAATTGATGACACAAATCTGCGATATGTGGTGCGCTGAAACGGGCTGCAGCACGGATGAACTCATAGTATCTGTGCGCGATCCACAATAAAATAACTCAGCAATAGAGTACAAGTCAGCAAAAGACGCCATCAATTAGACAGGAGAAAGGAATGGAAAATGCCGTATTACAAGTGCATCGTACCCGAAGGATCAGTGGAGTTCGAAAAGAGACAAGAAGTCGCCAAAGCAATCACGGATATTCACTGTGACAGCACAGGCGCTCCTCGAACTTTCGTACATGTCGAATTCATCGAATACCCTATAGGAGGCGACAGCGGATACGATACGGATGCAGCGTACTACATGGACGGTCGCAACCGTGCAGGGCGTCCTGAAGAAGTTAAACAGAAGCTCCTTATCGACATCACTGCCGCGTTTGTGGAAATAACCGGTATCTCGTCTGACGACATTGCCGGCAGTATAACGGAGGGTAAGGCGTCGCAAACCATGGAAGGTGGCCATGTCCTGCCCGAACCCGGCGAAGAAGGTCCTGAGTGGTTCGAGCATGCAGCAGCCGACTAGCGTCCGCGTATAATCGATACCCATCTTAACTGACATTGCGATGCGCCCGGTTCTCGCCGGGCGCATTATTTTTACCTGTCAACTCAGTTACTCTATACCGCTCAACACTTCGGACACCCCAAGTAACACCAATCGCCTAGCAGTATAGGATTTGAAATAAATACAACCCATGTATAACATATCTATCAATTTCAATAATGAGCAATAAGCTTCGGAGGCAGTAGAGTGAAAATCACAGATCTGAAAGTAACTATGTTCAACTGGAAACAAGAAGCTTGGAGGACGGGAAGCGGCGGCGGAAGCGGCGCCGGCGGTGGGGTTTTCGGCGGAAACACTTTACTTGGCATCCTGACTATTGAGACAGACGAAGGCATTGAAGGCAACGCCTTCCTAGGCTCATCAGGTCAAGGCGCAGACGACCTTGTAGGTCCTCTAATGAAGTTCCTCAAACCGGTTGTTATTGGCAGAAATCCCCTCGATAAGGGCGCAATCTGGTGGGAAATGTGGAAGCAGAACCGCCGAGTAACCACAAACGCCATAGGCGCAATCGATGTCGCCCTCTGGGACATAGCAGGCAAAGCCGCGAACATGCCCATACACCAGCTCATCGGAACCTGTAGATACAGCGTTCCCGCGTACTCCAGCACCGCTTGGCACGCCACAGCCGAAGAGTACGCAGAAGAAGCGCAGCACTTCCAGTCATTAGGCTGGACAGCCCATAAGCTTCATCCCCACGGCGAGCCTAAGATGGACATCAAAATCTGCCAAGTAGTGCGCGAAGCAGTGGGCGACGACATGGTCCTCATGCTCGACTCAATGTGGTCATACTGCTACGAAGACTCTGTTCGCGTCGGGCGCGCGATCGAGGATCTCGACTACTTCTGGTATGAAGACCCTCTGGTAGAAGAGGATATCTATAACTATGTCAAGCTGCGACAAAAACTCGACATACCCATAATGTCCACAGAATATGCCCCCGGCAGGCTCTACGGCATGGCTCATTGGATTCAGAGCTACGCCACGGACATCCTACGCGGCGACGTAGCCGTAACCGGCGGCATCACTCCGCTAATCAAGATAGCCCACCTCGCAGAAGGCTTCGGAATGAAGTTCGAGATACACCACGGCGGAAACTCGCTCAATAATGTCGCTAACCTTCATGTAACCATGGCTATTCGCAATTGCGACTACTACGAAGTATTCCCCTGCACAGGCGCAAACAAGTATGCCCTCGTCGAAGACATCGAAGTTGATGACAAAGGCTTAGTATATGCGCCCACAGAGCCTGGTCTCGGCTACGAAATAGACTGGGAACTCGTGAAGCGTGAATTCGTGGAGGAAATATCATAAGATAGGCATTACCCGCCACAAACGGCAATGTTGGGTTAGTGCTCCTTCACCCAATCTTATGTAAGAGGGACGAAAGTACATCGGCTATGAAAGGCGCATCTATGGACCTCCAGAAAAGAATGCACGACTCCCCGTATCACCGCTGGCTAGGCGTGCAGTTGCTGCGTGACGATGTCGGTGAGGTAGAGGTGCGCCTGCCCTTCCGTGAAGAGTTTCTCGCATCAGATGATCGTTCCAACATCCATGGGGGTATCATTTCCACACTCGCAGACCTCACAACCTGCTTCGCAATGATGAGCACCACCGGGAAAGATGCCCCAAACATGAATCTCCAGGTGGACTACTTGCGAATGGCAGGACCCGATACGGACTTAATCGCACGCGGCACAACGGTAAAATCAGGCCGCACCGTCGGCGTGGCAGATGTGGAGATACGAACGCCAAACGGCAGGCTTATAGCCGTCGGACGCTCTACTCTTGTCAACAGTTCCCCGCCGCGTCAAACACTCACAAAAACCGACACATCACAGTAATATGAAGAGAACAAACCGCGAATTTTGAAAGTCCAGTCGGATTTTCCGACACATCCGACAGCCGAGTATCCAATATGCGTGCAGTAGTAATACATGAACACGGTGGGCGCGACAAGCTCATTCTCGAAGAAGTACCGAACCCGGCTCCTGCACCCGGCGAAATCAAGCTGCGAGTGAGGGCAGTTGGGCTAAACTACCTCGACATCTTCGTGCGTCAGGGCATGCCGGGCTTGCCCATCGATCTGCCCCGCATATCCGGCGGCGACATCGCAGGCAAAGTCATCGCGCTCGGCGAAGGAGTCAATTCCGTCTCCATCGGGCAGCGCCTGCTCATCGATCCTGCAGTGAGCATGCCCGACGGCACGCTCGGCGCACTCGGCGAAAGCACCACAGGAGGCTTGTCAGAATACTTCACCGTCTCCGAAAATAATGCTATACCGTTGCCCGACGATGTAACTTATGAGCAAGCTGCCGCTCTGCCCATCGCATACGGCACGGCTTGGAGAATGCTCATCACCCGCGGCAAACTCCAAGCGGGAGAAAGCGTCCTTATTCTCGGCGCGAGCGGCGGAGTAGGGACAGGTGCAGTGCAGATTGCCAAGATGCTTGGCTGCGAAGTATTCGCCGCCGCCAGCAGCCCTGACAAACTTGCGCGCCTGAAAGATCTGGGCGCAGATCACCTCGTGAACTACATTCAATACCCTGAGTTTCACCGCTACGTCCGCAGCCTTACGGACGGAAAAGGCGTGGATGTAATCGTAAACTACACAGGGGGCGACAGCTGGGTCCGCAGTCTGAAAGCGATCAAGCACGGCGGCCGCATCCTCACCTGCGGCGCAACTGCCGGATTTGACCCGCCGACCGACATACGCTACATCTGGCGCAGAGAAATGGACATACGCGGTTCTGACGGCTGGCGCAGAGAAGACCTTGTTCAGCTGCTCGAAGCAGTGCAGCAAGGCAGAATTACTCCCGTCATAGGCGCGGTGCTGCCATTGGAGAATACAGCCGAGGGGCACCGGTTGCTGGAGGACAGAGAAATCTTCGGAAAAGTAATCATCACACCATAACTATCGGTTAACACTCGTTTGCAAGACCCGCCGATAAAGCACAATCATCTTAAGAAAGGTGATAATCGCATGATGCAAGTTGAAAAACATCCATCCAAGAACTTCGGTGAACTATTCTGGCGTCCCGTAATGCTCTACTCCGACAAAGTAGTCATTCAGCAGGGTGATGCTTCACTCACATATGCAGAACTGGAAACCCGCACACAGAATCTGGCGTCAGCCCTCAGTCAACTTGGCATCGGTAAGGACGATAAAGTGATGCTCCTGATGACCAACGACTATCGCTTCGTTGAGAGTTTGTTCGGGATAATACGCATCGGCGCGGTTGCAGTGCCAGCGAACATCAAGCTAGGTAACGACAGCCTCATATACATCGCTGAACACAGCGACTCAAGCATCTTAATCGCTCACGAAGACCTTGCCGACAAAGCCCAGGCAATTCAGAACGGCGCCTCCAACATCGGGCACACCATAATTGTTGGCGAAAGCCTGCCCGACACTCTCGATTACGAAGAATTGCTTGCCGACGAACAGGATGGCTTCGTAACTGCAGAGGTTGAAGACGACGATGTCGCCATGATGATGTACACTTCCGGTTCAACAGGCAGACCAAAAGGCTGTCTGCTCAGCCATGCCAGTAAATGGTGGACGGCTCGTTCCAATGTGCGTGCCATGATGCACATCCAGTCCGACCGCGCTCTCATTGTCGGTCCTCTCTACCACGCCAACGCACTTTGGGGAAGCCTTATACCCATGCTGTACGTTGGAGGATCAGCCGCCATCCTGCCCGGTTTTTCCGCCGTGCCGGTCATCGAAGCAATCGATCGCTACAAACCTTCCTTCATGTCCGGAACGCCCTCTATGTACAGCCTGATGCTTGCCGAGCGTGAGGCGCTGGAAGCAAACGATGTAACATCCTTCGAGTTCCTATCGTGCGGCTCTGCGCCGGTGCCCGAAGAACTTATGCAGGAGATAAACCGTGTCTTCGGCTGCGAGGTAGTGGAAAGCTACGGCCTCACCGAGGCGGGCGCAAACGTGCTCACTCCACGCTGGGGCGTCAAGAAACTGGGCAGCTGCGGCTTGCCTGTAATGGATGTGGAAATTCGTATCGTTGATGTCGAAGACGATAACCGCGACTGCGAACCCGGTGAAATAGGCGAACTATGGAGCAAAGGTCCGCCTAACCTGCTCGGCTACTACAAGCAGCCAGATGTTACTGCCGAGAAAATGACACCTGACGGCTTCGTCAAGTCCGGTGATCTCGTATATGCCGACGAACAGGGATACATCTACTTCCAAGGACGCAAGGACGACATGATTAACTGCGGCGGTGAGAATGTTTATCCCAAAGAAGTGGAAACTATAATCCTCACCCACCCCGCAGTCGCAGATGTCAGTGTGGTGTCCGCACGCCATCGAGTCAAAGGCGAAGCGCCAATAGCCTGGGTAGTGCTGCACAAGGGCGAATCGGTTGACGAAAATGATCTAAAACAACACTTCTTCGCAAACGGACCTGCGTATGCCCACCCACGCCGCGTATTCTTCTTGAACGAAATCCCCGTCTCCGGCACAAACAAAATAGACCGCAAATGGCTCACCGAAGAAGCATCCCGGCGCATCCCGGACGGCATTGCCGGCGGCATGGGATAGGATTGCGTTATGACAAAAACATTTCTCCTGAAAAACGCCCGGCTCATTGACGGCAACGGAGACGCGCCGTTAGACAGTCAGTCTGTACTAATCAGTGATGGCATTATCTCAGCAGTCGCTGAAAGCGAAGCCCTGACCGTCCCTCCGGACGCCGCTGAAATCGACCTGAGCGGCAAGACGCTGCTGCCCGGCTTCATAGACTGCCATGTGCATATCATGGGCAACCCGGACCCGCGTCTCGCTCCCCGTCCGTCCAACATCCCCATACGAGATGACGCATACCTTAAAGGACGGAACCTGCTTCAGGCTGTCAACGCCTGCAAAAAGACACTCCATGCAGGCTTTACAACCATTCGAGACCTAGGCGCGCCAAATGAAATCTTCGCCCTGCGAGACAGCCTATCAGCCGACGAACACATCGGTCCCCGCCTGCTGTCAGCCGGCAAAGGCATTACACATACCGGTGGACACGGCACCGAGTACGGAGATATGGCTCATGTCGCTGACGGCGCCGAAGAAGTGCTAAAGGCTATAAGGTATCAGGCAGTCGCAGGCGCAGACGCCATCAAAATAATCGGAGGCACGCGTCCCGCCCTTTCGCCGCCCTTCCGTGGACGCGCCGGTTACATAACTCAAGAACTCATCCCCGGAGTGGAAGAGGCGCACAGAGCAGGGCTAAGAGTCGCCGCACACGCTCACTCGCACACCGAAGGAATCAAGAACTGCATCCGAGCGGGCGTGGACTCCATCGAACACGGCTTTCCCCTTGATGAAGAAGCGGCTGAAATGATGGCTCAACGCGGCACATATCTTTGCCCCACTCTCTCAGTCAATCCAGCAGCGCAGCAAGCTATTGAGGAAGGACTGTGGACTTACCGCGGGTCCGAGGAGCAGATGAAGCGCATGGAGACTTATGCTCGCGATACAATCAGATTGGCAAAGCGCACAGGAGTGAAAATCGCGCTAGGCACGGACGCCGCTATGCCTCTTGTATTCCATGGCGACAATGCCCATGAGTTCGAGCTGATGGTAGAGTATGGCTTATCGCCTATGGAAGCCATAGTAGCTGGCACGCGCAACGCTGCCGATAATATCGGACTGCTGAACGAGTCTGGAACTATTGAAGCAGGCAAACGCGCAGATCTAGTTGCCGTTGACGGCAATCCGCTGGAAAATATCAGCATACTGCGTGACGCCGCCGCCATAGTCCTCGTCATAAGAGATGGGATGACGGTGAAGAACACCCTAGTTTAAGACCTAGAACTGCTCCTCCGTCGCCCAAGTTTTTATCAGATGGTGCGCTATTGCAAGCTGCCCCGGCACCGTCAGTTTATCGCTCTTACCCTCCAGCGCAAGCAGCACTTCAGAGCGCTCAAACCACTGAACATCCGTCATCTCTTCCGCATCCATGTTGATGTCCGTAGTAGCGGCTTCAGCAATGCAGCCTATCATCAGAGACGAAGGAAACGGCCAAGGCTGCGAAGAATGATAACGTACATTCTTCACCTGTATCCCTGCTTCCTCCATAATCTCACGCGCCACAGCCTCCTCTATCGCCTCTCCCTGGTCCATAAACCCTGCCAGCGCCGAGTACATACGCATACGCGACAGCCTTCCTCTTGACTGCCCCAGCAAACAGCGGTCTCGCTCCGTGTCCTCCACCACAGTGATTATCACAGGATCGGTGCGCGGGAAGTGCTGCGCCTTGCACGACGGACACACACGCATCTGACCGCCACGCCTCATAATTGAAGGCTGCCCGCACACTGAACAGAATCCGTGCCGCCTATGCCAGTCCAGCTGCGCACGCGCCTGAGCAACTATCCCGCCTTCCTGCACTGACAGAAGCTCTCCCGCTGTCCTGCAATCCTCAAAGCGAACTCTCGTGCATCTCTCGACAGAAGCCGCAGCGTTCTCATCGGACAGTTCGACTGCAAAGTGTGTAACGCCGTCATGCAGCCCCAGCATAATCGGCTTATTCTCTACACCGCACTCACGCAGCGCATCTACGGACATCCACACTAATGTCGGTTCTGCATCACCTCCAAGCAGCACATTCAGATTATTGAACGGCAGAAATCGACTCCGAGAATCCCGCGACTGAGCCTCAATCCAATCCTCGTCACGCCGCTCCCGTTCACCCCTGTCCAGCGGATTGCCTGCAAATACATGTGGCTTCCTCAATGAATACACTCCTTACATCGCCCGTTATAATACTGCGACCTAGCGCCGCCTCCAAGCGATTATACATAACAGAAACCACGCTATTCCATAATCAATAGCGCTTCTCAACTAAATAACCATTAAATAACAATCAATACTCTCTCGTGCACGACTACCATATTTCACCCTGTTTTATGTATCATGCCTTTGCTCTAGAATTGCCAAAACGGACATTTGACCTTGTATTCGCTGTAATTAGCAGGGGCACGGGACGATCAACAACACATCAGAGCCAACTCAACGCCAGCGCAACTGAGGCCGGAGTACATTCTTTGAACAGAAACCCTGACGGACACCAAGTCGCTATGAACAAGAGATACGACTACATCATCGTGGGAGCAGGTTCTGCAGGCTCAGTCCTTGCCGCTCGCCTATCCGAAGATTCTAACTGTTCAGTTCTGCTCCTCGAAGCAGGCATGGACTATCTCACACCCGAGCAGATGCCCGACACCGTAAAATACGCTTACGGTACGGACGCAACTATATGGGAAAGCCGGCATATATGGAAGTTCCGCGCCAGAGCCAGTGATCGCGCCTATATCGACATACCGCGCGGAAAGGTAACGGGCGGCTCCAGCGCAGTTAACGACGCCCAGTTCCTCCGAGCCATGCCGGATGATTTCGACAGGTGGGAAAGCTGGGGAAACACAGAATGGAGCTACAACAAGATATTCCCATACTTGCGAAAGCTGGAGACTGACCTAGATTTCGAAAACGAATTCCACGGCGCCAATGGCCCAATCGTCTGCCGCAGGCATCAGCCCGAGGAATGGGGACAACACCAGCATGCGTTCTATCAGGCATGTATGGATGCCGGCTTCGCTCACTGTCCTGACCATAATCGCCCCAACTCAACCGGTGTAGGACCGCTCGCATTTAACATAGATGACCGGGTACGAGTAAGCACCGCAATCGCCTACCTGGATCCCGCGCGCAATCGAGCCGGGCTTACTATAATGTCGAACTGCCATGTACACGGCATCATCTTCGAGCGCAGCCGAGCGGTGGGTGTACGTGCGATTAGAGAGCAGAAAGAGTTTACTGCATACGGCAGCGAAGTAATCCTATGCGCCGGCGCCATAGGAACGCCACAAATCCTCGCGCTATCAGGGATTGGTCCTGCTGACCAGCTGCGACAGTTAGGCATACCTGTGATACAGAACCTCCCCGGAGTCGGGCGCAATCTCAGAGATCACCCCGATGTGCCAATGGCTTGGAGAACACACGCAGACTTTCAAATAAACACTGAACAAGTCGCAACCGGGACAGTAACTCTGCGATTCACAGCGTCAAACTCGCCTTTCACCAACGATCTGGTCATCTATATGGGAAACTACTCGGCTGCAAAACCGATGCGAGGGCAAGATAACTTGCACCCCATCGGCTTAGGCGTAAGCCTCTGCCTATACTTAGCGCTAAGTCAGGGTGAGCTGCGCATCCGTTCACGCGACCCATATCAGCGCCCATATCTCGATTTCAATCTGCTGGCTCACCCCTTCGACCGCGCCCGCCTCCGAGAAGCAATCAAACTATGTGCAGATATATTCAAGCACAAAGCCTTCGCTCCCATCATCCTAGACCGCATCGCGCCGTCCGAAGATATACTGAACGATGACAACGCCCTTGATTCTTGGATGAAGCGCGAAGTAGTAACCGCACACCACGTTTCAAGTACCTGCAAGATGGGACCTGAAGATGACACCATGTCGGTAGTTGACCAGTATTGCAAAGTGCACGGTGTAGATGGGCTCAGAATCATCGACGCATCTATCATGCCCGACACCGTGCGCGCCAACCTCAACTTAACCGTAATCGCCATGGCAGAGCGCGCAGCCGACCTTATCAAAGAAGATTAGTCGTAACAACTCCTCATATATACGCTCACTCCCACCAATCAGAGGTCATATCTGTGCTACCGCTATTAAGTAATAGAATAGAATTGTACGATAGAGTGCGCTAGGATATACTACAATAGTGAAAAGTCAGGTTAAATTCAAACCGATAAGCATCATAGGCATGCGTAAACATGGTTGACATTCTTCTGGACAAAGCAAAGGTTTACCTACCTGCGGACAGGCTGGGCATCATTGACCAAGCTTATCAGTTCGCTGCGGAAGCGCACGAGGGACAGTTTAGGCGGTCAGGTGAACCTTTCATAGAGCATCCGCTTCAGACTGCGTTATTTCTGGCAGAATTGCGTCTTGATTCTAATGCACTTGCAGCGGCGCTCTTGCATGATGTTGTTGAAGATTGCGATGTGTGCTTAGAGGAAATCGAGGTCGAGTTCGGGAGTGAAATTGCAGGACTCGTCGATGGTGTTACCAAGCTGACTAAGGCTGAGATGGCTTCGGAGGAAGGGAATAGAGGGTTCTTGTTAGCAGGGCCTGAGGTGGATTTGGAGCAGGCTGCGAGCCTTCGCAAGATGCTGGTCTCGATGGCGTCCGATATACGCGTAGTGCTAATCAAGTTGGCGGACAGGCTGCATAACATGCGCACCCTGTATGCGCTTTCCCCAAACAGACGCCGCGCCATTGCGAAGGAGACGCTGGAGATATTTGCCCCTCTAGCGCATCGACTCGGTATATGGGAGATAAAATGGCGCCTTGAAGATTTGGCGTTTCAACATCTGAACAACGGCGCGTATCAGGAAATATCCAAGATGTTGAACGCGAAGAGGCTGGAGCGCGAGGAATATATCGAAAGCGTGCGTTCGATGCTCCAAGCGGAGCTGGACAAAGCCGGTCTCAAGGCTGAGGTTACGGGCCGTCCGAAACATATTTACAGCATTCATAAGAAGACCGAGAAGTATCGGCGTCAGAACCTCGGCGTAGATGACATTCACGACCTTTTTGCGCTGCGGATACTCGTTGACAATGTGAAAGACTGCTACCTAGCTCTTGGTATGGTGCATTCGAATTGGCGGCCCTTACCGGGTCAGTTTGACGATTACATCGCAAATCCTAAGGATAACCTATACAAGTCACTGCATACTACGGTGCTG
Organism: Dehalococcoidia bacterium; assembly: GCA_965200085.1. GTDB lineage: Bacteria > Chloroflexota > Dehalococcoidia > Lucifugimonadales > JADFKI01 > Bin90. Next base: position 2,449,969 of record OZ241333.1, read on the forward strand.
TGCATTGACGCGCATCCGGTCGAAGTTCAGATACGAACTTATGAGATGCACCGGCTTGCCGAATATGGTGTTGCGGCTCATTGGTTATACAAAGAGGGACGCTCGTCGGACATAGAGTTCGAGGAGAAGATGACATGGCTGCGCCAGATTCTGGACTGGCAGCGAGATGTGAACGGATCGCATGAGTTCATAGAGTCGTTTAAGACGGACATATTTAAGAACCAGGTATATGTTTATACTCCTAAGGGAGATCTAAAAGAGCTGCCTGCCGGGGCGACGCCGTTAGACTTCGCTTTCCGCATTCATACCGACGTGGGACATCGGTGCATTGGCGCTAAAGTGAACGGGAAGCTAGTCGCTCTCACATACCAGCTGCAGAACGGCGATACCGTTGAGGTTATGACGAGCAAGACGGTGAAGGGACCTAGCCTTGACTGGCTTAACCCTAATCTTGGCTATCTCAAATCGAACTCGGCGAGAACGAAGGTCAGGCAGTGGTTCAATCGTCAAGAACGCAAAACAAACATTGAACGCGGAAAGGACATATTCCGCAGACAGCTCCGCAGGCTGAATATGTCGATGGCGGATGAAGAGCTTGCGCGCGTTCTCAAATTCAGCAGCACTGAGGAGTTTCTTGCGGCACTGGGCGGCGGAGATATAACAGTAGAGCAAGTTGTTGAGCGTATAACGAATCAGGAAATCCCTCAGGATGAAGATTTTGAGCAGATTCACAGCGTTCCTGCCAGCAGTCCCGCCTCGGGCATCGAGGTGCTGGGCGTAGGAGACCTGCTGACACAAATGGCAAATTGCTGTACACCTATTCATGGGGACAGCATTATCGGTTATATCACACGAACCAGAGGCGTTACCGTTCATCGCAGAAACTGCTCCAACATCGTTGCCGAGCGTGAGACTGAGCGTCTAATTCCTGTCGCGTGGAGTAAAGCGCATCCGCTTTATCCTGTACGCGTTCGACTGGAGGCGCGTGACAGAGTGGGACTGCTTCGTGATATTACCTCCCTTGTTTCGGAAGAAGGTGTTAATATAGCATCATGTGTGTCAGAAGAGGAGAAGGATGTTAGCATCATCTCTCTGACAGTTTATGTTGACGGTATCAGCCAACTCAACCGTCTGTTCTCCAAGATGGAGAGCGTACGAGGAGTGATTGGCGTGAGCAGAACGAGAGTTTAATTAAACAACCGATGTATGAGAAACAGGCCGGTTGTATTGCGGGAGGACAAGAGAAGTGCCAAGTGCCAAGTCAGCACGAGTATCGGTGAGGAAGCGCAATCGGAACATTCCGTTGCGTACTAGAGCCAAGACTGAAATCAAGAAAGCGCGAACGCTCATAGACGCCCAAGACATAGAGGGCGCTGAAAAGGCGGTTCGCTCTGCATTCGCAGTACTGGATAAGGCAGCCCAAAAGGGCGCTCTGCACGCTAACAATGCATCGCGTCGCAAGTCGCGAATTATGAAGGCGCTGCAGAAGGCAAAGAGCGCGGGCTAATATAAATGTACAGGATGGAAGGAATCACTAAATAATGCTCAGGATGAGATTGAGAAGGGTCGGGGCGAGGAATCAGCCGAGTTACCGTATAGTAGTAGCGGATTCTAGGGCAGCGCGAGACGGCGCTTTCGTTGACTACCTGGGACACTACAACCCGCGCACAGAGCCTCCAACGATTGTCATAGACGAAGAAAAGGCGCGCAAGTGGCTCAGCGTTGGCGCACAGCCTTCGGATGCGGTGCAGCGTATTTTGGATAAGATGAGCGCGCCTGAAGAAGCGCCCATCGCAGAAAGTCAGTCGAACTCGGAGGCAGAGTCATCATCCGAAGCGGACGACACCGCAGGTGATGAGATTTCTGACAAAGCGGAAACAACCACTGTCGAATGAAAGATATAGTTGAGTACATAGCCAAAGAGATAGTATCTCATCCTGACGAAGTTGTAGTTACTGAGGAAGAGGAAGGAGACGGACTTATCATACTTCGGCTCGAAGTCGCTCCTTCGGACAAAGGCAAAGTCATTGGACGTCAAGGCAGGGTGGCACAGTCTATACGCTCCCTGCTGCGTGTGGCAGCTGTCAAAGACGGCACAAGAGTTATCCTTAAAGTAGATTAGGCTCTCCGTTTGTCTTCCGTTCCAACTTCTGACGAATCGCCTGTCGTTGTGGGCAGGATACGCTCTGCTTGGGGAATACGCGGCGATGTAGGCGTGGAGGTGCTGTCGGACTCGCCGAGTCGCTTCGCCAAAGGGAGCGTCTTGCTGCTTAGGGGCAAGCCCACTTTGGTAGAGCGCTCTCGAAAAGGTAAGCGCGGCCTTTTAGTGAAGCTGGACGCCGCAGACAATCGCACACAGGCGGAAGCTCTGCGCGGAGAGGACCTTACAGTACTGCCGGAGCAGGTAGAGCCGCTGCCGGAAGGTATGTACTACCACTTTCAGATTTTGGACCTGCCAGTAGTTACGCAGGACGGTGAACCGCTCGGCGCCATAAGCGAGATAATCGTTACGGGCAGCAATGATGTATATGTCGTTCACGAGGAAGGACGCCGCGACATTCTGGTGCCTGCGCTTCCGAATGTAATTCTCGCCGTTGACCTAGAAATGCGAGAAATGACCGTTAGTTTGCCGGACGGTCTGGTTTAATTCCCCACTCCTGCCGCTTCCTGCATCACTGATGCCGCTTTGAATTCGGCGATGAGCCGCTGCACCAGTGCCGCGTCATTGGGAGGAAGCGCGAGCCGAGGCGAACGCGGCTCTCCGATGGGCATTCCCACTGCTGCCATAGCGCACTTAGTTGCAGATACATACTTGTCTCCTGCTATAGCGTTTAGCAAGGGAATCATGCGGTTGTAAAGAGACAACGCTTCGTCCCGTCTTCCTTCGTCCATAAGATCGCACACTGCGGCCGATTCTGCCGGCAGGAAGTTCCCGATAACTGACACATACCCTTTTGCGCCGGCCGCCAATGATTCGAAAGGGTGGTATCCGGCGAACACCGTCACGTTGTCAGTGAGGCGGTGTATCTCGCGCACTCTTGATATGTCGCCGCTGGATTCTTTAATGTAGCGCACATTATCCAGAGCGCTGAGACGCGCCACGAATTCCGGGCGCAGGTCAACGTTGGCAGTGTTAGGGTTGTTATATACCATGATTGGTATGGAGACGGCGTCGCTGATACGTCGGAAGTGTTCGAAAAGTTCGTCTTCAGTGGGACTGGAGTAGTAGGGCGAGATTATCATCAATCCGTTTGCGCCGATCATCTGCGCTTCGACTGAGTAGCCCACTGCTTTGTCCGTCCATTCGTCTGCAGTGCCGATTAGCACCGGTACGCGTCCGTCCGCGGCTTCGACGACGGTCTCGATTATCTGCACACGCTCAGAGTCGCTGACTGACAGGAATTCCCCGGTGCTGCCGAGAGGAATAATGCCATGCGAGCCGTTCTCGACTTGCCAGCCGACAAGACGGCGCAAAGCGTCGGTATCGATGCTGCGTCCGCCGGGTGTGAATGGCGTGGCAAGGACAGTGTAGCTGCCTCTGAAATCTTCATCTATGTACATTGGTGCGCTCTCCTTAGGTTAGGGATGCTAGGCGGACTTTGAAGTGGGCGGGAAGTTGTCCGGTGTGTTCTATGATGGTTTTTGTGTTTCTTACTTGAATCTGTCCGGAGTAGTAAATTTCGATATATACAGGTCCTACTTGACGGGGCCGTTTGAATTCAGCTCCATCGGAGTGAAAGGGCTTACTAGCAATTATGTATCTCGTTCTTCCCTGTTTAATAGGGCAGTGACTCTCCACTAAAAGGTTTTTGTTCAGTAACCATCTAACGGTTTCGGACATCATTGCCGCCCAAGATGTAATTTGTATGGATGAATTGTCTGGGAATAGCAGCTCGGCCGGTTTAGAGTATTTAGGGGGTTTTAGTTCCGATAGCGGTATCCATTCAGTTATGTCAGGCGATAAAGATTGGTTAATGGGTTTTTGTTCGATTGACGGCGGTATTACCCGTTCTTGAACTGGCGTAGGAGCATAAGTTTCGGTCGGCTCTGATACCGCATTAGCCATACTAGAATTATCAGTTGCGTCTGTTGTTACATAATTTTGCACTGCGCCTAATCCGATGATCGGCTCTTGCGCTGCGATTATGCTACTTCCTTGTACGCTAGGACGCCATAGAGCAAGGGCTTGCAGGCATACCTTTGCGGGAGACATTTCTCCGACCGTGAATGTTGAAATGAGCCTTTCCTCTAAAGGTGCCTGCTTGAATGTTAGATAGATTTTCCATGTTTTTCCGTCAGTGAGTGCGAAGTGAGGAGTACCAATAAAATTACAGTAGTTGAGGCCCTGCAACGTTACTTTGTCATCTAAAGGCTCACCTAGTTTCTTTGCTTCTATAATTAAGGCGGGAGCTGAACTATCATTTCCTAATAACGCATAATCTGCAGAACCTGCTGAGGATCTGTATTCAGGAATGACCATCGAAGGGTCTTCTGTGTTCCAGCCAAGAACCCGCAGCAACGGGTCGATGAGAGCATAGCGTGTCAGTGCCTCGCTCTGTCTGAGGGCTGCACCGTGTTCTGTGATGCGCCGGCGCAGGGTTTCGACCGTGTCAAGCAGGTTCTCTAGCGGCATGGAATATTCCTTCTAATGCTTGCTGCGCGGATTATAGCATGGCGCTGATGCGAATATAGACAAACAAGAGAGCGATTCTTAACGACTAGCGGTCTGTCCAGCACTAAGATTGACTTATCACCTTCAATCCATCAATGCTATGCGGTAATGACTATACCCGCCTTCGTAAGTAAGATTTACGTCAAAATGCAGGGCGTCTAAGAGAGCAGGCGGAGTAGAGTTCGTATCCAATAGAGCAGTCCGCCTTCGAGTTCACGGCGTGAATCCGGAGCTATGTTGGTAAGTATCCACATATAGGTCATCGCTTGGTGGAGCGCTCCGAGCGGCTTCGAAGCCTCAAAAGCGTTCACCAAAACTTCCATAGGCGCGTACTTTGTCCAAGCTTCGAGGTAGGCATTTCGCAGGCGCATATCAGCGTCCGGAATGCCCCTTATCACGCTTTCGTCAAAGTAAGCGGCAGAGATTGTGGACATCTCAAAAAAGGGATGAGAGATACATATATCAGTCCAGTCGAAGAAGGTGTAACCCTTGTCGCTGATGATGATATTGCCGCCAAGATCGCCATGAACTAGGGTATGCGGCAAACCTATCTGAGCCAGCTGAGCGCACATCAGTTTGAGCGGCATGGAAATAGAACGCAGAGCGCTCAGTTCAGATTGGGATAAGCCGCTGTCTCCGCCCGACAGCATCCGTTCGCACGAAGCAATTAGCGGATCTGTCATCTCGACCATCCGAACTAGACGTCTGTCTGGTATGTTCAGCGAGAACCATTTGCCTATATGCTCGACCTGCTCGACTTGCGATCGTGAAAACAGACGCAGTGCATCTTCCCAGCGCGCGATGTCCTGACATTCGTGCAGCATGGCGCTGCCGTAATCCGGCATTAGAAGCCATCCGCGTTCGGAATCGACGGCGAGCGGCGGCGGGAGCAGCTGGGGACACTGTTCAGCAACGGCTTGCATCGCCCGTCCTTCATGAGACATAAAGGGAGGAGTTGCCTTAAAGTACACATCGCCCCTATCTGTGCCGACCTTCATCGTGCAGGACAATCCCCACGATCGCTGCTGAATTATAGGTGTTTGCGGCGTGCAGCCAAGCGCAGCCAAATGAGCGGCAATCCACTCACATACCTCATCGTGCCAACCGATCGATTCCCAAGGCGCGCGCAGTTCCGAGGGACTGTGCAGATTGGCAATCCAAGCGCTGATAGCCTCAGTTACTGCAGGGTTGGCAAAACCAATAGATGAGGCTTCACCCTGCCCTATCCATCTGGCACTTGGCGGCGCTGATACATTCGTTTCTCTTGCGGCAGCTACAAATATACGCCAGCGTTCACCGTCGGCGCTGCTTTGCGCTGCGTACTGAAGTGTCCATGTATCAAAGCCGAGCTGACGGCGCATTTCGGAGTTTATATGCTCGACAATGCGCGAGTCCGTTGTAACAGGACTGAAAGTGGGAACATACCATCCGTCAGAAGACGGCAGCGCCAATACACTTCCATCTTCTTGCCGTACAACTACGACATGGTATTTCACGGCTTCGATCAGAAGGGACGTCTATGCGAGAATGCGCGCTCTTCGTTAGTAATGAACTCCAGCAGCGCAGCCCGTCCATTCTCGGTAGCGGCTTTAGCACGCAAAATTGCCGAGGCAACATCATCCGGATCTTCAACACGCTCTGCCCAGCCACCCATATCGCGCGCTAAGTCGGCATAACGACCGCCAAGGTCGCGGGTGCCATAGAGATCATGCGAGAGCGCCATCGCATCTGTTTCGATTGCCATCGTGGAATTGTTGAAGACGACTGTCAGTATGGGGATATTGCTGCGAACCGCCGTCTCGAAGTCCAGCCCTGTCATGCCGAAAGCGGCGTCTCCCATAAAATTGACCACAAACTTATCGGGCGATGCGAGTTTCGCGCCGATGTTTAAGCCCAACCCCGTGCCAAGTCCGTGTGATTTCCCCCATCCGAGATAAGTTCGGGGACCGCCCGCCTGATAGAAGGGCATAATCTGATCGCGCGGACTGCCGGAATCATGCGTTACAATTGCATTATCAGAATCGATATGCTGCATAAACTCCCATATCACGCGATACGGTGTAATCGGCTTCTGACTAGATGTAAGGGTGGGCATCCATTCGTCGAGCCATTCTTGGCGCACGGATGCGATCTCCTCGGCGACAGAGCCGTCATTCCGCCGTCCATCGCCAAGAATGTCTTTGCAGGCGTCGATAAACTGCCGCAGTACGAGCTTGGCATCTCCGATGATCGGATGATCAGCGAAATAGTTCTTATCGATGTCTATTGGTGCATTGGTCGCATGGATAAGCGTTTTCCCCGCGGGCACATTCATCGTCATGCCATGCGTGGTGAAGCTCGTGCCGATGCCAAATACAACATCCGCCTTACTTACGAAGTGGAACACCGGACGGCTCATCACACCTGACCCGCTGCCGAGAGCCAACGGGTGTTTTTCGGGAAATGCGCTTTTGCCTGCCATTGTGGTCATAACCGGAATTTGCGTGAGTTCGGCTAACTCTATCAGCTCTTCAGTTGCGTTGGCGTACATCACGCCCTGTCCTGCGTGAATGACAGGATTATCTGCGTTCAGCAGAGCTTGCGCGGCAGCTTGAACATCGGCTGGGTTTCCGGCAGCAGCAGCCGGCTTAACCGGGCGGTATCCGTCCACAATGTTGTCAGGCACTTCGTCGACTGCCACATCCGCGGGAACCTCCACCATTACTGGTCCGGGTCTGCCGCGCTTAAGGGCAGCAAAGGCACGACGCATGGTTTCCACGACTCGCTCGGGCGTGTTTATTTGCTCGATCTGCTTGGTAACGGAGGCGTAGCTGCGAAGCGAGCTATAGTGTGGGAAGACGCCGTCTCGCTCTCTTGGATGTCCAAGAGGAAGAAGAAGCATCGGAACGGCGTCCGAGAATGCGGTCGCAACACCGGCATAGGCGTTCTCGGCGCCGGGTCCGTACTGCATTGCGAAGACGCCGGCAGGCTTACCGTTAGTTACACGCGCATATCCGTCACCGATACCCACGCCTATACGCTCCTGCCGGCAAATTATGGGGCGAATTCCTGCATCTGCCGCTGCTTCGATGATTGGCGTAGTGGGGAACGCACTCAGGTATTCGATGCCTTCCTTTTTCAGAATCTGTGCTATCGCGTCAATGGTTCGCATAGATTCATCCTTTCACATCTACTTGTGCTGCTGCTAATTGCGATTCATCTGGGCGGAGTTTATCTCGCCGAGTCGATGATTAATCTATGCTTACTCTTCGGACACCTTAATCAGAAGTTTGCCGAAGTTCTCGCCACGCATCAAGCCAATGAAGGCTGTCGGGGCGTTCTCGATGCCTTCAACCACATCTTCTTTATACTTCATCTTGCCTTCCTTAATCCAGCGCGAGATACGCCTACGCCCTTCTTCATAACGGTTGGCAAAATGAAAAACGAGAAAACCTTGCATGCGCGCCTGATGTACATTGAGCATGCGTATGTTTCTGGGTCCCATCTCCGGATCGGCTAAGTTATACTGAGAGATTTGGCCGCATATCGATATACGAGCAAAGTCGGCAAGGTTCTCCATCACGGCATCGGTAACAGGTCCGCCAACATTGTCGAAATATACGTCTATTCCCGAGGGGCAGGCTGATGCGATCGCCTCGGAGATATTTTCGGTCTTGTAGTTTATCCCCGCATCAAAGCCTAGTTCATTTACGATGTAGTCAATCTTTTCCTGTGTGCCAGCAGTTCCAACCACATAACAGCCCATGATTTTGGCAATCTGTCCGACCACCTGCCCGACAGCGCCGGAGGCTGCGGATACCACTACGGTGTCGCCCGGAGTGGGCTGGCAAACATCTAAGAATCCGAAGTATGCAGTCATGCCGGTCATTCCCAGGATACCTAGTGCAGTCGAAAGAGGACCGAGATTAGGATCAATGCGACGCAGATCCTGTCCGTCGGAAACCGCATACTCCTGCCAGCCAAGCTGGCCATCGACAAGCTCGCCCACGCTGAACAACGGAGTACGCGACTCGATGATGCGGCCAACTGCGCTGCCTATAATGACTTCGCCAAGCTGCATCGCCGGCGCAAACGACCCGGTATCCCGCATCCGGCCGCGCATATACGGGTCGAGCGAAAGCCAGATAGATTGAACTAAAACTTCACCTTCGCCAGGCTGCGGGATTGGCTCTTCGATGAGTTCAAAGTCGGAAAGTTTAGGGTAGCCTTCTGGCCTGGATTTTAGCGTTATCTTACGATTGGTTTCGCTTGTCATTGAATTTGGTCCTCTTAATTCTGATTTGCAATTGTTTAGATGTTTATATGATCAAGTCGCAGCAATCTAGTGGATACATAGCGACCGCTCGACTTTGCGCCTTATCCGTCTGATCCAGAGTCTTGTAAGAGTATTCGAGCGTCCGAACAGCAGTGATAGCGCAATTATACCATACACAGAACGTCTGGGTATTTTGATGCGAGTTTCAGGGTCAAGCCAATCCTCACTGCTGGGCAGCAACACAAGGGTTTGCAGACCGATTATCAAAGGCAGGAGTGCGGCAATCCGAAGACGCAGGCTGCGGCGTGGTATGGCGAGTGTGTACTGCTCAGCAGAGCTGAAATAGGCGAGCGTCCTGCGAACTCCCCAAACCAGAAGAGGGCGCGCTTTCAGCGTATTATGCACATCCAATAGGTCTTCACTGTGGAGCGAAACTCGGTCGAGTTCACTTTGCGGCAAGTAGCAGCGACCAATTCGCAAATCTTTTGACACATCGCGCAAGATATTAGTCATCTGGAGAGCCAAGCCAAATCGCACTCCGAGCGCACTCATTTTTCGCTCATCCCAGTGTGCAAGACACGGCGCGTGCTTCATCAACACTGTTGTTAAGAATTCACCCACACACCCTGCTACAAGATAACAGTACTCCGCCAAATGCTCCGGCGTCTGCAAGGACACAATCTTGTTAGACTTGTCATTAGAGTTCTCAATCTGAAAAGTAGTCAGATCGAACAGCATGCCGCGAGTAAGCGTCAGAACAACCATGCAAGCACGCTTGGCATCCGATGCGTCCAACCCATTGAACAGAGCAAAAATCTGAGGCAGAGAGTCTAGCAGTTCGCGCTCGCTATCGACTAATCGCAAGTCCGCAAGAGCGCGGGTAAGTTCATCCACATCCGCAGCAAATGCGCCGTTGTTCACTACTTGCCTAAACTGACACAGATACGCAATGCGCCGCTCGATGTCTATGGAAGCGCTGTCGGCGATCGTATCGGCTGCGCGCGCAAGCAGGTAGGATATGCCAACAGGCTCGCGTATTACGGGGGGCAGTATCCGAATCGACAGGTAAAAGGCTCTGGATACGGATTTCAGTAATCCGGTGAGCAGTCGCCGTCGTATCTCCGGTGATACGGAAGGTGCTTCACTCGATGTTTCTTCGGAAGTGCTCGTGCGCACGCTGAGGCTGCTCTTTCCTTAATAACAATAACCGGCGCTGCTTTCAGTCTGTCTTAATTCGCGACTGCTTCATCGTTGCCTACTTGCCGAAACCACGCTTCAAACCGCGAATGAAAGAGACTTGCCCAAGGTGCTGGTCTTGTTCGCCGATGAGCTGGCGGAATATGCCGCCGAGGCTGCGGCCACTGAAGTATCGAACACTTGCGGGGAACTCCGGGAAAGGCGTTCTGTCTTCCGGCACAATATCGAAATCGTCGTCGCTCAGACCTCGCAGGTAGGGCAAGGTTTCCTCTCGCACTGCGTCAAAGTATTCACCGAGCTGTTCTTTGGTGATTGGCGGAAACGCAGCGACCTGTTCCAGCGTATAGTTCACGCCATGATCAACCTCTGGGATGCCCGTTTTCCCACTCCAACCGTCGCGTATCCAGACCTCCTGAGCGCCGCGTGCGAATACATTGATAAGCCTGTCCTCCACACGCGCGGCGTGCCAAATTATGAAGACGATTGAATTGGATTCAGAATCGGGCCGCCAGTGCATCTCCTCTTCTGTCAGTGGCGCAGTCGCTGCATAAACTCGCCTGCGGTAATCTTCTAAGCACTGTTCGACGAATTCGTTGAGTTTCATACGGCGCTACCTTTCGTTCAAGCGGTAGTATTTGCTGTCCGACAACATTATCGCATGCGGTGGGCGTAAATGTTAACAACACCTTATCCGTATCGATGTGGCTATGGATTTGACGCTCTGCCGTTTGGCGCATAAACTTTGTGAGCAGATGGAAAGTTCAATTTTGGGAGAAGTTCGTTGACAGCCAACCGCGCCCCCATACCGCAGCCGACGCCGGAGAGCAAGCCATTTTTTGATGCGCTGAAGCAGCACAGGTTGCTCATACAACGTTGTGCAAACTGTAATCACGCATATTACTACCCGCGTCCATTCTGCCCGGCTTGCTTGTCAAACGATGTGGATTGGGAAGAAGCCAGCGGCAAGGGCAGGCTCTACTCTTTCGTTATCAATCATCGCAGCGCGCCTGGGTTTGAAGCCCCATACATCATTGCAGTAGTTCAGCTGGACGAGGGACCTCGAATGATGACCAATCTAATAGATGTGGCGCCTGACCCGGATATGGTGAGATGCGAAATGCCTGTTGAGATTGTATTCGATGATGTGGATGACGACTTTACGCTGCCGCGTTTTCGTCCCATCGGCAAGTAAGGGCATCGACAGAATAAACGGAGATTATGTTGAATAAGGCAAGGGAACTTCGAGGAAAAGTTGCCATTGTGGGCGCTTATGAGTCGGACGCTATTGGCGTACTGCCCGACAAGTCTGCGCTGACGCTGCACGCGGAGGCGGCTCGAAACGCCTTGAATGACGCAGGGCTAAGTATTTCAGATGTGGATGGACTTTTCACAGCAGGCGTTACCAGCGTCCAGCTGGGCGAGTATCTGGGCATCGTGCCGCGCTATAGCGACGGTACGAATGTGGGAGGCTGCTCGTTTATTATGCATGTGGAGCATGCAATGTTGGCTATCAGCGCAGGCATCATCGAAGTCGCTCTGATAACGCATGGCGAGAGTGGCAGGTCCCGTGTCGGCATGGGGAGCGGAGGCATTGCGCCGGACTCGCCCCAAGGACAGTTCGAGATGCCTTATGGGACGCTTGGACCTACGACTTTGTTCTCCCTGCCCGCCACGCGACATATGTACGAATACGGCACTACACGCGAGCAGATGGCAGAAGCGGCGGTGTCCAACCGCAAATGGGCAGCGATGCACCCGATGGCGATGATGAAAGAACCTATCACCATTGAGGATGTAATGAACTCGCGCCCGATATGCTGGCCTTATACTTTATTCATGTGCTGCCTCGTTACAGACGCGGGAGGCGCGATTGTGCTAACCGGCGCAGACAGGGCTAAGGCGCTTCGCAAGCCGCCTGTCTATATTCTGGGTACAGGAGAAGCTACAGAGCATAACATGGTCAGCATGATGGCGGATATGACCACATCGAGAGCGGCAAAGGTATCAGGGAAAGCCGCTTTTGATATGGCGGGCGTTTCGCACTCCGATATAGACGTAGCGGAGCTGTACGATGCATTCGCATTCACGCCGATGCTGGCGCTAGAGGATCTGGGGTTCGTTAAACCGGGAGAAAGCGGCCCGTTTTTGGAAGGGCAGCGCACCGCTCCGGGCGGAGATTTTCCTATGAACACAAACGGCGGAGGTCTGTCGTACACACACTCCGGCATGTATGGTATGTTCACACTTATTGAATTGACGCGCCAGCTCAGAGGTGAGGCAGGCTTGCGTCAGGTTAGCAATGCGCAGATAGGCATCGCACACGGACCCGGTGGCATGTTCGCAGCAGCAAGTACGCTCATTGCGGGCAATGCGGATACGGTATAAATAAATACTCTGCGCCATAGAGCTCATTTCAAAGCAGAAGACAAATATGGCAATAGACAAGATTACACTCAGCATAGAGACAGAAAGCGATGCGCGCGCAAGCGAGATTCTCGCCGACCTGCGCAGCGTGGCGGAGACACTTTTCTATCCGATGAAGCTAGTAGGATTTTGGGACTACAACGCGGACTTACATCTATGCCCGCAGGAGGAACGCAGAGAGCTATGCCCTCATAAACTGCCCGATTGCCATCCTGAACGCGTCGAATATGTCAGCACATTGCAGCGAGAGCGCAGGGCAAGCATAGAATTGAACTTTTCGCACGCAGGAATTACGATATTTTTGAGTTGATACGGTCCTGATTCATATAAATATCCGGTGAATATCCGGCATGAGCCGTATAACCCTGTACAGCCACAGGAGGGTATAGCAATGACCACAGTCGCAAACTTCCGTCCATCTTTGGCGCCCTACCCCACTTATCCGCTGCAACATATTCTCGAAGCGACTGCGCGGCGCTTGCCTCAGAAAGCCGCAATTATCGAAGGAGAGTATGTGTACACCTACCAGCAGCTTAACACATACAGCAGCAGGTTCGCGGCAGCGTTGGCTAAGCTGGGAGTTGAAAAAGGAGACCGAGTCGGGCTGCTGGCGCCGAACTGCGTAGAATTTGAGATTGCATTCTTCGGCATCATTAAATCAGGCGCAGTGGTTACGACAATCAACTCCGGCTACCGCGAGCGCGAAATTGCACATCAACTCGAAAACAGCGGCGCAGAGGTGCTGGTAGTGCATCATTCGCTGCTGAAAATTGCAGAATCGGCACGAGACGGAGCACCCGCTCTAAAGCACCTGATAATAATAGAATCAAGTTCCAGCAATCCTGACACATTCTGGGGACTGATAGAACGAGCGCCCGCTGCACCACCGTCGGTGGAAATCGACCCCGAAGATGATCTGGCATCTCTGCCATATTCGAGCGGCACGACTGGACTTTCTAAAGGCGTGATGCTGACGCACTATAATATGACCACAAATCTTATCCAGTTTATGAAGAGGCCCAATGAAGCGCTTCAGCAGCGTGAAGATGATGTGCTCCTCGCTCACCTGCCGCTGTTTCACATCTACGGCATGCAAGTGCTTATGAACGCGGTGATAGCCTCGGGCGGCACGCAGGTGATGATGGGACGCTTCGACATGGACGAGATGATGCGGCTTATAGCAACGCACAAAGTTACTCATTTATACACGGTTCCACCCGTAGGCATAGGGCTTTCACTGCTGCCGGATATAGAGAAGTACGATCTGTCGTCTATGGTGGCGGCATGCCTTGCTGCGGCGCCGGCATCCGCCGAACTTCAGATGCGTATGCAGAATGTGGTCGGCTTCCCCGTATTCCAGGCTTACGGAATGACCGAGCTGTCTCCGGTCTCAAATCTGGACTACATCGAGCCGGACAGGATGACACCCGGATCGGTCGGTCCCGCCATTGCGGACACAGAAGAGCGCGTGGTTGACCTTGAAACGGCGAAGAGAGACTTGCCTGTCGGTGAAGTCGGCGAATTGCTGGTGCGGGGACCGCAGGTGATGAAGGGCTACTATGGCAATGAAGAGGCTACGCGAGAGACTATCAACGAGGACGGCTGGCTGCATACCGGCGACATTGTGCGCATGAACGAGGATGGCTGCGTATGGATTCTGGACCGTAAAAAGGAGCTGATTAAGTACAAGGGCTTCCAGGTACCGCCTGCGGAATTAGAAGGGCTGCTGCTTGAGCATCCCGCTATCGCGGACGCCGCCGTAATCGGCAAAGCGGATGTCGAGGCAGGCGAAGTGCCGAAGGCTTTCGTGGTTCGCAGAGGCGGCGTTGAAATCTCTGACGAAGATGTGATGAGTTTCGTGGCAGGAAAAGTAGCCACATTCAAGCGCGTCCGTGAAGTAGAGTTCATCGACGCAATCCCGAAAAACCCGTCAGGCAAAATACTGCGGCGCATGCTAATTGAGCAAGAGAAAACATCGACAGGATAATCCGAGCGCTTTGCATTGTGGCAGTAATAAAGGCTATCATATGGATAGGTCATACATGCCAATCGAGGTCAGATAAGAGCAGTATGACGAAAGTGACTAATGACAAAAATCTTTGCGAGGTGAATACATTGGCAGACAAAGTTCTTGTTTATTCGACTATCGGATGCGGATACACTGACATAGTAAAGGCGGAGCTTGAGAAGGCGGGAACACCCTACGAAGAGGTCAACCTCTCCCTGCATCCTAATAGATGGCCTGAGATACTTCCGCATACAGACGGAATTCGGCTGACTCCGGTCGTCATTGACGGCGATGAGGTTACCGTAGGTGTGAATGGAATTGGATGCGTGTCGTAAAGAACATCTTCATCTCACATAAGCGTCAACCGAACGGAGGTCAAACTTGGCGGACTCCAACATAGTCATATACACGCATCCCACCTGTGAAATCTGCGTTACAGTCAAGATGGAACTCGACGAACAAGGCAAGGTGTACGAGGAAATTGACCTTGCCGAACATCCCGAGAAGTGGTCTGAGCTGGAAGCGCTCACCGACGGAGACAGGATAACGCCCGTTACAGTGGAAAATGGAGAGGTTACGATAGGCTACCACGGCATAGGCTGCATGTTTTACGACTGACCGCAGCAGCGTCTGCCCTACGATGTCTGCTGCCTAGACATCGTAGGCACGCATCAGGCAGACCCAGCTCTTCAGTGTCATCTCCACTCGGCGACGGCGCAGGGCGTCCTCGTTATCCCAGAGCGCTCTGCCCACTCCCGCGGGCGGCGCACCCTCATAGCGTGTCTGTTCCCAATGAGATGGACTGTGGTAGCCCGTTACGAGCACAATCTCCTGTGGGTTTGTCGAATATGCCGTCGTCCAAAGCCCCAATATGCAAGCTCCCATCGCCTCAATCCTAGGCCAGATGCCGTTTTCGGAGCAGTGTACAAACTCATCGATGTCTCTCGGATCAATGAAAAAGCGCCGGAAGCCATAAACAGGCCGTCTGTCTTCAGGCAAAATGACGGTCTTGGGACGCGATGAGATTGCTCTGAGCAGACGTACCTCTTCAGTTTGGTGCGGTTCGGGAAACGTTGCGCTGCCGGAAGTCTGGGCTTCCTGCCAAGCGTCAATCGACTGCCACGAGGTTATCTGCACCAGTTCATTGTTCGGATTGCCAATAAGCCCTCCCAGCAGGCATACGACTTCTCCGCCGGACGCCCGAGTCCTGTCCCAAAGTTGAGCGCGACGGACTGCGAGATACTCTTCCAGATGTTCGGGATTAACAAGTGTGCGGCGTTCCTCGAATATCATTGCTCCACCTGATTGGAAGAAAAACTATCCGCGTCTATATATGAGTAGGCGAGCCATTCATTACACACCTCCCACACTTGGCTTTTCCGATACTACATCACATCTTAATTCACACAATATAGTATGGAATACTAAGCTGCGCTGCTACGCGTCTGATGCTAGTTTACCGCTCTCTGCCCAATTGTCTTTCGATACATCCTCGAACACTATGATTGTCGCTTCCGGCGGTGCGCCGGCGATGTCCGACATTGCGTCCGTAATCGCTTTTGCCAGCTTAGCTTTCTGTTCGTGTGTCCTGCCCGGCCACATCTCGACCCGTACTATCGGCATTTTTTCGTCCTTTCTGCTAAACTTTTATATGAGACCGTCTGTCTCATATTATCATTCTCAAATACCTTGTCGTCTTTGCTATATTTAATAATATAATATAAGTTCCCGGCAGCGCGGCTGTTGCATTTATCCTCGCAGATACGCAGCAACTCTGTCTAAAATCGCCCATCCTACATCGTACTTGCTCATTAGGGGCAAGGCTTCGCTTTCTCCCTCTCGGTCGATCAGTATAACTCGATTTGTGTCAACGCTGAAGCCGCTGTCCTGTGCGGTGATGTCGTTTGCTGCGATTAGGTGAAGCCCCTTGCTCAGGAGTTTGCTAGCGGCATTTGACATTAGGTCTTCGCTCTCAGCGGCAAAGCCTACTTTTATTAGACGCTCGCTTTCAATGCCTGCGATAATATCCGGATTCTTCACAAGACTTACTTCCCAGGTATCGGCGCTGCCCTTTTTGACCTTCTGGTCTGCCATACTCGACGGGCGCCAGTCGGCGACGGCAGCCGCCATTATCAGAGCGTCTGCATCGGAACATTCCTTGTGCAGCGCATCATTCATCTGGAGCGCAGTCCGTACTCCGACCACTTTTATTCCAAATGGGTTCGGCAGTGCGGTCGGCGCGGAGATTAAAGATACATTTGCGCCTCTGTCGCGGGCTGCCTCGGCTACTGCGAATCCCATCTTGCCTGAAGAATGGTTGGCGATGACGCGCACGGGGTCTATCGGTTCCTGTGTGCCGCCTGCGCTCACTACGATTTTGCGTTCTGACAAGTCGCCTTTTCGTCCTAGGGTTTGGCGCAGACAGCCTAACAGTTCCGGCGTTTCTAATAGCCGACCTTTGCCGATAAGGCCGGATGCAAGCCTTCCTGACGCCGGACCTGCTATGACGCATCCGTAAGATTTCAGGGACGAAATGTTTTGTTGTGTGGCTGCGTTGTCGAACATGTGAGCGTCCATAGCGGGAGCGATAACTAACGGAGCCTGCGTAGCCAGAATCGTCGTAGTGAGCGCATCATCAGCGAACCCATGGGCTATCTTGGCTATGGTATGCGCGGTGGCGGGCGCGACTATGACGGCGTCGGCGCGCTCTGCGATTGCTACATGGTCTATGCTCAGTTCGGATTGCGGGTCGAACACATCCGTAACGACAGGCCGATGCGTAATGCTTTTGAAAGTAAGAGGTGTGAGGAACTGGCAAGCCTCTCGCGTCATAATGACATCGACAAGGGCGCCTGCCTGCGTCAGTTTGCTGGCAAGGTCAACCGCTTTGTAGCAGGCTATGCTGCCCGTAACGCCAAGTGCGATTCTGCTTTGTGCCAGAGGATCGGGCATTTTACACACCTTCACTTGACATTTGGATTGGTGTTAAAGAGACATCTCGTAGATTAGGCGCAGTCCGGTCAGTGTGAGGTCCGGGTTGATGTCGTCGAACACACCGGCTTCTTTCTCGATGATGTGCGCCAATCCACCCGTGGCTACGACCTTTGATCCGCCGCCTAATTCATTATCAAAGCGCGCTACCATTCCTCGCACAAGGTCTGCATATCCGAGCACGATGCCTGACTGAATGGCGTGGATGGTGTTTCTTCCGATGGGCTTCTCCGGACTGGCCAACTCTACACGCCGCAATTGGGAGGTACTGCTGAACAGCGCATCTGCAGCGATAGCCATGCCGGGGGCTATCGCACCGCCAAGATAGTCGCCGTCGGCAGTAACTGCATCGAATACGGTCGCAGTCCCTATGTCAACGACAATAACAGGTCCGCCGTACAGTTTCATCGCGGCGGCGGCGTCAACAATGCGGTCTGCGCCCACATCGCGCGGGTTATCGTACAGGATGCGTATTCCTGTGCGGGTGCCGGCAGCTACTACTAGAGGCTCTACATTGAAGTAGTTCCGACATAGCTCGACAAACATAGGAGTGAGTGGCGGAACTACGCTGCAAAGCGCTGCGGCATGGATGTTCTGTGCACTTAGGTTTCGCAAGTGCAGCAACTGGGTTAGCATGATGCTGTATTCGTCAGGCATTTTGGAGCGATCGGTGGAAAGCCGCCAGGTAGCGGCAAGACGTTCGCCTTCGAACACGCCAATCGTGATATTGGTGTTGCCTATGTCCAGGGCTAATAGCATTGCGATGCAGGCCTATGTTGGGTAGTGCATAGGAGTACGAAGCAGAATAGATTTCCGACGGTTCGGCTGTTTCTTGTGGGACAGCCGGTTTAACTACTTTCGGAAAATAGCGTTGCCTTCTCTGCGCCAATTTAGCTGCAAGAGCGTGCTTGCGGCAAGCAGCTTATCGAGTGTCGGGTACTGCGATGAGCTTAGATTGGGCGCTCCCAGTATCTTCGCAGCGTCGGATGCAGCGGAGCGTGCGGCAATCCTTGCAGTGTCTCGCTTCGCCCAAGCAGTGTCAACTGATACTTCCCAGCTTATGTTATTAGGGGGCGCTTCCCTTTCATCTTCATCTTTTGAAGGTTCTTCCGCTTGCACCGGCTGTTCGTGAGAAATCTCTGGCGATGATGTCTCCGAACTCTGGCTGGACGTATTGACTACGGCAGGCGTGGCTTCAACTTCAACTGCAGGGACTTCCTCAGGTTCATCCTCTTGTATATCTTTGCGGGGTTTCGAGGCAGTTGACTTGTTTGCCGATGGGCGCGTAGATCCCAGAAGGCGACGTCCGGGAGGCGTCCTCGATTCACTCTGTTTCCGGTTCGACTTCGGACGACTGCTCTTCGTTTTGTTGTCCCCGTTTTTCTGATCAGCCGTTTCTTGCTCAATGTCCCTGGGGTCAACGAGTCTGGCAGCACGATTTTCGTTGTCAGCGCGTACCGGTGGTGGGGTTATCTGATATTTATGGGAAAACTGTACTACCACATCGCCGCTGCCGTCTTTCGGGCGAATTATGTCGATCACATCAGTATGCGTATCCAGGAACTGAGTAAAAAGCCGATGTTTCAGGTCCTTGAAGTTGAAACTAGGTTCAATACGCCGCATTGTCTGATAAAGTTTCGAGCCAACAACCTGACCCTCTTCGTCCATAGAGGCGTTCATCGCACGCAGCAGCAACGATTTAGCGTCTGTTTCTGCACTAAACGACTGATGAGAGTTATTGCCATTGCGTCTTGCTGACCTGCGTCGCGACTGCGATGTTTGTGCTGTCTCCTGCTTTTCAGTATCGAGGAAGATATAACGATCGCAGCTTTTGATAAGCGTGGGAGATGTGGCTTCGCGACGCCCCGCAACGATCACGCTCTTGCCTGAAGAACGCAGTTTCCCCACTAATGGAACAAAGTCGCTGTCTGATGAGACAATGACAAAAGTATCGATAGGTGAATTGTATAGCAAGTCAATTGCTTCGATTGCCAGGCGGATGTCGCTGGAATTCTTACCTGACTTGTTGGAGTGATACTGATGAATAGGCTCAATGCCCAATTCGAGTAATTGATCCTGCTTACCCCTCTGCACCGACCAGTCGCCGTAGGCTCTTCGGATTATCACCCTGCCCACATCCGAGAGTTGATCGAGCAGGTGCTGAATAGCGTCTAGCCCGACATTTTCATAATCGATTAGAACTGCAACATTTGCGTCAACCAAAATCTCATTTCCGTTCACATACTTGTAAATCTTGTAATCGCTGCCCGCATTATAACACCTTTTATGCTGAAAGGAGTAACTTGCGCCAAGTGAATGGTACGGCAGCACCGGCCTTGTCTCTATCTGTTAGAGAAATCTTATTTGAAGGCGGGGATAACCTCTTCGCAGAAGAGTCTGAGGGAGCTTGCTATCTTTTCCTCAGGTATGAGTTCACCTGCGTTGAACTCCGCGACGATACCGTTCAAACTCAGAGCTTCTTTCATAGTGCGTATTTGTTCTATAACTGCTTCGGGTGTCCCCACTGCCGCCTTCTGTCCTATTACATCACGCTCCCATTCAATAGTGGCAAGCTGTGCTCCGCGTTCTGCCCGCTCCTCTCCCGGTTCTGCGCCTGCGCGTGATGCTGATGCGGCAAGCTGGCCGCCAAGTCTCCTGAACTGCCGCATGAAGCTCTCCTCAGGAGTGATTAGAGCGTCCTCTTCCGTCTCACTCACGTACACCGGAACTCGCAGCGAAACATCTATCTCGCCTTCGTGTCCGGCTTCTTTCCATGCGGAGCGATAGCTGTCCACCTGCTCAGCGACGCCGTCAAGGTTCATGCCACGCACGCCAACGAATATCGAGAAGCCCATCTCGCCTATCACAGGGAAAGTATCCGAAGTTGTCGCCGCAATGCGTATTGGCGGGTGCGGCTGCTGATATGGCTTAGGTACAAGGCACACATCCTCGAAAGTGTAGAATGTTCCCTTGTAAGTAAAGCGTTCGTTGCCCCAGGCAGACAGGATTATGTTGAGATATTCGTAAAAGCGCTCTCTACTCTCAGAGTAAGGAATGTTATAACCTTCATAAGAGCCGGGCAGCCCGCTGCGTCCCACGCCAAACTCGAAACGTCCCTCGCTGATATGGTCGATGGTCGCCGCTTCCTCAGCAGTGCGAAGTGGGTTGCCGAGAGGCAGTACGCTTACTGCCGTGCCAATTCTAAGACGCTTTGTCCTTGCTGCGATTGCAGATGCAATCGCAAGCGGTGAAGAGAGCACCGATCTCGCCGGGTTGAAGTGTGACTCTGCGAGCCAGACTGCGTCTAACCCAAGTTCCTCGGCAAGATCGATGTGAGCGAATGCCTCGCGGAATGCGTCCGCCTGCTCGACACCTTCACGGCGATGGAACTCCATAAATGAACCAAACTGCATTGTATCCTCTCTCTATGACATGCACGAAAATTGTGTTAATAAGAACGATTATAATCAACCTTAATGTAGCGATAAGCCTACTCTTTCGCTGATAAGCGGTCAAGTATGCGTTCTTATAGATAGCGTTTCCACTTAACCCGATGTGCAGG
This sequence comes from Dehalococcoidia bacterium, assembly GCA_965200085.1. GTDB lineage: Bacteria > Chloroflexota > Dehalococcoidia > Lucifugimonadales > JADFKI01 > Bin90. The sequence goes on from OZ241333.1 coordinate 2,471,078, forward strand.
TTAAATAGAAAAGACAGTAATAGTTGAAGTGCCAGGTTCCAGAGTCTCTAATGGTCTTGAATCAAACTCCAAGGCGGACACTGTGGAAGAGGAGTAGCTTGTGTCGTGCCCAATCCTTTTCTTGCGCTATGGCATTTACTCACACAGGGTAAACTTGGACATCTGGGAAATTTGACGATGCGCATTGAAGAGCCTGCCTGGACATACACCATTGATGATAAAGAAAATGTAATAGATCTTCGGGTAGTTTGGACCAACGATCCTGATCTTGAGGGTCAAGATGGCTTTATCTACAAATACAGATATCTTCCTTCAGTTGTAATGCACGAGTTTGGACACACCGCGGGACTGACAGACTTATACAAACATACCGGGTATGACGACTATCTAATGGATTTCACCTATGGCGCTACGGCTATACCACAGGAAGATATAGACTACATACAGCAAGTCTATCGCAACGAGCACAGCTCTGAACCGCATTAATCAAGGAGATTCACTATGCGGCATAGTAGATTGTTATCCAGGCTATCCCGGTGGTTCTATGTGCTCATAGGGATTGTCGCCCTACTGATCGTCATGTCCGTCACAGGCTTTGCGTCCGACATAGGCACCGCTTTAGTTTCAAGATTGCCTGACCTCAGATTCCATACTGGAGTGCCATATGATGGTCCAACTTACCTTGAGGAGCGTATCCTATCTTCTGATATTATAGCGCGAGTCAGGATGGTTTCAGTTTCAGATGGTGTGGAAACTGTTGATCCTAAATATATTTTAGGGGGGGACTCTCGCTTTGATAGACTTTATGTGAAATCCCTGGAGTATGAGTTTGAGGTACTTGAATACTTGAAAGGAAGCGATGGCAACCGAATTATAGGACTTGTAACTGAACTGGGTACTGGACCGAGTTATAAAACTCGGTTAGGTGCCTCTACCTTAGGTGAAAGCTATCTCGAATATAGAGACACGCGCTGGGACGATAGAGAGGCAATTGTATTTCTGAGAAACAACTCCCTAATACCAAGCACACTTCAGCCGGGAAGGTATCAGCTGGGAATATTCGACTTTAGTGATTCTGATGAACCCACAGTGGCTAGCCGCATAAGCAAGCGATGGCTTCCGGCTGTATCAAATACGGCAGGAGCAATGGGAAACGCTGATAAGCAGTTCTTCACTGACGATCCAGAGAAAGAGAAATACATCGGTAGTCAAGGAGAGACTGCATCAGAGATGGTACCGTCCATTACAGTGGCATCACTGAAGGCTTTAATTGATGAGCTCGAAGCAGAAGTTAGTGCGTCTGTTAGCCCGGAAGAGTATCGAGAATGTCGTATTCAGGGATACAAGTGGGAAAGGGGCAGAGGGGATAAAGGTGGTCTTAGGGATATTCCAGATTACTATCGACGCTTTCATTATGGCATACCTTCCGGAGCGGCTGCAGGCAGTCAATTTTACGCAGATGCACGTGCTTCTGGTAGGTTGCATTACGATCCACCGGGTGCGCCACGTGCACAATACTGGCTTGAGGGCAGAGATAAGAACTTGTTCGGTGCGAAGCATCCCGGCATAGTTTTCTTAGCACGTCCACTTCCTGAAGGTAAGTATAGGTTTTACTACAATGATCGGGAGCGCAAATATGTGATCTGCGACGCAATTCCTGACTTTGAACGGAACAGGCGAGAACTCTTCGTGCAGGTAACCGCCCCCGCCGGCACACTGCACGAAGCGTTCTTCGACCCTGTGGATATTGTCGATGCGGTCGGCGCTGACGGCTCGAACGGCGTGCTGAAACCAGTGTCGTTCTCGGCGAACAGTGCAATAGAGCGCATAGACTGGCAGTCCAATGCCGTTTCCATAGCCGTCAGCAATCCACCCTCGCTTGCAGACCACCACATAGACTTCATCGCCCTGGACGGCTCTGTTGCGCTGCGTCTGGACTTCGACGACGCATCCGTGAGTGATGAGGGCAGTACTCGCACACTGCGATGGAAGGTGTGCGAGCAGCCGTGGCAGTCTGGCGACCTGCTGATGCTGCGGATAAGCATCAGCGAACCCAATCTTACTGGAGTGACCAACGATACTGCGTGTGATGGCGATCCGACTGCAACGCCGACGGCAGCGCCGGAGCCCACGGCTACACCGACGGCAGAGCCAAATGGGTTTTCCAGCGTTTTTACTTCTACATCAATAACCGCCAACAAGCGCTACTCACTTCGCAGCCGCCTGAGTTCAGCCTCCAATTCCGCAGCACGCGCTTCTGATGTCAGTCTCGCTTCTCGTTCCGCTAATTTTGCTGCACGCTCTTGTTCTGCACGCTCTTCTGCCGCTAGTCTAGCTTCTCGTTCTACCAGCCGAGCCTGTTCTGCATCAGCCAGCGTGTTCAGCCATTCGCCGCTGACAGCATCCTTCAGGCGAAACTCAGTGTAGCCGTCCGAATCCGGAATACACCAGAAGTCCACTCCCAGCGCCTCACTGCGCGACCATACACTCCCATCCGGCTCATCGTGCTGCTCAATGCGCCGATACTCGCCGTCAACAAGATGCTCACCCACTAACGGCTCTCCGTAATACTCACCTCCGGTTATATCAAAGCGCCAGTATTCCTGAACGCCCATCTGCGCGTATATATCACGCTTCTGGTTTAGGTCCCTGCTTGCGGTGCTGGGGGATGCCACCTCCGCCACAAATGCAGGAACAGCATCCCACTCGTCAACTCGGTAGCTGCGACGATCTCTCTTTATCATCCTCTCGTCAGGCACGCCGAATACTACATAGCAGTCCGGCACTATAACAGAACCGGGCACCTCTGAGTCATATATGACATTCGTTGCAGGACCTGCAATTAGCACACTTGGGTCGTTTGCATAGCGCGCCATTAGAATAGATTTTATCACCGTAATAGTATCGTCTTGCTGCATGCCGTCCTCAGGTGGTTCGGGAACATCCGGTATCAGGTCGTACCACGGGACAGTGGTTGTCGTTGTTGTTGCCATCGTATAGCCTCCAAGCTCGTGATGGGATGTACGGTATTTTAGCACAGCAGAACAAACGACTGAATGTGGTAAGCAATGCACATTGACATAAAACGGGGATATTAGGATTTCAACAATCTATTTTGGGCAGGGCGCCGCGCGGCATGAAGTCATACGATAGATGCTTTGCCTGCGACGGCAGACTGCGCCGTGCAGCCTGAGCCGGCGGACGAAATCAAGCGAAAGGGAGACCTCTATAAGGATCTCTCTTTTTGCCGAAATGAGCAAAAAATCTATGCTATAAATTGACATAATCTATTGACAAAGGGGGGGGGGGGTAGAAGTAAAATTCTTCCACCTAATTTGCGGTAGTCTGCCCGGCAGGCATGAGCCGCGGGCAATTGCTTTGCCCGCGATGTCAGACGGCTCTCCGGCTCAGAGTGCAGAATAGGACATCCGGCCAGTGAACCCTACATGAGGAGACGACATCATGTTGCTGAGAAAGTTAGCGTCCAATCGGTTCTTTATCACAAAACGTATTAGTATTTTTGCTGCCGTGATGACGCTGGCGCTGCTGCCGATGCTTCTGCTTGGCGTAACGTCCTATAGCAAATCGCTCGAAGCCCAGACGCCACCCGCAGACGACCTTCCCTTCGCCGCCACCCTGACCGTCGGCGGAACCCCAGTCCCAGAAGATCCCCCGCCAACCCCAACCCCGGACCCCATCGAAGGTCCCGCTGACATTTATATATATTATTACGACTTCGGCTACAAGACTGGATCCGGTTCTCTGGACGATACGGACTTCGTGTTTGAGGGCACGACGTACACTATCGATAGGGTGTTCGAAAGACAGACTTGGGCTCACGATGTTACTGATGTCAATGATGGATTAGAACCAGTAGGCTTCTGGCATTACTGGCCTCGGACGAGACTGTATTTCAACACCACCCCCAACCTGTCGGCCGATGATCTCGCCAAACTCGAGGTGCGAGTCAATGGCAAGCTCTACATGGGGGATTCTTTCGAGAGCGCGTCTTGGGAGTCTGAGGACTGGAGACTGAACCGTAACGAGCAGGATAAACGTTTCGGGATCGGGGACACGGTCTCGATCGAGGTGCGGGAAAAACCCGCCGATGACAAGGCGGTCCTGAAACTCTTCTACGACGCTGCCGGCGGGGACAACTGGGAAGACAGTACCAACTGGAACACCGACAAGCCGCTGGGGGAATGGAAAGGCGTATGGACCAACAACGACGGCCGGGTAGTCAAGATACAGTTCAAGAGAAATGATATAGAGGGTACGCTGGCGCCGGAGCTAGCTTACCTGTCGGAATTGAAAATCCTGTACCTTGCCGAAAACAGTATATCCGGGACAATACCATCTTCGCTGGGCTACTTGTCCAATCTGGAAGAGTTGATCCTAGGGAATATGTATCTGACCGGTGGCATACCGGAGGAAATAGGACATTTAACTAAGCTGAAGGAGATAATAGTACGGTGGAACAACTTGTCGGGTCAGCTCCCTTACAGCCTCTCCAGCTATAACAGTTTGCGCGAATTTTACTTTGACCAAAACGATGGTCTGTGTGCTGATAAGCATGTATTCGAACGAAGGAAAATCAATCAATACCATCATTATTACAAGTGGAGAGGCCAGATCTGCGGTCAGTCGCCGCCGCCGGTGATACCCCGGCCAAGGCAGCCCGCACCCACGCCGACGCCAACGCCGACGCCAACCCCGGATCCTGTTGAGAAGGCGGCTCTGGATGCCTTCTACGACGCCACCGATGGGGATAACTGGACGAGATCCAATGCAAACTGGAAATCCGACAAGCCCCTGGGAGACTGGTTTGGCGTAGATACCCGCGTGAACGGATCCGTAAAATGGCTGAAGATCAAGAAGAATGGACTGAACGGCACGATTCCGGCGGATCTGAAGGATATAAGCCGGCTGGAAATCCTGGAGCTGCTCGGCGAGCCAAACTTGACCGGTCCAATACCGCCGGAACTGGGCCAGTTGTCCGATTTGAAACAGCTTAGCCTGTATCGCAATAATTTGTCCGGCGACATACCAGCAGAACTGGGCAACTTGTCCAACTTGGAACGCCTGTATCTGTTCGATAACAATTTGTCCGGCGGCGTGCCGAAAGAACTGGGCAACTTGTCCAACTTGGAACGCCTGTATCTGTCGAAGAACCGGCTGACCGGCGAACTCCCGGCGGAAATAAGGAACTTAACCAAGCTGACTCATCTGGATATCGGGGCGGGTGTCTCGGACAACGAGGGCTTGTGTGTGCCGGATACCGAGACCTTCCGTGAATTCGTGAACGGCCTGTCGTCTTTCAAGGGCTGGTATTGCGGGTCGCCGCCGGCCATACCCACGCCGAAGCCAACGGTAGTGCCCAGTCCCACCGCTACGCCTGTGCCCACGCCAGGCCCCAATGAGCGTGACGCGCTGGTAGCTTTTTACAACGCTACCGATGGGGCAAATTGGAACCACAACAGAGATTGGTTGAGTACGAAGCCTTTCGGTCATTGGCAAGGCTTATATACCAACAGTGCCGGATCAGTAACTTCTCTTCTGACAATGAAAAATGTCGGATTGAACGGCACGATCCCGACGGAGATAAAGGATCTGCCCAATCTGGAATCTCTGTATCTGGTCAAAAACAGCAATTTGACCGGTGAAATACCTGCTGAAGTGGGTCAGTTGTCCAGCTTGACAAGCATAAGCTTGTTGTATAACGGTTTGAGCGGCGAAGTGCCGGAGGAACTGGCGAACCTGTCCAATCTGGAAAAGCTGTGGCTGGCAGAGAACCAGTTGACCGGCAAACTCCCGGCGGGAATAGCCGATTTGCCCTTCCTGAATTCGCTGCAGTTCGCAAACAATGCGGGGCTGTGCGCGCCGGATATCAAAAGTTTCCGGGACCTGAAGAAACGCCTGACCGACTTCAAAGGCCCATGGTGTCCGATTGACCAACCTGATGAGCTGATGGTCTCGACCACCGCGAGCACTGCATCGAAGACCCTGGACTTGTCCTTCACCGCCCCGCCGGACGGCTCGGACTACGTGGCTGCCAACAGCCAGTACCGCGTGATGGGCAAGGTAACCGGCGCCACCTGGAGCGCCTGGGCCACGCTGGCCAACGCCACCGAGTCCGATGGGCGGGTCAGCGGCGCCACTGCCGCTAATCTGGTCGACGGCCAGGTCTATGACGTGGAGGCGCGCTGGTGCGGCGCGACGCCCAGCGACGCGACCTGCAGCGACGTCTCGGAGCCGGCGGTGGGGGCCACGATGGCCTCGGCGCCGATGACTGCCATGGTGGTACCCTCCTCGTCAACCGAGCTGTGGCTGTCGTGGGATATTACTGTAGATACCGGCTCCAATCCGCACGCCGCCTACGAGATTGGCTACAGCGCCGACACCAGCGCCGACGAACCGGCCATGATGGTGGACGCGGCCGTCGTGCCGGCATTCGGCACGACCAGCTTCAAAGTGGACAACCTGGCGCCCAGCACGGAGTATCGGGTCTATGTGCGCAGCGTGATCGACCATGACGGCGAACGGCTCTACGCCTCGTCTTGGACGTCGGACTCGGACACGACCAATGAGCCGGAGGCGGGTACTGTGGTGGAGTTCCCGTCGGATCAGAGCCGTCGGATCCAAGGGGCCTGGAGCGATGACGAAACTGCCAGCATCATCCTCAATGGATCCTCCGGCCTGCCCTCATACGACACGACCAGCGAGATCAAGCACCCGTCGGGCGGAACATACACCATATCGTCCTTTGGTCATAACCCGCGGACGATTACCTTCACACGCCCGGGGTTTGCCGACGGTGTAATCAGCTGGGCGTATGTCGCTGCCGCCAACTGCGAGGAGAGCGGCGCCGACTGCATCCAGGCGAACATCTACGCCAGCGGCAACGGCTTCACAGAAATCGAGGACCTGAACGCGCCGGATGAGGGTCAGGAAGCGACTCCAACGCCAACACCCGAGCCGACGCCGCTGCCGATAACGGCGACGCCTACCCCAACACCGACGACTCAGCCGGGCCCAACCGCTACTAGCACGCCGCCCCCGTCGGCTACAGCAACTGTTACAGCGACCGCCACTGCAACCGCGACCGCCACTGCAACCGCGACCGCCACGGCTACTGCTACGGCCACAGCGACCGCCACAGCTACGGCATCACCCACACCCACAGCCACGGCGTCGCCGACACCAACGCCAACACCGGATACTGAGGTAGAGTTCCTGTGGAGTTTGCAGCATCGGATTCAGGGGGCTTGGAACGATGACGTAAAGGCCAGTATCATCCTCCGGCAGTACGCCAACCTGCCCTCCCACGGCGGCACGAGTAGCATCCAGGCACCGTCGGGCGTAACCTACACCATATCGTCCTGGGGCGATAACCCGCGAACGATTACCTTCGAGCGCTCGGGGTTCGATGACGGCGTAATAAGCTGGGCGTATGTCAGCGCCGCCGACTGCGAAGAGAGCAGCGCCGACTGTATTCAGGCGGACATCAATTCCAGCGGCAACGGCTTCGTGGAGATCAAAAACCTGAACGCGCCGGACGAGGGTCAGGAAGAGGATCCAACGCAAACACCCACGCAGACGCCACTGCCGATAACGGCAACGCCCGCGCCGACGCAAACGGCTACGGCTACAGCAACGGCGTCACCAACAGCTACCGCAACACCGTCGCCGACTGCCACGGCAACGCCATCGCCGACAGCCACGCCAGTACCTACTGCCACCGCTACTCCGGTACCTACGCAGACAGCGACGCCAGTGCCCACTGCTACGGCTACACCTGAGCCTACTGCCACGGCAACACCCACACCGACCACAACACCGCAGAACCCGGCGGAATTGATCGACGAGTTCGACGACATCACATTGTCGAATAACCAAACCATTGACCTGGACATGTCGGATCACTTCAGCGGCGACGGCTTGACCTACGAGGTGATGGTAACCACGACGCACCAGCCCACGGGCGTAGTGAAGACGGCTCCGCTCAACGAGGTGGCGCGCAACAAGGTAACCGGCGCTTGGAACGGCGATGTGCTGACGCTGACCGGCGGCAATGCGGCATCACAGAGTCTGACCATCGAGATTAAAGCCACCGACCAGTACGGCGGCACGGCAAATGATGAGTTCGCATACTCGCTCAACAACTAACGCTAGGGTTGCTATGTAACAACCCTGAGTAGAAAAGAGTTCCCCTTCAACCCAACGGGGAACTCTTTTCTATTAGTTGGCGCGCTAGTTTAGCGGTGAGCTGAAAGTTGTAGCTAAAATACTTTATGACTCCAGGTTAATAATACCTGCTGATAGATGGACTAAGCACTGCTGCTGTGCTATTCTCCAATCTGATTTTTACAAATATGACGCCTGATGGCGAATAAGCCCTTGCAATTGATATAGGAGTTCTGAATGGAACGCCCAATACTTAAGCCAGTTGGCACACCGGTTGAACAGCTGGATACACCCGCACTGGTTGTCGATATGGATGTGCTCGAAGCAAATATAGAGGAAGTTCACGCTACTTTACGCCGTTCGGATGCCAAACTGCGCCCTTATACAGAAACGCACCGCTGCCCTGCTATTGTGCATAGGCAGCTTGCTGTCGAAGGCGCTGCTGGCGGCATAGGTGTGGCAAGCGTGGGCGAGGCGGAAATCTTCGCTCAGAATGGTATATCAGACATTTTTGTGGTCAACGAGGTCGTAACCGCTCCGAAAATCACGCGTCTGTGCGCCCTAGCTCGACGGACGAGCATAACCGTCGCGGCGGATAATAATATAAATGTGCGCAGCCTGTCGGAGGCGGCTCAGAGCAGCGGCGTTACTTTACAAGTTCTTGTTAATATCAACACTGGGCAGGATCGCAGCGGCGTTGCGCCCGGTCAGCCTGCCCTAGAACTTGCGAGCGCAATCGTTCAGAGTGACGGATTGGAGCTCGCTGGGTTGCTCTGCGGCGGAGAAGCCGACCTTACACAGGATGCTGATGCTGTTGTATCCGAGTCAGTCAAGCGCATACAGCAAACTCTGAACACGCGCGAAATGCTGGAGCAAGCCGATTTAGATGTGCGCACTGTTGCAGTCAGTGGCACGCACTGCTATCGACAGGCGTCCGAAATGGAAGGCGTTACCGATGTGATAGCCGGCGCTTATGCACTTATGGATCAGCGACACAGCAGGTTTCTTCCGGAACTTAAACCCGCCGCAAAAGTCCTCGCTGCCGTTACGAGCCTGCCCGAACCGGGAGCAGCAATCCTAGATACAGGCCGCAAGGCTATGGGTGATGATTACGGACTGCCGATAGTTGCAGGCCGTGATGACCTTGAAGTTGCTTCAATGAGCGCCGAGCACGGCAAGCTGCAATGGCAGGATGATGTCGATGTCTCTCTGAACTTAGGCGATAAGATTTGGTTCACGCCAATAGATATAGGCGCTTGCGTTAATGTGTACGACTACATTCAGGCGGTGCGCGGCGGCAAATTGGAAACCGTCTTTGGTGTTACTGCTAGAGGGGTATATCGCTAGAGCGCCGTTCAAGACATTTGAAACTTATTATGAGGTACACAGATGGAGAACTACCGTCCACTTATAGGCACTGACATTGCAGACTTGGATACACCGTGCCTGCTCGTTGACATAGATTTGCTTGACCGCAACTACCAGCTCATTGCCGATACATACCGCGATACCGAATGTAAGATGCGCGCGCATATCAAGAACCTGAAGTCGCCGATGCTGGCGCACATGCAGATCAGTGCGGGCGGTACAGTTGGTGGGGTTTGTGCCGCCAAGGTATCGGAAGCAGAGGCGATGGTCGAAGGCGGCATCGACGATATTCTGATACCTAATCAGGTAGTTACGCCTGAGAAGATTACGCGCCTGTGCACACTCGCAAAGCAGGCTAAGATAATGGTCGCCGCCGACAATACCGAAAACCTGCAGGCAATATCTGATGCAGCCGGCGAGATGGGCGTGTCCATCGGAGTTGTAATTGAGGTAGATACGCAGATGCAGCGCGCCGGCATACGTGCTACGGAGCAAGGCGTCGTGCTTGCTAAAGCTGCAGATTCACTGCCCGGTATAGCGTTCAAAGGCGTGATGAGCCACCAGACGCTGCCCGGACATCCGGACCGCGAGACGCGCTTCATCGAGGGACCGCGCTTCATTCAGAAGACGCTGGATGTGAAGGAAGCAATCGAAGCCGAAGGCATTCCGGTGGAAGTCGTATCGGCAGGCGAGAGCTGGACTTATGACATCTGCCCCACTATTCCGGGGGTTACCGAGGTTGAGGGCGGCACTTATGCTTTGATGTCGCACGCATACGCCTATATGGAGGAGTTCGAGTTCGCTGCTAAGATTCTTGGCACGGTTACGAGTACGCCGCGTTCAGGTGTTGCCATTGGGGATACGGGTTCGCGCTGTCTCGCGTCTCCCAGCGGAGTTCTTCCGGAGCTGCATGGGATGGAAGGCGTGCGGGTGGACTCTCTGGGCCCAACACACATCGTACTTAAGTCAGACGGCGACATGCCGCTGAAACTTGGCGATAAATACCAGCTTATATCAGGTCAGCAGGACATCATGGTAAATCGCTGGGACCAGTTCATAGGAGTACGTGATGGCAAGGTTGAAGCCGTTTGGGACATCACCGCTCGGGGCTGTCATAATTAGGGCGACTGACTGGGTATAACTGACTGAGCATAGATGAGTATTAGCAAGCGGCTGTTTGCGGCAGGGTACGATCTACTTAACTCGGGCGTAGAAGGACGTGTCGTCCCGTATCGGATACGCACGGCGGGTATAGCGTGGGGCGATGTGCTGGAGATTGGCGGCGGTACGGGCGCAAACCTCGCGTACTATCCACCGGACGCAAACATCACCTTTATCGAGCCGGATATACACATGATTCGACGTCTGCGCCGCAGAACCGCTGAACAGGATCGAAACATCCACATTGTGCAGCAGTTTGGCGAAAACCTTCCGTTCGCAGACGGCAGCTTCGATACTGTTGTTACGACTTTGGTTTTGTGCATGGTGCGTGACGCAGATGCCGTTGTGCGTGATGCGCGGCGCGTGCTCAAACCCGGCGGCGCGTTCTTATTCTACGAGCATGTCGTATCTCCTCGACGGCGCGGACGCTGGTGGCAGCACACGCTCAATCCTATATGGAAGTGCCTTACTACCGGATGCAACCTCAACCGCGACCTTATCACATCTATACGGAACGCGGGATTTACCAGCGTTGATTTGGAAGCCTTTGACCTTTCTGTCGGTCTGCCTGTTACAATACCTAACATCGTAGGCATTGCGAGAGTCTGAAGACTGACGATCATCTAAATGGAGGCTACACATGGATTTCGAGCAAGTTATACCTTTTCTGGAGAGAAATCACAGAGGCGTCATCTCGACACAACGTCCTAACGGAGCGGCACATTCCAGCATCGTTGTCTGCGGCGCCTATGAGGGCAAAGCTGCATTCGTATCCGTTTACCCTCGCTCTCAGAAGATACGCAACTTGCGTCGCGATTCCCACTGCACTGTGCTTGCCGTTACCGAAGATTGGCGCGAATGGGTATCCGTAGAGGGTGATGCGGCGCTGTATGACTACGGAAATATGGATGGGGAGGAGATGCGGGTGATGCTGCGCAAGGTGTATATGGCATGCAGCAACACTGAGCATCCGGACTGGGAAGAGTATGATCAGGCTATGATTGACCAGGAAGCGGTGATAGTACTGGTTACCCCTGAGCGCGTGTACGGCTTGCTGCGTAGTTAGGAAGGTTGCGGAATCTAGCGCATTTGCGCAGGGTGGATATGATATAATTACCCATATCTCGCTACGGAGAGATGGCCGAGCGGACGAAGGCGCCGGTCTCGAAAACCGGTATGGGCGCAAGTTCATCGTGGGTTCGAATCCCACTCTCTCCGCCATATATGTTTTTCAATTCAAAAAATCTAGCAGTGTTCATTCTGATTTTTGCTGGTTTTCCTAATTCTTACGAATCTGAAATTGATGAGTTTTTGAGGTTGGGCAGGTAATGGCAAGGAGCGCAGCTTCCACAGTTGAAGAATACCTAAATGAACTCACTCCCGATAGGCGTGAACAGATCGGTGTCGTGCGCGATGTAGTGTTAGACAACTTGCCGGACGGGTATGTGGAGTCTATGAACTGGGGGATGATTTCGTGGGAGATTCCGCTGGAACGTTATCCAAATACTTACAATAAGCAGCCACTTATGTATGCCGCACTGGCGTCTCAGAAGAACTACATGTCGCTGTATTTGATGTGCGTGTATGCGCATGACGGAGTGCAAACCGAGTTCGAGAGGCGCTTCAGAGCGAGCGGCAAGAAACTGAACATGGGCAAGTCCTGTGTGCGCTTCAAGAAGGTCGAAGACCTGCCAATCGACCTTATAGCCGAAACGATAGCATCGACTCCGGTTGAGGACTACATCCGAAGCTATGAGCTGGCGCGCAAAAAGAAGTAGAGCAGGACGGCGTCAATCTTATTCCTATCAATGTACTATCATTTTCTGTAAGATAGAGTGCGCCGTTAACGGCAATTTATCATACCTGTTTCGCGGAGAGGTGCTGGAGTGGACGAACAGGCACGACTGGAAATCGTGTGTGCCTTAAAGGGCACCAAGGGTTCGAATCCCTTCCTCTCCGCCATATACCCTGCCACGCATACACCATCCCTCACATTCATTAGCGAATTGACAATCTGAACGGGATTCGTGCGGGGAATGCCAAGGAGGCCTGTAAGCCGAGTTCTGTATCGGATCCGCCCGTGGCAATGCCGCGAGGGAATCCGCCGGCGGCCATCTATCTAGCCTCGACGTTGCCGCCGAAGTCATGCAGCTAACCCGGAGAAGGGCCGGGCGCCCATTTTCTCCCTATTATGCCTTGCTCCGGATGGGGTTTGCCTGGACCTTTGATGTTACCACCAAAGCGGTGCGCCCTTACCGCACCTTTTCACCCTTGCCCCGAATGAATATATCGTGGCGGTATGTTTCTGTGGCACTTTCCGTCGGGTTACCCCGCCCCGCTGTTAGCGGGCATCCTGCCCGGTGGAGCTCGGACTTTCCTCTCTTCCGTTATACGGTTATACAACGTAAGAGCGGCCGCCCAGCCTCCTTGGCAAGTTATATTTTAACACTACCAGCGGAGGCGTATGAAGTTCGGAAAGACTTTAATACGAAATCGCGAGTGAAATCAGAAGCCGTAAAGCAGCATCTGCGACGGCAGTTTCAGGCATAGTTGACTCAATCTCATATCAGCCCTATGGACAGAATGTGTGATGATGGGTTATTCAGTACAAATCTAATTTAATACTTCGATGGAGTCATCAGACACTATTATCTTGGAAATGTGTATGAGAAGGAAAGATTGTTGTTCTTCAAAAGACAGTGTGTCCCATTTCTGAATTGTCTCATCCACATCCCAGTCATGCTCCCAAGTTGCTGCACTGGTTCGTGCTTTGTCCAGCTGCTTAAGGTGGTCTTGTACCGCGCCAAGTCCGAATTCGCCGCGCGCCGCTCGCTTCAGATTCTGCAGGAAGCGCCGTTCCGCGTTTTTGACTCGTTTGTCCCACATCGCCTGGACTTCTTGGTTGCGCTGTTTCGTGGCAACTCGGTTCTTAGACCTTGCTTTAGTTGTTGAACTTTCCTGGATGTGAGACAGTACGGCAGCTTCAAGCGCCGGCGCCCTCCAAGTGTGATACCCGCACAGACTCTGATTGTTGCGACTTTGACACTGATAATATCGATAGACACCCTGCGCGCTGGCGCCGTCCTTGCGCTTCCAGGATTGTCTCCGCGTAACGCCCATCATCTTGTTCTCGCAGTATCCGCAGAAAGCCAAACCTGAGAGCAAAAACGGCTCGGTATTGACAGACCTGGAAGAAGGACGGCGAGCTTTTGTCTGATCTTGCGCCTTTCGGAACATCTGTGGGTTGATTATTGCTTCGTGCACTTTGGGCAAACGAAGTCCAAAGCGGTAATATGTGCCCGTGTAGGTGGGATTTCTGAGTATATCGCGGATGGTTACCATGTTCCATCGACCGCCGCGCCGCGTCTTTATGTCTTGTTCGTTCAAATACTGCGCAATTAGGCGTAAACCAAGCCCTTCATTGATGTATTTGTCGTATATCAGATTTACCGTTTCGGCTTCCTGTTCTACGATCTCAAGCGTACCGTCACTGCCGTTTTGATAGCCGAAAGGCGGCTTGCCTAACCCTTTACCGAGCATAGCCCGCCTGCGCATAGAATCTTTTATTCGTTCGCTGCGCGTTTTAGACACTCCGGCAGGTCCTAAGGAATCGAGGGCGTTTTGCAGTGGGTCGGGGATTTCATCATCTTCACAAATGACTTTGCACCCGGTTGCCTCAATCTCGATTATCGTCCGCACAACTTCTTCGAGGTCTTTGCCAAGGTGAGTGGTGTCCGGCACCACAACCAAAAAATTGCTTTCCGAACTTTCAATAAATTCCAGCATACGCCTATATTCAGGAAATCGACGAGTTGAACTGCCGGTGCCATTCCCATTTTCAGACGGGTTCTCATGTTCGCTGATTTCGTCCACAAAGACGGCGACTGGCTGATGGAGGTAGCGCTCGCAATAGACCTCAAATCGTTCGTGCAACTCATCAGCGTCTTCGTTGTGGTCGCTGTCAGTAATTCTTCTAATATATCTAATTGCACGCATCGTATTCTTATTCCAAGTAAAGTATGCGCCGACAGTTATTACACTGCACGAGAACATCGCCGCTTCTGAGGCGTTGAGTGTCCGATCTCGGCAAAGCAACCCTACAAGCGCTGCAAATATCCCTTCCCCTGCCGAGTTCAACCTTGCTGACCGCTTGGCCACCCCGGCTCACTAATAGAGCCTCATACGTAGAGAGCATCTGTGCCGGAAGATTTGACAGCATTTCGGCTCGGCTGTTGTGCAGCGTCTCAAGTTCGGCGCTTATATTCTGCTCTTGCAGTTGAAGCTGCGGCAAACGTTGTCTCCTTCGTTCTTCAAGCGCAGCCAAAGTTTGCCGCGCTCTATTTAGAACTTCTTGCGTTTGCTCGGCGTCAACCATGCGCTCTAGCAGAACATCTTCAGCCTCTGTTATCTGACGGCGCAGCATAACCTGTTCTTCTTGAAGCGCGCCAAGTTCACGAGGGTTCGTTACTGAACCGCTGTAAAGCCGATTTTGGGTTGCCTGCTCGCGCTGCTCGAGCTGATCCACAATAAGTTGAGCATCCCGCCGTAAAGCAATCCGACTAATATATTCTGCTTCAATCTGTGCAAGCTGCTGCCGCGCTCGTATCAGGCTCGACTCGTCGGAAATCTCAGCACGTATTTCGTCCAATGCCTGCTGCTTTTCGGCGCGATCCCAATCCAGTTCCTGCAGAATGTAAAGTTCTAATAACGACACTTGTCCGCCTTTGGCGAGGACACATAAAGCATTTCGTTATATCCACTTTAATCACATGTATATTCTTGTGTATAGTACAACTCGGTTCTCATTTGGCGTTTTTATGAGCATTCAGTTATATCAATATCAACAAATACAGAATAGGTTGTGCAGAATGATTGACTTGCCGAAACGCTGTATGAAGTACGGACGGTATTGCTGCGACAAGGTTCACCGATATATAGTTTCTTCACTGCCTGACCATCTCCAATCCCTGCTTTATGCGAGCAATAATAATTCCGCGATCTGCCTGGGAAAGCCTGTTACGGAAAGCCTGTTGCGCAATCATCTCCTCAAATCGCTGCAATGGATGTATGCTCTTGTCATAAACTGGTATGATAGCTTTATTGATTCTTCACCACTGTGTTGTAATATGAAAGCTGAACCGGAAGATGCGGTTATGTATATTTGGAGGTCGTGTTTCGTATGCTCTCTCCCAACTTCAGCAAGTTATTCCCGAAGACGAAAATCGTCTGTACACTCGGTCCTTCGACCGAATATGAGGAGATGATTGAATCGCTGGTCAGGGAAGGAATGAGCATCGCCCGCCTCAACATGTCGCATGGCGATATGGAGACGCACACTACCACGTTTAAGCGAGTGCGGCGCGTGTCAGAACGTTTCGGCATGCCGGTCGGCATTATGGTTGATGTACCGGGTCCTAAGTATCGGACAGGACCAACTGTGCCGGGTATACTGGAAATTAAAGAGGGCGATCCGCTCACACTCACAAGTCGAGACATCACCGGGAATCAGTCGATAATATCGGTTGCTCCTCCCGGGATTCATCGAGACGCTATCGTGAATGGGACTATCCTGCTCGACGACGGATTACTCAGGCTTACCGTCGTAAGCGTAGATGGCGATGATGTGCGATGCAGCGTTCAGGTGGGCGGACGGGTTACGGAGCGCCGAGGCGTAGTAACACCGGGCAAATCGCCTTCACAACCCTCACTTGATGCCAATGCTAAGAAAGCGCTTGAGTTTGCTGCTCATCAAGGTGCGGACTTCGTTGCTCTTTCTATGGTCAACTCTGACACAGATGTGCAGACAGCGCGCGATATTTTGAATGGCTACAATGCGGATCCTCTGATAATCTCTAAAATTGAATCTGTGGAAGCGCTTGATAATTTCGACAGCATTCTTGATGCCAGTGACGGCATCATGGTAGCGCGGGGCGATATGGGCGTGCATGTGTCTCTGTATCGCATTCCCGTGATACAGAAGGATTTGATAGCCAAGTGCAACGCCGCCGGAAAGCCGGTCATCACTGCCACACAGATGTTGGAGTCCATGGTGCGCTCCCCGTCTCCCACGCGTGCAGAGGTAACGGATGTCGCCAACGCTATCTACGACGGAACGGACGCCGTGATGCTTTCCGGTGAAACTTCGGTAGGCTCTTATCCTGTCGAGGCTGTGTATGCTATGGTGCAGACGGCCATTGAAACCGAAAAGGTCCTTTCGTATGAGGATATTTTGCTGGCTAAATCGCAGCAGACTGAATACCAGCGCACTGACGATGCCATTAGTTTTGCGGCGGTTCGCACTGCTCATCAGCTGGACGCGAGTCTTATTATCGCGTTTACGGAGAGCGGAAGCACTGCGGGCAGGGTATCCAAGTATCGTCCCAAGTCTCCTGTGCTTGCGCTTACTCCATACGAACACATACGCCGCCGCCTTACTATTCGCTGGGGCACGATACCTGTCATCGTAGCGCCACTGCTTTCGGGTGAAGATTTCGTCGAAATCGGAGAGGAACAGGCACGCAGGGTCTCCGGAGTTCGTTCGGGAGACTCTATAGTCTTAGTGGCGGGTCTTCCTATGGGTGTGCAGGGAAGTACCAACTTGATCCGAGCGATGACGATAGATTCATAGAAAAACGAGTATCTGCAGGCACGGCTCGGGGTATTCTCATCAGGGAATGTGTTAGACAACTGACGAGCGTCAATGTACAATCGTTGCGTATAAGCGTTGCATATAGGTATTGCATACAGCTACTACACGGCAGACGGTAAAAATGACAGGGGGTATAGGGAATTGCTCAGGTTATACAATACTCTGTCCAAACAGGTTGATGAAGTACGCCCGATAGAGCCGGGTGTGGTCAAGATGTACACTTGCGGTCCTACGGTGTACCGCGACGCCCATATCGGCAATCTCAGGTCGTATCTGATGGCAGACTGGATACGCAGAACGCTGGAACTGAACGACCTGGAAGTCGTCCACATCAAGAATATCACCGATGTAGGCCACATGCGCCAGGAAGTTCTGGAGCAGGGCGGAGACAAGGTTATCGCTGCAGCCAGGGCTGAGGGTAAGACGCCTGCCCAGATCGCCCAGTTTTATACCGATAGATTTCTCAACGATGAGCAGAAGCTGAACATCATCCCCGCGCAAAGGTTTCCCAAGGCGACCGATCATGTGCCTGAAATGCTGGAAATTACTGAGCGCCTCGTCCGGAACGGCTTTGCGTATGAGGTCGGCGGGAATGTCTATTATGAGGTGGGAAAGTTCGGAGATTACGGCAACCTGTCCGGCAACATCGCCGACGATCAGCTGCTTGAAGCAGTACGTGTCGAGGCTGACCCGCTTAAGCGCGACCCGCGTGACTTCACACTTTGGAAAGCAGCCGAAGAGGGCAGAGAACTTAAATGGCCCAGTATATGGGGCGATGGCTTTCCGGGGTGGCACATAGAATGCTCCGCTATGTCGATCAAGTATCTCGGCTCGCATTTTGACATTCATACAGGTGGAGTGGATAACATTTTTCCACACCATGAAGGTGAAATCGCGCAGAGCGAAGGCTATGTGGGCGATAGAGTGGTGAACATCTGGACGCACGGTCAGCATCTGCTTGCAGACGGCGTAAAGATGGCTAAGTCAATGGGCAATTCGTTCATACTTTCTGACATTGAGGCGCAGGGCATTCACCCCCTCGCGTTCCGTTACCTCTGCCTCACGGCGCAGTACGACACACGTCTGAACTTCACCTTTACCTCGCTTAAGGCTGCACAGCGCGCACTTCTGCGCCTGCGCAACATGGTTTGGCGGTGGAACATTATGGCAAACGGCAGTTCCGCCGATGGTGATGAGGGTGTGGTAACACAGTGGAAAGAGCGTTTCAAGTCGCTCGTCAATGACAATCTGAACATGCCTGGCGCGCTCGCTCTGACTTGGGAGCTTTCGCACTCAGACCTTTACCCTGCGGATAAGCTTGCGATTCTATCGTACTTCGACAGAGTATTCGGTTTGAGCCTCAATAGCGTAATTCACGAATATGTCGTGCCGGCAGAAATATCGAGCGAAGTTTTGCATCGTTCACAGCATCGCGGACGCCAAGATTATGCGCGCGCAGATTCTATCCGTTCCAGTTTGGCAGAATCCGGTTTCGTGGTTCAGGATAGTGGCGTATCCACTTTAGTACGTCCAAAAACGAATTGGGAAATGCGGCAAGAGCGATGGCACACCTACTCATCCGGAGTCGAAGTACCATCGCTTATCGATGAATCGGATGTTTGCGATATATCTGTGGGCATAGTGGCTTGCAACTATCTTCACGATGTGCAGCGCTGCGTCAACAGCGCATTTCGATGGCTTGGTGATCGCGACGCCGAAGTGGTCGTTGTCGATAACGGCTCTACCGACGGCACCGACGAATGGCTTGAGGAGGTTGCTTCGACCGATAGTCGTCTGCGTGTAATCCATACGGATCACCCTCTTGGAGAAGGCGCCGCCAAGAGCATACTGCTGAAGCAGTGTCTCGGCAGCACGATTGTTATGCTGGACACAAGCGTTGAGGTGAACGGCGACATTTTCGGACCTATCCGAAAAGCTCTTGAAGACGAAACCGTCGGGGTGACGGGTCCATTCGGGCTGCGTACTACCGACCTGCATCACTTCCACGATGGCGAGGGGGAGAGCGGCGATATGGATGCAATGCAGGCGTACTGCTTTGCATTCAAGCGCGCACGGCTGAGGGAAGTGGGCTTACCCCGCCCTACTTTCCGATTCTACCGTAATCTCGATTTGGATTTTAGTTTCCAATTCAAGGCGCAAGGGTATAGAATAGTTGCATACCCAGAACTTCCTGTGTCGCAGCATGAGCATCGTGTCTGGTCTGAGTTAGCGGAAGCTGAACGAGATGAGTTGAGCCGCAAAAACTACGGACGTTTTCTGGATAAGTGGGGTGATCGTCCGGATCTGCTAACCTGCAATAGAGTTTAGGGTTTCATCGCAGAGCCATCGTCGGACATCGACAGATAAGCGGCATCCCCCGCAGCGCTTGAAGTAGATTTCTTGCGGAAAGCCAGACACAAGGAGGGAACTAAGGAGAGCAATTGATTTCTATCGTCCAATCGACCACTGGGCTTTGGATACAACTTCTGGCATCCGCCGCAATTATACTTTTTGCCTCCAACTTCCTCGCTAAGTCTGCTGATATCATCGCTCTGAAGACCGGCTTGGGCCGCTCGTTTATCGGAGTGGTGCTTCTTGCGACTGCGACCTCTCTTCCAGAGCTGGGCACCGGCGTAAGCGCGATTACCATAGTAGGCGCTCCTGACCTTGCGGTGGGCGACGCGTTCGGAAGTAACATATTTAACCTGCTCATTATTGGTCTGGCAGATCTGTTCTGGAGAAATACTAACTCGCCAATTCTGAACAGCGTGAGCACAACTTCGGTTTTCGTGTGCATTCTGGGGATCATAGCTATCTCCATAACTGTATTAGCCGTCTATTTTCATGCACATCCGCAACTCGGCTCCGTAGGGAGTTGGGTTATTAGCCCCATTACTATCATCTTGCTGATTTGCTTTATAGCATCGATGTATCTGATTTATCGGGTAACACAAGCTGAGCAGCCTGCCGAATCTGCCGACGACTACGCATCTGAAAATCTCTTACGAGCCGGTTCAATCTATGTTATGGCAGCGGCTGTAATTATCGGTTCGGCCATCTGGCTTGCAAACACGGGGGAGGGTATTGCGCATGCCATGAATTGGGAGGCGAGCTTCGTTGGAACTCAGTTCCTCGCGTTCAGCACATCGCTTCCTGAATTTGCTGCAACTCTGGCTGCTCTACGCATCAACGCGCCTGAACTTGCGATAACGAATGTGCTCGGCAGCAATCTGTTCAACATGGGCTTCATACTCACTATCGATGATGCTGTGCTGTTCAGCGGTCCATTATGGTCATCTGTTTCATCGATACATGTAGCGACGGCTTTGTTTGCTATAATTATGACAAGCATCGTTATGATAGGATTAATGTTCCGCAACCGAAGCCGTCCTTTCAGACTATTTACTTATGAATCGATTGCTCTGATTGCCTTTTATATCATCGCCAGTGTTTATGTTTACACATTCGCCACATAAGGTTTAATCTTATTAGAGCATATTCTCTGACACAGTCTTGACACATTGCATACACGCTAATACATTACTTGCTAAGAAATTGAAGGAGATCGTAATGTTCTTTGAATTGAGAGAATACCGTACAAAGCCCGGGCAGCGAGAAAACTGGGTCAATTTTATGGAAGAAACGATCATACCCTTTCAGACAGGCAAGGGCATGGTTATAGTTGGGAGTTTCGTGGGAGAGGAAGAGGACGATCTGTACATCTGGGTACGCCGTTTTTCCAGCGAGGAGGAGCGTGAGCGCCTTTACGAAGCGGTGTACGACAGCGATACTTGGAAGAACGAAATTGCCCCTGCTATCCCTGACATGATGGATCGCGACAAGATTGTCGTCAGGCGAATAGAAGCCACACCGCTTTCCGTCATTCAGTAGCCGCCGCGTTCAAGATCGGTTTCTGCGCGTCTATCTAATGTACAGGTCGGCTCGGAGCAAGTTGCCCCATCTCGTTCTGCTCAATGCAAATGTCCTGACACTCGATGCCGCGCAGCCAATAGCCGATACAATAGTAGTTGCCAATGGCAATGTCGCCTGGGTAGGTGAACTCGCTCGCCTTTCACCCGGAACCACAGCGACCGCCAATGTTATTGACTGCGGCGGTCAGACTATTGTGCCCGGCTTCATAGACGCCCATTGCCACATACTCGCATTCGCAGCAAGTCTAGTCGCAGCAGATTGCTCGCCCGGCGCCGTTTCCAGCATTGCGGACATCCTGGAAGTGATCAGTCAGCAGGCTGCTCGATCCCATGTCGGCGAATGGATTCGTGCGGCCGGATACAGCGAGTTTGATCTGCGCGAGAAGCGCCATCCGACTCGCTGGGAACTTGACAGAGCAGCGCCAAACAACCCCGTGCGGCTAAACCATCGTTCAGGGCATGCTTGTGTTCTGAATACCAATGCACTCACACAGGTCGGCATTAGCGCCTCCACGGAAGAGCCTATAGGCAGTACGATAGCGCGTGAACTGCACACTGCGGAACCAAACGGTTTACTTCTGGATATGGACTCTTGGCTTGGGGAACGCATCCCGCCTCTGAGAGAAGATGAGCTGACGAAAGCCGTAGCTGATGCAAGCTGCCGATTCATTTCGCAAGGCGTAACTTCCGTGGTGGACGCGACTCCGTCTAACTCGCTGGATCGCTGGGAGACGCTCAGACGCATGAAGGCTCAGGAAGTATTCGCCCCATCACTCATCGTGATGCCCTCAGTGAGTAATCTGGATGAGTTCTGTGAGGCAGGGTTGAACTTCGGCTGGAGCGATAAGCTTGCCACACTTGAGCACGCCAAGATAATGCTCACACGCACGAGCGGAAGGCTTTATCCTTCGGCTGAAAGGCTGTGGCAGTTTGTTCGTGCGGCTCATATTCGCGGTTTTCCGGTTGCGATACATGCAGTCGAAGCAGATACCGTTACGGCTGCGGCGAAAGTTCTGACAGCGCAGCGGTGCGCCAGTTTACGGGATCGGATCGAACATGCATCCGAGTGTCCGCCTTCTTCGCTTCGTGCAATTCTCAACGCTCGTCCTGTGATTGTGTCTCAGCCCAGCTTCATACACGATAGCGGTACGCGTTATATCGCCGATTTTGGAGCTGACTCCAAATATCTGTACCGTTTCAGAACGCTTTCCGACGCAGGTATTGTGCTCGCCGCATCCTCAGATGCGCCTGTGAGCGCGCCTAATCCACTTCTAGCGATGTTTTCTGCCGTCATGCGTCGTACAGCATCAGGCGAGAGTATCGGATTCGATGAACGGCTGTCGGCAATGCAGGCGCTTGAGATGCACACAAAGAACGCTGCGTATTCGGTGTGCGGCGAGAGTCAGTTCGGTTCGATTACACCGGGAAAGCGCGCTGACTTCGTAGTGCTGAGTGAAGATCCGATCAGCACCCCGCACGAGAGATTACCGGATATAAGAGTAACTATGACTATGATAAACGGGAATGTTGCCTGGGAGAGGTGATGAAGGGGACTGCGAAACTTCTGAAATGATTTTGCAGTATCGGAATATATGGGATGTATGGACTATATGCCGCTCAAGCCTGTTCCTACGGCAAAACCAATAATCAGGCTGCTCCAACGGCGCTGCTGGGATAACCGGGGTTAGTAATCTCGAATTGAGGTCAGTTGCGCCGCACCTTGACATGGCTGACCAGTTCTTCTAATGAGTCTCGCGAAGGGTTAGAGGGCAAGCCATTGAGATTTGACAAGGCTTTTTCGCAGTAGCGACCTGCAAATTCGTAAGATTCCTCAAGAACATTGTCGTCTTGGATGATGCTAACGACTTCCTGCATCAGAGCTTCATCTTCCGGATGCGCCAGCACGCGCTTTACGGCGTCGCAGCAATTTTTCTGTTTCATTGCAATTAATGTAGGCAATGTAACGACCCCGTTCGCCAGGTCGCTGCCTATCGGTTTGCCGGTCTCTTCTTCTGTGCCGTCAAAGTCCAGAATGTCATCCACGACTTGGAACGCCATACCCAGATTATGACCGTAGCCGCGCATCGCGTGAGCGCGTGTTTCCGGCGCACCGCTCAGTATTGCGCCGGATTCGGCGGCAGTCGTGAACAGAGAAGCAGTCTTGTTATAGATGCGCTCTAAATAGCTTTGCATAGACTGATCAGGACTGTAGGTCTCGGTCATCTCTTGCAGTTCGCCGCTGGAGAGTTCCATTATTGTCTCGGCGAATCGTCTTATTACTCGTATATTTCCAGTGTCGCATACAAGGGTTGCAGAGGCGGCGAATATGTAGTCGCCCACCAGTACAGCCGCTTTGGGTCCCCACAAGTTGCTGATTGTCAGTTTTCCACGTCGCAGAGCCGCGCCGTCCACCGTGTCGTCGTGAATTAGAGAGGCGATGTGCAGCAGTTCCACACCTGCAGCCATTTTTTCGGTAACACACTCATCGTGTGGGTAGAAGTTGGAAGCTAGCAGTGTTATGGCAGGTCTTATGTTCTTGCCCGGATTTGAAAATGTGTGGTCTAGCAGTTGTGCGAGAAACGGGTGTTTCTTTTCTGCCATCTCCGTCAAGGAAGCGTTCACTTTGGCAAGGCGATCCTTGACGGGTTCATAAAACGATACGGACTGCACTCGATATTCTTCCTTAAATGTAAAGTCTATTGGCTGATGCGCTGCTCTTCGGATGCTATGACTTTTTCATCCAGCTTCTCGAAAAGAGGAGTGGGCCGTTTAAGTATCTGTCCGGGTTGCAGTGCATCTGAATCCCAAGCCCATCCCGCATCTTCGACGCTGCCTTCAAGCCCGAGCATTTCGTGGAGTTTCTGAGAACTGAACGGCATAAATGGATAAAGAGTTGTTTTGAGGCAGTTTATCACCGATATTGCCGTCCACAATGTTTGGGCGGCGTCCTCTTTGTCTCGCCGTACCGCGCGCCATGGCTCTTTCTGGTCAAGGTAGCGGTTTGTTGCTTGGGCGAGCGCCATTGATGCTTGGAGCGCCTGCCGCAGCCTGACCGATTCAATACTTCTTTCGGCTTCTTCGAACTTTCGCTGCGCTTCCGTCAGCAGCGCTTTGCTCACATCGTCCAGCTCCCCCGGCGCAGGAAGCACGCCGTCGAAGTTTCGGTTCAGCATCGACAGCACCCGGTGAACGAGATTACCGTAAGTCGCTACCAGCTCATCGTTGTTGCGCCGAACATACTCGCGCCAAGAGAAGTCCGAATCGGATGTTTCGGGTAAGTTGGCGGCTATGACATATCGCAGCGGGTCGGGCTCGTAGCGGTCTAAGTAGTCCGGCAGCCAGACTGCCCAGTTGCGGCTGGTAGATAACTTTAAGCCTTCTAGGTTCAAATACTCATTGGCGGGAACATCGTAAGGCAGCTTTAGCCCGCCGTATCCGAGGAGCATAGCGGGCCAGATAACAGTGTGGAAAGGGATGTTGTCCTTGCCCATAAAGTAGTACGCGCGGCTGCCGTCTTCCCAGAAGGGCTTCCATGCTTCCGGACTGCCGCTGTTGTGCGCCCATTCGATAGATGCAGAGAGGTATCCGATAACCGCTTCGAACCATACATAGAGCCGCTTGTTTTCGTATCCATCGAAGGGCAGAGGAACGCCCCATTCGATGTCCCGCGTTATGGCGCGGTCGTGCAACCCTGCTTCTAAGTAGCCAATGGTAAAGTTGCGTACATTTGGACGCCAATGATCCTGCTCACGAACCCATTCTAGGAGCTGATCTTGGAACGCGCTGAGCTTTAAGAAGAAGTGCTCGGTTTCTCTGAATATGGGTTCGCTCCCGCAAATGCGGCAGGTCATTTCGCGCAAGTCTTTCGGATCTAGCGTGCGTCCACAGCTGTCGCACTGGTCGCCTCGCGCGCCGTCAAAATCGCAGTGCGGACATGTGCCTTCTACATAGCGGTCAGCAAGAAATCGCAGTTCATTTTCACAGAACGGCTGTATCATCGTATCCTTGTAGATGTACCCCCGCTCATACAGCCTGCTGAAGATGCGTTGTGATACTTGGGCGTGGTTGTCTGTGTGGGTTGTGGTAAACAGATCGAAGCTGATGCCCAGCCGTTCCCAGCTGTCAAGGAATTCCGCCTGATACTTGCTGAATATGTCCTCTGGGCTTACACCTTGCTCTTCTGCGGTAAGTGTAACCGGTGTGCCATGGGCATCGCTGCCGGACACCATAAGAACTTCGTTGCCTTTCATACGGTGGTAGCGTGCGAAAATATCGGCTGGCAGGTAAGTTCCTGCCACATGTCCTATGTGAATTGAGCCGTTTGCATAAGGCCAGGCAACGGCTGCTAGTATTCGATCAGGCATTTTTGTTCACGCTCGAATCACATTAATTACCTTCCGCTATGATAACACAAGGCAATAAGACAAGATAACCTATTCCGTATCGGGATGATGAGCCGAAACGCCGCCATCCAGCCACATTTGATACACTTGCCGTCTAGGCAGACCCGTTACTGCGCTAACATGTGAGACTGCATCCTTTGCCCCCGAGCCTTGTGTCCTCAGCTCGTACAGCAATGCCGAAGCCATATCTTTCATGGCAGAGTTGTTCTGTTTCTGTTGTTTGCTGCCATCTATCACCAAGGTAAACTCGCCTATAGGCCGTTCGAAGTACGTCAGCGCTTCCGAAACAGTGCCGTGAAAGACTTCTTCATGCAGCTTCGTCATCTCACGACACACTGCAATACGCCTATCGCCCAGCACTCGTAGAATGTCCTGAAGCGACTGTCGCAGTCGGTATGGAGACTCCAATGCTATAGCAGGCTTTATCTCGTGCGCCAGTGATGTGAGCAATATCGTGCGCTCGCCTTTCTTGCGGGGCATAAACCCTAGATACACGAAAGATTCCTTTACAAGCCCGGACACGGCGACTGCAGATGTTACGGCGGACGCGCCCGGTACCGGTAAGACCGCAATACCTTCATCCGATGCGGCTTGTACCAGATATTGTCCGGGATCGTTCACACCGGGCGTCCCCGCGTCTGATACTAGAGCGACATCCTTACTATGGAGCGCTCTCAGCAATTCCGGAAGTTTCTTTGACTGGTTATGCTCGTTGAAACTGGTCAGCCGTGTGTGAATATCGTAATGGCTGAGAAGCTTGCGTGTAACGCGGGTGTCTTCTGCGGCTATGAGGTCTGCCTCACGCAGGACGCGGAGCGCTCGCAGTGTGATGTCCTCTAAGTTCCCTATCGGCGTTGAAACGATATAGAGGGCAGGCATAGCCTATATCACTCTCCATAAGTTGGGGGTTGGACAACGACAAATGCGTAAAAGAGGCAGCCCAAGAGCTGCCCCTGAAAATCTGGATTTCTATTTTAATTACTCGCGCTTACTCTAACGCGCTCGCTGTGCCCACTATGCACACCGTACCGTCCGGTTTCTCCATCCACACGGCTACATTGCTGCGTGTGCCTCCGTCTTCTTCCACTCGGTCGGTGATGACGCCTCTCGCGATGATTTGGTCGTCGGGCCAGACGATGTTTGTGAACTTAATGTCTAGCCTGCCGCCTTCGTACCACCCTTTGCCGAAGCGGCGATCCATCATATCGCCGATGTATGACATCGTCATTCTGCCGCCGACAACTACTTCCTCGAATCCAAGCTCTTCTGCAGCGCGCTTATCGGTGTGGTAGTTCTTGTTTCCGTGGAAGAACGAACCGCACATCTCCAGGGTTATGTTGCTTTCGATCGGCTCAATCACTTCCCCGTCCGGAACCTGAAACTTACGAATTCCTTCCTTC
Source organism: Dehalococcoidia bacterium (assembly GCA_965200085.1). Lineage (GTDB taxonomy): Bacteria > Chloroflexota > Dehalococcoidia > Lucifugimonadales > JADFKI01 > Bin90. Next base: position 2,498,175 of record OZ241333.1, read on the forward strand.
TTTTTGGGGTCGCGCAGATTTACTTTCCCCAGATGGCTTTTGCCAAGCAGATAGCTCTGGTGGTGTGTGCCGCGCGCCATCAGCTCATCGTCGTCAGACCACAGATCGACGACCTGTTTTACAACTGTGCGATCGCGCCATTCATATATGTCCACCACGCTAGATGTACGTCTGTAAGTTTCAGCAGGGTACATCGGCTTGTTCAGTTCCCATTCCTGCCTAATCCAGAGATTGCCGAAGTTGTCGTTGAATCCGGCGCCGCTGAATCCGCCATCTACATTCGTGAGGATCATAGACGGCACGACAGGTCTGCCGTAGGGCGAACGTTCGTTGTAGATGGTTGATTCTACCCCCAACCCTTCGAAGTAAAATCGCAGTATGTCGTCCGTTGCGGTGAAATCGATACTTCCCAAATCCTTGCCTACATAGGCTTCGTCAGGATTGCGTACTCCTTGAGTCATTGCGTACTCCTTGCCGTGCTAATGCTGAGTATTGTGTTCTGTCGATATTTTATGCATTTGGTCGCGGTTGGCAACTTGGGAACTTTCTTGAACTTACAGGATTACACCTTCTTCTTTCAGCGCCTCTATCTCATCCCAAGTATAACCCAGCACATCAATCAGCACTAATTCGGTATGCTCTCCATGCGCCGGAGCGAGTCGCTGTGTTGATATGGGCGTTTCGCTGAATGCAATCGGGGTCTGGTGCCACTTCGTCATCCCAAGCGTAGAATGTTCGAAGTCAATTAGGTAATCGTTCTGGATTACCTGCGAGTCGTTGGGCAGGTCTAAGGTGGACTGCACACGCTCCCATATAAGATCCCCTGCGGCGTCCAACCGCTCTTCCCAGTCCGCGCGGGTGTGCTTGATGAATATTTCATCCAAAATTCCGATAAGCTCTTCTCGATTCTCGCGCCGCGCATCCATGGTGCTAAAACGCACATCTGAAACCAAGTCAGGCCGTTTCAGCGCTTTGCAGAAGGTAGGCCAGTATCGATCTCCTTGGCTCATAGAGAATGCAATCCACATATCATCTTTGCAGCGGTAATAGTTCCAGAGTATATTCCCGGCTCGAGTTCTGGGCTGTCTCTCGAACTCTCTGTCGGACAACAAGGCAATGCCGTCTCGCATGCCTCCAAGCCACATCAGGCTGCCCAAATGCGAGACATCCACACGCTGCGACACTCCGAAGCGCTCGCGCGCAACTACGGCGCCCAAGATGCCGTATGACAGCATTATGCCTGCAATCTGATCTGCCATGCCATGTATGTTATAGGGGATGCCGTCGTCCGGGCCGCTCCACCAGAGTGAACCTGCGCGGGCTTCGCCAGTCAGAGCGAATGCCGGTTTACCGGAGTCTTCGCCCTTGGGACCATATCCCGTCGCAGAGGCGTATATCAGGTTCGGATTGAGTTGTGTTAGATCTTCGTAACCCAAGCCTAGCCGTTCGGCGACGCCCTGTCGGAAGTTCTCCACGAAGATGTCGGACTTCTTGACGAGTTCCAGCATCGCCGCAACGCCTTTGGGGTGTTTCAGGTCAAGTGCAATACCACGTTTGTTGCGATTCAGGCTTTCGAAATATGCGCTGCTGCCTTCAAGCGCTGCCGCCACGCCGGCTACTGTGGCGAACTGCCTGCCATGGTCGCCGTCGAGCGATTCTACCTTAATTACATCCGCACCCAAATCAGCAAGCATCATCGTGGAAACGGGACCGAACTGCCACATCGTCCAGTCAATTACACGCATTCCCGCAAGAGGCCCATTATGTTTAGGTTCGTTCGTGCTCATATCCGTGCTCATTTTGCAAATATTGTCTATCGCAGTTATAAGTTGGGCGGCCCGTAATGACCACCCAACTATGTACAACTGATCTAAATATACTTAAAACGGCAAACGCAAACCGGGCTAATACTGCCGCTGCTGGCGTGAGCGTCCGCCCATCGCGGCGTAAGCAGCTTCTGGGTCGGTTACGACATCCAGAAGCGCGGGTTTGCCGGAGTTGAACGCGCGTTCAAGCGCCGGGCGGATCTCATTCGGGTCAGTTACGCGCTCACCGTATCCACCCATTCCGTCCATAATCTTGGCGTAATCGGTCTCTTGAGATAGATATGTGCCGATTCCGCGCATCCCACGCCGCACGACGCCTTGTGTGGTCTGGTTCCAGGCGCCATTGTTGCCTACGATGGATACGATTGGCAGGTTGAAGCGCACATAGCTCTCCACATCGAAGCCGGTCAGACCGAATCCGCCGTCGCCGTACACAATACACACTTGCTTGCCGGGGCGAGCAAGCTGCGCCGCAGCCGCAAAACCGCTGCCGGCGCCTAGACAGCCAAACTGCCCCGGATCCAGCCAGTGCCCGGGCTCGTTGATGTTCAGCACACGCGCGGCGAAGGTAACGATGTCGCCGCCGTCCCCAATGACGGTAGCGTCTCTATCCAGCACATCGCGCAGTTCCTTCATCAGACGCATCGGATGTATGGGCGACTGTTCACTGTTCAGCATGCCTTCGTCTGCGGCTTTCAGTGTTTGGTCTTCTGTGATGACCTCTTCTACCCAGCCCTTGCCGGGGGACCTGTAGCCGGATGCGCGCAGTTCATCCATAATCTGCTGTAGAATAGCCTTGGAATTGCCGGTAACACCTACGCTGACGTCGCGGTTTTGTCCAATTTTGCTGCCGTCCATCATTATCTCGATGAGGCGCGGGTTCTGCGGGAACATGCTGTCCGCGCCGTAGCCGAGCCTGAAGTCGATGGGCGTTCCTATGAGGATAACCGTGTCGGACTTTACTAGGCCGTAGCGCCTGCCGAGGCTGCCAAGATTGGGATGGTCAGACGGAATGCTGCCGCGCCCCATGGCGTTCAGGAATACGGGCGCGTCTATCATCTCGATGAACTCCCGCAGTTCTTCAGCCGCGTCGTTCCACCAGATGTCAGAGCCTGCAAGCACCATTGGGCGTTCGGTGCTGTGCAGGATGTCAGCAACTTGCTTGATGTAATCAGGATCTCCGTATGCCTTCGACTCTGTGCGGTAGGCGCCCGGATATTTCACATTTTCTTCGTCGGTTCTGCCGTTGACGACATCAATGGGAATCTCCAGATATGCAGGACCGGGAACACCGGAAGTCGCATGTCGGAACGCAATCGAGACATACTCGGGTATGCGCTCTACTCGCTTCACCTGCTCCGAAAATTTCGTAACGGGCTTTAGGAATGTCGCACTGTCGAAATCCTGCAAGCCTCCGCGCAGATGGTCGGTTATGCCCGCATTGCCGCCTATCAGAATCATCGGGCTTGGAGCTTGAAATGCGTTCGCTATACCGGTTACCGCGTCGGTAACGCCGGGACCTGCCGTAACGATTGCCACGCCCGGCTTGCCGGTAACTTTAGCCCAGCCTTCTGCTGCATGGGCTGCGACCTGCTCATGCCGGAAGTCTATCACCTGGATGCCCTCGTCAACGCATCCCTCGTATAGGTTGTAGATGTGCCCGCCATTCAGTGTGAACACATACTCTACGCCCTCTTTCTTCAAGGCTTTGGCGAATAATCGCCCGCCGTCTATCTCTGCCATTATTCCTCTATTCCTCCTAATTTTAGATGGTTCTACACTATATATGCTACAAAGGAGCAGATGGATGCAACCGTATTGGGGCTTCCACCCTATGTCCTATGTTTATACTATATCTTCTTCATATAATTGGCGTATCACTAGGCATATCACTAAAGGATTGCGCCTGCCTTCTGCAATTCACTGATGTCATCCCAGCCGTAGCCAAGCTCCTCGATGAGAATCTCTTCCGTGTGCTGTCCAAGCTCAGGCGCTTCCCGCCAGATTCCAGCTGGGGTTTCGCTGTATAAGTTCGGGTGGTTGCACATCTTCACTTTGCCCAAAACAGGGTGGTCGAAATCAGAGATGTAGTCGTTTGCGACCACCTGTACATCGTTCTCCAATTCTTCGATCGCCTGCACTTTGGCGTATATGAAGTCAATCTCGAACTCGCGAAATATAGCGTCCCATTCATCTGCCGTCTTGGACGCGAACTTTTTGTCCATAATTTGCACAAGTTCAACGCAGTGCTCGGCTCGTGCGCGCATGTCGGTGAAACGCGGATCGTCGATTATATCGTCCATTCCCATAACCCGAGCGAGCGGTCGCCAGTATGGATCCGGCTGCAAGTGCATTAGCTGAATGCAGCGTCCGTCCTTACACTTGTATAGATTGGACAGGGGATTTGTCGGCGCTTCACGGTCGTAGGAAGCGAAGCTGCGCCCTTGGTTCAGCAGGCTCATGCTGATGCCAAGCCCTTGCAGCCACATGTTAGCGCTAAGATGCGATGCTTCTACCTTTTGTCCAACACCCTGCTGGCTGCGGCATACGAGTGCGGATAGTACGCCTAAGCACAGCATTATTCCGCCCATCTGGTCTGATACCCCCTGTGAAATGCGCGTAGGGTACTCTGCTCCCGGCGGCGTTGCGGACATCATAAGCCCGGCGCGCGCTTGACCGCAGCCGTCAAAAGAGGGCAGATGCGAGTCCGGACCTTCGGGCCCATAGCCGTTGCCGGAACCGTACACTAGCATCGGGTTAATCTCGCGCAGTTTCTCGTATCCCACACCCAGCCGTTCGGCGACTCCTTGCCGGTAGTTCTGTATGAAAACATCCGCATTCTCGACAAGTTTGTAGATTATTTGCCGTCCTTCTTCGGTCTTCAAATTAACCGCAATACCTCTCTTGTTGCGGTTGCAAGACTCAAAATATGCGTTGCGTCCCTCACCCAAATCCATGTTGAGATTGGACGCTCGCCACAACCCGCGCCCGGCGTCACCGTCGAGCGCCTCTACTTTGATGACATCGGCACCCATATCGCCCATCATTGCGGCGCTCATAGGACCAAACTGCCAAACTGTCATGTCCAGCACCCGGATGCCCTTCAGGGGACCGTTACCGGAGTTATGACCATTAGAAATCATAGTCTCTGCCTCCAGTCTTTATCTTATCGCGGCATTGATGTGCCTGCGAGATTGTACCGCTAGCCAATTAACAACGCAGCGATTGTAACACAAAAAGCAGGTTCATCCTAATGACACCATACCATTCGCGTTCTGTGGTAAGATGCAACGCGCTATGAGTACACAAATTGTCGTCTTTTCCGACACTCACTGTTATACGTGGGATGATGTGCATCCTGATATCCGCGCTGCTGCTGCTGAGGCAGACATTGTCATACATTGCGGCGACTTAGTGCGCATGGATGTTGTCGAAGGTCTGCGCCGCGCCGCGAAACAAGCAGTTGTCGTACATGGAAACTCCGACCCTCCCGATGTGCGGCGCGCGATCCCCTATGTTGAGATGCTTGAAGTTGAAGGCACGCGCATCGGCGTAACTCATCCTGCCTGGGGCGGCCCGGAGTTTCCGCCCGAAGATTTGCTGGACGACTTTCCGGATGTGCCCGATGTAATACTTTTTGGACACACACATGAACCCATGAATGAGATAATCAATGGTGTCTTGTTCTTGAATCCTGGGCAGGGCTATCCATCTTTTATGGTCGCCGCGACTATCGCTGTGCTGACTGTTGACGGCGGCGCCTTTGAAGCCGAAATCAAAACAATAGTGCCTGCGCGCTGAGTTGGCAAACGGACATTGACTAACCGGTCGTTATGATAACGGGGCTGACAGCTGCGTATCATGTGCGATAAACTCCCCACTGACTAATCACAGTTTCTCACGGATTGAGGTGAAATATGCCCAAGAGAATTAACAGAGTTATTGAGCTTCTTGAACAAGGACAGCCCATATACAACGCAGGCACGCACGACTTGTCGTATGAAAACGGGAAGGCTATGGCTTCCACTTGGGCAGACTATATCGGCGTAGAGATGGAGCATGGCTCTTTCGATATGTCAGCGCTGGACGAGTTTATGCGCGGATTGGTGGACGGAGGACCTACTCCGAGCGGTCATCGCACACCGCCCGTTATTATGACCATTCCCACGGACGGAACGAGCGAGGAAGTCGTTCGCGCCAATGCATGGATGATGAAGCAGGCACTCGCGCGGGGCATACATGGCATACTGCTGTGTCACGCTGAGACATCCGGAGCAGTTCAGGCATTCGTTGAGTCTTGCCGATACCCGTTCCAAACTATTGGTGTGGGAGAATCTCTCGGAGTTGGACGCAGAGGCGGAGGCGGTCAGCGAGGCGCCGCCGATATTTGGGGTGTATCTCCTGAAGATTATATGAAGATTGCCGACCCCTGGCCGCTTAATCCGGACGGCGAGCTTTTCCTTGGATTGAAGCTTGAGAACAAGCGCGCACTTGCCAACTGCGAAGCAAGCGCGGCTGTGCCCGGCATAGCCTTCGCTGAGTGGGGACCTGGGGATATGGGTTTGTCCTTTGGCTACGCAGACGCACACGACCCGCCGTATCCTGACGACATGGACGCCGCCAGACTGCGCGTAAAGGCTGCGTGTGATGCCGCCGGGCTCGCTTTCCTATGCGGCTGGAATGACTTCACGATTAGCGTAGATGACAGAGTGAAGAAGCTCATGGATGACGGAGTTAAGATACTCTCGGGCGTTGGCGAGGAAGGCGCAGGCATCGGACGTAAAATCACAGGAAGGACTATGCCTGTTTGAGTCGAACGCCGTCTTATCCGGCAACGTCCGTCTTAAACCGAAACTTGTAGAAGGGAAACACGAAGAATGCCAAAGCGGATCAATCGCGCAATTGAGTTATTGGAGCAGGGACAGCCTATCTATTATACAGGCGGACACACCGGCGCAGACCTGTCTTATGATGCCGGAAAGTCGATGGCGCAGACCTGGGCGGATTATATTAATATCGGCATGGAGCATGGAGCGTTCGACATGGCAGGGCTGGACAGGTTCATGCGAGGCCTGGTTGACGGCGGTCCTACGAATAGCGGACATCGAACTCCGGCAGTTATCGTAGAAGTGCCTGTTGACGGAGGCAGCGAAGAGATTATTCGTTACAATGCGTGGCAGTTTCGCCAGATTTTGGCGCGTGGTGTACACGGCATACTGCTGTGCAACGCTGAGACGCCGGGCGCTGTGAGGGCATTCGTGGAGTCCTGCCGTTACACTTTCCAGAACCTTGGTGTGGGAGATCTCATTGGCAGAGGAACACGCGGAGCGGGCGGTCAGGCTTCTGCATCGGCAATATGGGGCATATCTCCCGACGAGTATCTGGATAAGGCGGATCCTTGGCCGCTTAATCCAGACGGCGAACTGTTGCTCGGTCTGAAGATCGAGAACAGGCGCGCGCTGCATAACTGCGAGCTAAGCACAAGGGTTACAGGCATCGGATTCGCCGAATGGGGACCTTCCGATATGAGTATGTCTCACGGCTATAAATCCTTGCCCAGCCCGATGCCGCCTGAGATTGCCGCAGCCCGTGAGCGCGTGTTCCAAGCCTGCCGTGACGCCGGACTGCACTTTCTGAACGGCGTAAGCCCGGAAAATGTAACCGAGATGCTGGATGAAGGCGTAATGGTTTGCGCTTCCGGCGGACGAGATGGTGAGGAGGCGGCGCGAATCGGTAGAGCGCACACCGGACGAACTATGCCTGTATAGGCTTATCTCAAGCCAAACCACGCAGAGGCTTACCACCCAGGAGGTGCATGTGCAAGTGCATCACCTCCTGTCCCCCGTCTCTGCCCTGATTGATGACTAGGCGGTATCCGCTTTCCGCGACGCCTTCGCTCTCCGCCATTGCTCTCGCCGCGCTGAACATGCTGGCGAAAGCGGGATTCGGTTCGGGACCAAGCTCCGCCAGCTCAGCAAAATGCTGAGTGGGTATGACCAGCAAGTGCGTTGGAGCGAGCGGATTAATATCGCGTATTACGAAACAGTCGTCATCGTTGTGCAGCTTTTCGCTTGGGATTTCGCCGTCTCGTATCTTGCAGAATATACATTCTTCGGACATATCGATTCCACCACTCACTCGATAACCGCATACGCTTCAATTTCTACGAGCATTTCCGGGCGCACCAATGCCCTTACGATGACTGTGCTGCTTGCGGGTCCGTTCTCCGGGAATATCTCGTTGCGCACTGCGGCATAAGCAGGGTAGTCGTCGGCGTTCACCAAAAAGCAGGTTATCTTAGTAACATTGTCCCAGTTTGCGCCTCCTGCCGTTAGCGCTGCTTCCACATTTTTGAAGCACTGCTCCGACTGAGCCCGGGCGTCGCCTATACCGACTAGCTCGCCGTTCTCATTGGTTGCTACTTGCCCTGAGACGAACACCTGATTCCCGACACGCGTCGCCGGAGAAAACCCCACAGGCTTGTTGTTCGGGTATGGAAAGAAGACTTCTCTTGTCAAAATAGTTCACTCCGTACCTAATTTGGAAGCTGAAGAAGTTCAATTCGGACGTCATCGGGTACTTTGATGAACGCGATAGTAGGCCCGTTTGGGTTGGAAATTGGACCTTCGGCGAGTTCCGCGCCAAGCGCTAGAAGTCGTTCAAGTTCCGCATCCATATCGTCAACCGTTATGCCGAAGTGCTCCAGACCATAGTGGGCATCAGCATCGCCCGTACCCATCTCTTCGTCTGTGCGGGCGCCGGATATGCGTACTATCGTGCCGTCTTCCATCTTGCACTCTATGAATCTGTCTCCGGTTGGGCGCACGCCGCGGTCGTTGAAGATTTCGAAATTGAACGCCTTTACATACCAATTAGCGGTCTTCTCAGGATCAGGCGCCTTTAGATGAATGTGTTCGAAGTGATAAGCCAATGCAACCCTCCTATTACATAAGTTTATCCGATGCGATAAAGCCTAAGTTAAGGTGAACCAGCATGTCAAGTTCAACTTGCGGCAGCGGTCGAACCGATGACAAACTGATATACTGGCGAACTGAATTAATGAAATAACTTCTCTAATTTTGACACAAGGGGAGGCATATATGGCTACGGAGACTACAGGTCTGAATATAGAGTGGGATGACCCGATAGAGACGATGGAGCAGCTTTACCGACTGGGATGGACTGACGGACTGCCAGTTGTGCCGCCCACGGAGCAGAGGGTATCTCAGTTTATCGAAAAGGGCGGCAGACCTGCACACGAAATAGTTGGCGAGCTTCCTGAGCGCCGCAGGGAGATAAGCGTCGAAAAAATTGCGGCGAACGCAGTCATGGCGGGCTGTCTGCCGGAGTATATGCCTGTGGTGCTTGCGACTGCCGAAGCGATGCTCGATCCAAAGTTTAACCTCGTCGGTCCTTCATCCAGTCTAGGCGGATCGGGGATTATGGTGATAGTTAATGGTCCCGTGACGCGAGAATTGAACATTAATGCGCGCAACAATCTGTTTGGCCCGGGCAACCGCGCCAACGCGACCATCGGACGCGCAGTGCGGCTCATTCTGATGAACGCCTGTGCTGCGATTCCGGGGCTGTTCGACCGCAGTATTCTTGGTCATCCGGGCAAGTACAGTTATTGCATTGCTGAGGCAGAGACTGAAACACACTGGAATCCTTTGCATGTGGAGCGCGGCTTCGAGCGCGCTGAGAGCGCGGTTACGGTATTTGCCTGCGAATCGCCTCGGCAGGTGCGAGCCAGCGGCAGTCCAAACACCATACTCAGCACGGCTGCGGATGTGGCGTCCGCGCTAGGTACATCGCTCTCGACCGTAGGTTCCACTAACGACAAGTCGGCGGTCGTGCGTCAGGGCGAACTCGCTATTGTCATATCGGGCGAAAGCAGCGTGTGGGACGGATGGAGCAAGCAGGAAATTCGCGAGGCTTTGCATCCGAAGATTGGGCGCACGCTCGCCGATATAAAGCGCGCAGGTGAAGTGAGCGGAGAGGTAACGGCTGAAGACGAAAAGCATTGGCTGCCGTTTATTGCCGTTCCTGATGACATACTGGTCATATTCGCCGGCGGCGATGAGCGCACTATGTGCGCCGTTATACCAAGCTGGGGACCTAAAGTGTCTTCTACATCGGTTACGAAGCGGGTAAGAGCAGATTTATAGTAGATTTGCTTGGATGAGCGACTACGACTCGACCACAGGATAATACGGCTTGCCCCAGTCCTTGTGCGGATTATCCATCATCAGCTCGATGAACAGGGGCACAAGAAAAGCCATTATCCGTGCGCCATCTCGTACCTGACCACGGTTGACACTACTATTCCAAGTCGCGCCTCCGTGAATGAGCTGGTTTCGCAGCACATACAACCGCTGGAAAAGCGTAACCAGTATGGTCTCTGTGTCTGAGCGAGCAAGGGCGTCATTCACCTGTAATCTATCCGTGTTGAACCTCCGTTCCCAGTTCGCAAACCCAGGGACGCCGTTATGATGCTTCCAAAACGGGTTGAACACGTACCGGTTATCCAACAGCAGCCTCACAGGTCCAGAAAACCTCTCCCAAAGCGCGTTGTATATCTTGTTATCCGTATCAAGTCTCAGCGCTTTTACGAAGTAGGCTTGGAAGTTTGCAGACTCTGTAGATTCTATAGCGTCAGAGTTATCTTCTGAGTATGCAGCATTGAACGCTATCCAGTAAAATATGAATGCTGCGTCAAAGTCTTCTGATTCCTGCTCGGCGCGATCGAGCCAACTCAGTGCGCGATGCAGCCGCAGCGACAGATTTTGCGGCTGGCAGCTCCGTTCACTGCGGTGCCTCGCCTTGAGACGCTCGAACTGGGGATTATCTACACGCACTGACGCAGTCATGTCGTCAACTCCTTTGCTTAAGCAGTAAGCAACATCGTGTACAGAGATACGCTACGGGCTACGGGTTAGTCTGCTTGACGCAAGTATTCGCCATACTTCTGACTACATCTCCAAACGATGCTATTTTCGCTTTGTCTTTATCGCCTTTGGTTTCTACGCCGCTTGAGACATCCACACCCCAAGGGCGCACAGTTTCGATTGCCTCTTGTACGTTGTCAGGGGCAAGACCGCCGGCGAGGAAAACAGGATGCCGTCGCGCAATCTCATACGCTATGCCCCAGTCGAAGGTATGCCCTGTGCCGCCAAGCGCACCGTCGATACGCTTGTCCAGAAGCGTGATATGAAGTCTGTTGGAAACTTCCTCCACCTGTCTCAGCGCGTCCGATATTGCAGTCTCTCGCGGCAGGCTGTCATCGACTTTAACTTGGCGCAATACCCAGGCGTTCACATTGTCCCAATAGTCCGGCGATTCAGAGCCGCACAGCTGCGCGAAGTCAAGCTCACACTCTTGCACCGTTCTGTTCACTTCGCGCAAAGGCTGGTTTGCGAACAGACCCACAATGCGCGGGCAGCTTGCGCCGCGTATCTCGCGTATTCGGAATATAACGCTCTGCGCGTGTTCCACTGATACCTGTCGGCGCACTCCGGGTACAAACACAAAGCCCAGCATGGAAGCCCCCGCGTCCGCCGCCGCAAGCGCATGCTCCAGTGTCCGCAGTCCGCATATTTTGAACTCTGTCACACTAACTCTCCTAGCTTTGCTCCTACATCGGGCGCAGTTACCAGCGCCTCACCGATAAGCGCCGCATGCGCTCCTGCTGATCTAATGCGCCGCAAATGTTCGCGGTCGCTTATTCCGCTCTCGCTCACGATTACCTTGCCGAAAGGGATTTTTGATGCCAGCCGTTCGGTAACCGAGAGGTCGGTGATGAATGTGCGCAGGTCGCGGTTGTTGATACCGATAATTTCGGCTCCGGCACTAAGCGCGACCCTCAGCTCGTCTTCGTCGTGTACTTCTACAAGACACTGCATCCAGAATTTTTGGCTCAGTTCCATGAGCGCCTTCAAACGCTCCTTTGTCAGCATCGCGACGATGAGCAAAATGGCGTCGGCTCCGTAAGCGCGTGCCTCATATATCTGATACTCGTCGAATATGAACTCCTTGCGCAGCACCGGAATCTTCCGCGCATTGGCGACCGCGTGTACGGCGCTCAGGTGCTCTATGCTCCCCTGGAAGTGGTCGGTATTGGTCAGCACAGAAATGGCTGCCGCTCCATTATCCGCGTAAGTCTTGGCAAGCGAATGTGGATCGAAGTCTTCTCTAAGCAGACCTTTAGAAGGAGAAGCCTTCTTTACTTCCGCGATAATACGCACAGATTCACCGAACAGTGCACCCGCGAGATTTAACGGGGGCTGCTGCGCTTCTATGCGCTTCTCAAGTTCAGTAATCGGTACTTCCGCCTTCAGACGCTCGACTTCGCGCCTCTTCACATCGACTATCCTTTGCAGTATGTCAGACATAATTTCCTTTTCATAAGGTATTCAGCCATTTATTGTCGTGTTACTTGCGAACTGTAGTGAATTGTATTCACTCCAATTCCCGGCTCAGCGCAATAAACGAATCCATCCTGTTCTTGGCATTTCCACTGGCAATCGAATTGGCTGCTGCCTCGACGCCTTCTTGCAGTGTATTCACAATTTCGGCGGCAAGCAGCGAGGCAGCGGCGTTCATCAGCACGATATTGAGCGCAGGTCCCTTCTTGCAGTCCAGAACATCACGCAGTATCTGTGCGCTCTGTTCAGCGTCTGATGCCTGTATATCGCTGAGAAGCGCCCTGTCGATGCTTAATTCTTCCGGCGATATGGCATACTCGCTGACCGACCCGTCTCTCAGCTCCCATATACGAGTTGAATTCGATATGGTGATTTCGTCCAAACCGTCATTGCCATGCACCACCAAAGCGCGCTTGCTCCCAAGTTTGCCCAGCGCATCCGCCATCTTGGCAGCCGTTAGAGGGTCGGCAACTCCTATTATTTGAGCGCTGGCTCCGGCCGGATTGGTCAGTGGTCCTAATATGTTGAAGACCGTGCGTATGCCAATTTCGCGGCGGGGACCTGCGGCGAAGCGCATCGAAGGATGGAAACGCTGTGCGAACATGAAACCGAAGCCTGTTTCGTCGATGCACTGAGCAACGGATTCCGGGCTCAGGTCAATTTTAGCTCCTAAGGCTTCCAGCACATCCGCACTGCCAGATGAGCCAGACATCGCGCGATTGCCGTGCTTGGCGACTTTCGCGCCTGCGCCTGCCGCCACAAATGCCGCCGCTGTGGATACATTAAAGGTGCCTGCGCCGTCCCCGCCGGTGCCGCATGTATCAACCAGCGCGCCGCTAACCTTGACATGCAGCGAATGGGCGCGCATAACCTGCGCCATGCCCGCAATTTCGTCCACCGTTTCACCTTTCAGCCGAAGCGCCGTAACGAACGCCCCGAACTGTGCCGGTGTTGCTTCCCCGCTCATAATCTCGTTCATCACGTCTGCCGCGTCTTCCATAGACAGGGACTCACCACTCACGACGGCCTCTATTGATTCCCTAATCATGAACTCCTCCCTTACATTTCAAGGAAATTTCGCAGCAAGTCGTGTCCGACTTTTGTCATTATGGACTCAGGGTGGAACTGGATGCCCTCCACGGGGTCTCGCTTGTGCCGCACGCCCATCACTATACCTTGGTCCGTCCAAGCAGTAACTTCTAAATCTGCGGGCAGGTCTTCTTTATACACGGCAAGCGAATGGTAGCGTATCGCCTCGAATGGGTTGGGCAGCCCCTTGAATACGCCCAGCCCGTCGTGGTGTATGAGGGACATCTTACCGTGCATTATCTCGCCGGCGCTTCCGACCGTGCCGCCGTACGCGTCTCCGATACACTGGTGTCCGAGGCACACGCCCAGCGTAGGGGTGCGCTCTCCGAAGTGCAAAATCACATCGTTGGAAATCCCCGCTTCCTTGGGAGTGCAAGGCCCCGGTGATATGACTATCTTCTCCGGCGCCATCTCTTCAATGTCGGCAATCGTAGTCTTGTTGTTGCGCACAACTTCGACCTCTGCGCCCAGTTCGCAAAGGTATTGATAGAGGTTATATGTGAAGCTGTCGTAGTTGTCTATCAGAAGTATCAATGTATTGTCCTTGTGCTGTCCCTTCTTGCCCTATGCGCCTAATTCATTCGCCTAGTCCGGAGCGTATCAGGGTTTACTCATGTGTAAGACCGACCTCTTCTGCGGCGTCAATTGCCCTCATCAGCGCGGAAGCCTTGTGCAAAGTCTCCCTGTATTCGAAGTCCGGTGTGCTGTCGTACACAATCCCACCGCCTGCTTGGGCGTGCGCTATGCCGTCTTTGATCACAAGAGTGCGTATGTCTATCGCCGTATCCATATTCCCGGACAGATCGAAATATCCAACCGCGCCGGCGTATGGACCTCGCTTGTCCGGCTCCAGTTCGGCGATAATTTCCATGGCGCGTATTTTGGGAGCGCCGGAAACCGTCCCTGCTGGGAAACAGGCACGCAGCGCATCGAAGTTCGTATATCCTTCGCGCAGCTTGCCGGTAACATGTGATACGAGGTGCATCACATGAGAGTAACGCTCCACGTCCATCAGCTGTGTAACTTCCACTGTACCCGGTTCACTGACGCGCCCAATGTCGTTGCGTCCCAGATCAACTAGCATGATGTGCTCTGCGCGTTCTTTTTCGTCAGTGCGAAGCTCGTGCTCGTTGGCGTTGTCTTCGGCTTCGGTTGCTCCTCTGGGGCGAGTTCCCGCGATGGGATGGGTTGCGACAGTGCCGTTCTCTACCTGCACCAACATCTCCGGCGATGCGCCTACTATATGGAAGCCGTCCAGTTCGAGGAAATACATGTATGGGGACGGGTTGATGGCGCGAAGAGAACGGTATATCTGGAACGGGTCTGCGGTGGTCGGTCGAGAGAGGCGCTGGGAAATGACAGTCTGTATTACATCACCTGCGATGATGTATTCCTTTACGTGATTCACCATGTCGCCGAACTCTTGTGGAGTAACGTTTGAAGTGGTTGCCAGCTTCTGGCTTGCGGTTCTGTGGCTGGGCGCTGGCATTGACAGGGGAGCAGCAAGCCGATTCACTATCTCGTCAATGCGGCTGACTGCGTCTGAGTAAGCCTGTTCGATATTTCCATTCAGGTGAGCATGGCTTATGACGCTGATTTTATGCTGCAAGTGATCGAAGACGAGAAAAGTCTTGGTTATCATAAAGACTGCTTCAGGCAGACCCAGCACATCGCTTTCCGGAGAAGGCAGCGTCTCAAAATAGTTGACCGATTCATAAGAAAGGTAGCCGACTGCACCGCCATTGAAGCGCTGCAAGTTGGGTACATCAATTAGCTTGAATTGACCGAGTTCCCGCTCTATCGGTTTAAGTGGGTCAACCTTACCGTACTGTTGTGAGGGACCTGTCTTGATGACCGAGTCGGGTTCTGTGCCTATGAAGCTGTAGCGCGCTATTCGTTCACCTCCTTCTATGCTTTCTAATAAGAACGAGTAAGGCGGGCGCGCCACCTTCAGATATGCAGACACAGGAGTGTCTAGGTCTGCATTCACTTCGCGGCAGATGGGAATCAAATTGCCCTTATGGGCAAGCTCCTTCACCTGCTCTAAATCCGGATAGTACATCGTTTATATTCCTCCGAATTCGGGCTGCGTAAGCGTGTGTGCTTGAGCGCAGCCCGGAAGATGTCTAGTTAGTTATACTGCGGCAGAGTAAAGCCTACGCGCCGCTTTATTTCATCCATTTTGGGCGTTGCGACAGCGGCAGCGTCTTCGGCGCCCTTGGCGAGCATGCGGTCTAGCTCCGCAGGGTCATTCATGAACTCATAGTAGCGCTTCTGGATTGGCGTCAGCGCGTCTATGACCACTTCTGATACACGCGACTTCAGATCGCCGTAGCCGCGCGCGTCTGCAAAGTCGGCAATCACTTCGCGCTGAGACTTGTTTGTGATTACCTTGTAGATGCCGAGCAGATTGTTGACTCCCGCCTTTTCAGGATCATCGGAGAATGCAATCTCGTTTCTGGAGTCTGTTACTGCGCGCTTGATTGTGCGCTCGATCTCTTTAGGGTCGTCGAGCATACGGACTGCGTGTCCGCGTATGTGAGCGTAGCTCTTGGACATCTTGACGGTGGGGTCATTCATTCCCATAACTCGCGCGCCAATATCCGGTATCATTGGCTCCGGCACGACGAAAGTTTCGCCATAGATGTGGTTGAAGCGTATGGCGATGTCGCGCGCCAGCTCGACATGCTGACGCTGGTCGTCGCCGACCGGCACTTCATGGGAGTCGTACAGCAGGATGTCCCCTGCCATCAAGACAGGATAGTCGAACAAGCCTGCGGACACGCTTTCCTGTCGCGAGGACTTGTCCTTGAATTGCGTCATGCGCTCCAGCCATCCCATTGGAGTTACGCAGTTTAGTACCCAGCAGGACTCGGCGTGCGCCGCCACATGGCTCTGAACGAACACGGTACTTTTGTCAGGGTGAAGACCGGCAGCGAAGAGCACAGCCGCCAAGGAGCGCGTTTGGCTGCGCAGCTCATCCGGATCCTGATATACCGTGATAGCGTGTAGGTCAACCAGGCAGAAGAAGTTCACCTTTTCTTCTTGTCGCTCGACCCATCCTTTTATAGCTCCTAAGTAATTGCCGAGCTGCACCTCACCGGACGGCTGAATACCGCTAAACACTCGTCTCTTTTCAATGGTGTGCGGCTGGGCAATATCTTTATATATTTGTGCTGTCATATTAAAGCAAACCTCATTGAAGTTCTTGAAAATCAGTGTTCAACTATAATTTCGCCAGAATGGTGCGCCGATGAGTTTCATCGTGCAATTACCTCCTGTTATGAAAGATGGCAACAAAAAAACCCGTCCTCAAAAGGGACGGGTTAATAAACCGTGGTGCCACCCTAATTTGCCGCCGCGCTCCGTAGGGGCATTAGCGCATGCGACCTCGTTATTAAGTACGGAAAACGCTATGGTGCGTGATCGATACCCTGGGCTATGGTAACGGTGCCCGCTCCGGCCACGCCTACTCGTCTGTGTAAGCAGTTCTTGCTTGCTCTCAGTCCTGCGAAAACAGAAGTAAGCCACAAAGCAAGTAATAACAAAGCCTGCACGAAAACTTTCGGATGGCGGCTCATAGGTCCATTCGGTTCCCTGCGCTAGCGCCGGCTCTCACCTAACCCGGTTCTCTGGAACTTCGCTGAAGAACTTACTACTCCTATTCAATGCCTGTGATGTATCACTGCTGTAGATGATATTAGCGCGATGGAATAATGATTGTCAACAATTATGGTGCGTGGGTATTGCCACTATATGGTGTTATTGGATTTGAGATACTTCCGATAGCACACTAACGCTATCGAATCCCTCAACATTTCCTCACTCTTGGAGTATCTCTTTGTTCTTCTGTACAGCCTGTTTAACTTCCCCCTCCATACTGAATGCAATCCCTCATTCCAGTTTACCTCCCCTCCCTTCTTGGCTACATGCTTGTTCCTAGGCAGCCATCCTACATATACTCCATACTTGTCTGTCCGGTATCTCTCAGCTTCCGGCAGCCTCTCGTACAACCGCAAGAAGGTCTCTTCCGCCCTGTTTCCTACCTCAAAGTCCACCCACCTGCTTCCGTAAGTCTCCTCATATACCGCTGTCCAGATCCACACATCTATAGCGAGAACCCCATAGAATTGGAAGTACACAATCCAATGAGGTCCTCGTTTTTTTTCAACACGTTGCACTATTCAACAAAAATAAGAACAGTCCCCGTGAAACGTGATAGACGTCGATACCGACGGTCAATTGCTTTATTTATGCTTCAAACCCGACCTGACGGTGCGTCCCATCGCAGAAAGGCTTATTCGACGACTCTCCGCAACGACATAGGAACACCATGTCCTCATCAGTCGAAATCTCGTTGCCGTCTGCATCAACCAGTTTTATCCCGCCCTGTACAAGGTAAGGACCGTTCTTGCGCGCCGTAACCGTAGTAGTGTCTGCCATAGTTCTCCCCTTTCTCGTAATATATACCATCAATTTTATCCATTTTCGGATAGTTCGGCAGAATTAACCGATACTGCCTCAGATTGAAATTTTCACTGCATCATTGACGGCTGCGTATTTTCATATTTCAATCTGAGGCACTGCCAATTAACCCTATCCCCTCGCTAAACAGGAGACTAGAAGCCAATGTATCATACTTCGTCAATCCTGTATGTTATGCCTGTGTCATGTATATTCATGTAAATATTAAGGGCGTCCTTCCAGCGCCTTAATGAACTCCGGCACAATCTTGGCATAATCTCCCACTATTCCAAAGTCCGCCGCTTGGAATATCGGCGCACGCGCGCTGCTGTTGATTGCAACGACTGTCCCCGCCTTCCCAATTCCTACCGTGTGATTAAACACACCGCTCAGCGCCACTGCAATATACAAGTTAGGCGACACCGACTTACCCGACAGTCCAATTTGATATTGGCGCGGCAGCCAGCCCAGCTCGGTAACATCCCGAGTTGCTCCCAGTGGCGCGCCCAGAGCATCAGCAAGGTTCCTCAGTATTGCAAGGTTCTGAGGGCCTCCGATACCTTTGCCCACCCCCACTATTGTATCCGCGCTGTCAAGTTCTGCGCCTTCTGCCGCTTCGTCCACCACGTGCTCAAGCATCTGCACGCGGGGGGCGCTCAGAACATCCATCGGTATATGACGCACCACAGTCTCTATGCGATCGTCAGGCGCAACCGGCGTCAGAAGTCCCGGACGCACCGTCGCCATATATGGCAGTGTATTCGAGAGTATCGGCGCAACAATGTTTCCGCCAAATGCGGGCTTCAGCTGCACTAACCGCCCCTCTTCGTCCACTTCCAGCCCTATACAGTCTCCCGTTAATCCCAGCGACAGCCTGCCCGCAAGTCGCGCAGCAATCTCTCTGCCCATCACTGTCGAGCCAATGAGTATCGCATAAGGCTGATGTTCACGCGCCTCCGTCGCCAGCACATCGGTGTACATAGACACATCATAACTCGCGAGCCGCTCGCCCTGCGCCATCAGCACGCTGTCGGCTCCGTATGCCGTCAGCGTGTCGGCATGGTGCTCGACATCATCTCCAAGCAGCACAGCCTCTACGCAAGTGTTCAGCGTATCGGCAATCCCGCAAGCACGCCCAAGCAGCTCCAGTGTAATCGGACGCAGCCTGCCGCCCATGGGTTCAGCCACCACCCATACAGCCCCAACGGATCCACGCTCGCGCCGCGCGCCGCGCTCAGAGACGGCATCAGTTCTGTCCGTGCTGCCGTCAAACACACCGCGCTCACCAAGATACGCCATCAACTCCGTAACCGCTTCGTCCGCCGGTTTATCCCGCACTACGATGCGTTCGCGCTGCGGTTCGATGGAGTATATTTCACTCACCCATGTCGGCGAACCCTCTATGCCAAATATGGATGCATCATCAGTGAGGTCGGCCGCAGTGAGAGCAGCAATGGGCTTTTCCAACGCCGCCTGCCGCTCTGCGCGTCTTGGATATATCTCCGGCGCAACATCTTCCGTAACCATGATGAGCGCGGGCAGTGCACAGCGCACCACATCATGGCCTTCGTCAGTAATGCGTTCTGCCTTCAATGCCACGCCATCGTCGGCCGATACATCCAGTTCGAGATGGCGCACACCGCTCACCTGAGGCAAGTCAAGCATCTCTGCTATCTCTGCCCCCACTTGCCCGGTCTCCGCATCAACGCTGTTGCGTCCGCAGATAATCAGGTCATATTCGTCCAATGCAAGCGCCATCGAAAGCGCCCTGGCAGTTGCCAGAGTGTCGCTGCCCGCAAACGCCCTGTCATTGAGATGCACTGCGCGGTCTGCGCCCATAGCGAGGCATTGCACGAGCGCATCTCGCGCCTGTGGAGGCCCCATCGTATAGACTGCGACTTCCGCGCCATGCGCCTGCTTCAGATTGACGGCAAGAGACATGCCCAGCACATCAAACGGATTCACTTCGCTCGGCACTCCATCGCGCACCACACGCCGAGTTTCATTGTCGAACTTCAGCAGTGAAACGACCGGTACCTGTTTAATACAAACGGCTATCTTCATAGGGGTTTAAGTCTATTCTCCCTTATGTTGGACAAGATACATTGAGGCAAGGATATGGCGGAAACAACTGCGGATTACTCACTGCGAAGGTTATTCTTCACCCGATCAGCGAAACCCGCTGGCACGGTCTGCGTAGGCATGGCGCGCAATGCGGCTATCGTCTCGCGCAGGGTACGGAAAAATGCCTCGCACAGCGGGCAGATGCTTATATGAGCGCGAACCTTCTGCTCCAGCACGGGATCAAGTTCGCCGTCGATGTAATCTGACGAATGATTGCGTGCTTCTTCGCAGGGTTGGGGCAACTTAACACGCCCAAGCAGACGCCCAAGCAGACCAAATATGCGGGATCTCAAAGACATATCTATTTTCTTTGTCCAGCGCTTAATATCAGATATTGAATACAAGTATATCAGCAATCCTGTATCATACAAGCCAGTAGGCTTTTACTTATCTGATGCTCTGGCTTACAATTGGATGCATGAGCAGTAAGCCATGACCCACCGAGACGAATCAGAAGCGAACGAAGCGGCGCGAATGGAGTTTGACGACATCGTTGAGATGTACGCAAGCTTCGTGTATAACGTCGCCTACAAGATGATGGGCAACCCGCACGACGCTGAAGAAGTCGCGCAGGATGCCTTTCTATCAGCATACCGCGCGTTCGAGCGGTTTCGCGGCGAATCCCGCGTTACGACATGGCTGTATCGCATCACCGTGAACGCCGCACTGATGCGCCTTCGCCGCGAAAAGCGCGCACGAAACCTGAGATGGGTCGGTATAGAGAACCTCGATGTGCCGAGCTGGGACAACTCGCCCGAGCCCTCCGCAATGATTTCTGAGATGGGCGAGAAGATACAGGAAGGCATCGCGCTACTCCAGCCCGAACTGCGCGCCGCCGTTGTGCTTCGAGACGTCTTCGGGCTGTCCGGCTCCGAAGCTGCCGAAGTGCTGAACATCACCGTTTCTTCGCTGAAATCCCGTTTGCACCGCGCCCGTGTTCTCCTGCGACAGCATCTTGCCGAGTATTCCCCTAGTCGATAGGCGGCATGCCTAAATCCACTTGCAGAACGTTTTCACACCATGCAGCAGCCGCAAGCAGTCCTCCTTCGTCGAAATGCCCTGCGACTAGCTGTATGCCCAGCGGCAATCCATTCGCGCTCATCCCGGAAGGAATCGTAATTTCCGGGAAACCTCCGAAAGTCCACGGCGCCTGAAACT
Organism: Dehalococcoidia bacterium; assembly: GCA_965200085.1. Lineage (GTDB taxonomy): Bacteria > Chloroflexota > Dehalococcoidia > Lucifugimonadales > JADFKI01 > Bin90. The sequence goes on from OZ241333.1 coordinate 2,519,260, forward strand.
TCGGATCACCTGTGGTTTCTAGGCTTGCGGGCGCTTGCGAGGGAGTGGACGGCATCAGCAGCGCATCGTAACCTTGAAGCGCCGCAAGCACATCATTCTTGAATTGGCGCTGATACTGCTTTGCTTTCAAGTATGTCAGCGCAGATGTGGCAATTCCTTGCTCAATCACACCACGCACATTCGGCGAATAATCGTGCGGTCTGACGGCGAAGTCGCGTTCATGCACCTGCGCTCCCTCCACCGCCATCAGCGTGCGATGCTCTAACAGCAGCGCATCGAAGTCAGACGGCAGCTCCACCTCGTCAACGACTGCGCCGGTGCTGCGCAGCAACTCTATGATACTAACGGTATGCTCACGCACCTCATCTTCGCACTGCTCCATGAAGAACTGGGACACCACACCAATGCGCGGTGGATTTGAGGTTCGCAGTGATGATGGTGAATAGTCCGAAGTTGCGTACCGTGAGGAATCCGGGTCTTTGATGTCATGCCCCGCAAGCGCATTCAGCATCAGAGCGGCGTCCCGAACGCTGTGCGTGAAGGTGCCCACCGTATCCAGCGACTCTGCTACCGGATATACGCCATGTCTGCTGATGCGTCCGAATGTGGGCTTGAAACCGACCACACCGTTATACGCCGCCGGACGCAGCACGGAGCCTCCGGTTTGCGTCCCAAGCGACGCCGGAAACATTCGCGCGGCTGCCCCGACTGCCGAACCGCTGCTAGATCCTCCCGGGGTGTGCGCCGCGTTCCACGGATTCACGGTAGGCGATGGATCGCCGCATGCGAACTCGGTCGTAACCGTCTTGCCCATTATGATCGCCCCTGCCCGTTTCAGCAGCGCCACACTGGTCGCATCGTAGTCAGGCACGAAGTCCGCAAATATGGGAGAGCAGCAGGTCGTCAGCATCCCGCGCGTATAATATATGTCCTTGATACCCACAGGCACGCCGTGCAGTGCACCCCGCGGTCCTTCGGCTGCAAGCTCCCTATCACGATCTCGGGCTGCCTTAAGCGCCGCATCCCCATCCAGAGTAACCCATACCTTCAAATCATTGTCCAACGCATCGCACCGTTCTAATAACGCCTCCATCAGTTCTGCCGCAGAAATCGCTCCACTTCGTATCGACTCAGCTGCCTCAAACACGCTCAATTCATACATTTCACTCATCGTACTACCCCTTTCTCATACAAGTTGCCTTTCATGCGCCATACGCCATACCGTTGATATCAGCCAGTTCGCAGCACAACAACGCAGTGATATACTGAAGTTTGACCGCTCAATTATTCAAGGAGTATATTATGCCTCAACTGAACAAGCGACAAATGCACGATTTCCTGACTACCGGGGCCAATCTGATGAAGCTCGGAACACTGACATCAGAAGGCTGGCCCTATGTTACCCCCATTTGGTACGACTACGATGGTGAGGCGTTCTATGTGGCGGGCAGGCGCACGGCGGCGTGGGTAGCGCACATTCGCAACGACGAGCGCGTATCTTTCTGCATAGATACCTGTGATGCGCCATACATTCGCGTCGTTGTCGAAGGAACGGCAGAAATTGTTGACGCCGCGTGGATGGGAGACTGGAAGCACTGGGCTGTGCGTTACCGGGGCGAAGAAGAGGGGACGCAATACTACGAAGAGACCAAACACATGCCGCGTGCATACATTCGCATCTCCCCGCGCAAAATAACCACATGGGCAGGTCCCGGCTGGCATCCACGCTACCAAGAATAGCGATCAAGATATGTAGATGTAGAAGTTACTGAACGACAGGTGCGCGATGAGCAGCGTAAGCGTAATTTAAGGGCTATTTACTTTTACTGCAAATTGCTTCAAAAACGCACTTCAACGATAGCTTGCATCTGCTCGCAATCACATTGCAAAAGATCGACTGAAAGGATAGCAGCATGGATATGAAGCGCACAGTTGGGGCAATTTTGATTGCTATGGCAGGATTTGTCGGTTTCTACTTTGTAGCTTCTGAAATAGGAATTGCTCTGTTCCCGGGCGAATACTGGCGGTGGATTAACTACATAATGGTAGTGGGCATAGTGCTTGGTTTGGTGTTTGCCATTACCCGCAAGCGAGACCTTGAGCGAAGGGGACTGGACAATTCGGTTACACGCGAGTATTTGGAAGCCAATGTGCTCTTTTACGCCTTCATGGGAGTAACGCTTCTGTTCTTATGGAACTGGTTCAACAGACTAGCCGGCGGCGATGTGTACCAAGACGACATTAAGCGCGGGCTAGTATGGATTGTGCTGGACACAGTGTTCCCTCTGATTGCGGGCGCACAGGGTATATACCTGTGGCGCGGCGAAAACAATGACTAGCGCGTCTTATCGAGACTGCAAAAGCAGAGCGAAGATGTTAGATGAAAGGAAACGCCTCGTATGGATAGCATCACCCGAATCATCGGTATAGCATTAGTCGTAATTGCTGCAATCGTCGCAATTCACACTATCATAGAGCCGTTGTACTTCAACAGCGCACAGACCGGCAGTGGGTACAACGAGGGGGTCTGGGCGCTCATCAATCCCCTCACAGCACTTGGCATCATAGTGGGAATAATCCTGAGTTTCCTGCGGAAGCGCGCCGTTGATGCAGAAGGCGGCGTCACATGGGATAGGCTCGCCGCCAGTACGCTCTTCTACGGCTTCGCGTCCTTAGGCATCCTCTTCTTCTGGAGCTGGTTCAACCTGCTGAATCCCAACTTCACCGCCATAGGACAGGATGCCGTTAACCTCGCCTGGATTATCATAGATGTGGCGTTCCCCGTACTAGCCGCATCCATGGGCATCAGGATATTCAAAGGCACTGGCGGGTAATTATAATTACCCTTGCGAACGCCGGTTTGCTAGAAGGTCAGCGACACTTTCAGCGCGCCGTCCTCGCGCGACTCAGCAAGATCAAACGCCTCTTGCACACGATGCACCGGGTACTGATGCGTTACGAAAGGCTCCATGTCTATCTCGCCTTTCGTAATGAAATCGACCGCTAGCTGGAACGCCGGCAGCCCGGGCTCGTCCTGCGCGCCAAATGTGGAATGCATGTCTATTCGCTTGCGGAAAAAAGTATCCCAGTCGAAAGGTATCCTTTCCATAGTGGGCGGCAGTCCGAACACGGCAATTCTGCCCAACGGCTTCACCATTTTCAAAGACTGATTCAGTGTTTCCACGCTGCCGCACGCCTCGATTATCACATCGGCGCCTTCACCGTCAGTCAAGTCTAGCACAGCGTCGATGGCGCGATTACCGGTAACATCGATGGCGTGATCAACGCCCATGCGCCTGCCATGCTCACGCCGAGCCTCCACAGGCTCTACGGCGATGATACGATGCGCACCAAGCCGACGCAGCATGAAGTCATGGAACAGCCCCACCGAACCTTGTCCCAGCACTGCGACCGTCTTACCCAGAAGCGGCGGAAGCTTGCGTGCCCCGAAAACCACCGTACCCAGTTGCTGCGCCATCAGAAGATGCGCCGGTGGCACGCCGTCCGGCAGTTTCAACAAAAACTGCTCCTCTATCATCTGGTAGCCTGCGAATACCTTGGACTTCCAAATGTTAGGCGCAGTCAAAACGAGATCGCCCTCAGCGAACGAAGTATCCCCAGGATCAACAACCTCGCCCACGCCTTCATGCCCAGGATAGCCGGGCGGCAGCGGAAACTCGTATGCGTTCCAGCCCATGTACACAATGTGCAGATCGCTGCCGCATATAGAACCCAGCATCGTTCGCACCAACGCATGCCCCGGCTCCATCACGGGTATCGGCACTTCTTCACACCGCAGCTCCCTCAGGTCCGTAGCCACCGCCGCCGGCATCATAGTCATATCTTCATTCCTTTCAGCGCCGTCAATTTCTGTGTTTGATACAATTACTTGTAAATCAATCAAATACTGCTAATATCCTGTCAGAGATTTTGAACGCAAGGCGTGGTCGTGTCAAGTTCGTGCCGCACTAATCGTTAACATGGAAGAGACGGATTTATGTTGCGCGCAATGATATTTCTTCGGCGTGCTAGTAGCAGCAGCGTTCATTCTGCGAGCGCGTTCACGCAGATTGCCGTAACAGAATAACAGTGAGATGACATGACCAAACTTATAATCGCCGTCGCTGCCGTCTTTGGCTTGCTGTCAGTTGTCGCAGGCGCAGCAGGCACACACGCACTCCGCGATATTCTGGATACAGACGCACTCCGCACCTTCGAGACTGCTGCCCGTTTCCAGATGTACCACGCGCTCTCACTTCTGGCGACGGGCTTGCTCTCAATGCGCTGGCACACGCGCATGATCGCGTTAGCCGCCGCACTCTTTGTGCTGGGCACGCTGCTATTCAGCGGCAGCCTATACATCCTAGCGCTGAGCGGAATAGGCGTCTTCGGAGCAATCGCCCCAATCGGCGGCATCAGCCTTATGGCAGGCTGGGCGTCCCTAGTGTTCGCAGCCCTCCGCGAGAAATAATCCCCTTCGCCCTCGTTTCCGTACTTCGAAATACCCAAGCGCTGATTAATCCTGTGAGCCGCCGTCCATATCGACAGTTCGTCTGATATGATATGCAAATCACAAATCAACGACGGAGGGCAAAACATGCCAAACAGCGAAGACATGAAGCAGCGAATACGCGATGGTGAGATACTCATCGGTGTCTCGGCGCCGCTTACTGCCACCAAGAGTGAGATGGAGGACACTCTCGGCAAGGACGATTATGCATTCATCCACACCGACAGCCAGCACTCGGCGTTCAATGAAGAGACTTTGGTGCAGTTCTGTGGATATGCAGCCGAACTCGACATCCCGGTGCAGTTCCGTATAAAGCACACGCGCCAGGCATACCTCATCGGCAACCTGCTCGACTTAGGTCCGGCAGGCATCGAAGTGCCGCAGGTGGAAGAATTAAGCGTCGCACAAGAAGCTGTGGACTATTTTTACTACCCGCAGTTCGGCAAGCGAAGCTGGGGAGGAGCGGCACGCTGGAAAGTGCAAGGGCGCGAAGACAGGCTTGAGTACGCCGAATGGTGGAACAGCCATGGCTGGCTATGTCTGCAAATGGAGTCCATTCAGGCGACGAGCAACGCGCGCTTACTCGCTATGGAAGGCGTGGACTGCCTCACCTGGGGACCCAATGACCTTCTCGGCGATATAGAAAAGCACCCGAAGCACCCATTCCAAACTGTCGATGACTGCGTAAAGCATGTACTCAAGCAGCTTGAAGGCAGCACTACCCGAGTATCTTTCCGCAGCTACGACCCCGCCCTACGCAGCAAGTACATCGATATGGGCGTAACCATATTAATGGAAAACCCCAAGCCATAGACAAATATGTCAGTCAGTCGGTCAGTGTATTGATAGGCACCACTGACCGACTGACTTAATTAGTGAAGGAACGATAACTATGACAGACAGAATCAGAGTAGGTAACGCTGAGATTGTGTTTGCTCTGGACATGGTACCGCCTCCGCGACCGCCGGATGCGTTCTTTGAGGGTATAACTTCCGCCGACTGGGAGCCATACCAAGACATACTGGAAGACGGGCAGATACAACTCTACTATGGCCACTTCTTCGTACGTTCTATGGGCAAAACCGTGATGGTGGACACTGGCATGGGTCCAGGCCCCCATCTTGACCGTGGAAATCGTACAGGTAATCTGCTAAATGCTATCCGTGCGCAGGGCGCGAATCCGGAAGACATCGACATCGTAACCCACACCCATTTGCACGCCGACCATGTGGGATGGAACATCGACCACAGCGGCGACACTCCGAAGCCGTACTTCCCCAACGCGCGCTATCTCGTGCCACGCCTTGATTGGGAACATTTCACACAGCCTCAGCATCTATCTGAAGCACCGCAAGTGCGCGACAGCGTGCTTCCCCTTGAGCAGCTCGGTCTCATGGAACTGGTGGATGAGGGCTACCAAATCACGGATGAGATGACCACGCTGGACACTCCCGGACACACACCGGGACATCAAGTGATCCTGATAAGCTCGCAGGGCGAACGCGCGATGATAGTCGGCGATGCCATACACAGCAGTGTGCAGATACAAGAACCAGACTGGTGCGCCGGCGTTGACACCAGCAAGCCCGACAGCCGCCGCAGTCGCCACGCCCTTCTGCAGCGCGCCGAAAACGAAGAATATATTATCGCCGCAGGACACTTCCACCCGCAGCAGCACATAGGCAAAGTCATCCGCTCCAACGGATGCCGCTACTGGCAGGCGCTGTAACACGCCCGTATTGCGACAGAAACGGAAAGGTATGGAAGCCAAAATACGGCATCTCGAAATGATCCGGAGCGCCATCACCGAAGCAGCCAATAACTCCCTTCGCATTGAGAGGCATTGCTATGATGGTAGTTAGTGGTGTCCTGGTCCTAGTATCCCTGTTCAGAAAAAACCGGAAAGATACGGAAGCCAAGATACGACATCTTGAAATGATTCAGAGGGCTAAAGAGCAAGCGGTGAACAACTCTCTTCGTATGAGGGGCATTGCTATGTTAGTAGTTAGTGGTGTCTTAGTGCTGCTGTTCAGAGAAAATCAGTATTCAATTGAAGTACGCTTCCTTTTTGTTGATTTCGCTCTGCTCGTAATTGGGTTTCTTGGACTTTTGGATTATTACTTTATGCGACAGTCTAATCTGTTCAACATCTTATACAATCGGGTACGTACACAATCTGAAAGCGATATTGATTTCTCTATGGAAGTAGCGCAGTACAGCGATGAACTAGATAGACAACTTACATCGTTTCCTGTTATAGCAATCGCTATCATATACCTGTGCATAGGATTTGGACTATTTCTCAGTGTTTTTCTTCCCGCATAGATATCTGTTTGTATATGTGGAGAGTGCGTTATGACGCTTTCTTTTTTTTCCGCAATTCTACTTCTTGGCACTTTCTTTAGTCTGCTTGGTGGAGTTTTGACTTTTTGGGCAACTCACAATTTGAAAGGCGCTGCCATAACAATTCTTGGAGTGCTTATGTTCGTGCTCATTTATGTGATGTTTCTCCTGATTCACAGGTCAGTATCAATAACTTTTGGCTGATTTTATTCAGAAAAGGACAAAACCTTATGACAGTAATGGTTACCGGCGGCACAGGTTTCATCGGAAGGCGTATCGTGCGCGAACTCGCCCAGCGCGGCGAAAATGTCGTCTGCTTCGATCTAGCGCCGCCGCCCGAACAGCAAGACGGCGTGGCATACTACCGCGGCGATGTTACGCAGCTGCCCCAGATACTGGAAGCATGCAACGCTCACAGTGTAAGCAGAATTATCCACATGGCAGCCCTGCTCCCGCCGGATACTGAAGATCGTCCTCACTTTGGCATGCAGGTAAACATCTTCGGCACGAACAATGTGTTCGAAGCCGCGCGCTGGTGCGGAATCAAGCGTGTCGTATATGCAAGTTCCATCGCAGTATATGGCGTACAAGAAACATTCGGAGACAAACCGGTCAACGAAGACGATCTACCCGCGCCTGCCAATGTGTACGGCATGACCAAAGCGGCAAACGACTTCGCCGCAGCCCGCTATCGCGACTTGTACGGACTCGACCTGCGCGGAATACGCATCTGCACCGTATTCGGGCATGGGCGTGTTACAGGCATGACGGGCATGATTGGCGGTCTGATGGTGTCCTTACCGGCGGTTGGTAAGCCGATAGAGCTCCCCTTCCATCGCGATGAGCTTTCTCCGATGATCCATGCTGAGGATGCCGCGCAAATTTTCGTTCGTACCGCGCTTGCCGAGAAACTGAACCATCCTGTCTATATCAGTGGCGGGCACTTGTGCAGCGTGGGCGACATGGCAGACATCGTTCAGCGTATTATTCCAAACGCGCGGATAACCACCGGGGAGCGACGCGTGCCGCACATCTATCTCGTTGACAACAGCCGTATGCTCGCCGACATAGGCCACGAGATTGCGCCGCTGGAGATGCGTCTGCGAGAACACATAAACGACGCTCGCCGTGAGGCGGGACTTGAGCCCGTCCCATAGTATTCACAGGAGTTGACTCTTTGCTGCCGTCATTGCTAATTTCAGTACCGGAAGGTGTCATCGATCTAGGTTGGGGACACCCATCTGAGCGACTGCACCCTGTCGATACTCTGCGCCGCGCAGCTGAAAGCGTATTATTCTCTGACGGCGTCCCTATCCCTCTTCAATATGGCGCGACACAGGGATATGGACCACTGCTGCGCTCGCTCTCTGAATTCCTGTCCAATCAGGAAGGATACGCATCGGAAGTTACGCCCAGCGAACTCTTCCTCACAGCCGGAGCATCACAAGCAATTGATTTGGCCACTACTTTGTTCACACAAACCGGCGACTACGTATTCGTCGAAGAACCTACCTACTATCTCATACAGAACATATTCGAAGACCATGGGTTAAATGTCGTAGGTGTTCCCACCGACAGCGATGGGCTGCGAACTGACGCGCTCGAAGCGATGCTGAATACTCCGGATGTTCCGCATCCCAAGTTGTTATATGTCATCCCGACGTATCAGAACCCAAGCGGCAGCGTGCTTCCAGCCGATCGACGGCGAAAGTTAGTTGAGCTTGCTCAGCGACACGGATTCCTCATACTGGCAGATGAGGTGTATCAACTTCTTCATTATGGTGAACCGCCTCCGCCTCCGATAGCAAATTTTGATAATTCCGAAGAAGGATATGTAGTGTCGTTAGGCTCTTTTTCGAAAATACTCGCGCCTGGGCTGCGTGTAGGTTGGGCACATACGCGACCTTCGATAATACGACTCTTCAGCAATGCAGGGCTGACGGTTAGTGGCGGCGGACTGAATCACTTCACATCCACGCTGGTTCACGCCATCTTAGAACAAGGTATGCTTCAAGACAACATCGCACACCTGCGTCGCACTTACAGCGAGCGCGTGAGCACAATGAGCGCCGCACTGCGGGAATACCTTGGCGACTCGGTTAACTTCACATCGCCCGGCGGCGGATACTTCTTCTGGCTCACATTCAACGACGGTACGAACACGGACATGCTGTTGCCCCTGGCACAGGAGCGCGGCGTATCATACCGTCCGGGAACGGCGTTCTCCGCAAACGGCGCATTCGAAAACGCCATACGCCTGAGCTTCGCTCTATACGAGCCGGATCTGTTGACGGAGGGAGTGCGGCGTCTGGCGGCGGCGCATGATGATATGATGAACGGGTACACCGGAGTATGCTAGGCGGCAGACAAATCTTGACCGCATGTGCATTAGTATCATTATAGCAGTGGATATCGGATTCCCGTTATCGGCGCTCACCTTCCTCTAACGTGAGCGCTTTTAGTTTGCGCTACTCCCGGCGATTGGGAGAATACATCGCATAACATTCGTCAGGCAGCTAACTTGTGCGCTGTGAAGGAGATGATATGGCAGCACCTGCCTGAGCAGGCGATGCCTGACCCCTCGCTGAAACTGGTGGACACTCTTCCCGCTTCCTGTCTATCAGTTCGCGCGCATACAGATGTCGGCGCTTCAGAGGTGAGGGCGACTTCGGGTACAATACACTGCTGCGTCAGACCTTCTATGGCTTTCGTGTGCGCGCTCATTAGCCCGGTGTCATCGACAGCTTCGCCGTCGCTCCTGCTTGCGTTCACCAAACGGCAGTCGTGCCTGAGTTGGTCTTCGGACGGCAAGGAACCATACTCGGCGATCGAAACTACTGGAGTCCGAAACTCAAAACCGAGCTGGCCGAACGCGGTATTAATCTGCAAGCTCCATATTGGAACATATACTCCGGTCGCCGGGATTCACTATGCTGTGCGCCTGCTGCCTTATTCGTATATTGCGCACCGCAAAGAATAAGAATTATATCTCAGAGTGAGCGCTGCCGAGCTTGCATTACTCACCGCGCAGCCGCCTGATTTTCGCTTCCAGTTCCGCGACACGCGCTTCTGCCGCCTGACGTGCGTCGCGCTCTGCTTCGATTCTGCGCTCTGCTTCAGCCAGCGTGTTCAGCCATCTGCCTGTAGCGGTGTCTCGCATCTGAAAGCCGGTATGTCCCTGCTCATCCAATCCCCAGCAGAAGTCCACTCCCAATGCCTCACTGCGCTGCCACACCACTCCAGTCTCATCCTCATAACGCTCGCACGGCTGATATTCGCCGTCTATGAGCCGCTCACCTGCTAAAGGTTCGCCGTAGTGTTCACCTGCCTTATCGAAACGCCAGTATTCCTGTGCGCCCATCCGTGCATAGATCCTGCGTTTATCACCCAAATCCCTGCCGGCCGTACTTGCAGAGGCAACCTCTGCTACAAAGGCTGGGGCAACGCCCCACTCATCAATGCGGTAACTGCGGCGTTCCCGTCGTATAAGATCCACATCCACTCCGAAGACTACATAGCAGTCAGGCGAGACGAAAGAGCCGGGCACAGCAGAGTTGTAGATGACGTTAGTCTGTCCGGAGACCAGCACATAGGCGTTATCAGAGTATCGAGCAGTGAGAACGCTGAACAGATGCATTATAGTATCGTCTTGCTGCAAAGCGTCCTCCGGCAGTTCTGGCACTTCCGGTATCAGGTCATACCACGCGACAGTGGTTGTCGTTGCCATCTTCTATCCTCCACAAATCTATGCGCCTCGGTTGCAGCAATAAGCCTGCATTACTCACCGCGCAGCCGCCTAAGTTCGGCTTCAAGTTCCGCAGCTCGCGCTTCTGCCGCTAATCGTGCGTCCTCTGCCGCTTCCCGCGCATCTTCTGCCACTTCCCGCGCCTTCTCGGCCGATAGTCGCGCTTCCCTTTCCTCATCGAGAAAGTTCAGCCATTCGCCGGTATCAGCATCTTGCACACGAAGGCGGCCATAGCCATCTGCGGCTTCCTGCCAGCAGAAGTCTAAGCCTAATAGCTCACTGTGATGCCATACATTACCGTCTTCGGAAGTATGTACACTGCAGGGTTGATACTTGCCATCCAGAAGACGTTCACCAATTATCGGACTCCCATAGAACTCGCCCCCCAGACCGTCAAAGCGCCAGTATTCCGGTATTCCTATCTGTTCATACAGTCTGCGCTTGCCATCTAAGTCGTTTTTCGCTGTGCTTTCAGAAGCTACCTCTATCACCACATCAGGCGGCTTGCCCCACTCAGATATGCGATAACTCCGCTTGGTTCTCTCAAGAAGTCTGGCATCTACTCCGAACGCGATGTAACAGTCAGGAGCTACAATGGAGCCTGGCGAAGCATCGTTATAGACGATGAAACTTCCACCTGTAACGAGTACATCTTCGCGGTCGTCAAAAATCTGTCCCAGTACCGAGCTTATGTCGCGGATAGTTCGATATTGTTGCATGCCGTCCTCGGGCGGTTCCGGTTCACCTATAAGGTCATACCAAGGTTTTTCTGTAGCCACGTCGAGCGGAGACACATCCGTTTTGATTGTGAACATATCGAAGCCTCCAATTCAGGTATATAATTCCCTGATTTACATTCAGAACGTTCACCCCAGCATTACCTTGATATTCCTCTCAGACGCGGATTCGCGCACTGCATCGCTGATGCTCTCGCAGAACAGGAACGGAAACACAGCTGCGTCCGGAAACACTTTCTGCACCACTTCTGCGCTCTGCAGTATCCTGTCTATGTCGTCTTCATCAGCAGTATAAGACGCCTCGGCAACAGCAAACACAGTCGTAGCCGGGTTGTCTTTTAGAATCCCCTGAACAATCAGATCTGTCACGATCAGACGATCATATTCCCGATCAGATATTATCCCCGCATCATGAGCGTCCCAGGCCGACTCATTAAACACTTCGGACGCGCGATTGTACTCCGCCAATCTAACGACGCGGGTTCGGCGCATCCTAAGTTCTCTCACAATCAGAGGCAGTAAAGTCCTGTCTATCTCCATTCCGAAAACCCGCCCCTTCAGCCCCGATACATCCACCTTCAGCCCTGCAACATCTGTCTTCAGCTCCGCAACATCTGTCTTCAGCTCCGCAACATCCACCTTCAGTTCCGCAACATCTGTCTTCAGCTCCGCGACATCTGCCTTCAGTTCCGAAATATCGCTTTCAGTTTTGCTTCTGAACTCATCAAATTCAGCTTTGAAAGCAGCAACCACAGCCGGGAGCTCAAGCAATTCTGCGCTTAGCAGCTCGCGTCTGGCAGCATCCCTGAAATCAGGATTCTCCCGCAAAGCTCTAATGAATTCGTCCGTTGTGTTAATAATCATGAATCCCTACTCTTCCGAAATGTATTTCCACTTAGAATAGTTATTTTCGCCATAAGAAGCCCTCACTGCAACACCATTATAGTCTGCCCAGACATCGCTTGGAATGTAAACGCCGCAAGTATCGAAGTCGAGCATCTGCTGTGCGATACAATTCGACTCCGAATGACACAGAAGCATTTCGTAGTACGCAACCTTTTTTCAGACTTATTTACCTTGTTGGCCGGAGTACGCCAGCTGAGTTTGTACCCATCATCAGGTAACGCTCTAAAACTCAAAGAAGATACACCGGCATAGGGAGAATATGTAGATAAAATTGCAACCAGAAGCGCCACCATAAACGCCGCTATACAAAAAAATGCTACACACATTACGAACCCTATAGATCGGTCAGATAGTATAAATCGGTCAGATAGTTTGTTGTCAGATAGTTTGTTATCAGAAACATCAGCCCTGACCCACTTAGCGCCGAAAAAAATCAAAAGCAAAACAAATAACGGAAGAAGTCCAAAGAATACTAGAGCTCCGTATGCTGTGAACCAATTCTGTGTAATCTCAACGGACAAGGCAGGGACTTCTTGGAGATGAAGCTCCTCGTCAAAATAAAGACACTCTTCAACATACGCCGGTGAGTCGCAGGAAATAAGCAGGATTGCCATCAGCGCACAGACTGGTACCGCAAAGAATTTTCTCATGTCATTTCCTCTCACGAGTTCAAAATAGGCATTTGACTCCAAATTCTGTCGTCTAATAAGGCTTCCTGTCCACCGCGTTTACTGCGTACGCCGCCAAGCTGTTTTAGGAAGAACGGAACACCAGCCTTAATACTCTGATCGCGCAGGCTGCGCGCCCAGTCCAGATGCATAGGGCGTGCGCCGTGCCCACTCTCACCGCCAGCGATAACCCATTGCAGTGCCCCGTCTTCCAGCCATTGCCTCAAGTCCAATGCACCCAGAAGAGGTTCAGCCGAGACAAAGTGCACGGACGCCGGCAATCTTTCCAGTACAGAAATACGCGGCGCGTATTTCTGGTTCTCAACCGATGTGCCAATCCAGATGTTCGGATGCCACTCTTCTGCAAAATGATGACCATTCTCTTCCCACCACGCGATAGCTCTCCCAGGTCTTTTTGTTAGAACTTGAAAAACATGTCCACGGGCAGATGCAGCATCGTGCATGGTGCGGAATATCTCAAGAATGAAGTCGAAAGGCACTCTCGGATGGAATAGATCCGACATACTGTTCACGAAAACATGCCGTGGTTTTTCCACGATATCGGAGTTGTTAGGCGTTCAGGAAGAATACGTACTTGGCTCGGCGCATCCTCATAGCCCGCAACTCCCATCGCCTTTAGGCGCGGATACATCGAATACATATAGCAATGATCACATCCGGGTGACACACGTGTGCAGCCAGTTACCGGATTCCAAGTCTCGCCTGCTCACTCTATCGCAGAAGGCATGCTGCTGCTCCCCAGAAAAGTGATTGTAATAAATCGCACAACAGTTCAAAATAAAAGTATTACACAAATGTTCTGTATAATTTCTAGTGTATCATAATTTTATCAAATAGGAGGATCTGAAATTGCTGAGATAGAGTTTCCATCTAGGTGGTTGAGGGTAAGATACCTCGTATCTGCAGCAGCGCCAACAGATTGTGTTCACTCCATCCAGCCCCCACTTCCTCCTTTTAGGATTACCAGCGCACTGTACCGCTCGCCAGCGCCAGCACATCAAACAGCCATAGGGGGCATTGCCGCGGCATTGTTAATCTCCCTGTTCTTGTTATCTTCCGGATTCGTTCTTTCTCTTGTGCCAAATCCGCCAGCGACTCATCTAGCACATACAGAGATGTCAATGAGAGATGGGCTTCGGAATGAGGGTGTGGACGGGATTTGGCAACAATATAGAACGTGTGAACCAAGATGTCGAAATCTCCGTGATATAATATATCCAATTGCCCAAGTCGTTTGCATTACTCCCCAGGAGTGAACTATGCCTGAGTTTCAAATTGTGTCCGATTTCAAGCCGACGGGAGATCAGCCGGAGGCGATTACGAAAGCAGTCGCGGGAATCGACGAAGGATTGAAGCACCTGACGCTGATGGGAGTTACGGGCAGCGGCAAGACGTTCACGATGGCGAATATCATCGAGAAGGTGCAGCGCCCGACACTTGTCATCGCGCACAACAAGACGCTCGCGGCGCAGCTTGCAACTGAGTTCAAAGAGTTTTTCCCCCACAACGCCGTGGAGTACTTCGTCAGCTACTACGATTATTACCAACCGGAAGCCTATGTGCCGCGTAACGACGTTTACATAGAGAAGGACGCAGACATCAACGAAGAGCTGGACAAGCTGCGCCATGCCGCTACACGCGCACTGCTGACACGGAGAGACACGCTCATCGTCGCTTCCGTCTCATGCATATTCGGCTTGGGCTCGCCTGAAGAGTACCAAAGCTTCGTAGCGTACATACGAAAAGGCGAATTGAGGAGTAGGCGCACGCTCATACGTCAGCTCGTAGATATGCAGTATGAGCGTAACGACATGGATTTCGCTCGGGGAAACTTCCGAGTTCGCGGCGACACAATGGAGATTTTACCCGCTTACGAAGAACTTGGGGTTCGCATAGAGTTTTGGGGCGATGAAGTGGAGCGCATAGTTACCGTGGACCCCCTGACCGGCGAGCTGTTGGGAGAGCGCGAAGACATAGAGATATATCCTGCAAAGCACTTCGTTACATCCCAGGATAAGATGATTCTTGCAATACAAGACATCGAAGCGGAACTAGAACAGTGCGTAACCGATTTGAAGGTACATGGGAAGCTGTTGGAGGCGGAGCGGCTGGAATCGCGCACACGCTACGACATTGAAATGATGCAGGAAACGGGTTACTGCTCCGGCGTGGAAAACTACTCGCGACACATTGCGCGCCGTGCGCCCGGAAGCACACCCTACACGCTGATGGACTACTTCCCGGAGGATTATCTGCTGTTTGTGGATGAGTCGCACATGACGTTGCCGCAGGTGCGCGGGATGTTTAGAGGCGACCGTTCGCGCAAGGAGACGCTGGTAGAGTTCGGGTTCAGGTTGCCTTCTGCTCTGGACAACAGACCGCTGAACTTCGAGGAGTTCGAGGAGCATGTGAACCAGGCAGTCTATGTGTCCGCTACACCGGGTCCTTACGAGCACGAGCACACCCAGAGCTTGATAGAGCAGGTAATTCGCCCCACAGGACTTCTAGATCCTGTGGTAGAGGTGAAGCCGACCGAGGGACAGATAGACGACTTGCTCTTTCAGATACGCCAGCGCGTAGCAAAAGGACAGCGCTGTCTGATTACCACGCTGACAAAGAGAATGGCTGAGGAACTTTCCGACTACCTGCGCGAGATGGGGGTGAAGGTCCACTACTTGCACTCGGAAATAGACACGCTGGAACGCAGCGAGATACTGCGAGATTTACGGCTGGGTGTCTATGATGTAGTGGTGGGTATCAACCTGCTGCGAGAAGGGATAGACCTGCCGGAAGTAAGTTTCGTCGCCATACTAGACGCAGACAAGGAAGGCTACCTGCGCTCACTAACGGCGCTGGTGCAGACGATAGGCAGAGCGGCGCGTCATGTGGAAGGAAGCGTCATCATGTACGCTGATGTCGTTACAGACTCCATGAAGCGGGCAATCGAAGAGACGGAACGGCGGCGCACGATACAGGAGGCATACAACCGCGAGCACGGCATTACGCCCCGAGGAATACGCAAAGATGTGCGAGACATTACCGAGCGCGTGAAAGCGGTAGCGGAGACCGCAACCCCATACATAACACACAGCGATATACCCAAAGACGACCTGACACGGCTAATCAAAGATTTGGAAACCCAGATGAAGGCAGCATCTCGTGCGTTGGAGTTCGAGAAGGCTGCGCTGCTGCGCGACCAGATTATAGACCTGCGGAAAGTAATGGCAGGGTAGATGATACCAACGCTCAGCTATTTCCCCTGACTTATCATCTAGGTATTTCCATATTCGGAGCAATCCACCATGACCACAAAACCAACCACCATCACACAGAAACCGCGCACTCGTGAGCGCTTCCCGGACTTCCCTCCTCGCGACGATATGCAAAACTACCTTCACCTTTACAGACGATCCATCATCTCTTCACTCATAATCCACTTCGGCAACTCGGACACAACACTAATCGCCAGCGAAATACCCGTAGCCCCCAGCTTGAGCAACAGAAGCGATCTGCGCATCCCGGATATGATTGTCGTCTTCGACTGCGATGTGGAGGACATCATAGACTGTAATGGCTATGCGATAGACGAAAATGGCAAGCCGCCGGACTTAGCGCTGGAAGTAGCGTCTCGCACGACAGGGAAGATAGACTACACAGACAAGCGCAAGGACTATGAGCGTTATGGGATATCGGAGTACTGGAGATTTGACGACACAGGAGGACGTCATCACGATACTTCTTTGGCAGGAGACAGGTTAGTGGATGGGGAGTATGTGCCGATAGAGATAGAGATGTTAGGTGATGGGGATATGCGTGGATACAGCGAGGTATTGGGGCTGTACTTGCACTGGGAAGACGGTCTGTTGAGGTTCTACGATCCATCGACAGATAGTTACCTGACCACGCATGTTGAAGAAGCTGAAGCGCGAGCCGATGCTGAAGCGCGCGCTTATAATGCAGAAGCTCGCGTTTATATGGAACAGGCCCGCGCCGATGCTGAAACCGAAGCGCGTCGTAAGGCAGAGCAGGAGATTCTCAGGTTGAGGGAGCAGCTCGAAAAGCTTGGCGGTTCGAAGTAATCATATCTGCCCCTGCCATTCAAAACTACGAAGCAGCTCACTTCCACCTTTATAATTCTGAACACATCGCGACTTACTCTACACATATAATTCCGAACGCAGCCCAGAAACTGAATCCTTTATCCGCATCGCGCTAATAACTACACTTACCATTAGCGCTCCTGCATAGATTTGCAGTTTGAAGAATACCCCCCCCCAATATTATTAATTTATTAATTACACCCCAGTTGCAACAGTAGGTTATAATATAAGCATGACCCTAACCAACCACCAATCAACTGCCGTACTAGACAGATTCAAGCGGCCATTGCGCGATCTGCGGATATCCGTTACCGACCGCTGCAACTTCCGCTGCACATACTGCATGCCCGCCGAGATATTCGGAGAGCGATACGAATTCCTCCCAAGAGCAGACCTGCTAACATTCGAGGAAATAGCGCGTCTGACCCGCTTATTCGTAGCGCTCGGCGTCGTCAAAGTGCGTCTTACCGGCGGCGAACCCCTGGTCCGCAGCGAAATAGAAAAACTCGTAGCAATGCTCGCAGGCATCGATGGTATCGCCGACCTCACTATGACAACCAACGCTTACCTGCTCCCACAAAAAGCATCCGCCCTCCGAAATGCCGGCTTGCATCGACTCACCGTGAGCCTCGACACACTCGACGGTTCTATATTCCGCAAAATGAACGGGCGCGGATTTGGCGTCGATCGAGTGCTTCAAGGCATCAGTGCAGCCGAAAATGTCGGCTTCCGTCCCATCAAAGTTAATTCCGTCGTACAACGCGGCGTCAACGACCACACTCTCGTAGATTTGGCGCGATACTTCCGTGAGCGCGGACACATCGTGCGATTTATCGAATATATGGATGTGGGCAACCTAAATGGCTGGAGGCTCGACGAAGTGGTCTCCGCCGAAGAGATTATAGAGCGCATCCACGCCGAAATGCCCCTCGAACCCTGCGAACCTAACTACCGCGGCGAGGTAGCCAATCGCCACCGCTACAAGGACGGTGGTGGCGAAATCGGCGTCATAGCCTCCGTAACCCAACCGTTCTGCGGCGATTGCACTCGACTACGCCTGTCCCCCGAAGGCATGCTTTTCACCTGCCTGTTCGGCGTAAACGGCACAGACCTGCGAACTCCAATGCGCGACGGCGCAGACGACGACGCGCTTATCGACATCATCCGCAGCACATGGAGCATCCGTACAGACCGATACTCCGAAGAACGCTCATCGATGACGGACGAGCTTCGCTCCCTCCGCAAAAAAGTCGAGATGTATCACATCGGCGGATAACCAACATCTCATCCCAATACTGCGAACGCAGTCAACCCAGTCAAAGTTGGTAGATATGACGAGCCTTACCAAAGAAAACCTAATACAGATATTGCAGGACGACCCCGTGCTGCTTGAAGAGATGCGCTCTTTGCTGCTCACAAAGGAGCTGCTGGATCTGCCGCAACGCTTCGCAGAGTTCGCAGAGTACGTCAACAAGCAGTTCGAAATAATCAACAAGCAGTTCGAAGCCATCAACAGGCAGTTCGAAATAATCAACAAGCAGTTCGACGAAGTCAATATTCGTTTAGAAATCCTAGAAAAAGATACCACTCAGCTGAAAGCCGATGTCACTCAACTGAAAATTGATGTTGGCCAGCTGAAAGGAAAATCCCTCGA
Source organism: Dehalococcoidia bacterium (assembly GCA_965200085.1). Classification (GTDB taxonomy): domain Bacteria; phylum Chloroflexota; class Dehalococcoidia; order Lucifugimonadales; family JADFKI01; genus Bin90. Next base: position 2,537,944 of record OZ241333.1, read on the forward strand.
ATATGAAATGCCGGGTAGAGTACGGTCGCGCATAGAGCACAGGTTTAATATCAGGCGCACAAGAGTGGTCAGAGCATCCACCCAATATATCCAAGCGCACGACTTTGACGACGCTGTATATGGCGCATCAGACACAGGCGCCATCACCGAAAACCAGCGTCAGCGCATTTTAGATACCGATATGATTGTGCAAGGCAGGACGAACGATACCGGCAGGGATGTCTATATCGCAGTAGAATCGTCATTCACCATATCCGACAGCGATATAACTAGGGCAAGGCGCACAGCAGCCGCGCTCAGAAAAGTCTTCCCGGATGCCGACGTTTCGTCAGCCGTGTACTGCGCGGTCATCTCCGATGGAAACACACAAATGGCGGAAGAAGACAGAGTACAGGTGATAACGAACGTCCGTCTGTAAGACGTTCTCGCCAAGAACCTTCACTTCACAGCAGCAAATTACTGTAGTGCATCAGTTTGAAATTATGCAAGTGTCAATGATGCAGTTGGAAGTTCAAACTGAGACACCACCCAAATTACCCTATTCAGTTCGGACGCACTCACCTATGCCAGATGAAATTATCATATACGCTGACGGCGCCTGCTCCGGCAACCCCGGCCCGGGCGGCTACGGAACAGTCATGCAGCGCGGCAAGGACCGCAACGAACTCAGCGGCGGCTTTCGCAAAACAACAAACAACCGCATGGAACTGCTCGCCGTCATAAAAGGCTTGCAGGCGCTCAAACGCCCCTGCGAAGTAACCGTATTCAGCGACTCTCAATACATCGTCAACGCAGTCAACAAAGGCTGGGCGCGGCGCTGGCAGGCGAACGGATGGCGGCGCAACCGCAGCGAAAAAGCGCTCAACCCTGACCTTTGGGCGCAGCTTCTACTGCTGCTCAACACCCACAAGGTTACACTGCGATGGGTCAAAGGACACGCAGGCAATCCGGGAAACGAACGCGCTGATGCCCTCGCAGTCGCCGCGTCCCAATCCGACAACCTCGCCATCGACGAAACATACGAAGCGGCGAACAGATGACAATCGCCTGTCAGCATCAGACGCGGGCATCTCCGATAAACTTGATATACTATTGTTAGCATAATATCTGGCAGCCCAATATCAAGCGAGCCTCCGAGAGCGAGTTATGAGCAAACCGAGCCTAACCCACATAGACAGCAGCGGCAGCGCAAGCATGGTCGATGTCAGCGCCAAGCCCGACACCGAGCGCATCGCAGTCGCCGCAGGCAGCGTAGCAATGCAGCCCCGAACGCTCCAACTCGTCGCCGACAACGCCTTCGACAAAGGCGACGTCCTAGCCATTGCCCGCATTGCCGGCATTATGGGCGCCAAGCAAACTTCAACCCTCATCCCCCTGTGCCATCCTCTGCCACTCAACCGCATCGCCGTCGATTTCCAGCTCGACGCCGAAGCCTGCACCGTACACATCACCGCCGAAGCCAAGACAACCGGCAAAACCGGCGTAGAAATGGAAGCACTCACTGCCGTCAGCATCGCAGCTCTCACCATATACGACATGTGCAAAGCAGTTGACCGCGGGATGCGTATCGACGCAGTGCGCCTCATTCGCAAAAGCGGCGGACAAAGCGGCGACTATCGCAGCGAATGACCGCCGCCGCAAACATCACCATCATCTCTTACACCAATCCCTCACATGCACGCATCCAATTGCTGCTAAACACCTCATCCGGATCATAGCTCCGCTTTAACGCCAGAAAATCCCCGAATTGCGGGTAGCACACCGCAAGCTGCTGTTGCGTGGCAAAACCGTTATATGTCAAGAAATAACTGCCGTCCCGCTCAATGGCGAGAGCAATCAGCGCACGCAGCGCGTCAGTACAGCGCTCTATGCCCGCCCCACTGTGTTCCACATGCAGGTTAAACACAACACAGGCATACGGCTGACGCGCCCAGTTCAGAAAAGTCTCGTCATCCCGCTCGATAAGCCGTATCGTGCCGTAGATAACATTCGCCCCGCGATCGGACAGCTCCCGTGCCGCCGCATCCATGAAACCCGCCAAAGATCCCACTGGCACATAGAGCTCAGTAATAGTCTCCGTGCATTTCACAGACGCGCCCAAACTGCGGTCAAGCTCTCGGTGGTAGTCATCGATGTACATGCTAAGCTGAAATACATCGCTGTCATACACCTGCCCGTCCGTCCTCAAGTAAAAGCCCGCATATTCCTCGAATGCGCGCGCCTTATCCGCATGCGACAAATACAGCAGACCGCGCCAGTCCTGTTCGCTCAGCTGATAGTGCGGCGTCTCCACAGACACCGACTCGTCCTCGCGCACGGGACGGTAGCACGACATCACGCCTTCGCGCAAAAAGCCCGCCGAAGTCTCATCAGTCTTATACTGAAAGTCCCCGTATGTGAACCCTTCCGCGATGCGCTGCCTAAACAGCGCGTCCAAACGATCGATGCTGGTAATCTCCACAGCGCGTCGTACCCTATGTGCAGGCATTAGGCGCAGCGTTACCGCATATATCACGCCAAACAGCCCGTATCCGCCTATCGCAAGGCTGAACAGCTCGGCATTTTCGGTTCGGCTGCACAAACGCATACCCCCGCTTGCATCCACAAGCTCAAATGACTCCACATCCTGCACTATCGGCTTGTAAGTCAGCCCGCGTCCATGCCCGTTAGCCGCAAGCGCGCCGCCGATGCTCAGCCTGTCTGCGCCTGTCTGCTTCTGCCGCACACTCCAGCGCACAGCCTGCCCTTGCTGCATCTCACGCAGTCCCCGCACAAGGTCCGACCACAAGATGCCAGCCTCCACACGCAGCAGCCCTCGCTCCGCATCCAGCCCCAGAATGAGGTTCAGACCCAAAGTGTCCAGAAACACACCCTCGTCCAAAAATTGCTGCCCTCCCATCGCGTGCCTGCCTCCGCCAACGCTCATGCTTCTGCCTTGGTCGCGAACCGCGCGAACCGCCTGCTGAACTTCCGCAGCCGTCTGCGGTCTAACAACCTGGCGCATCACCGTAGCGTTCATCTGGGAGTGAATGTCATTCAAAGTCATCATAATCTAATCGTCCCGTGTCATCCCCGTATCATCGAAGAAGCGTCATCGCGCCTGTTGATATTCCCCAACACGGCAGCGTTAACCAGCCCATTCCAAACTCGCACTTCTGCCGCCTTCTGACGATCAAGCGCGTCGCCAGCGACTTCCGGCTATACGCCAACGCCCCGTTCGTCATTGCCATGCATCGCTGCCATGCATCACTCAATCTGACGCAAATGCCTCTGTGTAACGAATATCAGCGCAGTTATGGCTATCAGTCCCACACCCATCATGCCGATGACAGCCTGACCGCCAAGATAGTCTATCAACAGCCCCGCCGGAAATGTTCCAAGCGGCATAAACCCGAAGTTCAGCATAAATATGCTCATCACTCGACCGCGATACTCATTGTCCGACAGCTCGATCAGCAGCGCCTGATTGATCGACATGCGCCCTGAATCGCCTATTCCCAGTATTATCATTATGAACGCCGCCGCAGAATAGATAGGAATCAGCGCCACCAGCAGCAGCCCCACGCCCGACAGCAAACTCGACAGAATCAGAAGCATCCCCCGATTCTTCCTGCCCACAGCCGCCACATACATCGCGCCCGCCATTGCGCCAAGCCCCATTATCGCCGTCAGCAGTCCCATAGAGTCCGCCTGCTGACGATAAATATCCACTACAAACACTGGAAGGATAAAGCGAAAAGGCATCGCCAGTATAGTCGTTACGAGTCCGACCAACAGCAGCACAACCAGTATCCGCTGCCGAGATATGTAAGTAATCCCCTCCCAAATGTCCCGCACCATCGCCGTCTGCTTCTTAGGCACAGGATCCCCGCTTGGCTTAATCAATCCCGTCAGCACGACCGCCACAAAACTAAGCGCCGCGATGATGTAATACAGATTCCACGCGCCCGCCCAGTCATACAGAAACCCGGCTCCCGCAGGCGCCGCCATGGACATCGCGCTCATGCCGGCAGCATTCAGCGCCATCGCGTTCGTCAGCCGATTCTGCCCCACCAACTGCGGAATAATAGCCTGGCGCGCGGGCATCATGAACGAAAACAGCGCACCCTGCACCATCGATGAGATCATCAGATGCTGCCACGCAATCAGCTCTGTGTCTATCATCACACCCAGCACCAGCGCGAGCAGCGCCGCCACCAGCTGAGCGCCCTGAATCAGCAGCTTGCGGTCTATCTTGTCCGCCAGCGCGCCCCCAAACAGCGGCACGGTCAGCAGCGGCACGGCAATCCCAAGGTTGATGATCCCCAAAATAGTGCCGCTGCCCGTAATCTCATAGGCAAGATACCCTTGCGCCAGCATCTGCATCTGCGTTCCTGCCATCAGAAACAGCATACTCACCCACAGCAGCGCAAAGTTGAAATTGCCCAGCGACTCAAATGTCCGCCGAAAGCCGGCAGTAAGCGCCTGCGTTCTCGGAGTTACGGCTGGGCGCCTAATTGCTATCATCGATCACCATCATCCATAAGACCTTTTCTCACTGCCTTCTCTATACACATTTGGGCGTATAAATGAGAAGACAACCCCCACGAACACCATACCGGCAATTAGGATATATGCTACGCGCAGACCCGATACGAACGCGGTAAGCAGACCCGTGTCGCCCGTTTCGGCAAGGGATGACAGGTTCGGCAAGTAGCCCATCGACACCATTACGGCAGACACGATTGCGGTGGCTATGGCGGTGCCGGTAATGTTGGCGGAGTTGCGCACAAGGTTGATGAACCCGGACATCACGCCGTACCGACTCTCCGGCACTTGCCGCATAATCAATGCGTTGTTCGGTGGATAGAATGTGCCTGTGCCCCCGGTTTGCAGCAGCATCCCGCACACGACCAGCCATGCGGACGATCCGGTGCTGAGCGTTGAAAGCAGAAGCAAACCGAATACCGATGACATCAGACCGCCCACGGTGAACCAGCGAGAGCCGAAGCGATCCGAGAGGCGCCCGCTGATAGGTCCGGTTACTATCATCGCTATGGAGCTTGGAACGAAGATAAGACCGATCTGCTGTGGAGAAAATCCGAGCGCCGCCTGCATGTAGAACGGCAGCAGAAATCGCATCGAAGAGTTGCCGATGAACGATATGAACTGCGCCGCAACCCCCAAGGACACGATGCGGAGCTTGAACAGCCGTACATCTATCATCGGTGTCCGGCAGCGCAGTTCCCACCATATAAATACGGCTACGAATGTAATCAGCGCGACGATACCGCCAAGCACAAGCGGGTAAGTCCAGCCCAGACGCGGCGCCGAAGTCATCACAAGCAGAAATGTTACCAGCGCCCCGGTAGATAGCGCAGCGCCAAGCCAGTCGAACGAGGCGCCCTCTTCTCCCTTCTTCGAGAATATCCGCCCATCCAGCACCAGCGACACCGCAGCGATTGAGAACATCGAGAGTATCACGCCGAAGTAGAAGACCCACTGCCAACCCAGCGTTCCCGCGATGAAACCGCCGAGCGCAGGACCAGCCACATTGCCGGCGCCGACGACGGTAATGAACGACCCGATCGCCTTGCCGCGTTCCTCGTCCGTGAATGCGGACAGCACCATCGCCATACCTGTGCCTTGTGTCATGCTTGCGCCGATGCCCTGAAGCACCTTGAACAAAATGAGCGCTATAATGCTGTTCGATGTGCCTGCAAACAGCCCGCCCACGAGGAATATCACGAAGCCGGAGACATATACCTGCTTTCGTCCGATAATATCGGACAGCCTTCCCATAGGCAGAAGCAGCGCGCTAATTGCAAGGGCGTAGCCTATCAGCACCCACTGCGCTGTCGGAAGGTCGGTGCCGAAATACTCGGCAATAGTCGGCATCGTAACATTCAGGCTGCCGAAGTCGGCGACCGATGTGAATGTGCCTATGGCGAGCGCAAGGAACACCCACCACTTGTAATGACGACTCCGAGATATGTTACGAACGAAGGCGGGACGAGTTGGTATCATAAGGCGTATGGTCAATTGTACGCCGATAGATACGCTGGCACAATGGAAATCTCGCATGCGGGAAGCGCCGCAGGCTGTCAGTTACGCAAGCCCCTATTCACGCGAAAGACGAAAACGGCTTCATCGCGACTTCCATTAGAAGCAATAGTGGTAATTCTGCATAGGTAACCCGTTCACGGCTGCGCGCGGACATTCAGCGAATACTCCGCAGGTCGATATGTGGCATGCGTCATCGGCGCAACCACCAGAACCGCATAATCCAGCCGCTCGCCGAACCCATCCACGCGGAACGAACCACCCTCCACCGCCCGCACGGAAACCCCGCCGTCCTTGCCGAACTCTATCAGCCGAAGCGCGAAATCCTGTCGCAGCATATTGTCCGTGCGCCGAAATCCGTTCGCACGCCACCCGTCGCGTCCCTCCGCATCATCCGCGAAGCCCAGCTCCGGTATAGAAATGTCGTCAATCAGGATGCCGCCCAAGTTCACCGCATCATCGGTAATGTACTCAAAGCGCACCAGCACACTCTCACTCCCAACTCCCGCATACGGCGACAAATCCATCCGCTCCTGCACCCACCCGCCGCTGATGCCCGTAATCCCGGCGCCGTAATTCGCTCCCAAAGGGTTCTCCCGCGTCGTGTACCTGCCGTCCAGCGTAGCCCAGCTCTTGCCCTCATCCACCGACACGCTCACATACGCATAGTCCCAATCCTCTTCAATCTCATACCACATCCAAAACTCCAGCGTAGCCTCATCCACTCCCGAAAGATCAAACTCCCGCTCCAGCGTAGTATCCACCATATCGCCGTTACCGCCCCACCAGCAGAACCGCCCGCTGCCACAAACAGTATCCACCTGCTGCACCATAGCGCTGCCGCCAAACTCCACCAGCGCATCGCCCTCCGGCAGCCGCAGTTCATAATACCGCGCCGAAAGCTGCGGCTGTGTAACCGTCTCCGCGAAATCGCCGTTCACCTGCCTTGCTTTCCGCGTCATCACACTGCGCCCCGCATATTTATATCCATCCAGACGCCCGTCATCCGAGCCGCCAACCCCGTCCAGCCTGCCATCCAAGTAGTTCGCCACGACCCAATCCGCGAACACGTCCTCAAAGCCTTTGCCGTACTGCGACAGGTAGCGCTCCACCCCATTCACGCCGTCTAGCGGCTCGCGCGCAAGATCAGACAGCCCCGCATAGCCGCCGTAATGCTGCGCCAGATACTCTACGAACAAAGACACCCCGCCGTAGTGTGCCAGCGTATCTCTCGGTTCATCCGGCCAGAAGTTCAGCTGCACCTCCGGATTCAGCAGAAACGAATCCGCAAAGAACGCGTTAAATCCCGCAATCTCAACCGCCACCTCAGACATCCCCTCATTCAGCCATGCGTCTTCGCCCAGATCCAGGTTCCAGTGAACCGCATGCTGAAACTCGTGCGCCAGCACGCTCAGATACTCACGGCTGCCCGGCCGCAGCCACACCCCGTCCATCACAATCATCTCACGCTCGTTGCTGTGCGGGTGTGCCGCACGCGGGTACGAATCCGACGCAGAGAAGTACCCCGCCGCAGCCTTGAGCGGAGTGTGCAGCACCGTCAGCCGCGCATCTCCATCTACACCGGGCTTCCATATATCACCGATAGCCTCCACTATCGGCAGGCGAATCTCCCGTTCGAACACATCTGCGGCAAGCTCAAGTTCCTCCGTCTCCAGCTCAAGCTCCTCATCCACATACCAGTACGCATTCTCACTCACCGCAATCAGCCTTGCCTCCACCATATAAATATGTCGTTCGACAAGGTCTGCCACAAAAAACTGCTCCAATTGACCAACCTCGCAGCATTCATCAGACGGCGGAAGCGTGCGCGCAGGCGGTTCACCCCCCGCATCTATCCTGCCGTATCGCTGCGCCAGATCAAACAGATCGCGCACCGGCGGATCACTGTTCGTATTCACCGGATCAGGCGTGGCAATCTGCACAGCCGGCGGAGTTTCGGTCGGCGCCGGCGCCGTTTCATCAGTTGGCGCAGCAGTGGGAAGCAGCACAGATACAGCGGTCGCGGTTGGCTCACTTGTGCTGATAACGGCTGTCGCGCTCAACTCCTGCGTATCAGCGACATCACGCTGCTCCGACCAGCAGGCGGCGCACAACAGCGCAGCAGCTATGCCCGTCATAAACAACCACATTCTATTCATGCTCGCAAATCCATCCACTCCATATCATCAGCGCTCATAATCTAGCGCCGCACATTTCGATTATACCCGCATACCGCCGCAGCCTGTTGTATCATGTAGCGACTAGCGACATATATCGGCGTAAAGCTCACAAGTCCGTCCATATCCAACCGCGATCAGAATATGCAACAAAGCCTAATCAGACGATTTCGCATAAGCGTGGGCATTTTGCTTGGCTTGCTCGCCATAGGCACAGCAGGCTACATCCTGCTGGAAGGCTGGTCGCTTATCGACGCGCTTTACATGACGGTCATCACATTCACAACCGTCGGCTTCCAAGAGGTAAAACCCCTCTCAACTCCCGGGCGCATCTTCACGATTTTCATGATGATCGGCGGCGTGGCGGCTATGCTCTACTTCCTCACAATCCTGATGAGCCGTATAGTAGAAGCAGAGGTTTTCGGCGCATTCATGCGGAGGCGCAGAATGAGAAATAAACTGGAAAATATGAGAAACCACTACATCCTTTGCGGCTTCGGGCGGGTAGGCAAGGAAGTCGGACGCGCCTTCGCTGTAGAAAGCGCAGACTTCATCGTAATAGACGACACCGACGAATCCATCGCCGCAATCCATGAACTCGGCTACCCCTATATTCAAGGCAACGCCACAGAGGACGACATCCTGCTCGCCGCAGGCATTGAACATGCCCGAGGGCTTGTAGCGGTTACCGGCAACGACAGCGTAAATGTCTATATCACCCTATCAGCGCGCGGACTGAACGAATCCTTGCAGGTCGTCGCCAGAACAAGCGACATCGCCAACGCAGACAAACTCAAGCGCGCCGGCGCAGACAAGGTCATATCACCCCTCGAAATCGGCGGCAGGCGCATCGCTATGTCCGCCGTCCGACCGCTCGCCGTCGATTTCATCGATTCCATATTCACAGGCGTACCAGACGACAGCCTGCAATTCGCCGAGATTTCCATATCCCGCAACTCCGACCTCGCCGGCTCCACAATCAACGAAGTCATCCACAACTCCCATGTAGAAGCGCTCGGGCTGCGCCGCACCAACGGAGAAATGCTCGCCGCGCCCCACAAGGACACCGCGCTCAAACCCGGCGACAGCCTTTTCGTCATCGGTATCAGAGAAGCCGTCGATGCACTCAGCGGCACATAATATAATTACTCATAATACAGGCACTCATAATACGAGCACGAACGACCGAACAATGAGCAACACAATGCAACACAACCCCCACACTGCACTTGGAGGCACAGCATGAAAATCACAGACGCATCTATAGAGATATACCGCTGGAAACGCCCCGTACCCATTCGCAACGGCATGTACACCTACCCCACCGTCGCTCTGAACCTAATCAAGCTGGAAACCGATGAGGGAATCACCGGCTACGGCTACATGGGCGGCGAGCATGTCAGCGACGAACTCACAATGGGCGTCTTCAACAACATGAAGCAGTTCGTCATAGGCAAAGACCCCTTCGACAACGAACGCCTCTGGGATGCGATGTGGCAGCCCAAGCTTGTGGGCAGACGCGGCGTGTCCACCCGCGCCATCAGCGGCATCGACATCGCCCTCTGGGACATCAAAGGGAAAGCGGCGGGAACATCGGTGCACAAACTGCTCGGCGGGTACACCGATCGCATCCCCGTCTATATCGCGGGCGGATACTACGAAGAGGGCAAGGGGCTTCGCGAACTCGCCGCCGAAATGGAAACCGCAGTGGAGATGGGTTCACAAGCCGTAAAGATGAAGATTGGCGGCGCACCCATAAATGAAGATGTCGAGCGCATACGCACAGTCCGCGAAGCAGTCGGACCCGATGTCAAAGTGCTCATGGACGCCAACTGCGCGTACCGCTACTACGAAGCCATCGAACTCGCGCGCAAGGCGGAACGCTACGATGTCTTTTGGTTCGAAGAGCCGGTCAACCCGGATGACTATGAGGGACACCGCCTCATCAGCCGAGCAACCTCAATCCCCATAGCCACCGGCGAGAACGAATACACCCGCTACGGCTTCCGGGACCTCATCAACAACCGCTGCGCCGCAATCATCCAGCCCGACGCGCTCATCATGGGCGGCATAACCGAGTTCGTAAAAGTGGCTGCTCTCGCATCAGCGCACGACCTGCCCATCGCGCCGCACGGCAAGCAGGAAGTTCACATCCATCTCGTATCAGCAATTCCAAACGGCTTGATACTCGAATACTACTCGAGCGCATTCGACCCCATGCACGGTAAAGTATTCGAGGAGCAGCTTGAGGTGTCCGACGGATATGTGCTCGCGCCCGACAGACACGGCTTCGGCTTCACTCCCAATTTCAAGGCGCTGGCGCCGCACAGAGTTATGTAAGCAGCCGACAAATAAGCAATCTACAATAATGGACAGGATAAAGAGGGTTCACACATCCTCCCATCCTGTCCATTTCTGATTCTATTCGGAAGCTCCCCCGATAGAATTCCCCGGATTACGAAGCGAAGTAGAAGTATCTGAGAGGTATTACTCCTCTTCCTCCACATACTCTTCTTCGACTTCTTCATCATCTAACATATCGAAGGTGTCGGTCTCCACACGCGGCGGGCTGACACGCGCTACCATCTCATCAGTGTCCGTAAGCACGCGGACATTATCCCCAACAGCGATGTCGCTGACGACGATAGATTTATCAAAGTCAACAAGCACGCTGACATCCGCTTCGATAGTCGCCGGAATGTCCATCGGCAGCGCCTCGACAAGCAGCGATGTCAACGGCTGAAGCAGCGTGCCGCCCTGCAGTGTCGCGGGCGAAAAGCCAATCAGCGTAATCGGTACTTCCGCGCTTATAACCTGAGACACATCAACCCGAATAAAGTCGATATGCAGAAAATCCTCTGTTACCGGGTGGCGCTGCACATCCCGCACGAAACAGATATTCTCCCCATCAATCCCCTCTATCTCAATCGATATAGGGATGTTCGTACCTACTCGCAGCAGCAGGCGGCGCAGCTCTCCGGCTGCTCCCTGAAGTGCCTGCGATTCAAAACCTCTGCCGTACATATGCACAGGCAAGATTCCCTGCCTGCGAAGCTGCTTTACCTTCTTGCCTGTAACAGTGCGCTGCGACAAGCTAATGCTCTGCACTTCCATCTAATTCAACGCTCCTATGTGTATATGCAATTATTCAGTTAGTCAGTATTTCTTGATCACTACATCCGCTGGCGGGCAGGTCAGCCGAACAAGTCAGCCAAACGACTCACCCCGCCTCCGCTCCATATCCATTCGCTTCATTCTCGCCGATAAGCTCGATCATTCGATGCACATACGCATGCACCGAAGGACGGCGGGCGGCAATCTCATAATCCTCCATCTCGCCATGGAAGAAATGCTTATGGAACAGTTCCGCAGTGCCAAATCCCGTTACCAGAAACGGGTCATCGTTCTCATCGGCAAGCCGTCTGGTAGCATTCGTGGTCGCGCGGTGCGAACGATAACCCCAGCCGCGCTGTTTGGCGGCGGCAATAACCACCTGACTCGCCGCACCGTACAGCTTCTCAGCCCCCTGTCGGTCATCTCCCCGCTCAAACTCTGCGTCCGACTGCTCCAGAAACTTCAGCGCTTGCGCCGTGCATTCCGACACGCTCGCTTCATTTGCAGATGTCATTCGCCAGCCAATCCCTTCTATCTCGATCAAAGTTCGCCACAGGCAACAATATGTAATGGTCAGTTAGTCAGTATTTTTTCGTAACTACATCCGTCATCAGGCAGGTTCGCCGAACGACTCAACCGAACAAATCATCCCACCTCCGCTCCATGTCCATTCGCTTCATACTCGCCGATAAGCTCGACCATCCGATGCACATACGCATGCACCGAAGGACGGCGGTCGTCAATCTCATAATTCTCCATCTCGCCATGGGAGAAGTGTTTATGGAACAGTTCCGCATTGCTGAACCCCGCTACCAGAAACGGGTCATCGTTCTCATCGGCAAGCCGTCTGGTAGCATTCGTGGTCGCGCGGTGCGAACGATAACCCCAGCCGCGCTGTTTGGCGGCGGCAATAACCACCTGACTCGCCGCGCCGTACAGATTCTCAGCCCCCTGTCGGTCATCTCCCCGCTCAAACTCTGCGTCCGACTGCTCCAGAAACTTCAGCGCTTGCGCCGTGCATTCCGACACGCTCGCTTCATTTGCAGATGTCATTCGCCAGCCAATCCCTTCTATTTCACCTAATCTTAACCACAGGCAACAATATATAATTGTATCACAGCGATTATCACCGATGCAGAATCTCTGACATTGCAGTCGCATTTTCTAATAAAATGGCTATACTTAGTTATAGCAATAACAAACCCCGCGGCAATTCTTAAGACACATCCTAAAGTTCAGCAAATAACTCGAAAGGAAGATTCTCCCCTTTAATCCTGCATTAATTCCTTTTATTTCATTTATCGGTTATAATTGCGCTGCGAAGCAGAGTGCTATTGGGAGGAGTGTCATGACAACCGAAGATTATTCGTTCACTAAGTTCTCTCGTAACTCCTTCTACGAAGGACTAAACGCCCAGCTTGTAGATATGGCTGACATCAGCAAGGACAAACGCATTGTTGATCTTGCATGCGGTACGGGCGCCGTTACAAACCTCATCATCGAACGCCTAAACAACGCCCGCGAGTCTGTGGTCATCGCAGTTGACCACTCTGCAGGCGCACTGAAACAGGCAATGGAAAACCTGAAAGACAGGCGGGACGCAGCCATTCACTTTGTCCATAGCCAAGTCGAAGGCTTGTCCGGTTCGCTCAAAGAATCGGTGGATACCGTCGTATTCTGCAACGCCATACACTACATCCCGGACAAGGACGCGCTCCTCGAAGACATATCAAAATCCCTAAATCCCGGCGGAAAATTCGCCTTCAACACCTCTTTCTACGAAGGCAGCCATCCGCCCGAAAGCCTGGAATACTACCGCAAGTGGATGTTCAAATCGATGCGCATCCTGCGGCGTGAATACGGCATGAAACCAACACGAACCAGGAAGGTCGAATCCCGCAAGCAGCTTTCGGTTGACCAGTATCGCGAACTGCTCGAAAAGCATGGAATGACCATCGTGCGGCAGAACATCGAGACGGTGCAAGTTCCCATCGAGGGCTGGCTGGACATTAGCGGATTCAGCGATTTCATCGAAGGAACTCTGCCGGGCGTACCCCTGAAAGAGGCAAGCGCCGCACTGCAATCGGGCGTGCACCAGACTTTCGAGGAAATGAACATCACGCACGTCCCTCGATCTTGGCTGGGCATCATCGCCGTGCGCTCATAAAGCGCGCATCAGCAAGGCACGGGCGCGGCTCGCGAAGCGTCCGCAAAAGCGCATAAATCACAAGACGCGCCCAGCAGGACATGCCCCGCTCGCACTCTCTATCAAAGTGGGCATCTAATAAAGCGGGACGGAACCCTTGCCATTCCCTCTATGAAAGCGCCCGTTCCTCCCTGCTTGACACTCGAACTTGATGGAAGAAAAAATCGACAGAACGCTCTAATCGGTACTCGCTCATGACAACTCCATTATGGATTACGGACAGCGATGTGGAGCGCCTGCTAACCGTGGCGGAAGCTGTGCCGTTAGTAGAAACCGCGCTGAAACATCAGGCAGTCGGCGCTGCTGCGAACCTGCCTCGCGCGCATACGATCGCCGCGCCGGGCGTAATGCTCGCGCACATGCAGGCAGCGCTCCACGAACAAGGCGTCTTCGGATTCAAAGTATATTCCATCGCCAACGGCGTATATCGCTTCTATGTGCTGCTGTACAGCATAGATACGGGTGAGCTGCTGGCGGTTATACAGGCAAACTCGCTTGGGCGAATACGCACAGGCGCAGCATCCGGCGTCAGCGCAAAGCACATGGCGCACGAAGACTCCACCGAAGTAGGCGTGCTGGGCAGCGGATTTCAGGCGGGTGCGCAGCTCGAAGCCATCTGCAGTGTGCGCCCGATCACAAGGGCGCAAGTGTACAGCCCAAACCCTGATAACCGCATCGGCTACGCCCAGCGCATGTCAGATACACTCGGCATAGAAGTGCAGGCAGCGGACACACCGCGCGCAGTAGTGGAATCTGCCGACATTCTCGTTACCATCACTAACTCGCACACTCCCGTATTCAGCGGCGAGTGGCTTCGGCAAGGCACGCACATCTGCGCGGCAGGCGGAGCAAACGCGTATGTTACGGAGCTGGACGACACCGCCATTCGACGCGCTGACATTATCGTCGTGGACAGCATCGCACAGGCGAAAATAGAGTGCGGCGAGCTAATGATGCCCGCATCTCGCGGCGTCATTCTCTGGGAGCAGATAAGCGAGCTTCGGCAAGTGGTTGGCGGCACAAAGAACGGCAGACGCAGCAACGAAGACATCACCCTGTTCAAATCGCTGGGAATGGCGATGTGGGACATCGCTGTCGCGAAAGCAGTGTATGAAAAATACATCAGCTGACGCTGCGCTCGCCTTTGAAGCAGCGTCTCCCCGGTAAGCATACTCAAAAGGATAACCAAAATAAGCAGGGCAAGGAGTTGCCATTGAACCCCATTAGAGCTATAACGCCCCTGGACGGACGATACGCGCCGCAAATTAGCAGCGCCGCCGACCATCTGTCAGAGTGGGCGCTCATCAAGCGGCGCGTGCAGGTGGAAGTCGAGTGGCTCGCAGAAATGGCAGACTGCGCCGATATTACGGACATGCGCGCGCTGACTGCCGATGAGCAAGCCTTCCTCCGCTCAATCGTCAGCGGTTTCGACGATGACGCCGCAAATCGCGTAAAGCAAATCGAACGCGCCACCAACCACGATGTGAAAGCGGTGGAATACTACATCCGAGAGCAGCTCGCAGGCACTTCACTGGAAGATGTCGGCGAGTGGATACACTTCTGCTGTACATCAGAAGACATCAACAACCTGTCGCACGCGCTCATGCTGAAAGGCGCTCTGGAACAGGAATGGCTGCCGCAGGCTGATGCGCTCGTCGATGGCGTAGCGTCGCTGGCAAACGCCAACGCCCGAACCCCCCTGCTGGCGCGAACACACGGACAGGCGGCATCCCCCACTACGCTGGGCAAAGAACTCGCCGTCTTCGTGCATCGCTGGCAGAGGCAGCTTCGCCAAATCCGAAACGCCGAATATCTGGGCAAGTTCAACGGCGCAGTGGGCAGCTACAACGCACACGCCATCGCATACCCGAACGCCGACTGGCAGGACATCTCGCGCCACTTCGTCGAACGGCTTGGACTGACGCATAATCCGCTCACGACCCAGATCGAACCGCACGACTACCTCGCTGAGATATTCCACGCGCTCATACGTTTCAACACCGTTACGCTCGACTTCGACCGCGACATGTGGGCTTACATATCGCTCGGAGTATTTCGCCAGAAAGTCGTCGAAGGCGAGGTCGGTTCGTCAACAATGCCACACAAGGTGAACCCCATAAACTTCGAGAACTCCGAGGCGAATGTCGGCATCAGCAGCGCGCTCCTCGAACACCTGTCAACGAAACTTCCGGTGTCCCGTCTCCAGCGCGACCTGACCGATTCGTCCGCGCTTCGCAACCTAGGTCCCGCCATCGGACACAGCATCGTGGGGCTGAAGTCAGCGCAGCGCGGCTTGCGGCAGGTCGCCGTGGACAAAGATTTCCTCGCAGCCGACCTCGACAACACCTGGGAAGTGCTTGCGGAAGCAGTGCAGACCGTCATGCGAAAGCATGGCAGCGACGACGCCTACGAGCTTCTGAAAACATTCACGCGAGGGCGCAGCATCACCCAGAACGACCTGCGAACATTCATCGCCGAACAAAATATGCCGGCAGAAGACAAAAAACGACTTACGGCGCTGACCCCTGCGCGCTACACCGGGCTTGCGGCAGAATTGGTTTCTAAAATGAACACTCCAAGCGACTAACCCGCCAGACTGAACGAAGTATCAAGATTCCCGTTACAATCAACAAGCGAAGACTCGGAAAGAAATGAACCGACCGGCACTCAGCATCAGGCGCCTAATTTTTGCGCGCTTCCCATCGGCAAGCCGCGCAGGCGTATTCGTGCCGACCGAGTTCACGCTGCATAAGTTCACGCTGCCCACACTGGCGGCATCACTGGTGCTGGCTCTGCTGCTGTTTGGGCTGTCTGGGTTATCCGGGTTGTTTGGGATAAATGCAAGCTCAGCGCACGCAGACGGCAGAACAAAGGCGTTCGTCGGCGCAGGCTCCGGCACATCTACGATTGCCAACCCTGAAGAGTGCGACTCTGAGGGTAAGTGCGATATGGAGTTTGAAGGCACATTCAACGCCGGCGAGATAGGAGCCGGCACGGTGGAGTTCCAATTCACAGACGACTGGTCAGCAGTTACCCGCCACACAAACACATGCACCAAACCGGTCGGCAGCAGCAGTTTCGTCTGGCGAACCGAAGAAGGCGACGGACTTATCATGAATCAGACGCTGGGGTTCATCTGTCCTTCGGTTCCGGATAGCGGCATCTGGCGCTGGAGTCGGGTGCTTCGGATAGATACTGGCACTGGCAAGTTCGACGGCGCCAGCGGAACCGTGTTCGTGTCCGGCACCAGAACACCGGCGACAGGAGAAGAGACCTGGACTTTTGAAGGAAACATCACCTTCCCCAAAGAGCAGCGCGACGGCTGTTACAAGGCATACTTCATAGGCGATCTGATAGTGATTCCGCCTAAGGGAACGCCGCCGCTTCCATCAGCCACCCTTGCGTTCTGGCTCTGTGCGGACGATGTTTCCTTGCAGTGGCCCAACCCCCGAGAGGATTATGAAATCTTCAACCCTGTCGACGAATAGCGCCTGAACACAGCCCGCATATCAGCGCCCACGATGCCTCCCGCGATACCGCTTACACGGCAGTGCCGTAAACGCGCTCAGGCTCCACTATGACCACAGCGCGCCTGTCTTCTACCATAGCGCGGTCATACTCATCCCAGTCAGGGTGTTCGCCCGATATTGAACGATACACGCCGCGAAACGCCTGCCGCAATTCTTCCGGGTCTGTGTTGTCGGCTGCCATTATGCGCGCCCTGCCCTCAAACACAACGAACCCCCACCAGCTATCCTGCGACACCAGCAAAGAGCAGCGCGGGTCGCGCCTAAGGTTCACAAGCTTCGCTCGGTCCTCAGTGGTCGTGAACGCCGCGCCTCCGCCGTATGATCCCACGACCACAATACTCAGCTGCGCCGCGCCATTGCGCCGAAATGTGCTGAGCACAGCCTTATCGTTCTTAGATATGAAATCTATAATCTCTTCTGTCAACATCATCAAATCCGTTCACATTCCTATCACATTCATAAGCGCATCACGCAAGGTCTATCTCATACATATCATAATGCGACTTCTGCATCCCCAGGCTCCTGTAAGTCTGCTGAGCGACAACGTTCGTGCGCTCCACATACAGCCGTATGCCGCAGATGCCGCCTTCCGAGCGCGCAGACTCCAGCACATGCTCATACAGCGTCCGATAAACGCCCCTGCGCCGCCAAGCCGCATCCACATACACACTCTGAATCCACCAAAAAGTCGCGCTGCTCCAGTCGCTCCACTCATAAGTGATAAGCAGGCTGCCCACCACTTGCGGCGCATCGCGCTCGTCAGTATCGGCAGCAGCCACGATGTAAAATCCCTTTTGCGGCGCATCGAACACTGCGGATATGCCCCGCCGCACAGTCTCGGCATCCAGCGTCCTGCCTTCTGTTTCCTGCGCCATCGCCTGCTGAAACTCCACGATACGCTCTATATCCGCTTTCGTTGCATCTCGTACACTTATATTCATCATAACCTCAGTTTATTATAAGTACATCCAACATGAAAGGACGAAACTATGGATACATTCGAAATCGCAGACCTACTCAAAGAGCATCAGCAGCTCGGAGAGCGCTATCTGGAGTTCTTCACAGCCGATACCGGCACCCTAAGCCTAGGGCTGTATGTGCTGCCCGCCGGCGACACCGACCCACAGCAGCCGCACACCGAAGACGAAATCTACTACGTAATAAGCGGATCGGCGCGCATCCAAATAGGCGACGAAGACAAGGAAATCCAACCCGGCACAGTCATATTCGTGGAGACCGCCGTTCCCCATCGCTTCCACTCCATCACAGAAACCCTAACACTGCTGGTAGTGTTCGCCCCGCCCAGACGCTCGCGCTCATAAAACTAACGCTGTGCCCACAACCGGCTCACCAAGTAAGGCATATTGCGCGGAAGGCAAGTTCGGTCTGTGAAGACTCGCAATATGTAAGTTTGCCGCCTGCGCCCAAAGGATTCATTGATAATTCAAAAATATAAGTGCTAAACTAACCCTGCATTTACACAAAAGCAATCTCATCAGAGGAGGCAAAACTTGACCACTAGAACCAAGTATATTCTATATGGCGCTGTCGCCGCATTTGCATTAGCGGGTCTCACTATCTTTTATGCGACTAACGTACTTGCTGATGATCCAACTCCACAAGCGCCTGAGCAGGAAGTCGCAAACCACGACGAGAACACAGAAGCGGAAGTTGTACTTCAAACCCCAGATACAGTGCCAAATCCGGACAATGCCATTCTTGCGGCAGAGACAGGCTTGCCAATAGAACAGATTGACGCAGCAATAGCTGCCCAAGATTCGTTTGGAGAATATGCACGACATATCCAAAACCGGTACCCAGGCCAAATTTCCGGAATATGGATGGATTCGCCCTCTGGTGTAAAAGGTCCTAGCACGCGAGGCAACATTCGGTTCACTGGTGCAGTCCCGCCAGGCGTCAAGACTACGGATAATGTCAGGCTTACCGGAGGGGCAAAAATATCATTGGGTGATAACAACCGGCGATCTGAGCTAATAGCGCTTGCGCTCCAGCAACAGGGATACCGCAATGTCATGACATATTACGATCAAGACGATGATATAATCCGCATACGGATTAAGATTTCAGAGAGCGCAAAGCAGCCCAATAAGATAGACCTTCTGCCCGTATTGAATCAACATATAGGGAGCTCGTCTCTACAAGGCAGAGCTGCGCAGCTAGATGAGGCCGACTTTCACTTGACCGTGTACAGGGGAGATGGCCCAATAGTCATTAAGAATAAAAGCCGAGGTGGTAATAGAATTCGTAATAATAACAACACTAGCGCGTGTACCAGCGGCTGGTCGGTCGATGGGCCAAACGGTCCAGGTATCATCACTGCCGGTCATTGCGATGAGCTTAACAAGTTTGAACAACCAGGAGTTACTCCTTACAACATGACCCTCAGAAATAAAGTCTTAAACGCACTAGGAGATGTCGCATATTACACGACTTCCCATGTGGAGCTTGCGGAGTTCTATTCCGCTTCATTATATATCAGGTATGTGGATAGCATTAAACCAACCAATGAAATGGTAGGTAACTCAGTATGCTTTTACGGACGTGCGTCAAATACTCGGACCTGTACCAAAGTTACTGAATTGAACGTTGCCCTCGAAAGACCGGACGGTACTATAGTCGAAAATATGGCTGTCACAGAAAGTACCCCGTCTATAAGTGGAGACAGTGGCGGCGGCTGGTCTTACGGCTATACAGCTTGGGGTGTTGATCACGGGTATGCTCATAATACTGGAGAAGGCTTCTTCACCCCCGTCGAAACAGCCCAAGACGCTCTCAATGTAACCATCAAAACGCAGTAAATTAACAGCATGAGACATTTCCTGTTCCGTGTTTGCGTTCTGCTTCTTATCGCGGCGTCTGGCGGAGCATGCACAAACACGGCGGGAATTGAAGAAGCACCCCCGGTCATACAGAATCCAAAAGATGACGATGCGGTTCGCGATACAATCCAAGAGTCGCCCCTCGCCACATGGGACCCAAGCGGGGTTGACATCTTCTCCGGCTTATCCAGTGGCGAAGGCACGCTCGAAATCACTCCCAGCTGTGTGCGAATAATATATGACAGCGGAGACACAGCCTTGCTCGTCTGGGCTGAACCCGCTTCTTGGAACGCATCTCACCAACTAATCGAGTTTATGGATTACAGGGGCAACCGCATCAGGTTGATAAACGGCGACAGGATATCGGCAGGCGGATCTGGAACAGATATGAGTGCCGATGGAGCAGATAGGTTTCCCTTCGTATCGCCTCCCGATCCTTCCTGCAAGGCAGATGAATTGTTCATTCTCAACTCCATATCAATAATAGAAGAATGGATACTCCCCACCTGGGACCCTGCCAAGAGCGAATCTGATACTTTATCCGAAGCATTTAGCGGTGTAGGCAAACTCGAATTCGATGACAGATGTGTACGGCTGGTACAAACGATTGGCACAGACCGAAGGTCAATTCTGCTCGTATGGCCAGAACCCACTTCATGGTTCAATCCTTCACGGGCAATCGACTTTGTGGATGTCTCGGGCAGCCAGATGATATTGCGCAATGACGTAAGAATAGAAGCATTAGGATATGAAGTAGTGCCGGCTCCTAATGAACTAGGTAAGCCTATCCCGGACGAGATTAAAGTCGTGTCGCCTCCCGCTAATTTCTGCTGGGCGGATGCAAAGTTCGTTGTCAGATCCGTATCGTTAGTTCCATATCGTTAGTAAGAGACAACCTTCCACCACATAGAAATCAGCCGTTCTTCCCAGCGTACAGCAGCGAAAACCTACCCCGCCAGACACTCCCGCTATAAGTAAGAACAACCGAAAGTAAAAGTCCGAATATCCTTTCTATATTCCAAATCGGGGCGGATTGGTGTAAGTTAATGCCATCAAAGTGGGGGAGGTATCGGCAAAAATTAAGTGGCCATATTCCCAGCCCGGAATACACTGCATTTGCTGCCGCCACACTGATGCGAACCTCCGATATTGGCGCAATCTGAGGTCCGGCGCATCGCTCACCGATAGATACCAATGCTCATATATGGCTCGTAGAGCAACGGCGGTTGGCGGCAGATTGACGACCCACTTCCTCCTTTCTGCAATGGATACGGCGAGCCGACATAGAAATGTCATGTCGCGCGTAGTACCCATCCAATTATTGGTCAAGGACTAAGGAGGATATATCCGCATGAAATCTATAAGCAGCTTCTATTGGTATCGGTGGCAAGTGGCGGCGGGATTACTGGCAGTGCTGGCAGTCGCAGCCTTATCGTTCAATATGGGGATAGTTTCCGCTGCCCAAGAAACCGAAATCTCCAACCAATGGTCAGACGGCACAGCAATCTCGCTAACGATCCGTGAGTACGCTGGTCTGCCGTCCTATGTTCCGGACACCGTCAATCCCGGCGGTGGCACGGTTGAGATCGGCGCCTGGGGGGACAACCCTCGAACTATGGTGTTCTCGAAGAGCGGTGAGAACGACATCACCCTTACATGGGAGATGTCCAACGGTCAACTGAACTGGTCATGGATAGGCGGCGATCCGACGCCAACGCCAACATCCACACCAACTCAGACAGCCACGCCTACCGCAACAGCCACGCCAACTCAGACGGCAACGGCGACTCCGGAGCCGTTGCAGGAGCTGGAGTTCCCCTGGGATGAAAACCACACCATGCAGCTGACATGGACCGATAACGAAACCGTCAGCATCACGCTCAGGCAGTACCAACAGACGCCTAGCTACGTCCCCGACAGCGTTACCGTAGGCTCGGGCGTAACCTACGAGATCGAAGATTGGGGCAGCAACCCACGTACGATAACCTTCACCCGTTCGGGTTTTGACGACGGCGTGATGGTGTGGGAGTACGCGTTTTCATCCGATTGCACCGGCAGCGAAGATTGTATCAAAGTCAGTATGGATCCCAACGGCAACGGCTTTGACCAGCTGGTCGACTTAGACGCGCCTACTCAGACACCAACGCCCACGGCAACAGCCACAGCCACACCAACTCAGACTCCCACGCCCACCACAACAGCCACGCCGACTCAGACTCCCACGCCCACCACAACACCCACACCAACTCAGACTCCCACGCCCACCGCAACAGTCACGCCAACTCCAACTCCGCAGCCGATAAATCCCGATCTTGGCGCGCCCGCTGACCTGAGTGCCAGCGGCGACTCGAGCGCCCTTAAGGTCGCCCTCACATGGAGCGCAGTAACCGGCGCCGATGATTACGAGGTGGACGTCGGGATCAAAGACGGGGAGTGGGACATGGTTACCGACCACGACCTCTCCAGCACAGGAGCGTACACCACTGCGACCATAGAAAATCTGCACAATCACACCCATTACACCTTCCGTGTCCGCGCCAAGAACTCGGTGGGAGTCGGACAGTGGTCCTCGTCGGTCGATCAGGCGTTTGGCATTCCCGTGCTGCCCGGACCGTTCCCAGGGCCGGACGAGTACACCGGAGACACCTACGAACAGGTGATCGTAGATAAAGATGGGCCGTGCCTGATTGACCCGAACAACAAATGCAGCATCTCGACCGACTACCAAGTGTCGAACACACTGCCGCATCCGATCTCCGATGGACTGCGCCGTACCTTCCGACCGCTGGGTGGATGCAGCTTCACTGTGGTGGATCCCTTCTTGGCAATCACCGCGGGACACTGCGGCAGTCCAGGATCCAGCGGCAATTTGGGGATGATGGTCGCGTACTCGGAGCAGGTGAATGGCAGTCCCCTTGGCAGCAAGGAGAATATGCTGGATTCCCTCAACTATAACAACCACAAGCCATCTTATCCGTATCGCTTTGCCTACAGCGGAGCAACTCGATCATATAGAGGTTTCGGCGATGACTTCACATTTTTGAATGCGTCGGAGCGCCTGCCCCAACGTGAAGTCGATTATCTGCAGTTCATGCACGTGGACACTACCACTCCGCCCTTCGACCTGGATGGCTCACAGGTATTCTTCCCGATTCATAATGGGTTTTATCACACTGAAGATCCCATCATCGGCGATACGAATAAAATGACTTATACATATTCCAGATTTCCTTCCGTTTACAGGACAGTTCCATATTTCAACATTTCCTCAGAGAATGCGAAGCTCTTTAGCGGCATGTCCGGGACGGGCTTCTTCCGGCGCAACGAAAACAAAGATAACCGCTGGGAAATCATCGCGATTTATCGCGGCGGTGCGACAGAGGCAACGTATCCATGGGTCAATCGGGGTGAGATGCGCGATGCTTGGGCAAATGCCAACCAGCGGGAGCTGGAGTATCGCCGGCAGGGCGTGGATGAGTTGGACACCAGTGCAGCCTCCTACGCCAAGCTGCAGCAGGCTGTGGATCAAGCCGACCTCGCTGAGGTCATCGCCCTGATCGACGCCGGCGTGGACACTGGCCGCGACTCTGGTGCCGTCCTGGGGAAAGCCATCGACCTGTATTTGACCGCCAAGGCAGACTCGGCGCAGGCCGAACAGGCAGCTGCCCGCCTTGCAGTCGTGAAGCAGCTCACGCTCTCAGGCATAGATATTTCTGAAGCCGCTATGCCTTCTGATGCCGGCGGCCTGCCCCTGCTGCACCGGGCGGTAGAAGCCAACGACTGGCAGCTGGTCGAGACGCTGCTGGACAATGTGACGGACTACAGCTTCGAGACCAACGCTCTGGACAAAGGGGACAGCTCCGGCAGCACTCCGGCACATTATGCGATGACGCAGGCTTCAGTGAGCCGGAATATCCTGGACCACGTTCTGGGGCATGCCCCGGACGGGCTGATGGCCGCCGAGAACGACGCCGGTCAGTCAGTAACCGAAGCCATCTTCGCCAGAGCGGATGATGATCAGGACTCCGCGGACGAACTGTTGGCGAACGTGGTTAACAGAAGGTCTATGATCACCACCACATATTCGAAGCCTTGGGGAAACGAGCTTACCACCTATATATGTCGGGACATCGAAGTAGATGGTGAAACGACGAGCGTAGCCGAAGAAGTCATCAAGAATCAGGACGGTTGGAACAACACTCTAGCGGTTCTTTCGGACGATTGGGTACATTGGGCGGCTAGGTTTTGGCCGAATATGACCCTTCACAACCTATTATCCCTGCCTTATATTAAAAAAGATGCCGACTGCAGCAACGTGATCGCTCGAGTCTCGTCTGGCTAACCCGATCGTTTCCAAAGAGACGTCCAAAGTAGCGTCGCTCCAGCGATACTAGGGTTGTTGGAGTGGCGCTGCAAGTCGTAGGAAAGCGAGTAAGGCGGCTGCGGGTCAATGGCGGACGATGCAAGATAAGCCCCTTCCGAATTGGAAACGCTATCTGAAAATCCCCATAAATCCTGCCTATCCTCCCAAACCATGTTAAAATGCACCTTGCGATAGTTTTTCTTGTTTTCTAATTAAGGTGCTTAAGCGTATGGCGATAAACAAGGTTGTAGCGTCCTTCGAGGACGCAGTAGCGGATATTCCGGATGGCGCAACCCTCATGATAGACGGCTTTGCCGGTCCCGGCGGCACTCCCCAAAACCTCATCCGCGCGCTGCGCGACCACGGCGCAAAAGACCTGACAGTCATCAGCAACACAGCAGGGCTTGCCAGCGTCATCGGCTTCGGCACAATCCCCGGCGACCGCCCAATCGACATCGGCATCCTCGTGGACAACGAGCAAATCAAGAAGGTCGTAGCCTCATTCCCCGTATCCCCCTCTCCATCGCGCCCCACCTCGTATGAACGCGCCTATCGCGAGGGCAAAGTCGAACTCGAACTCGTGCCGCAGGGCACTCTCGCAGAGCGCATACGCGCAGGCGGAGCCGGCATCGCCGCTTTCTACACCCCCACCGCCGCAGGCACGCTGCTCGCAGAAGGCAAAGAGACACGCTCCTTCGACGGCATCCCGCATGTCTTAGAGTACGGACTTAAAGCAGACTTCGCGCTCCTGCGGGCGCACAAAGCAGACCCTCTTGGCAACATCGTATATCGCGGCACATCGCGCAACTTCAACGGCGTAATGGCGACGGCAGCCCGCGCCACCATCATGGAGGTGGATGAAGTGGTGGCTGTCGGAGACATCGACGGACACGAAGTCCACACACCCGCGATATATGTCAACCGCATCGTCAAGATATAAACCGAACCAACCTCGACGGACGAGCATAACCCAATAAACAGGATACTTAAACTTACTAACCTAACAGCCGAAAGGGGTTACAACGATGAAACTGGTATTCTTTAATGACTTCAATCTGGGCGTCGTAAAAGGCGACTCGGTTATAGATGTATCAGACGTGGTCGCGGACATTCCGAGCGTTTCGCCGCAGGACACGCTTTCCGGTCTAATAAGCGCCTTCGACGACTACAAAGATAAGCTTGAGGCAGCGGCGGCGGCAAGTGACGGCGTCCCGCTGGCGGATGTGAGACTGCGTTCACCTGCGCCGCGCCCAGTAAACATAGCTTGCATGGCGGTCAACTACATGGAAAACGGCACGCGCTCCGAGCCTGCGCCCATAAACGCCTTCAACAAGTCGCCCAACGGGATTATCGGCGACGGCGACACTATTCTGATTCCCGATGTGCCGGCAAGCATATTCGAACATGAGGCTGAGCTTGGGCTGGTCATCAGCAAGCACGCGTGGCAGGTCAAAGCCGAGGACGCCTTCGATTACATCTTCGGATACATAAACTTCATCGATGTGTCTGCGCGAGGCGTGCCGGCGTTCTACCAGATGAAATCGCGCGAAACCTTCGCTCCCATGGGACCCTACCTGGTTACCGCTGACGAGATTGCCGACCCCCAGAGCCTGCCGGTGAAGCTCTGGGTAAACGGCAGACTTTGCCAAGACTTCAACACCGACGACATGGCACACAAAATCCCGCGCGTAATCGAATGGATAACCTCCGTACATTCGCTGGAGCCGGGCGATGTCGTAGCCACAGGCACGAACCACTACGGCCTGAGCGCCATTCAGGACGGAGACACAATAGAGATGGAAGTAGAAGGACTTGGCAGGCTGCATCTGAATGTTCAGGACGATCTCAAGCGCACCTGGGGCCGCGAGACGCGCCACGAATGGGAGAGCGCAGGCAACACAGGCACCACGCCTCAGCTCACCGGCAAGTACGCCTAACCCTCACAATAACCAACCCGCGCAGATGGACAGGACAACAGCAGGCAAATCGCTCGGACATCCTGTCCGTCAGCGCTAACCCAAGCGTGTTCCTTATCTCCAAAAGAACACGCTCATCTATTCAGGTGGTAGAATAGATATTACACAGACAGGAGCAAGCAGATGGCTGCCACCCCATTCGATACTCTCCGAATCGCTCAGGCACTCAAAGCTGCCGGCTTTGATGATGCCCAGTCAGAGGCGATCGTCTCCGCCATTCGTGAATCGCTCGGAGAAAATGTCGCAACCAAAGCTGATCTGGAAACAGGACTTGCAGAACTGCGCGCCGACATATACCGCGCTCTGTGGATTCAAGGCGCAGGTCTAGTGATGATTATCGCTGCCATTGCCGGAGTCGCAGTCGCGGTAATCACAGCGACTTCATAGCATCCACATTACGCATAAAGCGAGCGCTTGCTTTGTACGTTCTCCAAAAACAAAAGAGCGGTAGGCGCAAAACGCCTGCCGCTCTACTACTATAATTCTACATGCCTACTGAAGTTCCACCCTACTACTATTTGAAATCAGTGATGGCATTGCTTTTCTTGGAATTACTCACTAATCACTAACTTCTATTTCCCATCCCTGCGCAACTTTAAGTAGTTTTTGAAAACCAATACCACGTACGCGAGCTAGATGTGGCAATCCAATCACCAAAGTGTCTTTCAAATTGCCATTGCTAATTCGACACTGCTTCAGATAAAAGTTATTATAAACATGACGCTTTTCATATTCTGTAATTACCATACTACCCTTAGCACTAGTGAACGCACTCCAAGATGACTTGTCTTCACTATTGCCTAGACAAATTATTACCTTAGGCGACACATGTTCTACCACGCTTTTGCACCACCTTACACCATCTTCCCAAGTCAACTTACTTAGATCAGCAACACTTTTGGAACGTATTGGTACTACATTAAAGCTAGCAGTGCTCCTAAGCACTTCCTCGCCGCCATCTTTGAATAGAAAGTTAAATACTTGTAACACTCTTTTCTGCAGTTCCGCTTGATGGTTTCCACTAGTCCCGCTGTGTACATCATCCAGCCAAGCCTGATAATATCTATTCTCATCATACGGCGCATCTAAACCGCCACTTTGTATGTCATCATCCCACTCTCGCTTTCCGCCCCCTGGATTATCCCCTATAAAAACTATATCAGCCCCATTCTTTATTAATTCAACCGAGCAATACCAGATTTTGATGCCGTATGTCTCATCGCCACGAGCTTTCGATTTCTTATATATCTGATGTGCATCACGTTCAAACTGAAATACTTTATCCAATTTCTTTATCTCCTTAATTCAAATCAGGTTTTGATAGTTTATATGTATTGAATGCCCATCGCTCTATGATGTCTGGGTCTATACCTAGTTATTAAGTCATATTCGCACCTTCCGATTTCACATGTGTCCCATTTCCCATAAACCAAAATAGCGTCCCCAACGGGAACGCATCCAATAAAACTGAGCGCAAATCGCCCAAATATGGTATTTGCATCAACAATCACTAAGTCATGACTAACCTCCTATTTTTACATGTCTGTTAAATTAAAATAGCGCCCCAAATGGAGACGCTTTCAGAAGCGGGCATATCTGACCGCTTCACCGGGAGCATACCACACATGAGCATTTATCACCTATACCCTAAAGTGCTGTTTTACGGCAAAATTTGAGTAAAACTTGAGTAATTTTGAAAAAATAGCACAAAATAGCACTCTATAATACGTTTCGCCCCCTTTTAGAACATTTAACCAAACCCCAACACACCGCAAGCTCGCCCTCCTAATCACCCCCGCTCACCGTCCCGTTGCCTGCCTCAAGCCTCCCTATAAGAATACCTTCCAAACGCGCCACACGCTCGCTCAATTTGCTTACTTCCTGCCCAAACTCCTGTCGCAAACCGCTGATTTCCTGCCATATTCACGCCGCATATCCCTGATTTCTTTTTGCAGAGCATCCATGCGACGCACCAAACATAAAAAGCTCGCGATCTGTGTACCAATTATCGCTATCATCAAAGTTATCTCTATGGACATTTCAATTATTTCGTGCTGCCTCCGCCCGATTGAACGAGCCTGCTGCTGCCATCATACACTAAGCATACGACGCCTCCAGCACTCCAATACCACAACCATAGTATATCTACCGCGTCCCTATCCCTAATACCTGATACACTGGCGTTGCCATTAATCCGCCGTGGCATCAAAACGACGGGTCTGTCGATTCAACTTTGGCAATTCTGCATAAGGCAGCAGTACTTTGTCGTCAACTTCGCCGTCCGAAGGCATAGAAAGCACACCTCTGCGGGGTTGGATAGTGCTGATGCTGCATCACTTGCAGATCAGCAGTCTGCGCCTGTCCTCGTTCGCGCTGGGCATATTCCTGCCGTTCATCACGCAAGACCTGGATCTCAGCCCAGTGCAGGTAGGTCTGCTGCAAGGCGTATGGTGGGTTACGGCAGCGCTAACCGTCCTGCCGTTCGGAATCTGGTTCTCCCGTTTTCGCCCAGTAGCCGTTAC
This sequence comes from Dehalococcoidia bacterium, assembly GCA_965200085.1. Taxonomy (GTDB): domain Bacteria; phylum Chloroflexota; class Dehalococcoidia; order Lucifugimonadales; family JADFKI01; genus Bin90. Next base: position 2,566,714 of record OZ241333.1, read on the forward strand.
CCAGTTTTCCATGTGGCTGGCAGCTCCATTCCTGCTGCTGCAAGGGCTTGCCAACGGCTTCCTGCCTCTGTTCGCAGCGCGCTTATTCGCCGTGCTGTTCCACTCGCTCTCAATATCGGTACGCCCCCTGCTGTTTTACCAATGGGCTGCAAGGCGTCAGTACACGCTAATCAACGCAGCAGGACTGTCGCAGCACAGCCTCCTCCTCGCAATCGCAATGAGCGCAAGCGCGCTGCTGATAGTCGCTCTGGGGAGCTGGCGCAGCACATACTACATGCAGGCAGCGTTTGTAGCATTGCAGGCTTTCATCTTCATGTTCGCCGCGAGAGAGAGTAAGGCGCCCGTTCAGGACATGAGCGATGCGCTGCAAAATCGGCCGGCAAGTCCGTTCACGGCGCTGCGAAAATACCGCCAGGGCTGGCTGATTGCGATAGTTATGTTCTCACTTGCATCAGTCTGGACAGGCATCGTAACATTCCTGCCCACACTGCTTTTACAAGACAGAGGCATCGAAGTAACACTAGGCGGCCCCCTCCTCGGCTTCCTCTACTACGGCTTAATACCGGGCGCGCTTGCCGGAGGATGGATCAACCGAAAGTTCCACAACAGGCGGCTGCTGCTCGCATTGCCGGCGGTGCTGAACGTCATGCTCGCAGTTGCAATCGTGCTGACCACGAACGCCCTCATGCTGGCGCTCGCAATCACTTCTCTGGGACTGGTGTGGGTAGCGGTGCCTGCCCTGGAGATGCTGCCATTCGAGTTTGAAGGCATACTCCCCCGCGAAGTCGCGGCGGTCAGCGCGCTCGTCGCAATGTTCGCAGGTCTGGGATTTGCTGCGGGTCCAATGATTGTGGGGACAGTCGCGGAGTTGAGTGGTTCATTGCAAACCGGGCTTATAGCGATGTCCCTGTTCTCAGTCGTCGGTGCGCTTGCCGGATTGATGTATCCTGCTTCACGCCGTCAGCCCTCACCCAATCAAAGCGATTGACCCAACGCCCGTTCCCAGCTTCTCGCCGCTCAATCCTGCTCCCTTCCGGTCGTTCACACATTCCTTCGCTTCAATGGCAGCACACTTCCGATACGGCAATATCAATATCTGATACACTGACAACCGACATACTGAATAATCTAGGAGCTGTGCAAGATGGCAGGGACGCAAGAGAAATACAGGCTGGACAGAGAAATCATCGCTATGCGCGTTGCCAAGGAGTTGCAGGACGGCGACGTAGTGAATCTAGGCATCGGCATACCGTCCCTATGCTCGCAGTTCGTCCCGGAAGGACGAGACGTGCTGTACCACAGCGAAAGCGGCGTCCTAAACTTCGGCCCAATGGCAGAAGAAGGCGAAGAAGATGTTGACCTGACGAATGCCAGCGGCCACTTTCTGGCATGGTACCCCGGAATGTCGTTCTTCCACTCTGCCGACGCATTCGCCATGATTCGCGGCGGGCACATAGATGTAACCGTGCTGGGCGCGCTGCAAGTATCAGCATCAGGCGACCTCGCCAACTGGATGCTGCCCGAGCGCGGCGTTGGCAACGTAGGCGGCGCCATGGACTTGGCTGTAGGCGCGCGCCGTGTCATAGTCGCAATGGAACACACCGATCGCACCGGCAATTCGAAGGTCGTCCGAGAGTGCAGCTACCCGCTGACAGGCAAAGGCTGCGTTGACCTAGTAGTAACGGATATAGCAGTTATGGAAGTAACTGCCGACGGACTGGTGCTGCTCGAAGTCGCCCCCGGCTGGACAGCGGAGGAAGTGCAGGCAGAGACAGACGCCGCACTGGTAGTGTCGCCGGAACTACGCGAGATAGAGCTATAACGCCCCGCACTCACAACGGCAAAACTTACACCTGCGAAACGAAAACCCGCCATATACCCGCGGTTCGGCACAACCCACGCAACCCGGTAGCCGCTTTCGGCAGGCAGATTACATCACCCGGGCGAGTTGAGAGGGCGGATCAGCAAATCACTGACGACTGAACTTACCGCGCATCTCAGCCGCTACGCGCTGACGAAGCTCATCGATGTCCCGACTCAGAAGCGCTGCCTCAGATTCAAGCCGCGAAACCGTGTTCACTTGTTCAAGCAGCCTCTGCTTTTCAGATAAGTCGATCAACAAGGTCTCCGCAATATAGTACGACAAAGCTGCGGGATCCTGGGATGTGCGTACCTCGCTCGTCCAGCCGCCCTGAAGCCCGGTTATAAGACCCAAGTATTCGTTGAGCAGCTGCCGAATCGCTTCGGCTTGAGGCTGCGCATCCTCACCGTCCACATTCGGTAGAATAGAAACGTCTGCGACTAGGTACGGGCGGCGCTGCGTAACTCTATTAATCTTAAACCGACTCTCGCCCGTTACAGCGACGTAGAAGCGATCTCCACGGATCTCGTTGACCTGCGTAATATGAGCTACGGTGCCAACGGAATGCGGAACCGCTGGCTGTCCGACCTCTTCTCCGGACTTTATCAGCGCCACACCGAAGCGCGAATCAGAGTCAAGGCAGTCCTCAAGCATACGCTTATACCGCTCCTCGAATATCTGGAGCGGAAGCGATGCGCCCGGAAACAGCACCGTGTTCAGTGGGAAAAGCGGCAACGTTCGTCGTTCTGGCGATCCAAATAACATAACGTAGAGTATAAACCGAATGAACGTCAGTAACAAGCAGTTCGCCATTATTGCCCTGATACAGCAATATGCGCTGGCAATACAGCCGCGATACGGCTATCAGCCCTTGAATGATGCAGCCGTCAATGTCAATAATGAATGCAGCCGTCAACGATGCAGTAAAAAATTTCAAACAGCGCCAATATCGCGCCAATTTAATTGCTTGCGGATTAAATTTTTCTGTGTTTAGATATAAACCCTGCCTTCAAGCAGTATTCAAAAAATGGTCAAGGAGATTTCCTTATATGAGAGAGTTCGGAACAATACTGCGCCGTCTGCCGCATAAAGTGGCTATGGCAAGGGTTTTAGCAGTTTTTGCACTAGCAGCAGCCGTGCTGTACTTGAACAGCCCAGCGAGTACGGTCAGCGCTCAGGAAGAGACGCCTGCCCCTCCGACTATCGAAGAGGTTTATCTAGGCGACGGTTCACTCTTTGTGCGGTGGAAAACGGCAGACGGACCTCCAAACCCTGATAAGCACCAGATTCGATATGGTGAAACTGAAGACACTATGGGAAGCTGGACGGACGTTCCGTCAGCCAACCGTGATGTTCACCCGCTCTCCCTTTACAGATACTACATCATCGAGGGATTAACCAACGGGACTGAATACACTGTGGAAGTGCGAGGCATCTACTCAGATGAGGACGGCAACGAAGTAATAGGTCAGGTCGCGAGCGACTCATACACCCCTTCGGAACTTGACGATCTGTCGTACAGCCACACCGCCACGCCCATAGGATACCTGCCGGAGGACGATGACTATGTCGAGATTTCCTGGGATTCAGTTCCCAACAGCTCCGTGTACACAGTCTCTTGGACTAGGGGCGACGGCCGTCTCGACAAAGTAACACTCAACGGATCAGACCACGGAGACAATGAACAAAATTCTAAGACATTAACCGCTGATGACGGCATTGACCCAGGTGCGACCCATGTGGTCATGGTGAAAGCGACTGTCAACTCTACCGAATACACTTACATGGGCTTCACTTCGGTGGATATAAAAGGCCCGCCTGATAGGCCCAAGATATCCGCCGCTTCCGGCGACACTGAGGCAAAAACAATCACGGTTTCTTGGAACGCAGTGGATAACGCGGACAATTACAAGGTCGGATACGAGGGCTACTATACGGTCCCGTTTTCAGGCTGGATTGAGGTCGAAGAAACCAGCTACACCTTCACAAATGTAACCTACGACAAGAAGTTCGTCGTATTCCTGACAGCCGTTAACGAGTACGGCGAAAGCCCCTGGGACGGAAAAACCCGCTGGGAAAGTAAGACCATTACCGTAGCGCCGCCTAAACCGCCTGCGCCAACCGGTTTCGTTTCAACAAGCCAGATTGTTGAGGCTCAGGGGGAAGACACCTTATATATGTATATGGAACTCTCCTGGGACCGGGCAAATGAGAGTGATACTTACGAAGTTCGTTACCGCGAGCACGGCGAAGATAATGAGTTCAGCCAGTATCAAACCTCTTACGCGCTATACTACTGGGGGAAATACAACGATTCCCTGATTTTGGAAAAGGCTATATACGACATCGAACTCAGGGCAGTGAGCGAGCATGGAGGGAAAGGACCCTCAGTAAGTATAACGGTAGGCAACGATTCAGATCCTACACAAATAAAAGATATACCAGAGAACATGGAGTTAGTTACCGGCGCCAGTACCTCGTTCAATTTTACAGAATACTTCAAAGGGACTGGTCTGTCTTACGTCGTGGGACTGCAAACTCTCAACGCTGACACGGGCTTTTACGAAAATGTCGGCTTGACGGAAGTGCCAAACATAATATCGGGTTCAATTAGCGGCAGCACACTCACGCTAACTGCGGGGCAGGATGCATGGAAACATGCGGACTTCAAGGTGTGGGCTGTGGATACCAACGGCGTGGCGCTTTACGACCTGTTCACCATACGTATAGTCGAACCCGACCCGGCGAAGCTGCGAAAAGAGTTTGCCGACATCAACCTCGAGAACAATGGCAGCGCCGTCTTTAACATGGAGGACTACTTCGAAGGCGACGGGCTGACTTATGAAGCGCTCGTAACGACCACTCACCAGAAGACCGGAAAAGAAAAGACCGGGGCGCTCAACACAGTAGCGCGGAACAAGATTACAGGATATTGGGACGGCACGCTGCTCAGGCTGACGGGAGGAACTGCCACGCCTCAGACCCTGAAGATGGAAATCAAAGCCACCGATACATACGAAGGAACGGCAAGCGATTCTTTCACAGTTTCGTTGATTAAACCAACCGTGCCGGATGCCCCGAATAATCCGGCGACATTGCTCAAAAATTTCGACGACATCGAAATGTCCATTGGCGATACGCTCAGCCTCGACATGTCGGATTACTTCAGTGGCGACGGCTTGACCTATTCCGTAACACTGCAAACAACAAACCAGGTCTCCGGCGTAGTTAAGACTGGTGCGCTTAACAAGGTTGCCCGCAACAAGGTAACGGGTACCTGGGACGCCGCTGTCAAAGTCTTGACCCTGCAGGGCGGGCACGCCGTATCTCAGGAGCTGACAATGACATTCACTGCCACCGACCAGTATGCCGGGACGGCAAGCGATGAACTAACCTTCACATTAGATAATGATGAGGATTACGATTGATGCCTAAGTCTGGATGAACAATTCTGGATGCCTAAGGCTGACTGACTAAGGCTGGATGAATAATCCTGACCGATAGATTACTCCGGACGACGCACTACAAAGCGAGGCGGCTTCTCAATAATATAGAGGGCCGCCTCGATTAGTTAAAATGAGAGTGTACGCGCGTGCCGGCGTGCCGCGCAAACCGCGAGTATTATACGAGTATCATAATTGTAGCTCCGATTGATCGGCTGGATTTCCCATATCTTGCGGAGATGTCCGGGCTTGTTGGGGAATTGTCGGATGTAAATATAAGTAAATATAATTCGCGCTGACGATGCGCCTGTGAGCGTGCCTGTATCATGTATTCTGTAGCATGTACAAGGTTTGTTTGACATGCTGACTTGTGCATTGCTACCATGAGGGACAGTGCGCCTGTGAGCGTTGTTAGTTATTATAATTAAGACGGAGAATGTCTGCCTTGTCTAATGTAAAGAGCCTGCGCTGTCGTGAGTGCGGCAGCGACTACCCCGTTGAGCCGCAGTATGTCTGCGACTTCTGCTTTGGTCCCCTTGAGGTAAGCTACGACTATGATGCGGTAGCGCGCGTCATCAGCCGTGAGCGCATCACCAAAGGCCCGCTGACTATGTGGCGCTACCAAGACCTGCTGCCTGTTGACGCGGAAATGGCTCTGGATATGAACACGGGCTTCACCCCGCTCATCCGCGCCAAGAACCTAGGCAGGATGCTCGGGCTGAACAACCTCTATATCAAGAACGACAGCGTAAACCCGACATTTTCGTTCAAAGACAGAGTGGTGTCGGTGGCATCCGCGAAGGCGCTGGAGTTCGAGTTCGACACGCTGGCTTGCGCCTCCACAGGCAACCTCGCAGGCTCAGTATCGGCACACGGCGCGAAGGCAGGCATGCAGACGATGGTCTTCTTCCCCTCCGACCTTGAGCGAGGGAAGATTCTCGGCGCAGGCATATACGGAGCGACTCTGGTGGCGGTGGACGGCACATACGATCAGGTGAACCGCCTGTGCAGCGAGCTTGCAGACAACCATCGCTGGGCGTTCGTGAACATCAACATGCGCCCATTCTACTCGGAAGGCAGCAAAACTCTGGCGTATGAAGTGGCGGAGCAGCTCGGATGGCGCGCGCCCGATGTGTGCATAGTGCCGGGCGCTTCCGGTTCGCTGTTCACGAAGATATGGAAAGGGCTGAACGAACTTGCCGACCTGTCCCTCATAGACTCCGCGCACACAAAAATGCACATCGCGCAGGCAGAGGGATGCTCCCCCATCGTAACCGCCTACGACCAAAACACCCCGCATGTCCGTCCCGTTACGCCGGACACCATCGCAAAGTCCCTCGCCATCGGAAATCCCGCAGACGGCTTCTACTCCATAAAAACCATCGAGAGCAGCGGCGGCAGCGCAGTCGCTGCGCCCGAAGAGGAGATTGTCGAAGGCATACAGATTCTTGCAGAAACAGAAGGCATCTTCACCGAGACCGCTGGCGGCGTAGTCATCTCCGCTCTCAGAAAGCTGGCGAGCAGCGGCAAAATCAGACCCGACGACTTGACGGTCGCATACATCACAGGCAACGGCTTAAAGACACAAGAAGTTGTCGAACCGGTTATCGATCCGGTGTTCACTTCCCCCGCTTACGATGACTTCATGACTAATATGTCAGCGCGAGAAGAAAGAAATGGTAAAAATAATGGCTAAAAGACGCATCAGGTTCACATTCCCGGAAGAACTGATAACAGAACCTCTGATATATAACCTCGGACGCAAGTTTGAGATTATAACGAACATTCGGCGCGCGAATGTTCAGGAGCGCATTGGCTGGGTGGTGCTTGAGCTTGAGGGCGACGAAGACGAGATAGAGCGCGGGCTGGAATGGATGACGGCAGCAGGCGTTCGTGTTGACCCAATCACCGGCGACCTGATAGAGGGATAGCAAAACACATATCCATTCCGGATATACCCCGCCATATCAGCCGCTGAGCGCAGACACAGGCAAATCATCCCCACATCGCATCCCCGCCAAGTACCGAATACGCAATAAATCTATTACACTAACCCAATGGGAGGGCAACTCAAAATGAGCATATCGGTGAGGATACCGACACCGCTGCGGCGCGTAACAAACGGCGCGGACAAAGTAGATACCGAAGGAAGCACGCTCGAAGAGATTATCGGCTCACTAGACAGCCAATACCCCGGCATCAGGAGCCGGCTGTGCGACGAAGAAGGCGAGCTTCGCAACTTCGTGAATGTGTATGTCAACGGCGAGGATGTGCGCTTCCTCGACGGCCTCGGCACCGCCACGAAGAGCGGCGACGAAGTCAGCATCGTGCCCGCAGTAGCAGGCGGAAACTAACACCAACCGCTGCTCACAAACTCATATCTGCATCTCCGCTCGCGCGTCAACCGCATCGATATATCCATAGAAAATACAGGATTATCGGGAGTTCTCAGGCGCACCTGCACTCACGTCATCCAACAGAAGTGAAGCAGGAATAATGCATGGAACTTCCGAATGTACTATCTGTCATAGTAATCCTCATACTATTAGCGATAGCGCTAATCCTGTATTTCTTTGTGTTTCGTAAACCCGAAGAAGAGCGCAGAACGAAACCCCAAGAGTTCACACCCAAACAGCCCCTGCGCCGCCAACAGAGCCTCCCACAGCGCCAAAGAATACGCCAAGATCCCGCAAGACGCTCATTAGATGAGTATATGGTAATTTCTTTGCTCCTCTATGGCAGCCACGATGCATTAGGCCGCGGCAGTGAAGGCGAGGATGCCCGCGATGCCCGCGACGATTACCGTGCCTACCAGCCGTATTCAGAAATCTCCTACTATGGCGAGAATGAATATTTCTTCTATGACGATCAACCGGAGGCAGACATCGACTACTTCGATGATCTATTCGGCGACTTACACTAACAACGGCGAGAGCGAAAGACCTTGATTATGATTCACTCCCCTTTAACGCGATGCGACAGCCCGCCCAAACGAAGCGAGCCACTTCTGCTTCTGTGCGCGGCGCACCTGCTCGTCCGGCGGCGTAAACCGGCTGTGAAACTCACGGCGATAATCGGCGAACTCGCCGGCGATAATCACAGCGCGCATCTCTTCCATAAGCCGCAATATGAAGCGCAGGTTGTGTATCGTCGCCAGCCGATACGCCAGCAGCTCCTTCGCGCGAAACAGATGATGCACATACGCAGCAGAAAATGTGCGGCAGGTATAACAGTCGCAGCCCTCCTCTATGGGCGCGTATCGGCGCTTGAATCGCCCCGCGACAATGTTCAGCCTGCCCTCGCGCACAAAAAGCGCGCCGTTGCGGGCGATGCGTGTAGGCAGCACGCAGTCGAACATATCTATCCCGCGCGCCACGCACTCCACCAAGTCCTCTGGCGAACCAACGCCCATCAGATAGCGCGGCGCGTCCACAGGCAGCATCGGCGTAGTGAATTGCACGGTATCGAGCATCGCCCGCTTAGCCTCTCCAACGCTCAGCCCCCCGATGGAGTAGCCGGGAAACCCAATCCCGGTGATGAACTCCGCAGACTTGCGGCGCAGCTCAGGAAACAGCCCGCCCTGCACAATCCCAAACAGACGCTGGCTTTCGTTCGTGTGCGCCTCAACGCATCGCAGCAGCCATCGATTCGTCTTCTCTACAGCCGCATCCACCGCCTCGTAATCGCTGTCGCCCGGCGCGCAAATATCCAGAGGCATAATAATGTCTGCGCCAATCCTTTGCTGATGCTCAACCGCAGCTTCCGGAGTGAAAGTATGCTCGCTGCCGTCTATGTGCGACTTGAAGATAATCGCATCTTCGGTAATCCTCCGCAAACGCTCAAGGCTGAACCCCTGAAACCCGCCGCTGTCCGTGAGCGTTGCGCCGTCCCACTGCATAAAGCCGTGCAGACCGCCCAAGTCTTCCACGATGTCCACGCCCGGGCGCAGGTAAAGATGATATGTGTTGGCAAGCACGATGGTCGCGCCGATACCGCGCAAATCCGCCGGGGCAAGCGCCTTTACCGAGCCTTGCGTTGCCACAGGCATGAAAGCCGGAGTGGACACATCGCCGTTCGGAGTATGCAATACCGCAGCGCGGGCGTCGCCATCGGAGGCTGTAAGCGTAAAGAAGGACATACCGCTATTTTACAACCATACAGCCGAAAGTGCATACATACGCATGTGCGCCGTCAGCCATAAGCCCCCAGTTGTTACTAATCCGTTACCCCCGTATGCCCTGAATGATTAGCTGAACGCCCATCACAAGAATGACCATCATAAGAAGGCGCATTATCCAGGGACCTTGCACCTTGCCGGTGAGGCGCGCGCCTATCTGCCCGCCGGTTACCAATCCCGCGCCCGCAAAGACAAATGTCGGAAACCATTCTATATTGCCGATGTATGCATGCGTGGCGGCGCCCGCCGTAGTGTAAAAAGACAGCGCGAATATGGATGTGGCAACCGCGACTTGCACAGGAAACCCGAAGGCATATACCAGTATCGGAGTGCGAAGAAATCCGCCGCCAACCCCAAAGAAGCTGGATATGAAGCCGAGTATGAAGTTGATAATCACAGCGTAGATTTCGTGCAGCCGATAGCGATAAGTCTCGCCCGATTCTGCAGTGATGCGGCGGCGGCGAAGCGTCTGAGGATTGACGAAACTGCGCCTGCGTCCTCTGGCGCGGGCAAGCCGTGATTGCCGCCGCGCCCCAAACTGCTGAGTCGCTATACGCACCGCCAAAGCAACGAGCAGCAGCCCAAACATCGCATCGAATATACCCGGAATCCCTTCAAGAGCCCTTTTCAGCACAAAGGGCGCGAGAACTGAACCTGGGATCGCCGCAGCCGCGAAGAGATATGCGCTGCGCTTATCCACAACCCGCATATACCGATAAGCAAACGCGCCGGACATGCTGTTCACCGCGACAAGTGCAAGCACAGTTCCGGCGACAAGCGCAGGATCTTTGTCAAAGAAAATGCGCAGAATAGGCACAAGTATGAAGCCGCCGCCTGCTCCCACAAGCACGCCAAAGACACCTGTTGCAAAGCCGACAAAGGCGAGGGTCAGCCACTCGATCGCCTGCTGCCATCCGAGTGCGGGCAGCCACTCAATTCCGGAGCCGGTCAGCGCATCCAGCATATTTACTCCATACTCATAGAGTTAAGCAGTCGATCACTCCAACTCAATTCGGCAGGAATAAGAAAGTCTAATCTCCCAATAACAAAGTTAAGCCTGTGAAAACGGTGCTCAAAACGAAAAGAATTTGTTGAACAGCGCAGCCTAATCCACCGCCAGCGCCTCAAGGGTCTGCTGCACCAGCGCCGGGGGGACATCATTGCGCGTGGTCGCATTGCCAATGCCGTCCAAGAGCACCCAGCGAATAGAGCGGCCTGCCGTCTTCTTATCAGACAGCATCGCGCTGCTGACTGCGGAAATATCCATCTCACCCGCAGTCAAGGGTAATCCGTAGCTCTCCAGAAGGGCGCGCTGCCTCTCAACTTCCTCCGCAGACATTAGCCCCATCGCCTCGCCTATTCGGGCTGCGCCCATCATACCCACGCTTACTGCCTCGCCGTGCAGAAAGCTGCCGTACTGGGTAGCAGCCTCGATCGCATGCCCAATAGTGTGTCCATAGTTCAGCAGAATGCGTATCCCAAGTGTCTCCCGCTCGTCTTGCGATACGATATTCGCCTTGATAGCCACACTGCGGCGAATGATGTCCGTTGCAATATCCTCTTCGAGCGCGAGCAGCGCAGGTCTATGGACTTCGAATGATTCCAGCAGTCCCCGATCCAGAATCAAGCCGTGCTTAATCGCTTCGGCCCAGCCGGATGTAAGTTCACGCGGCGGAAGGGTCTTAAGAGCGCTGACATCAGACAGCACAAACTTGGGCTGATGAAACGCGCCCACTAGATTCTTGCCCTGCAGCAGATCAACGGCAGCCTTTCCGCCGATGGACGCATCCATCATCGCGAGCAGGCTGGTAGGCACCTGCGCGAACGGCATGCCGCGCAAGTAAGTCGCAGCCGCAAAACCCGCAAGATCGCCCACCACGCCGCCGCCGACCGCCACAACCAGATGTCCCCTCTCCGCCTTGCGCTCCGCAAGCCAGCGATACACAAGCTGCACAGTCTCCAGCGTCTTATGCGTCTCGCCCGCAGGCATAATGAACATGTGAGCAGCAATCCCCGCAGCCTCAAGAGAGAACTGGGCGCGCCGCGCCTGCCGATGTACGCCCTCATCGGTAATAATATATGCGGTCGATGTCTGGAGCACGGAATTAACTCGCTCGCCAATCTCGTCAATTATCCCCCAGCCAACCCATATAGGGTAATCACCTTGCGATGTATTAACTACGGCAGCGAGGTCAGAGTAGGTATTCATATCAGTCTTTCATCAGTCTTTCAGTCAGTCAAAGGTTTCAAGATGAACGCTAATTTTTGTAAGAACGGGACAGATAAGCCTCCATACTGCTGGTCGCCAGTTCTCTGATGCACCCGACTGAGCTGCGCCAGCCCGCACACTTATTTGCCAAGTATCTCGAAAGCGCGAGCCACTTCGCGCGCAGCCTGTTCAGGCGTGAGTATATCGGTATGCACTGTCCAATGAGCAAGAGTATAGTTCAGTTGGCGCTGGGACTTCAAGGAACGAATACGCTCCAATGGATTATTTGCGGCGAGCATAGGGCGCACAACTGCGTCATCACCTGCGCTCTGAGCAAGAACGCGCTCATATATCGTCTCAGGCAAAGCCTCTAAGCAGACGATAATTCCGTGCTGTCGCATCGCGGCACGATTGCACGCGCTCTCAGCAATGCCCCCGCCGGTTGATACGACCTGTCGCTCAGAATTGCAGGCATCAAGGAGCGTCTGTGTTTCAAGCGCGCGAAAGTGTGGTTCACCATGCTCCGCGAAAATAGCGTCTATGGACTTCCCTGCTCCCGCTTCGATGCGTTCGTCTAGGTCAACAAAGTTCCAGCCAAGAATTCGCGCAGCCTCCCGCCCGATAGTAGTCTTGCCAGCGCCGGAAAACCCCGTAAGAAAGATGTTGAGTCTCAATAGAATATCCTGCGACCTGTCAAACTTATTATGTTTTCTTTTAGTCTTTTAGAATGAACTACATCATAACTGACAAAACACCAATAAACTATGCCTGCCGTCTTCTCATCTAAATCTGCCGCACATTTGATATACTTAATGTCAAGCGATTACAACCGCGCTCACAATCAACAGACGCTGCAAAATGGAGATATATGCTATGGCCTCCACTAAATTCAGGCGGTACGCCCAAGCTATAGGACTAAGGGTGCGTGAGAATAAGAATAGGGCATCAGAGGAAGATATATGGTCTGAAGAGGCCTTCCTTGAAGACGTCAAAGTGATAGCGAATCTTATGAACGAGAATAAGTTGTCGCAGGAAGATGGCGAATTCGTGCTAAGTTTACTCCTGTCGCTTTATGTATCTGACGAAGTTGATCTAATAACAGATAGATTTGAGGATGCCTTTGAGCAAATGTTCCATCGTCTTGCGCTGAGTATAGAAAAATAACGGCAACCAAATAGGCTGGAGAAATCGTATGGAACGCAGAAATGATGAGTCCCAAGAAGAACAAGACGAATTTAATCAGTCTCCAAGCTCAGACATTGACGAAGAAAGCAATGAACTAGCTGAACTGATAGGTGAAGAAGAAGCGAGACTAATACCTCCAGCCGCCCGAAGAGTAATAGCTCAACGGCTTATCACTCGATTTACTTCAATAGGAATCGCACCCACTAACCCTGTACACCGCCACATTACCTCTGAACATATCTCCACAATGCTCACGCACTTAGACAGAGATAGAGAACGTGAGCGCACCTCTCAATCGGCAGATAGAAAGTATCAGTTCCTTTATTTTATCATCGGGCTTAGCGCAATAATTGGTCTCATAATCTTCTTCGCATTGCGAAATGACACGTCATTGCTAACAACCATTCTCATTTCCATAGCGACATTCTTAGGCGGATATGGCGTAGGCTTTAGGCGGATATGGCGTAGGCGCGAAGTGGGGTTAGGACTACTTCAGTACACCTGCGCCAATCACAATCTACCCCATACTCAGCAGAGCAACATTCCCCGCCGCGAACATCGCGTCTATCGGCGCTTCCTTGCCGGTCCACATCTCAAAGGCAGCCGCTCCCTGATATATCAGCATCGGCATACCGCCCAGGGCAGTTGCGCCTGCGCTGCGAGCGGCAGCAAGAAAAACCGTGTTTTGCGGATTATAAACCATGTCCACCACTAGCGCTTCGTGGGGTATCACTCCCCCCGAAAGAGGCGTCTGATCCTCGGCGCCCCCATGCCGCATTCCCACAGACGTAGAATTGACTATGAGGTCGCTCTGAAGTGCGTCGTCCTCCAGCGCGGCGCTGTCCAAGACAGCCGCAGACACGCTCACACTGTCGGTGTTAAGTTCTGCTGCAAGCGCTTCGGCGCGAGCCGGCGTCCGATTGGCGATGACGATAGACGCAGCGCCCTCTTGGCATAAGGCGTATGCGGCGGCTCGCGCAGCGCCGCCTGCGCCCAGCAGCAACACACGCCTGCCCGCAGGCTCGAAATCACCATCTTCCCTCAACTCCCGAATAAAGCCTTGCGCGTCCGTGTTATACCCAATAAGCCGGCCCTCGCTCTTAACTATTGTATTCACAGCGCCGATAGACTTCGCCAAAGGATCAATCTCATCGAGCATTGCCATGACACTCTCTTTGTGCGGGATAGTTACATTTGCTCCGATAAAGTCGCCGCTTCGAAGTTTCGCCACCTCATCCGCCAGCGCCTCATGGGGCGTCTCCCATGCTAAATAGCGCGCTTGCAGTCCGTAGTAGTCGAATGCCGCCTGCTGAAATGCCGGCGACAGCGAATGCGAAAGGGGATAGCCGAATATGCCTGCTAGTTGTGTCATCATTCACCTCAGTATCTATTATTTCAGTAAAATGCTGAGTTAAATCTCAGTATATTAGCAGTATATCAGTTAAAGCGACTTACAAACTAATCCATAGTTCAATAGGCATATTGCGAACGAAAAACAGGGCGCCGCAGCCGCCAATTCCCGTTATCTGCCCCACTATCTGACATTAACACGCCCTCATCCACATTGACCAAAACCACACATCCTGCTTACGATTACCCACAAGATTTGCTCAACATGCTCCACACGCTGCCAGAATTGGGAACTTGCCATGACAGAATATGAAACCATCGTTAAGCAGATTGCCGGCTGCACTCGCTGCGCCCTGTCCGAAAGGCGCACCCGCACCGTCCCCGGAGACGGCTCCACAACAGCGGACATCATGTTCATCGGCGAGGCGCCGGGCTACAACGAAGACAGACAAGGATTGCCATTCGTAGGCGCGGCAGGAAATGTCCTCACCCAGCTTCTTGCAGGCATCGGACTGCAGCGCTCCGATGTGTACATCACCAACATGCTCAAATGCCGCCCGAACAACAACCGCGATCCGCTAAACAGCGAAATCGCCGCCTGCTCAAACTACCTCGACGCCCAGATAGCCCTCATCGACCCGAAAGTCATCGTTGCGCTAGGGCGTTACTCGTTCGGAAAGTTCTTTCCCGGGCTCAGCATCAGCCGCGAACGAGGCAAACCGCGATCATGGCGCGGGCGCGTAATCTATCCGATGTATCATCCCGCCGCCACATTGCACAACCCCCGACTGCGCCCTGCCCTGGAAAACGACTTCCGCAACCTGCCTCGGCTCGTCGCAGAAGTCGCCGCCATGCCCGCCGCCGCCCTCGCAGAAGACACCGCCCCTGAAAGCGAGGACGAAGAGCAGCAAGAACAGCAGCTGAGCATGTTCTAGTGCGGCTGCGAATGAGCGGAAAATGAGCGGAATAAAACTGCGCCGATTCGCCCTATGCTTAATTGCCGTAACAGTAGCGGTCTGCGCGGCAAGTTGCGGCGCTTCCGAGCCGCCGTTGCCGTCTGCACCGCTGCCATTTGCAGTATCCACTCCCAGCGCGGCGCAGCTCGCAGAGCCAACTGCAACGACGATAGCCCCTGCCCCAAACACACCCACACCTTCCCCGCCGCTGTCCGAACCCGGCGGAACCGCCCTGACCATCAGCATCACCGTCGCACCCGTCGCGCATGACATCCCCGACTACGACCGCGGGGATTGGAGCCACTGGCGCGACGAAGACCGCGACTGCCAAGACGCACGGCAAGAAACGCTCATAGCCGAATCGCAGACACCAGTGGTATATGAATCGGATTCTGCATGCCGCGTCAAGAGCGGAAG
Organism: Dehalococcoidia bacterium; assembly: GCA_965200085.1. Lineage (GTDB taxonomy): Bacteria > Chloroflexota > Dehalococcoidia > Lucifugimonadales > JADFKI01 > Bin90. Next base: position 2,582,312 of record OZ241333.1, read on the forward strand.
ATGGCTCGATCCATATACAGGCGAGACGTTCACCGACCCGTCCGAACTTGATATAGACCACATGGTGCCTCTGGCAAACGCACACCGCTCCGGCGGCTGGAAATGGTCTAATGATCGCAAAGCAGAATACGCCAATGACCTGTCTTACGACAACCATTTAATAGCGGTGAAAGCATCCGCAAATCGACAGAAGAGCGCTAAAGGTCCCGAAGAATGGCAGCCGGACCGCCACGAATACTGGTGCGAGTACGCCACCGACTGGGCGACCATCAAACAGACCTGGGACTTGACGGCAACTCCGGACGAAATGGAAACCCTCAACAATATGCTCGACACCTGCACCGAGCCGATAACACTAATAGCCATCTCGACCGGGGGCAGCGCACCGCATCCTTCACCAACCCACCAGCCCGCTCCCGCCACGCCCACTACGCCATCCGACAGTGCCCCGCGATACGACCCCGACGGGCCTGACCGCGACTGTGGCGACTTCGACACTTGGGAAGAAGCCCAGAATTTCTACATCGCAGCCGGCGGTCCTCACAGCGACCCGCATCGGCTCGACGGAGACGATGACGGCGTGGCGTGCAACTCGCTGCGCTAACTTCACCTTCCACTCGCCTGCGGAACCGCTGCTCGTACAGCGCAGTCGATTCATGTTCATCCTGCTGATACATGTTAAAATCTCCCTGTGAACCCGCGTTTCGGCAAAGTAATCACGACCACCGAACAGGAGAAGTAATATGGCGACACAGCGCAGCGGTACCCTGTTCACCTACGAAGACTACTGCAACTTTCCGGAAGACGAACGATACGAAATAATAGACGGCGAACTGATTGTGGTAGCCGCGCCACTCAGAGTGCATCAAGGAACATCGAGAAACATCAGCACGCCACTGGATACTTTTGTGAAAGCAAATCAGCTTGGCGAAATGTACTATGCGCCAATCGATGTAATCCTGTCGAACATAAATGTAGTACAGCCGGACATCCTGTTCGTCAGCAGAGAGCGTTCACACATACTGGCAGACGAAGGCATCAAAGGTGCGCCGGACTTGGTGATCGAGGTACTGTCGCCATCCACTGCACGGCTCGACAAGGTCCGCAAGCGTGAACTCTACGCGCGTTTCGGCGTCAAGGAATACTGGCAGGTGGACACAGACGATTTAAGCGTAGAGGTCCTCACACTGGCAGGCGCTGACTACGACACGGCGGGCGTCTATGGTTTAGGCAATATGCTCATTTCGCCGACACTGCCGGCGTTCAGGCCAAACGTTGACGACATCTTCTCAATCTGACGAAAACGATATACAACATACTATCCTAGATTCTAACAACGGGAGCAGCACATGACAGGCGCAGATCTGATCGCACAAATACTGAAGCAAGAAGGCGTGGACTTCATGGGAGTCATCCCCTTCAATTCGCTGGAAGAGGCGGCAGCGAAGGCAGGCATCCGCCCCCTGATATTCCGTCAAGAGCGCGTAGGGGTCAACCTCGCAGACGCATACACCCGCGTTACCAACGGCAAAGGCACCGGCGTATTCTCGATGCAGGCAGGCCCAGGTGCAGAGAACGCTTTCGCAGGTGTGGCGCAGGCTTATGCCGACTCGGTGCCTATCCTGCTGCTGCCGGCATCTGCGCCTCGCAACCGTGACGGTGTTCACCCAACATTCAGCCCAAGCCGCACCTACGAATCCGTCGTCAAATGGTCGGGCAGGGTAAATCTGCCGGAAGAGATTCCGAACGCCCTCCGTCGCGCATTCAGCCAGCTTCGGCTCGGACGTCCCAGCCCGGTGCTGCTGGAGCTGCCCAGCGACATCCTGCGCGGCGAACTGCCAAACGGAATCGCAGGTTACACATCCGTGCGGCAGCGGCGCTCCGCAGGCGATCCGCAAGATGTGCGCGATGCGGCTAAACTGCTGCTCGGCGCGCAGAACCCGGTTATACACGCCGGACAAGGCGTCCTGTATGCCGAGGCTTGGGGCGAATTGCAAGAACTTGCAGAGCTGACGCAGACCCCCGTGATGACCTCAATGGCAGGCAAAAGCGCATTCCGCGAAGACCATCCGCTCTCACTAGGCACACGCTCCACCACCACAACGGGCATGGTCGTGCATTTCCTAGACCGCGCAGACTTAGTGTTCGGCATCGGTTGCAGCTTCACCCGCATTCACTACGGCGCAGATCTATTCGACAGCAAGGTTCTCGTGCATATCACCAACGACGAGAACGATGTCAACAAGGACTACTCCCCCGACGTGGCAGTAATCGGCGACGCCAAGCTAGTGATGCGGCAGCTCATCACCGAGATAAAGACCATGCTCGCCGAAAAAGGCAGCGCGCGAGCCGAACGGAACGGAGTTGCAGACGAAATCAAGGCAGTTCGCGACGACTGGATGCAGCAGTGGCTCCCGAAGATGCACTCGGACAGTTTGCCCATTAACCCATTCCGCGCACTCAACGACCTGTCCAAGGCGATAGACCCCAAGAAAACCATAATGAACCACGACTCCGGCAGTCCACGCGACCAGATGATCCCCTTCTATCAAACGGTTACACCGCGCGGCTTCATCGCCTGGGGCAAATCCACCCAGCTCGGTTACAGTCTCGGCGCAGCAATGGGCAGCAAACTGGCAGCCCCCGACAAGCTCTGCGTAAATGTCATAGGCGATTATGGCTTCGGAATGGTCGGCACTGATCTAGAAACCGCAGTGCGTGAGAATATTCCAATTCTGACCATTGTGCTCAATAATTCCTCTATGGGCATATACAGACCTGAACACTTTGCCACCGCGCACGAGCTTTACGGCACAAAGACCACTGGCGGCGACTTTGTGAAAATGGCGGAAGCCCTCGGAGCGCACAGCGAGCGTGTTACTCAGCCCGAAGATGTTAAAGGCGCAATTCAGCGCTGCGCCGCCATCGTGCAGTCGGGTAAGACCGCTCTTCTCGAAATCGTAACCGACGACGCCGAAAAAGACATGCCTTTCAGGATGTTCTAGTCGGCTAATACGTTGGTAAAAATTCTCCGGCTTTCCAAAAGTATTCCATCACCAAGCAGCCGTCGTAGCCTTATACACAGCCCAGTCAGTAGAAAGCCGCACAGCATCAATATGATAGAATCAGTCCGTACCAAGGAGGATACCTATGACCACACAAGCTACTGCCATAGTCTATCCTGATACGGACGGAAATCCCTTGCCTGACGGAGAGTTCCAAGCTCCACTCTACATCCAAACCGTTGGCACACTCCGACTCCACTTCAAGGATGTGCGCGGAGCCAGAGTCAACGGAGACACCTTCATCTACTACGTGGAGGGCGACCCGCGACGCTGGGTGTCCCCGGACTGCTATGTCGCGCTGCACCTGTCAGAGGATGCGATAGAGTCGATAGAGCGCAGCAATGTGTACCTGCTGTGGGAGGTTGGTAAAGCTCCCGACTTCGTCTTGGAGATAGGATCAGCGAGCACAGCGAGGCACGATATGAGTGGCAAGAGGGAGCTGTATGCTGAGCTGGGAGTGAGGGAATACTGGAGATATGACTCTACGGGGGACAGGTTCTATGGAGAGCCGCTTGTTGGGGAGCGACTTTCAGGTGGTGAGTATCGTAGGCTGGAGCAGCGTCGTGATGCTGATGGGTCTGTGTGGTCTCACAGCGAGGTGTTGAACCTTGACCTGTGTTGGCTGGACGGAATGCTGCGTTTCTGGGATCCTGTGGAGATGCGCTGGCTGCTCAGCCACGAGCAAGAGCGGGAGGGACGCTTGCAAGAACGAGAGAGGAGGCTGATAGCGGAAGCTGAAAGCCTGCAAGAACGAGAGGGACGCTTACAAGAGCGAGAGGGACGACTGACCGCGGAAGCTCGCATAGCAGAGCTGGAAGCTGAGCTCAGGCGCTATCGCGGTGAATAGAAACTCCTTCACCTCACCAAACTACCGGACGCAGCAGATTCAGCCCAGTCAGTAGAAAGCCGCACCGCATCAATATGATAGAATCAATCCGTACCAAGGAGGATACCTATGACCACTCAAGCTACTGCCATAGTCTATCCTGATACGGACGGAAATCCCTTGCCTGACGGAGAGTTCCAAGCTCCACTCTACATCCAAACCGTTGGCACACTCCGACTCCACTTCAAGGATGTACGCGGAGCCAGAGTCAACGGAGACACCTTCATCTACTATGTGGAGGGCGACCCGCGACGCTGGGTGTCCCCGGACTGCTATGTCGCGCTGCACCTATCAGAGGATGCGATAGAGTCGATAGAGCGCAGCAATGTGTACCTGCTGTGGGAGGTTGGTAAAGCCCCCGACTTCGTCTTGGAGATAGGATCAGCGAGCACAGCGAGGCACGATATGAGTGGCAAGAGGGAGCTGTATGCTGAGCTGGGAGTGATGGAATACTGGAGATATGACTCTACGGGGGACAGGTTCTATGGAGAGCCGCTTGTTGGGGAGCGACTTTCTGGTGGGGAGTATCGGAGGCTGGAGCAGCGTCGTGAAGCTGATGGGTCTGTGTGGTCTCACAGTGAGGTGTTGAACCTTGACCTGTGTTGGCTGGACGGGTTGCTGCGTTTCTGGGATCCTGTGGAGATGCGCTGGCTGCTCAGCCACGAGCAAGAGCGGGAAGGACGGCTGATAGCGGAAGCCGAAAGCCTGCAAGAACGGGAGGGGCGGATAGCTGCGGAAGCCGAAAGTCTGCAAGAGCGGGAAGGACGCTTACAAGAGCGAGGAATGCGGCTGATTGCGGAAGCTGAAAGCCTGCAAGAGCGAGAGGGGCGACTGACCGCGGAGGCTCGCATAGCAGAACTGGAAGCCGAGCTCAGACGCTATCGCGGTGAGTAAGAAACTCCTTTACCTCACCAAACTACCGGATGCAGCAGATGCAGCCCAGTCAGTAGAAAGCCGCACCGCATCAATATGATAGAATCCGTCCGTACCAAGGAGGATACCTATGACCACTCAAGCCACCGCCATAGTCTATCCTGATACGGACGGAAATCCCTTGCCTGACGGAGAGTTCCAAGCTCCACTCTACATCCAAACCGTTGGCACACTCCGACTTCACTTCAAGGATGTGCGCGGAGCTAGAGTCAACGGAGACACCTTCATCTACTATGTGGAGGGAGACCCACGACGCTGGGTGTCCCCGGACTGCTATGTCGCGCTGCACCTGTCAGAGGATGCCATAGAGTCGATAGAGCGCAGCAATGTGTACCTGCTGTGGGAGGTTGGTAAAGCTCCCGACTTCGTCTTGGAGATAGGATCAGCGAGCACAGCGAGGCACGATATGAGTGGCAAGAGGGAGCTGTATGCTGAGCTGGGAGTGATGGAATACTGGAGATATGACTCTACGGGGGACAGGTTCTATGGAGAGCCGCTTGTTGGGGAGCGACTTTCTGGTGGGGAGTATCGGAGGCTGGAGCAGCGTCGTGAAGCTGATGGGTCTGTGTGGTCTCACAGTGAGGTGTTGAACCTTGACCTGTGTTGGCTGGACGGAATGCTGCGTTTCTGGGATCCTGTGGAGATGCGCTGGCTGCTTAGCCACGAGCAAGAGCAGGAGGGACGGCTGATAGCGGAAGCCGAAAGTCTGCAAGAACGGGAAGGACGCTTACAAGAGCGAGGGAGGCGGCTGATTGCGGAAGCTGAAAGCCTGCAAGAACGAGAGGGACGACTGACCGCGGAGGCTCGCATAGCAGAACTGGAAGCAGAGCTCAGACGCTACCGCGGTGAATAGGAACCACCTCACCGACGATCAGCAAGCCGTCTCGTTAGAGCGATTCGTGTCTTTCAAGACTATTTTCGACTCCCCCGACCACTATCCTAGTCTTCGTTCTCCCGCCAGCAATCAACCTTCCATTCCGGTCCAATATTCACCATTTCTTGCCCATGCGCCTATCATGCGGTATCCTACCTGCTTGATAAGTCAAATCTGAAAACAACGGAGGAATCCCCTATGAATACAATGGAAGCCATTGCGCGAATACTGAAAGAAGAAGGCGTCGAGTGGATCGCCTGCTTCCCCTCGAACAACCTCATCGAAGAAGTTGCCAAAGTCGGCATCCGCACCATAATGTTCCGACAGGAACGCGGCGCTCTCATGGCGGCAGACGGCTTCAGCCGCATGAACGACCGCAAAAGTTTCGGCGTCGTCATCACGCAGGGCGGCCCCGGCTCCGAAAACAGTATGGGCGGACTCGCCCAGGCGTTCGCCGACAACGTCCCCATGCTGTACCTGCCCGGCGGCTCCCCAGTCGCACAAATGCAAGTCCGCCCCAACTTCTCGCCCGCACGCACATACCAGACCGTCTCCAAATACAGCGAAGTCATCCTGCAGCCGGACATGGTATCCAGCACAATGCGCCGCGCATTCCACCACCTCCGCAACGGTCGTGGCGGCCCCGTGGTCGTCGAGCTGCCGGGCGATGTCAGCACTATGGAAGTCTCTGAGTCCGCCTTAAACTACCAGCCACCCAAGCGACATCCCCAGCAGCCCTCTTCCGGCGACATCAAAGACGCAGTCAAAGCCCTCCTCGCCGCACGAAAACCCATGATATGGTCAGGCATGGGCGTCCTGCTCGGCGGCGCATCCGACGAACTCCGCGAATTCGCTGAACTCACCGAAATCCCCGTCTATTGCACCATGCCCGGCAAATCCGGCTTCAACGAACGACACCCCCTCTCGCTAGGCTCCGGCAGCGGCGCAACCACCCTCCAAGCACGCACATGGCTAAACGATTCCGACGTCCTTCTCGCCGTCGGCTCCAGCCTCTCCATCACTGGCTACGGTCAGTCCATCCCCAGCGGCAAAATCATGATTCACAACACCGAAAGCATCGAAGACCTCAACAAGGACTTCACTGTGGACATAGGCGTCCCCGGAGACGCCAAACTCACCCTCCAAGCACTCATCGACGAAGTAAAAGCTCAGCTCGGCGAAGACGGACGCAAAGGCAAAAACGGCGTCGCTGCCGAAATCGCCTCCATACGCAACGGCTGGATGGCAGACTGGACAGGTCTCCTAAACTCTGACGAAACACCCATCAGCACATACCGCGTCATCGGCGAACTAGAGCGCATCCTAGACCACGACAACAGCGTCGTAACCCACGACGCCGGCGCCCCCCGCGACTCCATCATGCCCTTCTACACCGCCACCACACCCCATAGCTACATCGGCTGGGGCAAAACCACCCATCTCGGCTACGGCATACCCCTTATGATCGGCGCAAAACTCGCCGCGCCCGACAAGTTCTGCCTTAACTTCATGGGAGACGGCGCATTCGGCATGTCCGGCCTAGACATCGAAACCGCCGCCCGCGCAGGTGCGCCCATCACCACTGTCGTACTCAACAACGGCGGAATGGCAACCTACCCCGGCGGATACCCCACAGCGCGCGAACTCTTCGGCACAACCGAAATGACCGGCGACTACGCCAAAATAGCCGAAGGCATGGGCGCAGTTGGCATCACCGTTACCAACCCCGCACAAGTCGCAGACGCCATACGGCAAGCACAAAGCCACAACGCCGAAGGCAGAACCGTACTCCTCGACATCCACTCCAACATGGAACCCCGCAAATCCCGCCCCGAATAACCCCTCAACATCCCAACGCATACACATAGCAACGAAGACCCGCTCCATGGCGGGTCTTCCAATTCCCCTAAACCTAATCCCCGCCACAAGAATATCGGTGCTATAATGAACTCATGCAGCCACCGCTCCAAAATACAAAAATAACCGAACAAGGAATCTTGCATTGAAAACACCGGCCCTCGCGCTGCTGCTTATACTCACCCTCGCCGCTCTAACCCCGCTCTCCTGCACATCGGCAGAAGACAGATTTAACCAAGGAAATGAACTCTTTGAGGCACGTCAATATGATGAGGCTATACAAGCGTACACGGAAGCTATAAATCTTGATTCTGAACACGCCAGCGCATACTACGGAAGAGGCAAATCACATCTTGAATCAGAAAATTTTGATAGCGCTGAGTCTGATTTTCAAAGAGCCCTTCGCCTAAATCCAGACCTCGCCAACGCCACCAGAGTAGACAGCGAACCGAGACATCTTGTGTTTTATTCTATTGGTGAACTTATCGATCAATGGAATAAAAAAACAGGGGCATTCGAAGACGAATTTCTCCGAATGGAGATAAGAACTACGGGGATAGTGAAAACCGTTTCAAGCGAGTTTTTTATGGGATAACTATATTATTGTCTTACATGAAGGATCTACCGAGATAGAATGCGGCGGTATATTAAAATCCGATAGGAATAATAAAATAGTGGCGAGTTTGAATAAGGGGCAAATCATTGAAGTTTCTGGGTTTGTGGATTACGATGACTTCCGCGGCCGCCTGTATTTGGTCAACTGCGAAATCATCCGCGTCCATGAATAAGCTGGTGGATTACCAAAATACCCAATGCCCCAACTCCAACTAACCCTCACCCTCCTCCTACTCCCCCTAACCCTCCTAACCGCCTGCGCCCAACCCATTCCCGAACCAAGCCCCACCATCGCCACGCCGATCCCATCCGCCGAACCGCCTCAACCCACAGCCAGCCCAACCCCGTCAGCCCACGAACAAGGCATCTTCCACCACACACGCGGCTACGCACGATTCAAACAAGCCGACTACAACAACGCAGTCGCAGACATGGACAAAGCACAGCAGCTCATCGACCCGCAGCTCATCCACCTATACACCGAAACCATGCAGGAAGTCTATCTCCAAAGCGGCATCGCCTACTACGACACCGGCGAATACGACACCGCAATCATCCTCCTCGACAAAGCCATCACAGTTGCGGCGGCGCCCTCCGACCATCCCGAAGCCTACTACCAGCGCGGCTTATCCTACTACCGCAAAGGCAGCTACCGCCTCGCAATAGCAGACTTCGACGCAGCCATCCGCATCAGACCAACCAGCGCAGCATACGAACTCCGAGCGCAGGCACACGCCGCTTTCGGCAACCCCGCGCAAGCAGATGAAGACTGGAAGAAAGCAAAAGAACTAATCAGCAAATAGCGGATACCCCGCCGCGCGCTGTCAAGCATGTGCATTCTCGCCCCTATTATCCCCAAGTATCCCCTCCAACTGCTCAATGAGAGGCGGCAGCTCATTCTGAATAATTTCCCGCAGTAAGCGCAAATTCACACTGTCATATTCGTGTATCAACACGTTGCGAAGAGCCACGATGCGCGACCAGTCGATGCCCGGATAACGAACGCGGAGTTCATCAGGCACACGCCTCGCCGCCTCGCCGATAACCTCCATTCGTCTCACCAGCGCATCATCCAGCGCGCTGTTAAGCACCCTGTCGGCTTCCCACTCTCCCCTGCGAGAACGCTCCTCAAACAACGCCAATGCGCTCCGCGCGCTGTCAAGCATATGTCGAACGCTCACATACGGATCTCTACGCGACATATACGACCTCAGCCTCGTCCAGCACCTCCCGCACGAAGTATTTACTCAGGCTTTCCGGAGTGTGCAAATCAACCTTCCTGCCACCCAGCATCTCCGAAAGCTCATTCGGCATATCCCAATAAAACTTAAGCCCCGGCAAAGGCCCCGGCAAAAAGTCCACCAGCACATCCACATCGCTTTCAGGCGTAAAATCGTCTCGTATCACCGACCCAAACAGGGCAAACCAGCTAATGTTGTACCGCCGGCAGAACTCCGCAACTCGCTCATACGGAATCTCTATCCGCGCGTCGCTCTCCCGCTCCTGCCACCGCGCCGCCTTTGCCTCTTGTAATCGCGCCGGAACCATTCCCATGCTCCCGTCAGCCCCCAATCCCCTGAACACATCCTGCCAGTCTGCCTATGTGATTGACCGTACTAAAATCGTTTCAAGCAGATTATAAGGCAAACAGCCCCTATCACGATCAGCTACCGCAGCGGTTCATACCCCTCCGGGTTCTCCCCCTGCGTATCGCCCGTTGGCTCAGCCCCCGCAACAAGCTCATCGATCCAATGGCGCAGCTGCGTCTCGCGCATCACGCCCGCCCAGCGCCGCTGCACAATACCGTCCCTGCTGACAAAGAATGTTACCGGAATCCCAATCACCCCATAGTCAACCGATATGCTCCCGTCCGCATCTCGCCCATTAGGATAAGTAATGCCGAACTCGCGCAGATAAGCCTCTGCGTCCGCCTCCGCATCCTGTATATTGACCCCAATAAACAGAACGCCCCGCTCACCGTACTCCTGCGACAGTCGCTCGAATATAGGCGCTTCCTGACGGCACGGCCCGCACCACGACGCCCAAAAGTTGACCACCGTCGGCTTCCCCGCATAATCCACCGCCGTCATCATCCCGCCACCGTACAGCGGCATACTCATGTTCGGCGCAGGCTTGTCTATGCGCGTAACGCCGCTGCGTCCCGTTACGGGCGAACGGTTTATCAGCCCAAACGCCAGCAGCACAACCAGTGCAGCCACCCCCACGACCGCAAACACCGCCGCCGCAATGCGAAGCGGAGGGAAGCGTCTGCGCCCCGCCGCATCAGGCATTGGCTTAGTGTCAGGCACAGTGTCAGTCGCATTATCAGCGCTCTCAACAGCCGCATCGTCCACTGCGCCGTCTAAATGTTCCGGCGTTATGTCATCCTTGCGCCTGCTCATCACTGCTGCGAACCGCTTATTCGGTTCAGCGACTGCGCTATATCCACAATCTCTCTGATGCCGATCCAGTCTACCGGCCCCGGCGATGCCTGTATCGCCACCTCCACATTATACCCTCCGCCCACTCGACAGATGAAAAACAGCGCCAGCGACTTGTTATAATCCCATTCCGCTTTGTCCGCACTGAGCGCAGGCCCCGCTATAATGCTGGCATCAGACCAGCCGCCGGTCATCACATGCGTCGTCTGGTCGCCAATCCGCAAACTGCTTACGGCATCGTCAGGCCGCTTCCAGCCCAGCGGACTTGATGTCGTGTCCGGCAAAAACTCTATCGGATAGGCGATGATGATGTTCATATCGCCGTTCTGATAAATCTGCCTCACAGCCTCAACGTCCGTGGACACACCGGCAAGTTTGAACCCGTCAGGAAGATTAGACGGGTGAAAAGCAAACCCCAAATGCTCTATCGCTTCATCAAGCCCCTCCGGAACAGCGCCTGCGTCCTCAAGCGACTCACAGCGGACATCAGACTGGTCAAGCGGAGCAGCAGTCGGAGATACAACAACCTCTGCCGTGGGCGTCGGTATTGCAGCGACAGGCGTAGCAGTCGCTGCGACCGCAATCGGCTCCGCCGTCGGTGAAGCCGTTGGCGCGATAATGGTGGGTGCAGCAGGCACTGGCGTCGGTGTTTCCATCGGTGCCCTCTGTACGCACCCGCACAGTAACACCGCCAACAGAAGGAGTATCCCCAGCCTTTTCATTGCATCCTCATTCCCGCTCGTTTCCATCGGCACATTTCAATTGACCTTCTTTCTATCTATAAGTATAATCGGTTACTGGACTTTCGTAAATTTGTTTCAAGGCTACCGCCTGCACACAAATACTCACCGCACACACAAACCGACGGCAATTGGAAGAAGTAACAGATGCCTAAAAGAACCTATCAACCCAAAAAACGCCGAAGAATGAGAGTACACGGCTTCCGCTCTCGGATGAGAACAAAAAACGGACGCAATGTGCTGAAGCGTCGTATATTCAGAGGACGACATAAACTCACTGTGTAACGCGCCCTAGCTTGAAACTCCCTCACAAGGAGGTCTTTCTTACCCTGCGAGGAGACACCGCCCGTAAGGAGATATTGCCCTGCCCCGGCAAAGAGATGCTCCCGCAAGGAGATATGGAATAAAATGCGCAGTGCACAAATATGCAGAAACAGCATCGCCTAAGGAAGTCGAAAGACTTCGAGGCAGCGCGGCGCGAAGGCAGAAGCTGGGCAGACAGAACCCTAGTCCTTGTCGTGCGGCGCACAGGAAGCGAGCATTCACGCTTCGGATTCTCCGTCAGCAAAAGAATCGGAAACGCAGTCGTCCGCAACCGCGTCAAGCGCAAACTGCGTGAGGTAGCGCGCACCGAAATCTTGCCGCGCGCCGAACCCGGCTGGGACTTCGTCGTGATTGCGCGCAAAAACGCCGCCGATGCCGACTACCATCACATCAAACGCTCCCTGTTGTGGCTGTTCCGGCGCAGCAAGCTTCTCAACAAGCTGGATAATTCGACCCATGCTCACGAAAAAAGTCTCAACCTCAAATGATGTTCGCTCATCACCCGCCGCACGCCCGGCTCATGCAGTCAGCCTTATGCTTCAAACCCTCGCACTCGGAGCTATTCGGTTTTATCAACTGGCGCTCTCACCCTACATTGCCGTTGGGCTGTGCCGCCACGAACCCACCTGCTCAAGATACACCTACGAATCTATCTATAAATACGGCGTAGCAAAGGGCATCCTGCTCGGAACCAAGCGCATCGCTCGGTGCAGACCCGGCGGAAGCAGCGGTTATGACCCTGTCCCGTAACGCACCCTATTAAATCAAAAACCCCATTCATTCACCTCAAACCCGCCCAAAAAGCGCGTAATAGGCTAATTTGAACTTTCTACCGCATCATCAACACCTGTATAATTCAAACTGATACACTGCCCCAAAAGCGTAGAACCTAAACAGAAATAGATTATGATCCAAAAATTAACACTCATCGTCGCACTCCCGCTGCTGCTTGCGCTCATAGCTTGCGCCGGGCAAATCGCAACCCCGGAAGCATGGTCAGGCGGCGTAACCGACGACGACACCCTGTACATCGGCACACGCGCAGGCGACATGCGCGCCATAAACTCCGACAACGGCGAAACACGCCACCGCTTCACCCTACTCGGCGAAGACGCATCCCTGCACGGCATCTACGGTGTCCCCGTCCTGCACGAAAACACCATATACTTCGGAGGCTACGACGGCATGCTCTACGCACGCTTCACCCCAAGCCTCGACAAAAAATGGGAAGAACCTATCGGTTCTCCTATCGTAGGCGGCCCCACCCTCACAGACGACATCGTGCTAGTAGGCGCAGACAACGGCAAAGTGTACGCATTCGAACAGGAATCAGACGAACAGCAGCGCTGGACAGCCTTACAGCGCTGGTCATTCCAGACCGGCAACAAGGTCTGGTCGTCCCCAATCACTAACGGCGACGTTGTCTATGCAACATCCCTCGACAAAAACCTGTACGCGCTAAGCCTCGAAGACGGCAGAAAACTCTGGCAATTCCCCACCGGCGGCGCAATAGCCTCAACACCCGTATATGACGAAAACACCGTGTATGTCGGCTCCTTCGATAGCGTATTCTACGCCGTAAACGCCGCCGACGGCGCTCTGCTCTGGAAGTTCACCGGCGCTCAAAACTGGTACTGGGGCACACCCATAGTGCACGGAGACAATGTTTACGCCCCCTCACTCGACGGCAATCTATACGCACTCGACAAACGCACCGGCGAACTGCAATGGTCCCTCACAACAGAAGGCCCCATTGTCGGTTCTCCCGCCGTTATTTTTGATATGATAGCAGTAGGCTCCGACGACGGCATGCTGCACATCGCCCGTATCAGCGACGGCAACCCCATCGAATCCTGCAACATCCGAACCGAAATACGCTCTTCAATCGCAGTGCAGGGAGACACCGTGTTCATAAGCGCCAAAGACAAAACCATACGCGCGCTCCGCATTAAAACCAACGGCAACCCGGACGAAGAATGGGTGCACCAGCCCGACGAAGACAACCCCGTCCTAAGAGGCCGCGTAGAAGACTGCTAATCGCCATACCATAAACTAAAACCCCTAACAGAACCGGCTAACACTCATGCAGATACTCCAAATATTCATAGACTTATGGAACCTGATTATCATCCAGCCGATGATAAACAGCCTCGTGCTGCTCTACAGCATATCCTTCCTCAATTTCGGCATCGCCATCATCTTCTTCACGCTGATTATCCGAGTCATTCTCATACCTCTGACCGTCCGCCAAAGCAGACAAATGATGAAGATGACCGCGCTCCAGCCCCAGCTCAAAGAACTGCAAGAAAAATACAAAAACGACAGACAGCAGCTCTCGCGCGCCACAATGGAAGTGTACAAAGCAAACGGCGTCAACCCCATCGGTTGCCTGGGCCCCCTGTTCATCCAGTTCCCCATCTGGATAGGCCTGTTCCAAGCCGTAATCCAAACCTTGCCCTCAACACCCGAACGGCTCGTAGGGCTGTCCTCACACCTCTACTCCTGGATGCCGGGCGTCAACGACGTCATACCCATCAACAACTCATTCCTCTGGCTCGACCTCGCAAAACCCGACACTTTGCCCGTAATGCCCGTCCTCGTCGGCGTCTCTATGTGGCTCATGCAGAAAACCACCTCCCTCCCTTCTGCCGACCCGCGACAAGCCCAAACCAATCGAATGATGCTCTGGATGATGCCGATTATGTTCGGCTTCTTCACAACAACCTTCCCCAGCGGATTAGCCCTGTACTGGATTGTCTCCAACTTCGTCGGAATGGTAATTCAAGGCTTCGTTACAGGATGGGGACCACTTACCGATATGCTAAAATTCAAACGCGAAGAACCTGTGCCGGCAGTCGCCGGAGCCTCGGCGTCCGCTAGTACACTGGTAACTTCCGAATCCGAGGAGACTACAAGCGATGCGGACGATAGAAACAACGGGAAAAACCCCCGAAGAAGCAATCGCGGCCGCGCTAGACCAGCTAGGCGCAGATCGAGAAGAGGTAACAATAGACGTCGTTAACCAAGGCAAAAGCGGACTGCTCGGCATCGGCAGCGAACCCGCCGTCGTCCGCGTTACACCGCTGGAACCCCCGCCTCAAGACGAACCCGAAACCCAAAACGAGCCGGATACCGATCCCCAGCCCGATGCGCTCGCAGACTTCATCCCGTTCGCAGACGACTTCGATGAAGATTCCGATGACTATGAAAACGACGAAGACGACGAAGAAACTCACGAAGTCGTCAAAGTCGGATACGACGTACTAAGCACACTCCTAAACAAGATGGGCGTGTCTGCCGATGTATATCTCAGAGAACCCTACTTCGGAGACGAAGAAGGACCCGTGTTCGAGATAGAAGGCGACGACTCCGGTCTGCTCATCGGCACGCGCGGCGAAACACTCCGCGCACTGCAATTCATCGTCAGCTTCCTGGTCAGCCGCAGAATGGGCGAACGCACCAACCTGATGGTGGACGTCGAAGGATACCAGCAGCGCCGCTACGATTCCCTCGCAAATCTCGCAAGGCGCGTAGCACATCGCGTATCACAGCGCGGCAGAGCTATACCCCTAGAACCAATGCCCCCAAATGAACGCCGACAAGTTCACATGGCGCTCGCAAATCATGATAGTGTTACCACTGAAAGTGACGGATACGGAGACAGGCGCAAAGTAGTGATTCACCCTAAGTAACATTAGCGCAAATCATAAAATCAATGGTGGGGGCATTATCCATGAACACTCCTCTCAGAATACCCCGTTTCGTTTGGTTGCTGCTGGGCTTAATAGTCATCTGTATCCTGCTCTACCAGCTCAGAAACGCGCTCCTGCCATTTATCGTCGGCGGCGCATTCGCCTATGTCCTAGACCCATTCGTATCATGGCTTGAACGCCGCACCCCATGGATGTCCTCACGCCCGGAACTCAAACGAGTCATCCTCATCGCCCTCATATTCATAATCACTTTCATCATCGCAGTCATCGTCGCAATAGCCGGCGTAACAATCCTAATCAGCGAAATTCAAGCCTTCGTCGTAGATCTGCCCAATATAATACAATCTTCGCGCGCCACCTTCGACTCCCTGAACTCGCGCCTAACCGTAAACATCCCGCCCGAACTGAGCGGCATGATCGAAGACCTTACTCAAAGTATAGGCTCCATATTAATCGACGCAGGGAGAGGACTCGCCGCCAGCGCAGTAAACGTCCTGTCCCAAACTATGTCTCTCATGCTGGGCTTGGCTATGGTCCCGCTTATACTCTTCTATCTCCTCAAGGACAGAGAGAACGTCATCTCCGGTATGTTAAACACCCTGTCCCCCGGTCCCCGTAAGCATACGCGCAATGTCATCCACATCCTCAACGGCGTTTTCAGCTCATACATACGCGGACAGCTCATACTCGGATTAGTCGTAGGAACATTCGTATTCCTAGGACTATGGCTGCTGGGCGTGCGTTATGCTCCCGTCCTAGGACTGGTAGCCGGAGTTTTCGAACTCATCCCGGTCATCGGCCCCTGGCTCGGCGCAATACCAGGTCTCATCGTAGTGCTCGCCACAGCCCCCGAAAAGTTCATCTGGGTCGCCCTACTCTACTTAGCAGTCCAGCTCCTAGAAAACTCTCTCCTCGTGCCGCGCATCCAAAGCGAATCCCTAAACCTCCATCCCGTCATGGTGCTCGCAGCTCTCATCGTCGGCAGCGAAGTCGCCGGTCTATGGGGCATAATACTCGGTCCCCCTATCGCAGCCGCAGCGCGTAGCGTGCTGCTGTACTTCTTGAGCGAATGGCGCAAAGAAGACGCCGCCAAAACCTCCGATACTGAGCTGCCCGACTCCGATCAGTCCGCTGACGAAACTCCTGCCAATCAGCAAGATACCGCGCCCGCAGCACAGCCGCAAAGCGAATAGCACAGCGCGCATCTCATTACCCATAACTTATGTGTTCTGTTGCACTGGTTTATATACCCGTGTACAATACTAAGCCGTGTACGCATCTCCCGTTCCGCCTCCACTCAGCGCGGAACACGGCAGAATACGAATGGGAATAAATAAGTCAATTGGCGGATTAACCGCATCATAGGAGGAAGCAAACTTGGCTACTTGGACGCCCGATCCGACATTTTACCCGTCCCCCAAAATGGCTATGGAAGCGCCGCAGGAAGAACTCGCGTATGTTGCGATAGTCAGCTCGCCCGAATCAGGCAAGCCGGACGCCGTTGGCGTCATGGATGTGTCCCCCGATTCTGAAACTTACGGCGAACTGGTTGGCCGCCTAGACCTGCCCAACATAGGCGACGAACTGCACCACTTCGGCTGGAACGCCTGCAGCGCATCGCTCTGCCCTAACATGCCCCACCCTCACATAGAGCGCCGATACCTGCTCTTCTGTGGACTGCGCTCCTCCCGTATCTACATCATCGATACCAAGCCCGACCCCCGCAGCCCTGTCATAAAAAGAATAATCGAAGCCGATGAACTCGCCAAAAAGACCGGATACAGCCGACCCCACACCGTCCACTGCGGACCCGACGCCATATACATCAACGGGCTGGGCACACCCGACGGCGGCGGCCCCGGCGGCGTATTCATGCTCGACCACGACAGCTTCGACCTCAAAGGCGCTTGGGAAGTAGATCGCGGCGAACAGCATCTATCCTACGACTTCGGCTGGCATCTCCTCCACGACACCATGATTACCAGCGAGTGGGGCACACCCGACATGGTCGAATCCGGCGTAGTACCTGAACTCCTCCTCGGACGAAAATACGGACATCAGCTCCATATCTGGGACATCGATTCACGCAAAATCAAGCAGACAATCGACCTCGGCGACGAAAACCAGATGGTCCTCGAACTCCGCCCCGCGCGAGACCCGCGCAAAACATACGGATTCGCAGGCGTCGTTACCAATGTCGAAAACCTGTCAGGCTCCATCTGGCTCTGGCATCAGGACGGCGACGAATGGAAAGCCCAAAAGGTCATAGAAATACCCGCAGAGCCTGCTGACCCCGAAAACCTGCCACCCCTGCTTCAAGGCTTCGGCGCAGTGCCCCCAGTCATCACAGACATCAACCTGTCCCTAGACGACAAGTTCCTATATGTATCCTGCTGGGGAACAGGCGAATTCCGGCAGTACGACGTCTCCGACCCCTTCAACCCCGTTCTCACCGGCACAGTGCACGTAGGCGGCATCACCCGCAAAGCCGCGCATCCTAAATCCGGCGAACTCAACGGCGGTCCCCAAATGGTCGAAGTCAGCCGCGACGGCAAGCGCATCTACATCACCAACTCGCTCTATGTCGCCTGGGACAACCAGTTCTACCCGGAAGGCGTCAAAGGCTGGGCAGTCAAAGTCAACGCCGATGAAGACGGTGGAATATCGCTAGACGAAGACTTCTTCATGGACTTCGGAGAAGAACGCGTACACCAGATAAGGCTTCAGGGCGGCGACTCTTCATCAGACACCTTCTGCTACCCGAACTAGCAAAAAAGAAATCAGAAACGATATTCTCAAGCGGGGGCGTCTTCGGATGACTCCCGCTTTTCTTAACCCACTGCGCACAAATCCTCTTTACGGCTCTGCGGAGGCGCAAAATTGGAATTGAACGAATTCTTCCCGTGGTTCGCGCTCGCGGCATTCGGCGCATATCACGGCATCAACCCGGCAATGGGCTGGCTGTTCGCGGTTTCACTCGGCTTACAGGAACAAAACAGACGCGCCGTCTATGCCGCCTTCACACCCATCGTGCTCGGACATACCGCATCCGTAGCAATGGTCGTAGCGGCGGTCGTCTTCGCGGGCGTCATCGTCCCCTTGGACGCGCTCAAAATCATAGGCGCCGCGATCATCATCGGGCTGGGAGTCTTCAAACTGCTGCGTCCCCTGTCTCATCCGCGCTGGGTCAGGATGCGCGTAGGCTTTCGCTCCCTGACTGCATGGTCTTTCCTCATGTCCTCCGCGCACGGCGCAGGGCTAATGCTAATACCAGTACTCTTCACCCTGCCCATAATAAGCGCATACACAGACAGCATAGACTTGCGCGAACTTCAGCATCTCGAATACATGAGCCTAGGCGCGCCACCAAGTCTCGCCACACTCCTGTCGCAAATAACCGCAGTCGCAATTCACACCTTGGCGATGTTCTCCGTAATGGCGCTCACCGCAACAATAGTATTCGAAAAAGTCGGGCTTGCGATCCTGCGCCGTGCGTGGTTCAACCTAGACAGACTCTGGGCTGTCAGCCTCATCATCTCCGGCGCAGTAACACTAATACTCTAATGTCGCCTACTCAATCAAACTTGCGCCGCCGCCAACAACCCAGCAGAGACTTCAATCTGATACAAATAATGGTAGATGGCAGGTAACATACCCAGCACCGAAACCATACCTTCTCCCCTACCTATCCGCCACCCCTACGCGCAAGACGCCTTCTGGCTCTTTGCAGCTGCACCGCAGTGTTAATGATGGAAAGGTGAGAGAACGCCTGCGGGAAATTACCCAGCATATTCCCGTTGTGAGGGTCAATCTCCTCGCTCAGCAGCCCCAGATCGTTAGTATGCTCAAGCAGACGCTCAAACAGCTCCGTAGCCTCATCCAGCTCGCCAAGCAAAATCAGATTGTCGCACAGCCAGAAAGAACAAATATTGAAAGTGCCCTCATCGCCGGACAACCCGTCATCAAACCCGCGATACCGATAAACAAATCCCTGCTCCGAAGTAAGCTCGCTCTGCGTGGCGCGTATAGTAGCAAGCATGCGCGGATCATCCGCCCTGATAAATCCGATTAACGGCAGCATCAAGTTCGCAGCGTCAAGAATATCGCTGCCGTAAGCCTGCACAAACACCCCGCGCTTCTCATTAAACCCCTGCGTAAGAATCTGCTCGCGTATCTCAGCGCGCACCCTCTTCCACCTTTCCACATCCCCCGGCAAACCGAGCGCATTCACCATCTTGATCGCGCGATCAAGCGCAACCCAGCACCACGCCTTCGAAAAGACATTATGCTGCCTCCCGGACCGCGCCTCCCACACCCCTTCATCCCGCTCATGCCAGTGCTCCAGCACGAACTCCACCACACTCAGCAAATACGCCCAATACTCTTCATCGATCGGCCCTATGAACCGGCGATACAAATGCGCCGAATCCATCAGCTCGCCATACGCATCCAGCTGAAACTGCGAATAAGCCCCGTTCCCTATTCGCACCGGCGCAGAGTTTCGATACCCCGCAAGCTCGAAAAGCGCAACTTCAGTAAGACGCCGCTCGCCCCCCAGCCCATACATTATCCGAAGGTCGCCCGCGCGCCCGACAGTCGCCCACTCTATCCAGTTCCTGAACGCCTTCGCCTCATTCTGATAGCCCAGAATGTGCAGCCCGTAGATAGCGAACGAAGCATCCCGAATCCAAGTATAGCGATAGTCCCAGTTGCGCTCCCCGCCAATGTGCTCCGGCAGTGACGTCGTAGGCGCAGCGACCATCCCCCCCGACGGCGCATAAGTAAGCGCCTTAAGGGTCAACGCGCTGCGTACCACATAATCCTTGTACACTCCCTCGTATCTGCAAATCTCGCTCCAATCCTGCCAGTACGCTATCGCCTCCCCAAGACTCGCCTCTATCTCTGCGCTGCCAAGCGAGCCTGAGTCATAAGAGAAACGGGACTCATAAGTAACTACGGCGAACGCCTTCTGTCCCTGCCGCAGAGTCCCCCGAGACAGGAACCCCCCTTCGACAAGACGCAGCGGTGCAGAGCAGTACAGCGAGATTGCGCTCGACCCGCCATGAGCAAACCCTATGTTCGGGTTCTCCAAATGCACATGCGGCACAATGCTCCCATACTCAAAACGCGGGTAACACTCCAGCTCCAGCTCCACACTGCCTTCCAAGCACTCAATAACGCGCATTATCTGGTGCGACTCCCCCACCTTATACGGCTCTATCGGCGCAGAATCGTCGTGGTGCATCGGCATAAAATCAGTCAGACGCATACTCCCGCTATCAGTCCTGAATGTGGTCTCAAGCACATTAGTACCAGGTACATACCGCCTGCTCACAGACGCGCGCTCGCGTGGCGCTATCCTAAAATACCCGCCCTTATCCCAGTCCAGTATCCTGCAAAACACCGAGTCGCTGTCGAACCGCGGAAAGCAGCACCAGTCCACCGATCCCCCGCTCGATACGAGCGCGCAGGAGTGCATATCGCCAATAAGACCGTAGTCAGCAATGTTCGGATAGTCTGTATGCGTAGCCATATCCCACCTGCACAAGTTCCAAGTTCTAAACAATACAGCAAATTATACCCCAAAACACCGAACGTCTAGGTATTTTAAGGTCTATTTCATAGCAATATTCCCACAAGAACAAGAATATGCACGCCCGCCTCACGCATACCTGTCGAAATCAAACCGGCTCCAAAAGTCGTTCATCACTTCCCAGCGTATCTGCCTCATCGTGCGCCACGGGAAATTAGCAGCTTGCTCCTCCTCGCTCATCAGTTGAAACTTCGGATCCCTTACTGCGTCCGTCAGAAAAGTCAGCCAGTGGCGGTTCAGGAAATCAGGCATTCGCCGCATCCAAACTGCGTCTAGCCGGTTATGCTGGCGGTATCCCTCAATGAACGGCGTGAAGAAGTAGTCCAGAAAAACCTCTGCCGTCTGCGGCTTGCCCCCGCTCCAATACTCGTACTCACCGCGCCCGTAATGGTGCTGCTGACAAACAACCACGTTCACTACCACAGTCGTAAAGTCAGACACAAACCAGTCGTAGTGCGTGTTGTCGAAATCGAACGGAAGAACACTCCCCTCGTGGTAAAAGAAGTTAAACTGATGCACATCAGAGTGAATAAGCCCAAAGCAGCTCCGGTCTGTTGGCAGCGTCAGCAGCCAGTCGCGGGTTCGGCGCGCCTTTTCCCGAAACTTCGGCCGACCACGATACACATCGGCATCGATGTTCCAATCAGTGTCCTGATGCCAGAACCGGCGGCGTATGCTTTCATCCGAAAGCTCATACCTCTTCGTGAGCGCATGCATTCTGCCTATAAGCGCCCCCCATCGCTCAAACATGTGCGGTGTCCAAGTGCGCCAGTCCACCAGTGCCCCAGGAGCCTTCTCATAAGCCACCACAATGAACTCACCGGTGTCTTCACCTTCCGCTGCAATCGTCTCGACCAGGTTTCCCGATAGTGAACGCACAGCGCGCGGAACCGTTACTCCCCCGTCCGCAAGGAAATTGATGAAATCCAGCTCGCCCAGTATGTTATGCGGCTGCCTGTGGATAGTGTGGGTGATTTTCAGGATATGACTGCCCCCGTCGCGCCGGCAGTCATACACATAGCTATGGCTTGCATCCGGCAGTATCTCGAGAGACACCGGAGTAAGCCCGAAGCGGCGCAGAGCCTCGCTGCGTATATCTTCACTGTATAGGTGCTTGAAGTGCTGGAGCATCAGAGTTCGTCAGCCATTTATCGTAGTTAGCAGAAAATCTTACGTTCCCGTGCAAGTGGAACCGTTAATCCGTTCAACCAAAAGAGTTAATGGCTCTTACTGCCCGGACTTGATGAAGTCCGCGATGCGCTCGCCAATCATCATAGTAGTTACATTCGTGTTCGCGCGGGGGCAGTCGGGCATAATGGACGCGTCCGCAATGCGAATGCCTTCAATTCCATGAATTCTGCCCTGCTGATCAACCACGGCCAGCGGATCGGACGCAGCGCCCATTTTGCAGGTGCAGGATATATGGTGCATCGTCGATACGTTGCGGCGAATCCAGTCGTCCAGAGCATCGTCTGACGCTAGCTGATCAGCCGTCGGCTCGTGGAGCGCATCTATAATCTGCGCGAGTTCAGGGTACTCGACAAGCTGCTGAGTAATGCGAACGCCGTTGCGGAGTCGCTCTAGGTCAAACGGATCGCTGAGATAATTGTATTCGAGCACAGGTTGAATGTTGGGATCTGCGGATGTGATGCGCATCTCCCCCGCAGAGAGCGCAAGGTATATGCCGACTGTCATGAGTAAATGACGCTCTTCAGAGTTGAAGCGCATCACCTTAATCATATCGTTGCGCAGGTGCGAACCTTCTGCGGTGTAGCGCAGCGCAACCTTTTGCGCGCCCACACCGAGCGGCGGTATTGGAAAATCAGGTTTGCACCGCCAGCTCACATGCACGGCAGGATGGTCGCGTAAGTTCTTGCCGACCCCAGGTAGATGATGAACTACGGCTATCCCCGCCGCTTCAAGCTGCTCCGCATCGCCAACGCCGGATAGCATCAGAATGTGAGGCGATCCCACGGCGCCCGCGCTGAGCACAATCTCATCTGTTTCGACTATAAAACGCTCTCCGCCGCTCTCGACTTCGACACCGACGGCACGGCTGCCGCTGGATGTGAACAGAACGCGTTGCACCGTGCAGTTAGGACGAATAGTGAGGTTTAAGCGATGCCGCGCCGGATCAATGTAGCCAAGCGCAGTACTCCATCGAATGCCGTTCGGATTATTAAGCGCGTATGGGCCCACACCGGTAGCGTCGGGATGATTGTGGTCAGGGTTGGCAGGAAAGCCGGCGTCTATACAAGCATTGTAAAATGCGATCTGGTCGGTGAGCAGGTCTTCGAGCCTGTGGCGCTTTGCGATGATAGGCCCCTCGCTGCCATGAAAATCGTCCTGAAAATCTAAGTCCGTTTCAAGCTTGCGATAGTATGGCAGAACATCCTCAAAACGCCACTGGTCATTGCCCATAGACACCCAGTAGTCGAAGTCGTCCGGAATTGCGCGAAGAAAGACCTGCCCATTGATTGCGCTGGTGCCGCCCATAACCTTGCCGCGCGGAACATCCATAGGCGGCGTTTCCGCAGTCGCATTGCCGCTGAACAGCCAGTTATGCCGATCCTCTATATTGAAAAAATCAGCGCCGGTGCCAAGCCCGAGCTTAATGTCGTCCGGCATGCTATCGAAATTCGGGTAGTCGCTGCCTGCTTCGAGCAGCAGAACCGAGCGAGCGGGATCCTCCGACAGGCGCGCAGCAACAACCGCGCCTGCAGACCCTCCGCCTATCACAACTGTGTCGTATCGCATAGAAGTATGTTAACACACATCACAAACTACGGGTATCAGACAGCGAGTATTCAGAAACATATACCAGTTTCGAAGCTCTCCGGCTTATGCAATAAGAACCTGGACTCCTGCACTTTGGGCTGACTCTCTGTCTTGATCGGAAATCTGATACCCATACACTACCGGAACGACGGCTTCAACATTCTGGTATAAGACTTTCAGAGCTTCAGCGGAAGCAACTGTGCGATTGATGTCGCTGGCATCTATAACGCCTGATATTTCTACCGTAAACCACATCTCCCCACCGCCGTCTTCTTCCGCCCTCCTGCTTCGTACAATCAAGTCGGTAACACTTAGCCGAACTTCCTCCGCCTCCGAAATCGTGCCATTATCCGCTGCCATCGTTATATGATCTTCGAACTCTTGAGTTCTGGTGTTGGTCACTGCTGTCTGCGCATGCCATACCACACGGATATTCCTAACAGAAAACTCTGCGTAGAGCAAGCGTGGCACATCAGTCCTGGCTTTGTTCTCCAGCGCTTGGCCGCGTAGGTCATTCACAGTATTGGTCAGATCCTGCAGTCTAGTATCCACATCCTCCAGCCTAGCGTCTATACCGTCCAGCCTAGCGTCCATAATGTCTAGCCGACGGTTCGTAGTTTCGGCATGTAACACAAGAGCCGCTGTAGTCTCCTCTAGTGCTGTAAGTCTGGCATCAGTAACCTTTGTGTATTCTGCGAACAGTTGAGGTAGCGCCAGAAGCTCCTGTGTAAGCAGCGCTCTCTGAAGCTCTTCTCGCCATTCAGGATTTGCCAGCAAGACGCGTGTCAGCTCTGCTATTGTCCAGTCAGGGTGTTCGTGCAGCGCCCTATTCAGCTCTTCCACTGTCGTAATGTGGAATGTCGTCATTGCACACTCCGCTGTATTGACTATCTATAACCTCACTCTGTCGAGCCGGAACTCATAGATGTCGTATATTTCTTCTTAGCATTCACATTATAGACGAATTTACGATGAACTTATCCAATTTATTCGATTCATTGCTAATACTTGCCCAAAATACCATACCCACCGACCTTCATACATCCCTCTGCCAACATCAGCCACACCAGCCGAAGCGACCCTATCCCAACTCATTCCAAATCCACACTTGACAAACCAAACATACGTGCTTATACTATCCACACCATCAAACAGAACATACGAGTGCAACACACAACACACAACACACAACCGAATATCAACCAACAACCCATAAACCACCAACACCACCGCTATGTGCCAAAACTACCGACTACAATCCAAAATATACAAACACACCGACAACGGCGAACTCATCGCTCAATTCCTTGTCAACACCATGCAAGGTGAGTTCCAAGACGCCAAGTTCCACCACAGACTCGACGCTGCCAAACAGCTCGCCAAGTTCACATTCGCACAGCCTCACAGCCAGCACCAACCCCTGCTCATACCCACACCTGAAGAAAAAGCTGAAGAAAAAATAACACAGCCCGACAGCGAAGAACCTGCACACACCCGGAAACCACAGCCTACACCAAAACCCACAACACCCACATACCTAGACATCCTAAACTACGACATCGCAAGACAGATACGAGACGAAACATCAGACGGAAACCTCATAGTAGAGTTCCTAGTCAGAGTGATGAACAACCAGCAGAAAGCGTTCGTCCCAAAGAAACAGCGCATCAGTCCCGCAGATAGAATGGCAGCATCGAAAGAGCTTCTGAAACGCGGTTTCGGAGACTTCAGCGCATCCCGTCCCCATCTGTCAGAAAGCAGAGACAGCCACACCGACATCCACTCCTACCTGTCCCAGCGCATCAGAGAGCGCACAGAACAGGGCGGAGAAGTAGTGCGCTTCCTCTTGGACGTAATGTCAGGTCAGCTTCACGAAGAAGGCTTCACGATGAGCCATCGTATAGGAGCAGCAAAGGAGATGCTGCGACGCGCTTATGACATCAACTTCGATGGAGTAAGCTGGGAGGACGTGGAGACATACTGGCGTTCGCAGCGCGAAGCGGGCTGGACAGAAGAAGACGAGAGCAATTTGCAGTCTGACCTTGCGATGGAAGCGTTAGTGAGCGAAGACGGACACACCCCGACAGTGCCGCCACCGGCAGTGCCTCCGCTGACAGCGTCAGTCAAGAGCGACACCGAAGACGAAGACACCTTGACCAAACAAGAGCGTCTGCTGCTGATACGGGAGTACAGCGAAGCGCTGGACAGAGGAGACGAAGAGGAAGCAAAGCGGATAGAAGACAGATACTATGGCAGGGATGAGCCAGAATATCTCGAATACGGTCCAAGCGACCCCGATCCCACTGTGGAGCCTTACGAACCGTTAAGTCCTGAAGAGCAGGCAAAGTTCGATGAAGAGTTAAGAGCATACTTCGCAAAGATGGACGCAGGCATCGCTGCCGACTTCTCCCCCAAAATCCGCGGTCCTTAACGTCCGCGCTCATCAGCAGCCTCTGCCCCAACCGAATACCGCAGCATTCCCACCTGCTCCACAACAGCAGACGGCAGCCTAACTCGCTAAAAGGGACGATAGCGGTTTGCAATAGGCATTCGGCGATCACGTCCAAAATTGCGCGGCGTCAGGCAAGAAAAAGATACTCACTCTTATGATTATCTACGACCATCTGCCGCTAGAAATACCGTTCAGCGCAAATCCTTCAACGCAGCTCGCGCAGCCCAATATCCGCACATCCCATGCACCCCGGCGCCCGGTGGTGTAGAAGCAGAACACAGATACACCCCATCGACCGGCGTCTTATATGGCGCGAAAACCGACACCGGCCGTGCGAACAACTGCCTCAGCGTATTCGCGCCGCCGCCAATATCGCCCCCCACATAGTTCGGGTTATACGCCTCCAGCGCAGAAGGCGGCATCACCCTCCTGTCCAACACCCTCTCCTTGAACCCCGGCGCAAATCGCTCCATCTGCGCCTCAATGCGCTCTGTCATATCCACATCCGACCCATTCGGCACATGGCAGTACGCCCAGGCCACATGTTTTCCCTTTGGCGCTCTTGTGTCATCGAACATACTCGGCTGTGCCACCAGCACGAAAGGCTTCTCAGGATGCTCGCCGCGCCAAACAGCA
Organism: Dehalococcoidia bacterium; assembly: GCA_965200085.1. Lineage (GTDB taxonomy): Bacteria > Chloroflexota > Dehalococcoidia > Lucifugimonadales > JADFKI01 > Bin90. Next base: position 2,609,219 of record OZ241333.1, read on the forward strand.
GCCTCATACGCCGCAATCTCTTCCAGAGTTCCCCCCAAGTGAACCGTTCCTGCGAATGCACACTCCGGCGCACTCCATGGTATTGGCGCATCCAGCGCCCAGTCCATCTTGAACACCCCCGGCCCGTACCGATACGCACCCAGACGCATCTTGTATCTGGAGTGCAGTTTGCTCCCCGCCATCTGCACAAACTGAAGCGCCCCCACATCCAGCAGCACAACCCGTGCACGCGGCAAGTCATCCAGCGACTCCACATTCACACCGGTTATGACCTCGCCACCCATTGATCGCAGATACGACACCATCGCGTCCGTAATGCTCTGAGCCCCGCCTCTAGGCATTGGCCAGCCCGTCGAATGACCTGCAATCTGTAAAACAAGGCCGGCTGCAGCAGACCCTCTAAACTCCAATGGCGTAACCGAATGCGCCGCGATACCGGCAAACAGTGCCCGTCCCTCCATCGTTCGCAGCCATCCATCCGCAAGTCCCCTCGCCGAGCGCAGCGCCCTAATCCCGAACCGCCCCACTGCAATCGGATTTCGAGGTAGCCGCAGCGGTCCCATCACACCATTCGCTATCTTGTGCCAGTCTCGCACAAGCGGAGCCGTCAACCTACGATAAGCATCTGCATCCTCGCCAAGTCTTTCCGCAGTCTCATCTACATCGCGCTCTAACACAGCGGCGCTTCCCCCATCAAGCGGATGGGATACCGCGTACTTGGGGTGAATCCACTCAAGCCCATGTTCCTCTAATGGAAGCGTGCGCAGAAACGGCGAACTCACTGCAAGGGGGTGGAGCGCAGAACACACATCATGCTGAAAGTTCGGCAGGGTCAGCTCTTTCGTGCGCATACCGCCGCCTGGCGTATCCGCAGCTTCCAGTACGATTACGTTGAGTCCCGACTGTGCTACGACTATCGCCGCCGCAAGTCCATTTGGTCCTGCACCCACTACTACAGCATCGCACCCACTGTACTTGTATCGCATCAGCCTTTCAGACATCCGTGGCAACCCGTTCATCATACATATCCAGCCCCATAGAGTTCACTCTGTATAGCCCACTGATGGTACTATTAGAACATTCCGTAACCGTAAACTCAGATGAGGGGAATACAGAAAATGCTGCTACTCCTAAAATATAAGCTGCGCACGTCACGCCAGCCAAAACAGCCGATATTCCTTACCACCCATTGGAGTCATCTCGCGATGCTAAACTACGAGATAGACCATGCTGTGCTAGAACCATATCTGCCAGCAGGTACGGAACTTGACACTTGGCGCGGGAGACACTACATCAGCGTAGTCGGTCTAATGTTCAGGAACACGCGACTGTACGGCGTCTCTGTACCATTCCATCGTAACTTCGAAGAAATCAACCTGCGCTTCTATGTGCGCCGCGAGACAGCAGGAGAAGTCAGGCGCGGCGTAGTTTTCATTAAGGAAATCGTCCCTAAACCTGCTATAACTCTCGTGGCACGCACATTCTATAACGAGAACTATATAACGATGCCAACAGATCACAGCATAGTACAAAACTGCGCAAGCTTATCGGTTTCGTATCAATGGCGGCAGCCCGGCTTCAAGCACAGCCTGAATATACGTGCCAAGGGGAACCCGCTGCCAATTCAAGACTGCACAGAGGAAGAGTTCATTGCCGAGCATTACTGGGGATATGCCAGTCAGCGCGACGGCGGTACACTCGAATACGAAGTCGCACATCCACGCTGGCGTACTTGGCTTATTCAAGACTCCGAGCTGAACTGCGATGTAGGGCGACTTTACGGCAGTGAATTCGCAACATACATCAACAGCACTCCGGCTTCAACGATTCTTGCGGAAGGCTCACCTGTCATAGTTCACAAGGGGACTTACCTGTAATTTGCAGAGAAACCTTTACACGAGTAGCCGTCGTATCAATGTCCCAGTTCATGACAAACCTGTCGGGAATTATACAGATAAGTTTGGAGGCTTCGCAGCATCTATTATCCTACTCACTTCAGCCAATTCATCAGGCGTAAGCTGCCATGATGATGCCTTCGCATTTGCAACAATCTGCTCTACTCGCGTAGCGCCGGCAATCACCGAACTGACCGCGCTGTTTGCAAGCAGCCACGCAAACGCCAGTTCAAGCACAGTATGGCCGCGAGCTTCGCAAAACTCTTCCAAGCCGTCCAGCAAGTCAAAGTTGGCATCGGTGAACACACCTCTGTCATTTTCTGCTAGGCGCGTCCCTTCCGGCGCAGGTTGCCCACGCCTATATTTGCCTGTTAGAAAGCCATTCGCTAGAGGGTAGTATGGCAGAATGCCAAGTCCATAAGCATGGCAAAACGGCACAAGCTCAGCTTCTATTGCCCTGTCCATAATGCTGTATCTCGGCTGCACACTGGCAAATGCGGCGATCCCAAGTGCCTTCGAAGTCCACGCAGCTTCGCATGCCTGCCATGCAGTAAAGTTGGAACAGCCGATGTAGCGCACCTTCCCTTGCCTGATAAGATCGTCCAGCGCTCGAAGCGTCTCTTCTATCGGCACATATGGATCGTGCCAGTGTATCTGATAGAGGTCAATATAGTCAGTCCTCAAACGGCGTAGACTGTCCTCCACCGCTGTAATTATATGCTGCCGTGAGTTACCGCCATCGTTAGGTCCATCTCCTACTGTGCTAGAAACCTTGGTTGCTATTATTGCTCTATGCCGCTGTCCATTCAGCGCTCGCCCTATGTACGCCTCAGAATAACCGTCCCCATAGCTGTTGGAAGTGTCTATCATGTTCACTCCCATATCCAATGCGTGGTTAATTACAAGCGCCGAAGCATCTGAGTCAAGCCGTCGCCCAAAGTTATTCGTGCCCAGCCCAATAGCCGAAACCTTCAACCCGGACTTACCCAGATAACGATACTCCATTCTCTATTTCCCTTCTGATTTTAACCAGCTTAATCTTAATATAGTCCGCATCAATTATTAATGTTAAATCTACGTGCAACGAGTAGCCCATCCTCTCGTGTAACTTTTATAGCAAAGTCAACGCTGTCTATTTCCAGAGCCATGTCTCTGTCCTGTGGATGAAACTGCGGCTTTGCCGGATCCGCATACTTTTGCGCTTCCGCACCGATAAGTATCAGTTCACGTACTGCGTTGTGGCTCGGCTTCCGACCTTGTAAGAGATTTCGCATATACAGCGCGCATTGTTCATCTTCGTCGGCATGCACCCTAGCCTCAGCTCCCATCGCAACAATGGTAACCAAATCCGGTAAATCGTGGAGTATAGCCTTCACGGTGGCATCAGCAATGACCAGCGACCCTGCGTATATTTCTGACGCATTCGTAGCTGCGCTCATGCCCACAGTACCCGCGCGCGTGGATTGTATAAGTGTTTTCCCTGCCACATCTGCGTCCAGCATCTCATATGGCGAATTCCCAAGGTCAAACCCGTCCGGTCTAACTCCGTCCACTTCACCCATGCATACCTCGCCAATTCCCTGTTTACGCAGATTCAGCGCATCATCCACTTCCGCAACCAGCACAATCTTCTTTGCACCTTTTGAGAATGCCACAGCGGCAGTTGTGAATGCCCTGAATACATCTATAATTACGACTGTTCCGCGTGCTTCCTGAGCCCCTCGATACAGACTGTCTATTCTTATCTCCACTATACTATCCGCTCCATTTATAACCGTTCAGCTGATTTGATTCTGATAGTGACTACCGCAGTTCCTTCGGCAACACGAATGTTATATCCTCCTTCACTACCTCCACATCGATAATCTCTTCAGGGTTCAACGATTTGATAATATCTTGCACTAAATACTCCGGAGTGGATGCACCTGATGTTATGCCTACATTCTCCACACCTTCTAACCACTCCTGCTGTAAATCCTCGACGCCATTAATGAGATATGCCGGCACATTCCTGGCTTCTGCAACCTCGCGCAGACGATTGCAGTTCGAGCTGTTTTGTGCACCGATTACCAGCATCAAGTCAACCTTGTCAGTAATCTCCTTCACGGCCGCCTGTCTATTCGTAGTCGCATAGCACAGGTCATTCCTTACAAGGACATTTGAGAATTTGCTCTGAATTCTTTCTACGGACAGCTTCGTGTCGTCTTCGGAAAGAGTCGTTTGCATCAGCACAGCGATTGGCGTCTCTATATCCCAATCAGGAATGTCCAACTCCTCTCGGTCGTCAACAAGGTGCATCGCCGCCTGTCCCATAGTCCCTTTCACTTCCTGATGTCCCTTGTGCCCGACTAATATAATTTGCCTGTCCTCTCTTTCATATTTTTTGGCTTCGTTATGCACCTTAGTTACCAGTGGGCAGGTCGCGTCAATGACTTCCAGACCACGTGCCCTCGCTTTCGCAAAATCCTCCGGCGGAGAACCATGTGCAGAAAACACCACTCTAGAACCCTCTGGTATGTCCTCCACATCTTCTACGGTAATGGCTCCCTTGTCCTCCAGTGCATCCACCACACGTGAGTTATGCACAATCTGGTGCTTCACATAGACAGGTGCTCCAAACCGTTCCAGCGCAATTTCCACTAGATCTATCGCTCGCACTACACCCGCACAAAAACCCCTCGGCGCGCCGATATATACCTTCATTTGTCTCACCTCTCATACAGATTCGTATCCAATCTTACCACACAAATACCCCATACTATTCAAACTAATCTGCATAGTATTCTGTCTGATCACCGAATCGTGATTTTCACAAAATACTGATCAAGAACAGACTAATGGTTTTTACGTCAACAAATAACGTATACTGAGCATAATCAAAATAAGATGTTCCATACAATGCAGCATCCGTTTATAATACCCAATAAGAATATCAATGCCTATCTACCTGTATTTGTATTACACCAACACAACACGCTATAACCAGAGGGATACATATGAAGCTTGCTGAACGAATGAGCCGACTAGGAACCGAAACCGCTTTTGAAGTTCTGGCTAAGGCACGCCGTCTTGAAGCAGAGGGTATGGATGTCATACATCTCGAAATAGGCGAACCTGACTTCGACACTCCGGACAACATAGTTGAAGCAGGTGTACAAGCACTTCGGCGCGGCGAGACGCACTATGGACCGTCGCCCGGATTCCCTGATGTTCGCGCATCTATTGCAGACGAGATTTCTCGAACACGTAACATATCAGTGACCGGCGACAATGTTGTTATCACACCGGGCGGCAAGCCTATTATGTTCTTCATTATGCTTGCCCTTGTGGATTACGGTGATGAGGTCCTTTACCCTAATCCGGGCTTTCCTATCTACGAATCTATGATTAGATTTGCAGGCGGCGTTCCCGTACCGATGCAACTGCACGAATCCCTCGACTTCAATATTAATATAGAAGAAGTCGCAAGCCAAGTTACCGACAAAACCAAACTAATGATCATCAATTCACCTAATAATCCTTGTGGAAGTGTTCTGACTAAAGAACAGATCGAAGCGCTCGCCGATCTAGCTAGAGAGAATGATTTGATCGTCCTGTCCGACGAAATCTATATACGCTTTCTATATGAAGGCACTCACCATAGCATAGCATCCATACCCGGCATGCCCGAACGTACTATTATCTTAGACGGCTTCTCAAAGACATACGCCATGACGGGCTGGCGTGCAGGCTACGGCGTAATGCCTCTCGAACTCGTGGAGCCTATTTCCAAACTTGTTACCAACAGCGTATCGTGCACGGCCAGCTTTACTCAGTACGCTGGATTGGAAGCTATCAACGGGCCGCAGGACAACCCGAACAGCATGGTTGAGGAGTTCGCCAGACGCCGCCATATCATCGTCGACGGCCTCAACGCGATCGAAGGTATTCGATGCGCAACTCCGAAGGGTGCCTTTTATGCCTTTCCGAACATCGAAGGTACGGGGCTGTCCAGCAGAGATTTCGCTGATCGCGCGCTCGAAGAAGCAGGGGTCGCCTGCCTTTCCGGTGAATCCTTCGGTGAATATGGCAAAGGCTTTGTACGCTTCTCGTTCGCCAACTCCACTGAGAATATTCAACGCGCGCTTGGCAGAATCGAGCGATTTGTCCGAACTCTCTAGGCAGTTCTGTTGGTCCCCAGTCATCCGTCGTCCGAGGGATGTCTATCATACTGAAAACTGAAAGACTTCCATGCGCACATTCAGACTGGCAATGGCACAGATGAACGCCACAGTTGGGGATCTAGATGGGAACACTGATCGTATCATCGCCCGCATTCACGAGGCGCGTTCCGTTGGCGCAGATCTCATTGCCTTTCCTGAACTTGCAATTCCTGGCTATCCGCCTGAAGACTTGCTCCTGAAGCCCCAATTCATTCACGAAAATCACAAGCGCTTACGACAGATCGCCGCGGAGTGTGAAGGCATTGCCGCCGTAGTTGGCTACATCGACACGGACTCAGATATATACAACGCAGCCGCTCTCATTAACGACCGGGAAATAATAGGGGCGTACCGTAAGATGTACCTGCCCAACTACGGGGTTTTTGACGAGGACCGCTACTTTGCTCCAGGGAGCGAATGTCCCGTCTATACTATTAACGGCACATCGTTCGGTGTCAACATCTGCGAAGACATTTGGTACGCTACTGGGCCTACGGTCGTACAGCGTGCGGCAGGCGCAGAGCTGATAATTAACATCAACGGCTCGCCATTCCATGTGGGAAAGCGCGTCTTCCGGGAGAAGATGCTCGCTACTCGGGCTGCTGATAATGGTCTCTTCGTAGCATATCTCAACTTGGTGGGTGGGCAAGATGAGCTTGTGTTTGATGGGGCAAGTGTGATATTCGGACCGAACGGCGAGATGGTGGCACAATCGGATCAGTTCGAGGAGCAACTACTCATTGCTGACCTGGAGGTAGAAGCCGTATTCCGTTCACGTCTGCGCGACCCTCGCAGACGGAAGGAACGCACTGCCGAACTGGCGTACATCGGCAAGCCTGTCAAAATAGCAATATCAGACTATGATGCTAATGCCGGCAAACCTCCGATTCCGACAACCGATCCTGTGGATTTTGCTGATAAACCTTACGATGAAACTGCCGAAGTCTATGCAGCGCTTAAGCTAGGCACACTCGACTATGTGCGGAAGTGCGGATTCAGCAAAGTGCTAATTGCGCTATCGGGAGGGATAGATTCGACCCTGGTAGCAGCAATTGCTGCAGACGCACTGGGCAAGCAAAATGTGATCGGAATCACTATGCCTTCCCGCTATTCATCGGAAGGAAGCGTTCTTGATGCTAAAGCGTTGGCTGATAATCTAGGAATAGAACTTTGGACACTACCCATAGAAGATGCTTTCAGCGCCTACCTCGATACTCTCGCATCCAAGTTCGAGGGTACTGACGTTGGTGTTGCTGAGGAGAACATGCAGTCCCGGATACGTGGGAACCTGATAATGGCAGTCTCCAACAAGTTCAACTGGCTCGTCCTTACCACAGGCAATAAGAGCGAAATGGCGACAGGCTATGCCACAATTTATGGTGATATGGCGGGCGGATACGCGGTAATCAAGGATGTTCCCAAGCAGCTAGTCTATGAACTCTGTCGTTATCGCAACACAGTCGGGGATCGTCCGGTGATTCCGCAGAGCGTTATTGACAAGCCTCCCAGCGCAGAATTGCGTCCGGATCAGAAAGACGAAGACTCTTTGCCGCCGTACAGTGTTTTGGATCCGATACTTAAGGCGTATGTGGAGGATGATTACGGCTTCGATGACATCGTGGCAATGGGATTTGATCCTGATATTGTGAAGCAGATAATCACTTTGGTTGATCGGAACGAGTACAAGCGGCGGCAGTCCCCGCCGGGCATCAAGATTACGCCGCGCAATTTTGGACGTGATCGCCGAATGCCTATTGCAAACCGCTATCGTCCCTTTTAGCGAGTTAGGCTGCCGTCTGCTGTTGTGGAGCAGGTGGGAATGCTGCGGTATTCGGTTGGGGCAGAGGCTGCTGATGAGCGTGGACGTTAGGGACCGCGGATTTTGGGGGAGAAGTCGGCAGCGATGCCTGCGTCCATCTTTGCGAAGTATGCTCTTAACTCTTCATCGAACTTTGCCTGCTCTTCAGGACTTAACGGTTCGTAAGGCTCCACTGTCGGATCGGGGTCGCTTGGGCTGTATTCGAGATATTCTGCCTCATCCCTGCCATAGTATCTGTCTTCTATCCGCTTTGCTTCCTCTTCGTCTCCTCTGTCCAGCGCTTCGCTGTACTCCCGTATCAGCAGCAGACGCTCTTGTTTGGTCAAGGTGTCTTCGTCTTCGGTGTCGCTCTTGCCTGATGCTGTCAGCGGAGGCACTGCCGGTGGCGGCACTGTCGGGGTGTGTCCGTCTTCGCTCACTAACGCTTCCATCGCAAGGTCAGACTGCAAATTGCTCTCGTCTTCTTCTGTCCAGCCCGCTTCGCGCTGCGAACGCCAGTATGTCTCCACGTCCTCCCAGCTTACTCCATCGAAGTTGATGTCATAAGCGCGTCGCAGCATCTCCTTTGCTGCTCCTATACGATGGCTCATCGTGAAGCCTTCTTCGTGAAGCTGACCTGACATTACGTCCAAGAGGAAGCGCACTACTTCTCCGCCCTGTTCTGTGCGCTCTCTGATGCGCTGGGACAGGTAGGAGTGGATGTCGGTGTGGCTGTCTCTGCTTTCTGACAGATGGGGACGGGATGCGCTGAAGTCTCCGAAACCGCGTTTCAGAAGCTCTTTCGATGCTGCCATTCTATCTGCGGGACTGATGCGCTGTTTCTTTGGGACGAACGCTTTCTGCTGGTTGTTCATCACTCTGACTAGGAACTCTACTATGAGGTTTCCGTCTGATGTTTCGTCTCGTATCTGTCTTGCGATGTCGTAGTTTAGGATGTCTAGGTATGTGGGTGTTGTGGGTTTTGGTGTAGGCTGTGGTTTCCGGGTGTGTGCAGGTTCTTCGCTGTCGGGCTGTGTTATTTTTTCTTCAGCTTTTTCTTCAGGTGTGGGTATGAGCAGGGGTTGGTGCTGGCTGTGAGGCTGTGCGAATGTGAACTTGGCGAGCTGTTTGGCAGCGTCGAGTCTGTGGTGGAACTTGGCGTCTTGGAACTCACCTTGCATGGTGTTGACAAGGAATTGAGCGATGAGTTCGCCGTTGTCGGTGTGTTTGTATATTTTGGATTGTAGTCGGTAGTTTTGGCACATAGCGATGGTGTTGGGTTTATGGGTTGTTGATATTCGGTTGTGTGTTGTGTGTTGTGTGTTGCACTCGTATGTTCTGTTTGATGGTGTGGATAGTATAAGCACGTATGTTTGGTTTGTCAAGTGTGGATTGGGGGAATAGGGATGGAGTGGCTTCGGTTGGTGTGGAAAGGGGATGGTATTAAAGTTATAATCAGCGGCAGTGTTCAATATGTTTAGGGATTTTGGAGACTGATATATGGTGAAGGTGAAAAACAGAGGTGCGCTTGCGCCGATTCGGATATGTGATTTCTCAGGTCAGCTTGCAGGTGCAGGCGCGACACGATTTTTTGCCGCGTTCGGCGCTCAGGTGATACGCATAGAGGATAGACTGAGCCAAGGGGGATGGGATATTTTCCGTGGCAATGGGCCTTACATTGATGAGAGGCGAGGCACCAATCTAGGCGGAATGTTCAACAATCATAATGTGGATAAGCTGGGCATTACACTGAATGCAAAGAGCGAGCGCGGGAAGGAGATACTGCGCGAGATTATCTCTATTAGTGATGTGGTTACGGAGAATTTCAGCGCGGGAGTGATGGAGCGCTGGGGCTTTCCATACGAAGAGATGCGACGCATTAAGCCGGATATTATATATGTGTCGAACTGCGGATTCGGACATAGTGGACCTTACAGACACTTCAAAACATGGGGACCGGTGGTGCAGGCGGTATCAGGTTTGACATTCCAATCTGCTCTGCGAGATATGCCACCGGCAGGGTGGGGTTTTTCGCACATGAACCACACAGGCGGGTATTTTATGGCTATTGCGATATTGATGGCTGTGTATCACCGTAATAAGACGGGCGAGGGGCAGTATGTTGACCTGTCCTGCACTGATGCGGCGCTGACGCTAAACGGGCCTGCACTGCTTGACTATACTGTGAACGGGCGTCCGTTAAGACGTGAGGGCAGTCCGCACAGCAATCGCAACGTGTTTCCACCGATGGCTCCGCACGGAATATATCGTTCCTTAGGGGATGACCAGTGGGTCGCCATATCAGCCCGGAGTGATGAGGATTGGCGAGCTATCTGCGAGGTGATTGGGCAGCCTGATATTGCAGGTGATGAGAGATTCGCGACTCTGGAAAATCGGATGCTTGATGAGAATCAGAATGCACTAGACGAGATAGTAGAGGCCTGGACGGCAGAACGGTCGCCTTTTGAGGCTATGGACGCGCTGCAAGCGAAAGGGGTGCCTGCTGCTGCGGTGCAGCATCCGGAGGATCGAATGGACAGGGATGCGAACTCGCTGGCATGGGAGACATTCCCGGAAGTAAGGCACAGAGAGATGGGGCGTGTGCGCGTGGAAGGTATGCCGATGAAGATGTCAAAGACTCCGGCAAAAATCAAGAAAGGCGCACCGACGCTTGGAGAGGATAACGATTTTTTCTATGACGAGATCCTGATGCTGGATAAGGCGGAGCAGAAGGAATTGCATGCCAAGGGGGTCATATAAATGGCTTCGGTTCTCGAAGATGTGCGTATTCTTGAGGTAGGCGGCGAGCTTGGCGGGTGGTGCGGCAAGCTGCTTGGGGATATGGGTGCGACGATTATTAAGGTGGAACCCACTGAGGGTGATGAGACGCGCGGGTATCCGCCATTTTACAAGGATGAGCCGGATAGGAACGGCAGTCTGTATTTCTGGCATTACAATACGAACAAGATGAGCGTAACGCTGGATATTGAGAGCGAGACCGGACACGATGTGTTCTTGCGAATGGCGGAACTGGCGGATGTGATAATCGACAGCAGCCCGCCAAGACATCTGGATTCGCTGGGATTGGGATACGACGAGGTTTCGCGGGCTGCGCCGGGCATCATTGTAGCTGCGATAAGTCCGTTTGGGCAGGACGCGCCGTACAGCGATTATGCGGCGACTGATCTGACGGCTCTGGCATTCGGGGGGCCTGCGTGGAGCTGCGGGTATGACGATCACTCGATTCCGCCTGTGCGCGGCGGGGGGAATCAGGCGTATCACACGACTTGCCACTTCGCGGCAATTGGGATATTGACGGCGCTGGTACATCGACAGTTTACCGGGGAAGGTCAGTTCATAGATGTGAATATGCACGCGGCGCAGAATGTTACGACTGAGGGCGCGGTGTATAACTGGCTGGTTGCGGGGGATACGGTGCAGAGACAGACGGGGCGGCACGCTTCGCCGACTCCGACGCCTGATGTACAGATGCTATGTGGAGACGGCAGGTATGTGAACATTGGGTTTCCGGCGCGGACTGAGGAGCAGTGGTTTCATTTGTTGGCGTGGCTGGATGAGCATGGGTTGGTGGGGGATTTATCACAGTATTTGATGCCGCCGAGCCGCGAGGCTATAGCCAGAAGGGATCCGGATGCGATTCGTCAGATGAATGAGGTGATGAGCGCAGTGAGCGAGTTGTGCATGGCGAACTCGGCTTACGACATATTTGTTAGAGCGCAGGATTTGGGGTTTCAGTGGGGGGTTATATACTCACCGGAGGATACACTTGAGGATAGGCACTTTAAGGAGCGCGGGATGCAGGCAGCAGTGGAGCATCCGGAGCTTGGTGAAGAGTTTGTGTATGTTGGCGCGCCTTATGACTTCAAGGCGACGCCCTGGGGCATTAGGCGACGCCCTCCTCTTCTTGGAGAGGACAATGAGACGGTGTATGGGGAAATTGGGATTACGGCAGATGAGTTGGAGGCGATGCGGAATGCGGGTGTGATTTAGTTTGCAGTATGCAGGCATCGGCTGTCGGGTCGTCAGGCTGTTCGGCAAGATGAGGCGGCAATCATCCCAATTGACCTGCCATGTAGATGCTGCTGTGAATATGTGATGGCACACCGATGAGTGTCTTTATGATGAGATAGTAAACAGCCTTTCACGACAGCACGGCAGATTGAATGCCAACGCCCGGGCTAATTAGAAGAGCCTCGGGCGTTTTGGTGAATGCGATGTATCGGCGCATTGTTAGGAAGACTGATTTTCTATCCACGCCTCGTAGTTTTGGCGCATGTATTCGATGTGTTCGGGGACATGGCGATCGTATGTATCGAGCCAGTCGTCTAGGGTGGTGTCACCGTTCTCCGGATGGTAGGATGAGTGCGCCCAGACCGATTCGGGAAGTGATTTGATGAGAGTGTAGCTCTTGTGACGCAGCCACTTGAAGAGAGCGAGAGCATCTTCGGTGCTTTGGGCGTGGTAGTCGAGTGCGTGTGCCCATTGGTTTTCGTCGTAAGCCATGAGGGATTCGCCCTGCTCTGCTATGATGCGGCGACAGCGGATGTAGCTATTGGCTTCGCTGTCTGTGATGTGAACGATGTGTTCGTGGATGCTCCAACAACCGTGTTCATCTCTGAATTGCCACATCTGATCCGGTAAGCCTTTGAGGGCATCGACAAGGAGGGGGTAAGCACTGCCGTAAGACTCTATTTTTTTGGAGCGTTCTTCGGGTGTCATTGGATCGGGGCTCCTTTGTTAAGTATGGCGTATTGTGATATATTTCACATTATAGCAATTCATAAAGGTCTGCACAACGGAATTATGTGGTGCCAGCGCGGCTGATGATGCTGAAATTGACCGTCTGATTACAACTACCTATAATTAACGAATGGTGCAGGTGTAAGGTGATGGATGCCTTTAGATCAAGCAATATAAGCAACAAGTAAAAGGAGATGCAAATGGTTCAGCAGCAGCCCCAGATTTTGAGACCTGAAACTCTGGTGGAGGAATTTCGGAAGAACGGTGTAACACACATTATTACGATTCCGGACAGCGAGACGAATTATCTTTACGAGCTGATGCTGGAACAGGACTGGCTGGATGTGGTGCCTGTGTCGCGTGAGGGTGAGACGATGGGAGTGGCGCTGGGGTTGAATGTGGCGGGGAAGGTGCCTGTATGTCTGATACAGAATACGGGGATGATGGAGTCTGGGGATTCGATACGCGGGATGGCGCTGGATGCGGGTTTTCCACTGGTGATGGTAGTGGGGTATCGCGGCTGGACGCGGTGGGGTAAGACGCCCGACACGGCTGCGACGTATACTGAGCCGTTTCTGAATGCGTTCCGAATCAATTACTATCTTGTAGAACACGATGAGGACGGGGAGCGGATTTCAGAGGCGTTCGATGAGGCTAATGCGACGAAACGGCCTGTGGTGGTGCTGGTTGGGGATGAGTATCACGGCTTTAATAGGTAGGGGAAGCCATGGCTTCGAGGGTGTGTGCGGTGTACAGACCTGCGAGGAGCTTATGGCGGACGGACTGCCAGACATCCACGAAATATACGTGATTTCTGCTGTAAGGAGAGATGAAATATGATAGATCCTATTGATGTGTTCAATGCGTTCAAGCCGCATCGCGGTGATTCGATTATTACGACGGCAGGTACTGCGGGCAGGCACTGGACGGATATCAGCGATAAGCCTGCGCGGGATATTTCGCTGGGCGGCGCGATGGGGCATACGACGTCGGCGGCGTTCGGGCTTGCGCTGGGGCTGCCGGACGAGAAGGTGGTGCTGTTTGATGCTGAGGGTTCGCTGCTGATGAACCTTGGTGTGCTGGCGAGTATTGCGGGCAAACAGCCTGCGAACTTCGTTCACTTTGTGCTGGATAACGAGTGTTATGCGACGACGGGCGGCCAGCCTGTGCCAAATGCGACTGATATAGACTATGCGGCGATGGCTAAGGGAGCCGGATATGTTTCGGTTTACAATTTCGACGACCTCGAAGACTTTGCCACGAACATCGAGGACATAATGAAGGAGGACGGTCCTGTGATGGTGGCGATAAAGATTCAGCCTGAGGTACAGAACCTGCCGATTGGGCTGCGGGAGCGCCGTGTTACGCGAAGCCGTGCGGAGACGATACAGGATTTGCGTTCGGAACTCGGGATTGCGGCTACATAGGCGCAGCTCAGACACTGCGCCTAAGATAGTCTTGCTAAAATAGTTTTGAATATGGGCAGCCGATGAGTAGTATGACGCTATTCGCCGGCTGCTTTGATTTGGGATGCATCGGATAGGGGGCGTGAGCGGTGATAGATGCCCCAGCGCTGCATGACGGAGGCGATGCGGTCGTCGTCTAGTTCGCCGAGTTCGCGGAAGAAGCCGGCGAGCGAGTGCGCGTGGAGCAGTTCGTCCGAGCAGACCCAGTTGGATTCGCCGCGCACGACATATACGATGCCGTTCTGGTGCTCACACTGCATTTCGATGCGCTTGCCCTCGGCGTCGTGCTTTACAATTAGTCCGAAGTTAGACATTTGGAATACCTCGTCGAGATTTAGTTCAGGTATAGTTGGCGATGTTAGGGTGTGGCATGTGTTAGTAATTCTAGGAATTGTGTGTCAGCTAACCCGATGAAATATACAACAATGTTATAATTTTCAAACGCTTTGTTACATCTTAGAGATTATATAGATTATAAAATACAGGTCATAGGAGACAGGTGAATGGCAGATTCAAGCCACAGACAATTCGTAAAGTACAGCTTCTTCAAGCTTGATCCGCAATGGCGTCGGCTGGAGAAATCCACGCGCAAAAGGTCCAAATCCCAATTCGCCCAAGCCACCACGAAAATCTCGGAAGATATGTTCACTCGCTGCTTTAGTCTTATTGGACTTCGCGGGGACGCAGACTTTTTCCTGTGGCAGGCAGCGGACACACTTGAAGATATACAGCGCTCCGCCGCGCATCTCTGGGCAACACATCTCGGCTCGTACCTTACTCAGCCATACTCGTATCTTGCCATGACCCGTCGATCCCAGTATGTCGGAACTCACACTCACGCGGGACAGGAAGGCACAGGCACTCGGCTTCGCCCGGGCAAAGCCGAATACTTCATAGTATATCCCTTCCTCAAAACCCGTGAATGGTATCTGCTTCCGCAAGAAGAACGCCAGCGCATGATGAATGATCACTTCACCGTCGGGCACAAGTACCCGTCCGTGAAGATCAACACTACTTACTCCTTCGGACTAGACGACCAGGAGTTCGTCGTAGGCTTTGAGACTGATAACCCTTCAGACTTTCTCGACCTTGTGATGGATCTCCGCAGCGTAGAAGGAAGCTTATACACTCTTCGAGACACTCCGATATTCACAGGTATCCACAAGACTATCGAAGATACTCTCGAAGACATCGGCGGTTAACTGGGTTAATTGATAAACAATAATATAGATTCAGAGGGTGCAAATACGGATTGGGGGATAGCCTACACAGGCTTTTGATGATACTATCTCCGCATAGATGCTAGATAGGCAAGATGTCGAACGATAAAGCGACAGGGTCGATATTGGGAGGTGTTGAAAATATGGCTACGAGACTGAGCGGCGAACAGATAGAAGAACTTAAGCAACAAGCGTCTGACCATTTCTGGCCGCATAACAATCCTGCCGGCAATATGGATGAAGACGGCATAAAGCTGGTGCAAAGCGGCAAAGGCGTATGGGTTGAGGATGTGGACGGTGAGCAGTGGTTCGATACGATGGCCGGCATGTGGCTGAAGAACATTGGGCACGGCCGCAAAGAGGTCGCGGACGCCGTATATAACCAGATGATGGACATCAGCTACACTCCCGGCGGCACTGTCAGCCCGTCGACCGCCAAAATCTCCGCTAAAATTGCCAGCCTTGCGCCTGACAAGGAGGCTAGAACATACTTCGTCAGCGGCGGTTCGGAAGCGGTTGAAACCGCACTTAAAATGGCGAAGCAGTATCACAGAAACAACGGCGAACCAACGCGCTACAAGGTCATCAGCAGACGCGGCTCTTACCACGGCGCTACGCATGCCTGCATGAGTCTGGGCGGAGGCGGAGTTGGCGCTCCCATTCACTTCGGTCCTCTTATGCCCGGCAACATCCATATCGCACAGCCTGACAGTTACCGCGGCATTTGTTGCAGCGGAAACGGCGGCTGTACTCTCCAGTGCGCCAGAGATTTAGAGATTGCCATTCAACACGAAGGTCCCTCGACTGTAGCAGCATTTATCGGAGAGCCTATATCGGCTGCTGCCGGCATTAATGTGCCTCATCCCGAATACTGGCCTACTATTCGCGAAATCTGCGACAAGTATGGCGTAATCATGATTTGCGATGAGGTCATCACAGGCTTTGGCCGCACGGGCAAGATGTTCGCCACAGAGCATTGGGGCATCAAGCCTGATATATTCACTGTCGCTAAAGCGCTCACCAGCGGATACATACCTATTGGCGCTGCTATTGCCAGCAAAAAGGTCTCCGATGCGTTTATGGGAGAAGACTCCACTTTCCGTCATCTAATAACCTTTGGCGGAAACCCGGTAGCCTGCGCCGCAGCTCTCGCCAACCTTGAAATTATGGAAGGCGAAGGCATGGTCGAAAACTCTGCTGAGATGGGCACGTATATGTACGAGCAGCTGCAAACTCTGTATGAACATCCAATAGTCGGTGATGTGCGCGGCGGGATGGGTTTGCTGTGCGCGGTGGAACTGGTAAAAGACCGCGACACTAAGGAGTCCTTCCCTGCCGAGGCGAAGCTTTCTGACAAGATTGCACCGCTGATGAATGAGCATCACCTGCTGGGCAGGCCCGGAAACAGCATATTCCTCGCACCGCCCCTGTGCATCACGAGGGATGAAGTTGACCATGTAGTTTCTCAGGTTGACAGCGTAATCACAAAGCTGGAGGCACAGCTCTAGCGCTTTGACATTCTCGCTAACCTATTGGCGAAACCGAACAAATCCAGATCTAGTTCTGAAAAACAGCGCCCCTCTTCCGATTAAAGCGGAGAGGGGCGCTGTTTGAAATATTCCATCCTAGGATTGAGCGACAGGGAGATACAAAGACAACCTGCTGCGATTTGGATGGCAATCATCTAATCATTTGGGGCTGAATGTAAGGGCCATTGATTACTGCATCTACTGCATCGGCGAACACTCTGCCGGCAACAGTATCTTGTTCTCCTGATGAACGGGCGCTACCGGGCTGCTTGGCGGCCATACGCCCTTAGCCCGCGTCTCGTCGCGCACCTGCATGCGATGCTCAAAGCTCTCGTAAGCCCACATGTGAACCCACTTATTCAACGCGCCCACATCAGAATAGAACGCGCCCACCAGCGGGGAATACTTCTCACGCTCTTCAATGGCGTTTCCCCACGCTTCAATGACCTTGGGAATATCGCCGGGACGGTAGGTGTATATACGAATCTCGTATATAGGACCAACTTTGCGCTCACCGAGCGGCTTCGTAAACGGCGCTGGCAGGTAGAAGTCTGACTGCATGTTGACTACGAACTCGGATGTGTTGGGTGGCCAAGCCCCTGCCGCCTGCGCCTTTGCTCTCGTGTCGGTGCGATGGTTCATGTCCTCGTATGGCCAGACATGCAGGACTTGATTTAGCGGGCCGGCTTCCGTGTGCCACAGCCCGGCAAGCGGCGAGAACTCCAACCTACCCGGCAGCTTTTCCCCGAAGCGCTCCTCGAAATCGGGGACGCTCCTCGGCTTGAGGTCATAGGTCCGAAACTCATATATCATATTTCTCCCCTTTCAAATCTATTTATTTGATATTACTTAGGCTAGGCGATGTTATTTAAGCGATGTCAAATCCGTTAGTAAACGCCGGTGCGCCATTCGGGATAGCGCAAATCTTTACCTCTTACGACGTCGTGAAAAAGCTGCTCCAGCCGGGTGAATATCGGTCCTGCAGTGCCGTCGTCTCCCACGATATAGGCGTCAATGCTGCCCACGGGCTGCAGTTCTGCGCCGGTGCCGCATACAAAGACTTCGTCTGAGATATACAGCTCCGTGCGGTCAATGTCGCGCTCTTGGACAGGAATGCCAAGTTCTTTCTGTAAGAGATGCTTCACTACATCACGCGTGATGCTTTCCAGTATGCCGGCAGATACCGGCGGTGTAATCGCTACGCCGTCCCGCACAATGTACAAACAGGCGTATGAAATCTCCGATACCTTTCCCTGCGGATTCAGAATGATGCCGAAGTCGTAACCGTGCCGGGATGACTCGTCGGCGACGTATCGGCTGTTCTGGTAGTTTGCGATTGCCTTGACGCGCGGCGGCATTACATTATCGGATATGCGCGTCCAGGAGCTTACGCCGCAACTCACGGGCTGCCCTGCCCCTAAGACTGACCCAATCTGCCGGTTGAATATAGTGATGTCGCCGGGTCGCTCTGATATGGGCAGGTATCCGGGTGTGGTGCTGCCTCCGAAGTAAGCGAGAGGCTGGATATATATATCGTCTCTAAACTCGTTCGCCTGCACTAGATCAACGATCGCACGTTTTAGTTCAGCGACCGACCACGGAGAGGTCATCCGCATTACCTTCATTGAGCGGAGCAGACGTTCCATGTGCAGATCGAGATGGAAAATGTTGAGCTGCTCTTCTT
Organism: Dehalococcoidia bacterium; assembly: GCA_965200085.1. Taxonomy (GTDB): domain Bacteria; phylum Chloroflexota; class Dehalococcoidia; order Lucifugimonadales; family JADFKI01; genus Bin90. The sequence continues at coordinate 2,627,774 of OZ241333.1, forward strand.
CGGCATTCCAGTATCCGCGGATACCTTCGAAAACCATGGATATTGCCGACCAGCCGAGTGTGGATGCGTGCACGACGGCATCATCCCACGCTACCTGCTTGCCGGACATCCACACATACTTTGGGTTAGCGCCTGAAGCGCCAAGCGTGTCTCTAACTCCCGTATCTCTAACTCCCTCGGTGCTCATTGTTTCTCACTCGCCATTCAAAAGATTCTGCTTGTTCATTAAAAGCGTACCACAAGAGCGTACCACGCCAGAGGTTATCATGTGAACCTTTACGCTAGAGGTATCGGTTCGGATGTATCAAGTCGGATCAGATATATTAAAAGGGATTATAGTAAAATGTGTGTGCATCTGAGCCAATCATCGTTTCACGGGGGCAATCTATGACGAACAGCGCAAACCGCCTCTTCCATGCCGCAACCGAGAAGATACTGTCGGAAATGTGGGAGCATTATCCCAGCGCGGCGTCTCGGCAAGGGCTGCACCGCTATGACGGACGAATACCGAACACTTCACGGGCGGAGATATCCAAGAGGGTAAGCGAGATTAGACAGGGGCTGCTTGCTCTGGAGAGCATCGATACCACTGCGCTGAGCGTGCGAAGTTACTATGACCATCGCATGCTGACAGCGACCCTGTACAAGGAACTCACAGAGCTTACGGAATTACGCTTGCCGGAGAACAATCCGATGGAGATGCTTTGGCACATTGATTTGAGCGGATATATTCAGCGCGACTATGCGCCACTTGAGGAACGCGTGCAGGCATTGACACTAGCGCTGGAATGTGTGCCTGACTACTTAACGGAGCTGAAGTCCGTAATAAGCGGGAGACTTGCGCTGCCGGTTTTGGAAGCAAGTATTGAAGCATACGAGGGTGTGGCGAAGTTCTACGAGAGCGACCTAGCAGATTCGACAGGCGCGCTGAAGGATGAACATTTGATAAAGCGGTTCGAGGCTGCGCGCAACAGCGCCACTGAAGCCGTGCACGAGTTCGTAAGGCACTTGAATGCGCTGAAACCATACGCAGACGCAAGTTTTGCGGTCGGCAGCAATAAACTGTCGGCACTGCTGAAGTATGGCGAGATGGTAGATGTGCCGCTCGAGCATCTGCTGAACATAGGCGAGGACGACCTTAAACGCAACTTAGAACGCTTCAGTAAAGTTACCGAGAGCATAGACGCAGACAGATCGTCGGAAGAGGTTATCGCTTCGGTTGCCGCGGACCATCCAAGCGCGGAATCGCTTATCGATGAGACAAGGGATATGCTGGAGGATATACGGCAGTATCTCATCGACAACGACATCGTGAGTGTGCCGTCAGAGGCGCGCTGCCAGACGGTGCCTACGCCGTCGTTTATGCGCTGGGCGTTCGCGGCGCTGGATTTCCCGGGAGCATACGAGGATAAGGCTGACGAGGCTTACTATTATGTTACGCCGGTGGAAGAACACTGGAGCGATGCTGAGAAAGAGCAGTGGCTGACTTCGTTTAATTATGCCACTTTGCGGATGGTGTCCATTCACGAAGCTTATCCCGGTCATTATGTCCACTACCTGCATACACGAAATGCGGATTCCATGATAAGCCGCGTGTTCGGGGCATACTCGTTCTGGGAGGGATGGGCGCATTATGCGGAGCAGATGATGGTAGAGGAGGGTTATGCAACGGAGCCTAAGAGCGTACTGGGGCAGCTGATGGAAGCGCTACTGCGAAACTGCCGCTTTATATGCGCCATAAAGATGCATACGCAGGGGATGACGGTGGATGAGGCGACTCGGTTTTTCGTGGAGAACGCTTTTCTTGAGGAGCTGCCGGCGCGAAAAGAGGCGCTGCGCGGCACTTTCGATCCGATGTATTTGAACTACACATTGGGCAAACTGATGATTCTGAAGCTGAGGGAGGACTATCGGCGGGTTAGGGGAGATGCTTATTCGCTGAAGAGCTTTCATGATGAGCTGCTGTCGTATGGCGCGCCACCGATTCCGCTGGTACGCGAGATGATGCTTGGATCGGATTCCGGCGATATTCTTTGAGGGCGTGCGTTACAATAGCGCAAGTACTTCTTCCGTGTGCTCGCCCAGAGCGGGCGCGTGGCGTCGAATGCCGCCTTCGTTCCCGCTCAGATGCACCTGTATTCCTACCTGCCGCATGTGCCCGAATACGGGGTCGTCCGCTTCGACGACTGCGCCCATTGCGGAAGCCTGCTCGCAATCCAGCCATTCCTCCACTGTGCGGCACATGGTGCATGGCACGCCTGCTTCGTCCATAATTTGCTCCCATTCGAGCGCGGTGCGGCTCCTCCAAGTACGTTCCAGCGTGTCTATCCAAATCTGCCTGTCTTCGGGGTGGGACAGCAGGCTCTGGGTGTCCAGCAGCGGCTCTGCCCATTCAGGGTGCCCAAATGCGCGTACCATAGGAATGAGCGCGCGGGGATAGCCTGCGTTGATGTTGACCCAGCGGCCGTCGCTGCACTCGTAGAAGCGAGCGATGACGGGGTGAGGCATAGCGTCGTCTGCGTTTTCGGGCAGCACTACAGCCTGCGCTCCCATGGCGCCGAACATAGCGTCGTAGAGGGGAAGCTCGATATGCTGGCTTTCGCCGGTGGCTTCTCTGTAAAACAGAGCTGCGATGACTGCGGGCGCTGCGCTTAATGCGCCGAATATGCTGGCGTGCGGAACGGATATGAATGTGGGGGCGCCGCTTCCTCTATCGGCGTAGATACCGGTTGCCGCGGCGACGAGGGTTTCGTGAGGCGGCATGGATGCGTTTTCATGCTCTGCGCCGAATGCCGGAAGGCAGGCTGTTACCAGGCGCGGGTTGTGGAATTGCATCTCAGAGACTTTTGCGCCATGCGGAAGTGTATCCGAGTCGCTAATGAGGATGTCGGCAACGGCGGCAAACTTATTTATTGTGCTGGCGGTGTTAGCGGATGACGGATCTATGACTACGGACTTCTTACCTCTGTTCCATACGGAGAAAGGCGCGCTGTCACGCAGCCTGCTGCCGGCGGGCGGTTCAATCTTGATGATTTCGGCGCCTTGGTCGGCTAGGAGCATGCCTAATACTTGCGACGCAATGTAGTCGCCGAATTCGAGAACGCGGTAGCCATGAAGTGCGCCGCTCAAGTTGCTGCCTCCTGAATAGTGTGGTGATACACAGTAATGATACATAGTGATTGATATATCTGCGAAGAAGTGGGGTAATTATAGCATTTTGCCGAATATGTCGGGGGGTGAGGGTATCCAGAGCTGGTATTTCGCAATGATGATGAAACTGCGGCGTCCGATAAAAATCAGGAATGTACGCAGATGAAAGATATTCACGAATCAGGTTATCGCCATACAGTTACGATGTCTGATAATAATGAGAGTATAGATTACTTTTGGGCTGCGTTGGGAATGACAGGGGGATGAAATGGCGGATAAAGAGTGCGTTGGAGCGCTCGGGATGGCGGTGCAATGCGGTTCGAGGCGGGTTTATAATGACAGGGCATATTAAGAATGCCATAAGGTGATATAGACATTTTGAATTTTATTTGTTTATAATCATGCGTCCAAAAAGTGAATGAAGAGATATTGACGTCTGTTTTGGAGGTTCTGATTTGCAGCAGGAAGGAAATATAGCTTGGCTCCTCGTGTCTTCCGCGATGGTGCTGTTCATGACACCGGGCTTGGCGCTCTTTTACGCCGGACTTGCCCGCAGTAAAAACGCCTCCACTACGATTATGCACAGCCTTATGAGCATGGGCATCGTAGGGGTTGTTTGGGTATTGTGGGGGTACACAATCGCATTTGGTCCATCCGTCGGCGGTATCTTTGGGAATCTTAACCTGCTAGGTCTGAACGGCGTGAGCGCCGAGGTGGGAGAAGACGGCGCAATCCCTGATCTGCTGTTTATGATGTTCCAGGGTATGTTTGCCATAATAGCGCCAGCGATACTCACCGGCGCGTTTGCAGAGCGCATGAAATTCAGCGCCTACGTGCTGTTTATGATTCTCTGGGTAACATTGGTGTATGCGCCCGTAGCGCACTGGGTTTGGGCGGAAGGCGGCTGGATATATAATCTGGGCGCGCTGGATTTCGCAGGCGGGAATGTGGTTCACATCACATCGGGCGTTGGAGCACTCGCAGCGGCGCTCATAGTGGGCAAGAGAATGGGGTTCGGTACAGAACCAATGGAGTCTCACAATGTGCCGATGGTCGTGCTTGGGACAGGTATGCTCTGGTTCGGCTGGTTCGGCTTCAATGCGGGATCGGCGCTTGCGGCTGACAGCACAGCGGTCAATGCGTTTGTAGTAACGAATACTGCGGCGGCAGCGGGCGCTATCGGCTGGGCGGCGTTCTCTTGGATAAAAGACGGCAAACCTTCGGTAATAGGCGCAGCGTCCGGAGCGGTTGCGGGCTTGGTGGCGATAACTCCGGCGGCGGGTTTCGTTGGACCTATGCCGTCGGTTGTAATAGGACTTGCGGGCGGTGTGTTATGCGCCGTAGCTGCGCGCTTTCTCGTCAGGCTCAAACTGGACGACGCTCTTTCGGTGTGGGGTGTGCATGGCGTTGGCGGGACGTGGGGAGGCATCGCAACCGGACTGTTCGTCGGCATCGGCTTTGGTGTGCTGGAAATATCGCGCATCTCGCAAATTGGCATTCAGCTCATATCCATCATCGCAACCTGGGGGTGGGCATTTGTAGTTACGGCACTGATACTGCTTGCGCTGAAATATACTATCGGCTTGCGTGTGTCTGAAAACAGCGAAGCCATTGGACTAGATCTCGCGGAACACGAAGAACCGGCTTACAGGTTTTAACACAGGTGCGGCAAACGTTCTTGGCTTGATGGACGGAGGTTTAGGATTGCAGGGGTGAGTGCAGAATACACTTGCCATATCTTGAATTAGTATCCTTAACCTCTTGATACGGGGAGGTAAAGAATGAAGAAGATAGAAGCGATTATAAGACCGGAGAAACTCACACAGGTGAAGGACATGCTGGGGGAAGCGGGCTTCTATGGACTGAATACCACTCATGTTACCGGACGCGGCGGTCAGCGCGGCATAGTGCATACGGGGCGCGCAGGGCAGCCTATCGTAGTGGATATGCTGCCGAAAATCAAACTGGAAATAGTTGCCAAGGATTCAGATGTAGAGTCTGTTATCGACATAATCATCGAATCCGCTCGCACAGGCGAGATAGGCGATGGCAAGATATTCATACTTCCGATAGAGGACACTATTAGGGTTCGCACGGGTGAACGAGGCGATGCCGCGGTGTAATTGTGATAATGACAATAATAATTCCGGCATCTAGTCGATAATTCCTTATTTACGGCCCTTATTCATGGCCTTTATTCACGGGGCTCTTTTCACGGATACAATAGCAATGTATATGACGGATAGGACAATATGAAAATCACCGATGTCGAATGTCTGATACTCGACCGAAGCTTCCCGTTCGTGCGGGTCTATACTGATGAAGACATAGTGGGTATAGGCGAATGTTTCCGCCGCCAGCCGTCCGTCATCAAGACGCTGGTCGAAGATTTGCTCAAGCCCGCGCTAGTTGGCAAGGATCCCACCGAGACCGCATTGCGTTTCGATGATATGGAGCGAGCCGCGAGCGCGTATGAGATGGGCGGCGCAGTGTGGTGTGCAATTGCAGGATTGGACATCGCGCTTTGGGACATCAGCGGAAAGGCGGTCGGACAGCCAATAGCGAATCTGCTCGGAGGCATGAAACGCGACAAGATTCGGATGTACGCAAGCTCCATGCGCCGCGACATGACCCCGCTTGAAGAAGCTCGGCGCGCCGAATCGTTCGCAGAGCAGGGATACTCCGGTTACAAGCTGCACAGCGCGATTCCGGGCGCGATGGACGATGCGCGAGATTACACCATCGCAACCGTCAGCGAGGTACGCGCGGCGGTGGGTGATGATGTAGATATACTCGTGGATGTCAACGGCGCATACTCTGTGCATCATGCTATGGAAATCGGCAAGGCGCTTGAATCGCTCGGCGTATTCCACTTCGAGGAGCCACGCCCGCACTACGATTTAGATGGACTTGCGACTATCGCGGACGCGCTGGACATTCCCATCGCCGCCGGTGAGATGATTTATACGCAGTACGAATACCGCGACCTCATTCTGAGAGGGAAGGTGGACATCATTCAGCCGGACATCGTGAAGGCGCCGGGCTTCACCGAGTTCCAGAAGATTGCGGCGCTTTGCAAGGCGTTCGGCAAACCAATTACCGTGCACAATACGCAGCCGATAATCAGCACTGTGGCGCACCTGCACTTCTGCGCCGCTTTCGCGGATGTAGTGCCTTACTCACAAGAGTATAATATCGAACCGATATCCATACGCGACGAGATTTCCGTGCTGAAAGAACCGCTGGAAGTCAAAGACGGCTATCTGTCCGTGCCTACGGGACCGGGGCTGGGTGTTGAACTGGACGAAGAAGCGCTGAGACAATTAGCTGAACGATAGGTCGCAGCGCGATAGGATAGATATAGGTTCAAATGGGCTTGGGGTTTGGCTTACAGGGGCGGCGTTCCGTAGCTGCTGCGGAAATCTGTCGCCTGCTCATACGCGTATGCAATTCGCAGCAGTGTTTCTTCGCTGAGCGCAGGACCCATAATCTGCAATCCTACCGGCAAGCCGTCCGACATGCCTGCCGGAACTGATATTCCGGGTATGCCTGCGATGTTGGCGGGGATAGTCAGGATGTCGTTCAGGTACATTTGCAGAGGGTCGGCCGTCTTCTCACCCAGCTTGAAAGCAACGGTGGGTGAAGTTGGCATTACGACTGCGTCGAACTGCGTGAACACATGCTCGAACTCGCGTCGAATCAGAGTCCTCACTCGCTGCGCCTGCAGGTAGTATGCGTCGTAGTACCCTGCTGAGAGTGCATAAGTTCCTAACATTATGCGCCGCTTCACTTCGGGGCCGAAACCATGCTGACGCGTTTTCTCCAACGCGTCCCATACATCATCGGCGTCCTGAGCAGAAAAGCCGTACTTGACGCCGTCATATCGCGCCAGATTGGCAGAAGCCTCAGACGGCGCGATGATGTAATAGACCGCCAGCGCATAGGGGGTGCTGGGCAGCGATGTCTCTACTACTTCGGCGCCGAGCGAGCGTATGACATCAATCGCGCTGCGCACGGCTCTCTCCACTCCGGCTTCCAGACCTTCCACGAAGTATTCCACGGGTACGCCTATGCGAAGACCTGACAGGTCGTCTGCAAGCGCCTGAGTGTAATCTGGCATATCTGTGCTCAGGGATGTGGAATCGTTGGGATCGTTGCCTGCGATGGCGTTCAGCGTGATGGCGCAGTCGCGCACATCTTTCGTAAGGGGGCCAATCTGGTCGAGGGAGCTTGCAAAGGCTATAAGACCGTAGCGGCTGACGAGACCATAAGTGGGTTTCATGCCCACTATCCCGCAGAGCGCGGCCGGCTGTCGTATGCTGCCTCCGGTGTCCGAGCCGAGCGCGAGCATACATTCATCGGCTGCGACTGCGGCAGCCGGGCCGCCGCTGCTTCCGCCCGGTACGCGGTCGAGCGACCACGGGTTGTGCGTTGGATGAAAAGCGGAGTTCTCGTTTGAAGAGCCCATAGCGAACTCATCTAGATTACCCTTGCCGACCAGCACTGCGCCCTGAGCGTAGAGCTTTTCGGTAACGGTGGCGTCGTAAGGCGGCACAAAGTTTTCTAGGATGCGTGATGAGCAGGTAGTCGGCACACCTCGCGTAATCATGTTGTCTTTCAGAACTATGGGAATGCCGGTGAGAGCCTGAGCATCCCCAGCGGCGATACGCTCGTCCGCCTGTTCAGCCTGCTGCAGTGCAAGCTCATCCGTTACGGTTACGAACGCCTTGACTCTATCTTCTACCTGTGAGATTCGCTCCAGCACGGCAGCGGTGAGCTCCACGGACGTTATATCACCGCTATCCAGATGGGTTCTCGCTTCGTGCGCCGTAAGACCAGCCAGTTCCATATCTATACATTTCTCCAGTTCGTGGTAAACCTGTGAACTCCGCACCTAATACAGCGTATCCCGTGTCTTTGCTTTTTCCGATCACTCCAACACAGCTTTGACGCGGATTAGGTCTTCTTCGCGATTGGGAGCGTTAGCAAGCGCATCTTCGCGCAGGAACGAGGAGCGGGACACATCATCGCGCATGACGGACAGCAGATCGACGGAATGTCCGGTCGGTTCAAGGTCGCCGGTGTCCACGCGGCTGAGCGCTTCAAACTGGGCGAGTATATCGGAAAGCTGATAGCGCATCTGCTCCACTTCTTCGTCGGTCATTCCTACGCGCGCCAGCAGCGCTATGTGCCGAACTTCTTCGGTGGTAAGGCGGGTAGTCTGTTCCATAATGCATCCTTGTCGAATGATGTCATCAATTCGGGTAATTCTATCAGAGTTCGCAAACGCCGCTTGCAAGTGTAACAAAGGCGGCGACACGCCTTCAAGAAAAACAGGACAGACGAGGCGTATGAGCAAAATGCCGTACCTGTCTGTCCTATCTTGTAGATCCTGTTAGGTTCGGTTCTATCGGCTGTATCCTGAAGCCTGCTTTGGAATATCCTGCGCCATGTGTTCCATCAAGAATACGAAATCGCCGTAAGCCTGCAATTCAAAGAGGTGCCTATCCAGATCGTGCAGTTCTTCCTTAATTGTCGCGAGGTCGCGGTGTACATTATGCTGTTTATCCGGATGGGCCTGGTATGCTGGATAGTCCGGATAGGGCAGACTGCTGTATCTGTCGGACGCCAGGGCAACCAGCGCGCCCAGTTTCAGCAGTGCGCTGTCCATGTCTCTGGGAAACTCTGTGTACTGCGCGAGTATCTGAGCATGCTGTCGGTTGGAATCGTTATTTACCGGCGTAACCCAGCGCAGTTCGACATCGCCCAAATTCAAGAGATCTCCGTGAGAGGCGTAATCGGTCAGGTCCAGCTCGTAGAACACCGTGGTCGCCGCACCGGACGGTATCTCGGCGAACTCTTTTCGCGCCTGAGTAAAGTTTTCGTCAGCCGTGATGCGGTTTTCGTAGCCGATGATGCGCCAGGATTCTACGAGTTTCCGGTTCCATGTAACCTGCGCGCGGGTCTGGTCGGCGAAGGGTATCGACAATGCGAGCCAGTTATCGCGGCTGAATGTGGCGCGCGCCTGCTCCACATCGTTCAGGTAGCGGTACCATCCGTTGCCGTGCTGTGCAAGCTGCTCCAGAAGGTAGTCGTTGTAGTTCTCGATGCCCACGCCAATCGTGATGAGACGCAGGGGATTGGTATTGCTGTAATCGGCTGCGGACTCCAGTATGGCGAATGGGTTGGTGGCATCGACATTCGCCACGCCGTCTGACATTAGTATGATGTAATTGTATGCGTGTGGGCGCTCATATCTTGCTTCATGCGCCAGTTCTACGCCCAGATCCAGTCCGGCTTGGACATTGGTAGAGCCGTGCGGCTTAAGCTTCTTGATTGAACGCTGCACATCCTTGCTGTCCGGGGACTTATGCGGCACAGTCAGGTCATGAATAATACCGTCGGTGAAGTGAACCACGCCTATGCGGTCGTCTTTGCGAAGGCTGCGGCGTATGCTTTCGGCGGCTTCGCGCGCAATATCTACGCGGTTTCCGTCTGACATAGACCCTGAGGCATCGAGGACGAGCGTAACATTTAGGGGTATGCCGTCATCGCGCAGTTCGGGCGCTTGGAATCCGATGCGCGCGAGAACCATGTCGGAGTCTAGCGGGTGCGGGATAACGTCGGTATGAACTGCGAAACTATCGACGCGCGAAGGGTGGTCGTAACGATAGTCGAATGCGTTAATCCATTCTTCGGCGCGCACGGAATCAGGCTCTATATCGTAGCCTTCACGCACCCAGTTTAGCGCTAGGTGGTAGGAAGTGCGGTCGGTATCGAGGCTGAATGTGGAAACGCTGTCAACTTCGGTTCGCACGAACGGTGTGCGTTCGTAATCCTGAAAAGTGGTTGCTGCAGGAGCGGTCTGCTGTATAGGCGGCGCAGCGCCAGAAGATTTGGGGTATGCTGAGGAGGCGGAATCCATGGTGATTGATCCCGTGGCGGGCGCGGCTTGGGGCGCTGCGGGGGCGGATGATGCGGCCTGAGGGGCTGCTGTGGGTTGTGCGGATTGAGCCATGATTTGAGGCGCAGATGGCGCGGGGCGTGAGGCCTGAGGGGCTGCGGGTATGGGGGGTGCGGTCTGGGGAGCGGCAGGCGCGGGTGCTGCGGGCGCTTGGGGTTGAGGAGCGACAGGGGGTGCAGGCAGCATAGGAGCTGCTGGGGCCGCCGGGGCGACGGACGCAGGCTCGGGTGCGGGTGAACTGCCGCAGGCGGCGGTGAATGCAAGCGTTAACACCAATGCGAGCGCTGACAACAGGAAAATACTATTCGACATCTTGATTAACCTCCACAAATCTGATTAAGACCTTGCCGATATATTCCTATAACGCTGCGATTTTCTATTTTGTTCCATGATTTTGAGACAATTTCTGTCTAATTTTTCGAAATTTGCGTGAGAATCTCTGCTCTCCATGCTATTAGTGAGGACAACGCGGATACTTCATTTATGGTACTTATAGTCGCGAATTTCGCTGTCGGGTCGCATGCGACTTTTGATTATTTGATTAAAGGCAAGCTGAAATAAGCAAACTTTGACATACTCCGCCGTTCCCATCTAATATCTGAGAAGGTGCATTATGAAGTAGGAACGGAGGCGAACAGATGAGGATCGAACAGATTGCAGATATGCTGACGGCTCAGGACAGGCGCGTGTCAGTGGCGGAAGCGGACACTTGCGGACTGGTGGGCTATCTGCTAAGTACAGTGCCGGGCAGCTCGCGCTGGTTTCCCGGAGGTGTGATAGCCTATACCGGCGGGCTGAAACAGTCTGTCCTGGGTGTAGCAGACGAGGTGTATGAGAGCAAGGGCAGCGTTAGCCCCGAAGTGGCGATTGCGATGGCAGCAGGAGTGCGCGACCTGACCTCGACCGACTACGGCATATCCGTAACGGGCGTGGCGGGACCGACAGGCGGGCGACCCGGCATACCCATCGGCACATTCTACATAGGGATTGCCGGACCGAATGGGCTGGAAGCAGCCGAGCGTCTGGAGACCGGCTCAACAGAGCGCGACGACAATAAGCGCGCCGCGGCGCAGGCAGCGATCGACCTGCTCGGTAAGCATCTCGAAGCGTCGTCAGGGTAGATGTGTGCTGTGGGTGCTGTGGGTCAGTCTTGTGGCTGCGTTGCCGCGAACCAACCAGAGCCTAATGCTATAATTCTCATAAGCATTAGGTTATTCTAATCAATTCCAATTACTTCCAATCACTATTACAGATGACTAACCAGCACAGAGAGGCTCTTGATGGTATCTATCTCTTACGAAAAGTTCACCTTGTCCAACGGCTTGGATGTTATCCTGCATGAAGACCATTCCCTGCCCGTTACGGCGGTGAATGTCTGGTATCATGTCGGTTCTAAGGACGAAGAGCCGGGACGCACCGGTTTCGCCCATCTATTCGAGCATGTGATGTTCGAAGGTTCAAAGCATCACAAGGGCAGCTTCTTCGACCCGCTGCAAAAGGTAGGCGCAAACCTCAACGGCTCTACCACACCCGACAGGACGAACTACTGGGAGAATGTGCCGTCCAACTATCTTGAACTCGCCCTTTGGCTTGAATCCGACAGGATGGGGTTCCTTCTGGACGCTCTCGACCAGAAGGCGTTCGACATACAGCGCGATGTGGTCAAGAACGAGCGCCGCCAGAGCTACGAAAACCGTCCTTACGGCATGGCGTATCTTACGCTTCAGCCCGCAGTGTTCCCGGCGCCGCATCCGTACAACTGGCCCACTATAGGTTCGCAGGAAGACTTAGACGCTGCGGAATTAGACGATATCAAAGACTTCTTCCGTAAATACTATGCGCCGTCTAACGCGAGCATCGCGATCGCAGGGGATATAGATCTGGACAACACCCGCCGTATGGTTGAGCGGTATTTTGGCGACCTGCCTCCGGGACCTCCTGTCAATCGCATCCGCCGTATGGACTCTGAAATGAGTGGCATCGTCTCTCTAGTGCTGCGCGACCGTGTTCAGCTTCCGAGGCTGTATATTGTCTGGCCCACAGGACCTGCGTTCGACGAGCAGCAGCCGGCGCTTGAAGTTTTGTCCGCTATTCTGGGAGACGGCAAAAGCAGCAGGCTGTACCGCAATTTGGTATATGAACGGCAGATTGCCCGCGATGTCAGCGTATTTCACTATGGGCAGGAAATCGCGGGGGAGTTCTTCATTCAGGTTACGGCAAATGCGGGACAGAGCCTCGAAGATATAGAAGAAATCGTGCAGACGGAGTTAGACGCTCTGCGCGCGTCAGGTCCGGACGAGCACGAGTTACAGCGCGCCAAGAACCGCATAGAAAGCCAGCATGTGCGCCAACTTCAGCGTGTGGGCGGTTTTGGCGGGCGCGCTGACCAGCTGAATTACTACAACACATACACGGGCGATCCATCGGGCATCAACACAGATCTCGACAGCTATCTCGCAGTTACGACAGATGATGTGCGCCGTGCTGCGAGCGGGGTTCTCGGTGATAACAGGGTGAGGCTCAGCGTCCTGCCAGAAGAGCAGCTATCGGCAGCAGCAAGCGCGCTAGACCGCACTGCGATGCCTGATGCGGCATCACCCAGCGTGTTCAGACCGCCCAAGCCGGTGCGCGCAAGCCTCCCGAATGGACTGAAATTAGTTATGGTTGAAAAGCAGGGACTGCCGGTAGTGGCACAGGGGTTACTGATTAGATCAGGCGGCATAACCGACCCAGCCGACAAGCCGGGCATCGCAAGCCTGACTGCAACGATGCTGACCGAAGGAACAGCCACACGAAGCAGTCGGCAGATTTCGGACGAGATGGAGTTTCTGGGATCTCAGCTGCGCTCGAGCGCGTCCCGTGAGTTCACAACTCTGTCGGCAGAGACTCTCAGTTCACACTGGCAGCAAGCGATGGAAGTGATGGGGGATGTCGCGCAGAATGCGACCTTCCCGGCGCAGGAGTTTGACCGCGTGCGAAGCGAGCGTCTCACAGACCTGAGCCGCATCGCAGACAGTCCGCAGATAATCGCGGGGCGCGCGTCGCAGGCACTGCTGTTCGGAGCCGGGACTCGTTATGGGCATCCGATGTCCGGCACGGAGGAGACGGTGAAGGGTCTCAATCGCGACGACTTAGAAAGGCACTTCGAAGCGCACTATGCGCCTGAAGAATCTACGCTGATCGTGGTGGGGGACATTAGCACAGATGAAGTCGTAGTACAGGCAACGAAGGTATTCGGCGAATGGGATCCTGCGCAGAACCCTGCTTCTGGCGAAGCGTCGGAAGAAACGGCGTCAGACGGCACAACTACCATATACCTCGCGGACAAGCCCGGCGCTCCGCAGTCCGTCATCCGCGCGGGGTACCTTACTGTACCGCGCCACCATCCGGACTATCTAGCTCTCAACCTGCTGAACTACATCTTGGGAGGCCAGTTTTCTGCACGCCTTAACATGAATCTGCGCCAGGATAAAGGATACAGCTACGGGTATATGTCCAGTATCGACTGGCTCATCGAAGTGTCGGCTCTTACTGCCGGCGGTTCTGTTCAGACAGAGGTAACGAAGGAATCGGTAGCTGAGACTATCAAGGAATTCGAGGAAATCCGCAGCACGCGCCCCGTTACCGAAGAAGAGTTTTCAGACGCAGTCGGCGGTATCTTGCGCGGCATGCCAAATCTGTTTGAGACTCACGGACAGGTGCTGAACCAGCTGGTGAGGCTGGTCGCGTTCGACCTGCCAGATGATTATCTCAGCAGGTACGCAGACGAAGTTGCCAAGCTCGCGCTGGAGGACGTTCACAGGGTCGCAGAGGCACATATCAAGAGCGGAGCGCTCAAAATCATAGTCGCGGGGGATGCAGCGAAGGTAGAACCCGGCTTGCGTGAGCTGGGATTACCGCTGGTGAGAATAGATTATGAGGGCAATCACATAGACTAGGGATTGAAGTGAAATAAGATGGAACAACCCTACCGACTGCGGCTTATGGATACCTACCGCAACCTATTTTACACACCCATATACGCGGCGGTAGCAGGCGGTTTTCTATACGCCGAGGGGCTGGATGTGATGTTTAGCACTGTGCCTGCCGGACAGTCGGCAGTTCAGATGCTGAAGCGGGGGGAAATTGATATAGTCCAAACGGGCATTAGCCGAAGTTTGATGGCTCTCGACGAGGGGGATGAAGACGCGCCTTTGCACATCGCCGAAATTAACCGACGCGACGGGTTTTTCCTTATAAGCAGTACGCCTACGAACGATTGGCAGTGGAGCCAACTCGAAGGCGCAACGCTTATTCCTATCGGCTTCACCCCAGTCCCTATGACTTCGCTGTCCGCTGCTCTACGCAAGCGCGGTGTAGATATTGACAAGGTACGACTTATTGAAGGTATGTCTGCCGAAGACGCATTGGCGGCATTTCGCAGCGGCGGCGCAGACTACGTCCACATGCCTAACCCACAGGCACAGATGCTCATCCAAGAGGGCACAGGCTATTTGGCGGCTGCGCTCGGCTCTGAGCACGGCTATTTGTGCTACAGCTCATTTGCCGCAGCGCCCACATTCATCGACGAGGAGCCGGAAGTTGTGAAACGTTTCGTGCGCGGATTCTTCAAAGCGCAGCAGTGGCTCTACGAAGCCGATCCGGAAACGGCTGCTCTTCGCGTCAAGCCGTTTTTCCCAGACGTCCCGGATTCAGCGCTGCAAGCGGGGATTGCACAGTATAAGTCTCTGGGCACATGGTCAGAGACTCCCGCAATTGGGTCGGACGGTTACAATGCAATGCGGCAGGTGCTCATTGAGGGAGGTCTGGTGAAAGGACGCTATCCTTACGAACGGCTCGTGCGGTCCGAATTTGCAGAGAGCGCAATGGACGAATGAGAATACCTGTCAGCGAGCAGGGAGAGCAGGTTTCGAGATTATACTCAGCCAGTGTAGGCTAGGCTAGGACGCTTGGGAAGAAGGCGTTCGATGAGCGAGGTCAGAGAGGTATGAACCATGCCAGTGCAGTATGAGAAGAGAAGCGGCATCGCCTATATAACAATCGATAATCCGCAGAAGGCGAACATTCTTGACCGCCAGACTTCGGAGCAGATTGCGGAAGTTTGGCAGGAGGTTTGGGACGACTGGGATGTGCGAGTGGTCATACTGACCGGCAAAGGCGATCGGCACTTTTGTGCGGGGCATAATCTCGCTACACGCCCGGACATCACACCGGAGGAACGCGAGCGCATCCGAGCCGAAGCCGTCTTCTGGCCGCCTTCCGGCACTGTGAATGGGGCAAAGATAGGCGCTGACGGACGGCTTGGGGATCACTATCCACAGATATGGAAGCCAGTGATCGGCGCAATCAACGGCTGGGCAGCGGGTGCAGGTTTCTACTTGATGCTGACATCCACCGATATACGAATAGCGAGCGCAGAGAACGCGCGCTTCAAGTTCGCGCTGCTGAGCCAAGGCTGGGTCGGCAATGGGCCCGGCGCAACCTATCTGATGAAGCAAATCGCCTACGCAGATGTGATGCGCATCCTACTCACGGACGAACCGTTCGATGCGAAAGAGGCGCTGCGGATGAACCTAATCAATGAGGTTGTGCCGCACGATTCCCTGATGGCACGCGCTGAGGAGATCGCAAACCATATCGCGGGGCTGCCGCCGCTTGCCGTGCGAATGATGAAGGAGTTCGTTATAAGGTTCCGGGACACGCCGGTAACCGAAGCGTGGCGTGTGCAGACGCTGATGAACACGCTGCTCACGCAGCTGAGCGCTGACGGCGACGAGGGCAGACGTGCCTTTCTCGAAAAGCGCGCGCCCGACTTCACAGGCAGCATACGACAGAAGGGCGAGCCATACCCCGAAGTAGATGAGCAGCAGCGGGCACGTCTGGACGAAGTGCGCCGCGAACTTCTCGGCTAACTGCCGTTATCAGACATTTGCGCCTGAGACCAAAGTAGGATGGAAAACACAGACGGAATTAACTGCGGCTTGTGCGGCTTCACGAGCCGAGCAGGCGCGAAGTTCTGTGGCAGCTGCGGCAATCCACTACCGAACGGCATCCTTTGTCGCGACTGCGGCTTAATTCTTCAGCAAAATCACAAGTTCTGCTACAACTGCGGCGCTACCGCCTCCGCGCCTGCAACACGGTCGCCGACGAATTACAAAGCCGTCGTAAGAGACACATTTCAGCCGTACATTCCGCGCTTCGCTATTCCAAAGCGGCTGCGTCCATTACAAGCTTGGGTCAGCAGAACAATAGGAAGAGTTTCTATTCCGCTTATG
The DNA here is from genome assembly GCA_965200085.1 of Dehalococcoidia bacterium. Lineage (GTDB taxonomy): Bacteria > Chloroflexota > Dehalococcoidia > Lucifugimonadales > JADFKI01 > Bin90. Next base: position 2,644,163 of record OZ241333.1, read on the forward strand.
GTGTCGGGGGCGCTGCTGGTCGCGTTTCAGCAGATAAGATTCGCCATGTCCTATGAGACGAATGAGGCTGCATCCGGCGCCGGCCTGTCCTATCTCGCGCTTGGGCTTGTGCTGTTCACACTGGGCGCGTTCGGGCGGAGAGCCGGAGACGGTACGCTTGATGCGCTAGAGCGCGTGAGCATTCCTTCGCTGCGTATTGTTGCAGGCGAAATCACCTGGATCAAATTATCCGCGTTAGGTTTGGGCTGCGTTGTCACCTGCGTGCTTGCATTACGACTGCTGGCAGGCTCGCAATCGGGCTGGGATTTGCTGATATGGCTGCTGGCGGTGTGCGCTTGCGGCGCGCCGTTTGTTGGGCGTCTGAAATTGTCGCCGGCAAGCCTGGCTATTCCGCGTGAGCGCTACGTGGATATCCTGATTGTGCTGTCGTTAGCAGGGATATTCATCGCGGTGAACACGCACGACCTTACGAATTGGTATTACTCTGCGATAGGCGACGAGTATTCACATTACGAATTTGCGAAGGAGATGGCGCAATACGGCTTGCAGCGTCCATTCGATTTAGACGGTGTGCACAGCGACATCAATCCTGTAATGTCTTCAATTTATCCTGCGCTGGTGATGCGTTTTCTTGGGACGGACAACTTCGCTTGGAAGTTCAGCCTGATTATCAGCATAGCCGCCGCTATACCCGGGGTGTACATATTGGGGTATGTCTTAGCAGGACGAACAGCCGCTTTTGTATCTTCTGTGATACTCGCGTTCAGTCACTATATTTTTGCCTTTATGCACACCGGCTATCCTAATACGGATGTAATACCGATAATCGTATGGGCGACGGTTTTGTTTGTGCTAGGCGTAAGACGCAGCAGCCTATTTTTGATTTACGCATCCGGAGTTCTGGCGGGGCTGGGCTTATTTTTCAATATAGTGGCGCGCGCAGCGGGGATCATAATCTTACTTTACGCTCTGCTTCATTCGGACATTCGCAGACATCTCGTAAACCTCTTGCCTTGGGCGCTAAGTGTGCTTCTTGCGGCAATACCCTTGTTCATCGTGAATGGCGGTGAAGTGTTCTCAACCGCGTTAGTGAAAATAGTAAGCACGAGTTCGCAGCATGCATCGGAGTACGAAAGCGCAGTCGGACGGATATTTGCCAATACATCGCAGAACCTAACCGCCTTCAATTACAGTTCGCATGTGAGCCACTATGTATCCGGGGCGCTTCTGGACCCCATAAGCGCAGCGCTGGCAACTTTGGGATTGGGATATTGCCTAGCGAACTTACGCAAGGCCTCATGCCGTTTGCTGCTCATTATCTTTGCCGTACTTGCATTAGGCACTGCGCTCTTGTCGCCGTATCCTAATGTGCCGATAACCCGCATGACGAGCCTGCTCGTTCCGCTTTCTCTGATGGCGGGCATGGTCACAGCGCATTTCTTAAACGGCGGAATTGTCCCTGGCCTACGAGCTGCGGCGGCAGACGGATTGCCAAGGCGCGTGTGGATGACATCGATAGCGCTGGTATTTGCGGTTCTTGTGCTGACGCTGAACGCTTGGCAGTTCTGGATTGCAACGCCAAAGGTCTATCATCACACGCAGGAAGCCGTGTCAATAGGCGCGCTGCATTTGGACTTGTGCGAAGGCGCGACAGACAAGGTTATGATGGTGGGCAGAGCCACCGCACCACTGCTCAGGCCGGCGCTGAGGTCCTATTACGCGAACGAAGCGATGCCTCATCTGATTGACCATGCCGAGCTTGAAGCAGGTTATCAGCTGCCTGTGGAAGCGCCACGCTGCATCATATTCCTGAACCCGAAAGCGGAGGAGATACAACCGTTCATGCAGGAATTGTCGAACCGATATCCGAATGGAGGGTTCAGTATTTTCACTAATTCATCGGGAAAGAACTCGGTTGAAATCTTTGTGCCGAATGCAAGCTGACAGATGTTGTTTGCTTTCAGATGTGGTCGCGCTGCGGAGTTCATTCCGGTTATTACATCAATCGCGCCGCGCGCCGCCTTGCGAAATCGGGGGCATCAATTCGCTGCTGTTAAGAGGGAGGGGGCTATTGCTGAACATGCCGCTTGAAGGGAGACGCCATCAGAATGGGAATAATAGTTGACTTAGTCGCTTGTTGTATATACCCTGCTCTGACGCCATAATTTAGATAGTAGGAGGACAAATTGTCTTATTGGAAAGTTAAAATTGCTGCCAGTATTGCACTGGTCTTGGTGGTTAGTGTGATTTCGGTGTCCAGTGTGCTGGCAGATGGACCGAATACGACGGATAAGCCATATCCGCAATATGAGAGTGATATTACACCAAACGATACTTATCAGCAGGAAGCGCCACCGCACCCCGACGTAAGCCCGGCTGTTGATACTACGCCGAACCCTGACCATGCTATTCTCGCGGCTCAAACCGGCTTGCCGAGAGCATTGATTGATGAGGTAATGGCTCAGCAAGAATCGTTCGATATATATGCGAGAAGAATCATGGAAATGTATCCCAACGAAATTTCAGGGGTGTGGCATGACTCGCCCCTTATGGACAAGGGTCCAAATACACGAGGCAACATTCGGTTTAAGGGCGAAATCCCCACAGGTGTTAGAAGCACGGACAATGTCAGATTAATGAGCGGGGGAGGATTATCTAATGATGAACACAATCTTCGTAAAATGGAATTGTCCAATGCTCTTCACAATCTCGGGCACAGAAATTACCTGATATATTACGACGAGTCCACCAATAAAATCCATATAATGATATATGTCCCCACCGATGGAGCCGTGATCGAACCAAGAAAGGCAGATCTCCTGACAGGATTTAATCGACACCTAATGGATTTGCCTAAATCACATGGCGCAGCCGCAACCCTGTTAACCTCGAATGACATTGAGCTAGAAGTTTTCAGGACGGATGCTCCGATAATGACTCGTCATCATAGTCGCGGCGGGAATGCATTATCAGAATCAGGTGGTACACTCTGCACTAGCGGTTGGTCGGTTAGTGGTTCGCACGGCACCGGTATCATCACTGCTGGTCACTGCAAAAGTATGAAGAAGTTTCATCAGCCTGGGGTTACTCCCTACGGAATGTCTCTTGTAAGATATACCGAAAGGTCTTCTTGGTGACGTTGCTTATTTCACAACTACCCATGTAGAGCTTCCAGAGTTCTATGCCACGCCTAGTGGGATTCGGGATGTGGAAGACAAAATGTCAACCGATATGATGAAAGGGAAGGATGTATGTTTGTATGGACGTGGATCGAATAAGCGAATTTGCAATATGGAAGTCATAGAGGTCGATGTTGTAATAGAGGACCCAAACGGCAAGAAGTATGGCAATATGGCTCTGACAGACTCCCCTGCCAGTACTTCAGGGGATAGTGGTGGAGGATGGTCTTGGAACAATACTGCTTTTGGAGTTCATTTCGGAAGCAATAATCATCATTCTGCATTTACTACAATTGAGGCGGCTGAAGATGCGATGGAAGTAACCTTGCGAGAGAGATAGGTTAGCTGAACTATTTCTAGCTTTTCAGCATCATGACATCATGAAAGGTGGGTAAGAAAGAATCTTATCCACCTTTCTGTATTCATAGGCACCGCACAAAAATGGAATTCTTTAAGCGAGTTGATGAGGATGCGTTTCAAGTAGTGGGATGACTAGAGATGTGCGGCGCCTGCCGTAGTGATAAACTATCCAGTGCTTGACTGAAGGGCTAATCATTGAGGGCTACGGAGGATGAAATGTTTGAGAGACTTGCAATCGTAGGCACGGGAGCAATCGGCAGCGTTGTGGGCGGCTATCTGTCCAGAGCGGGGCGCGACATTACGCTGATAGACACATGGGCAGAGCATGTGGACACGATGACTTCCGATGGGCTGCATGTAACAGCTGAGAACGGCGAGTTCACCACGCCGGTGAACGCAATGCACCTCGGCGATGTCAACAGGGTGAGTGAACCGTTCGACGCCATATTCCTCGCCGTAAAGTCGTATGACACGGTTTGGGCGACGCATTTTGCCATGCGGTATTTGAAACCGACCGGCATCATAATCTCGGCGCAGAACGGCATTAACGACGAAGTTATAGCGCCGATAGTGGGGTATTCGCGCGAGATTGCCTGCGTCATAACGCTCGGCGCAGGGCTGTACGAGCCGGCAAAGGCGATACACACGGGCGACCCGGAGAAACTCTCGTTCACGCTAGGCGAGCTGAACGGCTTGCCGACCGACCGCGTGCATGCGCTCGCCGAAGTGATGAATGACATCGGTCCCACGAAGGTGAGCCGAAATATCTGGGGCGAGCGTTGGGCGAAGCTCGCGGTAAACAGCATGGCGAACCCAATCGCAGCGTCCACAGGGCTAGGTTCCGCCGCAGTGCGGGGCACGCCCGGCGTCAATGATGTGTCCATCAACATCGCTGCCGAAGTCGTTAGGGTTGGGCAGGCTCTCGGCATTCAGGTAGAGGCAATCAGCGGTATTCCTGCTGACGACTACCTGCCTACTGACAGTGCGGAGGCGATGGAAGATGTGAAGTCGCGGCTGGCAGAGAGCGCGGGACAGCTGGGCGCGGGGCGTCCATCGATGCTGCAGGATGTGATGAAAGGGCGCAAGACTGAGATTGACTATCTGAACGGATATGTGGCGGAGAAAGGGGATATGGCGGGCGTGGATACGCCGTTCTGCGACGGCATTGTGGACATTGTTAGGCGCGTGGAGCGGGGCGAGATGCCTTACGATGAGGCGAACATCGATCCACTGCGCGCGATGGTGTAGTGAGCTGATATGGCAGGACGGGAAAGGGTACGCAGGGGAATGGATAATTGCAATCCCTTTCCCGTAATCCACTTCCCGTCCTGTTTTATCAGTGATGCAAAGCTGAAAAGAGGCTTACCGCTTGGTGTACTGCTGTGCTTTGCGCGCCTTCTTCAAGCCGTATTTGCGGCGCTCTTTCACGCGCGGGTCGCGTGTGAGCATGCCTGCGCGCTTCAGCGGGGTGCGCAATGCGGGATCAGCTACGGTGAGCGCCCTTGATATGCCGTGTCTGAGTGCGCCTGCTTGTCCGGTAACTCCGCCGCCTGTGACCTTGGCAACCACCCGGAACTGACCTGCGGATCGCGTGATTCTGAATGGTTCCAGTATCTCGCGCCGCCAGTTATCCCAAGGAAATGCCTCTTCGATGGGCTTGCCGTTGACCACGATTGGCCCGCTCTCCATGTACAGGCGGACCTGAGCGACCGCTGATTTGCGTCTGCCCGTGGCGTAGTAATACTGCTGCTGGATTGTAGTCACTTAGGATTCCTCCCCTCGATTGGCTGCGCTTGATGCGAGCTGAGACTGATGCGGATGATCAGGTCCCGCGTAAACCTTCATGCGGGCAAGCATGTGTCTGCCAAGTGCATTCTTAGGCAGCATACCCTTGACCGCCTGTGTAATGACGCGCGTAGGCGTTCGATCTAGCATCTGCGCTAGTGTGCGTTCCGTCAAGCCGCCATGGTAGCCGCTGTGCCGGTAATACTTCTTTTGTTCCATTTTGTTGCCGGTAACCCGAATCTTGTCGGCGTTCAAGACAATCACATAATCGCCCGTGTTCAGGTGCGGCACATAAATCGGCTTGTGCTTGCCCTGAAGCAGGACGGCAATCTCAGATGACAGCCGTCCCAGCGTCTTGTCCGCAGCATCAACAACATGCCATTCGGGTTTGAGTTCTGCCGCCTTCGTCTGATACGGCTTGTTACCTGTAGCCATTTCGTTCACCATTTTCCTAAGTGTGTCTGATTCAGTTCCGTCAAATGAGCTTCCTCGTTTTCTATGAGTTTGGAGCGCTAGGGCAGATAATCGTCTCTGCCGACATAGACGCAGCCCATGAACAGTGTTGTATTTTCATACGGATTTCATACGGCGCGCGCATTTACATCTCGGATTTCAGTTATTCGCTCATCCGCCTGCGCCGGCATCGTTTCCGGCTGGGTAGTCAGCGTACTGCACTTTGATCAAACACAGCCCATGCGCCGGCAGGGCGCGCGCCACCTTTTCCGTCGGTTCGTTGTCTATCATCGATTGAAGCTCACCTTGCGAGAGCTTGCCGCGTCCGACGTCCACCAGCGCACCTGCCATACGCCGCACTTGGCGCTGCAGGAATGCGCTACCCTCGACATGCAGCGTTACAAGGCTGTCGTCCGTCTTCTGCACGTATGCGTGGAGTATGGCGCGAATGCTGTTCGTCTTGCCTGCCGGAAGCGGCGCTGCGAATCTGCGAAAGTCATGTTCGCCGATGAACAGCGCTGCGGCTTTTTGCATCCGTTCCACATCCAGCGGTTCCCGAATGTGGTGGCTGAATCGCCTTGCCAGAGGAGACGGGGTTGCGCTGTTGAGGATGCTGTATCGGTATGTACGACTTATTGCATGCCTCCGCGGGTCGAAGCTCGTCGGGACGGCGTGCGCGTCCTTGACGGCGATGTCCGGTGGCAGGTAATGATTCAGCGCGTTCACGAAAGTTGCCGTTGAGTGCGCCGATTCGGTGTCGAATACCACGACCTGCGCTTGTGCATGGACGCCGGCGTCGGTTCGTCCTGCGCCTTTGATGCGGACACTCTGACCCGTCAGTCGCTCTATCGATTGCTCAATCTCACCTTGTATTGACGGCGCATTCAACTGGTATTGGAAGCCGTGATAGCGCGTACCCTCATATTCTATTGTTAACGCAAGTCGCATTTAGCGGCATGCTTTCATAGTTATTCTCGGCTGCAAGCTGACTGCTGACTAAGGCATCAGCTCGAGCACTGCCATGGATGCTGCGTCGCCCTTGCGGGGTGCGAGTTTGGTGATGCGCGTATATCCGCCCGGTCTGTCTTCATATCGTTCGGCGAGTTCGTCGAACACCTTTCGCAGCACATCGTCGTCGGTCAGGAACGCGGCGGCTTGTCTGCGATCGTGCAGCGTGCCGTGCTTTCCTCGTGTTATCACCTTTTCTGCAAGCGGGCGCACTTCGCGCGCCTTTGCTTCGGTCGTTCTGATACGCTCATACCTGAGCAGGTCTGTTACCATACCGCGCAGCATCAGCATACGATGAGCGGTCGGGCGGTTTAGCTTTCTTCCTGAGAGGCGGTGTCTCATTGGTCGTCCTCTCTACTCCTCAATTGTTGCTACGGCGCTTCCGGCGCCTTCCGTGTTGTTGGGGTCTAAGTTGGGCGGCAGCAGGTCCATCGCGCGCAGCTGGTCGAATAGTTCGGTGTAGGACTTTTCGCCAAAGTTGCGTATGGCAATCAGTTCTTCTTTGCTCTTCTCCAAAACCTCTCCTACCTTGTCGATGCCTGCGCGCTTGAGGCAGTTCAGTGTTCTGGATGACAGGTCTAGTTTTTCGACCACGATGTTGTATTTCTCCGGCGAGATTTGTGGAATAATCGCCGGGCTGCCTGTTTCTTTCGGGTCAATCTGCACTTTGGCGAACAAGAAGAACTTGTTCATCAGGATTTCGCCCGATTGCCGAAGCGCGTCTATGGGTTCGACCGTCCCGTCTGTCCATATCTCTATGACGAGTCGTTCGTAGTCGGTTCGCTGTCCTACGCGTGTAGGCTCCACTCGGTAGTTGACCTTGCGAATCGGCGTGAACACTGCATCTACCGGGAGGGTGCCGATAGCTTGATCGTTTACGCTGGTGGCTTCCTTGTATCCGACGCCCTGTTCGACGTTGAATTCGATAGCGAGTTTAGCTTCGGGGGAGTCAAGTGTTGCCAGATGCAGTTCAGGGTTGACCACTTCGAAGTTGGAAGATGCCATTATATCGGCGGCGCATACTTCGCCTTCTCCGGCGACTTCAAGCCGCAGTTTGCCGGGTCGCTCGGCTTCTGATCGCAAGCGTATGCCTTTGACGTTAAGCAGCAGTTCCGAGACTTCTTCCTTCATGTGCGATATGGTGGCGTACTCGTGCAGCACGCCTTCCACCTTAATCCAAGTTACCGCGGTGCCTACCAGCGAGCCGTACAGCACACGGCGAAGGGGGTTGCCCAGTGTCATGCCGTAGCCCGGCTCAAGCGGCTCGATCGCAAATTTCCCGTATCTGTCTGCGAGTTCAAGCTGCTTTATTTCGGGGTTAATTACAATTTCTTCTTCATCAATGTCGGAAAGCGTGAATGCCGGATAATCTAAGACCATAATACGCATCTCCTATCCGCATTATCGGCGTAGCCATCAGAATGTGCTTTATGGCAGTGAGGGATGGCTGCACTATTTCGAGTAGAACTCCACAATTAGGCGCACGTCGATGTTGGTGTCTATCTCGGACGGATCCGGAAACGCCATCATCTCACCGGAGCGTTTGCCTGAGTCAAGTCTGAGCCAGATGGGCACCGTGCGTCTGGGTGGGCCGCTGGTCAGATCTTGGATGAATTCTGGCACGCTGCCGTTTTCGCCGCCTCTCTTCCAAGAGATCACGTCGCCCGGCTGGACTAGATACGACGGGATGTCCATCCGTCTGCCGTTCACGGTGAAATGGCTGTGGTTAACCAGCTGTCTTGCGTGCTGGCGAGACTCTGCAAAGGACAGGCGGTACACCACGTTGTCCATTCGCGTTTCAAGCAATTGGAGCAGATTGTCGCCCGTAACGCCGGGTTTATCTCGCGCCATCTCAAAATACTTCCGGAACTGCTTTTCGAGCACTCCGTAAGTGAAGCGCGCCTTCTGCTTCTCGCGGAGCTGGAGCGCCCAGTCTGAGGAGCGTCTTCGGCGCGGAATGCTGTCTCCGGGTGGTTTCCGCCGTCGCTCTACTGCGCATCGGGGCGTGTAGCAGCGCTCGCCTTTCAGGAACAGCTTCTCTCCTATGCGGCGGCACTGTCGGCATACTGCATCAGTGTATCTTGCCATCTCTTCTGTCTTTTGTCCTCCAATTTACCTGTCGCCCTGAGAAAACACAGGGGATCGGGTGCAATATCACAGCGTAACCACGCTATCGGCAACGCCGCCTTATTCAGTTTCAGTATCCATATCGTATCCATTAGGGGGTGATATACCCAGCTGCTCTGACAGAGCATGGACGTCGTAATCTTCTTTGCGCGCTCGCAGATCGAGATATATCAGGGCGCCCGTAATTCCCGGTATCGGAAGTATTATGACATTCGTCATTGTTCCCCAAACTGTGCTCGCCACTCGCATCACAGTTTCTGAAAAATCTATCAGTGCCAGCAGCGATATAGGCAGGGTCAGCAGAATCGTCAATCCGAAAACTAGGAGCAGCATCAACACCCAAGTAGTGAATGTCCTCCACCAGTTGCCGCGTACCAGTTCGAAGCTGCGTCTCATTGCTACGATAGGCTTATTTCCCTCGATTGCGACTGCTGTTACACTCGTGGAGAAGTAGATTAGCAGCACCATCATGACTATGCCGGGCACAATCAGCAGCGTCAAACCTGTTAGTATGAGCACGAACAGGCCGAAAAACAGCAGTCCGAGCGTTATTAGCGTAAGAACGCGCCACCAAGCTCTGCCGTAACACCTGACCACATCCATTCTGCCTGCTGCATATTGTATTCCGATTGCATAACTAAATACGCTGCCCAAGAATGTTGTCAGCACAATTGTTACCAGCAGGAAAGCCGTAGTCCAAGCCGCTAATCTGGTAATCTCACCGCTTTCCAGTGGTTCGACCGTCTCTGTTTCATCGGACAGTGCGGCTTGCGGATCGCCTGTGGCGCTTATTACCAACGCCTGAAGGTCTTCTACGGTCGGCAAGTTGTTTGCTACGACCAGCTCAAAGGCCGAGAGCGGAATCTGGATTATCAGCGCAATTAGGATTAGTTTCCTGAAATGCCTGCCGTATATGCTGATGCACTCGCCGACAATCTCGAACGGACTGCGCCGAAAAGTCAGCGTGGGCTGCTGCTCCACCTAATTAGCCTCGCAATCTACGTCGACGCTGTTACACGCGCCGTCGTTTGCGCGGCCGTGTGCCGTTGTGCGGTATGGGGGTAACATCGCGAATGCTTGTTACAAAAAGCCCTTGCGCTTGCAGAGTTCGGATTGCGGCTTCCCTGCCGGCGCCCGGTCCTCTGACAAAGACGTCTATCTGCCGCAGTCCATTCTCCTTGGCTTTGCGCGCTGCGTCCTCAGCCGCGCGCTGTGCGGCGAATGCCGTTGACTTTCGCGACCCTCTGAAGCCTGCGGTGCCAGAGCTGCCCCAGCAGATGACATTGCCTTCCGGATCTACCAGCGTGATTATTGTGTTGTTAAAAGTTGACTGTATGTATGCCTTCCCAACTGGGATGGACTTGCGCTCTCTGCGCCTTGTTCGCGGTCTTCGCGGCATTCTTTCTGCCTTTCGATCTTCGATTGTTTGTCGGTCAGCCTGTCAGAGCAATGACGCTTCTCTGCTGACTGACATCTACTTCAGGTTCGACCTTTGTCCTCGTCCGGCTACGGTCTGGCGGCGGCCGCGCTTCGTTCGTGCGTTCGTGCGTGTTCGCTGACCTCGCGAAGGCAAACCTCTGCGGTGGCGCAGGCCTCTGTATGTTCCAATGTCCATCAGACGGCGGATATTCATATCAATATCGCGCCGCAGATCACCTTCAACTATCTTCTCACGGTCAACAATTTCCCTGATGCGTGTCAGGTCGATCTCGTCTAGGTCTCTCACGCGGGGGTTGCCGACAATGCCGCACTTTTCTACGATGTCCTTAGCCTGATATGGACCTATGCCGTATATGCTGCGCAGGGAAATCTCCACGCGCTTGTTGTCAGGGATATTTACGCCGGATACGATCGCCATGATTCCCTCCTAACCTTGCCGCTGCTTGTGTTTAGGGTTCTCGCAGATAATCAGAACCCTGCCGTGCCTTCTGATTACGCGGCACTTGGCGCATCTTGTCTTAACTGATGCTGATACTTTCATTTTTTGAGAACCTTTCCTTAAGTAAGTCCTTACGCACTTATGTATAACAGGTAACAGGTTTAGACTTTTCCGCACGGCTGCCTATTAGCGTTTTCTGCTATTTTGTGTCCTTGTTCACCTTTTACAAAGGTGCAAAGAACCCTGCCATGCTTCAAGCATGGACATTTTGGCTATAACACATAAGCCTGATATTGGCTATTTGAAGCGGTAAGTTATCCTGCCCCTGGCGAGATCGTAGGGCGAAAGTTCCACAAGCACTTTGTCTCCCGGCAGTACGCGAATGAAGTTTAAGCGTATTTTACCGGAGACGTAAGCCAAAACTTCGTGTCCATTCGCCAGTTCTACACGGAAACTCGCGTTGGGCAGAGATTCCGTTACAGTGCCTTCAACCTCGATGGCTTCCCTTTTTGCCATGCACTCTCCTTGAGTGTTCTTCGCAGACATGGATTGAAAATCCGTGCCTATTTATTTAATTGGTTCCCTGCCCGTCAATATGGTAGATGGGCAGGGTCAGATTAGAAATAGTAGCCCTTCGGCGTGGTTAGAACCTCCGCGCCGTCTGGAGTTATTGCTATAGTGTCTTCAAAATGCGCTGAAAGTTCGTTGTCCGCAGTTACCACTGTCCAGCCGTCGTCCAGTTCCAAAGTTTCGTGCGTGCCTATGTTAAGCATCGGTTCTATTGCGAGGGTCATGCCCTTCTTAATCAGAACTCCGCGTCCGGGCGTTCCGTAATTCGGCACCTGCGGATCTTCGTGGAGGGCGCGTCCTATACCGTGTCCCACATACTTTCTGACGACTGAATAGCCCTGTGCCTCGGCGTACTTTTGGACGGCATGTCCTATATCGCCAATGCGCGCGCCTGCCGTCGCCTGCGCTATGCCGCGCTTCAAAGACTCGCGTGTCGCATCTATGAGCCGCTGTGCCTCATCCGAAATATCTCCAACGCCCACAGTGAATGCGCTGTCGCCGTGAAAGCCCTTCACTATTGCGCCGACATCTACGCTAAATATGTCCCCGTCTTTCAGCTTTCTTCTGCCCGGGATACCATGTACTATTTCTTCGTTAATAGAGGCGCAGATAGTTCCTGTAAAAGGTATAGGTCCGCCAGCCGCATATCCCTTAAACGATGGTATGGCGTCCATCTTCCGTATTACATTTTCGGCTATTCTATCCAGCTCGCCCGTAGTTACGCCGGGTTTGACCGCTTCGATTACGTGCGCTTTTGCTTCGGCAACCACTTTGCCTGCCTGCCGCATCAGAGCAATCTCACGCTCAGACTTTATCGTTATACCGCCTGTTCTACGCCGCAATGTAAACTTCTCTTCGTATGATACTGTTCCCGAACATTTATTATACCAAATTCGGTTGATGCCATATCCGAACCGTCTCTAGCGCAGTGCATCCACAAGCAGATTGCCGACAGCCGAAACTGTGCCTTCGCCGTCAACTTCCCGCAGCACACCGGAGCTGCGGTAATGCCCGACAAGCGGCTGAGTCTCCTCGAAATAGACTTCAAGCCTGTTCTTAATCACCTCAGCCTTGTCATCGTCGCGCTGATACAGCTCACCGTCGCATAGGTCGCACTTGCCATCTTCTTTTGGCGGAGATGCTGCTGCGTGGTATGGCGCCTGACAGATTCGACAGATGAACCGTCCCGTGAGCCGTTGTATCAGTTCTTCTTCATCCACATTTATGTAAAGTACGCGGTCGAGACCGCCGCTGGGCTCAAGTGCGCTGTCAAGCGCTTCCGCTTGAGGCAGAGTACGTGGAAACCCGTCAAGCACGAAACCGCCGTTCTGTTCCGGCGCTGAAATCCAAGACATCACCAGTCGTATGGTAACATCGTCGGGCACCAGCGCGCCTCGATCCATATACGACTTGGCGAGCAGACCCAGCTCGGTTTCGTTGCGCAAATTCTCGCGGAAAAGATCGCCTGATGCAGCGCGCGTAACGCCTAGAGCATCGGCAACGCGCGCTGCCTGCGTACCTTTGCCTGCGCCCGGAGGTCCCAGCAGTATTACTTTCACTTATGTCTCAATCCTTACCTTATGCATAAGCGAGCGTTTCGCCTGCATTTGTCTTTTTTCCACATCGGCAAAGACGTCATCGGACAGATAACGTCTTGCTATCGTATGAACCCTTCGTAGTTCCGCATTAGGAGCTGCGCTTCCAGCTGCCGCATCGTATCCAGCGCCACGCCGACCATGATAAGCAGGCTTGTGCTGCTCAGTGTCAGCGAGCGCACATCGGTCGCATAAGTTACGAAGAACGGCAGGATGGCAACGATGCCGAGGAACAGCGCGCCGCCCCAGGTGATACGCACAAGAACACGTGTCAGATACTCCTGAGTCGGCTGTCCCGGGCGTATTCCCGGAATGAAGCCTCCGTTGCGCTGTAAGTTGCCTGCCAAATCTTGCTGCTGGAATGTAACCAGTGTATAGAAGAACGTGAAAATCACAACCAAAATGAACACCAGCCCCCAGTACGGGAAGGCTGTCGGGTCTAGGCTGTCTGCAAAAAACTGAGCCATTCTGGAGCCGAAGCTGTCGCTCAGGGGGTTTCTGAAATAACTTGCGATCGTGCCCGGCAGAATAACTATGGAGAAGGCGAAAATCAGTGGAATCATTCCTGCCGAATTGACGCGCAAGGGAAGGAATGTGGAGCCTGACTGTCTCTGCATCCTGCCGCCGCGGAACACGCTGCGACCGTACTGCACCGGCACGCGCCTCTGCGCCTCGGTGAACAGCACTATGGCATATATGACGATGAAGGTGAACACTGCCAGCGCCAAAAGCCCTGCGCCTTGGTTGCTTTCCAGCAGACCTTGTCCGACCACTTGCGGGAAACGCGCCACGATGCCGCCGAAGATGATGAGCGACACTCCGTTGCCCAGCCCGCGCTCTGTGATCAATTCGCCCAGCCAAACTAGGAACATAGTGCCTGCAATCATAGACACGACCATTGACAGAGTGGGCAGGTTAAAGCCGAAATCGATGAATGGCAACACGCCTGCCTGCTGAAGCAGGGTGAGCTGCCCCCACGCCTGAAGCGCCGCGATCGGTACTGCGAGGTAATGCGTGAACTGGTTAATTTTTTGACGGCCGTATTCACCTTCTTGCGACAGCGCTTTAAGGCTTGGAATAACAGGCACGAGTATCTGCATCACGATTGACGCCGTGATGTACGGATAAACGCCCAGCGCCGCAACGCTCAGGTTAGCCAGCGCGCCGCCGCTAAACAGGTCTAGGAAGCCGAGCAGCGCCTGTGATTCAAACGCCTGAGAAAGCGCCTGAGGGTCAACTCCCGGCACCGGAACATGGGCTACAAATCGGAACACTACCAGCATCGCCAGCGTGAACAGAATCTTGCCGCGCAGGTCAGGCACCCGCATGGCGTCGATCATCGACTGGATCAGCTGGGGTCTGGAGACCTCTTGCTGCCTTGCTGCCTGAGTTTGGCGCATCATCAGCCTATCTCCCTGACGCTTCCCCCGGCGGCTTCAATCTTCTGCCGCGCGGATGTAGAGAACTTGTGCGCCGTAACTGCAAGCGGGATTTCAATCTCGCCCCGTCCCAGTATTTTCACGGGCTTATTAAGGGTTCTGAGAACGCCGGTTTCGCGCAGAACTTCGGGGGTGATTTCGCTGTCCGCCTCGAATTCGGCGAGTCTTTCCACATTGACCACGTTGTATTCTACGCGGAAAATGTTTGTGAAGCCGCGAATAAAGGGCAGCTTCTTAGAAAGGGGAAGCTGACCGCCCTCGAAGTTGGGGCGCACACCGCCGCCGCTTCTCGAATTTTGCCCTTTCATGCCTCTGCCGGCGAAGCTGCCGTAACCGCTGCTGTCGCCGCGTCCGCGCCGCCGCCGCGCCCTCTTAGCGCCTGCGGGCGGCCTCAAATCTTGCTGCTGCATGTTATCGTCCTGTTACAAGTGTTTTCAGTTTGTTTCAAAGTATCTGTTCCCCGCAAGCGATTTACCGCATTAAGCGGAGAACAAGTAGTAATGCTGATGAGTCAGAGTTGGGGATAGCGGAAAGTTCAGGGTATTCTGAGAATATCCTTTATGTTTCTAAACCTCGTTGACTTCTACAAGATGGCGCACTTTGAACACCATTCCTCTGATAGAGGGGGTGTCGTTATGCACAACCGTCTGGTTGAGCTTGCGCAGTCCCAGCGCTTCAATAGTGCGGCGCTGGTCTTTCTTATAGCCTATGGCGCTTACCTTCCATGTTACCGATAATTTATTTGCCATTGGAATCTACTTTCAGAAAATCGCAGGTAGTTTCTCATGCTCTCAGGTAAAGGTTATGCCGGCGGAGGCGCGGCTGGCGGAGGCGCCGACTGTGGAGGTGGAGGTGCGGGAGCAGGTGGAGGTGCGGGAGCAGGTGGAGCAGCGGGCACAGGTGTAGCCGGTTGCGCTGCTGCCGCTGCTGCTGCACGAGCGGCTGCGGCGGCTTGCTGTGCTGCGCGCCGTGCCTGTCTCTGCCGCTGTCGTTCTGCTCGTTCTCGTTCGCGCTGTCTGCCGTACTCGTAGAGTTGTCTGCGATTAGCGAACTCTTGCTCCGGGTCTTTCAGTTGCTGCAAGCCGTTGAAAGTCGCCTTAACCACATTCACCGGATTGGTGCTGCGCCTAATCTTCGTCATAATATCCTGGATGCCGGCGAGTTCCACCACTGCGCGCACGGATGCTCCTGCGATAACGCCTGTACCCGGCTGTGCGGGTTTGAGCATGACCACTGATCCTATGTACTTTGAAAGCACTTCGTGCGGGATCGTGCTGCCTTGCCGCGGCACTTCTATGATATTCTTGCGGGCAGCCGTTGCGCCCTTGCGAACGGCATCCGGCACCGCATCGGCTTTGCCCATGCCTATGCCTACGTGTCCGTCCATGTCGCCTACGACCACTACGGCGCTGAAGCTCAGGTGTCTTCCGCCCTTGACCACCTTGGCGACCCTGGAAATCTTGACTACCCGTTCGACTAAGGGAAGTTCGTCTTCCTCGCCGTCCGTTTCTCTACTTCTACTTCTTTCTCGCTGGCCTTGCTGTGTCGTCATCTAAAACACCAGTCCTCCCTTGCGGGCTGCATCTGCCAGCGCTTTGACGCGGCCGTGATACTTGTATCCGCCTCTGTCAAACACCACTTGGCTGACACCTTTTTCTTTCGCGCGTTCGCTCACAAGCTCGCCGACAAGTTCGGCAACGGCCGTCTTGCTCTTGCCGTCCCTCTGCGACTTAATTGTACTCTCCACACTTGACGCAGACGTAATTGTTACGCCCTGTGTGTCGTCGATCAGCTGAACGTACACGTGATTTAGGCTGCGATACACCGATAGCCTTGGGCGTTCTTGTGTGCCGCTGATTTTGCGGCGCACTCGTATGTGCCGCATCACCCTTCTCGCTTTATTAGTGCGAATCTTCGTCATCCCTACGCTCTCCTGGCGCTCTTGCCGGGCTTCAGACGGACTTGTTCGCCGAGATAGCGTATGCCCTTGCCCGTATAGATATTTGGCGGACGGACTTTGCGAATCTGCGCCGCCAGTTGTCCAACTTTTTGTTTGTCAATTCCCCGCACATGTATGCGGTTATTTCCTTGTACTTCGAGTGTAACCCCATCCGGAGGTTGAACATCTACGGGGTGGCTGTACATCACATTCAGCATAATTCCTTTGCCGTTTTGCTGTACTCTATAGCCCACGCCGACCAGTTCAAGGCTTTTGGCGAAGCCTTCACTCACCCCTGTAACCATGTTAGCGATTAGGCTGCGCGTCAGCCCATGCAACGCGCGGTGATGCGCTTCATCCGATGGTCGTTTAACCACCACTGCGCCGTTGCTGCGCTCTATAGTCATATCCGAGTGGAATGTATAAGTCAGAATGCCTTGTGCGCCCTTGACCGTAACATCGCTGCCATCTATATCAACATCAACGCCGGATGGCAGCGTAACCGGCATGTTGCCTATTCTGGACATATCGGCTCCTTACCACACATAGCAGAGAATCTCTCCGCCGATATTTTCTCTCCATGCTTGCCGTCCTGTCATCACACCATTAGAAGTGGACAGGATTGCAACTCCCAGCCCTCCGTAGGGGCGTGGAATCTCACCTTTTTTGACATATACCCGCAGTCCTGGCTTACTGATTCGCTTCAAGCCGCTAATTGCCGGCTCGTCTCTGTCTCGGTAATGCAGGTAGATGCGGATGTTAGCCTGCGGTGTACCGCGCCTATGGACGCTGTAACTCTCAATAAAACCCTCGTTCTTGAGGATTTCGGCAAGCGACTCCTTCATCTTAGACAGCGGCACAGGCACCGAATCGTGTCCGGCCATGATGGCATTACGGATTCGGGTCAGCATATCCGCTATCGGGTCTGTTACTGGCATTTCAACTTTCCTTGTCAGTTATCGTTCTCATCTATTGGCAATCGGCGATCACCTGCTGGCAGGCTCCGGAACCCAAAGCCAAGCCTATGCGGAGAGCATTTCAGGTTACCAGCTCGCCTTGCGAACACCTGGCAGCAACCCTTTTAGAGCCATCTCGCGGAAAGTTATGCGCGACAGCCCGAAATGCCTAATGTAGCCGCGCGGTCTGCCGGTCGTCAGATCTCGGTTTCGCACTCGGTTCGGGTTAGCATCTCGCGGCAGAAGCGCAAGTTCATCTCGCGCCTGCGCTCTTTCTTGCTGAGGCCTGCTCATGTCCTGAGCAATAGAGCGCAGCTCAGCGCGTTTGGCAGCGTATCTCTCTACGGTTCGCTTTCGCCTTTCGTTCTTTGCTTTTGAAGATTCCTTAGCCACTTGTTCCCCTCTTTGTAATCCCAGATGCTTCTGATTAGGACGTGGCAGCGTCTCTCATAGTCTTAAAGATTACGCTACAGATGAAAATCGAACTATGGATTACGCCACTCTCTGCTGATAATCAGATCGCACAAAGGGCATTCCCATCAATTCCAGCAGCCGAAGTCCTTCGGCATCAGATCGCGCCGTCGTTACTATAACTATCTGAAGTCCGCGAATACGGTCGATAGAGTTATAGTCTATCTCAGGGAAAATCACCTGTTCGCGTATCCCAAGTGAATAATTTCCCCTGCCGTCGAACGCATTGCGCGAGACTCCTTGAAAGTCGCGTATTCTCGGCAGCGATGAGCTTATCAGTCGGTCAACGAACTCATACATCCGTCGTCCGCGCAGAGTAACGCTCACTCCGATGGGCATACCTTCACGAATCTTGAAGCCTGCGATAGACTTCTTCGCTCGGGTCGTAACCGGCTTCTGTCCTGCTATGGCAGTCAGGTCGCGTGTTGCATTCTCCAGCGCGCGCGCATTTGTCAGCGCTTCGCCCAGTCCGATATTCAGCGTAACTTTGCTCAGGCGCGGTACCTGCATCGGACTTGTATAGCCGAAATCCTGAATCATCACAGGGCTGATTTCGCTGCGAATCTTTTCCAGCATACGGGGCGGAGTTTTCGGTATTTCCATAACCGCAGCCGGCACATCGTCTTGACCTCGCCGTCCTCGCCTGCGGCCGCCTCGCCGTCCTTGATTCCTATTATTCTGTGTAGTCACTCGATTATCTCCCCGCTCTGCTTGGAGACCCTTGCCTTCGTTCCGTCAGCAAGTCTGGTGTAGCCGACTCGTGTGGGTTTATTGCTGGAGGGGCAGATCAGCATCACATTGCTGATTCGCACAGGCATTTCTTTCTGGATGATGCCTCCCTGCCGGATGCCTTGCGTTGGTCTAGTATGTCGCATGGCGATATTAACGCCCTCAACCAGAACCTTGCCTTGCTTCGGAAAGATTTGCTGTACGCGCCCGGTTTTGCCGCGGTCGCGTCCTTTGGTAACAATTACGGTGTCTTCAGGTCGCAGTCGCATTACAGCACCTCCGGCGCTAGGGATACGATGCGCATAAAGTTCTTGTCGCGCAGTTCACGCGCCACGGGACCGAATATGCGCGTTCCGCGCGGCATCTGGTCATCATTCACCAGCACCGCTGCATTATCGTCGAAGCGTATATGCGAGCCGTCAACTCTGCGATGGCTTTTCGTCGTGCGCACAATGACTGCCTTGACAACTTCGCCCTTCCGCACATTGGACGCAGGCGCAGCTTCCTTCACCGAAGCCACAATGATGTCTCCGAGCCATGCATATTTTCTGCCGCTGCCACCGGGAACACCGATGCAGCTTATCGTTTTTGCGCCCGAGTTATCTGCAACTCGCAGACGCGAATACTGCTGAATCATTGCTGTTTTGTCCTGCCTGTACTTATACCTGATCCATATAATCCATATCCATCGATATGTCCCTGTTCACCGCCGCGCCGCTCAACCGCGTCATTTTCAGTGCACTTGTGTAGTGTATGCCTATTTATGTTGTGTCTTCTTCGTAGGCGACCTTAGCGCTGACATCCACAGCAGGCTGAGCCTCCGCGATTATGTTACTTTCGTCGGAAGCGGTCAGTTCTCCCGGCTGCACTTCGGCGATATCTTCGCGCTGCAGGATTTCGACTACGCGCCAGCGCTTAGTCTTCGACAGGGGGCGTCCCTCGCGAATTCGCACCGTGTCGCCTAACTTGCATACGTTATCCGGATCGTGCGCCATAAAGCGCGTCTCACGCCTTACGGGTTTATTATAGATGCGGTGCGGTCGGCGCCACTCTACGGCAACCACGACGGTTTTATCCATCTTGTCGCTGACTACCCTGCCAATCCTTACCTTGCGTCTCTCGTAACTCATACTACGCCTGCCGCAAACTCCCTTTCTCGTATTACAGTCTTGATGCGTGCGATGCGCCTGCGCGCCCTGCGCACCTCATTTATATCTGCCAACTGCATCGTTGCGGCGCGAAACCTCAAGTTCATAAGCGCTCTGTGCGTGTCTTCAAGTTCACGCTCAAGCTCCTCATCCGAAAATGCCCTGATGTCGTCTATTTCCATTTGTATCCTGCCGTTCGTCCGTTATCTGTTGATACCGGTTTATCTGAAAATTAGCTGCGCTACAAGCTATTTCGGGTAACGATCGTTGTGCCCATCGGCAGCTTCGATGATGCAAGCCGAAGCGCCTCCTTAGCCGTATCCTCAGGCACGCCCGCAATTTCGAACAGAACCCTGCCCGGCTTCACGACCGCAACCCAATGGTCAACTGCGCCCTTGCCGCTGCCCATTCGGGTTTCTGCAGCGCGCGCCGTAACCGATTTATCGGGAAATATGCGAATCCAAATCTTGCCGCCTCTGCGTGCGTAGCGCGTCATTGCCCGCCTAGCCGCTTCGATCTGCCGCGATGTAACCCATGCCGCTTCTGTTGATTTGATGC
The DNA here is from genome assembly GCA_965200085.1 of Dehalococcoidia bacterium. Taxonomy (GTDB): domain Bacteria; phylum Chloroflexota; class Dehalococcoidia; order Lucifugimonadales; family JADFKI01; genus Bin90. Next base: position 2,664,359 of record OZ241333.1, read on the forward strand.
CGAACTCACCATAGTTCATGGTGCTTCCTGCGACCGCAAGCCCTTTGCGTCGTCCCCTATGGTGATTGCGATATTTAACTCTCTTGGGTTGGAGCATTAGACACCTCTGCTGTGGATTCGGCTGATGCCGTAGCGGCAGCCTCTGAATCCGGAGATCCGGTAACCGTAACTTCGATAGGTGCGATGTCTGCGGGGGCAGCTTCTGGTTGCGGCGCTTGACGCGGTTCAGGCACAATGTCGCCCTTGTATATCCATACCTTGATGCCTATGCGCCCGAACTCTGTTGCGGCTTCGGCAATCGCATAGTCGATATCTGCGCGCAGCGTATGCAGCGGGACGCGCCCTTCCATCGCTTTTTCACGCCGGGCTATGTCCGCGCCGCCTAGTCTGCCTGAAATAAGCACTTTAATGCCGAGCGCCCCTGCCTGCATCGTGCGCATCACGGTTTGGCGTATGGCGCGCCGAAAAGCCACGCGGCGTTCCAGTTGCTCGGCTATGTTGCGTCCTACGAGATAAGCGTCCAGTTCAGGCTGTCTTATCTCTTGCACGTTGAGCCGTGCGCGCCGCATAGATTTTTGTTCAAGATCTTTGCGAAGCTCCTCCACACGCTGTCCGCCTCTGCCAATGACAATGCCGGGACGCGCTGTGTGAATCGTTATCACCACATCGTTTCCGCGCTCTATTTCCACCCTAGATATGCCCGCATCCGGATAGCGCGACAGAATTGTGTCTCGCACCTCTACATCCTGCTTCACAAGGTCGCGGTACTCTTCAGGTCTGGATGCGAACCAGCGCGACTGCCAGTCCTTGCTGATACCCAGCCGAAATCCGATGGGGTGAGTCTTCTGGCCCAACTTATGAGACCTCCTGGTCAACTACAACTGTGATATGGCTGTTGCGTCGAATAATGCGCGTAATACGCCCTCTGGCGCGCGCTCTAAATCGCTTCGTGCGGGGGCCTTCGTTCGCATAAATCTCTGTTATGCGCAAATCAGACGCGCTGGCGAAAATCTCATTCTCAGCGTTCGCCGCCGCAGACTGAACCACTTTCGCCACCTTCGCCGCAATGGGTGAAGGCAGGAAACGAAGTGCGTTCAGCGCTTCTTCTACATTCATGCCCCGTATCATATCTATGATGGGCTTAACCTTTTTCACGGAATAGCCCGTGTTTGTCGCTACTGCTCGAACCGGCATTATTCAGAACTCGCTGTTAGTTGTGCTTTCCGCCATTCATCGCCGCATTTTCAGCCATTGGTCGTCGGCCAACTAAACTCTGCTTTCGCAGAAGCGGTGCGGCATGACCGCGGAATCTATAATGTTAATACTTATCTCGCCCGCGTGGTGCGCTCCGAGCGGGATATATGTCCCCTAAAGGTACGCGTGGGAGCAAACTCACCCAGCTTATGCCCTACCATATTTTCGGTTATGAACAATGGCACATGGCGTCGTCCGTCATGCACTGCAATCGTCAGTCCCAGCATGTCAGGCATTATTGTGGAAGCCCGCGACCATGTGCGAATGACCGTGCGGCTGCGGCTGTGCTGCGCTGCCGTTACCTTCTTCGCCAGCTTCGGATGCACATACGGCCCTTTTTTGATTGACCTGGACATTATATATACCTTTTACCCGTTCACTTAGTCGTCTTTTCATCATCCCTGCGAAGGTAGAGATTCCGGCGTGCGGCACAATGAAGTCGTTAACCCCGACCATTTCAGTCTTTCAGTCAGTCGTCTAACCATTGTCGAGTCTGCACAGTCGTCATAAGAGCTGCCCACAGGCAGGGATGGTGCAGACTAACCGAGCTACCTCTTGCCTCTGCGCCGAACGATAAACCTGTCAGACGGCTTCTTCCGTTTACGTGTGCGATAGCCTAGAGCCGGCTTGCCCCATGGTGTCTTCGGGCCGGGCATACCGATGGGAGATCGCCCTTCGCCACCGCCATGCGGATGGTCGCGCGGCGACATCACCGAGCCGCGAACTTCCGGACGCCAACCCATGTTGCGCTTTCTGCCAGCCTTGCCCAGTTTCACATTTTTGTGGTCGAGGTTGCTTACCTGACCTACCGTCGCCATGCAGGCGCTCAGCACATTTCGCATTTCACCTGACGGCAGGCGTAAGAGCGCGTATCTGCCTTCTTTCGCCAGCAGCTGCGCTGACCCTCCGGCGCTTCGCACCATCTGGCCACCTCTGCCCACCTTCATCTCAATGTTGTGAACCTGAGTTCCTTCACGAATGGAGCGCAGCGGAAGCGCATTTCCTACACGCTGTTCCGCATTTTCGCCGGACTCTACCTTGTCGCCGACAGACAGTCCATCCGGTGCGAGGATATAGCGCCAGTCGCCGTCCGGGTACTTTATCAGGGCAATTCGTGCAGAACGGTTCGGATCGTACTCGATTGAGACTACTTCGCCCGGTATGCCATGCTTGTCCCGCTTAAAGTCGATGACGCGGTAGCGCCGCTTGTGGCCGCCGCCGCGATGCCGCACAGTAATGCGTCCGCTGGAATTGCGACCTGCATTCTTCTTCATCGGCCGCACCAGCGACTTCTTAGGTTTACGCGTGGTTATGTCATCCGAAGTGGACAGCACCGCGCCTCGCTGTCCCGGAGTTCTTGGTTTTAATGCTCTTAATGGCATCTTAGACGCCCTCGAATATAGTTATTGTATCGCCGGGTGCGAGCGTTACTATCGCCTTCTTTATCGCTTTTTTCTGCGTAAAGCGCGGGCCATAACGCTTCGTCTTGCCCGGTTTGTTCATCGTATTGACTTTAGTAACAGTAACGCCAAAGGCTTCCTGCACAGCCCATTTAATCTGATGCTTGGTAGCGGAGCGTGCAACTTCAAACACATATCGCCCGTCTTCCTGAAGGTCTGTGCTCTTCTCAGTGATTACAGGCTTCCTCAAAATCTCGAAAGGATGCAAGTCCATTACTCTTCCTCCCCACCGTCCTCAGAAAGTTCGCTGGCTTGTCTCTTGATGCGAACGAAATCGCCGCCCCAGAGCATCTCAGCCTTCTTAACGGCATCGACCGTCATAACAATCTTGTTCGTTTTCAGCAAATCTACTGCATTCAGCAATGACACCGGCAGCGTTCGAACCTTCGGGATGTTGCGTGCTGCCCTCACAATGTCTTCGCTCATCGTGTCGCCAACCAGCAGCGCCGAAGAATCGATTTGCAGCGCACGAAGCGCCTGCGCCACCTGCTTCGTCTTAGCCTCAGCAAGGTTGAACTCGTCGATTACAACCAGATTCTGCTCTCTCGCCTTATCTGACAGAACAATCTTGATTGCCTGACGTTTCATTCGTTTCGGAGTGCGCTGCCTGTAACTGCGTGGTGTTGGTCCAAAAACCACACCGCCGCCGCGCCACAGCGGCGAGCGTATCGAGCCTTGTCGTGCGCGCCCGGTGTACTTCTGCGGCCTTGGTTTCGCACCGCCTCCCGCCACCTCGGAGCGCGTTTTTACCTTTGCGGTGCCTTGGCGTTTGTTCGCAAGCTGGCCCACCATTACCTGATGAAGCAGCGCAGTGTTCATAGGCGCATCGAATACATCGTCCAGCGCTTCAACGCTGTCAACAACGGCGCCGCTCATATTCCTGACTTCTAACTTCACGACTTCTTCCTCTTACCCGCTTTTCTCACTATCACAAGTCCGTTGCGCGCCCCGGGCACTGTGCCTTTTACCAGCAGCAGGTTACGCTCCGCATCTGCCAGAACGACTTCCAGTCCGCGCGCCGTAACTCTAGCATCGCCCATATGCCCTGCCATACGCAACCCTTTAATGACGCGACCGGGCGTGCTGCCCGCGCCGACCGAACCCGGCGCTCTGTGTCTGTCGGACTGCCCGTGCGTTTTGGGGCCGCCGCGGAAGTTATACCGCCGCACACCGCCCGCAAAGCCGCGCCCTTTGGATTTGCCGGTAACTTCAATTGCTTCGCCTGCCGTGAATACGCTTGCGTCCAGGGTCTGCCCGACTTCCAGCTCGCTGATGTCGTCCACACCTACTTCCCGCAAGTGGCGGAATATATGCCCGCTCCGCTTCAGATGACCGGAGCGCGGCTTGTTCAGCCGCTTCACTGGCTCGAATCCGAGCTGGACGCTCTCATAGCCGTCTTTATCAGACGTCTTGACCTGCGTTATGGTGCAGGGGCCTACTTCCAAAGCCGTTACACAATCAGCCCTTCCGTCATCGTGGAAAACCTGTGTGGTACCTATCTTCTTACCGATTAGCGCATGAATTGTCATTTCTGAACTCTGCTGTCAAATCCCTTCTTTTGGTTGAAGAAGGGTACAATTAGCTATAACTTAATCGAAATATCCACACCCGCCGGCACATTCAGACGTGTAAGCGAGTCAATAGTCTTCGATGTCGGCTCCAGTATGTCAATCAGCCGATTGTGCGTCCGCAGCTCAAAGTGCTCCCGCGAGTTCTTATCGATGTGCGGACCCCGTATAACACAGAAGCGTTTGATGGCGGTCGGCAAGGGCACAGGTCCTGAAACGCGTGCGCCTGTACGCTCTGCAGCTTCAACAATCTGCCCCGCAGACTGATCCAGCAGCTTGTGATCGAAGGCTTTCAGTATAATTCGTATCTTTTGACTGTTGGCTGTAACCATAACTTGCTTCTACCAACTCCCGTGTCAATATGCCCTTATATTTGCCCGTCCGTCCGGCCCCACGCTCTAAGCGCGCAGCATCGACATTTAATTCGCCGTTACGCCTTCCGGAGCAGGTTCGTAATTATCGAACTCCATCGTGTAGCTTGCACGACCTTGCGTAAGAGAACGTATCGCATTTGCGTAGCCGAACCCTTCGCCCAAAGGTAGTGAAGCTTTGACCACTTGGATCTCACCCTGACCTTCAATGTTGCGAATGGCAGCGCGCCGCCGTCCAAGATCCCCCAGCACTTCGCCCAAAAATTCGCCCGGAGTAACGACTTCCAGGCTCATGATTGGCTCCAAAAGCACGGGGTTCGACCTGTTCACCGCGTCCTTCGCAGCCATAGAACCCGCAATTTGGAAGGCGACCTGCGACGAATCCACCTCATGTGAACTTCCGTCAACCATCGTTACCTTCACATCGATCATCGGAAATCCGGAAAGAGGTCCCGTATTCAGCGCCTCGCGTATTCCGGATTGCGCTGCCGGTATAAATTCGCGCGGGATTGCTCCGCCCGTAATCTTGTCCTCGATAACGATGCCGGAACCGCGCTCACCCGGTTCTATCTCCACGACAACGTGGCCGAACTGACCATGTCCACCCGTCTGGCGCACAAAACGCCCCACACCACCGGACGATCTCCTGATGGTTTCGCGGTACGCAACGCGCGGCTTGCCGATGCTTCCTTCTACTTTGAACTCACGCTTCATCCTGTCAACGAGTATCTCCAGATGAAGCTCACCCATGCCGGACATTATCGTCTGGCCTGTCTCATCATCGTAGTTTATCTTGAAAGTGGGATCTTCATCCGACAGCTTGACCAGAGCGTCCGACAGCTTATCCTGATCTGCGCGTGAACGCGGCTCGATAGCCACCGAAATCACAGGATCGGGGAAGCTGATAGTCTCCAAAAGAATAGGATCGTTCTGGGCGCAAATCGTGTCTCCGGTCGCCGTGAACTTCAAACCCACAGCGGCGGCAATCTGCCCGGCATGCACCTCACCCATTTCTTCTCGGTGCTGCGCGTGCATCTGCACAATCCGACCGAGCCGCTCTCGTCTCCGGTTGGTTGAATTATAAACCGATGATCCCGAAGCGGCCGTGCCCGAATAAACTCGGAAATAGACCAGTCGGCCTATGTACGGATCCGACACCGTCTTGAACGCCAGCGCCGAAAAAGGCTCTGACGGATCAGGGCAACGGATAAGCTCATCGTCTGAAGTGGGGGCTGTGCCGGTAACGGGGGGAACATCGAGTGGGGAGGGAAGGTAGTCGCCAATTGCATCGATAAGGGGCTGAATGCCCTTAGTTCGCAGTGCCGTGCCGCAGAATACAGGCACGATGCTATATCCGATCGTCGCTTTTCTTAGAGCGTCTTTAATTTCTTGGTTGGTTATCTCTTCCTCTTCAAGATACTTGAACAGAAGATCATCGTCCGTCTCGGCTATCTTCTCTATCATTAGGCCGCGATAATTGAGAAAATCTTCTATGAACTCTTCAGGAACAGGACCTACTTTCGGCATATCCACGCCTTCATCCGCCCAGGTCCATGACTTCCCCTCTATCAGATCGATGACTCCTAGGAACTCGTCCTCTTGACCGATGGGAATCTGAACAGCCACCGGATTCGCTTGCAGTCTGTGCGATATGGAGTCGATAGTGCGGTTAAAGTCAGCGCCCACACGGTCCATCTTGTTCACAAAGCAGATACGTGGCACATTGTACTTGTCAGCCTGCCGCCAAACCGTCTCAGACTGCGGCTGAACGCCCGCCACTGCGTCAAAGACCACCACACCCCCGTCCAGAATACGCAGGCTGCGCTCCACTTCGGCAGTAAAGTCCACATGTCCCGGCGTATCTATGATGTTGATCGTGTAGTCGCCCCACTGCGCAGTCGTCGCAGCAGATGTAATCGTAATACCACGCTCGCGCTCCTGCGCCATCCAGTCCATAGCCGTCGTGCCATCATCCACGCCGCCTATCTTTCGGATTCGACCTGTGAAGTACAGCACACGCTCAGTTACCGTCGTCTTGCCGGCGTCTATGTGGGCTATAAACCCTATATTTCTTGTATTTTCCAAACTCTGCAAAGTTGCAGGCATATTATATCTTTCCTTCAATGTAACCTTTCCCTGCCAAGAGAAAGGTTATAACTAGCAGTTAAAGCTTTCCCTTGAATCTACCGGGAAGGATGGAGCTTGAAGCCGCATCACCGCGGTTACGATAGAGAGCGCCGCGCCGTTGTAGCGATGCACCGCCACCAAAACTCGTTTAGTCCTACCATCTATAATGAGCAAAGGCTCGGTTTGCTTCTGCCATTCTGTGCGCCTCTTCGCGCCGCCGCACCGCGGGGCCTTGATTGCGCGCCGCTTCCAGAAGCTGGCCAGCAAGGCTCTCGTGCATTGGCCTGCTGCCGCGCGCGCGAGACGCCGTGATAATCCAGCGCATCGCAAGAGCCATCCGCCGCGAAGGGCGAACTTCTGTCGGAACTTGGTAAGTCGCGCCGCCTACGCGCCTCGACTTCACTTCCAGCATCGGCATCGTATTGCGAAGCGCCTGCTCAAATACTTCAAGGCCTGGGCGGTTCGTCTCGCCTTCTATCAAGTCCAGCGCGTCGTACACGATGCGCTGCGCAACCGTTTTTTTGCCGCTCCACATTACCCTGTTTATGAACTGGCTCAACTCCACACTGCCATACTTGATGTCCGGCGGTGGTATTCGCACTTCTGCTCTTCTGCGACGCGCCATTCTTAAAACTCTCTTTTTCTATTCGCCTTGTTTCATTGATGCAAGGCATCTGTCATTTGCAGTAAGATCTATAACTTGCATCAGAAGTCGGTGAACGACTGCTGATGTCTAATTCCTCTTACTGCCGTACTTGCTGCGTCCACGCTTGCGATCGCCAACGCCGGATGTGTCCAGCGCCCCGCGCACTATGTGATAGCGAACACCGGGCAGGTCCTTAACGCGACCGCCGCGGATCAGCACCACCGAGTGCTCCTGCAAGTTGTGTCCTTCGCCCGGAATATACGCCGTAACTTCCATTCCGTTTGTCAGGCGCACCCTCGCCACCTTGCGCAGCGCCGAGTTGGGCTTCTTTGGCGTCTGCGTCCTTACCTGAGTGCATACGCCACGCTTCTGAGGCGCACCGGAGTCGCGCCTTCCGCGGTTCTTTAGCGAGTTGAACGAGAACCGCAGCGCCGGAGCCTTGTCTTTCTTTCGTTTCGCCTTTCGGCCTTTCCTAACCAACTGGTTCACAGTAGGCATACTTCTACCCCATCTACTAACTGAGTGGAAATACACAACGCAAAATGCGCACGAACAAAAAGGTCGTACAAACGGGTATTTTACATTTATGGTTAGACAAATGTCAACATTTGTTCAGCACAAAACCCAAATACGCCCATGTAAGACCTGGGAGCCGGCTTTGCTTTGGCTTGCGTCCAAGCTCAATGAACGACCATGCGGCATCCTCATAAAGCCTGAACCTGCTCCCGCAAAATGAACAGCGCGCCAAAATGGAAGTTAACACGAGCTCGCAGCACTTCGGCTGCCGGACAGCCAGGTACAATCAGATGAAATAAATACAGATAAAAAACGGTAGTGCCTCAGTCTGAATTATGCAAGTGTCAATGATGCAGTAGAAAGTTCAATCTGAGGCACTACATAGTGGCAATACCCAAAAAACTTCCCAGCAGATTGCACTTTCGGTATATGATATGTTTATGCGTACAATTTTCTTTGTCCTGCTGTCTGTTCTGCTGCTGCCTCTCGCCGCTTGCAGCGAATCCGCCACGCCCACGCCTACCCCAACAGCGTATCCCACATCCACACCGCGCTCTACGCCGACTCCACGCCCAACTGCAACGCCCTCCCCATATCCCACGCCTACGCCGGCGCCAACCCAAACGCCGGCGCCCACAATCTCACCCACACCGGCCGCATCGCCAACGCGGAATGAAAGCGAGGTTATTCTCGACGCCATAGATGCGATGCGGCAGCTCACAACATTTCACGCCGAAATCGACGCTGCGTTCAAGGTTGTTCAGGTTGAAGCAAGTTTCAGAATGGACGAGCAGACCTTCGGGACAGAGTTCCCCATCAGGTTCAGCGGAGACTTTCAATCGCCCGATCGGTCTGCCGGCAAGCTGCAAGCCGTGCTAGGCATCGCAGCCTTAGAACTGGAGATCATCGTAATCGGCGACCAAGCATACATCGCAAACCCGGAAACGGGCGCCTGGGACCAAATACCTCTAATCTACACAGGCCTTCCAAATCCCTATGACCTTGTGCTTCCCCCGGCAGACACCTCGCGATACACCGATGTGCGGATAACCGAAGGTCAGACTCTCAACGGAATACAAACACTCCGTGTCAGAGCGAATCTGCGCTCCCAAGTGCTGGGCAGCGCATACGACAACCTGTTCTTCGAGATGTGGATAGGCGAGGAAGACGACCTCATACACCGGCTCATAATGACGGGCGAAACAGACTTTGACGAGCAAGCCAGCGCAGGTTTGGGAGGCAGCGCGCTGGGTGCAGGCGACATTGGCGGCAAAGCGGAGTTCAATATGACGGTTACTTATTCTGACTTCAACAAGCCGCTGAGTATAGAGGCGCCGGTGCGTTGACTGCTCCGTCTCGCTTCCGCTTCACCGCTCTCATGCCGATGTAGGATAGTATGAGCGCTCTCTTTTAATTTGGCGTCATTGATGTCAGCAAGGATAATAGATATAAGTCTCTGTATCCTACAAATTACTGCCCCAGCCGCGACAAATACTGACCCGCAATGTCCAATCCGACAAGCCCGCTGTACGCCTGCGTCAGACGCTGCGTAACCGCTCCGGGTATCCGTTCCTTACCGATGGCGTTGCCGTTGAACGACGACACCGGCACTATGCAGAAACTCGTGGATGTGATGAACGCCTCATCAGCGGTATAAGCGTCGTACAAGTCCAGATCCGCCTCGCGCACCGTTATGCCCAGTTCATGCGCTAAGTCGATCGCCGTCTCACGGCTGATACCCGCCAGCACATACTGCTCGCGCGGCGTCAGAACTTCGCCGTCCTTCACCAGAAAGATATTCGCCCCGGGGCCTTCGCACAAGTTGCCGTTCATATCCAACAGAATTGGCCAAGCGTCGGGGTTTTGCGCCTCGACCTCCTGCGTCGCTAGTACAAGATTGATGTAGTTATGCATTTTCGCGCGCGGACTCATCGACTCCGGCGGAGTGCGCCGAATTGACGGCACTATAACCGGCATTCCGTCCCGGTAGTGCTTCGCTCTCTGTGCGAAAGGCAGGGGCACGCACTCTACAAGCACAGTCGGACTGCCGCCCGGAACTCCACGCGTAACTCGCTGCGTAACCCAGTAATCCCCGTTCTCCTCCAGCAGCGGCATGTTCGCCTCAAGAACGCGCATGGTTATCTCCGCGAACTCGTCCTTGCTAACGCCGGGATCCATCCGCAGATATTTCAGCGAATTAAAGAAGCGGTCCAGATGATCCTGCAGTTTGAATATCCTGCCATTGAAAGTACGGGTAGTGTCAAACACTGCGTCGCCGTACAAAAATCCCCTGTCGCGCACCGAAATCTTCGCATCGCTCTCCGGCACAATCTCGCCGTTCAGATATACCACGCGTTCCTGTGTCATTTGAAAACCTCTCTTTGAAAATCAACATACATTTACCAAATAACAAACAAATAACAAACGGCAGATGCAATGTAGGACAGGATATACAGGATACAGATGTTATCCTGCCATACCGCTTGTTAATGCAGTCCCAATCTATCTGTGCTGACTAAAATCTCTGAACCGATACCCTACATTCCATATAGTTTCGATATACGGATGATCTGCGTCCTCAATTTTGCTTCTCAGCCGCCGAATATGCACATCTACCGTGCGCGTACCGCCGAAGTAGTCGTATCCCCAGATGCTGCTCAGCAGAGCCTCGCGCGAATATACCCGACCCGGGTTCGTAGCCAGCAGGCGCAGCAGTTCATATTCTTTGAAACGCAGGTTCACACGCTTGCCCTGAAGCAGAACTTCATAGGTGGACGGATTAATGACGAGACTGCCTGCCCGTATCACGCCGTCCTCCTCCTGATTGCGGTTGCGGTAGAGTATCAGCTTCACACGGGCGGTTACCTCATCCCTGTCCGGCGGACTGACCACGAAGTCGCTCATACCCAGATCCAGATCCAAATCCAAGAGCATGTCCTGCGAGATTAGCGCGATAACGGGAAGTTTCAGCGAATCACAACGTTCTATGAACGACTTCGCGACATCAACTGACAGCGTCGTAAGGTTCAGAAAGGCAATATGCGGCAGGGCAGCTGCGTCAAGCGCGTCCATATCAGCAGCACGCTCCACTAGCAGCACGTCCACACCCTCATCATCCAGGGCATCCATCCACTCGGAATGCTGGGCGCTGTCCACTAACAGACGCGATCTCGCCATACCCTACTCACTCCCCTCCAAAAGATTATTGCCAAAAGATTATTGATAGTGCATCAGTTTGAAATTTTTACAGCGTCGTTGGCAGCTGCATTATTCAAACTGCCCCGCTATCAGATTATTCCTGTGCGGCATTACTATCGACTCGCTTGCAGGCACGGCACAAATATATGCCATCCCAGCCGTCCAATTCAAGGGTGAGCGCACAGGGAGCACTGGGGCAGAGTTCTTACACCTCTGTCATCCACTCATATTTTCTCCCATCCGGCGCCCATCTGCTCATTCGTTCCTGCACAAAACATCTTCTCACAGACCTCACAGACGCTATAACTGTGCTGCCGATGTGGTGGAAGTGCGCTAGGCTTATTTAGAAGTCCATAAAGCCCATGCCGAAAACCTGCTGTCCGCATTCAAGCCTAGTCGGTCTGCGGGACGGTTCCACTTACACCCTGCGATTCCAGTTCCGCAATAGCGTCCGCATTCATCCCCAGCAGTTCTCCGAACACACGCTCGTTATGCTCCCCAAGGCGCGGCGCATGCGAGCGCACTTCGGGCGGCGTATTAGACATTTTCCACGCAGCGCCCGGCATAAAGTAAAGTCCACAGGACGGATGGTCAACGAGTTCCAGTAGTCCCCGCTCCTGATAGTGAGGATCGTTGAATATCGCCTCGCCCGTCATTACCGGCGCAGCGGACACGCCTGCAGCCTGAAGCTCCAGCATCAATTCTTCGGCGTCCTTGCTCAAAGTCCACTGCGTTAATAACGCATCCAGCGCGTCTTGATGGCGATGCCGCGCAAGTATGTCGCCGTAATCTGCGTGCAGCGCCATCTGCGGCATGTCCATTGCAGTGCACAGCCGCTCCCACTCCGCATCACTGGCAACTGCGATGGTAATCCACTCATCTTCTCCACGGCAGGGATATGCTCCATGCGGCGCGTACACAGGATGTCGATTACCCCGATTTCTAGCACGCCGATCGGTCATCTGATACCCCAGCAGCTGCTCGCCGATTGTCATAATTGCCGATTCCATCTGCGACAAATCGATGAAGCAGCCCTGACCGGTGCGCCGCCGCCGCCACAGTGCAGCCAGAGCCGCACCCGCAGCATGCGCTCCGCTTATTGGGTCGCCGAAGTTAACGCCAGATTTCACAGGCGCATCCTCACCGAGATAGCCATTCATAGACGCTATGCCGCCAAGCTGCTCCTGGCCGATCCCGTACTGTATAAAATCTTTCCAAGGTCCGGCGCTGCCAAACGCAGGCATGGAAATCATAATGATGTCAGGCTTTATCGCACGCAGCGCATCGTAACCAAGCCCGCGCCGCTCCATCAAACCCGCGCGAAAGTTCTCGATGACCAGATCGCTAATGCTCACCAGCTCCTCTATAATTGCCTTTCCCTTGGGATGACGTATCTCGGCGGTTATACCCAGCTTACTCATGTGCAAGGTGTTGAACCAGCCGCTCCGATTCCAAGGGTCATCGCCGCGTTCTCCGTCCGGCAAATTGCCTGAGCCGACAATCATGCGATGCGGATCCCACGCACGCACCGACTCCACCTTGATTACATCGGCGCCCATATCGGCAAGCAGCTTGGTTGCATGAGGACCAGCCCATATACGCGAGAAATCCAGAACACGCACACCCTCGAGCGCACCGCCGACAGCCTGTAAATCATTCATGAAATACAATCCCTTTCATGCCATATTCTCCTATGTTAGCCTACTTGATGATATTCTCAATACTAAAACTGACCAAACCTGACAAGTACGGCACAATATCTCACAAGGTTTCGCGCAAAGACTTAATTAGTGCACGAAAACGCACGAAGAAAGAAGTTCTCAGCACGCGTCGGTTATCACAAATCATCCACAGGACAAATGCCGACAGCGCTGTTTGAGGATACTCTAAGAAATCTCACACGAACAAGGAGCGTTGAATTGCTGACCATACCCAAATCTCTTGCCGACGATATGATTGCTCACTCGCAGACGGAAGACCCCAACGAATGCTGCGGCATACTCGCCGGCAAGAACGGCATTGTAGCCAATCTATATCGCATCTCAAATGTTACCCCAAGTCCATACCGCTATGTCATGGAACCGCAAGAGATGCTAAACGCAATGCGAGACGCAGACGCAAACGACTGGGACATAACGGCATTTTATCATTCACACACGCACAGCCCCGCATATCCTTCGCCAACGGATGTACGCATGGCACAGCAGAGCGGCTGGCTCGGTGATGATGTGTACTACATCCTCGTGTCGCTCGAAGACAAGGCAAACCCACAAATCTGCGCCTTCCGAATTATGGAAAGCGGAGAAATTGTCGAGCAGAACTTCGCAATCGCCGACTGACGACGCCCAACGGTTCTGTGTTCTGACGGCTCAACTCATACCCCAGACTAACCTTCTACTTTCACCTGCGTTTCACATCATGAGCAGCTCAAACTAAGAACAACATCAGACGCAGCACAGAAACAGGAGGATTGGCATGAAAAAAGCCATGACCAACATCATGCATTTCATGAAAAACAGGTTGTCCGTCAGCGGCATGTCAGGCAGAAAGAAGCTGTTAGCCGGATTTCTCGTGGTAGCAATTGTGGCAGCGGCAGGCGTGGCGGCAGTGCGGATCGGTATCGGCGAAGCCCATGCAGACCACCGCGACATGATGAGAATGAGAAGCGCGATAACCCACAGCCCATTTGATCAGATGCGGATGGAGCGCGGCGAATCGGAACGCTATACGCGCATAGCCGCTGCTGTCGCACAGGCACGCGGAGATAGACAAAGCTTTGACTATATACCTTCAAACAGACAAGGCGACAAGGACGACGAGCAAAAAGAGCGAGGGGATCATCCATACGTAGGTATATACCTTGCGCCGGTTGAAGATGGCAGCGGTGCGATGATTGTCAAGGTAGCCGAAGACAGCCCGGCAGACGGCAGCCTGCAAATGGACGACATCATCACAGCCATAGACGGCGAAGCGGTCGGAGAACCGCGAGATGCGGTCCGAATAGTGCGCGAACACTCCCCGGGCGATTCCGTAATCTTCAGCATAACGCGCAGCGGGTCAGGCATGGATGTTGCCATCACTATCGGCGAGGGCAGTGATGCAATCCACAAAGCCGGACGCAGAAAGCACGGCAGATACGGCGGACACTACCACGGACTCATGATGGGCGCTGACAGACACCTCGTCCTGTCCGATAACCGCTATATGACCGACGACGGTGTGAAGACCATACGCAAAGCGATGGGTACGGTGCAGAACATCAATGCCGGCGCAGGCACATTCGATCTAGTCTTGCGAGACGAATCAGGAACGCTGTCATTCACCATAGACGAAGATACTAAGATTGTTTCGGACAGCATGGTATCGGGCGATATGGAAGGTGAAGCAAGTCTGAGCAATCTGAACGCCGACACCATTACAATGGTCGTCGAGGTAACACATTCAGACGGGGCGCGTCAAGTTCAGTTCGTAGCACAGGGAGATTTTTCGGTTATGCTCCACTCTATGCTGGGTGAGCACGGCTTAGACATGATGAAGCATCGGATGGATATGATGCCTCACATGGATCGCCAGGGGCAAGGTCGTCCTTCGCTTGGAAGGTTTTTCCAGTGGCGCGGCGGCCATGATTCTGAAAACAAGCAGTCTGAAAGCAAGCCGGGAGAAAATGAAGACGACGCGTAACCTGCTTATACTTTGATATGCAGATTATGGACAGGATGGCAGGGTTTCGGAACAATCTGCGCCATCCTGTCCATCCGAGTTGAAATGCCGCCGCAACGCACCGCAGCCAGCTAACTCACACTAACTACCTAACCACACCCTCCCGCCTCATCGTTTCCTATCAACGCTTTCCTCACAGCCAAATCTTATAGCAAGCCCCAAAATCACGGTTCGTAGCTGTCAGACACCGGTGGCGGCTGCCCCGACTGAACATCTCCATATCTCCGTTCGGCTATTTGACCGCCATGTACGGCTCGGCTATCATGGATACATGCACATCTTACGCATCACAAGCATCACTTTGTGCTTGGTCCTTATTGTACTCACCATATCAGCGTGCGCGCAAGAAACCGAGACCGAATCTGCACCACAGCTCTCCACGTTCTCAGGCGAGCCGGCAGAAGAGACCGCGGAAGAAAATCCTGCGCCTGCGCTTCAATCACCTAGTGCCCCTAATGCCCCTAGCGCCCCTAGTGAAATATCCGCTACGCCCAACAGCGTACAGCCGATGTTGCCTACACCGAATACGTCGCTTTCTTCGCTGCCTTCAATATCGAGCTTAGTCCAAGAAATCGAACCTGCCGTTGCGTCCATATCCGTCGAATCCATCAGCCGCGGCGTGTTCTTCGACTTTATGGACGAAGGCGCCGGAACCGGAGTCGTCATTCGGCCGGACGGCTACATCGTAACCAACTTCCATGTAATCCAGGATGCAAACGACATACAAGTAACACTCTCCAATGGCAAGATATACGAAGCCAAAATAGTCGGACGAGACATAATCACAGACCTAGCCGTGCTCAAAATCGACGAAGAGGACTTGTCAACCGTTACATTTGGAGACTCAGACGGCATACAAGTGGGCGACTGGGTGGTCGCACTTGGCAACGCCCTTGCGCTTAAAGGGGGACCAACCGTTACCCTAGGCATCATCAGCGCGCGTGGACGCACCATCAGCACGGAGCGCGGCGACCTCTACGATCTGATACAGACCGACGCCGCCATCAACGACGGCAACAGCGGCGGTCCGCTCATCAACCTTGAAGGCGAGGTCGTTGGCATCAACACCGCCATAATACGCCGTGCTCAAGGCATCGGGTTTGCCATCAGTTCAACTGCCGCCAAGCCCATAATCCAAAGCCTCATCGAGCATGGGCGTGTCGTCAGACCCCTCATCGGACTCACCGGCGCCGATGTTACGCCTGCCCGCGCCAACCAGCTCGGCTTGAATGTGGAAGAGGGCATCATCGTAACCCGCATGAGCCTTGACGGACCTGCCTACCAAGGCGGCATACGCGTTGGGGACGTAATCACCAAACTCAACGACATTCCCACACCGGACATGGCGTCATTCCTTACGCTGCTGTGGACGTTTGAAGTCGCGCAAGAGATTCAAGTAGAGTATATCCACGAAAACGAAACGAATGTAGCCACCATAACATTAGCCGCACGCCCATCATTCTAGCGCACCTCTCCTGCTACCACAGCGACCATCCCCAAACCAAGCCTCTGTTGGCGCACGTGTCGAAGTCCGGCATCTTCCATCACTTCCGCCAACTGCGCTGCGCTCAGGAATTCGTCCACGGACTGCGGCAGATACGAATATGCCTCGCCGTCCCCCGCCAGCAAAGCGCCTAACAGAGGGGCGACCCGCTGGAAGCACCAAGGGAGCGCTCGGCTGTGCAGTCCTCTGCCTTCCATACGAACAATTTCCAGCACCACTACTTGACCGCCGGGCATGACCACTCGCGCCATCTCTCTCAGCGCGCCCGGCACGTCGATGAAGTTTCGCACTCCGAACCCCACGGTAGCGCATACGAAACTATCGTCTGAGAACGGAAGCGCATGCGCGTCCCCCACGCTGAAGGTCGTAATGCTTTCCAGCCCTTGCCGCGCTGCCTTCTTCCGCGCCAGCGCAAGCATCTGCGGAACGAAATCCAGCCCCACTACATCCCTAATGGCGTCCTTCCGCGCAATGTCGA
Source organism: Dehalococcoidia bacterium (assembly GCA_965200085.1). Taxonomy (GTDB): domain Bacteria; phylum Chloroflexota; class Dehalococcoidia; order Lucifugimonadales; family JADFKI01; genus Bin90. The sequence continues at coordinate 2,681,201 of OZ241333.1, forward strand.
AAGCGAAGTCCCCAGTGCCGCAAGCCACATCCAGCGCTGTGCCATTGAGTCCGGATTCAACCGCTGTGTTGGCGGCAAGTCTTCGCCATGCGTAGTGCATCCCGCCGGTCATAACGGTGTTAAGCAGGTCATATCGGCGCGATATGCGGCCGAACATGCGGCTTACATAGCGCGCCCTGTCCTCACCACGCAGCTTCGCCACTAACCGGAAACTCCCTCGCGCAGCACTCTAATCGCCTTCGGCAGTTCCGGCAGCAGGTCGCTCGCTATCATTCCCGTATCGCCTAACCTGCTGCGCACCTGCTCGCCCGCCAGTCCATGCAGATATACGCCGAGCGATGCTGCATTCTCAAGCGGGACACCCTGAGACAGCAGACCGGCAATGCTGCCCGCCAGCACATCTCCGGTTCCAGCCGTCGCAAGACCGGGGTTGGCGAACGGACACAGCGCTGCCTGACCGTCCGGGGATGCAACTATCGTGTGTGCGCCCTTCAGCACGACAATTTTGCCCCAGCGCGCCGCCGATTCGGTCGCAATGCCTATACGGTCTGTCTGCACTTCGCGCGTGCTCATGCGCGTGAGCCTCGCCATCTCTCCCGGGTGCGGCGTCAGAATCGCAGGGGCTGGAAATCGCTTCCACCAGCGCTCGGTTCCTGCCAGAGTATTCAGTCCGTCTGCATCAATCACCGCTGGGGGCACCGCTGGGGGCACCGCGGGGGGCAGGCGTTCCCCTGAGTACAGCAGCGTTTCGATGAATGCCCGCGTATCCGCTGCCTGCCCCATGCCGCATCCCAGCAGCAATGAGTTGTATCCGGCAAGCGCGCCCAGAACATCGTCTGCGGCAGATGGCAGCGTTACTCCGGGTGAAGTCTCGGCTAACGGAAGAAATGTGGGTTCTGTTGCCTTACTTGCCACTGCCGTCTGAATAGACTGGGGCAGCGCAAGCGTAACCAGCCCGCTGCCCACTCGCGCAGCCGCACTGCTCGCTAAGTACGAAGCTCCGACGTAGTTCAGCGAACCGGCTACCACCATAGTTTTGCCGAAACTGCCTTTGTGCGCGTCAGACGGGCGAATTGGCAGTAAGGGTCTCATGCTCTCGGCGGTCATCAGCGACAGAGGCGCTTCAGAGTCAGCGCCGTCAGGCAGCCCGATATCCACGACTTCCAGCGTCCCAAGCCTGTCTGCTGAGCCGTGAGCGTAATAACCAACTTTCGGATAGCCCATCGCCAGCGTAATATCTGCAAACGGACAGGCGGGGTCGGCATCGCCGCTGTCGGCGTCCATTCCGCTTGGCACATCAATGGCTACCACTGACATATCGGAGCGCCTTGCCTTAGACTTCGCAAGCATCAGCATAATATCCCGTATCGTGCCTGTCAGCGGTCTGATGCGTCCGATGCCAAGTACAGCGTCCACAACCACGTGCGCTTCGTCCAACAGAGCGCTCAACAGTGTCAAGTCTGGATCATCCGATACTCCAAGCGTCTGAACGCCTAGTTCGTTCACCAAGACCAAGTTGGGGTCAGGCGCGCGCCTGTTACGGCAGATGTACACGCTCACTCGCGCGCGCCAGTGATGCAGATGACGCGCTGCCACAAGGCCGTCGCCGCCATTGTTGCCCGGACCCACCAGCACGAGCACCGGCACACCGAACAAGGGCGCGTGCTTTCGGGCGATATACCGCGCCGACTCAAGCCCTGCCCGCTCCATTAGGTCATTTTTGGACACACCAATCTCTTCGGAGCGGTCTTCTATGCGGCGCATCTGATCAGCGGTTACGATTTTCATCCGCAGCAGCCCTTCCCGCTATTCGACCAGAGACTTCAGAAGCTCCCGTGTGCGCGCAACGGATGATTCGGCATCATCCCCTACCGAGAATACCGAGGCTATGAACTCTGTTGCTCCGGCGTCCGCGAATGCCCGAATCTGACGCTCGACCTCAGCCTCATTACCCACAACTGCGACTTCAGACGGACCTTCCACTTCTTCCACGTCCAGTATTCGGCGATAGTTCACCAGTGTGCCGTAGCGCTCGAACAGTTCCGCAGCCTTTGCCCTGCCTGCTGCTTCGTCATCGGTAACCGCAACCGGCAAGCCCACACACACTCGCGGGTTTGTCTCACCTGCCTCCGACGCAGCGGCGCTGATGCGTGGCACGACGTGAGATTCTATTGACTTAACGCCCGCCATCCAAGTGATAGTGCCATCAGCGACAGACCCCGCCAGTTGCAGCATTCGCGGCGCCAGCGCTGAAATTATCACAGGCACGGGCATTCCGTCAGGTACATCAAGCTCTGCATGTACATTGAAGAATTCGCCATCGAAGTCAACCTTGCCATCATCTATGAGCGGACGCAGCACTGCTAGGTATTCCTCCACGTGCTTCGCCGGACGGTTATAAGACAATCCCAGCACATTCTCGATACCGGGCTTATGCGAGGGGCCAATGCCGAGCGTAAGCCGCCCGCCCGCCGCAATCTGTGTGGTGATTGCCTGCTGAGCCAGCATCATTGGGTGGCGCGGATATGTCGGCACAACACCGGTTCCCAGCGCAATCCGTTCGGTCTGCGCGCCCACGAGCGCCAGTGCGGTAAGCGCATCGCTGCCCCGCGCCGATATGTGCGGCAGCCAAAAGCTGTCGAAACCGTCAGCTTCCGCCTGAACACCTTGCGCCACAACCTCGTTAAGCCTGATTTTGTCCGAAGCGGACGCTCCAACAAATAGTCCGATTTTCATGCTGTGTTTAATCCTTTCAGGGGCTTAGTGGGTTCATTGGGTTCATGGATTCATTAAAAATTATCAATCATCTGCGAGGCACTAGATTGCCACGCTCGCTTTCTCCGACAGCCGAAGCCACTGCGTACTTGCGCGAATGCGACAGCGACAAGGCGATATCCGTCAGTCCGATAAGCTCGGCGCGCAGCTTCGCAGTGCCTGTGAGACGTATCGAAGGCGCCTGCCCTCGCCGCCTCACGACCTCGATGTCCCGCCAATGCACACCGCGAACCCCGGTGCCTAGCAGCTTCATCACCGCCTCTTTCGCGGCAAAGCGGCTCGCGAGCTGCGGCGCGCGTCCGCGGCAGTACGCTGCTTCGCCTTCTGTGTATATACGCCGCAGAAAACGCTCGCCATATTGCGCATACACCCGCTCCACGCGTTCAATCTCGATTATGTCAACGCCAGTAACAAGCATAATGGTGTACCCGATATTTGGTAATGGGTTAGTTTGAACTTTCTACCGCATCATTGACGCCTGCATAATTCAAACTGCCCCACTATCCGATATTTCAATAGATTAGCAATAAATTAGCAAGCCGATGTTCAGATCCATGATTTATTCCATCATCATCATCTATGAACACAAACGACATATAAATTGGGACGCTAGCAAACTGCCTGCCTAGCCAATAGATTCGACAGATTCGACAACATTCGGTATCAACGCTTCCCAGCCTATCGCCATGATATGCACTCCTTGGCACATTGGGCGAATATCGCTGATTATCTCTGCGGTGATTTCTGTGCTTGCGCGCCGGCGATTTCTGGCGGAATCCATTCTCTCGATAGTAGCATCAGGCACGCTTATTCCCGGCACATTAGCGTTGAAGTTTCGCGCCATATTGCCTGATTTCAGCATTATGCAGCCGGCTATTATTGGCACGCCATATCCTTCTACGCGCCGCATGAAGCGCTCAAACTCGCGTGGGTCATACACTGCCTGCGTCTGAAAGAACGCCGCGCCCGCCTCTATTTTCTCCTCCATTCGCTGCAGTTCGCGGTCAAGATTCGATGCGCCCGGGTTCACTACCGCACCCACCAGAAGCTCAGGCGAACCGCGCAGCTCTGCGCCCGACATATCGCTTCCGTGCTTTAGTATCGTCAGCGCTTTGAGTAATTCAGTTGAATCAATATCGAAAACGGGCTTTGCATTCGGATGGTCTCCTCCTTTCGGGGGATCTCCGGTCATCGTAACGATATTGCGCACGCCAAGCGCCGATGCAGCCAGTACATCCGCTTGCAGCGCGATACGATTCCGGTCACGGCAGGTCATCTGCAATATAGGCTCCAGTCCCCTGTTCAGCAACAGATGCGCTGCCGCAATTGGGGACATGCTCATACGCGCGGTGTGCGAGTCTGTCAGGTTGAATGCGTCCACAACGCCGCGCAAGGATTCTGCGCGCTGAAGCAGCGGTGAAAGATCCGTGCCTTTGGGCGGGTTCAGCTCCGTGGTAATCACGAACTTGCCGGAGTGGAGCAGTGATGAAAGTTTGTAGTCAGTCATAGTGTGTCCGATTGTTGATATTTCGTGGGGTTGTGATATTCGCATAGATTGCCTGATTTGATTATAATTTGGGTAATGAGTAATTGAAAGTGAGAATTCACAAGCGGAAGCAACCCATTGGCGATTATATGCCTCAGAATATATTCCACATGGCAACTATATGAATGAAAGGATGTACTATATGAGCGCAACGCTAATTGACGGCAAAAGCATCGCCGAAGAAGTGCGCGCTGAAGTCGGCGCAGTTGTGGCAGAGATGCGTACTAAACACGGCATCGCGCCCGGACTTGCCGTAGTCCTTATCGGTGATGACCCGGCGTCCGCGGTCTATGTGCGCATGAAAGAGCGCGCCGCAGTAGAGGCGGGAATGGTATCGGAGACTATCAGGCTGCCTGCCGACACGCCGCAGGACGAAGCCCTTGCGGTCGTGCGGCGGCTCAATAAGGACGCCCGCTATCACGGCATTCTGGTGCAGCTTCCCCTGCCCGACCAGATTAGTGAAGATGCTGTCATTCAGTCCATAGATCCGGATAAGGATGTGGACGGCTTGCACCCATTCAACATGGGGCTGCTAATGGCTGGCAGGCCACGCTTCATACCCGCTACGCCGGCGGGCATACAGCAGATGCTGCTGAGAAGCGGCAACGATCCGTCAGGAAAGCATGTCGTAGTATGCGGTCGCAGCAACATCGTGGGCAAGCCCATCATGAATCTGCTTATGCAGCGCAGAGACGGCGCAAACGCCACGGTTACCGTCTGCCATACACGCACGCGCGACCTTGCTGCAATGGTGCGGCAGGCAGACATTCTCATTGCTGCGGTCGGCAGCCCTGAGATGATTACCGCCGATATGGTGCGCGACGGCGCCGTGGTGATAGATGTCGGCGTGAATCGCGTGGACGCGCCGGAACGCAGGCGCGGCTATCGACTGGTGGGCGATGTTGATTTCAAAGGCGTGTCGCAAAAGGCATCGGCTATCACGCCCGTTCCCGGCGGCGTGGGCCCAATGACAATCGCTATGCTGCTTCACAACACGCTCAACGCCGCCAGATGGTCGATCCATCCTGATCCGCAATGACATCCGAAATTCATGACGAAGGCTTGCGGACATCAGACTTCGACTACGAACTGCCGCAGTCGCTGATTGCCCAGACGCCGGTTGAGCCGCGCGACCATTCCCGTCTGATGTCGCTCTGCCGCTCAGACGGGAGAATACGGCATCACCGGTTTTATGAACTGCCGGAACTGCTGTGCCCGGGGGATGTGATGGTGTTCAACGACAGCCGAGTGATGCCGGCGCGACTGCGCGGTAGGCGAAGCAGCGGCGGCGAAGTCGAACTGCTGCTGCTGTCGCGCCTGTCGCCCGGCGTGTGGCGCACAATTGGACGACCGGGACGGTTTCTGCGTCCCGGCGCTTCATTTCAGGTTAGCGGCGACAGCGGTTCTATGCGCGGGGACGTGCTCGAAATCGAACCAAACGGCGAGCGCATCGTTCGACTGGAAGGCGAAGAGCATCTGGACGATTTGGGTGAAGTGCCTCTGCCGCCGTACATTACCAAGACGCTCGCCGACTCGGAACGGTACCAGACCGTCTATGCACGCGAAGAGGGCAGCGCAGCCGCGCCCACCGCAGGCTTGCACTTTACGAATGAGTTGCTGGAGCGTGTGCGAAGTATGGGCATTCAGACGGTTTTCGTTACGCTGCATGTGGGCTGGGGCACATTCCGTCCGGTTAAGACGGACGATCCCACCGAACACTGCATGCACTCCGAATATGCGGAACTTTCAGAAGAATCCGCCCAAACGATTTGCAGCGCCAAGAAAGACGGAAGACGCGTGATTTCGGTAGGCACGACGGCCGTACGGCTGTTGGAGAACGCAGCATCGCTGTCTCCGGACGGACTGCCGCATGCGGGATCAAGCTGGGCAGACATCTTCATCACACCGGGGTATCGCTTTAAGGTCGTAGATGCCCTGATAACAAACTTTCACCTGCCGCGTTCCACTCTGCTTATGCTTACAAGCGCCCTCGCAAGCCGCAGTCTTATGATGCGCGCTTATGCTGAAGCTGTCGAGCAGCGCTACCGCTTCTACAGCTTCGGCGACGCCATGTTCATATATTAGAGAATGATACGCCGCATGAAAATCTTCACTATGAGTAACGAACTTTGGCTGCCGTATCCGCCGCAGGAGGTGTTTCCGTTCTTCTCGGACGCCTTCAATCTGGAACGCATCACGCCTCCTTCGCTGAGGTTCAGAGTTCTTGCGAAGCCGCCGATAGAGATGGCGGTCGGCACACTGATAGACTATCGCGTAAGCCTGCGCGGCATTCCAATGCGCTGGCAAAGCGAGATTACCGCGTGGCAGCCGCCGCATCGCTTCGTGGACGAACAGAGGCGCGGTCCTTATCGTAGCTGGGTTCACGAGCATATCTTCACCGCACAGAACGGAGGAACGCTGGCGCAAGACGTTGTGCACTACGCTGTGCCCGGCGGCGCAATCGTGCAGCGACTCTTCGTGGCATCTGAGCTTGGACGCATCTTCGATTACCGCAATGCCGCGCTGAAAGATTACTTTTCAGGCTGCATGGCATCATAAGCAACTTTAACTTTCCGGCACATACTGAGCTTGGCATCGGCGTGCACAAACGCAAGTCCGCAATAATTTACCTGCTGCGACCTTGCACCTTTGCTCAACAGGGAGTAGCGTAATATTATGGCAATGTTCGCATTGAGCGAAATTGCTTATTCCTCCCTTGGAAGCACGGCAGAAAGTGTGCAACCATTATGATGTACACGCATACTATAACCAGCCGCTTCTTTCGCTCGTTTCAGCAGCGCAACTACCGCCTGCTCTGGTTATCCGACAATGCAACGAGCTCCGCCGAGCAGATGGAATTTCTGATTCTAGCGTGGTTCGTACTTACCGAAACTGAATCGCCTTTTCTCCTCGGGCTGTACGGTTCATTGCGTTTTACGGGCACACTCTTTTCGCCCTTATACGGCGTGGTCGTTGACCGATACGACCGCCTAAAACTGCTGCGAGTGTCGCGCATAATCTTCACCGTCATCGCCGTGATAATAGCGGTGCTGTCATTCATCGATCAGTTTCATATATGGCAGGTATTTATACTCACCGCAGTGGCAGGCATGGTGCGCGCTTTCGATAATGTCGCACGCCAGACGCTTATGGCAGACATGGTGCCGCGTCAGAGCCTCGGAAATGCCATCGCCCTTACGAGAACTGGACGAGACGCCACACAGATAGTCAGCCCTATTATCGGGGGGTTTCTGCTCGACTCATTCGGGCTGGGCTGGGCTTACATCGTCATCATAATCCTGCTCTTAATGGGCACTACACTCACCATACCGGTCAAGCCGCCGCCTAGAATACCTGCATCTCGCGGCGAATCCGTGTTCACCACACTCAGGGACAGCTTCCGATACGCCCGCAGCCATGAAATCATACTGGCGCTGCTGCTGCTCGCATTTCTGGTCAATCTGACCGGTTTCCCGCTCAACCAGGGGCTTGTGCCCGTATTCGCCTATGATGTTCTGCTCACCGATTCCACCGGACTAGGCTGGATGTTGGGGGCATACTCCGCAGGCGCATTCCTAGGCTCAATAGTTATAGCAGGCATGGGAAACATGACGCGAGCGGGCAGACTGATGATATTAGGTTCGGTAGCGTGGCACGGGGCAGTAGCAGCGCTCGCAGGTTCGGCATGGTTTAGAGTCTCGCTTGGAGTGCTCGCGTTCGCAGGCTTATCGCAGTCGTTCACAATGGTAACGATGTCAATAATGCTTCTGGGAAACACACCGACAAACATTCGGGGGCGCATGATGGGTTTGCGCTCTCTTGCAGTGTACGGACTTCCGCTGGGGCTGCTGGCTTCGGGCGCGATAGCCGACACACTCGGAATCACTCTGGCGCTCATAGGAAACGGCATTATTGGCATTGCCGTTACGATTGCTATAGTAGCGGCCATCAAGAGCATCTGGCGCACATAGTTCACAGGGTTCTCAGGGCGGTCGCGGCAGAGCGAAGCGTTGGCAGCAAGTCTTTTGTACCATTAGCGTAAAAGCGGCTATACACCACTCCAAAACGCTCCGACTCAAAATTGGAATTACGGAATAGACTGCCTAAACCCGGCAGCAAATATGTTACAATCCCAATGGCTAGAAGGTTATATGAAGAAGCAGAGATTGAGGTAATCCGATGCTAAATAGAATGCTGGGCGCTGCCCGACTAAACGCCGAAACTTTTGAGGATGTGGAACAGGACAGCAGCGCCACTATACAGGCGCTTCTAGTAGTCATCATAGTTTCCCTCGCCAGCGGAATAGGGAGTCTGCTTCAAGGAGAGGCCGATATATTCAGGGCTCTCATCTTCGGCGTAATCGGGGGAATCGTTACCTGGGCAGTATGGGCGCTCATCGTCATGTTCGTAGGCACCAAAATACTGAAAACCGAGCAAACCGATGCTGACTGGGGACAATTGGCGAGAGGCACCGGGTTCGCCCAAACTCCGGGCATTCTGAGTATATTTGCATTCATTCCAGTCGTTGGAGGGGTTATCGTCTTTGCGGCATTCGTCTGGCGATTTGCAGCTATGATCGTCGCTGTGCGGCAATGCTTAGACTACACCTCATCCTGGCGCGCCTTTTTCGCAATACTGATTGCCTTTATTCCTGCGGCAATCATAAACGCAATAATCTTTTGGATACTGCGTATTTAGAAATTAACCCGGCTGTCTGCTGTCTATTGTAAGGCGAGATAGTTGGGTCGTTCACAATCGCCTCCGTCAAGAACGTAAGGCATGGTGTGGGTATGATGAATACACCATAATCACATCCACACCATGCCCATGCCGTCATCGTCGTTAAGCCCCTGCCCATAGCCTTGCCGCGCGAACACCAGCCCCCAGACGCTTGCCGCGCCGGCATCCTTCAGCGCATTGGCGCAAGCGGACATCGTGCTGCCCGTGGTCGCCACATCGTCTATCAGGATGATTCTGAGCCCCTGCATATTTGCCTGACATTCAAAGGCGTCTGTAATATTGCGGCGGCGACCTTCCGGCGTTTCTATGCTGACTTGCGGCGGCGTGTTGCGTGTGCGGCGCAGGACGGCTGTGTCAACCGGAACGCCGGTGAGCTGGCTCAGTTCTCGTGCAAGAAGCTCGGACTGGTTAAAGCCGCGACTGCGCTCTCTACGCCGGTGGAGCGGTATGGGGCAGTAGATGTCGGCAGGGTACGGGTTGCGCTCCAAGTATGCTGCGAGGAGCTGCGCCATATAGGGCACTGCTATACGCACATATCTGTATTTAAGGTCATGAACCATATCGCGTGCGGCGGCGCGGAATTCGTATGGGGCGCGTATGCTGTCGAACGCCGGGGCAATGCGCCTGCAAGAGCCGCAGAGCTGGGGAACTCGCGGGCTGGCGCAGAGGTAGCAGTACGGCTTTTGCAGTCGGGGCAATGCGCTTTCGCAGTCGGCGCAGAGGTAGCTGCCTTCGCGCTGGCAGACCACGCAGTATTCGGGCAATACGAGGTCCAGCAGCGCGAGGTATGTTCTTTTCAGGAGAGGCGATACCGGTATCAAGTGCGCTCTACACGCGAACGAACTTGGAAACGCGCTCTCCCTGTCCGATTTCGGTTACATATATGCTGCCCTTGGAGTCCACGCATATACCGTGCCCGCCGATGACGCTGCCTGCCGCCGCGCCCTCGTCGCTGCCGCGCCACCGGGAGAGCAGATCGCCGTCAAGAGTCCAGATACTGACTCCGGTGCCTGCGCCCTGCTCCACGACATAGACGATGCTGTCGTGAATCCAGAGGTCTCCGGGGCTTTGCATATCAGTCCACTCTTCGAGGAAATTGCCCTCCCCGTCGAAGATTTGAATTCGGTCGTTCTCGCGGTCGCAGATGATGACGCGTCCGCGCTCATCGACCCAGATGTTGTGCAGCAAGGCGAACTCCCCGGGACCTGTGCCCTGCCTGCCCCACGAGAGCAGAAGCTCGCCGTCAGCGCTGAACTTGTGGACACGATGGCCGCCATATCCGTCAGAGACGAACATGTTGCCATCCGGCGCGATCGCTAGACCGGACGGCATATTGAACGGCATGCCTTGGAATGATGGAGACGGCGCGAGCTTCTCGCCGAGCGTGCGGATGACTTCACCGCCGGGGGTGTACTCGGTTGCGATGTGGTAGTCTCTGTCCACCAGCCATACATTGTCGTTGGGCGCGATGTAGATGCCATGCGGGTTGGCGGAGAATGTGCCTTCGCCCCAGGACGATATAAAATTGCCGTCCGTATCCCATATCGTCAGAGGATGCGCCCCCCTGCTGAAGATATGCACCTCGTCCTTGGAGTTGACCGCGCCGTCAGACGCCGCACCGAACGCCCAGTACTTGGGCATATTGGGCCACTCCGGAACTCTCTCATACTGATAATCGCCGGAACCTACGGTTGCCATAAGAGTTGTACCTCCGAGAATATATCTGGGTGTGCTGCAGCATCCCCACATGTGCGGGGCTGGTTCGAGGGGATTGTATGCGGGGATGCGTGGTTAGTCAACGCTTTGGTACAATCCTTAAGGTTGACCGTCGGTGAAAGGATTAACAATGCCCGTGGATTATAGTTCAATAAGCGAAGAAAACCGAAGAAAATACGGCACCGATATAAAGCGAATTGGCGGGATGCTGCTGTCTGAACGCTACGATGACCGCACTCATTTCATATTTGAGCTGCTGCAAAATGCCGAAGATGCGCTTGCTAAGCAAGGGGCTGCGTGGCAAGGCAATCGGACCGTAACATTTTCTCTGTCTTCCAGTGAACTCACAGTTTCGCATTTCGGTAAGCCTTTTGATGAAGACGATGTTCGAGGTGTGTGTGGCATCGGTGAAAGCACAAAAAAACTGACTGATATAGGCAGGTTCGGTATCGGCTTTAAGTCTGTGTACGCTTTCGCCGACAGCCCTGAGATACATTCCGGAGACGAACATTTCGCAATAGATGATTATGTCCACCCGCGACAGGTGAGTGAGCGTTTGTTGGAACTCGGGGAAACTGTAATTCGTATCCCGTTCAAAAAATCTGAACCGAACGCGAAGAATGCCATACTAAATGGTTTGCGAAATCTGAGCACACGCACACTTCTCTTTCTTCGGCAAATAGAGAAAATATCCTGGCGCGATCCTGACAATGGCATGCTCGGTTTATACAGGCGCGGCGAACATCATCCCATTAGCAGCATAGCCCGCAAGGTAAAGTTGGTAGGACAAGACAGCAAGAATGGCAAAGTCGAAAGAGAGTATATCGTCTTTTCGAGGGAGGTATTCTACGAAGACGTAAGTGCGGGACATGTGGAGGTTGCCTTCTCACTTCATACAGACCATAATAGTGGCGAATCCAGAATACAACGTGCGGCAAATACGGAACTGGTTGTTTTCTTCCCGACAATTCTGTCAACCAATTTGGGCTTTGTGATGCAGGGACCGTATCGCACCACTCCAAGCCGCGATAATGTTCCAGAGAACGACAATTGGAACCGTTACCTAATCAGTGAGACAGCGCATCTGCTTATAGAAGCGCTGACAGAACTGCGCGAGTTGAAGTTGTTAAGTATATCCGCTCTTGAATGCTTGCCGTTAGAAGACGGTCAAGCATTCAAGCAGACAGATTTATTCCGATGTTCAAAAAAGTTGAAGAAGCGTTGTTAACAGAACGTTTACTCCCAACCCACAACGGCGAGTACGTCGCTGCACAGAACGCCGTAATCGCTAGGGGACGAGGACTGCGCGAACTCATCAATTCCGCCCAACTGGCTGCCCTTTATTCCGGAAAAAATCGTGTCTGGATTAGCAGTGAGATTACCCAAGATCGTGCGCGTAATCTCTATAACTACCTCACTAACAATCTCGGAGTTCACAGAGTGCCCGTAGTAACTCCTGGTGTTCTGACGAGTATGTTGAATAAAGACTTCTTGGAAGCTCAACCGGATGAGTGGATACAGCGCCTCTACGAATTTATGAATAGTAGAAGGAACACACGGATCCAGCAAGGATTGCTTATGCATAGTCCATTAGTGCGATTAGAAGATGGCTCTCACGTCGTAGCAAAGAGTGGTGAACAGTCGAATGCATATCTGCCAACCGAACACATCACGAATTTCCCAACAGTTCGTGCAAGTGTCTGCACAACAGAAGAGTCGCTCGAATTCCTAGAGTTTTTGGGGCTTAGAGAGCCAAATCCTGTTGACGATGTCATCATGCATGTTTTGCCTAGATATAAAGGGAGGACAGTCAGTATCACCGATGAAGAGTACAAATCAGACATAAATCGAATACTAAGGGCATACAGAATTGACTCATCTGAGCAAAGAAGCAGATTAGTGGATGCGCTTAAACAATCAAGATTCATCAAAGCCAGGGATGCAGGAAATGGCTCTACACACTTCGTGCGCCCAGAAGAAGCATATCAAGAGACCGATGCGCTGAAAAAATTGTTTGCCGATGTTCCCGATGTATTGTTTGTAGATGGGCAAGACGGCACATTGAAGCAGTCCAGCAGGGAGATACGCAATTTCCTGTCCGCTGTGGGTACACAAAACACTTTATCTACAATGAAAGTGCGGTTATCACTCACAGAAACCGAGAAGTTGGAACTTCGGCGCAAGTTTGGCGATATAAGCCGGACTCGTGATGTAAGTGAAGAAAACTTCACCATAATGGGGTTGAGAAATCTATTAGCACTCTTACAACGACTTCCACCTGACAAAGCGTCCGAAAGAGCAAAGTTGCTATGGGATGCTCTATGCCAAATGGTACACCGCAACCCTAACCATTTCTATAATTACTTCTATGGATCTTATCATTGGTTTTATCGCCACAAGAGAAGCGAACGATTCCCAGCGCATTTTGTGGAGAAGTTAAACGAAATCCGTTGGATACCCGACAAAAAGGGCGAACTTCAGCTCCCTAAGGATGTGATTTTCGAAGATACGGGCTGGAAAGCAGACCCTAACCTTCAATCGGAAATCAATTTCATGCCGAGCGCAGTTAAGGAATTGGCAGAAGAATCAGGTATTGACCACGATTTACTTGTCGAGCTGAAGCAAAGAGGAATAACAACCCTAGAGCAGCTGAAGCAAATACTGCCGAAAAGCAGCAATGTTGCCGAACGGAAATCAGTAGCTGACTCCGGGCTTCCTGAAGACTCTAGCGGCACATCTGATGAAGAGCGGGCTGATGAAATACCGGCGGACAACCAAGATACCCCCTACACGCAACATAACAAATCACTATCCAAGCCGGAGGGTTCTGTGGTCAAGGAATCTCCCGGTGAATATACCCCCAACTCCCGAGCAGAGGTTCATAAAGATGACAACAAAATTGACAGCGCCAAAATTGTCCCGGCTGCTCGGCAAACCAACTCTGCACAGCGAAGAAAAGAGTTTGCTCAACGCATATCCGTAAGCCCTGATGAACGCGGTTATGGACCAAATAATAGCGGTCCAGTATATGAAGAAAATATGGAAGTTGAAAGCCAAGCGTTAGACTTCATCATTTCACAAGAGCCTGCGCTCCAGAAAACGCCGCCGAACAACGCAGGATTCGATCTGATTGAGCATGATGATAAGAATGTTCCAGTAAAGTGGGTTGAGGTTAAATCCTTGAGTGGTTCGTTCGGCTCCGTAACTCTAACTCGAACACAGTTTGAGTTCGCCCAGAAAAAGCAGGAGGCGTTTTGGCTTTATGTGGTAGAAAACACCGGAACGCCTAATGCGAATATAGTTCGCATCGAAAACCCTGCTGGCAAAGTTCAGGAATTCACTTTCAATAACAGCTGGCGAAATGAAGATGAAACTCTGTATCGAAAGGCTTAAAATAAATATGATATAGTTCCCTTGAAGTGTTTATTGACTGTCGACGTAATAGCGCAAGCGCCACCACTCACCTCACAGAACAGAAATGCCAATAAATTAAAAGGTTAACAGCCGCCCTACTGAAACGATAAGGACACACGCCCATGCCCACACTAACACCCGAAAATATCCATACTCTGGCGCAGATAGCCGGCATCCAAATCTCTGACGATCGCGCCGAGACTATCGCGCCGAGGCTGCAAGCAGTTCTGGAAGCGCTCGATGAGATCCCTTCCGATGAGCTGGCTGCAGTGGAGCCGGCGATTACTTTTTCGCCTTATGAGGCAAGCGATGAGTAGTACGCAGCTTCACTATATGTCGATTACGGAACTGGCTTCTATGCTCCGCGCCGGCGAGTTATCGCCTGTGGAGCTGACGCAGGCGTATCTCGATCGCATTGATGCGCTTAACTACGAACTGGGCGCGTATATAACTGTCTTGGGCGAGCGCGCGATGGCGCAGGCGCGGCAGGCGGAAACGGAGATGAGCGCGGGTGAGGACAAGGGAGCGCTGCACGGTATTCCGGTCGCTGTTAAAGACATCATCTATACGGAAGGCGTTCTGACGTCGGGAGGGTCAAAGGTTCTGGCGGACTTTGTGCCGGATGAGGATTCGACGATTGTGCGCAGGCTGGATGCTGCGGGCGCAGTTCTGCTCGGCAAGCTGAATCTGAGCGAGTTCGCAATCGGGGGGACGATAGAGCATCCTTTTGGAACTCCGCGCAATCCGTGGAATATGAACCATACGGCGGGCGGATCGAGCAGCGGTTCAGGTGTGGCAGCGGCGGGCGGTCTGTGCGCCGGGGCGCTGGGTTCGGACACGGGCGGCAGCGTGCGGGGACCTGCGGGCTTCTGCGGCATCGCGGGGCTGCGTCCGACTTATGGCAGGGTTACGCGGCACGGCGTCCTGCCGATGAGCTGGTCGATGGATACGGTAGGTCCTATGACGCGCACGGTGGCGGACTGCGCGCTTATGCTGAGCGCTATCGCAGGTACGGACGCACTCGATCCGACCGCAAGCAGGATACCCGTGCCGGACTATTCTGCGACGCTCGATGATGGGGTCAGAGGGCTGCGAATCGGTCTGCCGTCTGAGATGTTCGATTTTGAGGGGCTGGATGCAGATGTGCGCGAAGCGGTGATGCGCGCGGTGAGTGTGCTGGAGGAACAGGGGGCGTCGGCTGAGGAGATGTCGCTTCCGATGTCTGGGAACAGCGGCGCGGTGTTCATTGGAGTTGCCGATGTGGAGTGCGCGGCGTATCATGCCGAATGGCTGCGGACACAAGGCGACGACTATGACTGGAGCACTCGCACACGGCTGGAATCTGCATCGCTGGCACCTGCATGGGCGTATCTGCGCGCGCAAAGAGCGCGGGATCTGATTCGACAGGAGTTGATGGCGGCGCTGGATGACTATGACATTATTATTTTCCCAACAGGTCCGGTTGCCGCGCCAACGATAGAGGCTTCGACAGGCAAGCCGGGCGGGTATTATCAGGGGAGTCTGGATTTGGGGCGGCGGCGATACACAAGCCCTGCTGCGCTGGCGGGACTGCCGGCGCTGTCAGTTCCCTGTGGCTTCTCGGACGCGGGCTTGCCCATCGGAATGCAGATTATAGGCAGAGCGTTCGATGAGGCTGCGCTGTTCCGTGCAGGGCAGGCTTACGAATCGGCAACCGACTGGCACACGCGGCATCCGATTCTGTGAGGGTCGCCGTGTGAGGTCGCCGTAATTAACCTTGCCAACACCTGCGTATGGGCTTATCATTTTCATGCAGGCATTGAAGTTCGGCAAGTACGACGGCAAGGTACGGAAAGTTCATACGCTTGCAGAAGTCGGGGTGTAGCGCAGCGGGAGCGCGCCTGCTTTGGGAGCAGGAGGTCGCCGGTTCAATCCCGGCCACCCCGACCAATCTTGTTCAGCACACCAACATACCTAATCGGCCGTAACTCCTAACCACCAGATCAGGGGCATGAGGTATGAGACATCTGCCGACTAGCTTATGCTTTGTAGCATGCCGCCAGATGTCCTGATCCATTGTCCTCGAGCGGCGGATGCACATTGTCTCTGCAGAAGCTGTCCGCGATTGGGCAACGCTCGTAGAAGCGGCAGCGGTCAGGAGGATCGATCGCGACTGAAACGCCGCCTTTTATGTTGACGGGCGGTCGTTTGACGGATGGGATCGGGACTGGAACAGCAGACAGCAAAGCGCGCGTGTATGGGTGGCGCGGCTGCTGCAGAATCTGCTCCGATTCGCCCATCTCCACAATCTTGCCGAGATACATGACGGCAATCCTGTCGCACATATAGCGCGCCACAGCAAGGTCGTGAGTAATATACAGGTAGCTTATGCCCAGCTGCTCAGCAAGTGATTCCATCAGATTCATGACGCCTGTGCGTATGGAAACATCAAGCATGGATGTCGGTTCGTCCGCTACGACGAAGATAGGATGCACTACGAGCGCTCTGGCTATCGCCACACGCTGTCTCTGTCCGCCCGACAACTCATGCGGGTATCTGAAAAGAAAGGACTGGGGCGGAGTCAATCCCACTAATTCGAGCATCTGCGAAACCATGCCAAGATGTTCGTGGGTATTTCCTATCTTCTGCGTCTTGAGCGGTTCCGCCATAGTGTCGAATATGGTGCGGCGCGGATTCATGGACTCGTATGGGTCCTGAAAAATCATCTGCGCCTTTCTTCTGAAATCTTTGAGGGCTTTACCTTTCAGCGTGGCTATATCGGTGGATTCACCCTCGCTGTCATGGAAGATGATATTGCCTTCCGTTGGAACGGCGAGCCGCGCGAGCAGCCTTCCGGTCGTCGTCTTACCGCATCCGGACTCTCCGACTAACCCCAAACTCTCTCTTCTGCCCAGATCGAAGTCCACTCCGTCAACGGCGTGGACAAAGCTGCGATTTCGGCTAAACCAGTTCCCCGAAGGAACGGGAAAGTGCATCTTCAGCCCTTGCACTCTGAGCAGGGGGATCTCCGCGGAGGACTTATCGGTTTCGATCATTCCAACTACTCCTGCGGATTCCAGCACGCCGCCCATCTCTCGCCCTTGCGTACGATAGGCGGTTCTTGAGTTCGGCACTCTTCGGTCGCGTATGGGCAGCGCGGATGAAATCTGCAACCCGGCGGTGGATCCAGCAGATTGGGCGGTTCGCCGCCGAGCGTAGCCAGTTCACGCTTCTCGCCGGTAACGCTTGGAAAAGCAGACATAAGCGCGCGCGTGTATGGGTGTATCGGACTGTTGAACACTCCCTCGGTGTCTCCGAACTCTACGATTTTGCCCGCGTACATTACCCCCACCACGTCGCTGACTTCTGCGATGACCGCCATATCGTGCGATATGTATATCATCCCCATGTCGAGTTGGCTCTGGACTTTCTTCATTTCCCGCAGGATGTGGTCCTGCACGATTACATCCAGCGCAGTGGTCGGCTCATCGGCGATGATTACGTCCGGCTCGCATGCCAGCGCCATCGCGATTATCGCTCTCTGCTTCATGCCACCGCTGTACTGGTGCGGATAGCGCGATATGTAGGCGTGATCCAGACTTACAAGGTCGTATAGCTCTCGCACCCGTTCCATAGCGTCTAGGTTTGCGGATTCGACATGGCGCTCCAACGCCTCGACTATCTGCTCGCCCACTCGATAGACCGGATTTAGGGAGTTCATAGCGGCTTGAAACACCATGGAGACGCGTGCCCAGCGCAGCTCTCTCATTTGTTCCTCAGGCAGCTGCATGATGTCCACGCCGTCCAGAATCACTTTGCCGCCAAGGATGACGGCATTTTCGGGCAACACCCTCAGCAGCGTGATAGCTACGGACGATTTGCCGCATCCTGATTCGCCGACCAGTCCCAGCGCCTGCCCTCTTCGCACAGAGAAAGAGACACCGTCTATGGCGCGCACCGCGCCCTCACTTGTGTTGTATATCATCCGGAGATCTTGGACTTCAAGAATAGGACTTCCAAGATCTGCGTTGTTCATCCCATTCATGAGCGCCTCAATCTTGGGTTAATTATCTCGTCCAAAGAGCGGCCGACCAGATAAAAGGACGAACACAGCAGCGTTATTGAAAGGCTGGCGGGAAAGATTAGCCACCAGTAGTCGGTTACTTGGAGCAGATAACCGGCAGATTCGGTGGTATGTATCATCAGTCCCCAGCTCATCCGAATGTCCAGCAAGCCGAGGAAACTGAGCACTGCTTCGGAGAATATCGCGCTCGTTACCGTGAACATCATATACAGGAACGAGAGCGGCAACAGGTTGGGGACTATGTGCACGAAGATGATGTGAAAGTGTCCGCCGCCCGCTATTCTTGCGGCATCTATGTACGGCTTTACAACTACTGTAAGCGCTTGTGATTTCAGGACTATTCCGACTCCGCCAAAGCCGGAGAGGACTCCTATTATCAGCGCAAGCTCGAAGTGTTCCACTCCTATGAGCGCACTCAACACTATCAGCACGCTTATGCCCGGCATCATTATCATTATATCCGCCAGGCGCATGAGCAAAGTGTCCACTATACCGCCAAAGTATGCCGTAACCGCTCCTACCGTAGTGCCTATCGTAACCGTTACTATCGCGGCTAACATACCGAGTAGAAACTCCGACCTAGCACTGTACATCAGCTGGCTAAGAATGTCTCTTCCGAGCGGGTCTGTTCCGAGCGGGTGTCGCAGGCTTGGCGGCGCAGGTTGTTCGAGCGTGTCGAACGAGTAGCCGATCACCGGGTCGTAAATACTCTTGTCCCACACAGTATTCATCAATATGGGGTGCATAATGGCGAGCAGAGCGTAAAATATTATAACTGCCAACCCGACGACACCGATCCGCGCTCTCAGGAAGAGGGAAAAGTTCTGTCTGAAACTTCTGCCTGCGAGAATGATGCGCGCCTTCCAGATAGAACTGGTGTCAGGCGGGTTTTCGGGATGCCAAGCTTGGTTTTGCGCGGACATCAGTACCGTATCCTTGGATCCAGATAGACATAGAGGATGTCCGCCGCCAGATGCGCCACTAATGCGAATACCCCCACGAACACAAACGCGCCAACCGCAAGGGGAAGGTCTTCGGAAACGGATGCTGACACGAGGGTCTGCCCCATGCCAGGCCAAGAGAATACAGACTCTATGATTACGCCGCCGTCAACAGCAAATGCGAGGCTGAATACTAGGCTCGTAACCACTGGCAGAAGCGCGTTGCGCGCAACATGCTTGTCCCGGACATCCTTCTCGGGCAAGCCCTTTGCGCGGGCGGCAGTAACATAGTCCTCTCTCATCGTCTCCAACATGCTGTTGCGTGTAAGGAGCATAGTACCTGCGAAGCTTATCAGCGCCATAGTGATGACTGGCAGCGCCATATGCCTGACTATATCCCACATCAGATACCCGGTTCCACTGAGCATCCACACTGCAAGCGCGGCGAGGAGCGAGCCTGCTGCTGCCCCGATTCTTATGGCGGTTGGGGTGAACCCTCGCCTCTTGGCTGTGCCTAGAAATGCCAAGAAGGTTATTACGGAGACCGCGACTGCCGTGAGGAGCATCCGGTTGAATATCGTGTTGGCGTCAGTGGGCGCGTCATTCCAGACGACGGGATCAAGGAACTTGCCGATGGGGAACCAGCCTGCCTTGAATGCGAACAGCCATATCATCATCAGACCGAACCAAGGCGTGAACACTGTGTACAGCGTTACGCCTCCTATGGTAGAGGTGTATTCGGTCCAGCTTCCTCTGCGCCAAGCGATAATCTTGCCGAGCACGAAGCCCAGATAGAACGATATTACCGTCGCGGTCATGAACAGCACCACAGTCCTTGGCAGCCGTTCGGCGATGACATCTGAGACGCTTCTCGGATAGTGGCTAAACGAAATCCCAAAGTTGCCGGTAAGCGTGTTCCTGATATGAGTCAGGTACTGTTTCCACAGCGGCTCATCGACACCAAAAAGGGCTCGAAGCTCCTCACGAGTCTCCGGCGGCAGACTTGGGTCGAACGCATACAGGTTGCTGACATCTCCCGGCTGCGCGTTCACCACGAAGAAGACAATCGAGAGGAACACGAACAGCGTGATTAGGATTTGTGCGGTTCTTTTCAGAATATACCGAGTCATATCCCCGCTACTTGATAAGCACTACGGTCTGCATTCCAGCCTGTCCGGTCAGACCGGCAAGGACATCGGTGTAAGGGTATTCCACTTTTGACGCCCTGTAGGTGTCTAACTTGGGTATCGTAAACAGCGGCACATAAGGCAGGTCTTCAGCCAAGAACTGCTGCATCTTGAATACCTTCTCTCTCGCGCCCTCTATACTCGTTTCGGACAGGAGACCGAAAGCCTGTTCGTCGAAATCAGGGTTGGAGTAACCACCGAAGTTATATCCTCCCTTCTGGTTTTCCGGAGAGTGGCGCGAGTGGAAGAAGTTCTCCAGATAGTCCGGGTACAGCGATAGGCTCCAGCCCAGCATCCATATATCCAGATCTTCGGTTATGGTATCGCTTAGCAGTTTGCTGACCAAGACATTAAACCCTACGAGGTTGGCTCGCGCCGGAATACCGGCGTCCTGCAGCCAGCGTTCAATCCAGATTGCGAAGGTCGCTCTGAGCGGGTCGTAACCCGGGCTTGGGGCCATCAACTCGATCTCGGTAACTTCGACGCCGTCCGGAGTCTTCAGCCCCATCCCGCGCTTTTCCACGAAGTTGCCGTCCTCGCTCATCACCGGCTCTTGCTCAAAGGTGAAGCCCGCGCTTTTCAGCAGCTCGACGGCTTCACTTATGCGTTCACTCCTGTTCAGCCCTTTGCCGTACTGGGGAACATCCGAGTTGTGCCAGAAGCCGTTTCCTTCAGGAACAAGCGCGTACATGGGAATAGTGGAGCCTTGCAGGATCGTCTCGGACACGAATTCCTTGTCAATGAGCGTGGCTATTGCCTGTCTGAACTCTTTGTAGCTGAACGGCGACTTTCGGTTATTAAACCCGATGTAGAACATCCCGTTGTCCGCGTTCGATACCATCATGAGGTCTTGCGAAGCTTGTATGCGATTCTGGAAACCCTTTTCCAATCCGAGCGGGTTGAACAGGTAGTCAACGTCGCCGTTGGTAAGCGCGAGTATTGCTGCGTCCTGATTGCCGTAGATGCTGAACAGCGCCTTGTCCACATGGGGTCCCATTTGGTATTCGAGTAATTTCGCGCCTTCAGGTTCGCCGTAGTACGATTCTGAATATCCAAGACGCTCACTGGTTTCGGCATAGGCGCCATTTTCATATTCGGTAATGACAGTTCCATTCCATGAGTAGTTCGGGTCTGCGTCATTTTCATAGAACGCCCCGGGCTCCCACTTGCTGAAAGTAAAGCCGCCCATTGAGGGTTCGCCATCGGGCACATGAGCGAACAGCGCCTCTATCTGTTGAGTAGAGTCGCCGGCGTTCTTCGCATCCTCCACAACAGAAGCCCAGTAATGCTCGGGCATAATGGGCATGAACCCTAATCCAAACTGCCACACGCTCAGCCCCGGCGTCTGTGGGTTTCCTTCGCTGTCGGCTGCGTTGAAGTACACCTTCAGCCTGTGATCGTCGAGAGCTTCCACGTGGTCAAGGAACGCCCTGTCAACAGTGCCCGCCCAGCCGGAACCAAGCTCGAGATCGATAACCGTGTTTACGGTGAATACGATGTCATCCGCCGTAACTTCCTCGCCATCGCTCCACCGGATACCATTTTTGATTGGGACTTCCGATGTCCAGAACTCCGTGCCATTCATTGTTTCCTTAATCAATTCGGTCGGGAAATCGGACGCTACGATCGGAATCCAGTCAAAGCGCTGATCCGAATAACCATAGAGTGAATCGGTGTTTCCGCCGAGAACATAGCCTGTCCAGACCGATCCTCCGGGGCCTCCATTGTAGCTCCAGTAATTTCTGGTTATCGGCTCAGCGAATATGCCCATCTTGTAGATTGGGGGACCGGATTCCATCTGCATCTCGCCGGACGGTTCCGGTTCCTTGACTACTTCTACAATCTTTTCGACTTCGACTTCTTTGACGACTTCGACTTCGACAGGCACTTCTTTTTCGACAATCTTCTCGACTTCGACTTCTTTGACGACTTCTACGGGCACCTCTTTTTCGACAATCTTTTCGACTTCCTTGACTACTTCCACAGGCTCGCTCGAACAGGCGAGAACGGTCGCCATTAAGATAGCCGCAAGCGCGAGCATGGTCCATTTAACAGTTGTTATAGATTTCATTGGGAAACATCCCTCTTTCTCCGCCATATAGCATTGGCGTCTAGCGAATACAATCCGTCAGATTAGATGGGTTGGATTATGCACCATCACAGCGGTCGTGTCTAGCAGATTTCAAACTGCACCGAAAATATAGAGATGCCTGGATAGTGTTCATCTCGGATACTGCGCCACAACTGCGCGCGCGGAAACGACATCTACGATGCTGAAACCCTGATGCAGAATAGCGCGCCACAACTGCGCGCGCGGAAACGACTATGCCGTGATGTGCCGGTGCAGCCTTGTTATTCGCGCTGCTCGTTTGTTCTTATATTGCGTCGCATATCGCGGCTACAGTATTATTGATTTTGGCGGCTGTACCGCTTTTCTTGTGTGTTCCTGCTTTGGGAGCAGGAGGTCGCCGATTCAATCTCGACCACTTCGACGATATTCTTCAATTATCCATTCCCACGCTTACTTATCTAGGAATCTCGGAGGTTTGCTTTGACTTCCATAGACCAACAGACGCGACGCCGTACAATGCGCCTTGGCATTACTGCGCTGGATGAGGAGCGCGCCTGTCCGGGCTATGTTCTGTACACACCGGTGTTTGGATCGGGAGAGCCGCTGTTGATAGACCTGCACGGCAATGTCATTCACAAATGGCAGATGCCGTATCCGCCTGCTTTTTGGGGTTATCTGCTGCCGGACGGCAATCTATTCTACGGCGGCAGGGTCGTGGACGAAACTCCGCTGCCCTTCCCGGCGTGGGAAATCTTGAAGGGCGGAGCGATACTTGTCGCCGACTGGCATGGAAATGTTCTGTGGGAATACCGCGACCCGATGCACCATCACGACGCGCGCCGCACCAAATCAGGCGGCGCAATATATTTGGGGCTTTACGCCGTGCCTCCTGATATCGAGGCACAGGTGAAAGGCGGTATTCCGTTAGAAGACGGCAACAGTATGTGGGCTGACGAGATTGTGGAGGTGGATGCAGAGGGCAACCGTATTTGGGAGTGGCGCGCGCACGAGCATTTGGATGTGGAGACGGAAATACTCACATTCAACGATCCGCGCGAGAACTGGACGCATGGGAATACGGTCGTGCCGCTGCCCGACAATCGTGTGATGGTCAGCTTCAGGAGCATATCGACGGTCGGCATCATCGACAAGGCGACAGGGTATTTCGAATGGAAGCTGGGAGGCGATGTGCTGGCGCAGCAGCACGACCCCTCTATGCTGCCAAATGGCAATGTGCTCATTTTCGACAACGGCACACACAGGCGCGATTCGGCTTTCACATATTCGCGGGTAATCGAAGTTGACCCATCCTCAAATGAAATTGTCTGGGAGTATCAGGACAGCCCTTCACTGAACTTCCACAGCAACATTGTCTCCGGTGCGCGGCGTTTGCCAAACGGGAACACGCTAATAGCAGAAGGTTTCTTCGGACGGATATTCCAAGTTACGCCCGAAGGCGAGGTAGTGTGGGAATACATCAACCCGGACTTTTCACAAGGTCCTTTTGGGGAGGGTAATGCTGTGTTTAAGGCGGAGCATTATATGCCCGGGGAGATACCGGGGCTGTAATCGGATAGTCTTTGAGGCATATACGGCATAATAGAAAGTATGCCCAGCAGCCAAGATACCCTATATCTCACCTATCTCACCGGATATTGCAGCCTACTCGTCCGGCGCATGGATGAAGTTGGCTCGCTTCTCCCACAGATCGATGCTGTGCAAGCGTAAAGTTACGGTGTCGCCGGGATTTACCGCATCGGGCAGGCGCACGCGCGCTCTAAACGGGTAGTCCGCCAGCTCCAGCATTGCAGAGCGTCTGGGCTGGTTTTCGAGCACTATGGCATTATAGATGCTTGAGCTTTCTGCGCTTTCATCAGCTTTGGGCGCATGTTCTAATCGCAGCTTGAAGAACTTCAGCAGCCAGTATCGGCGGCGTTCATCCTCGAGCTTGCTCATGGCGCGAAGCTGCACGTCGGCTCGCGCTGCTACACTGGATATTTCCTCCTCGCCGTACAGCGGTTCGCCTGCAGTGAGATAGTGGGCTATTTGGCGCTGCATTACCATGTCCGGGTATCGGCGCAACGGAGATGTGGCTTGTATGTATGCGGACACGCCAAGTCCGCCATGCGGGGCGGGTGATGTACGTGTTTCTGCCGGAGCGAAACGGCGCATCATCAGGTATTGACGCAGTGCGCCGTCTCCGACATCCACTCCCGGCGGCAGCCCTGCGCCGAGATCCGTGAAGTCGGGAGCGGACTGAGAACGATAGGATGCTGGAATATCATGGTCTCGGCAGAATGACGCCAGAAGCGAGTTGCATAACACCATACATTCGGCGACCATTTGGCGAGCGGGCGAGGCGCGCTCTATCACTTTTACCTGAACATCGTTAGGCGATATGACTTTAATAAGCAGTTCGGGCCTGTCGATGTTAACTGCGCCCGCATCTTCGCGGCGTCGCTTTAGCGCCTGCGCCAAACTGTGCAGGTTTGCCAGCAAGTCATGATTATCGTGGCGCGCGTCTGAAATTGCGTTGTCGGCTTCGTCGTAAGACAGTGCGGCGTTACTGATTATGACAGACGGCTTGACTTCGGACCG
This sequence comes from Dehalococcoidia bacterium, assembly GCA_965200085.1. Taxonomy (GTDB): domain Bacteria; phylum Chloroflexota; class Dehalococcoidia; order Lucifugimonadales; family JADFKI01; genus Bin90. The sequence goes on from OZ241333.1 coordinate 2,706,252, forward strand.
CAGTATTTCGCCGTCCGCGCTGATGTCTGCGAGCAAACTGAGCGCAGCACGACGCCTGCCCGCCTCTAAGCTGCCTTTGTCGTGAGATATGGCGGTTGGCAGCATCGGTATCTTGCGATCCGGTATATACAGGCTTGCCATGCGGCGATTAGCCTCTTCGTCTAATGCGCTGCCTTGCGGGATGAGCGCGCCTGCATCGGTGATGTGTACGCCGATACGATATTTTCTCTGACAGCCATCCTCAGGTTGGATTAGTTCCAGAGACAGCGCATCGTCTCTGTCTTGCGTATCAGAGTCGTCTATTGTGAAGGTTTGCAGCGCAGTTAGGTCAACACGGTTAGGGTCAGACAGCAGCTCGGACTCTTCGACAGATTCGGCGGCGGCGAGCGCATCGGCGGAGAACGCCTCTGCAATATCCTCTCGCATCAGTTCAAGCGGCTCATCCGGGTCTAATTCGCCACAGGATACAAGTACATTAAACGCGAGACGCTGCAAGTTTCCGGTCTTGCGTTCCATCTTGTTTAGCAGTGTTTTGACGAGCGCGCTGCGTGTGTAATCATCGCCGAACACAACGTAGCTGCGGATGCTGTCCATCAGCATCTGTTGGTGCGAAGTGAGCGTGGGATGCAGACTTCCCGTCTCAAGGCAGGCGAGGAGTTCATCTGCTTCCGCGGACTGCTGCGCCTGTCGTTTGCGGCGAGCAAGCGTCTCCTGGACGGCTGACGGCTTGCGTGGAGCGTAGCCTTCTTTGCCAGACTCGAAGTACAGGGAATCCTTGTCTAGGCAAATCAGAAGCGCGACTCTCTGCGCCGCGCTGGCGTCTGCGCCCCAATACAGCTCGGAAAGGTCTTCGAATGGCAGGGCAATCTGTTCGTCGCAGACGACCTCCCAAAGTTCAGATATGTCCACCGTGTCTGCGATGTCTTCACTCTGCCGGCGAAAATCAGCAATTTCTTCATCGCCATTCGCGAAGATTTGGGTTGTCAGGACGATGCGCTCAGACGGGAGGCGAGCCTCTTTTTTGCGACGGACTGCCACGCGCACTCTTGACGCGTCCACCTCCAATACTCTTGCAATGGTGATGCCTCCACTCATCCGAGCCGCGACAAGCTCTCCCTGCTTCATGCGCTGTTTCGTCCTTCCTCAAGCCCCAAGCGTTCGTCTATTTTCGCGTGTATTCGTCTTTCGCGTATATGCGTCAATCAAGATCTGCCAATTTCGGCAGAACTTCTTCTTTGAGCAGCGTCATCGAGCGCAGCCACTTATCTCTGGGCTGCCATTCGTGTCCCATAGCAAGCAGAGTGCCGAAGCCGCCGACCTGCTCGTAGATGTAACGAATAATATCCGCTACCTCATCGGGGCTGCCCACTATCCAAATGTTGTCCAGCAGGTATTCGGGTGTAACTTCTTCGTCCGGCATGTCGGGGTCGGTCTTCATCAAGCCGAGCTGCCCCATGTGCGACAGAAGCGGCTTGAAATACTGGTTGAAGTCGCGGGCGAATACACCTTCCAGCATGTCTTTGCGCGCCTGCTCGGTGGATTCGGCGACATAGACTTCGCGAGCGATGCGCCATTGGCTTCGGTCGGGGGTGCGTCCTGAACGCGCCGCGCCCTCAGCTACGCTGTCCCAGTGCGTCGCAAGCTGATGCACCGGAACGAGGTTGATACTCATCGGAATCCAGCCGCGCTCCCCTGCTAGAAACAGAGTTTCGGACTTTGGGGATACACCCGCGACGCCGATGGGCGGGTGCGGTTTCTGATATGGTTTGAGGTGAAAAGCAAGGCCGACCTCTTCCACGGGTTCAGGTATGGTGAAGCGCCAGAACTTGTGCTCATAGACGCCGGGCTTCGGGTCGTCCCATATTTTGAGAATGACCTCTACGGAGTCGCGCGCCATACCGCGATGTTCACCGGATTCAGGGTCGAAGCCGAATACGGTGAAATCGCCGACGAACCCACCTGAGCCTACGCCCCACATGAATCGTCCTTGCGCCATTTGGTCGAGCTGTGCGATTCGGTGAGCAATCATGAAAGGGTTATGGTTGGGCATGCAGGTTACGCCTGTGCCGAGCCGAATGTTCTTTGTTTTGCCGAGCGCATTGGCAATGAACAGGTCAGGCGCAGGGATATTCTCCCATACCGATGTGAAGTGCTCGCCTATCCATGCTTCGCTGTACCCCAGCTCATCCAGTACGACGAGCTGTTCAAGGTCGTCTTTCAATGTCTGCGCTACATCTGATTCGGGCGGGTGCAGAGGCATCGTAAAGTATCCGAGTTCCATTGTGGAGACCTCCCTGATTCGTGTGCGATGATGCAAGCAGTATATGACAGAGAGCGTAAGCGCACAACGGCATGTATAATTACCTTGATAAGCACCTTAATGAGCACGGTAACCCACATCACACGACCGCGGCGACGCGTTCACGCGCAAGCCAGTACTCTAGGCTGTCCGACAGAGCATACCAGCTTGCCTCGATGATGTTCTCAGATGAGCCTACGGTGCTCCAAGTGCGCTGACTGTCGGTAGATTCTATGAGAACGCGCACTATTGAGCCGGTTCCACTCCCTTGATCAACAACGCGAACTTTGTAGTCGAGCAGACGCACCTCTTGCAGGTCGGGGTAAAACGGCTCCAGAGCCTTTCTCAGAGCGTGGTCGAGCGCGTTGACGGGACCGTTGCCTTCTGCGGCGGTGTGCATCACATTGTCGTCAACGCATACCTTAAGCATCACCTGCGAACTGATGTCATCAGTGTCTGCGTCATCTGACCGCTTCTCGACCATGGAAACGAAATCTACCAGCGAAAACGGCGGTATGTAGTTGGGCTGCATGCGACGCACCAACAGTTCAAATGAAGCCTCTGCACCCTCATACTGAAAGCCTTTGTTTTCACGGTTCTTTATCTCTTCCAGCAACTGGCGCGCCTGCATCTGGGTTAGGGATACATCCGGGCAGATTTCGCGCGCTTTCCAAAGTATATTGCCGCGTCCGGAGAGGTCTGATACCAGAACCCGCTTGTCGTTACCGATGCTGCGCGGCTGTATGTGCTGGTAGCTGTGTTCCACTTTGGAAACTGCTGAGGCGTGCAAGCCGCCCTTGTGCGCGAATGCGCTGTGTCCCACATAAGGCTGGGAGCTGACAGTGGGCATATTGGCGACTTCGGCGACGTATCGGCTGACGTCAGTGAGGGAGGCAAGCTGCTCGTCGGTAACGCAGTCGATACCCAGTTTGAGTTTGAGATTGGCGATGAGCGATACGAGGTTGGCGTTTCCGCAGCGTTCGCCGTAGCCGTTCATCGTGCCTTGGACTTGGGTCGCACCGGCGCGGACTGCGGCGATTGCGCCTGCGACTGCCAAGTCGGCGTCGTTGTGGGTGTGAATGCCGAGTTCCACATTAGTGCGCTGGCGTACCTGATGCACAATTGCGGCGATTTCGTCCGGCATCATGCCGCCATTGGTATCGCACAGCACCACGCACTCAGCGCCTGCAACCGCAGCGGCCTGCACCGCTTGAATAGCGTAGCCGGCATTTGCTTTGTAACCGTCGAAGAAGTGCTCCGCATCGAAGAAGACGCGTCTGCCGCGTCCTGTCAGATAGGCTACTGAATCGGAGATCATCGCGAGGTTTTCTTCGAGTGATGTTTCGAGTACACGCGTAACATGCAAATCCCAGCTCTTGCCGACCAGCGTTACTACGGGTGTTTCTGCTTCTAGCAGCGCAGCGATGTTAGCGTCCTCGTGGGCGTTGATGTTGGCGCGGCGCGTACTGCCGAATGCAGTAAGGATGGCATTGTCAAGGCGCAGAGATTTGGCGCGCTCGAAGAATTCTGCGTCGCGCGGATTGGATCCGGGCCAGCCCCCTTCTATGTAGTGAACTCCGAGTTCGTCAAGCCTGCGGCAAATAGCTATCTTGTCGGTAACCGAGAGTGATATGCCTTCTCCCTGCGTTCCATCCCGCAGCGTGGTGTCGTAAAGGGTTAGGATTGACATTGCGGTATATGCTCCTTGCGGTCGTTGTTCTATATGTCGGTCGAAAGCGTCTGAGTAATCGGTTTGCAAAGATATAGGCGCCGGTTTGTTTATACGAATTCCCAATCCGAATCGCTTCAATTTCAAGCAGAGGGATTAATACGGGAAAGCAAAACGCCCGCCCCAAATAATAGGGACGGGCGTTCAAAAGTATCATATCAGATGAAATTTGACGGCTCGCGGTACCACCCTGCTTCACCGGCACGGCAGAAAGCTGCGCGCGGTGCGCTCATTGGAGTACGTGTTCATACCCCCGCCCATATAACGTCGGGCGAATCCGTCGCAGCCTACTCTCTCGTTCTGAAAATGTTCTTATGCGCTGTGAATATACAGGCGGTTAATTTACAGGACGCGAAATTTCGGTGCGCGGCTCGGGAGGGATTTTCGGAGGCTATCCTGTGCGTCTGCTCTCACCACGCGGTTTATGGGCGAACCCATCGCACCGCACCAGACTCGCTGTGCCGGATGCACACCTCTTACTCGGCTCCGTCGTAGCCTTTGACCTTGATTGTAAATGTTCTCACAAATAGGTTATCGGTTATGCGAAGCCTGTGTCAAGTTTTTCTCGCAGATAATGGCTGACGGGCAGTATCGTGATGAGCGGCTGCGGCTAGGGGCTGCCGCTGCGCCGACTGCGTGTCCATTTAACTCCTCTGATAAGCACAAGGGGCATAAGCAGCGTCGCCAAGTTTGCGAAGGATGACATAGGCGACAGCAGTTTCGGCGACTCGCTGCATGCTCCTCCCGGCGGCTTTTCCGTCGCCCCCGGGGGCAATTCTGTTGGTTGTGCCTCCGGTGTGCCAGTCGCAACGGCTGCCGTGAGTGGAGTGTTGGCTGCTGTTGGGCTGGGCTGCGGTATATTCGTGAGCGTGGGCGTGAGCGTGAGCGTGGCTGTGCGGGCTGCGGCAGGCTTGGGCGTTGGGGTGTTGGCTGCCGTTGGGCTGGGCTGCGGTATATTCGTGAGCGTGGGCGTGAGCGTGAGCGTGGCTGTGCGGGCTGCGGCAGGCTTGGGCGTTGGGGTGTTGGCTGCTGTTGGGCTGGGCTGCGGCGTGTTCGTGGCGGTGGGCGTATGGGTTGCGGTAGGCTCTGGCGTCTGGGTGCTGGTTGGCGTTGGGCTGGGTCGCGGCGTGTTCGTGGCGGTGGGCGTATGGGTTGCGGTAGGCTCTGGCGTCTGGGTGCTGGTTGGCGTTGGGCTGGGTCGCGGCGTGTTCGTGGCGGTGGCTGTGTGCGCTGCGATAAGCACCGGTGTAGGAATGATTGTTGGGGTACGATTTACGCCCGGCGATACGAAGTTGACTGCCAAAGGAGCGCTGAATTCGCCTCCGTTGGAATGAATTACGAGAGTTCCGGTGTACTTGCCGGGCGAAACATCGTCTTTGAGTCGAAGCACCACTATGCCATCGTTCAATTGCCGTGTACGTCTGCTTGGGGTTTCTAGCTTAGTCCACTCGGGAATCGAATGAACCTCCCACTCGAGCGGTGGTCTGCCGTCGTTCGCTACTCTGAAGGTTGCGACTTGCATTTGGCTACCTTGTCCGAAGACTGATCCGAACTGCCATTCAGCAGGCGACACGCTAAGCATGGAGCCCTTCAGAACGGTGAATGACCCGGCGTTTGCATTCGCGGTTTCGATGGAATGGTACAGCTGGGAATCTTGTTCATAGGCGTTGCGGAGTCTAATGCCTACCTTGTACTCACCGCTTACTGAGTCGGACGGCACTTGCCATGTGAAGGTACGGACGCCGGAAGTTTCTCCATCTGCAAGCTCGAAGATTTCGTCTTCATCGGAGACGCCAGAGTCGTATATGAGCGTGTCGAACTGGTCGCGCACAACGAAGCTGACACGGTAGAGCAGATCGGTGCGGCCATCGTTATTTACGCTGTAGCTGAAGTCAATTTCATCGCCGACTAACACCTCTTTAGGACTGACCTCGAAACCCTCAATTATGCCGGACGGGTATCTTTTGATGCTGGCGGTAACAGGTATCTTAAACTCGGCGGCGTTTGAAGTTATGACGATTTCACCGGTGAATTCGCCGAAAAGAACCGTTTTGATTACGCGGAGCCGAAGAAAGCCGGCGTTGGTAATCTCAATCGATCTGGACGAGTCAACAGGGTCGAGCGCGGGTTCAGTCAGTTCCAGCCATTCTGTTGGCCATTTGGTAACGCGCCAAGTGAAGTCTCCTGCGTCAGGGTTGCGTGGAGCGATAAATATCTGTTCAGTGCGTGGGATTTCTTCGTCAAATACTTCGCCGAAGTCCCATTTATCGTGTGATCTGAATATATACCTAGGACTCTCAATTATTCGTAAATCGCGCTCTGAGTATTGTTCTATGACATCGGGGTTGTCTGCAAAGCCAATGTTGACCCGGAACTTATAATCATCTACGGGGAAGTCGTAAGGCACATTCCATACGATTTCCGCTTTTGCGGACTCCGCAGGGGCAAGCGCGACCTGCTTCAGATAATGCGGATATTGGCTGCTGTCGTAGATAGTGCCTTCTTTGCTGTTTCCGATTGTGAACTTCAAGATGTAAGGCACTTCGTATTCGGGCGAATTTTCAGGGACAGAATCTTTGTCGCGCAGGTCGGTGAACTCGACTTCGGCGATTAGTTTTGCTCCGCGATCGAAAGCGGTTCGCAGTTGATCATCGAAGCCGTCCCGCAGAGTAATACGGTCTATGCGAACATTAAGATGACCGAGCTGCGGGGGCGGCGCTGCGTGAGCTGCACCGACGGATAAAAGCGAAATTGCCGCTATGACCGGCAGGGTTTTTAGGGCGATTCGTCTTGATGCGGAGAGACGAATGCGGTACAGATACTTGTGAAGCGCATCAATTATTATCATGTGCAAAGTTTTCCTACCGCAGCTTTTCCTACCGCAACAAGGGTTTCATTTTCGTGCCAGAAATGCCATATCCCATACCCATGATACTCTGCTGACCTTTCCGGCTCACCGTACATTCTCACAAACATGGGCAATTTACCACCAATCGTCTTACCACCAATCCTTTATTTGGATGACACACGACACGCCTCAATAGATTATCTGCTCATTGACCAGCCGCTCGATTTCACCAGCAGCCAGTCCCAGCAGTTCCTTGTACACATAGCCGTTGTGTTCACCGAGCACGGGGGCAGCGGTAATTCGGGGTGCGGGGCCGTTGGAGAATCGCCAGCCCAGAGACGGCAGGATACGCGAACTGCCATCGTTTGCAGTGCGTTCAGTAAAGAAACCGCCTTCACGCAGCTGAGGGTCGTTGAATACGCCCTGAGGACTTAGATACGGCGCTGCAGATATGCCTGCGTTCTGCAAAATGTGCATCGCTTCGTAATCTTTGTGCTGCTGAGTCCATTCACTGATTGCGGCATCAACCCTGATATGATTTTCCTGCCTGCCCTGCGTCTCGCTCATATCGGAGTCTTCCAACAGGTCAGGTCTGTTGATAACGGCGCAGAGCGTTCTCCATTCCTCATTACTGGCGACTGCAATGGCAATCCACCGATCCTCGCCCTTACAGCGATAAACATTGTGGGGCGCGTGATGCTTGTCGTCATTGCCCATGGGTTCAGGTATGCGGTCATTCATCTGATAGTCGAGCAGCGCTTCCGGAATGCTTGCGGTGAGGGCTTCCGCCATCGAGAAATCAATGTAGTTGCCTTGACCGGTGGATGCGCGGTGGCTAAGCGCGGCAGCGGCGACCATCGCAAGTTCCATACCCACCCAAGGATCTGCCCAAAGCCCTCCCTTGATTGGCTCCGAGTTCGGATAGCCGGATATGGCGTTCCAGCCGGTGTAGTATTGCAGCAGGCTGCCGTAGGCTACATAGTCCTTGTCCGGCCCTGAGTGTCCGGTGCCGGAAGATGAGAGCATGATAATGTCGGGTTTTATCTGCCTGAGCGCGTCATAACCAAGCCCAAGCCTTTCGATGACACCTGCTGCGAAGTTTTCTATGACGATGTCAGATACGGAGACCAGACGCATCGCAAGTTCCAAGCCTTGTGGACGAGAGATGTTGAGCGCTGCATACAGCTTAGACTGATTGTATGTCTGAAAGGGTGCGCCGCGAGTGGATGGATCGGGACGGCGCGCACTGCCCACTTTGATGACTTCCGCACCCATCATGGCGAGAAAACGCGTCGCCGTTGGGCCGGCAATAATCCAGCTAAGATCTAGTACGCGCACGCCCTCTAAAGGCAGGTTATTCGAAGCTGCGTTCATTCGTCAGTAAGCTCGCTCAAAAAGATGTCGTTGTGCTGTCCAAGCAGCGGTGCGGGACGCTCTGATATGGGCAGGGACGTGTTCGAGAAGCGGTACGGTACACCGGGGTACTGGAGCGACCCTGCTATCGGATGCTCAATGGTCGTGAAGAATTCGCGTTCCTTCAAGTGAATGTCGTTGAACAGGTCTTGAACGGTGTTAACGGGGAAACAGGGTATGCGCCGTTCCTGTCCCATGCGAGCGACATCATGCTTGGAACGCCGCTTAGTCCATTCGCCAACCAGTTTCCACAACTCGGTGAAGTTGCTCTCTCTGCCTTCGCGTGTTAGGAAGCGTGATTCGCTCGCCCAGTTCGGATTGCCCATAAGCTCGACCCAGCGCTGCCACTGCGCATCCTCGCGCGGGGATATTGCGACATACCCGTCGCTGCACGGCAATATGCCGCCAACTGCGGACACGACTCCGCCCGTAGCGGCTTCTTGCACATCGGAAAGCGAGCGCGAAGGCGGAGGATTGCCGAAGGCGCAGCCTGCAAGCGCGCTTATGAGCTGCGTAGCCATCGCTTCGTATGCAGACGCTTCTATATGACAGCCGTCGCCGCTTATGCGCCTGCGAAAGAGCGCCATAAAAGTTGCGGTCGCCGCAGACATGCCTGCAACCAGCTCCGCCTGATGACCGCCGGCGCGTATAGGCGGCTGGCTGTCAGGAGCGGGGACTGGACCCAGGAGGCTGTGAGCTTGACCGCTCATTTGGAACAGGGTCAGGTCGGTCAATTTGTATCCGGCGTAAGGTCCCCAAGCGCCGAACGATGACAGGGATGTCATTATAAGAGACGGGTTTTGTGAAGTCAGCGAACCATAGTTGAGCCGATTATCATCAAGCCAGCCGGAAGGCATACTTTCAATGATAATGTCGGCTGAGGCTGCAAGCCCGCGCATGGCGTTGACGCCTTCATCAGAGTTGATGTCGAGCGATATACCATATTTATTGGCATTAAGAGCCAAGAATATGCCGCTCTTTTCGGGATGAGCGTTATCGCCGGGGAATGGTCCCATACGGCGGGCGATGTCGCCTTGAAGGGATTCCACTTTGATAACATCAGCGCCAAAGTTTGCGAGAATCTTTCCGCAATAGGGAGCTGCCACACCCTCACCCAGTTCCAGAACGCGCACGCCGTACAGCAGCCCTTTTGTCATATTCTTTCCGCTCGCAAATGCTAATTGATTTGATTGTTTCGCACAAGAATATACCACAAGTTGCGAGAACGAATAGAATACAAGGGATGAACAGATTTAGATTTTGCCTTATATCTGTCTGTATATGTTAAGATTTGCAGACGGAATTAATGTGGATTTCCGCATCCGGCTCCGGTTAAGAACGCAGGTAAAGCCGCGCAGTGAGATTCGTATTACAGCGAAGTTCACAGAACGATTCCGATTTGCTTCACACCGTTCAATTCAAAGAGAGGAATCTATGAAACTCGGGCTTTTCTTGATGCCCCTGCACTACCCACACCGTCCGCACGCCGAGACTTATCAGGAAGACCTTGAACTGATGGCACACGCCGACAGGCTTGGATTCAGCGAGGCTTGGATTGGAGAACACTTCACTCTGCCATGGGAGAATATGCCTTCGCCTGAGCTGTTCATCGCAAGGGCGCTGGGAGTTACGGAGCAGATGAAGTTCGGCACTGGGGTGTCGCTGCTGCACTATCATCATCCGGCACATGTGGCGCACCGCATTGCGATGCTGGATCACATGGCAAAGGGACGGATTTACATGGGGATAGGCTCGGGGGGACCATCGACCGATACGGAGCTGTTCGGACTGGATACGGAACAGGGAGAGCCTCGCGAGCGGCTGTATGAGGCGATGGACATCATCCTGAAGATATGGGAAGGCAAGCCGTTCGAGTACGACAGCAGGTTCTACGACGGCAGGCTGCCTGAGGCTGTGCCTGAGCGCAGACTCGGCTTTCACATGACGCCGTATCAGAAGCCGCACCCACCCATCGCAGTGGCGGGCAGCAGTCCGTTCTCAGGCACTCTGGAAATTGTGGGCGAGCGCGGCTGGATGCCACTGAGTACTTGCTTCCTGCTTGACACATTCCTGCCGAGTCACTGGCAGGTGGTGGCAAAGGGCGCCGCAAAGAGCGACATCAATGCCTCGCGCGGAGATTGGCGTATCTCGCGTGAGGTGTATGTGGCTGAGGACGGTGATAAGGCGCGTGAAGATGCGCTGAACACTTTCGGGCGCTTCTTCGTGGACTACTGGATTCCGCTGCTCGGCAGTGGCAGAGGGCTTGCCGGACTGAAGACGAACTCCGACATGCCGGACGAGGAGTTGACGCCGGAGTATATGCTCGAGAACTTGTGGGTTGTGGGCGATCCTGAGGAAGTAACGTACAAGCTGCGCAAACTGCACGATGATGTTGGCGGGTTCGGAACTCTGTTAATGCTGTGTCATGACTGGGAGGAGGACAGGCAAAAGTGGCTGGACGCGATGACGCTGATGAGCGAAGAGGTGCTGCCGAATTTGCCGTAGGTATGCCGCATCGGTCGCATTAGTATTGAGGTTTTGAGGTTTGTCGGAGAGATGCGGACTGCGTAAGTTATCAAGCCGTGATGTGGTAATATGGAGTTAAGTGATTACTTTGGATCCACATCAGATGACTAGCTGAGCCGGGTTTCCTTTCACCAGCATGGTTACTTCTTCGGGCGTCATGCCGACGTCAAGAAGCGCGGCAATTGCCATACGCATGCCTTCGGCAGGCGGCGGGTTCATCCATTGACCGAAGTCGGTTGTTAAGATACAGCTGCCGACGCCCAGCTTGCGAATAGTTTCGGCTATCTGCTGCGGAGTTCTGCGTGCGTGGGACGGCATACAGGACAGGAATGTGTATTCTGCATACGCGCCGAGGGCAATCAGGCAGCGCTGCTCTTCCAACGATGCTGTGCCATCCGGGTGAGTAGCAATCATCCGCTGAACGCCGTGATCGCGAGCTGCCGTGAAAAGCGCGATGGCTTCCACCGGAGATATGTGTCCTGACGCAAGCGTCATGTCGTTGGCGGCAATGATTTCCAAAACTTCGTGAACTGGTTTGCGCAGGCTGCCGTCGTTTTCCGTTACTCGAATACCTTCCCTGCCCTGACCGCGCAGCCAAAAGTCGGCTGTGAATGTGGGCATCCAAACCACTTGCGCGCCCAAGTCGGCGGCGACCTGCACGGCATCAGGATTGACGCCGCCTACGGAGCAATTGAGCGTGATTGCGCCAAACACGCGCAGGCCCGGATACATCTGATTGAGCGCGTATGTAAGAGGCGCGGTGTTGTAGTCGTGCGACTTAAGGACGAACCCGCCCATTTCGGCTTCATAGGCATAGCGCGCGACTTCAAGCGCATCCAAGCGACGTTGACGGCTGCCGTCCGGTGCGGCGTGGACATGCAAGTCATACGCGCCGCGCAATATCTCTTCAATATGCTCGTTCATACCTGCTCCGGAACTAATGGATAGACAGGACGAGGGAGATATTCGCCTGCGGAAATTAGTGTACACTATATCGTGGTGTGGTAAATCCGATTAACTGCAATGTTCATCTAAATGTATGTACGAACAACACTTAGCGGAGGACATAATATGCTCAAAAAACTGGGACGAATTAACCGCAGGCGCATGCCGACTGTGCAACCGGATGCGCCGCCGGGTCAATTCGTTACCGAGAAGTTCCCAATATTGACATACGGACCTACACCCCGAATTAGCCTGGACACTTGGAAGTTCAGAATATTCGGGCATGTGGAAGAGGAGATTACGCTGAACTGGGAGCAGTTTACTTCCCTGCCTAAGATTAATTTGGAGGCGGAGTTTCACTGTGTAACGCAATGGAGCAAGCTGCAGAACACTTGGGAGGGCGTGGCATTTAACGAGGTGATGAAGCTCATCAAGCCAAGCCCTGATACGACGCATGTGATGGCGCACTGCTACGGTGGATACTCCACAAATCTCGCGCTGGATGTGATTACCGATGACGATGTGCTCTTTGCCTGGGCGCACGACGGGGCGCCGCTTACTGAAGCGCACGGCGGACCGCTGCGGCTGGTGGTGCCGAAGCGCTACGGATGGAAGAGCGCAAAGTGGGTGAACGGGCTGGAGTTTATGACAGATGATCGTCCGGGCTTCTGGGAGATACGCGGGTATCACATGGAAGGCGACCCGTGGAAAGAGCAGCGGTTCTGGGATGAACTGATGTAGGCGATGCAGGCGCTGAGTTCTTGTCAGAGGACGCAGATTATCGGTCGTAGGAATGCGAGCGGAAAACCGGGATAATACGATACCGATATAAAAGCCCATGCTCAGGCCCACATATAAAGCCCCCTCATATCCCGTGTATGAGGGGGCTTTTGCTCGTCCGGGAATATTCGCCTGTTTATGAGAACGATGGAGTTAGGCTGCCTTCTTCGCTACCTTCTTCTTAGAGTTCTCAACGCTTCTCTTGAGCGAGAACAGGTTGGACTCCTTCAGGATGTCGATCATATTTCCGCATTGCATACACAGGCGGTATTCGCCGTAGATGTCGCGGTTGGAATTCATGTCGCCTCCGCAGCGATTGCAAGCTTTCAAGTACAAAGACATTGCTCACCTCCCAGGGGTTTAGCTGTTTCAGAGTTGCTTGTATATTATGTTAGATGCGTGTGAGCAGGATTGGATACCGCCGCGCCTGCGCATCGTTGCTCCTCGACTGTTCCAGTGATGACAGAGTTATTCATAATCTGTTCATCTATTCATAATCTTGACGGTTGTTATAATATACCTTGACACGAAATATGTCAAGATTTAGAATATATATCAAGTAGCGAATATGACTTCAAGCTTCCTAATCCTTTGTGGCAGAAGCTACTCAAATAATCGAAATATCTGCAATTTGCAACGGCAACTGCATATAATATAACGAGTAAAATGGCGACAGGTTAGCAACGCAGACGCGCTATACGGCGCGAATGTAAAGCGCTCGGGAGGAAATATGAACAGCTATAGTCAAAGCAGCGAGCAATTGGAAGGCGTCTATATCATCAGCGTCGCGGCTCGCATTTTAGAGATGCATCCGCAGACGCTGCGTAAGTACGAGCGCATCGGGCTTGTGCGCCCGACGCGAACTGTGGGAATGCTGCGCTTGTATTCGGATGAAGATGTGGCGCGGCTGCGACTCATCAAGCATCTGGTCGGCGAAATGGGGTTGAATCTCGCCGGCGTGCAGCTCGCGCTGCGGCTGTTCAACAGACTCTTGCAGATGAAGAGTAAGCTGAGAAGCCTCCAAGGCGAGGAACTTAGGCAGTCGCTGGATGAAAGCATAGACGAGATGCTCGAGATACTGCATACACGGCAAAGATAATCGAATTCAAATAGTACAGACGGAGGACTAGATTGATTAGCGAAGACAAGCAAGATGATGATGTTCCACATTCAAACGATGACGGGGAACTCTCTTCGCAAGTTCTTTCAGACATAGAGTCGGTGCCTGATCCTTTCGAGGATCTGGAGCGTGAGCGCGACCAGTACAGAGCTATGGCGCAGCGCGCTCAGGCAGACCTTGTGAATTACAGAAGGCGCGTTGAGGAAGAGCGCCAAGAACTGCAACGCAACGCAAATGCGGCGCTGATTGTGAAGTTTCTGGGTGTAGTGGATGACTTCGAGCGCGCAATAAGCATGCTGCCTGAAGACGCCGCATCGACAGGCTGGGAGGAAGGGTTATTGTTGGTTAAGCGCAACCTCGACAACCTGCTGGAATCCGAAGGAGTCAGCAAAATCGAGGCTGCGGGCAAACCTTTTAATCCTTGGGAACACGAAGCAGTTCACTATATGGAGATGCCGAATGTTGAGGACGGTACCATTACTGAAGTGTTCCGTGAAGGGTATCGGCTGCACGACAAGGTGCTGAGGGCGTCTCAGGTCATTGTGGCGAAGGCTGCACCGACCGAGTAGCAGATTCAGTCCAACTTACGGACTTACAGACAGCCCGCTTGTGGGGGCAATACATTACCAGAATAAATAGTTAATTATCAGGAGTCATAGCGATGGCAAACATACTTGGAATAGACCTAGGAACTACGAATTCGTGCATGGCGGTGATTGAAGCGGGGGAGCCGCGTGTAGTAGAGAACAGCGAAGGCGGGCGTACTACACCGTCCGTCGTGGCGCTGAACACGCGCTCCAACGAACGATATGTGGGCACGACTGCCAAACGGCAGGCAGTTACGAATCCAGAAAACACGATATATTCGGTGAAGCGCCTGATGGGACGACGCTTCGACGATGACAGCGTGCAGCGCGACTTGGAGATGCTGCCGTACAAAGTCGCAAATCACACCAATAGCGACGCTTATGTTGTGATGGGAGGCAAGAACCATGCGCCGCCTGAGATTTCGGCGATGGTATTGCAGAAGCTGAAGCAGGACGCAGAGGCGAAGCTGGGAGAAACCATCACGCAGGCGGTCATAACCGTGCCGGCATACTTCAACGACAGTCAGCGCAATGCCACTAAGGACGCCGGGCGGATTGCAGGGCTTGAAGTGCTGCGTATCATCAATGAGCCGACCGCGGCATCGCTCGCATACGGGCTGGAGAAGAAGACGGATGAAACTATCGCAGTATATGACCTAGGCGGCGGCACATTCGACATCACAGTGCTGCAAATTGGGGAGGGCGTGTTTGAGGTCAAAGCGACTAACGGCGACACGCACCTCGGAGGCGATGACTTCGACGAGCGCATCGTTGACTGGATTGTGGACGAGTTCCGGCGCGAGCAGGGCATCGACTTGAAGCGGGACGGCATGGCTTTGCAGCGACTGCGCGAAGCCGCAGAGCGCGCCAAGATAGAGCTTTCCACGCTGATGCAGTCTGAGATTAACCTTCCGTTCATTACAGCGGACGCATCTGGACCTAAGCATCTTATTATGAGCCTGTCGCGCTCCAAGCTTGAGCAGCTGGTTGAGGACCTAGTGCGGCGAACGATAGAGCCGTGCCGGAAGGCGATTTCGGATGCGGGCGTGAGCGTCGGTGAGATTGACGAGATAGTGCTCGTGGGTGGGATGACGCGAATGCCTGCGGTGCAGAAAGTCGTATCAGACATCTTCGGCAAAGAGCCGCATCAAGGCGTCAACCCGGACGAAGTCGTGGCGATAGGCGCGGCAATCCAAGCCGGGGTGCTTCAGGGGGAGGTGCAGGATATACTGCTGCTGGATGTTACGCCGCTCAGCCTAGGCATAGAGACGCTCGGCGGAGTGGCAACCACACTCATCGCGCGCAATACGACGATTCCGACCGCGAAGAGCGAAACATTCACCACAGCAGCGGACAACCAGCCGAGCGTGGAAGTTCACGTGGTGCAGGGCGAGCGCAGTATGGCTGCGGAGAATAAGAGCATCGGCAGGTTTATCCTCGACGGACTGCTGCCTGCGCCTAGGGGAATGCCCCAGATTGAGGTTACATTCGACATAGACGCCAACGGCATCCTTAATGTGTCAGCACAGGATAAGGGTACGGGCAAGGAGCAGCGCATTACGATTACGGCAAGCAGCGGACTTGCGCAGGACGAAATCGACCGCATGATGCGCGATGCGGAAATGCACGCCGAGGAAGATGAGCGTAAGCGCGAGGAAACTACCACGCGCAATAATGCGGAGAATGCGGCTTACAACGCAGAGCGACTGATACAGGAGAACGCTGACAAGATACCTGATCAGCTGAAAGCTGACTTGGAGAGCAAGATTGCGGCTGTGCGGAGCGCGCTGGCAGGCGGGGATATTGCGGCGGTAACGACTGCTGCCAATGAGCTGCAAACCGCACTGCAGCAGGTAGGACAAGCGGTGTACAGCCAGCAGACGGGCGCACCGGGCGGAGCGCCGGGTGATGTGCCGCCGGATGACGGCACAGTCGAAGGCGAATACCGCGATGTTGATCCGAAGCCGTAGCTAAACTGGCAAAATACGGATAACAGCACAATTTACTTGACCTCCCCCTTACAATGATGATGGGGGAGGTTTTGGTTTGTTTTAAGAGCGATGCCCTAATCTGATGGGTTGGGACATACCTGTATTGATAAATCCAAGATACGGGCATGCTTTTGAACTGCTACTGCGAGGTTGATTTCCAATACATAGATTTGTCGTAACCGAGACAGAATGACTAATCGTCGGAATAGGCGCTTTTCTTGTTTCTTTCGGGAGGAAAAAGGCTTCAGATAGGCGGTGGAAGTTTATGGATCAACGATACAGATACCGTCCCAACATCCCCAGTTCGCGTAACCGTAATCAACCAAGTTCGCCGAATTTCGGATGCGTCTTGGTCTTCTTGCTGATAGCCGCCATCGTCCTTGCAGTTCTTATGGAATTGGGGGTGCTCGGAATGGTGTTCGATATAGTTGGAAGCGACGGCGACAATACCGAAATCACAACATATCAGCAGCCCGAATTCACCCCAACAACGCCGCCACAGCCAGTCCCCACACAACCGCCAGCGCCGACACAGCCACAGCCACTTATGGCTATCACCACGACAGAACCTACTGCTACGGCGCGTCCAACAGCTACACCGGAACCCACTGTTACCGCCGCACAAATTATGGTTATCGCCACGGCAGAACCTACTGCTACCACGCGTCCAACAGACACACCGGAACCCACTGCTACCACGACGCCCAGCATATTACATTCTGCGAGTTCAGTGCTGCCGACCGCTACCATGCGCCCATCAGACACACCGGAACCCACTGCTACCGCGCGTCCATCAGCCACGCCACGGCCTACGGCTACTGCGACGCCTACGGCTATCCCTAAAATTGTCTCGGCAAGAACACGCGAGAGAGCTATTGGGGCGGCGCGAGAGTGGGTTGAGATAAGCTCAGACGAGGTCGCCGAACAGATAGTCGATGAGATAGACACATTTGGGGGCAACTCCCGGTTAACGCAGACTATAGCGGACAATATGCGCTGGGAATTCTCCGATCCTACCCATAAAGTTGGAGACATATACAAACTAAAGGCGAGCGGAACCGCAAGATATATCGCAGGCGATAGCGATACCTATACTACGCTGTCAGTTCCTCTGGAGCTTGAGTATGACGACATTATCGGAGTCGTAATCAACTGGTCGTTTGGGACGCTTCAGACGGAAGATACTGCTTTGCCAAGTCAGGTAAGAATTGCCTCAGCGGCAGGACAAGAAATTGCTGTTATGGTAGCGCAAAATTGGGTTAAGGAGAATACAGAGGATGTAGCCAAGCAGATAGCCCAAGAGATGTTCCCGGACAGAGAGTCTGAACTGACGACAAAGGAATGGGAATTATTGATAGATTTAATACCCCAAACAATGACATGGCAATACACCACCCCCATTAGTCATGGGAGCGACATCTACCAACTCAGCGCAATCGCAAAACATCACACTCACAAAGCATACGACCACGAAACCCACATCAGGAGAGTGCTCCCTGTTAGTTTTGTAATCGACATCGGCAGCGAGAGTATAACAGCGTGGTGGTACGAGATTCCTAAGTCAACACGGTTTCGGGGCGCACTCAAGGAATATAGATCTCTCGCCGGAAAAGAAAGAACGATTATTGAAGCGGCGCGAGATTGGGCTGAACTTAATACTCATGAAGCAGCCGAACGGATTATCAAGGAGACATACGGCGGAATCTTACCCGAAGAAAAGTTGAAGGAGTTTGAGCAACTAATCAACTCTATGATCGTGTGGGAAATTGGCGAACCAGTACACAAGGGAGGAGAAATCTACGAACTCAGCGCAGCCGCAGAGATATACGGCACTCTGCGCTTAATCATCCACGGCGAAACCTATAAGGCGTCGCTTCCGGTTGAGCTTGAAATCGACGCTGCCAGCGAGAGCGTGATCGGCTCGTCGTTCCAAGCGGTTGAGCTTACGAAAAGCGAGCAGTAACAAGCAACAAGAACCGGCGCCGCTTTGCATCCTCGTAAGTAGTTCACATACCTGCTTCATCGCCCTTGCTGCGTATCGTATTCGTTCATTCAAGGCAAGGCTGTATCGCATCATTTCTCGCGTTATTTGCCCTGTGCCCTCCGCACACGCGCCCAAGTGTCTCGCAGTGTGGCTGTGCGGTTGAATACGATGCGCTCCGGCGTGGAGTCCTTGCTGTCCACACAGAAGTAGCCTTGCCGCTCGAACTGGCAGCGATAGCCCGGAGTGGCGTCGGCAAGACTAGGCTCTATCTTGGCGTCTGTAACGGTTATCAGCGATTCGGGGTTGAGGAAGGACAGCCAGTCTGCGCCGTCCTCATCGTCTTCGTCCGGGTTCCAGCGCGTGAACAAGTGGTCGTAGAGGCGCACCTCGGCATCAATGGCGTGCGCTGCGGATACCCAGTGCAACGTGGCGCGTACTCTGCGTCCGTCGGGAGAGCTTCCGCCGCGCGTCTGCGGGTCGTAGGTGCAGTGCAGTTCCACAACTTCTCCGCTTTCGTCCTTGATGACCTCCTCGCACTTGATAAAGTAGCCGTACCGAAGGCGCACCTCGCGTCCGGGCGCAAGGCGGTAGAATCTGCGCGGCGGGTTTTCCATAAAGTCTTCGCGCTCGATGTACAGCGTGCCGGAGAACGGCACTTTGCGCGTGCCTGCGGATTCGTCTTCCGGGTTGTTGACGGCGTCGAGCCAGTCGGTTTCGCCTTCGGGATAGTTGGTGATGACAACTTTGAGCGGGTTAATTACAGCCATGGCGCGCGGAGCGGTCTTGTTCAGGTGGTCGCGCAGACTGTGTTCCAGCAGGGCGATGTCAATTATGGCGGAGTTCTTGGCTACACCTATTCTGTCGCAGAATGCGCGTATAGCCTCCGGTGTGTATCCGCGCCTTCGAAATCCGGCGATTGTGGGCATTCGCGGGTCGTCCCATCCGTTGACATAGCCGCCCTCAACAAGGCGCAGCAGTCGGCGCTTACTTAGGACGGTGTGGCTCAGGTTGAGACGCGCGAACTCTATCTGTCGCGGCTGATACATCTCTAACTCTTGCAGGAACCAGTCATACAAGGGGCGGTGGTCTTCATACTCCATAGTGCAGATGGAGTGGGTGATGCCTTCGATGGAGTCGGACTGGCCATGCGCGAAATCGTACATCGGATATATGCACCAATCGTTTCCGGTGCGGTGGTGTTCGGTGTGCAGGATGCGATACATGACTGGGTCTCGCATGTTGAGGTTTGGTGATGACATATCGATTTTCGCGCGCAGCACATGTGAGCCGTCAGGGAATTCGCCGCCTTTCATGCGTTCGAGGAGGTCGAGGTTTTCTTCTGCCGAACGGCTGCGGTAGGGGCTTTCCTTGCCGGGTTGAGTGAGGGTGCCGCGATATTCGCGTATCTCGTCTTGGCTTAGGCTGTCCACATAGGCTTTGCCTTCGAGAACGAGCTGTTTAGCGAACTCGTAAAGAGCGCCAAAATAATCGGATGCGTAAAGCTCCCTGTCGTGCCAATTGAATCCGAGCCAGCGCACATCTTCTTTCTGCGATTCGACGTATTCTATGTTTTCCTTAGTGGGGTTCGTGTCGTCGAATCGGAGGTTGCACAGCCCGCCAAATTCCTTCGCAAGCCCGAAGTTAAGGCAGATGGATTTGGCGTGCCCGATGTGCAGATATCCGTTCGGTTCTGGGGGGAAGCGTGTATGCACACGCCTGTCGAACCTGCTGGATTCGTTATCGGCGGTGATTGCCTGCTGTATGAAGTTGGTAGATGTTGTGGACTCACCTGTTGTCATTAACTAATTCCTCTTTTCCTCCCTGTGAAAGCTCATACTCTTCGCTTTCTATCATCAAAACGAGCGCGAAGTATATCAGAATGTCCAGCGCCAGTCCGGTGAGCGCCGCTAATTCTACGACTAGGAATGCAAACACATTCGTGATGAATATGCTCACGAGCACTGATCTGCGAAACCATCGGTATGCGGTCAGACGCGATACACGCAGCCGCCATATACCAATGCCAATCAGTACAGCCGATACGCTTGCTGAAATAATACGCGCCCACTCAGAAAACGACAAATCTACTCCTGCCAAGTCGAGTACAAAATCCGTAAGCACAAAGCCAATCGCAACGCCGAACTGTATTACTACAAAGGCGACGAATAAGGTAACCAGCGCCGGGCTGAACCAGCGGTGAAGCGCGATATTGCCATATAGCCTAAAGAGCCAGTCCCGAGCGCGAAAGTACCAGTTCACGTTCGCCATGCGCTCTACCGGGGCGCTGTCAATGTATGAGCGCAAAGCTATCGTGAGGGGGTTGTCGGCGTCCGCTTTTTGCAGAAGTTCAAGGGTTTCATGCTTCGTATCGGCGTCCAGGCGCCCACCAGCGGCAAGCTCTAGCCTGTTCATCGCATTCGCAAGCGCGGCATCAGGGCTTATGGATTGTCGGCGGCGCAGTGAGTTGAGTGTCAAAAAGATTATGATGAATATGATGTATATCAGCCCAATAGTAGGCTGATAAAAGTAGTCGTTGTCGCTGGTGATGAACTTGCCAAGTTCGTCTATGAAAGTGCCAAATCCGATGCCTGCGACGATTGCCGCCAGCCGCTGCATCACATGCCCAAGCGCGGCGAACAGCATCAGCAGAGCCAGCATCATGAACAGTCCACCCCAGAGCATGTGCGCTATGTGCAAACCGCCGCCGCCTAGCTGCGGATAGCCTGACAGCGCCAGAAAACCGCGAATGCCCAGAACCGAAGCGATGCTGGCTATCAGGAAAAGCTCCATTAACTCAGGCGCGTTGGTATTGCGAATGTAAAAGGGATGATTGCCCATAACTTTTTAACTTGGAGAGGTCCGAGCACATCGTTGGCTAATCTTTGTCTTTGTGTGTCTTCAATAACGGAACAACACTTCCTTCGTATTACTCTCTGTTACTCGAACAGACTTGCCGGGCGCTCTACGAGCTGCTGCAGGCGGCGGAAGAAACTGACTGCTACTGCGCCGTCTATGACTTGGTGGTCGCCTGTGAGGCTCAGGGTCATCATTTCGCGGATAACAATTTCGCCGCGGCGTACGACGGGTTTCTGAACACTGCGGCCCACGCCCAGCAGGGCGTTCTCAGGCGGGTTGAGTATAGGCGTGAAGCCATCCACAACGCCAAGCACGCTGATGGTGAATGTGCCGCCGCTGATTTCCGTGGCGGAGAGATTGCCGGAGCGCGCTTTTTCAGAAAGTTGTTGAATGCCCTGCGCTATCTGAGAAACGCTCATGTCTTGTACGCCTTTGAGCACAGGCACGATGAGTCCATTATCGAGAGCGACCGCAACACCCATGTTCACCTCGTCGAAGTACATCACATTGCCGTCAACGAGAATAGAGTTGAGCGCAGGCACGCGCTTAAGAGACTCAGCGCACGCCTTGATGAGAACACTCGCCATGCTGATACTGACGCCGCTTTCTCTGGAAGCCTGCCGTCTCATGCGCTGCGCTTCCGTTACATCTACTTCAAGGAAGTACGAGAGCTGGGCAGTTGCGCTGATGCTGCTGCGCATATTTTGCGCGATGCTGCGTCGAATGCCTTGCAGCGGCTCGATTTTGGAGGGCTGCGGCATTCCTGGGGGCGCTTTGGGCTGCTGAGCCGCTTGCTGCTCTTCGTGGTATGCGCGCACATCGGCATCGACGACTCTGCCGCGGGGGCCTGTGGGGGTAACCTGCGAAATATCCACACCGAGTCTGGAAGCGAGTCGCCGCGCGCCCGGTGTAGATGGAACTACATCGCCGGCTGCGCGGCGCGGGGAACGTCTTTGCGGCGCGGATGCCCCTGATGAAGCGGCGGCGGATGCAGGCGCGGCTTGTTGGGCCTGAGGAGGAGCTTCGCCTTCAGCGAGCAGGTAGCCGATAACATCGTCCACACCAACGGCAGCACCTTCAGCGACTGCGTGGTGAAGGATGCCGTCCGAAGTGGCTTCCAGTTCGTAGTTCAGCTTCTCTGATTCGATTTCGGCGATGAGTTCGCCTTGGGCAACGGATTCACCCTGAGCCTTTGCCCACCTTGCGACGATACCTTCGGTCATGAAATCGCCCAATCTGGGCATCACGATTTGGACTGCCATTGTTCTGAAGCTCTCGCTTTCGTAATAAGGTTTAGGTTTAATTCACATTGCGAACGATAAGGTTATGCAAAGTGCAGCGCTGCCCACCGAAGTGCGCTCAGCGTCCAGCTCCGCCTCTCCCGCGTAAGCGGCGGTCAATCAAAATAACCAATAATCAAGCGGACGCCATTTTCTCTAATACTGACGGTATCGGGTTGGCGAGCCATTCCAATCAGGCTTCGGCTTGGCACACCACTCAGCATAACCTTCTTCATGCCTTTTGCTTCCTACGCATGAGGTGTAATCACACTCCTAGCTAGGTACAGATACCCACAGATACCCGGCGAATAGGCTTTTCGTAATGTTATCTTCGTCAGACATTCTTAATCATTAGCTCTATTCTAGGGTTTCCAGCGCAGCAGCTACGACTTGCGCCCTAGTAGGCACGAACAGCTCTTCAAGCGGTCGGCTGTATGGCACGGAGGTGTGCGGCGGTGTTACGCGCTTCGGAGGAGCATCAAGGTAGTCGAATGCCTCTTCTGCAACTAGCGCGGCTATGTCTGCCGCCATACTGCATCTGGGATAATCTTCGTCCACAATGACTATCCTGCGCGTCTTTCGCACGGATTCAAGAATTGCCTCGTCATCCATCGGGGAGAGCGACAGCAGATCGACGACTTCTGCGGAGTATCCTTGCGCCGCCAGATCCTCGGCTGCCTGCAAACAGAGCTGCGTCATGTAGCTTATGCCGAGAAGCGTAACATCGGTGCCTTCTCTGGGTATATCCGCTTTGCCGAGCGGCACAGTGTAAGACTCTTCCGGCACATCCACATCGAAGCGGATGCCCATGAGCTGGCGGTTGTTGCACACAATCACAGGATCGTCGTCGCGGATAGACGCTGCGAACAGCCCCTTGGCGTTGTATGGATTGGATGGCGCGACGACTTTCAGTCCGGGGTAGTGTGTGAAAACCGAATACACTGTTTCGGAGTGCTGGGCGGCTGAGTTGGTGCCTGCGCCGATGCCGGTCATGATGGTCAGAGGGACTTTGACCTTGCCGCCGAACATGTAGTGAATCTTGGCTGCGTTGTTCAGAATTTGGTCGCCGCACACGCCGAGAAAGCCGACATACATTAAGTCAACGACCGGACGCAGCCCGGTTGCGGCAGCCCCTACGCCCGCGCCGACGAAGCCCGACTCAGCAATGGGTGTGTCGCGGATGCGCGTGGGGCCGAAGTCGCCAATCAGACCTTTCGTAAGGCGCATTGGGCCGCCCCAAGCGTCTTGGAACTGCTCGCGATCGCCGCCGCCTGCGATGTCCTCACCCATGATGATTACGGACTCGTCGCGCTCAAGTTCTTGCCGCAGCGCTTCGTTGACCGCTTGTATGTATGACAGCCTTCGTGTGCCTTGTGTTTGTACCATTGTTTTCTCCTAGAAGAAGTTCATTTGTTGGTTGGTCTGTCCGCAGGTCGGTGTTTCCGAAGCAGAGTTCAGTATGGCATGAAGATTTTAGAGACCGATAGATTGAGGCGGTTAATAGTTCACATACACATCCGTAGTGAGTTCGGATGGATCCGGGAATGGGCTTTCGTTGGCGAAGGTTGTTGCGGCAGCGACTGCGGCGAGGGCTTTAGCTTCGAGGGTGTCAATCTCCGCTTCCGTGGCATATCCGCCGTCTGTGATGTGCGCTCTGAGTGTCTTGATGCAGTCTCGCGCTTCGTAGTAGTCTTCTTCTTCCTGCGTGCGGTAACCGAGCGGATCATCTGCGCCGAAGTGTCCTTGATAGCGATAGGTTTGCGCTTCGATGAGTGTAGGTCCTTCACCCGCTCTAGCGCGCGCTACGGCTTCTCTTCCGACCTCAAACATGTCGAGCGCAGACTGTCCGTCCACGAGGACGCCGGGCATGTCGTATCCTGCCGCGCGGTTAGCTATGGAACCGCCGGCGACTGCATACTCAAATGGAGTTGATTCGGCGTAACGGTTGTTCTCGCACACGAACAGCACCGGCAGCTTCCAGATGCTGGCGATGTTCATAGCTTCGTGCAGACTGCCCTGACTGGACGCGCCGTCCCCGAAGAATACGACGCTGACCTGATCACTGCCGCGCACTTTGGCGCTGAGGGCGACTCCGGTAGCAACAGGGATATTGGATCCGACGACTCCGTTTGCGCCAAGCATGCCCTTGTTGATGTCGGCGATGTGCATCGTGCCGCCCTTGCCCTTGTTGGTGCCGGTGGATTTGCCTAGCAGTTCCGCCATCATCTCGTTGAGATCAACGC
Organism: Dehalococcoidia bacterium; assembly: GCA_965200085.1. GTDB lineage: Bacteria > Chloroflexota > Dehalococcoidia > Lucifugimonadales > JADFKI01 > Bin90. The sequence continues at coordinate 2,730,853 of OZ241333.1, forward strand.
CTTTGGCGATGCAATGGTGGTGGCTGCGATGTGTGCCAAGCACATAGTCGTCATCGCGCAGATGTGCACAAATCCCGGTAGGCACTGCCTCTTGTCCGATGGATGAGTGCATGCCGCGCAGCTTGCCAGCGTCCGCCTCTCGCCGGGACTGCTCCTCGAATCGGCGTATAGTTACCATCTTCTCATACATCCATAGCAGCGAGTCTCTGTTAAGATCGGAGTAGGTTGTCATAAGTCTGCCTCTCTCTCGAGTTTCACGGGGTTGATGTATATGGTGTTTGTTGTTTGTTGAGTGGCGATGATGTCGTGTGTATCGATTCGTAGCTGGATTATATCAGATATGAGGCATCGGTCTAGTGCAGTGGGGAAAACGACGCGCCGTGATATAATGCGCGGGTATTCATAGCATATACACAGCATATAAAGACATAAAAATGTGAGGGAATATATGAAACTGGCGCTAAAGGCAGACCGACTAATCGACGGCACCGGCGCAGATACGGTGCCAAATGGCGTAATCGTACTTGAGGACGGCAAGATAAGTGAGATAACCACACAAGAGGCATTGCAGTTTGCGCCGGGAGAGGAAGTGGAAGTGATTGAGGTGAACGGCGGCAGTATTATGCCCGGCTTCATCGAGATGCACTCACACATGCATTGCAGCGCGGAAGAGGATGCTTACACACATATCATCACAGAATCGGACGAAATCTTCATAATGCGCGCAGTCAAAGCAATGCGCGCCGCGCTGTCTTCAGGCGTTACGACTATGCGAGATTTAGGCGCGCGCAATCAAGTAGCGTTCCCAATTAAGCAGGCAATAGAGGGAGGCATTATTCCGGGACCACGCCTCATCGTAGCGGGGACACCGATTACTACAACCGGCGGCCACTGCAACATGTTCGGCACGGAAGCAAACACGGCGGAAGATGTAGTAAAGGCGGTGCGACAGCAGTTCAAACTGGGCGCGGGCTATATCAAGATAATGTCCACAGGCGGCGGCTTCACGCCCGGAACGAACACACGCGCACCCCAGTATCCTGCATCTACACTGAAAGCGGCTGTGCAGGACGCCGAAAGGCTGGGACTGCGCATCGCGGCGCACTGTCATGCGACTGCAGGGGTGCGCAACTGTGTGGAGGCGGGTGTGCATAACCTCATCCACTGCTCTTGGCTCGCAGAAGACGAGGCGCAGATGTACGAGTATGATCCTGATGTCGCCGATATGATTGCCGAGAAGGGACTGTGGGTTGATCCCACACTTGCGCTGCACCGCCTTAACAGGCTGCGCGGCAGGAAAACCGGCGGGTCTTCCGCAAACGACCCGGAGCGTCGCTTCGAGATATTGCGCGATATGTGGGACAGGGGCGTAAAGTTCGTTACCGGCATGGATTCCGGCATGACCAATGCGCGCTTCGACGACTTCGCACATATACCGCAGGTGATGGTCGAAGATATGGGCATTACTCCGATGGAGGCAATCGTATGCTCCACCAAGACATCTGCCGAATGCCTGGGCATGGAAGACGAAATCGGAACGCTGGAAGTGGGGAAGGCGGCGGATGTGGTAATCGTAAACGGCGACCCGTCAGCCGACATAACCGCCCTGCACAGCGTAGATACGATTGTAACGCAGGGTAAGGTGGTGAAGCGTGAAGGGGAGTTGTTGATTTAGGGAACGAGGGGCTTGTAGGGCGATACTTCCACGTGGCATGGTGGAAATGACCTAATATCTAAGATATAGGTGATTGGGTATGTTCACATTATATGAAATCTTCGACGCCACCCGTTGCTGGAACGAGCCTGATAAAGTAGTAGCCGAATTCATGGCGGCATTTGACCAGTAAGTCCGTGTAATCATGACACGAACTCAAGCCGTGATTTTCGTCATTGAACTACGAATTTGATGGCTAGAAATCAGTTGACCAGCCTTGCGAACTCTTCTCTCGATATATCAGCATCTTTCAAAAGACGCCTTATCAAGCCTCTCCCAATTTCTCGATGCCTGGGAACAGACAACCTCCGCCGATATGGATGCGTCAAAATCATGTGGCTGCCACGAGTACGGTCAAGGGTATAACCTATTCGCTGCATGGCAGCCACAAATTCATCACCGGATACAACTGGAAGACGAGCCATACTATAGGGCTACTTCAATTTCTCGCAGTTCCGAGTACTCCGGCACAGCTTCACCATGTTCGAGCATGCTCTCAACGTATGCCTGTATCGCCTCTGTGATATTGGCGATTGCTTCCGTCCCACTCCTGCCTTGCGAATGACAGCCAGGCAGAGCGGGGCAGCTTGCCACGATATAGCCATCTTCATCTTCCTCAAGCGTTATAACGAATTTCATACTGCGTCCCTGTGTATTCTGACTAACTCAAGCCTAGGGCTACCCCACACGCTCGAAGATGGTGGCGACGCCTTGACCGCCGCCTACGCACATTGTAACCAACCCAAGCTCGTTATCGCGCAGGTCTATTTCTTCGAGGAGCTTGACTGTCATTATTGCGCCGGTTGCGCCTACGGGATGCCCCAGGCTTATGCCGCTGCCATTGACATTTGTCTTGTCCATATCCATGTCCAGCTCGCGGATGCAGTAGAGCGCCTGCGCGGCGAATGCTTCGTTCAGCTCGATGAGGTCGATGTCGTCGATGTTCATTCCGGACTTGGACAATGCCTTACGGACTGCCGGAACGGGGCCTGTGCCCATTATCGCGGGTTCGACGCCTGCAACGCCGCGTGTGTGCCAGCGAAGCCTGGGCTTAATGCCAAGTTCGACAGCTTTTGCGGCAGACATGATGACAACCGCAGCTGCGCCATCGTTGATGCTAGATGCGTTGCCGGCGGTAACGCTGCCGTCGCTCTTAAACACAGGGCGCAATGTCGCCAGCCGCTCAAGCGTGGTGTCTGCGCGCGGTCCTTCGTCCTGCGACACAACCACCGGATCGCCGCGTCGCTGCGGTACACTAACATTCACAATCTGCTCGCTGAAGCGGCCACCTTCGATGGCGGCGACTGCGCGCTGATGGCTCATTAGCGCGAGTTCGTCCTGGTCTTCTCGGCTGACCTCAAAGCGTTCTGCGACATTCTCTGCGGTTACGCCCATGTGATAACGGTTCACAGGGCAGCCTAGCCCCTCTATCAGCCCGTCGCGCATAGTGGCGTCGCCCATGCGCAAACCGTCGAAGCGTGCCTTGTAGTCCAGCATAAACGGCGACTGGCTCATGTTCTCAGTGCCGCCTGCAACTGCGATGTCAACTTCGCCTGTGCGTACAAGCTGAGCCGCCATGTTAATGGCTTCCAGCCCGGATGAGCATTGACGGTTGACGGCGATGGTGGGGGTTTCTTGCGGGATGCCGGCTTTGAGCGAGGACAACCTGGCTGCGTATCCTGCTTCGGCTGCCTGCAGCGCATTGCCCATTACTACTTCTTCGACTAGATTGGGGCTTAAGCCTGCGCGTTCCAATGCCGCTTTGATTGCTTCTGCGCCGAGGTCCGGCGCTGCAACGTCCTTGAACGCGCCTCCGAATCTGCCGACAGGGGTTCTTGCTCCGCTAACGATTACTGCATCTTGCAAAGTTGTCATTGCATAACTCCTTGAAATATCCGTTTTCTATTCTATTCAATCCATAATTCATCATCCAGCCATCAAGCAGCGCCCTCTATTCTGCCGTGCGCCCGCCGTCTATAATCAGTTCGCTGCCGGTTACGAATGACGACTCATCGGACGCAAGGTACAGAACGCCGTATGCGACCTCTTCGGGCTTGCCGTAGCGTCCCAAGGGCACATCTTCGGGTCTGCGTCCACCGTCCACTGACAAAGATGACGCCAGCATATCCGTATCCACGGGCCCGGGGTGAACAGAGTTTACGCGGATGTTATCGCCTGCGTACTGTATCGCTGCCGACTTGGTGAATATGCGTACCGCGCCCTTCGATGCGTGGTATGCGGTATTGCGCCTGCTGCCCGTGATACCTGCGCCGGATGATATGTTGATGATGGAGCCGCCGCCTGCCTTTCGCATCTCAGGGATGACGCTCTTCACACCGAGAAATGTGCCTTTTGCGTTCACATCCATAACTTCGTCCCAAATCTGCTCGGTGGTTTCGAGCAAGCCCTGAACTCGGAGTATAGCGGCGTTGTTCACCAGAATATCCACTTTGCCGAAACGCTGCACTGCGGCTTCAACGGCGCTTTGCCAGCTTGCTTCGTCCGTTACATCAAGCCTGACGAAAAGCGCTTCACCGCCCGCTTCGCCAATCTCAGCGACAATCTTCGTACCTTCTTCTTCAAGCAAATCTCCAATGACGACCTTTGCGCCTTCTCTCGAGAACATGCGCGCCTCGACAGCGCCCATGCCGCGCGCGCCGCCACTTATAATCGCAACTTTGCCTTCAAGTCTCATAGCGCCCCCTTCAGTACGGATATGATGATACGGCAAACACTATCACCGCCCCATTAAGCCGTCAACTTGGAAATAAAAGGTTTGCTTTGATTCGCACAAGGGTTACCATAAATAAAGTGGCATAGTGGGGCTGACAGAGGAACAGCGTTATGCGGAGGGAGAAGGGGAGCAACATGACTGAATACACGATATACTTCGCGGGCGAACTGTTCGATCACAAGCATCTGATTGGCAATGCGCTGCTTGCATCACACATCGAGAGTCTGTCCGGCGGACGGTATCGCTGCGTGCTGCCATAGGATTTGGAGCAGACCGGCTCTCGTGCGGTTGATATACGAAACCAAGACCTCATCGGAGTTGCTGGATGCGATCTGGCGCTGTTCAACTTCGATGGTTCAGACTTGGATTCGGGCACGGTAGTGGAGTTTGTGTACGCGAAACTGCTGGATATTCCTTCGGTAATCCTGCGCACCGACTTTCGCGGCGGCGGCGATCAGGACGCGGACGGAGATGCGTGGAACCTGATGGCATCGTTCTACCCGCGCACGCGCAACGTAGCACTGAACGCTATGGCGTGGTATCAGGAGGAGCTGCGAGAATCAAACACGGTACAGGACGCGGCGGCGCGCTACTGCGACAGGATTGCGCGAGAAGTGATTGAGGCGCTGGATACGGTGAGGGCTGAACCGTCGCTGCTGGGTGATGCGCCGGGGGGTGTGGAGAGTTTGTATCGCTGGGCGATGATGTTTCCGGGCAGCGGACTTGCGGAGCGAATGGCAGGCGACGATTCTGTGGAAGATGCGGTGCGGCGCCTGACTGCGAACAAATCCAGGAAAGGCTTGCTGTGCAACGCCTCGTCCGGCGATGCACAGGCACAACTGAATACGGATACAAGATAGGAGCTGCTGATTATGACTGCCGAATACACTATTTACTTCGCCGGACAGCTGTTCGACCACAAACACCTCGCGGGCAACGCGCTGCTCGCCTCACACATTGACAGCGGTTCGGACGGGCGCTATCGGTGTGTTCTGCCGCAGGACCTTGAGCAGAGGGGCGTGTCAGCGGCGGGCATAAGAGATCAGGATTTGCGGGCAGTGATGGAGTGCGACCTTGCGCTTTTCAACTTCGACGGCTCTGAACTAGGTTCCGGGGCCGTAGTGGAGTATATGTACGCGAAGATGCTGGACATTCCCTCGGTGATACTGCGTACCGACTTTCGAGGCGGCGGAGATCAGGATGCGGAAGGTGATCCGTGGAACTTGATGGTATCGTTTTATCCACGCACGCGCATAATGCACATAGACGCGATGCAATGGTATCAGGATTCACTAGCGCAAGGCGGGGACGCAGTGGAGGTTTCAGCTCGCTTTCATAGACGAATTGCGTCAGATGTTATTCGGCTTTTGGACGAAGTGCAAAGCGAACCGTCCATTATGGAGGGCGGCAGGGCAGGCGCTGAGAGCGCATATCGCTGGGCGCTGCTGCTTGCGGGCGGCGGTATGGCGGCACTGGCATCGGATACGACATTTCTGAGACGCGTGGTAGGGCGCAAAATTGCTCTAGGGCTGCTGAACGAGGGATGAGTTGGGGTAATTCGCAGCCTTTACTCCGCAAGCATTGAGACTATCTGCCCGGATGCCTCTACTCTCAGTTCTGCTAATAAACTTACGCACTTATACGCTGAAGTTTGTCTTCGTCATCTTCGTGTTGAAGAGATTCATAGCATCAGCGCGCCGCACTCAGTTTCTTGATTCAGTCATCACACCCATACATGATACCCATGACACTGCGATATACGGCTGAGAACGCGCTTCTGCGACCGTGGCTTGGGCTGGCGGGTGCAAATATCGCCTGCCTGAGCGTATATGTCGTCTATGAGCCACGCTGCGCCCCCTGCTATATGGGAAACTCTGTCGGCAACCCATACAGTCGTCAATCTATCGGCGCTCCCTAGCTAAAATCCCCAGAGCAACCTGATTTACGACATATTATGTGATATTTGAAACCTAAAAATTGATTGACGCCATATTAAATCGTCTCTAATAATTAAACGAATAATTAAACTTTTTCAAAATTGCGTTACATCGACTTGGGGCTGCGTCTCCAGCAGCAACTTTCGTTCATACACCATAGGCAGAATCTGCGACTTACCACAGGAGTATCCATGAAAAAACTCAGACTATTTGGGGCGTTCTCGCTCCTGCTATGCCTGACGGTATTTCTTACCGCCTGTTCGAACGACGCGGAGCCTGAGCTGCCGCCAACCGCGGCAGCAACGATCCCTCTTCCGACTGCAACCTCAATACCGCCCACTGCCACTAACACGCCTACGGCGACTTCGACCAACACACCTACGGCGACTGCCACTAACACACCTACGGCAACTTCGACCAATACGCCTACGGCGACGCCGACTGAGACGCCCACACCCACGCCGACTGAGACGGCGACACCCACGCCGACCGAGACGGCTACGCCGACGAACACGGCGACGCCGACTGAGACGGCTACGCCTACACCCACGCCGACCGAGACAGCCACACCGACGGCGACGGCAACGGCGACGGCAACACCGACATTCACACCTGTTCCGTGCACCATCTTCGCACCGGGCTCTGACTTGCGAGGCTGCGACTTCGAAGACAAGAACTTCAGCGCATTGAATCTGTCCGAGGCAGACCTATCCGGGGCAGACCTGAGAGGGGCAGTGCTGGTTAACACGATACTGATTGGCACAAACTTCACAAATGCCAATCTGGGCCAGACAGACTTCACCGGCGCAGATCTGACGGGAGCAAATCTAAACGGCGCAGATGTGCGTATCGCCAGATTCAAAGACGCCAATCTCGACCGAGTAACAGTTGTTGGCACTCAGTTCAGGTCGCCTCAGAGCGATGGCAGCATGTTCCGCGGCGCAACTCTGACGAATATAACTTTCGATGTTGGAGTGCAGCTTCCGGGTGTCAGCTTCATCAGCGCGGACCTAACCGGCTCTAGCTTAGTTAACGCCGATCTGACAGATACAGATCTGAGAAATACGGAGTTGCGCGGCGTGGATTTAAGCGGCGCAGACCTTGAAGAAGCCAAGTTGAAGAACGTGAACCTTAAAAATGCCACGATTGATAGCAAGACGAACTTTGAGCTGGCTGACCTGACCGGCGCCGATCTTTCGGGAGTGAATTACACAAGCTGCGAATTTGAGGAGGCAATACTTGAGGGTGCCGACCTATCGGAAGGCGAATTTGAAGATTGCAACTTCAAGAGAGTGGACTTCAGTGACGCGAATCTGCAAGATGCTAAGTTCGTCAATTCGGACTTCGACGAGGCTGACTTCGACGAGGCTGACCTAGACAATACCGAATTCGAAGATTCCGACCTTCAAGATGCGGTCAATATGAGATCTGCGGATAACATCAACGATGCTGAATGGGATGATGTAACCTGCCCGAATGGAGTGGACAGCGATCAACTTCCAAACGACAGCTGCTATCCGCACAATCTCGATCCTCAACAAAATTAGAGAAGATAGTCTCACGCTCACGGAGTTAGCTTAGCGTAACTTGTAGGGCGATGTAGATAGGGAGATATCCGGATACAACAAACAGAAGGGCGGCTGATCTAATTGATCAGCCGCCCTTCTGCGTTATTCTGTATGTCAAGAAAGCTTTATGAATTTTATTCTAAATATGTGATGGCGTTAGCATACTCAGGTTCAAGCTGGTCAAATTTAAGAGGATTAGCGATTATTCCAAACCGCTAATCTCTTCTAATATCTTCAAGCTGCTCCCTCAATCTGCGTATCTCCGCCTCAGCAGCTCGACGTGCTTCGGCTTCAGCATTGGCGCGAGCATGTTCCATATAAGCACGCTCTCGCTCTACTTCCAATAGATCTTCCGTCTCGAAGTGAGTAAGAAGATACCCATGTTCAACTGGATCGTAGAATCTCAACAGCCCATCTTCCCAACACAGATACAACTTCAATACCTCACTGTATCCTCGCAGCTCACCGCCAACTCCCAATTCCTCTATTTCTATAGGAACATATTTCCCTTCTACCAGCCTGTCCCCAGCCAACGAAGTATCGTAATGACGACCTCCTGTGTCATCAAACCTCCAGTACTCCGGTATCCCATAGCGCTCATAGTCCCTGCGCTTATCGGTGTAATCTATCTTCCCTGTCGTGCGAGACGCTACCTCCAGAACGAAGTCAGGTGGCTTTTCTCGCTCGTCTATCGCATAGCCGTTAGTGTCTAGGATGTCTTCCACATCGCAGTCGAAGACGACTATCAGGTCTGGGATACGCAGGTCGCTTCTGTTGCTCAGGCTGGGCGCTACTGGGACTTCGCTTCCGATTAGGGTTGTGTCCGAGTTGCCGAAGTGGACTATGAGTGATGAGATGATGGAACGTTTGTGAAGGTGAATGAAGTTTTGCATATCGTCGCGGGGAGGGAACACGGGGAAGCGCTTGCGAATGCGCGATTTCTGTGTGGTGAAGGTGGGTTTTGTGGTCATAGCAGGTGCTCCGAGGCGATAATCGGGGTGCTGACTGGATAAGTATATCAGTATGTTAGAGCGGTACCCGTTCCCTATGCATTTATCAGCTGCCGGAAAGTGCTGCCGATTTCACCTGGGCCAGGCACGATGGCAACTCCTGCGGCGGCGAGAGCCTTTTCTTTCTCTTCCGCACGAGCAGCTTTTCCGGTTATAACCGCGCCGGCATGCCCCATTCGCTTGCCCGGCGGAGCGCTGCGTCCTGCTATGAATGCTGCCATGGGCTTTTTGAAATCGCTGCTGATGTACTCTGCCGCTTCCTGCTCGCGAGTGCCGCCAATCTCTCCTATCATCACAACGCCGTCGGTCTCATCGTCCTCATTAAACATCTTGAGTATGTCCACAAAAGACGATCCGTTCACAGGATCGCCGCCTATGCCCACGCAGGTGGACTGTCCGATGCCAAGAGCGGTGAGCTGATTGACGGCTTCGTATGTGAGAGTGCCGCTGCGAGATACGACGCCTATTGTGCCGGGGGTGTGAATGTTCCCGGGCATAATGCCTACCTTAGCCTTGGAGCCGGGTGTAATCATGCCGGGGCAGTTGGGGCCGATAAGCGTTACGGGTTTGTCTCTAATGTACCGCTTGACGGCAATGGTATCCATGATTGGAATACCCTCAGTGATGCAGGCGATAGTAGGGATACCGGAGTCAACAGACTCAACGATGGCATCTGCGGCAAAGGGCGGCGGCACGAATATAAGGGCGCAGTTTGCCTGCGTCTCATCTACCGCCTGTCTGACGGTGTTGAACACAGGCACATCTCCGTCGAATATCTGACCTCCACGGCCCGGCGTAACGCCCGCGACCAGATTTGCGCCATATTCTCGGCAGCGCAAGGCGTGGAAGCTTCCCTCCCTGCCTGTGATGCCCTGCACCATTAGGCGCGTATTTTGGTCAACAAGTATTCCCATTGTTTGTATGCATCCTTTCAGTTATAGGCTGATATTTCGAGCAACAGCGACATGGAAGCGTTTATGAAATTAGGCTCAGGTTGGTTTGCGTAAAAACGCCGTAAACAGTGAGCAGTGGTCGTTTCGTCAGAGTTTGACATGTACGAGTTTATGCGGCGCATGTGTGTAGTTGTGTCCGGACGAGATTGCTTACTTCTGCGATGCGCTTTCCGTGAAGTATTGCGCACATCGTTACTGCTGCGGCTGCTCGAAGTTGACTTGCCAGTTTATGCCGAATTTATCGGTGCATGCCCCGAAGTACGAACCCCAGAACATATCTGCCAGCGGCATCTTAACTGTGCCGCCTTCGGATAGCGCCGCGAATAGTGTATCGGCTTCTTCTTTGGTGTTGGGGCTGACGCTGACGGAAAAGTTGTTGCCTTTTTCGATGGGCATTCCGAAGCCGGATGGCATATCGCTGCCCATCAGGACACTGTCTCCGATAGGAAAAGAGACATGCATCACATTGTCCAATTCTTCTTCCGGTATCCCCATATCTCCGGGGCTGTTTCGGAAGGTTTCCATGATTTCGAACTCGCCGCCGAACACTTCGCGATAGAACTCGAATACCTCGCGACAGTTGCCTTCAAAGTTAAGATATATGCTGATCATTTTCAATTTCCTCTGTTGTTTAGGCTTCAAGGTGTGCAACCGCCCGGTCTTTGCAGAGAAGGGGCGGCCGCTGTGTTGAATTGATAGATGCGCCGGCATGAGAACAGTGCGCCGGCTTATGGCATGTATTGGTCCACGCCTACTGTGGAGGCGCCCTCACCGGTGGGCATTACCAGCGTCTTAGCGCGATCTGCGCCGACTACGACGATGAACCACCGATCCACACTCTCCAAAAGCGGAACTTCTATATCCAGACGTTCCTGTTCGCTCTTGTCCTTTAGCCACTGCCACTGCTGTCCTACACGGGCGTCGTCTATCGGCATGTAATGAATCATCTTGCCCAAACTCATGTTGGCGTGGAAGTGAATGAACTGCTTCGTTTCCTGCTTAGAGAAGCCTTCGCCGCCCACCGGTCGCGCCACGTCGGGAGGCATGAAAATGAGCCGCTCAGCACTGTGTCTGGCTCCCAGCCCGCGTGTACCGAATGTGCTGCCGTAAGCGATGGTCTTCAGCAGTCCATCAGCTGATGTGTTGCCCTGGTCTTGTACATCCAGCTCGCCGTCCGTGATGAACACGCTCACTGCGCTCTCATCAGGGCGGAAGCCTTGGTCCACATGGAACGGCTGCCAAGGGCTCATCTCTTCGTTCTCTGCGACGCAATGAACGAACTTGCGTGTAGTGCCGATGGTATCCATATCCATCTGTCCCGGATACCAGTAGCCTAAGTTGCGCAGGCACAGCGAGAATGCTCGCCCTATGGTGATGTTGACCTCGTTATCGCGCCCGGGACCAAGCCCTGAACGCGGGTTGATGCCTAGTTTCTTTGCAATGGGACCATTTACGACTAGCATAGGCGCGTGAGGGCTAGTGGACATCAACAGCGATTTGCCGCCATGTTCGCCCACTTCTGATAACGCCTTAACGGCGGCGATGATGACAGGCATATGTTCAGGTTTTGCGCCTGCCATCGCAGCATTGATGGCAATTTTCTCCACCGTAGCCAGCCCGAAGCCAGGGGGCATGTCGCACACCAAGTCATAACGGTCTAGTCCCGTCCCCGCTACAAGCTCGACGACAGCTTCCTCAGTAGGGGGATGCAGAATAAGTGAGTCGCCCCAGTCGCGCATTAGCCACTGCTCGTTCATCCTCAGGATGGCGTCCCAGCGGTCTTCACCTTCGAAGCGCTCTACGGCAGTCGCTAGGTCGCGCTCTCTGCGTCCGTGTGCTTTGTCAACGGTCAGCACTTCAATGATGTCGTCTATGACTGCTTCCGTCTGACTGACGCACAGCTCAGGCGCGAGATTACGATATATGCGCGGCACAATGACGAACTGCAAGTCAGGCATTGCAAATGCACGCGAGCTTGCGACGGCGTCCTCTTCAAAGCGTCCGGATACGATTGGGATGGCGGGTTTTCCCGTCTTCTCAATTTCAATCATGTCGTGGACCATCCACGACGCACATGTCCCTCAATCCGCTGTCGCGCCAATGACGACATCACACTCCTTCGCAGCCTGCTGCACTATCGGGGGCGGCGCGGGATAGTTACCGCCTGTGTAGAAATTGACTCTGACATTGCTGAAACGTTCTTGCAGCATCTCACCGGTGCGATTGAGTGCGAGGTCTCCACCATGAGTGCCTGACCAGAGCAGACCAATGGTTTTATTGTCCAATGTTGCGGGCCTTGGACTTATGGCAAGCGAGTTTATTAGACCTCTCTGCTGGCCAATCGGATTTAGGACTTCAAGCAAGTGCATTTTCGACCTCCTATGTTAGATGTTATGATCTATGTAGCTCAAATACTTTTGGGGTACTCCTCATCGAGGGCTTTGTACCTGTAGGTTATCAAACAAGTGAATCTTTGTGATTTAGATTATAGCTGTTTCCTGAATTCTAATTTTCGTCATCTGGCCCGGGCAAAGGTTCGTCGAAAGGTTCGCCTCTGCGCTCATGTTCGATGCGCCGCGTGTTCCAGGCGCTCCATTTCGCATGCATTTTACTCGCGCCTATGGATTCACCCTGGGCTATTCCGGCAGCTTTACCTTCGGCAAGACCCGCCGCCTTACCTTCTGCTTTACCTTCGGCAAGACCCGCCGCCTTACCTTCTGCTTTACCTTCGGCAAGACCCGCTGCCTTACCTTCTGCCTTAGCTTTAGCTATTATCTTTGCACGAAAATTCGGCAGTAGTACCATCAAGAACCTCCCTATATCTACCAGAATTACACTTGTGAGGAACCATAGCGCAACTAGTGCGCTCATCTTTATCCCAATCGATACTATGCAGTTGCTGAGCCCAGTACTAACGCATCTATCCTTTTCCGCCAATACTATCACTGTTCCCCAAACTACAATCTGTACAATCAGTATCCAGAAATAGAACGGACGCAACTCGCGGAGAATACTGAGTATATCCTCGCGTTCTTCGTTATTAGATGTGTCATCATCTACCATAATAATCTACCATAATACAATGCCAACAATGCCAATACGCTTACAGGGTTAAGTTATAACGTTATATCACAGACCTTATCGCCTCTGCCGCACCGCTCAGGTCATCCACAAGCGTTACATCAAGGCTCGATTCCGACAGGATACGGCGTCCTTCGTCTGCGTTTGTGCCGAGCATGCGCACAACCATAGGGCGAATGGCGTGCGGCGCAGCCTCTGCTGCGAGCAGAAGCCCGCGCGCCGCCACGTCACAGCGCAGGATTCCCCCGAAAATATTCACGAGCACCAGTTCAACCGATTTGTCTGCCAGTACGATACTGAGCGCCTGTGCGACCTTATCTTCGTCCGCGCCTCCGCCAATGTCTAAGAAGTTAGCGGGCTTTGCGCCACCCGACAGCACGACGTCCATCGTTGCCATCGCCAGTCCCGCCCCGTTGACAATGCAGCCCACGCTGCCGTCTAATTTCACATAGTTGATGTCATACTTACGCGCCTCAACTTCTCCGGCATCCTCTTGTTCCGCGTCGTAGAACTCACTGAGGGCACTGTGACGGAACATCGCATCGTCGTCGAAGTTAAGCTTGGCATCAACAGCCAGCACACGACCATCTCCGGTGATAACTAGCGGGTTGATTTCCGCAAGCGAGCAGTCGTTATCCTGAAAAGCTTGGCACAGGTTTTCGATGAGCGCTCCCACTGGGCGGATAAGCGAGTTGTCAAGGTTTAGACCATAAGCTATGCTTCTGCCTTGAAATGGCTGAAAGCCCAGAACAGGATCAACAACGGCGCGCAAGATTTTCTCCGGACTACTGTCCGCGACTTCTTCTATCTCCACGCCACCCGCTTCGCTTGCAATGACCACTACACCTTCGGCTGCGCCGTCGATTACCACTCCAAGATAAAGCTCTTTCGCAATATCTATTGTCTCTTCCACCAGCACTTTGCGTACGGGAACACCATCAGCCCCGGTCTGGAATGTAACCAGATTTGTACCGAGTATGGATTCGGTGAACTCCTCTGCTTCGGCGGGAGATGAAACCAGGCTCACACCGCCAGCCTTGCCACGCCCACCCGCATGTACCTGAGCTTTTACTACGGCGCTGCCACCAAGAGAGTTAACCAGATTGGCGGCTTCTTTCGGAGTGGATGCAACACCACCGCGCGGCACGGGGATGCCATAGTTGCTGAGTATCTGTTTAGCCTGATATTCGTGGATTTTCATGTATCGGATCGCTCCGTAGGATAACTAACTTGGCTTGGCAGTAAATATGAGGATGATAATCGGTTTATGGCGGAGGGGACAGGATTCGAACCTGCGGTAGCTTTACGCTACTCCTGTTTTCAAGACAGGTGCCTTCAACCACTCGGCCACCCCTCCGTTTGCCGGCTCGAACTCGTCGAACCTGCACGCTTAATTATAACGCAAATAAAGCGTGGCTTGCCTGCACTGTTGATACAAGCGTTAAGTTCTGCGAAACTTTACTCAACTGTTCCAAGATCGCCATCTTCAAGAAAGGGATGTAAGCCAAATACTATGCAGCAAGTCTCTCAGTTCACAGAACGACTGGTTGAAAATCCGATATTTGAATACTTTATCATCGCACTCATCTTGATTAACGCCATAATGCTGGGTATTGGGACTTCACCGGCTCTGGAAGAGCAGTATGGCAACCTACTGCATCTGGGATACCAGATTGTGTTGGGAGTGTTTATCCTTGAGGCGATTTTGAAGATGGCAGCCGTAGCACCCAATGTGGACAGATACTTCCGGGACGGCTGGAATCTGTTCGATTTCACGATAATAGTGCTTGCGCTGATTCCGGCAACCGGCGGATTTGCAGTAGTAGCTCGGCTGGCGCGGCTGATGCGTGTGCTGCGCCTGATTTCCGCAGTCAGAGAACTTCGCATGATTGTAGCTGCTCTGGTACGATCCATACCGAGCGTGGGACATGTTTTGCTGCTGATGAGCATCATAGTCTATATCTATGCAATTATCGGATATCAGCTTTTTCACGAACATGATCCGACTCACTGGCGTGATTTAGGCACATCGGTGCTGACATTATTCAATATCATCACATTGGAAGGCTGGACTGTCGTCTTAAATAACGCCATGGAGCTACACTCATGGTCTTGGGCGTACTTCGTCAGCTATGTAGTAATAGGAACTTTCGTAGTAATAAACTTGTTCATCGCCATAATCATTAACAACTTAGATGATGCCAAACTTGAACAACTTCGCGAGCTTCAGCCGCCCGTATCCAGGGAAGAACTGCTGCGTGAACTGCGTTCAACGCGCGATGCTTTACAGCGTTTGGAGCAGCGGATCGAGATAGACTACGAGGATTCAAGCGATGAACGCGACAACAAATGACTGGCAGACTTTCCTCAATTTTCCGACTAATATCAGGGTGAGGCAATATCAAGCCTTATACAATATCAAGCCTTATAGAAGAACTCCACGTCGTCGGCAAATGGCTTTGGATAAGCATCTGACCCTACGAGGCCAACTTGCCCTCTGCCGGTTACATTCTGCTTCGTTCCGTCCATTACCTCGTCAACATAGCGTGCGTACCAGGTTTCCAACTCATCACGCAGCGCTTCTACTCTGCTTGCATACAACGGGTTATCAACGAGGTTAGCGGTCTCCATAGGGTCTCCTGCGAGGTCGTAAAGCTCGTTTGGTCCTTCGGGATACCGATGCACATACTTCCAGTTGCGGGTACGGATCATACGCGTAGGGCCATACTCGTCGAACACGAACACGGGAACACCATCCCCGAGCGATTCACCACGCAGCACGGGTGAGAAATCGCGGCCCGGCAGCGAGTCCGCGTAGGGGTTGTCCACATCAGTGTAGCCCAGCAGAGTTGGCATCACGTCGTACTGACTGAGCAGGCGGTCGCACACGAGATCCTGCGGCACGCTTCCGGGCATAGACGCCAAAGCCGGGATTTTAGCGGCGGTATCATACATATTCGGCGGATATGTGCCATTGCCTTTGCCCCAGATGCCATGATGCCCCATGTTCATACCGTTGTCCGCCATGAACATGACAAGCGTGGTTTCGCGCAATCCGTTTGCTTCCAGCCAATCGAGCAGCCGTCCGATATTACGATCCATTTCGGTAATTGCCGCAAAGTACCCGCTCAGCGCAATCCTGCGATTTTCAGGAGTGTCTCCAAGCGTAGCCGCAACCGGCTCCTTCGCAAGCTGGTCCGGGTGTATCGCCTCAATGGGAAGCGAGTCGAAGGCGTAATTGTTGTGGAAGTCGTCGAAGACGGTGTCGGGATGTTGTTCGCGCCCCCAAGGTGCATGCGGCGCTGTGTAATGCACATTCAGCGAGAACGGCGTATCAGATCCAAGCTGCGCTTCGAGGAACTCTAATGCGTTGTCTGTTATAACATCCGTAACATACTCATCGGGCTGGTAATGTTCGCCGTCCACTATCATCGGCGCTTCGTAGTAGTTGCCTCCACCCGCAGCATGCACATTCCAATACGAAAAACCGGCGCGCTGCAGCGCAGCTTGTCCGATATGCCATTTCCCACTAAGCCCGCACTCATATCCGTTCTGCGCCAGAAGCTCTATGTAAGTCGGCTGGCCTGCTATGTAGTCTATCTCTAAGCCGTCGCCGGGCAGGAAGGCGGCGTTGCCCTGTCGCAGAAAGTCCTGTACGCCGTGCTGTGAGGGGATTCGCCCTGTGAGAATGGACGCGCGCGCAGGGGAACAGACCGGTGACGCACAGAAGAAGTTGTCGAAGCGAATGCCTGTTGCGGAGAGCCTGTCGAGATTCGGCGTAACCATCTCTTCATTGCCTGCGCAGCGCATAGCCCAGGCGCCTTGATCGTCGCTCAGGATGAATAGGATGTTTGGACGGACGGGGTTTTTGCTTGGCATAGAAATTGCTCCTTGACTGTAATAAATCTGATTTTAGCGGTCACTCAACACAAGATTCTCCTGCGTCGACTGGATGTTATGGGTTAGTTTTCGTAACATATACACAGGGCTTTCAAGTGTCAACGCAGGAGCGTGAAAGATGACCACGCAGCAAGGCTTCATATTCGACGACTCGGATTCTCGGACACGCAGCAACGAACTGAATGTGGTGCATTCCCGCGTCGAGAAAATATCAGCGTTTGACCGTAGCTTGTTCGCAGGGTTTTGCTCCATGCGCGCTCTTACATATACTTCAAGCATTCCGATGATACTGGGATTACTGAAAGATTTCGAGTATGAAAATTTCGAGTGCGTCTTCGGGCATAACGGCGTCCTGTCTCGCTCTGCTGCCGATATATTGGCGTTTCAAGCCACGATAGACGAGATGCTGAACAGTGGCTTTGTCGGCATAAAAGGGATGTCTGAGGAACGCCGCAATGTGATATACAATCGCGCAGCTAATGGCTCTGTACAGTTTTATGTGGTGAAAGATGCAATCGCTCACGCCAAGATATATTTGTTGGAGCGGGAAGGACTGCACCGAGTGATCGTAGGTTCTGCCAATTTGTCCGAGACAGCGTTCTCTGGTAGACAGGCAGAGACCTTGGTCGTTTTTGACAATGACGAAACTGCATGGCGACACTACTCCGGACAATACGAAGCGGTTCGCTCTATCGCAACGAACAAACTCCCTATCAGAGAGGAACCAATTCCTGCAGAGTTTCTACCAATTGAGGAGACGCCTTTACTAAAAGAGGCAGAAGCCAATGAGAATGGCGTCACTGTGTATATCCCTGCCCTACAAGAAGACGAGGAGAAGTACAGTATTCCACATATTCTCACAAAAGTTGAGCATATCAAGCCTGTACGTCAGAAAGCCCTGGCGGATATTCGTCCCGACAAGAACGGGAACATCAAATTCGTGCCAAGAATCGTCAAGCAGATGACTAGGATTGTAACTTCTGTGGGATCTGTGGGCAATGAAGAAGCTCCGGCAACCTACTTATCTTACGATGGACGGCGTTTTACTTTGTCAGGTAGTGAAATGAGCCTAGACACTGACTTCTGCGGAGTCAGAAACGATGTCGAGGCATGGCTTGAATTCTTCAGCAACTATGAAAATGGCTTTGTAGGCGATGTATCGCGCCTCCAGAGGGACTACTTTACCTTCATGTGTTGGTTCTACTTCTCACCGCTGATGTGCGACCTGCGCAACGCCGCCCTTCGAAAGGGCACTTTCAGCTTCGACCAACCTATGTTCGCAGTGCTTTATGGTTCCAGCAACTGCGGCAAGTCCAGTTTAGTGGAGACTCTGATGATTTCAATGTTCTCAAAGCCACGCGTCGTAGATGCACGCGACTTCACACGCAGAAATCTAAGAAGTCTTCAGCAGGAGTACAAGAGGTTTCCGGTAGTGTTCGACGATGTAACCAAAGATCGTTTCAACCGCCATGCGGACGAAATTATCAAAGACGAGACCATACCTTACAGCGAATATCCCTGCTTCGCGCTCTCTATGAATGCGGACGCTCGCAATTTTCGGCCTGAGATAATAAAGCGTTCGCTAATGATTTATACAAGGACTGCTCTACCAGGCGACGCTACAGAGCAACGACGAAAACTGAAACGCTCTGTATTTGACATTCAAGAGAGGCTGACCACAGCGTTGTACCGAGAATACCTGCGTCGTGCGTTGGTCAAAGTAACCGAAGCGAATCATTTAGGCGATGAAGTTGACGCGTTAAGCATATCGTCTGAGGTGCTGTGTGATATTTTCAGCGCTGTGGGAGTTCAGATGCCAGACTGGTGCGGACAGATAACGCTTCAGGAGTATCAAGTCCGAGCATTTGACAGACCTAGACTCGTGCTGGATGGTCTGCTTCATCCTGACAAATATAGCAAAGATCGACGTCCGCCAGAAGGATGCTGGACAATATCGGGAGATGCCGTTTTGGTATCGGTACCGTCATTCGGATTCAGTAGAATCAAAGCCGACATACCTGATTGGATATTGGATGACACTGCAAGCACTTCAGGGCAGATTGTATTGCGACACGATTTGTTGAACAAGTTTCTGAGCAAACCCGTCAGACGCCCACGTCGATGGCTCGGAATGCTAGGATGATGCTACGCTTACATATATGTATGTTTTGACGAGTTCGCACTGAGCAAATATACTGCTCTTACTCGATCGGTATGCAACCTTGGGCTGTTGTGGAAATAGAGAAAGTGCAGGTCAATATGAACGGCGTACACGACATGGGCGGGATGCACGGGTTCGGTCCTATAGAGATTGAGGATGATGAGCCTGTGTTCCACGAAGAGTGGGAAGGGCGAGTATATGGCATGGTTACAGGTATCCGCGAGGAACACGATGTATATGCGCCTTACGGTTCACGACATTACATCGAGAACATCCCGCCGGCGCGCTATCTAGCTGCAAGTTACTATGAACGCTGGCTGCTGGCGCTGGAAGCGGCGTTGCTGCACAAGGGGCTGCTGACTGACGACGAGCTGGAGGCTAAGACCCGACAGTTCAAAGATGAGCCGTCCGTCGCAGCGTCTAAACGACCTGACGCCGAACTGGCGGAGCGCGTGCGCCGCCGAATTTATGCGCCGCAGCAACTTACACAGCCTACTGCCGAACCTCCGCGCTTCGCAGTCGGGGATTCGGTTACAGTGCGCAACATACATCCCACAGGGCACACTAGACTGCCTCGATATGTGCGCGGAAAATACGGCAGGATTGCACGCATATACGGGGCGCAGGGATTTCAGGATGAGCCGACCATAGCGGACAACAGCCCTCAGCATGTGTACAGCGTAATGTTTGAGGCTACTGAGCTTTGGGGCACTGATGCGGAACCGAACCAGATCCTATACATAGATATGTGGGAATGCTGGATGGAAACGGCACATCAATAGATATACCGCTGTACACATAAGATATAGATATACCACAGATATGCCGCAAGAGAAGTGCTTATTAAAGGAAAGATGAAATGAGCGGGAATCACAACGGAGAACATCACCCTGAACCACAATCTTACGTCGCGTTGCGTACAAAAGCCATCGAGTCTCTTCTTGTAGAAAAGGGACTGCTTTCTACTGACGCCATAGACGCGCGGGTGCAAGCGTACGAGCAAGATATAGGGCCGCTAAATGGCGCGAAGGTCGTGGCGCGGGCGTGGAACGATGGGGCATTTAAGCAGAGATTGCTGAACGATGGCACTTCGGCCGTCGCAGAGCTTGGGTTTTTCGGCGCACAGGGCGCAGAGATTGTCGTCCTGGAAAATACACCAACGGTTCATAATGTAGTCGTATGCACGCTTTGCTCCTGCTATCCTTGGCCTGTGCTTGGGCTGCCGCCGCGCTGGTATAAGTCGGACGCTTACAGAGCGCGTGCGGTGATAGAGCCGCGCGCCGTGCTAAAGGAGTTCGGGCTGATTCTGGACGAGACGGTTGAGGTGCGTGTCTGGGACAGCAATTCCGACATTCGCTACATGGTGCTGCCGGAGCGTCCGCCACATACAGAAGGAATGACGGCAGATGAACTAGCGTCGTTGGTAACGCGCGATAGCATGATAGGCGTTGCCAAAGCCAAGACGCCTGCTGCGGTTTAGGATACACGCAAATGAGCACAGAACTCGACACCGAAATATCAGATATGTGCGGTAATCTGGCGCTTCCTCGCAGCAATGGCGAGCTGGTATTCGCCGCACCCTGGGAGGGCCGAGCCTTCGGCATCGCCGTTACTCTAAATGAAAGCGGCCTGTATGAGTGGGGCGATTTTCAGCGCAGGCTTGCCGATGCAATAGCGAACGCCGATCATGAAGACTACTATGAGTGCTGGCTGGCATCTCTGGAACGGCTGCTAGTAGAGTATGGAGTTATTACTGCGGATGAGATTGACAGGCGTACTGACGCCTATGAACATGGCGAACTCGACGATTAGCATGACCCGTATTTCCTACAACTACTCTATGCTCAGGGGGAATACCGGCTGATGAACTCTGGCAGAATACACCTAATCGGGCTGGGTCCCGGAGAGCGCAAACTACTGACACCGGCCGCCCTGGAGGTACTGGCATGCTGCGATGCGGTCGTGGGCTATCAGGGCTATCTCGAACAGGTGCGCGATCTTATAGAAGGGAAGCAAGTCGTCTCGCTGCCGCTGGGCAAAGAGATGGAGCGCGCTGCAAAAGCCGCTGAACTTGCGGCGGAAGGCTTGTCCGTTGCGGTCATATCGTCGGGCGACATCGGAGTATACGGCATGGCGGGGCCTGTCTTCGAGCATCTCGCCGCCAACGGCTGGAACAGCGAGGAGCCGGCAGTGATTACCGTTCCTGCTGTGTCTGCGGCGCAGTCTGCAGCCGCCGTGCTTGGCGCGCCATTGATGCAGGATTTCTGCGCGATAAGCCTTAGCGACTTAATGACACCTTGGCGTACTATACGCAAGAGACTGGACGCTGCCGCATACGGCGACTTCGTCATTGCGCTGTACAATCCACGCAGCAGGCGGCGGCGGCGGCAGATAGCAGAAGCGCGCAGCATCGTGTTGGAACATCGCAGCGCTGACACGCCTGTCGGCATTGTGCGAAACTCCTCCCGCCCGGCTCAACAAGCGACACTCACCACGCTCGGTGAGCTGAGCAGCCACTTCGACAGCATCGATATGTTCACCACAGTGATTATCGGCAACTCCACCACATATATCCACGGCGGATATATGATTACACCGCGCGGATATATGGACTGAAAGACGGGTACATGCAGAATGAAGAAGCCGGCATTGCGTCCATTGCGCCTACGGTTGTACTTGCAGGCACACGCAGCGGCGTAGGCAAGACGACCATCGCCACCGGCATTATGGGCGCGCTGGCGCGGCGCGGGTTGCGTGTTCAGCCGTTTAAGTGCGGGCCGGACTATATCGACCCGTCATACCACCGAATGGCTTGCGGCGTTCCAAGCCGCAATCTGGATACTTGGCTGCTGCCGCACGACACTGCGCTCGAAATGTTCGGCAGAGCAGCGCAGTCCTGCGATGTTGCAGTGGTCGAAGGCGTGATGGGGTTGTACGACGGGCACGCCAACCTGACTGAGCAAGGCTCCACCGCCGAGGTCGCTAAGCTGCTGCGCGCGCCTGTGGTGCTGATTGCCAGCGCCGCAAGAGTGGCGCGGAGCATTGCCGCCGAGATACTGGGTTTCCAGCAGTTCGATCCAGATGCGAACATCGCAGGCGTCATCCTGAACGGCGTGGGCAGCCCGCGCCACTTAGAGTTTTGCAAGCCGCCGATAGAGGACGCTACGGGACTGCCCGTGCTTGGGTACATGCCTAGACGCGACGACCTGCGTGTGCCTGAACGTCATCTCGGGCTAATCCCGACCGTAGAAGGAGTAGTGGTCGAAGAGTGGTTCGACAGGCTTACGGCGCAGGTGGAGCAGACGATAGACCTCGATCACCTGCTTAAAATAGGGCGCCAAGCCGAGACACCGCGCGTTCCGGCGTCCGTGTTTCCCCGCAACCCGCTGCCTGCAACAGCGCGCATAGCAGTAGCACAGGACAAAGCGTTCAACTTCTACTATGAAGATTCGCTTGATCTGTTGAGGGCATGGGGCGCCGAACTTATACCCTTCAGCCCGCTTGAGGATACGGAGCTGCCAAACAGCATCGGCGGCATATACATCGGAGGCGGCTTCCCTGAGCTTTTCGCACGCGAACTCGCCGGCAATGAGCGCATGAAGCAGTCCATTCGCAAGGCGCACGCAGCAGGCAAACGGATATACGCCGAGTGCGGCGGGCTGATGTACCTCGGCGAGTCGCTGATAGACTTTGACGGCACGGCACACAGTATGGTCGGGTTGATACAGGCAAAATCTTCGATGAGCAAGGGACGGCTGACACTCGGATACCGAGAAGTGGAGGCGCTGGCGGACGGGCCTTTGCTTGCATCAGGTGAACGCGCACGCGGACACGAATTCCACTGGTCAGCAGCCGACAGCCCCACAACGGCGCAAGACGCAGCATACTCCATCCACAGCCAAGACGGACGCATCGAAGGCTTTCGCAGCGGCAATCTGTGGGCGTCATACATCCACCTGCACCTAGGCAGCCGTGCGGGGATGGCGGAGCGTTTTGTGAGGGAATGCGCGAACTGACAGAATTGAAGAGGCTGGCAGCACGAATACCGAGTTCTCGTCATAACATGGAATGACGCGCTATGAGAGAGAATTAGATACTGCCTAATTTTGAAATCCTCACTGCGTTATTAACGACTGCATAATTCAAACTGAGGCACTACCGAGAATTAACAGGAGCAGCACATTGAAGATTACAGACTTTCGCACAATGGTTGTTGAGAACGAACCGCCCTATATCGGCGGCAGGTATCTGCTTTGGCTGGAGCTGCACACGGACGAGGGCATCAGCGGTCTTGGCGAGCGTATCACGGGCAGCACTTATTCCCGCAGACTGGGCGACCTGAAGTCGCAGATTAGTCTGATCGAGGAGATGGTGGAGCAGTATGTCATCGGGGAGAATCCGTTCAATATCGAGAAGATTTGGGACAGGATGTACGCGTCCCGCCACGACTACCGCCATCCGAGTTTGCATGCCACGCCTGTGCTGAGCGCGATCGACATGGCGCTGTGGGACATCGCTGGCAAGGCGGCAAACCAGCCTATCTACAATCTGCTGGGCGGCAAGTATCACGACACTCTGCGCGCATACGCTTACATGCCGGGCGGCTCGTTCAAGGATAATCCGGAAGCCGCAGGCGAGGTTGCTGCAAAGCTGCTTGAAGAGGGCAATTCGGCGTGTAAAATCGACCCGTTCATGCCGACCTATCCCATTCCGCGAGACATCTCACTGCCGGAGATAGAGCACGCCGCCAAGATATTCGAGAGCATCCGCAACACCGTAGGCAACAAGCTGGAGGTGGGCATCGGCACGCATGGACAACTGACGACGTATAGCGCTATCCGAGTTGCGAAGATTCTTGAGCCATATCACCCATTCTGGTTCGAGGAGCCTGTGCCTCCGGAAAACATCGATGAGATGGCGCGCGTTGCGGCGCACACCAGCATCCCAATTGCCAGCGGCGAGCGCCTAGTAACAAAGTACGAGTTCTCGCAGCTTATCGAAAAGAAGGCGGCTCAGATAATTCAGCTGGATGTTGGGCAGTGCGGCGGGATATTGGAAGCAAAGAAGATAGCCGCGATTGCAGAGGCGCACTACGCGATGATTGCGCCGCACATGTACTGCGGACCGATCGCCGCCGCAGCTGCGGTGCAAATCGACACATGCTCGCCCAACTTCCTGATACAGGAAGCCAACCAAGGTCCTCTGCACAAGATTATCTTCAAAGAGCCGATAGTCTTTGAGAAGGGCGCTATTATCCCGCCTACTGGAGCGGGGCTTGGCATAGAGCTGGACGAGGATGTGCTGAAGAGTCATTTGGTCCAGTAAGGCAGCGAGCTAATATCCATTAGCAGGTCGAGTAAAGTCGGACGGAAATACAATCTTCAATATGATACTCTGATGCCCATAACGAAGTGCGATCTCACTCTTTGGGAGCCGGTCCTAGAACTTTATATTTTCTGTCCTCCGTGCGCTCGCTAACCGGAAGAACTTCAACCACCAGCCGGGACAGACCAACAACTTCGCCGTTCGCGTCGAAGCTATAGTTATCTCCAATTGCGCCGCTCCAAGTGATGTCGTAAAGGCAGTCGCGAAAGCCATCTGCGTCTTGATCGTCGTTGGTCTGCTTGAGACATTCGGCAGTGATATATACATCGTCGTACGCGGATCCCAGATGCCAAGGCAGGGTAACATAGTCATAGCGTTCCCTGAAATTCGCCAAAACCTCCTGAGCCTTCTCGTTATCAGGATCCAGATCGGCGGTGATAGACTTCATTCCGGCTGCCGCGTCTCCTGCAATTTCGAGAGCGGTCGTTCCCACTGAGATTGTCTCCGCATATATGGGACCTTCGTATCCCATCTCCCTAGCCTGCTTGATGATGGTGCCTGCCGCTAATTCGGATTGAGGCGCTAAGTGGAGAGCATCCGGAGTTGCAGCGAGCAGATTCGACAATTCGGAGCTGAAATCAGTAACACCGGACGCATACCGTTCTTCAGCAACAACTCTGCCTCCGCGTTTCTCAAACTGAGCAACCGAAGTGCGTCTTACACCTTCAGCGTAGTCCGTTTCCTCAGTGATAGTCGCTAATTTCCGAATGCCGTCCGCCCATAGAACATTTCCGGTGTCTATACCCACCTGAACATCGCTAATCTGAGTGCGAAAGATATAGTCTCCTGCGTTAGCAATGTCGGGATTACTTGCCAAGCCGGAGAAAAGAATTATCTTGTCAGCTTCGGCAAACGGAGCTACACCAAGCATTGCGCCGCTGCACGATGTCCCGAGTATTATCTTCACGCCGTCCACATCGGTCAGCTTTTTGTAGGCGGAGACGGCTTCCTCGGCGCTGCACTGGGAATCCTCGACGACAAGTTCCAACATGCGTCCATTGATACCGCCCGCGGCGTTAATCTCATCGGCTGCCATCTGCTTAGATTGACTGGCAACTGTGCCATAAGTTTCACCGGGTCCGGTCAGGGATTCCATGACACCTATCCTGAAAGGGTCGGCGGACTGCTGCATGTTTTCGCCGCCGCTACAAGCAAAGAATGCCAGTCCGATAATCAAAAATATGCTGAATAAGAGACTCGTTCTTATAAGATCCATAGTTAAGAAGCACGCCTTATACGAAATAGAAGAAAAGTGTTCGCGCAAGTTGGAGTGGGAACATACTCAGGTAATTTTTTGCACAGATACTGATGTGAGTTTTATTCTGAGTATGTGATGGCGTTACATATTCAAAATCAAGCTGGTCAAGTTTAAGGGGATTAGCGATTATTCCAAACCGCTAATCTCTTCTAATCTCTTCAAGCTGCGCTCTCAACCTGAGAATCTCCTGCTCTGCCCTCTGACGAGCTTCGGCTTCAGCATCGGCGCGGGCTCGCTCAGTATTGCGCGCTTCGGCTTCCGCAATAGCGCGGGCTCGTTCCACTTCCAATTGCTCTTCCGTCTCTATATGAGTAAGAAGATACCTATTTTCCACTGGGTCGTAGAACCTCAACAACCCGTCTTCCCAATGCAAATACAACCCCAATACCTCGCTGTATCCACGCATATCCCCATCACCTAACATCTCTATCTCTATCGGCACATACTCCCCATCCACCAACCTGTCTCCTGCCAAAGAAGTATCGTGGTGACGTCCTCCTGTGTCGTCAAATCTCCAGTACTCCGATATCCCATAACGCGCATAGTCCTTGCGCTTGGCCGTGTAGTCTATCTTCCCTGTCGTGCGAGACGCTACTTCCAGCGCTAAGTCTGGCGGCTTGCCATTTTCATCTATCGCATAGCCGTTACAGTCTATGATGTCCTCCACATCGCAGTCGAAGACGACAATCATATCCGGGATGCGCAGATCGCTTCTGTTGCTCAGGCTGGGGGCTACGGGTATTTCGCTGGCGATTAGTGTTGTGTCCGAGTTGCCGAAGTGGATTATGAGTGAAGAGATGATGGATCGTCTGTAAAGGTGAAGGTAGTTTTGCATATCGTCGCGAGGAGGGAAGTCCGGGAAGCGCTCACGAGTGCGCGGTTTCTGTGTGATGGTGGTTGGTTTTGTGGTCATAGTAGATTGCTCCATATCCGCCAAACGGGAGGCGCCGCGTCAGCAAATTATAACATAGTGTTAGATTAGCAATCGTATCCAAGATTAGAGTTTTAGCTTGTTTGCAAGTGTTGAGCTGCAAGTTCAGGTGGGATGCCGAATGGCGCAAGTCTCTCCTTTCGCAGAGCGAGGTTTGTTGTAAAAAGTGAGACTGCGGAATGGAGAAGTGGGCATTCAGCAGACACTGATAATATATGAAGTTTAGGTTCTTCACCGTAGTCGGAATCACTTGGCGGTGAATCTAAATACAGCTCCGTTTGTGAAATAACGATATAAAGTGATGTTCAACCTTGATATAATCATTCTTGGGCGATTGTAAATTAGCAATCACACGCACATCGAGCAATCATACGCACACCAATGAGCGATTGAGGATAGACGCTTGGAAACTGCTGCGCTTGTACGAGACTTCGCGACGATTATGGCAGTCGCGGGCATAGCAATTGTGGCGTTCCAGTGGCTCAAACAGCCTCCGGTGCTCGGCTATCTCATCGCAGGTCTGATATTAGGCCCATACACGCTGCCTCTATTCAATCTCCCCACGCCGGTTACGCACATCCACAGTATTCACCAGATGGCAGAACTCGGCTTCATCGTGCTGCTGTTCGCACTCGGGTTGGAGTTCGGTTGGCGGCGCATCCGACAAATGGGCTTGCGCGTAATCCTCATCGGCACAATCGAGATAATCTCTATGATTGCGCTCGGCTACCAGTTAGCCATAACGCTGGGATGGAGCACAACGGAAGCAATCTTCCTTGGAGCTGCGCTCTCAATCAGCAGCTCGGCAATCATCATCAAGATTCTGCGAGACAGCGGAATGCTGCACCAACAGCACGGCCGCCTGATAGTGGGCATACTGGTAGTGGAAGACTTTGCGGCTGTGATTCTGCTTAGCGTCCTATCAGGCGTGGCTATTACCGGCACAGCAAACTTTGGTGAGATTACCGATCTAATTACGCAGCTGGCAATTTTCCTTCTATGCGCCCTATTCATGGGCACGCTGGTTGCTCGCAGAATTATCAGGTTCGTTGCGCGATTCAGATCCAGAGAAGTAATGCTAATCGTGAGCCTGGCGATGTGCTTCGGACTTGCGCTCGTAGGCGAGCAGCTCCACATTTCCGCTGCAGTTGGCGCGTTCATCATCGGCACGGCTCTGGGTGATTCCGAATACTCTGAGGCGCTCAACAACACAATAGTACCTGTGCGCGACGTCTTCGCCGCACTCTTTTTCGTCTCCATCGGGATGCTCATCGAGTTGTCGGTGCTCATCGAATACATAGGCCCGGCGCTTATAATTGCGGGCGTCTTCATGTTGGGCAAGACGGTCGCTTCAACGCTGGGGACATTCGTAACCGGGCACGACGGCAAAACTGCTCTTGCCGTGGGCATGGGCAAGCCGCAGCTGGGCGAGTTTTCACTTGCGATGACAAAAATTGGTGTTGACCATGCAGCAGTAGGCGTATTTCTGTATCCGGTGGTCGCCGCCACATCCGTAATAACCTCTGTGGTTTATCCGGTAGTCGTTCGTTCTTCTGAAGGACTGAGCGAATTTCTGACACGGCGTTCGCCACAAGTTATGCGTCGTTATATAGGCAGTTTCTCGTATCTGCTGATTTCAACGCGCACCGTGTTCGAGATGGAAGGCGAGCTGGCGAACCAAGTGCGACACTCGGCGCGGGTTATAGTGGTGAACTTAGGCGTCATCGTAGTTATGATAGGCTTAGGCACGTTTGCACTTAATTTTCCTGTTTATTTCGCTCAATCTACTAACCTCCAACAGGGGGTGCTGGGGATTGTGGTAAGCTGCATAGTGGTGGTGCTGTGTATCCCGCCGTCGGTATTCAGCTGGCGCGCACTTCAAAGAATGACAGATGATATTTCAGTATTTATCCTTCGTTTCAACGTACAGGACATAAACTTGTTCAACAGACCAGTGCTGCGTATTATGCTGCGAAACATCATCTTGATACCCGCGGTGGTGGCGCTGGCAATATGGAGCCTGCCCTTCATATCGCAGTTGGTTATTCTAGGCAGTTTCTCGACGCCGATTGCAATACTGATCCTCATCGGACTTGTGGCGCTCCTGTGGCGTGTGTCGTTCAAAATCCACAGCATAATGGAAGCGACTTTCAGCCGCACCTTCTTGGACGACGAAGACGACGCAGGAGATACCAGTAGGTAGCGTACAACAGGAAGTGATGTTATGAATGACACAGACAAAGCCTGACCTGAACAGACAAGATAAATGCGCCAATCGGTGGTAATATCTCCGTAAGCGTACGTCCCTGTCTTCTATATCCACCGCTGTAAATCTCAGGAGAAAAGAAAATGCATCTTGAAGGGAAAGTAGCGTTAATCACGGGAGCCGCAGCCGGTGTGCGAGGAGAGTTAATGGGCTTTGGCGGCGCAGCGGCTTGGTTATTCGCAGCCGAGGGCGCAAAGCTCGTACTAGCCGACATCAACGAAGCGCAGGGACAACGCACCGAAGCGCAGCTCAGGGAACAGGGATACGACGCCGTATTTACACAACTTGATGTTACCAGTGAGGAGGATTGGCAAGCCGCAATCAGTCTAACGATAGACACTTACGGCAGGCTTGACATCTTAGTGAACAATGCCGGAACAGGAGGACGCCTTCGTCTGGAAGAAACTTCAGAAGACGCATGGGACGGGCAGATGGATGTACATGCGAAAGGCGCGTTTCTCGGCATGAAGTACGCCATTCCGGAAATGCGAAAAGCTGGGGGAGGGTCTGTCATCAATGTCTCCTCCATATACGGTCTGGTAGGCAGCCAAACCTCCACAGCCTATCACGCTGCGAAAGGGGCAGTCCGAATACTGACCAAATCCGCCGCCGCGCAGTATGCAGGCGAAAACATACGGGTAAACTCTATTCATCCGGGATTCTGCCGTACGCCCATGACTCACGCCAGCTACCAAGACGATGCGCACTACGAAGCCTTGCTCCGGCGCATCCCTATGGGCAGAGTCGGGCAGCCGGAGGAACTCGCTCAGGGGATGCTATACCTTGCTTCTGATGAATCGCGCTATGTTACCGGTTCCGAACTCGTCATCGACGGAGGAGTTACCGCGCAATGACTCAGACTCAGACGCAGGCGATCGAAACCGTATGGTTCATATACTCAGAGGCAGGCAAGCCTCTTGGCAGGCTATATCGGGGCAAAGGCGCATTGGAGCCGGTCATAGGCGCTCCAATGCCTGATGAGTACGAATGTGCAGGCGCGACAATCATCGCCGTGCGCGAGCTGGCGCCTACCTGCGCTATGCGACGATTCCATGTTACTGTCAGACAGTCTGCTGCCGATTAACGGAGCAAAAGGAACTGGAAACCATGCAGCGTTTCGTAGTAACATGGGCATGACCTATGTTGAGCCAACGTAGCTCAGTCGGCAGAGCAGCTGTTTCGTAAACAGCAGGTCGGTGGTTCGAGTCCACTCGTTGGCTCCATCCAGCAGTGAAGAGTTGCGGGTTGGCATATCCGCAAAACGCATCATTGATACTGATACAATCCCTCGCTTTTTTGTAAAGACTTTGCGGGCTGCGTGCTTTCGCAAAATCTTCGTTTCTCGTTCTGCCTCCGATAATTAGTGATGCACCCCACTCGCCGATAAACTCGGGAGACTGCTCACCGGGGCATAGATGTCATGACCGTGATTGCCAATAATTTAGCACATTCATTCAAGAATTGAGCATTCTTGAACGCTTGCCTGATTTCTATCGGCAGCCATTGGGTTCGACTATCACATATAGCAGAAACGCTTCATCGGACGAATAATAAAAATTGACCTACTTCGTTTCATCAGATATATTCCCTGTCAACTCCGGAATTCGTGCAATCTGAGTAGAATATGGTCATTCGATCACGGCGCCCCAGCAGCATAAGAAAGCGTGAAATCATAAACGCAGCCCGTCTTGTGATAACCGAGCACGGCATGCAATCTCTGACGATAAGCAATCTTGCGCGCGCAGTAGGGGTCAGCGAAGGCGCGATATATCGCCACTTCAGGGGGAAGAAGCGCATTTTGGCGGGGTTGATAGAGGACATCGATCTCAGGCTTACTCAGCGCATCGACCTCATAGACGGCGATCCAGACTCCGGGCTTAACAGACTGGAACAGGTGCTGCACCACAATGTCGCACCTTCGACCTTAACTGGGGTCTCATTTCTGGTCATCGCAGAGGTGCTGATGAACGGCGATGATGAACTGCGCAGTTTGATGCAGGCTTCCATAGACAAACATCTGGCTATGATAGAAGCGCAGCTAAGAGTCGGAGTTCAGAAAGGCGAGGTTAACCCTGAAGTTGACTTGAAAGCTGCCGCATTGCAGTTCTACGGCTTGATTCAGGCAGTCAACACGCTTAATCATTTCGGCAGCGAAGAGCTTCCGATTGGCGACAGCAGAAAACTCTGGGAGATTTTCAACAGCGGCGTCGCCGATCTCTAACCCCTTCCGCACCCTGACAACCGCTCCCAACATCTGTCCGCGTCCTGAACCTCTCCCGATGGTCATACACGTCTGGGGATATATTTGAGGCATATATTCTCGTGTCCGTTTAAGTGTGATTTCACCGCCCCTATCTTCACAAGAAATGCGAATTCGTACGGACATAAACGTAGTCCAGCCTCTATCTATAATTGACCTTTACATCCCCATTATGTATATTAATCATAGTAGTTTGCGAGCGTTCACTTACTTATTGAATGTTGTCTAACATAGAAACAGAACGAAAGAACAATTCGGAAAGGAGCCCGATATAGCATGTCAAGCCTTCGCACGGCAAAGTCATTTATCATAGTTATCGCTCTTATGTCGATTGCTGCACTGGCGGCGGTCGGCTGTGCGTCGTCAGAACCTCAAGTTGTCGAGAAGATTGTCGAGGTCGAAAAGGTAGTCGAGAAAGAAGTCGAGGTGGTGAAGGAGGTTGAGGTCGAGAAAGAGGTTGAGAAAGAAGTCGAAGTAGTGAAAGAGGTCGAGGTAGTGAAGGAAGTGGTGGTAACCGCCGTTCCCGCTATGCCGAGCGAAGCCCCCACATACGGCGGCACCGTTCGCATCGGCTGGCTAGACCAGGGTACGCTCGACCCAATGCTTGCAGGTCTGTCTCAAGCGCAGTCTCCCTATGGCGAACTCGTTTACGACAATGTAACGATGTACTGGTACGACGGTGAGATTACCCCTTGGGCAGTGGAGTCGTGGCAATCTAACCCCGATCTGTCTCAGTACACCTTCAAAGTGCGCGACGGGATCAATTTCCACAGCGGCAACCCGCTTACTTCTGCTGACATCAAGTTCACACTTGACCGCATCAGAGCAGAAGATTCGGCATCTCCGCTCAAAGGACAGATTTCCTACATAGACACGATCGACACGCCCGATCAGAGCACTGTGGTTCTGAATCTTGGCGATCCCAACGCATTCCTGATGGGGGATATGACCGACTATCACGCGCGCATAGTGCCAAATGGGATAGCGAATGATGCCCTTACCGATGAGGGGCACGGATCAGGTCCATACACCCTGTCCTCGCACAACCCCACCGAGCGCTCCGTATTCGACAAGAACCCCGACTACTGGCGCGAAGGCAGGCCTTACGCCGATCAGTTTATATTCTTCTATATACCTGAGCAGATAACGCGTATTGAGGCGCTGAAGACAGGCGCGATAGATGTAGCGCCAACTCCCCCAATCGCATCGCTGGGAGCTTTCGCCGGCAATCCCGAGGTTCGCATCGCGGAAACCCCATCCGCCGGCGTGGTCGTAATCGATATGCACACCGGATATTCGCACCTGCAAGCCGACGCCGATTTTGCGAAGTTCCATAACATCCCCGATCCGATATTTGCGGACAAGAACTTGAGAAAAGCTATGCAGTACGCCGTTGACCGCGATTTTATCGTGCAGGCAGCACAGTTTGGGCGCGGCGCACCCGCCAATGACCACCCTGTCGGCGTCAACGACCAGTATTACTGGGACGAGCAGCCAATCATCAGGCAGGACATCGGAAAAGCGCAGGAATATCTAGCGGCGGCAGGCTACGCTGACGGAATCGACGTTGTCCTGAATACATCAGACATCGGGTTCCAGCTTGAAGTCGCGCTTGCGTTCAAGGAGTCCGTTGCCGCTGCCGGCATCAATGTAGAAATCGCCACGCACGACACATCCACGTACTGGGAAGCGCAGTGGATGGATCCTTGCTGCCCGTTTGTAACGAGCAACTGGGGCGGCAGGCCCGCGAACGCAGCGATAGATGTACAGCTCAGAGGCGGAACTGTCTGGAACGAATCGTTCTACAATAACGCGCGTCTAGACGAACTCCTAGACCTCGCAGCCGCATCGCCAGATCAGGCAGAGCGCAAGGAGTACTTCCGAGAGATGCAGGAAATACTCATCGAGGACGTTCCTGTGCTGTATCTCGCATACTCGCCGGTTGTATGGGCGCACCGCGACAACATCGGCGGCGTTCAGGCGCACTCAGCGCTTGCACACTGGCTAATGGAAGAGTGGTGGGTTAAGTAATCACCCGCCCTTAACAGGTAACACGCGGCAGGCGCATGGTAGCTAAGTTAGCCTCCGCCTGCCGCACAGAACGATTTCCATACGCCGGATAACAAGCTCGAAAACGATAAGCGCATGGCACGATTTCTCATAATAAGACTTTCCCTCATAGTTGTAACTCTGCTCGCCGTCTCCGTAGCGATATTCTCGCTGATAGAGTTTGCGCCGGGCGACGCCGCCTCCGTTATGCTCGGGCAGGGCGCCACTCCCGACAATCTCAAGGCGCTACGCGAGCGTCTCGGGCTGGATAAGCCGCCGCATGTTCGATACCTGAACTGGATTGGCGGCGCCGTTCAGGGAGACTTGGGGACGGCAGCTTCCGGCAAGGAAATATCGGGCATTATCGGCGGGCGACTGTTCAACTCCGCACTGCTGGCAGTCGGCGCGTTCATGATTGCCGTGCCGCTGGGGCTTGCGATGGGCGTGCTGGTCGGAGTCAAATCCGACACTCTTATCGACCGCTTTCTCACGCTCGGAGGCTTAGTAACCATATCGCTGCCCGAATTCGTAACGGGAATTGTGCTTGTACTTGTGCTGTCCTCTACGCTTGGGTGGCTGCCTTCGTCCAGCATAATGCTGCCCGGTGAAACCATCATCGGCAACCCGCAAGTGCTGGTAATGCCTATCCTCACCGTTACAGGCGCGCTGTTCGCCTATATCTTCAGGATGGCGCGTGCGAATGTGATAGAGGTGATGGAGAGCAACTATGTCCGCACCGCAATCCTCAAAGGGCTGCCCATGCGGACAGTTGTTGTCAGGCATGTCCTGCCAAACGCAATGCTGCCCACCATTACTGTGATAGCGAACAATGTGGGCTGGCTGTTCGGCGGACTCATCATAGTGGAAAACCTATTCGCATATCCCGGCATGGGAGGCTTGCTGATACAGGCAATCAACACACGCGACATTCGGCTCCTGCAGTCCACTGCTATGGTTATCGCTGCGGTGTACGCATTCAGCAACCTAGCCGCCGATCTCACCTACGGCTGGCTCAATCCTAGAGTTAGGTTGGCATAATGGCAATTCAAGATACTACACTGCAGCCGGAGATTAGCAGAGAACGCGCTCCTCTGGTCATACGCGCCAAGGACACTGTGGTTGGCGGCATATCTCTTATTCTCCGCACCAACACCGGTCGCGTAGCCTTCGCCATAGTCCTCATTCATCTCATAGTGGCAGTAATAGGGCCATGGATAACCCCTTACCCGCCCACAGAGTATGATTTGCCCAATCGCTTTAGTCAGCCGACCGCCGAACATTGGCTGGGCACCGACGACAAGGGGCGAGATGTGCTGAGCAGAGTGCTCGCAGGCTCACGCTCAATAGTGTGGATAGCCACGCTCGGCACCATACTCGGCGTATCGCTCGGCACAATCGTAGGTGTAACCAGCGGCTACTTCGGCGGCAAGACCGACCAAGTGATAATGCGATTTGTGGACTGGTTTCTCGCCATCCCCTCTCTCCTGCTCGCCATCCTAGTAATCAATATGAGCAGGCAAAGGTTCAGCGACCTAGACGAATCGTGGCTGGTCATACTCACCATCGGCATATCGTTCATGCCTAATAACAGCCGCGTCATACGCAGCGCAGCGCTTGCCATAAAACCGCTCGAATTCGTCCAGAGCGCAAGGCTCAGGGGTGAACCCACCATTTACATCATGTTCCGTGAGATACTCCCCAACCTTATCCCTGTCATCGCTGTCGAAGCTACCATACGGCTGAGCTTCGCCCTGCTGCTCACCGCAGGGCTAGGCTTCCTCGGGCTTGGAGTGCAGCCTCCCTCGTCCGACTGGGGGTTGATGGTAAGCGAGAACTTCCGCCATATCAGTCAAGTTCCACTTGCCGCGATCGCTCCGGGCATTGCAATGGCCTCTCTGGTAGTAGGCATCAACCTGCTTGCGGACGGGGTACGACAAGCGCAGAATCTGCCTGAAACCGGAGAGTGATATATATGAATAACCACATCGTCAGCACGGACACGCCGCTTATTCAAATGGAAGACCTCGCGGTAACCTTCCATACACCGCGGGGCGCTTTTCGCGCGGTACGCAACGCTTCGATAGAAATCGCGCGTGGGGAGGTGTTAGGTCTGGTGGGGGAATCGGGCTGCGGCAAGTCAACCGTTGCTTTCGCAATGATGAATTATCTGCCGGGAACTGCGCGAGTGGAAGGCGCCGTGCGCTTCGAGGGGATGGACATATCCGAGTTCACCGACGCCGAACTGCGCGAAATCAGAGGCAACCGCATTGCGATGGTCTATCAAGACCCTCTGACTTCGCTGAATCCTTCTATGAGGGTCGGACCTCAGATACAGGAGGTGCTCAGCCATCACCTTAATCTGGATTCGGACGCCGCACAGCAGCGCGCAGTCGAACTTTTTGACAGCGTGGGACTAGCCGATCCGGAGCGCATTGGCAGGCGGTATCCGCATCAGCTCAGCGGCGGCCAGCAGCAGCGGGTTGTCATAGCAATGGCGCTCGCCTGCGATCCACATCTGCTGATTATGGACGAACCTACCACAGGGCTGGACGTAACCACGGAAGCAACTATCCTAGACCTGATAGTCGAGCTTAAGCATCGTGTCAACGCCGGCATACTATTCGTCAGCCACAACTTGGGTGTCATAGCGCGTGTGGCGGACAGAGTAGCCGTTATGTACGCAGGGGAGATAGTGGAAGAGGCGCCTGTGCGCGAACTCTTCAAAAACCCCAGCCATCCCTACACAGTCGGACTGCTGTCTTGCGTTCCACAGCCTCCGGGCGACGATGGTGTGGCGCGACAGCTGAGAAGCATACCGGGGTCAGTGTTCGATGCACAGCAGCAGATCGATGCCTGCCTGTTCGCATCTCGCTGTCCATTAGTCCAAGACAGATGTCTGGAGGCTTCCCCGTCCATTTCGCGAGTGTCGAACGGGCACGTCGCCAAATGCTTCTACCATTCAGAAGTTACTGAAGACATCTGGGGGGATCTGCGTGAAAGGCAATCGAAACCGGATACGAACGGAGCGTTGCCTGTGCTGAACGCAGAAGACCTGCGCAAGTTCTACGGCGGCGGACGCAAGAAATATATCCTGTTTGGTCCGCCGGTGCGCCAACCCGTGCGCGCCCTAGTTGACATAGATATGCGTGTCGAAGGCGGTCGAACGCTCGGAATAGTCGGCGAGAGCGGTTCAGGGAAGAGCACCGCCGCGCGCGCCATAGTAGGGCTAGAAGCACGAGACAGAGGCAGGCTTGAACTGCACGGGCAAAGCCTGGAAGGCGATGTCGAAGACCGAACCGAAGACCAGCGCTCTTCTATGCGCATGGTCTTTCAGAACCCCACCGCATCGCTCAATCCCAAGCTGCCCATAAAACACGCAATTAACAGGGCGCTCAGAAAGTTCGCTGGCGTCGGACACGCCGAAAGTCAAGAACGCGCCGAGCAGCTTATGAACGCGGTTGGGCTGGATCCGCGTTATCTCGACAGGCGACCTTCCGAACTGAGCGGCGGCCAGCAGCAGCGTGTAGCGCTCGCCAGCGCATTCGCAGCCAACCCAGACCTAGTAGTAGCCGACGAAGCAGTTTCCGCCCTAGACGTGTCTGTACAGGCGCAAGTGCTCAACCTGCTCGAACAGCACCAGCGCGAAACAGGAAACTCCTATGTGTTCATCACGCATGACTTAGGTGTTGTGCGCTATGTGTCCGATGACATTCTTGTGCTGTACGCAGGCCATGTCGCAGAGTACGGACCATCCGAAGCCGTGCTTTCCATGCCGTCCCACCCATATACGGAGGCTCTGCTGTCTGCCGCGCCTGTGCCGGATCCGGACGCCGAACCTACCCATATACGACTGGAAGGCTCCGTGCCGACGCTGCGCTCCGCGTTCAAAGGATGCTTCTTTGCAGGCAGGTGTCCTAGGAAGATAGGCGAAATCTGCGAGAGTGAACCGCCCCCGGAACAGCGCGGACTCGGCGGACAGCACCATGTTATAAATTGCCATATTCCTGTCGATGAGCTGGAACGGCTTCAACGCAGCGACCAGATCCCCACGCCACATTAGCCTGTAGCACTAGCCCGTACCCAATCTGCTAACATTACAGCGCTGTTAGTATTCTGCGCCTGGGTTGCCTGCGCGCAGATTCTACATCTACTTATCAGCAGCCCTCGTATGCCGACTTTAGCATTCTAGGTTGACTGATTTCACAGCCGTTGATACACTCACGCAGTCCTAACTACTCTGAAAAATACCCCAAACAGGTTGAGCGCGTACATGGAAGCTAATTTGCCGTCCGATACTGCCGCGCCCATCCTGGAAGTCAGAGAGCTGGTGAAAGATTTTGGCGGCGTCCGAGCAGTTGATCATTGCTCCCTAGACGTTTATCCCGATTCCATCACGGGGCTTATAGGGCCCAACGGCGCGGGCAAAACCACGCTCTTCAACCTTATCAGCGGCTTCCACAAGCCCACCAGCGGCACGATAACTTTTCTTGGGCAGCGCATTGACGGAATGGAAGCGCATCAAACCTTTCACACAGGACTGGTGCGCACCTTCCAGATTCCGCGCGAGTTCAAGAACATGACCGTACTCGAGAATCTTATGCTGGTGCCCACAAAGCAGACAGGAGAGCGCGTATGGGCGTCCTGGTTTATGCCATGGCGCATTGGTCCGCAGGAGCGCGCAATAGAACGCCAAGCGCTCGAAACGCTGGACTTCCTAAACCTGACGCACTTGAAAGACGAGTACGCGGCAAATCTATCTGGCGGGCAAAAAAAACTGCTGGAACTGGGCAGAACGCTTATGGCAAAGCCCAAAATGATTCTGCTGGACGAGCCTAGCGCCGGCGTCAGCCCCGCTCTCACCGAGCTGCTTATGGAGGATATCCGGCGCACCCAGCAAGAAACAGGCACAACCATCCTAATTATTGAGCACAACATGGATCTCGTGATGAGCCTCTGCAATCCTGTTCTAGTTATGAGCGAAGGCAAAAAACTCACCGAAGGCACACCTCAAGAGATTCAACAAAACGAAGAAGTGCTCAGTGCCTATCTGGGGTATTCCGGCGAAGGTCGCGCATGAGCATACTCACGGTTGACAACATCTTTGCGGGTTACGGAGAGACCGAAATCCTGCACGGCATCTCTATGCACATCGAGCATGGCGAAGCAGTTACTATATTCGGACCCAACGGATGCGGCAAATCGACACTTATGAAGACCATATTCGGCTTGCTGATGCCGAAGCAGGGCAGCATCCAATTTGAGGACAATGACATTACCGGCATGCCAACCGACAAACTCATCCGCCTAGGAATGTCCTATGTGCCTCAAACGGGCAACATCTTTCCATCCCTCACCATAGAAGAGAACCTAGAGATGGGCGCGTTTGTGGACGACAGCGACTCACGAGCACAAACGGCTGATATGTACCGCATGTTTCCGGACTTGCAGCGCAGCAGACGGCAGCGCGCCGGCAGCCTGTCAGGCGGACAGCGACAGATGCTCGCCTTCGCGCGCGCGCTGATGCTCAGCCCGAAGCTGCTCCTGCTGGATGAACCTTCCGCAGGCTTGTCTCCTATTATGAGCCAGCTTATATTCGACAGGCTGCGTGAAATCCGCGCTACCGGCATCGCAATCCTCATCATCGAGCATAACATACGAACCGCACTCGCCATGTCCGACAGGGGCTATGTGCTTGCCAATGGCGAGAATCAGCTGGACGGCAGCGCAGACGGACTGCTAGACAATCCCGATATCGGACGGCTCTACTTAGGCGGCGCACAGCGCACGCGCGACGAATAAGGATGGAGACAGACCCCGCTAATGTCTATACAGACGATGGCGATACGTACACGGACAGCAGCGCAGACCGAACTTGTCTGGGGTGTCTTGATAGCCGTTCTGTGCGTTGTTCTGCTTTTGGCGGCGCCCAGCAAGGTAGTCAACGGCATACTGCTCGGCAGCATGATTGCGCTGGGAGCAATCGGCATCACACTGATATACAGCATACTGGGCTTCGCACATGTAGCGCACGGCGACTACATGACGTTCGGGGCATACATCACATTCTTTGTGATAACGGGTGTACTGCCCATATTAGGCATAGACAGCACGGGGTTTGGGCCCTTCACCTTCGGTTACCCGCTGCTAATTGCCCTGCCGATAACCGTTATAATCTGCTGTGCCGCCGCAATCGCAATTGACTATTCAGTGTATCAGCGTCTGCGCGAGCGCGGCACCGGACTGGTAACGCTCGCTATGGTCTCTCTCGGCATCGCCATTGCGCTGCGCGGCGTGATACAGATGCTGTGGAGCACCGAACCTCTTAAGCTCCCTCGCGACTCGAGAACGTTCTTCCGTTTAGATTTCGAGATAGCTTTGCCTGCCGGGGCTTCCATACCTTTCGACATACGCGTTCCGCCCGACAACATCTTTCTCGGGCTGGTCGCTATCATACTGGTAGGCGCGCTGTACCTATTCCTTAACCGCACGCGCACGGGCAAGGCGATGCGCGCCACAGCCGACAACCCTGACCTTGCGCGCATCACAGGCATCAACACCACACGCATAATTCATTGGACTTGGGCAATCGCGGCGGCATACGCAGCCATAGCAGGAACGCTGATGGCGGTGGCACAGGCGCGGCTTCTGCCCGAAAGCGGCTGGAACATCCTTATACCTCTGTTCGCGGCGGTTATGCTTGGCGGAATTGGCAAGCCTTGGGGAGCGCTGATGGGCGGACTGCTCATAGGCTTGTCTATGGAAGTTGCAACGGAATGGCTTTCGCCGGCATACAAGCCTGCCGTGGCTTTCGGCATAATGCTGCTAATCCTGCTAGTGCGCCCTAGGGGGCTGTTCGGCGACAGGAACTCGTGATATGGACTTCATAACCTTCATAGCCGGCTTCGGCATCCTAGCCGGAATATACGCCGTGTTCACCCTGGGGCTAAATGTACACTGGGGATATACGGGGCTGTTCAACATTGGCATCGCAGGATTTTTCGCATTGGGCGCGTACACATCGGCACTCCTGACCACCGCTCCGCCTTCCCCGCAGCTGTTCGAGGATTTCGTCTTTGGAGGAAATCTTGCGAACACGCTGAAACTAGGCATTGACTTCTGGTTCGTCGTGGCGCTTGCCTGCGCTGCTGCGGTAAGCGCCGTAGTCGCGCTTATCGTAGGTGCGATTACCTTGCGCCTGCGCGACGACTACCTCGCCATATCGACACTCGGCATCGCGGAAAGTGTCCGCCTCATGTTCCTAAACGAAAAGTGGCTCGCCAATGGATCGCGCGGGCTGTAC
The DNA here is from genome assembly GCA_965200085.1 of Dehalococcoidia bacterium. Classification (GTDB taxonomy): domain Bacteria; phylum Chloroflexota; class Dehalococcoidia; order Lucifugimonadales; family JADFKI01; genus Bin90. The sequence goes on from OZ241333.1 coordinate 2,771,360, forward strand.
AACATCCCTAAGTTTCTGGGAGACAGAGTGGACTCAGCCCAGTACGATTTGCTGTATTTCGCGGTAGTGCTCGTAGTGCTCGCAGCGCTGTATTTTGCCATTCAGCAAGCGATAAACTCCCCGTGGGGACGCGTACTGCGCGCGATCCGTGAGGACGAAGAGGCAACCGCCGCCGCGGGCAAGAACGTATTTCGTTTCAAACTGCAAGCCTTCATACTGGGAGCGGCGGTAATGGGTATCGGAGGCGCACTTTACGCACACGGCTTCCGATATGTGGACCCGTTCATATTCGACCCTCTGCTCGCCACCTTCATCATCTGGGTAATGCTGATGGTTGGGGGCAGCGGCAACAATCTCGGCGCTTTGCTTGGTGCATTCATCGTTTGGGGGATATGGAGCGGCACGCAATTCCTGTCCAATGTCATAGACACCGGCGCACAATTCCTGCCCGATACGATACAAGGGGGCGCTCAGATTATCTCCGGCGTTGCCGGCAACCCCAATCTGCGCTTCTTCCTGATAGGATTCCTGCTGATGCTTGTGATCCTATTGCGCCCAAACGGCGTGCTGGGCGAGCGCCGTCGTATTTCCAATACTTGACTTCTAAACCAACAGATATTAAAAACGCAATGACACAAGCCGTCAAACCCATATATCAAGCCCAAAGCTAAAGTGAGGAGTACAATGATTTACGACATGCGAATATACGACTTACAGCCCGGATCGGTTCCGAAGTACATGCAAGCCGTAGGAGAAGTTGCGATTAAGATACGCGAGGACTACGGCGTAAAGCTCGCGGGCTGGTACTACACGGACATAGGTCCTCTAAACCGTATCGTTCATATCTGGGCATACGAAGACTACACTCATTTCGAAAAGGCGCGCGATCAAGTACGCAGCGACCCACGCTGGACGAATGAGTACATGCCCCGCGTGAGCGGCTTGGCAATCAGGCAGCAAGATATGATTATGAAGGGAGCGGACTTCTTCCCCGGACCCCAATAGCCTGCCGGACGGCTTCCTAGTCCCCATTCATTGAAATGAGGATTAGGAAGCGTTACTTCGCGCTATTTCGGCAAATACTTACGATTGACCTTCGCCACGTAGCTGAATGTCGGGTTGACGAACTGCGTGCAGCGCGCTTCCAGCACCTGACCCAAGAACAAGTAAGCTTCGCCGCGCGTGAAGCCGTAGTCGTGCTGAAGCCACAGGATCATCTCTGACAGCGCGATACGAAAGGCGTCCTCTGCCGGACGCGCCATTGCAGTCGTCATTATATGTGTCTCGTTAGTGATGCGCGGCCAGGTCATTGCAGCAGGCAGGGGCACAAGCTCGCAGCGCAGACGCACTCTGCCGCCTGTCTCTATGCCGCCTGCGCCGCAAATCTCTCCATCGCCCTGCCGCGCGTGCATGTCGCCGATGTGCAGAAGCGCGCCGGGCACATTCACAGGCAGCCACACAGACGCCCCAGTAGTAACCTCTTGTATGTCAAAGTTGCCGCCCCACTCCCCTGCCCACGCATTAGTCCAGCGGGTGTGTTTCGGCGCAACGCCCACCACGCCCAGCATCGGCGCAATCGGAATCTTCAGCGTATCGCTCCATTGAATAGCCCCGTCCTGAATTTCCACGACTTTGTGATGCCGTCCTACGCCGCTGTCGCCCATCCAGCCGGGCATAGCTCCGGTGCTTCCGCGAAAGTTCGTGAACCCGATAGGGTCAACATCGATCTCGTCGATGTGAACCACCAGCGCCTGCCCCGGCTCTGCTCCATTCACATAGATGCAGCCGCTCGATGGATTGCCTGCGCGCAGCAATTCTCGCAGACGTTCGCCGTCAGGGTGGTCGTTCAGCCACGGACCACGGTTCATCTGCGTTTCAACCTCAAACTCTTCACCCGGATCGACCCACATCGTAGGAGCATTGTCGGGCCCAGTCTCAAAATATAAAACATCTTTGCCAGAACGCTGCATGATACAAACTCCCTTACAGATATTCAGTAGTTCGGTTGTCGGATATTCTACTCCTGATACGCTTATCATAATAGAAGAACATACCGCCTGCCGTTCGATAAGGCGTGAAATCATCGAACTTCTAGGCATATGACAATATCGGCGCTGCTTTGATACGATGGGCATTGGAGATGCAATTATTTCCAAGTGCAAGCGTGATAAAGACCTTCTTTCTTGATATAATAAGATTATAGAAGAGTGAATCTCTGCTTATGAAACGATTTTCGCATAAATCAGTCATAGATCAGTCCGCAGGGTTGCGTTTTCTATGGTTATTGGCTATAGTTTGCATACTATTTTGGGATATCTAGGCAATTTGGCAAAGTGTCTGTTTGGGCGCTTGTAATGCGCGTGCAGCGCTGAAAATCTATACAGAGGAGTAAATACATGACTACTGCAAATGGCTCACGAGGCGATGTAGTCCTAGATGTGAACGACCTCCGAACCTACTTCGTTACACGCTGGGGTGTAGTGAAGGCTGTGGACGGCGTCAGCTTCCAACTTAACCGTGGCGAGACTCTCGGCATCGTTGGCGAATCAGGCTCCGGCAAGTCCGTAACTTCGCTATCCATTATGCGTCTGGTGCCGTCGCCTCCGGGACACATCGTCGGAGGGCAGGTGCTTCTTAACGGTGAGGACATTCTCCAACACGACGAAAAAGAGATGGAGAAGATTCGCGGCGACCGCATCGCAATGGTGCTGCAAGACCCGATGACTGCGCTTAACCCTGTGTTCGACATCGACGACCAAGTGGGAGAGGCGCTGAAGATTCACCGGAACATGAAGGGAACTGCACTCCGCGAGCAAGTTGTAGATATGCTCCGCAAAGTGCGTATCCCCGCTCCCGAAGTCCGCATCCGCGACTATCCACACCAGCTCAGTGGCGGAATGAGACAGCGCGTCGTAGGGGCTATCGGTATCTCCTGCGACCCTGAGGTGCTTATCGCAGACGAGCCTACAACCTCGCTTGATGTAACCATTCAGGCGCAGTACCTTCGCCTTCTGAAGGACCTGCAGGCAGAAACCGGCGTGGCAATCATGTTCATCACGCACGACTTCGGAATTGTCGCTAAAATGTGCGACCGCGTCGCAGTTATGTACGCAGGGCGCATCGTCGAGCATGCTGATGTGCGTACTATCTTCAATAACCCGAAGCATGAGTACACCAAAGCGCTGATTAACTCAGTGCCGAAACTCGAGGAAAAATCAGGGCGGCTGGCGCAGATCGAAGGGCAGCCTCCGCTGCTGTACAATCTGCCTCCGGGCGATGCGTTCGCTGACCGCACACCGCTTCCTACCCTTGAAAAGGACTTCCAGATTCGTCCCGATCTGGTTGAAATCGAGCCTGACCACTGGGTGCAGCTTTCGCACTCATCGGTGGAGGAATTCGACAAGTATAAGCATCTCGTACCTTACGGTTCAGAGTATTAGACAAGGGCACACAATTATTTAAGCATCCTTGAAGCACACATAATACAAGGCTGGTGTTATAGATATGACGACTAATGGCACTTCTTCGAACGGGGTTACTAACCGCTACGGCGTACCGGACGCGCCTGGGGTAGATTCAAACTCGGACGCAATCATATCCGTGCGACACCTGCGCAAGTGGTTCCCGGTAGGCAACTCATTTCTTAGCCGCAACAAGAGTCTTCTGAAAGCTGTTGATGATGTCAGTTTCGATGTGGAACGCGGTAAGACGATGGGACTGGTGGGTGAATCCGGCTGCGGGAAAACCACAACCCTCAAAGTCATGCTTGGGCTGGAAGAACCAACTTCGGGTCAGATATTCTTCGAGGGCGAGGATGTGGCGACCCTCAGCCGTGCAGGCAAGCGCGAACTCCGCAGTTCGGTGCAGGCTGTGTTCCAAGATCCTTGGGCATCCCTGAATCCCCGAATGCGCGTTGGCAGCATCATCGGAGAACCTCTCGAAGTCAATACAACAATGACGAAAGGGCAGATCTCTAATCGAGTGCAAGAACTGCTCGAAGAGGTTGGGCTTCCCGCATACCAAGCTTCGCTCTTCCCCCACGAATTCAGTGGCGGGCAGCGGCAGCGAATCGGTGTGGCGCGCGCACTCTCGCTCAACCCCAAGGTAATCGCATTGGACGAGCCAGTATCCGCGCTCGATGTATCCATTCGCGCGCAGATTATGAATCTCCTAGTTGACCTTCAGGCTGAGCACGGACTAGCCTACATTATGGTTGCGCACAACCTCGCCACAGTCCGCTACATGTGCGACCGCATGGCGGTCATGTATCTGGGTGTGGTGCAGGAGATGGGGGACACAGAGAGCATCTTCAACAATCCTGTACACCTGTACACTAACGCCTTGCTGTCTGCAGCGCTTCCTTCGCACCCGGACATCCAGCGCGAAGAAATCGTACTGCCCGGTGAGGTCGTATCTCCGGTTGACCCACCCGAAGGCGATGTTTTCATGACGCGCACGCCTCTGGAGGTTGACCCTAATCACGAATATGCGAATTCGCGTCCGCCGCTCGTGGAAATCGAACCTGACCACTGGGTAGTCGAGACCCCATGGAGCACTATCGGTAACGCCAACCAGCAGGGCGTCGACCTCACCACACTGGTCGAGTAGAATCGGGCTCCGGTATCAGGCTAATAGATATAGATACACAATACACAGGATATATAAGAAGGGGGCGGTCATATTGACCGCCCCCTTCTTATTGTTCTTATTGTTCTCATCAACTTACATTGAATTAGAGGTTCCCCCATCCTCCATTTAGGGCAACAGACAGGAACTTTAATTTACGGTAAAAGTCCCTATTTTGTTTCCGTCGCACAGGATGTCAAATGCGCCTGCGGTAGGAGTGCTGAACTGATAAGTGCGCCGGGTACCGGTCTCAAGGTCCAGATCCACCTCCGTAACACCGGTGCCGAATGCTCCGCCGGAACTGCTTATCGTTAAACCTTGAATCTGATAGGTTGCCGTCTGGCGTTCGCCTTCCATCTTTGTCGAACCTGTCTCTGTCGTAGTGAGGCTGGCTCCGGTGAGCTGCACTGCAAGGCTGACACGGCCACCCACACCCACAGTGATGTCGGAGGGGCTCACGGTGCAGCCTTCATCCGTTTTCGCGACATCAACGCGGAACTGCTCGAACGCCGCCACCGGCGAGCGGTGGAACTCACCCGTCTTGTCGTCGTCTGCACGCGCGGGACGGCGGTCGCCGGATTCTACGCCGCACGCTAATAAAAGCAGCCCCATCAAACTTATCAACAGCGCAAGATGCATCGGTGAAAATCGTCGAAGCATCTCTTTGGGTCGTGTCTCTTGCATTCTTCGGAGCATATATCCAACTCCCATGTATGTTTTCAATTCTTGTTATATCCAGATAATCGACCATTGATGTACGAATCAGCATAATCGATCAATCCATCATACTGATAAGGACGCTCCACATAAGGTCAAGCCTAAGTGGAGCGCCAGTTTTAATAAGTCAACGCAGCCAAATATTTCACGGATCCGGCTCCGTTCTAAAGCTGTCTCAGTCTCGGATCGAAGCGATCGCGCATCCAGTCCCCAAGGAAGTTGAGTGACATAACCACCAGGAATATGCAGAAGCCGGGGAAGAACGAAATCCACCAAGCGTCTTCAATATATACGCGCCCGTCATTCACCATAGCGCCCCAAGCCGGAGTGGGCGGCGGGATGCCCGCACCCAAGAAGCTCAGTATCGCTTCCGTAAGGATGAGCTGTCCCACGCGCAAGGTCGCAATGACGATGACCGTGTTGATTACTCCGGGCAACAGGTGCCATACCATAATGCGGAAGGTGGACGCGCCTGCAACCTGTGCAAGGCTGACATAGTCGCGTGTTTTAAGTGAGAGCACTTCTCCGCGCACATTACGCACGAACGGCGTCCATGACAGCAATGCTAACAACCCGATTAGTATGATGAAGGTCTGTCCGATTGCGATTACCACCACAATCGCGACAAGAATGAACGGCAAGCCGAGCCAGATGTCCGTAACACGCATTATAACTTCGTCTATAATACCGCCGAACCAACCTGCGACCAAGCCCATGGATACACCAATGAGCAAGCCGCTGGAAAGGGCTATGCTAACGACCACGAGGGATACACGCGCGCCGTGAATGAGGCGGCTGAGCACGTCGCGCCCGATATTATCTCCGCCAAGCAAGTAACTGTTGGTGGGAATGCGGACCTTCGCTCTTAGATTCGCCTGCTGCAAGAATGCGTCCTCGATAGCTTCTTCGTTGCGCAACTGATCAGGCGGTATCGTAACGCCAAACCGCACCGCTGCTTCTTCTACAGTCATAAGGACAGGTCTCGGAATTGCAGCGTCCTGAACCTTGACGTCCAACCCTGCCTGTTTCTCGAATGCAGCCTTGACCACCTCTCCGCCGTAGAGAGGGTCCGCAATCTGTTCCAGGGACAGCTCCACATCGTACTGTTCCGCGGCAGCTAGGATATTAAGTCCGACAGGAGTCCACGGCGCATCCGGATCGCTGTCAACCTGACGCACATCGGTAACCGTTGCGAGTTCCATGACATTCGCGCGCACGCCTGCCTGATCCCTGAATGCTTCTCGAATCGCCTTAGCGTCTCCCCTAATATCAGGGTCTATCACGACGTCGTACTGCTCCGCCGCCGCCGCAACCGACAGATTCACGAACTCTCCATCCACCGCGGCTACAAGTGGCAAATCCTGCACAGATACCAGTTGTCCCTCATACCACGCAGGCGCGAGGATGGTGTTGTCGGGGATTGCCGTGATGGGGCTGTGCGGCGCGATCACATTCGCAAACAGAGCAGTGATGATCAGCAGTGAAAGAACAATGATTGACACTAGGGGCCAACGTTTTATCTTGTTCCAAAAACCCGCAATCCCGGTTGTTGACTCCGATAAACTTTGAGTCAGATCAGCCGAAAGTTCCGCTTGAGCCATTGAATTACACCTTGCCTATTCGCAGGATTTTTGATTGTCTAATATCGCTCCCAATCCTTTGTGGATTACAGAGCGGATAAGTCTTCCCGTCGATTACGCATAGCGAATGCGCGGGTCTATCAATGCGTAGAGCATATCAGTCATGAAGTTCATGACCACGTAAAAAGTCGTGAACACCATTACCACTGCGACCATTACGGGGAAGTCGTTGTCTTGAATGGATCCGAACGCAAGCCTGCCAAGCCCGTTGATAGCGAAGATGGATTCGGTTACAACTGCGCCGGTGATGAAGCCGGTGAGCAGAAGCGCCGAGAATGTAAGAGGGGCTATGAGTGCGTTCCTGAAGCCATGCTTCCATATTACCGTGTTGGTAGAAACACCTTTTGCACGTGCCAACTTGATGAACTCAGAGTCCAAGATTTCGAGCATTGCCGAGCGCACCAGCCGCAGATAACTCGCAGCTGCTATCCAACCGAGTGTTATCGTGGGCAGAATGAAGTATTTCCAAGGGAACAGCCCTTCTCCGAGTGTGCCGGTCGGCAGCCATTTAAGGCGCACTGAGAACAGCAGGATTAGCATAATCGCGACCCAAAAGACCGGCAAAGCTTGCCCAAATAATGCGAAACCTCGCGATATCAGGTCCAGGAGGCTGCCTCTCTTAACCGCCGAAAGCACGCCGAGCGGTATGCCTACGATAGATGCGAAAAGATACGAAGTGAAGGCAAGTTTGAGCGTTGCCGGAAGGCTGGTAACAACCTTGTCGAAAACACTCTTCCTGTCTATCAAGCTGTCCTGCCAGTCGCCCTTGAGTATATTCCCAAGCCATACGGCATACTGCCATATTATAGGCTTGTCCAATCCAAGCTCTCTGCCGAGGGCGTCCCAGCGTTCCTGAGTAATGCCGTACCCACCCTCTTGAGCGTACAAGTACCTGGGGTCGCCGTACACTCTGGAGAGAGTGAATGTTAGCAGCGTAGCCCCAATCAGCGCTAACGCGCCGAATGCAATGCGTCTGATAAGGAAGTTAATCATCTATCCACGCTTCTCCCCGTCTTTTTGGCTTCTCAATCATTCCGCGCATGATGGACAGGAAGCAAATTACTAATACTAACAGTGAGTGAAATGAACTATGGGTGTATGTGCCACCACACTTCATCACACCGGTAAATCTTATATAAGTCGTTTTGTGTCCAGTGCAGACGCACCCAATATTATTATCTATTATCGGAAGAGCGTCTGCACTTTCAGTTTCTCTATGTCCGCGTACGCAGCCTCACAGAATTAATGAGCCAGCTTGATGGTGCGAACGTTGTTGATTCCGGCCAGGTTGCCGTTGGCGATAGGCCTCTGATCCCATTCTTCGACTAGGTCAGGGTTATAGGCGGGCCAAATCGGAACCTCGAACACGCCCACGCACATCGCCCATTTCCTATTGTTGTCATAGAATGCAGCAGCCAGTTCTTCGCGCTTAGCTTTGTCAGGCTCGCCTGCCATCTGGGTGTAAGTCGCGCTTGCCCAGGGGATTTCCTGACCTACGCCATAACCACCCGCGCTGATGGAGCTCATTACGAAGCCATGCGCCCAGTCATAGGGGAAGTTCGCCTTATTCTCGTCGCCGCAGCCCGTGAACATCGTCTTGTTTGTGCGAGCAACCAGACCTGGGCGGAACGTACCATATTCGGTCTTAATCAGGTTGACCTTAACATCCAGATTTTCCTGCCAGCCCGCGCCGACCGCCTCTCCGACGTCCGAGTTAAGCTCAGAGGTACCAATCCACATGTCGGTTTCGAAACCACTCGGATAACCGGCTTCCGCCAGCAGTTCCTTAGCCATGGCGAAGTCCGTGCCCCAGTTCCACTCGTCCCTGTAATTCGGGTTATTGATGGAAAGATAGGGCTGGTGGTTCACAACACCGAGACCGGCGATGGTGTTCTCCAGCAGGGAATCGCGCTCAATACCCCAAGCCAGAGCGTTGCGCACGAGCCTTGCAGACTGCATGGACGGAGTATTCTCGTCGAATGCGCCGTTCTCAAACGGGTCTCCGATATGCGGGAACTCAGCAGTACCTGCGCCATCTCGGTCGCGCTCGAGAGCATCACCCGTCAGTGCGCCGAACTCTTCCCAGTAGTTGCCGGATGCCATCGAGATGTTGAATATGGAGTTGAACTTACCGCCGCGCTCCGCCTCGAACCCCTCAGATATCAGCCCGGGGATGTCAGCTAGAGCAACCTGCGCTATCTGCGCCTCGCCTGCTTCAAGAGCTGCTCGGCGGGACTCGCCAGCGGGAATGTCGCGCCATTCAATTTCAGCAACGTGAGGACCAATGTTGCCCTCGCCCTGCGCATAGTAGTCAGTGAAGGCAGAAAGCTTCTTGTGCTTCTGCTGCACCCACTCATCGACCCTAAAGGCGCCTACGCCGGTGTAGTCGTCCTGCATGCCTTCAACGCCCTTGGCTTCATAGACCTTACTGCTAACTATGCCTGCCGTCTGCCAGAAGCGGCTGAATCGGTGCAGGACGCCTCGGCTGTCATAGTTGCGGTAGTTCAGGCGCACTACATAAGTATCGACCGGCTCCATGTTAGCGATCAGCGGAGCAAAGTCACCCGCCTGTCCATGAACGCTTTCAGGATTCGTTACAGAGTTCGCGTCGTTATAAGAGAACGCCACGTCCTCGGATGTCATCTCACCCATGCCGTTGTGGAACTGCACGCCCTCGCGCAGTTTGAAGTCTCCGTATTCGAGAGACGGATCGAGCGTGAACCCAGTAGCGAGCATCGGCTCGGTCGTGGGTGAACCCTTGTCATCCAGCGCGGAATTGAACAGCGTCTCCGTCATGCCGGACATGTAGATAATCTCCGCGCAGCCACCCGCGCTTGCAGAGCAGAAGCGAGGCAGACCGTTCGGTGCGCCAATGCGCGTTACGGCGATAAGCAGTTTGCCTTCCGGCTCATGCATCATCATGCTGCCTTGCGCGGGCATAGCGGTCGGCTGTGCCATCATCGCACCCCCCGACGATGACGCGGGAGCAGTGGCTTGCACTTGTGGCGCTGCCGGTGCAGGAGCCGCCGCTTGCGGTGCGGCGGGCGCTGCTGGTTGCTGCGGCGCTTGAGCCGGCGCTGCTGGTGTCGGCGCTGCCGGCGCCGGCGCGCACGCTGCCAGTGCGCCAATCAGCGCTGTTGCTGCTAACACTCCAAACAGGAGCTTCTTTCCTAACCAATTAGTCTTCATGATCCCTCCTAATTTTGTTTTCTCTCCGATGAGACTTCCGAAAAATACTCATAACCTTATTTATGAGTTGCAGGATATTTATCATACACTAACTGTCAAGTCAAGGCTTTGAGAATTAAAATAAGACATTTCGCGCCCAAATTGGACATACTTACCCATAAATCTCGCCTATATATTTCTTCCCTTTATGATGCCAATACAATGCTAACTTATGATGCCAACACCTCCCATCAACAACTATGGTAAAATCCCACATATCGGTCAATTAACAATAATAAAACAACATACGTACGCATTAGGCATACGCATTAGGAGGATTTAGATATGGCAGACTTTGAAGGCATCTTGCCGGCGATTATAACACCAATGACGGAAGACGGAAGACTAAACGAAGCGGCGTTCCGCGAAGTTATGGAATACAACATTCAGGCAGGGGTGCATGGCTTTTGGATAGCCGGCGGCACGGGCGAAAGCGTTCTGCTCGAAGACGACGAGAACATGCGAATAGCGCAAATTGCTGCCGACCAGAACCAGGGGCGCGTCAACAACATTATGCATGTCGGCGCGGCAACCACGGCGCGCGCCGCCAAGCTCGCCGAACACGCCGCCAAGATGGGCAACGAAGCCATCTGCTGTGTGCCGCCGTTCTTCTACCGACAGAGCGACGACGCGATAGTCGAGCATTACAGAGTAGTGGCAGACGCCGCAGACCTTCCCCTGTTCGTGTACAACCTGCCTCAATCCACGGGCGTCGAGATTACCCCCGAACTGATGCAGAAAATACAAGACCGCGTGCCGCAGCTCAAAGGCTTGAAACACTCTGCCGTTACTTTCGCCAATGTGCGCGCATTCTCCAAGATGGGGCTGGACTGCCTGATCGGAAACAGCATGCTTATGCTGCCCGCGCTCACGATAGGCGCGACCGGATGCGTGGACGGGCCTCCGAACTACGCTCCTGAGCTTTGGGTGGACATCTGGAACGCATACCAAGACGGCGACTGGGAACGCGCAGAGGCAGCGCAGGACAGGGCGAGCGACGCTACGCTGCTCGCGCGTGAATACGGCTTGCATCCGACCGCCAAGTTCATACTGAGCGAGCGGCTGGGCATCGACTGCGGCGATCCGCGACCGCCGGGCCTGCCCCTCACCCCGGAGCAGCAGGCAGATGTGCTGACTCGCGCCGCGCAAATCGGACTGGGCAAGGTTGCAGTCCCGCAAGGCGATGACTAGGCGACAGATAATCTAATCGCACTCCCGTTGGCTGGGAGCTAGCGATATTCCAGCGACACTTCACAGTGTGAAGGGGCAAGCACGGCGGCGCTTGCCCTTTCGCACGCAGGCTAATCCTTTAACTTTCGAATAAGATGCATCTGATTTTCCACCTGTCCCCAGCGCATCATCTATAATTATAATTAATTGTGATTATCTGTAATAATTACTACTCATTACCACAGTTCGTTTTTGCCTGATGCAGAAACTTTGAGAGGTTCAGATGGAAAAATTCTTTGCGATGTCGTTAAGGGGCGGGCTGTCTTTCCTGCTGGGATTGGCTTTTGGGATGGTCAGTCTAGCCCTGGTTTCTTCGGTGATTCCTCCGTACTGGAGCGAACGCCTGACCCTTACCGCTCTATGCGTCGGTATCTGTACGGGTTTAGCCGTATTTGTTTCATGGTTCAAGCCTGAATCTTCCCGCAGTGTGATTACAATCGGCTTCCTGCTCGCATTCGGCATTGCAATCTTCGGCTCGCTGGGGGGCTACGTCTATGCCAACATTTTTGACGTGGAAGTGCGCAACGAATTGCTCATAGGCAGAGGTTCGGCAAGGTCCTCAGCGGCATGGGCATTCGCTGTTGGCTGCGCCACTATACTATCCACCGCATTCAGCGGCGCATACTATGCCTTCAGGCTATGGCGTTACCACGAAGTATAGGGTATGGCTGCACCGAAACTTGTATAAACAACACAAGAGACAATCTGGCAGGAGATTTGGTTATGAACAACAATGCGGTCGAAGGCGTCAACACGCTTACTTTCGATCTATTCGGCACGGTACTTGACCTTGCGGGAAGCCTAGTTCCGTACATCGACGACTTCCTGGCGAAGCGCGAATCCCCAATAGACGGAGCAGGGTTTTGGGCGCAATGGCGTCTGCGGCAGCGCGTCGAGCAGTATCAGGACACCATCCTTATGCTGGGGCACAGCGGATACCTCACCGCTTGCGAATACGCTTTCAAGTACACCCTCCGATCCAACAACATTCCCTTCACCAACGCTGAAGTGGATGAGTTCATGCAGGCTTGGCAGCAGCTTAAGCCGTTCGACGACGCCGTGAGCGCATTGCATCGCCTCAAAGAACGCTATCGATTAGTTGGTCTATCCAATGGTGAACCGTGGTATCTGGAGCATCTTGTCAACAACCGAATCAAGTTCGACTTCGACGCAGTCATCTCTGTGGAAGAAGCGGGCGCATTCAAGCCGCACCCGGGGGTCTATCGCAAGGCGGCACAGATACTAGAATCGGAAGCGAGCGAACTGATGATGGTCGCATCCCATTCCTTCGACATTATGGGAGCGCGCGCCTGCGGTTATCGCGGCGCCTATGTCAATCGCTACGGGCTGCCCATGGAAGAGACGCCTTACCAGCCGGACATAGTAACTCTTGACTTTCAACAGCTCGCCGATTACCTCATAGACGGCGTCGCTCCGGTCTTGCCCGACACGCTTCCTTACAGGGAGGAATAAGCCATGATGACATCAAGCACCGATGCGATCGTAATTGGAGGCGGCGTAATAGGCTGCTCCATCGCATACCACCTCGCGAAATCAGGCGTCAAAACGACACTCCTAGAACGCGGAGAAATCGGTATGGGCGCATCAAACGCTGCCTCTGGCATTCTATCCTCTATGTTCGGCAACCCCACTGAGCCTTACGTTCAGCTTGTGAATTCCAGCCTCAAAATGTTCCACACACTTGCGCTCGAACTCGCTGAAGCGTCCGGTGTGGACATCGAATTCGTCCAGTGCGGCGAGCTTGAACTAGCCCTTAACGAAACTGAAGCTGAAGCGCTTCATTTCGCTGCGACTCAAAACCGCTGGCGCAGCTCGACAGCGCAGTGGCTCGACGGCAGAGCCGCCCGGGAAATGGAGCCAGCCCTGAGCAATAGGATTGCCGGCGCGCTGTACATGCCGGAAGTCTGCCGCGTCAACAACCAGCGACTAAGCGCAGCATACGCGCGAGCTGCCGAGCATCTGGGAACGACCGTTCGTGAGCACACCGAAGTCATCGGATTGGTGCGAAGCGGGCTGCGTATCAGCGGCGTTCGCCTATACAATGACGAACTCTCCGCAGACCATGTAATTATCGCCGCAGGACCTTGGACTAGACATATAGCGGAGGTGCTTGGAAGCTATGTCCCGGTGCGACCGGTTCGAGGAGTCAATCTTAATTTGCAGCCTACGGGTCGCAGCATCAGCAGTGTAATTCACGGCGGCTGGGGACTGCTTGTGCCGCGCAATGACGGGTCTATCGTCGCCGGCGCAACGGTCGAAGAAGCCGATTACGACTGCCGCGTAACCGCAGGGGCGGTGCAAGACATTCTCGACATGTCAGAGACGATAATTCCTTCCCTGCGCGATGCACGCTTCAACTGGGCGGTGGCGGGTCTGCGTCCCGGTTCGCCCGACGATTCGCCTATGATGGGCTCAGTCCCGGGCTGGCAGGGCTTGCACATCGCCACCGGACATTACCGCAGCGGGATTCTTCTCAGCGCAATAGCCGGCAAGCTCATGGCGGAACACATCACTGACAAAGAACCTGATCTTATCGATCACTTCAGCCCCAAAAGATTCAAGGGAGGCTAGTACAATCACGAAGATTCGTGAAGAGCAACCGAGTAACAATCAACCACAGCACAATTTGTCGGTTGCCGATAATCAACAAGATGACGAGAACTATCGAATATCAATCCTCACAGTAGCTAAAACCTGGTGGCACTGGTGTGTAGGGCTTATATTCGTGCTAACTATTATCTGGACTGCGCTTATAGCCTGGAACGAGATAACAAGCGGAACACATAAGAACGCAGTTGAAACTATAATCGCCATCGTCCACAATAGCGCATCTGCCGAATCACTGATCATCATGTACTCGCTGATGATAGTAACACTATCGGACGCAATAGGAGGTTTCATCGTGGTTACAAAAAGATATTTGATGAACAAGTGGGTCAAACCACAAGAAGAGAAGCTCCGAAGAGAAGCGCTCAAGCAAGGGCTGGAGCGGGGTTTGGAGCAAGGGCTGGAGCGGGGTTTGGAGCAAGGGCTGGAGCGGGGTTTGGAGCAAGGGCTGGAGCAGGGACGATCAGAAGAGCGCCAAGCATGGATCAACCGTGAACGCCGCCGTATGCAGGCAGAAGCGCAGGGCATTCCGTTCGATGAGCCGTATCCTGGTATGGACAACGAATCAGACAACAACTACGCAAAGTAGAAAGAGAGGGTACCATGTCCATTAAACTAGGCGTCGGATTCGGCGGCTGGCCCTTTCCGAGCGAAGACCCCGAACATTTTTGGCGATACATCGATGCCTGTGAAGAGCTGGACATCGACTCCATCTGGCTCAGTGACCGCATTGTATCACCTCTTATGAATATGGAGCCGGTAGTCGCGCTCTCGTTCGCGGCAGCGCGTACCAAAAACCTAAAATTCGGCACAAGTGTCCTCGCGCTGCCTCTGCGTAATCCGACCATATTGGCAAAAGAACTCGCTACTCTCGACTTCCTGTCAGGCGGACGCAGCCTGCCCGCCGTAGGGCTAGGCACTGAGGACGCCAATGAGTATGAGGCTTGCGGCACCACACGTACTCGGCGTGTCAGTCGTACAGAAGAAGCAATCGAAGTGATGCGCCTCCTATGGCAGGAGGACAATGTTACCTTCCACGGCAAACACTTCACCCTTAACGATGTAACAATACGCCCCAAACCCGTCTTTCCGCCGGATGGTATGCCGCCGATTTGGATTGGCGGGCGCAGCGAACCCGCGCTCAGACGCACTGCCCGCGTCGGCGACGGCTGGCTCGTATCCCAAGCAACACCACAGGAAGTCAAAGTCGGGGTTGATAAAATCTCCACATGGGCGGTCGAATACAATAACGACATCGAAGAAGACCACTACGGCACGCTCAACAGCTTCTTCATAGCAGACACTGCCGAAGAAGCAGAGCGCATCGCCGCTCCCTACATGCTACGTCGCCGCGAAGATGTACATTGGCGCGAATTCTCCTCATTTGGCAAGCCCGAAGCTGTCCGTGAACTTATAGACGAGTACATCGACTCCGGCGCACAGAAATTCGTGCTGCGTCCAGCCTGCCCTCCGGAAATGATGCAAGAACAGCTCGAAATACTCGGCAAGGAAATTGTTCCCCACTACCACACCGCAAACAGCCAAGCAGAGGACAAAATCTATGCCTAACTACACCACTAAAGTCGGCAATGTCGAGATAGTCGCCCTGTCAGACGGCAGTATCCACTTCGCGCCGTCCGATTTCTTCCCAACCATTCCACAGGAAGCATGGAACCCGTATCGCGAAGAGTTCACACCCGAAGGCGAGATAGTAATGAACCTCGGCTGCTTCCTGCTTCGATCAGAAGGCAAAACGATGCTAATAGACACCGGTTTGGGCATCGACACAGGCCATTTAGAAACGCTGGACATGGGCAGGCTGCTCATTGACATGCATGAGAAAGGCATCAGACGAGACGAAGTGGACATCGTCGGGATAACGCATCTGCACATTGATCATGTTGGGTGGAACTTTCTGTACGACGATGAAAGCGGCTCTGCGGATTCGGCAGCAGCGTCGTCAGACGGCAGTGGCAGCGAAGTCGTTCGGCGCGGCGGGGCACGGCCCACATTCGTCAACGCACGCTACTGGGTTAACAATGCCGACTGGCGCGTATTCACACGCGGCGCGCTTCGCAAACGCCCATACATCCCAGCGCAGGTCTTGCCCTTACAGGAGCAGGGCTTGCTGGAACTCTTTCAGGGCGAGCAGTCGATTACAAGCGAGATAACCACGCTTCCCACTCCGGGCCACACGCCCGGGCATACCAGTTTCCTTATATCATCGCAAGGCGAACGCGCAGTCATCACAGGCGATGCAATCCATACGCGCGCGCAGGCACAAGAAACTCATTGGAGCCCGCGCGCAGACTCAAAGCCAGACATATCCGCCGAAACGCGCCGCAGCCTATTGGAGCGAATCGAGCGGGACAACGCCATGCTCATATCCGGACACTTCCCTTCACCCGGATTCGGCACTTTGGTGCGTCTGGAAGGTAAACGCTACTGGCAGGCGATAGCATAGATGATTTAAGTGTTCTATCTGATGATACGGTTATGAGTTATGGGCTGCTGCTGCGCTGACGGCGACGCTTACCTTGCCATCTCTGTATAATCGCCTATCTTCCGCGCTCGATTCGTACGTACCCTCTCTATGCGCTGCTATCGCGTCTCTGACGTTTGCTTGAGGTTCGTTGCCTTCCACAACATCCCGCCACATCGATTAGAAACCGGATCATCGTTGTGATGTCTTCAGTCTCTACTCTGATGACGACTGATGAGTATCTTCCAACACGAAACGCAGACTTAAAATCCCCGCAGCCTGACATTGAACCGACAGCGATCAACATTGCCAATTCGATATGTACTATAATGTACCCTTAACCGTCGGCTTTCGATGTAAGGTGAATGTTATGAACAGTAGCAGACTTGTCTTCGGCATAATAGTCATCGTCATAGGCGTCATATTACTGCTGGACAACACGGTCGAAGCGGTCAATTTAGGCGCTCTGTTTCAATGGTGGCCCATGCTGCTCATACTATTCGGGGTATGGCGGCTGGCAGCAAACAAGTTCCGCAGCCTCTTCTGGCCATTTCTGCTAATCGCAATCGGCATATTCTTACAGCTTCGCGAGTTCGATATCATCCCCAGTATAAACCTCGGCACATACTGGCCTATTATCCCGATCGCAATCGGTATCGCCATAATCGCCGGAGGCATTCAAGGCCGAAACAGAAGACGCAGACGGAACAACCCTCATCCACAGTCTTCCGCAGTCATAGACATAGACCCGAGCACTTCCGCCACCGAAGGAAGCAGCTTAAACGCGACATTTTCCGCCGACCATAAAGTAGTGCGCGGCGACTTCTCCAGCGGTCATGTAAATGTAGTTATGGGCAGCGGCACCTTTGATATGCGCAATGTCAGAATTGTGGAAAAACCTGCAACTCTTGAAGTATCGATCGTAATGGGCGAGGTAAAAGTCCGAGTTCCTGAAGAATGGCGAGTCCGAATCAACAACACATCACAAATGGGCGAAACTAAAGACACACGGCATAACAGCCCTGCTGACAATGGCTCGCCGGACATCATGCTCAGCGGCAGCGTAACGATGGGCAGTCTGCAAATTACAGACTAACTAGACTCTCAAGACCGAAGCACGACAGGTATTATTGCAGTAGAGCCACGAAAACGAATAATGAAATTGACGCCTAGTAGCCAAATCCGTTAGTGTCCGACACTCACAGAAAACTTTTACATCAAGAAAATATCGGAGCGTCGCATGTATCCAATCGATCTATCAGACAAGAATGGAATTGTATTCGGGGTTGCCAACCACCGCAGCATCGCCTGGGCGATAGCGCAAATTCTGCATGAGGCGGGCGCAAATCTCGCCATCGCATATCAGAACGAGCGCGTGAAAAATAATGTAGCCAAGCTCGTGGCAGACTGGGAAGGCAGCACTCCGTTAATCGAGTGCGACGTTAGCGACGACTCCAATGTAGCTGCAGCTTTCGAAGAAGTGAGCGATAAGCTCGGCACGCTGGACATCGTGGTGCACAGCATCGCATACGCCAACCGCGAAGACCTTGGCGGTCCGTTTGTGCACACTGACCGAGAAGGTTTTCGCCTCGCCCTCGACATCAGCGCATACTCTCTTTTGCCCGTATCCCGCTACGCCTCCCCACTCATGCAGCAAAACGGCGGGAGCATCATCACACTCACCTTTCAGGCAGCGAACCGAGTATTCCCTGGATATAACATTATGGGCACTGCAAAAGCGGCGCTTGAAAACGAAGTCAAGCAGCTCGCATCCGACTTAGGACAACAAAACATCCGCGTCAACGCAATCTCTGCCGGGCCACTAGACACTCTCTCCTCCCGTGTTATCAGCCATTACCGCGACATGAAGCGCATCCACGCCGAGCGCTCACCTATGCGCCGCAACATCACAGCAGACGAAGTCGCCAAAGCGGCGCTATTCCTTTGCAGCGACCTATCCGGCGGAATCACCGGCGAAATCTTGCATGTGGACACCGGCTATAACATCATGGGGATATAGATCTCAACTATTATCCGGACGAGATGATGTTGAAATGACAGCTAAAACTAAAAATGCCGCTGGGCTATATTCCGCCAGAACTGCTTCCAGAATATCCCGTGTACGACCGCAAAACTTTCAGGCATGGGTAAAGGCAAACTTGCTCCGGCCAAAAAGAATCAACATGGGCAGCCGGAAGGAAAACACTTACACCTATGACGACCTTTTGCTGATGCGACTGATCGTAAGGTTGAAGAGCGAAGGAGCAACGCCCAAGTCCATAAGAACAGCACTTGACACCATAGCATACATGAACGATGGCAACCGCAGCGCCTGGAAAAGCGCGCGGCTGTTAGTAAGCGATGGCTTTGTCATAGCGATCATCCCCGACCCTGAAAAGGAAGATTGGAACCCTGTAGCCGCATCGGAAGGTCCTCAGAAAATAGCCGAAGTTTTCTTTCCGAATCTGATTGAAGAACTAAGAGACGAGCTTCTGCCTCAGGATAGATTCAGGCACATAGAAATCGATCCGGAAGTATTAGGAGGTGCGCCCGTCATCAAAGGCACACGAATACCCACCCGCTCAGTAATGTCCATTATAGAGTCCGGCGGTAACCCCGAAGAAGCATATCCATCTTTAAGCAAGGAACATATAATGGAAGTCGAAGATTATGAGAATTCATTTCTGACGGCAGCGTAATGCTAGTCGCAGACGCAGATGTGCCCGCGCCGGTCATATCCGCTCTGAAATTGCTGCGCTATCCGATAGTCACATGTAATGAAATCGGCGCTCCTGTACGACCCGACAAAGCTTTGATGGAGCATGTTTTACTTCGTAGCCGCATCTTAATTACGCGCGACATGGGGATACCGTCGCAAGCCTATGTTGCGCAATATCCGGCTCAAGGTTTGTCCGTAGTGATTCTTCGCTGGAAATCATCAACATACAAAGACTTTCAGCAAATGGCGTTGGCAATTTTGAGAGACGGAGAAAAGTGGGAAGAGAAAGCGTCTCACACTCCATCCGTCATAAGTGTCAATAGAAATGGAAGCCGGTATCGAGCTTGGTCAGATGTACCTGATGATATAAGCCAAACAAGCGGCGCAACCTGTTAGAATATATTATAGTGACTCAGTTTGAATTATGCAGATGTCAATGATGCAGTAGAAAGTTCAAAATGAGGCGCCATCGAATATATCTCAGTTGAAACAAATCAAACCCTATCTGGTTCGTCAATTTCACCGTAAACCTTCATCACGATAAGACAATAATGAGGATCAAAGAATGAACTGGGCAGAAACTATCGTACAGGCGCTCAAAGACAGCGAGGTGTCGCTGATAGCCTATGTACCGGACATCAGCATCTATCAGGTTACCAAACTCCTAGAAGAGGATGACTATTTCCATGTGGTCGCAGCAGCACGAGAGGAAGAGGCGATAGGCATTGCATCCGGCGCTTATGCAGCGGGACGCAATGCGGCAGTCTTTATGCAGTCCAGCGGGTTCGGCAACTGCCTCAACGCTATCGCAAGTCTCTGCATACCCTATCGCATTCCGGTGCCTATGTTCATCAACCTGCGCGGCCAGGTTGATGAGTTCAACATAGCGCAGGTCGTAATGGGGCGCACCACTCGACCGATCCTAGATGTGCTTGGCATTACCCATTACACCCTTGAAAGCGAAGACAGACTGCTGCGTCGCATAAGCGGCGCGCTCACACTATGCTACTCCTCACGGGAGCCTCTCGCCTTGTGCATGACACCACTTCTGCACGGCGGGAAAATCGCATAGCAGACATGCGCCGCACATCCTAAATTGACCAATTTAACGAAGCACTATGGAGGCAACAGATTGCACAGAGTTTCCGCCACAAAAATGCTCCTGCAAAATGCCGGAGATGCGCCTATTGTGTCCAACCTAGGACCAACCTCTGATGAGCTGTGGCACATCTCGTCCGGCCGCGACCGAAATTTCTACGGCTACGGCTCGATGGGTCTATGCTCTTCAATTGCGCTGGGCATGGCGCTATCCACTGACGAGAAAGTAATCTCCCTAGACGGGGACGGCAGCCTGCTTATGAATATGGGCACGCTCGCTACCGTAGGCAGAGAACAGCCGCGCAACCTCATAATTGTCGTATGGGACAACGAAATGTGGGGACAGACAGGCTCACAGCCCACTCACACCGCTTTTGGCACTGACCTTGAACAGGTGGGACGCAGCTGCAGTATTCCTAATACGGCAACGGTAGATGACGAAGAAGCGTTTGCTACCGTCTTCCGGCAAGCCATGAACGAGGACGGTCCCTGGCTTATCATCGCCAAAATTGAAGAAGAGGGGTACCTGCCGGTGGCTCCGCCTGAACCTGAAATGACCCTGTACAACTTCCGCAAGACATTCCAATAAGCCGCCCGCCGCACACACAGATACCGCACATGCCCGAATCCATATACATCGAAGTCGATGAAAACGCCAACTCAGAGTACATGCCGCTGATGCTGTACGAAGCTCATGCGGATCCTGTGCCGGTAACGCGCATAATCCTTGATGAGCCGGATAGACAGCCGGGTATTTATCAGGTAACTGGCTGGAGCAGCGAAGGCGGCGGCTCTGCCTGCGCTGCGATGTATGCTCCGGTATCCGACTCAGGCCAAGCGGTCGTACACCTGGTCTTCGGCGGAGACTGGGGCATCCGCATGAAACCGAAAGGCTCAACAGACGAATGGGACATCGACAACCTCGACCAGTTCGGCGAGCCATACCTGATGCTAATGGACGAGAGCGCAATCATTCTCGAAGGCAAGCCCGAATAGACCGCGCGCAGACGTTGAAAACCTTATCCTTGCTCTCCATGCCCGGACGCTTCCGTAAGCAGTATTCTGCTGGAATAGGCACGGCAATCCGCCATATTACGTCTGCCCATGTCATGGACGTAGAACCACTTTGACGCGAAACTCAAGTCCTGCCTTGTGTACCGACAGGGGCGGGCTGGACTACAGCGTCTTCTGTGTCTTCTTCTGCCTCAGAATCTGATGTCATACGCCCACGCAGCGAGGGCATTAGCAATCCCACAAGCCCCACCGTTATAATCCCCAGCACCGCGTTGATAGTCATCGCTATGGGCGCGCTTGTTGCATCTGCAATTGTGCCTATCATTAGCGCGCCGATCGGCCCGGCGCCAATCGCGAGCGTGATAATACCCAGTCCCCTGCCGCGCATATCATCCCGCGCCACCAGCAAAATTATTGTTGCCTGCATAGTGCCGAACCCCGCAGTTCCAAGACCCATCAGCATCATCAAAGCCAGAGACACTCCATACCACTGCGAGAATGAGAACAACAGCAGCACTACCAGCCCAGCCAGTGACCCGAATAGGTAAACACGTCCATGGTGTGTTAAGCCGGATGCAGACGCTATCAGGATTGCGCCCGTAAGCGCGCCTAGTCCTTCCAGTGCAAGGAGCAAGCCCATGAGTGTGGCATCTACGTGCAGGACATCCTTGGCGATGACCGGTATGAGCTGCTGATACGGGAACAGCAGAAGGTTCATGAACACCGTAATCAGCACC
The DNA here is from genome assembly GCA_965200085.1 of Dehalococcoidia bacterium. Lineage (GTDB taxonomy): Bacteria > Chloroflexota > Dehalococcoidia > Lucifugimonadales > JADFKI01 > Bin90. The sequence goes on from OZ241333.1 coordinate 2,793,479, forward strand.
ACTGCGAGCAGAGTGCTCTCACTGCAAACGTATCGGAATCCTTCAGCCAAGTTTCTGAAAACGCTGGATGCCGTAATCGCGATTACGGCAGAGGGCTCGCTAGGCGGCGTCCTTACTCTCATCATCAGAACCACCGATCCTAGATGAAATATCAGCGTAACAGCGTATCCGGCCTCCAGACCATACCCGTCGCTGATTGCGAGTTGGCTTACGGTTATTAAAAACCCGCCAAGCAAAGGTCCCAACATTCTGCTGGAGTGCATCCCAACTGAATCTAGCGCAATCGCATTGTTCACGCGAGCTCTGCCCAGCACATCAAGGACTATCGATCGGCGCGAAGGCATGTCCAGCCCCCAGCCGATGCCGCCTATCAGCATTACTATGTAAGCATGCCAGTAACGCACCAAATCGGTGGACAACAGGAAATCCGAAAATATGAGCGCTGATATAGCCACCGCTGCCACGAGGTTGGCAGTCTGCGTAGCCAGCAGCAAATTTCGCTTGTTCAGCCGTTCGGCAAGCATTCCACCAAACACACCCAACAACACCAAAGGGCCCATACCGGAGAAGCCCACTAGCGTAACCTGGAATGCAGAGCCGGTTTCCTCATATACGAACCACCCCAGCATCGTCATCTGCATCCAGCGGGAGATGTACGCACAAAAGTTGCTCACCCACAACGAGCGGTAGTTGGAGTTCAGAAAAGCGTCGAATGTGTGGATCGGACGGGGTATGCGTCTTGCCAAAGCTGAACTTCCAATCAAGAAATATAGTTCAAGTTATCATCGCCTATTCTATACCTCTCGGCTAACCTCTGAAAGATGTTTTCGGGCTACGGTGAGCCTCATTTAGGCAGATGGCAAATATACAGATGGCAAAAAGTTAGACAGACTTAAAACTCCTTACATTAAGCCCTTACAAAAGCCCTTACAGTTAACTGCGATTAGTGAACCGCCGAGATTTCCCGCCCTCGCTCGCGCACTCGTCTGTTCTTCCAAATGCTCCCCGCAAACGATTTTTGAAATAGGTTTCATGGCATCAACAGTCCAACGAAAGAAATTCTTCTGATACATACTGTGTTATATCAATCACAAGCGCACTCATTTTTGTTATAGTTGATAGGTGCAAATATATATTGCTCGCATTTAATTTGAGTGCTGGGTGTTACCCTCTTGAAGCTGACGAAGTTCCCCCCGCTATGACAATTATAGGGGTGTGTCCGCTCGTCAGCTTCATCAGCTAACACACTGCGCTAATCATACTGAAACATCAGAGACAATCCGACGTTCATCCAAGGAGTGCCAACTTGAGCTTCATAACCAGACTCGCGCTTATCAGACGCCCGGTTACCATTCTCATAATGCTTATGCTCTTCGGTATGGGCGTGTATTCTTACACCACATTTCAGCGTGAGTTATTTCCTGAAATAGAGTTTCCAAACATCATCGTAACAGCATTTTATCCAAACTCTGATCCCGAAACGATAATGCGCGATATAGCCACGCCCCTCGAGGATGCCATTTCAGGCATCAGCGACTTGCAGGAAATTCAGTCAACGTCCACCGAAAATGGCGTCAATATGCTCGTTACTTTCGACTTTGGCACAGACTTGACGGAAACGGAACGGGAGATTGAAAGCGCAATAAACGGCGCAAATCTGCCCGCCGACCTGCAAACCCCTTTCGTAACGCGCATAAACACCGACACATTCCCGATAATGCAGTTCCTCATATCGGGCGATCAGGATATCCCACACTTACAGCGAGTGGTCAACGACATCGTCTTACCGCGCTTGAATCGCGTGGAGGGAGTGGGCACAACATACACAATAGGAGAAGTTGAAGAGAAGGTCATCGTATCGGTTGACACCGACAAGCTGCAAGATTTGGGGTTGTCATATTTTGCCATTTCGCAAGCGATTACCCAGAACAACACCAGCTTCCCTGCCGGCAGCATCAGCACCCAAGGAACTAGCTATCCGGTTAGAACTGCAAACGAATTCGGCTCCTTGGAAGACGTCAGAAATCTGACTATCGGCTTCGAGCAGACCGGCGGAGGGTTCTCTTCATCTCCCGGCACGAACAACGGCAATCGCCCTATTAAAGTATCAGATGTCGCTGATGTGCAGCTCACCACATCGGAGGTGCAGCGTATTTCACGCGGCAACGGCAAGCCAAGCCTAACAGTCGCCGTACTGAAAGACCCAGAAGCCAACACCGTAGATGTTACAGAAGATGTTACTGCCGCAATGGAAGCGATGCTGCAAGAAGGAGTGATACCGCCCGGAGTGGAGGTACTCGAGCTTTCCAACGACGGGCCGATTGTGCGCGAGGTGCTGGACAACCTGCTGAACGACGGTATGCTCGGTTTCCTATTCGCCGTCGCGGTCGTTTTCATCTTCTTGCTAAATGTACGCCCCTCGCTAATGCGTGGCATTGTGCTCTCTCTGCGTCCTACCGCCATCATAGCCATATCGATACCTCTAAGTGTCCTTACCGGCATTTTGCTAATGGCGTATTTGACCGACATCTCTCTGAACTTCATGTCCCTTGCCGGATTAGCAATCGCCGTCGGGCGTGTGGTGGACGACAGCATCGTAGTGTTAGAAAATATCTATAGACACATCCACCTAGGCGAGGACCGCTTCGAAGCAGCGCTCAACGGCACGCGCGAAGTCGGCGCTGCAATCGTATCGTCCACGCTCTCCACAGTAGCGATATTCGTGCCGCTCGCCTTCATATCGGGCGTGGTGGGTGAGTTCTTTAGCCCCTTTGCTATATCGGTAAGCCTAGCTCTCATAGCATCCACCGCGGTCGCAATAACCATAGTACCAGTGCTGGGCGCAAGCCTATTGAGACGCGGTGATTTTTCCCTGCAATCGGACACGGATCAGACGAACAGCGACACCATGCTCCAGCGCATCTACACTCCGATACTGCTCTGGACACTGCGACACAAGTTTATAACCATCACAGTCGCCATCCTCGTAACGATAAGCAGTCTCGGACTACTCGCAGTTATACCCATTGTCTTCTTCCCTTCATCTACTCCGGAATCCATAACCGTAGATATCAATTTACCCATCGGCACATCCATAGATCGCACATACCAAGAAGCGTTAGAAGTAGAAAAGGTACTTGAAGATTTCGTACAAAGCGGACTGGTAACTCTATACCAGACTACCGTGGGAGGCACAGCAGAAGGGAACGACAGCTCAGCGAGTTCTCACATAGCCAGCATCTATGTAGGACTGCCCGATACAGTGCCGGAAAACATAACTGATATGGTACGGGAGGCGATGCCCCAGCGCGGCGATGATGTGCGAATAAACATAACTGACTTTCAAGCAGGACCCGGAGAAGGTGGACTGGAAGTTACTGTTACCGGCAACAATTTCAACGAAATTTCCGATGTAGCGCGCCGATTGGAAGAACGCTTCAAATCCATAGAAGGCGTCATCAATCTTACAAACAGCATCTCAGACGCCAAACAAGAAGTAGTTATTGATGTTGACCCTACCAAAGCCGGTGAGTATGGCTTGAACACGAGTGATGTAGGTTCGCAGGTGAACCAGCTCATAGTGGGCAGGGAAATATCGGAAATAGATATTGAAGGCAGTACGATTGACATCGTTCTGCGTGGTGAGCGCGAAGATGTCAACGACATACAGAATCTGAAAAACCTAAGAGTTGCAGGACAATCAGGGCAAGTTCCGCTTGGGCTTATAGCCAACATCAGCATCAAGGAGGCGCCAACAAGTATCTTCCGTATAGACAGCGAACGTTCCGCCATAATTACAGGCACTATAGATGCCGAGGACACAGCTGCGGTAGGTGTACTTATAGACGAAGTAATCGCTGATCTTCCCGATGTACCGCGGGGAGTTACAATCTCATCAGGAGGCATCTTCGAGCAAATAAATCAAGGGTTCCAGGATATATTCCTCGCAATGGCGATAGGCATAGCGCTGGTTTATCTTGTTATGGTCGCCAGCCTAGGTGCGCTGCGCACGCCGTTCATCATAATCTTGAGCCTGCCGCTCGCCGTAGTGGGCGCTATGCTGGCGCTGTTCGTAACAGACCGCAGCTTAAGCCTGTCCGCCCTCATGGGCTTTCTGCTTCTGACCGGCATTATAGTAACAAATGCCATCGTGCTGCTCATATTCGTCGAGCAGCTGCGCGAACGCGGCTTCGGCATCTATGAAGCTCTCATCGAAGGCGGTCGCGTGCGACTTCGGCCGATACTCATGACGGCATTCACCACCACATTCGCGCTCTTCCCACTCGCTATAAGCTCCGACTCAGCCGGCATTATCGGAGCAGAACTCGCTACCGTAGTCATCGGCGGACTCGTAAGCTCCACATTCCTGACACTGCTCGTAGTACCATCGGTGTACTGGATATTCAATGTGTCCATACCGAGTTTCTCCGCGCGCATCTGGCGCTTCATCACTCGCCGCCCGCAAAACGAAGCAGCGACAACATAGACAGCGAGGACATAGCATAAACAATGGCGCTTACGCCTGAACACGCCACTGTCAAGTTTGACGGCAGAGAGATCGAATACACGATAATTCGTAGTGCGCGCCGCAAGAAAACGATAGAGCTTTCTCTCGATCCTCAGATTGGCATTGTCGTGCGATCGCCAAGCAGCACGCCGCTCAAAGAAATATCGGGCTTCGTAAACCTGCGCATCCCTTGGCTACGCAAGCACGCCACAGAGGAGATCCTGTGTCCTACCCAGAGGCGATTCACAGACGACGAGACGCTGCCGTACTTGGGCAAGGAAATACCCATCATCACCCAAACAATCCATGACTTATCCGCACCTATTGCAGTCAGCCTAGAACAGGATTCATTCCACATCACAGTTCCAGCGCACATCGACGTAGAGCAGCGCCCTGCTGCCTGCAAACAAGTATTGGAACGCTGGTATCGGAAGGAAGCCGGTCGTTTTCTGCCGCTCATGGTCGAGCGCTGGCAGCATAAGGTCAGCAGAAAAAAGCCGTCGCGAGTGCTCATACGCAATCAGCGCAGACGTTGGGGAAGCTGCTCATCCGACGGCAGCATACGCCTCAACTGGCGCCTCATCATGACACATCCAGATTTGATTGAGTATGTCGTAGTACACGAACTTGCACACCTAGAAGTAATGAACCACTCTCCGCAATTTTGGCAGCAAGTCGAGAATGCCCTCCCCGAGTACAAGGAGCGCCGTCAGCGTCTCAACAAGGTCGGCATACACTTATGGTGGATATAGTAATGAAATCGGAAATACGCTGTACTCCGACGGCAAAGGGATATTATGGGACTATGGCAAGAGAGCAAGGGGATGCATATCGCGCTCACACCTGCCTGCCCGTCGTATATGCCGATACCCAGCAAGGATAAAATCCCGCCGACTGAGCTGTGCGCCGTGATGCTATGTTATTGATGACGGAACCGTAGTACGGCACTTTCCCCCTGTCAAGCACGGCACGAGCCGTTCGTGATGTCAACGCTTTACCCAACCCTTTGCCTCTGTGTTCGGCAAGAACATCTATCCCTAGTTGCCAGAGTATATCTGAGTCTGTGCTTGCCGTCGCTACACCTACGACTTCCCCGTCGTACAGCGCAGCCACAGCAACGGCATTATGACGTCCCTGTGCGGCTGCGCTGAGAGATATAGCGTTTTGCCAATCCGATGGATTAAGCGCTTCCAGAAGTTCTGCTCCGCCGGTTTGGAGAGTGTATCCATTCGGCGCTTCGAGCAGGCGGCAGTTACTGTCAGAAGTTATGCTATATGCGTGAGGTCCTTTCAGCAGATAGCCGTAGTGTGCCACTCGTCTTGACGCTTCGCCAAGTGTATTCAGGTAAAACGCTTGGTCAGGATCATTGATACTTCCAAAGATGTCCGATACCCAGGGCATCCATTCAGAGCTAGCGGCGACAACCACGCCCATTCCAATACTGGTAATCATTAGGCTGTGCTCCCGCAGCGGAAAGCGCCTTGCAAATGGGTTGACACGGCGCTCGGGGGAAACCTCAAAGATATGCACGCCTTCCGAAAGAAATGCCGATGGCGAACACTGGGATTCGGCAGCAAGCGTCGCGACAACGGCATTCATGGCATCGGCTTGGCTTAGCGACAACGCAGTACTCGCAGAAGGAGGGTAAAGGGGAGATTTGAGGTGGCGACCCCGACCGGATTTGAACCGGCGATCTCTGCCTTGACAGGGCAGTATGTTAAACCACTACACCACGGGGCCGCAATGAAAAGTAAAACCGGACAACAACCCTGCGGTATCGCAACACGCTGCCGCTGCACGGCTCTTTATTGATATTAGCCTGTACGCGCTCGCAGGTCAACCTTTTTTTGTATATCAACCGGGGAACGCTCAAAGGCACACTGCACCGCGCGGTATGTTAAAACACGAGCGGCGCAGCGTCATAACTCACTTAGCTTATCGCTTGGTCTATGTTCTTCTTCAAGCTCGACTTCGGAAGCGCGCCGACAATCTGGCCAGCGACCTGTCCGCTGTCAAAAATCAGCAGAGCCGGGATGCCCCGAATGCCGTAATTGATCGCCGTCCGCGGATTAGAATCCACATCCAGCTTCGCAAATTTCACCTTGCCTGCGTACTCCTCAGCAAGTTCATCTACCAGCGGCGCAATCGCTTTGCAAGGTCCGCACCACTCTGCCCAGAAGTCCACGACTACCGGCGTGTCCGCATTCAACACTTCGTCACTAAAGCTGCTGTCCGTAACTGCAATTGGCTTTGCCATCTAAACCTGTCCTTCCCAATCTGTGCTGATGATTCGCACGCTGAATAATTTCACTACACCAAAACTAACTAGGCCGTTCCCTGCGTTCGATCTCGCGCTCTTCTGCCTTATGGCGCAGCGGACGTCCCTTGTCCGGCGTCGGGTCCTTAACCAGTCCGTACATCTCGCGCCCTTCATGACCCTCCGGCAGATACTCCGTTATCGGCAGTCCGTCTTCCGTGACGAACAATAGACAGTGGCAGTATTTGTAAATCTGCATGTCATCGCAAGCGCAAATCCAAGTGCGATGTTTTATCTCTTCAGTCTTATCCGGATAGAAGCGGCAGGGGCACAGCGGTCTCCCTATCGAGTCCACATTCTCCGCAAGTCCAAGTATTACAGCTTCGGTAACTCCTTCGCCAGGATGCGTAAAAGTGCCGGACTTGTTGCAGTACTTCTCCACGAAGTTGCGCATTCGGCCCATCGCCTTTTCACTAGGTTGTTCTCGCATCGCGCCTCCTCTATTCATATATCTATCGCTGCATCACCGCCGTATTCTACCCTTTCGGAGAAAGAGTGGAAACGAAAAACGGCAGATACAACATAACGCTTCAATAACCACGCGAGGCGCACCATTTTGCGACGCCGTACATATCTTACATGCACAGTGTCAGCAAATGCGTGTGCGTAATCCCGCCTGTCGATAATTTGCCATAACATCGTCCCCGCATTTGGTATTAGCGGGATGGAACTGGTGGGCGGTATAAGACTTGAACTTATGACCTCTACGATGTCAACGTAGCGCTCTTGCCAACTGAGCTAACCGCCCATATTAGGTATCGTATATTTCAGTTTATCAAATCCAATCTATGCTGTCCATTCTATCTTGTTTGCCGCTGGGAGTTCGTTTGAATTGCAGTATGGACGGCTGATGTCGATTCTGAACACACGTGCGGGCATAGGCACCCGTGCGGAGATAGAATACCTACTGCCAATCGGCGCTGTTAGAAATATAAGGGATATAGGATATATTGATAAGTCCTCTCTTCCCTACCCGTTCAATTCTTGCTTTCACTCAGAACGCAGGTATAATCACCCAATATAATTCCATTATCTATTTAATTTCAGGAGGTGAACGGCATGGTTACGACGGAGCGAAGTGTTCCAACTAAGGAGGAGGTGCTTGGGTATCTGAGCGAGCGGCGTAACTGGGGACGCTGGGGCGATAAGGGTTCGGCGGGCGCTATGAATTTGATCGACGATCAGAAGCGGCTGCAAGCGATTGGGCTGGTCGAAAAGGGGCGTACCGTGTCGCTGAGCAGGCCCTTTCCGGTTACGCCGACGGCTGAGAACCCACGACCCGCGCAGCACTATATGCAGGTGTGGGAGAGACCGGGCAACTCGGGAGCGGCGGTGGACTACTATGGTTTGATATATCACGGCACGGCGACCACGCACATAGATGCGCTCTGCCATGTGTGGGACGAAAACGGTATGTGGGACGGACGCAAACCGGAAGACACGCTGACATTTGAGGGCGCAAACTACGGCACTGTGGACGCATGGAGAGACGGCATATTGACGCGCGGCGTTCTGCTGGATGTGCCGAAGCATCGCGGCAAGCCGTATGTAACGGTCGAAGAGCCGGTTCATGGATGGGAGCTTGAAGACATCGTGAGGGAACAGGGCGTAACGCTTGAGCCGGGCGACGCTGTGATGGTGTACAGTGGGCGCGAGGCGTTTTCCGCTGAACACGAAGGCGTCTGGGCAAACTCGGTGTCCGGCGAACCGCGCCCGGGTCTGCATGCATCCTGCCTGCCGTTCGTGCGCGACAACGACATGTCTCTCTTGGGATGGGATATGATGGATGCTTCGCCCAACGAGTATGACATCGGCTGGAGCGTGCATGGCGTCATCTTCGCATACGGCGTGGCGCTGCTGGACAACGCGCTGCTTGAACCGCTCGCGGATGTCTGCGCCGAGGAAGGGCGATATGAGTTTATGATCAGCATCAATCCGCTGAATGTCATCGGCGGCACAGGCTCGCCGGTCAACCCCATCGCCGTGTTCTAATGGACACCCGCGCACGCCATAGAAGTTTGCGCGGGGACACGAAACCTCTATGGCGTGGCTGCGAAGCCTGCTGCTTATGAAGGGGGTATGCTTGTGAGGATGAGGATGGACAGGATATTGTCCTGACATATTCGGCTGTGAAACATTCCTGTTCATCCTATATCCAATATTCATAATCAGAGGCGCAGCTTAAGGCGGTAACCGTGTCGGAAGAACAACTCTACCCGCTGAATATACGCGGAGACTTATCACCGGATATTAGCCGTTGGCTTTGGATGGTCAAATGGCTGCTTGCGATACATCACTACATCGTACTCTTCTTTCTGCGGCGGTAACTCAGAGATAATAGGAGGCGTCCAATATGAGTATCGCCCAGATGGCGAGGACGCCTGCCGTTGCCGCGCCCTTGATAATTCTGGCAGCGCTCTGTTACGCGGTAGTTCCTTCTCTGAACTACTACGCCGCCGGCTGGAAATATCCTATGCTGCTGACCGGCCTGCTTCGGCTGGTGTTTTCGGCAGGCGTGCTGGCTATGCTCGCAGTTTTATACCGACCTCTGTTTTCCATGCAGGGTATCAGGGTGCTGGCGAGAGTAGCGCGCTCTGAGTGGAAGCTCAGTATCTTGGCTGTGATGACCACCTGGGACGTAGCGCTGTTCAGCTTGTCATATCGTTTCATAGACATATCAGTGGTTACAGCTATGACTGCCATGACACCAGCAGCAAATGTCGTGATTCTGGCGCTGCTCAACAGCAATTGGATAACATGGCGTCAAGCAGCGGGATTAGCGGCAGCTGCCATAGGAGTGGCGCTGGTGATGTGGGCGGGCGGATCCACAATTGAAACTTCAGGATGGCGGAATATAGGACGCTTCGGCGCAGGAATAGCTCTAGGTTTGGGGATGATTGTTTGCGGCGGATTAACGGTTTCCTCTTTGAGATTGGGCGAGATACTAGCTGTGGAGTGGTTCTGGGACGAACTAGGGACAGGTGCAGGCCTAGTTTGGTGCGGTTCCATGCTGACTCTGGCACTAGCGCAAGTGATAACGGCTCCGGTGTTTCTGGCGCTTGCGCTGCCGGCGGGGATGCCTTCTATAGGAACTTTGGGACTGATGATTCTGATGGGATTAGCAGTGATGCTGGGGACAGTGCTTTGGGCTTTGGCTAACGGTTCAGGCTTGCGTCCTGTGGTGAATGCACTTGGGTATTTGCAGCCGGGCTGGGCTTTGCTGATACTGGCGCTGCTGGGGATAGCGGGAGGTGTAGATTGGACTATTTTGGCGGCGGGGCTGATGCTAATAGTGGGAGCGAACATTGGGATGCAGCTATGGGGCAGCAGTGATATATGAAACAGATGACAGCGCCCATCCTTGACTTCACACACTTAATCGGCATATTTTCAGCATACTTTAACCGGACATCATGCCTCACACATCTATAGACTTCGTCATAACACCCACAGCGCCCTACGATTTCGACTTGACGGTCGGCAGCATGACTTACTTCCAGAATCGCCACGCCGCCGACATCTTCGAGAACGGCATACTGCGGCGCGCACTGCTCCTCGATAACGAGCCTTCGTCGGAGTCTGGGAACAATCCGACCGACAATAGTATCAGCAGCAAGCTCACGCTGGTGTCCGTGCAGTCTATCGGCAGTGTGGATGCACCTAAGCTGGCAGTCGAGGTAAGCGGAAGCGGATTGACATCGGCCGACGCCGATAATGCGCTGCAGATAGTACGCCGCATACTCGCCGCAGATGCCAACATCTCCGCATTCTATGAGATGGCTCTTAACGACCAGCATTTAGCGCCGCTCGTCAAAGGCATGCACGGACTGCGACCGACATGCGCGCCTACCGCTTATGAGGCGCTGGTACTCGCGATACTGGGACAGCAGATTAGCACCCATGTCGCGCGCATGCTGCGCAATTTACTCATCGAGACGTACGGTGAACGCATCACGATAGGGGAAGAGACGCTTTACGCATTTCCGAACCATCAGACTATTGCAGCAGCCGGTGTGGAAGGGCTGCGCGCCATAAAGTTCAGCAGGCGCAAAGCGGAATATCTCACCGGCATATCAGAGCAGATAGCATCCGGGCATCTGTCTCTGGAAGCGATGCGCAATCTGCCCGACTCTGAAGTTGTCAGTAGGCTGATGGCGCTGCGCGGCGTGGGAGCATGGACAGCACACTGGATGCTCATACGAGCGTTTGGGCGTGCCGACGGCTTCCCACATGGAGACCTCGCCCTGCAGCGTATGATGGGCACGCTTGTAGGAGACGGCACACCTATGTCGCCGAATGAAGCGCTGGCATACTCTGAGCGGTGGTCGCCCTGGCGCAGCTGGGTAACCGCCTACATGTTCGGCGCCGGGCGTATGGGACGCTTTGCTGAGATTGCGGAAGGCAAGTAAAATAGCTGCTGCACACATCCGACACAAGGACGACACAAGGGCGGCGCGGCGAATAACCTAAAAGCGGCGGACGAGAGCGGCACGCCGTAAAGCATTTACGGCTAACCTTTACCCCAGAAGAAAGTGAGAGACAGAGATATGAGCAACGGCGACAGAGTAGAACAGGCGGCGGAGTACCAAGCGGCACAGCACATTGCACGCAAGCCGCTGGACCTTATGGTGCAGCCATTTGCGCCGCAGACGATTGCGGAGGCATACGCTGTACAGGCAGGGCTTGTGAGCAAACTTGCCGAAACGCGCGGACCCGCTGCCGGCTATAAGGTCGCCTACACCAGCGCAGTGATGCGCGAGCGAACCGGCGTGAGCCAGCCATGCTACGGACGCATCCCTTCGAGCATGGTTCACAGCTCGCCTGCGACATTGGAGTACAACGACTATGTTGGAATTGGCATCGAGTGCGAAGTCGCCGTCAAACTCGGAGCAGACCTGCCCGCGTCCGGAGCGCCGTACACACGGGACAGCATCTCCGATGCTATCGAGTGGCTCGCGACCTCGTTTGAGCTTGTGGATCGCCGCGATGCGCCTTCACTTGACGGGCAGCTTCCTGAGATTTGCACAATCGTTACCAATATCAGCAATGGCGGCGCGCTTCTGGGAGAGCCGGTTTCCGACTGGCAGAATATAGACCTTACAGCAGTGCGCGGCACGATGCGTATCAATGGCAAGATTGTGGGCGAAGGCGTGGGGGCGGATGTGATGGGGCATCCGCTGGAACCGCTTGTGTGGCTTGCCAACACCCTTGCCGCAGAGGGCGTGTCCATGGAAAAGGGCACGCTGATACTCACCGGCAGCTTCGCTCCGCCTGCTATGCTGAAGCGCGGAGATAAATCGTCTGTGCACATCGAAGGTCTCGGCGCGGCTAATCTAAATGTGCAATAATGGTAGGGTAACAGGTTTCAGCAGACCGGCTTCCCTGAATACAGCCTGAATACAGGTTGACTTACCGGTGTGTGCTGAACAACTTCGACTTTAAGGAGCAGAAAGAGTTTGACAGATAGAAATAGACTTTGGATTATGCTAGGAGCGGGCGCCGTAGCCATTACGATTGCAGTCGCAGTCATTGCCGTCTTTGCGCTGAATCTGCTAGGCGGATCAGGCAGCAGCGCATCCACGGCTGCTCACCAAGAGTTTCCTCCATACGCACACATAATCGGCGAGGATAGTGCGCCTGTTACAGTAGTAGAGTTCGGCGACTTCCAGTGAGTGCACTGCCGTGATTTCGCCCTCGGGATAGGGCGACAGATAAAGAATGACTATGTTGACACCGGAAAAGTTCGCTTCGTGTATCGCCACTTCGCATTCCTTGGGGAAGAGTCCGTCTGGGCTGCCGAAGCTGCCGAATGTGCGAGCGAACAGGGACGCTTCTGGGACTACCACGACGCGCTGTATGAGAACTGGTCGGGGACTAATATCGGCGGCTTTGCTTACAACAACTTAGTTGGGTACGCAGACATTCTGAACCTAGATGTACAGCAGTTCTCAGACTGTATGAACGAGCGCCGCTACCTCGAAAGAGTTCGTTCAGACAGCGATTTCGCAAAAGACAATGGCATTGTATCCACTCCCACCGTACTCGTCAACGGCACGCACATACGCAGTAGTGATTACGCCGCATTCCAAGATGCCATAGATGCGGAGCTGGCATCGGCGCCATGACGATGAACCTGCGCGTCGTTTGCTGGACAGGAACAGCGCTGATCAGCCTCGTGGGATTGGGGCTTGCCACATATCTCAGCGTGGGGTATCTAAGTGGAGACGGGGTTTCGTGCGGTGTAAGCGGGGGATGCGGCACAGTTACAACAAGCGAGTACGCCCGCTTTCTGGGCATCCCCGTAGCGCTTCTGGGGGTTGGCGGCTACTCCCTGCTGCTTCTGGGCAGCCTTGCAACGCTGGGGACGACACAGCCACCCGCACTACTTCGCTGGGGTATCGCAGCCATCGGCACCATCGGTTTCGCTTTTTCTGCATATCTTACCGGCACGCAGGTATTCCTCATCGGATCATACTGCATCTACTGCCTAACATCCGCATCTCTGATGACTGCGATCGCGCTGCTAACGCTGACGGCGGCTTTGTGGCGTTCAGACCGACAAGCTAACAGGATCGCCTGACCTGACTATCGGACATCCGGACAGACGGCAAATATTAAAAGCATCATTCCATCGTCATCCTTCCGGCGACACCCTTCCAGCGAAAGTCAGCGCAGCTCTTGTTCTTCTTCGCGCCTTTTCTTTATCGTCATGTGAGTGCGATATGCAGCGAAGCACGCATAAGCGATTAAGGCAACAATAAGTAGCACAAGAAGCGGTTCCATCAGCATTCTCCTATCAGACATCTCCGTCGCCGTACATTAGCAAGGCAGCCAAACACGTTCTTGTCCTGACAATTAAAACGGCTGCGCTACCCTCGATGCTTACTCTCCCGTTAGATCCGCCAGCTGTGGCATAACATCGGTCGCCATCAAGCGCATGGATTTCTCGTAGGCTTCGCGGTTTTCCGAATGGTCAAAGGTCAGCCAGAGCAGCGTGCCGAAACCGCCCACCATTTCGTACATATCCCTGAGCTTTCTTGCCACCGTATCCGGCGAGCCGACTATCCAAAGATTGTCCACAAGGTAATCCAGCGTAACATCTTCGTTCGGAATACTCTCGGAATGCTTCATATAGTTTATGAACGGGTACGCTCCAAACGAAAAGAGTGGATGGAGGTAATCGCGCCAAGCTCTGCCCAGCATGCCGTTCAGTGCGCCTTCACGAGCTTCTTCGTCAGTGTCGGCAACCCACACGTCGCGCACGATACGCCATTCACTTCGGCTTGGAGGCGTCTTGCCGGCTCTCGCTGCGCCTTCCTCCACTGCGTCCCAATGGCTGCCCACATAAACCGCGTTCAATCCAAGGCTCATAGGAATATAGCCCCGCTCGCCCACAATTTTGAGCGTTTCCGAGTTAGGACTTGCCCCTGCCACACCGATGGGAGGATGGGGCTGCTGCAAGGGACGCAAAAAAGTTCTCAGACTGGCGTATTCGTGATCAGCAGGATTAGGGATGTGCACATTCCAAAACTCGCCCTCATAGTCGAAACTGCCGTCTATGTTTTCCCAGATACCCAGAATGATTTCCAGCGATTCGCGCGTTCTCGCGTGGTGTTCGCCATCGTCGAAATTCACATCAAACAGCTCATGGTCGGACAGCAAGCCGCCTGATCCGATGCCAAACATGTACCGCCCCTGCGCTATGTGGTCTAAATATGCGACGCGGTGTGCAAGTTCGACAGGGTTGTGGAACGGAAGCAGATGCGCGCCGGTTCCAAGCTTGATGTTCTTCGTACGCATCAACGCTTGTGCGATGAGCAGATCGGGCGCAGGAACAGGCTCCCACGGCGCCGTGAAGTGTTCCCCTACCCATGCCTCGCTGAATCCTAACGAATCCGCAAGCGCCAAACAGTCCAAGTCCCACTGGTGAGCATCGTAAGTCGAACGCTCCGGCGGGTGAGAAGGCATTAGAAACAGTCCTGCTTTCATGACGATACTCCCTTTCATTTCAGGATGCGATTATATTCCTTGATGTCAGGTTTGTCCAAGAGCTATCCCGCAAAAACGGCATTCCCAATAATTATATTTGAATATATCGATACAGTTTCTCCTATCAAGTTATAGATAATTATGCCAGATTTCGCAGGGGTTCATTGCAACGCAGTAATAAACCGCAGGAGAAAAAACGCTGTCATATCTGTGAAACCTGTTGCGAAACAGCATATTTCAGATACAATAAATAACAGGAAGCGGAGATGGCAACATTCAACACAGTCGAAGAACTCATACAAATACTGGACTCTGATCCGCAACTGCTCGAAGCCCTACGCTCAAAACTGCTAACGCAAGAGCTTCTGGATCTGCCGGCAGCGCACGCAGCGCTCGTTACAGAAGTGCAGCAGCTCACTGCAAAAGTGAACCAGCTCGCCGAAGAAGTGCAGCAGCTCACTGCAGAGATACACAAGTTAGTCTATCGGCTCGACGCTATCGAACATGTCCAGAAATCCCAAGCCGATGACATCGCCGAACTGAAGGGCATTGGTCTGGAATCGCGGCTTCACAATCGTGGAATATCCCACATAGCCACTCTGCTAAATGTGCGGAACAGCAGGAGAATCAGAGTTGCTGAACATGATGACAATTCAGTCGAGTTCAATGACGCCATCTACGATGCTCAGGACCAGGGTGTACTGTCTAACTACGAATGCGATCGCCTACTCAGCATAGACATGATTGTTCTCAGCAACAGGCGCGGCTCTTCACAGCCGGTCTATGTCCCCATCGAGGCTTCTTACAGCATCGCGCAGGCAGATATAATGAAGGTAAAGCAAAGTGCAGACGCGCTTGGCAAAGTATTTCCGGATGCTGATATACGACCCGTGCTTTATTTCATGAACATATCGGATAACTTCACCCAAGTCGCACAGGAAGAAAAAATCGGCTTAATCCAAGTGGAGCGTCTGAGTAACTAAATGGCGCAGGCTCACTGACTCACAGCATCGGATCACTGCCTTGGATTTCGCAATCATCTCGATATGCTCCCGGCGAAACCGAGGGCAGCCCGGCAGCGATCCCATACACTGCTACCACAAGGTCATAGAATCTCTGAACAGCCCTCGCAGCTCAGCGGCGCCCGCCGGGCGCGGCGACAACTTCACCACACGATGCTGCGGCAATGTACCCTCCACGAGATTATCCAAGTCATCCTCCGAATACCCGATAGCGCTCAGTCCGTTCGGCACATTCACTTTTCGCATCAGCGCGACAATCGCATCAGCAAGCAGCTCACCCGCATCCTCCGGATTGGCGCCGCGCACATCCTGTCCCATCAAGCGAGCGGCGTGAAGATGCCGTTCCGGATTTGTCGGCGCAGTAAAGCGAAAAACCGCAGGCGCATTCAGTATCACCGACATCCCATGCGGCACGAGCGGCGCCCCTTGTGGATACCCTTCGGGACAGAACTCACGCACCATTCCTGATACGGGATACGACATTCCGTGCGGCAGATGGCAGCCTGCATTACCAAACCCAACTCCGGCGAATGTGGCTGCAAGCATCATTTGGCTGCGTGCCTCTACATCTTCGGCGTCATCGTATGCCCTTACCATGTTCGCGGCGACCATCTCGATAGCCCGTGTCGCCCAAACGTCGCTTATCGGATTCGCGCCTTGATACGATGGGCGAAGCCCGGGATTCTCAGGCGCATCGCGCTCACTGAAAGGCAGCGCCGTGTACGATTCCAACCCATGGCACAGGACATCAAAGCCGCTGCACGCCACTACTACGCTCGGCAGTGTCCGTGAGTGCAGTGGATCAACAATGCCCATCACCGGACGGAGCGCCCTATGTGCGATGCCGGTCTTCGCCTCCAAATCCAGCAGGTCGAATATCGCAACACCGGTTGTCTCACTGCCGGTTCCAGAAGTTGTCGGTATTGCAATCAAGGGCTTCAGAGGACCAGGCACAGGTATTCCCTCACCGATGGGCGCGTTCACATAAGCCAAAAAATCCGCAGGATATGTCGAATACAGGTTAGCAGCCTTCGCGGTGTCTATGCTCGAACCGCCGCCAACTGCTACGAACCCATCGAAGCTGCCTTCCGTCGCAAACGCTATCGCTTCCTTAAACGACACGTCGGTCGGCTCCACCCGCACTTTATCGAACAGGACTGCATCAATTCCCTCTGCTCCCAGCGACTCTAATGTAATCGCTACCGCCTCGCTGCTCGCCATACGCGGATCCGTAACCACCATCACACGTCTAGCGCCCAGACGATTCATTTCATACCCTACTTCACGGGTAACTCCGACGCCAAATTTGATGCTGGAAGTGTCTATCGTATATGCCGTTTCAAGTCTGCTATCGTTCATTTGCCGACCTCGCCTTTCGTATTTGCGTGTTAAATTGTAACACACCGAACTCGCTGACAAGTCTCGCTTTCAGTTCATAAATGCGTTTCATCGCATAAGGCGTGGAAATCAACACAGCACTACTCAAACTAATCTGACAACCAGGAAAAACCTATGACAAAGTGGCTCTATTTATTCACTGCGGCACTCGGATTGGCACTGCCCTGGTACTTCTTCCTAGCTTTCATTTCTGACAATGGCTTGAATCTGTCACTGTTCCTGCGGCAGCTTTTTGCCAATCATATATCCACATTCTTCGCTCTTGACTTGTTAATAACAGCAGCCGCAATCGTCATTTACCTCTGTTTGGAAGAACGCAAGCGAACCGGCTCTCGCTGGTGGCTGTTCACACTGCTTACACTCGCAGTAGGTCCTTCTTGTTCACTGCCATTGTTCCTGTACTTTCGAGAGCGGCACAAGGAGAATGGAATTATTCGTAAGTAATAGCAGAAAAGCGAGACCCAGTTACACCCTGTCCGCGAAAAGGCTTCGCCGTTCATCTCTCATCCGGGCAGGCGAAAATATATCGGGGACACATAAGAAAAATCCCCATCTCTTGTGAGTAAGATGGGGATTTGCACAATGTTCGTAAAGGTTCTGTGTATTGTATGTATTGATTGACTACCTGTTCTGCTCAGCTCTGATGAGCATCACCAATTCCCAGCGCTCATCCTCAGTCAGCAGGCGTCCGAACGGCGGCATCCAAGATGTTGTTGGCCTGTCGCGCAGGGCAAGAGCGAATCCGGATTGTCCGCCATAAGTAATCCACGCATATATCTCGCCGTCAGTGGAATTCGCCGCACCCTTTATCGGATTGCCATCGCCGTCCAGTCTCTCGTCCACAAGATTCTTCGGACGCAAATCAGTCGGATCCAAATACGGCAGGATCGGGGCGTCGCCGTCTTCACCACGGAAGTCCGAGCCATGACATACTTGGCAATTCGCATCATAAATATGCTGCGCCCTGCTTATAGCCTGTGCATCCGAAGAGATGTGGGCGGGAATCTCCAACGCCTCATAATCTTCTACCGTGTCGTACTCAACTTCCCTGCCTGTAATCGGGACAGAGCCTTCCGGCGGCAGAATGCGAGGACCTTCCTGCACTCGATAAGACGGCTGAAAGTGCATTTCGGTAAACGCTTCTACTGCGTGCCCGCCCGTCTGCGGAAATGCAGGAAGCTTAAAGTTAATTTCGCCGCCAACATCCACTCTACCTGTTCTGATGTTGTAGCACCCCAATGCGGTGATCATCAGCAATCCGACGATCAATATTAGCCCCATACGCCCGATAAGCAGGCGGAGCGTGCCACGGGGGCAATCCGTCGATCTCATATCCATTTCGTTATTCCTGCCGGAGCATGAATAGTTTACGGAAGAGTTACTCATCTGCTAGTTGCTCTCCCAACCTCGTCTAATAGTCTCGGCGCCCGAATCACGCAGCACTTTTTCCGCGTTTTCCATACGGCTTTCGTCCGCTGTTACGGTCACACCGATGTATCCTTCGGTAATCCGTTTGTCATAGGCGCCCATGAACAAGCGCGGCAAGCGCGACTCGATGATGATGCCTATGACGGCGAAAATAATCGCCCCCAACATCGTGCCCTCATACATTATGATAGCCATAGGCGGGATGGAAAGCACAGGCTTCCCGCCCGTTACGAGCGGATACGCAAGCTGCGACCCTGCCGTAACCAGCAAACCCACCACAAATCCGCAGGCTGCGCCCATCAGTGGCCAGCGGAACAACTTATGCACGGGCTCAGCCTCGCCAAAAGTCCCTTCCGGGTAGGGCGTACCGGTCAGCACTTCATACTCGCTTTCCGTGTATCCCGCAGATGCCAGTGCATCCATCGCGTCCGCAGCCGTGTCAACCTGCTCTTCCGGGAAGAGCCCTAACACGCTTCTCTTTGCCATAAACTCGCCTCTTCAGATTTATCCTTTGTTACCCGATAGGATAACAAGTAAGCTTTATCCAAACTCGCTTCACACAATTCTCACACTCTTAATTTAGCATCCTTACCATGCGAAAACAGTGAAGTAGGAACCATATTCTAGTATTTCTTAACTTAAACTTAAACCCCGAACTCTCTACGGTGTCTCTCTTATACTGGCAGGAACAATCTTGCGGCCAATCTTAATTTGATCCCGGAACACCATGCCTTCCTTAACATCGAAGAGCGGTATCAGCGGGAATACCTTGGCGAATATCAACATGCCCAGTGATACGAAGGCAAAGGTCTCCGCCACAATCAAGATTTCTATGATGCTCGGGTGGTAGCTTCCCCAGTCGAAAGTCAGCGGAGTCCGCCGCGCCAAGCCGGGTATGATAATCAGGAAACGCTCCAGCCACATCCCGATGTTCACCAGCACTGTTGTGATAAACATCCACATCGGACTGCGCCGCACGCTCTTGAACAGCCACATCGGCACAGGTATGAAGAATGCCGTCAGCAAAAACACTAAGAACAGCCACGAGTACGGATTGTCGAATCCGAACACCTGAAGTTCACGCAGCGCAATATCCGGCGCTTCCAGCGTGTACAGCGCGAATATCCACTCCACAAAGAAGAAGAAGAACCATGTCGTGGCAACGACTATCAGCAGCCTGCCTATCGCGTCGAAGTGGTCAGGGCGGATATATTCGTCAACCTTCCACATCCATACGATAAGCGCCATTATCATTGCAACCGCCGACACCCCGGAGTGAATAGCCCCAATGATGAAGTACGGTGCAAATATCGTAGAGTGCCATCCCTCCACGCTGATAGCCACTGCGAAGTCCCAGGACACTATGCTGTGCACCGAAACGAACACCGGCAGCACCAGCGCCGACAGCAGTATGCCCGCTATCGCCTGCATGCGCCACTGGCGGGGAGTACCGCGCCACCCAAGGCAAAGTATCCCATATATCTTGGGCGCATACTTGCCGGTCGCCCTGTCGCGCACTACCGCAAGATCCGGTATTAGAGCCACAAACACGAACAGCGAACTGCCGATGAGATAGGTCATTACCGCGCTCGGGTCCCATACGAACGGGGAGCGAACGTTCATAAATATGCCCCGGGAAAAGTCGTAAGGATATACCCAGAACAGGCGCCACGGACGTCCCACGTGGAACATGATGTTAGACAGCGCGGCAATCAGCGAGAACAGCGTCATCACTTCAGCGGCTCGCGTAACAGGACGCCGCCACTCGGCCTGCGTCAGCCGCAATATTGCCGAAATCATAATTCCTGCGTGGCTGATTCCGATCCAAAACACGAAGTTCGTGATATAGAATCCCCACAACACCGGACGGCTCAGTCCTGCAACACCTAGTCCCTTGTTTACCTCATAGGCGTAAGCGGTCAAGCCCACGATGATTACCAGCAGCAAAAATGACACCGCGCCCCACCACCACTTGGGCAGACCTAGAACTCCTTCGAGCAGGTCGCGGTTCACTTCTTTCTGTGTCTTAGGTATTAATTCTTGCATCTGCAGCTCATTACTTGTTCTAAATCAATCTATTTTCGCGGCGAGCCTGTCAAATTAGACCTGCTCTCCATACAGAACTCATAAGCTTACTTCGGTTTGCCCAGCACAAGCACCTGTGTTCTGTGATATGTCTTGTGCACCTTATAGAGCATCAGCTCCTTCTGTTCCCAGATGTTTATCGGCGGTATCAGCCGCGCGAACAGTAGATACACTAGCACACAGCCGCCAAGAACACCCAAAATCATCATGATGTCAGGTAAATCTGGCAAATGAACGTAGCGAATCGCGAGCGGTAGTCTCCCGGAATCATCCAACTCTATCAAGTGCTTGTCCACATTCGGGTCGCCGATGCCCGGTATAGCGTAGGTTGCAACATAAAATCGGAGTCTGTCCAGAAATGTACCCACCAACACGCCGACCGACATTATCGTCGGACCCCAGATGCTTTTGCGAACCGGGTTCCACATCATCACAAACAGAGGTATCAAGAAGCACAGCAGGAACACGCCGATAAACACCGGCAGATACGGTCCCACTGTCAGCGCCTCCAGCACCCCCAGTTCGTTAGGTTTCTTGCCGTACCAGAGCACATTGAAGCTTGAGAACCAGAACCAGAACCAGAGCAGCGACAGCGCAAACAGAAGCTTGCTCACGCCCCAAAACTGCTCAAGTGTGATGTATTCTTTGTATCCACCCCACTGCCGCAGCACTATCATCGTCAGGATAACAGTCGCGACCCCTGCTTGCAGTGCATTAGCCGCGTGCGTAATCGGATACAGCGCGTCAAACCAGCCCGGCACTAGCGCAATCAGAAAATCTACCGAAATTAGAAAATGCACGAATATCAGCATCATGAAGTAGAACGCGCCCAAAATGCCCATTCTGTGATGCAGCATATTCCACTGGGATGACGTGCCGACCCAGTTCTTTGAGAGCTTCGCTGCCCAGCGTTTGCGCCAGCCGTCGGTTCCGTTGTCCCGTATCAGTGCCAGATCGGGCATCGCCGACAACCATAGCAGCAGTACGCCCGTAACCACCAGCGCAAGCAGCGCAAGCGTCGCCCAAATATGCGGCGAATATACCGGCACCCTGCTATAGAACGGGTCTTCCGGATCCCAGAACCAGAGGCTGCGTCTGCCGTCGCTCAGGGGCGGCAGTATCCACAGCATCGGGATAAACAGCAGTATGTTAAACAGGCCGACCGCCGTCCATATCTCCGCTGCGCGCGAAATCGGACGCCGCCAGTGGCCGTTCGCAATTCGAGGCGCTATCGCCACCATTGGCGCAGCCTGAGCCGTCGTCAGCACAAACGCGAACATCATCGCGAAGTAGCCCCAAGCTATGCGATCGTCCACACCGCCCGACAGGCGCAGCACAAACCCCACAATACCCAGCACAAGCAAAATTGCGCCGGCCACTACCCCGCTCCACCACTTATCACTGGGCTTGTCGTGCTTGTTTATCAAGTCCCGCACCACATCGCGCTGCTTCGTGAAAGGCACATACAGCCCTTCGCGAGGCGCATGATGATGGCTACTCGCCCCACTATGCCCCGCCGCGCCGTTCACCGCGGCGCCATTAAGACTATCCGAACTAGCCATGCGCTTCCTCGGCGTCGTTATCAACCTTCTTCAGATAAATCACTTTCGGATGCGTTCCAAACTCATCCAACAACTTATAGCCGCGCCCGCCCTCACGCGCAGGGGTCGTCTTACGCAGCTCCTTCTCCGCCTTCTGTGCCACTTTGGAATCCGGGTTGTTCAGGTCTCCGAACATCAGCGCCTCTGTCGGGCATGCGTTCACGCACGCCGGGTTCAGTGCTCTGTCCCCGTCCTGAAGCTCCGTGCCTTCCTTGTCCGCATCGCGCGAACTGCGCCTTATGCGCTGCACGCAGAAGGTGCACTTCTCCATAATGCCACGGCTGCGCACCGTAACATCCGGGTTAAGCTGGTTCTTCAGCGTCTCAGGCCAAGCAGGCTCCCAGAAGTTGAAGAACCGCACCTGATACGGGCAGTTGTTCGCGCAGAACCGCGTCCCAATGCAGCGGTTATACACCTGCACATTCAGCCCTTCGCTGTTGTGATAGGTCGCGTACACCGGGCATACCGGCTCGCACGGCGCATCGCCGCACTGCTGACAAAACAGCGGTATAAACCGCGCCTTCACATCCGGAAACTCGCCCTCCCAATACCGCTCCACGCGTATCCACTCGATCGCGCGGCGCTGATTGAAGTGCGCCTCCTCATTTATCGGCACATTATTCTCAGACTGGCAGGCGACAACACAGGCTTGACAGCCCGTGCACTTATCCAAGTCAACCACCATGCCCCACTGTGCATCCGCCATATATTGCTCCTCACCGGGATTTTCTATTCGTTGTTTACTATTTACCTTTTATCGACCGGAAACTGGCATTTCTTCCGGCACTTCCGTTCTCACATCTTCGCCAATGCTGCTGCGTATCTCCTCTATCGTAAAAGAGCTTGCGCCGGGACCGTCTGGTCCCGAAAAAAGCCCTTTCAGGCGAGGTGTCGCAAATCCTCCGGACACATCAAACACACCCGAATCAAGGGACAATGGAACATATAAATATGGAAACTTTTCGAATCTCCGTGTATCGAATGGGTCAGTAGTCCTGTCTGCAAGGAATAACAAAAGTGATTCCCCATTCTTTAGTTCGGTCTCTGAGTGATTTCGAACACGCTTTGGATCACTCCTAACCACAATAATCTCGTTCGTTCTCGGCTGTCCCTTCAACGCCGAGCTCACCTCAAATTGGTAGAACACTATTGGAGTGGCTGTAACACCGTAATTAAATATACCCAATACTCTATCTGATTTTATTCCGCGGTCTAAATCATGACCTGCAATTCCCCTTACAGTACCGAGGACAATCACATTCGCAGCTTCGGATAATTCTTCAACAGATCCATACGCTGGAAAAGAGGCTCTCCGCTCTTGAACACCGGGGGTTGAATCCCTAATACCAAACCACCAACCTATTACAAGAGCTGAAGCTAATAACCCGCCAATTACTGGAAGAACAGCCTTGTTTTTAATTGGTAGAATAATGCCCATTGAAAAGCTCTGCCGTAAAGGGCTTTTACATCATCCACATCATCGCTGGATGGCCGGTCTCCGTTGCATATCAATACAAACGATATTCTTTTGTTAATGTACGCCGATCAAATGATGGGCATCAGGCATAGCAAGAATCTAATGCCCGTCTCCACCGTGTCCATCTATAGCAGTCAGCTTGATCACATGCTGATGCTCGTCTCGCGGGAACTCAGTAACCGTGTTTTCGAACTTCGGCAGGCGGATCCACTCGCCCGTCGGCTGTATGTTCACCTTCGTTGATGCCCATGCAAGCGCGCCGCTTCCGCTGTCAATGTTCGGCGCCAAAATCGAAAACACATTCGCTCCGCGCCGCTCGGAATACCGCCCGCCCGATGCATGCCCCTGCCCAACAGGAACGCACACCGTATCCGGCGGCACAGCGGGGCTGGGGAAAGCCAGGGCTTCTATGCGCCCATACTGCGACTCAATCGCCACAACATCGCCTTCGCTTATCCCGCGCTCCTCGGCGACCCGGTAGTTAATCTCCACCCAAGTTCGCCAAACGGCAGTCGAAATCGGATCCGGCGTCGCCTGCATCCATGGCAGCGCCGCGCCGCGACCGTCGCCTATGCCTGCGGTCTCAAACGGCAGCAGATAAAATTCGCCCGCCGAGAAAGACGGCTCCGCAGCGTCCGGCAGTCGCGATGGCGCCGGCGCTCCGCCGCTTGCGCGCGCTGATGTATCCCACCAGCCGCCGCGCTGGAGAACGCCATTCCAGAAAGCATTGAAACTCGCCGCCCTAACTGAACCGCCGCCCGACTCGTACAGCCGCATCGCGCCGTCTTGCAGTATCTCGCGGTAAGTCTCGCCCGGAAGACCCAAATCAAGCTCAAGTCCCTGTGCAGTCGCAAGCAGCACATCCGCAAAGTTCCGCGTGCCTAACTGCTCTCCCCTCGCTTCGAAGAAGGGCCTTACCACAGGCTGCTGAAATCCGACAACCTGATAGCCCGGCGCAGGATCAGGAACATCACTGCCCCAGTCTTCCAGATAGTTATGCTGCGGCAGCACCAAGTCCGCCACCGCCGTTGTGTCGTCCATAACATCCGAAAAACTCACTATGTATGGCACATCATAGGCAGCATTTTCAAAGCCGACCGCATCCGGCAGGCCATAAATCGGGTCTGCGCCGCGCACCATCAGCATCTGTACTTCGCCGCGCGACATCTCATCGGCAAGACGGTGCCAGTCCGAAAATGGCGTTCCGCTCTTCGCCGCAGAAATTCCGCCAGTCGCAGCGTCAGGATTGAACACAATCCCGCCCTCGCTGTTCACACTGCCCACGAGATAATTCAGTGAATATATCGCCGCAAGATTAAACAGCCCGTTCGTATGAGCCGCAGCCGAACCGCCGCCAAACGCAATCGACGGACGATGCTCGGCGAAATCGTGCGCCACCGCGCGAATCTTATCCGCGCTCACGCCCGTCCGCGCCGAAACCGCCTCGGGCACGTATGCGTCAATATCAAAGCCCGCTGTCAGAGCATCCGCAGCGCCAGCGTCCGCAAGGCCATCAGCAATAATAACCTGCGCAATGCTCAGTGCCAGCACACCCTCCATACCCGGCTTCACATACACCCACTTGTCCGCGTTAGCGCTGCTCATGGAAAAGCGAGAATCCACATGGATAAAAGTGCCGCGCTCGTGATCCGTATCCCGAAACTCGCCATATCCCCGACCGTACCGCACCGGCGACATCCAGCCATTAAGAAAATCCGCGCCAAAAGAAAGCACCGTCGAAGCGTGCGCAATGTCAAAGTCCGGCATCAAATCCTGCCCGAACACCTCTCGCACGGCAGTCCGAACGGCAGTCTGCTCAAGCGGTGCATAAGTCATTCGCCGCGCCCCGTATGCCGAAGCGAAAGCGTCAACGACCATTCCCATATGAGCGTTAATAGGATCAGTCGCCAGCACTACGGAAGACTGCTGTCCTGCATCGCTGATATTCTGAAGTTGGAATGCCAGCCGCCCAATAGCGTCTTCCCAGCTTATCTCGCGGAACTGATTTGCCCCGCGCTCACCGGAACGCACCATGGGTCCGCGTATCCTGTCCGGGTGATACAGCGCCTGCAAACCGCCTTCGCAGCGCGCGCTGTGCGCCCCACGATTTATCGGATAATCAACATTCCCTTCAACCTTCTTGGCGCGACCTTCCATCACCCGCACCACAATACCTTCGCTCGTCGCGCACTGACGACAGAGCGTCGCATACCAATTGTCGCGCCCAGTAACCAGATCTTCCGGCATCTCCACCGGAGCCTGAACCAGAAGCTCATCCTCCGGCACACCGCAAGCCTGAAACAGTATCGCACCCGCCGCAGAACCGCCAGCAAGTGTCAGGAATTGTCTTCGCGTTAAAGCCATCTTATCTTGTCAGCCTTCAAAAAGCGCCGATTGTATCAGCGCCAATTGTCTATTCTCTATCCAATCCTGTGTAAGCAGAAACCCGCAAACATTGAAAATCTTAATAATGGCAAGTGGTGCAGTCCGTCGGAGCGCCGTTGTCCCGGTGACAGTTCACACAGTCTCCCATCTTCAAATCGCGCACCTGCTCCACCTTGTCCATCGAACCCACATCGCCGTGGCAAGTCGCGCACACAGCCGTTTCCGGGACGCCATCCTTCTCTGAGAAGTATCGGATGTGTGCCTCATGTACGAAATGCACATGATCCGGGACCCTGTGAACGCGCACCCAGTCTATCGGGCGTTCGTCCTCCGCGACCATCTCGCGCAGCTTCTCAACCTCCGGCAAATCGTCGCCCACAACCTGGTGGCAGGTTAGGCACAGCCCTGCTGAAGGTATAGTAGCAGCCGCGCCCTCCGTAACATTACGGTGGCAAAAAGTACAGTCCATCCCAAGGTCTTCGACATGTGTGGGATGCGGGAAAGCGATTGGCTGATCCGGACCTTCAGAATATCCAAATACTACAGGTCTGCCCAGCCACGCCGATATTACAAAAGTCAACGCCAGCGCTGTAACAGCCAGGGCTACTACCGTTATAGCAGCCATAATTCCATGCTTGAAAAGCTGTCTGCGCGTTGGCCTAGAAAACTGAAAATCGCCTGGTATCAAATCTGCTTAACCTATCAATCTTTTCCTGCTAAAACAGGATCTTGTACACCTATCATCGAGCGTACGACACGCCGGCGCTCTTAAATCCAATAATCTGGCCATATCTTCTCCAGCACGGCTGCCTGTTGGACCACGCTGACGAAGAAAAATACAGCAATCGCAAAGCACGCAACCGCCGCCGCATAGAAAAACAGCCTCACTTTTTGCCACATCTGGGGCACATGCCCGGACGCAATGAACGAAGGAAGCAGATTGTGTCCCACAATCATATTCGCAGCGAACAGCACTATGAATATCACGACCATCCACATTGCGAACAGCATACTTCCGAGTTCGCTCCATTCCACGGCGCCAATAGGGGCTGGTTGCATAAATAGCTGCCTCTTCAATGCGCCTTCTCTCTGCGGGAGAAAGCCCTAATGAAACTTCAACGCTCTGCTCATATACGAAAATCGTACATACAACTTAGAGCACAGCGTCTAGTGTAGAAAACACTGGTGAAAACTATCACAGCACATCTGAAAGTGTCAACCCTTTTGAACTTATGGTATTACCGATATAAGAGGATAATTGGATTTTATCCATTGTCGTCATCACCACCCGGTTCCAACGAATGCACTGGTGTATTCACATTCTTGATATATCAATTCCTATTAGGAATATCAGGGTGCCAGACGGTTCAACTTCCCTTGCTGTAATGATGCAATTCAATGCTGTAGTTTATCGCCTTACATTTACCTGCTCTGTTCCGCTGTCATTCGGAATGACTTCTGGGATGCCTTCAACTTAAACATCCCATAATTTCCCATAATTGCAATCTCTATCCAAAAGCAGTTACCCTAACAAAAGTCAACCCAACGCACACAAAACAAACGGATAAGGTGGATGCCATGACCGACAGGACTATTGAAGACATCATCCTCGACAACGATCGCAGGGGCATATCCCACTTGCGCCCTTATGTCCCAACCGACTTCTGCGACCGCGCAGCCCAGCTCATCCTAGACAACCCGGGAACAGCCTTTATCGTTACCGGCTTTTACATCCTCGACGCAGGACTTATTGAAACCGACGGTCCGCCCGGAGCAGTCGCAATCGGCAACGCCTTGGAGCAGCTCGGATACCACGTTGTATATGTAACCGACTCATACGGCACAGCCGTTATGCAAGCCACCAAGAGCGCCGCCTCCGAAGTTATCGACTTTCCCATAGCCTCCGACGCAGAAAGCGAAGCGTTCGCCCAATCTTGTCTTGCCGAATACAACCCATCCATCATCATTGCCATCGAGCGCTGCGGTATGACCGATGAACGCAAATACCGTAATATGCGCGGCCGAGACATCACGCAATACACCGCCCGCACAGATTACCTTTTCGAGCGCAGCGTACCCACAGTCGGCATCGGCGACGGGGGCAACGAAATCGGCCTGGGGAACCTAGCCCAAGAAATCACCACCGTGGACTCGCTCGTCAAACAGCCCTGTGTAACTCAAGTCTCTGAGCTTATCCTAGCCAGCGTTTCCAACTGGGGCGGATACGGGCTCGCCGCATCCCTCTCAAAACTCGCCGGCAGAAATCTGCTGCCCTCTGTCGAAGAAGATATGGAGACCATACGTAAGACGGTGGATACCGGCGCCGTGGACGGAATGAGCGCCAAGCCCGAATATAAAGCGGATGGCTTCACTCTCGAAGAAAATGCTCAAACATTGCGCGCATTGCACGCTGCGATACTCTGACTTTTAAGCGTAGTGGTCGGATAGTTCAACGATGTTGACCGTTCGACAGGGAAGCGTAATTTTATTCTGACAGCAATACAAAGGGTTACGATAGTGCATCCGGTTGCGCCTGCACTATTCGCACACTTTGAACACCAGACGCCATTGATTTAGGCAGGAAGTACAATGCAGGAATACGATACATAGGCGCTTCCTAAATATCCATAATATCCGTACAAAGGCTTCGCTTTTCCTCTAATACATGTACATGCTATGGGTGGCGTATGAAGCACTCAGTTTCATCATATTGGCGCTCTTCTCATCCCAGGCTATTCCAGCCAATCAATATCCATACGCCCCATACGCCGCCATAGTCATATTGCGTAATGTGCGGATACTACTTCTATCACCCCTTACTCACTCCAGCGCGTACAAACTCCCATCCTCAGATGTGAAATACAGCAGCCCGTTTGCCGCGACCGGCGTTGATCTTATCGGGGCGCCCGTCTCAAACCGCCAAAGCTCCTTCCCCGTATCAACGCTCACCGCATATAACGTCCCGAATCTGTCCCCTATGAACACGCCATCCCCCGCAAGAATCGCAGGAGACAAGAAAAATCCGTCCGCATCAAAAGTCCACTCAATTTCACCCGTAGCCTTATCCAAGGCGTACACCTGCCCTTCAGCCGACGCCAGATACAGGCTCTCATCCCTCACGATAGGCGACGCTACGAAGTTGTTTCCCGGCAAAAACGCCGCCCACGCTAAACCCTTCAGCGGCGGCAGTTCGCCCATAAATCCCCACGCCCATAACTGTGTCCGCAGCCAACGCACATTTTTCTCAAATGGCACCTCGCGTTTGTGCCAGTCTATCGCCGCAACAATCCCAATCTGGTCTGCCGTATAAACCCAGTCCCCACTCAGTGCAGGCGCGCCCCGCGCAAACCTCGTGTGATAGTCCAGCCGCTTTCTACCAGTCTGCTTATCTACTATATGCAAATAACTGTCTTGCGACAGCACAGCGACAATCTCTTCGTTAATAACCGGGTCCGCCGCAACATGTCCGCCCGTCTGATACGCCCACCGTACTTCTCCCGTCTTCGCGTCTAGGGTGTACAACTTGCCGTCTCCGCTTCCGATGTACAGAATGCCCTCCAGCACAACCGGTGAAGTTGCGAATATTCCACCAGTCTGGAATTCCCATTGCAGCTCGCCGCTGTCCTTATGCAGGGACAGAACACGGCCGTCCCGCAAACCGATAAACACGCTGTCCCCCGCAACCGCCGGAGATGAGTCTATAGGACCACCCACCGCATGCTCCCATATCAGCTCGCCGCTGTCTGCGTCCAATGAAACTATCCGATTGTCCCCGGACCCTAAATACAATCGCCCGTTTACCACCGCCGGCGACGAAAACATCGGATAATCCGTCTCAAACTGCCACTTCAGCCGACCCTTCGGGGTTACATCCACCTCTGCTGCTGCGGAATGAATCGGATCGCGCAGAAACATGGGCCAATCCTGAGCTGATGCTGTCGCGCTAATATCCGATGCAGGCGGAGGTAGCGGCTGATCGAAAATCCCGTTGTAGTACGCCACCCCGATACAAGCCGAAATCAGAAGCAGTGTTAAAATGCCCCAGCGCACCCACCGAAGAAAACGCTGTCGCGCCAACCGTCGACTCACCAGAGCTTCTGCCGTTTCCCTACTTACTTCTTCACTTTCCGCAAGCCGCCTCCAACACCTGCTGCAAAACCCGGCATCAGGTGCGTTCAGATGCATACATGTGGGGCAAAGAATAACAGCTTGCAATTAAAACCTGCCTTCAAATCGACTGCTTCTATGTTCCATAGCGTTTGCTGCGCTGTCAATAGCACGCCATACTCATGGCCCCTAATCCCTTAAAGTAAAAAGCCCTCGGCGGAATGTGTCCACCGAAGACTGCTTACCAAAGAGCAAAAGCTATGATTTGCCATATTTGTTGGTTGATTTCTGTCTATCTCGCGTCAGGATCCAAAAACACCCGAACTCCTTCATGAGAAGCAAGCTCTTTTTGCTCGTTATAAATACGATAACCGTACACCAACGGGATTGCATCCTCGCCATATATCTTATTGATAACCTGCGCAGATTGCCGAGCGCGAGTGATGTCCGTGTTATTTATGACTCCGGATGCTTCTACCGCAAACCACAGTATCGATCTATCTTCCTTGCGCTGAGAATGCATAATGAAATCGGTAACTCTCAAACGCGTTTCGTCCTCATCTGTGATTATGCCGTCATCGACGGCATTCTCCATTCTCTTTTCAAATTCCATCGTTCTTCCGGCTGGAGCTATGATTCCAGGCGCCCAAATAGGATAGACTCTTCTTACATTAAATTCCCTGCTTACCAGAGGGATCATCTTGGTGGCCAGTTTCGCTTCCAACGCATCACCTCGCAAAGAAGCCACATCATCTTTCAGGACCGCTACGTCTTCCTTCAGGACCGCTACGTCTTCCTTCAGGACCTCCACATCTTCCTTCAGGACTGCCACGTCCTCCTTCAGGACTGCCACATCTTCTTCAAGCCTGTCCAGTCGCTGGTTCGTAATTCTGGCCTGTTCCAGCAACGCCTCGGTCGCCTTCTCCAATGCCTCAAGCCGTCGGTCTGTCACGGCAGCGTACTCTGAGAAGCGCTGCGGCAACTCCAGAAGCTCCTTTGTCAGCAATCGCGAGCGTAAAGCTTCCAATAGTTCAGGACTGGAATCCAGTATCCGTATAAGATCATCAACCGTGTTAAATGTGGCCATGCCTTCATCTCCTCATCCCATTGTATCTAATACCATACATTCTGCAACACATTCTTCGCACGGTATTTGTTCCTACAAGTCATCTCATGAATGATTAAGAGTTTGAATCGTCAATCACGCAAAAAGTGGTTATGATGAAATCGGCCAGGTTCATAGTGTCCTCCTTGGAGTTTGGTTCAACCCCATTAGAGACTCTGGGTCCTGGACTTTCAACTATTATTGTCTATTTATATTTAACCTGCACATCGGGTTTATTATTTCCACCCCGCGTACAAATTGCTCTTCGTGAGATCAACGATCTGATGCGGCAGCCCGCTCACTTCTGCGGCGCGACGTCCGGCGGGGGTAACTAGCAGTGTTCCGCCGCTTCCGACCACATGTCCATCAATCATGATGGGCTTCCCTGCTACGAAACTCATCGTCGGCTGGTTTGTTTCCGGGTTGATGATTGTGATGTCGGCGTCGGCGCCTTCGCTGAAATGTCCTTTGTTTACCAGCCCCAACATTCGCGCGGGCGTCAGAGACAGCTTTATCGCCATTTCCAGAGGTGTCAGCGCTCCAAATTTCACCAGCGCCATGCTGGACTGTATCGCCACATTGCGGGGATGGCAGCCGCCGTCAGTGCTAACCGCGTCCACAATGAAATCCCCTGCTGTGTTCTTCGCAGTCGTGAGCTTGAAGGCAGATGAGGGCAGATTCACGGGGAAGCTCATGCCGACATGAGTATTCGCGCTCTCGTACACAGAGAGGGCTTCGCGTCCTTTTAAGTACACGACATGTCCACCGCGCTGCCCGATGACCGAAGCGTAACCGTCCAGTATCGCTTGCCGCATGCCGTCGCGCGTGGGTGAATATCCCCGCATAGCGAGGCAGTTGCGCGGCACATTCGCCTGCACATTGCCTTCGGCGTCGCAGCTCCCGCTGGTTCCGTTCTGTATCGCGTGATACGCCTCAGAGTTCAGCTGATCGCGCATTCTATCGAGTATCCCCAATGCCTCGTCGCACTCTGCATCAGCCTCATCGATAACCCCTCGACAGTAGGAGTTCACATGACACACATGCAGCCTCCCTTTACCAACTATATCGGGTATCTCACGCACTCCTCCGAGGTGGCTGCCCGATTCACGCGTTCCGATGTGAAAGGCTACATAGGCGGTCTGGTCATTGCAGGCACGGATAACATCGGCAGTTGCCTGGGGGCTGAAAGGGTGGTATCCGCCCAGTATTTTGATTCCGAAGCAGCCTTGCCGAAGTGCAATGGAAGCGACATCGCGCGCTTCCATTGCGGAAGGTTCGCCGAACGGCATGGTAGCTCCGGGTATGAGTGCGTACAGCCCCGCAACATTCAGACCCGCGCCCCTTCGCTTAATGCCGTCGATCAGGCTGGGGCCCGTACCGCCCATGTCCAGCACGGTAGTTGTGCCGGCGCGCGCCAACATAGCATAGCCGAGCGCGGGATCCCAGTTGCGAGATAAGCCTGCCACATGTGCATGTGTGTCGATTTGTCCGGGAATGACCCAGCGTCCGGAGACATCCACAATCTCATCGCCATCGAACGGGTCTAGCTCGTGGGCTATCCGAGCTATCATCCCTGATTTTACGCCCACATCCGCCGTTCCTTCGAACCCGTTGGCAGGGTCCAGCACAGTTCCGCCGCTTAATATCAAATCGTACTTCGCCATAATCTATCCCATCTAGTCTTGTCTATAATCTGTTCCAGCCGTGTTTGTCGCTGTCGTCGTATGTTACACTGATAATTGAAAGCTGACGACATACATGGAGGATGAAATGACCAAATTAGGAGCCATATTTCCTCAGACGGAGATAGGTGTGGATACTGGAGCAATTCGCGATTTCGCGCAGGCGTCGGAGTCGCTTGAATTCGATTTTCTGCTCGCGTTCGACCACGTGCTTGGAGCAAACCAAGCTACTCACACCGATCTGACAGGCCCTTACCGACACACAGACGCATTTCATGAGCCATTCGTGCTGTTCGGCTACTTAGCCGCGATAACCAACAGCATAGAACTTGCCACAGGAATCATCATATTGCCGCAGCGTCAGACGGCGCTGGTGGCGAAGCAAGCTGCCGCCGTTGATGTGCTCAGCGAGGGACGCCTGCGCCTTGGTATCGGCGTGGGCTGGAACCATGTGGAGTTTGAGGCGCTGGGCGAGAATTGGCGCAATAGAGGCATACGGTCGGAGGAGCAGATTGATGTTATGCGCCGTCTTTGGACGAACGAACTCGTAACTTACGAAGGACGCTGGCACAAGATAACCGACGCCGGCATTTTGCCCCTGCCGGTGCAGCGTCCCATACCCGTATGGCTGGGGGGAAGTTCGGATCGCACCGTGCGCCGTATCGTCAGCATATCGGACGGCTGGATACTCACTGGGCGCCCGGATGATCGCGCCAAGTATCTAATCGACAAGCTCCACTCCTACGCAGAAGAGGCAGGACGCGACATAGCGAGCATCGGACTAGAGGGCTGGGTATCTGCCAGCATTGGGGGACCTGATGAGTGGGCGCAGGAAGCAGAAGGCTGGAAGGCGCTGGGCGCAACCCACGTATCACTAAATACGATGCGAGCCGGTCTAAGTACGCCTGACGCGCATATAGACGCCATTCGCCAATTCAAGGATGCCGCCGCCAATCTGTAAGCGTTCTTAGCACGAGGGTACGCCATGCAAGATTCCAACAATCTCAGACAAACAGCATTGTACGAGACACACCTGTCACTCGGCGCGCGGATTGTGCCGTTCGGGGGATGGGCAATGCCCATTCAGTACGCGAGCATCCTGCAAGAAGCGAGGGCAGTACGTTCTAACGTGGGGCTATTCGATGTTTCGCACATGGGCAGGCTTAAGCTGGAAGGCAGCGGAGCGGCAGCGCTGCTCAGCCGTGTGCTTAGTGTGGGCGCAATATCTATGCGCGTTTCTAGGGCGCGCTACTGCCTCATCTGCAATGAAGACGGCGGAATCATCGACGACTGCATCGTGTACCGAAACGGCGAGGAAGATTTTCTGCTAATACCCAACGCAGCAAACACGGCTGCCGTAACCGACTGGCTTGACCGCTGGAACACACAGCCGGATACGGTGAAGATAAGCAACGTTACGGCTGACACAGCAATGATAGCGATCCAAGGACCTCAGTCCATATCGCTTCTTAACAGGTTTACGGCGCAGGACATCTCGACAATTCTGCCGTTCAGAGCTGTGCGAACTCACTTGGACGGTGTGGATGCGATGCTGGGACATACCGGATATACGGGCGAAGACGGATTCGAGGCGGTAGTGTCCGCAGAAGATGCGGCGCATATCTGGATGCTGCTGGCAAACGAAGGGGCGGTTTCCTGCGGGCTGGGCGCGCGAGATGTGCTGAGATTAGAGGCGGGGTTACTGCTGCACGGCAACGATATGAGCGTGGAGACCAATCCATACGAGGCAGGTCTGGGACGCTTCGTGAACCCGAACAGACGCGGGTATGTGGCGCGAGACGCTCTACTGCGGGCGCGGGATGAAGGCGTGGACAGGCTGCTTGTCGGTTTCATAATGACAGGTCGGGGCATCGCGCGGCATGGGTATGCGATCCACGACAAAGATCGCAAAATCGGGGAAGTTACCAGCGGCAGCCATTCGCCTATGCTTGACAGAAACATAGGCTTGGGATATGTTCCTGTTGGCTATTCGAAGGCGGGAACACCACTTCAAATTGACATCCGTGGCCGCCTAGTTGACGCCGAAGTTACCAGCATTCCATTTCATATACGGAGAGATAAACGATGACGCCTGAAAACCTGAAATATTCGGAGGAACACGAGTGGGTTAGCGTAGAATCGGATGGGCTTGTTGTCGTTGGAATCACAGATTTCGCGGCTGAGAGTCTGGGAGATGTGGTGTTCGTTGAGCTGCCCGAAGTCGGCGAACAGCTTGAGCAGTTTGAGAAAATGGGCGAGATAGAGTCCGTCAAAGCCGTGTCCGATCTGTATTCGCCCGTATCGGGAACAGTTACTGAGCGCAACGAATCAGTAATCGACAGCCCGGAGCTGGTCAACGACAGCCCTTTCGAGGACGGTTGGATGCTGCGTGTTTCGCTTTCAGACACAGCGCAGCTTGACAAGTTGCTTGACAATGTTCAGTATGACGCACTTATTCAAGCGCAGTAGCGGGATGCCGCACCTTAATCGCAGCGATAATCCGTCTTTGCGTTCTCCGTTCTTACATACGGGGCAATGTTAATCGGATTAAGCCATTGGGAACACCAAAGTCTTAGCAGAATGGCCGAATATAGATGACCGACTCACGCTTTACCTCACCATACTCCCCTAACACAGATGCTGACAGACGACAGATGCTGGATGCAATCGGCGTTGACTCTGTCGAAGAGCTTTTTGATGATATTCCTGAGCAGCACCGCAACCCCGCGCTTGACCTGCCTCCGCCCATGTCCGAGTTTGACCTTAAACGATATTTCTCGGAATTGGCGTCCTTGAACAAGACACCCGGTGAATACGCCTGCTTTCTAGGAGCGGGGTCGTACAGGCATCACATACCCTCAATTGTGCGCCAGCTGACAGGGCGCAGCGAATTCATGACGGCTTACACGCCGTATCAACCGGAAATATCGCAAGGCACTTTGCAGACGGAGTTTGAGTTTCAGACGCTCTGCGCGCAGCTGACCGGAATGGATGTCGCCAACGCAGGAATGTACGACGGTTCGACATCGCTCGCCGAAGCGGTTCTGATGGCATCTCGCGTTACAAGGCGCAGCCATGTGGCGGTGCTCGATTCGGTGTCGCCCGCGTACATCAGCGTGCTGCGGACTTATGCGGAAGCGCAGGGCATCGTCATAGAAGTAGTGCCGTCCGAAGGTTATGACATTAGTGAGACCACAGCTTGTGTGGTGGCTCAGCAGCCCAACTTTCTGGGATACATGCAGGACATGCGGAAGCTATCGGAACAGGCTCACGATGCGGGCGCGCTATTCGTGGTTTATGCAGATGCGCTGTCGATGGCTATGTTCACCCCACCCGGCGAGTACGGCGCAGATATAGTCGCGTCCGAGGGGCAAGCGCTGGGAGTGCCGCCGACATTCGGCGGTCCGTATGTCGGCATCTTCGCCTGCAAGCAGAGCTACATTCGCCAGATGCCCGGGCGGATAGTGGGCAGAACGGTTGACACAGAAGGGCGCACCGCGTATGTTCTCACGCTCCAAACGCGCGAGCAGCATATACGCCGCGAGCGGGCTACCTCTAACATTTGCACTTCGGTTGCGCTCATCGCTCTGATGACAACGGTTTACATGGCAGCAAACGGCAGAAACGGGTTACGCCACACAGCCGAATTGACGTACCAGAAAGCTCACTATTTGGCATCCCTAGTAGCCGACATACCGGGGTACTCGGTTGTTGATGGCGGTGTCTTCTTCCAAGAGTTTGCGATGCTCTGCCCTTTGCCGCCCGCAACGCTGA
Source organism: Dehalococcoidia bacterium (assembly GCA_965200085.1). Lineage (GTDB taxonomy): Bacteria > Chloroflexota > Dehalococcoidia > Lucifugimonadales > JADFKI01 > Bin90. The sequence goes on from OZ241333.1 coordinate 2,830,356, forward strand.
ATGAGAGGCTGCTTGACTATAAGATTATAGGCGGCTTGGACATAAGCGACCGTCTGGATAACGGAATGCTTGTCTGCGCCACCGAAGTGAACACGCGAGAGGAGATTGACGCTTTCGCAGCCGCTCTCGCAGATATAGGCAGTACAGTATGACCACGCTTCAAGAAAGACTGTCTCAAGATAGACGCCGCCTGCTTATGGATCGCAGTGCGCGCGGCAGGATAGGCGCAACGCTCCCGCAGAGCGACGTGCCGCATCAGCCTATGCCGGATGAAAACCTGCTGCGCGACAGGTTGGACTTCCCTGAGGTGAGCGAGAACGAACTCGTGCGGTACTTCTCGCAGCTGAGCCAGCTCAATTTTTCGATAGACCATAACTTCTATCCGCTCGGCAGCTGCACGATGAAATACAACCCGAAAATCAATGACGAGGTTGCGGGTATGCCGGGTTTTGCGGAGATTCACCCGCTGCAGCCGGATGCCACCGTGCAAGGCGCGCTACGGCTTATGTGGGAACTGCAGCAGCGGCTCATCAACATAACCGGGATGGTGGGGTGCAGCCTTTCGCCGATGGCAGGCGCAGACGGAGAGCTTGCCGGCATGCTAATGGCGCGCGCATATCACCTCGAGCGCGGAGATACTCAGCGAAGCAAGGTTCTCATACCGGACAGCGCACATGGAACTAACCCTGCTACCGCGAGCATGTGCGGCTTCGAGGTAGTAACGCTGCCTTCGGATTCCAACGGCAACACCGACCTTGAAGCTCTGCGATTTTCGGTGGGAGATGACCTTGCAGGGCTGATGATAACGCTGCCAAGCACGCTGGGACTGTTCGACTCTAACATCCTGGAAGTTGTGCGAATTGTGCGCAACGCGGGCGGTATAGTCTATGGCGACGGCGCAAACTTAAATGCGCTTTTGGGCCGCGTGAAACTGGGCGAACTTGGATTCGATGTTATGCATTCCAACCTGCACAAGACGTTCACGCAGCCGCACGGAGGAGGCGGTCCTGGCGCCGGGCCCGTGATAGTTGGCGAGCGACTGCTGCCATATATGCCAACGCCTGTCGTGAGGCGCAGCATCGACCCGGACGGAAACGAGCAGTACACACTGGACGCACCGCCGAAGACCGTCGGAAAGATGGGTGCGTTCCATGGCAATTTCGGTGCGCTTGTGCGCGCTTATTCCTACATCACGACTTTGGGCAAAGAGGGTATATCCGACATCAGCCGGGACGCGGTCATTAATGCGAACTATATCCTGAGCCAGCTCAAAGGCTACTATGATTTGCCGTATGACCGGTCTTGTATGCACGAAGTTGTATTCTCCGCTCGAAATCTAAGGCAGCAGCATGGCGTCAGCGCGCTGGACGTTGCCAAGCGCCTGATAGACTACGGCATCCACCCTCCGACAATGTACTTTCCGCTTATTGTGGAGGAAGCGCTGATGATAGAGCCGACCGAGACAGAGAGCAAAGAAACACTCGACGGCTTCATAGAAGTGATGCAGACGATAGCGCAGGAAGCGCAGGATGACCCTGATCTGCTGCACAATGCGCCGCATGACACACCGAATACGCGTTTGGATGAAGCCCGCGCGGCACGGCGTCCATATCTGCGGTGGCGTGCTGATGCATAGGTGCGAGAAGTCTATCTATGCAGCGAATCATCCAAACACCGGATTACAGTGAAGATACGCAGCAGTCTAACCAAACACAACCGAAATCCAATTTAAGGCGTCTTGTCAGTAGGAACTTTGAATGGGAATAACATACACTTCCGTTGTCATCAGCAACCCTGCGGACTCTTCCTTAACATGGGAGGGCGACTTTGTGGTGGATACCGGCGCTGTAGATTCGCTTGTTCCCAGGGATGTGCTGGATGCGATTGGCGTCAAACCCAAGAGTCGGCGTGTCTATACCATGGCAGACGGCAGTGAAGTCGGTATGGATGTTTCAACGGCGGACATGGAGATTATGGGCGACCTAATTGGCACGACGGTCGTCTTTGGTGAAGCGGGGACGGAACCGCTGCTCGGTGCGATTGCTATGCAGGCTGCGGGTGTAATCGTCGATCCTCGCAGGGAGACGCTCCGGAAGCTCCCATCGATACGTCTATAATAGCCAGTGAAACAACATTATCAAACACACAATAAAGCACACACAACCTAGCAAGAAGGTGAAAACATGCCAGATGTAGGACAGCCCGCACCGGACTTTACGCTTCCGGCGCAAGATATGAGCAATGTATCTCTGAGTGATTACAGAGGCGAGAAGACAGTCGTTCTGTCATTCCACATATTCTCGTTCACAGGCGGCTGAACGGATCAGGTCTCCTCGTTCCGCAGCTATAACGCTGATTTCGAGGAGAAGAATGCCCAGGTTCTGGGCATTAGCTGCGACGCCCGACCGTCCCAAACGGCATACTCCACATCGCTGGGTAATTTACCCTATCCTCTGCTATCGGACTTTCATCCGCATGGCGCAATGACGCAGTCGTATGGCATATTCAACGAAGAGAGAGGCGCGCCCAACCGCGCGGTGTTTGTCGTAGATAAGGACGGCATCATACGATTTAAGCGCGTTTATGAGAGCGCCCGTGCCCTTGACCCCAGAGATATTCTTACCGAAATCGACAAGATTTAGGCGCGGCAGATATGAGTGAGAACGCCTCTGCGCGTCATATTTTTCACGAGGGCGATTACGCGCTTGTTATTGATCGGCGGGGGCGTCGATACCTCACCTTTATCCGAGCGGGCGCCAAGTTCGAGTCTCACCTTGGCGCATTTCCGCATGACGACTTGATTGGCGCCGAAGCAGGCTCTTGGATGACCACGAACCGCGGTCATGTGCTGCTTGCGGTGAAGCCAACGATGGCAGACTTCGCTCTTGACATGCCGCGCATAGCGACCGTCGGATATCCGAAAGACCTCGGCACCATTCTGGTGTACGGCGACATATTCCCCGGAGCGCATGTGCTGGAAGCCGGCTGCGGTAGCGGAGCCATAACGATGGCTCTTCTGCGCGCCGTAGGGGAACGAGGTTCGCTGGTTTCGTATGATGTGCGGCAGGACATGATAGACCGCACGCGCGAGAACGTGAGCGCGATGCACACGAATACACTTAACCTTACGCTGAAAATTGGTGATGTGTACGAAGGTTTCGAGGAGCGCAAGCTGGACCGAATAGTGCTGGACCTTCCGGAACCTTGGCGTGTGGCGCCGCATGCGTCAGAAGCGTTAACGCCGGGCGGCATCATCGTCAGCTTCTCGCCGACGGTGCTCCAAGTTCATGAGATGGTCAAGGCGCTGCGGACAGAGCGCACTTTCGAGATGATAGAGACTATGGAAGTGCTGCAGCGGCCATGGAATGTGAGTAACCGCAGTGTGCGGCCCGAACATCGTATGGTGGCGCACACAGGCTTCATCACGGTAGCGCGAAGATGCTCTCCACGCCCGGCATCTAACATTGTCGGGCGCGATTAGCTTTTAGACAGCGCTCTTTTTCAGCCGGCATCACTCGTCAGACGGAGCCAGCGGGCTTGTTTGCCCCCACTCATCCCACAGGGTTGGTGTTTCCCAGCCGATATGTGGGTATCTTCCTTCCATAAGCGGTATATGACGGCTTGAGAGCAAGGGAATGTGCAGCGCTTGGCGCACGGATTCTTGCGGCTCAATCCGTGATGCCTCGTTTATGCCTATACCGGTCGCCTTCTCCTGAATTAGGACTTTGAAGCGCCCAAGTCCGTCCGGATTCATCAGAGTGCGTAGCGCCATCAAGTTAGCGCTCCGCTCATGCTGGGTTATGCGTGCGCTTCGCAGGTCTCGCATCATATCGCGTATGCCCAGCGCATCTAAGAAGTCGGACTGCTTTACGCATGCGACGGTGTTGATGCCGAGTGCCTGCCCTTCGGATTGTAGAAGCGAAAAGTCCACATGAGCGCTGATGTCCTGCCTTCCAATGCGCTGATACGGGCTGCCGCCTTCTGTGTGCCGGTAGTATGTCTGAAGCGTGCCAAACCGCCGCTGCGGTGAGTAGAGCGCTGACGCCTCATATCCGTAGTCTATGGTGATGACAAATCCCTTGGCGAGGGCGCGGGATACTTCGGTCAGCCAAGACTTCACTCCCAGACTTACCTCGCCCTGCTGTCCATCTGCGAGGGTGAAGCCCAGTCTGTTCAGGCGCTGGGCTATCAGGGGAGTTGACGGCTTGTCCAACACTTCTGTGAATTCGCCGGCTTCATCGAGCGCAACATATACTTCCGATAGTTCGCCGTCGATAATTTGAAAGCGGTGCACCGGGAAGGCATCAACGAACTCGTTAGATACGAAGCAGCCTACCACGCCGTTAAGTGGAAGGCTGCTTGCGCGCAGCCATTCGATCGGATTGTGCGTTCGTCGGGTGTGCAGGTTCACATCCGGGGGAGTGTATCTGTCGATACACACATAACGAAGACAGGCTGCGAATCGGTCGGACAGATTAGAGGCATAGTTACAGAT